>NZ_JALGRK010000002.1 GCF_023276655.1 Olsenella intestinalis | reverse complement strand
CTCCGAGATCGACTTCGCGCTCAGCCGCCAGGCGGGCGAGGACGTCGGCGAGTACGCCATCAGCGTCACGCTCGGCGACAACCCCAACTACGACGTGACCGCCACCGGCGCGACCTTCAAGATCACCGCGGCGAAGCTCCCCGACGTGAAGCCCGACCCCTCCGACGAGACCGCGCGCTTCGTGGTCGAGGGCCCGGAGAACACCACCTACAACGGCCAGGAGCAGAGGCAGCTCGTCACCATCCGCGACAAGGCCACCGGCGCCACCCTCGTCGAGGGCACCGACTTCGAGCTGGCCTACCCGGCCGACGTCACCAACGCCGGCACCAAGGCCGTCAAGGCCACCGGCAAGGGCAACTACGACGGCGAGATGGCGCTCTCCTACGAGATCGCCAGGGCCAAGTACACCGTCACCACCGACGGCGCCGAGAAGACCTACGACGGCAGCGCCCTCACCGCGCCCGCCAGGATCGACGGCCTCGTGAACCACGAGACCGCGACCATCAAGGCGACCGGCTCCCAGACCGAGGTCGGCTCCAGCGAGAACGGCTACGAGCTGACGTGGGACGGCACGGCCTCCGAGTCCAACTACGAGCTCGGCGAGGCGACCCTCGGCACGCTGACCGTCACCGCGGCCAAGCTGCCCGACGTGAAGCCCGACCCCTCCGACGAGTCCGCGCGCTTCGTCGTCGAGGGCCCGGAGAACACCACCTACAACGGCCAGGAGCAGAGGCAGCCCGTCACCATCCGCGACAAGAAGACCCGCGCCACCCTCGTCGAGGGCACCGACTTCGAGCTGGCCTACCCGGCCGACGTCACCAACGCCGGCGCCAAGGCCGTCAGGGCCACCGGCAAGGGCAACTACGCCGGCGAGATGGCGCTCTCCTACGAGATCGCCAGGGCCAAGTACGCCGTCACCACCGACGGCGCCGAGAAGACCTACGACGGCAGCGCCCTCACCGCGCCCGCCAGGATCGACGGCCTCGTCAACGGCGAGACCGCGACCATCAAGGCGACCGGCTCCCAGACCGAGGTCGGCTCCAGCGAGAACGGCTACGAGCTGACGTGGGACGGCACGGCCTCCGAGTCCAACTACGAGCTCGACGGGGCGACCCTCGGCACGCTGACCGTCACCGCGGCCCCGGCGCCCGGCCCGGCCCCGACGCCCGGCCCGACCCCGACGCCCGGCCCGCTCGGCCCGACGACCGACGGCGGTGCTACTGCCGCGCCTGCGCCCACGGCCGCCGCGGCGCCCGCGGCTCCTGCGGCTGACGCCACGCCTGCCGAGACCATCGTCGACGACGCGGTCCCGATGGCCGAGCCCCAGGCCGAGACCATCGAGGACGAGGGCAACCCGCTGGCCGGCAAGGCCGACCACGACCACGGCGAGTGCTGGGTCCACTGGGCCATGGGCTTCGGCATCCTGCTCTCGCTCATCGCCTACGGCATCGTCCTGCGTCGTCGTCGCTCCTTCACCGACGGCCTGCATGACGACGGCGACTCGATCCGCGGCATCAAGCGCGACGAGTCCAACGAGCCGCAGGGCTCCGCCTACGGCGTCCCCGCGTACAAGGAGGTGTAGTTGAAATGACCAAGTCTACCGCCATCATCACGGCAGTCCTCGTGGCCCTCTCGATCGCACTGCTGGTCGTCTGGTACGTCTCCGGGCTCTACCTGGTCGACGCCCCGCTCGACCTCATCGTCGACGCGTTCTGGTGGGTCGTCATCGCGGCCTGCGTCGTGCTCGTGGTGCGCAGCGAGCAGAAGCGCCGTCGCGCGATCCGCACGATCTACGTGTCGCCCACGTCGCTCTACAGCAGCAGCACCGGCGTCGTCGCGTGCCCCGACCCCTCGCAGCGCCCCGCGACGATGCGCAGGATGCTCGACAGCGTAAGCTACGACTACAGCAAGAAGCCGCTTCCCGATCGCAGCGAGTTCGAGTGCCACTACGTCGTGACCACCGACCGCTTCGAGGAGGGCGAAGACGCCAGCACCGAGGGGGTGCGCGTGTGGGAGGGCACCGTCGACACCGTGATTCCCGGCGCGCGCCAGCCCGTCTCCAGCAAGGCCTTCAAGGACGCCAGGGAGCTCTCCGCGATCGTTGCCTAATCAGTTGGGCATAGAGGTTCCTGCCACGAATCCGGCTCTTCTCCATTGCCTCATCGCGATGGGGGAGGGCCGGATTCCTTGCTTGGTTTGCGATGGCTATGTTGCCGTCCGCGGCGATGTTCGTGAGCTTGCCGATACGGGGGTGTGTGCGGACGTTCGAAGACGTATAGTAGCGGGTGGTCATTTTGCCTTGGGTCGGGGGTCGTCCCCGACCCGATTACTGACGAGGGAGTGAACAGATGACTGACACGTTGACTCGGCATTCGAATGACGAGCTCAAGGCGCTTGCCAGCAGCATTCGCCAGGGTATCGTGACGGCCACCCACGCGGCCAAGTCCGGCCACCCGGGCGGGTCGCTTTCTGCGGCGGACATCCTCACGTATCTCTACTTCGAGGAGATGAACGTGGATCCCGCGAACCCGCGCGACCCCAAGCGCGACCGCTTCGTGATCTCGAAGGGTCATGCGGCGCCTGGCCTCTACGCGACGCTCGCCGAGCGCGGTTTCTTCGACAAGGCCGAGCTCGAGACCCTGCGCCACATTGGCTCGATGCTCCAGGGTCACCCCAACATGAACGACACCCCCGGCGTCGACATGTCCACCGGCTCCCTCGGTCAGGGCTCCTCGGCCGCGGTCGGCATGGCCCTTGCCGCCCAGCACTGGGGCGAGGACTGGCGTACGTACGCTCTTCTCGGCGACGGCGAGATCGAGGAGGGCCAGGTGTGGGAGGCCGCCATGTTCGCGGGCAACCACAAGCTGGACAACCTTGTGTTCATCGTCGACTGGAACGGCCTGCAGATCGACGGCACCATCGAGGACGTCAACTCCGCGGCGCCGATTGCGGACAAGTTCCGCGCGTTCAAGTTCCACGTGGTCGAGGTTGCCGACGGCAACGACTTCGACCAGATTCGCGCCGCCTTCGCGGAGGCCCGCGCCACCAAGGGGATGCCGACCTGCATCGTCGCGAAGACGGTCAAGGGCAAGGGCGTCTCGTTCATGGAGAACCAGGTTGGCTGGCACGGCAAGGCACCCAACGACGAGCAGTTCGAGCAGGCCATTGCCGAGCTCAAGAAGGAGGCGTAGAGATGGCTGACGTGAAGAAGGTCGCCACGCGCGACAGCTATGGAAACGCTCTCGTGGAGCTTGGTGCGGAGCACGACGACTTCGTGGTGCTCGACGCCGACCTGGCCGCCGCCACCAAGACCGGCATCTTTAAGGCCGCCTACCCCGAGCGCTTCTTCGATGCGGGCATTGCCGAGGGCAACCTGATGGGCCTCGCCGCCGGCATCGCCACGACCGGTCGCGTCGCGTTCGCCTCGACGTTCGCGATGTTTGCCGCCGGCCGCGCCTTCGAGCAGGTGCGCAACTCCATCGGCTACCCGCACCTGAACGTGAAGATCGGCGCCACGCACGCCGGCATCTCCGTGGGCGAGGACGGCGCCACGCACCAGTGCTGCGAGGACATCGCGCTCATGCGCACGATCCCCGGCATGACCGTGGTCAACCCGTCCGACGACGTTGAGGCCCGCGCTGCGGTGAAGGCCGCCTACGAGACGGACGGCCCGTTCTACATGCGCTTCGGCCGTCTTGCGCTGCCCGTGATCAATGACCGCCCGGACTACAAGTTCGAGCTGGGCAAGGGCGTCCTCATGCGCGAGGGCTCGGACGTGACCATCGTCGCGACCGGCCTCATGGTGGCCGCGGCCCTCGAGGCCGCCGAGTCACTGGCGGCCAAGGGCGTCGACGCCGAGGTCATCAACATCCACACGATCAAGCCGCTCGACGAGGAGATCATCCTCGCGTCCGCGCAGAAGACCGGCAAGGTCGTCACCGCGGAGGAGCACTCCGTCATCGGCGGCCTCGGCAGCGCCGTGTGCGACGTGCTCGCCGAGAAGTGCCCCACGCCCGTGCGCAAGGTTGGCGTGCAGGACACGTATGGCGAGTCGGGCCCGGCGGTCGATCTTCTCGCCAAGTACGGCCTGGATGCCGCGGGCATCGAGAAGGCGGCTCTCTCGTTCTAGGGGAGCGCGCTTGGCGCACATGCGACTTCGCAAGGGGGCGGGCTTCGGCTCGCCCCCGTTTTTGTGTGGCCATCAGCCTGCCCTATGCGGGGTCGCCGAGAACGCGCTGCCTTTCGGGGGAAGCCCCTGCAGCCCGGCCTTCTTGAATTAGCTCGTCGGATATACTGACAATGTCGTACATTATTAGTACGTAATTGCTTGAGGTGATTGGTGATGACCACGCTTACTGTCCGTATGGATGAGGAAACAAAGGCCGCTGCCGCGGCCGTCGCGCATGAGTATGGATTTGACCTTTCCTCAATTACGCGGGCATTCCTTCGTCAGGTTGCTCGCGAACGAAGGATTCCGATCGATGTTGTGACCCCGTTGCCCAATGCGGAAACGCTCGAGTCCATTGCAGACGCACAGGCAATTATTGCCAGAGGCGAAGAGGGGTTCGATACCGCTGATGAGCTTCTGGAGCAGGCGAGATCGTAGGAAATGCGTCTCAAGGCATACTTCACGCCGGCATTTCGCAGGGACTTGGAAAAGCTTGATAAGCGACACGTTGATGATCGGCCTCTGCGCGAGGTGCTAGTGCTGATATATGGGGTCGATCGAGCGTCCGACCCGTTCTGTTCTTTGGCGTCATCTTTTTAGCATGCACGATTACGATGGCATATTGATAGACAGTCAGTGGCAGCGAGAAACGTCAGAACGATTGCATGCGCATGACTTGACGTGCGTTTCGCAGTGCTGATTACTCAGATTACGAAAAGGACGCAGATAATTACTCGAATTTCAGATTTGGCACGGCGGATTACTCAGATTACGGAAAAGGTACCAGAAATTACTCAGATTACGGAAAAGTCACCGACCCTCGTGAGGTGCGTTTTGAAGGCCCGCAGGTAGACGAGGTGCAAGTCGATTCGGGGTCGTGTTTGAGTGCGTCCTTTTCGAAATCTCAGTAATCGGCGGTGACATTTTCGTAATCTGGCTAATAATCTGCGTCCTTTTCGTAATCTGAGTAATCGGCGCGCGAGGGGCGGACGTGGGGTCGTTTCGAGATGCGCGTGGGGTTGTGCACGGGGTCTGGAATGGGGCTCTTCTCGGCGGGTGACGTTGCCTGGGCCTGATGTGGCGTGGGATACTTGGGAAAGTTTGCGATTGCACGCGCGCGCGGGCGGATGGCTCGGCGCGACCCAACCACAAAGGACGTGACATGGCGGAATTCATCTACCAGATGCACCAGGTTCGCAAGGCGCACGGCGACAAGGTCATTCTTGACGACGTGACGATGGGGTTCTTCCCCGGGGCCAAGATCGGCGTCGTGGGCCCGAACGGCATGGGCAAGTCGACGCTGCTCAAGATCATGGCCGGCAAGGAGGAGATCTCGAACGGCGAGGCGCGCATGGCGCCCGGCTACTCGGTGAGGCTGCTGGAGCAGGAGCCCGAGCTTGACGACACCAAGACCGTCAAGGAGAACATCGAGATGGCGTTTGGCGAGGTGATTGCCAAGGTCAACCGCTTCAACAAGATTGGCGAGGAGATGGCCGACCCCGATGCGGACTACGACGCGCTGATGGAGGAGATGGGCAAGCTCCAGGACGAGATCGACGCCGTGAACGGGTGGGACCTCGACAGCCAGCTCTCGCAGGCGATGGACGCGCTGCAGTGCCCCGACGCCGACGAGCTGGTCGACCACCTCTCCGGTGGCGAGAGGCGCCGCGTGGCGCTCTGCAAGATCCTGCTCGAGGCGCCGGACCTGCTGCTTCTGGACGAGCCGACCAACCACCTGGACGCCGAGTCGGTCCTGTGGCTCGAGCAGTTCCTCAAGAACTACCAGGGCGCCGTGCTCGCCGTCACGCACGACCGCTACTTCCTCGACAACGTTGCCGAGTGGATCTGCGAGGTCGACCGCGGCACGCTCTACCCCTACAAGGGCAACTACTCCACCTACCTGGAGACGAAGGCCGCGCGCATGGAGGCCGAGTCCAAGCAGAACGCCAAGCGCGTCAAGAAGATGAAGTCCGAGCTCGAGTGGGTGCGCAGCTCCCAGAAGGCGCGCCAGGCCAAGAGCAAGGCTCGTCTCGCCGCGTATGAGCAGATGGAGGCCGAGGCGCTGCGCGCGTCGGGCGTCGACTACACCGACATCCACATTCCCGTGGGCCCGCGCCTGGGCAGCAAGGTCCTCGAGGTCGAGCACCTGCACAAGGCCTTCGGCGACCGCGTGCTGATCGACGATTTGTCGTTCAGCCTGCCGCGCAACGGCATCGTGGGCGTGATCGGCCCGAACGGCGTGGGCAAGTCTACGCTGTTCAAGATGATCGTGGGCAAGGAGCAGCCGACGAGCGGCTCGCTTGAGCTGGGCGAGACCGTGCTGCTCTCGTACGTCGACCAGAACCGCGAGGGCCTCGAGGCCGAGAAGAACGTGTGGGAGGTCGTCTCGGGCGGCAACGACTACATCATCGTGGGCAAGCAGGAGATCCCGAGCCGCGCGTACGTGTCGGCCTTCGGGTTCAAGGGCACCGACCAGCAGAAGCGCGCCGGCGTGCTCTCCGGCGGCGAGCGCAACCGCCTGAACCTGGCGCTCACGCTCAAGCAGGGCGGCAACCTGCTGCTGCTCGACGAGCCGACCAACGACCTCGACACCGAGACGCTCGAGTCGCTCGAGGAGGCGCTGCTGGAGTTCCCCGGCTGCTCGGTCATCACCTCGCACGACCGCTGGTTCCTGGACCGCATCTGCACGCACATTCTGGCGTGGGAGGGCACCGACGAGAACCCCGGCCAGTGGCACTGGTTCGAGGGCAACTTCGAGGACTACCAGCGCGACCGTCTGAAGAGGCTCGGGCCCGACGCTTCGCGCCCGCACCGCATCCACCGCAAGCTGACGCGAGACTAGCGCAAGCCACCGTTCCCTCGTCGGCCGCAGCGAGCAGCGCGCCTTCGGCGCGAACTCGCGGCCAACGAGGGAAACGGCGTCTGCCCGTGCCTTGCGCGAACTTGCGCAGGACATGGGGAGTGGGAGTCAGTCGGCAGTCGCCGGCGCGTGTCGGGGAGGCGGCTGCATGGTGGTCGCGAGGCAAGCCCCGACGGGGTGATTGCCGAGGGAGTCGCGTGGAAGGCGCAGGCTCTTCTCGGCGGAGAGAAGGAAGTGACGTATGTCCGGATCATTTGACGAGTGTGGCGGCAAGCTGGGCTTCGGGCTCATGCGACTGCCGAAGCTCGAGGACGGCTCGATCGACATCGAGCAGACCAAGGAGATGGTCGACCACTTCATGGACGCGGGCCTCACGTACTTCGACACGGCCTTCGTCTACACCGGATCCGAGGAGGCCACGCGCAAGGCGCTGGTCGAGCGCTACCCGCGCGAGTCGTACACGCTGGCGACCAAGATCAACGCATGGATGGGCTGCACCGACGCGGCCTCCTGCAAGGCGCAGTTCGAGACGTCGCTTGCGCGCACGGGCGCCGGCTACTTCGACTACTACCTGCTGCACGCGCTGCAGGCCGACAACTACAAGAAGTACGACGAGTACGGCATCTGGGACTTTGCCGCCGAGATGAAGGAGAAGGGCCTCACTCGCCACGTGGGCTTCTCGTTCCACGCGACGCCCGAGCTGCTCGACGAGATCCTGCGCGCGCATCCTGAGGTTGACTTCGTGCAGCTCCAGCTCAACTATGCCGACTGGGAGAACCCGGCTGTCACGAGCCGCGCGAACTACGAGGTCGCGCGCAGGCACGGCAAATCGATCGTGGTCATGGAGCCCGTCAAGGGCGGCGCGCTCGCCAACCCGCCTGAACACGTGGCCTCCATCCTGCGCGAGGCGAACCCGGAGGCGTCGCTGGCCAGCTGGGCCATCCGCTACGTCGCGTCACTCGAGGGCGTCGAGGTCGTGCTCTCGGGCATGAGCAACCTCGAGCAGATGGACGACAACCTCTCCTACATGCGCGACTTCAAGCCGCTCGACGAGGACGAGGCTGCTGCTATCCGCCGCGTGCAGGCGGTGCTCGACTCCATCGAGCGCGTGCGTTGCACGGGATGCCGCTACTGCGCGCCCGGTTGCCCCATGGGCATCGACATTCCGGAGTACTTCTCCGCCCTGAACGACCTGCTCGTCTTTGGCAACGTCGAGCGGGCTCGCCGCGACTTTCGGGAGACCCTGGAGGATAGCGCGGCGCCGGACGCGTGCATTGGCTGCCTGCAGTGCGAGAGTGCCTGCCCGCAGCAGCTGCCGATCACGAGCTGGCTCAAGCGCGTGACCGCCGAGCTGGCGTAGGGCAGTGATAGTGGCCCGCGACTCGGGTGCGCGGGCGACGTGAGCGCGGCCCCTCCGTTTTGCGCAAGTTCGCGCCGAAGGCGCGTTGTTCGCAGCGCAAGGCGGAGGGGTCGCGTCCTGTGTCGTGCCGGATCGGCGGCGAGCAAGGCCAGGCTCTTCTCGCCCGGCGCTACGACGTGGCGAGCACGCCCATGAGGTCGAGGTCGAGGTCGACCTTCTCCTTGATGCCGTCGACGGTGGCGCTGTCGGAGTACTGCCAGATGCCCATGCGCAGGCTCATCTGGGGACGGCTGGAGTAGTCGGCGAACCAGAAGCCGTAGTCGATCAGGTCGTCGAGCTCGTAGTTGGAGAGGTCGCTGCGGCTGCCGTAGACGATCGCCTTCTGGCCGTGCGACGCAAGCTCGCGGCAGAAGGCGCGCGCGACGGCGTTGCGTTTGGCCTTCGAGAGCGAGCTGATGCGGTCGGAGCCCGACGAGGAGGGCTCCATGTCGAACGCGATGGGGTAGCGCGTCACGGTCGAGCCGAGCTTGCCCATCACGAACTGGGCCTCCTCGATGGCCTCGTCCTCGTTGATCGCCTCGGAGAAGAAGTAGACGCCCACGTCGAGGCCGGCCTCCTGCGCCTCGCGGAAGTTCTTCTCGAAGCTCGTGTCCTCGGCGATGTTGCCCTCGACGGTGCCGCGATATCCCACGCGCACGTACGCGAAGTCGATGCCGTCGGCGGCGACCTTCTTCCAGTCGATCGTCCCGCTGTGCGACGAGACGTCGATGCCCGCGCGCGACAGCGTCTGGCCGCCGTCCACGTAGCTGACTCGGCCGCGGTCGTCGGTCTCGAGCTTGTCCCAGTCGTAGGGGCTCACGAAGATGTCGTCGGCGCTCGCGATGGCCGCGCTCAGGCGCGTGTCGGGCGCGCCGACCTCGCCGGGCGCCGGGAAGAACACGAGGCGCACGAGTGCGATGACGAGAAGAGCCGACACCACGGCGATGAGGGTCTTGAACGGGAAGGACGTCTTGCGGGCGTTGTTGCGCCTCACGGTGCGGACGCGGCTCTCGTTCATGCGGCGCTCGGCCGCGCCGCGCATCTGGGCCATGTCGCGCGAGCGCGCGCCGACGCGGCGGGCCTGGCGGACCTGCGCCGGGCGGTCGTCGCGGGTGCCGCGGACCTCGTGCGCCATCGAGCCGAGGGGCGTGCTTGCGGGCGGGCGGTAGCGCGTGCTCGCGCTCGAGCCCGTGCTGGGGCCGGCCGCGAGCGTGGCGTGCGGGCCGCGCGAGGTGGCCTTGCGTCGCTTGGTGGCACGGCGCTGGGCCCCGGAGGAGGCTCTTCTCGCCTGCGGGCTGCCCTGGGCGCGGCTCGTGGCGCGCCTGTCGTCTCTGTTGGGGAGGTACGTCACGCGGAAGCTAGCCCTCCACGTTCTCGGCCACGGCGCGCGCGACGACGTCCGCGACGGACTTGTCGAGGGCCGAGGGGATGATGTGGTCGGGCGCGAGGTCGGCGTCGCTCACGTGCGCCGCGATGGCGCGGGCGGCCGCGACCTCCATGGCGCGCGTGATCTTGGGCGCGCGGGCCGCGAGGGCACCCTTGAAGATGCCGGGGAAGACCAGCACGTTGTTGATCTGGTTGGGGAAGTCGGAGCGGCCGGTGCCGATGACGGTCGCGCCCGCGGCGGCCGCCTCGTCGGGCATGATCTCGGGCGTGGGGTTGGCCAGCGCGAAGACGATGCCGTCGTTCATGGAGGCGACCATCTCGCGCGTGACGAGGCCGGGGCCCGAGACGCCGATGAAGACGTCGGCGCCGCGCATGGCGTCGGCCAGGGTGCCGCGCTCGTGGTCGGCGTTGGTGAAGCGGCTCGCCTCGGCCTTGCCGGCCGAGAGGCCCTCGTCACCCTCGCAGATGATGCCCTTGCGGTCGCAGAGCAGGACGTTGCCGAAGCCCATGTGGGTGAGCAGGGTCGCGATCGCGATGCCTGCCGCGCCCGCGCCGCTCATCGCGATGCGGAGGCTCCCCTTGGGCTTGCCGGTGACCCTGAGCGCGTTCTCGAGCGCCGCGGCCACCACGATGGCGGTGCCGTTCTGGTCGTCGTGGAAGACGGGCACGTCGCAGAGGTCCTGCAGGCGGCGCTCGATCTCGAAGCAGCGCGGGGCCGCGATGTCCTCGAGGTTGATGCCGCCGAAGCTCTTGGAGATGAGCTGCACCGTGCGCACGAACTCGTCGGTGTCGTGCGTGTCGACGCAGATCGGGAAGGCGTCCACGTCGCCGAACTCCTTGAAGAGGGCGCACTTGCCCTCCATGACCGGCATGCCCGCGGCGGCGCCGATGTCGCCGAGGCCGAGCACGGCCGTGCCGTCGGTGATGACGGCCACGAGGTTGCTCCGGCGCGTGAGGTCCCACGACCGCTGGTAGTCCGCCTGGATCTGGCGGCAGGGTTCGGCCACGCCCGGCGTGTAGAGCAGGGCGAGGTCGTCGTTGGTCTCGATGGGCTTGCGGCTCACGACCTCGATCTTGCCGTGCATCCGCTCGTGCAGGGCCAGGCTCCTGGCGCTCGTCTGGTCCATGGGCTAGATCATCTCCTCAGGCTTGAACACCTCGTCGAAGCGCTGGGCGTCCATCAGGCCGAGCGAGACGCAGGCATCGCGTAGGCTCGTCTCGTCCTCATAGGCCTTGTGCGCGACGCGCGCGGCGTTCTCGTAGCCGATGTAGGGGTTGAGGCAGGTCACGAGCATGAGGGACTGCTCGAGGTTGTGGCGCATGCGGTCGCGGCGCGCCTTGATGCCGCGGGCGCAGTTCGCGTCGAAGGAGCGGATCGCGTCGGCGAGCAGGCGCGCGCTCTGCAGGTAGCAGTGGGCGATCACGGGCATGAAGACGTTGAGCTCGAAGTTGCCCTGGGAGGCCGCGAAGCCGATGGTGGCGTCGTTACCCATGACCTGCGCGGCGACCATGGTGACGGCCTCGCACTGGGTGGGGTTGACCTTGCCGGGCATGATGGAGCTGCCGGGTTCGTTGGCCGGGATCTCGATCTCGCCGAGGCCGCAGCGCGGGCCCGACGCGAGCCAGCGGACGTCGTTGGCGATCTTCATCATGTTGGCGGCCAGGGTGCGGAGCGCCCCGTGCGAGAACGCGACGGCGTCCTTGGCGGAGAGCGCGTGGAACTTGTTCTGCTCCGCCGAGAAGAGCATGCCCGTGAGCCGGGAGATCCTCTGGGCACAGAGGGCGTCGAAGTTCTCGGGGGCGTTGAGGCCGGTGCCGACGGCGGTTCCGCCGACGGCGAGGCGCGAGAGGCCGGGCAGGGTCGCTCGGATGGACTCGGCCGAGAACTCGAGCATGCCGCGCCAGCCGGAGATCTCCTGGGCGAAGCTGATGGGGACCGCATCCTGCAGGTGCGTGCGGCCGCACTTGACGGCGTCGGCGTTCTCGCGCTCGAGGCGGCGCAGGGTCCGGGCGAGCCCCTCGATGGCGGGGAGGACGTCGTTCACGAGCGCCTGCGTGCAGGCGATGTGCAGGGCGGTGGGGAAGGTGTCGTTGGAGGACTGCGAGCGGTTGACCGTGTCGTTGGGGTGCAGGAGGCGCTCGCCGGCAATCTGGTTGCCACGGTTGGCGATGACCTCGTTGACGTTCATGTTGGACTGGGTGCCCGAGCCGGTCTGCCAGACCTTGAGGGGGAACTGGTCCGCGTGGTCGCCGGCGAGGATCTCGTCGCAGACGGTGCAGATGAGGTCGGCCTCGCGGCCCCCGATGGTGCCGAGCTCGGCGTTGGCCTCGGCCGCAGCCCGCTTGAGGATCGCAAATGCCGAGATGATGCCTGCCGGCATGCGCTCTTCTCCGATTCTGAAGTTCTCGAGCGAGCGCTGCGTCTGGGCTCCCCAGAGCGCGCTGCTCTCAACGCGCACCTCTCCCATGGAGTCATGCTCTACGCGGTAGTCGGGCACCGTTCCTCCTTCTCGTGCGGCTGGCATGACCGCCGGACGCTGGGTCCCGGCGGTCCGCCCTCGGCCATCGTGGTCTTGCGGGCGGGCTAGTCCATCGAGATCGCGAGGATGATCTTCTCGACCGCGCGATTCGCCTCGGGGATGGGGTAGAGGGGGAAGTTGTTGTGGAGGCCCGTGCCGACGACGAGCTCGCTGTGGTTGCCGCAGGCGTGGACGCGCTGGTGGAAGAGGACGGCGTCGGGGTGCAGGACCTCGCGCGTGCCGGTGAAGACCATGACGTTGCGCAGGCAGGTCACGTCGCCGTTGATGGGGCTGACGCGCGCGTCGGCCGGGTCGAGGTCGGCGGCCCAGAGCTTGCCGGACTTGCGCAGGCCGCTGGCCGAGAGCATGGGGTCGGCGCCCTCGAAGTGGGTGACGTCGGGGTTCTTGAGAGAGAGGTCGACCCACGGCGAGACGAGGATCAGGTGTTTGGGCTGGGCCAGGCCCTTGGCGGGCAGGCTCTGGCAGAAGCTGGCCGCGATGCCGGCGCCCGACGAGTCGCCCATGATGGTGATGTTGTCGGCTCCGTACTTGTCGGCGGTCGCGCGGTAGAGCTTCTCGATGAGGGCCTCGGCCTCCTCGTGCGTGTGGTCGGGCGCGAGGGGGTAGAGCGGGACGATCACCTCGGCGCGAGTGCGGCGCGCGATGGTGTCGAGGAACTTCCAGTGGTAGATCGTGGGCTGGTCGACCAGGGTGCGGCCGTGCAGGTAGATGACCGCGCGGTCGTTGATGGCGCGGCGGTTGAGGATGAAGGTCTGCATGCCCTCAAAGTCGGTGTCCTCGATGGAGACCTTGAAGGTCATGAGGGCGGGCATGGTGTAGCGGGCGTCGTTGACGTCGCTGCGCTCGAGGATGTAGTTGTCCCACTCGACGGGGTTGGCCATGCGCTTCTTGTTGCCGTTGACGCGGTGGTAGACCTCGGAGGCCGAGGCTATGTTGGAGCGACGGAACGCGATGCGGTTGATCGCGGTCACGGCGCCAAAGAGGACCGCCGGTGCCGCTGCCGCCGCGATGAGTGCCTTGGTTGCGGTGTTGCTGACCTTGCTCTTCCCGTCTGCCATGGGATCTGCCTCCGGGCGATTGCCTTGGATAGGAAACCTTGGTGCGACGTGCGCTCGCGCGTCGCACACCTATTCTAGTTGGACTTCGCCGCAGTGTGGGTGCCATATCCGACCCTCGACCGATTATGCACTCGGCGACGCGCTGAGCGGTGTCGGCTCTCACGGCCTGCGCCCCCGGCGCGGCGCGGGGCAGGGGATATGCTCTTCTCGCCCGCCCGACGTATGCAATTTGAAATGAATATTACTGTCAGATATTTCGATTTTCAGTCGTTAATCTGCTGCAAAACACCGAAAGATTCTCGCGCGCGGCTCATTTTTATGAGTGCCAGATGCTATGCTATGCGTCGTTGGACAACCGTCGCCGCAAGGGAGGATCGCATGAAGAAGTTCGTGGTCGAGGATTCGTTCTGGGAGCTCTTTCCCGAGGTCGAGATCGGCGTGCTCTGCGTCGACGGGATTCTGCCGACCGACCAGATCAGCGAGGAGAGCGCACGCGCCGCGGAGGCCTTCCTGAACCGCGCGAACGCCAACGCCGAGAAGTGGCTCACGAGCACGACCATCAGCCAGAACGAGGTCGTCGCCGTCTGGCGCAAGGCCTACCAGCAGTTCAAGACCAAGAAGGGTGCGCGCTGCTCGGTCGAGAACCTGCTCAAGCGCGTGCTGAAGGAGAACCCCGTCGGCCACATCGTCCCCTCCGTCGACGTCTCCAACGCGATCTCGCTCAAGTACGCGCTCCCCATCGGCGCCGAGAACATCGACGCGATCGAGGGCACGTTCCGCCTGGCCAAGACCGAGGGCGGCGACTACTTCCTCCCGATCGGCGAGGAGGAGAGCGACCCCACGCTGCCCGGCGAGGTTGCCTACCTCGACGACGCCGGCGCGGTCTGCCGATGCTGGAACTGGCGCGACGGCCAGCGCACGGAGGTCTCGGACGAGACGCCGCACTGCATGTTCATCATGGAGAACGTGATGCCCGAGCGCTCGGAGGACCTGCACGCCGCCATCGACGAGCTGGCCGAGAAGTGCGAACAGCTTCTTGGTGCGACCGTCACCAACAAGGACTACGCCACGCGCGAGCACCCCGAGATCGATCTGGTCTAAGGGACTGCGTCCAGAGACTCAAACCCCCTCGAAGGCGCTCGCGTCCTCGAGGGGGTTTGCTGTGTGCTGCGGTAGCGTTTGCTCGCGCCCGGCCTAGGCGAGGTCGGAGAAGTCGCAGCTGCGCTCGATGGTCGCGGCCACGAGCTCAAGCTCGCGCGCGTCCGCCTCGGAGAAGCGGTCCGGCAGGGGGCTGTCGACGTCGAGGACGCCGACGATCCTGCCGTCGGCGTGCAGCGGCACGACGACCTCGGAGCGCGACGCGCTGTCGCAGGCGATGTGGCCGGCGAACGCGTGCACGTCGGGAACGAGCTGGGTCTCGTCCTGCTCGACGGCGGTGCCGCAGACGCCGCGGCCGACCTCGATCGTCACGCAGGCGACCCTGCCCTGGAACGGGCCGAGCGCCAAGCGCCCTCCGCGCATGAGGTAGAAGCCGGCCCAGTTGAGGTCCGCCATCGAGTCCATCACCAGGGCCGAGGCGTTGGCGAGCACGCTCGACCAGTGTCGCTCCAGCTCGGCGAGGGACTCGACCTGTGCCGCGACGAGCGAGCCGTCGATCGTGGGCTTCTCGGCGCCGTTGTTGTCCTGAGCCATGGTTTCTCCTTCGTGAGGGTTGTTCGCAACTTGTGACACTGTAGGGCATTTCGCGATATGCTAGCTGAGTTGTTTTCCATGGCATGGCCCCATGCCATGCCCGTCTGCAAGAAGGGAGCTCGACAGATGGACCGCACTACGATCGCTCGTCTCTTTGCTGAGATGGACGAGTTCGGCGGCACTAAGGTGACCGTCGCCGGCTGGGTTCGCTCGATTCGCGACATGAAGAACTTTGGCTTCGTCATGCTGAATGACGGCAGCTGCTTCAAGGACCTGCAGGTCGTCATGAATCGCGAGGAGCTTGCCAATTACGCCGAGGTCGCGGCCCTCACCGTCGGTTCCGCGCTGCAGATCCAGGGCACCCTCGAGCTCACCCCCGACCGCCCGCAGCCCTTCGAGCTGAAGGCCGAGTCCATCTTCATCGAGGGGCCGGCCCAGGCCGACTACCCCATGCAGAAGAAGCGCCAGACCCGCGAGTACCTGCGCCTGCACCAGCACCTGCGCAGCCGCACCAACCTCTTCCGCGCCGTCTTCCGCGTCCGCTCGGTCGCGGCCTTCGCGATCCACTCGTTCTTCCAGGAGCGCGGCTACGTCTACGTGAACACTCCCATCATCACCGCCTCCGACGCCGAGGGCGCCGGCGAGATGTTCCGCGTCACCACGATCGACCCCGCCAACCCGCCCCTGAACGAGGACGGCACCGTCGACTACAGCAAGGACTTCTTCGGCAAGGCCACCAACCTCACCGTCTCCGGCCAGCTCCAGGGCGAGAACTTCGCCATGAGCTTCGGCGACATCTACACCTTCGGCCCGACGTTCCGCGCCGAGGACTCCAACACCCGTCGCCACGCCGCCGAGTTCTGGATGGTCGAGCCCGAGATGGCCTTCTGCGACCTCGAGGGCGAGATGGACGTGTCCGAGGACATGCTCAAGTACGTCATCCGCTACGTCATGGACCGCTGCCCCGACGAGCTCGAGATGTTCAACAAGTTCGTCGACAAGGGCTTGCTCGAGCGTCTCGAGCACGTCGCCAGCTCCGACTTCGCGCGCGTCACCTACACCGACGCGATCAAGATCCTGCAGGACGCCAAGGCCTCCGGCACCGAGTTCGAGTACCCCGTCGAGTGGGGCGTCGACCTCCAGACCGAGCACGAGCGCTACCTGACCGAGCAGCACTTCGGCAAGCCGACCTTCGTCACCGACTACCCGGCCGCCATCAAGGCCTTCTACATGCGCCTCAACGACGACGGCAAGACCGTCGCCGCGGCCGACTGCCTCGTTCCCGGCATCGGCGAGATCATCGGCGGCTCCCAGCGCGAGGAGCGCCTCGACGTCCTCGAGCGCCGCATCACCGAGCTCGGCATGGACCCCGACCAGTACAAGTACTACCTCGACCTGCGTCGCTACGGCTCCTGCCACCACGCCGGCTTCGGCCTCGGCTTCGAGCGCCTGGTCATGTACCTCACGGGCGTCGACAACATCCGCGACGTCATCCCGCACCCGCGCACCGTGGGCAACGCGGAGTTCTAGTCACGCGCCCACCGCGCCCACCGCGCACAACGCAGGCGAGAAGAGCCGCGGCCTCGGTCCGATCACGCTCGGGTCGGGGCCGCCTTCCTGTCGCGGCCTGCGAACCCGCACCCGCGGCGGCGCCCGCACCCGCGGCGACGTCCGCGTCCGCTAGCGCCGAAGCGACACCTCGAGCTCCTCGCTCGCGAGCCCCTCGCGCACAAGCACCTCGCAGATCCGCCCGAACCACGGCCGCTCGTCCCACAGCTCGTCGTCGACGCGCTCGATCACGATTCTCGTCGGTCTGTCGATGTCTCCGAGGCAGTCCGCAAGCGCCGACAGGTTGCTGCCGTAGTAGTCGGGAAACTCCAGCTCGCGCGCAAGGAACTCGTGCACGCTCGCGGCGTCAGGAAAGTCTGTCTCAAAGAGCGTGACGGTGCGCATGCCCCTCCTCCCGCCAAGGCCCCTGGCCCCGGCTCAGTACAGCTGCTCGAACGTCTGGTAGTGGTCGGGCGTGTAGTAGATCAGGCCGTCGTCCGAGTACACGATTCGCTCCGCGCCACGCGGCCCGCCGTGGTAGTTGACGTCGCACTCGCGCCACGTCCGCCCGCGCGCGTCCGGCAGCGCGCCCTCGTCGTTCTTGAACTGCCCGCCGCCGATGCTCATGCCGGGGCAGACCTCGTCGAGGTTACCCTTCGACGGCGACCAGCCCTTCGCGCGCGCCTTCGTCTTCGAGATGAAGTTCTTCGGCAGCCTGCCGTAGGCGTGCAGGTAGGCGGCCACGTCATCCTTCGATGTGTACGAGCCGTCCTTGTCTGGTGCGGCCCCGCCGACGCGCTCGGCGACCGCCGACACGACGCCGCCCGAGTCTCCGCCCCCGTGCGAGCACGCGGCAAGCGGCAGCGCCACCACGAGCGCCAGCATGACGAGAAGAGCGCACGCCACGCGCCCGAGCAGCCCCGTGCGGGACCAGACCCTCTCGTGCCCCCGGCTCACGGGCGCACCGCCTCCTCGGCCTCGCTGACCGACGCGCCGTCGCACTCCTCGCCGGCGCCCTCGCGCTCGCGGTGCAGCATGATGCGCGCGGCGAGCAGCGCCCCCGCGCCCGAGAAGAGCGCCCCGATCGCCGAGCCCGGCGCGCTTCCGGAGAAGACGCCCGCGGCCAGCGTCGCGCTCGTGAACGAGTACGTCTGCGCGGCGCAGGTCAGCGCCGCCATCACGAAGTAGCCAACGATGTAGCGGGGGTGGTTCGAGCACCAGATGCCGGCGAACCCCAGCGCGATTCCGGCAAGCCCGGTCATCGCCGCGCCGAGCGACGCCAGCGCCGGCAGCGCCTCGCGCGCGAGCGGCAGCGGGAACAGGTCGATGTCGAAGAACGCCTGCCGGAACGGCTCGAGGCCCGTCGCCAGAAGGATCGCCGAGCTCACGGCCGCCATCAGGAACAGGATCCCAACCAGCGTGATCACCGCGGAGATGAAGTGCAGCGCGCTCTGCAGGTTGTCGCGTACGACGAGCGTCCCCTGCACGCCCAGCTCCCAGTCGCGCTCGATGTGGTCGGCCAAGGTCGAGCAGATCAGCACGTAGACGATGGTCGCCGCAAGGATCAGCGGGTCGAAGATCAGTATGTCTCCGTTCGACCAGCCGTAGATGATGACCAGAAGGATGCACAGGCTCACGGCGTAGCAGAAGAAGCGGTACGTCGGGGCGAACGAGTAGTCCTTCGACGCCACGTAGCCCATCGCGCCGGTCACGAGCACGAGCGCGCCTGCCGCCACGACCGCAACGCCCACGATCGCGAGCTCGACCTCGCTCTGCGAGCCGCGCGCGGTCGGGTCGACCACGATCATCGCGATGCCGAACAGGCAGTCGATCGACCCCAGCGCGAGCATGACCAGCGAGACGAGGTACAGCACCGCCTGCGCCTTGGTCCTGCGCACGCGTGTCAGCCTCTCAGCCATGTCCCGCTCCCGTTACGCCTCGACCCTGCGCCCGTTATAGTCGAGCGCGAAGCCCGTCTTGAAGAAGTCGTCCGACGCTTCGGTGACGAACGCCTCGGTGAGCTCGGCCCACCGCTCGGTCGCGTCGAAGAACAGGTCCGGAAAGCTGTCATGCGAGACGGCGCCGGTGTCGCCGTCGCGCCACGCGCGCCTCTCGAGGTTCGCCGACGCGCACTCGTCGGTCGGGTGCGCCGTGTGCGCCATGGACTGCGCCATCGAGTGCGGGCGCACGATCCGCTCGATGGACGCGACGCGCCGCACCTTGGCAGACTCCAGCGGGTCGATCAGGCGGTAGAGCGTCTGGTAGTTGCCCACGGCCGCGCCGAACTCGTCGGGCGAGATCGCGATGCGGAACACCTGCCTCGCCACCGCCGAGAAGAGCGCGCCTGCGACGCGGTCGACTCGCTCGGTGCGCGCGAGGTAGTCCGTGGCCGGCGCCTCCGTCACCGTGAGGTGGCGCATGGTCCACAGCATCCACGTGTCCAGGTCGCTCTCGATCACGGCGTGCACCTCGTGGCTCGCGTCGTCGAGGCCCTCGGCGTTTTCGATGATCTCGTCCTGCTGCGCGAACACGAACGGGTGCGCGCAGCTGTCGAGCGCGTAGTGGCCCAGAAGCCCCAGCACGAAGGCACGTCCCACGTTCTTGTCCCGCTCGGGCAGGTGCGTGACGAACGTGCGCAGCGCGGCGAAGGCCTCGCCCACGTGCTCGCGGTGCATGCGCCTCGCGAGGTGGTGGCAGCGGTCTGCCTGCTCGGGGATCGTGAGCGCGCGCACGAAGAAGGGGTCGGGACCCTGGTTTCCCAGCAGGAAGGCGAGAAGTTCCTCCTCGCCCCGGATGATCCCCTCGGGAAGCCGGGAGACGGTCTCCTCTCCAAAGATGTGGTGCGTGATCAGCGCGGGCATCGCTACTCCCTGATCGTGGTGGACTCACGCGCCTTCGCGCGCTTCTCTTACAACCTACATAGCATAGTCCAACCTCGAGAGTTTGCGTGTAATCGCCCCGCTGCGTCGCCGATTGGTTACACTGGGCGTTTGCGCGCGGCACCGTGCCGCGCCCGTGCCGGCCCGCCCAAACGGCGCCGGCTTGCGTCCGACCAAGGTGGGGGAGAGCCAATGGGTGTCATCGAGATTCTGCTGCTGGGGCTTGCGCTCTCGGCCGACGCGTTCGCGGTGACGGTCTCCAACTCCTTCGCCTACGCCCACGAGCCGCGCGCCCGCCTCGCGCTCATGCCCGTCTTCTTCGGCGCCTTCCAGGCGCTCATGCCGCTTCTCGGCTACTTCCTCGGCGGCCTCGCCGCCGAGCTCATCGAGCGCTACTCGGGCATCGTCACGATGGTCATCCTCGGCATCATCGGCGCCAACATGGTCCGCGAGGGCGTCCAGGCCCTGCGCGCCTCCAAGGCCGAAGGCTCTGCCGACGCCTCCGATCCCGCAGGCGACTCCGACCACGCCGATGCCGCCGCGGGCGAGAAGAGCCCCAAGCGCCTGACCCTGGCCATCCTCGTCCTGCAGGCCATCGCCACGGCCATCGACGCCTTCGCCGTGGGCGTGAGCCTGCGCGCCCAGGACGTCAACCTCCCGTTCGCGGTCTGCGTCATCGGCCTCACGACCTTCGTCTGCTGCGTGGTCGCGCTTCTCGCCGGCAAAAGGCTCGGCTCCCTTCTCGGCGACCGCGCCGAGGTCGCCGGCGGCCTGGTGCTCATTGGCATCGGAATCAAGGCCCTTCTCGGATAGGTTGTCTTCCCTCCCCGCTGGTCGTGGTACGCTTCCCGCGACGCAGCAACAACGGATCATGCGCGGGGCCGCCCGTGCGAAAGGGGAGAACCATGGAAATCACCGGACGATCTCGCCTCGCGACCATCCTCGCGGGCATCCTCGCCGTCGTCATCGGCGGCTTCATGATCATGAGCCCTGGCAAGGCGCTCGTCTTCATCGTGACCTTCATCGGCTGGTCGCTCATCATCGGCGGCGTCATCTCGTTCGTCTCCGCCCTCACGGCCCGCACCGGCCTGTTCAACCACTCGGGCTTCTACTTCGGCGTCTTCGAGGTCCTCTTCGGCATCCTCTTCGTGACCATGCCCGGCTTCTTCGTCGCCTGGCTCTACGTCCTCATCGGCATCGGCGTCCTGCTCTCGGGCCTCGACTCCCTGCGCGTCGCCGTGGCGCTGCGCCGCCAGGTGCCCGGCATGTCGATCCTGCCGATCATCCTCGCGATCATGATCATCATCCTCGGCATCGCCGTGATCTGCTCGCCCTTCGTCGCGGCCGGCATCGAGGTCATCGCGACGGGCGTCATGCTGGTCGTCGCCGGCGTCGCCAAGGTCTGCGAGGGCATCTTCGTGCCCTCCACGCCTGCCGCCTAGGAGGCCTCCCCACGGCTGGCCGCCTGTCGGCCACGCCTTACGTCCCACGCACAAGAGAGGGGCGCCGCGCGAACGTCGCGTGGCGCCCCTTCGTCTAGGCACATATCTTCAGGTCTCGCCCTTGGGCGAGAAGAGCCTACACGTAGAACAGCATGTCGTTGTAGCTCGGGACCGGCCAGTAGTCCTTGCCGCAGACGCGCTCCATGTCGTCGACGTGCGACCTGAGCTCGGCCATGGCCGGCAGGATCTCGTCGCGGTAGGCGTCGTCGCGCTGCTTGAGGTCCTCGATCTGGCGCGCCGCCACGTTCTTCTCCTCCAGCTCGTTCGCGGAGGAGCTGATGGCCTCGATGCCCTCGGTCAGGCTGCGCACGAGGTCCTTCTCGGTCGCGCTCACGATGCCGATCTCGGCCTTGGTGGCCACGCTTGTGGCGAGGTCGCCGGAGTACTGCGAGAGCGCCGGCACGTAGAGGTTGCGCACCATGGCGACCATGGTGTTGGCCTCGATGTTGAGCAGCTTCGCGTACTGCTCGGCCGCCGCGGCGTAGCGGGCCTGGGTCTCGGCCTCGGTGAGGACGCCGTACTTGTCGAGGAAGTCGATGTTCTTCCTCGTGACCATGCAGGGCAGGGCGTCGGGCGTGGTCTTGTTGTTCTGCAGGCCGCGCTCCTCGGCCTCGCGCTCCCACTCGTCGGAGTAGCCGTTGCCCTCGAAGACGACGCGCTGGTGCTCGCGCAGGGTGCGCCTGATCCAGTGCAGGGTCTGCTTGACGAACTCGTCCTCGGGCACGTTCTCGAGGTCGTTGGCGAAGCGGTCGAACTGCTCGGCCACGGCGGCGTTGAGCACCATGTTGGCGTCGGAGACGTTCTGCTGGCTGCCGACCATGCGGAACTCGAACTTGTTGCCGGTGAAGGCGAAGGGGCTCGTGCGGTTGCGGTCCGTGCTGTCGCGGAAGAGGTTGGGCAGCTGCGGCACGCCGAGGTCGATCTCCTCGCGGTCGTGCGAGGCGATCTCGGTGTGGTTGATCAGGCCGCTCACGACGGCGGCGAGGTCGTCGCCCAGGAAGATCGAGATGACCGCCGGGGGCGCCTCGTTGGCGCCGAGGCGATGGTCGTTGCCCGCGGAGGCGACGGCGGCGCGCAGCAGGTCGGCGTGCTCGTCGACGGCTGCGATCAGACAGGAGAGCACGACCAGGAACTGCAGGTTCTCCTGGGGGTCGTCGCCGGGCTCGAGGAGGTTCTCGCCGTCGGCCGAGATCGACCAGTTGTCATGCTTGCCCGAGCCGTTGACGTACTCGAAGGGCTTCTCGTGCTCGAGGCAGGCAAGGCCGTAGTGGGTCGCCATGAGCTTGAGCTTCTCCATGGTGAGGAGGTTGTTGTCGATCGCGCGGGTGCTCTGCTCGAACACGGGGGCGAGCTCGTGCTGGCAGGGGGCGACCTCGTTGTGCTTGGTGCGCGCCGGGATGGCGAGCTTCCAGAGCTCGTCGTCGACCTCCTTCATGAAGGCGTTGACGGACGGGCGGATCGCGCCGAAGTAGTGCTCCTCGAGCTCCTGGCCCTTGGCGGGCTCACAGCCGAACAGCGTGCGGCCGCACAGGATGAGGTCGGGGCGGGCCTGGTAGTCGTCCTCCTTGATGAGGAAGTACTCCTGCTCGAGGCCCGTGGTCACGAGCACGCGGCTCGGCTCGTTGCCGAAGAGCTTCAGCACGCGCTTGGCCTGCTTCTCGACGACGACCTCGCTGCGCAGAAGCGGCGTCTTCTTGTCGAGGGCCTCGCCGGTGTAGGAGATGAAGGCCGTGGGGATACAGAGCACCTCGTCCTTGATGAACGCCGGCGAGATGGGGTCCCACACGGTGTAGCCGCGCGCCTCGAAGGTCGCGCGCAGGCCGCCATTGGGGAAGCTCGAGGCGTCGGGCTCGCCCTGGACGAGCTCCTTGCCAGAGAAGGTCATGAGCACGGTGCCGTCGCCCCTCGGGCTGATGAAGGCGTCGTGCTTCTCGCTCGTGATGCCAGTCAGCGGCTGGAACCAGTGCGTGAAGTGGGTCGCGCCGTGCTCGAGCGCCCACTCCTTCATGGCGTGGGCCACCTCGTTGGCGATGTCGAGGTCGATGGGCTCGCCCTCGTCGATGGTCCGCTTGAGCTCCTTGTACGTGGGCTTGGGCAGGCGTTCCTGCATGTCCGCGTCGGTGAAGACCAGGCTGCCGTACTCGGCGGAGACCTTATCTGATGCCATTGCGTCCCTCCTTGGGTGTTCTGGCGCTTGCGCTCCCATTCGCGCAGGCCCGAAAAGCTTGGCAACGAGACTACTCGCCAAGCGTTTCGCGCGTGTGACGCGTCTGGGGCGATTGCGTTGACGCTCGGGTTCGTTCACGAAATCGACCAACTATCACATGATACGTCAGCAAGCTGGGCGAATCGCAGACTTGACGCACCCCACACGTGACGGCGCGCCGTCGTTTTGTTAACGGGGCGATACGTCCGTTTTTCAAGTGCTTGCGCGTCATGTGTCCCGCGCGCGAACCTATGAGGGCTCACAACGTCATACGTTTGGGCGAGAAGAGCTACGCCGCACTCGCGACGCCGACCGGGGCGCGGCGGGTGCGAGAGGAGAGGAAGCAACATGGGACATGACAAGGCAGACTGTCTGGGCACGTGGAGGAAGGGCCTCTACGACCCCTCGTTCGACCACGACGCCTGCGGCATCGGGGCCATCGCGCAGCTGCACGGCGTGCGCTCGCACCAGACCGTGGACGACGCGCTCTCGATCCTGGTCAACCTCGAGCACCGCGGCGGCAAGGGCCTCGAGAGCAACACCGGCGACGGCGCCGGCATCCTCTTCCAGATGCCGCACCGCTTCTTCCGCAAGGTGTCGCAGCGATACGGGCAGATCCTGCCGGCCGAGGGCGACTACGCCGTCGCCATGCTCTTCCTCCCGCGCGACGAGGGCGGCGTCCAGGCCGCCAAGCGCGTCTTCGAGGACGGCTGCCTCGCCGAGGGCCTGAAGCTCCTCTTCTGGCGCGACGTCCCCGTCGACGCCCACGACCTCGGCGAGACCGCCCGCGCCTGCATGCCCACCATCGTGCAGGCCTTCATCGCGCGCCCCGACGACGTCGAGGCCGGCGACGACTTCGAGCGCCGCCTCTACGTGTGCCGCCGCACGATCGAGCGACGCGCCGACGCCGAGCACGCCCTCACCGAGAAGATCTTCTACGTCTGCTCGATGTCCAGCCGGACCATCGTCTACAAGGGCATGCTCGTCGCCACGCAGATGAGGCGCTTCTTCCTCGACCTCAACGACGCCGCGGTCGAGTCGTCGATCGCCCTCGTGCACTCGCGCTACTCCACCAACACGACGCCGAGCTGGGAGCGCGCGCACCCCAACCGCATGATCATCCACAACGGCGAGATCAACACCCTGCGCGGCAACGTCAACTGGATCCGCTCGCGCGAGCCCAACCTCTACTCGCCCCAGCTCGGCCACGACCTCGAGAAGGTCGTCCCCGTCATCAACCGCGAGGGCTCCGACTCCGCGATCCTCGACAACGTGCTCGAGTTCCTCACCATGAACGGCCGCAGCATCGAGCGCGCGATGTCGATGCTCGTCCCCGAGCCCTGGGACCACAACCCCACGCTCTCCGACAAGCGCCGCGCCTTCGACTCCTACCAGTCGATGCTCATGGAGCCCTGGGACGGCCCCGCCGCGGTCGCCTTCACCGACGGCCGCAAGCTCGGCGCCGTGCTCGACCGCAACGGCCTGCGCCCCGCGCGCTTCTACCTCACCCGCGACGACCGCATGATCCTCTCCTCCGAGGTCGGGCCCCTCGACATCGAGCCCGGCAACATCCTGAGGACCGGCTGCCTCGGCCCCGGCGAGATGCTCCTCGTCGACCCGACCCAGGGCCGCGTCGTCTACAACGACGAGATCCGCGACGCCCTCGCGGCCGAGAAGCCCTACCGCGACTGGCTCGCCTCCGAGACCCTCGCCGTCGACGACCTCGACGCCCCGGCCGCCGAGAAGAGCGAGCGCGACGCCGACATCGACCTCACGCTGCGCCTCGCCAAGCTCGGCTATCACTACGACGACGTCGACGAGTCCGTCCGGGCCATGGCCGCCACGGGCAAGGCGCCCCTGACCTCCATGGGCGCCGACGTCCCGCTGCCCGTGCTCTCCAAGCGCCCGCAGTCATTCTTCAACTACTTCAACCAGCTCTTCGCCCAGGTCACGAACCCGCCCATCGACGCCCTGCGCGAGAAGATCGTCACCTCGAACGTGCTCTACCTCGGCAACCACGGCAACATCCTCGAGGACGCCCGCGACTCCTGCCGCCTGATCCGCCTCGAGGGCCCCATCCTCTCCCGCGACCAGTTCGAGCGCATCGCCCACGTCGACCGCACCAGCTTCCACGCCGCGCTCTTCTCGGCAACGTTCAGGCGCGACGCAGGCGAGGGCGCGCTCGAGGCCGCCCTCGAGCGGCTCGCGACCGACGTCGAGGCCGCGGTCAGGCGCGGGTGCAACATCGTGGCGATCAGCGACCGCGCGGGGGAGGGCGAGGTGCCCATCCCGTCGCTTCTGGCGCTCGGCCGCGTGCACAACCACCTGATTCGCGCCGGCGTGCGCATGGACGCCGACATCGTGCTCGAGTGCGGCGACGCCATCACGCCGCACGACTTCGCGACGCTCGTGGGCTACTCCGCCTCGGCCGTCTACCCCTACGCCGCCCACGACTGCATCGAGCACCTCTGCGAGGTCGGCGCCCTCGAGCTCGACGTCGACGCCGCGATCGCCAACTACGACCGCGCGCTCACGGCCGGCATCGTCTCGATCATGTCCAAGATGGGCATCTCGACGCTGCAGGGCTACC
Source organism: Olsenella intestinalis (assembly GCF_023276655.1). Classification (GTDB taxonomy): domain Bacteria; phylum Actinomycetota; class Coriobacteriia; order Coriobacteriales; family Atopobiaceae; genus Olsenella_J; species Olsenella_J intestinalis. The sequence goes on along the minus strand of NZ_JALGRK010000002.1, from coordinate 1,002,353 downwards.
ACGGCGCGCAGATCTTCGAGATCGTCGGATTCGCCGACCCCTTCGTCCAGCAGAACTTCGCCGGCACCGCGAGCCGCATCGGTGGCCTCGACGCAGGCGACGTCCAGCACGAGTGCGAGCGCCGCTACGACGAGGCCCTCTCGCTGAGGACCACGCCGGCGCCTGACCAGCTCACGAGCTCCGGCCTCACCAAGTGGCGCCCCCTCGGGGGAGAGGAGCACCTCATCGACCCCGAGGCCATCTACTACCTTCAGCAGGCGGTCCGCAGGGGCGACTTCGAGCTGTTCCGCACGTTCAGCGACCACGTGCATGCGCCCGGCCGCGCGACCACCCTGCGCGACCTGCTCGAGCTCGTGCCGAGGTCGTCGGGCCCCGTCCCCATCGACGAGGTCGAGTCCGTCGACGACATCGTGCACCGCTTCAACGTGGGCGCGATGAGCTTCGGCGCCATCTCCAAGGAGGCCCACGAGTGCCTCGCCATCGCGATGAACCGCCTGGGAGGGCGCTCCAACACGGGCGAGGGCGGCGAGGACCCGCGCCGCGAGACCCCGCTTGCCAACGGCGACTCGCTGCGCTCGGCCATCAAGCAGGTCGCCTCCGGCCGCTTCGGCGTCACGAGCCGCTACCTCGCGAGCGCCGACGAGATCCAGATCAAGATGGCCCAGGGCGCGAAGCCCGGCGAGGGCGGCCACCTGCCCGGCCGCAAGGTCTGGCCGTGGGTCGCGCGCGTGAGGCGCTCCACGCCGGGCGTCGGGCTCATCTCGCCCCCGCCCCACCACGACATCTACTCGATCGAGGACCTCGCCGAGCTCATCTTCGACCTGCAGAACGCCAACCCGGCTGCGCGCATCTCGGTGAAGCTCGTCTCCGAGGCGGGCGTCGGCACGATCGCCACCGGCGTCGCCAAGGGCGGCGCGGGCAAGATTTCGATCTCGGGCGCCAACGGCGGCACGGGCGCGGCCCCGCGCGACTCCGTCTACCACGCCGGCCTGCCGCTCGAGCTCGGCCTCGCCGAGGCCCAGCAGACGCTCGTCGCCAACGGCCTCAGGTCGCGCGTCGTGCTCGAGGCCGACGGCAAGCTGCTCGACGGCCGCGACGTCGCCGTCGCGTGCCTCATGGGCGCGGAGGAGTTCGGCTTCGCCACGGCCCCGCTTCTGGCCATGGGCTGCCTCATGCAGCGCGACTGCCAGCAGGACACCTGCCCGGTGGGCATCTGCACGCAGAACGCGCGCCTGAGGGGCCGCTTCGCCGGCAAGCCCGAGCACGTCATCAACTACATGCGCTTCGTCGCGCGCGAGCTGCGCGAGATCATGGCGAGCCTCGGCTTCCGCACGGTCGAGGAGATGGTCGGCCATCCCGAGTGCCTGAGGCAGGTCGAGGTCCCTGGCAACGAGAAGGCCAACAAGTGCGACCTGAGCGCTCTTCTCGTCCAGCCCACCTGCGTCTTCGGCAGCAGCATCGAGGGGTCCGACTGCGCGCACTACCTGCCGAGCATGGGCTTTGACGCGCAGCTCGAATCGACGCTCGACGCGACGCTGTTCGTGCCCTTTACCGACCACGCCCGCCGCCACCTCGAGCCGATCCGCTTCACGGCCGACATCGCCAACGTCAACCGCTGCGTCGGCACGATGCTCGGCGCCGCCATCACCCGCGCGCACCCCGACGGGCTGCCCGAGGGCTCGGTCACGATCGACTGCGAGGGCTCGGGCGGCCAGAGCCTGGGCGCGTTCTTGCCTGCCGGCGTGACGATCAACGTCAGCGGCGACGCCAACGACTACTTCGGCAAGGGGCTCTCCGGCGGCATCCTCTCGGTGGCGCCGCACCCCAGCGCGAGCTTCAAGTTCGACGAGAACGTCTGCGTCGGCAACGTGGCCTTCTACGGCGCGACCTCGGGCAAGGGCTTCGTGAACGGCCTTGCCGGCCAGCGCTTCGGCGTGCGCAACTCAGGCGCGACCCTCGTCGTCGAGGGTGTCGGCAACCACGGCTGCGAGTACATGACCGGCGGCGTCGCCCTCATCCTGGGCGAGGTCGGGCAGAACTTCGCGGCTGGCATGAGCGGCGGCGTGGCCTACGTGTACGACGAGTTCGGCACGCTCGCCGAGCGCTGCAACCGCGACATGGTCGAGCTCATGGAGCCGACCGACGAGGAGCTCGAGCAGGTGCGCACCCTCATCGAGGAGCACGTGCGCCGCACGCGCAGCCCGCGCGGCATCAAGCTGCTGTTCCGCTTCGAGGTCGTGAGGTCGCACTTCGTGAAGGTCATCCCGACGGAGTACCACAAGATCATGGTCCGGGTGGACGAGGAGATGAGGAAGGGCGCGACCCGCGACGAGGCCGTCGAGCGCGCGTTCGAGCTCATGAGGGGAGAGATGTAGCCATGGGTAAGCCCGGAGCATTTCTGGACGTCGAGCGCAAGACGCACGACGAGCGTGACGTGAGGCAGACGATCGCCGACTTCGACGAGTTCGCGCTGCCGCTTTCCGAGGAGCTCCAGCGCGAGCAGGCCTCGCGCTGCATGATGTGCGGCGTGGCGTTCTGCCAGAGCGGCATCGGCTTCGGCGCCGCCCGCACGTCGGGGTGCCCCCTCCACAACCTGATCCCCGAGTGGAACGACCTGCTCTATCGCGGCCTCTGGGACGACGCCGCGGCGCGCCTCTCGCTCACGAACCCCTTCCCGGAGTTCACGGGCCGCGTCTGCCCGGCGCTCTGCGAGACGGCCTGCAACCTGGGCCTCTCCGACGACGCCACGACGATCCGCGACAACGAGCGTGCGATCAGCGACCACGCCTGGGCCACGGGATCCGCATCGGCCAGGCCTCTGCCCGCGCCTGCCGAGGACGCTCCCAGGGTCGCCGTCGTGGGCTCGGGACCCGCGGGCCTCGCCGCCGCATGGGAGCTCGCCCGCCTCGGCCTTCGCGTCACGGTCTTCGAGAAGAGCGACGCCCCCGGCGGCCTGCTCATGTACGGAATCCCCAACATGAAGCTGCCCAAGGAGGTCGTCTCCCGCAGGGTCGAGCTCATGCGCGAGAGCGGCATCGCCTTCGAGTGCGGCGCCGACGCCTGCGACGCGGCCGTCGCCTCGCGCCTCACGGGTGGCGAGTTCGACGCCGTGGTCGTGGCCGCCGGCGCGGGTGCGGCGCGCACGCTGCGCTGCCCGGGCGCCGACCGCCCCGGCGTGACGCTCGCGGTCGACTACCTCACGAGCTCCACCAAGTCGGTCGTCTCGGGCGAGGCGCCCGCCATCACCGCGGCCGGGCTCGACGTCGTGGTCGTGGGCGGCGGTGACACCGGCACCGACTGCGTCGCCACGGCGCTCCGACAGGGCGCGAAGAGCGTCACCCAGCTCGAGTTCCTGCCGGCCCCGCCCGAAGAGCGCGCGAAGGACAACCCCTGGCCCGAGTGGGCGACCCTCAAGAAGGTCGACTACGGCCAGCTCGAGGCCATCGCGCTACAGGGTGAGGACCCGCGCCTCTGGGCGACGAACACCCTGGAGGTCTTGCCGGCCGAGGTCGACGGCGAGCCGGGTGGGGAGGACGCGCCCGTCGGCGGCCTGCGCATCGTCTCGCTCGACTGGAGCCACGGCAAGCCGGAGCCTGTTGCGGGCACCGAGCGCACCATCGACGCCCAGCTCGTCCTCATCGCCATGGGCTTCAGCGGCCCCGAGTCGGCCGTCCTCCAGTCGCTCGGCGTCGAGTGCGAGCCCTTCCGCGACGGCGTGCGCCCCACCTCCGCCACCTCCGACAGCGAGGGCCATCGCGTCGCGGCGACGGGGGAGGTCCCGGTCTTCGCGGCGGGCGACGCCCGCTCGGGCTCGTCGCTGGTGGTCAACGCCATCGCCGACGGCCTCGCCTGCGCCCAGGAGGTTGCCTCCGCGCTTCTCTAGCGCAGGCTCCTCAGTAGATTGTGATGCAGCCTTCGCGGCCCGCGGTCTCCCATGACTGCGGGCCGCTCGTGGTTGGCTGCAGCGCAGACGGTATGTTCATCAGCTTCGAACCTGTGAGCCGTTCGCAGCAGGGCGAGCCGAAGGGGCTCCCCTCCTGGACTACGCTCGGTTTGCAGGAAAAAAGGGCCGGCGACGGTCCGAAGGAAAGGAGCCCCTGATGAACGAGTATAGCGCCCGCCACTACCAGAGCTTCGCCGCAATGGACGTACACGCCCGCTCGATCGCGATCGCCACGCTCGACACCTCGACGGGGGAGGTCGCCAGCACGACGCTGCGCGGCTGCCCGGGGGCGGCCGAGGTGATGGGGTGGGTCGGCGCCCACACGACCGGCAGGGTGCTCTACGCCTACGAGTCCGGCCCCACCAAGTCCTCCCTCTGCAGGTCGATCAGGGACCTCGGCGGCGACTGCGGCATCGTCGCGGTCGCCACGCTCCCCCGCTCAACGAAGCAGGCGCAGCGCAAGACCGACCCCGGCGACGCCAGGGCCCTGCTCATGCTCATAAGCGCCCCCGCGCACGACTTCTCGTGGTGCTACGTCCCCTCCAGGGAGGAGGAGCAGGCGCGCGACCTCTGCAGGGCCTACCGCCTCTCCGCCGACGAGCTCGCCCGCGCGAAGCAGAGGGTCTCGTCCTTCCTGCTGGGCAAGGACATCGTCTGGAACGACCGCACCGAGGCGGGCAACCTCAGGTCGACGTGGACGAAGCGCTACGTGACCTGGCTCAACGGGAAGACGGCCGGGCTGGGCGGCGCCGACGCGCTCACGCTCTCGCTCTACCGCCAGGACGTCGAGGACTGGAGGGCGAAGGTCGACGAGCGCAGGCGCCTCGTCCTCGCCCTCTGCCAGGAGGACAGGTGGAAGCCGTACGTCGACTCGATCTCCCAGCTCACGAGCATCGGGCCCGAGACCGCGCTGCTCGCCGCCGCCGAGCTCGGCGACTTCAGGCGCTTCCGCTCCGGGCGCCGCGTGCGGAGCTGGATGGGCCTGACGCCCAAGGAGCACTCGAGCGGCGAGAAGGGCTCCCGCGGCCCGATCACCAAGAGCGGGCCGAGCTGCCTGCGGAAGTGCCTCGTCGAGGGCCTCGGCACGTTCCCGAGGCGCAAGTCCGCCGTCAAGAGGACGAGGGAGGGGCAGGAGCCCGTCCCCGGGACGAGGGCGGAGGCCGCGAAGGCCAACGCGAGGCTCATGAGGAGGTACAGGGCCCTCGAGGACGGCGGCAAGTCGGGCAACAAGATCAAGGTGGCGCTCGCCTCCGAGCTGGCCGTCTGGGTCTGGCACATCGGCGTGATCGTGGCCGAGTCGCTCGAGTAGCGGCTGGCCGGCCCTGATAGCGGATTGACCGCCGCGCCGGCTGGGCCGGCGCCGGGAGGAGACCTGCGACCACTTTATGTGCGCGGCGCCCGCGTCCCCGGGTCGCCGTATGCACGTGCGCAGACTGGCCTTGGGCCAAGAGCAACCCTCCCTACGGATCGTCGTTGTGTGGGCGGACTGTCGCCGCACCCTGGGCGGCATGCCGTATCCACGGATGTGAAACTGTGCACGTTGGCCCGGTCCGCCCGCGGGCCGGGATGCGGTGCCAGACGGCGTGGCGGATGATCTTTCTCGCCGTTCGGCGGCAAGGTGGCCTAGCTAGCCACCGAGCCGCCGAACCGGTGAGCCTTGCGCGCTTGACACGCTGATGAACATATGAAAGTGGCCTCGAGGGCGCGAGGGGTCAGCGCAGAATGCAGTTGAGGGCGTGAGCTGCAGCGCAAAACCCGCTCGAGGGCGCGACTCCACTCACGCCCTCGAGGCCATTCTGCGCTGACGGTCACGCCCTCAACCCACATCTGCGCTGCAAGGCATCAAAAACTCACGCCCTCGAGCCCAGTTTGCGCTGCAGACACAAAATAACTCACGCCCTCGAGGCCATTCTGCGCTGACGGCCATCGGCACTCGCGCCCTCGAGGCCATTCTGCGCTGCAGCTCACGTCCTCAAGGCCACCAGACCCGCGTCCGCTGCGCCCATTGTGTGCGCGCTTCGAACTCTCCCTGCCCGCCCGCTACAATCAAGGGGCACACCCAGACGCAAGGAGAAGATCGCATGGCAGACACCACCATCGCCGAGGCCCCGGAGCACGACGGCGCCGCGGGCGCCGAGCAGGCGAGAAGGACCATCGCCGTCATCGACGGCAACTCCCTGATGCACCGCGCCTTCCACGCGATCCGCCAGCCCATGAGCGCGCCCGACGGCCGCGCGACCAACGCGCTCTTCGGCTTCTTCAACATGTTCATCAAGCTGGTCGAGTCCTTCCAGCCCGACGGCGTCATCTGCGCCTTCGACCGCGGCAAGCCCCAGGTCCGCATCGACATGCTGCCGCAGTACAAGGCCCAGCGCCCGCCGATGGACCCCTCCCTCCACGAGCAGTTCCCCATGGTGAAGGACCTGCTGCGCTCGCTCGACGTGCCCGTGGTCGAGCTCCAGGGCTGGGAGGGTGACGACATCCTCGGCACGCTCGCCCGCCGCGGCGAGGAGGCCGGCTTTGAGATGCTGCTCTTCACCGGCGACCGCGACATGTACCAGCTCGCCACCGAGAACGTGAAGATCGTCGCCACCAAGAAGGGCGTCTCCGACGTGCAGATCATGACGCCCGAGAGCGTCGACGACCTCTACCACGGCGTCACGCCCGAGCTCGTCCCCGACTTCTACGGCCTCAAGGGCGACTCGTCCGACAACATCCCCGGCGTGCCGGGCATCGGCCCCAAGAAGGCCGCCGCCCTCATCGTCGAGTACGGCAGCCTGGACGAGGTCATCGCCCACGCCGACGAGGTGAAGGGGAAGATGGGCGAGAACCTGCGCGCCCACATCGACGACGCGCTCGTCAGCCGCAAGATCGCGACCATCCGCACCGACGCGCCCGTCGAGCTCGACCTCGCCGACGCCAAGTTCCCCACCTTCGAGGCCCAGACCGTCACCGACGCCTTCTCCGCGCTCGGCTTCACGGGCATGATCTCCCGTCTCCTTCGCCTTGGCGGTGCCGAGACGAGCGTGGACGTCGCGCCCGCACCCACCCTGGAGGTTCCCGAGCCCCTTTCTGGCGACGCTGCGCGCGCGGCGCTCGACGCCGCCATCGCCGACGGCGCCCCGGTCGCGGCAGAGCTTCAGTCCCCCGAGACGAAGAAGGGCCAGCAGTCCCTCTTCGCCGAGGAGGAGCCCCGCGTGCTGTGGTGCGCCACGGGCGACAAGCTGCTGCGCATCGAGGGTGACGACGCCCTGCGTGCGGCCATCCGCGACCTCGCGCTCAAGGGCTGGCTCGTCAGCGCCGACGTGAAGGCCCTTCTCCACGAGGTCGTCCCCGCGGACTCGGCCCTGGAGCCGCTCGTCGACGTCGCCGCGCTCGACGCCTCGCACCTCTTCGACGTCTCCATCGCCGGCTACCTGCTCGACTCCGACTCGGGCGCCTTCTCGCCGGCCGAGCTCTACCAGAACCCTCAGCTCACGGGCGGCGCCATGCCCGAGCCGTCCGACGAGGCGCCGCAGGAGGCCCTCGACGTCCTGGCCGAGCTCGCGCTCGTGGACGTGCTGGGCCAGGCTCTGCAGGCCGACGGCTCGCTCGAGCTCTTCACCACGGTCGAGATGCCGCTCACCCTCGTCCTGCTCCAGATGGAGCGCGAGGGCCTCAGGTGCGACCCGAACATCCTGGCCGAGCAGGCAGCGAGCCTCGGCTCCGAGATCGACGCCATGGTCGCCGCCATCCGCGCCGAGGCGGGGGAGGAGTTCAACCTCGACTCGCCGCAGCAGCTCTCGCACGTCCTCTTCGACGTGATGGGCCTGCCCACCGCCGGCCTCAAGAAGACCCGCAAGGGCTTCTACTCCACCAACGCCAAGGTCCTCGCCGACCTCGCCGGCGACCACAAGGTCGTGGCCGACGTGCTGGAGTACCGCGAGCGCGCCAAGATCAAGAGCACCTACCTCGACGCCCTGCCCAAGCTCATCCGCACGGACGGCCGCATCCACACGACGCTCAACCAGACCGTCGCGGCCACGGGGCGCCTGTCGAGCTCCGAGCCCAACCTCCAGAACATCCCGACCCGCTCCGACCTCGGCCACCGCGTGCGCACCGCGTTCACCGTGGACGAGGGCAACGTGTTCCTCGCCTGCGACTACTCCCAGATCGAGCTGCGCCTCCTCGCGCACCTCTCCGGCGACGAGCACCTGGTCGCCGCCTTCTGCGAGGGCGCCGACTTCCACGCGGCCACGGCGGCTCGCGTCTTCGGCGTTCCCGTCGACGAGGTCACCCCGCAGCTGCGCAGCCGCGCCAAGGCCGTCAACTTCGGCATCGTCTACGGCCAGCAGGCCTTCGGCCTCGCGACCTCCCTCAAGATTCCCCGCGGCGAGGCCCAGGAGATGATCGACCGCTACTTCGAGGCCTACCCGGGCGTCCGCCGCTTCCTCGACGAGTCCGTCGAGACTGCGCGCAAGAGCGGCTTCGCGACCACCATGTACGGCCGCAAGCGCCACATCAAGGACATCAACTCCCGCAACTTCCAGCTGCGCTCCTTCGCCGAGCGCACCGCCATGAACCACCCCATGCAGGGCACTGCCGCCGACATCATCAAGATCGCCATGGTCCGCGTCGCCGAGCGCCTGCGCGAGGAGGGCCTCGCGAGCCGCCTCGTCCTGCAGATCCACGACGAGCTCGACTTCGAGGTGCCCGCCGCCGAGGTCGACGCGCTCTCGAGCCTCGTCCGCGAGACGATGGAGGGCGTCTGCGAGCTGCGCGTCCCGCTGATCGCCGACGTCAGCTTCGGCTCCAACTGGGCGGAGGCGAAGTAATGGCATCCTTCGACGAGATCATGCACGACCACCCCGACCTCTTCGAGGACGAGCTCGTGGACGCGACCCTCGACGACGATTCCGCCGCCGAGAAGAGCAACGGCCGCGTCGGTGGCTCCGCCTCAAAGATGCGCGTCGTGGTCTGGACGGACGGCTCCTCGCGTGGCAACCCCGGCCCTGGCGGCTACGGCGCGGTGCTCCTCTTCCGCGACTCCGCGGGCGTCGAGCACCGTCGCGAGCTCTCGGCGGGATATCGCGAGACGACCAACAACCGCATGGAGCTCCTCGGTGTGATCAGTGCGCTCGAGGCGCTCAAGCGCCCCTGCGAGGTGGAGGTCCACTCCGACTCGCAGTACGTGGTCAACGCCTTCAACAAGGGCTGGGTCTGGGGCTGGCTCAAGCGCGGCTGGAAGACGGCCTCCAAGCAGCCGGTCAAGAACCCCGACCTCTGGAAGCGCCTGCTTGCGGCCAAGAAGCCGCACGACGTGACCTTCATCTGGGTCAAGGGCCACGCGGGCACCGAGCTCAACGAGCGCTGCGACGAGCTTGCCACCACGGCCGCCGACGACCGCGCAAACTGGCTGGAGGACAAGGGCTTCTCCGCCCAGGGCGGCCTGTTCTAACAAAGCAAACGCGAAGGCCTTCCCGGTCGTAGCGCCCACACGACGTGGTTAGGCGGTGTGCTTGCTCCCCTTGGCATGCTTGGGAGCCTTCTCTGTTTCGTCGTCGCGCGTGTCGCGGGCTCCGATCTCGACCTTCCATGCGCGGCGGGTCACGAAGAGCTCTCGCGGTGTGACCCCAAGTGCGTTGGAGATGCGGCAGAGCAGGTCGAGGCCCACGTTGACCTTGCCGTTCTCGACCTTCCAGATATGGGTGTAGCTCGTGCCGACCATGTCGGCGAACACGTGCAGGCTGAGCCCCTGCGACTCGCGCTTTCTGCGAATCTCCTCGCCCACCATGATTTTGAGTTCGTTGCCATCCATGCGGGTAGCGTACGTTGAGAAGAGTTGCGCCCTTTATCATATGTGATAAAGCCAGGCGGTATTTATAGTGGTACACCTGCTTTACCTGTAGATTTGCAGACCTGTATGGCCAAAAAACTCTGCTCTACGCTCACTGTATTGCACAGACAGTTTTCTCATTGATGTACGCTATGCAACGCTGCACGCGATTGCCGCGTGCCTCTGAATGCGCCGTTGTCCTAGGAGGGTCTGTATGAGTGGCTCCATGCGTTGTTGGATGGCTCGATGCGGCTTGGCATGTGCCCTGTCGTGCCTCGTTGTCTTGGCGGGCGTCCCCGCGCTTGCCCGCGCGGATGATGAGGCCGGCGACGCGGAGGCGACCCTCACCGATGCGGTGGTTGATGACCTCGCGACCCAGGCAAGTATTGTGAGTAGTGGCACGTTTGGAACCTGCCCATGGACCTTTGACAGCGACGGGGTTCTGACGATCGGTTCTGGCACGCTCCCGAACAGCACGGGTTACATGTATTGGGATTCCCTGCAGACTTATGAGGTAAAGCGCGTGAGGACGAGCGGTCGCATTGTCGCCGCCGAGTCAATCTCCGGGCTGTTCTCGTCGTTTAGCAAAATGACTTCAGCCGATCTCTCGGGCATCGACACGTCTGCCGTGACGAATATGAGCGGAGTATTTCGGAGCTGCAGCTCGCTGACTTCCATCGACCTGACTGGGTGGAACACATCACGCGTACGTGACATGAGCAGATTGTTCCAGTCGTGTGATGCGTTGACTTCAGCCAACCTGGCTGGCTGGGACACTACGAGCGTCACGGACATGAGCGAGATGTTCTGGGCGTGTGATCATCTCTTTGACCTCAACATCTCGGGCTGGGATACGCCGCAGGTCGAAACCATGAACCAGATGTTCTGGGGTTGTAGGAGGCTCGAATCGATTGATGTTGCCCGCTGGAATACTGAATCACTGACCAACGCGAATCAGCTGTTTTATTTCTGTGACATCCTTGGGTCCCTTGATCTCTCGGGCTGGAATACCGCGAAGGTTCTGAACATGGAGAGCATGTTTGCGTACTGCCAGGAGCTCGAGCGTATCTACGTTGGGGACGGCTGGTCGACGGCGTCTCTTGGGCCTCTCGAGACCTATCGGATGTTCGATGGGTGCTACAAGCTCGTTGGTGGCAATGGGACCAAGTACGATTACTCGCATTCGTCTGCTGATTACGCTCACGTAGATGCGCCGGATAACCCTGGGTACCTGACGCATAAGCAGGGGTCTGCGCCCGCGCCCTCGCCCTCGCAGGGTGGAAAGTCGTCGATGTATCGCCTGTATAACCCGTACACCGGCGAGCACTTCTACACGGCCTCGCCCGTGGAGAAGGATCACCTTGCGAACATAGGCTGGTCGTATGAGGGCATCGGCTGGGTAGCGCCGGAGCGTTCGAAGAGCCCCGTGTATCGACTCTATAACCCCTACGCTGGCGACCATCACTACACGATGAGCGCGGGCGAGCGTGACAACCTCAAGTCTGTGGGTTGGAGCGACGAGGGCGTTGGCTGGTATTCCGACGACGCGCACGGCGTACCTCTGTATAGGCAGTACAACCCCTATGCGAGCGTTGGAACGCACAATTACACGACGAGCCGCGGCGAGAACGACGCGCTCGTCTCGATTGGGTGGAACGCCGAGGGAATCGGCTGGTACGGAGTCGCGTAGGACAGGTAGTCGAGATAACGGTTGTCGACGATGCGCGTATCGTGCATCGTCGGGGCCTGCCGCATGCGCCCCGAGCGAGGGCGTGCTCTTCTCGTCCGCCTATGCGCTGGTGACGTCCGTCTTGCCGATCATGATGTTGAGGATCTCGACGTCGGTGGGGTGCATGCCCACGCGGCCGACGTAGCCCATCGAGCGGATGGTCTCCTCGGCGTTCTGGCCGACCAGGCCGTCGCCCGCCAGGAAGTTGTCGTCGGCGAGCGCCATGTCGCAGCCGAGGATCGCGGCGTCGACGGCCGCGCAGATCTTGGCGGCGCAGCTGGGCTTGGCGCCGTCGCAGACGATGCCGCCGACGTTGGCGAGGGTGTTGACGATGGTGGCCTCGAGCTGGGCGAACGAGCCGCCGCGCAGCATGCAGATGCCGCCGCCGGCGCCGCAGCTCGCCGAGACCGCGCCGCAGAAGGCCGAGAGCTCGCCGATGAAGTACTTCACGTGCACGGCGACGAGGTCGGAGAGGACCACGGCGCGCACGAGCTCCTCGTGCGTGCTCCAGAGGTCGTGGGCGTACTCGAGCACGGGCTGCGAGCAGGTGATTCCCTGGTTGCCGCTGCCGCAGTTGATGACGACGGGCATGGCGCAGCCGCTCATGCGGGCGTCGGACCCGGCGGCCGCCGCGGCGCGCGCCTTGCAGGAGATGTCCTGGGGGCGGCTCTTGAGCAGGGTGCTGCCGATGTTGGCGCCCCAGCGGTTGGTGAGGCCCTCGCGGGAGATGGCCTGGTTGGTCTCGATCTGCCTCGTGATGAGCTCGTCGACGTCGGAGAGCTTTACCTCGTGGGCGAACTCCCAGATGGAGTTCAGGGTGAGCTGGGAGCGGTCAGCCTCGCTCTTCTCGGAAGACGTGGCCTGGGCATGGGCGCTCACGCCTGCCGCGACCGTGGGCTCGCCGTCGAGGGCGAGCTCGACCACGTTGGTGTGGCGCTCCTCGATGCAGGCGACGGCCGTGTGGCCCGCGCCCTCGCAGGTCACGCGCACGTAGAGGTTGGGGACGTCCTCGGCCAGCTCGACGTCGCAGTAGCCCGCCGAGACGAACTCGCGCGTGCGCTCGATGTCCTCGGGCTGGACGGCCTGCAGCACCTCGAGCTCGCGGCGGGCGTCGCCGCCAAGTGCGCCGAGCGTGGCAGCCGCCTCGATGCCGCGCATGCCGCCGGAGTTGGGGACCGTGACGCTCTTCACGTTCTTGATGATGTTGCCGCTGCACGAGACCGACAGGTGCTCGGGGCGCTCGCGCAGGGCGGCGCGGGCGAGGGCCGCGGCAAGCGCGACGGCGATGGGCTCGGTGCAGCCCAGTGCGCAGACGAGCTCCTCGTGCAGGATGGCAAGGTGGTTGTCGTAGGCGGAGGCGTCCATGGTGCTCCCTCTCGGTGCGGTCTGCCGGCGCGGTGCGGGCAGGTTCGGTCGTGTGGCTGTGATTGTTGCAGGTATCAGCTGCGCATGCCACAACGGCGAGAAAAGACCATCAATGGGGGAGCGGCGCATCGGGCGTGCGGTGCCCGGTGGGCATGCGGGTGGCGCCCAGTGGGTGGCGCCTAGTGGGAGTGCTCGCTCTTCTCGTCCTGGGTGTTGAGGATCTCGAGGATCTGCGGCAGGGCGCTGCCGAGCGTGCCGATGGGCCCGCGCCAGATCGCGCGCTTGGGCCAGCCGTGGCCGACGTAGGCGGTGCGCAGCTCGATGTCGGGGCGCGGGAAGTCGCGGCGCGCGTCGTTGCCGACCATGAGGCACTCGTGCGGCTCGAGGCCGATCGCCCCCACGAACTCCTCGTAGTAGGCGGCGTCGGGCTTGACGCGGTGCGAGTTCTCGATGTGCGAGATGCGGGCGAAGTCGACGTCGGCGACGCCGGCCCACTCCATCCTCACCTTGTCGCAGGCGAGCGAGAACGTGGGGTTGGTGGCCAGCGCGACCGTGAGGCCGAGGGACTGCGCGCGCTCGATGGTCGCGCGGGCACCCTCGCGCTCGCGGGCGAGAACGGGGCCGCCCTTGAGGTCCCAGAGGCACTCGCTCTCGTAGTAGTCGATCGCGTCCGCGATGACGGGGTCCTCGATGGGGATGCCGGAGAGCCTCTCGAAGGTCTGGTTGTAGAGCTCTGCGTTGGTGAGGTCGTCCGTGCGCGACTCGGAGCAGACCGCCATGTAGCTGCGGGCGATCCGCGAGAAGGTGAGCGAGGTGGGGACGCGGGCGATCCGCGAGAGGATCTTGGCCTTGCCAAGCGCGTAGCGCGCGACGAACGCGGAGAGGTTGATGTCGAGCAGGGTGTCGTCCAGGTCGAACAGGACTGCCTTGATCATCGGTGCCTCCTTCGCGTCTCGCGGTGTGCCACGACGTATCTAAGCGTACCCAAACGCGGCCGCGAGTGGCGCAAAATTTGCAACAGAAGTGAAAATCGGGATTTGCACAACTTTGGCTTGAAATCAACACTAAACAACGGGTATTCTATCTGGCGTATGAGCGAAAGCTTGTACACTTGTATCTGTCGGCCCCCGAGAACATGTAAGTTTCCAATTGCGCAGAGCATCCGCCGAGCGCCCTAGGCAGCGGTCATGTAGATCGGGGCCCCGTTTTTGAAAGGGGTCCACCTTTGAGTGAGATTCAAAACTCGTCCATCTTCTCTCTGGATGACGTATCCGACGAGGAGCTGAACAGCCTCATCGACGGCACCATCACCGACTTTGATGAGGGCGATCTTGTGACGGGCACTGTCGTTAAGATTGAGCACGATGAGGTTCTTCTTGACATCGGGTTCAAGTCTGAGGGCGTCATCCCCTCCCGCGAGCTCTCCATCCGCAAGGACGTCAACCCCGAGGAGATCGTCAACCTCGGCGAGACCATCGAGGCTCTCGTTCTCCAGAAGGAGGACAAGGAGGGCCGTCTGATCCTCTCCAAGAAGCGTGCCGAGTACGAGCGTGCCTGGAACGCCGTCGAGGAGAAGTTCAACGCCGGCGAGAACGTCGAGGGCGAGGTCATCGAGGTCGTCAAGGGCGGCCTTATCCTCGACATCGGCCTCCGCGGCTTCCTGCCTGCCTCCCTCGTTGACCTCCGCAGGGTCAAGGACCTCAGCGCCTACATGGGCACCCGCATCGAGGCCCGCGTCATCGAGATGGACCGCAACCGCAACAACGTCGTCCTCTCCCGTCGCGTCGTGCTCGAGGAGGCCCGCAAGGCCGAGCGCACCGAGATCCTCTCCAAGCTCCAGAGTGGCATGCGCCTCAAGGGCACCGTCTCCTCGATCGTCGACTTCGGCGCCTTCGTCGACCTCGGCGGCATCGACGGCCTCATCCACATCTCCGAGCTCTCCTGGAACCACGTCAACCACCCCTCCGAGGTCGTCAAGGTCGGCCAGGAGGTCGAGGTTCAGGTTCTCGACGTCGATCTCAACCGCGAGCGCATCTCCCTCGGCCTCAAGCAGACCACCGAGGATCCCTGGCGCACGCTCGTCAAGAAGTACCCCGTCGGCGCCATCGTTGAGGGCACCGTCACCAAGCTCGTCACCTTCGGTGCTTTCGTCGACCTCGGCGACGGCGTTGAGGGCCTGGTGCACATCTCCGAGATGGCCCGCCAGCACGTCGACGCTCCTGCGCAGGTCTGCGCCGTGGGCGACGCTGTCCAGGTGAAGGTCATGGAGATCGACCTCGACCGTCGTCGCATCTCCCTGTCCATGAAGGCCGCTGCCGAGACGCTGGGCGTCGAGGTCGAGGTCAAGCCGATGGACAAGCCCGAGTCCGAGGACGAGGAGGCCGCTGAGGCTCCCGCCGAGGCCGTCGAGGCTGAGACCGAGGAGGCTCCCGTCGAGGAGTAAGCCTCACCACATAGGCTGAGTGGGGGAGTCGCTTCGGCGGCTCCCCTTTTTTGTAGGCTCTTCTCGCCCGCCCGGCGCGTAGGCGAGAAGAGCCTCGCCTTGACCGCAGGGGCGGGTGCGCTACCATCGTGCGAAACGAAGACGCGGGAGGAATCATGGAGCGACCGATCATTGTCACGGGCTTCGAGCCCTTTGGCGGCGAGAAGAGCAATGCCTCGTGGGAGGCCGTGCGACTGCTGCCGGACGAGGTCTGCGGTCGCGAGGTCATCAAGCTCAAGCTGCCCGTCGTCTTCGGCGCGTCGGGCGACATGGTCGCAGGCGCGATGCGTGAAGCCGCGCCGGCCGTGGTCGTGAGCGTGGGGGAGGCCGGCGGGCGCACCTGCCTCACGCCCGAGCGCGTGGCCGTCAACCGCATGGACGCGCGGATTCCCGACAACGACGGCGCGAGGCCGCAGGGCGAGCCGATCGTGTGCGGGGGTCCCGACGCCTACCTTGCGACGCTTCCCGTGGCCGACCTCGCGAGCGCATCGTGCGCCGCGGGCGTGCCTGCGAAGGTCTCGGACACGGCGGGGCTCTACGTGTGCAACCAGGTGATGTATCGCGTGCTGCACGAGGCAGACGTGTGCGGCATCGAGGCGCGCTGCGGGTTCGTGCACGTGCCGTACACGCCGGCGCAGACCGTCTCGCGTCCCGATGTGGCGTGCCTGCCGAGCGATCTCGCGAGCGCGGGTCTGGCCGCGATGATCGAGGCGGCCTTGGTCTCTTAGGGCTACGACCTTTGCTTGAAATATCCCTGTAATATTATCTACCTGCGGTTTGTTAAGTGTCGATTTCCACGCAAATTGAGTTGTCCATCTTCTTGTGGACGTGATGCATAGTGTTCGCAATGCAGATTCTGACCCCTGTGGGGTCGTTGCAGAGACAGTACAAGATCACGTCGAAAGGTGCGCAACATGATGGAGAAGTCCCTTAGCCGCCGCAGCTTCCTCAAGGCTTCCGCCGCCACCGCCGGTGGCGCCGCAGCAGCTTCGATGCTCGCCGCCTGTGGTGGTGCCGGCGCTGCCGACTCCGGCAGCAAGAAGAAGGTCCTGAGGTTTGCCCAGTCCAACGCCAAGCAGGGCCTGGACATGCAGAAGTCCACGAACTCCGGCTCCTCCTCCATCGCCGACTGCATCTTCGAGTCGCCGCTTCGCTGGACCGAGGACAACGAGCTCGTGCCCTGCCTGCTCAAGGAGATCCCGACCTTCGAGGCTGATGGCGTCACCCTGCACTGCGAGCTGAAGCCCAACATCAAGTTCCACGACGGCACCACGCTCACCGCGAGCGACGTCAAGTACTCCTTCGAGCGCATGTTCAAGCCCGAGACCGGTGGCAAGTCCACCTACATGTACGACCTGATCAAGGGTGCCAAGGAGATGCTCGCCGGCACCGCCACCGAGCTCGAGGGCCTCACGGTCGAGGACGACACGCACTTCACCTTCGTCCTCACCAACCCCATGGTCACCTTCGTGAACAACCTCGGCATCAACTACGCCGACATCTTCCCGAAGGACGCCTGCGAGAAGGCCGGCAAGTCCTGGGGCACGGGCACCAACTGCATCGGCACCGGCAAGTACAAGGTCGTCTCCAACGACGACACCACCGAGGTCGTGCTCGCCCGCTTCGACGACTACCACGACGGCAAGCCCGCCCTCGACGAGGTTCACTTCCAGTTCGTCGACGACCTCAACACCAAGATGATGTCGTTCAAGAACGGCGACGTCGACTACTGCGACCTCGACGCCTCGCAGCTCCAGCAGTACAAGAGCGACCCCGAGGTCAAGGACCTCATCACCCAGTACCCGACCCTGGGCGTCCAGTTCGTCAACCTCAACCTCAGTTCCGAGAAGCTCCAGGACGTCCGCGTCCGCAAGGCGCTCTCGCTCGCCATCAACCGCGACGAGCTCATCCAGTCGATCGTCGGCGGCGCAGGCACCGTCCCGTCCGGCTGGCTCGCACCCCAGACGCCGGGTCACGACCCGAACGCGCCCGCGTTTGAGTATGACCCCGAGAAGGCAAAGGCTCTTCTCGCCGAGGCGGGCGTCACCAACCTCGAGCTGTCCGCCAAGGTCCGTGCGAACATCAACCAGAAGCAGCTCGTGGCCGTGCAGGACTACTGGTCCAAGATCGGCGTCAAGCTGACCGTCGAGACCGAGGACCACGGCGTCTGGGCCCAGGACTGGGCGGACGGCAGCCTCGAGATCACGGCCGTGGGCTGGTTCCCGCTCTACGCCGACGCGGACAACCACATGTACACGTACTTCTACAGCGAGAACGCCAAGGGCAAGAGCTCGTTCTACAACAACCCCGAGTTCGACGCGCTCGTCTCGCAGGCTCGCGTCGAGCAGGACAAGCAGAAGCGTGCCGACCTGTACCGCCAGGCCGACGACATCCTGACCCGCCAGGACTACGCCACGCTGCCGCTGTACTACCCCAAGAACCAGTTCGTCGCCAAGGACTACGTCCAGAACGCCAAGGTCGGCAACCTGATCTACCACATGATCGACGTTGACATCGACACGACCAAGCCGGACTACGCCGGCTAGTGTCCATGGCCTGGCGCACTGACGACATCACCAGGTAGCCAGACACGAGAGGCGCCGCCAATTTGGTGGCGCCTCTCATCCCGTTGGAACGAGCGAGGCCGCGCGCCTCGCGCGAGAGGAGAGGAGAGATCAGATGAGGGACTTCCTGCTGAAGAGAGTCCTGCAGGCCGTCGGGGTCGTCATCTGCATTTCCGCCATCACGTTCTTCATCCTGAACGTGGTTCCGGGCGACCCGGTGCGGGTCATGATGGGCGACATGGCGGACCAGCAGACCATCGAGCAGGTCAGGCACAACATGGGCCTCGACAAGCCGGTGGCCGAGCAGTACGTCAACTGGTTCGCCAACATGGTGCGCGGCGACTTCGGCACCTCCTACACCCAGAACAAGAGCGTCGCCTCGCTCATGGGCAAGGCCTTCTCGGTGACGGCCGTGCTCGCGGGCCTCGCGTACGTCTTCGCGCTCGTGTTCGGCCTCACGATTGGCGTCGTGTCGGCGGTCTTCCACGGCAAGTGGGTCGACCGCCTGCTCATGGCGATCTCGATCTTCGGCATCTCGGCGCCCGCGTTCTGGGTAGCCATCCTCATCCAGATCGTCTTCGCGCTCAACCTCAAGTGGTTCCCGCTCTCGGGCATCAAGACGGCCGCGGCCTTCGTGCTGCCGACGATCGCGCTCGGCACGCGCTACGCCGCGAGCATCGCGCGCGTCACGCGCACCTCGATGCTCGACGTGCTGGGGCAGGACTTCATGCGCACCGCCGAGGCAAAGGGCCTCGCCACGCCGACCATCATCCTGGTGCACGGCCTGCGCAACGCCCTCATCCCCATCATCACCATCGCCGGCACGCAGCTCGGCGAGATCTTCACGGGCTCCATCCTCATCGAGTCGGTCTTCGCGATCCCGGGCATGGGCAAGCTGCTGCTCGACGCCATCAACGCGCGCGACCTGCCCCTGATCGAGGGCGGCGTCATGTACATCGCAATCATCTGCGTCGTGGTCTACCTCGCCGTCGACATCCTGTACGCCGTCGTCGACCCGCGCATCCGACTCGGAGGGGAGGTCGCGGAGTAATGGCACTTCTCAACAGCGACAAGAGCAGCCGCAAGGTGCAGGAGGCCGAGCGCGTGGCCGCGGGGGCCGCGGAGGCCCTGA
This sequence comes from Olsenella intestinalis, assembly GCF_023276655.1. Lineage (GTDB taxonomy): Bacteria > Actinomycetota > Coriobacteriia > Coriobacteriales > Atopobiaceae > Olsenella_J > Olsenella_J intestinalis. The sequence goes on along the minus strand of NZ_JALGRK010000002.1, from coordinate 983,323 downwards.
CCGCGGAGCGCACGGGCGCGCCCGCGCGCCGCGCCTCGAGCTACTGGGCCGTGAGCTGGAACATCTTCAAGAAGAACAAGCTGGGCATGGCCTGCCTCGTGGTGGTCGCCCTTCTCGTCATCGTGGCGATCGTTGCGCCCGTGCTCGCGCCCTGCGACCCCGACGCCCAGGAGCTCTCCAACATGCTGGCCGGCCCCAGCGCCGCGCACGTCTTCGGCACCGACGAGTTCGGCCGCGACATCCTCTCGCGCGTCATCTTCGGCTGCCGCGTCTCGCTCTCGGTCGGCGTGGTCTCGCAGGCAATCGCCCTGGTCATCGGCTTTCTGGCGGGCGTCTTCGCGGGCTACTTCGGCGGCAAGGTCGACGCCGTGATCTCCTTCGTGATCCAGGTCTTCTCGTCCTTCCCGTTTCTGCTCTTCGCGATCGTCGTCATGTTCGTCATGGGGCCGGGCCTCGTGAACCTCTACGTGGCGCTCGGACTTCTCATGTGGACGTCGACGGCGCGCCTCGTGCGCGGCGACGTGATGCGCCTCAAGGGTTCCGAGTACATCCAGTCGTGCATCCTCTCGGGCGGCAAGAGCTGGCGCATCATCATGAAGCACCTGCTTCCCAACTGCGTCTCGACCCTCATCGTCGTCTCGACCCTGGGCATCCCCAACGCGATCCTCTCGGAGGCGTCCCTGTCCTTCCTGGGCCTCGGCGTCCAGCCGCCGATGTCGAGCTGGGGCCAGATGATCTCGGCCTCTCAGCCCTACATCCAGTCGAACCCGAACTACTCGATCGTCCCGGGCATCGCAATCATCGTGACCGTAATGGCCTTCAACCTTCTTGGCGACGCGCTGCGTGACGCGCTCGATCCCAAGATGCGCTCGTAGGGAGGGGTAGCATGACCGAAGAGGAGAGGGAGCGGCTCGGCCGGACCACCACCGACGTCGTCTCCGACCAGTATCGCGAGCGCGGGCGCGAGCTCACGCAGGAGCGGCTCGACACCAACGCGCAGCGCGAGGTGCTTCTCCGCGTGAGGGACCTCAACGTGACGCTCTTCACCGAGGACGGGGCGCTGCCCGCCATCACGAGCCTGTCGTTCGAGATGCGCAAGGGCGAGACGCTCGCCGTCGTGGGCGAGAGCGGCTGCGGCAAGTCGATGACGGCCCTGTCGATCATGGGCCTTCTGCCGACGCCGCCCGCCAAGGTCACCAACGGCTCGATCGAGCTGTCGGGCGCCGACCTCGTCAAGCTCACGCCCGAGGAGATGCGCTCCTACCGCGGCAGCAAGATCGGCATGATCTTCCAGGAGCCCATGACCTCGCTCAACCCCGTCATGTGCGCGGGCAAGCAGATCCGTGAGGGCATCCTCGTGCACAACCCCAAGATGAGCAAGGCCGACGCCGACGCGCGCGCCCTCGAGATGATCAGGCTCGTGGGCATCCCCGCGCCCGAGAAGGTCTTCCGGAGCTACCCGCACGAGCTGTCGGGCGGCATGCGCCAGCGCATCATGATCGCGATGGCGCTCGCCTGCCAGCCGGAGCTGCTCATCTGCGACGAGCCCACCACGGCGCTCGACGTCACGATCCAGGCGCAGATCCTGCAGCTCATCGACCGCATGCGAGAAGAGCTTGGCACCGCGGTGATGCTCATCACCCATGACATGGGCGTCGTCTCCGAGATGGCCGACTGGGTTCTCGTCATGTACGCGGGCCACAAGGTCGAGTACACGCTCGCGCCCGAGCTCTTCGTCAACCCGCTGCACCCGTACTCGCGCGGGCTGATCGACTCGATCCCCTCGATCGACAACGCCGTGGACACGCTCTACGCGATCCCGGGCAACGTGCCGATGCTCTCCGAGATGCCGAAGGGCTGTCCCTTCCATCCGCGCTGCCCGTTTGCCAAGGACATCTGCCGCCAGCAGGCGCCTGAGATGCTTCCTGTCGAGGGGGACGAGAACCACCTGGTCGCATGCTGGAAGTACCGGAAGGGATGGGGTGAGTAGCCCATGGGCAAGAACATCGACGAGAAGGACGTCGTGCTCAAGGTCGAGCACCTCGTCAAGCGCTACCCCGTCAAGAAGGGCGTCTTCGGTCGCGCCAAGAGCTACGTTCACGCCCTCGAGGACGTGTCGTTCGAGCTGAGGCGCGGCGAGACCTTCGCCATCGTGGGCGAGTCCGGCTGCGGCAAGTCGACGACCGGCAAGTGCGTCCTGCGCCTGACGGAGCCCACCTCGGGCACGGTCTACCTCGACGGCGAGGAGCTCACGGCACTTTCGGGCGCCGAACTCACGCGTGCGCGCCAGAAGATGAAGCTCATCTTCCAGGACCCGTACAGCTCGCTCAACCCGCGCATGACCGTGGCCGACATCATCGCGGAGCCGATCGACATCGCGGGCACCTACAAGACGCGCGAGGAGCGCGACGCCCGCGTCGAGCGCGTGATGGAGGCCGTGGGCCTCGACCTCAGCTACAAGTACCGCTACCCGCACGAGTTCTCGGGTGGCCAGCGCCAGCGCATCGGCATCGCCCGCGCGATCGCGCTCGTGCCCGAGGTCGTGGTCTGCGACGAGCCGGTGAGCGCCCTCGACGTCTCGGTTCAGGCCAAGGTCATCAACCTGCTCGAGCGCCTCCAGGACGAGCTCGGCCTGTCCTACGTCTTCATCAGCCACGACCTGTCGGTCGTCAAGCACATCGCCGACACGGTCATGGTCATGTACCTGGGTCACGCGATGGAGCTCGCGAGCGCGGACGAGCTCTTCTCGAATCCGCTTCACCCGTACACGCAGGCGCTCCTGGACGTCATCCCGCGCATCGCCGACGAGCGCATCCAGGACAAGAGGATCCTGCAGGGCGACGTGCCCAGCCCCACCAACCCGCCGAGCGGCTGCGCGTTCAGCACGCGCTGCCCGAAGTGCATGGCCGTGTGCCGCGAGCGGGTTCCCGAGAAGTTCGAGGTGGAGCCCGGCCACGCGTGCCGCTGCCACCTGTTCGACGAGAGCCTGAGCGAGGCCGAGCGCCAGTTCGTGGCCGGAAAGGAAGCATAGCCTGATGAGTGACGTAGTCGATCGGTTCATGAGGTACTGCGCGGTCGCGTCGCAGTCGGATCCGCTGAGCGCGGACGTCGTGCCCTCCACGGTGTGCCAGTTCGACATCGCGAGGATGGTCGCCGACGACCTGCGCGAGCTGGGCGCCGAGGACGTGAGCGTGAGCGAGCACGCGTACGTGATCGCCCACTGGCCGGCGAGCGAGGGCTGCGAGGACCTGCCGACGCTGGGCTTCTGCTGCCACATCGACACCGCGTGGCAGACCTACGGCGACGTGGTGCGCCCGCAGCTCAAGCGCTACGAGGGCGGTCGCATGACGATAGGGGTCGGCCGCGACGGCAAGGAGGTCTTCGTCAGCCCCGAGACCAACGAGTGCCTCGAGCACATGGTGGGCTGGGACCTCGTCTGCTCGGACGGCACATCGCTTCTGGGCGGCGACGACAAGGCGGGCGTCGCGCTCGTCGTGTCGCTGCTCGCGCGCCTCAAGGAGAACCCGGCTCTTCCGCACCCGCGGCTGGCCGTGAGCTTCGTTCCCGACGAGGAGATCGGCCACGGGGCCGCTCTTCTCGACATCGACGAGTTCGGGGCGAGCTTTGGCTACACGATCGACGGCGGCCCCTTGGGCGAGTGCAGCTACGAGACGTTCAACGCGGCCGAGGCCAAGGTGCGCGCCAAGGGGCTGTCGGTGCACACGGGCACGGCAAAGGGGACGATGATCAACGCGAGCGAGGCCATCTTCAAGTTCCACGCGCTCGTGCCGCCGCAGGAGCGGCCCGAGTTCACGGAGGGCTACGACGGCTTCTACTACCTCGAGCGCATTGAGGGCAACTGTGAGGAGGCCCTGGCCGACTACATCATCCGCGACCACGACGCGGCGAAGGTCGAGGCGCGCAAGGAGACGATGAGGCGCGCCGTTGAGTTCGTGAACCAGACCTATGGCCAGGAGGTGCTGACGATCGAGATCCACGACCAGTACCGCAACCTGGCCGACGTGGTGTGCAAGCCCGAGTACCGGCACCTGATCGACAACGCGCGCGAGGCGTTCGCGTCGGTGGGAACGGAGATGGAGTGCGTACCCATGCGCGGCGGCACCGACGGATCGCAGCTGAGCTTCCGCGGCTTCGCCTGCGCGAACCTGTCGGCCTGTTACTACAACGCGCACGGCGTGCGCGAGTTCGTGCCGGTGCCCGAGCTGGAGGCCATGCTCGATATGCTGCAGGAGCTCGTCGCGCTCTACGCGCGTCCGCAGGGCGCGGCCGAGTAGGCCCGCCCGGGGAGATTACGTCATCGAGGAGATGCCATGTCCTACCAGATAGATTCGAAGTACCTGATTGACACGCTGCACGAGCTCGTCGAGGTCGACAGTCCCGTGGGCTACTACGCTGACATCCACGCGTACCTGCGCGAGGCCTTCGCGAAGATGGGCTACGAGATGTTCTGCGACAACAAGGCGACGGCCTACGTGCGCGTCGAGGGGGCCGACTCGTCGAAGACGGTGTGCGTGGGCGCGCACCTCGACACGATCGGCCTGATCGTGCGCGGCTTCAACGACGACGGCACGCTGCGCGTGCGTATGCTCGGCGGCATCAACTACCACGCCATCGAGGGCGTGACCTGCCGCATCCACTGTCGCGGCGGCGAGGTCGTCATGGGCCAGGTCATCTGCAACAAGCACTCGGTGCACGTGTTCGAGGACTGCCGCTCGGCCGAGCGCGACGAGAACACGATGAGCGTGAGCGTGATCGCCGACGTGGCCTGCCCGGCCGACGCCCGCGCACTCGGCATCACCGAGGGTGCGATCATCTCGATCGACCCGCAGTTCGAGGCCTTCGAGAACGGCTACATCGTCTCGAGGCACATCGATGACAAGGCCGCGGTTGCAGCTCTTCTCGACGTCCTGAGGTGGCTCAAGGAGACCGGCCAGAAGCCCGCGTTCGACACGCTGTTCGCGTTCCCCATGTACGAGGAGATCGGCCACGGCGGGGCCTTCGTGCCCGAGGGCGTGAGCGAGTACGTGGCCGTCGACATCACGCTGCTCGGGCCCGACTACGACTCCAACGAGCACCACGTCGGCGTGATCGCCTCCGACGCCAAGGGTCCTTACGACTGGGACCTCACCAACCAGCTCATCCGCTGCGCCAAGGAGCACTGCGACGCCGACAAGTGGGACACGCAGGTGTGCTTCCACTACTCGACCGACGCGAACGCCGCGTCGCACCTCGACCACGACCTGCGCCACGGGGCGTTCGGCATGGCGTGTTTGAACTCTCACGGCCGCGAGCGCTGCCACGTCGACGCGATCGTCGAGACCGAGAAGCTCGCCCGCGCGTATGTGATGGGGGAGGGCAGGGCGTAGGGCCTGCCTGATAGGGAGTTAGTGCGGGGCGGCGTGCGGTGGCGCGTCGTCCCGCTTCCGTGAGGGCTGCCGTGGATTACCCAAATAACGGAATCGACGCAGATAATTACTCGAATAACGGATTTGTCACGCCCGATTACTCGAATTACGGAAAAGTCACCTCAAATTACTGAGATTACAGATTTGACACCGCCTCCGAATCTGCACTCCTAAGGAATGACGAGGTAGACGACTTGTCAGCTCCTTCGGCGCCGCGCTGGCGTGCGTCCATTCTGAAATCTCAGTAATTCGGCGTGTCAAATCTGAAATCTGAGTAATAAAATGCGTCCTTTCCGTAATCTCAGTAATTTTCTGCGTCGATTCTGAAATCTGAGTAATCGTCTGCGTCGATTCCGTAATCTCAGCAAACGTCTCGCCTGCAGGCACGCTCGTCCGCAACGGCGCAATCTGTATGGTGCTTTGCGGGCGACGCATAGAAAACTGGCATAATGGAAAAGCTGAGTTTTGACTACATGACCCACTACGTGGCTTGAGAGGCAACACCAATGAACGACTTCATGTCCAAGGTCCAAGAGTTCATGCGCGGTCGCAACGGCTCCGACGAGCTGGCCCTCGCGTCGATCGAGCTCGCCGTCATCCTCGTCATCATCAACTTCTTCGCCAACAACGGCATCATCAGCCTGATCGCGCTCGCCCTCGTGGCGTACGCCATCTTCCGCATCGTCTCGCCCAACGTCAACGCCCGCCGCAAGGAGAGCATGGCCTTCGCCGAGAAGCTCGGCCCCGTGCGCCCCTGGGTCTCAAACCCCGTCGCGGCGTTCAAGGACGCGCGCGTCTATCGCCACGTGACCTGCCCCAACTGCCACCAGCGCCTCCGCGTCCCGCGTGGCAAGGGCCACATCAGCGTCACGTGCCCGCGCTGCAAGCAGAAGTTCGACTTCCGCTCGTAGCCACACCGCTCGACGACCTTCCGACCGGCTGGCCCCAGGGCTGGCCGGTCTGTGCTATCCCGCCAGCCACCGCGCGCGACCCGAGGGGGGTGCCCGTGTACAAGGTTATCCTCGCCGGGGGCATCGCCTCCGGGAAGTCCACCGCCGCCGCCGAGCTCGAGCGCCTCGGCGCCCGCCGCATCGACCTCGACCAGGTCTCGCGCGACGTCCTGGCGCCCGGAACCGCCTGCACGGCCGAGGTCGCGGCGGCGTTCGGCGCCGACCTTCTGGACGAGAAGAGCGGCCGCCTCGACCGTGCCCTTCTTGCCAGCCGCGCGTTCGCCTCGGCAGAGGCCACGGCGCGTCTCGAGGCCATCGAGCTGCCGCACATCACGCGCGAGCTCGAGCGCCGCCTCGCCGCGGCCGAGGCCGACGACGTCGCCTGTGCCCTCGTCGAGGTGCCGCTGCTCGACCGCCTGGGCGACGCGCACGCGCTCGCCGACGAGGTCCTCGTCGTGACCTGTCCGACCGACGCCCGCCGCGAGCGCGCCCGCGACCGCGGCATGGCGCCCGCAGATTTCGACCAACGCCTCGAGCACCAGCCATCCGACGACTACCTCCGCGCGCACGCCGACGCGGAGATCGCAAACGACGGCGACCTCGCGCACCTGCTCGACCAGGTCCGCGCCTGGTGGGCCGACCGAACCGCAAAGCAACTGATCAAGGGGGACCCGCATGGGCAGCGATAGATTCTTCAGGTGGTACCGCACGGTGCCCATCGCCATCATGCTCGTGTTCTGCCTCGTGTCCGCGGGCATCAGCTTCGCGCCCACCGGCCTCGTGCGCGGCCTGCTCTTCCCGGTGCACCACGCGAGCATCATCAAGAGCGCCTCGCAGCGCTACGGCGTCGACGAGCACCTCATCTGCGCCGTCATCAAGTGCGAGTCCAACTGGGACGACAAGGCCGTGTCGGGCGCCGGCGCGGTCGGCCTCATGCAGCTCATGCCCACGACCTCCAGCGAGCTCGTGCGCCTCGGACTCGTCGACGGCGACGCCTACGACCCAAACAACCTCACCAACGCCGAGACCAACATCGAGTTCGGCACGGCCTACCTCAGCTACCTGCAGAAGAACCTCAACACGCAGGACGAGGTCATCGCCGCCTACAACGCCGGCCTCGGCTCGGTCTCCTCGTGGCTCCAGAACGGCGCCGACGTCTCCAAGCAGATCCAGTACGCCGAGACGGCCGCCTACCTCGTCCGCGTGAACGACGCCTACACGCGCTACCAGCAGCTCTATCCCACGGGCATCGAGGACACCAAGTCCATCTTCGGCTAGGTGCGCCCCGCGCCGCCGAGAAGAGCATGCCCGCGCCCCGCGCCGTCTCGCGGGTGCGCCCGTGCCAATGGATACTATGTCGATATCGGCATAGCCTGCATTAACCCGAGAAAGAGACTAAGCCGAGGAATCCGCAGAGCGCCTGCTAGATAAGGCGTCGATGCGTTTTCCTCGGCTTAGCACATGCCCAATAAAGCTAGTATTTGAGCTCGTCGAACTCCCTCTGGGTTATGGGCTTCAGGAACGATCGAACCGCCTCGTTGTCGCAGTTCGCTTTCAGCCCCTCAAGGATCCCGACGTAGACGACGTTAACCGCGTACTCCTCTTCGGTGAGGTAAAGATCCTCTATAAAGGCGCCCGCTCTGTCGAGGAAGTCCGCGTCTCCGTTCTCGATTGCTCGCTCTATATGCGGACGAAAGACGTCCTCATAAGTTAGAAAAGCTCCAGTATCCATGCCGTCCTGCCACGACACATACTTTTCGAACTCGTTTTTAAGCTCGGGGAATGCAGCCAGCAGTGACTCGTTCATTTGCCTTTCGTTCATCTTAGGCACCCCCAAGTGCGTCTTCAAGATCGTCTCTCAGTCTCTCCAGCAATGCTCTATCGGGATGGTCGGGATTACTGGTGAGAATCTTCTCTATCTGGCGAAGACGCTCGCGCCCCTTCCGGATATGGTCTTTTCCTCCGACCATCTCGCCGGTACGCAGCTGTTCGCGAATCGCATCAGCCGTTCCGCCGTCGCCGGTTTCGGCATTCGGCCTGTAGAGTTCTTTGACTATCCTGCGCGCCTCGTCAGTGGTGGCTTCGTCCAGCAGACGTTCGCGTGCACTCCCGACTTCCGGCGATGAAGCTCTAGTTTCTGCTTCGGGTATTGTACCGCCTCCCAAGCCCGAATCCAGGCTGTTGTCGACAGGTCCCGACGCCCCTGGGAACAGCCCGCCGCTGCTGTGTCCGCCCATCAGAGCTCACCGCCGTGGTGGTCGAGGTTGCCACGCCCTTTCGCCGGGTACATGTGCACCGGAATCCCTTTGGAGCGCGGGTAGTCAGCGACCCCATACTGGTCGCTGCCGTACCAGAGCAGGTTTTTCGGCTCGAGGAAGTCGACAATGTTCTCGACCGATTTCACCAGCACTGCGCGGTCGGCGAGGTCGCGGACCATGGAGCGCGCGCCGATGGCGATGGTCGAGTTCTTCGGGAAGCCCGCCAGCACCGATTCGTAGTCCCCGTCCTCGCAACGCGCCTGGGGCACAGCACAAGGAAGGTGTTGCTGCAGCCAGTAGGTGCAGACCGAGTTTCGCCAATGGTTGTAGTCCTTCAGCGCCGCTGGGAAGTCCCAGCACACGCTATAGTCGAGCCCGATTACCCCTTGGAATTTGCCCAGTTTGCCGATGTAGGCTTTCGGGTTGTTCCAGAAACGCTCGATCCTGCAATCATCCTCGAAGAAATGAACGAAGCAGTCGAAGTCGTGCCATTTGGGGCTCATCGCGTCCGAGAACGCGATGATTCGGTCGGGGTCTGCGTAGGCGGGTGCGAGTTTGGGCATGCCCAGGGGCTTCTCGTATTCCGCCCCCTTCAGCATCCAGGAGTGGAACACGTCGCGAGCGTGGTGCGCCGGTTTCTTGCGACAATCGGGATTCTCGCCCGGCTCGGGGGCGAGCGTTTTCATAGAAGGCATCATTATGCCCTCCAATCTAAAAATAGAATCTGATGTGTCTATCGTTAGGCTGGAGATGGCATAATGTTCTTTGTCAGGGATTGGCATATGCCAGTCCAGCCAGTGCGCGCGAATCGCTGCTACCAACAGCTGATCGCGCGCGCGGCATTTTAGGGGTAGGTGTCCGGATTGGACCTCCTATTCAAACGAATGTGTTCTTGGATTGCGACCATGGCCTACCTCTTCTTCAGCTGGTACCGCGCCGCAGGTTCCGATACGCCGCATTTCTCGGCGACATCCCATGCGGTCATGCTGCCTACGAGGTGGTGGGGCACCAGCAGCTCTCCTGCGAGGCACTTGGCCTGCCATTCCGGATCGCGGTACGCTTCCACAGGCCTGTCGTCGAAGGAGCGGTAGAGCTTGAAGCCAACAAAGCACAAGGTCATGAAGTGGGCGAACTCGTGCGCGATCGTCATGCGGTCCCTACCGTTGCCCTGGCGGGCGCCGTCGTACACGCTCTGCTTGATGCGCACCACGCCGGTTTCAACGTCGGTCTCGGCGTGCTTCTTAGGTGGAAGCTCCCCGTCGCCGATGATCTCGTAGGAGAATCCGGGCAGCGTCTCCTCGAGCACGTCGAGCAGCTCTACGATCGGGAAGTAAAGCTCGTCCTCAAGACCCAGCACCTTTCTAATTGAGAATGCGAGTCGCCTGAGGTCTTCCCTGGATTTTGGCTCGACGGCGATTTCCATTAGCCATCACGTCGCTTTGCCTGGAGCAGTTTGAGAATCCGCCTCGAAGTATCATCGTCGAGCTCGTCGAATGACCTGGCGAACACGAGGGCCGCCTCGCGCTTTACGTCGCTGGTGGCTCCGAGGTCGACCTTGACGTTCCTCACGGTCTTGTCCGCCGCCGCGGCTAGATCCCTTTCGTCGTCTGGGGACAGCGAGTAAAGCTTTGCCAACTTGCCCGCGAACCCCGCCGGAGCGGGCCGCTTGCCCTTCTCGATTGCGGACAGGTACGACGACGTGAAGCCAAGGCGTTCGGCCATGTCGCCAAGCGTCTCCTCGCGGTCTATTCGAAGTTTTCTCAGCATTTTTCCCAGTTCTGTCGTCGTCGAGTTCATCGGCTCCTCCTCCTCCTCTCAGCGGATGATAACATCATTTGTGCGAGGAATCAACAATAGAAGTTGATTTCTCGCTCGCAACATGTTTATACAAGTGCAAACCCCAGGGACTGAGGCCCGTTTGACCGCTTGCCATCCGCTTTATGTCTAGCCAGTAGAGGGTCTGGAGCTCTGGTCGGGCAAGTGTCTGCTGGCGTGACGACAGGGATATCGGCGCTGCGGCGCGAACGGCCTCGGCCATTATGCCGTCGGTTGCGAGCGCGTAAAACCCCGACGTGGTAGAAACGCTCTCATGGCCGAGGAGCTGCGCCACCAGCGGCAACGGCACGCCTGCCTGGGAGAGGCCCATCGTGCGCGTCTTGCGGATCAGGTGGCAGTGCGATCTCGGCATGCCCGGGCAGGTTGCCCTCGCCGCGTCGCCGGCTTTCTTCAGGACAAACGCTAAGCCGAAGAAACCGTAACGGCGCCTCATTTAGCTCATTTAGGCTCATTTAGCGGGCGTCCTGCGGATTCCACGGCTTAGTCTCTTTCTTGTGCCAATGTGGGTACACTGGACGTTGATGGCCGCGACGAGGGAGGCAGAGTGGACGCCGCCGAGGTGCGTACGTTTCTGAGCGAAGACGGCGAGAGGATCGCCTACGAGCCGCTTGCAGGCACGCCGGAGGCCAAGGAGCGCTACGGCGCGGAGCTCAAGCGCTTCGGCCTCGAGCACGGCGACGAGCGCCTCGAGGTCGTGTCCTCCTTCGAGCCCGCGGGCGACCAGCCCAACGCGATCGCCAAACTCTCCAAGGGCGTGGAGGACGGCCTGCGCTACCAGACCCTGCTCGGCGTCACCGGCTCGGGCAAGACCTTCTCGATGGCCAAGACCATCGAGGCCGTGCAGCGCCCCACCCTCATCATGGAGCCCAACAAGACCCTCGCCGCGCAGGTTGCGAGCGAGATGCGCGAGATGTTCCCCAACAACGCGGTCGTCTACTTCGTCTCCTACTACGACTACTACCAGCCCGAGGCCTACGTCCCGCAGACCGACACCTACATCGAGAAGGACGCCTCCATCAACGAGGAGGTCGAGAAGCTCCGCCACCAGGCCACCTCGAGCCTGCTCTCGCGCCGCGACGTCATCGTGGTCGCGTCCGTCTCGTGCATCTACGGCATCGGCTCGCCGCAGGACTACGCAGGGCTCGCGCCCAACGTCGACAAGGCCGTCCCCATGGAGCGCGACGACCTCGTGCGCGAGCTCATCGACATCCAGTACGACCGCAACGACTACGACCTGCAGCGCGGCATGTTCCGCGTTCGCGGCGACACCGTCGACGTCTTCCCGCCCTACGCCGAGAACCCCCTGCGCATCAGCTTCTTCGGCGACGAGATCGAGCTCATCGCCGAGATCGACTCCGTCACCGGCGAGGTCGTGCGCGAGTTCGACGCGATCCCCATCTGGCCGGCGTCGCACTACGTCACCGAGCGCCCCAAGGTCACGCACGCCATCAAGACGATCGAGGAGGAGCTCGAGGGCCGCGTGAAGGAGCTGAAGGACGCCGACCGCATCCTCGAGGCCCAGCGCCTCTCCCAGCGCACGGGCTACGACATCGAGATGCTCGAGACCATGGGCTACTGCTCGGGCATCGAGAACTACTCGCGCCACATGGACGGCCGCAAGCCCGGCGAGCCGCCCTACACGCTGATCGACTACTTCCCGAGCGACATGCTCTGCATCATCGACGAGTCCCACGTCACGGTCCCGCAGATCCGCGGCATGTACGAGGGCGACCGCTCGCGCAAGGTCACCCTCGTCGACCACGGCTTCCGCCTGCCCTCGGCCCTCGACAACCGCCCGCTGCGCTTCGACGAGTTCGAGCAGCGCATCCCGCAGTTCATCTACGTCTCGGCGACGCCCGGCGACTACGAGGAGTCCGTCAGCCAGCAGCAGGTCGAGCAGGTCATCCGTCCCACGGGACTGCTCGACCCCAAGGTCGACGTCCGCCCGGTCCGCGGCCAGATCGACGACCTCATCGAGGAGATCAAGGCCCGCACGGCCAAGGGCGAGCGCGTGCTCGTGACCACCCTCACCAAGCGCATGGCCGAGGACCTCACCGACCACCTGCTCGACGAGGGCGTCCGCGTCAACTACATGCACTCCGACACCGCGACCCTCGACCGCATCGACATCATCCGCGAGCTGCGCCTCGGCAAGATCGACGTCCTCGTCGGCATCAACCTCCTGCGCGAGGGCCTCGACATCCCCGAGGTCTCCCTCGTCGCGATCCTCGACGCCGACAAGGAGGGGTTCCTGCGCAACCGCCGCTCGCTCATCCAGACCATGGGCCGCGCCGCGCGCAACGCCCAGGGCCAGGTCATCATGTACGCCGACACGATCACCGACTCCATGCGCGAGGCCATCGACGAGACGGCGCGCCGCCGCTCGATCCAGGAGGCCTTCAACGCCGAGCACCACATCACGCCCAAGACCATCGCCAAGTCCATCACCGACGTCTCGAGCTTCATCGCCGAGGCCGACGACACCCTCTCCACCAAGTCCCGCGTCGACGGCGAGTTCTTCACCGACGCCGGGGGAGAGGAGCGTGCCCCCTCGGCCGACGAGCGCGACCATGAGCGCACGATCGAGTCGGTCGCGGCCGAGCTCTCCGCGCTCCCGCCCGCCGAGGTCGCCCGCATCCTCGGCGCCCTCGAGGACGAGATGATCCAGGCCTCGGCCGACATGGACTTCGAGCGCGCCGCGCACATCCGCGACCAGGTCGTCGAGCTGCGCAGCCACCTCGAGGGCACCTCGGCCTCGGACGTCATCGACCGCCTCAAGGCGGGTGCCCGCAAGGGCAGCGCGCACGCCACCCGCCGTCACTACAAGCGAAAGCACTAGCGCCCCGCCCCGTCCGTACAACCCCTGCCGCCTCGTGCGGCCCTCGCATATCGTCCCCGTCGAGAGGAGAGCACCATGCAGAAGAAGGTCATCGTCGCGTGTGGGTCGGGCATCGCCACCTCGCACATGGTCGCCAAGAAGATCCAGAAGCTTCTTGACGCCCGCGGCGTCGATGCCGACGTCCGCGCCGTCGAGATGTCCGCCGTCGACGACGCGCTCGCCGACGCGGCGGCCTTCGTGCCGGTCGTCAACACCGAGGAGACCTACGACACGCCCACCTTCAGCGGCGTCGCATTCCTCACGGGCATCAACCAGGAAGAGGAGCTCGACCGTCTCGTCGCGACCCTGTCCTAGCGCCGAGCCACACTACCAGCCCGTCTCCACGCCCGCCCTGCGACCCGTCGTCGCACGGCGGGCGTGATGTCCTACAATGTCTGATACCGTCATGGGCCCGGATGGGTCGGGCCAGGCCCGCGGCCACACGTCGTGCCGCGTGCCACCACGACGCGAGCGCAGATTGGACTGAGGCACGTGGACGCATCGCTTACCCCGCTCTTCCAGCAGGTGATGGACTCCATTAAGGACGACGTCGACAGCGGCAAGTACCAGACGGGTGACCGCATCCCCTCGGAGGACGAGCTTTCCGAGATGTTCTCAGTCAGCCGCATCACCGTCCGTCGCGCCGTGTCCGAGCTCGTCGACCGCGGCTACCTCACCAAGGTCCGCGGCAAGGGCACCTTCGTCAACCGTCCCAAGCTCGCGCGCAAGATCTGCCAGACGAGCGAGATCCAGAGCTTCACGGAGACCTGTGCCGAGGCCGGCCGCGTCGCAGGCGCCACCGTGCTCGGTGTCGAGGTCGTCGAGGCCCACGCGAGCGAGGCGGAGTTCCTCGGCGTCGAGCAGGGCTCCAAGCTCGTGCACGTCAAGCGCGTGCGCACGGCCGACGGCGTCCCCATCATGCTCGAGAACAACTTCTTCCCCGTGCGCGACTTCGCCTTCCTGCTCTACACTGACCTCGAGGACACCTCGATCTTCGAGGCGGTCGAGCGCGAGACCGGCCGGCGTCCCACCTCGGACGTCAAGTGCACCCTCGAGATCGCCCACGCGAGCTCCAAGGCCGCCGAGGACCTCAAGGTCTCGGTCGGCGAGCCCCTCTTCCTCGAGACGATCCACTTCCTCGACCAGGACGGCAAGCCACTCATGATCGGTCGCCAGTACATCGTGGGCAGCCTCTACATCTTCAACATCTAGCTTCCTCACCCCATACGCCGCCGAGAAGAGCTTGTATTCCGGCGCGAGGGCGTGGCGCCGGGCTCTGCAGGCGCGCCGCGGCGCGAACTCGCCCGGCGCCACACCCTCGCGCCCCGAAAGGCATGCCCCTCCCGTTGGCCATCCATGGCCCCAATCGCGTCAGATAATCCGGTCAGGTACCGCCTGGCCGGATTTTTCTACCGTTCGCGGCTGATTTCTCCTCCGTGTGAACACGATGTATCCTCCTGCCGTAAAACATCATACGCCGTCATACCACAACGTATGATGTGGCACGTTCGCACGTCAGCCAACAACGCTAGGAGGTACCTGCATGTCCGAAGAGAACACGCAGCGCAAGCGCTCGTTTCGCCTGCCGCACGTGTACACCATCGTCTTTCTGCTGATGGTCGTGTTCGCCGTCCTCACGTGGATCATCCCGTCCGGCTCCTACGAGCGTCAGGTCATCGAGACCGCCGCGGGCGAGAAGGAGGTCGCGGTCGCGGGCACCTACGCGCCGCAGGACAAGGTGTCGACCGACCCCGAGACCGGCGAGGTCGTCGACCTCCGCTGCAACGTCATGCAGCTGCTGCAGGCGCCGACCCGCGGCATCCAGGGCGCCGCCGACGTCGTGGCGTTCGTCCTTCTCATCGGCGGCTCCTTTGCCATCATCACCAAGACCAACGCCATCAACGCGGGCCTCAGCCACGTCATCGGCAGGTTCCGCCACCGCGACATCCTCATCATCCCGATCGTCATGGTGCTGCTCTCCATCTGCGGCACGACCTTCGGCATGTCCGAGGAGGCGCTGCCGTTCTACGCGATCTTCATCCCGATCGTCATGGCGCTCGGCTACGACTCCATGACCGCCTTCCTTATCTGCTTCATGGGTCCCAACATCGGCTACATCGCCTCGACCGTGAACCCCTTCAACGTGCTCATCGCGCAGGGCATCACCGGCATCGAGGGCAACCCGCAGCTGTGGCTGCGCGCCATCGTGTGGGTCGTCTTCACGATCCTGGCCATCGTCTGGACTGTGCGCTACGCCGCCAAGGTCAAGCGCAACCCCGAGAGCTCGATCACCTTTGAGGACGACAAGGCCAAGCGCCTCGAGTTCTCCGTCTCCGACGACGCCATCGAGCAGCCCTTCACCGGCCGCCAGAAGGGCGTGCTCGCCGTGTTCGCCATCGGCATGGGCATCATCGTGTGGGGCCTTGTCACCCAGCACTGGTACATGGACGAGATCTCCGCCGTCTTCTTCGGCATGGGCGTGCTCTCCGGCATCGTCGCCGGAATGGGCGAGCGCGAGATGGCCGACGAGTTCGTCCACGGCATCGCCGACTTCGCCTACGCGGCCATCATCATCGGCCTGGCCCGCTCGATCCTCGTCATCGCCGAGGACTCCATGATCATCGACACGATCCTCAACGCCATGGCCGGTGGCCTCGCCGGCGTGCCCGCGCCCATCTACACGACCCTGCTCTACCTCGTGCTCGGGCTGCTCTCGTTCCTCGTGCCCAGCTCATCGGGACTCGCCGCCCTCACGATGCCGATCCTCGGGCCCCTCACGCAGCTCATCGGCGTCAACCCCGAGGCCGCGGTCACCGCGCTCGCGATGGCCAACCAGACCATCAACACCATCAGCCCCACCGCCGGCATGACCGTCGCGGGCCTGGCCGTCTGCAAGATCAGCTTCGGCCAGTGGTGGAAGACCTGCTGGAAGTTCATGCTGCTGATCGCCGCCCTCGGCATCGCCGTGACGGCCGTCTCCGGCATGCTCCCGGCCTAGTGCGCGCGACATGCGAGGTGAGAAGATGACCACCCAGTCAACCGCTACCACGGAACGGCTCGTGATCCTCTCGACGTGCGTCTTCCCCGCGACGGGCACCGAGTCGTTCGACGGCTTCGTCGCGACCGAGGGCAACGCCATCGTCGCGGTGGGTCCGCGCGAGGAGGCCGCGCCCTATGTGGAGCGCGCAACGCGCGTGATCAATGCCGGCGACCGCACCGTGCTGCCTGGCCTCTGTGACAACCACACGTTCTTTACCGGCTGGGCGCTCGAGTCGCTTGGCGCGGACCTCGCGGGCATCACGAGCGTCGACGAGGCGCTCGCGGCCCTGGCCGAGGACGCCCGGGGCAGGGGAGACGCGGAGCCCGCCTTCGGCCACGGCTGGGAGGGCACGCTCCTCTCGGCTGAGGAGAGGGAGGCGTGGGAGGCCGCGCTTGACGAGGCGTTCCCGGAGAGGCCCGTGGTCGCGTTCACGGCGGGGCGCGAGACGTGCTGGATGAACCGGGCGGCGCGCGAGGCGTACGGCTTCTCTCCCGAGGCGTGCTACGCCGAGAAGATCTGGCGCATGATGGCCGACTACCTGCGGCGTCCCGAGATGCGTGGGCTGTACGGCGCGTACATGCGCATGCTCAACGCGCGCGGCATCACGCAGGTGAAGGAGATGAGCTTCGACGACTACTTCGGGTTCGTCGACGTGATGCGCGCGATGGAGCGCGACGGCGAGCTGACCGTGCGCGTGTGCCTGATGAGCCAGCCCGTGGGCCGCGGCATGGACCTTGCGCACGGACGTCGCATGCGCGAGCTGCTCACGGGGTCGTTTGTGCGCTTTGGCGGGTTCAACCGCATGACCGACCGCTCGATCGGGTCGGGCCTGGCCGAGCTGAAGGAGCCTTACCTGGACGCGTCCGGCGTCCGCTGCGGCGAGCCGGTGGAGTGGGACCTGATCGAGCGTGAGCTCATGGCTGCCGACGAGGCGGGCTTCCGCTTCTCGCTGCACTGCCAGGGCGACGCCGCGGTCGCGCACGTGGTCAACCTCCTCGAGCGCTGCCGGCGCGGCGCCGACGGGCGCATGCTCGAGCGCCATGCGATCACGGACCTCGAGCTGTCCGACGCTGATGACGTGCGCCGCCTGGGCGCGTTGGGTGGCATCTGCGAGGTCTACCCACAGATCCAGTCGCTCGACGCCGAGGCCGACCTTCGCCGGATGGTCGCCGAGAAGATCGGGCCCGAGCGCTTCGGGCGCTACTGGCAGCGCAGGCAGATGTGGGACGCGGGCTGCGTGGTCGTGGGCGACACGGACCTGCCGCTCATGCTGCCCTCGATCGGCGAGGCCATCTACTGCGGTTGCGGCGGCTACTTCGACGACGGCGGCCGTGCCCGCGAGGAGAACATGCTGACCGTGCCGGAGATGCTACTGGCCTGGACCGCCAACGGCGCCTACGACTGCCTGGACGAGGAGAGGCTGGGCACCCTCGAGGCCGGCAAGCTGGCTGACATCGTGGTGCTTCAGCGCGACGTGCTCGCCGCCGACCCCGCCGACGTTCGCGACGTGAACGCGGCGCTCACGGTGAGCGACGGGCGCGTGGTGTTCGACGAGCTGGGATAGGCAGGGCGTTGCCCCGACAAGAGAGACGTTTCAAACTGTTCGTACAGTAAGGAGTAAGACATGAACGCAACCGACTACGTCAAGCAGGTGCTGGCCGAGAGGGGCCAGGTGAGGCAGGTGTACTGGGTCGCATGCGGCGGCTCGGTGATCGACCTGTACCCCGCGCACTGCCTGCTGGGCGCCACGAGCACCTCGATCGAGAGCGGCATCTTCACGGCGGCGGAGTTCAACACGTTTCCGCCCGCGAAACTGGGGGAGGGCTCGCTGGTCGTGACCTGCAGCCACTCCGGCGGCACTCCCGAGACGCTTGCGGCCTGCGAGCTCGCGAAGGAGCGCGGCGCCTACGTGATTGGCATGACCAACAGGGCCGGCACGGCGATCGACTCTGGTAGCTGGCCCTGCTGGGTCTACGAGTGGGAGGACGACACGCCCCAGGCCGAGCGCCCGGCGGCCTTCTCGCTCGCGGTCGCGGCGGAGCTGATGTCCGCACAGGACGGCTACGAAGGGGGCGCGCTCCTCTCGGCGGAGGTCGAGAAGTTGGACGCCATCATCCGCGAGGCGATCCCGCGCGTGGAGCGCGACCTGGGGCCGCGCTTCGTGGAGACGTGCCGCAAGCACGACTTCTTCTACGTGCTGGGCTCGGGCCCGACCTTCTGCCAGACCTACGGGTTCGCGATCTGCTCGCTGATGGAGATGCAGTGGCAGCACTGCTCGTACGTGAGCTCGGCGGAGTACTTCCACGGGCCGTTCGAGTGCACCGAGGACGGCGTGTTCTACTTCCTGCAGAAGGGCGCCGGCGCGAACCGCGCGATGGACGAGCGCGCCGAGCGGTTCCTGGAGGGGCACACCGACACGTACATGGTGCTCGACTCGGCCGCCTACGGCATGGACGAGATCGACGAGTCGGTGCGCAGCTACCTCGACCCGATCTTCTTCTACGAGATGAACGTGGCGCTGCGCGGCGTGCGCGGGCGCGCGTTCGACCACGACCCCGACGTCCGCCGCTACATGGGCATCGAGAAGTACTAGGCCGCCGGCGGCCGGACGAAGGGCAAGGACAATGGACCCGAAGGGATGTGACATGGGAAACCTCGACGTCAGCGTGTGCGGCTTTGGCGACAACGTCGTCGACGTCTACGAGCACGTGCGCACGATGTACCCCGGCGGAAACGCCGTCAACTTTGCTGTGTACGCGAAGAAGGCCGGCGTGCGCCGCGCCGCGTACATGGGCTACTTCGGCACGGACGACCGCGCCGAGCACGTGATCTCGAGCCTCTACGACGAGGGCATCGAGCTGGTCAAGTGCAAGCAGCTCATGGGCGAGAACGGCTACAGCTGCGTGTCGATCGCCGAGGACGGCGACCGCATCTGGGGCGACTACAACCAGGGCGGCGTGCGTGGCGAGTCGCGCTACGTGCTGGACCGCTTCGACATTGAGTACCTGCGCCAGTTCGACGTCGTGCACTCGGGCAACTACTGCTACACCGAGCGGCAGCTGCCCAAGATCGCCGCGGCGGGCATCGAGCTGTCGTTCGACTTCTCCGACGACTCCACGTGGGAGTACTACCAGGAGGTCGCCCCGAGCGTGACCTATGCGTTCTTCTCGGCGTCGGACCTCTCGATGGAGGAGATGGAGGAGCGCCTGCGCAAGGTGCACGAGCTCGGCCCCAAGTGGGTCAGCGCGACGCGCGGCGTGGACGGGTGCTACGCCTTCGACGGCGAGCGGATGTACAGGCAGGAGTCCAAGCCCGTCGAGCACATGCGCGACGCGATGGGCGCGGGCGACTCGTTCCTCACGAGCTTCCTGGTGAAGAGCATCGACGAGCGCAAACATGGCGCCTCGCAGGAGGAGGCGTACAGGGCCGGGCTGGCGTATGCGGCCGAGTTTGCGTCCGACGTGTGCTGCGCCCAGGACGGCAGCTGGGGGCACGGAAAGAAGTACTAGGGGCTGCTTGACGGCGCGCGCCTTGCGCGCAATTGAGATTCGACGAGGGGGCGGCCCGTTTGGGTCCGCCCCCTTTGCTTTCCTGACGCGTTGTGAGGTAGCGATCTGTATGGATATCTGCTCTATTGACACTTCGTATGCTCGCTGGGATACGAGGCCTGACGTCGATTTTCAGACGAGAATCAAAGGGAAGGGGTTGTCTATGGGGAAGACCTACGGCTATGCGCGCGTTTCCACAAGAGAACAGAATCTAGACAGGCAACTTGATGCGCTAGGAGAGTTCGGCGTCAAACCGGGGCGCGTGTTCTCTGATCAGGCGAGCGGAAAGGACTTCGATAGGCCGGAGTATCGGCGGCTCATTGCACGGCTTCGAGAGGGTGACGTGGTTGTAATTAAAAGCATCGATAGGCTTGGGAGGAACTACGACGAGATTCTGGAGCAGTGGCGCTTGCTCACGAAGTGCAGGGGAGTCGCAATCGTGGTGCTCGACATGCCGCTTCTTGATACGAGGAACAATCGCGAGGGCATAACGAGCGTCTTCCTAGCCGACCTCGTTCTTCAGTTGTTGTCGTATGTCGCACAGGTGGAGCGAGAGAACATCAGGCAGCGCCAGGCAGAGGGAATTGCCGCGGCGCGAGCTCGCGGTGTGCGCTTTGGAAGACCGAGACTGAGTCGCCCCGGCAGCTACGAGGCTACGAGGCAAGACTATCTTGCGGGTCGACTGACAAAGCGCGACGCAGCGGCCCTCCTCGAGGTCTCTGAGAGCACGTTCGGACGTTGGATTAGGGCCGACAGGCTTGGGGAGGGCGTCATTGAGTGAGCCCCGCGAGGTGAGGGTGGAGGTCAGATTAAAGCCGGCAGGTCAAAACCTACACAATATGGCGACGCACCTTGAATCGATTGTAAATGGTGCAAAGCGGCATTTCTCCTTTTCATCGGGCCAGCGGCCTCCGTTAATCGGATACACGCACACACATCAAAATGTGTACTTTTCGATAGGGGTACCCTGCCATGAGCATCATCGACGTTATCAAGTATGAGGGGGATAACCACACCTTCGTTTGGAAGCATCCCAGCGAGGATTTCAACACATCCTCGCAGCTCATCGTTCACGAGTCCCAGGAAGCCATGTTCTTCATGAACGGCCAGGCATTGGATCTGTTTGGCCCAGGACGCCATACATTGGAGACCCAGAACCTTCCCTTGATAAACAAGGTCGTCAACTTGCCCTCTGGTGGCGTGTCGCCATTCCATGCCGAAGTCTACTTCGTGAACCTTACCGAGCAGATGGGAATCTCCTGGGGCACGAGCTCCAAGGTGCAGTATATGGAGCCAGAGTTTGGCTTTCCTCTCTCGATTGGGGCTTCGGGAGAAATGGCGCTGGCCGTGCGTGAGGCCAAGAAACTGCTCATAAAGATTGTCGGTACCGAGGCCGTTCTCTCACAGGACAAGCTCATAAGCTATTTCAAGGCGTTCTTGCAGACGCGGGTAAAGGTCGCATTGGTTCAGGCAATCCAAAGCCAGAAGCTCAACATCTTCGAGTTGGACGCACATTTGGAAGAGCTGTCGAACGATGTAAAGAGCCGTCTTCAGACCGATTTTTCCGAGTATGGACTCGACCTTACCCAGTTTCTTGTGACAACGATTATGCGTCCCGAGGGGGATCCAATCTACGAGAAGTTTCGCGACCTCTACTTCCGTCAGTATGCCGACGTCCGCGAGGCTCAGATTGAGCAGCAGGTGGGTGTTATCAATCAGGAAACCGAGGCGAAGAAGACCGTTATCGAGGCTACGGCAATGGCGGACAAGCGACGACTTGAGGGCTACACCTATCAACAGGAGAGGGGTTTCGATGTCGCGGAGCGCGCCGCCTCGAATGAGGCCGTAGGCGAGTTTTCAAACATGGGGATCGGCTTGGGCATGATGGCCGGAGTCGGCGGTACGGTCGGCGGTGCGGTCGGTGGCGCGGTGTCGGACGCCATGGGCCAGGGCTTTGGTGGTCCCGGGCAGGCGGTGACTGCGGCAGGGCCGAGTGACGTGACGCAGGGTGCATCTACTGGGGCGAAGTTTTGCCCAGGGTGTGGGAGGCCCTTCCAACCAACCGACAAGTTCTGTCCTGAATGCGGCACGAGAAGGTCATAGCGATAGGGACGGGTGATGCGATGAATAAGCGATACGTTATTGCGGCAACGCTCATTCTGTGCGCTAGCTATGCGGTGATCGTCATTCTGCTCGCTCCGCATACGAGCATGCTATGGACGAATCTCGCATTTGTACTGATTCAGGCTTTCATCTTTACTGTCGCTAGTTTTGGCATGCGTGAAGATGGGCCCGAAGGCTTGTTCAAAACCTACCCGATGGCACTTGTGCCGGCTGTCTGTTTGGTCACGCAGATGGCGGTTGGTTTTGTTTTCACGTTTCTCTTTTCTGCCGCTAGCGGCATCCAAGTCGTTGTAGGTGTAGCTCTGCTTGCACTCAGCGTTATTGGATTGTTGGCAGCGCGCGGCGGTGTGCGGCACGCGGTAGATGTGGAGGGGCGCGTTGAGAGCGATTGCTCCTGCATGCGAGACATCGGATTGAGACTGCGCCGAATTCAAGCAAGAGGTAACTATGATCCTGAGCTTGCTCCCCTGATCGAGGCCGTGGTCGACAAATCGCGATTTTGTGACATTCGCAGCACTCCCGAAGCTGAAATGCTTGACAAGGCAATAGATGAGCGAGTCAAACAGCTAGACGAAAGCGGAGTCAGCGATGCGAGACAGCTCGAGGAGCTGGGGCGTCTGTTTGACGAGAGAGCGTACGTGCTAAAGGAGTCTAAGTAAGTAGTTATCTGACCCTGCGCAGGAGCGATTGCGCTTGAGTAATCGGTTGGGGCGGTTGACTTTTTTGGTTGGCGGGAGTTGATGGGGGCGGCAATGAAGCAATTGGCCTGTGAGATGTGCGGCAGCACCGACCTCGTGAAGAACGGCGGCGTCTTCGTTTGCCAGTCATGCGGCTGCAAGTACTCGGTCGAAGAGGCAAAGCGAATGATGGTGGAGGGCACGGTCGAGGTGACCGGAACAGTCCACGTTGACAACTCCGAGTTCGTCAAACGCTACCTTGCCAATGCGCGCAGGGCGAAGGAAAAGGAGGACTGGGAGGAGGTGGAAAAATACTACAACATGGTCGAGCAGAACGACCCAGACAATATTGAGGCCATCTTCTACAGTGCGTACGGTAAGGCGAAGCTCTCGCTTCTCGATGAAGATATTTATAAGCGGCAGGCGGCGTTTAAAGTCCTGTCCAACTGCATCTCGGTGATCGATGACCACTACAGGCCGGAACGACTAAGCGAGAACATCGAAGCGATTGAGAGCATGTCTGCTGATTTGGGAGACATGCTCGTGAGTCGCTTCGTTTATTCGACGGAGTCAAGAGTTCGCACCCCCGACTCCATTTTCAAGGTGGGCACTATAGAAGCGACGCATGCGCTATTTAGGGATCTGGTTAAGCAGTTTTCGGATTCGATAGACAACATCAAGAAGATTGATGATCGTCCCTATCTTCATGAGGCAATGATCGGCTTGTACAACGTTGGCAAGCAGTGCAGCTATATCAGCAGCGCAAATATGAGGCAGTTGATTCAGTTGGAGGAGCGTCAGCTTAGAGCGCTCCGTAGGAAAACAGCGCGGAAATATTGGGCAAAGCATCCAGAGGAGAGGGCATCTTTAGAGAGCCAAAGGTCCGCCTTTGAAAAACAGCTCAATGAGCTGAAGGAGGAAGAGCGCGGGTTGCCCGGGGTGGCTGAAAAGACTGAATGCGAAGAGAGAATCCGCTTCTTGAAAAACGAGATAAGCAATCTCGGGATTTTTGAAGTGAAAGAAAAGAAGGCTCGGCAGGACGAGATTAAGTCATTGGAGAAACGCGTTGAACAAATAGACGGTTCTCAAAGTGGATTACTCATAAATATCAAGGCGCGAAGAGGAGAGCTGTTGCGGAGCATCGAGAAGATCGACAAGCGTCTGAATGGTGCGTAATGGATTAACAATCGACCTTGGGAGGGAACAATGAAGCAACTGACATGTGAGATGTGCGGCGGAACCGACCTTATGAAGGACGGAGGTGTCTTCATTTGTCAATCCTGCGGTTGTAAGTACACGGTTGAGGAAGCAAAAAAGATGATGGTAGAGGGCACGGTTGACGTGACTGGAACCGTCAAGGTCGATAATTCTGAGTTTGTTCAACGTTATCTTGCCAATGCGCGCCGTGCAAAAGAGAAGGAAGATTGGGAGGAAACCGAGAAGTATTACAACCTCGTCGAGCAGAATGATCCTAATAATATCGAGGCCATCTTCTACAGTGCGTATGGCAAGGCAAAGGCGTCGCTTGTTGATGGCGATATTTACAAAAGGGAATCTGCGTTTAACGTGCTTTCTAATTGCATTTCAATAATTGACGACCATTACAAACCCGAGCGGCAGGACGAGAATCGTGAGGCCATAATGAGCATGGCTGATGACTTGGCAGAAATGCTCTGCAGTGGGTTTGTCTTCAGCGAGTGGAAAAACGGCTACGGTGTCGTAGTTCGAGACAACAAAAGCGACACTTACGCTTTGTTTGTCGACCTTATCGTCCAGTTTGCAAAGTCAATAGAAAACATCAAGCAAGTAGATGATCACCCCTACCTGCATGAAGCGCTAATCGGTCTTTTCTCTTCCGCTCTCAATCGTGATTACTTGGATTTCTCTCAAAAGAATCTATTGAGAGACTGGATTAAGGATGAGCAGCGCGAGCTTGCTGTTTTGCAAGAGAAACAGGCTAAAGAGTATTGGGCCGAGCATCCAGTAGAAAAGGCGAATCTGAAGAAAAAGAAGTCAGAGCTTAATGAGCAGCTCCTTGCCCTAAAGACGGAAGAAGGTCAGCTGCCGGGAATGGAGGAAAAAGAGGCTTCGGTAGTTTGTGTGACAAGGGGCTAGCCTAGGCGGCAACGCTCTTCGCTCCCTTCACGCCCTTCTTCCTCGCCTTCGCCGGGCGACCCGGGAGCTGGGGCTGGCAGTCGCCGCACCTGAGCATGAGCAGGGCCACGAGGTTGTCGGTGTTGCGGAAGCCGTAGCCCATCCTCACCGTCACCTTGATCTTGTTGTTGATGGCCTCTACGCGCCCGTTGCTGATGCCGAGCTCGACTGCGGCGATGATGTCGTCGCGCCGGCGGCGCACCTTCTTCTCCACGGCGACGACCTTGGCGATCTTGCAGCAGGCGGCCCCGTGCATCCAGTCGTCGAGCAGCTCGGCGGCCTCGGAGCCGTCGGCTGCCCGGAAGACGGCCCGCAGGTCCTCCTTGAGCTCCCAGGCCCTGACCAGCCGCGAGCCGGCCCTCTTCTTGAGCGCCTCGAGCCTCGCCCTCTGGCCGTCGGTGAGGTCCTCGGGGTTCTTCACGAGCGCGTAGCGGCTGCCCTTGATGGAGGCCGCCTCCTCCTCGAGCGCCCTGACCTCCTCGGGCGGCAGCTCGCCTTTGGCAGGCCTGCCGCGCTTGCCCTCGGGCCTGGGCCTGGCGGCCCTGGCGGCGGCCCTGGCGGCGTTCCACTCCTCGCAGCGCACGGCGTCGAGCGCGTCGTTCATCCACTGGACCACGTGGAAGGGGTCCATGACCCACCTCGCGTTGGGGCAGCGGCGCTTGACCAGCTGCCTTATCCACCTCGCGCCGTCGGCGGTCACCACCTCTATGGCGCGCCTCTGCTCGCGCGTGAGCTCGTCGAGGAACAGGTTGAGCACGTCCTTGCCGGTGCCCTCGTGCGCCCAGATGAGGCAGCCGCGGTCGTGGTCGACGACCACCGTGACGTACTTGTGGCCCTTCTTGTACGACGTCTCGTCGATGCCGATGCGGCGCACGCCGTCGAACCTCGAGGCGCCGCGCGCGGCCTCCAGCTCGGCGTAGACGCGCCTGCACACGCCGCCCACGCTGTGCCACTCGACGCGGGCGAGCTCGGAGACCGCCGAGGCGGTGCAGCGGACCGCCAGCCACGCCACCCAGTCCTCGAAGTCGCGCGTGAAGCGCGCCCCGTGCCGCGCCCAGGGGACGGCCTCGGTGCGCACGCCGTGCTCCGGGCAGCGCACCCTGCAGGGCGCGTACTCCAGGTAGCAGGCCGAGCGCGCCAGGTCCATCGCCCTCCACAGCCTGGGGGCCCCGCGGTTCGCCATGTCGTAGAAGTCGCAGGCCCTGCCGCATACGGGGCAGCGGCGCTGCTCGCGCTTGTAGGGCCGGACGCTCACGACGATGCGCTCGGCCTCGATGCGCGCGCCCAGGACGACCGTGCGGGCCAGACCGAGGGCGAGAAGTAGTAGACTCTTCATGCGTCACACCTCTTCGGTTGTCTGAATTTGGCTTAGCAATCATAGGCGGATGACGCGGAAACGGCCCCTCCCGGGGCCGTTTCAGTTCCAGATCGTTGTTTTCGCCCGCTGAGCTGGGCCTATGCCGGAATCTCTCCCACAGAAACCACCGAAGAGCCAGATTTCTTCTGGGGCGGTTGACAAGGGCTGTCCTTCAGCCCTGCAATTAAGAGGATGATGAGCTGGCTGAGCTCATGAAGGGCCTTGGGAGCGAGGGGTGCCCACCAGCAATTCAGCCTCGATGGTGATGCTTTTCACACGCGATAGATTTAGGGACTCCGCGTCGATGCCGAACAGCAGCGGCGTCATCTCGGCGAACACGCGGACGTCCCTTTCGGACATCTCGAAGGTGCGCGTCACCTTGATGCGGTCGGTCATCTTGAAGTGCTTCTCAAAGCAATCGGTCACCAGCTGGTTTGAGTATTCCTTGCTGCGCAAAGATCCTTCAGCAAGGTGGCGCAGCTCCGTAAGATGATTGCTGCCTGGAACCACTTTGACCAGCACTCCTGGCGCGGAGGCGTTTCTGGTTGGGGTGAGAACGCGCTTGAATTCGTCGTAGTTCGAGGGAGCGAATACGTCCACCACGCAGTTGATGGAGCCTTTCAGCACGGGGATGTTCGTCAGGTCGCCAACCAGCCATTTGACCGCCTTTCTGGAATCGTGGCGGGCCGCCATCAGCATGGCGTCTTTTGAGAGGTCAAACGCCACCACGTCGACACAGAGGTTTTCTCGGATTGCACGTGCATAGAAGCCTTCTCCGCATCCCGCGTCGAGCACGCGGAATGGCGTCGCGTTCACAGCTGCAGGACCCTCGCTTGGGGAAAGGGCCCTTCCTACCGCGGTGAGGACGGCTTCTTTCACGTGGTCGTAATACCCTGCCTCCAGGATTGCCATGCGGCTCTCAAAGGATTCTTTGCTGTAGTGGGCTGACTGCCTGGAGGGCCCTAGAAGGTTTACGTACCCCTGCTTTGCGATATCGAAGCAGTGCCTCTTCGGACATACGAGGCTCCCTTCCTGCAGCTTCAGGGCGCTGTGGCAAAGGGGGCAAGAGAGCACGTCGGCGCTGTCAGCAAATCGCGCGTATCTGTCGAGTACCATTGCGTCTCCTTTCGTCCAAGCAATTCTAGCGGATGAGTCTTCCCCAGCAGTGCATGGCTAATCACAGCAGGCAGAACCGCACAGTGACAAATAGCTGAGCTATTTCAAGCTGGGATTTCGGTATTCTGCTGCCCTCTTTTGGGCCACTTCATTTCGCCACGCTTTTGACAGGAGCAACAGGGTCCTCGCGCGCAAAACGCATATGGGCAATGCAGCCGTCTGTCAGGGCATGCCTGCGCCCCCGAACCTGCCGAAAAGGCGCTGATCTGCCCGCCAGGGCATGCCTGCGACCCCGAACCAGCCGAAAGGGCGGTGGATCTGCCCGTCAGGGCATGCCTGTGCCCCCGAACCAGCCGAAAGGGGGGTGGATCTGCCCGCCAGGGCATTGGCAGAAGAAAGAATGCCGAGATACTCAATAAGAAGATTGATAACCTTCAGCAGGTGAAAAAAGGAGGCTTCGGTAGTTTGTGTGACAAGGGGCTAGCCTAGGCAGCAACGCTCTTCGCTCCCTTCACGCCCTTCTTCCTCGCCTTCACCGGGCGACCCGGGAGCTGGGGCTGGCAGTCGCCGCACCTGAGCATGAGCAGGGCCACGAGGTTGTCGGTGTTGCGGAAGCCGTAGCCCATCCTCACCGTCACCTTGATCTTGTTGTTGATGGCCTCTACGCGCCCGTTGCTGATGCCGAGCTCGACTGCGGCGATGATGTCGTCGCGCCGGCGGCGCACCTTCTTCTCCACGGCGACGACCTTGGCGATCTTGCAGCAGGCGGCCCTGTGCATCCAGTCGTCGAGCAGCTCGGCGGCCTCGGAGCCGTCGGCTGCCCGGAAGACGGCCCGCAGGTCCTCCTTGAGCTCCCAGGCCCTGACCAGCCGCGAGCCGGCCCTCTTCTTGAGCGCCTCGAGCCTCGCCCTCTGGCCGTCGGTGAGGTCCTCGGGGCTCTTCACGAGCGCGTAGCGGCTGCCCTTGATGGAGGCCGCCTCCTCCCCGAGCGCCCTGACCTCCTCGGGCGGCAGCTCGCCTTTGGCAGGCCTGCCGCGCTTGCCCTCGGGCCTGGGCCTGGCGGCCCTGGCGGCGGCCCTGGCGGCGTTCCACTCCCCGCAGCGCACGGCGTCGGGCGCGCCGTTCATCCACTGGACCACGTGGAAGGGGTCCATGACCCACCTCGCGTTGGGGCAGCGGCGCTTGGCCAGCTGCCCTATCCGCCTCGCGCCGTCGGCGGCCACCGCCTCCATGGCGCGCCTCTGCTCGCGCGCGAGCCCGTCGAGGAACAGGTTGAGCACGTCCTTGCCGGTGCCCTCGTGCGCCCAGACGAGGCAGCCGCGGTCGTGGCCGACGACCACCGTGACGTACCCGTGGCCCCTCTTGTACGACGTCTCGTCGATGCCGATGCGGCGCACGCCGTCGAGCCTCGAGGCGCCGCGCGCGGCCTCCAGCTCGGCGTAGACGCGCCTGCACGCGCCGCCCACGCCGTGCCACTCGACGCGGGCGAGCTCGGAGACCGCCGGGGCGGTGCAGCGGACCGCCAGCCACGCCACCCAGTCCTCGAAGTCCGCGTGAAGCGCGCCCCGTGCCGCGCCCAGGGGACGGCCTCGGCGCGCACGCCGTGCTCCGGGCAGCGCACCCTGCAGGGCGCGTACTCCAGGTAGCAGGCCGAGCGCGCCAGGTCCATCGCCCTCCACAGCCTGGGGCCCCGCGGCTCGCCATGTCGCAGAAGTCGCAGGCCCTGCCGCATACGGGGCAGCGGCGCTGCTCGCGCTTGTGGGGCCGGACGCTCACGACGGTGCGCTCGGCCTCGATGCGCGCGCCCAGGACGACCGTGCGGGCCAGACCGAGGGCGAGAAGCAGCAGACTCTTCATGCGCCACACCTCTTCGGTTGTCTGAATTTGGCTTAGCAATCATAGGCGGATGAAGCGGAAACGGCCCCTCCCGGGGCCGTTTCAGTTCCAGATCGTTGTTTTCGCCCGCTGAGCTGGGCCCATGCCGGGATCTCTCCCACAGAAACCACCGAAGAGCCAGGAAAAAGCGCAATGCGATGCGAGGATTGCGTTACTTGAAAAGGAGAAGGGAGAGCTTGGTTTCTTCGCGATGAAGGAGAAGAAAGCCAAGCAGGATGAAATTGACTCGTTGAACGAGCGTGTGAAAGAAATCATGGCCCCTATGAAAGAGCGGCTAGGGCAAATTGAGGCGCGTAGAAATGAGCTGATCGAATCCATCGAGGAGATTGATGGTCAGCTGGCTCATCCACTAGCTGAATAAACGTGAAGTGAAGGTCAAAGGACAAGCGGCACCCAAGATATAAGCTATTTTGGGTGCCGCTCTACTGATTGAATGCGAAATGGTTTCATATTCAATTTGATCGAGTCAGGGCGAAGCGAGTGAGTTTCTGGTCTGGTGATGCAGTTCGATTACAAAGACTCCACCAGCGCCGCCGCCACGCGCAGTCCGTCGGCGGCGGCGCTCATGATGCCGCCTGCGTAGCCTGCACCCTCGCCGCAGGGCCAGAGCCCGGCGGTCGAGACCGACTGGCAGTCCTTGCCGCGGGTGACGCGCACCGGTGAGCTCGAGCGCGTCTCGACGCCGGTGAGCACCGCATCCGCGGTGTTGAACCCATGCAGCTGGCGGTCCATCTTGGGGATGGCGCCGCGCAGCGTCTCGCTCACGTAGTCGGGAAGGCAGTCGGAAACGTCGCCCCAGGCGACGCCGCGCGGGTAGGTGGGCTCGACCGATCCGCCCGCGCTCGAGGCCACGCCCTGCAGGAAGTCGCCCACCAGCTGGGCGGGCGCGACATAGCCGCCACCACCCGCCGCAAACGCCGCGCGCTCGCAGGAGCGCTGCAGCTCGACGCCCGCGAGCACGTCCTCGCCAGGTAGGTCCTCGGGGAAGACGTTCGCCAGGAAGCCCGAGTTGGCGTTGGTTCCCGCACGGTCCGAGAGGCTCATGCCGTTGGTGACCACGCCGCCCTCCTCGCTCGCCGCGGCGACCACGTAGCCGCCGGGGCACATGCAGAACGAGAACGCGCTGCGGTCGTTGGGCAGGTGCGCGACCAGCTTGTACGGAGCGGCACCCAGCGCGGGGTGCCCGGCGGCGCGGCCGTACTGCGCACGGTCGACCATCGACTGCAGGTGCTCGATGCGCACGCCCATCGCGAACGTCTTGCGCTCCATGGCGACGCCGCGCTCGCGGAGCAGCTCGAACACGTCGCGCGCGGAGTGCCCGCATGCGACGACCACGTTGTCAGCGGCGACCTCCTCGGTCGAGAGGAGCCCGTCCTCGCCCCGCGTCTCGAGCGTGACCGAGGCTACGTGCGGGGTGGGGGAGCCCTCGATCCGCAGCTCGCTCATGCGGCACGACAGGCGCACTTCGCCGCCCAGCTCCTCGATGCGTGCCAGGATGTTGGTGACCACGGTCGGCAGCACGTCGCTTCCCACGTGCGGCTTCGCGTCCCACAGGATGTCGCGGCGCGCGCCGGCGGCCACGAGCGTCTCCAGGATGTAGCGATGCGACGGGCTCTTGGTCCCGGTCGCGAGCTTGCCGTCGCTGAAGGTGCCGGCGCCGCCCAGGCCAAACTGGATGTTCGACTCCACGTCGAGCTCGCCGGTCGCATTGAACCGCTCGATCGCGGCCGTGCGCCTCGTCGCGTCCTGGCCGCGCTCGACCAGAAGCGGCTCGAGCCCGGCCTCGGCCAGCGCGAGCGCGCAGAACAGCCCCGCGCATCCCGCGCCGATCACGACGGGCCGACGCCTGGGCTTGACCTCGGGGGCGGCGGGCAGCGAGAAGAGCCTGCCCTCGGCCACGCGCACGCCCTTGTCCGCATGGCGGCGCTTGAGCCGCGACATCAGCTCGCGCTCCGCGTTGGCCCCGCCGCGCAGGCTCGCGCGCACGGTGTAGGTGAGGTGCACGTCGCTCTTCTTGCGCGCGTCGATTGAGCGCTTGCGCGGCTCGATGCTCACGAGGTCGTCGGGGGCGAGGTGCAGCTTGCGCAGCACGGCGCGGCGCAGGGCGCGCTGCTCGGCGGCGTCGGTTCCGTCGAGCGCGTCAAGCGTAACGCGAAGGTTCGAGATGTCGAGCACGGTCACTCCTGTGCGTCGTGGGTGAGAAAAGGGGCCAGGCGTCCCAGCCCGGCCCCTCAATTCTAGCTGCTTGTCGCGTTGCGCCCGTGCGCTGCACGGTCTCTTCGCACGGTGGCGCCGCCAGCGCTACCGAGCGGCCCGCACGAGCTTCTGGGCCCGCCTCGCGGCCGCGGCGCCGGCGACCATGCCGCTCTTCCACGCCCACGAGAGGTTGTAGCCGCCGCACGCGCCGTCCACGTCGAGCACCTCGCCGCAGGCGAAGAGCCCCGGCACCTCGGAGCACTCGAGCGTGCCGTCGTCGAACTGCTCGTTGACCAGGCCGCCCTGCGTGACCTGCGCGCTGTCCTCCTCGCAGGTCCCGGTCGCCCTCAGCGGCAGGGCCTTGACCAGCGAGATCAGCTCCTCGGAGTCCTCGGCCATGCCCTCGACCACGGCAGCGACCTTGGGGTCGAGCACGCCGTCCAGGCACCCGGGCACGAACTCGCCGCGCCCAAAGGGGTCGACGATCTGCTGCAGGTCGGAGCTGCCAAGGTCCGGTGCCAGGTCGAGCTCGACCGTGTCGCCCTCCTCGACCTCGCGCGACATGTTGAACGTCACGATGCCCGACAGCCCGTAGCTGCGGAACAGCACCTCGCCGCGCTCGCTCCAGCACGGGAAGCGCCCATGGCTCAGCTGCGCGCGCACGTGCGCGCGGCACCCGTCGAGCTCCTCCAGGAAGTCGGCCTCGCATGCCACGGGGCAGAGCGCCGCCGAGAAGGTCGTGCTCTCCAGCCCCAGGCCATCCAGGGCCTCAAGCGCGCCGCCGCCCGAGGCCGCCACCACGCACCGCGCCTCGACGGTCCTGGAGTCCGCCTCGCCGCCGAAGACCTCGTCGAACGTGACTTCGAACCCGCCGCGTCCGTCGGCATCTTCGCCCGCGGTCTCCACAAGCGTCACCGAGCGCGCCGGCGCCAGCGTGACGCCCGCCGCCTCGGCCCGTGCCAAAAGCACGTTGCGCACGCTCGCGGCCTTGCGCGACATGGGGTAGAGCCGCGCGCCCTCGAGGCCCCAGCGCAGGTTGCAGTCGCGGAAGAACCCCAGGATGTCCTGGAGCGCGTCGCCGCCAAAGACGGCCGACACGAACTCGGGGTCGTTGTACGCCTCCGCGTCGAGCTCGACGTTCGAGAAGTTGCAGCGCCCGTTGCCGGTCGCCAGGATGCTCCGCCCGCACTCAAGGTCGCGCTCGAGCACCAGCACGCTCGCGTCGTCCTCCGCGGCGCTGATCGCCGCGACGAGACCCGCCGCCCCGCCGCCGATCACGACGACGTCATAGCTCTTCTCGACCTCGACCTTCGCCGCCTGGGCGAGAAGAGCCTCCCTCTGGGCCGCGCGCGAGACGCGCCTTCCTGACTTGCTGGACCCCGACATGCGGCTCACCTAGCCCTCGACCGTCGCGGAGGGCGCGCCCGCCGCCTCGACGGCGGCAACGGCCTCGGGGATGAGCCCCTCGGGCACGACGGACTCGAACGTGCCGTCGTCGCAGCTCGCGGCCACGGCGGGGTCGATGGGGATGCGGCCCAGGTCGGCCACGCCAAACTCGTCCACGATCTCGGAGAGGTGGCTCGGCCCGAAGGGCTCGAGGCGCCTGCCGCAGTCGGGGCACTCCATGTAGCTCATGTTCTCGACGACGCCGAGCACGGGCACCCTCATCATCTCGGCCATCTTGATGGCCTTGCCGACGATGACCTGCACGAGGTCCTGCGGCGAGCTGACGATCACCACGCCCTCGATCGGCAGGCTCTGGAACACGGTGAGCGCCACGTCGCCGGTTCCCGGCGGCATGTCCACGAGCAGGTAGTCGATGTCCTCCCAGAGCGTGTCCTCGTAGAACTGCTTGATGGCGCCCATGAGCATGGGGCCGCGCCACAGCACGGGGTCGTTCTCGTTCTCCAGGATCAGGTTCGTGCTCATGATCTTGACGCCGGCCTTCGACTCCGGCGCGATGATCATGTCGCTCTGCCCGTAGGCGCGCTGGCCCGACAGGCCGAACATCTTGGGGATGGACGGACCGGTGATGTCGGCGTCGAGCACGCCCACCTTGTGGCCGCGCCTGCGCAGCTCGGTCGCCAGGATGCCGCACACGAGCGACTTGCCCACGCCGCCCTTGCCGGAGATGACGCCGATCACGTGCTTGACCGACGAATGCGCGTTCGTCTGGAACCGCTCGGGCCCCTCGTGCTTGGGCCTGTTGCCGAAGACCTTGTCCACGTCGTTGCGGACGGCCTCCTCGTCAAACTCTGCCATGTCAAACCTTCCTCTATGCATTGCCGGCATGCCGGCATCGGGGCACGCCGCCCCGCGTTTTCGCAACGTTTCGATTCTACCCAATGGGAGGGATTCAATGGCAGAGAGGAGCGTACGCGCCGCCCTCGGCGCCGGCGCGGGGGCTCTTCTCGTCCCTACTCCACGGACTTGATCTCGGCCTGCAGGTCCTGCTTGAGCGCGTAGGTGTCGAAGGCCGCCTCGCGCGGCAGCTCCAGCTCCATGTTGCAGATCTTGTCCACGCGCGCCGTGCCCGAGCGCAGGCGCATGTCGAAGACGTGCCCGCCCAGCGTGCGGTCCTCGGAGAGGAAGTGCAGGTGCCAGCCGGGCATGTTGATGCCGTCCATGTAGTCGGGGAAGTAGACGCCCACGAGCGAGCCGCGCAGGTCGTCGAAGACGAAGGCCCTCTGGTTCTTGCCGAGGATCTCCTTCAGGGTGACGTGGTGGGAGTGGTAGGGGCTCTCGGAGCGCGCGTCGACCATCTCGAAGTCGCCGTCGATGCGCGCCACGTGCATGCTGTTCAGGCCGAAATGCCCCTCGATGCGCTCGGTCAGCTCGGCCCTCAGGGCCTCGATGTCGCCCATCTCGCCCAGCTCGAAGGTGTGCTCGCCGTGGAGGGTCGCGACCGCGGCGAAGGGGATGCCCGTTTCGGGCGCGACCACGCTCACGTGGCCGTCCTGGTCCGCGCGAAAGCACTGGCCGTCCATGACGATCATCTCGCCGTCGACGCCCGTGAAGGTGCCGAGGCCGCAGTCGCCCTTCTCGAGAAGCTCGCCCGCGCTCACGACGGCACGGCTGTACCCCAGCGCGAGGGCCTGCAGGGTCGAGACTTGGTACATCCGGTTCTGCGGCATGGCGTCCCCCTTCGGGTGCGGCTGATGCGGCCATGCGTCCAGTCTAGAAGAAGGACGGGCCCCGTTGGAGAGGCCCGTCCTGGACGGTACGTTCTGTTGCGTGAAACGCAGGGGCGCGTCGCGGGGTGCGTCGCGCCCGTGTGCGGGACCTGCTACGCGGCGATCTCCTCGCGGCGGGCAGTCGCCTGCTCCCAGTCGCGGGTGCCGACGAAGACGTCCTGCTTGTAGGGGTTCACGCCGAGCTTCTTGGCGCGGTAGGCGATGTAGATGATCGCCGCGACGTTGGCCACGAGGGCGACGACGGAGACGGCGGTCGCCACGTTGGGGTCGAGCGTCGAGTGCGTCACGAAGATGCTCTCCTCCTGGAAGTAGGGGAAGACCTGCGCGAACATGCACCAGATGGCGAGGGTGTTCGCACGGTTCTGGATCCAGCCGCCCTTGTTCCAGAGGGCGTTGGCCACGGTGGGGGCGAGCAGGAGGGCGAGGCCGCAGAACCAGGCGTGGGTCGGCAGGCAGTTGTAGGTGTAGCAGAAGTTCCAGAGGTCGTAGGCGACGATGAAGACCCAGGTCATGTCAGGCCAGAGCATGTCGTGCTCGTCCTTGGAGCTGTAGACGCTCCACCAGGCGGTCATGCAGAAGATGTTGATGAGGCCGGCGATGCCGTTGAAGACGTTGTTCCAGCCACCGATCTGCGTGACGCCCTCGGAGGTGACCCACGTGATGGGGTTGGTGCCGCCAGCGGCGAAGAAGTGCGAGGCGCTCTCGAAGTCCGAGACGACGGCGATCAGGATGTTGATCGCGACGATCACGAACGGGAAGGCGCGGAACCAGTGGGCCTTGCCGAGGGAGCCCCACTTGTACTTGATGACCATGAAGCCGATGCAGCCGGTGAGGGCGGCGTAGACCTTGGCGTAGTGGAACCAGCTGTTCTGGTAGACGTGCGTGGGGTTGTTGATGGCCCAGTCCTGGCCCTGCGACACGCCGATGGCGATGGCGATGCAGTAGATGGTCATCGCAATCGGAGCGGCGCCGAAGACGATGAGGCCGCCGACCTTGGAGCGGCGGGCGAACTCGTTGAGCAGGATGAGGCCGACGAAGACCAGCACCCAGCCCAGGAGCTGGAACGGGAGGTTGACGCTGTGGTCAAACAACATTTCGGATTCCTTCCTTTTGGTGCGTACCGTCTTGCTATGAACAGCCGCGTCGCGGCTTAGTTCTGAGGTGAGAGGTCGAGGTGGAGCGTGTCGGCTATCAGGTCCGAGATCAGCTCCTCCGAGGCGTCGGGGTTGTAGCGCAGGTACCCGATGAGCCCGGTGACGAGCAGGTAGAACTCCTCGTACATGTGGCGGATCTCGACCTTGTGGCGCTTGGCGTAGTCGCGCCCGGTGGTGTCGGTGAGGTAGCGCGCGAGCGACTCGGCCACGCGCTGGGTGAACTGCTGGTAGAGAAGAGCGTTGTTGCTCTTCAGAAGGTCGGTCCTGAACCCGTCGTCGTCAAAGAGGTGCGCGCGGAGCATGCGGGTGCACTCGCGCAGGGCCCCCGAGACGTCGCCTGGGACGCGCGCCTCGTTCCAGGTGCGGATGGCTGAGATGAAGCCCGTCACGTACGCGTCGAGGATGGCGTCGGTCACGTCCTCCTTGCAGGAGAAGTAGTGGTAGAAGAGGCTGCGCGAAATCTTTGCCTCGCGAGCGATGTCGCGCACCGAGGTGTGCTCGATGCCGCGCTCCTCGTAGAGCGCCTTGGCCGACGTGATGATCTGGGCCTTGCGGGACTCGGCCACGGACGTGGACTCCACGGTGGACCTTTCTTCGGTGCTGGTCGAACGTGCTGACACTGTGTCAACATCAATCAGTATCTGCTTTGCGACCCTCTGGGGCAATGGACACTTTCGACAATGTGTCCAACGCGGCACCCGCGCGTGCCGCTCCGCTCTGACGCGCTCCGATGCCATGTGTCGCCGCACGTCCTATGGGGTGCCAATGGGCATCGGGCCCTGTGCTACGCTGCATCCGAGCGTCTCTATCGGCACACCCGGCCCATCGCGAGCCGGCGCCCGCGCGCCAGGCATCCGTGGACGGATCGTCAGAGGTGGTGCGCACATGGACAAGGCAGGTCTCGAGTACTTCAAGGCGATTGGCGCCGTCCAGGGCGTCATTGCGAACGCGCCCACGATCGACGAGGCCATCAGGTCCTCGCTGAGGGTGATCGTCGACCGGTCCGGTGCGGAGTCTGCCGTCATCTGGTACATGGACGCGAGGGGCGACGGCGAGCTTCACCCCTACTTTTGGATCGGCCCGGTCGACCTGACGAGTCGCAGCCACGCGCCGGGCCACGGCGCGGTGGGACGGGTCTTCTCGTCGCAGCAGGCCGAGAGACTGCTCGCCTTCGACGCGCTCCAGGACGTCGAAACCGCGATCGACTTCAAGGGCATGCCCGTCGCCTCGATGGTCTGCGTGCCCTTTGCGAGCGGGTCCGACCACCGTGGCGTCGTCCAGTTCGTCAACGGCCATGAGCGCGGAGAGTTTGCCGACGAGGCTGCCGACGTGATGGAGATCATGGCCATGATGGCCGAGATCGCCATCGACGAGAAGGAGGCCATCTCTCGGCCCTGGAACCCCGGCACCCCCATCATGGAGCTGCGCGACATCACGCGCGAGTTCCAGAACGGCGACGTCGTGACCAAGGTGCTCAAGGGCGTGAACCTGGACGTGTACGACGGCGAGTTCCTCGTCCTTCTCGGCGAGAGCGGCTGCGGCAAGTCGACCCTGCTCAACATCATCGGCGGGATGGACCAGGCCACCTCGGGATCGGTCAGCTACCTGGGGCGCGACCTCACGAGCGCCACGCCCGACGAGATGACGGAGTACCGCCGCGACAACGTGGGGTTCATCTTCCAGAGCTACAACCTCATGCCCAACCTCACGGCCCTGCAGAACCTGCGGCTCATCGGCGAGCTCGTCGACCGGCCGATGGACGCGGCCGAGGCCCTCGAGGTCGTGGGCCTCGCCGAGCGCAAGGACAACTACCCGAACCAGATGTCGGGCGGCCAGCAGCAGCGCGTCTCGATCGCCCGCGCGCTCGTGAAGCGGCCGCGCCTGATCCTGGCCGACGAGCCGACGGCGGCCCTCGACTACGCGACGAGCATCGAGGTCCTCCAGGTGATGGAGGAGGTCGTGCGCGACGGCACCACGATGGTCATGGTCACGCACAACGAGGAGATCTGCCGCATGGCCGACCGCGTGGTGCGCATGAGGGACGGCCGTATGCACGAGGTGACGGTCAATCCGAGGCCCGCCCATGCCACCGATCTCGCGTGGTAGCCGGGGCGCTGTGCGGTGCGTGCGGGAGTGCGCTCGCGGGGGAGGACGAGGCTCTTCTCGGCGGCTTCACATGCGACCAAACACGTGTTCTAATTCGGTCGAAAACGGGTAGAATGCGTGCGTGGGTCCCGACGCGGGCCCGCCTTGCTAGACTGGTAAACGATAGTCGCAAGACAACATATGAGCGCGGGCGCAGCCCGCATCGAGCGAGGAAGTGCCATGGCATCTGATTCCATCGTCATCCGCGGGGCGCGCGAGCACAACCTGCGCGACATCGACGTCACCATCCCGCGCGACAAGCTCGTGGTCATCACGGGGCTGTCGGGCTCGGGCAAGTCGAGTCTCGCGTTCGACACGATCTACGCCGAGGGGCAGCGCCGCTACGTGGAGTCGCTGTCGAGCTACGCGCGCATGTTCCTGGGGCAGATGGACAAGCCCGACCTCGACTCGATCGACGGCCTGTCGCCGGCCGTCTCGATCGACCAGAAGACCACGAGCCGAAACCCGCGCTCGACGGTGGGCACCGTGACCGAGATCTACGACTACCTGCGCCTGCTGTTCGCGCGCATCGGCACGCCGCACTGCCCCGAGTGCGGCCGGCCCATCAGCCGCCAGACGACCGACCAGGTGGCCGACAAGGTGCTCGAGGCGGGGCAGGGGAGAAGGGCCTACGTCCTGGCCCCGGTCGTGCTCGGGCGCAAGGGCGAGTACACGAAGCTGCTCGAGGACCTGAGGCGCGAGGGCTTCTCTCGCGTGCGCGTGGACGGCGAGGTGCGCGAGCTCGACGAGGAGATCAAGCTC
Organism: Olsenella intestinalis; assembly: GCF_023276655.1. Taxonomy (GTDB): domain Bacteria; phylum Actinomycetota; class Coriobacteriia; order Coriobacteriales; family Atopobiaceae; genus Olsenella_J; species Olsenella_J intestinalis. Next base: position 944,612 of record NZ_JALGRK010000002.1, on the reverse strand, counting down.
GACAAGAAGTACAAGCACTCGATCGAGGTCGTGGTCGACCGCATCGTGATCCGCGAGAACTCGCTGGGCCGCATCGCCGAGGCCGTCGAGCAGGCGACCAAGCTCGCGAGCGGGCGCGTGGGGTTCTACCTGCTGCCCGATCGTGACGCGCCCGAGGGGACGGAGGGAGAGCTGCTGCAGTACTCGCTCGCGCTGGCCTGCCCCGAGCACGGCCACTCGATCGACGACCTGCAGCCGAGGGACTTCTCGTTCAACGCGCCCTACGGCGCCTGCCCCGACTGCGACGGCATCGGCACGAGGCGCACGGTGGACGCCGAGGCGCTCATCGAGGATCCGACGCTTCCGGTGTCGGAAGGGGCGTTCGGCTCGTACTTCAGCAGGTCCAACTACTACCCGCAGGTGTTCGCCGCGGTCGTGCGCCACATGGGGGAGGACCCGGACACGGCCTGGGAGGACCTGTCGAGGAAGACGCGCAACGCTCTTCTCGACGGCCTTGGCCAGACCAAGGTTCGCGTGGACTACCACACGCGCGACGGGCGCGACACGTACTGGTTCACCAAGTTCTCGGGCATCCGCTCGATCATCTTCGAGAAGTACCAGGAGACCACGTCGGAGAACGTGAAGGCCAAGCTCGACAAGTTCATCCGCGAGGTGCCGTGCCCCACGTGCCACGGCGCGCGCCTGAAGCCCGAGTACCTCTCGGTCACCGTGGGCGAGCGCAACATCCAGGAGGTCTGCGACCTGTCGTGCCGCGAGAGCCTCGAGTTCTTCGAGCGTCTGCAGCTCACGGAGAGGCAGCACCTCATCGGCGGGCCGATCGTGAAGGAGATCGTGGCGCGCCTGCGCTTCATGGTGAACGTGGGCCTGGACTACCTGACGCTGAGCCGCGCGGCCACGACGCTATCGGGCGGCGAGGCGCAGCGCATCCGCCTGGCGACGCAGATCGGCGCCGGGCTCATGGGCGTCCTCTACATCCTGGACGAGCCGTCGATCGGCCTGCACCAGCGCGACAACGACCGCCTGATCGAGACGCTTCGGCGCCTGCGCGACCAGGGCAACACCGTGCTGGTCGTCGAGCACGACGAGGACACGATCCGCGCGGCCGACTACGTGATCGACATGGGGCCGGGCGCCGGCGAGCTGGGCGGCGCCGTGGTGGCCGCCGGCACGCCCGCCGAGATCGAGCGCAACCCGGACTCGCTCACGGGCGCCTACCTCACGGGCAAGCGCATGATCGAGCTGCCCGAGAAGAGACGCAACCCGCGCCGCGGCGCGTTCAAGATCTCGGGATGCCGTGCCAACAACCTGAAGAACGTCTCGGCCAAGGTCGAGTTTGGAACGCTGACGGTCGTCACGGGCGTCTCGGGCTCGGGCAAGTCGTCGCTCGTGACGGACACGATCGCGCCGCTGCTCACCAACGAGGTCCAGAACTCGAGTCGCTTCGTCGGGCCGTTCCGCAAGGTGGAGGGCATCTTCGACGACGAAGGCCACAAGCTCATCGACAAGGTCATCGACATCGACCAGAGCCCCATCGGCCGCACGCCGCGCTCGAACCCCGCGACCTACATCGGGCTCTGGGACGACCTGCGCAATCTCTTCGCGTCGACGCCCGAGTCGCGCGCCCGCGGCTACTCGGCCGGGCGCTTCTCGTTCAACGTGCCGGGTGGTCGCTGCGAGGCCTGCAAGGGCGACGGCCAGATCAAGATCGAGATGAACTTCCTGCCTGACATCTACGTGCCGTGCGAGGTCTGCCACGGGCACCGCTACAACCGCGAGACGCTCGAGGTCACCTACCACGGCAAGTCGATCTCGGACGTGCTCGATATGACGGTCACCGAGGCGCTCGCGTTCTTCTCGAACATCCCGCGCGTCAAGAAGAAGCTCCAGACCCTCTATGACGTGGGCCTCGGCTACATCCACCTCGGCCAGAGCGCGACCACGCTCTCCGGAGGCGAGGCGCAGCGCGTCAAGCTCGCCAAGGAGCTGCACCGCCAGCAGACCGGCAAGACCTTCTACATCCTGGACGAGCCGACGACCGGCCTGCACTTCGAGGACGTGCGCATGCTGATCGAGGTGCTCGAGAAGCTTGTCGACGCGGGCAACACCGTGCTCGTGATCGAGCACAACCTCGACGTCATCAAGATGGCGGACCGCATCATCGACCTCGGTCCCGAGGGCGGCGAGGGCGGCGGCACGATCGTCGCCTACGGCACGCCCGAGAAGGTCTGCAAGGTCGAGGGCTCCTACACGGGCAAGTACCTCGCGCCGATCCTCGAGCGCGACCGCGAGAGGATGAGGGGTCGCAGGAAGTAGCCCTCGCCTCCCTGCGCGATATGGGTCCTCGCGCAACGGCACCGCCTCGGAACAGTTCTGGGGAGGTGCCGTTTTCATGTTCGCGACCTCCTGGCATATACTTTCTTTAAACATTTGCACGAATGGATTCTGGCCCCCTTGGAGAGCCACATCGAGCGTGCGTCATCTTGCAGGCGTTCAAAGAGGGGATTTTAATGAGAGAGCTATTTGAGGGTTCCGAGCTGCTACGTCGCGCTCGGAAGAACGGCCTCGGCTGGAATGCGATCATCGAGGTCATCAAGTTCCTGCTTGTCATCAAGGCTGCCGATTCTCTGACGCAAAGGGTCGCCTGGGCGGCTTACTCGCATGGGCTTGATCGCTTTGTCAGTCGCGATGTGCTCTGGCTTCTCAGCATTGGCCTCATCGGCCTTGTCGCAATTGCCTATTCCCTCATTTGGGAGCATATGCGCCCGGCGGACGTTGGCGTACGCTTCTCGCCTGCAGGAAAGATTCTTCGGGGACTTGGCTGCGGATTTGCCGCAGGCGCGATTGTGATGGGGGGGGGGTGGCTCATAGCCACGCTCCTCGGCGGTTTTGACGTTAAGGTCACTGTCCAGGATACCCAGGCAGCGAGCTTCGTGGGAATGCTCCTGGTTTACCTGTTCCAGTCGTTCGGCGAGGAGGTCATGTACCGCGGATCGTTCATGATGGCGGTCGCGCGAAGGAACGGGCCGTGGATTGCGGTCATAGCCTCTTCTCTCTTGTTCTCCCTTCATCACCACATCAACAGCGGCTACGGACCGGTTGCGTTCATCAACCTCTTCATGCTTGCCGCGATCCTCGGCATCGTGACGTTCTTGACCGACCGCATCTGGGCCGCGACGGCCATCCATGCGGCTTGGAACTTCTTCCAGGGCAACGTCTTCGGCGTGAACGTCAGCGGCGTATCGCCCGACCCCACGACTACGCTCATGAGCAGCACCGCGCAGGGCAGTGCGCTCATCTCCGGGGGCAAGATGGGCGTCGAGGGTAGCCTTGCGGCAACGCTTGCGCTCGTTGTCGCCCTGGCGGCCCTCATCGTGATCGCCCGTCGCAAGGCCTCGGAGGGCAGTGTCGGCGAGTCCGGGGCAGCCGACGCGCCCGTCGCGCGAGCCGACGCCGGTGCCGCTCGTCACCTGCGCGGGTAGACGTATCATTCTTGGGGGCGTCGCGCCTGGCTCTAGACGCTGGAGTCCGGAAGGACTAACGTTTCGTAGGTGTGTCAAGGTCGGGCGAGCCACGGCTCGTGCGACGTGACACGTGCGGGCGAAGGCAGCCGGGAAGGTGAGACGATGGCCAAAAAGAATCGCGTCCAGAAGACCAACGCCATGCGAGAGCTCGAACGCGGCGGCATCGCGTACACGCTTCAGAGCTACGACGCCGACAACGAGGACCTCTCGTCCGGCGTGGGCGTGCGCATCTCCGAGGCCCTCGGCGAGGACCCCGACTCCGCCTTCAAGACGCTCGTCACCGTGACCCTCTCGGGAGGGCATGTCGTCTGCTGCATTCCCGTCGCCGAGGAGCTCGACCTCAAGAAGGCCGCTGCCGCGGCGGGCGAGAAGAGCCTCACCATGATGCACGTCAAGGACCTCGAGCCCACGACCGGCTACGTCCGCGGTGGCTGCACCCCCGTGGGCATGAAGAAGCAGTTCCCGACCCTGATCGACGAGACCGCCCAGCTCTTCGACGAGATCGGCATCTCTGGCGGCCGTCGCGGCATCTCGCTGCGCCTCGACCCCGAGCAGCTCGCCTCCTTCATCGGTGCCACCTTCGCCGACATCGTGCGCTAGCTCACCGCTCGCAAGCGGCGTTAGCCGCGTGCCAGAAGACAAATTACGAAACCGTTAGCAATCGGGTACGCACCCTATACTCGCGTACCGTATAAGACGTAAGCTACCCCTATCACTTTAGTGTGATAAAGTGAGTTTCCGACGACGCGGCATGCACCGATAAGGTCGACCGCACGCCACGACGTCGAGCCGGTTGCCACCAGGGCGCTCTACCGTGGTGCGCACCACGACGATTTCAATGCGCGCTCGGCGCGGGGGAGTCCCGTGCTGGGCGCTTGGCGAGAGGGAGACGGCGTGAAGGCAGCAACTCCAAACGGCTTCAGGGACATCCTCCCGACCGAGGCCCGCGCACGCGAGCGCATCTCGGGCGTGGTGCGCGAGTGCTTCTCCGCCCACGGCTACGAGCCCATCGAGACGCCCCTGCTCGAGACCCGCTCGGCCCTCGAGCGCGGCGGCGAGATCCAGGACTCGCCCTTCCAGCTCTTCGACGCCGACGGCAGCCTCCTCATGGTCCGCCCAGACCTCACGCTTCCCATCGCGCGCCTCGTCTCGAGCCGCATGTCGCTCGACGCGGGGCCCGTCCGCCTGCGCTACGCCGCGCCGGTCGTGCGCGAGGGCTCCTCGCTCAAGGGCCAGCCGCGCCAGTTCACCCAGCTCGGCATCGAGCTTTACGCCGCAGACGGCCCGTCGCCCGAGGCCGAGGTCGTCGACCTTCTCGCCTGCGCCCTGCGCGAGCTCGCCGTGCCCTCGTGGCGCATCGTCTGCGGGTCGGTCTCGCCGCTCATGTCGCTCCTCGACGAGTGCGTCTCCGACGCGGGCCTGCGCGAGCAGATCCTCTCCCTCGTGCACCAGAGCGACCTCGTGAGCCTCGACGACCTCGTGGCCGCAGCCGACCTGCCCGAGGGCGTCGCGCGTGCCCTGCGCGTGGTGCCGCGCATCTCGGGAGGGACCCAGGTCATCGAGAAGATCGACGCCGTCCTCGAGGCTGCCGGCGTGCCCGAGGGTCGCCGTGGCACCGCGGAGCTGCGCGCCTTCGCCGCCGAGGTCGCAGACCTCTTCGACGCGGGGCGCATCAGCTTCGACTTCTCGATCATCAACTCCTTCGACTACTACACCGGCGTCATCTTCAAGGGCTACTCCGAGGGCACGACCGCCTCGATCGCCTCCGGCGGCCGCTACGACGCGGTGCTCGCCAACTTCGGCGCCGCCGGCGTCTCCGCCTGCGGCTTCGCGCTCTCTCTCGAGCGCCTGCAGGAGGTCCTCGGCGAGCAGGGCGAGAGCGGCGTCGTGACCCAGGGCGTCGCGGCGAGCGAGCGCCCCGTGCGCATCGCCGTCCCCAAGGGGTCGCTCTTCAAGGACTCCGTCCGCCTGCTCGCGGCCGCGGGCCTGCCCACAGGTGCCCTTTCCGACCTCGGTCGCAAGCTCATCGTGCGCGACGGCGACTACGAGTACGTCATCGTCCGCGCCCAGGACGCCCCGGCCTTCGTCGCCCACGGCGGCGCCGACTGCGGCATCTGCGGCTACGACTCCATCTTCGAGGCCGGCCACGACCTCCTCCAGCTCGTCGACCTCGACTTCGGCGGCTGCCGCTTCGTCGTGGCCGAGCCCGCCGCGAAGGCCGGCGCGGCCGAGGCCGCATACAGCTGGCGCGGCACCGTGCGCGTCGCGACCAAGTACCCGCGCATCACCCAGAGCTACTACGACCGCATCGGCCAGCAGGTCGACATCGTGACCCTGCACGGCAACATCGAGCTCGGCCCCATCGTCGGCATGACCGACCGCATCGTCGACATCACGGCAACGGGGACGACGCTCGCCGAGAACGACCTCGTCATCGTCGACGACGTGATGGAGTGCACCGCGCGCTTCTTCGCGGGACCCGCCGCCTACCGCACCGACGAGCGCATCCGCAGCTTGGCCGAGCGCCTGGCCGCGGCCGTCGCACAGACCCCAAGGGAGGACCAATGAGAGAGATCCGCCTCAAGAGCGGCCAGCGCCTGACGCCCGCGGCCCTCGAGCGCACGAGCGCCCTGCCGCGCGAGATCATGGACGCCGCCGAGAAGATCGTGGACGCCGTTCGCGAGGGCGGTGACCAGGCCGTGCGTGACTTCTGCCTCGAGTTCGACGGGGCATGCCCCGACGCCTTCCGCGTGCCCGACGAGGTCGTGGACGCGGCGCCGAGCATGGTCGACCCCGCCTTCATGAAGGCCCTCGAGCAGGCGGCCGCCCAGATCCGCGAGTTCCACGAGCGCGAGCGCGAGCAGTCCTGGTTCACCACGCGCGACGACGGCACGATCCTCGGCGTCAAGGTGACGCCGCTTCCCTCCGTCGCAGTCTACGTCCCGGGCGGCCGCGCGCAGTACCCCTCCACGGTCCTCATGGACGCCATTCCCGCCAAGGTCGCGGGCGTGCGCCGCATCGTCATGGTGACCCCGCCGCAGAAGGACGGGTCGCTCTCCGCCTACACGCTCGCCGCGGCCAAGGTCGCCGGCGTCGACGAGGTCTACGCCGTGGGCGGCGCGCAGGCCGTCGCGGCCGTGGCCTACGGCACCGAGACCATCCCCAAGGTCGCCAAGATCGTCGGCCCCGGCAACGCCTACGTGGCCGCCGCCAAGCGCTACGTCTCCGGCGACGTCGGGATCGACATGGTCGCCGGCCCCTCCGAGGTCTGCGTCCTGGCCGACTCCTCGGCGCACGCGAGCATCGTCGCGGCCGACCTCATGGCGCAGGCCGAGCACGACCCGCTGGCCACCTGCTACCTGGTGACCACCGACCCCACGCTTCCCGAGCGCGCCGCGGCCGCCGCCGAGCTGCTGCTCTCCCAGAGCCCGCGCGAGGACATCACCCGCGCCTCGCTCGAGCACGCGCTCGTCGTTGTGACGCCCGAGCTCGACGCCGCGATCGACGCCGTCAACCTCATCGCCCCCGAGCACCTCGAGCTGCACTGCGACGGCGCCTTCGACCTGCTCGGCCGCATCGAGAACGCCGGCGCCATCTTCGTCGGCCCCTGGAGCTCCGAGCCCCTCGGCGACTACGTCGCCGGGCCCAACCACACGCTGCCGACCGGCGGCACCGCGCTCTTCTCGGACCCGCTCGGCGTCTACGACTTCTGCAAGCGCTCGAGCGTCATCGCCTACACGCCCGAGGGCCTGCGCCGCGACGCCCCGGCGGTCAAGACCCTCGCGCAGGCGGAGGGCCTCTGGGCGCACGCGCTCTCGGTGGGCATGCGCGAGAGGCTGCTCGACGCGGGCGGAAGCGGCCTTGCGGGCTTCCTGTCCACCTGCGCCGACGCCATGAGCTGCGCCTGGCCCACGAGGCTCTCCAAGCCCGGCGTGCCCAACATCGCCGCGACGACGGCCGCCGAGAAGAGCGCGCCCGCCGCTTCCGCGCCCGCTGCGGCTGACGGCGACACCACCGCGCCCGACGCCGGCGCCGGCGCGACCGACGCGCCCACGACCGACGGAGCGGGGGAGGCCCGATGACGGGCGCGACCACATACGACCTGCGCACGCTCCTGCGGCCTTCGGCCGCGGCGCTCGAGCCCTACGACCCGGCCTTCTCGCCGGCGCGCATCAACCTCTCGGCCAACGAGAACACCTTCGGCCTGCCCGAGGGCGTCCGCACGCGCGTGGCCGAGGCGCTCGCGGGCGCGGTTACGAACCGCTACCCGAAGCCCCTCTCCGACGAGCTGCGCGCCGAGATCGCGGCGTGGCACGGCGTGGCGCCCGAGCGCGTCATCGTGGGAAACGGTGGCGACGAGCTGCTCTTCAACCTGTTCCTGGCCCTCGGCGGCCGCGGGCGCAGGCTCGTCACGTGCCCGCCAACCTTCACGGTCTACAAGCTCTACGCCGAGCTCGTGGAGACCGAGGTCGTCGAGGTGCCGCGCGACGCCGAGACCTTCGAGGTCGACGTGGATGCGCTCGTCGCTGCCGCAAGCGAGGCCACGCTCACGATTGTGTGCTCGCCCAACAACCCGACGGGCACGCTCTTCTCGCCTGCGGACGTCCGCAGGCTCTGCGCGGCCACGCCGGGCGTCGTGCTCGTCGACGAGGCCTACATCGAGTTCGCCCGCGAGGGCGCATCGGCCGAGCCGCTGCTCGACGAGTGTCCCAACCTTGCCGTGCTGCGCACGTTCTCGAAGGCGCTGTGCCTGGCCGGCGCGCGCGTGGGCTACCTGATCGGGCCCGAGGTTCTCGTGGGCGCGCTCGCCGCGGTGCGCCAGCCGTATTCGGTCAACGTGTTCTCGCAGGCGGCGGCCCTTGAGGTCTGCCGCGCGCGGGACGAGCTCGCCGCAACGATCGAGGAGATCCGCGCCGAGCGCGAGCGCCTCGCGGCCGCCCTCGCGGGGCTGCCCGGCGTGCGCGTCTGGCCGAGCGACGCCAACTTCCTGCTCGTGCGCGTGCCCGGCGCGCACGGGGTCCGCGAGTGGCTGCGCGACGAGTTCTCCATCCTGGTGCGCGACCTTTCGGGCGCGCCCGACACCCATGACTGCCTGCGCATCAGCGTGGGAACGAGAGAAGAGAACGACATCGTCATCGAGGCGATGTCGATCCTGATTCGAGAGGGGGACGCGCGATGAGACGTGCGACCGTGGAGCGCAAGACCAACGAGACCGACATCAGCGTCACGATCGACCTGGACGGCAGCGGCGCCTGCGACGTCGAGACCGGCGTCGGCTTCTTCGACCACATGCTGAGCGCGCTCGGGCGCCACTCGCTGTGCGACCTGACCGTGCGCGCGAAGGGCGACACCTGGGTCGACGACCACCACACCGTGGAGGACGTGGGCATCGTGATCGGCCAGGCCATCCGCGAGGCGCTCGGAGACAAGCGCGGCATCGGCCGCTTCGGCGACGCCGCGATCCCCATGGACGAGGCGCTTGTGCTCGCCGCCATCGACGTCTCGGGGCGCGGCGAGCTCTTCTGGGACGTGGACATCGTCGCCGAGAAGGTCGGCACCTTCGACTGCGAGCTCGCGCGCGAGTTCTTTGCGGGCCTTGCCCGCGACGCTGGCATCACGCTGCACCTGCGCAAGCTCGCCGGCGACAACGCGCACCACATCATCGAGGCGACCTTCAAGGCGTGCGGACGCGCGCTTCGCGCCGCCGTCGAGGCCGACGCGCGCGTCACCGGCGTGCCCTCCACCAAGGGGAGCCTCTGATGCTGCGCGGCGACATCGTGGTCGTCGACTACCAGAAGGGCAACCTTCAGAGCGTCGTGCGCTCGGTCAACGCGGTGGGCGGCAGCGCCTTTGCCTCGTCCGACCCCGCAGACATCGCCGCCGCCTCGGCGGTGATCCTGCCGGGAGTGGGCAGCTTCGAGGACGCCATGGCGAGCCTGAAGGCGAGCGGCCAGGCGGACGCCATCGTCGAGACGATCGCGAAGGGCACGCCGTTTCTCGGCATCTGCCTGGGGCTCCAGGTCCTGTTCACGCGCGGCGCCGAGCATGCGGCCGCGTCGTCGTTCGGCGGCGAGTGGGTGCCCGGCCTGGGCGTGCTGCGCGGGTCGGTCACGCGCCTCGAGTCCGACCGGCTCAAGGTGCCGCACGTGGGCTGGGACCAGGCGCACCTGACGGAGCACGGCAGGCGCTGCCCGCTCTTCGTCGACGTGCCGGACGGCGCGAACCTCTACTTCACGCACTCGTTCGCGCTCGCCGACGACGTGGACGCCGACGTGGTCGCCACGCGCACGCACTACGCGCGCAGCTTCGCCTCCGCCGTCTGGAGGGACAACGTCTTCGGCGTGCAGTTCCATCCCGAGAAGAGCTCCCGCGTAGGCTTGGCTCTTCTCGGTAACTTCGTGAACGTGGCGAGGGGGTAGCCCATGATCTTCTTTCCCGCGATCGACCTCGTGGCCGGGCAGGTTGTGCGACTGAGGCGCGGCGACCGCTCGCAGATGGACGTCTACTCGAGCGACCCGGTGGCCGTGGCGCGCGACTTTTGCGCGCGCGGCGCCACGTGGATCCACGTGGTCGACCTGTCGGCGGCGCTCGGCGAGGACGAGGACGCGTGCGAGAGGAACGCCCGTGCGATTGCGGGCATCTGCGGCGTCGAGGGGGTGTCCGTGGACACCGGCGGCGGCGTGCGCGACGCGGCGACGCTCGAGCGGCTCGTGGACATGGGATGCTCGCGCGTGGCCATCGGCACCGCGCTGGTGCGCGACCCCGACTTCGCGCGCGTGGCAGCCCGCGACTTTGCCGAGCACGCGGTCGCGGACGTTGCGGCGAAGGACGGCATGGTGCGCGTCAACGGCTGGCGCGAGGGGGCCGAGACCTCGGCCGACGAGCTCGTGGGCAGCCTCGCCGAGCTGGGCTTTCGCCACCTGGTTTTTACCGACGTCAGTCGCGACGGCATGCAGTGCGGCATCGACGTCGAGAGCTACGTGCACATCGCGGGCGTCGCGGGCTTTCCCGTGGTCGCCTCGGGCGGCATCGCGGGCCTGGACGACATCCGCGCCCTGGCCGCGGCCGGCGACGACGTCATCGAGGGCGCCATCAGCGGGCGGGCGATCTTCGAGGGGAGCTTCACCCTGGAGGACGCGCTCGCCGCGGCGTCGTAGGCGCGCAGGAGACCATCGAGAGGATGCAGCATGCTTGAGAAGCGAGTCATACCGTGCCTCGACGTGAAGGAGGGGCGCGTCGTCAAGGGCGTGAACTTCGTCGACCTGGTTGACGCGGGCGACCCGGTTGAGCTGGCCCGGGCCTATGACGTGGAGGGCGCCGACGAGGTCGTGTTCCTCGACATCACGGCGACCTCGGACGACAGGTCGACCACCATCGAGCTTGCCAGCCGCGCGGCCGAGGAGCTGAGGATCCCCTACGCCGTGGGCGGGGGATTTCGCGACGTGGCGGGCATGCGGCAGATGATTGCCGTCGGCGCCGACAAGGTCTCGGTGAACTCCGCGGCGGTGCGCGAGCCCGAGCTCATCAGCCAGGCGGCCTCCGCCTTCGGCAGTCAGGCCGTGGTCGTGGCGATCGACGCGAGGCGGCGGGGGAGCACGGACTCGTGGGAGGTGTTCACCGCGGGCGGGCGCACGCCCACCGGCATCGACGCCGTTGCCTGGGCCGAGGAGGCTGCTCGTCGCGGCGCCGGCGAGATCCTGCTCACGAGCATGGACCGCGACGGCACCAAGGACGGCTTCGACCTCGCGCTCACGCGCGCGGTGGCACGCGCGGTCCCCATCCCCGTGATCGCGTCGGGCGGCGTGGGCACGCTCGAGCACTTCGCGGAGGGCATCATCGAGGGAGAGGCCGACGCGGTGCTGGCCGCGAGCGTCTTCCACTTTGGCACGTATTCGATTCGCGAGGTCAAGGAGTACATGGCCTCGCAGGGCATTCCGGTGCGCCTGGACTTCTAGCGCGGTAGGGGAGAGGAGAGCGATGGAGGAGAGCCTGGGAGAGGGCATCTATGCCGGCGAGAAGCTCGTCTCGGCGGACCTGGCCTCGACACCCGTGCGCTTCGACGAGCGCGGGCTTGTCACCGTGGTCGTGCAGCAGCACGACACGGGCGAGGTGCTCATGGTCGCGTGGGCAAACGAGGAGGCGCTGCGGCTGACGTTCGAGACGGGCACCTCGTGGTTCTGGTCGCGCTCGCGGCGCGAGCTGTGGAACAAGGGCGCGACGAGTGGGAACATGCAGAGCGTGCGGCGCGTGCTCGTCGACTGCGACGCCGACACGCTGATCTATGAGGTGGACTCTCCCGGCCCCGCCTGCCACACGGGCGCGAGGAGCTGCTTCTATCGCGAACTGACTATGGGCAAGGAGGCCTAGGATGGGCGAGCGTACGGCAAACGTGCAGGAGATGGAGATCGGGCCGACCCTGGAGGGGCTGGCGCGGGTGATCCACGAGCGCGCGACCGAGCGACCCGAGGGGTCCTACACCGTGCGGCTGCTCGCGGAGTGCGCGGGCGACAAGCTGCTGTCGAAGCTCGCCGAGGAGTCGAGCGAAATTATCATGGCGTGCAAGGACGAGGACCACGATCACATTCGCTACGAGATGGGCGACCTCCTGTACCACCTGCTGGTGGTGTGCGAGAAGTACGGCGTTACGCTGGGAGAGCTTGCCGGAGAGCTCGACGCGAGGCGGGCCTAGGCGCGCCTGCCGACCACGGGCGGCGTCCCGTTGACCGTTGGTCCTGCGCGTGCGAAGATGCAGCTGGCGACGTAATGACTCAGTGCCGAGCGCTACGTGCGTCGGCGTGGCCCTCTGACCGCTCGGCCAGAGGGCCACGCGCAACCGTTGACCCGCCCGGTCACGCGTGCGAAGATGTAGCTGGCGACGTCCTACGGTTGTGGGTAGGCGGCGCCCATCTCAGGTCCCGCGATGTTCCAGCATCACGGGACCCTACTAATGACTAAGGTGCCGAGCGCTACGTGCGTCGGCCTGGCCTTCCTTCCGAGCCCTCATGGTCGCGCAAGGCGCCATAGAGCTCAATCGCGGCCTTCAGCAGCCCGAACAGGGCCGTCAGAAACGCCATGACCAAGAAGAATAGATCCATAGGCAACACCTCCCTCGAGAGGCGCCACCCCGCACGTAGGTCCGTCGACCAGCGTGAGTGGAGCATAGCGCGTGCGGGCTCGAATTCTCGCGAGAATGGCCTTCCAATCGACAGAAATCCTTGTCTCTAGCTGGGCTTTTGCTGGCCCTTGGCTGGCATGAGGGGCCGCGGTGGCGGGTTTTGCAGGGGTGTGGCCACTGGGGGCGGCCGCGTTTCGGGCGTGTTCGCATGGCCTGGGGCCTCGATGCCTGGAGACGTTGCCTGCGCGTCTCTTCTTTCTTTGTGATGCGTCTCACAGCACGTGGGCGAGTTGTTACCCTTAAAAGGATGCGCGTTTTGCATCCGCACCGTCCCCAACGTGGAAAGGCACCATGAGCGAGCAGGACAAGAGCGACCTTACGGTCGAGCAGGCGGCTGAGGACGCCGCGGTCGAGCCTGAGGCGCAGGCCGTTGTCGAGAGCGAGCAGGAGGCCGGCGACAAGCTTGCCGAGCAGGGCGAGGAAGGCGGCGAGGACCTCTCGAGCGAGGCCACGCGCTCCTCGAACATCGTGAGCCTGCTGGTGATCGTGAGCCGCATCACCGGATTCTTCCGCACGTCCGCGCAGGCATGGGCCCTGGGTGCCTTTGGCATCGCGAGCGCCTACACCGTCGCGAACAACCTGCCCAACCTGCTGTACGAGTTCGTCGCGGGCGGCATGCTGATCACGGCGTTTCTGCCGGTGTACCTCTCCGTCAAGAGGCGCGCCGGAAGCGAGGGTGCCTGCGAGTACGCCTCCAACCTGCTGTCGCTCGTGCTGATCCTCATGGCCGTCGTCACGGTCGTGAGCTTCGTGTTCGCCGTGCCCATCGTGTGGACGCAGTCGGCGGGAGCCACGGCAGGCTTCGACGCCGACCTTGCCGTCTGGTTCTTCCGGTGGTTCGCCTGCGAGATCGTCCTCTACGCGTTGTCGTCGATCATCTCGGGCGTGCTCAACGCGGAGCGCGACTACTTCGCGAGCAACGCGGCTCCGATCGCCAACAACCTGATCGTGATCGCCTCGTTCGTGGCGTACGCTCTTCTCACCCGCAACCCCGGCGTCGACTGGCGCCAGGCCGCGATCGTGCTGGCCATCGGCAACCCCCTGGGCGTCGTCGTGCAGGTGCTCATGCAGATCCCGGCGCTTCGCCGCCACGGCGTGAGGCTGCACGCCCGCGTCGACGTGCACGACCCCGCGATCAAAGAGACGCTCAGGATCGGCCTGCCCACGCTGGTCGTCACCGTCATCTCGACGCCGACGGCGGCCGTCACCTCGAGCATGGCGCTGTCGGTCACCGCGGCGGGCGCGTCGATCGCGTACTACTCGCGCGTCTGGTACGTGCTGCCGTACTCGATCTTCGCGATCCCCATCTCGGTGACGCTGTTCACGGAGCTGTCGAGCAGCTTCATCAAGGGCGACATCGACTCGTTCAAGGGCTACCTCTCCATGGGCACGCGCAGGATCTTCTTCACGCTGATCCCGCTCACCATGTTCCTGGTCGTGTTCGCGCCGTGCCTGATCGCGGTGCTCGCCTCGGGCGCGTTCGACTCCGAGGCGGCCAGCCAGACCGTCGTCTACCTGCAGGCGCTTGCGATCTCGCTGCCGTTCTACGGCCTGATGAGCTTCGTGCAGAAGGCGTGCTCGTCGATGATGCGCATGAAGTTCTACATGATCGCGACCTGCATCGCGACGGTCATCCAGATTGCGATCTGCGTGCTGCTCACGCCGCGCTTCGGCCTCTACGTCGTGCCCCTCTCGTCCACTCTCTTCTACGGGACGATCGACCTCGTGGTCTTCATGCACATCCGCAAGGAGCTCGGCAACATCGGCATGCGCTCGGTTGTCGTCGCGTCGCTGCGCGCGCTCGCGCTCGGTGTCGCCGGCTCGCTCGTGGGAGGCGGCATCCTGCTGGCCCTCACGCACTTCGTCGGACCCTGCCAGGGTGCCATGCGAGGGCTTCTCTACGCCGTCCTCGGTGGCATCCCCGCAGTGATCGTCACCTTTGGAGGGGCCGCTCTTCTCGGCGTCTCCGACGCGCCGTTCTTCGACGCGCTCTTCGCCCGCATCCTGCCCAAGCGCGCCCGCTAGCGCGCAGTCAGTGAGGAGATCTTCATGAAGCCGCTCATGCCACGCGAGGACATCCAGCCCGTCATCTTGGGCGGGGACTGGTCCACCTACGCGCTCGCCCGCGAGTTCTATGAGGCCTTCGGCGTCACGAGCCGCGTCATCTGGCCCGGCGTCGTCGCCGTCATCAAGTACTCGCGCTTCATCGAGCACGTCGTGGTCGAGACGGCGGGGGAGGACGACGTGCTGGCCGCCGTCAAGCGCATCGCCGCCGACGCCGCCGACAAGACCGTCGTGCTCATCGCCAACACTGACGACCGCGTGCGCACCGTCGAGGCCATCTGCGGCCGCCTTCCCGAGAACGTCGTCTACCAGCTCTCGCCGCACGAGCTCGTGGACCGCGTCTCCGACAAGGTCTCGTTCCAGCGCATGTGCGCCGAGTACGGCCTCGACGTGCCCAAGACCGAGGTCGTGAGCCTTGCCGGCGACGAGCCCATCGCCGCCTCTGAGGTCGGCTTCCCCCTCGTGGCGAAGCCCGCCGTCTCGTCCGAGTACGCGCACCTCTACCCGAAGGGCTTCCAGAAGGTCTACTTCATGCACGAGCAGGCCGAGCTCGACAAGCTTTGGTCCGACCTGCGCGCCGAGGGCTTCGGCGGCGAGTTCCTGGTGCAGGAGCTCATCGAGGGTGACGACAACTACATGGACAGCATCACCATGTACGTCGACAGCGAGGGCGAGATCGCGCTGCGCTCCGCCGCCCACGTCATCCTCGAGGACCACGTGCCCGCGCTCTACGGCAACCCCGTCGCCATGATCACCAAGCCGGTCCCCGAGCTGTGGGACAAGGTCGGCGCCATGCTCAAGGGCATCGGCTGGCGCGGCTTCGCCAACATCGACCTCAAGCGCGACCCCAAGACCGGCCGCGCGATCTTCATGGACTTCAACCCCCGCATCGGCGCGAACTCCTACTACTCCTGCGCCGCGGGCGTCAATCCCATGTACGTGCTCGTCCGCGACATCGTCGACGGCGTCCACGACGAGTCCCACAGCATCGAGAGGAACGTGCTCTACAAGCGCGTGCCCGTCTCGCTGGCGCGCCGCTACGTCACCGACCCCGAGCTGCTCGAGCTCTTCGACCGCGTCGTGGGGGAGGGCGCCATCGCGAACCCGACGCGCTGCCCCGACGACACGCTCGGCTCTCGCCTCAACGGCATGCTCATGGAGCGCAACTACATCCGCAAGTTCAAGCGCTACTACCCCAAGCCGACCGAGACCTCGTTCTAGGCTCCACGTCGACAGGCGCATCTGGCCGCGTATCCGGGCTTCCCGGTGCGCGGCCTTCTTTTAGCGCCGCACGCGCGCAAAAAAGGCGCCGTCCCGTGCGGGGCGACGCCTCTGATGGCTGAGTGCGAAGCGGCTGGCGCTACCTGCCCAGGATCTTGTGGGCGACCTGCTTGAGCTTGTAGACGCCCGGCTTTACGGGCAGCGTGAACGAACCCATCATCTCCTCGACGTAGCCGGCGAAGCCCTGCTTGAACTCGAGCAGGCCGCGGCCGGGGTCGTCGGGGTCGTCGAAGATGCCGTCGATGCCGTAGAAGTTGTAGCGGCCGCAGCCGCGCTCGATGCAGTCGCTCATGATGCGGTGCTGGATCGCGGTCGCGGCGTAGAACTTGGCGAACTTCGGATCGGAGCCGGAGAAGAGGTAGACGCACTCGCGCGGGTGGAAGCAGAACAGCGCGGCGGCGGCGGGGATCTTCTCGCCCTCCTCGAGGTAGGCGTGGGCGCTCTCGATGCGCTTGAGGGACGCCTCGTACTTGGGGCGCACGTCGTTGAGCTTCTTCTGGTTCTTGGGCGAGAGCGGCCCCTTCTCGCGCTCGAGCTCCTCGAGGTGCTCGATGTCGCGCGCAAAGCCGTCGCGCTTGTCCTCCCACGACTTGAGGAAGGCGCGCGCGTCGAAGTAGGCGATGTAGAAGACGGCGTTGTCGCCCAGGCAGTCGTAGAGCAGCTCGAAGTACTCGAGCGGGCGGTTCTCGAAGCCCTGCTTCTCGCAGCTCTTCTCGCAGAGCGCGTGGAAGGTCGGCAGGTCCTCGCGGCTCGCGCGCTCGACGTGGACGGAGCTGTTGCGCGCGATCTTCACGTTGCGCTTGGTGTTCTTGTTATATGACGAGAGGAGCTTGGCGTCGTCCTCGAAGGGCGTCAGGTCCTTGAGGTAGCGCCAGCGCGGCACGGCGTTGTACTGGCGGTCGAAGCCGTCGTGGACGAAGCCGCAGGCGACGATGTTGTCGAAGGAGGCCTGGTCGACGCCCGCGGGGGCGCCGTCGGGCACGCCGGCGGGACGCTCGGTGCCCTCCTCGAGCTCCTCGCCGTCGGAGGTGCGGACGGCCCAGGGCTTGTCGGGCGTGATCTCGATCTGGGCGCAGCCCGCCTCGTCGGCGACGCGGGCGAGGTTCTCGAAGAGGAAGCGCGTCAGCTCGGCGTCGTGGAAGTCGCAGAGCGGCCCGTTGTGGACCTCGGCGAAGGTGGAGAGCCTGCTCTTGTGGATCTCGAGCTCGGCGGCGGCGACCAGCTTGCCGTCCTCGCGCACGCCCAGGTAGCGGACCTCGATGCCCCTCCTGGTGCGAACCTCTCCCATGAGGGAGGTCTGCTGGAAGTTGCCCTGCGGGTGTGTCGCGCTGAACTCGTCGAACTCCTCGGTGCCCAGCTCTTCGAACGCGAATGATCTCATGAGGTTGTGACCCTCCTTGTCCGTGTGCGTTAGCCCAGAAATTATATCGCGCGCCCACGTGGGGGCAGGTACCCTTGGTGCAAGCACACATGTTCTCTTGGTAATTATTGTGCCCATGCGGGCCGTCCGTGCGCAGGTCAAGTAGGATGGACTAGAAAAAAGCAACTGCGAGTGCAGGAAGGCTGGCCAATGGACGTTCGCGTTATCACGACTGAGCAGGACTGGAACGAGCTGGCGGAGGGCTTCGGCGCCCACCCCATGCAGATGTGGCAGTGGGGTTCGCTCAAGGAGCAGACCGGTCCGTGGTGCGCGCACCGCCTCGAGATGCTCGACTCCGACGGCACGAGCGTTGGTGGCGCCCAGGTGCTCGTCCGCAAGATGCCCTGGCCCTTCGGCGCCATCGCCTACGCCCCGCGCGGGCCGTTCTCCGCTGACGGCCGCCTGATGGAGGTCGCCGACACCGCCGCCGAGTGGTGCCGCGCCCACACCAAGGCCCAGAGCCTCAAGGTCGACCCGGCCGTCGCCGAGCTCGACTGGAGCGAGGGGTGGGAGAAGAGCGAGACCTCGCTCATCAACAAGACCGCCGTCATCGACCTCACCAGGCCCGAGGACGAGATCATGGCCGGCATCCCCAACCGCAAGTGCCGCCAGTACATCCGCAAGGGCGAGCGCGACGGCGTCGTCGTGCGCCCCGGCGAGGAGCGTGACCTCGATGCCATCCTCGCCCTCTACCACCAGACTGCCGAGGCCGACGGCTTCCCCATCCACGAGGACGAGTTCTACCGCACGGCCTTCACCGCGCTCGAGGGCTCCCAGCAGCTCTTCGTCGCCGAGAAGGACGGCGAGCTGCAGGCCTTCCTCTGGAACGTCACGTCCAAGGGCGGCTGCGCCTTCGAGCTGTGGGGCGCCGTCTCCGACGCAGGCAAGCGCAGCCGCGCCAACTACTACATGAAGTGGGTCGCCATCCGCGCCGCCAAGGAGGCCGGTGCCAAGCTCTACGACCTCAACGGCCTGCTCAACGACGGCATCAGCGACTTCAAGCTGCTGTTCGTGCCCGAGCCCACCTACTGGGTCGAGACCCACGACAAGCCGCTTGGCATGCTCTTCCACGTGATGGACAAGGCCCTCGAGATTAGGCGCGTGCGCAACGAGCGCGGCAACGCCCAGCAGGACACGAGCCGCGACTAGCCCCATGACCATCCGCGACCCCGGCTACATGCCCGACCTCTCGGGCGAGGCGCCCCTCCCGGAGGAGCAGGGCGCCCCCTCGATCGCCGAGCAGGTGAGCCAGGTCCCCACGAGCCCCGGCTGCTACCTCTGGAAGGACGCCAAGGGCGAGGTCATCTACGTCGGCAAGGCCAAGAACCTGCGGTCGCGCATGTTCCAGTACGTGAACCTGACCGACGACCGCGCCAAGATCCCCCTCATGATGCAGGTCGTGAGGGGTTTCGACTACGTGGTGGTCGAGTCCGAGCACGAGGCCCTCGTGCTCGAGCGCAACCTCATCGAGCAGTACCACCCCTACTTCAACGTCGACTTCAAGGACGACAAGAGCTACCCCTGCATCGCGATCACCGAGTCCGACGTCTTCCCCGCGATCAAGTACACCCGCGAGCGCCATCGCAAGGGCACGCGCTACTTCGGCCCCTACACCGACGCCCGCGCCGCCCGCGAGACCATCGACACCCTGCGCAAGGCCGTGCCCGTCTGCATCGCCTCCTGCGCCGAGTGGAAGCGCACGCGCCGCTACCTCGAGGCCCACCCCGACGACGCGGCCGTGGCCAACATCGTCCTCGCCAAGCAGGGCCGCCCCTGCTTCGACTCGCACGTCGGGCGCGGGCCCGGCGTCTGCTGCGGCCAGATCACCACGGTCGACTACGCCGAGAACATCCGCCAGGTCGAGCAGTTCCTCGCCGGCCGTCGCGGCGAGATCATCGGCGAGCTCAAGGAGCAGATGGCCGAGGCCGCCGCGAACCTCGAGTTCGAGCGCGCGGGCCGCCTCAAGCGCCGCATCGAGGTCATCTCCGGCCTCGACGACCGCCAGCAGGTGACGTTCCCCACCAGCGTCAACATCGACCTCATCGGCATCTACCGCGAGGAGACGATCTCGTGCGCCTGCGTCTTCGTCGTGCGCGAGGGCCGCACGATCCGCACGAGCGAGTTCATCCTCAACAAGGGAATGGACGTCGACGAGGACGAGCTCGTCGAGGGCTTCGTCAAGCGCTACTACGACGAGACCGCCGACATCCCGGCCGAGGTCGACGTCACGGTCGACCTGCCCGACGCCGAGCTTCTGGGGGAGTGGCTCTCCGAGAAGCGCGGCCACGTCTGTCACCTGCATCGTCCCATGCGTGGCGAGAAGAGCCACCTCCTCGAGCTCGCGTCGCGCAATGCCCGTCACGCCCTCATGCGCTACATGGTGCGCACGGGCTACGCCGACGACCGCACCAACCAGGCCCTGCTCCAGCTCGAGAGCGCGCTCGCCCTCGACGCGCCGCCCCTGCGCATCGAGTGCTTCGACATCTCCACCCTGCACGGCGCCTTCACGGTCGCCTCCATGGTCGTCTTCACCAACGGCCGCCCCGACAAGTCGCAGTACCGCCGCTTCAAGATCCGCACCGAGCTCGACGAGGCCAACGACTTCGTCTCCATGCAGGAGGTCCTCGGCCGGCGCTACAGCCCCGAGCGCATGGCCGACGAGCGCTTCGCCGCCACGGCCCCGGACCTGCTCGTGGTCGACGGCGGCAAGCCCCAGCTCACGGCTGCCATGACGCAGCTCGCCGAGCTCGGGCTCGACATCCCGGTCTGCGGCCTGGCCAAGTCCGACGAGGAGGTCTTCGTCCCCTGGGACGAGACGCCCGTCGTCCTGCCGTCGGGCTCTGCCTCGCTCTACCTCATCAAGCAGGTGCGCGACGAGTCGCACCGCTTCGCGATCACCTTCCACCGCGAGCTCCGCACCAAGGCCCAGTCGGTCTCCATCCTCGACGAGGTCGAGGGCGTCGGCCCCAAGCGGCGCAAGGCCATCATGCGCCACTTCGGCTCCCTGAAGCGCCTGCGCGCGGCCACGCCGGAGCAGATCGCCGAGGTCAAGGGCGTCCCCGAGCAGGTCGCCCGCGACGTGTGGGAGACGCTGCGCGCCTGGGAGGGCGAGGCGGCGGAGGTCGCCGAGAGGGCCGCCGGCGCCGAGGGCCCGGCCGCCGCGAACGACTAACATGTGAGCCACCCCGCCGCCCGCGGGCGTGGGGTAAGCTTTGGGGTGAGCCCCGGGCCGCCCGCCCGGGCCGACCGCAGAAACGACGGAGGGAGTCTGCATGGGCGCACCTGTCAAGGACAACGTCACCTACGACGACTGGGACAAGCTCGACATCCGCGTCGGCACCATCGAGCGCGTCGACGACGTCGAGGGCTCCAAGAAGCTCGTCGCCCTCACCGTCGACTTCGGCGACTTCAAGCGCACCATCCTCACCGGCCTGAAGGAGGAGCGCGCCAACCCCAAGGAGATCGAGGGCATGCAGACGCTCTTCCTCGTCAACATGGCCCCGCGCAAGATGGCCGGCATGGTGAGCGAGGGGATGCTGCTCGACATCGGCTACGACGACGGCATCGACTCGGTCATCGCGACGCTCGAGAAGAGCGTGCCCAACGGCACGAGGCTCTGCTAGGGGAGCGCATGGCTGACGCGAACGAACAGATGCGCACCGCCGCCGCGGCGGACCGCGTCCCCGACATCGTGATCATCACGGGCATGTCGGGGTCTGGCCGCACCCAGGCCATGCATGTCTTCGAGGACATGGGCTACTACTGCATCGACAACCTGCCCCCGCGCCTCGTGCTCGACCTGGCGTCGCTCGTGGGCATCAACACCGGCGTGGGACGCCACCTCGCCGTCACCTGCGACCTGCGCGCCCAGGGCCTCTTCGACGAGCTGACCGACGCCCTCGCCCAGCTCGAGCAGCACGAGCTCACGGTCAAGGTACTCTTCCTCGACTGCTCCGACGAGGTGCTCATGCGACGCTACAAGGAGACGCGCCGCCGTCACCCCATCGCGGGCCCCGGCGAGTCCCTCGAGAGCGCCATCGCCCGCGAGCGCGCGCAGCTCGCCGGCGTCCGCGAGCGCGCCGACCTCGTGCTCGACACGAGCCACATGCGCACGGCCGCCCTCGGCTCGCGCATCCGCCGTAGCTTCTCCGAGCTCACCGAGCAGCAGCTGCTCGACGTCCACGTGTTCTCGTTCGGCTTCAAGCACGGCATGCCCGCCGAGGCCGACCTCATGATCGACGTGCGCTTCCTGCCCAACCCCTTCTACGACCCTGAGATGCGCACCCTCACGGGTAACGACGAGAAGGTCGCGACCTACGTGCTCGGAAACGACGTCACGAAGCGCTTCCTCGAGGCCTGGCGCCACCTCCTCGACGTCGTGATGCCCGGCTACGTGGCCGAGGGCAAGTCGCAGCTCTCGATCGCCGTCGGCTGCACGGGCGGCCAGCACCGCAGCGTCGCCATCGCCAACGTCACGGCCGACTACCTCACCAAGCAGGGTTACCACGTGACGCTCTCGCACCGCAACCTGCCCCACGGCGCGTCTGCGAGGTGACATGTCCTTCACGGCCCAGGTAAAAGACGAGCTCTCGCGCGTCGAGGGTGACTGCGATCTGTGCGCCTACGCGCAGCTCTCCGCCATCACGCGCGTCTGCGGCACCCTCTCCTTCCACGGACCGGGGCGCTACTCGGTGCGCGTCGCCACCGAGACCGGCGCGGTCGCGCGAACCATGATCAAGCTCACCCACGAGCTGTTCGACCTCGAGACCCCGCTCACCGTGCGCCACTCCAATCTGCACAAGACGAGGAACTACCTCATCGAGGTGCCCGAGCAGGACGAGCTCGAGGCCGACCTCGAGCGCCTCGGCATCCTGCTCCCGGGCCGCGGCCTCGCTCCGGGCGTGGCGCGCGACCTCGTCCAGAACGACTGCTGCCGGCGCGCCTTCGTGCGCGGCGCCTTCATGGCCGGCGGGTTCATCGCCGACCCGCGCGGCGACTTCCACCTCGAGATCGCCGTCTCGGGGGAGGAGTTCGCCCACGACCTCGTCGAGCTCTTCTCGGCCCTCGGCGTCTCCGCCCGCCTCAACCGCCGCCGCGGCGCCTACGCCATCTACGTCAAGAGCTTCGACGACATCATCTGCCTGCTCAAGGCCATGGGCGCCCGCCGCTGCGCGCTCGCGGTCAAGAACGTCCGCCACATGAAGTCGCTCAAGAACGACGTCAACCGACGCGTCAACGCCGAGCTTGCCAACCAGGCGCGCTCCACCGGCGCCGCCGCCGACCAGGTGCAGCTCATTGCCCAGGCCGAGCGCCTCATCGGCCTGCGCGCCCTGCCGCCGGCGCTGCGCGAGTTCTGCCTCCTGCGCCGCGCCAACCCCGACGTCTCCCTTGCCGCGCTCGGCCAGCGCTGCTCGCCTCCCGCCTCCAAGTCCGCGATGTACCACCGCTTCCTCAGGCTTCAGTCCCTCGTGGACGAGAAGATCGCGGCCTCTGCAGACGACACGACCTCTGCCACTCGCTAGACGTGGGCTGCCGTCCGCCGATGCCCCCTTGCGTCTTTAGGCCCGAAAATGAATACGCATGCGTAGTCATCTATTTGCAATGGGTGTTTTTTCGGGATGTATGCATCAGAATTCATCCCTTGGTCCACGAGTTTTAGTAAGATGGCAAAAGTGCTTGTTACTAGGCCAGCTTGGGGAAGGGCCCCGAGTGGTCTCGTGAAAGGAGATAGCATGGCAGTTAAGGTTGCTATTAACGGCTTTGGTCGCATCGGCCGTCTGGCCTTCCGTCAGATGTTCGGTCACGAGGGCTCCGAGATCGTCGCGATCAACGACCTCACCTCGCCGGAGATGCTCGCCTACCTTCTGAAGTACGACTCCACTCAGGGCAACTACTCCCGTGATCACGAGGTTTCCGCCACCGATCACTCCATCATCGTTGATGGCAAGGAGATCACCATCTACAAGGAGGCGGACGCCAACAACCTGCCTTGGGGCAAGCTCGGCGTCGACGTCGTCCTCGAGTGCACCGGCTTCTACACCTCCAAGGACAAGGCTCAGGCCCACGTCAACGCTGGCGCCAAGAAGGTCGTCATCTCCGCTCCCGCGGGCAACGACCTCCCCACGATCGTCTACAACGTCAACCACGAGCAGCTGACCGCTGAGGACAACATCATCTCCGCTGCCTCCTGCACCACCAACTGCCTCGCCCCGATGGCCAAGGGTCTGAACGACTTCGCCCCCATCGTCTCCGGCATCATGACCACCATCCACGCCTACACCGGCGACCAGATGATCCTCGACGGCCCCCAGCGCAAGGGCAACTTCCGTCGCTCCCGCGCCGGCGCCGAGAACATCGTCCCCAACTCCACCGGTGCCGCCAAGGCCATCGGCCTGGTTCTCCCCGAGCTCAACGGCAAGCTCATCGGTGCCGCCCAGCGCGTTCCGACGCCGACCGGCTCCCTCACCAACCTCTACGCCGTCGTTGACAAGAAGGTCACCGTCGACGAGGTCAACGCTGCGATGAAGGCCTACGCCGAGACCATCCCCGAGACCTTCGGCTACAACGAGGACCAGATCGTCTCCCACGACATCGTCGGCGAGACCCACGGCTCCATCTTCGACGCCACCCAGACCATGGTCCAGGACCTCGGCAACGGCCAGAGCCTCGTTCAGGTTACCTCCTGGTACGACAACGAGAACTCCTACACCTCGCAGATGGTCCGCACCATCAAGTACTTCGAGAAGTTCGTCGCCTAAGTTGCGCGTCTAACCTCGAGCAACCTAAGGGGTGCGGTCGCCGGTCCAAGGGCCGCGGCCGTGCCCCTTTTTCTGTAAGCACACGTATCGATAGGAGAAACGATGGCCTTTACCAAGAAGACCGTTCGTGACGTCGACGTCGAGGGCAAGCGCATCATCATGCGCGTCGACTTCAACGTGCCCCTGGACGAGAACCAGAACGTCACCGATGACACGCGCGTCCGCGCTGCCATCCCCACCATCAAGTACCTCAAGGAGCACGGTGCCGGCATCGTCCTCATGAGCCACCTCGGCCGCCCCAAGGGCGACGGCTTCGAGCCCGAGCTCTCCCTCAAGCCCGCCGCCGAGAAGCTCGCCGAGCTCACCGGCTACGAGGTGAAGTTCGTCGACGACACCTACGGTGACAAGGCCGCCGAGGCCGTCGCCGCCGTCAAGCCCGGTGACATCCTCGTCCTCGAGAACGTCCGCTTCCTCAAGGCCGAGAAGAAGAACGACCCCGAGGTCGCCAAGAAGCTCGCCTCCTACGGCGACATCTTCGTCCTCGACGCCTTCGGCACGGCCCACCGCGCCCAGGGCTCCGTCGTCGGCCCGGCCGCCCACATCCCGGCTGTCGCCGGCTTCCTGCTCGAGAAGGAGGTCGACACCCTGACCTCGATCTTCTCCGAGCCCGAGCGTCCCTTCGTCGCCATCGTCGGCGGCTCCAAGGTGTCCTCCAAGATCGGCGTCCTCGATCACCTCATCGACGCCGCTGACACCATCATCATCGGTGGCGGCATGGCCTACACCTTCTTCCTCGCCAAGGGCTACAAGACCGTCGGCACCTCCCTCAAGGAGGAGGACTGGGTCGAGCGCGCGGCCGAGATGCTCAAGAAGGCCGAGGACAAGGGCGTCAAGATCCTGCTTCCCGTCGACAACGTCGTGACCGACGACTTCGCCGAGAACAACGTCATCGAGACCGTCCCCTCTGACCAGATCCCCGAGGATCGCATGGGCATGGACATCGGCCCCAAGACCGAGGCCCTCTACGCCGAGGCCATCAAGGGCGCCAAGACCGTGTTCTGGAACGGCCCCATGGGCGTCTTCGAGAAGGACGCGTTCGCGCACGGAACCGAGGTCGTCGCCCGCGCGGTCGCCGACTCCGACTGCACGTCCATCATCGGCGGCGGTGACTCCGTCGCTGCTATCAACAAGTTCGGCCTGGCTGACAAGATGAGCTGGATCTCCACCGGCGGTGGCGCTTCCATGGAGCTCGTCGAGGGCAAGGCCCTTCCCGGAGTGGAGGCGCTTCTCGATGCGTAACAGGATGATTGCTGGCAACTGGAAGATGAACAAGACCTACAGCGAGGGCGTCGTCCTCGCCCAGGGCCTCGCTCGCGAGCTCGAGGGCGGCACCGGCTCCGTCGACGTCGTCGTCGCGCCTCCCGCGGTCGACCTCAAGGGCGTCGCCGAGGTCATCGAGCAGGAGCAGGCACCGTTTGCCCTCTCCGCCCAGAACGTCTACTGGGAGGAGTCCGGCGCCTTCACCGGCGAGACCGCTCCCGGCATGCTCAACGCCATCGGTGCGACCTACTGCATCATCGGCCACTCCGAGCGTCGCGGCTACTTCGGCGAGACCGACGAGGACATCAACAAGAAGGCCAAGGCCCTGATGGCCCGCGACATCGTCCCCATCAGCTGCTGCGGCGAGCCGCTCGAGGTCCGCGAGGCCGGCGAGCACGTCTCCTTCGTCGTCGACCAGATCAAGAAGGACACCGAGGGCCTCGAGATCTCTGATCCCTCCAAGTACGTCATCGCCTACGAGCCCATCTGGGCCATCGGCACCGGTAAGACCGCCACTGCCGACGACGCCCAGGAGGTCTGCGGCGCCATCCGCAAGACCCTCGCCGAGATCTTCGGCCAGGAGACCGCTGACGGCATCCGCGTCCTCTACGGCGGCTCCGCCAAGCCCGAGAACGTCGCCGGCTTCCTCGAGAAGGAGGACGTCGACGGTGCGCTCGTCGGTGGCGCCTCCCTCAAGGCCGACTCGTTCGCTGCGATGGTTAAGGCGGCAATGTAATGAGTGACGTTCGCACCCCCGCTCTTCTCGTCATCATGGACGGCTGCGGCCTCGCGCCCGCCGGCCCCGAGAACGCGGTCTCGCTCGCCAAGAGGCCCTTCTTCGACTCGCTGACCGAGAAGTACGCGACCACCACGCTCGGCGCCTCGGGCGAGGACGTCGGCCTTCCCGACGGCCAGATGGGCAACTCCGAGGTCGGCCACCTCAACATCGGTGCCGGCCGCATCGTGTACCAGTCGCTCTCGCTGATCAACAACGCGATCAAGGACGGCTCCTTCAAGGCCAACGAGGTTCTCACCAAGGCCATGGACGGCGTCGTCGCCAACGGCGGCACCCTCCACGTCATGGGCCTCATCTCCAACGGCGGCGTCCACTCTGAGATGAGCCACTGCGAGGCCCTTCTCGAGATGGCGGCTGAGCGCGGCGTCAAGCGCGTCCGCGTCGACGCCTTCACCGACGGCCGCGACGTCCCGACCCAGTCGGGTGCCGGCTTCCTCGCCGACCTCGAGGCCTTCTGCGCCAAGGTGTCCGCCGAGCACGGCAACGACACCAAGGTCGGCACCGTCGCCGGCCGCTACTGGGGCATGGACCGCGACAACCGCTGGGAGAGGGAGCAGAAGTCCTACGACGCCATCGTGCTCGGCAAGGGCGTCAGCGCCTCCACCGCGGAGCAGGGCCTTCTCGACTACTACAAGGAGGACCCGCGCGGCGACGAGTTCGTCACGCCGTTCGTGCTCGACGACGGTGGAGTGGATGACGGCGACGCCGTGATCTTCTTCAACTTCCGTCCCGACCGCGCCCGCGAGATGACCCGCGCCATGACCGACGCCGACTTCGACGGCTTCGTTCGCGAGAAGTGGCCCAAGCTCTCCTCGTTCGTCACCATGACCGAGTACGACCCGACCTTCGACGTCGACGTCGCGTACCCCAAGACGGTGCCGGCCCACGTCCTGGCCGACGTGCTCGCCGACGGTGGCTACAAGCAGCTCCACACCGCCGAGACCGAGAAGTACGCCCACGTGACGTTCTTCCTCAACGGCGGCGTCGAGGAGCCCAAGAAGAACGAGGAGCGCGTCCTCATCCCGTCGCCCAAGGTCGCGACCTACGACCTGCAGCCCGAGATGAGCGAGCCCGAGGTCACCGAGAAGCTCGCCGAGGCAATCGCCAACGACGAGGCCGACTTCTACGTGGTCAACTACGCCAACTGCGACATGGTCGGCCACACCGGCGTCGTCGACGCCGCCGTCAAGGCCGTCGAGGCGGTCGACCACGGCCTGTCCAAGATCATCCCGGCGATCCTGGCCAAGGGCGGCTTCGCCCTCATCACGGCCGACCACGGCAACGCGGACCACATGTATGACGTCGTCGACGGCGAGAAGAAGCCGTTCACGGCCCACACGACCAACCGCGTGCCGCTGATCATCGTCGACGACAAGCCCGTGAAGCTTGCCGGCATCGAGGACGGCCGCCTGTCCGACATCGCCCCCACGATCCTTGCCATGATGGGCATCGACCGTCCTGAGGAGATGACGGGGAGGGTCCTGGTTGAGCAGTAGCCATCTGCTCGTTGTGTGATATGCTTTCACACTGTCGTGTGAAGCTTGATGGTCGGCGTCGCATGCGGCGCCGACCTTTTTCTAAAAGGAGTAGCTCGTGGGTGTGCTCAACGTCATTCTGCTGATCATCCTCGCCATCTCGGCGATCCTGACCATCATCCTTATCCTCATGCACTCGGGCAAGGGCACCGGCGTCTCCGACATGATCGCCGCGTCGATGTACAACTCCACCGCCGGCTCAGGCATCTGGGAGCGCAACCTCGACCGACTCACGGTCATCACGGCCGTCGTCTTCGGCCTCTGCGTCTGCATCATGGCGCTCACCTTCCCGCAGGGCGTCATCTAGGCGAGAAGAGCATGGCCCTCGCCGGGGGGCACACATTGGATATTCGAGGGGCCTCGCCTTCAGGCGAGGCCCCTCTTTGCTTCGGCGGGGGAGAGGCGCGCCCGCGCGTCCCCGACGCGACGGCGGACGTGCGGCTGGGCCACGGTCGCCTTCCCAGGGGGTCTGTTTCCTGGCGGTTAACTCTCATGTGGGGCATCGGGGTTCAGGGTGGGTTCACGGTCGGCGAAAGCCATTGTTGTACCTGCGGCAACATAATTATTGCTGGACGCGCCTGACAATTCGACGGACGGCGCGTGGTTTGCAAAGCCCTGCATATTGCGCAAAAATCATTCCTAATAATGCGGGGGTCTACCCTGTGTTTTTCGGTGGCGGGGCAACGTGTCCCGCCGAAGCAACCATAGGAGGAAAGAATGGCGGATAAGCTGATGATGGGTCGTCGTACCTTCGTCGCGGGCAGCCTCGCCGCAAGTGCGCTCGCTGCCCTCGCAGGCTGCGGAAAGAAGGACGCCGGTGCCGGCGCCGGTGCCGCTGCCGGTGGCACCATGAAGTTCTACATCAATGACCCCGTCGCCATCGATCCCTACAACACCCAGGAGTCTGAGGGCACCCAGGTCGAGCACATCCTGTTCGACGCCCTCACCGACTACGACTGGAACAAGAAGGAGATCGTCCCCAAGGCCGCCGAGTCCTGGGAGGCCAACGCCGACGCGACCGAGTGGACCTTCCACCTGGTCAAGGGTGCCAAGTTCCACAACGGCGACACCGTCGACGCCAAGAGCTTCAAGCGTGCGTGGGAGCGCATCTGCGACCCCAAGATGACCACGCCCTCCAAGATCTCCTACCACCTCGCGCCCGTCATGGGCTACGACGCCATCTCCGAGGGCAACGCCAAGGAGCTCTCCGGCGTCACCTGCCCCGACGAGTACACCCTCAAGGTGAAGCTGACCGCCCCCATGGCTGACTTCCCCTACGTCGTCGCCCACCCCGCGCTCGCTCCCGTCCCGCAGGCGGCCCTCGACGACCCCGCGTCGTTCCTCACCGCGCCGATCGGCAACGGCCCCTTCAAGATGGATGGCAAGTGGGAGAGCGGCCAGTACATCAACGTCGTCCGCTTCGACGACTACTATGGCCAGAAGGCCACCCTCGCCGGCATCAACTTCTCCATCCAGAAGGACCCGGACACCGCCTTCCGTGAGTTCGAGGCCGGCAACATGGACTTCACCGACATCCCCGCCGGTCGCCTGAAGGAGATCAGCGACAAGTACGGCACCTCCAAGGACGGCTACACCGTCACGAAGGGTGCCCAGGCCCTGACTGGTGCCGAGGCGTCCATCTACTTCCTCGCCATCAACATGAAGGACCCCGTCATGCAGGACCTCAACCTGCGCAAGGCGATGTCGCTCGCGATCAACCGCCAGAACATCGTCGACACCCTCTTCGAGGGCAGCCGCAAGGCCGCCAACAGCGCCTTCCCGGCCATCATCGACGACAACGCCTCCAACGCTTGGGAGTTCTGCAAGTACGACAAGGACGCCGCGAAGAAGATCGTCGACGACAACGGCCTTGCCGGCACCGAGATCACCCTCTCCTACAACTCCGGCGGCGGCCACGAGGACATCATGTCCATCATCCAGGCCGACCTCGAGGCCGTCGGCCTCAAGGTGAAGCAGGCCTCCATGGAGTGGGCAAGCTACCTCACCGCCCTGGGCGACGGCAACTACCAGGTGGGTCGCCTCGGCTGGAACGCCGACTACCCCACGATGGACAACTTCCTCTACCCGAACTTCTACAGCACCGCTGACAACAACTACAGCGCGTACAAGAACGAGGAGGTCGACGCCGCCATCGACGCCGCCCGCCAGATCGTCGACGAGGAGGCCCGCAAGGCCGAGTACCGTCGCATCAACGTGATGATCGGCAACGACCTGCCCATCATCCCCATCATGTTCTACGGTCACAACAAGGTCGGCTCCGCGCGCATCCAGAACTTCTACTTTGACGCGCAGAACAAGGGCGAGTTCGCCACCGCCAAGCTCGAGGGCTAACGCTCGAAGCTGGCATCGCGCAGCCTAGACAGCACGTGCTGAGTGGGGCACCCAATGTGGTGCCCCACCTGCTGTTTAGGAGCCAGGCCAAGCTCTTCTCACTATTTACGTGTAGGGACGTGGCCGGCGCTATAATAAGGAACATATGTCGCTACGTATGTGGCGAATGTGGCAACTGTTGGGCTATCAGAGGGATTCCTAGTATGGGAAAGTACATTCTCAAACGAGTTCTCCAGTTCATACCCGTTTTTCTGGGTGTGACGCTGATTCTCTTCGCGATGGAGAACATCGTTCCGGGTGATCCGATCAAGCTGATGGCGGGCGAGAAGAAGCTCGACCCCCAGACCGAGATCACCCTCCGCGCCTCGTATCACATGATCGAGACCGACGACAACGGCAACCCGATCTATGACGAGGCCGGCAACACCATCGAGACCCCGATGTGGAAGCGCTACGGCCTCTACGTCGGCGGCCTGCTCCACGGAGACCTGGGCACGTCGTTCCAGCGCACCGGCCAGCCGGTCGCGGACATCCTGCTCCAGAAGTACCCCTACACCGTGAGGCTCGCCATCGTGGCGATCATCCTCGAGGCGATCGTGGGCATCGGTGCCGGCATGGTCTCGGCGATCAAGCGCTACTCGTTCTGGGACATCCTCGTGACGCTCATCACGTCCATCCTCGTCGCAATGCCCGCCTTCTGGTTCGGCATGCTGCTCCAGCTGTTCTTCGGCATCGTGCTGAAGGACGTCACGGGCGGATCGGTGTACCTTCCGATCTCCGGCGCCGGCGGACCCAACGCCGAGTTCGCCGACTGGGTCTACTACATCCTGCCGGCGTGCACGCTCGCCGCGGTCTCGACCGCCTACTGCGCCCGCATCATGCGCTCGCAGCTGCTCGAGGTCCTCAACCAGGACTACATCCGCACGGCGCGCGCCAAGGGCCTCTCGCGCAGGGACGTCATCTGGCACCACGCGCTCAAGAACGCCCTCATCCCCGTCGTCACCTACATCGGCATCGACTTCGGTGCCATGATGGCCGGCGCCATCCTGACCGAGACGGTCTTCAACTGGCCCGGCGTCGGCTACGAGACCTATCGCGCCATCACCCAGCGCGACTGGCCGATCGTGCTCGGTTCCGTAACTGTCATCGTCGTTGTCGTCATGGTCATCAACCTGATCGTCGACGTCTCCTACGCCTTCCTCGATCCCCGCATCAGGTACGGCGCGGGCAAGAGCGAATAGGAGGTGCGCGACATGACTGAAGAGATGGAGAAGAACGAGGTGACGGAGAGCCCCGTCACCACCGACGGCGACATCGACACGTCTGCCCCCGCACGTACCCTGTGGGGCGACGCTTGGAGCCGCCTGCGCAGGAACAAGCTTGCTATCTTCGGTGCCGTCTGGATCGTGCTCATGATCCTCGTGGCCCTCACCGCCGACCTCTGGGTGCCCCAGACGCTGGGCAGCCCGACCGAGGCCGACTCCACCACCATGACGCAGGACTCGCGCCTGCCGCCCTCGCCCGAGCACCCCTTCGGCACCGACACGCTCGGCCGCGACGTGCTCTGCCGCGTCATCTACGGCGCGCGCATCTCGCTGGCCGTCGGCGTCCTCGCGACCGCGATCTCGACCATCATCGGTCTGGTCATGGGCGCGCTCGCCGCCTACTACGGCGGGATCTGGGACACGATCATCATGCGCCTGGCGGACATCTTCCTGGCGTTCCCGTACATCCTGTTCGTCATCGCGATGCTCGCCGTCATCGGCCCTGGCATCCAGAACGTCTTCATCGCGATCGGCATCCTCGGCTGGCCCTCGATCGCCCGCGTCTTCCGCTCGGCGATCCTGTCGGTCAAGGAGAACGACTACGTTGACGCGGCCCGCGCGATGGGCGCCTCCGACGCCCGCATCGTCGCCCGCCACATCTTCCCGAACTCGGTCGCCTCGATCGTCGTCTACGCGACGATGAACATCGGCGGCGCCATCCTGACCGAGAGCGCCCTTTCCTACCTCGGCATGGGCGTCGTTCCCCCCGATCCTTCCTGGGGCATCATGATCCAGGACGGCCAGACCTACCTGGCCACCCAGCCCTGGCTCATGCTCATGCCCGGTCTCGCAATCCTCACCACGGTGCTCGCCTTCACGCTTCTCGGTGACGGCCTGCGCGACGCACTCGACGTTAAGATGAAGGACGCATAATGGCACGCAAGAAGAATGACAACTGGGTCGAGCTCAAGGACCAGCCGGTTCCTGAGGGCTCGCACCTCCTCGAGGTCGACGACCTCAAGATGTACTTCCACACCCAGGACGGCGTGGTCAAGGCAGTCGATGGCGTCTCGTACACCCTCGACCGCGGCGAGACCCTCGGCGTCGTCGGCGAGTCGGGATCGGGCAAGTCGGTCACGTCGCTGACGATCATGGGCCTCATCGACATGCCCCCGGGAAAGATCGAGGGCGGCGACGTCCGCTACCGCGGCAAGTCTCTTCTCGCCATGAGCGAGCGCGAGATGGAGCACGTCCGCGGCAACGACATCGCCATGATCTTCCAGGACCCCATGACGTCGCTGAACCCCGTCTACACCATCGGGCGCCAGCTGGGGGAGGGCCTCAGGCTTCACCGCGGCTACTCCAAGGAGCAGGCGCGCGAGCGCTCCATCGAGCTGCTCAAGATGGTCGGCATCCCCAACGCCGAGCAGCGCGTCAAGGACTACCCGCACGAGTTCTCCGGCGGCATGCGCCAGCGCGTCATGATCGCCATGGCGCTCGCCTGCGACCCTGACATCCTGATCGCCGACGAGCCGACCACGGCCCTCGACGTCACGATCCAGGCGCAGATCATCGAGCTCATGAAGTCGATGCAGGAGAAGAACGGCAACGCCATCATCATGATCACCCACGACCTCGGCGTTGTCGCCGACGTGGCCGACAAGATCATGGTCATGTACGCGGGCAGCCCCGTTGAGTTCGGCACCGCCGAGGAGATCTTCTACAGCGCCTCGCACCCCTACACCTGGGGCCTCATCCGCTCCATCCCCAAGCAGGTGGAGGACAAGAAGGAGAGCCTCACGCCGATCAAGGGCAACCCGCCCTCGCTCGTGAACGCCCCCAAGGGCTGCTCGTTCGCGCCCAGGTGCCCCTACGCGAAGGACATCTGCCACCAGAAGAAGCCCGAGCCCACCTACGTCGGCGAGGGCCACTACACCAAGTGCCACTTCGCGACCGAGCCCGGCTTCATCGAGAAGAACGCGCCTGCCACCTCGCGAACCAAGAGCGCCAAGGGAGGCGAGTAGTTCATGACCGAGACCAAGAGGACCGGGGAGCCGCTGCTCCACGTCGAGCACCTCACCAAGGAGTTCCCCGTCGAGGCCGGCGTCTTCGCCAGCCGCATGAACAAGAAGAGGGTCCACGCCGTCGAGGACGTGTCCTTCGACATCTACCCTGGCGAGACCTTCGGCCTGGTCGGCGAGTCCGGCTGCGGCAAGTCCACCACGGGCCGCACCATCATGCGCCTGACCAACCCCACGGCGGGCAAGGTCATCTTCGACGGCAAGGACGTCGCCAAGATGAACAAGAGGGAGCTCAAGGAGATGCGCCGCAACATGCAGTTCATCTTCCAGGATCCCTACGCCTCGCTGAACCCGCGCATGACCATCGGCGAGATCGTCTCCGAGCCGCTCCAGATCCACGGCGTGATGAAGGACCAGAAGGAGCGCATCGAGTACGTGCGTTCTCTTCTTGACATCGTGGGCCTCAACCCCGAGCACATCAACCGCTACCCGCACGAGTTCTCGGGCGGCCAGCGCCAGCGCGTCGGCATCGCGCGCGCCTTCGCGCTCAAGCCGAAGCTGATCATCTGCGACGAGCCGGTCTCCGCGCTCGACGTCTCCATCCAGGCGCAGGTGCTCAACCTCCTGTCCGACCTGCAGAAGGAGTACGGCACGGCCTACCTGTTCATCGCGCACGACCTCTCCGTCGTGCAGCACATCTCCGACCGCGTGGCCGTCATGTACCTCGGCCACATGATGGAGGACTCCGACTGGAAGACGCTCTACGCGGAGCCACACCACCCCTACACGCAGGCCCTGCTCTCCGCGGTGCCCATTCCGGACCCCGACGTGCAGCACGCGCGCAAGCGCATCATCCTGAGCGGCGACGTTCCCTCGCCGATCGACCCGCCCGCTGGCTGCCCGTTCCACGAGCGCTGCCCGATCGCGAAGGAGCAGTGCTCCAAGGGCGAGATGCCCGAGCTTCGCGAGGTGAAGCCCGGTCACTTCTGCGCCTGCCACTTCGCAGCGCCGAACCCGATCAAGGGCTCCTCGGTGGAGCTGTAGCGCGCACCCCATGCGTCCGAGAGGGACCGACCCACGCGGGTCGGTCCCTTTTTCTATCGAGCGATGCCCCTCGTGCGAGAAGGGTCGTAATGATGTCACGCTCGGGGTGCCGTATGCGTCCGTTGCACGGACGGATGAAAGGGAAGGTGTGTCGCCGCAGGTACTATGAGAAGAACGGGTACCTGCCACCTGCGCGCGGCCGCTGTCGCGTCTCGCGTGCCAGTGGCGACGAGGATGGGAGCCGCCCATGGGACGCAAGGACCTCGCTCGCACCACGCCAGACCCCGAGGGGGCGCCTGAGCGCACGATAACGCGTCGCTCCTTTGTGGAGGTGGCCATCGGGAGCATCTTCGCGCTTCCGGTTGTCTCTGGCGGTCTCGTGCTCACCATGGACCCCAAGGAGGCCTATGCCGCCGACGCGACGGTCGTCGTCGCCAAGTGCAACGAGTGCGCCTTCGCTGTCATGGACGTCGCCGGCAACAAGAAGTCTCCCGTCAAGGACGCCCGCGTCTTCGTGAAGAGCTGCTTCAACGGCAAGACGGTCGAGGGCAAGACCAACGACAAGG
This sequence comes from Olsenella intestinalis, assembly GCF_023276655.1. Classification (GTDB taxonomy): domain Bacteria; phylum Actinomycetota; class Coriobacteriia; order Coriobacteriales; family Atopobiaceae; genus Olsenella_J; species Olsenella_J intestinalis. The sequence goes on along the minus strand of NZ_JALGRK010000002.1, from coordinate 909,494 downwards.
GCGTCGCGATCTTCGACATCGCACCCCTCTCCGAGGACGAGGGCAAGAAAAAGAAGCCCGAGCGCTATACCTTCTCGGCGGAGATCGAGGTGACCAAGGACGGCTACCGCATCTTCCGCACGGGACGCGTCACCGTCGAGGGCGCGAAGGGCGTCGCGCTTCCCATCCGCACGATCACGAAGGGGGAGGCCTATCCCTCCCGCGTGACCTTCGACGACTGGGACATCCTCTATACCAACAACGACTTCTGCGTGACGGCCAAGAACGACGCCTCCCACACCGTGCACGTCGAACTCGAGGGGCTCTCGGGCTCCGGCCAGGTTAAGGCCGCCCTGTACGCGGGCGACAAGCGCATCGCCGAGGGGACGGGAAGCCCCTCGGGGAACAGGTGCTCGCTCGACCTTCGCGAGCAGTTCCTCCTCAAGGGCGCGGGAAAGGTCCTGCCCGAGGGCAACAACTTCTCGCTTCGCTACGAGCAGGGCGGCAAGGAGTTCAAGGCTCCGGTCGCACTGAAGATCTCGAACGCCCGTGGCGGGTACGAGGCGCCGGGCACCGACCGCAACTTCTCCCTGTCCCCCTTTACCGACTCCAAGGGCAAGGGATTCTCGATCACCTTCCCGAGCGGCCTGCCCCTCATCGGCGGGCAGACCCTTCCCATGTGGAAGCCGGAGTTCGACAACATCGACTACGGGTTCGACCCCTTCGGCTACGCCTACGTCTCCTGGCGCACGACCGAGTGGGGGTACAAGACCAAGGACGGCAAGGTCGTTGGCAACGGCTGGCAGTCCCACCCGCGCAAGACCGTCTCGGAGCAGATCAACAAGGTCTGGGAGGACGCGGGAACCAACGCGCTCAACACGATGAACGCCATCGACAAGCGCACGGGCAAGTTCACCCACGTCAAGCTCATGAGGACCTTCTCCACCACCGTCGGCGCGCAGCTCTCGCTCGCGGCCAAGTGGGGAGAGAAGGAGAAGGACCTGATCAGGCTCCGCGCCGCCGGCCAGATCATGCTCGCGATCGACTTCAGCCTCGCGTGGCAGTTCCTTGCGGGCCCGGTGCCCCTCGTCTTCGAGTTCGGCCTCAACGCGAGCGCTGTCATTGGCCTGGCAATTGCCGCCTCCACGCCGAAGCTCACCGACTGGAACCAGTGGAAGGTCGACTACACCAACTCGGCGCTCAGCCTCACCATCGACATCTCCCCGAGTATCTCGCTCGGCGTCGGCATCAAGGGCGCGCTTTCCGTCTCGGTCAAGGGCATCTTCACCATCACGATCTACCTGGCGCTCACTGTCCTTCCGGACAAGCGCCCCTCCTACGTCGAGAACCCGCACAGGGTCGTCGGCCTCGCGTTCCAGACCCAGGTCGTCATCCAGCTTCTCTTCTTCACCATCCCGTTCAACCTGCCGCTCAAGATGAAGGAGCCGCAGTTCTACGACAGCTGGAAGCCCAAGAACAAGACGGCCTCGGAGTTCGAGGCGATGGCGGCCCAGGCCGAGGAGGATGTGAACTTCCTCGACATCGTCGAGGATGCCTTCGAGAGCGGCGAGGGCTACCTGCTGCAGGACGAGGACTTCGAGCACCTCGCGGAGGACGAGGCCCTCGAGATCAACTACAACGACTTCGAGTACGACCTCGGTGCCTATACCGAAGAGACAGGGTATGAGAAGCAGTGGAAGATCGAGAGCGTCCCGTGCGAGATCACGGGAACCGACGAGACCAGCGACACCATGTTCGTCTTCTATGACAGTGATGACGCGCCCAGTGCGTCCGACGGGGGCGACACGGGCGACTTGGGCACGGGTTCCGACACGGAGTCCCAGACGCAGTCTCAGGATGCGTCGCAGACGGACGGGAAGGACGTAGCGCAGGAGTCCGAGAAGAGTGCGTCTCAGGAGTCCGAAGGCAATGCGGCCACGCCCGGCGGCGGCCAGACCGAGCCCGGCGCAAAGGACGCGACGCCGAGCGACGGCGCCCCGACGGGGGAGGGTGCGTCTGCGAACGCCGCCGCGCCCGAGTCCGGCTCTTCGACCGATACTCCCGCCACTGCCGCCGCTGCCGCCGCTGGTGCCGCGGCGGGTGTCGCCGCGACCGGTGCCGAGGCCGCGGGGACCGGCTCTGGCGCAGAGACGGATGGGAAGGCGGCCTCGCCAGGGACCTCGGATGCCGCGTCAGACGCCGCATCGGGCACCGCGCAGCAGACGGGCGCCGCGGATGCCGCCCAGGAGAAGCCGGCGGAGTCCGACGCCTCGCCCGAGGCCACGGCCGACACCAGCCCTGCCGAGTCCAAGGATGGCCTTGCCGCGCAGTCGGAGCCGCAGCTCGAGCCGCAGGCGGCGACGAGCAAGGGCGTCATCGCGCCGCGCCTGGGTCCGTCTCGTACGTACGTCTACGACTACGGCGCGATCGTCAAGGCAAAGGTCAAGCGCACGGCGAGTCACGCGGGACTGGTCCCCAACGCAGTCGAGGTCCTGGCCAAGAACTCCTTCGGCGATCCCCGTGCGCAGGTTCACCTCATCTTCGGCAGGCAGTACGTCTTCCGCATCGCCTCGGTCGGCATCTTCTCCGACGAGGCAAAGCAGGGGGGTCAGGTAATTCCTAGCACGAAGATATCCTACGCCTACCGCGCACGCGTCGTCTGCGAGGAGAGCGGCGCGAGCCAGCGCGCCGTGTGGGTCTTCGACACCGCCCCGCAGATCACCACGGGCGAGTCGAAGTACGACAAGAACAAGCGCATCAACTACGACGACTATGACTTCGACGTCAACGTCGAGGAGAAGGGTGACAAGGCGCTCATACGCATGTTCATCATCTCCGGCCACCGCGACGCCAAGAACAAGGACGTCAACAACCACCTTGCGTACCTGCTTCAGAACCAGCTGCTCACCTATGTGGTGTACGAGTTCGACAAGAGCTCGCGAACGCTCACGGTCAAGGACCAGAAGGCCCACAGCGGCGACTACCACTGGACGACCACCGGGCCTGACGGGAAGAAGGAATACCACTACGTCCTCGATGCGACGCAGACGGCCGGCAAGGACTTCTATCACCACTACTCCTGCCCGTGCATCACCCTGATGCACGACAAGGTCGGCGACGAGACCAAGGACGGGGTCATGCTCTCGTACCTCGACCGTGCGGCCGCCGATCCCAAGAAGATCCTCAGCCAGAAGGAGGGTGACGTCAAGGTCGGCGCCGGGTTCTACTTCTACAACGAGCACTTCCACTCGGGCTGGAAGTACGGCGGCCTCGCGACCTTCCCGAAGAGCAACGAGATCAACTCGACCGTGTTCAGCGAACTCAAGGACCACTCCATCTACCAGATGACCATCTTCCCGCGCGTCAAGAGCGTCGAGGGCGATGGCGTGGGCTGGTACGTCGTCATGCTCAAGGGCATCTACACCTACTACTTCCTGTACGAGGCGGGCGCGATGGCCCACAAGGAGGGGAAGGCCTACTATCCCGGCACCACCCGCCAGCCCAAGCTCTTCGCGGTCTATGACCGCGACATCGAGCAGGGATCGGGCGACCTCGGCAACTTCTTCGGTCCCGCGCAGCTCGTACGCTGGCCCAACCACGAGGGCTTCCTTGCCACGGTCAGGGGCAAGGTCATGCACGTCACCCTGGAGAACCTCGTGCGCCCCACGGGTGGGGGCGAGGTGTATCGCGTTCCCGAGCCCAGGTTCAAGTTCGCTCTCGTTGGGTCCGACAACTTCAACGTCACTTCCTTTGGCGTCGACAATGACGGTGAGTTCATTTTCTATCCTGCGGTCCGCGAGGGAACGCCGGGGTACCGCTACGACAAGGACGGAAAGGCCAGCGCGAAGAAGGACGTCGAGGAGCACGACGTCATGGCATGCCGCCTGCGCAACGGCAAGTTCTCCGACCCGTTCGTGTTCTGCGAGGTCGACTACGACATGGACACGCTCGTGGTCTGCGGAAGCCAGAAGTCGGTCGCGATGGCCTTCCTCAGCACCAACCTCACCAACGCGAAGAAGAGCGAGGCCGAGATCCGCTTCACGGCCATGCCGAACACGCGCTGCGCCAACGTCATCGGGTTCAACGCGGTCACGGACGTGGTCTTCCCCGGCATCGCGTGCCCCTTCAACGTCACGATCAGAAACGATGGCAACACCTACCTGGCGGGCTGCTCGATCCGTCTGCACAGGCGCGGCAAGAAGAACAACAAGACCGACACCGTGACGAAGCTGACCTTCTCGAAGACGACGCTCGTGCCCTCGAACTACAACCCGAAGAAGGCCGACGGCACCCTCGAGGACGTCGAGCCCGACTACGCGCTCGCACCGGGCGCGACCTCGGTCTACACCATCATGCTGGTGGTGCCGAAGGACTGGTCGGGCAAGGTCGCGGCAAGCGCCACGGCCCAGGACTTCGTGGCGGCCTCGATGAAGAAGGTGGCCACGGCCGCGGACCTCGATCTTCTCGGCGTGCAAGCCGACATGCTCTCGACCCACGACGAGCCCGAGGACGACGAGAGGGCGGACGAGGGCTACATCGACATGGCCGACCAGTACGAGGGCATTGACTACGACGCCTACGACTACGAGCCGGAGTCGATCGAGTACTCCGACTACGAGGAGCCGGGGCCGGAGTACTCCGAGGACGGCGACGAGTACGTCGACTACATCGTCGAGGAGTCCGACTACGAGGACGACGACCTTCTCGACTACCCGTATGACGAGTTCGAGGTCAGCGAGTCCGACGAGATCAACGGCGATGAGCTCAGTGACTCGTACGACGGGGAGGACGAGGACGACGACGCCGCGGCGCGCCGCTCGAGGATTCCCGACACGGGTGACCCCGCATCCGGCATGGGCGCGCTTGGCGCGGGCCTTGCCGCGGCCGGCGTGGCCATGGCCGCCTACTCGCGCCGCCGCGTCGAGAACGAGCGCGCCGAGCAGGAGGGTGCGGAAGAGGAGGAGTAGCGAGGGCCGCGGCGCAATGCGCGTCGCGGCCCCTTTGGGCCCTCCATAAGGTGAATTCGCCCTTCGACCTGCGGATTCGCGGCACGTTCACATTTTTCAAAATAGTTGTTGCATCGCGCGAAAGGTGCGTGCTAATATTGCTCTCGCACGAAACGCATGTCGGAGTGGCGGAATTGGCAGACGCGCTAGCTTGAGGTGCTAGTGACTGACTAAAAGGTCGTGCGGGTTCAAGTCCCGCCTCCGACACCACGAATTCTCAGAGGCCCGCAAGGGCCTCTTTTCGTATCTCGAGGCAATGCGCGGCGCCTCCCCCTGGCTTCCCCTTGGGCCCCTCGCGGGCGAGAGGAGCGCGCGTTATCGGTCGCGGCGCATACGGGTATGCTACTCACGTATGCTGGCGCGACAAGATCGCGGCCAATCGAGAGGGGTTTCTCATGGCGCAGGACGGACTGGCGTTCAGGCGTGAGGACGGCATGGGTGCGAGCGGCGTCAACGCCGCGCTCGCGTGCGTGCTGGGCCTCACCGACGACATCGTGGTCATGTTCGGCGACGACGGCCTGGTCACGCTTGCCAACGACAGCGCGCGGCGCACCCTGTCCGGGGCGTCGGGCGAGCTCGTGGGCACCCCCGTGACAGAGCTCTTTCCCGCAGACCTCCAGGCGACGCCGCCCGCAGGGGGTGCCCGCGCCGCGCGTGGTGCCGCCGATGGGGCGCCCGGCTCGCCCACCTCGGTCGCGTTCGCGCCACCCTTTCCCCTCGACGGCTCGGCCGTGACGGTCTCCGGCGCGGCCGCCGACGGGGGCGTTGTCTCGCTGACGGTTCGCTGCGAGCGCATCTCGGCCGAGAGCCGCACGTACGTCCTCGTCGCGCGCGAGGCGGGCGGCCCCGCTGCGTCCGAGCGCGAGCACGAGCGCCTCGTGGGCGACCTCTCGCGCGCGAACCGTCGCCTCTCGGGCACGCTCGACATCGTGCTCGCCACGCTCGACGCGCAGGACGTGACCGTGCTCTTCTCGCGCGTGATGGAGGAGATCACGCAGACGATGGAGGCGACGGGGACCCTCTTCTACGTGGCCGACGCCAACGGGTACCGCCTGCGGGGCACGAGCTCGTCGCTTTCGGGTGCGCGCGTGCCGCGCTACATGCCCTACGGCCGCACGATCGAGCGGCTCACCACGCAGGTCGGGCATGCGCTGCGCCTGCGCGTGCTGCCGCCCGGCGCAGGCGAGCTTCGCCAGGGCCACCTCGAGTGGCGCGACGTGGTGGACGAGGAGACTAGCGAGGTCTACCGCGTGCGCGCGTCGATGCTGCCGCCGCTGACGTCGTTCATCGCGGTGCCCGTGTGGTTCGGCGACCACGTGATCGCGCTGATCGAGGTGGGCTGGGCGCAGGCCACGCCGACGCGCCACGAGGACAGCGAGCTGCTCGACGCTGTGGCGCAGTACCTGTCGGTGCAGCTCGTGGGTGCGGTCTCGGCGTTTCGCGCCCGGCGCGAGCAGGCGCTCTCCGAGGTGGCGACCGACATCGCGCAGACGCTCTCGGCCGCGGAGGACGCGGGCGAGGGCGACGTGGCGGCCGCGCTTGGCAGGGTGGCCGGCGAGCTGGGATGCACGCTCGTCTCGGCGCGAATCGATGACGAGAAGAGCACGCTTCTGGTCGACGACCCCGCCGTGGGGAGCGAGGGTGCCGTGGTGGAGGTCGGGCTCGACTCGTGCGCGCTGCCCGGCGAGGTGAGCGTCACGTCCGTGGAGCAGGGGCCTGTGGGCGCGGCGCTCGCGGAGGCGGGGCTGCCCGCCATGGGCGTCGTCGTGGACGCGCGCGCGGGAGGGCGCGCCGGCGAGATCGCGCACGCCGTCCCGGGCGAGGGGCGCCTCACGTTCCTGCTGCTGAGGCCCGCCGACTCCGAGCCGGTCGACGAGATCGAGTGCGCCTTCGTGCGGCGCGTCGTGCGCTCGGTGCTCGACGCACGGCTGGGCGGCGCCCGCCGGCGCCAGGACAAGCACATCGCGCAGGCGCTGCAGACCGGCATGCGCAACGAGCTGCAGCGCGTGCGGGGCATCACGGCGGCGGGTATCTACTCGTCGGCGACGCAGGAGGCCACCGTGGGCGGCGACTTCTACGACCTGATACGCCTGCCCGACGAGCGTGCCTGCGTGATCATGGGTGACGTGTCGGGCAAGGGCGTCGAGGCGGCGTCGGTCTCGGCGGCCGTCAAGTGCGCGTTGGGCGCCTACGCCTGGCAGGGGCTCGCGCCGAGCGAGATGGTGCGCCTGCTCAACGAGTTCCTGCTGGGGTTCTCGCGGCTCGAGACGTTCGCGACGCTGTTCGTGGGCGTGATCGACCTGCGCGCCGCCACGATCCGCTACTGCTCGGCGGGCCACCCGCCCGCGGTGCTCGTGCGCGCGCGGACGGGCGAGCTCAACTCGCTCGGCGTGCAGTCCGGCGTGGTGGGCGCCTTCCACGACATGGCCTACCGCGACGGCACCGCGCCCCTCTCGCCTGGTGACGCCCTTCTGCTCTACACCGACGGCACGACCGAGGCGCGCGCCGCCGACGGCTCGTTCTTCGGGGAGGACGGCCTGCGCGACGCCGTCATGCGCGAGTGGCCGCGCGGGTTCGACGGGATCCTCGAGCGGCTGCTCGGCACGCTCGACGCGTTCACGGGGCGTCGCCTCGAGGACGACGTGGCCATGGTCTGCGTGCGTTATGACGGCCTGCCCGCCGATGAGGGCTCGCCGGCGGAGTTGCGCGCATAGCGCGCACGCGTTGGGGAACAAGCACCCTATGGAGAAGAGCGCGCACATAGCCCAGGTACCCCTTGACTGCGACCTCGACGTCACCACGGCGCCGAGGCTGCGTGGCGTTATCGACGGCCTGATCGACGACGGGTGCCGGCGCATCGTCATCAACATGGCCGGCTGCGACTACGTGGACTCGGCGGGCATGGCGCTCGTCTTCTGCGAGGTGCGCCGCATGCGCGCCGTGGGCGGGCTCATCTCCCTCGTCAACGTGAGCGAGCGCGTGATGCGCGCGCTCAGGATCTGCCGCCTGGTCGACTTCGTGCCCGTGACGGGCGCGGGCGCCAAGGGGGAGGTGCCCCGCCTCGACCCCAAGGTGGTGCCCGACTGGCGCTGCACCATGGCGATCGACCCCTGCTCGCTCGAGGGCGTGCGCGCCCGGTTCGCGCAGCTGGTGGCAGGCATGCCCTTCTCGGAGGACGAGGCCTTCGACCTCACGCTCGCGGTGGGGGAGGCCATGGGCAACGCCGTGGACCACACCTGCGGCGAGGGGGCGCTGCTCACCGTGGCGAGCTATCCCGACCGCGTGGTGGTGGACGTGACCGACTGCGGCGAGGGCTTCGAGCTCGCCGCGGACGAGGCGGCGCCGGCGTCCGAGTGCGGCTGCGAGCGCGGCCGCGGCATCCGCCTGATGCGCCTTCTGGTCGACTCGGTCTCGATCGAGCGTCGCGGCCGCGGCGTGGGGACGCGGGTGCGCATTGTGAAGCTCGTCCACATTGGCGCGTAGTCGCTTCACAAAGTTTTTTTCGGCCCTGAGCAGGCTCTTCTCGCCCGGGCGAAACTTTTTTCGATTTTCGCTTGCAACGGCGGTGCCCCTCACGTATATTACTTCCTGCGTCGCGGGCTTGGCGCAGTTGGTAGCGCGCCACCTTGCCAAGGTGGAGGTCGCGGGTTCGAACCCCGTAGCCCGCTCCATGGTTTATCCGGAGCCGATTTCAGTCGGCTCTTTTCATATACGGCGAGATGGCCAAGTGGTAAGGCAGAGGCCTGCAAAGCCTTTATCCCCGGTTCGAATCCGGGTCTCGCCTCCAAGTACAATAAGGGCACCTGCGATGCGGGTGCCTTTTTGCTGGACCGGCCGCGCCGCGCCATGACCCAGGGGGGCGCACATGTTTCTCACGATACTCTCGCTCCTGGCGCTGCTCGTGGTGGCGCACGGCTTTTTGCGCGTGGTGCGCTACTTCTGGCAGTGGCTCGGCTACGACGTCGACCTCGACCGCGCCGTGGCCGGCGGCTACGTGAGCGCCGAGGTGGCCCTGGCCGCCGAGGGGGACAAGCGCGCCCTCACGGCCGAGCAGCGACGCGAGCTCGCCCTCGGGCGCGAGCGCATGCGCGAGGAGTTCCTCGACCGGCTGCGCATCGGCTGGTACCAGGTGGTCTTCCTCTTCGTGATCGGCTCGGTCGCGGGCCTTCTGCTCGAGGAGCTCTGGATGCTGGCCACGGCCGGCGTCAGCCAGAGCCGCGTCGGCCTGGTGTGGGGGCCCTTCTCGCCGCTCTACGGCTGCGGCACCGTGCTGCTCACGGTCGCCACCTTCCTGCTGCGCCGCAACGGCGCCCGACTGTGGCAGGTCTTCCTCGTCTCGATGCTCATCGGCGGCGCGCTCGAGCAGCTCACAGGCTGGGGCATGGAGGCGCTCTTCCGCGCGCAGTCGTGGACGTACGTCTACCTTCCCGACCACATCACGCAGTGGGTCGCCTGGCGCTTCCTGGTGATGTGGGGGCTCCTCGGCGTGGTGTGGACCAAGTTCGTGATGCCGTGGGTGCTCTTCCGCATCGGCGAGCCGACCACGCGCCGCCAGGTGGTCTTCGTGACGATACTCGCCGTGTACCTGGCCCTCGACATCGTGATGACGCTCGTGTGCTTTGGCCGCGCGGCCCGGCGCGACGCCGGCCAGCCGCCCGCCGGCCCCGTCGACCAGTGGGTGGACGAGCACTACACCGACGAGTTCATGAGCAACAAGTTCCAGAACCTCGTGATCGGGAGGGACCTGTGATGTCCGCCGCCGACCACGACAACGCCGCCGAGAGGAGCGTGGCGCCTCGCCCCGCAGGCGGCGCGGGTGCCGACGCGCCCCGCCGCTGCTACCTCGACTACGCGGCCGCGACGCCGATGGCGCCCGAGGCCGTCTCTGCGATGCTGCCCTACCTGAGCGAGCGCTTCGAGAACCCCTCGGCCCCCTACGCCGCGGCGCGCGCGGTGCGCGCCGACCTCGAGGACGCCCGCGCCCGCCTCGCTCACGCGATCGGCGCGCGCGCCGACAACGTCACCCTGACGGCCGGCGCGACCGAGGCCAACAACCTGGCCTTCGCCGCGGCCGAGGGCACGGTCGTCACGATCGCGACCGAGCACGAGTCCACGCTCGCCTGCGCCCGCGCGCGCGAGCACAAGATCGTCGGCGTGGGGACCGACGGGCGCGTGTCGCCCGCCGACGTGGCAGACGCTCTCGACGACGGCGTGGGGCTCGTCTCGGTCGGCCTCGCCAACGGCGAGATCGGCTGCATCCAGCCCGTGCGCGAGATTGCGCGCGTGGTGGCCGCCGAGCGCGAGCGTCGCCTCGAGGCGGGCATCACACGGCCCATCTACCTGCATACGGATGCCTCGCAGGCCGCGGGCCACGTGTCCGTCAACGTGTCGTCGCTCGGCTGCGACCTCATGACGCTCTCGGCTGCCAAGGTCTACGGTCCCAAGCAGGTCGGCCTGCTCTGGGCGGCCGACGGCGTCGAGCTTCGCCCGCTGGTCAGGGGCGGCGGACAAGAGCATGGCGTCCGCTCCGGCACCGAGAACGTGGCGGGCGCGGTCGCCTTCGCCGTGGCGCTCGAGCTCGCCGAGGCCGCGCGCGGCGTGGAGTCGCGGCGCCTCGCGGCCCTGCGCGACGACCTCGAGCGACGCCTGCTTCGCGAGTTCCCGTGGGCGCGCGTCACCGGGCCGCGCGCGCGAAAGCTGCGCCTGCCGGGCCTTCTGCACGTGAGCTTCCCGGGGCTCGAGGCGCGCCGCCTCGTGATCGGCCTCGAGCGGCTCGGCGTCTCGGTGGGCACGGGCTCGGCCTGCGCCGCGAGCCGCATGCGCGTCTCGCACGTGCTGGAGGCCTTGGGCGTCCCCGAGGAGGTGGCCGCCGGGTCGCTTCGCATCACGCTGGGCCGCCCCACGACCGAGGCCGACGTGGACTATGCCGCGTCCTGCATCTGCCGTGTGGTGCGCGAGGAGATGGTGCGCCTCGGCATAGGCGGACCCGCGACGGGGGAGAAGTAGGGAGTACGCGCCGTGGCTCTTCTCGGCGGCGCGATCGATTGCGACCTGGGAGATCATATGGGCAAGCGCGTGTACCTTGGCATGAGCGGCGGCGTCGACTCGGCGCTGTCGGCTGCGCTCCTGCTCGAGCAGGGCTATGACGTGCATGCCGTCTACATGCGCAACTGGTCGCGCGACCTGCCGGGCTTCAAGTGCACCTGGGCCGACGACCTGGCCGACGCCGAGCGCGTCTGCGTGACGCTCGGCATCGACCTCGCCGTGTGGGACTGCGAGCGCGAGTACAAGGAGACCGTGGTCGACTACCTGGTCGACGCCTACGCGCGCGGCTACACCCCCAACCCCGACGTCATGTGCAACCAGACCGTCAAGTTCGGCACCTTCGCCGAGCGGGCCTTCGCCGAGGGCGCCGACTTCGTGGCGACGGGCCACTACGCGCGGCGAACCACCGACGACGCGGGCGCCGCGCACCTGCTGCGCGCGGCCGACGAGCACAAGGACCAGACCTACTTCCTGTGGCGCGTGGCCGCCGACACCTTCGCGCGCACCATCTTCCCCGTAGGCGACATCGCCAGCAAGGCCGAGGTGAGGCGCATGTGCGCCGAGCGCGGCCTGGGCGTCGAGCGCAAGCCCGACTCCGACGGCATCTGCTTCATCGGCCCCGTGGGCATCCGCACCTTCCTTCTCGACACGCTGGAACGGCGCGCCGGAGACGTCGTCGAGTGGGAGACCGGGCGCGTCCTGGGCCGCCACGACGGCGCCTTCCTCTTCACCGTGGGCCAGCGCAAGGGACTCAACCTCGGCGGAGGTCCCGCGCGCTACGTCGTCTCGACGGACGTCGAGAAGAACGTGGTCTACGTGACCGCCGACCGCGACTGCCCCGCGCTCTGGTGCACCTCGATGGAGCTCTCCGACGCCCGCTGGATCGGCGGCGCCGAGCGCGCGGCCGAGCTCGAGGGCCGCGACCTTCTCGTCCGCACCCGCCACACCGGCGAGCTCGCGCCCGCGCGCGTGACCGTGCTCGACGACGCCGACGCCGCGCCCGCCTCGCGCGTCCGCATCGACTTCGCCGAGCCTCGCCGCACCGTGGCGCCCGGGCAGAGCGCCGTCGTCTACGACGGGCTCGAGTGCCTCGGCGGCGGCATCATCGAGAGAAGCTCGGGCGATGGCGCGCGCTAGCGACAAGCCAAAGGCCACGCCCGCGGCCAAGGCGCCCCGCGTCAAGGTCGGCGTGGGGCAGCCCGCCGGCGCCTTCGACGCCTCCGACGAGTCCGAGCGCAAGAACCTCAGCACGGTCCGCAAGAGCCTCGTCTTCCTCGGCTTCGTTGCCGTTGCCTACGTGCTGTACCTGGTCCTCTCGGGGCAGGTGGGCACGTTCTTCTCGGCGCTCAACAACGTCGCCGTCGGCTGGGTCATCGCCGCCATGCTCGCCTACGTCGTCTACTACCTGCTCGGCGTCGGCGCCTACGCCATGGCCGTCGCGAACGACCCCGCAAGCCCGCTCGGCATCCGCGACCTCATGAGCGTCGAGGCGGCCGGCATCTTCTTCTCCAACCTCACGCCCAACGGCACCGGCGGCGCGCCCGCGCAGATCTTCCGCCTCACGCGCGCGGGCCTCTCGATGGGCCAGGCCGGCGCCCTGCAGTACACGCGCTTCATCATCTACGAGGCCGCCGAGGGCATCTTCGCCGCCATCATGCTGATTTTCCGCCTCGACTACTTCACTTCGACCTACGGCGACGTCTTCCTGGTCGGCGCGATCCTCTTCAGCTGCAAGATCGCGAGCGTGGCGGGGCTGCTTCTCGTATGCCTCTTCCCGCGCCCCACGATGACGCTCGGAAACGCCCTCATCGGATTTCTCGAGCGCCGCCGCTGGCTCAAGCGCCCCGAGCACTGGCGCGAGGTCGTCAACACCCAGCTGCTCGACTTCTCGCGCGGCTTTCGCGCCGCCGCCGCCAACGTGCGCGGCATGCTCGCGACGCTCGCCCTCACCCTCGTCCAGCTCGGATGCCTCTACGCGCTGCCCTGGTTCGTGCTGCGCGCCTTCCACATCGAGGCCGACCTTCTGACCTGCCTCGCCTGCGGCTCGATGCTCGAGCTCCTCACCTCGGCGATCCCGCTGCCGGGCGGCACGGGCGGCGCCGAGGGCGGCTTCGCGTTCCTCTTCGGCCCCATGTTCGGCGACGCGATCGCCGCGGGCTTCGTGGTCTGGCGCATGGTCGAGTACTTCCTGCCCGTGCTCGCCGCCGTGCCCCTGCTCGGCCTTCGCTCCAACGGTCGCGACAACGTCTACGAGAAGAGCCAGCGCCTGCGCTCGTCGCTCGCCCGGCTCCGCGCGCGCCTCCTGGGCGAGGGGGAGGGCCCTGCCGTGCGCAGCTCCTCTCGTCCCGCGGCCCCCTCGCACGGCTCTGGCGTGACCGTGAGCCCGAAGTCGCTCAAGGCCAGGGGCGGCGCCCGCGCCTCGACAAAGGGGCGAGATCGCGAGTGGACTTCTTCCGACTGATCGCCTCGTGGTGCGCTCCCGTCACGCCTGCACATACGACACGTCCTGTTACCTGCGACTATGCGGAATATAGGACGAATTGTGAAGCGAGCCAAATTCTCTGTTGCGCGAAGCGCTTCGTTCCTCTATAGTAGCTACCGCGCTGCGCGACCCCACGCGCGGCACCACAGATTCGGGCGTTTAGCTCAGGGGGAGAGCGCTTCCCTGACACGGAAGAGGTCACAAGTTCAAATCTTGTAACGCCCACCAAATAATCGCTGGTAGGAAGTATAGTTTCCTACCAGTTTTTTATTTGTCGATTTGGGCCTTTGGAAATAATCGGTAACATTGATGTTTTTGATGGCTGCATTGTTGATATCCAGAACCACCAAATCGCTCCCTGAGGCACCCTCGAGCACCCAAAAACACCATGCACATACATGGATAGAATGGCAACTTCTATTCTTATAGTTAGCGGCCTCGCGCGCATTCAATGCACGAGGCCGCTAAGGTTCTTGCGTCTATGCGGTTGATTCTAACGGCAGCGACGGCGCATGCTACCATGAACCCTATCGCTATGGAGCGCGTCATGCGCGCGCTGGATTGCTTCGCCAAACACGTCGGCCGCGTCGTTAAGGACCTTGTTGGTCGGTATCAGGTAGTGCTGCTGGTCAACACTGCTGGGATCCACATGGCCATGGTAGTCGGCGATGACGCTGTCCCTACCCCGTTCTGTCGCATGATGATCGAATTGGTATGACGAAGACGACCAAGCGGTAAAAAGCTCGTTCGAGGAGGCTCTGTCATCTTTGCGGGAATCTCTTAGAGGCTACGAAATCCACTCGATCTCGCGCTCGGCTTCGTTGAACGTCATACCGTCCCAGATCTTCGCTGCGAGGAAAGCCTCCGTGCACTCCCCGCGACTCGTGCCGTTGTAACGGAATTCGTAGTCGCGTTCGAAGTTCTCTCCGAGCTCGAACATCTCGATGTGCGGTCCGGCGCTGGCGTCGGCTTCGGACCAATCCCACCCTTGAATCAGGTACTTCTTCCCGCGGAAGGATACTTCAAGCTCCATGCCCAACGCGAGCTTGTCTAGGAACGCTTGCAGGTTGCCGTTGATCATGTCCAGCTCCTTCCGAAGTACTTGCCGTAGCGTTTGCGCATGGCTCTGGTTGCCTTGCGCGCTTCTCCGTGCCAATTGGCCTTCCCAGTGATGCCGTACACATGATAATGAAGAACAGGCCTTCCCGATGGGTCCAGGTTTCGCTCGCCGTGGTAGGCGATCTCGTAGCGTAGCCTGTGTTGGCTGTCGTAGAAGCGCATAGTGCGGACGGTGCCGTCCTTGTTCAGCTGGATGTATGCATTGCTCGAGTGCGCCTCTTCTGGCAGGCCGTGCGTGCCCCCTATTCCCTCGAGTACCTTGATCCCGCCGATTTTCATGGTCGTTCGGTACGTATAAGGCACATTGTTGCCGGAAGCGTATGTCCCTCGTCCGCCCATCACCTCACCGCCTTTCGCGCCTTCACATGGTCAACCACGATGTCCACCTCGCTCATCTCTGGGAACGGCTCTCCCAGGCAAATGATGTGCTCTGGCTCCAACTGCCGCAGCATCTCGTAGTAGCCGGGCAGGTATAGCGACTTGGCGCTCTTGCAGGCGTAGGTAGCGATTGCCACCGTGCCGCCGCGCTCGAACCCCCTGAAGCAGAACTCGAAGGTCTGGGCCGTACCCCAGCTCATCGTCGGGTACACGGTCAGCCCATGGCTTTGCCAACACGCCCCGACCCATCGGCTCTTCGCCACACTCTGGAGCTGCATCCACGGCTTCATGTCGGCGTAGACCGAGTGGTCGGGCGTCAGCAGGAAACGGTACTGGGCGACCTTTGCCAGCGTGTTGTCTGGGTTTTTGTAGATTCCCTCGAATCGCGGATCGTCGATGAAGAAGTGGACGCCTCGTCGTGTGTTTGCTTCGATATCGTGCGGCTTTGTGTCCGCGTAGGCTATCAAGTCGATCTTGCCGTCTACAAGTTGCTGTCGCCTCACAAGTGGGATGCCCCAGCGGCCTTCCGTTTCGAAGGAGGAGCGCCATGCCAACTCAGCTCTGAATTCGTCACCTGTTTGCTTTGTCAAACTCATTCCTTTCTAGCGGTGTTCGATTGTCCCGTGCGCAACAATGCGTTCGGAGACGCGCGTGACGCAGGTGACCCTGTTCTTGCCGATGGCGTGGAGGGCGTCAATCTCGCTCTGGGTGTAACCCACGACAATAGTCTGCGCATGATCGTTCTTCTGTTTGATCGCGGTCATGGTTAACTCCGTTCTCGTGATGCAATGGCCGGATCGTGCACGTCCTTCTTGTCTGCTAGCAACTCGAATATACGGCGCTGTCACAGATGACGCAATTGAAGAAACCGCAGTTAAACAGGCATATATAACTAGCAAATCGCACGTATGGATACGGTTTGTCCTGCATCAAATCGCTTTGTTCTTGGATGGCCCGAATAGCAAAGCGCCGCCCCATCGGCGGAATGCTTTGGGGCGGCGTTTGTATTGGTGGGCAAAGCGTTATCTGGCGAGCGGTTTGCTTTCAGAAGAGTCGTCGGTCAGCCTATAGACAAACCGTTCGCTGGCTGACGGTTTGGTCTGTCATTCCTCAGATTCGGTCTCTACATTTTCTCCATTATCTAGCTGTTCAAGACCCAACGCATGCCGACCAGTATCAAGTCTCTGGACCTCTAACCCGCTGCTCCTGAAGTAATCAGCAACCTCCTCAGCAAAGAGCCTGTCTGCCTCTTCCTGCTCGGGATCGTAGATACTCCCATCGGCTTCCATGAAGTAACCGGTGATGTCTGAGATCTCAGGACCATGCCCATCCTCGTCATCGCGCCATTCAGCATGGAAGTAAGGGCCATAATCGCTATAGGATTCGTCGGTCTCGTACCATCGCGGCCACTGATCGTCCCCATTCATCTTGTCGCCGCTGATAGTACGCTCTGCGTCTGCGAGCGCATGGGGAATGGCGGCATGCCTTGGTATGTATGTGCCAGACTTCCCGCTGAGGAACTCGGCCATCTCTCCAATATACCTATGGTCCTCGACGGCTCCCAAACGGTGCATATTTCTTACGGCTGAGGCATCCTCACCATCGATGAAGCCGAGGGCCACGCTGGGATCGACCTCCAAGGTCGCGCACAGAGCAAGGAATTCTCCCAGCTTCATGTTCTCGACCGCACGCATCTTGGAGCGAAATGTCGACTCGTTCACGCCGATGGCCTCTCCGGCCTGCGCTGCCGTTATCTGGCGCAACCGCCTGTACTCTTCAAGGTTCTCGGAGGCAACCGAGCAAGCGTCCTTAACTTCATCGTTGAGGGAGTTGCGGGCGGCGTCTACCTCGGCATCGAAGTCGTACGGTTCGTCGTATGATGGATCGTCGATTGTCGCGGCGGCGCGCTCCACGTTTTTGACCGTCGTCTTGATGGCGTTATCGTGGCTGAAGAACTGCACTTTCGCGTTTGGCGTAGCGCCGGGTCCTCCGTGGGTGCGCTTGAAAAGAATCTCGTGCTTCAGCTTGGAGCCCGCCATCCAAAGCCATATCCAGTCGTGCCTAACGAACTGTCCGGTTGGACGGTTCGGCCCGCGAGTGCGACCTTTTGCCATCAGTCCTCATCCTCCTCGGCTTCGTCGATGCCATTCGCCGCGTTGTAAAGCATCCGGGCAAACTCTACGCTATGCTCGTGCGCCAGCTCTTTGAGGCCATCCGCCTGCCGCTCGTTGCCTTCGATCTCGAGGTCCCGGATCGTTTCTTTGATACGCCTGCACTGGTCGAATTTGCTCCTGATTTCGGGCCGAGCCTTGAGCGCCCTGACGACCTTTGTGGCCGCTTCGGCTTTGGCCTCGTATCCCGCCGCCCAAGGCTGACCGTGATTTGCGATCTGCAGATATGCGTCAACGAGCAAGTTGAACTCGGTATAGTCGAATTCGGTCTTCCACCAAAGTGGCCAGGAGGGAAGCATCTCCCGAAGCACCCTGTTCCAGTTGAGATCGGAGGCGTTGTCCGATATGACGTCCCCGTCCTCAATCGTCTCATCGTTATCCCAGCCAAGGTCCTGCTCGACAATGGGCGACACCGACCGGCGTATCATGGTTCGACCGTTTTGCTTGTTGGCAAGGACCTCAACCAGTTCGCCAACTGCGCGATGGTCGCTTGCCTTGTCCAGGTAGTGAAGGGCTTGAACGAATTTGATGTCCTCGCTGTCGACGTAGCCGAGGATGACGCAAGGGTCAGTAAGGCATACAGCGCAGAGAGTCAGAAACTCCTTGAGCGTAAGGGTGCCGTCCTTCATCTTCTTTCTCAGTGTCGATTCGCTTACGTCTATGGCCAAGGCTAGCTCTGCAAGTGTTACGTGGAAGATCTTGCGGTACTCATTTATGTTCCAAGCCGCTGCATCGCAGATTTCGTTCACCTCGCTGTCGAGCCTTGCTCTCGCGATGCCGAGGGCGTCATAAGGCTTGGCCTCGGTATCATCCCCCTCGGGATCTTCATGGGACTCGGTGTAAACGGCATCGAGTAGATCCACGCCCTTGCTCCAAGTCCAGAACCAATCGCTACGCGCAAATGCGCCCGCCGGCTTCGCAGCACCCCGTCTGCGTGCGGCCGTTTTCATGGCGGTTTCAACGCGTTCGTTCTCATCTTCCTCGGTCAGGTTCTCCCCGAGGGTCTCATCGGTCTCTATAACGGTCTGCCTGCTGTCCATACCATCCTCGCTTTCTGCTTAGCTGGCCACTCCGATGATGGCGAAGGGGCCAGTAGTATGTCGAAACTGGTCATTTGAACGTTTTGCCTTCTTTGGAACCACGCCCGTCAACAATCGAAAGGTCACGTTTCTCGCTGACGATGCGGCATTCGTCTCAGACTAAGACGTCAACAAGTCTCTTACGGCACCTGTCGCACATTGCGTATCGCGCCCTTATCTCGTTACGGAAGTGCCCCCCTGCGGCACAAACACAATCCTATGAAAAAAGCTCTGTAGGAAACTGTCGGCATGGAGAGTATTTTTGTGTGTCCGAGAGTGAAACAAGTCTACAGAGCATAACGCTGGGTGTTTTGCCATACCTGCATTTACCTGCATAAGCTCAACCTGAGTGCAATAGCTCGTATACATTTCCGTTTCTGACACGGAAGAGGTCACAAGTTCAAATCCTGTAACGCCTACCACAATCGAGTGTCTTCTAGGAGAAGCCTTTAACTTGCCGAGCTGAATTCGAATCGGCGCTTTCCTTCTGAGGTGCGTCGCTGTGCTCGATTCGACAGACTGGTCGACATTGCCTGGTTGCGGCTGAACCTGGATATGGTTTCGAGTTGGTTTCCTAGTCGTTAACCTAAGGTTTCAGCGCATTGGCGAAAAGCGTTTGAAACGCAGCCCCGCTATCTTCTAATAGGTTTCGACGAGCGATTGACCAAGAACATGAGGAGGCTCGAAAACAGAATGCAGCCAAACTGTCATGACGAAAGGCCGGACAGGCTCGAGGAAGCCTGCGCGGTTTTCGGCGTGTACGCGCCAGGCGAGGACGTCGCTCGCCTGACGTGCTTCGGCCTGCAGGCGCTTCAGCACCGTGGGCAGGAGAGCGCGGGCATCGCGGTCGGCGATGGCGACACCATCCTCATCCACAAGGGTCTCGGACTCGTCGACCAGGTTTTTGACGAGGAAGCACTCGCGCATCTGAAGGGCGCAATCGCAATTGGCCATACACGCTATTCCACGGCGGGCGGCGGCGATTGGAAGGAGGCGCAACCGCATGTGTCGGCCATTGACGACGAGCCGATCGCGCTGGCCCATAACGGGACTCTGGTCGATACTGCTCCTCAACGAGTTTGGCTCGCCAACGAGGGGATCCAGCTGTACGGCTACACCGATAGCGAGGTGGCCGCGCGCACCATCAGCGTGGATACGAGACGCGCCGGACACATCCGCGCGGGTATCCGCCTAATGATGCAGCAACTGCACGGCGCTTATGCGATAACCCTGGCAACGCCTTCCGCCCTCTACGCTTTCCGCGACCCGAACGGCATCCGCCCGTTGTCGCTCGGCGAGCTTCCCCGCGGGAGGGGTTGGGTCGTCGCGAGCGAGACATGCGGTCTTGATGCTGTCGGCGCCACATTCGTTCGCGAGATCGAGCCGGGCGAAATCGTGAAGATAAGCTCGGCGGGGCTGGAATGCGAGCAGGGTGTCAAGCCTGGGCTTCGCTCCAGCTGTATTTTCGAGTACGTCTATTTCGCCCGTCCCGACAGTCGTCTTGATGGCGAGCTAGTCTATAATGCGCGCCGGCGCATGGGTGAAATCCTTGCAAGTGAGGCGCCGGCAGAAGCCGACATCGTGCTCGGCGTCCCGGATTCAGGCATTCCCCCAGCGCTCGGATATGCTTCGGCAAGCGGTATTCCGTATTGCGACGGCATCGTGAAGAACCGTTACGTAGGCCGGACGTTTATCCAGCCTACGCAGGAGATGCGCCAGATGGGTATCCGCATCAAGTTGAATCCGCTCCCTTCGGTCATACGCGGCAAGCGCCTCGTCGTCATCGACGATTCCATCGTGCGCGGAAACACGTCGAAGCAGCTCGTCACCCTTCTTCGCGATGCGGGTGCCGTCGAAGTGCATCTGCGCATTGTGAGCCCGGAAGTGCTCTGGCCGTGTTTCTACGGAATCGACACCGATACATGCGACCAGCTGATATCTGCGAACAAGTCGGTTGCCGAGGTGGCGAATTACGTCGGCTGCGATTCCCTGGCGTTCATAAGCCTGGAAGGCCTGCACAATGCCATCCGCTCGGAGCACGGCGGATTCTGCGATGCGTGTTTCAGCGGGAATTATCCTGTCGAGATTCCTGAGTTGCTCAGAAGAAAGAGCGGGATGCCCAGTCTGCGCTCCGTTTAGGCGCTCCCTGTTCTCGTTGAGTGGGAATGACGGTGACCCGGTCGTTGTGAAACGTGCCATCGGTACGGCAACCCGCTCGAACCGCTCGGGCCATAGATGCCGACGATCCCGTCGCGCTTGCGAGAGAGACTTGGAACGAGGGGGCGGCTGTGGGGAGCCTTGCACGATTCGGCCGTCCCTCGACGAATTGCCCCGCACCGCCGAAACGGCGTGGACGGAACAGCCAGTAGATTAAAGTAGTTGTCGGTCGTGCCCGAGGCTCCTTGCGGAATGGCGCGTCTGGCACCGTGTCCCACTGTTGAATAGGGAAATGCGAGGGGCAAGATGGATCTACTTGGTGGAGCGATCTCTGTTACGGGAATCACATTCCTGGTCCTCATGAGCTTCGACGTCATCTTTCTCGGGTACCTGCTCGGACGCATCCGCATCAAGGGGGTCAGCCTGGGAGCGGCGGGCGTCTTCATAGTCGCGTTGCTGTTCGGCGTGATGTACAGCACTGAGATCGGGCAGAACATCACCCAGACCGTGGCAGGGGAGAAGGTCGACATCTCCCTGAACACGTTGAAGGTCATTGAGACCACCGGCCTCGTGCTGTTCATCGGGGCGGTCGGCCTGATTGCGGGGCCGAACTTCATCAGGGGCTCCAAGAAGAACTTCAAGTATTACGCCCTCATCGGCCTCGTCGTCACCGCGGCCGGCGTGCTCGCCACGGTCATCTGCTACTTCGTGGGACGCGGATCGGCTGGAAACCAGCAGGAGTTCCTGGCGGCAATCACCGGCGTCATGTCGGGCGCGTTGACGAGCGCCGCCGCCATGTCATCGACGCAGACTGCCGTCGCGACGGTGGCGTCTGGCTCCGCCTCGACCCTGTCGGTCGCCGATGCGGAGGCGATTGTCGCCGTTGGCTACGGCGTCGCCTACATGTTCGGGGTTATCGGCACCGTCCTCTTCGTGCAGGTCATCCCCAGGATGACCAAGGCAAACATGGAGGAGGAGCGCGAGAAGATCCGCCTTACGGAGAAGAGCGAGGACGTTGCTCGGAAAAAGCTCTTCGAGGTTGAGCCCATGGGCTTGTGCGTCGTGGCGTTCGTGGTGGTGATAGGCATTCTGCTCGGATCGTTTAAGGTCCCCCTGACGCCTTCGGGCTATAACGGCGCGACGTTCAGCCTGACTGCCACGGGTGGCGTGCTGTTGGTTGCCCTGGTCGTGGGCCACTTCGGGCACATCGGTCCGATCGAGGCAAGCCCGTCGCAGAACACGCTGAAGTCCGTTCGCGAGCTGGGCCTCGTATTGTTCCTGTTCGGGTCCGGCGTTGCGGGCGGCATGAAGCTCGTCCAGTACTTCAAGCTGATCTA
This sequence comes from Olsenella intestinalis, assembly GCF_023276655.1. Lineage (GTDB taxonomy): Bacteria > Actinomycetota > Coriobacteriia > Coriobacteriales > Atopobiaceae > Olsenella_J > Olsenella_J intestinalis. Next base: position 887,741 of record NZ_JALGRK010000002.1, on the reverse strand, counting down.
CTTCTTCTACGGCGTCATCATCACCGTGGCTCCCATGGTGGTCGCCTACCTGTTCGCGAAGCACGTCCTGAAGATGAGCCTGCTGAACAACCTCGGCTCCATTGCCGGAGGCATGACGTCCACGCCCGCGCTCGGCGCGCTTATCAACGAGGCCGAGACCGACGACGTGGCCTCCGCCTATGCGGCTACGTATCCCGTGGCCCTGATCAGCTTGGTCATCTGCTCCCAGTTCCTGATACTGCTCCTGTCATAGCGCGTTGGCTGTGCCCGCCTTTGGGCGACGCTCGCATGCGCCATGTTGAACGGAGGACGTCGCACGAACATCGATGACCTGAGGCTTTCGCCCGAGCTCAAGGAGAAGGCGTGGGGCTGCAAGAGCCCCGAGGAGTTGCTCGCTCTTGCGGAGAAGGAGGGCTACAAGCTCTCTGACGAGGAGATGGAGGCCGTTGCCGGCGATGGGTTCGCCTAGGTGCGCAGGACCCTGGCTCGACGATCCGCCTCTCCTGTGCGCCCTGCACCGAAGGGCGGTTGCAACGCCTAACGATATACTGTGCAAGCGAAATCTGGCGTCCGCCTACGGTTCTTTCGGATTTCCCGGATCGTAGCAGGTTGACGGGCGTGTCGCGCATCGTCAATTGCACTCAATGGCCAAGCCGTGAATAGTAACGCCTATTACCGTTTGTCTCGGCCTCAATCGAGAACTGTTTGATTCGTCGCCCCGAAGGGGCTAACATTGGATGCGTCCGTGAGGGCCGCCGGCCGGCCTCCCCGCATGGGCGGTGGCGGAAACGCAACCGCTTGCCTCCATCATCCACATCCATCCGCACATAGGCGGCGCTCGTACTAATAATGAACGCAAATGCTTTTGCTACGTTGACGCAGGCCGTTTCAAGACATTGTCGCGTCACGCGTTGGGAGAGGAGACCAACATGGGGGCAACTCTCAAAGGGAAGCTGCCAAGGCTCGCACTAAGCCTGATTTTGGTCATCACCATGGTGCTGGGGCTTATGCCCGGCGCGGGTTTAGGGAAGGCCCTGGCGGATGATGCCGAGACCGGTCGCATTGCGCCCGCAGAGCTGCAGACCGCCGCCGAGACGTATCCCCTCTGGGTTGGCGAGACGCAGGTCACGAGCGCTAACCTGAAGGGTCAGGGCTGGAGCTTCACGCCGGCTGCGAACGGCAATCCCGCTACGTTAACGCTGAGCGGCTACAGCTACACGGGCCCGGGCCATATGGAAACGCTGCAGGACTACGATGGCGAATGGGACTATTATCGCCACGCCCCGATCTTTTGGAACGCTGACAGCGCGTTGGTAGTCGAGCTTGCAGGCGAAAGCGGCATCGTCGTCACCGCCGATTCTACGGGCGGCAACGCTTCAGAAGGCAGCGCCGACGAAGAGGATGAAGATCCAACTCATCGCTACTGCGGCATCTTCTGCGCGGGGAGCCTGACGGTCAGAGGGACGGGCAGCCTTTCTGCAAATGCCGGCGGCATGGAAGACGGAGGGGCCGGCATCTATGCAAAGGGCGACGTGAACGTCGAGGGCGGCTCGGTAACGGCGACAGGCTGCGATTACGGCATCTATTCGTACGAGGGCACGATTGCCATCGGCGCAGACGCCGGAACGGTTGTCGCCGAAACCACAGGGGGCGCGAACACGCTGTACGGGATAAGCGCCGAATACGGTGACGTGAAAATCGACGGCGGTACGGTCACCGCCAGTGGATATCACGGCATCTCCGTGGGAGGCGACATCGTCATCAACGGCGGAGAGGTTTCCGCCCAATGCTCCGTTCCCGCTTCCTACACCACAAGCATCATGGCCCCCTGTGCCATCGCCTGCGACTACGGCACCCTGACCGTCAACGGCGGCACGATCACCGCAAAGGGCCACCAGTACGGCATCTACGCCGTGCGTCACCCCTCATCGGGCGAAACGGGATTGGTGCCCGGCGTCGTCATCAACGGCGGCAGCGTCGTAGTGGAAAGTAGGGAAAGCGAAAGCAGCGCCATCGGCATTGACGGCTGCATCATGACCGTAAAGGGTGGCTCCGTCCAGGCAACTGGAAGCGGCGACAAGGCGTACGGTGTGAGCGCCAACAATTCTCTGGGCAAATCCGGCAGCGGCTTGCTCGTGATCGAAGAGGGGGTTGCGTCTTTTATCGCCCAGGGCCCGGCCGGCGCCATCAACGCGGATACCAGCGTGAAGAACGCCGTTTTAGGCCTTGGCTATTCAGACGTTGCCGGTGCCGAAGGCAAGACGGCCATTGCGGCCAACGCGGAAGGCGCGGATTTGAGCGGCTACAAGCGGGTCCTCTTTCCGGCTGCCGCGGCTTCCGTCACGACGCCGCCTGCGGGGAAGAGCCTTCCCTACACCGGTAAGCCCCAGGAGCTGGTGACGGAGGGCATGGCCAGCGGCGGCACCATGCTGTACTCGCTCGACGGGAAGGCGTATGCCGCCGAGCTGCCTACCGCGACGGATCCGGGCGAGTACACGGTCTACTACAAGGTGGCCGGCGATGCGAGCCATGTCGACTCCCAGACGCAGACGGTGACCTCCACCATTGCCGAGAAGGCCTATCCCGCGCCGACCACGTCCAACAGTGCGGGCGGGTCGAGGTCGGGCCTCCCAAAGACCGACGACACCATGCCGTACGCGGCTCCCGCAGCCACCGCCCTCGTGGTGCTGGCCGCTGCGGCGCTCGCGCTCGCGGCTCGCAGGCGCCAGCGCGACTAGACGAAATTAGTGCGGGCTTCGTCCAGTACTTCAAGCTGATCTACTTCTTCTACGGCGTCATCATCACCGTGGCTCCCATGGTGGTCGCCTACCTGTTCGCGAAGCACGTCCTGAAGATGAGCCTGCTGAACAACCTCGGCTCCATTGCCGGAGGCATGACGTCCACGCCCGCGCTCGGCGCGCTGATCAACGAGGCCGAGACCGACGACGTGGCCTCCGCCTATGCGGCTACGTATCCCGTGGCCCTGATCAGCTTGGTCATCTGCTCCCAGTTCCTGATACTGCTCCTGTCATAGCGCGTTGATTGTGCCCGCCTTTGGGCGACGCTCAATGCGGCCCTCTCGTCCGCCCACCTGCTATCCACCCGCCAGTCACGTGCGCTGGCGGACTTCCCCAATGGAAGTCGAATGGTGACGTTTACCATTGTTAGAAATGGTTTGCGCCACGTACACGCCATGTTGAACGGAGGACGTCGCATGAATATCGATGACCTGAAGCTTTCGCCCGAGCTCAAGGAGAAGGCGAGGGGCTGCAAGAGCCCCGAGGAGCTGCTCGCGCTCGCGAAGAAGGAGGGCTACAAGCTCTCTGACGAGGAGATGGAGGCCGTTGCCGGCGGCTGGTCGTGCGATTCCTTCGGAGAGCGCAGCGACTGCCACCTGAACCAGTGGTACGAGTAGCCGCGGCCCGCTAGGGCGGGTTTCGGTCGCATGGCGCGACCTGCTTCAGATGCAACAGCGGGGGAGGGTGCGGGCCTGGTCCGCGCCCTCCCGTTATGCTTGTCCTGGCCGCCTCCCCGTACGCATTCGTTTGGCGAGAGGAGCGCGCATCCTCGGTCGCATCCGTTCTCGACCGCCCATCGACCACGCTTCGATTGGCGGAGGCCCCTCGATTGCTCCTGCGCCACAATGGCATCGGCTTGAGGCATCGCGAAGGGGAGGGGGGTACCGTGGGTGTCACCGTGTGGCTTGCGCTCGTCATCGCGACCATCGTCGCATGGTCCGCGACGAGCCTCCTGTACAAGGCCGGCATCCGCGATGCGGACGAGCCTCACGTCTGCCTGAAGTACTCCGTCTGCATCGGCCTCGTATTTCTCGTGATCGCCGTCGCCTACCTCGCCATGCGCGAGGAGCCGTTCACGATCTGGGAGAGTGCCGTCAGGTTCTGGCCGATGACGCTCTACGGGCTGCTTTATGTCGTGATCAATACGGTCTCCTTCAAGGGCTTCGTCTACAACGAGGCCTCGGTCGAGTCGCCCGTCGAGCGCGCCAGCTCGGGCATCTCGACCATCTTGCTCGTGTTTGCCTTTCTTGCCCTGGGGCGCGCCGGCTCGATTTCCGAGGTCCTTAACGCCCCCAAGGCCGTGGGCATCGCGTTCATCGTCGTCTGTGTCGCCGCGCTGGCCTGGGTCCGCAACAGGGATCGTCGCAAGAATGCGGAAAGCGATGCCGGCCGTTGGAGGTACGTGGGGCTGGGCACGCTCGTGTTCCCGCTCCTGTTCGCCCTCGGCGACGGCGTCGAGACGATCGTGACCGGCCTGTGTCTCGACACCACCTATGGCTTCGGCATGCCCGAGGGCGACAGCGTCATCATCATCGGCCTGGAGTACGCCGCCTTCGCGCTCGCCTTCTGGCTCTACATCCTCTGGAGGGAGGGTCGTCCCTACAACCCCTTCACGCGCCACAGTGCGCCGCGCATCCTCGGGGCCGTTGCAGACAACGTGGGCATCGTCATGTATGCCTATGCGATGGCGATCGACTCGGTCTCGACCGACCCAATCGTCGCGACCTATCCCATACTCGTGATGCTGGGCGGGCGCGTCTTGATGGGGGAGCGCCTCAGTGCGGCCCAGTACGCGCTCCTGCTCGGAATCGTCTCGGGCAGCATCCTGATCGTCGCGGGGACGATTTGACGCCCGCGGCCGCGCCCGCAGTCCTGTCCGCCACGCACCGGAGGTTCGCCTTGCCAGATCTCAACTTCGCGCTACCAGACTTCACCTCGAACCTGAGCCTGAACCTCGCACTGGTCCGCCTGCTGCGCGAGGAGCCCGCCCTCTTTCGCGAGGGCGTTCGCATCGACAGCGTCTACGGCTCCTTCCCGCGCTGCCGCGCAAACGGCGGCCGCACCCACTTGGGTCTGCAGTACGCGGACGAGAAGATCCGCGCCACGCTCTCGGCGCTCAACGACGCGGGTGCAAAGGCGAGGCTCACCTTCACGAACATGTTCGCGGACGAGGCCATGCTGCGAGACGACCCCTACGTCCGCTCGATCCTCGACATCGCGAGCGACTTCGACGTCGAGGTCATCGTGTATGCCGACGAGGTGGCCGACTACCTGCGCAACAACTACCCGTTCAGGCTCGTGCTGTCGACGACCAGGGGGATCTCGGACGTCGAGACGCTCAATGCGGCCCTGGAGAGGTTCGACTACGTGGTCCTCGACTACAACAGGAACAAGGACCGCGACTTCCTTTCGCGCGTGTCCCGTCCCGAGCGCCTCGAGGTCATGGTCAACGAGCTCTGCGTGCCCGGATGCACCGCACGGAAGCGCCACTACGAGTACGAGAGCCGCCGCCAGCTGGGAGAGTCTCTGCCGCCGTTCGAGGGCTGCAAGAGGAACCACGAGGACATCTTCGACCTCTTCGACGGACCCGTCGTCCTCACGAACGACGGCGTGGCGCGACTGCGCGAGGACTATGGCATCCGCTACTTCAAGGTCGTCGGCAGGGGCCGTCGCCACGACGCCCTCCTCGCCAACCTCCTGTACTACCTTGCGGCACCCGGCTGCGAGGACGACATCAGGCGTCGCCTCGATATCTAGCGATCCCGGGGCGCATCGGATGCTAGGCGGCCGCGAGCATCGATGCGATGGCCTCCGCGGTCTGCTCCTGCTGGTCCTCGCGCGAGATCGTGGCCTGGCCGTCGCCCGCCTGCTCGCCGTAGTTGCCGAAGTAGGCGTGGTTGCCGCCCTCGATGTCGCGCTCGCTCGCGGCCGCGGGCAGGTCCTTCTTCGCCTCTGCGCACCGGTCGCGGTTGAGCACGCCGTCGCTGGTGCCCACGATCGTGAGCGAAGATCCGCCGAAGCCCGTCAGGTCGGCCGACGGGTACGATGCGAGAAACGCCACCGCCGAGAAGTCCTGCGCGTGGCGGCTGGCGAAGTCGGCCGCGGCGACGCCGCCCATCGAGTGGCCGGCGATGCCCCAGCGTCTGACCTCGGGGAACTGCGCCTGGATGCCGTCGGCGGCGTTGGCGTCGAGGATCGCCAGGTTGAAGGTGGGCCTGACGAGCACGCAGAGGATGCCGTGCTGGGCGAGTCGCTGCATCAGCGGGGCGTAGGCCTCCGGCTGCACCTTCGCGCCGGGGTAGAAGACGAGGCCTGCGGTGGGTTGCGCGGGCACGAAGGCGAGCGCCTTGGGCGAGACCTCGCGCACGCTGACGCCGTCGGCGTCCCCGTTGGCGTCTGAGGCCGCGGCGAGCGCCACCTCGTCGGCTCGGTAGTAGTCATTCACATACCAGACCATTGCGACGACGGCGACCGCCAAAAGGGCGGCAAGGGCGACGGCGACGCGCCTCGCGACCACGTGCTTGCGCTCGGACATCTCTTCTCCTCTCGTCTCCTGCCTCCATGGTAGGCAACTCCGCCTGTGCCCGCGGCGGGCTTCGGCCGATGACCCTCGTCGCCGCACCTGCGGGCGCGTGCCGAAAAAGCCCCGCGTCGCGCCCTCGGCTCCCGCTCGCGATGGTAGGGTTTTGCATGGCAAGCGGACGCGCCTACCAGATTGGACGCATATATGGCAGAGCAGGACATCGTCGACCTCACCCGCGACGTGGTCGCAGACGGCCGCCTGGACGAGAAGGGCGTGCAGACCATCCTCGAGGCCGCCCGCAGGCGCAGCGAGGAGACCCCGCTCACCGCCAAGGAGCGCGGCCAGGTCATGGGCGTCGTGCGCGACCGCATGAGGGGCCTCTCCTTCTCGGAGCTCCCGACGCCGCTTCGCGTCCTGAGCATCATGCTCATGGTCGCGTCGCTTCTGGGCATCGGCGCCGCCGTGATGGCCCTGCTGCCTATGGTCAACAGCGGCTTCCTCGAGCAGGAGCTCGGCAAGATCACCGCCACGACCGCCGCGGTCATCATCCTGGCGGCGGCCGCCTCGCTCGCCTCGACCGCGCTCTCCTTCTTCGTGGGCCTGCGCCTCATCCGCGGCAGGCGCGGCGCGGCCAGCGCGCTCATCAACCTCAACATGGCCCTCACGGTCGTCTCGCTCGTCTGCGAGTTCATGCTCTACGGCATCGGCTGGCACCTGCTGTTCAACTTCGTCCACCTCGCGGCCCAGATCGCGCTCTCCACGTACCTCAACCCCTCGCTCGTGAGCGAGTCCAACCTCCAGGCGGGCCTGCGCGCGCTCGACACCGAGGTCCACGCCAAGAGCGGCACGCTCGGCCTTGCCGACCCCGGCGAGGGCTACATCCGCCTCGACTTCTTCAACCTGTTCTGGACCTTCATGGTCGGCTGCTTCCTCGGGCTGGTCGTCGAGGTCATCTTCCACATGGCCGTCATCGAGCCCGGCGTCTACCAGGACCGCGCGGGCCTGCTCTGGGGCCCCTTCTCGCCGATCTACGGCATCGGCGCCGTGCTCATGACCATCGCCCTCAACCGCTTCAAGGACCGCAGCATCATCCTCGTCTTCATCGTCTGCACCATCATCGGCGGCGCCTTCGAGTACTTCGTCAGCTGGTTCATGGAGGTCTCGTTCGGCGCCACCGCCTGGGACTACTCCGACCAGTTCCTCGGCGACCTCTTCGGCGGCCGCACCTGTCTGCTCTACGCCTCGATGTTCGGCGTGCTCGGCACCGCGTGGATCAAGCTCCTGCTGCCCATCTTCCTGCGCCTCTTCAACCTCATCCCGTGGAGGTGGCGCTCCACCGTGACGCTCGTCTGCGCCACGTTCATGCTCGTCAACTGCGTGATGACGCTCCAGGCGCTCGACAACTGGGGCGCGCGCAGGGCCGGGCACGTCCCGCAGCCCGGCATCGAGGAGTTCTATGCGAAGAACTTCGATGACGCCTACATGGCCAACCGCTTCCAGTCGATGACCATCGACCCGAACAAGTCGGTCCGCGCCTAGCAAGGGGGCCGGCATGGCGGAAGGCCGAGAAGAGCGACAGACCATCCTCTGCAGCTTCGCCGACGTGGCGGGTCTTACCGACGATGACGCATTCGAGACGGGCATGGCGCTTCTGCCATGGCCGTCTCGGCGCGAGAAGGCCCTGCGCTACCACCGTCGCGAGGACCGCGCGCTCTGCGTCGGCGCGGGGCTCCTTTTGGCGGACATGCTACGCGAGGCGGGCGTGGTCGACCTTGCGGTCGAGGTGGGGGAGAAGGGCAAGCCCTTCCTTTTGGCCGAGCCTTCCGTCCACTTCAACCTTGCCCATGCGGGCACGGTCGCTGCCTGCGCGGTGTCGGACGCCCCCGTGGGGGTCGACGTCGAGGCCGTGGCTCCTCTCGACAAGGGGCTCGTCAGCCACTGCCTGACGGACGTGGAGCGCGCTTGGCTCGAGGGCCAGGAGGAGCCCGGCCGCGCCTTCACGACGCTGTGGACGCGCAAGGAGAGCTACCTCAAGCTCAAGGGCTGCGGGCTCGAGGTCGAGCCGTCGGAGATTTCCGCCGAGCCGGGCTCGGCCCTGGGGCGTGAGGCGCGCTTCTTTGAGTATCATCTTGGGAATTACGTCCTGTGCGTCTGTGCATGGGCGACCGATGACGAGACGGGGACGCCCTGCTGCACGTTCGCGCCCCACGAGGGAGGCTTGGCACACCATGGCTGACAAGGCGGCGACCGGCGAGGTCGACTTCAAGGCGGAGAACACCCTCATTCACCGGAGCAGCGTCCACTACATCATCCCCGCGATGATAGGCCTGCTCTTCGGCCAGCTCTCGCCCATGATCGGCGGCATCTGCATCTCGCAGAGCCTCGGCGAGGTGCCCTTCTCGGCCCTCAGCACCGTCGAGCCCGTCAACCTCATCTTCAGCGCGATCGGCGCACTGGGCGGCGTCGGCTGCGGCATCACGGTCTCCAAGTGCACGGGCTCGGGCGACAAGTCGCTCGCCGCCCGCGTCTTCACGCGCTCCATCATCGCGCTGACGGCCGTGACGACCGTGCTCGCACTCGTCCTCTACTTCTGCACCGACCCGATCCTCACCTTCCTCCAGGCGACGCCCGAGAACTTCGGATACGCCCGCGAGTACCTGCACATCGTCCTTCTCGGCTCGCTGCCCATCGTGTTCATGTTCGCCGGCGACTACCTTCTGACCGATGACAACGACCCGCAGCTCGTGCTTGCGGCCAACATCACGGCCGCCGTCGTCAACGTCGCGCTCAACCTGATCCTGCTCGAGGGCTTCCACATGGGCATCGGCGCGAGCGCGTTCGCGATGGTGTTCGGCGAGCTGGTGGCCGTCCTCATGTTCATCCCGCACTTCCACAAGAAGGGCAGCCTCTGCCGCTTCGTGTCGCCCAAGCGCCGCGAGGGCGATCCGTCGATGTTCGCCACCCTCAGGCCCGGCACGCCCATGTGCATCATGTACCTCATGTTCGCCATCCAGATGATCGTGCAGAACCTCGTGCTCGGCCGCGAGAGCGGCACGAGCGGACTCGGCAACTCCGCGGTCATCGACAACCTCGTCCTGTTCCTCACGATCTTCACCGCATCGGCCTCCGAGCCGGTCATGCCCCTCGCCTCGTCGTACTTCGGCGAGAACAACCGCTGCGGCACGCTCCTCGTCAAGCGCTCGCAGTACCGCTTCGGCATGTACCTGCTCGTGCCCATCGTCCTTCTGCTCGTCGTCTTCCCGCAGGTCTTCATGGCGCTGTTCGCGGTGAGCGACCCCGTGATGCTCGAGTCGCTCCCGTTCGCGATCCGCATCGTCGCGCTCAACGCGCTGTTCACCTTCACCAATGACGCGCTCGTCAACTACCTCTCCGCGACCGAGCGCGAGCACATCGCCAACATCTCCTATGGCATCCAGATCGCGGTCAACATCGGCAGCACGCTGCTGCTCGCGCGCGTGATCCCGATGGACGCCCCCTGGTACGGCGCCATGATCGCCAACGTCTGCGCCTGCCTGTTCCTCTTCGTTGCCGGCAGGCTCCTGAAGGGCATGTTCCGCATGCACCGCGAGAACGTCGCGATGCTCACGGGTGGCACCCCCGAGGCCGAGAACGTCGAGCAGTGGAAGGCCCAGGCCGCCGATGTGCTGAGCGCCGAGCAGATGGCCGTCGTGGAGGAGAAGCTTTTCCCCGCGTTCGAGAAGGCGATCGGGGAGGAGCGTCCGCACGCCTGCTCGTTCACGGTCCTGAACCGCGACGACGGCGACGTCTCGGTCATCATGCGCTTTGACCACAAGGTCGGCCTCTTTGCCGGCGAGTTCGAGGAGGAGGCCGACGAGGAGGAGCTCTCCCGCGTCTACGACACCGTCGTCGTGTCGGAGTTCAACACCCTGCACCGCCTCATGATCAACTTCAAGGCAGCCTAACGGCTCCGTCCGCGCGCCTTGTCCGTCGCCGGCCGTCCGCACCTGGCGGGTGGCGCACCGTAGAACAATCCTGAACCACAGGCAACAAGGAGGGCCCACATGGCCAGCGAGATCGAGAACGAGCTTCTGAGGGGACAGGACAGCGCCTGCGAGGTGCCCGAGCGGCCGGCCTGGCGCCTGCTCCAGGACTCGGCGCACGCCCATCCCGAGCGGATGGCCCTCGTGGCGCGCGACCGCAGCCTCACCTACGGCCAGCTCAACGCCGAGGCCAACGCCGTCGGCCGCGCCCTCGTCGAGCATGGCGCCGCGCCCGAGACCATGGTCGCGGTCATGGCAGACCGCGACTCCTGGGCCTACGTCATGCGCGAGGGCACGCTCAAGGCTGGCGCGGCCTTCATGCCCATCGACCCCGAGTATCCCGAGGAGCGCGTTCGCTACATCCTCGAGGACTCCGGGGCCCGCATGGTGCTGACCACCTCCGCCGTGCTCTCGCGCAGGGCTGAGCTCTTCTCGGCACTCTCCGACCTCGACCTCGACGTGGTCGAGGCGCGCGAGGCCGTGTTCTCCCACGACGTGGACGACCTCGACGTCGAGGTCGCGCCCGAGAGCCTGGCCTACGTCATCTACACCTCGGGCTCGACGGGGCGCCCCAAGGGCGTGATGATCGAGAACCGCAACCTCGTGAACCTCGTGTACGACAGCGACCGCAACATGGAGGTCATGTCCTATACGCGCCACGGCTCGGTCAGCCTTGCCATGGCCGCGCTCACCTTTGACGTCTCGGTGGAGGAGGAGTTCATCCCGCTCTCCAACGGCATGACCGTCGTGATGGCCACGGCCGACGACATCATGGACCCCGAGGCGATGGCGCAGCTCATTCGCGACAATCACGTCGACGTGCTCACCTGCACGCCGAGCTACCTCTCGAACATGATCGAGATCGACACGTTCGCCGCGGTCGTGGGCGAGCTCTCGTCGGTCGTCGTCGGCGCCGAGGCGTTCCCCGCGGACCTCTTCGACCGCCTGCGCGCGCTCAACGCTCACCTGCACGTCACCAACAGCTACGGCCCCACCGAGTGCACGTGCGCGAGCACGGCGCTCGAGGTGGTCGACTCCTCCGACGTCACCATCGGTGGTCCGCTCGCCAACTACTACGTCGCGACCGTCGACGACGAGGGCCGCCTGCTTCCCGCCGGCGAGCCCGGCGAGCTTGTCATCATGGGCGCCGGCGTGGGCCGCGGCTACATCGGCCGCGATGACCTCAACGCGCGGAACTTCTTCGAGCTCTGCGGCATGCCGGCCTACCGGTCGGGCGACCTCGCGCGCGTGAGGGCGAACGGCGAGGTTGAGTACCGCGGTCGCATCGACGACCAGGTCAAGCTCCGCGGCCTGCGCGTCGAGCTCGGCGAGGTCGAGCGCGTGATCGAGAGCTTCGAGTCCGTCCGCTCGGCCGTCGTGGTCGTCGTGAAGGACGCCCAGGAGTACCTCGCGGCCTACTACGTCGCCGACGACGACGTCGACACCGACGCCCTGCGTGCCCACGCCCGCCGCTACCTCGCCTCCTACATGGTGCCGCAGAGCCTCACGCGCCTCGAGGAGCTGCCGCTCACGGCAAACGGCAAGGTCGACAAGGCCGCGCTGCCCGAGCCCTCCCTCGACGACGTCGAGGTCGAGCCCGCCGTGGGCGAGGTGGAGGAGAAGATCCTGGGCCTCGCCCGCGAGATCCTGCGGACCGAGCGCCTGGGTGCGACCACCGACCTCGTGGAGGCCGGCCTCTCGTCGCTCGGTGCCATCCGCCTCTGCAGCGCCCTGCGCGACGAGTTCGGCGTCGCCGTCAAGACCTCAGAGCTCGCGAGCGCCCCCACGGTGCGCGACCTCGCCCGGCTCGTGGACGCGGCCGCCGACGCGGTCGACTACGCGCTGCGCGAGGACTACCCGCTCTCGCAGACCCAGCAGGGCATCTACTTCGAGTGCGTGAACCACCCCGGCTCCACGTCCTACAACCTGCCCATGCTCTATCGCCTCGACGCGAGCGTCGACCTCGGGCGCCTGGCCGCGGCCGTGCGCACGATGGCCGAGGCGCACCCGTACCTCAACATGCGCGTGCGCACCGACGATGAGGGGCTGCTGCGCGCCTGCCGCCGCGACGACCTTAAGCTTGACGTGGCGATCGTCGACTGCGACGAGCTGCCCGGCGTCGACGAGCTCGTGCGTCCCTTTGACCTCGAGAGCGACGAGATGCTCTGCCGCGCGGCGATCTTTCGCACCCCCGATGCCTCCTACCTCTACCTCGACGCGCACCACATCGTGAGCGACGGCGCCTCGATCGACCTCATGATCGCCGACGTCCAGCGCGTCTTCGGCGGCGAGGCGCTCGAGCGCGAGACCTACACCGGCTTCGAGTTCGCCCTCGACGAGGAGGCCGCCCGCGCCTCGTCGCGCCTGGCCGAGGCCCACGACTTCTACGACGCCCACTTCCGCGGCTGCGGCGGCGAGACCCTGCCCCCGAAGGACGGCGACCCCGAGGCCGGCCACATGGCCTTCGAGCGCACCTGGGGCGAGGCCGACGGCGCGGCCGTGCGCGCGTTCTGCGCCGAGCACGGCCTCACCCACAACGCCTTCTTCACGGCGGCGTTCGCCTATGCGCTCCAGGCGTTCTGCGGGGCGGAGCAGCCGATCTTCTCGGCGATCTACAACGGTCGCAGCGACCCGCGCCTCGAGGGCTGCGTCTCGATGCTCGTCAAGACCCTGCCCGTGACGCTCGCGAGCGAGCCGGACGACTACGTCGTCTCGCTGGTCGAGCGCTGCAAGTCCTACCTGCTGTCGGCCATGGCCAACGACGTCTTCAGCTTCGCCGAGGTCCGTCGCGCCTACGGCATCCAGGCAGACGTCATGTTCGCCTTCCAGGGCGAGTACGTGCGCAGCGTGAGGCTCGGCGGGGCCGAGGCCTCGCAGGTCATGCTGCCGCTCTCGCGCGCCCGCGCCGCCCTCGGCGTCGACCTCATGCTCGACGGCGACCGCATCGTCTTCGAGACCGAGGTCGACCCGAGCGCCTACTCGCCCTCCACGGTCTCGCGCCTCGTGCGCCTCATCGACCAGGTCGTCTCCGAGTTCCTCGTGCGCGACCGCCTGCGCGACGTGCACCTCGTCTCTGCGGATGACGAGAAGAGCCTGCGCTCGCTGCACGACAGCGACGTGCCGGTCGCATATCGCCCGGCCTACCGGCTCCTCCAGGACCAGGCCGACGCCCACCCCGACCGCACGGCCGTCATCGGCCGCGACGCCACCCTCACCTTCGGCGAGCTCAACGCCCGCGCCAACGCCGTCGGCCGCGCCCTCGCCGCGCACGGTGCGGGCAACGGCACCATGGTCGCCGTGCTCGCGGACCGCACCACCTGGGCCTACGTCATGCGCGAGGGCGCGCTCAAGGCAGGCGCGGCCTTTATGCCGATCGACCCCGAGTACCCGGAGGAGCGCGTGCGCTACATCCTCGAGGACTCCGGGGCGCGCATCGTGCTCACGGTGGCAGACGTCCTCGAGCGCAGGGCTGAGCTCTTCTCGGCCCTTGCCGACCTCGAGCTTGACGTGATCGATGCGGGCGAGGCCGTCGCCGACTTCGACGGCTCCGACCTCGACGTCGAGGTGGCGTCCCACGACCTCGCCTACGTCATCTACACCTCGGGTTCCACGGGCCGTCCCAAGGGCGTGATGATCGAGAACCACAACCTCGTGAACCTCGTCGACGACAACGGGAAGAACGCCGAGGTCGCGGGCTTTGTGCAACACGGGTCGGTCAGCCTCGCGATCGCCGCGCTCACCTTCGACGTCTCGGTGGAGGAGGAGTTCATCCCGCTTGCCAACGGCAACACGGTCGTGATCGCCACCAACGACGACATCATGGACCCCGCCGCCATCGCGGGCCTGATCCGCGACAACGACGTCACCATGATCTGCTGCACGCCGAGCTACCTCTCCAACCTCATCGAGCTCAAGACGTTCGCCTCGGTGGTGCCGCAGCTGAGGTCGGTGCTCGTGGGCGCCGAGGCGTTCCCGCCCGACCTGTTCAGCCGCCTGCGCCAACTCAACCCCGACGTGGTCGTCACCAACAGCTACGGCCCGACCGAGTGCACCTGCGCGGCGACCGCGCTCGAGATCGCAGACGCCACCGACGTCACCATCGGAGGCCCGCTCGCCAACTACCACGTGGCGACCGTCGACGACCTCGGCAGGCTGCTGCCGCTCGGCGCCGTGGGCGAGCTCGCGATCCTGGGCGAGGGCGTCGGCCGCGGCTACATCGGCCGCGACGACCTCAACGCCCGCAGCTTCTTCGAGCTGCTTGGCATGCGCGCCTACCGCTCCGGCGACCTCGTGCGCATCCGCGAGGACGGCCAGGTGGAGTACCGCGGCCGTATCGACGACCAGGTGAAGCTCAGGGGCCTTCGCGTCGAGCTCGGCGAGATCGAGAGCGTTATCAACGCCTACCCGGGCGTGCGCTCGAGCGTCGTGGTGGTCGCGCACGGCCAGAGCGACTACCTCGCCGCCTACTTCACGGCGGACGAGGTCGTCGACCACGAGGCCCTCAAGGCGCACATGGGCGCCTACCTCACGGCGTACATGGTGCCGCAGGCCATCATGCAGCTCGACGAGCTGCCGCTCACGGCCAACGGCAAGGTCGACAAGCGCGCCCTGCCCGAGGTCGAGGCAGCCGCCCGCACCATCGTCGGCCCCAAGACCGGGTCCCAGGCCGAGCTGCTCGAGATCGTGCGCGACGTCGTCGACACCGACCAGGTCGGCATCACCACGGACCTCTTCGAGGCCGGCCTCTCGTCGCTCGGCTGCATCCGCCTGTGCTCGCTGGTCGACTCGCGCATGGGCAAGGTGCTCAAGGTCGCGGACGTCTCGCGCCTGCGCTGCGTCGAGGCGATCGACGCGACGCTTTCGACCACGCCGGCCGAGGCCGCCTTCGAGCTCCTCGACGAGTACCCGCTCTCCCAGACCCAGCAGGGCATCTTCTTCGAGTGCATGATGCACCCCGACACCACGATCTACAACATCCCCGAGCTCTACCGCATCGACGACTCGCTCGACCTCGAGCGCCTTCGCGACGCCCTCACGCAGGCCCTTCTCGCCCACCCGTACCTCTTCGCGACGATCGCGCGCAACGGGCGCGGCGAGGCCGTGGCGCGCCGCAACGAGCCCGCGCCGGTCGAGATCCCCATCGGCCGCGAGGTGCCCTCCGCCGACGAGCTCGTCCGCCCGTTCGACCTCGAGGGCGGCGAGCGGCTCTTCCGCGTCGCGCTCTTCGACGCTCCCGACGGCAAGTTCCTCTTCCTCGACACGCACCACATCGTGAGCGACGGCGAGTCCATCGACGTCCTTTTGACCGACCTCGGCCGCGCCTACGCCGGCGAGGCCGTCGAGCCCGAGGCCTTCACCGGCTTCGAGTTCGCCCTCGCCGAGCAGCGCGAGCGCGCCGGCGAGCGCCTCCAGGCGGCGCACGACTTCTATGAGCGCGCGCTTGCGGGATGCGGCGGCGACACGCTGCCGACGCACGACGGAGAGGGCCAGGGCCAGGGCATCGCCTTTGCCCGCCTTGCCGAGAAGAGCCTGGCATCCGAGGTACGCGCGTTCTGCCAGGAGCGCAACCTCTCCGCCAACGCCTTCTACACGCTCGCCTTCGGCCTGGCGCTGCGCTCCTTCTGCTTCGCCGAGGAGGCGACCTTCGCCACGATCTACAACGGCCGCAGCGACTCGCGCATCGCGCGCTCGGTCTCCATGTTCGTCAAGACCCTGCCCGTGCGCGTGACCGCGCCTGACAAGCTCGCGCCTGCTGATGCCGTCAGCGCGCTCCAGTCCTACCTGCTCGACGCGATGGCCAACGACATCTTCAGCTTCGCCGAGGTCAGCAACGAGTTCGGCGTTCACGGCGACGTCATCTTCGCCTTCCAGGGTGAGGTCTCCGACGCCGCGGACACGCACATCTGCGGCCTGCCGTCATCTCCCGGCATGCTCGAGCTCTCGCAGGCCAAGGCCGGCATCGACCTCGACGTCTTCACCGACGGCGACGACGTCAGCCTCGACTGCTCCTATGACCCGTCGGCCTTCGGCCAGCACACGGTCGAGGCGCTGCTGCGCACCTTCCTGAACGTGGCGCGCGAGCTCACGCGCCGCGACAGCCTGGCCGAGCTGCACCTGACGAGCGTGGCCGACGAGGCCGCCATCCGCGCGCTGCACGACACCGACTGGCCCGTGGCCGAGCGGCCGGCCTACCGCCTCGTGCAGGACCAGGCGGCCCTCAACGGCGACCGTGTGGCGCTCGTCGCCTGCGACCGCACCCTCACCTACAGCGAGCTCAACGCCGAGGCGAACGCCATCGGCCACGTGCTCGCCGAGGCGGGCGCCGGACCCGAGACCATGGTCGCCGTGCTCGCCGACCGCGACTCCTGGGCCTACGTGATGCGCCAGGCCGCGCTCAAGAGCGGCGGCTGCTTCCTGCCGATCGACCCCGAGTACCCGGAGGAGCGCGTCCGCTACATCCTCGAGGACTCTGGCGCCCGCCTCGTCCTCACCACGGCAGAGATCCTCGAGCGCCGCGCCGAGCTCTTCTCGGCGCTTGCCGACCTCGACCTCACCGTCGTCGAGGCGACCGAGGCCGCAGGCCGCGGCAGCCGCGAGAACCTCGACGTCGCGGTCGCGCCCGAGAACCTGGCCTACGTCATCTACACCTCGGGCTCGACGGGCCGCCCCAAGGGCGTCATGCTCACGAACGCCAACCTCGTGAACTTCGTGGACGACGACGAGCGCAACGCCGAGATCTGCGGCTACACGAGGCGCGCCCTCGTGAGCCTCGCCGTCGCGGCGCTCACGTTCGACTTCGCGATCATGGAGGAGTTCGTGCCGCTCGCGAACGGCATGTGCGTCGTCCTCGCCACGGCCGACCAGATCATGGACGCGGCCGCGCTCGGCAACCTCATGGTTGCCAACCGCGTGGACGTCATGAGCTGCACGCCGAGCTACGTCTCGAGCATGCTCGACATCCCGGCGTTTGCCGAGGCCGTGCGCGGCCTGCGCTCGATCGACTTCGGCGCCGAGGCGTTCCCGCCGGGGCTCTTCGACCGCCTGAGGGAGATCAACCCCGACCTGCACGTCATGAACGGATACGGCCCGACCGAGGCCACGATCAGCTGCACCATGCAGGTGGTCGACGGCACTGGTGCGATCACGATCGGCACCCCGAACGTCAACGTCCACGTCGCGACCGTCGACCGCGCCGGACGCCTGCAGCCGCTCGGCGCCACCGGCGAGCTCGCCATCATGGGCGCCGGCGTCGGCCGCGGCTACGTGGGCCGCGACGACCTCACCGAGCGCAGCTTCGTCGAGCTGCTCGGCATGCCGGCCTACCGCTCCGGCGACCTCGCGCGCATCCGCGCCGACGGCCAGATCGAGTACCACGGCCGCATCGACGACCAGGTGAAGCTTCGCGGCCTGCGTGTCGAGCTCGGCGAGATCGAGAGCGTCCTCGACACGTACCCGGGCGTGCTCACGAGCGTCGTGGTGGTCGCCCACGGCGAGACCGACTACCTCGCCGCCTACTTCACGGCGGACGAGAAGGTCGACCTCAATGACCTGCGCTCTCACCTGTCCGACTACCTGACGGCCTACATGGTGCCGCAGGCGATCATGCAGCTCGACGAGATGCCGCTCACGCCCAACGGCAAGGTCGACAAGCGCGCCCTGCCCGAGATCGCCCTCGAGGCTTCCGACGTCGTCGCGCCGACCTCCGAGCTCGAGCGCCGCGTGCTCGACCTCGTCTGCGAGGTCATCGGCACGAGCTCCCAGATCGGCGTCGAAACCGACCTGTTCGCCTGCGGCCTCTCCTCGATCGGCTGCATCCGCCTGTGCGGCGTGCTCTCCGAGGACTTCGGCGCCTCCGTCAAGGTGGCCGACGTCTACGAGCACCGCACGGTGCGCGAGCTCGTGGGCCTCGTGGGCGACGCGGCGCCCGCCGAGGCGTGGGAGCTTCGCGAGGAGTACCCGCTCTCGCAGACGCAGCAGGGCATCTTCGTCGAGTGCCTGCGCATGCCGGGCTCGACGGCCTACAACATCCCGATGTTCTACAAGCTCGACGCCGGCGTCGATCCCGCGCGTCTCGCCGACGCCGTGGCGCAGGCTCTTCTCGCCCACCCGTACCTCTTCATGCAGGTCCGCACCGCCAAGTCCGGCGACGTCGTGGCCGTGAGGAGGGAGCCCTGGCGCGTGGAGGTGCCCGTCATCGACGGCCTGCCGGACGACCTGACCTCGCTCGTGAGGCCCTTTGACGTCTGCGGAGAGGAGCCGCTGTTCCGCGCGGAGGTCCATCGCGCTGACGGCGACGTCTTCCTGCTTCTGGACACGCACCACATCGTGAGCGACGGCGAGTCGATCGCCGTGCTGCTCGACGACGTGAGCCGCGCGTACGCGGGGGAGGAGGTCGAGGCCGAGTCCTACACCGGCTTCGAGTTCGCCCTCGACGAGGAGAGCGGCCGCGCCTCCGGGCGCCTGGGGTCGGCCAAGGCGTTCTTCGACCGCATCTTCCTGGGCTGCGGCGGCGACACGCTGCCGCCGCGCGACGGCGACGCCGATGCCGGCCCGGTCGCGACCCTCGAGCTGCGCTCGCCGCACGCCGCCGTCGTGCGCGACTTCTGCGCGAGCCGCGGCCTCTCGGCCAACGCCTTCTTCACCTTCGCCTTCGGCCACGCCCTGCGCTCGTTCACGGCGACCGAGGACGCGGCGGTGTTCGCGACGATCTACAACGGCCGCAGCGACGCGCGCCTCGAGCGCGCGGTCACGATGCTCGTCAAGACCCTGCCTGTCGCCAACGACGTCGGGCCGGAGGCCGACGTGGTCGCCTCGATCGAGGCCTGCCAGGCCTACCTGGTCGATGCCATGGCCAACGACCTCTACAGCTTCGCCGAGGTCAGCCGCGCCTACGACATCCACGGCGACATCCTCTTCGCCTACCAGGGCGACTCCGCCGAGGACGGCCCCGAGACCATCTGCGGCCTGCCCGCCGAGGAGATCGACCTCGCGCTCTCCGAGGCCAAGGCCGGCATGGACGTCGACGTGAGCCTCGAGGGCGACGACGTGGTGTTCGACTGCTCCTTCAGCCCGACGCAGTTCAGCGAGCACACCGTGCGCGCCCTGCTCAAGTGCGCCAGCACCGTGAGCCGCGAGCTCACGCAGCGCGAGCGCGTCGGCGAGCTGCGCCTGACGAGCCCTGCCGACGAGGCCGCCATCCGTGCGCTGCACGACACCGCATGGCCCGTCGAGCAGCGCCCCGCCTACCGCCTCGTTCAGGACCAGGCCGAGAAGAGCCCCGATGCGCCCGCCATGGTCGCCTGCGACCGCACCCTCACCTACGCCGAGCTCAACGCCGAGGCCAATGCCGTGGGCCACGTGCTCGCCGAGGCGGGTGCCGCACCCGAGACCATGGTCGCCGTGCTTGCCGACCGCGACTCCTGGGCCTACGTGATGCGCCAGGCCGCGCTCAAGAGCGGAGGCTGCTTCCTGCCGATCGACCCCGAGTACCCCGAGGAGCGCGTCCGCTACATCCTTGAGGACTCCGGAGCGCGCCTCGTCCTCACCACGGCAGAGATCCTCGAGCGCCGTGCCGAGCTCTTCTCGGCACTTGCCGACCTCGAGCTCACGGTCGTCGAGGCGACTGAGGCCGCAGGACGCGGCTCCCGCGAGAACCTCGACGTAGCGGTCGCGCCCGAGAACCTTGCGTACGTGATCTACACCTCGGGCTCGACGGGCCGCCCCAAGGGCGTCATGCTCACGAACGCCAACCTCGTGAACTTCGTCGACGACGACGACCACAACCTGGAGATTTGCGGCTACACGAGGCGCGCGCACGTGAGCCTCGCCGTGGCGGCGCTCACGTTCGACTTCGCCATCATGGAGGAGTTCGTGCCGCTGGCCAACGGCATGACCGTCGTGCTCGCGACCAAGGAGCAGATCCTCGACCCGCTGGCGCTCGCGCGCCTCATGCTCGACAACGAGGTCGACGTCATGAGCTGCACGCCCAGCTACCTCTCGAACATGCTCGACATCGACGCGTTCGTGCCCGCGGTCAAGGGGCTGCGCTCGATCGACTTCGGCGCCGAGGCGTTCCCGCCGGGCCTCTACGACCGCCTGATGGCCGTGAACCCCGACCTGCACGTCATGAACGGCTACGGCCCGACGGAGGCCACGATCAGCTGCACCATGCAGGTGGTCGACGGCACGGGCGACGTCACGATCGGCATCCCGAACGTCAACGTCCACGTTGCCACCGTGGACCGCGCCGGTCGACTCCAGCCGCTCGGCGCCACCGGCGAGCTCGCGATCATGGGCGCCGGCGTCGGCCGCGGCTACGTGGGCCGCGACGACCTCACGGCTCGCAGCTTCATCGAGCTGCTCGGCATGCCGGCCTACCGCTCCGGCGACCTCGCGCGCATCCGCGAGGACGGCCAGATCGAGTACCGCGGCCGCATGGACGACCAGGTGAAGCTCCGCGGCCTCCGCATCGAGCTCGGCGAGATCGAGAGCGTCCTCAACAACTACCCGAGCGTGCGCACGAGCGTCGTGGTGGTCGCGCACGGCAAGACCGACTACCTCGCCGCCTACTTCACGGCCGACGAGCAGGTCGACCTCGCCGCGCTCAAGGAGCACCTCGGCTCCTACCTGACGTCCTACATGGTCCCGCAGGCCATCATGCAGCTCGACGAGATGCCGCTCACGGCCAACGGCAAGGTCGACAAGCGCGCGCTTCCCACGGTCGAGGAGACCCAGGAGGCCCGCGAGGTCAAGCCCGCCGCGACGGAGCTACAGCAGACGCTGCTCGACATGTACATGAGCGCCCTCGGCATCGACGAGGTCGGCGTCGACGACAACTTCTTCGAGGTCGGCGGCACCTCGCTCACGGCCGCGAAGGTCATGATGGCCGCCATGGTGGCCGATCTGCCCATCACCTACCAGGACGTCTTCGACGCCGGCACGGTCGAGGAACTCGAGCGCGTGGTCCTCTCCAAGCAGGCTGCCGACGCGGCTCCCGCGCCCGCTGCGCTCGAACCCGAGCCCGAGCCCGCCGCTGCGGCCCGTACCGTCTCCTATGTCGACATGGCGCTCGCGAACAACACGCCCGACCTCGTCGACGACGTCCGCCCGGGCGAGCTTGGCAACGTCCTTCTCACCGGCGCCACCGGCTTCCTCGGCTCGCACATCCTCTACGAGCTCCTGCAAGGCGACACCGAGAAGATCTTCTGCCTGGTTCGCGGCCAGGGCGACGTCAGTGCGTCCGACCGCCTGCTCCAGAGCATGTTCTACTACTTCGAGCACGACATCTCGGGCGAGCTGGGCAGCCGCGTCATCGTCGTCGACGGCGACATCTGCGACATGGAGCGCCTCGCCGACGTCTTCGAGCTCGACTTCCAGACGGTCTTCAACTGCGCCGCGAGCGTCAAGCACTTCGCCGACTTCGACTTCCTCAAGCGCATCAACGTGGACGGCGTGCGCAACCTGGCCGAGCTCTGCCTCGAGAAGGGCGCTCGTCTCGTCCACGTCTCGACCGTGTCGGTCTGCGGAGACGTCGTCGGCAACGACGCCGAGATGCACACGCTCACCGAGGCGGCCCTCGAGCTGGGGCAGGACACCATCTCCAACGGCTATGTCCACACGAAGTTCCTCGCGGAGCGGGCCATCCTCGAGCTGGTGGGGGAGAAGGGTCTCGACGCCAAGATCATGCGCGTCGGCAACCTCATGAGCCGCCAGGTCGACGGCGAGTTCCAGGTCAACTTCGGCACCAACAACTTCATGAGCACGCTTCGCTCCTACGTGGCCATGGGCTGCTTCCCGATGTCTGAGATGGACGAGCGCGACGAGTTCTCGCCCATCGACGAGGTGGCCCGCGCGATCGTTCTGCTCGCCGGCACCGACCGGCGCTTCACGGTCTTCCACCCCTACAACTCCCACGAGGTGGAGATGGGCAACATCGTGCTCGCGATGCAGCGCTGCGGCTTCGACATCGACGTCGTGGACGACGACACCTTCGAGGAGCGCCTGCGTGCGGCCCTTGCCGACGACGCCATCAACGCGTACGTTTCGCCGCTCGTGAACTACAGCCTCGACGACGATGACATGCGCTTCGAGAACCCGGTGACCAACACCTTCACGGTCAAGGCGCTCTACCGCCTGGGCTTCCAGTGGTCGATCACCGAGACGCACTACCTCGAGCAGGCCATCCAGATGATGGAGATGCTCGGCTTCTTCGACCTGTAGCCGCAGGCGCGAACCGGCAACGCGCGACGTGCGCAAGAGAGAGGGGGAGGGCCCGCGTGGACCCTCCCCCCCTCGTTTCGTCTCCGTGGGCTTGGCTCTGGCTAGAGCGCGAAGCGCATGGTGAGCACGTTCTTCTCGTCCACGCGCTCGTAGGCGATGTCCTCGGTGACCTTGCGCACGAGCATGAGGCCCATGCCTCCCTGGTCGAGCTCGTCGAACACGAGCTCGTGCCTCTCGCGTGCGAGCGGGTCGAAGGCCGCGCCGTCGTCGGATACCGCGACGGTGAGCGATCCGCCCTCGCGCCTGATGGAGATGCCGACGCCGCTTGCGCCCGAGTAGCTCACCACGTTGGTGAAGATCTCGTCGCAGGCGAGAAGGACCATCTTCGTCTTGGGGCTCTCGCCGCAGATCTCGCGCACGTGGTCGCTGATCTCGTCGAAGGCGTCGAGGCTCGGCTCGACCGTGGCCTCCCAGGTCTCGCTCTCGTCGCCGGTCGCGAAGAGCGCCAGCAGCGTGAGGTCGTCGAACTGCTCGCGACCCTTCGCGAAGACGTCGACGGCGTCGACCGCGGCACGCACGGCCCCCTGGGCCCCCACCTGGTCGCGGACGGCCTCGGCGAGGCGCTGCTCGCCGAAGAAGGAGTCGTCGGCGCTCACGGCCTCGGTCGCGCCGTCGGTGTAGAAGAGGATGCCCTGGCCGGGCTCGAGCGTGACCCTCTGGCACACGATGCCCGCGTCCTCGAAGACGCCGAGGGCGAAGCCGGGGTCGACGTCCACGTACGCGCCGCCCACGATAAGCGGCGGCGTGTGACCCGCGTTGGCGAAGGTGAGCTCGCGCGTGGCGGGGTCAAAGATCGCCGCGACCAGCGTGACGAACATGTTCTCGGGGTTGTTGGCGGCAACGAGGTCGTTCACCTCGTTGAGGGCGACGGCGGGGTCGTCGCAGTCCACGAGCTTCTCGTGCAGCAGCGTCAGCACCATAGCCATGAAGAGCGCCGCGCTCACGCCCTTGCCGGACACGTCCGCGATCATGCACAGCACGCGGCCATCGCCGAGAAGAGCCAGGTCGTAGAAGTCGCCGCCCACGGCGCGCGCGGTCCTCTCGAATGCGAAGGAGTCGAAGCCCTCGCCGGAAAGCTCGCGCACGGGCGGAACGAGGCCGAGCTGGATGCGGCGGGCCACGTTGAGCTCGGCGGCGGCGCGCGACTGCTCGTCGGTCATCTTGCGGATGTGCTCGACGAAGAGCTCGATGTCGTGGGACATCTGGTTGAAGGACGCCTCGATGCCGGCGATCTCGGAGGTCTTGCTGACGGGCTTCTCGTCTCTGGCATGCACGCCGTCCTGGATGAAGCTGCGCATGCGCGCGGAGAGCTTCTTCAGGGGATCTGCCACGTCGCGCTTGATGGCCAGAAGGCCGAAGAGGATGACGAGGCCGATGATGATCGCGAGGGGGATCGCGAAGGCGAGGGCGTAGCCCACGATCTCGGTGCGCTCGTGGTCCGCGTCGAAGAAGACGCCAAGCACGTAGATCTTGTCGCTGCCCTGCAGCTGGATGGGGAAGTACCAGCCAATCGAGGAGCCCAGCGACGACGTGCTTATGAAGTCGGGGTCGTCGGAGAAGCCGTCGCGGGCGGCCGCGAGCATCTGCTCCGGCACGCCCTCCACGTTGCCGCCGTGCGCCCACTCGCCCGGAAGCTCCGCGTCAACCTTCTCGTTGACCGTGGCGCTCTGGACGGTCGAGGCCGTCGTTGCGTCGGGGTTGACGTCGTAGATGGCAAGCACCTCGCCGTCCACGGCGATGCAGAGGTTGCGCAGCTTGCGCTTGAGGAGGGCGAGCGCCTCGTCGTCCAGGTCCGCGGGCTTGCTCGTGGCCGAGCCTCCCGTGCTTGCCACGGCCGTCTCGCCTGAGGCGCTGGAGCCCGAGTCGCCCTCGCCCTCCGCCGATCCGGGAGAGGGAAGGTCGTCGACCTGGCTGCTGACTTCCATGGGAAGCGCCGACCCGCTGCCGTCCGTGTCGGTGGCGAGCAGGAGCATCTGCGCCTCGCGCGCCGTCACCACGGCCTCGGTCTGCTTCCTGTCGATCACGGCGTTGGTGCTGTACATGAGGCTGATGCCGACGGAGGCGGCAATCGCCAGGATGAGCGCGATGGCGCTGAAGCGAACGTAGCGCCTGAGGATCGAGCGGCGCATTGCTTCCTCCTAGGAGATGTTGAGTCGCTTGTCGAAGCCGGCCATGTGCAGGACCGTCATGACGTCGGGCGAGACGCTCTTGATCATGAGCTCGCCGTTCATCTTCTTGTGCGCGCTCACGAGCACGCGCAGGCCGGCCGACGAGATGTACTGAAGCTTTGCGAAGTCGAGCACGAGCCTCTCGCAGGAGTCGTCCAGCTGCCCGATGGCCTCGGCGAGCTCGGGCGCGGTCGAGGTGTCGAGCCATCCGTCCAGCTCGATGGTGGTCGTGGCTCCTTCGGTGGTGGAGGTGATGTCCATTGGTGCCCCTTTCTGAATATGGACACAGTATAGGAGACGCGGAGCGGCCGCAGCCGCGACGTCCGCCCGACGACCTCGTGCGCGCCGCGGGCGCCGGGCACCCGTGTGGGAAGCGGCAGGCCCCGCTGGCGGCCCCCATTGCGCGTACGGCGACCGCACATCGCGCCTGAGCTGGTGCTCTGGTAGCTTTTCATACCAATGCAGCTAATTTGTGGCACAGGGCGCCCGCGCGCCAGACGCCCCGAAGGGACGCATCACATGAGAGGTAACGCGACAAGGTCGCTCGTTTCGCTGCGCTTGCGGCCGCGTGCGCGTCGCTGCTTGCGCTTGCGCTCGTGCTCGCCGCGCGGCGCCTGAGGAGAAGGAGGAGCGAGTGAGCTTCATTGCGCGTCTGAAGGGCGAGGAGCCCGGACTGTTCAGGAAGGTCGTCGTCGCCATGAGGGAGGGGACGGGCGGCCTGGGCGAGTACCTCATCGAGTACGGCATCGAGCACGGCAAGCTGCCGGGGCGCATCGAGGTGTTCCGCAACGTGCTCGTGCCGCGCAAGAAGGGACCGACCGACGAGTCCGAGGTCGACGTCCTGCTCCTCCACGAGACGGGCCTGTACGTGATCGAGTCGAAGAACTACAGCGGGTGGATCTTCGGGTCGGAGGGCCAGCGCCAGTGGACGCAGACGCTCGAGGGAGGCAAGAAGGAGCGCTTCTACAACCCCATCATGCAGAACCGCGCGCACGTGCGCGCCCTCGCGGCGTGTTTGGGGGTCGAACGCGAGCAGATGCGCTCGTACGTGGTCTTCTCGGAGCGTTGCACCTTGAAGAAGGTGCCCGACGACTGCGAGGAGTACGTGGTCTGCCGTCGCCCGCGCCTGCTCGAGCGCCTACGGGCCGACATGGCCTCGCGCGGGACGGTCTTCGACGAGGCTCGGATGGACGAGCTGGTCGAGAAGATCGCCGCCCTGGTCGAGGGATCGACCAAGGCGGCGAAGGATGCTCACGTGGAGCAGGTCAAGCGCTACGTATCGGGGCGCTAGAGCAGCTGGATGCCGGCGTCCTTGCAGGCGGCGACCGTGGCCGCGTCCCACACCGAGGCCTGGACCTCGCCGACGTGCGCCTTGCCGAGGAGCAGCATGCACAGGCGGCTCTGGCCGATGCCGCCGCCGATGGTGCTGGGGAGCTCCCCGGCGAGCAGCATCTTGTGGAAGGGCAGCTCGCGACGGTCGTCGGCGCCGGCGAGGGTGAGCTGGCGGTCGAGCGACTCGGGGCTCACGCGGATGCCCATGCTGCTGGCCTCGAGCGCGCAGCCCAGGACGTCGTCCCAGAAGAGCAGGTCGCCGTTGAGGTCCCAGTCGTCATAGTCGGGGGAGCGGCCGTCGTGGGGCTTGCCGGAGCGGAGCTTGCCGCCGACGCCCTGGACGAAGGTGGTGTGGTGCTCGCGGACGAAGCGCTCCTCGCGCTCCTTCGGCTCGAGCTCGGGGTAGAGGTCCTCGAGCTCCTGGGCGGTCACGAAGGTGATGTCGCGGCTGAGGTCGCACTCGAGCTGCGGGTAGTACCACTTGAGCTCGTCGAGGGTGCCGCAGATGGCCGTTACGATGCGGCCCACGGTGTCGTGCAGGTAGTCGATGGTTCGCTCGTCGTCGGCGATGACCTTCTCCCAGTCCCACTGGTCGACGTAGATGGAGTGCAGGTTGTCGAGCTCCTCGTCGCGGCGGATGGCGTTCATGTCGCAGACGATGCCCTTGCCTACGTGGAGGTCGTAGCGCTTGAGCGCGAAGCGCTTCCACTTTGCGAGGGAGTGCACGACCTCTGCGTCGGCGCCGACGGCGGGCACGTCGAAGCCGACGGGGCGCTCGACGCCGTTGAGGTTGTCGTTCAGGCCGGTCGCGGGATCGACCACGAGGGGTGCGGTCACGCGCACGAGATGGAGGGCGGCGCACAGCTTCGCGAGGAAGACGTGCTTGATGCGCTCGATGGCACGCTGGGTGTCATACTGCGCTAGCTGGGGGGTGTAGCCCGCGGGTATGGTTGTCATATCCTCTCCTTTGGTTGGCCTGACTTAGCGACACACGATAGCGCCGTCCGGGCGCCCGTGGGAGGCTTTGGCCGAAATGGAAGCCAGTCTGCAATCAAACGGCAACGACGGTCGATGTGCGCATCCGAGAGGGCGCCAGTGGCGTATCATTTTGGGACATCAATTGTGCGCGATTCGGGAGGGGGAGCGCACGTGACAAGCTTTGTCATCAACGGGATCATCGTCGCTCTCACGCTGGTCGCCTGGGTCATGCTGCTGTCCGGCGTTGGCTCCGATAACATCGGCGGCGTCGAGGCTCCGCGCAGCCTGAGGCGCTTCGCCGTCCTCTCGAACCTGTTCTCCGCCGTGGTGTCGGTGCTCTACATCGTCTGGACGATCGACAACGCGACCGCGGCCCCGGAGTGGTTGCTCGCCCTCAAGCTCTCGGCGGCGTCCTCGCTTCTGCTCACGCTCGCCGCGTCGGTGACCATCCTGGTGCCCCTCGTGGGCTGGCGCCAGCTCTTCGCCGGCGGGAACCTCCTCACGAGGCTCGTCCTCCCGCTGCTCGCCTGCGCCGACTGCGTGCTGTTCGCGCCCGTGGGGGAGCTTTCGCTTCCGGCCACGCTCGTCTCGATCGTGCCCTGCTCGCTCTACGCGATCTGGTACCTGTTCTGGATCATGCGCCACAGGGACGAGCGCGACCTCTCGCGCTATGACATCTACCTGCTGCTGCGCTGGGGATGGACCAAGGCCCCCGTCGTGACGGGCGGCATCGTGTTCGCCTCGTGGCTGCTTGGCCTCGTGATCTGGGCGCTCAGCGGCCTCTTTGCGATGGGGTGACGCATCGCCGCGTGCCGGCCGCGGGCACGGCCGTGCGCTCCTCTCGCCCGCGCTATGCCTGCCCGGCGGCGGCCATCTCCTCGGCACGCTGCGCGTCCATGGCCGCGGCGGCCTCCTTTGCACGCTCCTCTTCGAGGACGCGGCGGACGATCCTCTCGACGCGCTGCGCCTCGGCCCTGCGCGCGATGAGGGTGCGGCCGACCCAGACGACGGCCTGGATCCCGACGATGGTCACGCCCGCGACGATGAGTGCGCGCTTGCCCAAAAGCTGGTAGTTCTCGGCGATGTTCCTGCCACCCTGGCGCTCGGCGAGCTTGTTGATGTGCTTCACGATCTCCGTCGCGTCGTCGCCGAAGGCCTCGTGCATCGCGTTCTGGACCGCGTTCTTGATCGCGTTGTCCATCTTGTTGTCGAGCATCAAGCCACCCATCGTGACCTCCCGTGAGAGTCGACTGCCGCGCCTCGTGCGCGCGCCCTTCCTACAACCGTGCCGCATTTGGCGTGCGTGGCGGCTGCCCTTTCGGCGGGCGAAGGCAAGGCGGCGGCCGAGAAGAGCGTGCGGCCTCTTGCGCCCGTCCGCCGTGGCGCGCGGGCGCTCGCCCCTAGCGCCTGAGGTACCTCGCGGAGACGGGGAAGTCGAAGTAGGTGTCGGGGTAGGGCTCGTCGGCGAGCGTGAAGTGCCACCACTCGCAGTCGATCGGCTCGAAGCCGTTGCGAAGCATCGCGCCCCTGAGCAGCATCCTGTTGTCGTACTGCTCGTCGGTGATGCCGCGGAAGTCGGGGTGGGACTTCTCGCTGAAGAGGTCGAAGGGGCTGCCCATGTCGAGCTCGCGCCCGGTGGCCATCTCGAGCAGGGTGAGGTCGACGGTGCTGCCCCTGCTGTGGCTCGACCTCGTGGCGATGTAGCCGCGCTCGAAGAGCGTCTCCTTCTTGAGGTCGGGGTAGAAGAAGGGCTTCATGCGCATGTCGAGGTCGTCGAGGCCCCACGTGACGAAGCGCTTGACCGCCGTCGCGGGACGGTAGGCGTCGAAGACCTTGAGGCGATATCCCACGAGCTCCATCTCGCGCGCCACGTCCGTGAGGGCTCGCGCGGCCTCGCGCGTCAGGAGGGCGACGGGCTCCTCGTAGCCGTCGATCCTGTCGCCGATGAAGTTGTAGGTGGAGTGGTAGCGGATCTCTTGGATGATGCCGGGCACCACGTTGCCAAGGACGACGAACCCCGAGGGGTCCCTCTCCGCCATCTTCCTGAAGTTCGTCTCGTCGGCCATGGGGTGCTCCTGGATGTCGTTGGATGATGGGCACATTATACGGAAAGGGCCGGGGCGCACCCCATGGGGTCGCCCCGGCCGCGTGCGACTGGTGCCGGATCCTTGTCGCTAGTTGTCCTTGGCGGTGCCGCCTGACACGGTCAGGATCTGGGCCTGCAGCTCGCTGTCGATCTGCTCGAGCTCCTGGTCGATCCTTTGCGTGCGCTCCTTGATGCCGTCGCGCAGGCTCTGGGGCGCGTCGGTCGCCTCGCCGACCCTGTCGCCGA
This sequence comes from Olsenella intestinalis, assembly GCF_023276655.1. GTDB lineage: Bacteria > Actinomycetota > Coriobacteriia > Coriobacteriales > Atopobiaceae > Olsenella_J > Olsenella_J intestinalis. Next base: position 858,309 of record NZ_JALGRK010000002.1, on the reverse strand, counting down.
GCGCCCGGTTGCTATCGCGCGTGATCTCCTCCATGGTGACGATGCTCTCGAGCTGCTGCCTCTTCGTGTCGTTGGCCTGCTCGTTGATGGCGTTGGCGTCGATGCCCGCGGGAGGGCTGATCGCGTAGAGCGAGAAGAGAATGCCGCCGGCGATCGCGACCACCACGCAGACGATGTTCATCGTGGCCGGGCGCACGCGTGCGATCATGCGCTCCATGGCGGGGTAGAGCCACCACGCGATGACCGACGACGCGATGGCAAAGCCGACGGCGTTCTGGAGGCACACCTGGCCCATGAAGTTGAAGGGCATGTTCGAGTAGTCCCAGTTCTCGAGGTGCGCGTTGAACATGAGGCCACCGCAGAACTCGATCAGGGTGCAGACCAGGCCGTTGATGACGAAGCTCATCACGTAGGGGGCGAACTTGCTCTTGAGCTTCTTCTTGAGGAGCTCGAACAGCGGGTTGAGGATGAGCGCGATCAGGATGACGGCGGTGCCGTGCATCGGGTAGGGGTAGAACCAGTCGCGCCAGAGCATCGTGTTCTCGGGGTGGAACTCGCCCGCCACGATGCCGAGCCTGATGAGCTGGCAGAAGGCCGCCTCCATCCAGTGGCCCAGGACCGAGAAGACCACGAAGTAGATGATCAGGTTGCGGATGAAGGGCCAGCCGGTGCGGTCGATGACGAAGTTCTCGTCGGCGTTGCCCTTGTCCTGCGACAGGTCGTTGATCAGGACGGACTTGACGCGCTTCGAGAACGTGAAGTAGAGGATCAGGAAGATGTAGTACGCGTTGCGCCACAGCTGGTCGGCGAAGATCAGGCGGTTGCTGATGATTCCCGACGCTATGTTGCCGACGATGGCGATGGCCGCGATCGCGATGACCAGGGGGCGCGCCAGCTTGTAACGGTTCCAGAAGAAGTAGAACGCAACGCCCTCGAGGATCACGGTGATCCAGTCGATGTAGGTCGCGGAGTTGTAGACGATGGTGTCACGTGACGTCATGACCAGGAGGAATAGGGTCGCGATGATGTGCACCAGAAACATGATCTGGACGAAGCGCATGAAGCCGAGCTTCGTGGGGTCGCTGAACTTGATCGCCTCGTAGGCCTTGCGGGCCGACTTCGTTGCCGAGGCGTGGTCCTCCTTGGCCTTGCGCCTCGCCGCACGCTCTCTCGCCCTCGCGGCGCGTGCCTTCTCGCGGTCGCCCATGCCGGACGCGATGACGGAGATGCGCGCCGCCTCGTCGGCAGCCTCGTCCGACTCGATGGCGACGTCGGCCATCTCCACGGCCTTCTCCGCGTCTGCCTTCGCCTGCCTGGTGACCGCTGCTCGGTCGCCCCGGCCTGTGGTGAAGGCCCTGCCGACCGCACGCTCCGCGGCGTCGATGTCCGTTTGTGCCATGTTTTCACCTCATTGGTTCAGCTCGGGCCGCGCCAGCGGCCGCATGTCGTCAGCCTGTAGCCATTGTACGAGGGGCTTTCCGCCCGTGGGGTGTCGCGGCGGCGAGCGGGGGGCTTGCTTGGGCGCCGTCCGTGGAGAGCGTCGCGGCGTCGGGGCCGCCTCATGCGACAATGTCCCCATGTCATTCGCCCGGACGCGGGAGGGGGTTCGAGATGCTTGGCTCCTGGTATGCCTACGGCGCGGCGTCGGACCCTGACGCCCTTCCGTACGACCTCAGCTTCTGGCGCGCCGGTGCGAGCGTCGTGGGCTCTGCGCTCACGGCGTGGCTCGCGCACCGTCGCTCGAAGGCGGCGCTTCCCGTCGCCGTCGCGACGGCCGTGGGCACGGTCGCGCTCGGTGCCATCAACAGGCGTCGCACGGGGGCCTACGTCACGCGGACCTGGCGGCGCGACTCCGTGCGCGAGGGGGTCTTCAACAGGGCCATGCCCGTCGCCCACGCGGCCGCCTCGGCGGCCCTCGTCGGCCTTGCCGCCTATGCCGAGCGCGACCGCCGCAGTGGCGCGCCGACGCTTGTCGGGCCCCTCGTCGACGTTCCCGTCTGGCCGCTCGCGCGCAAGCTCGGCCTCTACTACATGACCTTCTCGATCCTCGGCCACTGGGTCGAGATCCTCTTCTGCCTGGGCATCAAGCACGGCATCTTCAAGGGTGGCTACGACCGCGGGAACCACATGCTCTGGGACCAGTGGCTCTTCCCGTTCCCGGCCGAGGGCACCGCCGCGGTCCTGGCCGAGCTCACGCTGCTGCCCGTCCGCCGCGCCCTGCATCGCAGGATCGGGCGGCAGAGCGAGATGGGCTACATTGCGGGCCGCTACGTGAAGCCGCTTGCGATTTGCCTGAGCTTCCTGTTCAACCAGGTAGTCTGCACCTCGATCGACTTCGGCACCGGCATGGTCGCCAACCGCAACTACGAGCTCTGGGACTACCGCGACATGAAGTTCCACTTCATGGGGCAGGTCTGCCTGCAGAACTCGCTCTTCTACTCGGTGATTGCCACGTGGGCGACCTGGAGGCTGCTGCCGCGCCTCGACGCCCTCGTCGACGGCGCGAGGGACACCGTGCTCGACGGCACCCTCGTCGGCCTGGGCTCCTTCTTCGTCTTCCTCGAGCTCATATACCATGTCATTCCCAGGAACCGCGCGCTGCCCGCCGACACCGCCGGCGACGCCGGTGCCGGCGCCACTTGTGACAGGGAGGATTCATGAGAGTCAAGTCAAAGGCACTGTCCATAGCGTGGAAGCTCGCTCTTCTCGTCTTCGCGACCTGGGGCCTGCTCGATGGATCGGGCATCCTGGCGGGTCACTACCTGAGCGGCTTCCCGAACATGTTCACCAACGTCTCGAACCTCTTCGCGTGGGGCTACTTCGCCTGCGCCACCGTGTGGCTCGTCGTGCGCCGCGCCGACGACGACGCCGTCACCTTCGCGCCGGCCGTCAAGTACACCGCCATGGTCTCGCTCGTCGTCACGATGCTGATCGCGCACTTCATGCTCTTCGACGCTATGTTCCAGAACGGCCAGCTCGTGCTCCATCTCGTCGTCCTGCACTACGTGGTTCCGATCATGGCGCTGCTCGACTGGCTCCTGTTCGACGAGAAGGGCCGGATGCCCCTCTGGGGACCCCTCGCGTGGATGTCGCTCGTCTTGGCCTACCTCGTCGTCGTCATGGTGCGCGTGGGCCTGCTCGGCCACGACATGGGCGGCGGCACCACCGCCGACGTCACGCGCTACCCCTACACCTTCCTCGATCCCGCCCTCTCCGGCGCCGGTGGCGTCGCGCTGTTCTGCCTCTCGATGCTCGTCGCGTTCGTCGCCCTGGGCTTCGTGATGGTCGGCATCGACCGCCTGCTCGCGCGCCTCGCCCGCCGCTGACCCCGACCAGACGCCATCCGAGAAGAGCCTTCGCCATGATTGACGCTCGTCCCCAGACCCAGGCCCCTGCGGCCCTGACGCTCGAGTTCTGCGCAGAGAACCTCGTCGGCGTGGAGGACGCCATCCGCGCCGGCGCGAGCCGCGTCGAGCTCTGCGACGACCTCTCGGTCGGCGGCGTGACGCCTGCGCGGGACGTCATCGCCCGCGCCGTCTCGCTCGCGCACGGCCTGGGTGCCACCGCGATGGTGATGGTCCGTCCGCGCGGGGGAGACTTCGCCTACGACGAGGGCGAGCTGGCACGCATGGAGCGCACCATCGCGCTCGCCGGCGAGATCGGGGCGGACGGCGTGGTCTTCGGCTGCGTGCGCGACCGCTCCCTCGACGAGGAGGCGACCGCGCGCCTCGCGCACGCCGCGGCCGGGCTCGACATGACCTTCCACATGGCCTTCGACGAGATCTCGCCCGACCGGCAGGCCGCTGCCCTCGCGTGGCTTGCCGACGCGGGCTTCTCGCGCGTGCTGGCCCACGGCGGCGACCTCGCGCGCCTCATCGAGTCGTGCCTGCCACACCTGGAGGGCCTCACCCGCGCCGCCGCCGGCCGCATCTCCGTCATGCCCGGCGGGGGCGTCACCTGGGAGAACGTCGAACGCGTCTGCGAGGCGGTCGGCGCGAGCGAGGCCCATGGCACCCGCATCGTGCGCATCGCGCCCTAGCGACCTCGCGTCCCGGCGCCCTGGCGCGCCGCTCCCGACGCGCTAGGCCTGCGTCTGCCTCCACGCCTCGGCGACGTCGCGCACGTAGGCGCGCTGCGTCAGGAACAGCCTGGCCACGAGCTCGGGGAAGTTCGCGGGCAGCAGGTTCGCGCGCGGCTCGTAGGCGGCGCGGATCTCGTCGTCGAAGCCCTCCAGCACGCCGTCGTCGTACCAGCCCCAGTCCCACGTCGTCTTCAGGTTCGAGAAGACGCCCAGGCACAGCATGAGGGCGAGCTCGGGCGCCTCGCACAGCCACTCGACCGACATCGCGTCGGAGGGGAACCCCAGCGCCCGGTCGAAGTCGAAGGGCCGCGCCCCGCGTCGCGCGCCGGTCTCCACGTTGCGGATGATGCCGTAGTTGCCCTCGTGGAAGTCGGCGAGCATCACCAGGTTCCTCAGGGCCAGGGTGCGCGCCACGTGGGCCGAGGCGTCCCTCACCCCGGATCCCGTGATCGTGCGCTCGAGCACCGACATCGCGTTCGCGCTCTCGCCCTCGCCGCCGACGTCGACGCTGCTCATCCTCCGTAGCCTGCGGCCGCCCACGAGCTCCTCGTCGGGCCCGAGCAGAAGCGGGCTCGCCGAGACCCGCCTGCCGCCCAGCTCACAGACGGCGAGGGCTCCGGTCTCGCTCGGGCCGAACAGCAGGTCGCAGAGACGCGAGGCGAGAAGAGCCCCCTCGAGGTCGACGCCGTCCTCCCTCAGCGGCTCCTTCAGCAGGTAGATGCCATCGCCCTGGCGCCACCACGCCTTGCGTATGTGCCCCGCGCACGTCACGTCGGGCACGTCGGGCGAGCACGAGCGCAGGCGTGCGTAGTCGCCGGTCTCGAGGCAGCGCAGGAAACCGTCGTCCCAGTCGCGCCCGCGAAAGCTCACGTCGGCCCAGCGCACGCCCGAGCCGACCTCGCGGTACCACAGGTGGTCGGTCATCGAGGCGCCGCTTCCGCGCAGCACGAGCTCGAGCCGCCCCTCGGCGCCGAAGCCCTCCAGGATGCGGTCCAGGTCGAGGCGCATCGCCGAGAGGGTGCGCGACCTCACGAGCGCGTTCACGTCGTCCTCGAGCTCGCCCGCGTCGAGCCCCGCCGCCTCAAGCGCGCGGCTGCCCTCCTCGGGCGCGTCCACCACGCGCACCTCGCCTGCGGCGAGGTCGACCTCGAAGTCGAGAAGAGCCTCGTCCTCGAGCATGAGCGTCCTTCTCACCCGCGCCTCCCTCGCGCTCGCGCCTACACGCCCTCGAGGCGCTGGCGCCTCACCAGGTCGGCGAAGGCGCCGTCGGCCTCCATCAGCTCGTCGTAGGTGCCCTCCTCCACGATGTGCCCTCCGTCGAGCATGACGATGCGGTCGGCGAGCCGGATAGTCGACAGGCGGTGCGCCACGACGATGCGCGTGCACTTGAGGCCCGCCAGCGAGTCGCTCACGTGGCGCTGCGTCACGTTGTCGAGCGCGCTCGTGGCCTCGTCGAACATGAGGATGCTGGGCTTGGCGCAGACCGCCCGCGCGATGAGGATCCGCTGGCGCTGCCCGCCCGAGATGCCGCCCGAGCCCTCGCTCACGAGCGTCTGCATGTCCATGGGCATCTGGCGGATGTCGTCGGCCACGCCGGCCAGCTCGGCGGCCTCCCACGCGTCGTCGACGGTGGCGCGCGGGTTGGCCAGCGTGATGTTCGAGAGGATGGTGCCCGCGAAGAGGCTGCCGTTCTGCAGGCATACGCCGATGTTTCGCCTGAGGCTGCGCACGTCGAAGTCGGAGATGTCCTGGCCGCCGTAGTAGATGGCGCCGCGCTCGGGCGTCTCGAAGCCCAGCAGCAGGCGCAGAAGCGTCGACTTGCCCGAGCCCGAGGCGCCCACCACGGCGAGGTACTCCCCGGAGCGGATCCTGAGCGTGAGGTCGCTGAGCACGGGCGGCTGCGACTCCTGGTAGCGGAAGGTCACGCCCGAGAGCTCGATCGAGCCGCCCAGGCTCGTGACCTGGCGCCCCTCCCGATGCGTCTCGGGCGCCGCGTCGAGGATCGGCTGCAGTGCGTCGAAGAGCGACTGGATCCTCGCAAGCTGCCCGCCCGTGCCCGCCAGCGTCACCATGGCCGCCGAGATGGCCCCGTACGCGACGTTGAACGCCATGAAGTTCGCGACGCTGACGCCGCCCGTGCCCGCGAACCAATAGATCGCGACGGCGCCGAAGGCCGCCACGAGCGGCGGCACGCTGTCGGAGACCTTCTGCCACAGCGGCAGGTCGTACTGGGCCGAGAGGTAGCTCGCCTCCGCGTCGGCCCACTTCGCGAACGCGCGCTTCTCGGCGCCCGCGAGCTTGATCTTGCTGATCCCGCCGAGAAGAGCCGGCACCATGCCCGAGACCTCGAGCCCGCGTCTCATGATCTCGCGCTGGCGACTCATGCGGGCGAGCGCGCAGACGATGGCGATCGCGAGCTGGACGCCGACGATGGCGAGCGTGGGTCCGAGCAGCGACGGCGCGTAGACGCTGACCTGCGCGATGTAGACGAGGGAGAAGGCGGCGGTAAGGCCGCTCGTGACGATGAGGCCCGTGAGCAGCTCGACGATGGTCTGCGCGTCTGTGACGCGTCTCGCGATGGAGCCGGCCTCGTGACCCTTGAAGAAGGCGGGCGGCAGCTGCAGGATGCGTGCCATGAGCGCGGCCTGCAGCGTCTGCGAGACCTTGCTCGAGAGGCGCGCGGTCAGCATCGAGCGCGAGACGCCTATGAGGGCCGTCGCGAAGGTCGAGCCGAGCAGCATCGCGAGGATCGGCAGGAGGAGCCCCGGGTCGGAGGAGGGGATGACGTTCTCGAACAGCAGGTTGTTGGCGACCGGCATGATCATGCCCGTGAGCGAGGCCACGAGCGTCGCGAAGGCGACGCGCAGGTAGTCCCCAGCGCCCATCGAGGAGCGCATGAACCTGACCAGGTCCGTGGCCGTGAGGCGCTCGTTGGGGAGCGTGCGATAGAAGCAGAGGGCCTCGGGGAGGATGTCGGTCGCCGTCCGCGCGCTGACGTTGACCTTGCGGCCCGTGACGGGCTCGACGTAGGCGTAGCCGCGAAGGCCCAGCGGGATGATGGCGATGGGCTCGCCCGAGGCAAGCTGTCCGAGGTAGGCGCCAGCGGCGTCCTTCCACCAGGGGCCCTCGAGGCGCACGGGGCGCCGCATGAGGCCGCTCGCGCGGACCTGGTAGTCGATGCGCTCGTCGGCGTCGATGATCGAGGCGGGGATCTCGACGGGGGCCTTCCCGAAGTAGCGCAGGACCGAGGCGAGCGCGCTGTCGGTGGCGGCGATGCTGTCGAGCGTCAGGCGCGGCGCCCTCTTGGCGCCCGCGACGCCACGGGCGATGCGCTCGAACGCGTCGGCGACCTGCTCGTCGTCGAGGCGTCTGCGCGTCTCCAGCTGTTCGTCGAACCAGTTCATGCTCTTCTCGTCCCGTCCCTGTCCCTAGTCGCTTCTGACCAACCTGGCGTAGACGCCGTCTTTTGCCATGAGCTCGTCGTGCGTGCCGCGCTCGGCCACGCGTCCCCCGTCGAGGACGACGATCTGGTCGCAGTCGCGGATCGTCGAGAGCCGGTGCGCGACCACGATGCAGGTGATCTCGCGCCTGCGGATCGCCTCGAGGACGCGCTGCTCGGTCTTTGCGTCGAGCGCGCTCGTGGCCTCGTCGAGGATCGCGATGGTCGGGTCCTGCGCGAGGACGCGCGCAATTTCGAGGCGCTGGAGCTGACCGCCCGAGAAGTTGCGCCCGCCGGGCAGCACGGGCCCGCGGTAGCCGCCCTCGCGCGCGAGGATCTCGTCGTGCATCTCGGCGTCGCGGCAGGCCATGATGACCTCGAAGTCCTCGACGGAGCGGTCCCAGAGCGAGACGTTGTCCCTCACGGTTCCCGAGAAGATCGAGATGTCCTGGTCGACGACGGCGACCGAGCCGCGCAACTGCTCGAGGGGGAGCTCCGAGGCAGGCGTGCCGTCGAAGCGGATCTCGCCGGACCAGGGCTGGTAGAGGCCGCTCACGAGCTTGGCGATCGTGGACTTGCCGCTGCCGGAGCTGCCCACGAGGGCGACCCACTGGCCGGGCTCGACGTGGAGGTCGAGCCCCTCGATCGTGGGTCGCTCGAGCCTGGAGTAGCCGAAGGTGAGGTCGCGTATGTCGATGGCGCCCGTGAGCTTGCGAAGCTCGCCGTCATGCTCGCGGGGCCCGCCCTTCTCGGCCTCGCCGACGTCGGGCCTGTAGTTCAGGACGTCCTGGACGCGCTCCATCTCGGTGCGCGTCTCCTGGACGGTCTGGCCGAGGTTCACGAGGGAGGCGACGGGCGCCATGAAGGCCTGGAGCAGGCCCTGGAAGGCGAGGAGCATGCCGGCCGTGAAGTGGCCGGCCATGATCAGCAGGGCTCCGACGGCGAGCACGAGGACGTTCGCGACCTGCACGAGCAGGCCGGGGATGGCGCCCATGTAGGAGTTGAGGCGGGCGAATTGGCTCAGGCCGTTGCTGACGAGCGCCTGGATGCCGCTCCAGCGCTCGAAGTAGCCCTCCTCGGCGCCGGAGGCCTTGATCGTCTCGATCATGGCGACGCCGGAGACGGTGGAGGCGCTGAGGCGCCCGGTGTCGCGGACCTTCTGGCGCATGACGTTGACGCGCCGCCTGGAGATGTGGCGGGCGACGAGGGTGTTGAGCAGGACGCAGCTGATGCCCACGAGCGCGAGCGGCACGCTGTAGAAGAGCATGACGGCGAGGTAGAGCACGATGAGGACGCAGTTGAGAAGCGCCGGGGCGAGCTGCTGGACGACGGTCATGGCGATCGTCTCGTTGGCGGCCTGCCGCTGCTGGAGGTCGCCGATGTATCGCTGCGCGTAGAACTCGACGGGCAGGTGCAGGAGGTGCCAGAAGAAGCGCGAGGCGGCGACGGCCTCGAACTTGCCGCGCATCTTGAGCAGGTGGACGGCGCTCGTGAAGGACATCGCGGTCTGGAGGAGGGCGAGGATGCCCATGAGGGCGGTGAAGTAGTAGAGGGCGCGCTGGTTGGTGGCGTCGCCCGCAAGGACGCCGTCGAGAAAGACGCGCGCCATCGACGAGTTGAGGATCCCGATGACCGAGACGATGGCGCTCACGAGGGCCACGAAGGCGATGGGGGCCGCCATGCCGCGCATGCTCTCGCGCAGGAAGGCGACGGTCGAGGGGGCGCTGCCGCCGGGCTCGAAGGCCTCGGTGGGGCGCATGAGCATCGCGATGCCGGTGAAGGACTCGTCGAACTGCTCGATCGGAACCTTGATCTGGCCCTTGGAGGGATCGTTGAGGTAGGCCCACCTGCCGTTTCTCGAGAAGCCCGTGAGCACGACGAAGTGGCGGAAGTTCCAGTAGATGATGCAGGGGAGCTGGTCGTTGTCGAGGATGCCCTCGAGGTCGAACATGTAGCCGTCGGCCTCGAGGCCGTATCCGCGCGCGGCGCGCAGGATGTTGGAGGCCTTGCTGCCGTCGCGCGAGACGCCGCAGGCGCCGCGGACCTCCTCGAGGGGAAGCCAGCACCCGTAGTGGGCGAGGATCATGGCAAGGCAGGCGGCGCCGCACTCCGTCGCCTCCATCTGCATGACCTGGGGGACGCCCCTCACGCGGCGTGCCATGCTAGCTGCGCTCCATGCCAAGGAGGAAGGCCATGGGGGTCACCGTGCGCGTCGTCACGGTCACGGGTACGTCGTCCCCCTCGTCCCAGGACCTCATCTCGTCGGGCACGTTCACGACCACCTTGTAGCTCCACTGCGAGAGGCCCAGCGAGGCCACGGTGTAGTCGCTGCCGATGACGGCCTCGACCTCGCGCTGGGAGTAGGGCTCCTCGTCGATCGAGGCGATGGTGGACGCGTGGCCGGCGACGCTCACGTCGCTGGCGGCGGTCGCGCGCGTGCCGTCGCTGCCCGGCAGGAAGGAGACGATCTGGCCGTCCTTGATGACGCCGGTGGTGGAGTAGCGAATGGGCAGGGAGGCCGTGCAGGCCCAGATGGCCGCGGCGACGAGCAGGCAGGCGACGGCCCCCGCGAGGACCCATGCAGACGGGTTCACGAGGCGCAGGTACGCGTCGAGGTCCTCGGCGGAGTTCATCTTCTTGAGCGCGGACTCCCTGAACATCTGCCTGCCCAGCGACCCCTGCCTGTCCGATGATGTGGCCACGTGCGTCACCCCTCTCTTTGGTGCCCGGCGAGCGCGCGGCGCCTACGTTCCCGACTTCTCGTCGAGGACGAACTCCACCCGGTCGACGTTCTCGACGTGAAGGCGGATGAGCTGCTCGGCGCTCTGCCTGTCAGAATCGCTGAGGTTCGACTTTGAGCCTACGATAGCGACTGTCCGCTGCTCGACGTGGCTCGTTTCGCTGTTGTACTCGTTTTCGACCCCCACGCGGTAGGACGTGACGTTGGGGTTGAGGATTTTGAGCTCCTCCGAGGTCATCTGCGTCTCGTAGGCGTCCTTCTTCTCGACGGTGCCGCTCTGGGCGGACTGCGACTTCTCGATGTGGCGGGCGGAGATGGCGAGGCTGGGCACGGCGATGACGAGAGACGCTATCACGAGGACGGTGCGAAGAAGGCCGCTGCTCTTCTCGGCCGCCTCCATGTCGTCGAGGGTGAGGGTGACCTTGCCGTCCTTCTCGCGCATCGGCGGGATGCGCAGGATGAGGAAGACGATCTCGGCGCCGATGGCGATGAAGGCGACGTTGATGACGAACTCGTAGGCCGCGGCGAGGGCGAGGCGGAAGTCGCCCGAGGCGATGCCGAAGCCCGTGGCGCACAGGGGCGGCATGAGCGAGGTCGCGACGGCGACGCCGGCGAGCAGGACCGACGGCTCGGACTTGCGCGATGTGCCGAGGGCGCCGGCAAATCCGCCCGTGATGGCGATGACTGCGTCCCAGACCGTGGCTGTCGAGTTGGTCGTGAGCTCGGAGGTCGTGATGCCGAGCGGGGAGACGAGGAAGTAGAGGGTCGAGGTGATGAGGCAGACGATGAACTGGAAGATCAGCTTCGAGATGGCCTCGCGAAGGAACGAGAGGTTGGCCGTCGCGACGGAGTAGGCGATGGCGACGACGGTGCCCATGAGCGGGCAGATGAGCATCGCGCCGATGACGGCCTCGGTTGAGTCGAGGTTGAGGCCGATAGAGGCGATGATCATGGCCGCGATGAGCTGGCAGATGTGCATGCCGTCAATCGCGGCGCCCTCGCGGACGCGCTCGTGTATCTGGGTGTAGCGCGCACGGCCCTTGCGGACGTTGAGGAAGCGCTGCGATATGGCCTTGACTCTCTCTCTCACCATAGGTAGGTCCCGCCTTGTCGTGGTCTGCAGTGGCCTATGGTAGTGCGACGGCCGCCTTGCGTGCGTCGCGCGTCTGCCTTTCGGCAGGAAGTGCGCCTCGTTCGGACTGTGCAAGCGCCTGACGGCCGCGCCGGGGCTATAAGATTCTCCTATGAATCGCGCTCAGACGACGGGGGGCACCTATGTCAGACGAAGACAGGGTCGACCAGAACGAAGTGATGTCCGCAGGTGAGGCTCAGGAGCCCACGGCGCCCGGAGCGAGGCCGCCCCGCCCCGTCCTGGGTGACGAGGGCGAGGGGGCGGGCGCATCGAGAACCAACGCCCTGAAGCCCATGCCCGACCTGGGCGGCGGCGACGGCGGAGAAGAGCCCACGACGCGGCTCGAGGGGCCCTCGGACGCGACCGCGCAGGCCGAGCCTGTCGCGCTGCTTGGCGACGACCCCGAGATGCAGGCGGCCGCGGCGGCGCTCGAGGAGCGCCACGCCCGCGACCGCCGCGCCCGCACCATCAGGATCGCGATCGGCGCGGCCGCGCTCGCGGCAATCGTGATCGCGCTCGTGGTCTCGAGCATCCTGGGAAGGGGCTCGACGGGCACCTCGACCCAGTCTGAGACGATCGCGGTCGAGCGCGGCGACCTGGTCGGCGACGTCCAGGCGAGCGCCAAGATCGCGTCCGCGCGCAACGTGGACGTTGTGGCCGAGGTCGCGGGCACCGTCCAGGAGGTCAAGGCGAGCGAGGGCCAGCACGTTGAGGCCGGCGACGAGCTGTTCGTGCTCAAGAGCGACGACGTCTCGCGCGGCGTCGACTCGGCGGGGACGGCCCTCGAGCGCGCCCGGAACGACGCGAACGCTGCCAACATGAGCGTGGCGAACGCGCAGCGCGACTACGATCAGGCCGTGAGCGACTACAACGCCGAGGTCGCGGCTCGCAACAACGCGATCTCCCAGGCCGAGGCGGACGCCGATGCCGCCTACCAGCAGGCCTACAACGAGGCCGTCGCGGAGATCCCCGCGACGGCCACGTCCGCCGAGCGCAACAGCCTCCTCTCGCAGGCGCGAGACTACGCACAGGAGGCCTACAACGACGCGTACAACGCGGTCTACATCCCGGACCCGGGGACCTTCGACCACACGATCTACACCGATGCCATCGCCGCGGCACAGTCGGCGGCCAATGACGTGAACCTCAGCCTCACGGAGGCGCAGCGCTACTACGACGCCGCCGTCGCCGAGGGCAACAAGCTCGTCGTGCGCGCGCCGAATGCCGGCACGGTGACGTCGGTCACCACGAAGGTCGGCGCGTCCGTGGGAGGGCTTGCCGGCACCGGGGCGCTCTGCCAGGTCATCGACACCAACTCCCTCTGCGTCGACGTCGAGGTCGGCGAGGCCGACGTCGCGGCGATCAAGAACGGGCAGAGCGTTACCGTGACCCTCCCGGCGCTGCCCGGCGTCACTCTCGACGGCAAGGTGACCAAGGTCGCGACCACCTCGACGACGCTTGCCTTGGCGGGCTCGGTCGCCACCTCGGACCCAGTCTCCTATCAGGTGGAGGTGACCATCACGAAGGGCGACGAGCGCGTGAAGCCGGGCATGAGCGCCGACGTGAGCATCAGGACCCAGGACGTCCCCGACACGCTCCTCGTTCCGGCCACGGCCGTGGTCGTTAAGGGAGGCGACTCCTACGTCATGGTGCCCCCGGCCTCCGGCAAGGGCGCCCTCGAGTACAGGTCGGTCGTCGTTGCCGGCAGGTCGAGCACGCAGTGCGCGATCTCGAAGGGTCTCAGCGAGGGCGAGCTCGTGCTCGTCTCACCCATCGAGGGGGTCGAGTCGTCGACGACGAGCACCACCTCGGCGTCGACCGGCGCGCAGGGCGGCGGCGCGCAGGCAACCACGACCTCGCAGGGCACCTCTGGTGACGCGAGCGCCACGCAGACCTTGACCGTGACCGGCGCGACGACTTCGGGCAAGGCGTCCTAGCATGGGCGCCGCCGTCATCAGCATGCAGGGGGTCGCGCGCGTCTTCGAGACGGCGGCGGGCCTCGTGCGCGGGGTGTCGGACATCTCGCTCGAGGTCGAGCGAGGCGAGATGGCCTGCGTCATCGGTCCTGCGGGGTCGGGAAAGACCACGCTCGTCTCGATGCTCGCCCTGCTCGACCGGCCCACCTTCGGCACGTATCGCCTCGAGGGGCTCGACACGGCGACGCTCTCGGACGCGGATTGCGCCCACCTTCGCGCGACGCGGCTGGGTCTGCTGTCGGCACGCGTCGGCCTGCTTCCCCACGAGACGGTCCTTCAAAACGTCGCGCTCCCGCTCGCCTATGGCGGCGTCGCGCGCGCCGAGCGCCTGCGCCTCGCGGAGGAGGCTCTTCTCGCCGTGGGCCTTCCGAGCGCGTGCTTCGACGTCCGCGCAGAGGAGCTCGCGCAGTCGCAGCGCTGTCGCGTGGCCATCGCGCGGGCCGCGGCCTCCAAGCCTTCCGTCGTGCTCGCCGACGAGCCGACGAGAGGCCTTGGCCGCGAGGACGAGGAGATGGTGCTCGAGGCCCTCGTGCGCCTGTGCGACGCGGGGGCGACCGTCGTCGTTGCGACGTGTGACGAGGAGGTCGCCGTGCGATGCGACCGCCGCGTGCGCCTGTCCGGCGACGGGAGGCTCGCCGGGAGGGTGCCGCTCGCCTCGGGCGAGGGCGCGGGCGAGAGGGGGAGCTCATGAGGCTCGTCGACACCGCATCCGAGGCGCTGCGGTCGATTCGCCCCGGGCGCACGCGCGGCGCCATGGCCGTGCTGGGGATCGTGCTCTGCATCGCCGCCGTGGTCGGCCTGGCCTCCGTGCTCGGTGGCGTCCGCGAGGCCTATGTGGGCAAGGCGGCGCAGTCTCGCGCGCGCCTCGTCAGCGTGTCCACCGCCTTTGAGGGCGGCATGGGCGCGTCGGACGTCCGCGCGATGGGGCGCGAGCTCTCGGGCTACTTCGAGACCGTCTCGCCCTCGAGCAGCACCGTCCAGATGATGGCCTGCCAGGACAGGGTCACCAACGTCATGCTCGTCGGCTGCGACTCCGAGGCGTTCACGCTGCTCGGCGTCAAGGCCGCGCACGGCAGGTTCTTCACGCGCAGCGAGGCGCAGTCGGGCGCGGCGGTCGTCGTGCTCGACGAGGTCAGCGCGCGCGACCTGCTCGGCGGCGATGGCGCCGACGCCATCGGCAGGAGCGTCAGCGTCGGGGGCGTCGACCTCGAGGTCATCGGCATCGCCCCGATCGGGGGCTCGTCTCTGCCGGGGCTCGGCCGCGCCCTCGTGCCGTTCGAGACCCTCACGCAGCAGCTCGGCAGGGGCTCGAAGGTCGACGAGGCCCGCGCGGTCGTCCGCGAGGGCGTCGACGTAAGCGAGGCGGCCGACGCCGCGGAAGACTGGCTCGCCGCGCGCCTCCAGATTCCCGACGAGAGTCGCGCCTGGGAGGTGGTGGCCTCCACCACGCAGGCCGACGTCGACCGCTTCGACTACGTCTCGCGGATTCTCATGACGCTCATGGTCGTCAGCTCGTCGCTGACGCTGGTGCTCGGCGGCGTCTCCGTCATGTACCTGATGCGCGCGATCGTCGCGGAGCGCAGGGACGAGTTCGCCTGGCGCCGCGCCCTCGGCGCGACGCGCGCGGACGTCGCCTGCCAGGTCGTCCTCGAGGCGCTGGCCCTCACGCTCTCGGCCGGCCTCATCGGCGCGCTCATCGGCCTTATCGGGGCCAATCTGCTCGTCTCCGTCATCAGCGGCCTCGTCGCGCCCGATTCGGGCATGCTGATCGTGCCAACCATCGGCATCGGCGGGATTGCGCTCGTGCTCGGCATCTGCCTCTTCATCGGCCTCGTGTTCTCGTCCGGCCCCGCCCGTCGCGCCGCGCGCATCGACGCGGCCGAGGCCTTGCGCGGCAGATAGGGGAGACGCGTGACCAGGCGGATGACGAGAGAGACCACGGATCGATCCCGCATGCGCCGCGCTCGCTCGCGACCGCGGCGCCGCACCGGCGCCGCGAGCGCCGACGCCGAGCCTGCCGCCATGCCGCAGACGTCCCCTCGGCCGAGAAGAGCGCTCGTCCGCGAGGTCGCGGGCGCCACGGGGGCCATCGACGTCATGTCCTCGCGACTCGGCATGGTCGTCCTCGCGCTCGCCTGCGGCCTCGCGGTGGGCGTCGTCGTGTCGCTCCTTCTTCGCGCGACGACCGCCGTCACCGATCTTGTCTGGAAGGGCGCGGCCTCGCTTCTTCCGGTCCCGTGGTTCGCCCTTCTCGCCTGCACGGTCGGCGGCCTCGTCATCGGGCTCTGGGCCTGGTGGTCGGCAGACCGCGTCCACTCGCTCGAGGAGGTCATGGGCGAGTTCCGCCGCACGGGCTCGTTCAGGATGCGCGGCCTCCTCAGGCCCACGGTGTCGTTTTTGCTGCCGCTTGCCTTCGGCGGGTCGGTCGGCTTCGAGGCCGGGCTCACGGGCATCATCACGTCGGCCTGCTGCTGGGTGCGCGACCGGCTCAAGGCCGCCGGCCTGCGCGTGGCGGTCGTGGCCGACGTGACCATCGCCGCCTGCGTGTCCGCGATCTTCGCCACGCCGCTCGCGGGCATCGTGTGCGGCGTCGAGGGCGGCCACGCCCCGACCGACCCCGAGGCCGCGATCCCCGCCGAGCCCGACTCCGCCGTCGACGACTTCGAGCTCGCCCGCGGCGCCAAGGTCGTGCTCTACGCGGCCGCGGCGGTCGGCGCCCTCGGCGGACTCGTGGCGACGGGCGCCGTGCTCGGGCCCTCGGGCGGGCTGCCCCGCTTCGAGGCGATCGGCGCGCATGGCGTCGAGCTCGCCTGGGCCGTGCCCGCCGTCGCGCTCGGCTGGGCGCTCTCGATCGTCCATCACGGATCGGCGAGGCTCTTCTCGCACGCCGCCAAGGCGCTCGCCCCCTCGGGCGAGAGGAGCCTGGCCTCGGTCGTCCTGCCGCCCGTGGCCTGCGGCGTCGTCCTGGGAGCCGTGGCCTGCGTCCTGCCCTACGTGCTCTTCCCCGGCGAGGTGCAGTCCGAGGAGCTCATGGCGAGCTGGGCCGCCATGGGCGCTCCCGTGCTCATCGCGACCGGCCTCGCCAAGGCGGCCGCCACGCCCATGTGCCTCTCGATGGGGTGGATGGGCGGCTCCTTCTTCCCGTCCATCTTCTCGGGCGTGGCCGCCGGCTTCGGCCTCGCGGCGCTCACGGGCTGCGACCCCATGCTCGCGGTGACGGTCACCACCTCGGCGCACCTGGCCGGCGTCACCCGAAAGCCCGTGGTCACGATCGCGATCCTGGCGCTGTGCTTTCCGGTCTCGGGCGTGCTGTGGAGCGGCCTTGCGGCCGTGGTCGGCTCCGTCCTCCCGGTGGGCGCGCCGCGCCGGGGCGAGGGCGAGTGACGCGCTGGCAGACGTGGATGCGCGCCTGTCGGACGGCACGCTCGTCTCGCCCGTCGCGGCCTCTTTGAATACTACAATCACACCAATGCCAACCTGCGCGTATGCGCGTGAGGACGAGAGGGGTGGTGCGCGTGAAGCCCACTCGTGCACTCGAGACCCTCGCGAACATCCGGGTGAACCTCGTCGCGTTCGTGTCCATCGCGATGTTCGTCGGCCTGGGCATAGCCGTGTTCCTCGGCATCCGCTGGGGCGGCGAGGCCATGCGCCTCGGCGTCCACGGCGCCATGGAGGCCGGGTCCGCCCATGACATCGAGGTGGCCTTCCCCTACGGCCTGACCGACGAGGACCTCGCGCGCCTGCGCGAGGTCGAGGGCGTGAGCGACGTCGAGGGCGGCTACAGCGCCTTCGCCACCATCTCCGGCACGTCCGGCGACATCGTCATCAGGCTCCAGTCGCTCACCGAGCGCATGGACCGCGCGACGGTGGTTGACGGACGCCTGCCCGAGGCGGACGACGAGGTCGCGCTCGTGCGCCACTGGGCGAGGCGCGCCGGCATCGCGGTGGGGGACACCATCGAGCTCAAGCGCGGCCAGGGCACGACCGGAGCCGACTGCATGCGCTCCGGCAGGCTCAAGGTCGTCGGCCTCGTGCAGCACCCGTCGTACCTGGGCGTCAACAACGGCGCGCTTGGCATCTCGCCCACCACGTCGGGATCGGTCGAGTGCGCGGGCCTCACGACCAAGGGCGCCTTCGACCCCGACAAGCTCTTCGGCGCCTACACCAACGCCTACATCCGCTGCGACTCGCTGGCGGCGCTCAACACCTTCCACGACGACTACGTCGCGAGCGTCCGCCAGATCGCCGACCGCGTGGACGCCCTGAGCGCCGAGCGCGCGACCGCGCGCTACGACAAGGTCTACGCCGAGAGCCGTGACAAGGTCGAGGACGCCCGCCGCCAGCTCGACGACGGGACGCGCACCCTGGACGAGCTGCGCGAGACCCTCTCCTCGGGCGAGAGGGACCTTGCGGCCGGCCGCAGCGAGCTCGCCCGCGGCGAGGCCGCCCTGCTCGACGCCCGGCTCACGCTCGCCGACACGCGCGCCGTGGGCGCAGAGCAACTCGCCGATGCGTACCGGACGCTTCTGTCCTCCCAGTATGACCTCGAGTCCGCGGGCGCGGCGCTCGAGAAGCAGCAGGCCGCCTTCGACGCGCAGGTGGCCGGCTTCGATGACATGCGCCCGTACTACGACGCCATGATGGAGGGGTACAACGAGGCGTCCTCGCGCATCGACGCGCTCGAGGGGCGCCTGTCGGACTTCGACGCGGCGCTTGGGGCATGGCGCGACGCGCCCGCCGCCGAGAAGGACGCCCAGTGGGGCCAGGTCACGGCACGCTACCAGGAGTTCTTCGTCGAGTACGCGAATGTGTGCACCGCCGAGGCCGTCATGTCCGCGTCGGCCTGGATCGTCTCCTCCGCCCTCGGCTCGCCCCTCGACATCCCGTCGCCGCCCGAGCTGCCCTATCCCATCGCCCCGGAGGGCGCGGAGGCGACTGTCGCGAGCGCGCGGGGCGCCGTGGGCACGGCGCGCGAGGCCATCGGCGTCGTGGGCGCGGCGAGCGTCACCGTGGAGGGCGAGACCGTCCCCATGATCGGCATCCCCGAGGCGCTTGACCGCATGGGAGGCACGCTCCTCTCGGCACGCGAACAGCTCGACGCGGCGCGCACGCAGCTCAGTGAGGGGTGGGCGCTCTACTACGAGCGCAAGGCCGCCCTCGCCGCGGGCACGGCCGACGGCACGAGCCAGATCGCGGAGGGCCAAGGCACGCTCGACTCGCTGCGCGGCCAGCTTGCCGACGGGGCCGAGCGCATCCAGGAGGGGTGGAAGGCCCTGGACGAGAAGGGCGGCGAGCTCGAGCGCGCCCGCCCGGACGTCGAGGCGGCCGAGCGGAGCCTCTCGAAGATGGAGCGCTTCGACTGGGCCGTCCTCACGCGCAACGAGGGGCCGTGCGCGATCCCGGTGTTCACGATGGCCAAGATGATCGACAGCGCGTGCTGGGCGATGGCGCTCCTGTTCGTGCTCGTCGGCCTGTTCGTCTGCTACTCGGCCGTCGCGCGCCTCGTGCACGAGCAGGTCGTCCAGATCGGGACCAAGAAGGCGCTCGGGTTCACCGCACGGGAGGTCTCCCACGGATACCTGCTCTTCTCGGGCATCGCCGTGGCGGCGGGCCTCGCGATAGGCGCGGTGCTGTCGGTCGTGCTCGTGCAGACCATCATGAACCCGTCGGTGAACCGCCAGTTCGACATCGGCACCTACCCGCCGTTCTTCAGCCTTCTCGAGTTCGTGGCCATGGGCGCCGTCGAGCTCGCCCTGATCCTCGCGTCGACGCAGTTCGCGATTCGTGGCGTCCTCAGGCGCGAGGCGGTCGAGCTTCTGGCCGGCGGACCCCAGGGTTCGGCGCACGGGCGCTTCTACGAGCGCTGGGCCATCTGGTCGAAGATGTCGCTCTACGCGCAGACCATCGTCAACAACCTCGTGAACGACAAGCGTCGCGTGATCGGCACGCTCGTGGGCATCGTCGGGTGCACGGGACTCATCGTCACGGCGCTCACGCTCTCCGACGACGTTGCGCGCAGCCTCGCGTCCCACTACGAGAACGTCTACTCGTTCGACACCATCGTCTGCTGCGACGTGGCCGAGGGGGAGGCGCCCAAGGAGATCGAGAACGCCCTGTTCGAGCAGGGGCTCGCGGGTGTGCCGGTCTACCGCCGCGGCATGCAGGTGCGCAAGTCCGACGGCGGGCGCGGGTTCGCGACGGTGTACGTGCCCATGAACGAGTCGGTGTTCGACCGCTTCTACCGGGTGCGCTCGCATGGCGACGGCGAGGACGGCGGGCGCTCGGCCGACGACGGCCTGTGGGTCTGCGTCGGGTTCGCCGAGCACAACGGCATTGCCGTGGGCGACACCGTCGAGCTGCTCGAGGCGACGGGCAAGAGCCGCGAGCTCAAGGTCGCCGGCATCTACGACTCCTACCTCATGCGCAACGAGTTCGTCCTCTCGGCGAGCGCGTACCGCGAGGCCTTCGGCAGCGAGGCCCGCACGAACTGCTTCCTGACGGACCGCGAGGGGCAGGACGTCACGCAGCTCCAGGGCGCGCTCTCCGGCGTCAAGGGGTTCCAGTCGATCGAGGACGACCGTGGCCTTGCCGAATACGGCTTCGGCCAGATGAAGTCTCTTCTCGACACCGTCGTGAAGGTCTACCTGCTGCTGTCGGCGCTCATGGCGTTCATGGTGCTGCTCAACCTCTACAACATGTTCGTGAGCGAGAAGAAGCGCGAGCTGATCGTGCTCATGATCTGCGGCTACTCGGTGCGCGAGGCCAAGGCCTACATCTACCGCGACTCGATCGCGCTCACGGTGCTGGGCATCGTGGTCGGCATCGTCTTCGGCTCGTTCATGGGCTCGATCGCCACGCAGGCGCTTGAGCCCGAGGTCGCCTTCTTCCTGAAGGACTTCAGCCTGATGGCCGCCGTCGGCGGTGCCGTGGCCACGTTCGCGTTCTCGATGGGCGTGCTGCTGATGTCGCTGCGACGCATCCCGCGCTTCGACCTCACCGACATCAACCGCTTCTAGTTCGCGCGAGGCGCGCGTGCGCGGTCACGTCGTTGGCCGGCCGTTGGTCGTGCGCTACTCGCAGAGGCGCAGGACGCTCTGTGCGCGGCGGGCCGCGTAGTGGCTGGAGGTGCCGAGGCTCTCGAAGAGCAGGCGCAGGCCGACCTCGCCCATGCCCATCTTGAGCGCGTGCGCGACGCAGAGGTTCTGCAGGCCGACCGTGGACGAGACGATGTCGAGCCCGGTGCCGCCCAGCTGTCGCTCTGCGAGATCGAAGGCGCGCTCGGAGTCCTCGTCGACCATGCGCTTGAGGTCGCCGATGGTGCTGAACTCGAGCATCTCGAACGCGGGGAGGTAGCCGAGCATGTCGACGTCGTAGATCTCGGAGTCGTTGATCTTTGCGATGCGCTCGTTGAGCTCGTCAAAGGGGTGCGTCTCGAGCCACGCGTTCCAGGTGTCGCCGTCGAGGGCGACCTCGTCGAGGCGGCCGTGTTCGATCAGGACGTGCGCGTCGTGGCGGTAGCGGTCGAGGCCGTCACGGATGCGGACGAACTCGTCGTCGGCGAGCTCGAAGAGGCTGGCGACGCGGCTGAAGGAGCGCCTCCACGTCCGCGGGCACTCGATCTCGGCCTTGTAGCCGGTGTCGTGCTCGATCTCGGCCCAGACGTGCTGCAGCGCCGAGCGCATCTGCACCTCGAAGCGAAGCGTGCCCGAAAGGGGATAGGCATCCTCGTCGCACATGCCCTTGGGGAGGCGGCAGAGGCAGTGAAGGGAGAGGTAGCCGAACTGGGTCGCGGCAAGCTTCGAGCGCTTGTCCTCTATGTCCTTCTCCTCCACGTCGAAGAGCTCCTCGACGATTTGGGCGACGCGTTCGACGTCGTCGACGAAGTAGGTGATGACACGCAGACCCACGAGGTCGGTCACGTCGAGCACGGACTTGTAGGTGCCCTTGCGCGTGAGCTTGCCCGCGAGCGACTCCTCGGCCTTGACTCGGCCGGTCACGCCGGCGCACATCATGCCGCTCTCCTCGACCTTCTTCTGGAGGGCTGCCCACGCCGTGTCCGCGACGAACTTGAGGGTGGGCTCGAGCTCGTGGTAGCTCTCGATGATCTTGGCGTTGGTTTGCTCGGACATGGCCTCTCCCGTCTGCCGCGCTCGTCGTGCGGCATGGGTGTGCGTGCTGCCCCGGACGCGTCGCGGCCGGGGGCAAGCTCTTCTCATCTGCCTTGAGTATAGTCAAAGGGGCATCGTATCCGCAGGTCGAGCGTGCGGTGATGCGTCCGCGGACGCAGTCGCCCGTCCAGCGGAGTGGGGGTGGTGGGCCTGCCCGTATTCTGTGGGTCGTATGGTAGCGTATAGATGTCGTGACCATGGCCCCGGCGTGCCCGGGACGTCGCATCGGTGGTGGCATGGAGAGGTATCGCTTCGAAGAGTCGGCGCTGTGCCTCATGGAGGCGTCGTGCATCCCGTTCGCGGTCTACCAGTTCGTCGACAGGCGCGTCGTGACGCTCGCGCTCTCGAGGGGGTTCTGCGACCTGTTCGGGTTCGACGACCGCGACGAGGCCTACTTCGTGATGGACAACGACATGTACCGCGACACGCACCCCGACGATGTGTCGCGCATCGCCAACGCCGCCGTGCGCTTCGCGACCGAGGGCGGCCGCTACGAGGTGGTCTACCGCTCGAAGGCGCCGGGGGCGAGCGAGTTTTCGGTGGTGCACTCCTTCGGCGAGCACGTCTATACCCCCGACGGCGTGCGACTGGCCGTCGTCTGGTACACCGACGAGGGCGTCTACGAGCGCGACGGCTCCGCTGAGAGCCCGATCACGTCGACGTTCAACCGGCTGCTGCGCGAGGCGAGCCAGCTTCGCGAGGGGCAGTACGACTCGCTGACGGGCCTGCCCAACATGACCTACTTCTTCGAGCTCGCGGAGGCGCGCCACCAGAGCTATGCGGACGAGGGCCGCACGCTCGCGGTGCTCTTCTTCGACTTGGACGGCATGAAGGCCTTCAACCACAAGTACGGGTTTGCCGCCGGCGACGAGCTCCTGCGCGCGGTCGCCAAGGTGCTCGTGGGGTTCTTCGGCAACGAGAGCTGCGGTCGCATCGGCCAGGACCACTTTGTCGCGTGCGCCGACGCACGAGGCATCGAGGCGCGCCTCGAGGAGCTGCTCGTCGCCTGCAAGGAGGCCAACGGAGGCCGGTCGCTTCCCGTGAGGGTTGGCGTCTACGTCTGCGAGGACGAGGGCATCAGCCCCAGCGTCGCCTGCGACCGCGCCAAGATGGCGTGCGACCTCAACCGCGGGACGTACGTCTCGACGTACTCCGTCTTCGACGAGGCGCTGCGCGAGCTCGTGCTGAGGCGGACCTACATCCTCCAGAACCTTGACCACGCCATCGAGCGCGGGTGGATCCAGGTCTTCTACCAGCCGATCGTGAGGTCGGCGACGCGGCGCGTCTGCGACAGGGAGGCGCTCGCCCGCTGGGTCGACCCCGAGCGCGGGACGATCTCGCCCGCCGAGTTCATTCCGATCCTGGAGGATGCTCGTCTCATCCACAAGCTCGACCTGCACGTGCTCGACCTCGTGCTCGAGCAGATGGTCGCAAGGAAGGCGGCGGGGGAGGAGGTCGTCCCCGTTTCGGTGAACCTCTCGCGCGCAGACTTTGATGCATGCGACATCATCGGCGAGATCTGCCGCCGCGTCGACGAGGCCGGCATCGACCGCGCCCTCGTCAACATCGAGATCACCGAGAGCGTGGTCGGCAGCGACTACGTCTACATGCAGCAGCAGATCGACCACCTGCACGAGCTTGGGTTCAGCGTCTGGATGGACGACTTCGGCAGCGGCTACTCGTCGCTCGACGTCCTGCAGCGCCTCGACTTCGACCTCATCAAGTTCGACATGCACTTCTCGCGCGAGCTCTCCAACTCACGGAAGAGCCGCGTCATACTCATGGAGCTCATGCGCATGGCCGAGAGCCTCGGCATCGAGACGCTCGCCGAGGGCGTCGAGACGCGCGAGCAGACTGACTTCCTGAGGGGCATCGGCTGCGGCAGGCTGCAGGGGTACTTCTTCGGCAAGCCCGCGCCGGATGGAGGCCTCGATCTGGCTGGCGAGTCGATCGCCTAGGCCCGAAGGGCCCGCTCGCACTCGATGACGGCGTTGCGCACGCAGTCGTCGCAGGGGCAGAGCATGACGCCGGTGTCGCGGCCCTTGAGGTCGGCGCAGCGCTCGGCGCCGCAGCGCTCGACGAAGCGGTCGAGCAGCTCCGAGGCGTCGCGGCGCATCTGGCCGCCGTCGGAGCGGGCGAGGCCGAGCACCATCTCTGCGCCCACGAGCGCGCCGCAGGTGCCTTCCATGGCGCCCATGCCCAGACCGAAGGGCGAGCCGAGCTGGCGGAGCTGCTCCTCGGTCATGCCGAGCTCGTCGGCGAAGGCCAGAAGCACGGCCTGGCAGCAGTTGTTCTTGCTGTGCTTGATCTCGACGGCCCTGTCCGCGCGCTCCATGTCGTCCTCCCTTGCAAGGCGCAGGCTCTTCTCGCCCGCGCGTTTTCTCGTCTCTAGCGACATGGTATCCCACGTGCGGCCTCGACGGCCATCGGGACCAGCCCCTTTCGCCAGCCTCTAGATCGCGAACCGGCACCCTGGTAGGATCAATTCTGCTGTACGGGAAGCGACGGAGAGAGGGCAGATGGGCAGGGCGGACATGCGCGGGGTGCTGGGGCAGCAGGGTCGCAGCTACGACGTCGAGGCGTTCGAGGAGCACTGTCACACCATTACCGACGAGCTCTTCGACTACGTCACGTCGGGCGCTCAGTAGGGGAACAGGCGGAGCGGCAGATTGCCAATCCCTTGCGCGACTCCCTTGCGCTCGATGGTCTTGATTGGCGCGTTGATTCGCTAAAGGGTCTTTGTGTCCTGCTCTTGCCACCAGAGGTAGTCTGCCCAGTACTCGTCGGAGAAGTTCTTATTAGTCCTCATCTACCAGCTCGCGCGCATGACCCATGCCGGCGTCGAGCTGAGCGATCGAGCGGCGAATGTGGGCGAGGTTCTCCTCGCCGTAGAAGCCCTGCTGCTCCTTGAGGGCCTCGACCACCTTGACGTCGGCGGGAAGCCAGTCGACCGAGTCGATGTGCTCGGCGTCGAGCCAGCGCGCATCCTCGTGCTCGAGCAGGGTGAGGTGCCCCTCCTCGACCGAGCAGAGGAAGCAGTCCATGTCGAGGTGGAAGGTCTCGTAGTCGTGCTGCACGTTGCACACCAGGCGCTCGGGCCTGACGGTGCAGCCCAGCTCCTCGCGGATCTCGCGGACGATGGCCTGCTCGGGCGTCTCGCCCTCATCGATCTTGCCGCCAGGGAACTCCCAGCCGTCCTTGAAGTCGCCGTATCCGCGCTGCGTCGCGAAGATCTTATTGTCGTTCTCGATGATTGCCGCGACGACCCTGACCGTCTTCATGCTGCCTCCGATTGACGTGTGCCCACGAGGCCACAGTCTACTCCGCGCACGTCAGCGCCCTCGGCCCGTCTTTCGCAAGACGAGAAGATCTCTACGATTCGCGCTGGCGGGGGAGGGCGGGGCAGCGCACGCGCTCATTGCGGGCAGGCTGAACCAGGTGAGTCCGTCTTGTTTCCGTCGCATGCCTTGACCCGCGAGCGACCCCTGTTTTGCCAGTTGTTTAGTTGATGACCACGTATAATGACCCTGCATTCGCATATCCGCTCGTGGCACCGGCCGCGACGCCGCCTTGGATGGAGGAGACCGTGACCCCAGCGAACGAAGTAGCGCGCACGCCATCGCATGTGCGCACGCGCCTGAGAAAGATCCTGTCGGTATTCCTAGCCGTGACCCTCGTTTCGGGCCTCGTGCCTCAGGTCCCGCAGGCGCACGCCGCGTCGAGTGACCGGCCTGACTCTGCCAAGCTCAAGGTGGTCGGAAGCAGCGCGAAGGAGATCGACGTCACCAAGGAGGTCGCCACGCTCGACTCGAGCATGGCGAAGGGGACCGACATCACCCTCGACGTGTCTGACGCCTACAGCAGCCTGGGGCCTGGCGACCGCCTGCGCAAGCTCGTCCTCGAGGACTCGTCGGGCAAGCAGACCGAGCTGTGCAACCTCAACACCAACCCCATCAGCTTCAAGAGCGACAAGCTCGTCGAGGGCCAGAAGGTGAAGCTGATCACGTCCACCAAGGACTCCAAGGGCAACTACGTGAAGCGCTACGAGCGCCAGCTCAACGTGCGCATCACCAACGGCAAGGCGGCCGAGCAGAAGCCCGCGGGCAATAATTCCATCCCGGGCATGAGCTCCGACGGCGGCCAGTGGTCCTTCTCCAACGGCCTGCAGTACACGTTCAAGAACACAGGCTTCAAGTTCCTCGACGGCACGACCATGAACCTCGGTGCCATCAAGCTGCCGATCCAGTACAAGCACAACCCCGACGGCACCACCATCGCGGGAATCAACGTCAGCCCCGAGGACAAGGACTTCTACAACGCCGTCAAGAACGGCAACGTCTGGCAGAAGTACACCGACGAGGCCGTTGCCAAGAAGACCTCCGAGATGGACAAGGGCTGGAGCGGCAAGAAGCTCGGCTCCTGGGGCGGCAAGAAGTTCGACTGGAACATCTGCGGCTACATGGAGTTCAACACCAAGGACCCCGCCGCACCCCGCGCGGTCAACCTCATCATCTCCACGGGCGTCAAGGCCGAGGGCCACGCCCAGTACCTCATCTTCACGGGCACCGTCACCTTCACGCTCGGCGGCAAGGCGGTCCTGTCCGGCAAGCTGACGCCGGGCAAGGGCATCGAGGGCAAGTTCGGCCTGGGCGCCTACGCCGGCCTCGAGCTCTACGTTGGGCTTGGCCTGCAGTACGTCGCCTCGGTCGGCGCCTACGGCAAGGGCCGCATCGACATCGACTTCCAGATCCTGCCCGAAGCCTACCTCGACTCCATCGTCCTGAACGGCGAGCTGGGCGCCAAGGCGAAGGTCTTCGGCTTCACGGTCTACACGTGGAAGATCCTCGAGGGCAAGAAGGTCGTCTACACCTCCAAGAAGGGCAAGAGCCTCCCGCGCGGCGTCAAGGGCGCATTCCCGCTCGACGCGAGCGCGCTCGGCGAGTCTCCGCTGGCTGTCTCGGCCGACGAGGCCTACCCGCTCGACTCGCGCGACTACCTGCTCGCGGCCAGCGACGACACCGACGCCACCGGCTCCGTCATCCGCAGGGGCATCTACGGGGAGACCGAGCTCACCTGCGCCACGACCGACGCCGGTCCCGTTATCGCCTACATCGCCGACGCTGACCAGGTTCCGGGCGCCGAGGGCCGCGACGACGAGAACCGCAGCATGCTCGTCTACTCCCGCCTGGTGAACGGCGAGTGGACCGAGCCCAAGCCAATTGACGTTTCCGAGAAGAGCGGCTCCTTTGCCGACTACACGCCCACGATCACGACGGACGGCGAGAACTGCTACGTCTCGTGGCTTGCCGCGGACAGCTCCATCGCCGAGGGTGCGAGCATCGCCGACGTGGGCTCCAAGCTCGACGTCAACGTCGCGACCATCACGCCTGAGGATGTCGTCACGGTCGAGACCGTGTGCGAGGAGAGCTCCGAGGAGGGCACCATGCCCTCCAATCCCATGGCGATGAGCGTCGGCGGCGACCTCTACGTCGGCTGGTACACCAACCAGACCACCGGCGACAGTGGCGAGGTCCTCGGTGCGGCCGGCGAGCACACGGTGCGCCTCTACCACCGCGCGTCTGACGGAACCTGGGAGAAGTCCGCAGAGTCCCAGACCCTCACGGGCGCCATGTCCTCCTTCGACATCGGCGTCTTCGACGGCCAGCCCTGCTGCGCGTGGTCGCTTGAGGAGGGCGTCGACCCCGCCGCGGGCGAGACGACGATCGAGCCCGGCGCGCGCCTCGCGACCTCCTCGGTCAGCGTCCTGACGGCCGACAAGGAGAGCCTGATCGCGCAGCGCGCCGGCAACGCCCAGTTCGCCAAGTGCTCCGGCGAGGACCTGCTGACCTATGCCATCCTGAGCGAGCCCGGCGACGACGCCGTGAGCCCGCGCATCTCCATCAACGGCTCAAGCGGCTCCGATGACCAGGGCAGGGTCGTGCTCGACGGCGCCGCGGTCGACCTCCCCACGTCGAGCTACCGCATCGCCGGCGACCTCGGGAGCAACTGCAACGGCAACGTCTCGTTCCTCGTCACGTCCGGCGGCACGACCGACATCCAGTCGCTCGTCACGACCGGCAACGGCGCCGACGACTGGACGTCCGTCGTCGAGGCGACGGCCGACAGCGACGTGGTGACCGACTACGCGGCCACCTATGCCGACGGCCTGCCCCTGTTCATCTTCGCGACCGAGCCCACCCTCGACGGCATGGGCGAGGCCGCAGACGACGGCGCGGTCAACCTCAACCAGTCGACCGCGGCCTCGCTCAGCCACCTGTGCGTGGACGACGTCGACTACGACGAGTACGCCTACGACACCGGCGAGTCCATGCCGGTCGACGTCCACTTCGTCAACGACGGCATGCTCGACGTCGACGGCTCCGACATCTGGGTCCTCGAGGACGGCATTGCCACCAAGGTCGCGAGCACCGACGAGGCCGTCGCCATGGACGGGGAGGGCAACGCCACCTTCGACTACACGCTGCCGCCGCGCGACTTCTTCGACAAGGCGCGCGAGTTCACCGTCTACGCCGCGCCCAAGGGTGCCGAGGTGACGGCCGGCAAGATCCAGCGCGAGAAGGACGCGGGCTCGGCGCAGACCGTCTCCTTCGGCGCCCCGTCGCTCTCGCTCGAGGTCGACCATCGCGTCGTGGACGACCAGGAGTCCGTGGCCGCGACCGTCACCAACGACGGCATCGTGCCCCAGGGCGCCCGCCTCGTCTACGCCAATGCCGACACCGGCCAGGAGCTGCGCGCCGTCGAGGTTCCCGCCCTCGGCGAGAACGAGACCTTCTCCGACACGCTCGACGCCGCGGACGGCTTCTTCCGCAGGGCCGGCGTGGAGAACATCACGATCACACTGCAGAACGACGGCTCCGACAACGGCAGCTACGACATCAACAACACCGAGTTCGTGAACACCTGGGAATTCACCGACGACGAGACGAGCGAGCAGTCCATGCCCGAGGAGCAGCCCTCCCAGCAGCAGGAGCAGCCTGCCGCGAGGCGCCTGCCCGACACCGGCGACGTCGCCCCCAGCGCGGCTGCCGCCCTTCTCGCCCTCGTGGCGCTCTGCGGCGCGCTCGCCCTGCGTCGCGGCAGAGTGGACGGCGAGCTCTAGCCACCCAGGCACCACGCACCAAGCGGGCGCCCCGTCGGCCGAGACAACCCCTCGGCTGGCGGGGCGCCTTTCGCGTGGCGGTGCTCGCGGGCGACCCTGGCTGGGTGGTACCATTTCGAGAAGAGCCTGGACGTCTTCCTTCGAAGGGAGTTTCGCATGAGGTATCCCGCCAAGTTCGCAGTCGCCATGGTGACCGCCGCGCTCACCGTCGCCGCGGCCATGCCGATCGCCCTGGCCGACACGGCCATGCCGTTCGAGCCCGACCCCAAGCTGTCGGAGGACCAGCCCGTCGACCCCGTCGACCCCACCGACCCGTCCGAGGACCCCAAGCCCATCGTCATCCGCGCGTATGACATGCTTCGCCTGTACAACCGCTACACCGGCGAGCACTTCTACACCTCCAGCACCTACGAGCGCGACAGCCTCGTCAACGTCGGCTGGACCGACGAGGGCATCGGCTGGCATGCTCCCGCCAACTCCAAGACGCCGGTCTACCGCCTGTACAACCCCTATGCCGACGGCGGCGACCACCACTACACCACGAGCGCGACCGAGAGCCTCTCGCTCATCGAGGCCGGCTGGTCCTACGAGGGCATCGGCTGGTACTCGGACGACAACGAGACCACGCTCATCTACCGCCAGTACAACCCGTTCGCGGTCTCAGGCACCCACAACTACACCCCGAGCAAGTTCGAGAACGACGAGCTCGTCAAGCTCGGCTGGAAGGAGGAGGGCATCGGCTGGTACGGCGTCGAGTTCACCGACGAGGTCTAGCGGGGCGCAGGGACCCGCGCCCCGGCGCGACAGTCAACACGCAGTTTGCCTACGGCGGCGGGCGACCTTGGGGTCCCCGCCGCCTTTCTGTGAGAAGATGATGCCCACGCGAAGCGACGGCGCAAGGCCGGAGGAGCCCGCATGCTGTACACGCCCAAGACCAAGGTCGCCCTCAGGATCTGCTACGAGGCCCACGCCGGCCAGCTCGACAGGGCGGGCGCGCCCTACGTGTTTCACCCGTTCCACGTCGCCGAGCAGATGGAGACCGAGGACGAGGTCTGCGTCGCCCTCCTCCACGACGTGGTGGAGGACACCGAGCTCACCCTGTACGACCTGCGCGCGGCCGGCATGGGCGACGAGGTGCTCGCGGCGATCGACCTGCTCTCGCACGACCCCGGCGTGCCCTACCTCGAGTACGTCGCCTCGGTCGCCGAGAACGAGCTCGCGCGCCGCGTGAAGGTCGCCGACCTCAGGCACAACTGCGACCTCACGCGCCTCGACGCGCCGACCGAGCGCGACCGCGAGCGCATCAGGAAGTATCACAAGGCCCTGGAGGTGCTAGGTGAGCATGTCTGACGAGACGCGCGACCCGCGCAAGGACAACGCCGAGAAGAGCGTGCCGCCGGTGCCCGCTGGCATGGGCGTGCCCATGGAGGAGGACGTGATCGGCTCGGTCGACGCCAGCGTCCCCGAACCCGCGGCCGCCCCCGACTCCGCCTCCGACCCGAAGTCGGCCGCCGACCCCGCCGCCCCCGCTGTGCCCGCACCCGCCGGCCCCGTCCCGAGTGCGCCCTCCGCACACGACGACGCCGGCGCGCCCGACCCCGACCCCGACGGCCCCGCCGCCGCGACCGCCGATCTCTCGGCCGCGGGCGCGGACAAGCCAAGGCGCCGCGGCGGCACCGCCAAGCGCGTGCTCGCCCTCGTCGCCGTGCTCGCGTTCGCGGCGTTCCTCACCTTCGGTCCCAGCGTGCTCAAGCCGCCCTCCGTCGACGCGCCGGCCACGGCCGAGCAGCAGCAGGAGGAGGCCGAGCGCGAGGAGGAGGCCGCGGCCTCGACCGTGCACACCGGCGAGCGCCCGCTCGTCCTCGTGGTCGTCGGCTTTGACGGCGACGAGTCGGGCCAGGGCGCCTGCGCCTACCGCGACGACTTCGACTGGCACAAGCTCGCCTTCGAGGACGCCGACGGCGCGAGCGCCTACTACACCGGGCAGTCCACCGGCTCCTTCACCTGGGTTCCCGCCACCGAGAAGAGCGCCTATGGGACCGACGGCAACACGTGTGTGGCGGACAGCGCGAACGACGGCATCGTGCACGTGAGGCTACCGCGCGCCCACGGCCACTGGTTTGCCGCCGACAGCTCCGAGCTCTCGGGGGAGGACGCCGCGGCGGAGCTCGCTGACGACGACTTCGACGCCTGCGTCCGCCAGGCGGTCACCGCGGCCGAGAAGTACGTGGACCTCGGCTCCTACGACAAGGACGGCGACGGCCTTCTCGGTAACCGCGAGATGGGCGTCGGCATCATCATGGCCGGCTTCGAGCGCGACGGCGACTGGATGACGATGCTCGACGACGGCGAGTTCCCGCGCATGCAGGCGCACGCCAAGTGGTTCGGCAGCGCCGGGCGCAAGAGCGGCCTGGCGGCCTTTCCCAAGGACACCATCGTCATGGGCGAGCAGGTCACGCGCGTGCCCGACAGCCGCGTGGATGACGCGGAGGTTGACCGCGGCGTGCTTGCGGTCGAGCCCAACAGCCTGGGCACCATGTGCCACGAGCTGGCGCACAACCTGGGCCTTCCCGACTACTACGACATCGACTACCTCGAGGACGAGCCTTGGGTCGGCTGGACGCCGGGCTACCTCTCGATCATGGACATCGGCTCCCTCGCGCGCGTGTCGCGCGGCGACGGCACCTTCGCGCAGCGGCCGAGCGCATTCGACCCGTACTCGCTCGCGCGCCTCGGCTGGCTCGAGCCCCAGCAGGTCACGGCCTCGGGCACCTACGAGGTGCGCGCCGCCGGGGCCGAGGGCGGCAAGAGCGTCCTGCGCATCGAGAGCGGCACGCTCGGCGAGTACTTCCTGATCGAGAACCGCGAGGCCACTGGGCAGGACGAGGGCCTCCTCGACGCCTTCGAGGACGCCTCGCTGGGCACGGGCACGCTCCCGGACGGCTCGAGTGCGCGCGGCGGCATCGTCGTCTGGCACGTGGACGAGCGCGTCTTCGCCGACCAGACCGTCGACAACACCGTCAACCTGGCCACGCACCGACCGGGCATCACCGTGCAGTACCTCATGGCGACCAACTGGGAGAACCCGACCGCGGGCCACACCCTCGACTTCGCCCTCGAGGAGGTGCCCGACGTGGAGTCCGCGTTCTGGAGCGCCTCGCTCGCGCGGCAGCGCTACGACGAGCTGGGCGTCGGCAGCTTCCAGCTCTGGCGCTACGGCGAGGGCTCCGCTGCCGACGACACGAACGCCCGCGCTTACATCGGGGCGCACCTCGACTTCGCGGACGAGCCCGGCCCCATCATGCACGTGAGGGTCGACCTCGCCAGCTAGGCGCGACCGGCGCGCCCGTGCGGGCCGGACTGTGCCATACTTCACATGTTGCCTGACACGAAGCGGGCGCGGGGGCGCTGGGCGCTCTTCTCGCCTGCTGAAGACAAGGGGAGAACATGAGAAGTGACCTCGTCCACCTGGTGGATGAGCTGGCCGAGCGCCGCGCGCTTCCGGTCGAGGGCTACCAGGCCCTCGTGGAGGGCGCCGACTCCGAGCTCCGGGGCCTGGCGGCACGCCGCGCCTTCGAGGAGCGCCGGCGCGTCTTCGGCGACGCGGTGTACGTCCGCGGCCTCATCGAGATTTCCAGCCACTGCAGAAACGACTGCCTCTACTGCGGGCTCAGGCGCTCCAACGCGAGCTGCCAGCGCTACCGCCTGTCCACCGAGAAGATCATGGCGTGCGTGGACGAGGGCTACGAGCTGGGCTTTCGCACCTTCGTGCTCCAGGGCGGGGAGGACCTTGCCTTCGACGACGAACGCCTCTGCGACGTGGTGGCGCGCATCAAGCGCGCGCACGGCGACTGCGCCGTCACCCTGTCGGTGGGGGAGCGTCCGCGTGAGGTCTACCAGGCGTTTCACGACGCCGGCGCCGACCGCTTCCTGCTGCGCCACGAGACGGCCGACCCCGCCCACTACGCGCGCCTGCACCCGGCCGAGATGTCGCACGCGCATCGCCTCGCGTGCCTGCGCGACCTGCGCGAGGTGGGGTTCGTGATCGGCTGCGGCTTCATGGTGGGCTCGCCCCACCAGACCGCGCGCAACATCGCGCTCGACCTCAAGTTCATCGAGGGGCTCCGCCCGGAGATGTGCGGCATCGGCCCGTTCGTCCCGCACCACGCGACGCCCTTTGCCCACGAGCCGGCGGGCTCGGCCGACCTCACGTGCTTCCTGCTCTCGCTTTTGCGCCTGCAGAACCCAAACGTGCTGCTGCCGGCCACGACGGCGCTCGCGACCGTCGAGGGCGACGGGCGCGAGCGGGGGATGCTCGCGGGCGCGAACGTGGTGATGCCCAACCTGTCGCCTGCCGACGCGCGCGAGAAGTACCTGCTCTACGACGGCAAGGCGAGTTCGGGAAGCGAGGCCGCCGAGGGCCTGGCCGACCTGCGGCGCCGCATGGCCGGCATAGGCCTTCGCGTGGTGGTCGACCGCGGCGACCCGCCGCACGCGACCGCCGCGGGCACCGCCATCTGAGCG
Source organism: Olsenella intestinalis (assembly GCF_023276655.1). Classification (GTDB taxonomy): domain Bacteria; phylum Actinomycetota; class Coriobacteriia; order Coriobacteriales; family Atopobiaceae; genus Olsenella_J; species Olsenella_J intestinalis. The sequence continues at coordinate 825,129 of NZ_JALGRK010000002.1, read as the reverse complement.
GCGCCGCACCCACCGCACCCACCACAACCAACGGCGCACGCGCGCCGACACCCACAAGGAGAGGAACGAGCATGGCCTACAAGTACGACCCGAAGTCACGGTGCGCTGACGAGTTCATCAACCACCAGGAGATCCTCGACACGCTGGCCTACGCCGACGAGCACAAGAACGACCTCGAGCTCATCCACCAGATACTCGAGAAGTGCAAGCCCAACCTGCACCCCGACAAGGACCACTGCGCCGTTATCTCGCACCGCGAGGCGTCGGTCCTTCTCGCCTGCGACGACCCCGAGGTGAACGAGGAGATCTTCCGCCTGGCCCGCCAGATCAAGCTGGCCTACTACGGCAACCGCATCGTCCTGTTCGCCCCGCTCTACCTCTCCAACTACTGCATCAACGGCTGCAAGTACTGCCCCTACCACGCCATCAACAAGACCATCCCGCGCCGCAAGCTCACGCAGGACGAGATCCGCGACGAGGTCATCGCCCTGCAGGACATGGGCCACAAGCGCCTCGCGATCGAGGCCGGCGAGGACCCGGTCAACAACCCGATCGACTACATCCTCGACTCCATCCACACCATCTACTCGGTCAAGCACAAGCGGGGCGCCATCCGCCGCGTCAACGTCAACATCGCCGCGACCACGGTCGACGAGTACCGCGCCCTCAAGGAGGCCGAGATCGGCACCTACATCCTGTTCCAGGAGACCTACCACAAGGAGAACTACCAGGAGCTCCACCCCTGGGGCCCCAAGCACGACTACAACTGGCACACCGAGGCCATGGACCGCGCCTTCGAGGGCGGCATCGACGACCTGGGCCTCGGCGTCCTCTTCGGCCTCGACGGCTATCGCTACGAGTTCGCGGGACTGCTCATGCACGCCGAGCACCTCGAGGCCGTCAACGGCGTCGGCCCGCACACCATCTCGGTCCCGCGCGTGAAGCCCGCCGACGACATCGACCCGACGGCCTTCGACAACTCGCTCACCGACGACATGTTCGCCAAGATCATCGCCCTCATCCGCATCGCCGTGCCCTACACCGGCATGATCATCTCGACGCGCGAGAGCGAGGCCGTGCGCAGGCGCGCCCTCGAGCTCGGCATCTCGCAGATCAGCGGCGCCTCGCGCACGAGCGTCGGCGGCTACACCGAGGAGGTGCGCCCCACCGACACCGAGCAGTTTGACGTCAGCGACCAGCGCACCCTCGACGAGGTCATCGCGTGGCTCATGGAGTGCGACCACATCCCCAGCTTCTGCACCGCGTGCTACCGCGCCGGCCGCACGGGCGACCGCTTCATGAGCTTCTGCAAGAGCGGCCAGATCCACAACTACTGCCACCCCAACGCGCTCATGACGCTCTCGGAGTTCCTCTGTGACTACGCGAGCCCCCACACGCAGGAGCTGGGCTGGAGCCTCATCGAGCGCGAGCTCAAGAACATCCCGGACGAGGGACGCCGCCGCCTCTGCGCCGAGCACATCGAGCAGATCCGCACCGGCCAGGGCAACGACTTCAGGTTCTAGCGATCTGCGCGAGCGCCGCGCGCACGCCAGCGCGCGCCGGCCGCCGCGCGTCAGGCAGGGGAGAGGAGCCTCATGAGCCTTGCAGAGACCCCCTCGGGGGAGCGCGTCCACATCGGGTTCGTCGGCAGGCGCAACGCCGGCAAGTCGAGCCTGGTCAACGCCGTCACGGGACAGGAGCTCGCCGTGGTCTCGGACGTGGCCGGCACCACGACCGACCCGGTGCGCAAGGCCATGGAGCTTCTGCCCGTGGGCCCCGTGGTGATCGTGGACACGCCGGGCGTCGACGACGCAGGCGGCCTGGGCGAGAAGCGCGTGCGCAAGGCCCGCGAGGCGCTGCGCCGCTGCGACGTGGCCGTGCTCGTGGTCGACGCCACGCGCGGCCCCGGCGACGTCGAGCGCGACCTCGCCGCAGACCTCGCCCGCCGCGGCGTCCCGTTCGTGGTCGCCCGCACCAAGGCCGACCTCGCCGGCGCGCCCGCAGGCCCGCTGCCCGCAGGCGCCGCGCCCGACGACCTCCCCGGCGCCGCGGCCGTAATCAGCGTCTGCGCGCCTGAGGGACTCGGCGTCTTCGAGCTGAAGGAGGCCATCGCCGCGGCCGCCTCGGGCGCGCGCCCGCAGCGCCGCCCCATAGCCGACCTGATCTCGCCCGGCGACGTCGTCGTCCTCGTGGTCCCCATCGACGAGTCCGCGCCCAAGGGCCGCCTCATCCTCCCGCAGCAGCTCGTCCTGCGCGACATCCTCGACGCGCACGCGAGCGCGCTGACCTGCCAGCCCGAGGAGCTCACGGCCACGCTCGCCACGCTCGTCTCGCCCCCGCGCCTCGTCGTCTGCGACTCGCAGGCCTTCGAGCGCGTCGCCCGCGACGTGCCCGAGGACGTCCCCCTCACGTCGTTCTCGATCCTCATGGCGCGCTACAAGGGAAGCCTTTCCGCGCTCGTTCGCGGCGCCGGCGCGCTCTCGACGCTCACCGACCAGAGCCGCGTCCTGATCTCGGAGGGCTGCACGCACCATCGCCAGTGCGCCGACATCGGCACCGTCAAGCTGCCCGCCTGGATACGCGCCCACGCCGGCGCGAGCCCCACGTTCGCCTTCACGTCCGGCGGCGAGTTCCCCGACGACCTCACGCCCTTCGACCTCGTCGTCCACTGCGGCGGCTGCATGCTCAACGAGCGCGAGATGGCCCACCGCATGGCGCGCGCGGCCGCCTGCGGCGTGCCCATGGTCAACTACGGCGTCGCGATCGCCCAGATGCGGGGCATCCTCGAGCGCAGCCTCGAGCCCCTCGGCGGCATCGCGCAGATCCTGGGGGACTAGCCATGGAACTTGCCGAGAAGAGCGATACCCTCGCTCGTGCCCGCGCCTTCGCACACGAGTGCCACGCTGAGGCGACGGAGATGCTGCGCGAGCTCGCGGCCATCGGGGCCCCGACCCGCCACGAGCAGGCGCGTGCCGCATGGGTGCGCGACTGGGTGCTCGCCCAGACCGCGGGCCAGGCCGACGTCGCGATCGACGACGCCCTCAACGTGGTCTGGCACATCCCCGCGCCCACGCATGGCCTCGCGCCCACGCGCGACTCGGCGACCGAGGGCGCTCTCGTCATCTCCGCGCACACCGACGTCGTGTTCGGCGACGAGCGTCACGTCGTGCGCGAGGAGGGCGGGCGCATGTACGCCCCCGGCGTGGGCGATGACACCGCGAACCTCGTCGTCATGCTGCTCGTGGCCCGCGACCTCTGGCTCTCGCGCTCGCACCTCGAGCGTGACGTGATCGCCGTGGCCAACTCCTGCGAGGAGGGGCTGGGCAACCTCGACGGCACCAAGGCCCTCTACGAGCGCGAGGCCGACCGCGTCGGCGAGCACGTCGCCTTCGACGTTCACCTCGGCGAGGTCGTGGGCCTGGCCGTCGGCTCGCACCGCTGGCGCCTGGGCGTCTCGTGCGCCGGCGGCCACTCCTACTTCGACTTCGGCGCGCCCAACGCCATCCTCGAGCTGAGCCGCCTGATCGAGGGGCTCTACGACCTCGAGCGAGGTGCGTCCACGACGGTCAACGTCGGCCGCATCGAGGGCGGCACCACCGTGAACGCCATCGCCGCGTCCGCGAGCGCACTCGTCGAGTACCGCAGCACCAGCGAGGCCGAGCTTGCCGCCATGCGCTCCGGCCTCGAGTCGCTCGTCGAGGCGGCCACGCGCCCCGGCGTCGACGTCACGCTGGAGGAGATCGGCGTCCGCCCGGGCGCCGCCGGGGTGGACGAGCGCGCGCAACGGGCCCTGGTCTCGCGCGCCCTCGCGGCGTATCGAGCGACCTGCGGCGAGACGGTCGAGCCCGAGTCCGCCTCCACCGATGCGAACGTCCCGCTCAGCCTCGGCATCCCCGCGATCTGCGTGGGCACCGTGGCGGGCGACGGCATGCACACGCGCGGCGAGTGGGTCGACCTTGCGAGCCTCGGGCGCGGCCTTGCCCTCGCGCACCTCCTGGTCTGGGGTGAGACCCGCCCCGCCACGCCATAGCACGGGGCCGCGTCGGGCCGCCATCGGTCCGCTCGCTACAGCGCGAGCTCGTACATGTCGAACGCCATGAGGCCGGTGTCCTCGTAGAAGATCTCGTGGGTGCAGGCCAGCGAGAAGCCCGCCTCCTCGTAGATGCGGCTCGCCGCAAGGTTTCCGGGCACCACGTCGAGGTGCATCACGCGAGCCCCGCCGCGCCTGGCGATGTCGATGGCCGCCCGCACGAGCTCGGCGCCGAGGCCTCGCCCGCGAAAGTCGGGCGACACGGCGAGCAGGTGGATGACCGCGACCTCATCGGGTGCTGCCTTTAGCTTCCAGGGCACACCCGCGTACTCGGGGTCCTCGTGCGGTGTTACGACCATGGCACATGCGATCTTCTTGCCCGCGTGCCCCACGTACAGGTCGCCCGCCTCGATGTGCCCCTCGATGTCGGAGCGCGCGGGGTAGACGCCCGGCGTCCAGCGCGGGCCGTACGCGTCGAGGTCCTGGTGCGCGCACACGTTCTCGTAAAGCAGCCAGGTCGCCTCAAGGTCACCCGCAACAGCGGGTTCGATGCGGTCGAGCATGGTCGCTCCTCCCTCGCGCGGCTTCGCGCCTCATGCCTGACGCCACCCTTTCATCCCACATGATAGGCGAGGGCGGGGCATCCCACTGCCTCCGCCGCCTTGCCTGTTCCCAGGGGTTAATCCAATCTCGCTGACAATGCCCCGCATGCCGGTCCCTGCAGCGCAACTGTGCCTCGACGGCTTTTTGCGCAGCGGGCCGACGGCCGCCTGGCGGCGATGTCCCCCAGTCGGCCCTATGGCGTCGTCTGCCGCGCCGCCTGCGGTTATGTTCGCAGCCGCTGCCTGCGTGCATGCTAGAGTCACTGGCATGGTAAATCGCAATCTAAGGTGGTCGACATGTCACGCAAACACACCTACCAACGACCTCTTGCGATGACGCTGCGCGCCCTCGTCGCCTGCGCCCTCGTACTCAGTTGCGCGATGCCCTCGCAACTCGCGCGCGCCCAGGACCAGGCCGCAGAGCCTGCCGGGCAGACGGCTCCTGATGACTCCTCCGCCGAGCAGGCGACCCCCGACGCCCCGTCTGTCGCTCAGGCCGCTCCTGCCGAGCAGGCGGCATCCGGCGACGCGTCCGCTGCTCAGGCGCCCGCCGAGTCGACCTCGCCCTCCAAGGAGCTCGTCGCGGCTGCGGCCCTCGCACCTGCGACGGACGTCGCTCCCCAGGCCTCGCGCATCGACGAGATCCTCGCCGGCCTCCCGCTGAAGGAGCGCATCGCCCAGATGATCATGCCGTGCTTCCGCACGTGGAACGGCACCGACGTCACCGAGCTCAACGAGGAGCTCGCGGCCGCCCTCAGGAGCCACCAGTACGGCGGCGTCCTTCTCTACGGCTCCAACGTCAAGGGCGCAGAGCAGACCGCGCGCCTCATCTCGGCGCTGCAGCAGAACAACGCCCAGATCGCCGACGTCGCCCACGTCCCGTACCTGCTCCCGGTCGACGAGGAGGGCGGCATCGTCACCCGCCTGTCCATGGGAACCCGCATGAACGGCAGCATGGCCGTGGGCGCGACGGGCGACGAGGCCCTCGCGAACGCCATCTCCACGGGCGGCGTGATTGGAAGCGAGCTCGCGGCCCTCGGCTTCAACGCCGACTTCGCCCCCGACGCCGACGTCAACAACAACCCGCTCAACCCCGTCATCGGCACGAGGTCCTTCTCGGACGACCCCGCCAAGGTCGCCGAGCTCGCCCCGGCCTTCGCACGCGGGCTGGCGCGCAGCAACGTCGTGGGCACCTTCAAGCACTTCCCGGGCCACGGCGACACGGCGGCAGACACCCACATCGCCTCCGGCGTCGCGGTCGACAAGACCATCGACGAGCTCAGGTCCTGCGAGCTCGTCCCGTTCAAGGCGGCCATCGACGGCGGTGCCGACCTCATCATGACGGCCCACATCACGCTGCCTAAGTACGACGACGAGGTCACCTTCGGCGACGGCGTCACGCGCGGCTACTTCCCGGCCACGATGTCGCCCAAGATCATGGGCGAGCTGCTTCGCGGCGAGCTGGGCTACCAGGGCGTCATCGTCACCGACGCCCTCGAGATGGACGCCGTGAGCAAGGCGGGCCTCGTCCCCGGCGAGCAGGGCTCGGTCGAGTATGCGGCAAACGTCGCCGAGAAGGTCATCGGCGCGGGCGTCGACATCCTCCTGCTGCCGAGGGACCTCACGAACGAGGACGCGGCCACCTTCTACGACGAGTACATCGACGCGATCGCCGCGAAGGTCGAGGCGGGCACCGTCTCCGAGGACCGCATCAACGAGAGCGTCCGCCGCATCCTCACGCTCAAGGACAAGTACGGCATCCTCGACACCGACACCTCGGGCGACAACATCGACCAGGTCGTCGAGCGCGCCAAGGCCGTCGTCGGCTCCGACGAGAACCACGCGACCGAGCGCGGCATCGCTCGCCAGGCCGTGACGCTGCTCAAGAACGACGACCTCACGCTGCCCGCATCGGGCCACCACGGTCGCCGCGTCCTTCTCGGCCGCGTCCCGGCGGACTGCGTCGCGATCCAGAGCGCCGTGGACGACCTCATCGCCCGTGGCGTAGTCGCGGAGAACGCACATGCCGTGAACCGGGCGACGGGACAGGAGAGCGGGGACGCCGACTCGCCGGTCAGCATCGTGATCGACTACTACTATGACCCCGAAGCCGGCGCGTCGCGCGTCGACGGCGAGCTTGCGGAGGAGATCCGCGGCGCCGACACCACGCTCGCGATGACGAGCACCTCGGGCGTCGGCACGCTCCAGGACGACTCGCCCCTGTGCCAGGGCGTCATGAGTGCCATGGCGATCGCGCACGAGGCGGGCGGGAAGTTCGTCCTGCTGAGCGGCAACCTGCCCTATGACGCCGCGCGCTACCAGGACAGCGACGCCATCCTGCTTGCCTACATGTCCGCCGGCACGGGCGTCGACCCGACCGACCGCAGCGCAGGCAACGCCGGCGCCTTCAACGCGAACATCGCCGCCGCCATCGGCGCCGTCTTCGACGACGTGCAGCCCTCCGGCAAGCTGCCCGTCCAGATTCCGCGCATGGTCCAGGGCGACGACGGCTCCTGGTCCTTCGACACCGCAAGCACGCTCTACGAGCGCGGCTTCGGCCTCGGCTTCGACTACGTCGTGACCGAGGGGGCGGGCCAGACCTACCAGGCCGGCTCGGGCCTCGCCGCCGTCTTCGAGGCCAACGCCCGCCACGACCTGCTCTCCTCCGTGATGGTCGATGGCCAGGGCGTTGCCGCCGATGACTGCAGCGTCACCACGGGCTCCACCGTTCTCTCGCTCCACGACGACTACCTCGACACGCTCGACGCCGGCGAGCACTCGCTCACGCTCTCTTACGACTACCCCTCGGGCGCCGTCGACGTCAACACGACCTTCACGGTCGAGAAGAGCAACGCGAACATGCCCAGCGACAACAGGGGATCCTCCGACATGCCCAAGACCTCCGACCCGACCCTCGACGTGCTGCCGATCCTGATCGCGGCGCTCGTCCTGATCGCCATCGGCGGGGCCGTCTACGTCATCAGGAGGAAGCGCCAGTAGCGCTAACGCCTGCCTAGCGGACTGACCGGGGGCGCCTGCGGGCGCCCCCTCCTCGTGGCGGGCGGGACGGGAGGGCGACCCGGGCGTCAGGCGGTCTGCGGGAAGATGTTCTCGGCGTTCATCGACTCGAGGTAGCGACCGTCGATTCCCTGTAGCTCGCGCGTCAGCAGGATGAAGCGCGCCCGGTCGTTCCTCAGGGGCGTGAACTCGCCGATGCGCTGCGGCAGCGGGTCGGTCACGTGCTGGTCGTGCGAGATGCAGCGGCCGCAGGTCTGCCAGATCCCGTCCGCGAACGACAGGCGCGCGTTGAGGGTGCCCGTCGCCCAGAGCTCGCGGCCCGCGATCATGGGGTCGTGCACGATGAAGTCCTGGCAGGTGGACTGTTCCCTCAAGAGCGACAGGCCGTGCTCGCGGTCCTGCTCGATCACCCAGAAGCTCGAGAAGAACTGCGTGTCGGCCAGCTGCTTGAGGCTGGGGTCCTCGGCCGCGGCGTCCTCGAGTACGGTCGTGCCTGCGAAGGGCGTGCCCGAGGGGTCCGGCTCGAGCACGAAGTCGTAGAAGCACCACTCGGTGAAGGAGCAGTTGACGGCATTCACCTGGGCAGAGGTCGGGTTGGGCATGTAGTTGATCGCGGGGTCGACGAAGGTCGAGAAGAGGTCCTTTGCGCGCTCGATGTCGCGTGGCCTCCTCTGCTCGAGTCGCCTGAGGATCCTGAGCGCCTCGTCGTGGTCCGCCGGTCTCTGCTGGTCCTTGTAGCGAATCATGTGGTCCCCCTTTGCGAAGTGGCCTCCAACGCGTGGGTGAACATGGTGGACTGCGCGACTTGTCCAAACGTGGCCCTCGGCTTGCGCCAGTCTGGCGCGCGCGGCGCGTAGCTGCGGATATGCGCGGGGGTCGGGAGGCAGGCTCTTCTCGGCTACTTGAAATCTCCTCATTTGGAAAAGGGGACGGGGCTGTGAGCTGGGGATATGTGGGGTGGTTGTCGGGTGGGGAGGCGCGGCGGGGCGGGGTGCGGTCGATTGCGGGTTTTTCTGTCCAAAGTCGCGCAGAATGCGTATTCTCGTAGAGCTGTGAGACGATTTCGCTCGCGGGCGCGCAGGCGCTTGCGGGCGTGGACATTGGAGGAAGCGTGTCGACAGACGAGCGTGCGGTGCCCATGGACCAGGCGAGCGTGACCGAGGCGGGCAATCCCGCCAAGCCGACCGGCGAGTTCGGCGCGGCCATGCTGCGGCGCATGAACGAGAGCCACGGCGACGTGACCGACTGGGCGCTCGACTACCTGGACTTCGACTCGAGCGACAACGTACTCGACATCGGCTGCGGGGGCGGTGCGACGCTCGCCAGGCTCGCCGGCCGGATGGGCGAGGGGTCGGGCCGCGTGACGGGCGTCGACCACAGCGAGGTCGCGTGCGCCGAGTCGCGCGAGCTCAACGCGGCCGAGATCGAGGCCGGGCGCATCCGCGTGGTGTGCGCCTCGGTTGCGGAGCTGCCGTTTGCGGACGCGTCGTTCGACGTGGTCACGACCATCGAGAGCTTCTACTTCTGGCCCGAGCCCGAGAAGAGCCTCGCCGAGGTCAGGCGCGTGCTCGCGCGCGGCGGGCGCTTCCTGCTCGTGGCGGACATCTATGAGAAGGACGACCTCGGCGAGGAGGAGCGCGCCAACATCGAGCGATACGGGCTTACCGTGCTCGATCCCGAGGGGTACCGCGCGCTCTTCTCGGCGGCGGGATTCGCCTCGTGCGAGGTGCACACGAAGGCCGGGACCGACTGGATCTGCGTCGAGGGCGTGGCGTAGGCGAGTCCGGCGACCAGGAGAGGCGAGGGGAGGACGACATGGCCGGCGACCATCTGCGACGGGCGCGCGTGAGCGTGGACGACCTGCCGCGCAGCTACGTGTGCTATGACCTCGAGACCACCGGGCTCGGAGCGGCGGCGCACGTGATCGAGATCGGCGCGGTGCGCGTGTTCGACGGGTGGGAGGACGAGCGCCTCTCGACCTTCGTGGCGCTGCCGGCAGGCGCGCGCATCGAGCCCGGGGCGCAGGCCGTGCACCACATCAGCGAGGCGATGCTTGCGGGCGCGCCGAGCCAGCGCGAGGCGTACGAGACGTTCTCCGAGTTCGTGGGGGAGCTTCCGCTCGTGGGGCAGAACATCGTGTCGTTCGACAACGGCTTCATCGACCGGATGGCCGCGCGCGCACGCATGCGCTCGGTGGTGGAGAACGGCAGCTTCGACACGATGCTCATCTACCGCGAGCTCGTGGGCAGGCCCGCGAACCTCGCCGCGATCTGCGCGCACTACGGGATCGAGAACGACCAGGCGCACCGCGCGTGGGCCGACGCCCGCGCCACGAGCGACTGCTACCAGGCGATCATTCGCGACATGCGCTCGCGCGCGGCGGTCGCCTTCGACCCTGAGGTCGGGCCCGTGGCGCACGAGCTGGACGGCGAGCTGGTGTGCTTCACCGGCAACACCTACGAGCACCCGAAGCGGCTCTTCGAGGAGATCGCGCTTCGGCACGGGGCGCGCCTCCACGAGCGCGTCATCAAGCGGGTCACGATGCTCGTCGACCTCGAGGGTCGCGAGAGCGCCAAGGTGAGGCGCGCCCGCGAGCTGGGGACGCCTGTGGTGTCCGCCGACGCCTTTCTCGCCCGCATGGGCCTGACGCAGGAGGACCTGCGGAGGTAGGCGCGCCTCTGGCGGCGCATGCCGCGTCTGCACGCGGTCGTCGCACGGCGCTGCTACACTGCACGTGACAGCCAAGGCCGACGTGCGAGGGGGAGCGCGATGCAGAGGGACGTGCCGGATTCGATCCAGGTGAGGGGCGCCCGCGTCCACAACCTGAAGGACGTCGACGTCGACATCCCGCTGAACAGGCTCGTGGGCATCGCCGGCGTGTCGGGATCCGGCAAGTCGAGCCTTGCCCTGGGCGTGCTCTACGCCGAGGGGTCGCGCCGCTACATGGACGCGCTCTCCACCTACACGCGCCGCCGCATCGGCCAGCAGGGCAAGGCCGCCGTCGACGAGGTTCGCCACGTGCCGGCCGCGCTCGCGCTGCGCCAGCGCCCGGGCGTCGGCGGAGTGAGGTCCACCTTCGGCACCTCGACCGAGCTCCTCAACCACCTGCGCCTGCTCTTCTCGCGCGCGGGCACCTACCGCTGTCCCAACGGGCACGAGGTCGGCCCGGGCATGAACGTGGCGCTCGAGGTGCCCTTCGTCTGCCCCGTCTGCGGCGAGGAGTTCTTCGGCCTCGGCGCCGAGCAGATGGCCTTCAACTCCGAGGGGGCGTGCCCGACCTGCCAGGGGACGGGCGTCGAGCGGCAGGTCGACCTCGACGCGCTCGTGCCCGACGAGTCGCTCACGATCAACGAGGGCGCCGTCGCGCCGTGGGGCAACCTCATGTGGGACCTCATGAAGCAGGTCTGCGGCGAGATGGGCGTCCGCCTGGACGTGCCGTTCCGCGAGCTCACGCAAAGGGAGCGCGACATCGTCTTCAACGGCCCGGCCGAGAAGAGACACATCCTCTACAAGTCAAAGAGCACCGACACGTTCGCCGAGATGGACTTCACGTACTACAGCGCGGTGCGCACCGTCGAGAACGCGCTGGCCAAGGTGAAGGACGAGAAGGGCATGAGGCGCGTCGAGAAGTACCTGCGCGTGGGGACCTGCCACGACTGCGGGGGAACGCGCGTGAGCGAGTCCGTGCGGCAGGTCACCATCGGGGGCATCAACCTGCCCCGGGCCTGCGAGAAGACCCTCGACGAGCTGGCCGCGTGGCTCGAGGGCGTGCCGGCCTCGCTTCCCGACGACGTGCGCCAGATGGCGGAGGCGATCGTGGACGAGATGCGCGAGCCCATCTGCCGTCTGCAGCAGCTGGGGCTCGGCTACCTCTCGCTCGACCGCGCGAGCGCGACGCTCTCGACCGGCGAGCGCCAGCGCGTGCAGCTCGCGCGCTCGGTGCGCAACCGAACCACGGGCGTGCTCTACGTGCTCGACGAGCCGTCGATCGGCCTGCACCCGTCGAACGTGGAGGGGCTGCTGGGCGTGGTCGACGACCTTCTCGCCGACGGCAACTCCGTCGTGCTCGTCGACCACGACGTGCGCGTGCTGCGCCACGCCGACCACCTCATCGAGGTCGGCCCCTCGTCGGGCGCGGGCGGCGGGCAGATAATCGCGCAGGGCACGGTCGAGGAGGTCGAGAAGAGCGCGGCCTCGAGGATCGCGCCCTTCCTCAGCGGCAGCCGCAGGGTGCGTGTCCGCGACCGCGCGCCCGTCGACGAGGTGTTCGCGCGCGGGTCGATCCACCTCGAGAGCGGGCCCATCCACACCGTGCGACCGCTCTCGGTCGACGTGCCGGTCGGCCGGCTCACCGCGGTCACGGGCGTCTCCGGCTCCGGCAAGACCACGCTCGTGCTCGAGAGCCTCGTGCCCGCGCTCAAGGCCGCGGCGGAGGGCGGTAGGCTGCCTAGCCACGTCCGCTCCGTCGACGCCTGCGGCATCCGGCGCGCCAACCTCATCGACGCGACGCCCATCGGCGCCAACGTCCGCTCGACCGTGGCGACCTACTCGGGCGTCCTCGACGACCTGCGTCGCACCTTCGCCGCGACGACCGATGCGAAGGCGGCCGGCCTCAAGATGGGAGCCTTCTCCTACAACACGGGCTCGCTGCGCTGCCCGCGCTGCGACGGCACCGGGCAGATCTCGCTCGACGTGCAGTTCCTGCCCGACGTCGAGGTGCCGTGCCCCGACTGCGCCGGCTCGCGCTACGCGCCTGAGGCGTGGAAGGTCCGCCGCCACACGGCGCGCACCGAGGCGGGGGAGAAGGACGATTACGTCTCGCTTCCCGAGGTCATGGGCATGACCGTCGACGAGTCGCTCGTGCGACTCGGCACGCTCAAGAAGGTGCGCACCAAGCTGCAGACCCTCTCTGACCTCGGGCTCGGCTACCTCACCCTGGGCGAGGCGACGCCTGCGCTCTCCGGCGGCGAGGCGCAGCGCCTCAAGCTCGCAAGCGAGATCGGGCGCCGCCAGGACGACGCGCTCTTCGTGTTCGACGAGCCCACGATCGGCCTGCACCCGCTCGACGTCGAGACGCTGCTGCACGTGCTCCAGCGCCTGGTGGACAACGGGGCCACGGTCGTCGTCATCGAGCACGACCTCGACATGATCGCGAACGCCGACTGGGTCATCGACATGGGGCCTGGCGGCGGCGAGGCCGGAGGCCGCGTCGTGGTCGCAGACGCGCCCGAGGCCGTGGCCGCCTTCCCCGAGAGCGTCACGGGTCGCTACCTCGCCGAGGAACTGAATTAGCTAACAAATCGCCGATTTCTTTAGGCTTTATAGCTAATACTCTCTAAAAACGATGATACCCTTCTGATCGTCTGGGGGCTGGGGAGCAATCCCCAGCCCGCCCCACGAGAGGAGTGGCGATGAGATACGTCTACGATGCTGTTATCGAGCGTGATGAGGACGGGTATGCAGTGAGCTTCCCGCAGTTTCCCGAGGCCGTCACCTTTGGAGCGACTCGCGAGGAGGCGTCTCGTCGAGCGGCGGAGGTTCTCGTCCTTGCCCTTGCCGAGCGAATCGAGGAAGGTGGGGAGATTCCGAGCCAAGAGAGGGTGGCGGAGGTTCTCTCGGTTGGAGTCGAGGTCACGGGAGATGACATCGACAAGAGCAAGTGTCTTACCATCGATCAGGCCGCTCAGGAGCTTGGGGTCAGCGCGGGCCGCGTGAGCCAGCTTGCCAGTTCGGGAAAGCTGACGGCCGTGACCTTCGGAAAGAGGCGCATGGTCACCATTGCGAGCGTGAATGAAAGGAAGGCCAATCCGCCTCTGCCAAGCCGCCCTCGCAAGGTCAAGACGGCTTAAGGTCCCTCGATCCACGTGACATGTAGGCGTGTTCAAAACCTAAGTCCCTTCGCTATAGGTTTTCTGACTTCCCATGAATAGCATCCGGTCGTTCGGGTATCTCGTATACCGTTGACTGCGAACGAGCGCCAGAAGCGGCGCACGAAGGAGAGAGGAAGTCGTTTTCGCATGAAGAAGTTCAAGACCGAGAGCCAGAAGCTCCTCGACCTCATGATCAACTCGATCTACACCAACAAGGAGATCTTCCTGCGAGAGCTCATCTCCAACTCCTCCGACGCCCTCGACAAGCTCTCCTTCACGAGCCTCACCGATAAGGACGTCAACGTCGACGAGCAGCTCGCGATCAACCTCGCGTTCGACAAGGACGCCCGCACGATCACCGTCTCCGACAACGGCATCGGCATGAGCGCCGAGGACCTCGACAAGAACCTCGGCACCATCGCCCACTCTGGCTCCGAGCAGTTCAAGGAGGAGAACTCCGACCACCAGGGCGAGGACGTCGACATCATCGGCCAGTTCGGCGTCGGCTTTTACTCCAGCTTCATGGTTGCCGAGAAGGTCACGGTTGCCAGTCGCGCCTATGGCCAGGACGGCGTCAACGTCTGGGCCTCCGACGGCATCAAGGGCTACACGGTCAGCGAGGCCACGGGCGACGACGTGCCTGAGGCCCTCGCCGCGCCTGGCGCGCACGGCACCGTCATCACGCTGTTCCTGCGCCCCTCGACCGAGGAGGAGGACACCGACCAGTTCCTCTCCGAGTGGAAGCTGCGCGAGCTCGTGCGCCAGTACTCCAACTACGTTCGCTACCCGGTCCAGATGATGGTCGAGAAGAGCCGCGAGAAGGAGAAGCCCGCCGACGCCGGCGACGACTACAAGCCCGAGTACGAGACCTACCAGGAGCTCGAGACCATCAACTCGATGACGCCGATCTGGAAGAAGCGCTCGAGCGACGTCGAGCAGAAGGACTACGACGAGTTCTACAAGACCACCTTCCACGAGTGGCAGGACCCGGCCCGCACCCTGAGCTTCCACGCCGAGGGCGCCCTCAGCTACGACGCTCTTCTCTTCATCCCGTCGGCTGCACCCTTCGACCTCTACAGCAAGGACTACGAGAAGGGCCTCGCGCTCTACACCTCGAACGTCCTCATCCAGGAGAAGTGCGCCGACCTCCTGCCCGACTACTACAACTTCGTCCGCGGCATCGTCGACTCTCCCGACGTCACGCTCAACATCAGCCGCGAGACCCTGCAGCAGAACTCGCAGCTGCGCGCCATCGCCCGCCGCGTCGAGAAGAAGATCCACTCCGAGCTCGAGTCCATGCGAGACAACGACCGCGAGGCGTACGAGAAGTTCTTCGAGAACTTCGGCCGCGGCCTCAAGTTCGGCATCTACAACAGCTACGGCTCCAAGTCCGCTGACCTCGCGCCGCTCCTGCTCTTCTGGTCGGCCAAGCACGAGAAGATGGTCACGCTCGCCGAGTACGCCGCCGAGATGGCCGACGGCCAGGACAAGATCTACTACGCCGCCGGCGACGACCGCGACCGTCTCGCCAAGATGCCCGTCGTCAAGAACGCCCTCGACCACGGCTTCGACGTGCTGCTCTGCACCCAGGACGTCGACGAGTTCATGTTCCAGGTCATGAGGAGCTACCACGTCGAGGGCACGGCCGGCGATTCCGAGCATGCTGGCACCGAGGCCCACGACGTCGACTTCGCCAACGTCTCCGCCGCCGACCTCGACCTCGCGACCGAGGAGGAGAAGAAGGAGGCCGAGGAGGCCAGCGAGAAGAACAAGGACCTCTTCAGCGCGATGTCCGAGTCCCTGGGCGACAAGGTGACGAGCGTCCGCGTCTCCGCCCAGCTCGGCGAGGCGCCCGCGCGCGTCTCGGCCGAGGGTCCCGTCTCCCTCGAGATGGAGCGCGTCCTCGAGCAGGGTCCCGACGCCGCGCAGGCCCCCAAGGCCCAGCGCGTGCTCGAGGTCAACGCCCAGCACCCCGTCTTCGAGAAGCTCGTCGCGGCCAAGTCCGCGGGCGACGACGACAAGCTCGCCCTCTACTCGAGCCTCCTCTACGACCAGGCGCTCCTCGTCGAGGGCCTTCCCGTCGATGACCCCGTGGCCTTCGCCCGCAACGTCTGCGAGCTGATGTAACGACCACAGGCGACAACAAGCCCGAGACCACGGGCGAGCGCGAGCGGCACCCTGACTGAATCGTGCGACCTTCCAGGCGCTCCGGACAAAGCTCCGGGGCGCCTTGTTTGTTGCGATGAGTGGACGGTCATGCTGTTGAGGCTTTCTCAGCCCGCACAACCTTGAATTTGCCATTAGTATTATGAATTCGTTATACTTTTGACATGACGAAGTTCGATGACATATATGGGTTGGCTGCTGACAACCACGGTCTCATCACCTCCTTGGAGGCGCGCTCTATAGGTGTGTCTAACAACGAGTTGGTACAGTACGCGCGTAGGGGCTCCCTCGAGCGCGTCGGTCAGGGTGTGTATCGCCTCTCTCGTCACGTCCCTACAGAGGCGGATCCTTATGCGATTGCGGTTGCACTGGTAGGCGAGGGGGCGTTTCTCTATGGTGAGGCGGTCATCGCGCTGCTCGGGCTCGCCCCAACGACGCCCGGCAGGATGCGGGTTGCAACAGCTAGGCGCGTACGGCGAACGCTTCCGGACTATGTCGAGGTGGTGCCCGTTCACAAAGGAGACCCGGTTGTTCGCTACGAGGGCGTTCCCTGTCAGCGGGTGGACGACGCCATTCGCGCTGAACGCGGCCGCATGCCAGACGATCGTCTTGCGGCTGCTGCGCGAGCGGGTCGTGCGAAGGGCTACATTACAAGGAAGGCATTTGACAGGCTTGTTGAGGACCTCGGAGGTGACGTTGGGTGAAGGTGCCGAATAGCAGGAGGAACCTCGACATTGCGATTCAGCGAATGTATGGTCTCGGAGACGAGTACATCTTGGAGGCGTTGAGGCCGCTGTCAACTGGACTAACGGGTTGATAGCACGAATTGCCTCCGCCAAATGACACGTCATGTCATCTCGACAAAGCTCATCGCAGTTTTGTAGCATGCCTGCCTACTCGGCGAACATGTTCCTCTCGGCGAACTCCGCCTGCACGGTCTTGAACATGAGGTCGACGTCCTCGAGTCCCAGGTGGCGCTCCTTCTCGTCGGCTGCCAGCACGCCGCGGCGGCGCGCCCACGACTCGAGCGCGGCGGGCCGCGAGTCGTGGGGGAGGGTCTTGTACTCGGGGTCGACGCGCCGGCAGATGTCGCGCGAGTCGATCACCACGATCTCGCCGGCCTTGCGCGCCTCGGCGTAGCCGTCGAGATGCAGGCGCAGCCACGAGTCCTCGAAGGCCGCGTTGTGCGCCATGATCGGGAACGTCTTGAAGGCCGCGAGCAGCGCCTCCTGCTCGCGCCTCGCCTCGCGGAACGGCACCTTGCCCTTGAGGTCGCCCCACGTGATCTGGTGGATGTCCGAGAGGGGCACGCCCTTCTCCTCGTACATCTTCGGCAGGCCGAAGTAGGCCGTGTGCCCGTCGTGCGGCTTGGTGGAGGGTGAGAGCTCCATGAACTCCATGCCCAGGTTGATGATGTAGCCGCGGTCGGGGTAGCGGTCGGTCGTCTCGATGTCGATGCCCATGACGAGGCCAGACACCGGCGCCTCCGTGTATGCCACGTTGAGGTCGGCGAGCATCGGGCCCGCAGACGCCTCCACGTCCGCCGGGCTGCGGTGCTGCATGCACGCCACGGCGCGCACCAGGTCGCCGTCGGCCATCTTGCGGTCCAGGTTCACGCCGTTCTCCCTGCGCAGGCGGTCCGCGCCAAACTTGTCGCAGATGATGCGGTTCTGGTCGGCCAGGTCCTGGATCACCTTGAAGCTGAACGGCTCCTGCCCGGGCTCGGCCCCCATCCACGCCGCGACGAGCAGCGAGATGGCCTCCTCGTTCTTGCGTCGCTCGTCGGTCAGTGCCCCGTCGTCGGTGAGGAAGCCGGGGAAGGCGAGTGCGTTTGCGTGCTCGAGTGCCTGTGCGAGGTTCATGCGAGTCCTAACTGGTGCGGCCGCGCGGCCGGGTCCGTCCGTGCACACCAGTGTAGGGCACTTCAGCCCGCTCGTCTGCGCCATATGGCGGTTGCCGAGAAGAGCGTGCCGCCGTCGCTCACGATTCGTCTGGCGCGCCTGAGTTGCCGTGCCCAAGGACCTGGTTGCGCTTGGGACGCGCGAGGAGTTCTGGGAGAGCGTCGCGCGCGCCGATGAGGACTACGCTTCCGGGCGCACCTACTCCGTCCAGGCTATGACAGAATCCCTTAGGTCCAAGCATGGGCTGTGGGGCAATCGTTACTGACGGGTCTTCGTCGCACGTGGACGCCGCTGCGGCGTTTCGCATTCGATGTGGTTCAGACTCGCCCGCACCGCGTCTGTCGTATGGGCAGACTCTGCGTTGCCCTCACGGTTACGGTTCCTTCCATTCGTCGACGCCTCGCGGCGGCCGCCACGACGTCGTCTCCTATTCGACCGGGCAAGAGGACGTTCCGTCTTTCCCACTTGTCCGAAACTACTGAAAAAGTTATGATATGAAGTAGATTCGGACGGTTGGGGGCACACGCATGAACGAAATCGTCGACATCGCCCGTTCTGGTGGCGGTCTGGTCACCACCGCGCAGGTCACCGCTGCCGGGATTCCACGTGCCCGCATCTCCGATCTTGTTAAGCACGGTAAGCTCGAGCGGGTCCAGCGTGGTGTCTACTGCCTTGCGGACGCATGGGAGGATGAGTTCCTCGCTGCCCAGCTGCGGTTTCCCAAAGGCGTTTTCTCTGACAATACGGCTCTATTCCTTCTGGGATATAGCGACCGATTGCCTTTCCGACTCACGATGACGTTTTCGCGCGCATATCGGGCGACAGCGGCGCGCAAGGCCAACATTGAGGTGCGTACCTGCTCGAATGGCGTCCTTGACCTCGGTGTGACGACCGTTCAAACCTCATATGGCAACAAGGTCCGCGCCTATGATGTGGAGCGCTCGCTGTGCGACATGGTCCGGGGACGTGCCGTGATAGATCAGCAGGTATTCAACCCCGCTATGAGGCAGTACGTTCGTGGTAACGATAAGGACCTCCGGAAGCTGTTGGAATACGCGCGAGCTCTTGGCGTGGAGCGCAAGATGCTCGGTTATTTGCAGGTGCTCCTATGAGGACGAGGAACTCCATGCTGCTGAAGGTTGCCATCCGTAACCGTGCCATGGCGGAGGCGTTCCTGTTCGAGTGGTGATGCAGCGCTATCTGCTTGAACGTCTGCTCGAGAGAATCGCTTGCTCGCCCAGGCGTGATTGCGTGATTATCAAGGGAGGAATGTTGATTTCCTCTCTTATCGGCGTAGACAAGCGAAGCACGAAGGATCTTGATGCGACCGTCAGGGGATAGTGCTGAAAGCTACTCTTAGTAAAACTGACTAAACTTAGTATCCAATCTACAGCTCGAGCGTAGTGGATCCTTCAACAGGCAATTCATCCATGATAGACAGCAAGAACGCTTTGCCTTCCGCATCTTCACAGTCAGAAACGGCATTCAATGCCGACATCACATCACGCCTGGAGAGTTCACTCCCCCAATAAGCGACAAGTGAACGAATCGCGTCATAATCACTAACAGCACAAAGGTTTCTGATTGCCATGCTCTTTTGTTTTATGCTCCCATAGTCTAAAAATGGCAACATTCTGGAAAACGCATCCGTTTGTGCGCGCAAGAAAGCTTGAGTGTAGGCCGGTTTGATAAGCTCAGGCGCAAGTCTCCCTACTACAGATATCACTTCGCCGCTGGTTAGCGGCGAAAGGAAATCGGCTAGAAAGCCGAGGCTTACACCATTGTTTGAAAGCAGTCTGAGTAAATCGTATGCCAAGCAACGGAAGGCAGATGCACGCCTGTGACCATTAGCAAAATGTGAAACACCGATCATTCCTGACGAATATTCGTGCAGTTGTAGCAAAGCCTCACAGGCAAGCCCTTTCACGTCATCAAGTGGAAGCAGACCCTCCGAAGCCAATGACCGACATACATCGAGCGATTCGGGAAAATGCTTATGAAAGCACTTTACCGATGACAGGGCATACGAATAGACGCTAATTCGACATCCTTGGCCCGAAACCAGTTTTGCATAGTCTACGGAATCAGTAAACCTATTGAGATATACTCTTGCGCGTCTGTCCCCCTTGGAATCATTTGTGAGCGGATTGACCTCACACTGCAAATTCGCTCCTCGGTCGATTAGATAACGAGCTATGGCACTGTTGCCGTAGCCCATTGCGATTGCTAACGCGCCGCTCGTGAACTCGAATGTGCAAAACAGCTTGTGAAGTTCATCGACACAGCTCAGGCTTATGTCGCAGTCTGAGCTACATGCATCCTCGAGCAGGCTGACCGCAACATCTGGACGAATTTTCGAAACGGCCGGCCTCAACAACTCCACGGCTGTCGCGTCGCCCTCCTTCAGCTTTTTTGAAGCTAAGCGGGCGATTTGTGGCGCAGAGCGTAAGACCATCTCAACTATCCCTCAGGGAAAATCAGATTATCGTAATCGAGGTCAAGCCTGATAGTGAGTTTAGGAGACTTAGCATTCCTTGCACGCTTGGCTACGGGCACCATCTCATTTACCGATGCTTGGATATAAGGTGACAGCTGGCATATTTCATTGAGCTCTCGTGCGGGTTCCTGATCTCCATACTTTGGAGCGATGTACCCAATCCTGTGATGATTCTCGAAACTTACGTATGGAACCATTTGCAGGGGAATGCTGTACAGGCCGCTTGCTAACGATGCGAATTTCCGGCTGTAGTTAGGTAAATCAGGCGAGGGCTCCAATATGACCGGATCTCCAGGTTGCAGCCTCTCTATCGCCATTCGCGTTTCGGCTGACATGCTGTTGCCGCCCCCAACCTCTTTGAACAGGGGGAACATCCCTGCTTTTGCGTCGATCAGCTCGACGTCCTCCTCCCTCACCTCAGTTGGCGAGGGCTTGTTTCGCGCTCGCTTCTCCGCCGCAAGAGCTTCGGCGGCCTCGGTAGCGGCTCTCCTCTGTGCCTCGATTTCCGCATTGATGGTTTTTAGCCTGGGCTTGAAGGTCCCATCCTTGTCTATCGTCAAGCGACTCTTGACCATTTCGCTCGTCGGGTCAGCTGCGATCAAAAGACTAACAACGATATTAGGCTTCCTCACACCTCCCTTAGCTGACAGGAGAAAGAGGTGCACTGTACCATCCGCGAGAGGGGATGCATCACCTTTGACAAACGGCAGCAGGGCAACAGCGTACTTCTCCCCGACGCGACCGATGACGCTCTCTCCCATGCAGACCTCTTCGAGGGACTCGAGGTCCTTAAATGAAAGCTTTGCGTTTGGTTTGAGCCTTCTGTACAGGGGCGAATCCAAATCAGACCCGCGGCAATCAAGTTGGACATCCGCCCTCAGGACGCTGACGCCTTCGCCCACCTCAGTCTGGAGCGATGCCGCGAATTCCTCGATTGTCTGACTGGAAGCTTTCGTCTGTGGCCTCAGCCTCTGACTTCGGCTACCCCGCATATTCCCATTTTCCTTTTTGCGACAGTCCTTCACCGCTGACCTAAAAGCTTCCGCTGACGCAGTTCGGCTCCTATAGAGCGCCTCGTCAACCGCGACCCTGACCTCTATGGCGTAAGTTGAGATTACGCTGTAAGTGGCGTTCAACTCTGTAATCCTTGCCTGCAGCCCATGCTCGGGAACGCCGCAGGCTTCGGGAAACGAAACGAACCTTAGAAGGTCAATCGCCGAATAGCTTTTGCGATCAATCTTTCGGCGATGGGTTCCAATGCGCTTACTATAGTCCGAACCAGATTTGAACTCGAACTCTTCAGCGGGCACATCGATGGCATCATCGTCGCATGAGATCCCGAACTGAAGGTAGTAGTTTCTCTGGATTTTGTCACCCTTGCCTACTAGTCGCGTTGCCACGACATCCTCTCGTTCTTCCTTAACCGGTCGATACAAAAATGCCTTGCAGGAGAGCACGTCGCCAGTCCTAAGAACCTCAAGGTTTTTATCCATTATGCCACGTTCTCTTTCGCCCCATTCGCTGGGCGTATGAATATACTTTGACCTATTTGCATCAAACGAGAACACAAGATGGGTCAGTTCTGGATATCGCTGGAATGGATTGCTTGTTGGATCTGCCCCAATCTCTTCATACCACTCATCTATCACCTTCTGCGTAGGACGAGGGACTCTATCGGGCACTGAAACAGGGGCAAGAATCTCCTTTTCGAGCAGAAGTTCTGTTGGCGTAATCCCTCTACTCTTTGCATATCGTTGAATCTCGGCTCGCACGCTCTTAAATGACTCGCATTCTTTCGCGAGCTGTGTATATTTGGTCGGACGAATTTGACCATCGTAGGCATCTCGTAGCACCTGCAGCAGCTCTTCGATGTGCTCCTCTGATGGGACTTCGTTCGGTTGTCGCAGATTAGATCTTGTCGGCATTTCGTTCCTCCATCTCAAGTCTGGAAGCTTGTGTTTCTCTTCCCTGGCACTGTTTATTGCAAGAGAACTACAGGTGCTCGTGCTAACACCTTGCATTCGTTCGGCTGAGCTAATCGAATGCGTGGTGCTTGAGCAAATCGATTAAATCGAGCTCATCGGGTTCCTCTAGGAACTTCTCACTCCATTCGGTCGAAAAATCTATGAGGTTTCGAACTATATCCTCAGGAGTAGCGGCTCCGTCTATCAGTTTCTTATACAACACCCCGATGCCACCTAGGGCATTGGAGCATTCGTCTTGCGGTTGCTATTCACGTGTAAACGTAGAGACGATCTAGCCCTCTTCGCCGTAGCGCCTGTCGGAGAGGCCCTCGAGCGCAGACGCGATGGCCTCCTGCTGCTCGGGTGCGAGCGGGCCGCGTGCGAGCTTCTCCCAGGGTAGGTCGCGCAGGGGCGTGGCGTGGAGTTCCGTCGGTGTCATGGCCAGGTGGAGGTGGGGCACGATGCCCTCGATCGCGGCGACCGCGGTGCTGTCGGCGAGCACGTCGGAGAGCGGCGAGTCGAGCGAGAGCGTGCGGAGCAGGTCGACCGTGGCCTCGTAGTCGACGACGTAGGCGTCGCCTCCCAGCTCGACGTAGCCCTGAGCGTCGTTCCGAGCGTCGTCTCGGTCGTCACTCGCGTCGCCGGCCAGGGCGCGCCAGGCGCTCTCGGAGGGCGTTCGGCAGCGTTACGCGCGCGGTGCAGCCAAGGGGACCGTGAGCTCCAGACGCACGCTCCTCTCGCCCGAGACGGACCAGGCCACGCGCCAGGTGCCGCGGGACGAGTCGAAGGTCGCCTCGAGCTCGCCCAGGCGCCAGTCCACGTGCGGCGCGACGGTTGCGCGCGCGAAGCCGGGGGCCGCGGCGTCGGGGCGCAGGCCGGCGGCCCAGCCGAAGAGCTAGGCGCAGATCGAGCTGTAGGCGTAGTGGTTGAGGCTGTTCATGTTCGTACCGGTGATGCGGCCGTCCTCGTCGAGTGAGTCCCGGCGCCCTCAGATGGTCGTGGCGTCCTGGATGACGGGGTTGAGCCAGCCGGGCTGGCGCTCGCGCAGCAGCAGCTGGTAGGCGTCTCGCTCGTGGCCGGTCTGGCAGAGCGCCTCGCAGATGATGGGCGTGCCCACGAATCCGCAGGCGAGCTGGCCTCCCGTGGCCTGAACTGAATCGTGGAGCGACTGGCCCGCGCGGCGCATGTCTAGTAAATACGATTTAGCTCGATTGAGCGTCCATCCCCGCAAAGAAAAACCCCTCGCGACCGCAGCCGCGAGGGGCCCACAGGCGAGTGGGGATTGTGATTCGGCTATTCGCGCCTACTCGGTGGCGCCGGTCGCCTTGTCCTTGACGGTCTTCGCCGCGCCCTCGAGCTCGGCGCCCATCTCGTCAAGCGCGTCGCCGGCCGCGGCCTTTGCCTTCTCGAAGCGCTCGTGCACCTCGGCCTTGTGCTCCTCGACCTTCTGCTGCGTCTCGGCCTTCTTGTCGGCGACCAGCTTCTGATGCGCCTCGTTGGCCAGCTCCGCGCCCAGCTCGCGGGCACTGTCGACCTCCTGGATGACGTCGGCCGCAAAGTGGCGGATGATCATCGTGTCGTAGCCCTCGAACGGCTTGTCGAACGCGGGCTCCTCCTCCTGCACGAGCGCGATGATCGCGGTCTCGCCAGGCTGGAGCTTCTTCGCGGTGACCTCGAGCATCGAGAGGCTGTCGCTGGTGTCGGACGCGTCGAGCGCGCTTCCGGCCAGCGCGCCCAGGCCCGCGCCGAGCAGCATGCCCAGCGGCCCGCCCAGGATGCCCACGATCGTGCCCACGAGCATGCCGTTCGCGGTGTCGTTGCCGCTCACGCCCGCCGCGTCGAACGCGTCGACCAGGCTGATGCCCGCATCCTCCTTCTTCACGAGCGCCGCCTCGGCAACGAGGTAGCCCTCGCCGGCCGGGCGCTGGCGGATCTCCGAGAAGGCCTTGTAGGCCTCGCTCTCCACGGTGAAGATGGCTGTAGCGATGTTCTCGGTCATGCTGTCTCCCTCCGAAGCGGCGTGTCGATGCGCAAAGTATATCCGTGCGCCACAGTGCCCCTGCCAGCGTATCCGCA
This sequence comes from Olsenella intestinalis, assembly GCF_023276655.1. GTDB lineage: Bacteria > Actinomycetota > Coriobacteriia > Coriobacteriales > Atopobiaceae > Olsenella_J > Olsenella_J intestinalis. The sequence goes on along the minus strand of NZ_JALGRK010000002.1, from coordinate 801,005 downwards.
AGGGGAGAGGAGCGTGCCGCCAGCGTCGATGCCGCCCCGGGGACCTACGCCCTCTCGGGCAGGATCTCGATGCGCTGCCCGTCCGGGTCCACGATGAAGTAGAGCCCCATCTTCGGGTTCTCCTTCTGGATGCAGCCCATGCGCTCGTGCAGCTCGTGGTAGCGCTCGAAGTCGTCCACGCGAAACGCGATGTGGCAGTCCATTCCGCCGTTCTCGTAGGGCTCGGTTCGCCCGCGGTTCCACGTGAGCTCCAGCTCGAAGGGACATCCCGGCGCCGCCATGAACGTGTTGGACCACGAGCCGTCCTCGGGCCCGCTCTCGCGAACCACCTCGAACCCCAGCGCCTCGCGGTAGAAGGCGATGGTCCTCTCCTTGTCCAGAACGTGCGTGCAGCGGTGAACGAATCGTGCGGTCATGGCAATCCTCTCTCCGTGTGCGGCGCGCCCCTGCGCGCCCGCACCCATCCTACCCGCCTGAGCCCCGCTCCCTCGCCCCAGCCGCCCCGACGAATCGCCAGGCGTCACATGCCTGTGCCAACACGCTAGGAAGAGCGACCATCATGGTGGCCACCCTTTCAATAATCTGCCTCATCCAGATATTTGCTGCATCAAATCACGGAGCAATGATGCAGAAAGGCGTTCGATGAGGCAGAGGGGACCTGCGAATGACTTCAACTCCAATCAGACTTCGCGTGATGGCTAGTCCGAATTGTTGTCGTGATGGACCTCCACGGGACGTCGCGCCAGTGCGCCCGTGCTACGCCACCCGGTTCTGGATCTTGAAGCTCTGGTAATGAATGTCGAGAAGAGCCTCGTCCGGCCACATGTCACGTTCCCTTGGGAGCCGCAGTCGGTCCTGTCGCTCCAGAAGCTCGTCGTAGCCGTCCTCCAAGGCAGACTCGGCCAGCACGATCTCGTGGCTGTCGGGCTTGATGCCCAGCAGGTCGGCGTCGTATAGCAGGTGCAGGTCGGCCCTCAGCAGGATGCCGTTCTGCACCACCTGCGACTTGCTGCCGCGGTAATCGTCGATGTGTGCGGCCTGCAGCGCGGTCGGAACCGCGATGTCGCTAATGGCGCAGCGTCCGCCATATGCCTTGCGGACCTCCTGGCTGAACTTCTGCTGGCGCTTGCGCTGGACCTTCTCGATGAACTTCCTCTCGCGCTCGTCGCCTCTCTCGGCGGCAAGACGGCGCAGCTCCTCGAGGGTCGTGCGTTCCTCGCCGGAGAGCTCGGTGTCGCTAATCAGGAAGTACTGCTGGCTCTCGTCGGTCTCGTGGTCCACGGGCCCGTGGAGGGTGAAGGTCCCCGTGAGGGCGTTGTACTGCTCGACGAAGGCGAGTCCCATCACGCGGTAGCCGCCGCGAGTCCCAACGAGGACGCCTACCGGTACGCCGTCCTCGAGGCAGTTCATGAGCGGGTCGTTCTGGTCCCACTTGCGCTTGCGACCTTCTTCGGTGACCTGCTCGTCGTAGCGCATGGTCCAGGTGCCGTCGGGCCGTACGATGACGCTGTCGCTGTAGCGGCCCCTCGCGCTCGAGTGGATGGTGAGCGCGTAGGTGCGCCCGTCCCGCCACCCGCGCGCGAGGTCCCTCGCGTCGGGCTTATGTATGCCACGTTGCGAGCAGAGCTTGACGCCGATGTCCTCGGGCGCGTGCGGGCCCATGGGGAGGTGCGTGATCCCGACGCCCTCCATCCTCATGTACCAGTCCCACGCGGCCAGGAACTCCTGGGGGACGAGCGTCGCGGCGTGCTCCAGGGTCAGCTCGTTGCGCGAGCTCTCTAGGCTATTGGAAGCATTCTGCAGCACGTCGTCCCCCTTCTCTATACGAAGGTATCTGTAGGCGACCCGCCGATCAAGATCCGATTCGTGCGTATATCGCTTTCGCGTCGCGCATGTCGACTGCGCAGACGGTATGTTCATCAGCTTCGAACCTGTGAGCCGTTCGCAGCAGGGCGAGCCGAAGGGGCTCCCCTCCTGGACTACGCTCGGTTTGCAGGAAAAAAGGGCCGGCGACGGTCCGAAGGAAAGGAGCCCCTGATGAACGAGTATAGCGCCCGCCACTACCAGAGCTTCGCCGCAATGGACGTACACGCCCGCTCGATCGCGATCGCCACGCTCGACACCTCGACGGGGGAGGTCGCCAGCACGACGCTGCGCGGCTGCCCGGGGGCGGCCGAGGTGATGGGGTGGGTCGGCGCCCACACGACCGGCAGGGTGCTCTACGCCTACGAGTCCGGCCCCACCAAGTCCTCCCTCTGCAGGTCGATCAGGGACCTCGGCGGCGACTGCGGCATCGTCGCGGTCGCCACGCTCCCCCGCTCAACGAAGCAGGCGCAGCGCAAGACCGACCCCGGCGACGCCAGGGCCCTGCTCATGCTCATAAGCGCCCCCGCGCACGACTTCTCGTGGTGCTACGTCCCCTCCAGGGAGGAGGAGCAGGCGCGCGACCTCTGCAGGGCCTACCGCCTCTCCGCCGACGAGCTCGCCCGCGCGAAGCAGAGGGTCTCGTCCTTCCTGCTGGGCAAGGACATCGTCTGGAACGACCGCACCGAGGCGGGCAACCTCAGGTCGACGTGGACGAAGCGCTACGTGACCTGGCTCAACGGGAAGACGGCCGGGCTGGGCGGCGCCGACGCGCTCACGCTCTCGCTCTACCGCCAGGACGTCGAGGACTGGAGGGCGAAGGTCGACGAGCGCAGGCGCCTCGTCCTCGCCCTCTGCCAGGAGGACAGGTGGAAGCCGTACGTCGACTCGATCTCCCAGCTCACGAGCATCGGGCCCGAGACCGCGCTGCTCGCCGCCGCCGAGCTCGGCGACTTCAGGCGCTTCCGCTCCGGGCGCCGCGTGCGGAGCTGGATGGGCCTGACGCCCAAGGAGCACTCGAGCGGCGAGAAGGGCTCCCGCGGCCCGATCACCAAGAGCGGGCCGAGCTGCCTGCGGAAGTGCCTCGTCGAGGGCCTCGGCACGTTCCCGAGGCGCAAGTCCGCCGTCAAGAGGACGAGGGAGGGGCAGGAGCCCGTCCCCGGGACGAGGGCGGAGGCCGCGAAGGCCAACGCGAGGCTCATGAGGAGGTACAGGGCCCTCGAGGACGGCGGCAAGTCGGGCAACAAGATCAAGGTGGCGCTCGCCTCCGAGCTGGCCGTCTGGGTCTGGCACATCGGCGTGATCGTGGCCGAGTCGCTCGAGTAGCGGCTGGCCGGCCCTGATAGCGGATTGACCGCCGCGCCGGCTGGGCCGGCGCCGGGAGGAGACCTGCGACCACTTTATGTGCGCGGCGCCCGCGTCCCCGGGTCGCCGTATGCACGTGCGCAGACTGGCCTTGGGCCAAGAGCAACCCTCCCTACGGATCGTCGTTGTGTGGGCGGACTGTCGCCGCACCCTGGGCGGCATGCCGTATCCACGGATGTGAAACTGTGCACGTTGGCCCGGTCCGCCCGCGGGCCGGGATGCGGTGCCAGACGGCGTGGCGGATGATCTTTCTCGCCGTTCGGCGGCAAGGTGGCCTAGCTAGCCACCGAGCCGCCGAACCGGTGAGCCTTGCGCGCTTGACACGCTGATGAACATATGAAAGTGGCGTGGCGTCGCGTTGGACGCGCGTATTTGTTGTTAGCCGATTTCCTCAGTGTGTGCTCCAGTACATACTTCAAACTATTTATCGTTCCAGATGAGTAGACCTTTAGAGCAAAGCGCGGCAGAGGGGCAATTGTGACTTGCCGGGCATGTAGCTAACGGCGAGATGCGTGCTGCTGCAATCGGACGCGGTAATGGGCAGGCGCGTTTTGTTCGGGCTCTTTAGGGGGCGTCCGTTTGCGAGGACAAGACGCCGCTACAGCCACGGCTTCAGCTGCGGTAAGGGCGCAAGCTCCGACTGCGCCCTCGATGCCTCTTGGTGCCCCCGGACTTGGTCTGTGCGAGGTGCCGCGCGCCCGCCGCGATGTGGGGGGGGAGGCCGACTGACAACGCGCTGTTAATGGGTTGCCTAGGAACGAAATGGGTTTTTGTAGAGCGTGGTGTATTGAAAGAGAGTGGATGAGAAGAATCGGGGAGAACGATGAAGATCAGAACGGACTTTGTCACTAATTCTTCAAGCACGTCCTACATCACAATCAACATCGAGACTTTAAAAGGAGCCCCTCTTTCCTTACGTTGGGTTGAAGGTGAGGATTTTGAATTTATAGATAACGGTAACCGAATTCCTTACGGTGCCGAAAGCCATGCGGAACTCTGGAAGGATTTCGAGTATTTCCAATGGCATGGTACCCCCTGGATAGAGGCTTCAGTTTTGGCTCAGTATGACGGCAGCCAGATTTTCAGCGCCTTCGAGTTTCCCAAATGCATAGAGCACTCTGACTTCGGTCGTGGCTTGAGGGCCCTTAAGAAGGAGGACATCGTCTCTATAGATGTTGAGTGGGAGTCTTCGGGTGACTGGGATGGCAAGGATGCCACAAATTACGATCTTGCGGCACAAAGAATCATGACGGAATTTGGAATGGAGGAACCGCGCACTTGCGGCATCGTGCCCGGATACGGGGTGCTTAATCGGAGCACGTTCATTAGCGATCTTAATTCGAAACTCTTTCAAGAGCGTTCGGTTCCGGCGGGAAAAATCAGAAAGGGCGACAAGCTGTCTCTTGGAGTTGACAAGGGCCTTCTGGCTTTGCGCGATGGGGATGGAAAGACGCTTTGCCCCATACCTCGAACTAAGACTCTGGCGAGTGAGGTGGCTGAACTACCTGATGGTTTGAAGTCGACAATCGAAGTGGGTGTTTGTGGGACGCTCGAGAAACCTACTGTCAGATTAAAACTAAACTACAAAGATTATGTCCTAAAGGATAGTACGCCCAGCAAGCTATTTGCACGTTTCCGCGAGATAGCAGCGAATGGAGGCTGTGCCAGCGACATCGAGTCTCTTGCCGCCGACAGGAGGAGTATGGGCAGGGCAGAGGCTGCCTCACTTCTCTGGTTCATGCTCGATGCTGAGGATCCCACGGAGGCCATTAATGAGGTATATCGCTCGTTTGGCAACGTAGGTACGTACGGTGGTATGTCGACCGTAAAGGCGTTGGCGGCAGGCAAGGCAGCGTGTGCGAAGATCATTCTCGAACACGATCCGATGGTCGACCACCCTGAAGACTTTGATGAGACAACGTTCAAAACGGCTGTACGTATAGCACAGGATAATGTGCCCATGAAGTGTTGGACTGGCAACGCATACAACACTATTGCAAGTGCGTGCGCGCGCCAGGGCTACAACGACCTTCTTGCAGAGTTGCTTGCGACCGGAATGGTTGACGAAGCGCCTCTCGACAACTGCTGGAAGTTCAAGGATGTGCCTCGGAGCATCAAAATCATCTTTGCCTCTTTCCCCAACGAGCAAATACCCTACTCAACAGTATCAAAGTGCAAAGACCCTGCTGATAAAGCCGCTGTGCTTGAGCACGTGCCATACGCAAAGCTAACCAAAGTTCAGCGCCCGAAAGCGCTGCTGGCAATTGCTGAGTGCTCTACAACTTCGGAGCTTGAGAGGTTCTTCGCTGAAGCGAAGGATGTCTCAGATTTGAAGCTCGACAACGCTGTTGCCGCCGCTCAAGCCGCTGGAATGGTCGAGAATGCCGCCTGGTTACTTGAGAGGCGGGTGGCAGCAACTCCTCCAACCGAGAGCGATTCTCTTTCGCTCGATGACTTTGGCGCTGAGGATGATGGACCGCGCGCTATTAGCAAGGAGGAGCGCGGCGAGCTCGAAAGGGGGGCCATCATTAGTTTGGCGAACGTTGCCCTGCTTGATGCCGACGAGAGCTTGAAAATCCTTGATGCCTTTGGCGCGCGCCTTGAAGCTCTGGCAAATACGAGTGGCTTCGACGGATGCGAACAATTTGGCGGGAGAGCGCGTGTCGCGTTTTCAAGCATCGATGGCTTCAAGGCTCTCTTGAAGGACATTGGTTTGTTCTCTGCTGAGTATCCCCAGGTTGAGATTTCTGGCTGGGCAGAGTATCACAATGCGGGAGTTGTGCCTGGTACGTCGGGGGAAGGAATCAAGTGCGATTTCTGGAGCATCGCGGGAATCCCAGGCGTAGGGCGCAAAACTACTACGGTCGAAACTGGTAGCCTCCATCCCATCTCAACGAACGAGTTCGACGTATCGACGCGAACGGTCGAGGGAGTGAAGGAGCTCTATCAGCGCATGGTGGATGCTGGTCCGATTATCGCCAAGGTTGAGGGGAGGAGGATCCCTAAAACCGTCACGCTCAAAGAGGGAGACGCCCTGCTGCTCGCTGTAAATATTGACGGGAGAGACACCGAGGCTGAAAAAGGTTCGAAGGTGTTCGATGTCAAGGTGAAGACGACTGCCAACAAAGCTCTTGGGACGTTGGTGCTCGATCCTATTGATGCGAAGGCTATCGCGTTGAATATCACAAGGGTCGAGGCGTTTGTCGTAGATATCTCACCGCTCGTGATTGCCGTTGACGTTGAACCTGCAGGGAAGGCGGTGTGGCTGTCTGATTTGGCTTTCGCCTTCAAGGTCAGGAACCCGTTTACGAGCTCGAAGAGATTCTCGGCTCAGAAGGGTTACTTCACTAAGTACAAGGAGCGTAGGCAGTTGTTTGATGACGCGGTTAAGCGGTACAGGGCGACTGAGTGACTTACGTACCTTTACCACGGGTAGTCGAGAACGGCAGGAATGATCATGGGCTCGTAGGCAGCCAGCAGAAGTTCGAGTGCTGCCGCATGGAGTTGCGTGGAGGATAGTAAGCATGCTGCTCAGCGGCTTCCACATCGAAGCGGTCTCCGTCGAGTATGCCGTCATCGTGGACGCCTAGAGTCAACCCCGCGCGCTCGGGGGCATTCAACCCCAATGGGCACAGGACCATAGCATTCAAGCACACGAAGTTCGGAATCGTGGCTCCTGAGCGCGACGTGAGGGTGGCCGCATCTGGGGCACGCGTCCGGGTGTCGATGCCCGACTCCCTGAGGTAATACTCGTTGCACAGGGCCCTCACGGGCCTGTGCGCGGTGCCGCCTGTGCCCCAGATGCTTTCGTAGTTCTGCGGGAAGACCCTTCTTCCTCCTTGATTTCATAGGGAAGAAGGTCACGTCTCTCTTCGCATCAAGATGAGGCGCTATGGCAGCATGTAGTATCACAAGAGCCGAACCTGTCATTTCAAAGGAAGTGGCAAAAAGCAAGCTCGCAGTTGGTTTCTTCGCTCGAAGAAAGTGGCTGAGTTCACGAGGAATTACGGTTCCAAAACGCTAAGGGCGGCGGCGCCGCAGTTTTTATTGGGTTCTGTTGCCCATTGTTGACGCGGCGTTTACCGATATCTTTCTATTGTCGGATTTAGCCTGAGTAAAAATATAAATAATGCATGGAGGCTGCGCGCGGATCACTGGGCTAACCTCAGCTCTTCTTATGGGTGACGGCAGGTTGGGAGATGCTGCTCCAGAGCAGTCTGTAGATGAACAAGATATCGAGGTGCTTACGGCATGAGACCTCTTGATCAGCTATCGGACGTATCGATCGAGAAACTCAGTGTGGGGGACGCGGCGTTCCGCCGCAAGCTCAAGCGGGCAGGCTACGCAACCCTGCCTGAGGCGTTCGATGCGCCCGACCGGGATGTCGATCGGCGCCTGGGGCGCGACTTCCGAACGATTGACGCCCTCGACGCGCTCAAGCGCTCGTACCAGGCGGACCCTTCCGCATTCGTGGCGAAGGCGATGGATAGACAGAGTGGCGCCAGAAGCGATGCGGATGAAGTAATCGCCCGCCATGCGGCTACGAGGCCCCCTGTGAGAACAGAGGGCCGTCGAATGACGCGCAGTGACTCTTACTCGCGCAACAGCCCTCCCGACCGGCCCGCCTCAGGACAGTCGAGAGTCTATGTGCCTCCCATGCCGACTGACCAGACAGGCAAATGTCTGCTCGAGTTCGAGGCGCGGGCAAAGAGGTCCCTTGATGCGCTTGCTGACCGTGGGACTGACTATCTCGCCTTCGAGGCCTTTGAGGATTTCGCCGCAGAGCTTGATGAGCTGTCAAGCTGCTTTAGGACACTACTTAGGCGCTACCAACGGCAGATGCGCATCGTCTATGGGATTATCCTGGCGCACGTGCCGAACGCGTTCATCCTGTTCTGTGCCGACCAGGTTCGCGTCTCATTCGACGGCGAGAACCTCTGGGGCAACCTCTTCGCCTCGCTGGGCATTACTAAGCAAAAGCCACAACAGGAGTTCAAGCGTCTCATGATTGCGTGCCTTGAGAAGCGAGGCATGCCAACGTACGGCTCTGACGAGCGTGACTTCTACTACTTCTACACTGCCATGCTGCACGGCGGGCTCTCCCAGGACCTGTGGCGTGACCTGTGGGACAAGGCGCTGCTTCCCATCGCACGGAAAGCCGTGCGAGAACCCTTCGCCTTCGGCTATCAGGTTGACGGTCGTAAGGTGCTCGCGGAGATTCGCGAGGGCAGCTACGTTCCCAATGCCACCACCCTTAACATCCTCGGCAAGGCATCCGAGACAATCCTTGTGCCGATGCTCGATGCCGCACTTGCCGTCGCACTTGCCGTCGCCCAGCGCCATACCGTACCCTCCTCACATGTGGGCGTAACCATGCTTACCAGCTCGGGCTTGCCAGACACGGCGCTGGATGCCCTTTCGGAGCTGCAGGGGAGGAAAGGCCGTGGCGGCCATGGCGGTCAGTCCACTCGTGGGGGAGTTCAGACCTCCTCGTCCCGTCGCGCAGGCGACCTGCTCTACCTGCCCGAGAGCCAGCTGCTCTTGGACCTCAACATCGGCCAGGCCCGCATCAGGTGGAAGAAGTGCGTCCTCCCGGAAGAGTACCAGGGGGACAGGGTCGACTTTTTCGTGAACGGAAACCTGTTACGGAGCGCCGAGGTCGCACGTGACGTGCGAGGCTGCATCGTGGAGGAGGGCTCGGCCACTTTGCCGCCCATGCCGGGCTATGAGGTGGAGATCAAGCTCATGCACAAGGGACCCGGTGACGCATGGGCCGAGGAGGCATCACTTGAGCAGGCCTTCGTGCGGACAAAGCCCGGGTGCCTCGAGTTCCTCCAGATTCCGGACGGGACGTTCAGGCTGCGTAGGCGTGGCGACCGCATTGCGCGCAAGAGGACGGTCGCATACGTCGTCAAGGGTGGCCGCAGGGTCGTCCCCGGCCCCGGCATGGAGCCCATAGAGACGCGGTCCCCCTCCGCCGAGTGGAGCGACCGCACGATCTGCCTCTTCGAGGTGGCTCCGGGGGCGTCGGGCTCCATCATCGAGGAGGCGACCGGCAGGGAGCTGGCAACGTGGCAGGAAGACGTCACGGTCACCATCGAGAAGTCCGGATGCATCGGCTTTGCAAGTGACGGAGTTGACGTGTACGGCGTGACGGAAGGGTTGAGAGGAGAGAACGACTCGCTTCCCGTCGTCACGGTTGAGGCCGCCGACGGCGTCTCTGCGCTGGACGACCTCGACGTGGAGCTCGTGTGCGACGGGCGGCGCTACTCGGTGATGAGGCGTGTGGTGCAGGGAACGGGGGAGAAGCCGACTGCCATCGCCCTGCCGCTGCGTGAGGTGGCCTTCTTCCCCCGCCTCGCCCAGCGCTGCACACTGGTGGTGCGCAGGAAGTCCCTCGATGTGTCAGTGTTCACCTATGCGTTTGCCGTCGTGCCACTGAAAAACATGGCGGTCGTGCAGGCAGTGGCGGGGACCGCACTTGCGACGTACATGATGACTGCTGCCGAGAATCTTTTGGTCAAGGAGGACGGCGAGCAGCCCTACCTGATTCAGAAGGACAACTGCTACCCTCTTCACGCACCGCTCGCCCAGGAGTGGGCGCAGCTCTCGGTGGCCTCGGAGGACCAGTCGGCGCAGGTCGACATGAGCCTGCGGCTCGCAGGCGTGAGCGTCAATGTGGGCGACGAGGTGAGAGAGATCTCCTCGGAGCGCCCCCTCAGCTATGCGGATGCCTACGAGCTCGGCACGGCGAAGGGCGAGATCGTCATCACGGCCCATGGTGCGTGCGAGCGGAGGCGTGCCCTGCTGATGCTCGGCGACCAACCGGTCTTCTACCGCGACATGAGCCGCCCCGGCATCCACTACGCGAACATCTTCTCTCCGCCAGAGCTGCTGCTCAGAATGCCAGGTGACCAATACGAGCTGGAGCTCACGCTCACGGTGTTCTTCGGCGCCACCGTGGCCAAGGGGCATGGGTGGGTCGACCTGCCGCTCCTGCGCTGCAGGGAGGGGCTTGGCTTCCTGCGGCCGCAGGTGCTGAACACCCCCAGCGGCCACATACTGTATCTCGGGGCGCCAGCAACGTGCAATCTTGGGGCGGAAGTCTTCTGGCCCGCGAGGTCGGACCGTGACGAGAAGGTCGTGTTCCGCTGCGACTTCCCTAAGGGGTCCGACAAGACCGAGCTCCCCAAGGACCTCGTACGACACCTGGACGCCCATCGCAGGCTGTGGATCAGGTACTACCCACTCACCTTGTTCGGGGGGCCAGAATACGACTACTCACTGACGATGCCGTTTGAGAGGTGAGTTCATGAGCACCACGAAACCATTCAACCCCATAGAGACCGCAAAGCGAATCGAGGATTCGTATCGCGACTATCTCGCGACCACTATCCACTTTGCGGACGAGGGTCTCCAGCGCCAGCTCGAGCAGGTGCTCGCAACAAGGGGGTACCTCGCCAAGGGCCCCTTCGTCGAGGCGGCACCTCCCTACGTGAAGGCTGAGACGCCTCGGCAGCTCGTCGAGAGTGGCGAGCTCTGCCAGTCAATCCTCTCGCTTGGTAGCGGGGACCCCAAGCGCTTCGACCCTGATAGGCCTCTGTACTCGCACCAGGTCCGTGCCATCCGCAAGGCGAACTCGGGCCACAACCTCGCCGTCGTGACGGGCACGGGAAGCGGCAAGACGGAATGCTTCCTCCTCCCCATTCTCAACGACATCCTGACGGAGTTCGAGCGCGAGGGGGCGAGCGACGGGGTGCGTGCGCTCATCATGTACCCGATGAACGCGCTCGCGAACGACCAGCTCAAGCGCCTCCGGGAGCTGCTGGAGGGGACCGATATCACCTTCGGCCGCTATACGGGCGACACTGCCGAGAAACGCGTCGACGCCATCAACAGGTGGCGGGATGAGAACCCCAACGCGCAAAAGCTTGACAACGAGATCATCTCGCGCGAGGAGATCCGCAAGAGCCCGCCCAACATCCTGCTCACCAACTACTCGATGCTCGAGTACCTGCTGCTGCGTCCCGAGGACGCGCCGCTGTTCGGCAGCGTCTTCGGTGCGAAATGGCGCCACATCGCCATCGACGAGGCCCACGTCTACACGGGTGCTCTCGGGACCGAGATTGCCTTCCTGCTGCGCAGGTTGAAGGCGCGCATAGCAGCGGAGACGGGCGAGGCGCCTGCATTGCGCTGCTATGCGACCTCCGCGACCATCGGAACCGAGGAGGACACCCCCAAGGTGGCGCAGTTCGCGCAGGACCTGTTTGGCGAGTTGTTCTCGAAGGAAGGGGATGTGGACGTCATTACGAGCGACAAGGACTGGCCGGAGGATTATCTGCGAAATCCGTGGGGACGGCTTCCCATGGAGGCATGGGTGAGGCTGCGTGAGGTGCTTAATGACGAAGATGCGGATGCTGCAGCCATAGCTGGGGTGCTTACCGGTATAGTCCCCGAGGAAGAGCTCGCGATGCTCGGCGCGCAGGCGGCGCCTCTCCTGGGACTGGGGACGTTGCTTCTTGGGGAGGAATCGACGTCCACGTTGGTCCACGAGACCTCGCGGAGCGTCATCGACCTCACCTCGCTGGACGAAATCGACCGTCTGGGAATACCAGGGCTTAGGGGCGACGACGAGGGTGTCGAGGCCCTCTCGGCAATGGTGGACGTCCTCTCGCTTGCGCAGAGGTCTGCGGGAGTGCCGATCCTTTCGAGCCGATATCACTCCTTCCTCCGGGCGCCCGAGGGCCTCTACATCAACCTGTGGACCCGAAAGCTCATCTCGCAGAAGACGGTCGAGGAGGACTGCGGGCTCGAGGGACCCGTTCCCGTATACGAGGTCTCGGTGTGCAGGCATTGCGGTCAGGCGTACGTGCTGGGGACGCCAGAGGCCGGGAAGGCGGGCCTGCCGCCGTGGCTTAGCTCCCGCCATGAGGGGACCGACGCGGACGAGGGCTTCCTGCCCCACTCCTATTACCGACTACTCGACGACGAGGCCGACCTGGACGAGGGTGAGGAGCTCGAGTGGCTCTGCCCCGTCTGCGGGTCTCGGCACGACGGCAGAGATGGCGGCGGGCATCGGTTCGCACACCCGACGGTCAAACGCATCCCCCTTGCTGCGGGGAAGGCAACCGAGGATGACGCCAAGTGCGGCCACTGCGGCTACCAGAGCAGGGTCGCCATCCAGCCCATGCGCGTCTCACCAGAGGCTGCTGGCAGCGTCATATGCTACGACCTCGTTCGCGACGTCCCGCCATTCGAGAAGAAGGAAGAGGACGCCGATGACCTGTTCGTGGGGCTCGCGGAGGAGGAGCGCGGGGCAGGCAGCGTCATCTGCTTCTCGGACAGGCGCCAGGACGCGGCCTTCTTCGCTCCCGCGATGGAGCGCACGTACGGGAGCATTACGAGGCGCCAGGCCATACGCGAGGCTGTGGAGGCTCTCGGTGACGCGGAGCATGGATGCAGCCCCACCAGCGTAGCCGACTGGCTTGCTGGCACTGGAGCACTCAAGTATCCAGGCCTCATGGAGCGCGTGGATCGTAAGGCGCAGGCCACGGCTTGGGTGACCGACGAGCTCCAGGCGGAGGACTCGCGCAACAGTCTCGACGGGCTGGGCGTCATCAGGGTAGAGCCGACGGCGTTTGCCGACGGCATGAAAGACCCGAGGGTTCAGGGCGTAATAGCAAAACAACTGGCGCGACCGGAGATGTCGAGGTACACCTGGCTCAATGCTGATGACTACGCCCTGCTAGCCACCGTGTGCCTCGAGACGCTGCGAGAGCGCGGAGCTATCGATGCATCTGGCGAGGTCGCGCAGCTGCGCCAGGGGGCTGACGCGTACACCAGGGAGTACCTGCCCAAGCGTTACCTCGGCACGCCCGTGACCGAGGGCGGGAGGGACGGTGACTCGGGGACCATCCAGTTCGTCGGATCCCCCAAGACGACGGAGAACAAGCGCAGCAGGTTCATCCGCAAGTACGCACAGACGGTACATGGGGTCGAACTAACGCGCGAGCAAGCCGTCGAAATACTCAGGAGCCTGTACAAGTTTATCTGCGACTACCTTGGCGCCATGAAGAGCCTTCGCCTGACCGTGGACAACGTCATGACAGGTGGGAAGGACCATTTCAAGCTCGATCGAGACCTCTGGACCATGTTTCCGAGGACATCGCAGGACAGGCTGTACGTTTGCGACACTTGCGGGTGCGCGACGCACCTAGACACCAGGGGCGTGTGCACCACGAGCAAGTGCGACGGGCACATGGTGAAGACCACCTATGCCGAGGCGCTTGGGAAGGACCGATTCTACAAGGAGGTCTATTCCGAGGAGGCCCTGCCGCTCAGAATCGAGGAGCACACGGCGCAGCTGTCCACCAAGAAGGCGCGCGAGATTCAGGTCGACTTCATCAACGGTGATGTTAACGTGCTCTCCTGCACGACCACCTTCGAGCTCGGCGTGGACGTGGGCGACCTGCGGACCATCTTCATGCGCAACGTGCCGCCGACGACCGCAAACTATACGCAGCGCGCGGGACGCGTGGGCAGGCGTGCGGGCATGCCGGGGTACGCTATCACCTTCGCGCGGCTGCGTCCCCACGACGTGGCGTTCTTCGAGGACCCGGCGAAGATGATCACGGGCGCGACGAGGGTGCCGTATTGCTACCTCGGCAACGACCAGATCGCTTGCAGGCATGCGTACGCAGTCGCGCTTTCGGAGTTCTTCCGTGCGCGTGGCAACGAGGGGATGTCGAAGAAGTACCACGGGTTCATGGCCCTCGGAAAGGCGGAGCCTCAAGGGTTGGAGGACCTGAGATCATACCTCGTAGGGCATCCCGAGAGGGTAATCTCGCAACTGGAGACAGTCTTTGGCAAGGAGGAGGGGCTGTCCGAGAGGCTCGGAATCGAAGACTGGAGCTGGATTGAGGGCCTGCTGGCGCCGGGCGACCCCACGACGGGCGAGGGCATGGGGCGTCTCCTCTGGGTGCATGGCATCAAGCACCAGGACTACATGCGCGTTCAGGACGGCATAGACCAGGCGATGGAAGAGGGCGCGACCAACCGTGCAAAGGCACTCATGGATACCCGGGGCCATCTCGAGGATGAGGCAACCATAGACGTACTAGCCGATGGCGGCGTGCTGCCCAAGTACGGGTTCCCGACCGACCTGGTCGAGCTTCACCTCCCCGAGGCGTCTGCCGACACGGGTGACGGGAGGCTGCAGCTACAGCGAGGCATGCGCCAGGCCGTGCGTGAGTACGCTCCGGGTGCCGAGGTCGTGGCGGGAAAGGTATTGTGGAAATCCGTGGGCATCAGGCGTCCGCGCGCTCAGGAGCCCATCGTGCGCAGCTACGGCATGTGCCCCGAGTGCAAGACCTTCGCCTGGCCCATAGACAACAGAAGCGACGAGTACGAGTGCCCGGTATGCAGGCAGAGCTTCACGCTCAAGAACCGCCTGCTCGTGCCGAGCTACGGCTTCGAGGGAAAGCGGCAGAGGCGGGGAATCGGGCTGCGCCGGCCTCGCTCGCGCGGGTATGCACAGGTGTTCTTCAGCCAGCACTGGCCTGCCGAGGCGCCAAGTGTCAACGTCGGATTTGCGGGTGGGGTCGTGTCAGCCAAGTATGCGACCAACGGCGAGCTCTGCCTCGTCAACACGGCTGGGGGTAAGGGGTTCAGCGTCTGCACGTACTGCGGCGCGGCGTCGACAGGCAGCGACGCGATCGAGCACCTGTACTACTGCGAGAAGAACGTTGCCGACCCCTTCATTGCGCACTACAACGCGCTTGGGACTTCGTTCACGAGCGACGTGCTCGAGCTCTCGTTCCTCGTGAACGGGCTCGGCACGGAGGATGACGAGGCGTGGGAGTCGGTCATGTGGGCGATTGTCGCGGCTGCCTCGCGCATCCTCGAGGTTCCGGAGACTGAGCTGGGCGGCACCATGTATCAGGGGGACGCCAACCGTCGCTCTGTCATGCTGTACGACAGCGTGCCGGGCGGCGCGGGCCACGCCAAGCAGCTGAGCGGCGAGATTGAGCGGCTTGTCGAGACCGCTTACGATGTCGTGGCGAACTGCAGCTGCGGAGAGGAGACCTGCTGTTACGGTTGCATCGCAAACTACTACAACCAGGGCAGGCAGGCGAAGCTCTCCAGGGGTGCCGCCAAGCGGATCCTCGGGTTCCTGCTGGGCAGGGACGGGTCGTTCTACGTGGATACCGTCGGCGATGAAGCCAGCGGAGATGGGGCCGAAAACGACGTGGCGCTGAATGCCGGGTTCACGCTCGACCTGTCGGGCGAGAGATTCTCGACGGCGTGCCGTTATGCCCTCAGGCTCTGCGAGGGCGACGACGAGAGGAAATTCGTCGAGCAGCTTGCGAGGCTTGGCGACGACCTCGACCTCGAACGGCCCGAGTGCGAGGTGACGCTCTCAAGCCCGGCGGGAGGCGAGGCTGACGTGATCCTAGCTTGGAGGGAGGCTCGGATTCTCCTGCACGGTGCGGGTTCGCTCGAAGAGTTCAGGGAGGCCGGGCTGTCAAGCAGACCATCGGGATGGACGTCCTTCGTGATGGGCGAGGACCTCCCACAGGATGTCATAGACGCCCTCGTGGCGCACGGGGAGGAGTAAGCCGATGGCCAAGATGATTCCCTCGACTGGTCCACGGGCTCATACGGCGTCGAGTAGGGAAGGGTACATCTACCACGCGCTCAGCCTGTTGCCTGACGACTTCTACGTCGTCCACTCGTTCGACTCGGTATCCACGCATGGGGGCAGCTACGTGGAGCGCGAGGCGGACTTCGTGGTCTTCCACCCCGAGCTGGGCATCCTGTGCGTCGAGGCGAAGGCGGGGGCGGCGCGGTGCCAGGACGGCGTCTGGTACTACGGCTCGGGAGAGATGATGTCTCGCGAGGGCCCCTACCGCCAGGTGAGCGGCGCCAAGTACCGCATCATGAAGTGCTTCGACGAGCGCGGTCTTGGCGCCCTGGTGGATCGCTGCAAGTTCATGCATGCCGTCTGGTTCGTGAGCCTGACGCGCGAGGAGTTCTCCGGCTTCTCCCTGCCGCCCGATGCGAGCAGGGACATCACGCTCTTCCTCGACGACCTCAGAAACCCTGAGCCCGCCATCCGCCGCATCTTCTCGATTGACATGTACGGGCGCGAGACGCGGCTCAGTCACATCGAGGCGAAGGACGTCGTGCAGCGGGTGTTGTGTCCAGAGTTCTCCATCGTCCCCACCACGCGCATGCACTACGACCTGGCCGACGTGGTCTTCGCCAGGCTCCTCGACTCCCAGACAAGGGTGCTCGACTTCATCCGCGACCAGCGGTTCGCCGTGATCAATGGTGCCGCGGGCACCGGCAAGACGCTCGTCGCCATGGAGCGCGCCCGCCGCGTCGCGCGGGAGGGGAAGGTCCTCTTCCTCTGCTACAACGCCCTGCTCAAGGACGACATCGCTAAGAGGCTATCCGACCAGCAAAACATCGACGTCCGTACCATTGCGGGCTTTGCTTGCAGCATGTGCCGCACGGCGGAGCCGGACTATTACGCCCTGGCGGAGAGGCTCATGGCGCATCTGGAGGACGGCGGGTTCCCCTACGACCACGTGATCGTTGACGAGGGGCAGGACTTTGGCGTCGCATCTATCGAGGACGCCTCGATTCTCGACATCCTCCTCGAGCTTGTCAGCGCCAAGAACGGGACGTTCTACCTCTTCTATGACCGAAGGCAGTTCGTGCAGGGGTCCGAGATGCCGCGGTTCATCAACGATGCCGACTGCAAGCTCACGCTCTACGTCAACTGCAGGAACACGGAGGGCATCGCGCGGTGCTCTATGCGCTCGATCGGGGAGACGAAGGATGCGGAGGTGCTCGAGGGGGCGCGGACGAGCGGCCCTCCCCAGCTCTTCGCCTCGGAGGATCGGATGGCACAGGCGTCCTATGTCGATGAGCAACTGAGAGAGTTTCGGAAGCGCGGTCTGGACAACGTCGTAATCCTTACCTGCAAAACCGAGGCGTCAAGCGCCCTGAGGGCATACGTAAAAGATGGGCGTTGGCGGTCTTCGGGAATCAGATTCAGCACTTGCCGCAAGTTCAAGGGGCTCGAGGCCGACGCGGTCATCCTCGTCGACGTGGACGAGAGCGTGTGGGAGCCGCCGACGCGCACCTACGACCCCGAACCTGGGATGGTCTTCTACACGGGTGCCTCACGCGCGAAGCACGAGCTCAGGATCGTGTGCGACATGGAGGAGAGGGGCTGCCTTGCGACGCTTGCACTCCTTGGTGTTGATGGCAAGAGGAAGCCGGTGTCAAGGCTCGCCAAGCAGCTCGGGGCCGTGAACGTGAGCAAGTGAGTATGAGGCAGTTGCGTTATTGGTGAGTGGCGGGCGAGGCAGCCAAGGGAACAAAGGAAGGGTAGGCGATCATATGTCATCCATGCAGTATGTGTCGGCGAAGGCTCACGTAGTTACAAAGGCGGAGGCGGGGAAGGGGCTGGCAAAGAAGGCCGCCGAAGTTTTCTCCTTTGAGGGGGACGGTATCGACTGGTGCGAAACGACCACCGAGGCCGGGGATGGCTACGTGGGCATCGCCGTTAAGTACTCCGGCGTGAATGCTGGGCCGATAAGCGCAATCGAAGAGGCGCTCGAGGAGGTCGCGACACTGGGTGATGGCTCCTACGGCCTGATGGTTGTGGAGAGTGACTGGGGCGTCGAGAGGTTCGATTGCTACGGGGGCGTCGATCTTGTCGAGGCTGAGTCGGTTGGGGAGGAAACGGTCTGGTCTTCCGAGAGTCCTCTCGACCTCTCGGTCACCATGGGGTCGGACGAGTGGGGGGAACTGCTGGGGTGTGACGCCGATTCCTTGCAGGACGAGATTGAGTCGCAGGGAGACGAGCTGCTCCCACGTCTGGTGCCAACCTCGTTCGTCCAGGCGTGCGAGGACGACGGAGGGGCGTACTTCACCTACTTCGACACCGAGTCGTCTGGCGATGGCGAGAACGCTGGCGATTCAGACGAAGTTACTGTCATATTCGAGCTCGATGGGTCCGAGGTGAGGCATGCGACGTTCATGAGACTGGCTGACGCGCTGATGAGTGATTCGACAGAGCTACCTGTGCCAGGAGTGAAGGTCGAGCTGGGGCTCGAGGGCGCCTCGGGCGAGGAAAGCAGGATGGTGGACGCTGATGCCTTCGCCATGCTCGTCTTCAGGCTGTTGAGCGACGGAGACAAGTACATAAAGGTACTCGTACCGAAGAGCCTGAGCTGACCTGCACTAGCGCATTGGGGGCATGCGATTAAGCGAGAAACACCCTATAGGTGAGGCATGCGCGCCCTCGAATGTGGAGGGGCGTCCGCGCGCAAGGGCAGAACTCGATTCATGTCCTAGGGTGAAAGAAATCTGTTGCGTAGCGGAGGTGAGGTTGGTCAGGTACGTATAACGTGAAAGGGAGGCATCAGTGAAAAAGAAGAACCAGGACAGCTATAAGCCCGAGTACGGAGCGCAAGAGCTCAGGCGAATTGTTGAAGAGGGCCAGAGGACTCTCGAGCGGGGCGGAAGGCCTGAGGACCCATGGCTCTACATAGCAGCGGCACACGCCCTTGACCTCTTCGACATGCAGCGGGTCGCCAAGGTGAGGCTGGATTTTACCGTCATGACCCAGGACGGGGTCCTAGGCGCCGTTGCCGTGTCCGCGATGACGCTGCACAAAGAGAAGGGGCATGATGCCGAGGTCCGTCAGGTGCTCGCGAAGAGGCTTGCGGCCTACACGATGTTCCAGGTCTACAACGACCTCAGCGAGATGGGGCTCGAGGTCGGGTTCGAATGCGGACCCTCGTCGTACGCCCTCGTCGCGACGTTGCCAGACGGCAAGTCCATCTCGTTCAACTTCCTCGATCATGCCACCTCCGCCCTAAAGAAGTTCCGGGTCGGCGGGCCTGGAGGGGGAGGCCTGTTCGCTGGAGGTACGCTGCAGCCGTTCTACCAAAGGCTCTATGAAAGTTTCCTGAGACCCGCTTTCGAGGCGCTCGGCTTGGCGTGAACGATTTGTAGGTCCCGGAGGAGCGAGGACGCCATTGGCGAAACCGGCATGTCGCTGCGAGCTACGGAGGGTGGTTGGCGTGGACGATCTGAAAAAGCCTGCTGTGGCCAACACTGGTGGCCCCGTGATCCGCTGTTGGGAGGTAGATCTGCTGGACGAGGCGCTTGCGGGACTGGATCCCGACAAGCGCTATGCGGAGGACCCGCGCTGGGTGGGCGAGATCGAGCTGACGCTTAGCGAGTACATGGCGGGTGGGTTTGGCGACCTTGTATCGGACGACGAGCTGCGGGGCCTGCTCGACGAGTTCGAGGGCTTCTACACGGATGCAGAAGAGGACGAGGCGCCGCCCGAGGGACTCGTGCGCAGGTACGTGGAGCTTGCGTTCGCGCGACGGCTACGCAGCCTGTCGACGTAGGTAGTCCATCGGATGGCGACAGGGGTGCGACTCGGGGGGTGCATGTCGGTGTGGAAATCGACGTTGATGCGACGAGGCTGTGCCTGCTTGACATGTTCGGGACGGCTGCGATTTCCGACATGTGTGGCGCGCTTGTGGATGTTGCTGATGTCGAGCGATGACGGTAAGGCGGTGAGGAGCTGCTTGTAATCACAAAGAGGATGGGGGCGAACCTTGCCATTGTCGCAAGGGACGACACTAGGGGGAAACCATGGAGCATCCGAAGTTGACTGAAGATCGGCGGGAGAGGATAGCTGCCCGCTGCGGCGAGCAGTTGGAGTCCATGCTGGCAGAGGTGAAGGGGTGGTATCCGCAGGGGAAATTAACGTCAGAAGAGCTGAAGAGGGGGCACGATAACTTCTCTAAGCGACTTGGCTCGCTGGCGTCAGACATGGGATACGCATCCTTCGTGGAGTTACTCCACAACGAGGGATTCGATATCGAGCTGGACAGGAGGGCGGCGAAGAATCCCGTCGGGCATCGCATCGCGCCGGAGGACGCCGTGGATTCCATTGTCGCGAGCGTGACTGACAAGCTCGGCGGCTACTTTGAGAAGATTGACGAATGGTACCCCGACCGAGTGGTGACGGGCTTTGCCAGGCTGCATGCGAAGACCAAAGATAACTTGATCAGGCAGGCCAAGATGCTGGGCTACGAGTCTTGGGCGGATTTGCTGCGCGACTACGGCTACGAAGTGCCTGACTACAACCTCAGGAGTGGGCGGCCAAAGTCCATCGATCCTGTTGCTATCGTTGACGAGCTCGCGCGGCGTTACGAGGGTCGCGAACCCGCGCCCGATATCGGCACAGTTCGCGATGAGAACCCTGACCTTGCAAGCAAGTTTAAGACTATTTCGAACGAGTCGCGAGCCGTCTTCGGCATGACGTTCCTCAAGGTGCTTGTCGAGCGCGGAATTGTGGGCGAGAGGTCTGTGTCGCACGCAGATACCGATGCCTTTCTCGCAGAGTTAGAGAGTGCGTACGCGCAGCGGGACGACAAGCCTTTGTCGATCGAAGATCTCCGAGCTGTCGAGAAGCCATTGCACCCAGATTGGGGCAAGCTTTTCTCCTCCATTAATTACTGGAGCTGGAAGTATTACGGCAAGACTCCGAGAACGCTTCTCAAGGAGCGTGGCATCATTGCGGGCGGCACACCCGGACGTAAGCGCAAGCCTGACCTTCCTGAAAGCGAGTTTGAGGCCATGATGGCCCGGCTGCGGGAGAAGTACTCTCACGCGGTCCGGCCTAGGACTGCAGTCGATTTCGGTGAGGCGAATCCTGAGTGGAAGTCCAATATAAAAGACATCAAGAAGTACCTCTCAGCACATGGTCTTGGTACTCCCAGCAAGTTCCTCGAAAACGAGCAGCTGGTGTCGAGGCTCTCGTGCGAGGAGTCCCTTCCGAGGCCGAGCGATGAGGTGCTCAAGGAGTTCACGGAGAGGGCCTCGGCCGACCCGCATGAGCTTCTCGCATCATCTCCTAATGCGAAGCTCGTCGAGCTGGATGGCAGTATCGAGACTAGCAAGAGATACGATTATAGGTATAAGTACTTCGAAATGCTGAGGCTGGGTGATCCGATCGAGCTGGTGTCTGACGGGGTCTATGTGCACGCCCGGTTCTGTGAGTACGATCTTGGTGGAGTCCGTTTCGAAAACGGGAAAGGTCGAGAGCTCGTCTCGAAGGCATACCGTCCCACTGAATGGGGCCTCACAGGCGGGGGCGTGTATGCATATGTAATCGGAATCTCTGGTGGAAGAGACGCCACCTTTCAGCTCCGTGTGTTCTATGCCGAAGATGCGTCAGCAAGTACGGTTTCCCAAGGGATGCTGATGTCGGTGGACGGAAAGACCGTTCTCGATTGCGACGCCGCGAACCTGCCGGACAGGGTCGTCGTCCCTGAGGGAGTTGAGGCCATAGGACGTGCGGCTTTCATTAAGACGAATGTCTGCGCAGTATCGCTTCCATCCACGCTGCGGACTATCGGAGAAAAAGCCTTTCGCAAGACGAGGCTGGAGAAAGTGCTCATTCCTGCTGGCGTCACCGACATAGGAGGTGATGCGTTCTCGCATGCACGGGCATCCTCTGATTTCTCGCGCTGGGATTATGACGGCCCCGTCAACATTGATGTGGAGAAGGACAATCCGCGCTATATGTCACTGAGGGGTAGCCTAGTCGAGCTGGACGGCGATATCAGGAGGCTCCTCTCGTGCTACTACAAGCGGCCGAGGGGGCAGTCGTGCACGATCGCCGTGCCCAAGGAAGTCAACGTGCTCGGCCAAGGCTGTTTCACGCCCTACGACGATGTTTATGATGTGCGAATTAAGGTTCCCGAAGGCGTGGAGCGCATCGAGTCCGGTTGTTTTACTGCACTCGGCGCCTACGGAATGGACCGGGTGGAGCTACCCGCAACGCTCGTCGACATTGATGACTATTCTTGGCTGGAGCTTTGCGGCTTGGAAGCCGGGCCATTTATCGACGGCTTCGCGGAAATGGATGATGGGCCTATTGAGGTCTATCCGCCTTCGAGGCTTCGAATCGCAAAGGGCAACCCACGGTATTTGGTCAAAGACGGGTATGCGTATGCCTTGCCCGCAAAAAAAGAGGCAAGTGGCTCAGAGGTATGTGCGCATGAGGATGACGCTGCGTCGGCCGATGAGGCTTTCGATGAGGTCACATTCCGATATGACGGGAAGGGAAAGGGGTTTGCGTATTCCTTCAAGTTCCCAATCAACGCGGAAGACGAGCTCGGCATGGCCTCAGAGTACCTAGATTGGCTGTAGGCCCGAAGGAGGGGCAAGATGAAGGTTAGGGGAGACTTCGTAACCAACTCGAGCAGTAGCAGTTTTTGTCATTTGAGTATCAAGTGCAAGCCGCTTGCGGAGATGCTTGAGAACTACGACAGAGTGGTGAAAGGGCGCGGGCAGGGGGAGTTTCTGCAATCGATTGGGCTGCATGCCGATTCCTCTCGAGAGGAGGTGTGGGGAGACTGGGAGGAGCGCGACATCTTTGATGAGCAGGTACCCGACTCGCTCGGAGAGGTACTGTCCGTCTTGTGCAGGGGCGTTGTGAATGAATCGCATGAGAGAATGGGCGTTCTCGGCGCCGGCATGAAGGAACCCACACGCATTCCCATCGCCCCGCTGGTGCGTGCCATTGCGGAGCACCGCGATGAGATAGAGGAAGCGACGGAGGAGGTCTCCTGGAGCGTCTCTGACACGGAATGGGGAGGCGACAGCGAGACTAGGTTCGACCAAGGCATGTACGACGCGGAGTCCCTGCTGGAGGTCAAGCAAATCATAGCTGCGCAAAAGGGCTGCTCCATAGAAGAGGTCAACAACGATGACTTCTTCGAGTACGTTGCCGACTGCACGAGCATGAACACCCGCACGTTTACCTTCAATCGGGCAAAAAACGTCGAGGAGTTCGAAAACGACTTCAGCCTTTTGTAGGGGGGGTGACGTATGCGCTATAGAGTTGTTGACAAGAAGTATCGCTTCGTCAGCGCCTTCGATACCGAGACGGGCGCCTACGTGCGCACGGGCGTGCTCGACGACGAGGGCTGCGATACGGGCGTGGACCCGTTCATGGCGTCGTTCCCGCACCTCATCGACGTGGGCGTGATGGGCCACTGCCTCCACGGCAAGAGCGGTCTCTGCCAGCTGGCGGGCATCGGCTGCTACCAGAGTGGGCCAGTGGTGGAGCAGTCCAACATGTCGCTCGAAAGCTTCCGCTGGATCTGCGAGCAGTGCCGCGGCCGCACGAACCAGCTCGCGTTGGGTGGTCGCGGCGACCCGGACTGCCATGAGCACTTTGGGGAACTGCTTCGCATTTCCCGCGAGAACATGTTGGTGCCCAACTTCACTACGAGCGGGTTCGCGTTCACCTCCGAGAAGGCCGAGCTCTGCAGGCGCTACTGCGGCGCCGTGGCTGTGAGCTGGTACCGAAACGACTACACCTACGATGCCATCCGTATTCTGCTCGATGCGGGGGTCAAGACCAACGTGCACTACGTGCTGGGCAACAACTCAATAAACGAGGCCATCGACCGCATGGAGCGCGAAGACTTCCCCGAGGGGCTCAATGCCGTCATCTTCCTGCTCCATAAGCCGGCGGGGCTGGGGAGTGAGGCTAACGTGCTCAAGGCGGAGGACCCGCGCGTGACGCGCTTCTTCCAGTTGGTTGACGAGCCGCACCCCTTCAAAGTAGGTATGGATAGCTGTACGGTGCCGGGCGCCATCCATAATTGCAGGACCGTTCTGCCCGAGAGCCTGGACACCTGCGAGGGCGGGCGCTTCAGCTGCTACATCGGGCCGGGTCTGGGGATGACGCCTTGCAGCTTCGACCAGGGGCGGCTCTACGAGGTGCAGCTGCGCGACGAGGCGGGGACCACCATCGAGGACGCGTGGAACAGCGCGCCCTTCGAGGCGTTCCGCGACCGCATGCGTGGCGCGTGCCCGGGCTGCGGGATGAGGGAGCTCTGCATGGGCGGCTGCCCGCTCATGCCGGAGGTGGTGTTGTGTGACAGTCGGGACAGGGAGGGCGTCTAGGACGATCTAAAAATGACGGCTGGCATGGATTCGACAGCCCCATTGCCCGCAGGATTTCGGAGCTGCTGGACGAAGCGCGCGCGGGGCTGGACCCCGACAAGCGCTGCGCGGAGGATCCGCGTTGGATGGGCGAGATTGAGCTGGCGCTCGGCGAGTACCTGGCGGGTGGGCTCGGCGACCTTGCGGAGGACGACGAGCTGCATGGCTTGCTCGACGAGCTCGAGGGCTTCTACACGGATGCTGAGGAGGGTGAGGTGCCACCTGAGGAGCTCGTGCGCAGGAACGTGGGGCTCGCGTTCGCGCGACGGCTGCGCAGCTTGCCGATGCAGGCAGTCTATCGGATGATGGCGGGGATACGGATGCAGGGGGCGCATGCCAGAATGGAAATCGACTTCGAGACACTGAGGTCGTACCTGCACGACCTGTGCGGTACGGCAGCATTTGCCGGCTATGGTGCCGCGCTGGTGGACGTTGCAGAAGTCGAGGGTGCCAGCGGCGAGGAACTGCTGGCCACCGCCCTACAATTCGGGGTCGACCCAACTGAGTTCGAGGCGCATAAGGGATAGAGAAACCATGCCCACGCAGCTGCTGACAGACCGCGAACGTGCCGCCCTGAAAGTGGTGGAGCTTGCCAAGGCACTCGCCCTGGCGGACAATCACTTCCTCTCGGCAGCGGTCGGCAGACTGCGCATCGTGTGCATGCCGCTTCTCATGCCCATGGCTACCAACGGCACCGAGCTCGCGATCGACCCACAGCGGATCTGTGACGGGTTCGTGCGCGATCGGGAAGCGCCCAAGCACGATTTCATGCACAGCGTAATGCACTGCGTCTTTCTGCACCCCTACGTCGGTGCGAGCATTGACCGGCGCCTGTGGAACCTCGCCTGCGACATCGCAGCAGAGCGCGTGGTGGCGGAGGTCTGTGGACCCCGTTCGGGCTCTCGCGGGGCTGACATCCAGCGCGTCTTGAGCAAGGTCGACACTAAGCTTGGTAAACGGGCCGGTGCCGAGAAAGTCTACAAGGTCTTGAAGGGCGGCGAGTGGACTGAGCAGGTCTCCTCGTGGGAGGTGCTCTTCGCTGCTGACAGCCACCTGCCATGGTATCCGAGCGGGGGAGGAGCGGTCGGGCCCGTGAGCTCCGACGGAGACGGGGTAGACGAAGGCTCCGAGGGATCCTCGGTGGTTGGCTCAGGAGCTCAAACGGAATCGAGCAGACGGCAGTCTAGAGGCGGGGACAGCGATGGTGTCGGTAAGGATGCCGCCTCGGAAAACGACGAAGCCGGTACCCGGTCTTCCGCAAATGGAGTCGGCTCGGGAGACGGTCAGCGCTGCGGCGGTTCCGACAAGCCCGGCTCCGGCCAGGGCAAGGGCGCGGGCTCGGGCCGCGACCTCGCGGCGTCCCGCACCCACGGCCTCGGCTTGCGCGAGGTATCACGCGCCCGCCGTGACGTTGAGATGGCCGGCTGGCGGCGCGTGGCCAAGTCTCTCGCCGTCAACCTTCAGACCTACGCGCGCAGCCGAGGGCAGGGCCTCAAGGGACTCGTGGACGACCTCGAGGAGTCGAGCCACGCGCGCGTTGACTACGCGGACTTCCTGCGGCAGTTCGCCATTCCCGGCGAGGTGCTCAAGGTCTCTGATGACGAGTTCGACTACGTCTACTACACCTACGGGCTCAAGCTGTACGGCAACCTGCCGCTCATCGAGCCGCTGGAGTACCGCGAGGAGAAGCGCGTCCGCGAGTTCGTCATCGTCATCGACACGAGTGGCTCGGTGTGGGGCGGCATTGTGCGGCGCTTCATCGACGCGACCTTCGACATCCTCAAGTCCACCGAGGCGTTCTTCGAGCGTGTGCACGTGCACATCGTGCAGTGCGACGCCGCCGTGCAGACCGACGACGTCATCACCAACCTCCAGGAGCTGAAGGAGTGGGGGAGGACGATGCGCCTGCACGGCATGGGCGGCACGGACTTCCGCCCCGCCTTCGCCTACGTGGACCGGCTGGTTGAGGAGGGCGTCTTCGAGAACCTCGGCGGGCTTGTCTACTTCACGGACGGGTGGGGCACCTATCCCGAGTGGATGCCCGACTACAAGGTGGCCTTCGTCTTCTACGACGAGAACTACCGCAAGGAAATCGTGCCGCCCTGGGCGGCTCAGATAGTGCTGGACGACGCCGCCATCGACGGCAGCGGCGGGATCAGGTGAGGAGGGGGCAGATCGCCCATGAACATCAAAGACGCGACCGAGCAGATCGAGGGCGCCATCCGCGCGTACCTCTCGCGTGACGAGCACGGTCTCTTGCGCATACCGTTCCGCATGCAGCGGCCCATCATCATGCTGGGACCTCCCGGTGTAGGCAAGACCGCTGTGGTGGCGCAGATTGCCGAGGAGCTCGACATCAACTTCGTGAGCTACTCCATCACGCACCACACACGTCAGAGCGCGCTCGGCCTGCCGTTCATCGCGCAGGAGGAGTTCGAAGGAGAGTCCTACAGCGTGTCCGAGTACACGATGAGCGAGATCATCGCGGCGGTTTACCGCGCGCGAGAGGCGAGCGGGGTGGCCGAGGGCATCCTCTTCCTCGACGAGGTCAACTGCGTCTCGGAGACTCTCGCGCCCGCCATGCTGCAGTTCCTGCAGTACAAGACGTTCGGCATGCACCGCATGCCCGAGGGGTGGGCCATCGTGTGCGCGGGCAATCCGCCCGAGTACAACCGCGCGGCGCGCGAGTTCGACCCGGCGATGCTCGACCGCCTGATGAGGATCGACGTGGATCCCAACCTGCAGGTTTGGCAAGAGTACGCTGCGGCACACGGCGTGCACCCCGCAGTGACAACCTACCTCGACGCCAAGCCCGGCAGCTTCTACAAGGTGCGCGCGGCTGCCCGTGGTTCCAAGATTGTGACCTCACGTGGCTGGGAGGATCTTTCTCGTATGCTGCAGGCATACGAGGCTGAGGGCATGGTTCCGCCCGCATCGCTGCCTGGTCGCTATCTACAGGACCCTGAGGTCTCAGAGGACTTTGGTGTGTACTACGAGCTCTTCCGCAAGTACGAGGACGACTACAAGGTGACCGACATCCTGGCAGGCCGCGCCGGAGCGGAGATTGCGAAGCGCGCGGCTGCGGCGCCCTTCGACGAGCGCGTCGCGCTGGTGGGGCTCTTGCTTGACGCGATGCTGGAGCGTGCGCACGGAGCCATCGAGCTCGAGGAGGCGCTCAGGCTCGCGCGCAAGGACCTGCTGGATATGAAGGGTGCGCTCGGCAGGAGCGAAAGCCCTGTCGAGGTGGTCGACCGCCGTGTGGCCGCCGTCTCCTCCGAGGGCACCGTCGGCAAGAAGGTGCGCGGACAAGTGGGCGACCGCTCGGTCATCAAGGCCGAGCGCCTGCGCGTGCTGCGTGGAGTGCGCGCGGCAGTGGCGCGCGGGGCCGCTGAGGGCAAGGGCAGCTTCGACGCCGCCAAGGCTTCCTTCAACGCGGAGTGCAAGGCGCAAGCTCAGCTCGTTAAGGAGGCGACCGCCGCACTCGACGCGGGGTTCCTCTTCCTCGACGGGGCCTTCGGTAAGGACTCCCAGGAATCGCTCATCTACGTGACCAAGCTTTCGGCCGACCCGGTGCTCATCCGCCTGGTGAGCGAGCACGGGAGCAAGGAGTTCATGAAGCACAACAAGAGCCTGCTGTTCACCGAGCGTGGGCTGGGGTTGTTGGAGGAGATCAAGGCGCTGGAGGAGTAGAGACTCCGCTAGGTGTGAACAAAAGAGGATTGGGGACTCACATGGCAACGTCGCATATCAACGAACTCACGTGGGGCTTGGGATGGTTTGCTCTGAGGGGCTCAGATGGTGACATCGAGCAAGCAAGGGGGATGCTGGGGAAGGCCATCGATCGAATCGTCGCCGACGCCATTGAGACGATTCAAGTTGCGCAGGGTGTCTCCGAGATCAGGTACAAGAAGTGGTACTTCAGGCTCAAGGAGGATGACCTGAGGACGCTCCTGAAAGGGCTGCCCGACCTCAAGCTCAAGGGCATAGCTCAGGAGCGGCACGTGTATGAGGAGGTGTACTCCCGCGCCGGTTCCCCCGACTGGGTCAGCGTGGAGTTCCACAAGGATTATCCGTCGGATGACCTTCCCACGTACAAGTGGTGGGACAAGGACGACCTCTTCGAGTTGGTGCGTAACCCGGATGGCACGTACTGTATTGCCGCGTTCTACCGGTGGGACGAGGAGCTCGAAATCCCCTCGGAGGTCGACGGTGTGGCGGTTACAGCCATTGGGGACAAGGCGTTCTACCGCAACACCCACATCAAGAAGCTCGTCATCCCCAACTCGGTGAGGTCGATAGGGAAGAGCGCATTCAGTGGTTGCTCAAATCTGGTCGTCCAGACAGCAAACCCTGAGATTCGCGCGGTGCTCGAGAAGGCCAAGGTCAACGTCACCTCTGGCAACGAATCAGAAGAGGACCTCGAGTTCAAGGCCAGATATAGCTATCACAAGAACAAGGATGGCATTGTTATCACCAAGTATCGTGGCGATGCTGCCGAGGTGTCTATCCCCGGGACTGTCGAGGGGCTGCCTGTTGTGCAGATTGGCAAGGAGGCCTTCGACCGAGGAGCGGTGGATCCACTGGGGATCACTAAGGTCTCCATACCCGCATCGGTTGTTTCGATAGGGTCTGGCGCGTTCTTCTGCCCGAAGCTTACCGATATCGAATTCGAGTCCGGCTCGAGGCTGGAGTCGATAGGGGCGGACGCCTTCAGCTACTGCCGCATACAAGAGATCAAGTTGCCTGATGGTCTCAAGGAGATTGGAGATTGCGCTTTCTGGGCTTGTCCCCTCAAGTCGATTCGCATTCCCGCAAGCGTCGAGAACATAGGCGCCGATGCGTTTGGCAACGAGGGGGACGCGGCCTGGCCCTCTCCGGTCTACAGCTGGACTGACCCGGACGAAGAGTACCCATCTTTGGTGCTCGAATGCATTGAGGTTGACGAAGGCAACGAGAGCTATGCCAGCGTCGATGGTGCCCTATACAGCAAGGACCTCTCGAGGCTCATCCGCGTTCCGGTTACGGTGACAGGCGCCTACGCTGTCCCGGAGGGCGTTGTCGACATCGAGGCCCATGCCTTCGAGGGATGCCATGTCGAGCGCATGGTCATTCCTGCCACGGTCCGAAGAATCGGCGATTACGCCTTCATGTGCTGTCTGGAGCTCAAGGAGGTTGAGTTTGGTGATGGGTCGGTTCTCGAGGATATCGGTGAGATGGCGTTCTATGAGTGTTCGAAGCTGGAAAAGTGCGGTATTCCGGCCGGTGTGAAGAGACTCGCTGCGAACGTGTTCGCGCGCTGTGAGGCCCTACGCGAAGCCAGCGTCAAACCTGGCTCTGAACTCGAATCGATAGGCGAAGAGGCGTTTGCAAACAGCGGCGCCCTCGAGACGGTTGATCTTGGGTGCGCCAGCATGCTCACCTCTATCAGTGAGTCTGCGTTCTCGAACACCTCGCCCTACGTCGTGCTTCCGCCTTCTCTGACTGTGTTCGAGAAGTGGTTTGGCGATGGCGCGATCGCACAGGCAGACGTCTTCGCGCCGGGCATTGCCTGCTCCGCTATAAGGCAGCTTGACTACAAGAAGAACTGCGTCGCGGGATTCGTGCGCGGCTCTATGGAGGGCAGGGAGGTCTCTGCGCAGATCGCCAGGGGTTACAGAACCTATATCAAGGGGCATGTAGAGGAGGTCTTGGTGCGGTTCCGCTTCGACATTGACGTACTGAAGTGGCTTATCGCGCAAAAGATACTCACCGCGAAGGATGCGGGCCATCTGGTCCAAGTCGCCACGGAAAGGGGGCTGACCGAGCAGACTGCCGTGCTGCTCGAGTACTCTGATTCGGCTACGACCAAAAGGCCTCGCTCGGCTGGTCTGGAGCTTGATTAGGGGCTGGACGCAGTGGAGAAGCTTCCGACCGTAGCTGAGCTGAAGAAGACTTGGAAGGTGAAGAAGGCTGGCAGTACCTACACTCTGACGTCCTGGCTAGGCGACTCGCTCGCTCGGGTTACATGCGTAAGGCAGCGGGTGTCGCTTAAGGAGCGCATGTGTGCTACTGCCGAATTTCTCCGTGTAGTTTGCGGCACATAATGCAAACTCTTATGCGTCTCATTTTGCAAGATGCGTACGAACGGACTGAGTCTTATTGAAGGTCGATCGAGGGGGGCAAGATGTCAGACATCGACGAGCTGGAGACGATTTGGGATGTGAAGAAGAAGGGTAAGGCATACGTCCTTACCTCATGGCTAGGACAATCCTCGGTAGCTGAGGTACCGGAATGCATCGGGAAGTCTAAGGTTGAGATAATCGGAGAAAGAGCCTTCAGCCCTACGGGAGATTCGCCAAATTCCGAGGTGAGAAAAAGCCAACTGGAGGAGGTCCGTCTGCCCGAAGGCGTTCGTACGATTGGCAGGGCATGTTTCATGCGGTGCGAGTCGTTGAGGAGGGTGACGCTCCCTAATGGCTTGCACATCATTGGAAAAAATGCCTTTACAGGCTGTAGTTCGCTGAAATCAATTGAGCTGCCTGAAAGCGCATGGGCGATTGATAATGAAGCCTTCGATGGCTTGAGACTGTCGACCCTGACTATCCGAGCAAAAGATTATGCATATATAGGGTCTCAATGGGACTTTAGCGTTGATGAGTGTCGTTTCTGCGACACCGAGGTCTGCGATGCATTCTTTGATTCCAACATTAAGGCAGCGGCAAAGCGGGTCTGCCTTCCCTCGTCCATGCCGGAGGCGGAACGTGAAGAGTATTTTGCCAAGAAGAATGACCTTTTCGACAAGATGAAGCGAAATAAAGAAAAATACGGCTACGACATAACGGTCCCATCGGTAGAATTCGGCGTCTGGGACGATAGCGTCACGGGCATTCCCGCTTCGAGGAATGCGGAAGAATCACGTTCGGGCTCATCGGACGACAAGAACAGTGCCGGTCTTGAGCCGCTTGTGGCTGAATGGCTTAAGAGGGTGAGGATTAAGCCGGACATCAGAAAGGCCATCACTACAGGAGTGGCTCTTGCTGATGGGCAAGGCACATGCGCTCCCGAGGCACTACAGCTCGTCGTCAGTCTATGTGAGGTTCCCAGACGGGTTGCTCCCCTCCAATGCTATAGCGGAGGTTATGAGACCCTCGACTACCTTGAGCCACGTAACTGTGGGAACCTGAGGCTCCCATCTGGTAAAGAGGTGGAAGATAGGTCGGTTGACGCTATGTACCATGGAGGAGAGTGGAGGAGATTGGTCAAGCCGGCAACGGCGGGTTTCGCATTGGCTGAGATCACCTCGTATTTGGACCCAGAAGAACTCTCCGCTTTCCTCGAGGAGCTCTACTTTGACAAGCGGCTTGATGCGGCCCTGGTGGCGCTTTGTCGTTATGGAAACGGCTCTGCAATTACGAGGCTCCTTGAGACCATCTCGGATTGGGAGAATTCGTCTGTCGACTCCGAGCTAAGGGACTATCAGATAGCGGAATCCGCGCTTCAGCATAGCCGCACAAAGGAAGCCAAACGGCGCTACGGTTATTTATAGCGCTGACGGCTTGTTGTTTGGCACGCTTGCGTGCTGCTGCCACCTTCGTGTCCCGTGCATATTTGGCCATCCCTGCGTGATGTTCAAAGCTCGTTTGGAGACGGTTCGTCTGTCTCTGCTGACGGGTGCGCTTTGCTATGGTTGACCATGTAAGGTCTAGGTTGTTGATGTTGGGTGCGGGCATATGACCAATGACACAAAATGCCATGTAACCCAGCGAGAAGAACCGTCGAAGCCACTTCGCGGCCATGTTGGGAACGGCGCGTCCTGGCGCTTGAGGGTAATTGCCTGTATCGCGTGAACCCTGCCGCCTTTAACGAGTACTGCAACAACATCGCTGAGTCCGCCAAGCGGGCGACGCTGGAGCTGGGTGCGGCGAATATGGATTCCCACTAGGTAGTTGATAAGGGGATGATTACGCTCGATCGGGACTATCGAATTGTCATGTCGGATGGTCTCCTCAGAATGGCTCGAAAGGCCGATAGTGAGGGCATGCGTTGGCTCATGGCCACCCGTGGCCGCCAGATCGCGCTTCCTAGAACGCATAGGCCGAGCCAAGAGTTCCTTGAGTATCACCGTGATGTTGTTTTCGGAAGCCGTGATTCAGAGCCGATGGAGCTCGTCCTTCCCCAGTGATGCAGGGTCTTGCGAATTGGTCGCAGTGGACAGCGATTCGCTGCCGCAACTGTTCCTTAGATCTCCGATACGTCTGCCGCTGCATGTGCGCCGTAAGCAGGTGCTTGAGTGGTGAGTGATGAGGTTTCACCTACAATCGATTTACCTATCAGGTAAATCGAAGGTGGTTTCAAAGTGGAGAGCAAAACGTATGTCGCAGTCCCTCCTGGTGCAACTATCAAGGAGCAGCTTCTGGATCGCGGAATGACTCAGAAAGAGTTTTCTGCGCGCCTGGATATGTCGCAGAAGCACGTTAGCAAGCTTATAAACGGTGAGGTTCAGCTCACGCCTGATACCGCCTACAAGTTGGAGCTTGTTCTCGGCGTGCCTGCAAGCTTCTGGAGCAATCTCGAGGCACACTATCGCGACCAGCTCGCAAAGGTCTCCGCCGAGAATCAAATGGAAGAGGACGTCGAGCTTTCGAAGTCTTTTCCCTATCGGGAGATGATGAAGCTTGGTTGGTTGCCTGAGACACGAAGGGCCGTGGAGCGAGTCACTTACCTTCGTCAGTTCTTCGAGGTCATTCGTCTGAGCCTTGTTGGTGACGAGCTGCTGCCATGCACGGCGTGCCGCAGGAAGGCGAATGGCTCGAACACGGCCCTATGGGCTTGGACCCAGAAGGCTAGGGTTGAGGCGCGCGGTATAGAGGTTGGACCCATCAACATCGCGCGACTCAAGAAGGCCATGTCCGAGATTAGATCCATGACCACGCGCGGCCCGTCGGAGTTTTGCCCTGAGCTCGTACGGCTGCTCGCTGAGTGTGGCGTTGCGCTCGTGCTGTTGCCGGCCCTGCCGGGTACGGGAGTCCGTGGGACGTCCTTCTACGACGGGCGCAAGATCGTCTGTGCCATGACGGTACGAGGAAAGGACGCCGACAGGTTCTGGTTCAGCCTCTTCCATGAGCTCGGCCATATCGTATGCGGCCATCTTTCCACTTCGCAGGGGACGACCGACGAGCAGCAGCGTGAGGCGGACGAGTTCGCGCGCGGCTGGTTGATGTCGCCCGACGACAGCGAGTGACACTGCGCTTGACGAGCGCGTTCTGTCAAGCACCTTTGGCCCTGATGTCCCGGTGGTCCTTGCCTGCCGAGGCATTGCTCTTCTCGGCGTGAGTGCAAATACTGTGATGGGTTCGCGGGATGGCGCGGGGCCCTTCCAAGTGGCGCACACTGGGGTGGCAAATCATCGAGGAGATCCGTGGTCGCGCGGCGCGCCGTTGCGTGCCGTTGCGCGGGCCGCGGGGCTAAGGAGACAGCGTGAGCGAGAAGCGTGAGTTGAGCGAGGACGTGCGTGAGGGCATGGCCAAGACTGCCGAGGGGCTGCTCGAGTTCGTGGGGGCGTGCCCGACGGCGTATCACACCGTGGCGGAGGCGCGCCGCAGGCTCGAGGCCGCGGGTGCCACCTACCTCGCCGAGGGCGAGGCATGGGAGCTCGTGCCCGGCGGCTCGTACTACACGGTGCGCAACGGCACGAGCATCGTGTGCTGGCGCGTGGGCAAGGACGTGGACGCCGACGGGATTCGGTTCCAGATGGCCGCGGCGCACGGCGACTCGCCGACGTATCGCGTGAAGGCTGAGCCCGAGCTCGAGGGGCCGGGCGAGTATCTGCGCCTGAACGTCGAGGGCTACGGCGGGATGCTGGACTACACGTGGCTCGACCGGCCTCTTGGCGTGGCCGGCCGCGCGATGGTGCGCGTCGACGGGGGCGTCGAGAGCCGCCTCGTGAACGTCGAGCGCGACGTGCTGCTGATCCCGAGCGTGTGCATCCACATGAACCGCGACGCGAACTCCGGCCTTGCGCTGAACCGTCAGGTGGACCTGTGCCCGCTCTTCTCGGCGGGCGAGCTCGGGCGCGGCGACTTCGCGCGCATGGTCGCCGACGAGCTGGGCGTTGCCGTGGACGACGTGGTGTCGAGCGACCTGTACCTGGTGAACCATCAGGAGGGGAGGGTCTGGGGCCAGGCCGGCGAGTTCGTCTCGGCGGGACACCTGGACGACCTGCAGTGCGCCTACGCCGCACTTGAGGCGTTCCTGTCGAGCGGCAACGAGGAGGACGTCTCGGTCTGCGCGATCTTCGACAACGAGGAGGTGGGCTCGGGCACGCGCCAGGGCGCGCTGTCGACCTTCCTGCGCGACGTGCTTGTGCGCGTGGCCGGGTGCCTGGGCGCCGACGAGGAGGGCTACATCCGCGCGATCGCCCGCTCGTTCATGGTGAGCTGCGACAACGCGCATGCCGTGCATCCCAACCACCCCGAGAAGACCGACGACGAGAACTGCTGCTGGCTGAACGGCGGCATCGTGGTGAAGGAATGCGCGAGCCAGACGTACACGACCGACGCCTTCGGGCGCGCGGTGTTCGGCGAGATCTGCGAGCGCGCGGGCGTGCCGGTGCAGCCGTTCGCGAACAGGAGCGACGCACGTGGCGGCTCGACCCTGGGCAACCTGCAGGCGAGGTCTGTGAGCGTGCACGCGCTGGACATCGGCCTGCCGCAGCTGGCGATGCACTCGAGCTTTGAGACGGCGGGCGCGCTCGACACGGCCTATGCCGTGCGGGCGCTGACGGCGTTCTTCGACGCGAACGTCGAGATCGACGGCGAGGAGGGCGCGCGCCTGGGCTAGGCGCGGGGCGCCTGTGTGACTAAGGGGCGAGGACGGGTCGCGTTTTTTGCGGCCCGGCCTCGCTTGCGTTTGGGGGTTGGGGTTTGGTGCGCTTGGTTGCGCTTGCGGGGGAGGGGGGTCGGCTGACGCTCCTCGGGTAGGCGCATCATCAGGAAGACACTGCTGTCTCCCGCGGCGTCACGGGGCAGGAGTTCACAGGATGCTGGAAAGTGACCTCGTGTCGAAGGGGCCTCCACGGCCGTCGTCCTCGAACTTCATGG
Source organism: Olsenella intestinalis (assembly GCF_023276655.1). Lineage (GTDB taxonomy): Bacteria > Actinomycetota > Coriobacteriia > Coriobacteriales > Atopobiaceae > Olsenella_J > Olsenella_J intestinalis. Next base: position 765,636 of record NZ_JALGRK010000002.1, on the reverse strand, counting down.
CGGCGACAGGCGCCGGGTCGGGCAGCTCCACGCCCTCGGCCTGCATGACGTCGATCACGTCTTGCAGGCTCTCGAGGGCAGCCGCCCCGTACCCCTCGACGACGGTGTAGGCGTCCGCCTCCTCGATGTCCACGATGCTCGAAAGGATCCTGTTGAAGGCCTCGGGCATTCCCTGGTATAGCGCTCGGCACTGGCCGAGCACCTCAGGGTCCGTATCCTCGTAATCGCGCGGGTCGTCGGAGAGGACCATCTCCGGGAGCCTGTCGATGACTTCCGAAGCCCACTCGTCCCAGTAGACGTCGTCCCGCGAGATTTCCCAGAGCACCTGAAAAAGCGGCCGCCATTCGCGATTCGGAAACTTCGTGAGGGCGTAGCTCTCCGCGCACATGATGCCGTAGGCGATGCGGCCACGGATCGAAATCGTCTTGAAGTCAACCATCGCTTCTCCTACCACTTCCAGCCGGAGTAGTTGCCGGCCACGTATCCCATGAATGCGGCGGTGCAGTTCTCGCAAGCGCTCTTGAGCTTCCCCCAGCCCTTCTTGGTCGTGTGAATGGTCATAACCTGCAGGTTGGAAACTCTCGCCCCGGCGTTGAGGGCCTTGTTGATCGCGACCGAATCCTGTCTGAAGTCTCCTTCGGACATACCTAGGCGTCTGATCATCTCTGATACGCTTTCTGCCATTGGGCCCTCCTTGAAGTTGTGGACGATGGCAGAAGATGGGCACGACTACCCGCGTCCATCGCTTCCGGTCATGGTCACTGACAAGCTACTGACAAGCTACTGACAAGTTGAAGCGTGGCTAGAGAGAGTAGTACAGGGCCCTTCTCGGCCGCTAGGCGACGAAGTCCTCGGGCGGGACGCCCATGGCGCGCTGGAGGTCGAGGATCGTCTCGCAGAAGCGGTAGCCGTGGGGCGCGGAGGTGCGCACGAGCTTGCCGCGGCGCAGCGCGATGAGGCGGTTGGGGGGCACGGGCTTCCACTCGTCGGCCTCGGCCTCGCCGCCAAGGGGCTGGGTGCTCACGACCGTGACCTGGCCGCTCTTCTCGTCCTGGAAGGTGCGCCAGTGAAGGGTGCAGCGCGAGGTGTTGGTGTGCACGTAGGTGTACTCGCCGTCGTTGAGGATCACGTTGACGCGGTTGCGGTTGGCGAGCTGGACGATCGCGCCGGCGAGCACGGCGAAGCGCGAGTCGAAGTCGGGCTTGGCGCCGCGGATGAAGGCCTCGTCGGTGACGTCGAGCAGGAACGCGGCCATGCGCTCGCTGTCGGTGTCGCCCTCGGTCGCGGCGTCGTAGGTGGAGGTCAGGCGCTCGTTGAAGAGGATGCCGTTGTGCTCCATGGTCCACTGGCGGCCGGTGATGTCGACCTCGAGGAAGGGGTGGCAGTTGCTCTCGACCATCTTGGTGCCGGTGGAGTAGCGGATGTGCGCCATGAGCTCGTGGTGCTCGATGGGGGAGGCGAGCAGGTCGCGCAGGCGCTCGGAGTCGAGTGCGCGCTTGGGCTCGCGGATGATGGTGACGGCCTGCTCGTCGAAGGGGCTGCCGTGGCGCCAGGAGATGCCCCAGCCGTGCGGGTGCTTCTCGCTGTGGGAGTAGAACTCCTCGAGGTATCGGTTCGCCCGGTAGGGATGCTCGGAGCTGATGGCAAAGAGTTCGCACATGGCTGGTCCTTCGGTGCTGGCGCGTGGGGCGGCCGCCTGGGCGCCCGGTTGAGTGCCATGCTACCGAGTCACGCGCGTGGCGTGGGGCGAAACGCGTGCGTGAGCGGGAGATTTAACACGAACAACACGCGAGCGGCCGCGGTTGCCGCGCGGCGACGCACCCGCGGGCGTGCGGGTGGCTGCGGTAGAATCGACGCATCGATTTGGGCGGCGTCGTGGCGCGGCGTGGATGGGAGATGCGATGGCCGGCAAGAGACCTGCATCGGGTGGCTACGGAAAGCTCGCCGCGGCGTTGGCGGTGCTGGCCGTCGTGATCCTGGGGCCCGTGGTCACGCTCCTCTCGCTTGACGCCGTGTGGCCGGGCATCTATGAGAACCTGCTCGTGTACGAGGGCGTGTCCGCCGCGTTTGCGGTGCTGGGCGTGCTCGTGCTGGGAGGGTGGCGCGCGTTCGTGCCCACGGCCGACGACCTGCGCGGCGTGTGGCAGCTGGGCCGTGCGGTCATCCTCATCTCGTTCGTGCTCATGGTGATGCAGGTCGTGGGCTACTGCGCGCAGGGCACGCCCGTCTCGGACAGGTGGCTTCCCAACGTGGCGTACTGCCTCGTGGTCTGCCTGGCCATCGGCGTGTTCGAGGAGGCGATGCTTCGCGGCATCGCGCTGGGCGGGCTTCTGGCCGCGTTCGGCCGCAGGAGGTCGGGCATGGTCGTGGCCGTGGCTCTGACCGCCCTCGCCTTTGGCTGCATGCACGTCGACTGGACGACGACGGATGTCGCGGACCCGCTGCAGCTCGCGCAGGCGCTGCTCAAGATCGCGCAGACCGGCATCTACAGCGTGGTGCTCTCGGCCTGCGTGATGCGCTCGGGGAGCCTCGTGGGCGCCTCGCTCTACCACGCGCTTGACGACTTCCTGCTCATGGTGGTCTCGAACGGCATCTTCGGCGAGGCGATGAGCACCGAGTACGTCTCGAAGGGCGACGACGCCCCCGTGACCGTCATCTTCTACGTCGTGCTTGTCGCGCTGTACGTGCCGTCGCTCGTGCGTGCGGTGCGCGAGCTTTCGGGCATGTCGCTGCCGCAACTCGGGCCGCTCGTGCGCGAGGGCCGCGAAGTCGATGGGGCCGATGAGGGTAGCGCGACGAATGCCGATGTAGCGCCCGCCGATGGGGGAGGGGCGCGACCGCCCGTGGGGCCTCCCGACCCGCGCGTCTGAGTGGCGTGAGATAGCACAAGGACATGTGCCGGTCGAAGGAAATTTCATCTGCGGAAATATGAATCGGTAAATGGCGTAACTGCACGTTTGCGAACTGTTAACATAGCCACGTCGGCCTAATGCCACCCGAGGATATTCATGTGCATTCCTGCGGGTGCTTTGAGAAAGGCATACCTACATATGAGTCGAGTCAAGCGCAAAGAGGACGTGTTCTTCCAGCTGTTCCAGGAGTTCAGCGCCCTTACCGTCTCCACCGCCGAGCTGTTCCTCGAGATCGTCGAGGACTACCCCAACTCGATCGACCGCATCCCGGAGGTGAAGGAGTTCGAGACCAAGGGCGACGACCAGGTCACCAAGATCATCTCGACGCTCAACTCCTCCTTCATCACCCCGTTCGACCGCGAGGACATCTCCGCGCTCGCCCTCGACATGGACAACATCGTCGACGGCCTGGAGAACGTCTCCGCCCGCTTCAAGCTCTACGACATCGACGCCATGCGCCCGGAGGCCGTCGAGATGGCCAAGCTCATCCTCGAGGCGACGCGTCACCTCGACTCGGCCCTCGCGAAGTTCTCCGACTTCAAGAAGGACGCCTCGATCCTCAAGCACACCAAGGCCACCAACGACGTCGAGGACCAGGGCGACCTCGTCTACCGCGACGCGCTGGCCACCATCTTCCGCGAGCACGGCCAGACCGTCGACGTCATCAAGTGGAAGAGCCTCATGGACAAGGTCGAGGACACCCTCGACGCCTGCAAGGATGTCGCCAACGCCATCCAGAATGTCATCGTGAAGAATGGTTAGCGCTCTTCTCATCGCCGTACTCGTCGCCGCGTTGGTCTTCGAGTTCATCAACGGCTTCCACGACACCGCCAACGCGATCGCCACCACGGTCTACACGAGGGCGCTGCCGCTGCGCGCCGCCATCATCATGAGCGCGGCCATGAACTTCATCGGCGCCCTCACGAGCGAGAGGGTCGCGATGACCATCGCCGCGGGCCTCGTCGACGTCAAGCTCGAGCTCTACGTCGTCCTTGCGGCGCTCGCCGGCGCCATCATCTGGGACCTGTTCACCTGGTGGCGCTCGATTCCCAGCTCGTCGTCGCACGCCCTCATTGGCAGCCTCATCGGCGCGACCATCGTCTTCACCGGCACCACCCAGCACGTGCGCTGGGACGGCGTGGTCGAGAAGGTCATCGTGCCGCTGTTCACCTCGCCGCTCATCGGCCTCGCCCTGGGCTACCTGGTCATGAAGCTCGTGTTCGAGCTGTTCGCCAACTGGACGCCGCACCGCGCCAACGGGCTCTTCCACAAGCTGCAGATCGTCTCGGGCGCGTTCATGGCGTACAGCCACGGCAACAACGACGCCCAGAAGACCATGGGCATCATCACGCTGGCCCTCGTGACTGCCGGGCTCGCCGACGCGTCGGCCGGCATCCCCCTGTGGGTCAAGCTCACCTGCGCGGCAACGATGGCGCTCGGCACCTCCATCGGCGGCGGCAGGATCATGCGCACCGTCGGCGACGGCGTGACCAAGCTCAACCCCGTCATCGGCTTCGTCGCGCAGACGTCTTCCGCGGTCGCCATCGAGACCATGACCGCCTTCGGCGCGCCGGTCTCGACCACGCAGGTCATCACGACCTCGATCATGGGCGCCGGCTCGGCCCGCCGCCGCAGCTCCGTTCGCTGGGGCATCGCGCGTAAGATCATCGCGGCCTGGTTCATCACGCTGCCCATCACTATCGCCCTCGGCGGGCTCTGCGCCCACGTGATCGGACTGATCCTGGGGTAGGGCGGCAGGCTCTTCTCACCGACAGCTTCACCCGATTGCGGCGCTGGAAACGGCGCCGTAATCTTATGTCGCTACCATGCCCTCATGTACCAAGGGCGGCCTGCCCGCAACGCGAAGGGAACTGCATGGAAGAGAGAGACGACGTGCTGCACATGCCTCACGACCAGATCGAGGCGATGCAGCTCGAGGGCATCAAGAAGACGGTGGTCGCGTGCTACGAGAACGTGCCCTTCTACAAGAAGAGCTTCGACGAGGCCGGCTTTGACCCCTATTCCGTCTCGTCGCTCGAGGACCTTTCGCGCGCGCCGTTCGTGTGCAAGCAGGACCTGCGCGACGAGTACCCGTTTGGCATGCTTGCGGTGCCGCGGGAGGACGTGCGCGAGATTCACATGTCGTCGGGCACGACCGGCGTCGCGACCGTGGGCGCCTACACCGAGCACGACCTCAAGTTCTGGGCGGAGTGCTTTGGGCGCGGCATTGCCTACGCCGGCGGCGGCCGCTCCGACGTGGTGCAGATCTGCTATGGCTACGGCCTCTTCACCGGAGGTCTCGGGGCCCACTACGGCAGTCTCTTCTCGGGCGCGACCACGATCCCCATCAGCGCCGGCAACACCGAGCGCCAGATCCGCGTCCTGCGCGAGATGGGCTCGACGATCCTGTGCTGCACGCCGAGCTACGCGATGCACATCGCCGACACCGCGATCGCCATGGGGCTCGACCCCGCGCGCGACTTCCACCTGCGCGCAGGCATCCACGGCGCCGAGGCGTTCAGCGACAACTTCCGCGCGGAGCTCGAGCGCAAGTTCGACTACAAGGTGCTTGACGTCTACGGCCTGACCGAGACGATGGGGCCGGGCGTGGCCGTCGAGTGCATGGAGCAGGACGGCCTGCACATCGCCGAGGACCACTTCTACTGCGAGATCATCGACCCCGCCACGGGCGAGGTGCTGCCCGACGGCGAGTGGGGCGAGCTGGTCATCACCACGCTCGACCGCGAGGCGTCGCCGGTCGTGCGCTACCGCACCCGAGACATCACGCGCATCATCCCCGGCGAGTGCGCCTGCGGGCGCACGCACCGTCGCATCGACCGCCTGCACGGCCGCACCGACGACATGCTCATCATCCGCGGCGTGAACGTGTTCCCGAGCCAGATCGAGCAGGTCATGGAGACCTTCGACGAGGTGTCGAGCTGGTACCAAATCGAGCTCACGACCAAGGGGCACCTCGACGTCGTCACGCTCAAGGCCGAGGTCAACCCCGACTTCGACTTCGACTCCACGGGTGCCATCGAGCAGCTGCAGGGCCGCATCTCCGCCGAGCTCAAGGCGGCGCTCTCCGTCGGCGTGCGCGTGAGGCTCGTCGAGCCCATGAGCATCCCGCGCTCGGAGGGCAAGGCAAAGCGCGTCATCGACCTGAGAGGGGAGAATCAGTAATGGTAGATCAGCTCACCGTCTTCCTTGAGAACGCCGAGGGTCGCCTCGCCAAGCTCTGCCGCTCGCTCGCAGACGCCGACGTCGACATGCTCGCCCTCACGATCGCCGACACCACCGACTACGGCGTGGTGCGCATCATCTGCGACGACGCGACGCGTGCGCGCGATGCGCTCGCCGAGAAGGGCTATCGCGCCATGGTGACCAAGGTCGCCGCGTTCGAGGTGCCCAACCGCCCCGGCGGGCTAGCCGACCTGCTTGGCGTTCTCGACGACCTGGACATCCCCGTCGAGTACGGCTACTGCTTCTCGACCTCCGGCGACCGTGCCGTCGACATCCTGAAGGTCAAGCTCCCCGACGAGACCACGCGAGCCGTCGAGGCCATCGAGGCCGCGGGCTTCAAGGTGCTCTCGCAGGAGGAGCTGTAGGGTCAGGCTCGCGAGTCTGCCGCTTGACCAGCGTCCGAACCGTGATGCCCCACCCGTCCAGAGATTGGGCGGGTGGGGCGTTCGTCGTTTGCGGCCCCTGGGTCCTATCATGGGGGCAGCAGTCTCTTCGGGGGAGGTGTCGCATGGCGACGATCGATGTGGACGCGCTTCGGGAGTATCTCGAGGACTACGTCGGGACGGCGGCCTTCAACGGCTTTCCGGCCGCCGTCTTGGACCTGTCGGACATCGAGCACATGGACGGCTACGAGCTCTGCCAGAAGGCCGAGGAGCTCGGCGTGGACCTGCGCCGGTTCGAGGTCGAGTAGGGGCGCTTCGCCTTACCAGTGCACGTAGACGGTGTCGCCGACGTTGATGAGCGAGAAGAGCTGTGCCGCCTCGGCAGGGGGCAGGTTCACGCATCCGTGGCTGCCATAGTAGTAGTAGATGCTGCCGCCGAAGGAGCCGCGCCAGTCGGCGTCGTGCAGGCCGATGCCGCCGTTGAAGGGCATCCAGTAGGTGACGTTGGTGCGGTAGTCGGGCTCGCCGTCGCCGTCCTCGTCGAGGCCGACGAGGACCTCGTGCATCTTCTTGGCAGCAAGCGAGTAGGTGCCGGTGGGAGTCCCGTGACCGTCTGAGGTCTTGCCGGAGACGATGGGCGCGCGCCAGATGACCGAGCCGTCCGCGTCGTAGAAGCGGGCGTACTGCGTGCCGAGGTTCACGTCGACGTGGCGGCCGCGGGTGCGCGCTCCGTCGCTCTCGGGCGGGCGGGAGGCCACCACGGTGAGCGGCAGCTCGATTGCGCCCGCGTCGAGGCTGGCCACGTGCGCAGAGAGCGCGTCTGCCAGGGCCTCGCTGTCGATCTCGTAGTCGTTCTCCTCGTCCGACTTGGCCACGAGCCCTGCGAGGGTGCCCTCGGACCACTGTATGACGGCGTCACGGTTGAGCGTGAGGGCGAGGTCGGCGCCGACGGTCGCCCAGGACGCGATCTGGTCCTTTCCCACGCGCGCGACCTCGGCGCCCTCCTTCGTGAGGGGGATCTGCAGCTGGAGGGCGTTGTTGGCCTTGTCGACGGCTGCCTTGAGCTCGGCGCTTGCGGAGGTGACCTGGGGCCTTGCGAGCTCCTGCTCGCCGAGCTGGATGCTCGTCTCGAAGGTCTGGGCGGCCTTGCGGATGCGCTCGGTCGCGGCGGCCACGTCGATGGCGCTGCCGGGTACCTCGGCGACCGCCTTGAACGAGCCGGAGGCGCCGTCGTAGGCGTAGGTCGCGTTGACGGGGGCCTTGGCGTTCTGGTTGATCGAGGCGACCTGGCCCTCGACCATGGCGGAGAGGGTCGGGGCGTCGATGGTGACGGCCTGGTCGACCGTGATGTCGGAGCCTGCGACGAGCGTGACGGGCCATGCCTTGGCGTCGGTGCGTGCGAGCGCCTCGCGGGCGAGCGCCGCCGAGTCGACGGAGAGGCCGGCGCCGGCGGCGTCGACCCTGAACGAGGCGCCGTCACCGCTGACGTCCGCGCCCCACGCGGCCACGCGGGCGTCGACGAGGGCCGCGACCTCCTCGGCGGTCTTGCCCGACGCGTCGATGCCGTTGACCTTGGTGTTCGGCGTGAAGCGACCGCCGAAGGCGACGGTTCCCGCACCCCATGCGACGAGGGCTGCCGCGGCGATGCCGGCGACCACGAGGGGAGCTCTTCTCGGCTTCTTGGGCTCTGCGCCCGTCGGGTTGGCGTGCCTGGGGGCGCCGCCGGTCTGCGTATCGGACATGGGACCTCTCTCTCGCGGACGTCGCGCCGCGCGTCACGTTCACAATCTTTCGTATTTTACTGCAGGTAGGGCATTGTGCAGACGGCGTTCGAGGGGCAATCACAACTTGCCGATGAAGTAAGATGGGCACAGTCGAGAGGTCGGCGCCCCGCCTGTGGCGCCCTTCGCAAACGAAAGCAGACAGATGATTCAACGCACGTTGGCCCAGGCCGAGCTGGGCGAGACCCTCCGCATCGACACCGTGGGCGGCACCGGCGAGCTGCGCCAGCACTTCCTCGACATGGGCGTGATCCCCGGCGCGGCCATCACCTTCGTCAAGTACGCGCCTATGGGCGACCCCATGGAGTTCACTCTGCGCGGCTACCAGCTCACGCTTCGCGTGGCCGACGCCGAGAAGATCGGCGTCTCGCCCCTGCCCGAGGGGGAGGTCCCCGCGTCCGAGTCTGCGCCCGCGGCCGCGACGGTGCGCCACCCCGGCCTCGGCGAGATGGGCGGCACCGTCGGGATCGACGAGCGCACGCGCGACCACTCCGACCCCATCCCGGAGGGCCAGACGCTCACCTTCGCGCTGGCGGGCAACCAGAACTGCGGCAAGACCACGCTCTTCAACCAGCTCACGGGCGCCAACCAGCACGTGGGCAACTTCCCCGGTGTCACGGTGGACCGCAAGAGCGGCCAGATCAAGGGCCACCCCGACACCGACGTGACCGACCTCCCGGGCATCTACTCGCTCTCGCCCTACAGCCCCGAGGAGCTCGTGAGCCGCCGCCACATCCTCGACGAGCGCCCGAGCGGCATCATCAACATCGTCGACGCGACCAACATCGAGCGCAACCTCTACCTCACCATGCAGCTCATGGAGCTCGACTGCCCCATGGTTCTCGCGCTCAACATGATGGACGAGGTCCAGGGCAACGGCGGCACCATCGACGTCAACGTCCTCGAGGACGCCCTCGGCATCCCCGTCGTGCCCATCTCCGCGCTCAAGAACTCCGGCGTCTCCGAGCTCGTCGAGCACGCCCTGCACGTCGCGCGCTACCGCGAGCGCCCCGGCCGCCAGGACTTCTGCGACCCCACCGACCACGACGGCGCCCTCCACCGCTGCCTCCACGCGATCATGCACCTCGTCGAGGACCACGCCGAGCGCGCCAACGTCCCCGTGCGCTTCGCCGCGACAAAGTTGGTCGAGGGAGACGAGCTTACGGCCTCTGCCCTCGGCCTTGACCAGGCCGAGCTCGACACCGTGGAGCGCATCGTCTCCCAGATGGAGCAGGAGCGCGGGCTCGACCGCGCGGCCGCCATCGCCGACATGCGCTTCTCGTTCATCGAGCGCGTCGTCTCCGCGGCCGTCGTCAAGCCCCGCGAGAGCCGCGAGCGCGAGACGAGCCGCCGCATCGACCGCCTGCTCACCGGCAAGTGGACGGCGCTGCCGCTCTTCGTCCTCATCATGGGCGCCGTGTTCGTCCTCACCTTCAACGTCATCGGCGCCTTCCTGCAGCAGCTCGTCGCCGACGGGGTCGACTCCCTCGTGACGCTCGCCGACGAGGGCCTTACGGCTGCGGGCGCCAACCCCGTCCTGCACTCGCTCATCGTCGACGGCGCCCTCAACGCCGTGTCGACGATCGTGCCCATCACGCCGATCGTGGTCACCATGTTCTTCTTCCTGTCGCTTCTCGAGGACACCGGCTACATGGCCCGCGTCGCCTTCGTGATGGACAAGCCCCTGCGCCGCCTCGGCCTCTCGGGCCGCTCCATCGTGCCCATGCTCATGGGATTCGGCTGCACGGTGCCTGCCGTCATGAGCGCGCGCACGCTGCCCTCCGAGCGTGACCGCCGCCTCACGATCGCGCTCACGCCGTTCATGAGCTGCACGACCAAGCTCACCATCTACGGCTTCTTCGCGGCCATCTTCTTCCCCGGCCACGCCGCGCTCGCGGTCATCTCCATGTACGTCATCGGCATCCTCGTGGGCCTTCTCGCCGCGCTCATCGTCCACAAGACCATCGACACGGGCGAGGCCGTGCCCTTCGTGATGGAGCTCCCCAACTACCGCATGCCGAGCGCCAAGTCCGTCCTCCTTCTCGTGTGGGAGAAGAGCAAGGACTTCCTGACCCGAGCCTTCACCGTGGTCTTCGTGGCGGCCGTCGTCGTCTGGTTCCTGCAGAGCTTCAGCCCCACGCTGGCGCTCGTCGAGGACCAGCAGGACTCGATCCTGGCGGCGATCTCGACCTTCGTCGCGCCGCTCTTCTCGCCGCTCGGGTTTGGCGACTGGCGCTTCGCCACCGCGCTCGTGGCCGGCTTCATGGCCAAGGAGATCGTCGCCTCGACGCTCTCGGTTCTGTTCGGCTCGGCGGCCGAGGTCATGGCCGTGCTGTCGCCGCTGGCCGCCTTCTGCCTCATGGTCTTCTGCCTGCTCTACACGCCCTGCGTGGCCGCGATTGCCGCCGTGAGGCGCGAGCTGGGCGGGCGTTGGGCCGCGGGCATCGTCGTGTTCCAGTGCGCCGTCGCCTACGCGGTGGCGCTGCTCGTGCGGCTCGTGGGCCTCGCGCTGGGGCTGGGCTAGCACCGGCGCCGTGCATCGTGCGGCGCGCGTCGTGCGTCTTGCGGCGTGCTTCGTGCGTCCGCGACTCGATAGGGGGTTGCTATGGCATCGCTTGCGGAGATCCTCTCCGACCAGCAGGAGGACCAGCTGGTCCTCGTCGACCTGCTCGACCGCGAGGTCGGCACCATGGGCAAGCTCGCGGCCCACGAGCAGGCACGCCTGCACAGGGCGTTCTCGGTGTTCCTGTATCGCGGCGGGCACGACGGGCGCCCCGTCGAGACGCTCGTGCAGCGCCGCGCCGCCGGCAAGTACCACTCCGGCGGCCTTCTGACCAACTCGTGCTGCTCGCACCCGCGCGCCGGCGAGCCGCTCGACTTCGCCGCCCAGCGCCGCGTCGAGCAGGAGCTCGGCGTCACGGGCGTGCGCATGGGCGAGGTCGGCTCCTTCGTCTATCGCGCGCGCCTGGGGGAAGGCCTCGTGGAGTTCGAGTACGACCACGTGCTCATCGGCCGCTACGACGGACCCGTCACGCCCGACCCGCAGGAGGCCTCCGAGGTCGCCTGGGTCGAGGTGGGCGCTCTTCTCGCCGACCTCGAGGCGCATCCCTCGCGCTACACGGCGTGGTTCATGACCGCGGCGCCCATGGCGGTCAGGGGAATGCTTGGTCCGGGGGCGTAGGCTCGGGCGTGAGGCGCGAGGCGCTCGTCGCGGGATGTGTTGACTAGTCAACATTTTGTGCGCCTTGTGAATTTGTTGACTAGTCAACAAATTGAAACGAGCGTGGCGTAGACTCGTCCTGTCATGACATCGCATTGGTTTGGAGAAGATCGTGAGCAAGCGCTTCGAGAGCTTCGTCGGGATGATCTCGTCGCTCAGCAAGGAGATCACGCGCCTCAAGAACGAGGAGATGCGGCGCTTCGGGCTGAACGGGACTGACGGCATGTGCCTCTACTATCTCGCGAAGCGGCCGGAGGGCGTCACGTCGGCCGAGCTTGCGCGCATGATGGGCGTCGACCGCGCCGTGGTCTCTCGGGCGCTGACGCGCCTGGACGCCGGCGAGTACGTGGCGATCAACGGCTCCGACGACGGGCGCGCGGGCAGGTTCGTGTCGCTGACCGACAAGGGCCTGACGGTTACCCGCGAGGTCGACCAGGTGCTCGCGGACATCGTGGAGCGCGCGGGCAGGGGCGTCGAGGGTCCCGACCGCGACGCCATGTACGACATGATGCAGGCGATCCTCTCCAACCTTCGCGAGATCTAGGCGGGCCACCTCCGGCGATGCCGGACGGGTCCGACCGCCGCGTGGCGACGGCCGCGGGGCGCACGTCACATCAACGCGAAACGAGGAGCAACCATGGCAACGCGCATCATCACCGATTCCGCCTCTGACATCCTGCCCGAGGAGTGCCCCGAGGGGCTTTCGATCGTGCCGCTGAGCGTCACCTTCGGCGGGACGACCTTCCGCGACGGGGTCGACCTCAAGCACCGGCGCTTCTACGAGATGCTCGTCGAGAGCGACGAGCTGCCCGTGACCGGCCAGGTCACCCCCTACGAGTTCAGCCAGGCCATCGCCGAGGCGCGCGCGGCGGGCGACGAGGTCGTGGTGCTCACGATGTCGTCGAAGCTCTCGGGCACCTACGAGAGCGCGCGTCTCGCGGCGCGCGAGGCGGGCGAGGGGGTCTACGTGGTGGACTCCGAGAGCGTCACGGTGGGCGAGCGCATCCTGGTCGAGCTCGCGCTGCGCCTCGTGGAGGAGGGCAGGCCCGCCCGCGAGATCGCGGCCGAGCTGGAGGGGCGAAAGCACGACGTGCGCGTGGTGGCTCTTCTCGACACCCTCGAGTACCTGCGCAAGGGCGGTCGCATCTCGGCGGCCGCGAGCATGGCGGGCGCGATGCTGGCCATCAAGCCGGTCATCGCGATCGTCGACGGCGAGGTCGCGATCCTGGGCAAGGCCCGCGGCTCGAAGAACGGCAAGAACATGCTCAACCAGAACATCGAGTCGAGCGGCGGCATCGACTTCCGCCAGCCGCTGGCGCTGGGCTACACGGGCCTCTCGCGCGACCTTCTGGACAAGTACATCGAGGACAGCCGCGGCCTGTGGGAGGAGAGCGTGAAGTCGCTGCTCGTCTATCCCGTGGGCGCCGCCATCGGCACGCACGTGGGCCCCGGCGCGATCGCGCTCGCGTACTTCTGCAAGGGCCGCGACTAGCGGCGCGGGCGAGCGGCGCGCGGCTAGGGGCGCGACTGGCGCAGGGCCACGCGTTCGAGCTCGGTGTAGGTGAGCCTGCCGCCCTCGGGGTGGTGGCTCCACATGAGAGACAGCGCGTCGGCGCGAAGGCGGGGCGTCCCCTCGAGGGGCGTCCCGCCCTCGTGTGCGGGGGCCGGGCCTGCGAGCCTGGCGCCCTCGGAGGCGAGGAGGCCCTCGAGGGAGGAGGGCGCGCTCTTCTCGCCCAGGCGCACGCCGCGCGCGAGGGTGATGTGGGGTCGATAGGGGCGCTCCTCGAGCGAGAGGCCACGGCCGCGTAGCGCACGCTCGAGGCGTGCCTGGAGGTCGAAGAGGGCGTCGAGGCTGGGTCCGGGCGCGAGGCCCTGCCAGAGGATGGCACGACCGTCCCGCCCGAAGCTTCCGAGCCCGGCGAGGGGGAGCTCGAGCGTCGGGACGCAGGACGCCTCGGCCGCCTCGCGCATCGCCTCGAGTGTAGATACGACCTGGCCTTCCTCGAGTATGCCGAGGAAGGCCAGGGTGAGGTGCAGGTTGTCGGGTGCCGTGGGGCGCGCCTTCGCGAGGTGGGGGAGCAGCAGCCCCTGCCTGCGGACGAGCTCCGCGCGCGTGGCGTCGTCAGGCAGGACGGCAACGAAGATCCGCCTCGCCGAGCCCTCGCTGTCCGCCCGCGCGACCATGCGTCGGCCCTACTTGTGGTAGAAGCTGCCGCGCTCGAACTTGGGCTCGCAGCACACGTTGATGCCCAGGCGCTTGTAGACGGCCTCGTCGGTGCGGGAGATGATGACCGAGAAGTACGCGTCGCAGCCCGCGAGCTCGCTCGTGGCGGCGATGACCTTCTCGGCGAGGGGGTTGGTTGCCGAGCTGATCGAGAGGGCGATCAGGGTCTCGTCGGAGTGCAGGCGCGGGTTGGTGCTCCTGAGGTGCGCCGTCTTGAGGTGGCCGATGGGGGCGAGGGCCTCGTCGGAGACCACGTAGACGTCCTTCTCGACGCCTGCGACGCACTTGAGGGCGTTGAGGAGGAGCGACGACGCGGCGCCGAGAAGATCGCTCGTCTTGCCGGTGACCAGACGGCCGTCGGGCAGTCGCATGGCGCCGGCGGGCTTGCCGGTGACCTCCTCCTTGAGCAGCGCCGCCGCGTGCGCGGGGTTGTAGTTCTCGTCGACGCCGACCTCGTTCATGAGCAGGCCGATCTTGGCGAGCTCGCTGTCGCCCTGGCCCGTGCGCTCGATCTTCTCGGCGGTCTGGAAGTAGCGGCGGATGATCTCGTTCTTGCCGGCCTCCTGGCAGACCTCGTCGTCGGAGATGCAGTTGCCCACCATGTTCACGCCCATGTCGGTGGGTGACTGGTAGGGGCTCTCGCCCATGATCTTCTCCATCATGGCCTTGAGGACGGGGAAGGTCTCGACGTCGCGGTTGTAGTTGACCGTGACCTCGCCGTGGGCCTCGAGGTGGTAGGGGTCGATGATGTTGTTGTCGTCGAGGTCGGCGGTGGCGGCCTCGTAGGCGACGTTCACGGGGTGCTTGAGCGGCAGGTTCCAGACGGGGAAGGTCTCGAACTTGGCGTAGCCGGCCTTCACGCCGTGCTTGTTCTCGTTGTAGAGCTGGGAGAGGCAGACTGCGAGCTTGCCCGAGCCGGGGCCGGGGGCGGTCACGACGACGAGCGGCTTCTCGGTCTTGACGTAGTCGTTCTTGCCGAAGCCCTCGTCGGAGACGATGAGGTCGAGGTTGGCGGGGTAGCCGGCGATCGAGTAGTGGTGGTAGACGTTGATGCCCATCTGCTCGAGGCGGTTCTCGTAGGCGACCGCCTTGGGCTGGCCGGCGTAGCGCGTGATCACGACGCCGCCGATGGCGAGGCCCATGCCGCGGAAGACGTCCATGAGGCGAAGGACGTCCTCGCCGTAGGTGATGCCGATGTCCGAGCGCCTCTTGCCCTGCTCGATGTCGTTGGCGTTGAGGGCGAACAGGACCTCGGCGTCGTCGGCGAGCTGGTGGAGCATGCGGGCCTTGGAGTCGGGCGCGAAGCCGGGGAGCACGCGGCTGGCATGGTAGTCATCGAAGAGCTTTCCACCGAACTCGAGGTAGAGCTTGCCCCCGAACTGGTCGATGCGCTCGCGAATGTGCGAGGCCTGCATCTCGATGTACTTGTCGTTGTCAAAGCCGATCTTCATGCGCCAATCCTCTCCGTACCCGAAAAACAACTTGTCGATAGTACGACGCCGACCAGGCACGTCAGCGCGTGATTTCGCGTATGCACAGCTATTGCATGTATTTGATGAGTTCGTGTGCGCGCTATCCTAGCATCCTCCGACATAGAGGAGCTGCATAAACTCGTCACGATATTTCTGTATTTGGGGATGATTGCGCGAATCTACGACCGTTCGTGCGTAAATACCGACCACTCACTTAAATGTCTAGTTATTGGTGGTCATTTGGGCGGTTTTGGGTATCATGAGGTTGTGAGAAGGATCGGAACTTCGACGCACGACCGCGGAGGTGGTGCCTTTGGAGAACCAGAAGACGTAATACAGGGGTCCATGGTGTCAGGCGTTGCGTGTCCCGTCTTAGCTTGCAGGCCATAGGAGCAAAGGCCAATCACGCGGTGATCCCGCTAAAGCCTCTGAGAAGGCAGATGGAAGAACCGGCACCTGACACAAAATGGACTGAGCGCCAACCGATGAGGCGCTGTGCGGTACGTAGTTGTAGGCCTGGACCTTACCTCACGAGAGGATAGTCCGAGTTAAGGGGGAGAGTCCAAAGGGCAGATAACGAGTTACCTCCAGGCGGGCGGCCGACGGGCCGCCCGCTTTCTTGTGCCGAACCCTGCGGTTTTGCGCACGCTGCGTCGCCGCCTAGCGTGTCGGGCTCCGCATGATCTTCCCGTCGAGCGTCCGGATGCAGTACTGGTTCTTGCCCTGCTGCTTCGCCATGTAGAGCATCTCGTCGGCGTAGTGGTAGAGGCGGTCGGCCGTCGAGCGGTCATGCTCGAACTCCACGATGCCCGCCGAGACCGTAAGCGGGTGGTTGCCCTTGATCTCGATGTTGCCCACGGAGATGCGAAGCCGCTCCATCACGTAGCGCAGCTCGGTGTCGGCCATGCAGTGCCTCACGACGAACACGAACTCGTCGCCGCCGAGCCTGCCGGCAAAGTTCTCCCCGTTGTCGACCAGCCGGTCGCAGTAGGTCGCGCCGTCGTCGACGCATACGTTGAGGGAGCTCATGATGGCCCGCGCCACCTCGTGGATCGCGCGGTCGCCCTCCTGGTGCCCGTAGGTGTCGTTAACGTCCTTGAAGTCGTCGATGTCCACGATGCCAATCACGCCCTGCGAGCTGCTGGAGCGGCAGATCCTGTTGAGCGTGTCGAAGAAGCGCGAGCGGTTCAGCAGCCCCGTGAGGTTGTCGAACGTCGACTCGACGGTGAGCGTGCGCTGCACCTTCTCATAGTTGAGCCTCGTGAGCTCGTAGTCTATGGCGTGGCGCGCGTTCGCGTAGTGGACGGCGCTGGCCACGAGCCAGAAGAGCACCATGTTGGTGATGTCGCCGCCGGCAAGGTTGGCCGGCTTGAATCTCACCGAGAGAAAGGCGAGCGTGCCCGCGAACAGCGCCATGATCAGCGTCGTGCGATAGAAGCGGTCGACGGAGGTGACGGCGACTACGACGAGAAGAGCCGGCATCGCGGTCGCGACCATGGTGTGGTCTGCGACCGAGGCGAGAACGCCGAAGCTCATCAGCAGCACGTTGACGCTTTGGCTGATGAGGACTGGGTGGCGCCGTGCGAAGTCGGGCGCGAAGCGCTGTACGGCGAGCACGATGGCCGTGGGCACGAGAATCGTCGCGTAGGTGACGACGTACGAGCGGTCGAGCACGCCGACGAGGGAGAGCACCGAGCACAGCAGCATGAACGCGAAGAGGCAGCGCGCGATGCTCCTGCTGTGCCTGAGGTTGGCCGCATGAATGCCCGGCCTTGCAGCGTCGAACTCGCGCTCTGACTTGCCGTAGAGGTCGAAATACTGCAACGTGGCCCACGCTCCCGGATGGCTGAATCGACGATCGAATCAATAAAAGGTTATGGGAGAAGAGCGCCCTCGCGCCTGTTGCATCGCCTGCGCGGCGCCTTTTGTCGGCGGGTGCGCGTCGTCACTCGGACGTCACGCTCGAGAAGGCGGTCTTGCAGCTCACGCCCGCGAGCGCGCCGATACGGCCGGCCATCGTCGAGATCGTGTCCTGCGGCGCGTCGACGGCGACGCTTATGATGCTGATGTCGCGCTCGCGGTAGGGGATGCCCATGCGTCCGATCACGTACGCCGCGTACTCGTGGAGGATCGAGTTGAGCTCCGCCACCGAGTCCGGCTCCTCCACGATGATCGCAATCAGTGCCACGCGCCTCTGCATGACTGGTCTCCCTCCGTCCGCGTCCGTCACGATCGTCGCGCATGATGATAGCAGCGTATGCGCATTCCGTTTGCGGCGTCGCCGGTGGCGGTGAGGTGAATCCGACCCAGTCTCGAGCGCGCCCGCCCCAAAAACCAAGTATGCTAATGGGCCGTCTGTTTGGGATTGCTGGATGACGAGTCGAGGGAGTGAGCCATGGCACAGGGAACTGAAGAGCACGAGGGAGCCGAGCGCATGCTCGACCCCAACGTCACCATCAGGCCCTACCGCGACACCGACTTCGACGACGTCGCCAAGATCTGCGGCCGCATCTGGGTGCCCGACGTCGAGGGCTACTACGACCGCATCACCTTCGGCCGCGTCATGACCGCCGGCTCCCTCAGGCGCTCGAGCTTCTCCTACGTCGCCGTCCGCGGCACCAGCGTCATCGGCGCGTGCCTCGGCGGATTCGCGAAGGACGGTGCCATCGTGCAGGACCACGACCAGGACGCCGTGTTCGACTCGCTCATGATGGCCGCCCGCAAGCGCGCCAAGCTCGGCGGCCCGCGCGTCGAGGAGATGCTCTTCAGGCGCCTGCGCATGTACACCACCGCCGACGTCTTCATCTCGCGCGGCTACTCCAACGCCGACGCCGAGCTCAACATGCTCGTCGTGAACCCCGCCGACCAGGGCCACGGCATCGGCCAGGCCCTCTACGACACCGCCGTCGACTCCTTCCGCCAGGCCGGCGCCCGCGGCTTCTTCACCATGATCTCCGACGTCAAGGACTTCTCCTTCGTGGAGTCCCGCGGCCTGAGCCTGATCCAGAAGAAGGACGGCCCCTCGCGCAAGAGCGACGACGGCGCGATCTACCTCTACGGCTGCAGGCTGTAGCCCCACCGACCAACGCTTGACCCGGGCCAGCCCTAGGCGCACAATAGAACACGTGTTCTAATCATGCGAGGGGCGCCTGTCGCGTTCATGCCCGGCCCCCTCGCGACGCGTCGCCGGAAGGAGGGTGCGATGGGGGAGAAGAGCGAGGGCCTCGACTTGGGCGGCCTTCCTGACGAGCCGCGCGAGGCTCTGCTGCACCTCAACGACTCCCAGCGCGAGGCGGTCACCACCACCGAGGGCTACGTGCGCGTGATCGCGGGCGCGGGCTCCGGCAAGACCCGCGCGCTCAGCCGCCGCTTCGCCTACCTCGTCAACGAGCTCGGCATCATGCCCGGCAACATCCTCTGCGTGACCTTCACCAACAAGGCCGCCAACGAGATGCGACAGCGCATCCACCACCTCACCGGCGACGACGACGCTGCCTACGTCAACACCTTCCACGGCTTCTGCGTCAGCGTCCTGCAGGAGGACTCCAGCGCCCTTGGCTACCCCAAGAGCTTCCTCGTGCTCGACAACTCCGACATCGACCAGATGCTCGCCATCATCTACGAGGAGCGCGGCATCACGCTGCGCGACATGACCTACGCCCGCGCGCGCGACATGTTCGAGATGCGCAAGTGCGTGAGCGAGCGCGACTACTACAAGCTCCTCGTCGACCTCTCGCTCGAGAAGCTCAAGGCCAAGTACGACGAGGCGACCGCGGTCGAGGACATCCTCTTCTACGGCTACCTCTACCAGGAGAAGAAGTGCTTCGGCCTCGACTACAACGACCTCATCTTCCTCACGTTGCACGTGTTCGCGACGCGCGAGGACATCCGCCTCAAGTGGCAGGGCCGCCTCGAGTACATCATGATCGACGAGTTCCAGGACATCGACCCTCCCCAGTACGAGCTCATGGAGGTCCTCCAGGGCCTGCACCACAACCTCTTCGTCGTCGGCGACCCCGACCAGACCATCTACACCTGGCGCGGCGCCAACGTGCGCTTCCTTCTTGACTTCGACAAGCGCTTCTCGCCCTGCACGACCATCTACCTGCGCGAAAACTACCGCTCCACGCCGCAGGTCCTCTCCGTGGCGAACTCGCTGATCGAGAAGAACAGCATGCGCCTCGAGAAGGACCTCGTGGCCACGCTTCCCGACGGAGGCCCCGTGCGCGGCCACCATGCCAAGAGCTCCGCCGACGAGGCGAGGTGGATCGCGGACACGATCGAGGACCTGCATGCCGGCAGCCTCGAGGAGGGTCGCAACCCCGTCGACTATCGCGACATCGCGATCCTCTACCGCGCCCACTACGTGACGCGCTCGATCGAGGAGGTCCTCATCAAGCGCGAGATCCCCTACACCATCTACTCGGGCGTGCAGTTCTTCGACCGCGCCGAGGTGAAGGACGCCCTGAGCTATCTGCGCATGGTCTGCTACCAGGACGACCTCTCGTTCATGCGCGTCGCGAACCGTCCCAAGCGAAACATCGGCGAGCAGCGCATGCGCTTCCTGCGCAACTTCGCCGACGGCCAGCACATCTCGCTGTTCGAGGCCCTGCGCCGCAGCCTCGACGACCCGCTCTTCAAGGGCACCGGCGCCCGCGACTTCGTGCGGCTCATCGAGGCGCACCTGCCTGGCGTGGCGAGTCGCCCGGTCAGCGAGCTGCTGGCGTCGCTGCTCGACAAGAGCGGCTACGAGCTCGCGCTCCGCACCGAGGGCAGCCAGGAGCGACTCGACAACCTCGCCGAGCTCAGGCAGTCAATCTACGAGTACGAGACGAGCTGCGGCGAGGAGGCCACGCTCGAGCGCTACCTGACGCACGTCGCGCTCTTCTCGGGCATCGACCAGGGCCTCGGGCGCGACAAGGTCAAGCTCATGACCGTCCATGCCGCCAAGGGCCTCGAGTTCCCCCACGTCATCATGGCCTCGCTCAACGAGGGCGTGTTCCCGTCGCGCAAGGTGCGCACGCGGGAGTCGATGGAGGAGGAGAGGAGGCTCTGCTTCGTCGCCATGACCCGCGCCTGCAAGGGGCTCTACCTCGTGGACGCCGAGGGTGCGACGCTCGAGGGGATCCCGCGCTACCCGTCGCGCTTCGTGCTGGACGTGGAGCCCTCGCTCATCTCCTTTGACGAGCCGCTGCCGCAGTCGCTCGTGGCGGAGGCGCGCGACTACATCGCGCTCAAGGACCGCAAGATGGCGCGCGCCGAGGCAGAGCTCGCCGCACCGCGCTTCGAGGCCGGCGCCCGCGTGAGGCACCGCGTGTTCGGGTTGGGTTCGGTCCTCTCCGTCGACGAGGAGAAGCGCGCCTACCAGGTGCAATTCGACGACCTGGGGACGATTCGCACGATCACCTTCCGAGTCCCGATGGAGGCAGCGGAGAAGTAGGCGCCCGCGCCCTAGTGGAACCTGACGCTGTTGTCGAAGTGCTCGCCGCTTTCGCCGGTGAGCTTGATGCTCAGGTCGCTTCCGACCTCGAACTCGTAGGTCACGGTCTTGTCGCTGTCGCTGGTCTCCCAGCCGCGCGAGAGGCGGAAGGTCGCCTTGTCCTTGCCGGCCTTCTTGCCCGCGAGCACGAAGTGGTCCTCGAGGGGGCCGCCCGCCTGGTTGGGCTGGCCGAGCTCGACGGTGCTGACCTGCTGGAGCTCGAGCACCGTGTTGTTGGTCTCGCAGGTCCAGGCGTAGCCGGTGCCGGCGTTGTAGGGGAGGCACACCTCGACCGTCTTGCCGCCCTGCGCGCCGGCCTGGGGCGAGCAGCCGGAGAGGGCGACGCCGATCGCGGCAGCGGCGACCCCCGAGACGAAGGCCCTGCGCGTGAGGATGGTCGGTGTGCTCTTCTCGGTCATGTAAGTCTCCAAGCCGTGGCGCGCCCATGGCGCGGGTGTGATGTGCAACCACTAATACTATGCGACCCGCGCGGCGAGGGCGCCCGCGGCCGCGCGGACCCTCGCCCCTCACGCAATTTTTCTGCATTTGCGGCTCTGTCCTGCAGGTGCGCTATCCTGTTTTCCGCCCTACCAACCCCGCCGCGAACGCGGCATCCCCATAGACGGTGATCTCCCATGATGCGAATCAGCCATGCGATCCTCCACGCCTTCGACTTCGAGAGCGGCAGCTGCTATTTCTCCGAGCGCGAGCTCGACGTGTCGGACCGCCCGACCAAGTCCTACGTGCAGCGTCACATGCGCAAGGTGAGCCAGAGCGTCGACAGCCAGCACGGCTCCTTCTCCGAGGACTCGGGCTTTGCCGACGCGCTGCGCGGCTACAAGGCCGGCGAGATCGACTTCGTCGAGATCTCCAACCAGGTCGCCCAGTACCTGTGGGAGGAGCTGCGCCGCTGCGACGACCTCGAGGAGTGCGACCTTCTGGTCTGCGACTTCACCGACACCAAGGACATGAAGGTCCGCGCCGAGCAGGCGGGAGGCGGCGCCATCGCCGAGGCCATGGTCGAGGCCGCGACCGACGAGGACGGTTTCGAGGACCTCTCGCAGGAGTTCTTCGCCGCGGTCCTGCTGCCGCGCCGCCAGACCTTCGTGCACGAGATCGGCTCGGACCCCTCCGGCTCGCCCGCCAACTGGATCCTGCGCCACGACTCCACGCTGCCCAACCCCACGCAGAAGGTCGACAGCTACGTCGTGATCGACCTCGCCGACCTCTCGATCGACTTCCACGACAAGGTCCGCATGGTCCAGGCGCAGGAGCGGCGCATCATCCCCGAGGGGCTCCTGCAGTGCTCGGTCCAGGCCTCCAGCAAGGAGGTCGTCGAGACGGTCGAGAAGATCGTGGCCGACGTCGCGGCCGAGTACGGGGCCAACGTCACCGAGGCGGTCGCCCAGGCGAAGGCCGTCGTCGCCTCGAGCGCCGACCGCGAGGAGTCCTTCGCCCCCGACGAGGTCGGCCGCCAGGTCTTCGAGGACAGGCCGCAGCTGCGCGAGCGCTTCGAGGAGGCCGCCCGCGAGGTCGAGCTTCCCGAGGAGGTGCCCGTCAAGCGCGGCGTCGCTAACCGCCTCGCCAAGAACCACAAGATCAAGACCGACACCGGCATCGAGATCACCTTCCCCTCGTCCTTCGCGGCGGACCCCAACTACATCGAGTTCACCACCGACGCCGAGGGCTACGTCTCGATCATGATCAAGAACGTGAAGAAGATCGACAACAAGTAGCGGACGACCCGCGCGACGCGAGAGGAGGGGAGAGGGCGTGCTCAGAGGCATCATCCACCGACATGGCCAGGCGCTTCGCGAGGGCGCGCGCGACGGCGTGCCCATAGGCCTCGGCTACCTCGCCGTCTCCTTCTCGCTCGGCATCGCCGCCCGCGGCGTCGGACTCACGCCCTTCCAGGGCTTTGTCGCGAGCATCCTCAACAACGCGAGCGCCGGCGAGTACGCCGCCTTCACCCTCATGGCGGCAGGCGGCACGCTCGTCCAGATGGGGATCGTGACGCTCGTCGCCAACGCGCGCTACTTCCTCATGAGCTGCGCCTTCTCGCAGCGCTTCGCCGGAGGCACCCGCCTCGTGCACCGCCTGCTCGTCGGCTTCGCCCTGACCGACGAGCTCTTCGGCATCGCCATCGCGCGCCCCGGCTACATCGACCCCTACTACTCCTACGGCGCCATGGCCACGGCCATGCCCGGCTGGGCCTTCGGCACGGCGCTCGGCATCGCCCTCGGCAACGTCATGCCCCCGCGTGTCGTGAGCGCCCTCTCGGTCGCCCTCTTCGGCATGTTCCTCGCAATCGTGGTCCCGCCCTCGCGCAAGAGCCGTCGCCTGCTCGCGGTCGTCGCGGCCTCCTTCGCCGCGAGCCTCGCCTTCGAGCTCGCGCCCTATGTCTCCTCGCTCGACTCCGGCACGCGCATCATCATCCTGACGGTCGCCATCTCGGCCGTCGCCGCGCTCGTCTTCCCGGTCGCCGACGGCGGCGCCCAGGAGCTCGGGCAGGACGAGAAGAGCCTGGCCTCGCTCGGCGACGACGTCCTGGAGGCCACGGACCCCGAGAGGGGAGGCTCCGATGAGCGCTAGTCCCTACGCCTACATCGCCGTCATGGCCGGCGTGACCTTCCTGATCCGCATCCTCCCGCTGACCCTCATCAGGCGTCGCATCGAGAGCCGCTTTCTGCAGTCGTTCCTCTACTACGTGCCCTACGTGACCATCTCGGTCATGACGTTCCCGGCTATCGTGCACGCCACGAACTCGCCGGTCGCGGGCGCGGCCGCCCTCGTGGCGGGCGTCCTTGCGGCGTGGTTCGGCGCGAGCATGTTCCAGGTGGCCGTCGGATGCTGCGCCCTCGTGTTCGTCCTGGAGCTCTTCCTGGTCTAGCACGCGCGTGACCTCGCACAAGGCGGCCCTCTCGTTGTAGACTGTGGTGGTTGAAACGTATGGAGGGGTACATGTCTACAGAGGAAAACAGCGGATCGCGTCACACGCCACGCCACGGCACCCGCCGTCCCACGCCGCGAGCCGACTCGCCGCGCGCGAGCCATGCGCGCCACGGGTCCGCTCCCCAGCAGGGCTCGCACGCCGCGCACCGTCACGCAGGTCCGGCCCAGCACGCCCCCTCCTCCGAGCGCACCCAGCGGCACGCCCAGCAGCACGCCCAGCAGGGCACCCCGCAGCAGCGTGGCGCCCGCCACTCCGCCGAGCCCACGCCCGAGCAGCGCGCCGCCTCCCAGCGCAGCGCCGCCGAGCGCGCCGCCGCGAGCCAGGCCGCGGCCCAGCGCCGCGAGGCCGCACGCAGCGCCTACGCCAACGCGAGCGCCCCGCGCGAGACGGCACGTCGTGCCGCCAGCCTGCGCAGCCAGGCGCCCCGCTCGGCCATGTCCCCCAAGGACCGCAGGCACAACCCCGTCGCCAGCTTCTTCGGCGGCCTGTTCATCTTCCTCGTGGCGCTCACCCTGATCTTCGGGGGCAAGACCGTCGTGCTCGACCAGATGCCGCTTACGCCCGAGAACGTGCTCTTCTCGTTCACGTCCACCATGGGCGCGATACCGGCCGGCGTCGCCCAGCTCCTGCCCGGGCCCCACGCCCGCCTCGCCCAGACCGCGCCCGAGGGCATGGCCAAGTCCGCCACCGTGCTCGCCGCGAAGGTGTCCGACGCGGGCAAGAAGCTCACCGCGCAGAAGCAGACCGAGTCGAACCGCTCGACCGACTTCGCCGTGCGCGCGGGCGACCCTCCCAGCAACACCCAGCCGAGCGACACCAAGACGCTCTACCTCACCTTTGACGATGGCCCGTCCGACAAGACGCAGGCGGTCCTCGACATCCTGGACCGCTACGGCGCCAAGGCCACGTTCTTCGTCACGGGCATCGACCAGTCGCACGCGGACATGATCAAGGTCGCGCACGACAAGGGCCACACCATCGGCCTGCACACCTACAGCCACGACTACGCGAGCGTCTACTCGTCGGTCGGCGCGTACTTCTCGGACCTCGACGCCATCGGGCAGGTCGTGAAGGAGCAGATCGGCTACGTGCCGTGCTTCATCCGGTTCCCGGGCGGCGCGTCCAACACGATCTCGGCCAACTACTCGGCCGGCATCATGAGCCAGCTCACCTCCGACGTGCAGGCGCGCGGCTACCAGTACTACGACTGGGACGCCTCCTGCGGCGACGGGTCGGTGCACGACGCAGACGAGACGGCCGCCATCGCGACCGAGGACAGCCCCGCGGTCGGCATGCAGAACGTGATCATGCTGCTGCACGACTCCGCGACCAAGCAGTCCACGGTCGACGCGCTGCCGCGGATCATCGAGTACTGGAAGGCCCAGGGCTACGAGCTGAAGGCCATCGACCGCGACACGCGCATCTCGCACCAGGGCGTCAACAACTAGTCGCGCAGCATCTCGTTCATCGAGCCTGAGCGAAAGCCGATGAGGTCGCAGGTCACGTACGTGAACCCGAACTCGCGCAGGCGCCGCGCGACCTTGTCGCGGCACTCGGCGTCGAGCAGTCGGCCGATCTCGTCCGGCTCGAGCTCGATGCGGGCGATCTCGCCCTCGCGGCCGTGGCACCTCACGCGCAGCTGGCCGAAGCCCAGCCCGTGCAGGTACTCCTCGGCAGAGCGGATGCGCCGCAGCTTGGAGTCCACGATCTTCTCGCCGTACGCGACGCGCGACGACAGGCACGCCGCCGACGGCTTGTCCCAGGTGGGAAGCGACATCTCGTGCGCGAGGCGGCGGATCTCGGCCTTGGTCAGGCGCGCGTGGCGCAGCGGGCTCTTGACGCCCAGCTCGGTGAGCGCCCGCAGGCCCGGGCGGTAGTCGGTGAGGTCGTCCATGTTGGAGCCCTCGGCCAGGTACTGGATGCCCCGCGAGGCCACCACCATCTGTATCTCCGAGAAGAGCGCGCGCTTGCACAGGTAGCAGCGGTCGGGACCGTTGTCGGCGAAGCCCGGCACCTCGAGCTCGTCGAAGGAGATCGTCTCGTGGCGGATGTTCTGCGCGACGCAGAACTCGTGCGCGCCCACGTAGTCGGAGACCGAGACGCCGTGCATGCGCGCCGTGATCGCGAGCATGTCGTCGCCGAGGGTGTCGCGGGCGACCTTGGCGAGCAGCGTGGAGTCGACGCCGCCCGAGAGCGCCACCGCGACGCTTCCGAGCGAGCGGAGGTAGGACCTGAGGGACTCGAGCTTGTCGTAGATGCCTTGCTCTGGCATGGCGCCTCCCTGCGGTCGCCGACGATTTGCTCATAGTGTAGCCCTCTTCGTCGCATATGCCGTCGGCAAGATGACGTGTCCCCTGCCAGCGACGGCAGAGGTTTTGCGAACTGGCTGGTTGATAGAATTGGGATCTCAGAGAGCTCTGGAGGCGAATTGGCGTGAAGCTTAGCGACTTGACATACCTTAGGGAAAACAATCGCCTGGAGGTGAAGGCGGCCCAGGGACGAGACGGCAATGGTGCACTGCCGCGAAGCGTCTGGGAAACGGTCTCCGCGTTTGCAAACACGTCAGGTGGCACGATCGTCCTTGGTGTCGAAGAGCTTGCGGACGGCTCTCTCTCGACCGTTGGAATCAAGCGTGCCGACAAGGTGCTGGACGACTTTTGGAATGCAGCCCTTTCCAAGGACAAGCTCAGTGCACGCATTCTCAGTGACGGAGATGTGACGATTGAGGTCATTGACGGGAAGAGCTTGGTCGTCATTCGCGTGCCATGGGCGAATCGCTACGTTCGGCCTGTCTATATTGATGACGATCTCTTCGGAGGGACGTTCCGTAGAACGCATACAGGAGACCATCGGTGCGATCGCGAGGAAGTTCTCTCTATGCTGCGCGACTCGGACACGTCAAGCCAAGACGCGACTCTGGTGAACTCTTCCGATATCAGCTATCTCAATCGGGAAACGCTTGGTCGCTATCGTCGTCGCTTCAGCGAGCGCAACGAGAATCACGTCTGGAGCGATCTTGATGACGAGAATTTCCTTTGCAACATTGGCGCCCTTGATAGGGACGAGAGTGGGTCTTTGAAGCCTACCCGCGCTGGCCTGCTGATGTTTGGCGAGGACCGTTGGATAACGCGTGAGTTCCCACACTATTTTTTGGACTATCGCCAGGAGACGAGCGGGGTTACCCGCTGGGATGATCGCTTTACCAGCTCGCCCGGGGATTGGTCGGGTAATCTGTTTGACTTTTATGCGCGCGTGTACAACAAGCTTAAGGCTGCGCTTAGGGTTCCGTTTCGCCTCGATGGCGTCGACAGGGTCGATGATACGCCCGCACATGAGGCGCTGCGAGAGGCAATAGTGAATGCCCTTACTAATGCCAACTGGTTTGAACGTCGAGGCATTGTTTGCGAGTGGAAAAACGAGGCCATTACGATCGAAAACCCCGGGGATTTCCGAATGCCCCTCGAGGAGGCGAGAAAGCCTGGAAAGTCCGATCCACGCAACGAAGCCATTATGAGGATGTTCTCATTGGTAGGCATAGGCGAGCGTGCGGGAAGCGGCATGGACAAAATATTCAATGGGTGGAAATGGGCACAGTATGATGAGCCCAGCTACGCCTTGGAGTACGGACCGGATCGAACCATCCTTAGGCTTCCGCTCGTCAATTCGTCCACTGATTCGTCTACTGGACAAATCGAGACGACGAATCGAATGGACGAACATCTGTCCACTGAGGATCGTAAGGTCTTGATGGTCAAGTATCTCGACGAGCATGAAGTCGCCCATCGAGGAGAGCTGGCTCGAGCCGCAGGAATCGGGCCTTCGTGGGCGAGCAAGCTCCTCTCTGAGATGGTGTTGGACAAGATTGTCGAGGCTGAAGGGTCGACTCGAGACAGGACGTTTAGGCTGAAGCGGTAGACTGAATGCTCTTCCCGGGGATATGAAAATGGAGCCCAATGATTGTGGCTTGGGGGAATCGTGAATCGAAGCGACTTGGAAGGTTTGCTCAGGGCCGTCGAGAGAGGCGAGGTGGGGGTGGCGCAGGCCACTGCGCGCATCGCGTGCGAGCCGCTCGCGGCCGTGGGCGCGCCGGAGGTGGACCTGGGCTACGCCCGCCCCGACCTCGACCGGGGCGTGCGCCAGGGCGTCTCGGAGGTCGTCTACGGAGCCGGCAAGAGCGCCGAACAGATCGCAGGCATCGTGCGCGCGCTCGCGGCTGCGGGGCAGCCGCGCATCCTGGTGACGCGCGTCGACGCTGAGAAGTGCGAGCGCCTGCGCTTGCTGCTCACGCCAGACGTCGAGGGGGACGCCGCGGCCGCGGCCGAGGGGGAGGCTCTTCTCGGCGGCATGAGCTACGACGAGGACGCGCGCCTCGTCACGTTTGGCGACGTGCCCGAGCCGGACGGCAACGCGTACGTGGTCGTGTGCGCGGCAGGGACGAGCGACCTGTACTGCGCGCAGGAGGCGGCGCTGACGGCCGAGATGCTGGGCAGCCGCGTGGAGCGCCTGTTCGACGTGGGCGTGGCGGGGATCCATCGGCTGCTTGCACATGCCGACACGATCCAGCGCGCGTCGGCCGTGGTCGCCGTCGCGGGAATGGAGGGGGCGCTTGCCAGCGTGGTGGGCGGCCTCGCGCCGTGCCCGGTGATCGCGTGCCCCACGAGCGTGGGCTACGGCGCGTCGTTCGGCGGCGTGTCAGCGCTGCTCTCGATGCTGAACTCGTGCGCGAGCGGCGTTTCGGTCGTGAATATCGACAACGGGTTCGGGGCCGGCTATCAGGCCGCCCTGATCGACCATGCCGGCCGGGGCCTGGCCGGCGGCGGGAGGTAGGCCATGCGGAGGGTTCTCTACCTGGACTGCTCGCTGGGGGCGTCGGGCGACATGCTGGTCGCAGCGATGCTCGATGCGGGCGCCGACGAGCGCGGCCTCGTGCGTGCGCTTGCGGGGCTGCCGGTCGAGGGCATTGACGTGCGCGTGAGCCGCACGACGGTGTCGTCGCTCGACGCGTGCGACTTCGACGTGGTGCTCGACGGCGTCGAGACCCACGACCACGACATGGACTACCTCTATGGGCATGGCGAGGGGCATGGTCACGGGCACGAGCATGACCACGAGCATGACCACGGGCATGACCGCGGGCATGGCCACGGGCACCGCAACCTGGCCGACGTCTGCAAGGTGATCGACGCGGCGGGCCTTGGCGAGGACGTGAGCGGGCTGGCGAAGCGGGTCTTCGGCATCGTCGCGGACGCCGAGGCGAAGGCCCACGGCATCGCGCGCGACGAGGTGCACTTCCACGAGGTGGGCGCCCTCGACTCGATCGCCGACATCGTCGCGGCGGCGTGGTGCCTGTGCGACCTGGGCGTCGACGACGTGGTGGTCTCGCCGCTCGGCGAGGGCGAGGGGACCGTGCGCTGCGCCCACGGCCTTTTGCCCGTGCCGGTGCCGGCCGTGGCCAACATCGCCGAGGCGCACGGGCTCGCGCTCGCGCCGCTGCACCGCGCCGGCGAGTTCGTCACGCCGACGGGCGCGGCCATCGTGGCGGCGGCGCGCACGGCCGATTCGCTGCCGCGGGCGTATCGCATGCTGCGCACGGGCCTCGGCGCCGGCAAGCGAGCCTACGAGCCGCGCTCCTTCGTGAGGGCGATGGTCGTGGAGGACCTGGGCTCGGAGGTCGGCCTCGGCGTGGCCCCCGGCGCTGCCGCGGGGGAGGGCGCCACGCTCTTCTCGGCTGGCGAAGGCGCGGGGGCGCTTGGCGAGCCGCACCTCTGGAAGCTCGAGACCGAGGTGGACGACTGCACGGGCGAGGCGCTGGGGCGCGTGCTCGGGCGGCTCTACGACGCGGGCGCGGCCGAGGCGCACTTCCTGCCCACGTTCATGAAGAAGAACCGTCCCGGCTACCAGATCGAGGTGCTGTGCGGGGCGGATAAGGTCGCCGACCTCGAGCGGGTGCTCTTCGAGGAGACCACGACCATCGGCGTGAGGCGCAGCCCGCTGTGGCGCACGTGCCTCGAGCGCGAGATGGTCGAGCTTGAGACGCCGCTCGGCAAGCTGGTGGCCAAGGTCGTCACGCTGCCTGGCGGCGAGAGGCGCGCCTACCCGGAGCACGACTCGGTCGAGCGGCTCGCCGGCGAGGCGGGGGTCTCGTACCAGAGTGCCTGGAGGTGCGCCGTCGCCGCGTGCGAGGGCTACGACGCGCGCTAGGCACGGCCACGGCGAATTGGCTGCCCTTTCACAAAACGACCCCGCCCGTGCACCAAGAGGCTCGTGCACGGGCGGGGTTTCGCTTTACGTACGGGTGGCTTCGGTTGGAATTAGGCCAGGGCGTACCAGCCCGTTCCCTCGCGGATCCAGCCGGCCTGCTCGACTGCGTTCGCCTCGAACTCACTCATCGTGAAGAGGTGCGCGCCTGTGCTCGAGTTGGGGTTGTAGAGGCGTGCGACCGGGCTGTCGTCCTCGGTGGCGCCATAGAAGGCGATGCCCTCGTAGTTCCAGCCGAGGTTCATCAGGCAGTCGCGCTCGTTGATGCTCGTGGTGTAGTGGTGGCCGCCCCCGTAGGGGTTGTAGAGGCGGTATACGCTCTCGTCGCCCTGCGCGGGCGCGCTCCACGCGACGCCCTCGCCGTTCCAGCCGGCCTTCTGCACCTGATCGTACTCGTAGGCGCTCGTGGTGTAGAAGTGCTCGCCGGAGTAGGGGTTGTACAGGCGATACACGCTCTCGGTCGGTGTGACGGTGGTCGCGATGGCGTAGTTCGAGAAGCCCCTCGTTGCGAACACCGCCGAGTTCGACTCGGGGTCGAAATAGGTCTCGAGCGGCACCCAGGTCCCGTTCTCCTCGTGGACCACGATCGCATCCGTGACGCTCTGGTCGTCCGCGATCGTGAGGGCCACGGCGGCACGCTGCTTCAGGTCCTCGTCGTGGCCGAGCGAGGCCGTCCAGGCGTTCGCGGGGTCATTGGTCCCCTTGTAGACGAGCTGGTCGAGCGAGAGGTCCACGACCTCCATGACCTCGTAGTCACCCTCGGCGGCCACGACCGCCTCAAGGCCGGCTTGCTCGGCGGGCGATATCTCGCTGTCGCTCACGTAGAGGGCGGCGGAGCCACTGAGCACGTCCTCGTTCGAGAGCTCGATGGCGCCGCCCGCGATCGCGTCGGACTTGGAGACGACGACGTCGTCCACCTCGGCAAAGCGCGCCCCAAGGTGGAAGTTTCCCTTTGCGACCTCGAAGGTGTAGACGGCGGTCTCCTCTCCCGTCTCGAAGGTCTCACCGTTGGGGCCGAACGAGACGAGCTGCATTCCGTGCTCTGGGATGAGCTTGACGGTGAGGGTCGTGCCGGCAGGGAAGACCGCGCCACCGTCGCCCTCGCCGTTCTCGCTCCAGTCAAAGGCAGTGCCCTGCACGAGGTTGTCGGCAGTGTAGGTGTTGCCGTCATACACCGCGCTCACGAACTCGATGCGGCCGTGGTCCATGTAGTCGTCCTTGCCCTTGTCCTCCTCGCGATAGGACCAAAGGATGTTGCCCACGGCGGGGTCTCGGTCTATGTCGGTGGTGGTCGATATCACGTAGGCGTCTGCCTTGGGGACCGTGATGTCGAACTCGGTGTGCTGGTTGGTGAAGTGGGCGAGCTTCTGCTCCTTCGTCGTGGGGATCTGGGTGCTGTAGTCAGTGCTGTTGACGGTGATCGAGGTCACCTTGGTGATGAACAGCGTCGAGAGGCGAATCGTTACGAATCCGGTTCCTGAGTCGTAGTACGAGACGTCCTCCTCGTGGAGCTCCTCGCCAGGTGGAAGCATCTGCATGTGGTCCGCGCCATCGCCGACCCACATGTCCACTGCCTCGCCCTCGAACGTGTAGGTAAACTTGCCCAAGGTGTTGGCGGGATCGTCGGCGGGAGAGAGTTGCGACTGCGCCTCTTGCTGGCCGCCCACGGCCAGTGCCGGGGCGGGGACTCCCGCAAGCGCCAATGCAAGCGCGGTGACAATCGAGGTGATCTTTCTTCCAAGGTCCATGCGCATCACATCCTCTCGTGCGTCCATACGTATTTGAACTATACGAAGCAATGCCCCTGGCCTCATGTCACATCGCGCACTCGTGCGGTGGGAGGTTGGACTTTGTCCCGCGGCCGTCAGCTCTGCTTGCCTATCCCGCCCGCGCGCAACCGCGGCATCGCCCCACCCACCCTTCGCCGTGCTGCCGCAGCGATTTCAAACCTGCAAGCAGCCTGCCCCGACATGCTCGCCGTTCGCATATGCGCACGTCGGCCCGCCGTAATGCGGTGCTACGATGGCTGCACTGTCAAGGGTACGCGCTGCGTGGCAATTTGCCGCGCGAAACGGAGCTTGGATGGGCATGCGCGGGCACGCCGATAGGAGCCGCCGGGGCTTCACGATGATGGAGATGATGGGGGCCGTCGCGATTCTCGCGATCGTGGCGCTCATCTCCGTACCGCCGCTCATGCACATGGCGCGCCAGCTGCGCATGATGCAGCTCGACGCCCAGGCCCAGCAGATCTACAACTCGGTGCAGAACCGCCTGAGCGCGCTCAAGGCCTCGGGCCAGGCGCCCCTACTCTTCGGCGAGGAGTCGCTCGCCGCATCCAAGGTCACCACCCGCCCGGCCGACTACCCTGCGGGCGCCGCCTTCAACGACGAGCAGCACGCCCTCTACCACCTCAGCTCCGACGCCGACTCCTCCGTCGCGCGCTACCTCTTCACCACCTCGGACGCCGCGACCTCCCGCATCGGCGCGTCGGACGTCTCGTCGGCCCTCCTCGACGGCTCGTTCGTTGTCGAGCTCTGCCCGCTCACGGGCGAGGTCTACTCGGTCTACTACTGGGAGGGCCCCGGCCAGGGCAAGGCCGACGCAATCAACCCCCGCACGGGCTCGAGGGGCGCCATCACCTGGGATGACGTGCATGACCTGCGCGGCCGAGAAGAGCGTTCCCCCTTCCTCGTGGGCTACTACGGGGGCGGCGCGCTGAGCCCGTACTTCCAGCCCAAGATCGACGAGTCCGAGCGCTTCGGCGACCTCTCGGTCGACCTCGTCAACTCCGAGGAGCTCTACGCCCGCGTCCGCAGCGAGAGCATCGGCAAGCTCGTGGGCAACGCGGAGCGCCTCGCCACCTTCAAGGTGCAGGTCTCCGTCGAGGGCACCTCCTACCAGTACTGGGGCCAGAAGGCGACCTGGGAGCGCACCTACTCTCCTGCGAGCTCCGACCCCGCCTGCCGCCTCACGCTGCGCCAGAGCGACACCGAGGTCGACGTCATCCTCGACAGCATGCGCGACGGCCTGAGCTTCGCCGAGATCTGCCGCGACGCGCACATCCTGCCGGGCTCCGACCTCAACGTCACCGTCCGCGTCTACTGCGACGTCGCCCAAGACGACCCCACGAGCCCGCTTCGCGAGAGCCGCTTCACCGCCAACAGCCTCTACCAGGAGCTCTCAGGCGGAACGGTCAAGGTCTCGTGCCTGCGCCACCTCCGCAACCTCGACCTGAGGGCGGTCTGCGCCAAGACCGGCGAGGCAGACCTCGGCGGCTACACGTTCAACTTCGCCAACTACACCCACATCGACGTCGGGCGCGACATCGACTTCGACGGCAACGCCTGGTGGGGCTCGCCGGAGTGCGTCTCGATCCAGAGCCGCCAGGACTTCGCCGGCAACGGCCTCAACCCGAACGCGACCTTCGCCCCGATCGTCGCCTCCGCCGAGATGGTGGCCAATCCCTCAAACGAGATGGTCGGCGGCGACCACACCCTCAAGAACTTCGTCATCGCCTCCGACGCCGAGCGCTGTGGCGTCTTCTCCAGCATGTTCTTCACCGTGCGCGACCTCAACATGGAGGACCCCCGCGTCACGGGCACGACCAACGTGGGCGCCCTCGTCGGCGAGCATACGAGCGGCTCCATCCACGACTGCCACGTGGTGACCACCGGAAAGGACGGCGTCTCAGTCACCGGCACGGGCGACAACGTGGGCGGCCTCGTGGGTCTCGTCACCGGCTGGGTCGAGATCGACAACTGCTCGGCCGCCATCGACGTCTCGGGTGGAAGCCACGTGGGCGGCCTCATCGGCGAGAGCCCGGCCTACACGCAGTTCACCAACTGCAACGTCGGTTACGAGAAGAACGACCTCTCCCGCCCCAGGCTCGTCTCGGTGAGCGCCGAGGGCGACTACGCCGGAGGCCTCGTGAGCGTCTCCTCCGCCGACATGCACGGCAACCACGTGCTTGCCAACGTCTCGGGTGCCAACTACGTCGGCGGCCTCGCGGGCGAGGTCCTGCGCGGCATCATCGTCGACTGCCGCGTCGGCAACACGGACGAGCAGATCCAGGTCAACGTCTCCGGCACGGGCAACTACGTCGGCGGCCTCACGGGCGTGACGCCCGCGGGCGGATCCGGCGACATCGTGCTCGCCAACGTCAGCGGCGGCTCCTACGTCGGCGGCCTCGTCGGCGACCTGACCAGCGGCTCTCTCGAGTCCTCGTCGGTCGCCGTGCGCATGGACGCCCCCGACTCCGAGCGCGAGACCGTCTACGGCTCGGGTTCCCGCGTGGGCGGCGCCGTCGGCAGACAGTCCGGCGCCGTCTCGACCGTCACCTCCAGCGTGGACGTCTGGAGCGAGGGCAACGCGGTCGGCGGCCTCGTCGGCGAGTCCCTCGCCGACATCCTTGGCTCGAGCGTCCACGGTTTTGTCGGCGACGACGGCATCCTCGTGTTTCCGAGCGTGTTCTCGCGGGGAATCGCCGTCGGCGGCCTCGTCGGAAGCCATCCCACGTCCAATCGCATTGTCGGCTCGTTCGCGTCTGCAAACACCGTCGAAGAGAGTGACGACGGCTGGTACTGCGGCGGGCTCGTCGGCAACGCGGCGTCCTGCATGATCCAGAACTGCTATGCCTCCGGAACCGTCAAGGGACAGCACGACGTCGGCGGCTTCGTCGGCTACCGTGAGGGCGGCTGGTGGAACTCCTGCTTCAGCTGCTGCAAGAACGTCGAGGGCGACTACGTCGTGGGCGGCTTCGTCGGCTACGACAACGAACCTGGCAACCTGAGCTACTGCGCCGCCTACGGGCGCACCACCAGGGCCTACCACGCAAGCTACGTCGGTGCCTTCGCCGGCTACACCAGGGACGGGTCCCGCTACTCCGAGTGGAGCGGCCTCTTGTACTTCGTCAGCGCCAACATCAACAACGACTTCGCCAACTCCCATGAGGTCGACCTGCGCCTCGGCTACTACGAGTGCGTCTCCGAGGCCTCCGGCTACCCCCGTCCCCCCGAGACCCACCCGTCCAACGCCTGGCTCGTGGGCCTGACCTACCCGTTCCGCACCGTCAGCCACAACGGGTCCGTCCTGCCGTTCTACGGCGACTGGCCCGTGCCGTCCGCCTAGGGAGGTGACCATGGCATCACGTCGACACGCATACGCCCGCCGAGAGGAGCGCGCCTCCCGCGCCCACGCCCGCTCGGAGCGCGGCGCCTCCTTCGTGGTGGCGCTCCTGCTCATGCTCGTCTGCTCCGTCGTCGCGGCCGTCATCGTCACCTCGTCGGCCGTCAGCGCCGAGCGCAGTCGCAAGACCCTCGAGGAGCAGCAGGCCTACCTTGCCGTCTCCTCGGCCATTCAGGCCGTCCGCACGCTCTGCGCAGACTCCGGGCCCGTGGCCGACCTCGTGCTCACGCGCGCGGACTCCTCCTCAGACTTCTCCGCCGGCTCCACCTCGGACGGCACCCCGCTCGCGCAGTGGGCAGCCTCGGCGGCAAACTCCGCGCGCGCCGGTTCGACGCCCACCCAGACCTTCAAGGCCGCGGGCTTCACCCACGCCGACGCGACGGTCCCCGACGTCGACCTCGAGTTCCAGATGATGCCCGCCGGCTCCGCCGAGCAGTACAAGATCAAAGTCGTCGCCCGCCTCTCGGCCAACGCCGACCACGAGCGCTACGCCAACGCGATCTCCACCACGATCGACGCCACCCTCGTCGACGACAAGACCCTCTACTGGGGCTCGGGGCCCGTGCCCGAGGACACCCCGGCCGAGGCGCCCCAGACCAACACCACCGTCTACGACACGCCCTACATGAGCGACGTCTGGGGCATCGCCCACGACGCCTGGTGGGAGAAGCAGTGGCAGAAGTGCAAGTGGAAGGCCACGGCCAACAGCGAGCTCTTCATCGCGTCCAACCCCTCGCACTACATCGTCACGATCTACTACCGCGGCGCCTACTACATACCCGTCTGCAACGCGCCGGCCGGCAGCATCTACGACGGCCGCGCCATGGCCGCCAAGGTCAACAACCTCGACGACGAGCGCATGCTCACCGACATCCCGGCCGACGGCCAGCTCAACTGCGAGCGCCGCATCATTAATCCGGACGGCTCCGAGCCCGAGGAAACCACCAAGAACTCCCTCAGGGACTTCACGATCACATGGAAGAAGGTGTCGTGATGCACACCCGCAGCGAGAGGGGAGAGACCCTGGTCGAGACGCTCGCGGCCATCCTGGTCTGCGCCTTCGCCATCACGGCGCTCTTCGCCGCGACGGCCGTCGCCTCGCGCCTCAACCAGCAGGCGAACGAGCGCGCGAGCCGCCTTTCCCAGGAGCTCGCCTACGCCGAGGCCTCGGGCACCTACCTTGAGCCGCGCGCGGATTCTACCCTGGCGCCCGCGACCGAGCCCGAGCGCCAGACCATCACCATCGGCGGCACCGCCTACGACGTGACCCTCTCCGGCGGCCCCGACGTCGTCTCCTGGGAGACCCCCGAGAAGAGAGGGGCCTAGCATGCTGCGACCCCGCCTCAACCTCGCCACGACCCCGCCCCGCGCCCGCCGAGCCCGCGCCGGCTTCACCCTCGTCGAGATGCTTGCGGCCCTCATGGTGCTCGGCCTGCTCACGGCCCTCGTGGCAACCGGCGTCGCGCGCGCCAACGACATCTACCGCGCCGAGCAGTTCGCCTCGCAGGCGCAGGTGCTCTCCGACTCCATCTACAACGCGATCTCCACGCCCGTCCGCTTCATGCGCACGGATGCCGACGGGAACTACGTCGTCTCGCTCAACGGCGAGAAGATCAGGGTCTCGGCAGGTATCGACGGCCGGCTGCTCGCCTCGCGCGACGGCAGGCTCTACTTCGTCGGCGCGAGCTCCGAGGGCGGGTCGGTCGAGCGGCAGGTGCTGATCGACTCGGCCTACGGCACGTGCGACGTCTCGCTCGAGGAGCTCGGCCTCTCCGACGATGACGTCAAGGTCAAGATCTCCGTCACCGACGCGAGCGCGCCCGAGCGCTCTCGCGAGTACGAGTACCACCTCGACCCGCTCGGGGCCGACTACACCGCAGGGGCCGTCGCCTAGCCGCGCCGGGCGACCGAAGACGAAAAGGGAGTTGCGACATGAAGTTCACGCGCCTCGGAGACCTCCTCATCGATGCCGGCGTCATCACCGACGACGAGCTGAAGCAGGGCCTCGCCAAGCAGAGCGAGTCGCACGAGCGCCTGGGCGAGGCACTCGTCTCGTCGGGCATCATCACCGAGCGCCAGCTCCTCGACGCCCTCCAGATCCAGCTCGGCGTCGACTACGTCGACCTCGGCGAGGCCGAGATCGACCCCGAGATGACCAAGATCATCCCGCGCGGCATCGCCAAGAAGTACTCGGTCGTGCCCCTGCGCACCGTCGGAGACGAGCTCTACCTCGTCATGGCCGACCCCCTCAACTTCATGGCGATGGAGGAGGCCCGCACGGTCTCGCGCATGCACGTCGTGCCCATGATCTCGACGCGCGCCGGCATCGACCATGCCATCTCGCAGCTCTACGGCACCGAGGGCGCCAAGCGCGCGATCCTCGAGATGCAGCAGGAGACCGACCAGGGCGAGTCCGGCGGCACCTACAACATAGGCCTCCGCACGAGCGAGATCGAGAACGAGGGCGCCGCCCCGTCGGTGCGCCTCGTCGACAACATCATCGAGCGCGGCATCTCCGAGCGCGCGAGCGACATCCACATCGAGCCGCAGGAGGACGAGGTCCGCGTCCGCATGCGCGTCGACGGGATCCTGCGCGAGGAGTTCAAGATCCCCAAGGAGCTGCAGCAGTCCCTCACGAGCCGCATCAAGGTCATGAGCGGCATGGACGTCACCCAACGCCGCATCCCCCAGGACGGCCGCGCCATCGTCCGCCTTCGCTCCAAGGAGGCCGACCTTCGCGTCTCGACCCTTCCCACCGTGCACGGCGAGAAGATCGTCATCCGCATCCTCGACCGCGACAATAGGCTCGACACGGCCGAGGACCTCGGGTTCTTCGGGCACAACCTCGAGATGTACGAGCAGCTTGCAAAGAGCCACCAGGGCGTGATCCTGCTCGTCGGCCCCACGGGCTCGGGCAAGTCGTCGACCCTCTTCACGATCATCGACCGCCTCAACACCGAGGAGGTCAACATCGTGACGCTCGAGGACCCGGTCGAGTACAACATCGCGGGCGTCACGCAGGTCCAGGTCAACGAGAGGACCGGCACCACCTTCGCGAGCGGCCTGCGGTCGGTCCTGCGCCAGGACCCCGACATCGTGTCGGTCGGCGAGATCCGCGACTTCGAGACCGCCGACATCGCCATGCGCGCCGCCATGACCGGCCACCTCGTCCTCTCGACGCTGCACGCCAACGACGCGCTCTCGACGATCGACCGCCTGAGCGACATGGGCGTCGAGCGCTACCTCCAGGCCACGGCCCTGCGCGGCATCGTGAGCCAGAGGCTCGTCCGCCGCATCTGCCCGCACTGCGCTGAGCCCTACGCCCCCGACGAGTCCGAGCTTGACGCGCTCGGCGTCGACGCCACGGCGCGCGCCAAGGGCATACAGTTCTTCCGCGGGCGGGGCTGCCCCGAGTGCTTCGGCACGGGCTACAGCGGACGCACCGTCGTCGCCGAGGTGCTCGTGGTCGACGAGAAGGTCCGCGCCGCGATCCACGGCGGCGACCGCGACGAGGTGCGCGCCGCGGCCGTGGCCGCCGGCTTCGAGCCCATCGACGTCAATGCGCGTGACCTCGTCCTCAAGGGCATAACCACGGCCGACGAGGTGCTCCGCGCCGTCTACAGCGTAGGGTAGGGGATGACCATGAACCTGGAAGACATCGTCGGGCTGGCCCGAGAGGCCGCCGCCTCCGACGTCCACGTCTCGCCGAACGACACGCTGCGCCTGCGCGTCCACGGCGCGCTTCGGTCCGCAGGCGGCGAGCCCCTCTCGCCCGCGCTATGCGAGCAACTCGCCCGCGAGTCGGTCGGCGACGGCTTCTCGCGGCTCGAGTCGGTCGGCGAGTACGACACCGCCAAGACCATCTGCGGCGTGCGCTGCCGCCTCAACGTCTACCGCGTGAGCGGGGGATACGCCATCTCGATCCGCCTGCTTGCCACGGGCATCCCCAAGCTCTCCGAGCTCGGCCTCCCTCCCGTGGTGGGCGAGTTCGTCTCGTACCAGAAGGGGCTCGTGCTCGTCACCGGCGAGACGGGCTCGGGCAAGTCGACCACGCTCGCCGCGATCATGGGCGAGATCAACCGCACGCGCCCCGACCACATCATCACGCTCGAGGACCCCATCGAGTACGTCTACGAGTCCGAGCTCGCCCTCGTCAACCAGCGCGAGGTCGGCCGCCACACCGAGAGCTTCGCCGCGGGCCTGCGCGCGATCCTGCGCGAGGACCCCGACGTCATCCTCGTCGGAGAGATGCGCGACCTCGAGACCATCGAGTGCGCCCTCACCGCGGCCGAGACCGGGCACCTCGTGTTCGGCACCCTGCACACGCAGTCTGCCGCCGACTCAATCGACCGCCTCGTCGACGTCTTCCCCGAGGCGCGCCAGGCCCAGATCCGCATGCAGCTCTCGATGACGCTGCGCGCGGTCGTGGCCCAGCAGCTCCTCCCCAACGCCTCGGGGGAGGGCCGCTCGCTCGCGTGCGAGGTCATGGTCGTCAACTCCGCCATCCGCAACCTCATCCGCGAGGGCAAGACGCCCCAGATCGCGAACGCCATCTCGACCTCTGCCCAGATCGGCAGCGTCACCATGGACGCGAGCCTCATGCGCCTCGCGAACGCCCGCGCCATCACGCGCGAGGTCGCCCTCGAGGCCGCCCACGACCGCGACTACCTGGCCCGCCAGATCCGCTGACGCACGCGCTCACGTCCCGGACCCCGACCCAGAAAGGCTTGACCGTGAAGACCTTCAAGTACACGGCGCGACACATCGACACCGACGACGTCATCGAGGGCGTCGTCCAGGCGAACACGCGCGACGAGGCCATCGCCCAGATCCGCGACGGCTCGCAGGTCATCTCGAGCCTCGAGGAGGTCTCGGCTTCGACCGACGTCACGCTCGGCTCGCGCCGCGTCAAGCAGAAGTCGCTCGCCATCATGTGCAACCAGTTCGCGATCGTGCTGCGCTCGGGCCTTCCCATCGTGCGCGCCATCGAGCTCGTGGCAGAGCAGACCGACGATAAGAGCCTACGCCGCGTGCTCGACGGCGTCGCCCAGGATGTCGCCTCCGGCCTCTCCCTGGGTGACTCCTTCGAGCGCAACGGGCCGAACCTGCCGGTCACCTTCGTCCAGACGGTCCGCGCCGGCGAGGCCTCCGGAGGCCTCGACATCGTCTTCGAGCGCCTGGCGGCCTACTACCGGAAGACCGCCGAGTCCCAGGGCAAGGTCCGCAGCGCCATGATCTACCCTGCGTTCGTCCTCGGGGTGGCGGCCGTGGTCATCGTGCTGATCATGGTGCTCGCCGTCCCCACGTTCAAGAGCACCTTCGAGTCGATGGGCGCCGAGCTCCCCATCCCCACCAGGCTCCTGATCGGCTTCTCCGACTTCATGACCCACAACTTCTTCGTGCTGCTCATCGTCGTCATCGCCCTCGTCGTCGGCTTCAGGCTCCTCCTCCACTACAACGAGGACTTCCACCTCGCCGCCTCGCGCCTTGCGACGCGCATCCCCGTCATCGGCAAGATCATCGTCATGAACGCCTCCGGCCAGTACGCGAGCACGATGTCCATCATGATGGCGGCGGGCCTCCCCGTCGTCGAGGCCGTCGACGTCGCGGCGAAGACGATCTCCAACTTCTACATGTCCCGCTCGCTGGAGGGCATCGAGGCCGAGGTCGAGAGCGGCAGGACGCTCTCCGCCTCCATCGAGAAGACCGGCGCGTTCCCGCACCTCGTGAGCGAGATGACCGGGGTGGGCGAGGAGACCGGCACGCTCGAGAGCACCCTCAAGGTCATCTCCGAGTACTACGACAACGAGGTCGAGACCCTCACGGCACGCGCCCTGAGCCTCCTCGAGCCCGCGATGATCATCATTCTTGCAATCATCGTCGGCGTGATCCTGCTCGCGGTGTATCTCCCGATGTTCAGCATCTACGGCAACTTCAACGCTGGCGCCTAGTATTGCGCCGTCCACCCGCTCGCGGACCCGTGAGCGGCGTCAGCGCAGGCAGGCGCGTTGCCATACGTTACCATGTGGGTTGCGTAACCGTAAGGGCAGCCCCTGCGGCACACACGCCGCGAGGTGCCTCGGCCAAACTATTGGGGAGGGTTTCTATGACCAATTCGATTCTCGCTAAGAAGAGGGAGCTCGAGGCTCGCGGCTACAAGGGATTCACCCTTATGGAGATGCTGATTGTCGTCGCCATCATCGCCATCCTGGTGGCCATCGCGATCCCCGTCTTCACCAGCCAGCTCAACAGGGCCAAGGTCGAGGCTGACGTCGCCAACATCCGCAGCGGCTACGCCGTCGTCGCCGTCGAGGTGATGACCGACACCACGATTGACAGCACCAAGACCACCACCTTCGGCCTCAACGCCGACGGCTCCGTCGCCAAGAACGCCACGGGCAACTTCCAGACCCAGGGCGCGCCTGACCAGGACCAGACCATTTCCGGCCAGTCGGTCACGAAGTGGACGGCCAACACGCCGATCAACTACGAGTACACGGACGGCAACATCAAGATCGTGGCGGGTGCCAAGAGCGGCTCCTAGTCCAATCATTCGCATCGCGTCGGGGCTCCCGCGTGCAGGCATCCGTTTGACACGGGCCTCCGCGGGAGTCCTTTTCTAGCGCGATGTCCCGTCGCGCCGTATCCCGTCGGCAGACGGCTCAGTGCGCCAGACCTGCGCAAAAGCCGTACAATTGCTGTGTATGGCGCACGCTCACCATCGCATCCAAGACCCGGACGGAGGCGAGAATGGCCCAGAATCTCGTCGGAATAGACGTCGGCAGGGACAACGTCAAGATCTGCTGCCGCGAACATGGAACGCGCTTCATCGTGCGCCGCCTGCCCGAGAACATCATGGGCAAGGACGGCCTCGTCTCCCCGCGCGTCATGGTCGAGTTCCTCAAGAGGCTCCGCGCTGAGGAGCACATCCACACGCGTGACGCCTCGATCGTGCTGACCGAGAAGAGCACGTTCTTCCGACACGTCACGCTTCCCGCCATGACCGTCTCGGAGCTCAAGGTCAACCTTCCGTTCGAGTTCCACGACTTCATCAGCGAGAACCCCGACGGCTACGTCTTCGACTACGCCGTCGACGAGATGGTGCTCAACGACGCGGGCGAGCCCGAGCGCATGGAGCTCTTCGCGGCGGCAACGCGCAAGGAGTCGCTGCAGCGCTACGACGAGGCGCTCAGGCGCGCAGGCTTCAGGGTCAAGGTCGCCGTGCCCGCCCCCATGGCCACGATGTTCCTCTTCAGGGACGGACACGAGGGGGAGGCGCGCGCCACGGGCGACGGCTCGGTCGTGATCGACATCGGCTACAAGAACATGGTCGTCTCGCTCTATGACGGCGACCGCTACCGGGGCTCTCGTCGCGTCGAGTCGGGCTGCTACGACGTCGACCTCGCCATCGCCGAGCTCAAGGGCGTCGACCCGCACGTCGCCGGGTCCTACCGCGACAAGGACTTCGACGAGGTCCTCGAGAGCCGGGAGTGCATGGCTGTCTTCGAGCGCCTCCTCTTCGAGGTGAGCAAGGTCGTCAACTTCTACACCTTCAGCCACCCCGAGACCACGATCAACAACATCTACCTTGCCGGCGGCGGCGCCTGCATCGATGCGCTCGTTTCGCTCATCGCGTCGGACTTCGACACGCCCGTCTGGCTGGTGAACTCCCTCATGTCCGACGACGCCCGCTCGAGTCGCGAGGCCGTCGTGTGCTCGCTTGCCTATGCGGGCCTGATTGCGGGGGAGGCGAACCTCAATGGCGATTGACCTCAAGAGGGAGGTCAGCTTCGACCTCAAGAAGAAGCGCGACGACCCCGAGAAGGCATACCCCACCAAGCGGTCCATGAACCTGTACCGCATCGAGCATCCCGAGGTGGACAAGAGGAAGGTGGGCGCCCTGGTCGCCGTCCTGGTGGTGGCACTTGGCCTGTTCGTGCGCTTTGGCGTCGCAGGCCCGCTCATGGAGATCCGCGACAAGGAGGCCGAGCTCGCACGCGTGCAGGGCGAGCTCGCACCCATC
The DNA here is from genome assembly GCF_023276655.1 of Olsenella intestinalis. Classification (GTDB taxonomy): domain Bacteria; phylum Actinomycetota; class Coriobacteriia; order Coriobacteriales; family Atopobiaceae; genus Olsenella_J; species Olsenella_J intestinalis. The sequence continues at coordinate 722,504 of NZ_JALGRK010000002.1, read as the reverse complement.
ACCGAGCGCGCGGCCGAGTACGAGCGCGTGCGCGCGGAGTACGAGAAGTACTCGCTGGTCTCCGGCACGTCGGGCGTCGACGCCTCGTCCGTGCTTGACATGATCGAGTCCCAGGTCATGCCCAGCGCCACCGTGAGCCAGGTCACGCTCGAGGACACGAAGCTCACGCTGACGCTCTCGAACGTGTCGCTCGACACCGTGGGCGTCATCGCGAACAACGTCTCGGCGCAGCCGAACGTGAGCGACGTGGCCGTCTCGACGGCGCAGACCGCCTCTGACGACGGCTCGTCGCAGGTGGTCGCCACGATCACCGTGACGCTGACGGGGTCTAACGCGAGCGCGGGCACGAATTCGAGCGCGAAGGGAGGCGCGTAGGCATGATGGGCTACACGTTCTCGAGGCGCGAGAAGGCTCTTCTCGTCGTGCTCGCCCTGCTGGCGGTCGCCGGCATCTGGTACCAGTTCGTGTTCGTGGGGACGCAGGACACCATCAGCCGCCTCAACACGCAGATCGCAGACGTGCAGGACCAGAAGGCGACCGACGCGGCGCGGGTCATGCAGACCAGGCGGATGAGCGAGGAGATCGAGCGCTGCAAGGCCGCGGGCATCGCGCCGGCGGAGATTCCCTCCTACGACAACGTGCAGGCGCTCATGGCGCGCCTCAACGGGACGCTCGCGCCCACCACGGGCTACAACCTCAAGTTCGAGGACGTGGCCGCCGGTAGCGCCGGAATCGTCACGCGCGGGGTCGAACTGTCGTATGGGTGCGGCTCCTACCAGGAGGCGCGCGTGATCCTGAACTCGCTGACGCGCGGGGGATTCCCGTGCTCGATCGACGACTTCACGCTGACCGACAACGGGGCCAAGGTCTCGGCGTCGACGGCGACGCGCAACGTGGGCAGCGGGTCCGCCAACGCCGCGCCGTACTCGGTGTCGGCGCACCTCACGTTCTACGAGAAGGGCACGCTGCCTGATTCGGGGAGCGGCTCTGGCAGCTCGTCGTCGACGAGCTCGGCGACCGGCCTCGCCGAGGGCATGGGTATGGTGTCGCCTAACTCGACCACGAAGTCGTAGGTGCGCATGGTCGCCGACCTTGCACAGCTTCCGCAGCCCGCCATCCTGAGCACGCTTGTCCTGGCGTTCGTGCTCGGGCTCTTCATGGGGAGCTTCCTGAACTGCCTCGCGTGGCGGATCACGCACGGCGAGAGCGTGCTGAGGGGTAGAAGCCACTGCGCGTCGTGCGGGCACGTGCTGGAGGTGCGCGACCTCGTGCCCGTCTTGAGCTGGCTGCTCCTGGGTGGCAGGTGCCGCTTCTGCGGCGAGCGCATCTCGGCGCGCTACCCGATCGCGGAGCTCGCCTGCGGCGTCGCGTTCGCGAGCATCGTGGTGCGATACGGCCTCACGATCGAGTGCGTCGAGATGCTTGCGTTTGCAAGCATCCTGCTCGTGCTGTCGCTTACCGACATCGACCAGTGCATCATCCCGAACGGCTGCATCATCGCGGCCGTCGTCGTGCGCCTCGGCTACATCGCGCTGGCAGGCTGGCTGGGGCTCCTTCCCGAGGGGCAGTCGGCGGTCGACCTCATGCTCTTCTCGGCGGCGTCTGCCGCGGGGGTCGGCGTGGTGCTCGTGCTGCTGGCGGTCGTGATGGACCGCGTGCTGGGGCGCGAGAGCATCGGCGGGGGAGACGTGAAGCTGCTCGCCGTCGCGGCGTTCTACTTTGGCTGGCAGCAGACGATCCTGCTGCTCATCGTCGCGTGCGTGCTGGGCATCGCGTTCGGGCTCGCGTTTGCGGCGGGCGCGGGGTCGGCCGGCGAGGCGGAGGGTGAGGGTGGCGCGGACGGCGAGGCGGGGGCCACGGGGCTGCCCGCGTTTCCCTGGGGGCCGTCGATCGCGTTCGCGTGCTGGCTGTGCATGCTCTTCGGCCAGCAGGTCATGAGCTGGTACCTCGGGCTCTTCCTGTAGGCCTTCGCCCTGGGAGGCTCGTCCGCTGGACCGTCTGGGGCGTCTCTGTCGTTTGGGAGGGCACCGCCGCGTAGTATCATCGTGTGAATTCACGACCGAAACGCAGCAGCGGGACAAGGGGACGCCTTGGAACACAGAGACATCACGAGACGAGACCTGCTGAAGGTCCTCATGGGCGCCGGCGCCGCGCTCGCCGTGCCGACGAGCGCCCTTGCCGTGACGCAGGAGGACGTCAAGGCGACCGAGGGCAGCCTCGCGGCGGCCCAGGCGCAGCTTGACGCCGTGCAGGCACAGCTCAACGCCATCGCCGCCGACTACGAGAAGCTCTCCGGCGAGCAGTCGAAGACGGCCGCCCAGATCGAGGAGACCCAGGGGCGCATCAAGGAGACCCAGGCAAGGCTCGACGAGAAGAAGCGGGTCCTCTCCAAGCGCATCGCGAGCGCCTACAAGTCGGGCAGCAGCGACCTGCTGAACGTCATGATGGCCTCGACGTCGTTCGAGGAGCTGGCGTCGAACATCTACTACCTCGACAAGATCAGCGAGAACGACCGGCAGATCATCGACTCGGTCAAGGACATCAAGAGCGGGCTCGAGCAGGAGAAGGCCGACCTCGAGAGGCTCAACGAGACGCAGAAGCGCCAGCTCTCGGAGATGCAGGCGAAGCAGGCCGAGGCCCAGAAGGCGATCGAGGGGCTGAGCCAGGACGTCAAGAACCTCATGGCGCAGCGCGACGCCGAGCTCGAGGCCATGGCCGCCGAGCGCGCCGCCCAGGAGGCGGCAGCGGCCGCCGCGGCGCGCGCGGGCTATCGCGTGGTCGACGTCACCGGCGAGTTGATCGAGTCGGGCGCGACCGGCTCGCAGCAGGCGGTCGTCGCCGCGTGCTACGCCACCCCGTCGCCGGGCTCGGGCCTTTGCGCGATGTGGGTCTCGCAGGTGTTCGCCAACGCCGGCTACGGCTACGCGTACGGCAACGCCAACGACATGTGCAACGCCTACTGCTACAGCTCCGACAAGGGCGAGCTCAAGCCCGGCATGATCATCGCCGTGTCGACCCACGCCGGGACGACTGCTGGGCGCATCTACGGGCACATCGGCATCTACGTGGGCGGCGGCATGGTCATGCACAACGTCGGCTACATCGAGACGATGCCGCTCGACACGTGGATCTCGGCCTACGGGACCACGGTCACGCCCCGCTGGGGCTGGCTGATGGGAATCGCCCTCGACTAGGGGGCAGGCTCTTCTCGCCCGCGCGGGGCCGTGCGGGCACAACGCATGCGAACGCCACGCTACACACCCTGGAGGCAACATGGCCATCGACAAGGACAGGTGCGCCCTTCTCGTCATCGACGTGCTCAACGCGGAGGGGGACGATGCGCTGTACGCGCCCACGGGCGCCGAGCGGGAGATGAACGAGCGCTGCGTGGAGGTCACGCGCGCGGCGCGTGCGGCCGGCCTTCCCGTCTTCTTCTGCTGCGACCAGCACATTCCCGGCGTCGACCGCGAGCTCGACCTGTGGGGAGAGCACGGCATCGCCGGGCGCGCGAGGCCGATCGCGGAGCTCGAGGCCGGCTCGGGGGAGCGCGACTTCATCGTGGAGAAGCGCCGCTACAGCTCCTTCTTCGGCACCGACCTCGACCTGACCCTGCGCGAGCTGGGCGTTGAGACGGTCATCGCCGTGGGGTGCGACACCAACATCTGCGTGCTGCACACGCTGGCCGACGCGTACTACCTGGGCTACTCCTCCGTCGTGGTCGAGGACGCGACGCGCACGTTCCTGTGTGGGACGCAGGAGGGGGCCATCGAGCACTTCGAGAAGTGCTTCGGCTCGCGCATCGTCTCGTGCGAGGAGATCGTGGCGGAGCTCGCGCGGTAGAGAGGGCGTGCGGGTGCGCGGCGCTAGACGATGAAGAGCAGCGCCGAGAGCGTGATGCAGGTCGCGCCCGCGAGCACGAACATGTGCCACACGAAGTGCAGGTACGGAACCTTCTTCGCGAGGTAGAAGCCGCAGCCGAGGGTGTAGCAGAGGCCGCCCGCGAGCAGCAGGCCGAAGGCCGCCGGGGGCAGGAGCTCGACGATGTCGGCCATGTGGAAGGCGACCATCCAGCCGAGGGCGAGGTAGATGAGCACCGAGAGCCACTTGGGCTGGCGCTCGCGCAGGAAGCACTCGGCCACGATGCCGACGATGGCGATGGCCCAGACGATGACGGCGAGGCGCAGGCCGCCGCGACCGTCGAGCGTGACGAGGGCGAAGGGCGCGTAGCTGCCTGCGATCACGAGGTAGATGGCGCAGTGGTCGAAGATGCGGAAGACGCGCTTTGCGCCGGGGTGCTGGATGGCGTGGTAGAGCGTCGAGAAGAGGAACTCCAGAAGCAGCGTGATGCCCATCATGAGGGCGGCCGCGAGTCGCGCCCCGCCGCCGTGGATGCAGGAGAACACGATGAGGAGCACCAGCGCGGCGATGGCGAGAAGTGCCCCGACGCCGTGCGAGACGGAGTTGGCGATCTCCTCGCCGATGGAGTACTGACGGACTTCCTTGGTGCTGCTGCCCTGCATGTGACCCTCTCTCCCGTTCTCGTGCGGCCTAAGGTGGCTCGGCTCCATTGTGGCGCCTGGGCCGACCACGGGATAAAACTGTACGCCTTTCGAAACGAGCGCGCAGCGCCCGCGTGACGAGACGGCCCGACCGAATGGGTTCCGGCCGGGCCGTCAGGAGGCGTGATGTGTCGCGTGCGCCGGACTAGCCGTCGCTTCGGGCGAAGGCGTTCTTCATGCCGAGGCTCGAGGTGAGAAGGACGTTGTTGAGCAGCTCGTCGGTCTTCTCGCGAAGCATCTGGCAGATCTCGTCGTTGGCCGCCTCGAGGGTCTCGTGCGCGGGGGCGTCCGACTCGGAGAGGGCCTTGTCGGCCTTGGCGACGAGGTTGTGGCCGCGGCCGCCGACGGCCTCCTGGTAGCGCTCGATGTGCGGCGCGCAGGCGTTGAAGTGCGGGTCGGCAAGGGCCGCCGCGATGCGGTTAGCCCAGTAGAAGCTCTCCGTGGTGACCGTGGCGGTCGTGTTGGCGAGGTACTCGGGGACGCGCTCGACGTTGGCGAAGAGGGGGACCAGCGCGTTGAACGCGTTGGAGCCGAAGGCCATCCACTGGACCGCGCGGCTCGCCTCGGGGGCGTAGGGGCGCAGCTGGATGACGGCGAGCTGGCCGTTGCGGTTGATGCCGATGGGGCGGTAGCTGCCGCGCGTGGCGGGCGTGCCGGCAGCCCCGTAGGGGTCGTAGGGCGTGCCCTGGTAGTGCAGGGAGAGGGCGTACTTCACGTCCTCGACGGTGACCTTGCGCTCGGGCGTGAGGCACCAGGGGATGTCGTCGTCCTCGGGGCGCCAGGCGCTGTTGGGGTCCTCGAGCTGGGCGTCCTGCGTGACCCAGCCGAGGTGCGGGCTGAGGAAGCGGTGGATCGACCAGGCGCGCGGGGTGTTGTAGACGTGGTCGGCGTCGCTGTGGCTGCCGAAGGCGTCGCGCGGGTTGAAGACGCGGTGCACGCTCGTGCCCGCGACCACGGCGTCCTCGTCGGCCGCGTCGGCGAAGAGCATGCCGTCCTCGTCAACGTGGTAGTCGAGGGTGAGGTCGAGGTGGTTGGCGTCCATCCACTCGGCGAGGTCTGCCGAGCAGAGGAAGTCGCGGCCCTCGCCGAGGGCGTCGTCGAGGTCGAAGGCGTCGATGCCGAGCTGGTTGGGCATCACGACGTAGCAGTCGTCGGGCACGCGGGCGGCGATCCAGTGGTGGCCGCCGACGGTCTCGAGCCACCAGATCTCGTCGGTGTCGGAGAAGGCGATGCCGTTCATCTCGTAGGTGCCGTACTTCTCGAGGTAGGAGCCGAGGAGAAGGACGCCCTCGCGGGCGGAGGAGATGTAGGGGAGGACGAGGGTGACCATGTCCTCCTCACCGATGCCGCCGGGGACCTCGGCAACGTAGCCCTCCTCGCCGGGCTTGCCCTTGGCGGGCTGGAGCTCGACCAGGGGGTCGGCGCCGAGGACGCGCTCGTTGGTGGTCAGCGTCTCGGTCGCGCTCATGGCGACGTTCTTCTCGTTGACGCCGGCCTCGGCCCAGATGCCGTCCTTGGGGATCGCATCGGGAACCGAGGTGTAGCGCATGGCCTTCTCGGGGAGGTCGATCTCGACGTGGCTCAGGACGGAGCGGTAGTGGCGGGGCTGGTCGGCGGGGTGGATCACCTGGAGCTTCTTGGGAGTGAAGACGCCGCCGGGGGAGTCCTCGTTGCGGGCGATGATGGTCGACCCGTCGTAGCTTGCCTTCTTGCCGACGAGCAGCGTTGTGCAGGGCATGGCGTCTCCTTGTCTAGGTCGTGGGTTCGCTGGGCGGGCGCGCGTGCGCCCGTGGGCCATCGCGCAGGTGCGATGCGATACCCTATGGTAGCGAAGCGCGCGGGCTCTTTTGCGCCGCTCGCACAAGGTGCGCGGGACGCACACGCCAGGTCCCGCCCGGCGAAGGAGGTCGCATGTCCACAGCTTCGAGCAGCCTCTCCACGCGCGCGGTCGCGCTTGCGCGCCCGCTTTGCGCCTCGCTTGCGGCGCTGGGGCTCGCCCTGTGCCTCGGGGCCTGCGGAGGTCCGCAGCAGCAGGCGAGCACCGAGCCTCAGACGGAGGTCGTCGACCTCCCGCCCGCCGCCAAGGCCGGCACCGTGACCGTCGAGCAGAACGGCCTCGTGCTCACGGCGAAGCTCCTCTCGGCGCAGCCGGCGGACGGCCAGGACTTCACCTTCGACTACCAGTTCACGATCAGGAACGACGGGGACGACCTCCAGGAGTGGTCGTTCGACATCCCGTTTACGAAGCCCGTCACGTTCCTGAGCGGCGAGAACGCCGACTACGTAGCGAACGGCAACGTGCTCACGGTCCGGGGCCGCGCCTACAACTCGCTTCTGCCCAACGGATCGGAGTTCAAGGGCATGACGTTCAAGGTGAGGGCCGACGGGAACGCCGTCATCGCTCCGCACGCGTAGGGGGCAAGGCCCAGGCTCTTCTCGGTGGTAATGAGAAACGCTCCCGTCCGAGGTTCGGGCGGGAGCGTCGTATTCTTGATGCGTTGCGTGCGCTAGGCGATGTGGATGCCGAGCAGGACGCCGGCGTAGATGAAGATCGCCATGACGACGAGGTAGCCGAAGGCGTACTTGGAGATCTTGCCGAGGACCTCGCCGTCCTTCCCGACGAGGCCGCAGGTGGCCGTGCCGATGGCGATGGACTGCGGCGCGATCATCTTGCCCGCGGAGACGCCGAGGGAGTTGGCGGAGGCGAGCCACAGGGGGTCGGCGCCGATGGCCTGGGCGGCCTGGACCTGGACGGAGCCGAAGAGGACCTCGCTGGAGGTGCCGGAGCCCGTGACGAAGGTGCCGAGCCCGCCGAGGACGGGGGAGACGAGCGGGTAGAAGCTGCCGAAGGTGCCGACGAAGAATGCGGCGACGCTCGCGATCATGCCGGAGTAGCCCATGACCTTGGCGCAGGCGAGGATGGCGAGCATCGTGACGATGGTCTTGCTCATCTGCTTGACGGTCGCGAGCAGGACGTCGAGCATCTCGCGGACGGAGCAGCCCTGGATGAGGCCGCCAATGATGCCGCAGATCATGATGAGCACGCCCGGGGTGTTGACCCAGGAGAAGGTCAGCTTTGCGTTCGGGTCGCCGGCGTAGATGTTGACCGTGGTCTTGATCTGGGAGAGGGGCTCGTGGATGGCGGGCACGAGCGCGCTCGTCAGGACGAGGACGACGAAGATCAGGATGAAGGGGCACCAGGCGCGAAGCGCGTCGGCTGCGGTGAGGGGCTCGGAGTCGGTGGCGTCTGCGACCTCGAGGCGGTACTCCTCGGGCACCTCGGCCTTGGACTTGAGCGCGAAGAGGAAGGTCACGACGAGGGTGCAGACGGCGCCCACGACGACGGGGAGGTCGGCGCCGATGAAGCGGGCGGCCACGATCTCGGGCACGGCGAAGGCGAGGCCCGAGGCGAGCGTGATGGGCACGACGCCCTTGAGGGCCTTGGGGCCGCCGCCGACGAGCATGACCATGAGGAACGGGGTGGCGACCACGAAGGGCGCGACCTGGAGCGACTGGCAGAAGGCGAGCGAGGTCGGGTCGAGGCCGGAGATGCTCGCGAGGGTGGTGGTGGGGATGCCGATCGAGCCGAACATGGTGGGCACGCCGTTGGCGAGCAGGCAGGCGAGGATGCCGGTCATCGGGTTGAAGCCGAGTGCCATGAGCATGCTCGCCGGGATGGCGACCGCGGTGCCGAAGCCGGCCATGCCCTCGAGGAAGCCGCCGAAGCACCAGCCGATGAGGAGGACGAGGACGCGCTTGTCGGAGGAGACCGACGTGAGCATGCCCTTGATCTTCTCCATCGCGCCCGTGTGGACCGTGAGGTTATAGGTGAAGACGGCGGCGATGATGACGATGACGATGGGCCAGATGGCCATGGCCATGCCCTCGGCGACGGCGGTCGCGGCGTTCACGAGGGGCATCTTCCAGACGGCGATGGCGAGGACGATGGCGACGACGGCCGCTCCAATGCTGGCCTTGTAGGCCTCCATCTTGAGTCCGCATAGGGCTATGACGAGCCATATGACGGGTAGCAGACCGAGTATGAACATGAGGAACAATTCTGCCATCGTTGGCACTCCTTAGGTGAGTGGTTAGCGTTGCCTAGAAGTATGAATCAACGTGATGGCGCATTCTGATACTCGACCAGAAAAGAATAAAGTGTGTAGGCTGCCGTCTACGTGCGGCGTCTAGGCAGGCACACCCGATTCTGGGTATGTTTATCTAAATTGACCTTTCGACGCGGGGAGCCAACATGCTTCAACTAGAGCACATCCGCAAGGCCTATACGACCGACTCCTTCACGCAGGTCGCACTCGACGACGTGTCGCTGGCGTTTCGCGACAACGAGTTCGTGGCGATACTCGGCCCCTCCGGCTCTGGCAAGACGACGCTGCTGAACATCCTCGGCGGCCTCGACCACGCCGACTCGGGCGACATCGTGATCAACGACATCTCGACCAGGGACTACGGCGACAAGGACTGGGACACCTACCGCAACCACCGCGTGGGCTTCATCTTCCAGAGCTACAACCTCATCCCGCACCAGACGGTGCTCTCCAACGTCGAGCTCGCGCTCACGCTCGCGGGCGTGGGCCGGGCGGAGCGAAAGGAGAGGGCGCTCGCGGCCCTCGACGAGGTCGGCCTCTCCGAGCACGCGCACAAGCGCCCCGCGCAGCTCTCGGGCGGCCAGATGCAGCGCGTCGCCATCGCGCGCGCCCTGGTAAACAACCCTGACATCGTGCTCGCAGACGAGCCGACCGGCGCGCTCGACACCGACACCGGCGTGCAGGTCATGGAGATACTCAAGGGCGTGGCGCGCGATCGCCTCGTCGTCATGGTCACGCACAACCCCGACCTCGCCAAGGAGTATGCGACGCGCATCGTCTCGGTCAAGGATGGCGCCATCGTCGGCGACACCGACCCCGTGGAGGTCGTCGGGCTCGAGCCTGAGGATCCGACCGTCGTCGCTGCGCTTGGCCCCCGCCGCCCCGGCGCCCCCGAGCCGCCCGAGGAGGCGGCGCGTGCAGCCCGAGCCGCGGTGCGCTCGAGGCGCAGGACCCGCGACCGCTCGTCCGGCGAGGGTCGCCATGCCTCGATGAGCTTCCTCACGGCGCTCTCGCTCTCGTTCAACAACCTCATGACGAAGAAGGGCCGCACCTTCATGACGGCCTTCGCCGGATCGATTGGCATCATCGGCATCGCCGCGATCCTCTCGCTCTCCAATGGCGTCAACAACTACATCGCGAAGACCGAGGAGGACGCGCTCTCGAGCTACCCGCTCACGATCACCAAGAGCAGCTTCGACATGACGCAGTTCTTAGGCTACGGCATGGGCGCCGACGCAGTCTCTGGCCAGAGCGAGGGTGGCGGGCAAGAGAAGAAGGACGTCATTCCCCAGATGTCGATCATGACCGACATGTTCGCCCAGGTGAAGAACAACGACCTCAAGTCGTTCAAGTCGATGCTCGAGTCCGACTCCCTCGGGATCTCCCCCTACATCAACACGGTCCAGTACTCCTATGGCATCACGCCGCAGGTGTATTCCACCGACACCTCGAACGCAGTCACGAGGCTCAATCCCTCCAAGATGTCCCAGACGCTCTCGAACGGCATCTCGGGCTCGTCGCTCACTGGCGGCGGGGGCGGCCTCACCTCGTTCTCCGAGCTGGTCGACGACAAGCGGCTTCTCGAGAGCCAGATGCAGCTCGTGAAGGGGTCTTGGCCCGAGGCAACCGACGAGTGCGTGGTCGTGCTCAACCGCAGGGGCGGCCTCGCCGACTACACCCTCTATGCGCTCGGCTTCTACGACACCTCGGTCATGGACAAGATGGTGACCGACGCCCTCTCGGGCAAGGAGGTCAGCTCGCCTGACGCCAAGCGAGACTTCACGTTTGACGACGCGCTCGGCATGACCTTCTCGGTCGTGCCCTCTTGCAACCTCTTCCAGAAGAACGACGAGACGGGCACCTGGACCGACATGTCCAAGGACGACGAGTACATGAGGACGCAGATCGCCGACGGCATCCACCTCAAGGTCGTCGGCATCATCAGGCCCGTCGAAGGCGCCTCGACGGCCCTCGTGCGCGAGGGCATCGCCTACACCCCCAAGCTCACCGACGAGCTCATGCGGCGCGCGAGCGACTCGCAGATCGCCAAGGAGCAGCTCGCAAACAGGGACGTCGACGTCTTCACGGGCAAGACCTTCGACGAGCTCAAGGAGAGCAACGGCTCCTCCTTTGACCTCTCGAGCGTGTTCTCCGTCGACGAGCAGGCCCTTGCGAACGCCTTCTCCTTCGACTCCTCCGCACTCTCCTCCGCCGACTTGGGCGCCGGCGACCTCGGCGGGCTCGACCTCGGCCTCTCTGGGTTCGACGCGAGCTCGATCAACTTCGACGCGAGCGCGATGTCCTCCGTGTTCAACGAGGAGACGATGACCAAGATCATGGCGGGCGCCCCGGCCATGTCCCTCGAGGACCTAGGCATCGGCGACACCATCTCGAACCTGCCGCCGGAGCAGCAGGCCGCGATCAACGACTCCGTACGCAAGCTCATGGCGAGCTACAGCGCCTGGGCCATGACGCATCCCACCGAGGCCGCGGCAGACGACGCGTTCCAGACGTTTATGGCCACCGACGAGGGCAAGGCGGTCTCGGCCGAGGTCAGCAAGAACCTCGGGGGCACTGCCCAGGAGGTCGTCCAGGCCGCCATGACCAAGTACATGACCGAGCAGTTCGCACCGTACTTCTCGCAGCAGATGACCCAGCTGATGGGCCAGGCCGGGCAGGTCATGGCGACCCAGCTCGCACAGCAGCTCCAGCAGCAGATGGCAGCTGCCACCGGCTCGCTCGGCTCGTCCTTCTCGCTGGACGCCGCCGCCGGCCTCTCCAGCCAGATGGAGGCGCTGTCGTCGGCCATGTCGAGCGGATTTGCCTTCGACGCAAGTGCGTTCGCCAACGCGATCCACTTCAACATGAGCCAGGAGGACCTTACGTCGCTTCTGACCAACTACATGAACGGCGCCGAGCTGACCTATGACTCCAACCTGACCAAGATCGGCTACGCGTCGAAGGACAGCCCCGAGTCCATCAGCATCTACCCGAAGGACTTCGCAGCGAAGCAGTCGGTCCTCGACGCCATCGACCGCTACAACGACGAGCAGACCGCGCAGGGCAAGAACGACGCGACCATCCAGTACTCCGACATCGCCGGCACGCTCATGAGCTCGGTGACCGACATCGTCAACATGGTCTCGCTCGTGCTCATCGCGTTCGTCTCGATCTCGCTGGTCGTCAGCTCGATCATGATCGGCATCATCACCTACATCTCGGTGCTCGAGCGCAAGAAGGAGATCGGCATCCTGCGCGCGATGGGTGCCTCGAAGCTCAACGTCGCCAACGTCTTCAACGCCGAGACCGTGATCGAGGGCTTCATCGCGGGCGTCTTCGCGATCCTCGTGGTCGTGCTCCTCTCGATCCCCATCAACGCGGTCGTCCTCAGCACGCAGAACGTCGCCGACATCATGATCCTGCCGATAGGGAGCGCCGTCGCGCTGATCGGCGTGAGCGTGCTCCTCACCTTCCTGGGAGGCCTCATGCCCTCCACGAGGGCGAGCAAGAACGACCCGGTCGAGGCCCTGCGCAGCGAGTAGGGGAGAGACTGTGTCGTGACATGGTGGTTCGAGGGCGCGGCGGGCGATTTCGTCCGCCGCGTCCACTATGCTTGATGAAACACACGACAGGCGGGCGTCCGCCGGCAAGGAGGAGTCATGGCTGACAAGCACGATGGGGTTCGCGTCGCGGCGTTCTTCGCCGAGGGTCTCGAGGAGTGCGAGGCGCTCGTGCCCGTCGACGTCCTCTTCAGGGCGAACATCGCCTGCGACAAGGTCTCGATCAGCGACAACCTCGCGGTCACGTCGAGCCACGGCGTCACCGTGGTGTGCGACCGCACGATCTTCGACGACGACTTCTCGTTCGACGACTACGACATGCTGTTCCTTCCCGGCGGCATGCCCGGCACGAAGAACCTGCACGCCTGCGAGCCGCTCTGCGACGCCGTGGGCCGCTTCGTGCGCGAGGGCCGCGATGTCGCCGCCATCTGCGCGGCGCCGTCGATCCTGGCGGAGCTGGGCCTGCTCGAGGGCAGGCGGGCCACGAGCAACCCCGGCTTCACGCACGTCCTCTCCGAGCACGGCGCCACGCTCTGCTCGGACCCCGTCGTAGTGGACGGCAACGTCATGACGAGCCAGGGGCTTGGCACGGCCCTCGAGCTCGGCCTCTCGATGATCCGCCGCTTCCAGGGGCAGGAGGCGACCGAGGCCATCAAGGGCAAGGTCGTCTACATCGAGCGCGGCGAGGCGAGGGCCTAGCGGCGCATGGCGGACGCCTTGAAGAGACAGTACCTGGTCATCGACCTCAAGAGCTTCTATGCCAGCGTCGAGTGCGTCGAGCGCGACCTCGACCCCATGACGACTGACCTCGTGGTCGCCGACGAGACGCGCACCGACAAGACGATCTGCCTTGCCGTGTCGCCCTCGCTCAAGGCGAAGGGCGTGCGCAACCGCTGTCGCCTCTTCGAGATCCCGGACCGCCTCGACTACATCGTGGCGCCGCCGCGCATGGCGCTCTACATCGAGCGCGCGGCTGACATCTACGGCATATACCTCAAGTACCTCTCGCCCAACGACATCCACGTCTACTCGATCGACGAGGCCTTCCTCGACATCACGGGCTACCTCGCGCTCTACGGCTGCACCGCGCGCGAGCTCGGCGAGCGGATCCGGCGCGAGGTCGTCGACACCACGGGCATCCCCGCGACCTGCGGCCTGGGCACCAACCTCTACCTCGCGAAGGTCGCCCTCGACATCACGGCGAAGCACAGCGAGGACTTCTTCGGCATCCTCGACGAGCAGCTCTACCGCGACACCCTCTGGACGCACACGCCGATAACCGACTTCTGGCGCGTGGGCGCGGGCACCGAGCGGCGTCTGGCGGGCCTCGGCATCCACACGATGGGGCAGCTCGCGGTGCACCCGCAGGACCCGATCTATCGGCTCTTCGGCGTCGACGCCGAGATCCTGATAGACCACGCCTGGGGCCGCGAGCCGGTCACCATGGCCGACATCAAGGCGTTCAAGTCGCGCGACCGGTCGCTGTCGAGCGGGCAGGTCTTCGGCTGCGACAAGAGCTACGCCGACGCGTTCGTGATCGCCCGGGAGATGGCGGACGACCTCGTGCTGCAGCTCGTCGACCAGCACCTCGTTGCCAAGAACCTCACGCTCTCCGTGGCCTACCGGCTGAGCGCGGAGGAGAAGAGCATGCTCTTCTCGGCCCAGCCGGGCGAGGGGCGCATAGGCGAGCACGGGGTGCGCGCCCAGTGGGGCGTGTTCTTCGAGAACGGGTCGGTGCGCTTCACGGTGCCCACGAACTCGCGCGCCCAGATCCTGGGCGATCTGAGGGAGCTCTTTCCCCGCGTCGTGCTGCGCGACCGGCCCGTGCGCCGCATCCAGATGGCGCTCGGCGGCGTCGAGGAGGAGGGGAAGGGTCAGCAGATGGACCTCTTCCAGGATGCGGACGCGCTTGCGCGCGAGCGCCGCAGGCAGGAGGCCGTGAGCGCCGTGAAGCGCAAGTTTGGAAAGAACGCGCTGCTCAAGGGTATCGACCTCCTCCCGGAGGCGACCCAGCGGGAGCGCAACGAGCAGATCGGGGGACATCGCAGTGGAGTATGACTCGAGCAAGCGCGTCGTGGCCAGGCGGCGCATGCCGATGAGCGAGCGCGCGAAGATCTTCATGCCCTTCGATGCGCTCAAGGGGTACCGCGAGGCGCTGCGCGAGCGCGAGCGGCAGGCGCTCGCCGTCGAGCGGCGCGAGCTGACGGAGGAGCAGCGGGAGCTACTCTCGGCGGAGGTCGCCGCGCTCGAGCGCGGGGATGAGATCGAGGTCACCCACTTCGAGGGCGGCCACTACGAGGTCTGCCGCGGGGCGTTTGGTGGCATCGACGAGGGGCTTGGCGCGATCATCGTGGACGGGCGCCGCGTCGAGATGGCCGACGTCGTCGCCATTGCGCGCACGGAGGGATAGAGCCTGCGGGGCGTGACGCTGACGTGCGGGGTGTCGGACGGGTGCCTTCCTGGCACATGGTTCACTATACTGGTACGGTAGGTGAGAGAAATGCACAAGCTCGATAGGAGCGAAATGTCGGACAGGGGAGCTCGCGGCGGGGGCGCCAGGGTTGCCGGTGTACTCATCCTCGTCGTGGCGGCGGTCGTCTACGCGACCGGCTGGCTCGACAGCATCGCATCGCTGCTCGTCCTCGCCCTTGGCGTGGTGGTGGGCATTGCCCTGCTCTACCTTGGCGTGACGCAGAAGCGAGACGCAGGGGACGCCGATGGGGGCGATGACGCGGACATGTGGTAGTGCTGCGGGCACCTTTTCCGGGAGCTAGTGCTAAACTATATAAAAGAAGAAAGTTATGGCATAGCCCTAACAGCGCTTTTAAACCGAAAACCCATGTGAGGTGTTGTCCTTGCCGCTCTCAGATAACTCGCTGATTCCCCTCTATCGTCAGGTCATGGACAGCCTGTCCGCGGACATCGAGAACGGCACGTACCCCGTTGGAGCTCGTATTCCCTCTGAGACGGAGCTCTCGGATATCTATGGCGTGAGCCGCATCACCGTGCGTCGTGCCGTGACCGAGCTCTCCTCTGAGGGGATCCTGACGAAGAAGCAGGGCAAGGGAACCTTCGTCAACGCACCCAAGCTCTCGACGAAGCTGTATCAGAGCTGTATCGCGGACACCTTCCAGGAGATGTGCGACAGGGCGGGGCGCAAGTCATCGTTCTCCCTCCTCGGGCGGGAGGTCGTCAGATGCGAGGACTCGCGCGAGGCGTCCTTCTTCGCGCCAGTGGGTTGCGACCGCCTGATTCACATCATGCGCATCCTCTACGTCGACGACGTGCCGCTGGCCCTCGACGACTCGCTTCTGCCCTACGACGAGTTCTCGTACATGGTAGACGCCGACATGACGAGCAAGTCCATGCTCGACGTGCTCCGTGAGAGGGGTGCGCGTGAGCGCGGCAAGGGCACCTTCACCAAGATCGACCTCGTCCGGGCCACCAGGGACGTCGCATCCAGCCTCTGCGTTTCCGAGGGCGAGCCGCTATGGCTGCGCGTGCGCCATGCCGTCGACGACGAGGGCGTTCCCCTCTACGTGAGCAGGTGCCACATCGTGGGATCACTCTACAGCATAGGGATCCAGGGATAGGCAAGAGAACGGGCGCCCCGCAGGGCGCCCGTCGTCATTACGTGCAGGTGTTGCCCGAGCCTTCGCCCGGCCCCTCGTCCGCTTCGGCGTTGATGGCGCCTGGCGTGGGCAGGATGTCGGCCAGCGTCTTGCTGTCGAGGTAGGAGGACGTGACTTTGCCGAGGTCGCGCCAGATCGAGACCGTGGGGCAGGAGTCGATCTGCGGGCAGATCTCGCCGGAGGTGCAGTCGAGGCACGAGACGGGGGCGAGGGAGCCCTCTGCCGCGCGCAGGATGGAGCCGAGGGTGTACTCCTCGGGCTTGCGCGTGAGGCGATAGCCGCCGCCCTTGCCGCGCATGCTCTCCACGTAGCCGGCGTGGTGCAGAAGAGAGACGACCTGCTCGAGGTACTTGCGGGAGATTCCCTGGCGCTTGGCGACGTCGCCGAGGGAGACCCAGCCGCCGTGCTCGGCGAGGTCGCCCATGATCCTAAGGGCGTAGCGCCCCTTTGTCGAGAACATGCCGGCCACGGTGCTACTCCTGGGTCTCGGCGAGCATCTCGTCGAGGGTGCGCCAGGCGAGCTCGGCGCACTTGACGCGCGCGGGCATGTGGGAGATGTCCTTGAGCATGGCGGCGTCCTCGAGGGATGCGATCTTCTCGGCGTCGGTCTCCTCGCCGCGGACCATGCCCATGAAGGTGCGGCAGAGCGTGCGGGCCTCCTCGGGGGTCTTGTCGACCATGAGGTCGCTCATCATGTCGGCCGAGGCCTGGCTGATGGCGCAGCCGTGGCCCTGGTAGGAGGCCTCCTCGATGGTCCCGTCGTCGCCGATGCGCACGTAGAAGGTGAGCTCGTCGCCGCAGGAGGGGTTGACGCCCTCGTGGGTATGGGTCGCGTCCTCGAGCACGTAGCGGTAGTCGGGGTGCGAGACGTGGTCCATGAACTGGGGGTTGTAGAGGCCGGGCACGCCGGCGTGGGTGTTAGCGTCCATTGAACACCTGCCAAACCATCTTGAGGCCCTCGACCAGGCGGTCGACGTCGGCCTTGTCGTTGTAGAAGGCGACGCTCGCGCGGCACGTGCTTTGGTAGCCGAGCTCGGTGAGCAGCGGCTGGGCGCAGTGGTGGCCCGCACGGATGCACACGTCGGAGGCGTCGAGGATCGAGCTGACGTCGTGGGGGTGAACCCCGTGGACGTCGAAGGAGACGGCGCCGATGTGGCGGCTGCCGTCGGTGGGGCCGATGACGTCGACGAAGTCGAGGGCAGCCAGCGAGTCGGTGAGGTAGGTCGCGAGCGCGCGCTCGCGACCCTCGACGGCCTCCATGCCGAGGGACTCGAGGTAGGCGATGGCGGCGTCGGTGGCGAAGGAGCCCGCGGCGTCCTGGGTGCCGGCCTCGAACTTCTGCGGCACGGGGGCCCAGACCGCGTCGGTCTCGGTCACGGAGTCGATCATCTCGCCGCCGGTGAGGAAGGGCGGCATGGCATCGAGGACGTCGGCCTTGCCCCAGAGGACGCCGATGCCCATGGGGCCGCCGAGCTTGTGGGCCGAGAAGGCGAGAAGGTCGCAGTCGAGCTCGCGCACGTCGACGCCGATGTGGGGGACCGACTGGGCGCCGTCGACGACCATGTAGGCGCCCATCTCGTGGGCGCGGCGCGCGATGGCGGCGACGTCGTTCTCGACGCCGAGCACGTTGGAGACGTGCGTCACCGAGACGATCTTGGCCTTGGGGCCGATCTTCTCGTCGATCTCCTGCTGGGTGATGCGGAAGTCCTCGTCCATGCGCAGGTAGACGAGACGGGCGCCCGTCTCGCGGCAGAGCTGCTGCCAGGGGATGAGGTTGGAGTGGTGCTCCATGATCGAGATGACGACCTCGTCGCCCTCGCCGAGCACGACCTGGCGGCCGAGCGTGTTGGCGACGAGGTTGAGCGACTCGGAGGTGTTGCGCGTGAAGACGATCTGGCTGGCCTGGGGCTCGCCCTTCTCGTCGATCGCGCCGATGAAGCGCGCTATGCGCCCGCGCGCGTCCTCGATCGCCGAGGTGGCGGCCACCGAGAGGCGGTAGAGGCCGCGAAGCGGGTTGGCGTTCATGGTCTCGTAGAAGGTGCGCTGCGCGTCGAGGACGGCCGCGGGGCGCTGGGCCGTGGCGGCGCTGTCGAGAAACGCGATCTGGGGGTTTTGGACCAGAAGCGGGAAGTCAGCCTTGTAGGGGCTCTCGGCGATGGCCGCGAGCTGGGGGTCTGTGAGCATCGTCTACCTTTCGACGTTCGTGTCGGTGGTTGCGGCGGGGCCGGCTGCGGCCTCCTCGGCGAAGGCGTCGCCGAAGATCGAGGTCGCGCGGCTGACGACGGCCTGGCGCGAGGTCGCCTCGGGGGCGTGGGCCAGGGCGTCGTCGAAGATGGCGCGGCTGAAGAGCGCCTCGACGTCGGACTCGGAGAGGCCGCGGCAGGCCAGGTAGGCAAGCTGCTCGGGGCTGATGGTGCCGATGGTGGCGCCGTGGTTGCCCTGGACGTCCTCCTCGTCGCAGAGGATGGTGGGCAGCGTCTTGTTGGTGACGCCGTCGCCGCAGACCAGCACGCACTCGAGCTCGTTGCCGCGGGAGTTCTTCGCGCCGTGGATGAGGTCGATGGTCTCGCGCATGGTCTTGGTCGCGTCGTCGAGCAGGACGCCCGTCGCGGAGAGGTCGCTCGTGGTGTTTCGGCCGCGCTGGCGCACGACGTGGTTGACGTCGAGAAGGTCGGCGTTCCTCACGACGTAGCGGTTCGTGAGCTCGACGTGGGCGGAGCTGCCGGCGAGGTTGGCGGCGAGTCCCATGGCGACCTTGGCACCGCCGAGGGCGTACTGGCGTACGACGGCGCTGGCGTGCTCGGCGCAGTCGACGCCGATGGCCTCGAGGTGCTGGCGGCCGGCCGCGGAGGCGACGATCTCGACGATCTCGACGGAGGCGCCGCGCTCGCAGATGACGCGCAGGGCCGAGCCGGTGGTGGGGGCGCTGGCGCCCTTCTCGGTGGGGGAGCCCTGGGTTGCCGAGGCGCTCACGCAGATGGTGGCCGAGGCGCCCTCGCGGACGATGACGCCGGCGCTCGCGAAGGGGTGCCCGTCGTCGACGGCGACGAGGACGGGCTCCTCGCGGCGGGTGTGCGCGGGGACCTCGACGTAGGTCGCGCCGTCGGCCATGCGGCCGACCCAGTCGACGGCCTCGTCGCCGAGGCCAGTCTCGACCTTGGAGAGGATCTGGGGCAGGCGGTTGAAGGCGGCGCCGGTGCTTGAGGGCGAGGGTGCCGGCACGTCGAAGGAGACGTCGTTGATGCGCAGGTAGTTCCAGGTCTGGGCCGGGGGCGTGTTGACGTGCGACAGCGTGAGGGCGTCGCTCGCCGAGGCGGCGCGGTCCATGGGTGTGCTCTTCTCGGCGGCCATTATCCGATCGCCCCTTCCATCTCGAGCTTGATGAGGTTGTTCATCTCGACGGCGTACTCGAGGGGCAGCTCCTTGGAGACGGGGTTCGCGAACCCGTTGACGACCATGGAGCGCGCCTCGGCCTCGGAGCAGCCGCGGCTCATGAGGTAGAGGATCGTGTCGTCGGAGATGCGGCCGATCGTGGCCTCGTGGCCGACCTGGGCCGTGGCGCAGCGGACGTCCATCGCAGGGATGGTGTCAGAGCGGCTGATGTCGTCGAGCATGAGCGACTGGCACGAGACCGTTGCGCGGGCGCGCTCGGCGTGGCGGCCGACGACGATGGAGCTGCGGAAGGTGTTGAGGCCGCCGTCCTTGGAGATGGACTTGGTCTCGACCGAGGCCGTGGTGTCGGCGCCGGAGAGGACGACCTTGCAGCCGGTGTCGAGGTCCTGCGTGGCGCCGGCGAAGGTGATGCCGGTGAAGTCGCAGGTCGAGCGGTCGCCCTTGAGGATCGTGGTGGGGTAGAGGTACGAGACGTGGCTGCCGAAGGAGCCCGAGACCCACTCCATGCGCGCGTCGGAGGCGACGCGGGCGCGCTTGGTGTTGAGGTTGAACATGTTCTTCGACCAGTTCTCGATCGTGGAGTAGCGCAGGCGCGCGCCGTCCTTCACGAAGAGCTCGACGGCGCCGGCGTGCAGGTTGGCGTCGTAGTACTTGGGCGCGGAGCAGCCCTCGATGAAGTGCAGGTCAGCGCCCTCGTCGACGATGATGAGGGTGTGCTCGAACTGGCCGGCGCCCTGCGCGTTGAGGCGGAAGTAGCTCTGCAGCGGGTACTCGACGGTCACGCCCTTGGGGACGTAGACGAACGAGCCGCCGGACCAGACGGCGTAGTGCAGCGCCGCGAACTTGTGGTCGAGCATGGGGATGAGCGTGCCGAAGTACTCGCGCACGACGGGCTCCCACTCGGGGTCGAGCAGGGCGTCCTCGATCGTGGTGTAGACGACGCCGTACTTGGCGACCTCCTCGCGCATGTTGTGGTAGACGATCTCGGAGTCGTACTGGGCGCCCACGCCGGCGAGGCTCTCGCGCTCCGCCTGCGGGATGCCGAGGCGCTCGAAGGTGTCCTTGATGTCGTCGGGGACGTCGTTCCAGTCCCTGGCCTGCTTGGCCTTGGGGCTGACGAAGGTCGAGATGTTGTTGAGGTCGAGGCCGTCGATGGAGGGGCCCCAGTTGGCGGGCATCTCCATCTCGTGGTAGGTCTCGAGGGCCTTGAGGCGCATCTCGAGCATCCACTCCGGCTCGCTCTTCTTGGCGGAGATGGCGCGCACGATCTCGGGGGTGAGGCCGTCGGCGTAGCGCTCGTAGCCCTCCTCGGACTTGGTGAAGTCGTAGAGGGAGCGGTTCACGTCGTCGACGACGGAGCGGCCCTTCTCGTCGACGCGGGGCTCGGTGGACGCGGGTTGCGACGCGCCGAGGCCCGCGGTGGTGTCTTTGATGTCGGCCACGCTACGCCTCGCTCTTCTCGCCCAGGGCGCCCTCGAAGCGGCCGAAGCCGTGCTCGTCGATCTCGTCGATGAGGGAGGCGGGGCCGGACTCGACGAGGTTGCCGTGGACCATGACGTGGGTCTCGTCGACGGTCAGGCGCTCGAGGATGCGGGTGTTGTGCGTGATCATGAGCAGGGCGCCGTCGCAGTCGGCGCGGTAGGCCTCGACCGCGCGGGAGACGACGGAGAGGGCGTCGACGTCGAGGCCGGAGTCGGTCTCGTCGAGGATGGCGAGCTTCGGACGGAGCAGCAGGAGCTGCAGCATCTCGATCTTCTTCTTCTCGCCGCCGGAGAAGCCGACGTTGAGCTCGCGCGTGAGGAAGGAGTCGTCGATCTCGAGCTGCTCGGAGACCTCGGCGACGCGCTGGCGGAACTTGCGCGCGGTGGTCTTGAGCTCGGGGCGCATCTGGCAGATCGTGCGCAGGAAGCTGTAGAGGGGCACGCCGGGGACCTCGACGGGCGCCTGGTAGGAGAGGAAGATGCCGGCCAGGGAGCGCTTGTCGGCGCCCTTCTCGGTGAGGTCCTGGCCGTCGAAGGCGATGGTGCCCGACGTCACCTGGTAGGCGGGGTCGCCCATGATGACGTGGCCGAGCGTCGACTTGCCGGCGCCGTTGGGGCCCATGAGGACGTGGGTCTCGCCCGCGCCGATGGTCAGGTCGATGTCGTGGAGGATGGGCTTGTCCTCGGTCCCGGCCGAGAGCCCGGTGATGCTGAGCAACTGTGACATGGCGCCTCTCTCTTGCGTGCGGCGCGCGTGCGCCGCGATTTTGCCGGGCGGGCAAATGGGCGGTCTACCTGCGAAGACGCATGCGGGGTAGACGATCGTTGCCGTGTGCCCGGATATATTCCTACCTACGAAGGGGGATTTTACCCCGACGGGGGCGCGACTTCAACGTCGGCACAACAAATATGTATGCGTCGTGCGGGTGCGTCCGGCGGGGGTGGCCGGCGGGGCGCTACTCGTGCGCGAGCATGTGTGCGACCTCGGCGATCGCGCCGTCGTCGCAGGTGGCGTCGAGGCGCACGTCGGCCGCGGCGGCGACCTCGGGCGTCGCGTTGGCGACGGCCACGCCCAGGCCCGCGGCCGCGATCATGACGAGGTCGTTCGCGGAGTCGCCCACCGCGACGGTGTCGGCCATGTCGATCCCGAGGGCGGACGCCAACCTGCGCAGGCCGTGACCCTTGTTGACGCCGGCGGGGTTGAACTCGAGGTAGCGGTTGGACGAGAAGGTCCACTCCGTCCTTGAGACGAGGTCGGCGTCGGCGGCCCTCATGCGCTCGAGCAGGCCGCGCAGGCGCTCGAGTCCGTCCGGGTCGACGAAGAGCACCTTCGCGACCTTCGCGTCGCCGAGGAAGGCCATGCCCTCCTCGGGCGCGTCGCAGATCTCCATGTGGCCGCGCAGGTAGCGGCGCTCCGCCTCGACGAGGCCCCAGCCCCAGCAGGTGCCGTCCATGGTGTACGCATGGGCGCCGAAGCCCGCCGCTCGGCCGAGCGCCAGGAGCCGCTCCGCGTCGCTGCGGGAGAGCTCGGACTGGGCAAGCGGGCTCTTCTCACCCACGCGATGGATGCAACCGCCGTTGTAGCTGATGACGTAGGAACCCTCGAGCAGGTCGCGGATGGGGGAGAGCGAGGCGAGGATCGAGCCGTACGCGCGGCCCGACGCCGGCACGAAGAGCACGCCCCGCTCGCGCAGCTCGCGCACCGCGTCGACGTTGGCCTGCGGCACGGCGTGCGTGTGATCGAGGAACGTCTCGTCCATGTCGCTCGCCACGATCGTGTGCATCCCGCTCTCCCTCTGCGTCGTTTTCGCTGTTTCCGTGAGCATGTCGCGCGCGTGCGGTCGCTGTGTATCATGGGCACCCACGCACGCGGGCGCACGCCCGCCCCACTAGGGTAGCGCGCCGAGGCAAACGTCGCGCTGTCGGTCTCGCAGGGTCTGGGAGGTCTTGATGCGAGCAGTGACCACAGGTTCCGAAACGCAAGGCGACGAGCTGGCGACCACGGCCGCCGCCGAGAAGAGCCGCCCCCGCGCCCGCGACGCGTCCCTCGACCTCGTGCGCGCCGTGGCCATGGTGCTCGTGGTCCTGTGCCACTTCGGCCCCCTGGTCATGTCCCACCACCCCGCTGCCCTCAGCGTCTGCACGTCGCTGGGATTCCTGGGCGTGCCGCTCTTCGTGATGCTCACGGGCTACCTCATGCTCGGCCGCACCTACGACGACGCCACGCTCGCGCACTTCCTCAAGCGCAACCTCCTCGGCATGCTCGTCGCCTTCGAGATCTGGAACGCGCTGTGGTGCGTGCTCGGCAACAACGTGCCGGCGCTGCTGCCCGGCGCCAACGGCCTGCCCACCGACCCCGTCGAGGCCCTGCATGCGGCCCTCTTCCTCGGGCCGACCGGCAACGCCCTCTGGTACCTGCACATGTCTCTGGCGCTCTACCTCGGCATCCCCGTCGTCTCCTGGGCCCTGCAGAAGCTCCGCGGCCCGTATCGCGTCCTTCTTGGCGTCTGCCTCGTCGCCTGCGGCACTCTCGTCCCCAGCCTCGTGGCGGCACAGGCGTCGCTGCGCCCGTCGCTCATCCCGCTCGCGCCCGTGCTCGAGATGAGCGTCTTCTCCGCCTCGGTCTGGGGCCACAGCGCCTGGCTGCTCTTCCTCGTCGTCGGCTACGCCGCGCGCACCCTGCGCGACCGCCTGCGCCCCGCGCCCCTGGCCCTCGGCCTCGTCGCCTCCGTCGCCGCGCACAGCCTCCTCAACACGAGGCTCATCCTCTCGGGTCGCGCGGTCCTGAACGACTACGACTTCGTCCTCGTGGTCGCCTCCTCGGTCCTGCTGTTCCTGCTGCTGCTCAGCCTCGGCCGACGCATCCAGTCGCCGCGCGCCGCCTCCGCCCTGGCCTGGGTCTCCGAGCGCTCCTTCGGCGTCTACGTCACCCACCTTTGGGTCATCGGCGGCCTCTTCACGCTGGTCCGCCGCTTCGGCATCCACCCCGAGGGCGTCAACTCGCTCTCGCACGACCTCACGCTCCTGCTCGCCGGCATCCCCGCGGTCTGCTGCGTCTCGCTCGCCGTCGTGCAGCTCCTCGCCCTGGTCCCGCCCGTGCGCCGCTGGGCGCTGCTCATGCGCGACCGCACCCGCTAGGGCATTGCCCTAGAATGCTTGCCTAGGCATCAGCCGGGACCGCGTGCCCGGCACCGCGCGGCCGCGCCGCGCCGACAGGGGAGGTGAGTCACGTGTCGCTCTCGCTCGACGAGGTCGCCCACATCGCGGCCTACGCCCGCATCGACCTCGACGCCGCCGAGCTCGTCTCCATGCGCGACTACCTCGACGACGCCCTCGCGATGCTCGACCCGCACCTCCTCGCAGACGCCGGCCGAGAAGAGCCCGCCCCCGTCCCCGACGCCGCGCCCCAAGGCGACGCCGCCCCATGCCCCGAGCCCCTCTCCACGCTCGCGCCCGACGTGCCCGACCCCGGGCGCTGCCTCGCCCCGGACGTCGCCCTCGGCGCCGCGTCCACAACCGAGGGGCAGAGCTTCCGCATTCCCCGGATCCTCGACGACGGCCAGGGCGGCGCCTGATGGCAAGCGTCGACCAGCTCACGGCCGCAGGCGTCGCCTCCGCGATCGCCGAGGGAGCCCTCTCGGCCGTCGAGGTCGCCACCGCCGCCCTCGACGCGATCTCCGCGCGCGACGCCGACCTGCACGCCTACCTCGAGGTCACGCCCGACCTCGCGCTCGAGGCCGCGCGCCGCGTGGACGAGCGCCGCGCCGCCGGCGAGCCCCTCGGGCCGCTCGCGGGCGTGCCCTTCGCCATCAAGGACAACCTTCAGCTCGAGGGCACCCACACGACCTGCGGCTCGCGCATGCTCGAGGGCTACGCCTCGCAGTTCACGGCAACCGCCGTCAGTCGCATGCTCGCCGCCGGCGCCGTCCCGCTCGGCAAGACCAACATGGACGAGTTCGCCTTCGGCAGCTCCTGCGAGGCCTCCGCCTTCGGCCCCACGCGCAACCCCTGGGACCTCGCCCGCGTCCCCGGCGGCTCCTCGGGCGGCTCGGCCGCGGCCGTCGCGGCCGGCGAGGCGACCCTCGCACTCGGCTCCGACACCGGCGGCTCGATCCGCCAGCCCGCGAGCCTCTGCGGCGTCGTCGGAATGAAGCCCAGCTACGGCACCGTGAGCCGCTACGGCCTCGTGGCGTTCGGCTCCTCGCTCGACCAGGTCGGCCCGCTCGCGCGCACCGTGCGCGACGCGGCGCTCTGCCTGCAGGCCCTCGCCGGAGGCGGCCCCGACCCCCTCGACGCGACGACCAC
Source organism: Olsenella intestinalis (assembly GCF_023276655.1). Classification (GTDB taxonomy): domain Bacteria; phylum Actinomycetota; class Coriobacteriia; order Coriobacteriales; family Atopobiaceae; genus Olsenella_J; species Olsenella_J intestinalis. The sequence continues at coordinate 697,468 of NZ_JALGRK010000002.1, read as the reverse complement.
CGGCGCCCCGCGCGACTTCCTCGCGCACCTCGGCCCTGCCGCCGACGCGCCCGAGCCCCTGACCATCGGCCTCGTCCCGCGCCTCCTCGAGGCCGAGGGTCTCGACGCCGACGAGAAGAGCGCGCTCTCGCACGCCAGGCACGTCCTGGCAGACCAGGGCGCGACCTTCGTCGAGCTCGACCTTCCCCACGCGGACGCCGCCATCGCGGCCTACTATGCGATCGCCTCCTGCGAGGCCTTCTCCAACCTCGCGCGCTTCGACGGCGTGCGCTTCGGCGCGCAGGTAGGCGCCCCCACGCTCGCCGAGCAGACCTCCCGCACCCGCGCGGCCGGCTTCGGGGCCGAGGCCCGCCGGCGCCAGCTGCTCGGCGCCTACCTGCTTTCCTCCGACGCCTACGAGCGCTACTTCACCCAGGCCCAGCGCATCCGCCGGTCCATCGCGGCAGACCTCTCCCGTGCCCTTTCGCGTTGCGACGCGATCCTCGCGCCCGCAAGCCCCACCTGCGCCTTCGGCTTTGGCGAGCGCTCCGACCCGGTGCGCATGTACGCCTCCGACCTCTTCACGGTCGGCTGCAACCTCGCCGGCAACCCCGCGATCTCCGTCCCGCTCGGCCTCGGGCCCCAATCGGGCCTGCCCGTCTCGGCCCAGCTCATCGGTGCCTGCCACGACGACGCACGCCTCCTCGGCGTCGCGGCCGCCCTCGAGCGCGGACATGGCGCCTCCGCCTCGGCCGAACCCGCGCCCGTCGCACCCGCCTTCCTCGGCAGGGGAGGGGAGCTCCCCGCATGAGCGAGCGCATCCAGGACATACTCTCCCGCTGGCAGGCCTCGATCGGGCTCGAGGTCCACGTCGAGCTCACGTCGCTTGAGACCAAGCTCCTCTGCGGCTGCACCCTCTCGCGCAACGCCGAGCCCAACACCCACGTCTGCCCCGTCTGCCTGGGGCTTCCCGGCGCCCTTCCCGTGGCGAACCGCGAGGCCGTACTCGCCGTGGCGCGCACGGGCCTGGCCCTCGGCTGCGCCGTCGAGCGCCGCTCGACCTTCTGGCGCAAGCACTACTTCTATCCCGACATGGCCAAGAACTTCCAGACCACGCAGGGCCCCGTCGCGATCTGCATGGGCGGCAGCGTCGAGGTCGAGCTCGACGCCGAGACCGCCCGCGAGCGCCCCGACGCGCCCACGCTGCGCCCGGCCCCCGACGGCGGCTACGTCACACGGATCCGCATCCGCCGCATCCACCTCGAGGAGGACGCCGCCAAGATGGTCCACGTCGGCGGCGCCGAGGGCCGCATCGCCGGCGCCACGCACTCGCTCATCGACTACAACCGCGCCGGCACGCCGCTCATGGAGCTCGTCTGCGAGCCCGACCTGCGCACCCCCGCCGAGGCCCGCCGCCTCGTCGAGCACCTGCGCCAGACCCTGCTCGCCCTCGGCGTCTCCGACTGCTCGCTCGAGGCCGGCTCCCTGCGCGTCGACGCCAACGTGAGCCTCGCCCGCGCGCACGCGCCCGAGCTCGGCACCAAGTGCGAGATGAAGAACCTCAATTCCCTCAAGTCCCTCCACGACGCCCTCGCCTTCGAGGTCCGCCGCCAGGCCGCGCTGCTCGACGCCGGCAAGGCCGTCCGCCAGCAGACGCGCCACTGGGAGCCCACGTCCCGCCGCACGATCGCCCTGCGCACCAAGGAGGCCTTCGACGACTACCGCCTCTTCCCGGATCCCGACCTGCCGCCCATCCTCATCTCCGACGACGTCGTCGAACGCCTTCGCGCCTCCCTTCCCGAGCTTCCCGCCGAGAAGAGCGCGCGCTACGTCTCGCAGCTCGGCCTCAGGCGCCGCGAGGCCCGCATGATCGCGGCCGACCCAGCCCTCGCGTCCCTCTTCGAGGCCGCCCTCGCCGTGACCCCCGAAACGCCCGCGACCCCCGAGGCGCCCGCGACCCCTGCGCGCGACCTCGCGACCACGGTCGCCAACGTCATCGTCAACCTGCGCCCCGCGCACGGCTGCCTCGCCGCCGCGCAGGTGCGCTCCATCGCACAGCTCCTGCACGACGAGGCCCTGACCTTCGCCCAGGCACGCGACGTCATCGACGCCGTCGCGCCGACGGGGGAGGACCCCGCACGATACGTGGACGCCCACGGCCTCAGGCAGAACAGCGACCGAGAGGAGCTTGCCTCCGTCGTCGACGACGTCCTCGCGCGCTCGGAAGACCAGGTCGCCCAGTACCGCGCGGGCAACACGAAGGTCGTGGGCCACCTCATAGGCCAGTGCATGCGCGAGGCCGGTGCGGCAGGAAACCCCAAGCTCTTCTCGGCCCTCTTGAGGGAGCGCCTCGACGCCCAGGGCGCCTGACGCCATTGGAACGCGCACGCACATCAGCCCTCGCTCACAGGCTCCGCACACATGTCCAGAAACCGTGAACTTGCTACCAGCGGAGACATCCGCAAGTCTGTAAAGTTCGCGAGCCGGGTAACAGATGCTATTATGTAACAGCCTATGCAAACGCAACCTATCGAAGAAATCGAGGAAACCGATGCAGAACAAGGCAAAGCAAGCCATTGCAGCGGCGCTCTCCGCGACGCTCGCTTTCTCTGGCGCGACCGCGCCTATGCTCTCCAGCGTTGCCTACGCTGACGAGGCCAGCGACCTCCAGTCGCAGCTCGACGCCGCCAACGCCAGGCTCAACTCTCTCTACCAGCAGGCTGAGTCCATCTCCGAGCAGCTCAACGACACGCGCGTCCGCCTCGAGGACACCAAGTCCAAGATCTCCGAGCTCGACACCAAGATCGAGCAGCAGGAGAAGGACCTCAAGCAGGCCCAGGGCATCCTCGCCGACCACGTGGCAGCCAACTACAAGAGCGGCCCCACCTCGCTCCTCTCGCTGATCCTGAGCTCCAGCTCCTTCGACGAGCTCACGAGCAACATCTACTATGCGACCAAGGTCAGCCAGAGTGACGCCGAGGCGATCTCCCGCGTCAAGACCCTGCGCAACGAGCTTGACGAGTCCAAGTCCTCGCTCGAGCGCGAGAAGGACGAGCAGGAGGAGCTCGCGTCCGCCCAGGAGAGCCAGCAGGCCTCCCTCTCCGCCCAGGCCGCCGAGGCCCAGAACTACGTCAACGGCCTTGACGCCCAGGTGAAGGAGGCCCTCGAGGCCAAGCGCGCCGCCGAGGCCGCTGCTGCTGCCGAGGCCGCCGCTGCGGCCCAGGCCCAGTCCATGGCCGCCGCGCAGGCTGCCGCCCAGGACAACGGTGGCGGCAACTACGGCGGTGGCGACGAGGGCGGCTCCTATGATGGTGGCGGCTCCTACGACGGCGGCGGCTCCTACGATGGCGGCGAGGTCGACGAGGGCTGGCGCTCCGTCGTCGTCGCGACCGCCTACGCCCAGATCGGCAGCGAGTACGTCTGGGGTGGCGAGACGCCCGGCGCCTTCGACTGCTCCGGCCTCGTCAAGTACTGCTACGCCGCCGCGGGCATCGGCCTCGGCCACAGCTCCGGCTCCCAGGCCGCCTACTGCAACAAGCCCGTCTCCCAGGCCGTCCCCGGCGACATCTGCTGGACCCCTGGCCACGTCGGCATCTACGTCGGCAACGGCGCCGTCATCGAGGCCATGCAGCCCGGCATGGGCGTGCGCTACAACGCCGGCGCCCTCTACGGCTACTCCAGCTGCGGCTCGCCCCTGTAAGGGTCCGCGCATAGCACAGCGCCTACGACGAGGCGCCCGTCCCGAGCAGGGGCGGGCGCCTTTCTCTTGCGCGGGCGAGAAGAGCGTATTATACCGACTTTAGAGACGTTTTATACCCCTCAGCTCGCTTTTCTCCGTTCACTGATTAAACGAGTGATTGAACGGATTTAGTTTGTTTAGATTGCCATACTGTTCGCGGTAATCGTGCGAAGCACGCATTCTCGACCCTGGAGGTAAGCATGGCTAACCGCTTCGTCCTCAACAACATCTCCTATCACGGCTCCGGCGCGATTAAGGAGATCCCCGGCGAGATCGCCCGTCGCGGCTTCAAGAAGGCCTTCGTCTGCTCCGACCCCGACCTCGTGAAGTTCGGCGTCACCGCCAAGGTGACCGACCTCCTCGACGAGGCCGGCATCGCCTGGAGCCTCTATTCCGAGATCAAGCCCAACCCCACGATCAAGAACGTGCAGGACGGCGTCACCGCCTTCAAGGAGTCCGGCGCCGACATGATCGTCACCATCGGCGGCGGCTCGTCCATGGACACCGCCAAGGCCATCGGCATCATCGTCGAGAACCCCGAGTTCGCCGACGTCGTCTCCCTCGAGGGCGTCGCCGACACCAAGAACCACGCGACGTTCACCATCGCCGTCCCCACCACTGCCGGCACCGCTGCAGAGGTCACGATCAACTACGTCATCACCGACCCCGACAAGGTCCGCAAGTTCGTCTGCGTCGACACCAATGACATCCCCGACGTCGCCGTCGTCGACCCCGACATGATGGCCTCCATGCCCGCCGGCCTGACCGCCGCCACCGGAATGGACGCGCTCACCCACGCCATCGAGGGCTACACCACCCGCGGCGCCTGGGAGCTCTCCGACATGTTCCACTTCAAGGCCATCGAGCTCATCTCGTCCAACCTGCGTGACGCCTTCGCCGAGGCCAAGAGCGGCCAGCCCGCGTCCGGCCGCGAGGGGATGGCGCTCGGCCAGTACGTCGCCGGCATGGGCTTCTCCAACGTCGGCCTCGGCATCGACCACGCCATGGCGCACACGCTCTCCGCGCACTACGACACGCCCCACGGCGTCGCCTGCGCCATGCTGCTGCCGATCGCCATGGAGTTCAACAAGCCGGTCGTCGCCAAGCGCCTCGCCGAGGTCGCCGTCGCCATGGGCGTCGACACCGCAGGCATGAGTGAGGACGAGGCCGCCGACGCCGCGATCGCCGCCGTCAAGCAGCTCTCCGCCGACGTCAACATCCCCGCCACCTGCGACGGCCTGGTCGAGTCCGACCTCGACCAGCTCGCGACCGACGCGCTCAACGACGCCTGCTACCCGGGCAACCCGCGCGAGGCCACGCACGAGCAGGTCGTGGAGCTCTTCCGCAAGATCATGGCGTAGGCCCGGCACACAAAGCCTCCCGGGGGCGGCGCGAGCGATCGCGTCGCCCCTTTGTTTCGCGTCGGCGCCGGCTCGCAGCGCCGGTCGTCTGCTGCGCTACCATGCCACTATTCAAGGCACTCGAGTGGGGGAGAAGAGCATGGCGACCGTCGTCGACTATCTTTCGTGGAGGGGCGACCTCAGCTTCGTGGAGCGCCCCTTCAACGAGGTGGACGCCCTCATCCTGGCGACCCTCTCCTACCTCGACTTCACGGGCATCGTCCCCTCTGGAGACAACGTCATCACCCTGCGTGACGCCTGCGAGGCCCTGCTCGACCAGGCCGCGGGCGACCTTGCGCCCTACGTGCGCTCGCTCGCCTCGATCGACGAGTCGTTCCTGCGTGCGCTTGCCGCGTCCCGCCGCTTCGGCCGCCTTGCCATGCGCGACTACGTCGACGTCGTCGACGACGCCCGCTCGCTCCAGTTCGCCGCCCTCACGGTCGACCTCGGAGCCTGCGCGCCGGCCGACGCCTTCGTGTCCTTCCGCGGCACCGACCTCACACTCACCGGCTGGCGCGAGGACCTCATGCTGAGCTTCGAGGTGACCGAGGCCCAGGAGCGCGCCCGCGCCTACCTCGAGCGCATCCTCGACCAGGGCCACACCGTGCTCGTGGGCGGCCACTCCAAGGGCGGCAACCTCGCGGCCTTTGCCGTCGCGGCCGCAGAAGAGCGCCTGCTCGACGGCGTCGTGCGCGTCTGGAGCTTCGACGGACCCGGCATGGACCCCGCCGTCATGGCCCGTGGCCCCCTCGACGCCATCGGCAGCCGCTTCCGGCGCGTGCAGCCTGCCTACAGCGTGGTCGGCCAGCTCTTCGACCGCGCGGACACGCCGCGCCGCCACGTTGTGAGCTCGGCCGACGCGATGATGCAGCACGACCCCATGACCTGGCAGGTCGACCGCGACGCCCTCGTGCTCGCCGGCGGACTCGACCCGGCCGCGCGCCGTCTCGACGACGCGCTCGCGGCGTGGCTCTCCGCCCTCGACCTCGACCAGCGCGCGGCCTTCACGACAGAGCTCTTCGACATCCTGGGGGCCGGTGGCGCGACGAGCCTCTCCGACCTCACGACGCCCGCCAACCTCCAGCGTGTGGCCGCGGCGGCAGCGGGTGCGAGCGAGACCACCAAGTCCGTGGTCATGGGGCTCGTGGGCGCGGGCGTGAGCTCGACGACGGGCTCGGTCGCCGCGGCGATCGGCTCCGCAGTCAAGGGTGCGGTGCACGGCGCGCAGCATGCGGCCGCTGGCGCGGCGCAGGCCGCGGGCTCGGTGCTCAGGAGAGGCGAGAAGGACGCCGCGTCCCGGGAGTCTGCCCACCCAGAGGTCGACGCCGCAGGACAGCCCACGGCCCAATCAACAGATGAAACCATCCTCATCGAGGACGTCACGACCGACCCCTCGGTCGAGAAGAGCCAGCCTCGCGCCCGCTAGTCGTCGACGCCCAGAAACGCGTTCATGATCGCCATGACGATCGAGATGACGATCGAGCCGACGAGCGCTGCGCCGAACGAGTCGATGGAGATGCCCGCGTGGAAGATGTTTCGCGACAGCCAGCTCGCGACCTCGAGCATGAGCGCGTTCACCACGATGAGGAACAGGCCGAACGTGATCACCGTCAGCGGCAGCGACAGCGCGCGCGTGATCGGCTTGAGCGTGGCGTTCACCAGGGCGAGCGCCAGCGCGCACATGATGGGCCCGGCGTAGGTCCCGCCGACGGCCTCGATCCCGGGCACCAGCGCGACGGCCACCATCGTGGCGACGGCGCAGGCGATCCAGCTTGCGATGAACCTCATGTGCTCCTCCAGTCAGCGGAGACTCGAACGTAAGCCATTGTACGCCGCACGTCGTCCGCCTGCCCGTCCCGAGCGATTTAATGCGCTAAAGTGGGTGAGAAGAGCATACGTCCCGAGACGGAGGGAACCCGCCGCATGCGCAAGGCGAATCACAACCTAGAGCAAGAGGTCGAGCGCCTCTGCGCCGCGATCGCCACCCTCTCCGACGAGGCCGAGGCCCGCGCGTTTCTCGTCGACATCCTGAGCCCGCGCGAGCTCGACGACCTCGCGCAGCGCCTCGAGGTCGCGCGCCTTCTCGCCGACGGCGCCTCCTACGTGGACGTCTCGAGTGCGACCGGCGCGTCGTCGACCACGGTGAGCCGCGTCTCCAAGTGCCTGAACGGCGAGGCGGGCGGCTACCGGACCGTGCTCGCGCGCCTGGACGCGCCCGGCGACGACTCGTAGACGCAGTCCGTCACGCCCATCGAGCCGCACGGAATTACTGTCCAGTCGCGGCCGTATCCTAGAGTCGCACATGCACAGCCGACACCCGCGCCCGCGCGCGTCGCGCCATCGACAAGGAGCCACATGTCCCTCAACGTCATGTATTCGTCAAACGACCGCCTGATCTGCGACTCGGCGCAGGGGGTCGTGCGCGGCGCGCTCGACGAGCACGGCTCCGCGCTCGTCCTCGTCCCGGACTTCCGCACGCAGCTCGTCGCCTCGCGCGAGCTCGCCGCAGCCGGCCTCGGCCTCGGCGTCCGCGTCGAGACGCCCGCATCCTGGGCCCGCGAGCGCTGGGACGTCTGGGGCGACGGCACGCGCGTGGTCTCGCCGGTCGCGCGCGACCTCGCGATCCGCTCCCTGCTCGCCTCCCAGGGCGACGCCTGCCCGCTTGACTCCAACCCCGGCACGGTGACCGTCATCTCGCGCCTCGCGCGCGAGGCGCTCCCGTGGCTCAAGGCCTCCCTCGACGCCCTCGATGCCGAGAAGAGCCCGGCCTCGGCCGCCCTGACCTCCGCCGAGCGCGAGGCCGTCCTTCTTGCGATCGCCTACGGAGAGTCCCTCCCGTCGCGCTCCCTCGTCGAGGAGTGCCAGGTCATGGACTCCGTCGTCGGCAGCATCGTCGAGGGCGGCGGAGCGCCATCGCTCGCACCGGTCGTGCTCGCGGGCTTCTCCGGGCTCTCGCGCGCCGAGCGCGAGCTCGTCTGCGACCTCGCCGCACAGGTCGAGGTGACGCTCGTCCGCCCGTGCGGCGACAGCCCCGTCTACGCCGAGATAGATCGCGCCGTCGATCTCCTCGAGGCCGCCTCTGCCTCGGACGGCGGCTTCGACCTCATGACCACCTGCATCGACGTTGGGATGCCCGACGACGGCCGCGACGCGGAGCTCTCGTCCCTGCTCTCGAGCCTCTTCAGGGTGTCGGGCGCGACCTCGGCCACCGGCGCCGTGTCGCTCCTCGAGCCGCTGGGTCCCCTCGCCGAGGCGGAGTGCGTCGCGCGCGAGGTCGAGCGCCTCGCATCCCTCGGCGACGAGTCCGTCGTCATCTCCTGCCCCGACGTCGCGCGCATGTGGCGCGAGCTTGCCCCCAAGCTCGCCGCCCGCGGCATCGCCGTGCGCGCCCAGGTCTTGGAGCCCGCCCTCGAGCTCGAGGCCGGCCGCGCCTTCATGCAGTTCGCCGACTCCGTGGCCTCGCTTTCCGCCCTCGCCGAGACCTGGCCCGAGCCCGAGCAGACCGAGGAGGGCACGCGCCTCGTCCTCGCCGACATGGACTGGTGGCCGCCCAAGCAGGTCGTCGACTTCCTCCTGAGCGACATCTCGCACGTGCCCACCTCCCGTGCCCTGCGCCTCGACGCCGCCTGGAGGGCAGACCGCCTGCTGACCCCGGCGGACGTCCTGTCCGAGCTCCAGAGCGAGCGCGCCACCTCGCGCGAGGTCGCCGCGGCCACGCGCGAGCTGCTCAAGGGCCGCCTCGGCTCGGCCGCCTCCAAGCTCGTCGCACCCTTCGCCGAGGGCGGGGAGCGCGAGGTGGAGGACCGCATCCAGAGCGAGCTTGACGACGAGGAGTTCCGCGAGGTCAGCCGCCCCGACGACCCGCTCTCCGACGCCCGCGCCACCGGCGCCCTCGGCGCCGTGCTGAGCGTCGCGTCGAGCCTGAAGGAGCAGGGCGTCGCCGCCGACCTCGAGCCCGGCAGCGCCGCGGCCCTGCGCGAGCTCGTCGACGCCGCCAGCTTCGCCCTCGACCGCCTGGGCGTCGTCGTCAGGCCCGAGGCTGCCGTGCCCGGCGCGCGCTGCACCGCCACCATCGCCTCCTTCGCCCAGGCCGCGCGCGAGCAGGCCCTCTCCTGCGACGCGGCGATCATCTGCGGCCAGACCTCGGTCGAGTCGCCCGTCGGCGGCACCGACGACGTCTGCGACTGCATCGTCGAGGCCCTCGGCATCGCCGACGCCCCCGACCCGCTCGAGTCCGCGCGTGGCACCTTCTACCGCCAGGTCGCGGCGGCCCGTCGCCACGTCAGCCTCGAGCGCACCCTCTTCAACTCCGAGGCCAAGGAGTGCTACCCCTCGGTCATGCTCTCCGAGCTCCTGTCCTGCTACGCCTCGCCCGAGGCCGACGACTCCTCGACGGGCCTTTCCGCCACGCGCCTCGGCGAGGTCGACGCCGCGGCCAACCTCACGGCCACGGGCCACGCGCCCGCCCTCGTCGAGCGCGACCACGCGTCCTCGGCGGGCGTCGTCAGCGGCCCCTCCCGCGCCCTCGTCAACGTCCCGCGCGAGGGCAGGCTCGACCTCGTGGACGGCAAGCCCATGCTCTCCGCCTCCCAGATCGAGACCTACCTCGACTGCCCCTACAAGTGGTTCAGCCTCCGCCGCCTGCGCCTGCAGGACGTCGACGCCGGCTTCGGCCCCATGGAGATGGGCACCTTCGCCCACCGCGTCCTCGAGGTGACCCACGCGACCATGCTCGCCGAGGCGCTCGCCGCGGCAGGACTGGACGAGAAGAGCGTGGATGACCCGCGGGTGCGCGTGCCTGGGTCACGCGTCGTCGAGGGCGACGACTCTGGCCTCGAGCGCGCCCGCAAGATCCTCGACGACGAGTTCGACCTGCACCTCCTGCACCAGACCATCCTCGAGGGGAAGAACAGACGCTACCAGGCCTTCGTCGCCCACGACGCCTCCCAGGAGGACCAGCTCGCCACCCTCAGGCGCGACCTCGAGAGCGTGCTCGACTACGAGGCCGGCCTCTTCCTCGGCTTCGAGCCCCGCCTCTTCGAGTGGGGCTTCGGCCGCCGCGGCGAGCTCGTCGAGTACGCCGGTGCCTGGATCAACGGCACCATCGACCGCGTGGACGTCGACGCGCACGGCAACGCCCTCGTCATCGACTACAAGCACAAGTCGTCGGCCGGCTTCATGCGCGAGTACGGCGCGATGTCGGCCGAGGGCGACTCCGGCGAGTTCGCCCTGCCGCGCCGCGTCCAGTCGCTCGTCTACGGACAGGTCGTCCGCAGGAGCCGCCCCGAGCTCTCGGTCAAGGCGTCCCTGTACCTGTCGACCAGGGGAGAGGAGCACACCCTTTCCGGCGCCGTCGACGCCAACCTCGCAGACAAGGTGTTCGGCTCGCACGAGCCCAGCTCCCGCGGCCTCGACGCCATGGCCGTCGGATCCGCCGACGCCTTCGGGTGCGAGGGCTCCCGCGGCATGGACGCGCTGCTCGACGCCACCGAGGAGCGCATCGCCGAGCAGGTCGAGAACATGGTCGCCGGCCGCATCGAGGCCAACCCCCGTGACGCCACCTCCTGCGCCTTCTGTCCTGTCATGAAATGCGAGAAGAGGATTTCCAAGTGAGCGGAATCACCCTAGAAGGCCTGAACCACGAGCAAAGGAAGATTGCCGAGACGCTCGACGCGCCCCTCTTCGTGCAGGCAGGCGCCGGCTCGGGCAAGACCTTCACACTCACGCGTCGCGTCGCGTGGGCGCTCTCCGACGGCTCGGGCGAGGGCGGCGCGCCCTTCCTCGAGAGCATGTCGCAGGTCCTGATCATCACCTTCACCAATGCCGCGGCCCGCGAGATCAAGGAGCGCGTCCGCTCCACCCTGCGTGACGCCGGCATGAACGAGCATGCCCTGCAGGTCGACTCCGCCTGGATCTCGACGATCCACGGCATGTGCAAGCGCATCATCGTCCGACACGCCCTCGACCTGGGCCTCGACCCCGACTTCTCGGTCGCCTCGACGAACCTCGAGTCCACGATCGAGACCACCGCGCTGCGCGAGGTCGTGGGCGCAGCCTACGACCGACGCGGCGAGAGCCCCGTCCTTGCCGGCCTCTTCGACGACTTCGGCTTCGGCGGCGTCGACGCCCGGGGCGCCTCGGGCGTCTGCGGCCTGGTCGTCGCCGTCATGGAGGCCGCCCACTCGACGGCCGGCGGTTACGCCGCCCTGCGCTTCCCGAAGGCCGCCGGCGTGCGCTCAGTCCTCTCGGGCGTCGCGAGCGACTACGGCAGCCTCCTGTCCCTCGAGTTGAAGGACGAGAACGCCGAGAAGGTCACCGCCGGGCTCGAGCGTCTCGACGCGCTCGCCGCCCTGCCGCCCTCCGCCCTCGACGCCCGCGAGGCCTTCGAGGTCGTCAACGGCCTCTGGCTGCCCGCCGCCCGCGGCGGCCACGCGACCGAGATCAAGGTCATCAAGCAGGACCTCTCCGAGGCGAAGGCGTCGCTCTCGCTTGCAGGCGTCGACGGCTACACCGACGTCCTTCTCGACTGCGCCAAGGAGGTGGAGGGGAGGATCGCGGAGCTCAAGCGCGCCTCGTCCGTGCTCGGAAACGACGACCTTATCGAGCTCGCCCTCAAGGCCGTGCGCGACGACCCGACCGTCGCGGCCGACTACGCCGGCCGCTTCCGCCTCGTCATGGTCGACGAGTTCCAGGACACCGACGACAAGCAGCACGAGCTCATCCGCCTGCTATCCGGCGAGGGTGCGCTGCGCCTCACGACGGTAGGCGACGTCCAGCAGTCGATCTACCGCTTCCGCGGCGCCGACGTCACCGTCATGAACCGCAGGGGCGAGAGCCTGCCCAAGGAGAGCCACGTCGAGCTCGCGGTCAACTACCGCAGCCACGGCGACGTGCTCGCCCTCGTCGACCGCGTCTGCGGGGGAGAGGGCGGCGTCCTCGACGGCTTCATGCACCTCGACGCCAACCCCAAGCGCACCGACTCCTACCAGGCGCGCGACCTGCCCCGCATCGACGTCGAGCTCACGCGCGGACCGTCCTCTGCCGGCGGACCCTCGAAGGCCCAGTGCGCCGTCGGCGCCGCGATGGTCGCCGACCGCCTCGCCGCCTACCGCGACCACGGCGAGAGCCCCTCGGGCATGGCGCTTCTGCTCGGCTCCTTCACGCACGCCTCCTACTACATCAACGCGCTCAGGTCCCGCGGCCTCGAGTGCGTCGTGAGCGGCGGCTCGACCTTCACGAGCGCGACCGAGGTCCACGTCGTTGCGGCACTCCTGCACGCCCTCGCCAACCCCAAGGACACGCGCTCCGGCCTCTTCCCGCTGCTCTCGAGCGAGATGTTCGGCCTCGACGCCAACGACTTCGTACAGCTCGGCACCCGTCGCCAGCGCACGCTCGACGCGCCGACCATGCGCACGATCGACCGCGGCCTCGAGACCCTCGAGCTCTTCGCGGGCGCCGAGCCGTCGCCGCGCCTGGCGCGCGCCCACGAGGTCATGGCGCGGGCGAGAAGCGCGATGCGCCGCATGCCCGTCGCCGACGTGTGCCTGCAGGCCATCCGCGAGTCCGGCTGGCTCTCGCGCCTCGAGCGCGACGCCGACGGCCGCGCCCGCGAGGCCAACGTGCTCGCCGCGATCTCCTACATCCGCGAGCTCACGCTCGACCTCTCGATCGGCCCGGCCCTCGCGGCCCAGGAGTTCGACCGCTGGCTCGAGGTCTCCAAGGTCTCACCCGCCTCGCTCGCAGGCGGCGCCGAGGGGCTCGTCCAGATCATGACCGTCCACGCCTCGAAGGGCCTCGAGTTCCCTGTGGTCGCGATCGCCGAGTGCTGGTCGTCGCGCTCGCGCTCGGAGAGCCTCGTCTCGGGCAAGGTAGGTAACGACTGCGTCTGCGTGCTGCGCCCGCCCTCGGCCCTCAGGCCAAAGGACTTCTCCAAGGTCGTCAAGGGCGCCGAGCCGTACGACCACCCGCGCGACGCCTTCGAGTGGCTCACCGCCCTGACCCAGGACGACGAGGCCGCCGACGCCGCGGAGCGCACGCGCCTCCTCTACGTCGCGCTCACCCGCGCCCGCGAGGCGCTCGTCGTGAGCTGCCCCCTCTGGTCCACGAAGGCCGGCGTCAGCGACTCGCTCTCGCTTTCCTTCGCGGAGAACCTCTTCGACGCGACCATCGACGCCGGCGAGCACCCCTTCTCCTTCGGGGGAGAAGAGCCTGGCCTCGTCCGCGCCATCGACGTCTCCCAGAGGACCGAGGCCGGCCGCAAGGTCTGGTCCGCCTCCACCGGCGGATCCATGGCCGAGCTCGAGGGCGACCTGCCTGCCGCAGAGGACGACATCGCCACGCTCGGCCACGCCGACGTCTCCGACGGCACCGACGCCAACGGCTATGCCGGCGCCGCACCCGAAGGGACCGCGTCCGACGATCCCGACGCCGGCGGCGAGTTCGATCTGTTCGAGGTCGAGGAGGACGTCCTCACGCCGCTGCTCTCCTCCTGGGGCTCGCGCGAGGGCACCTACAGCTACTCGAGCGCACACGCCGCCGTGGTTCGCGAGGCCCTTGAGCGCGGCGAGGCGCTGCCTGGCTCGGAGCGCCGACGTGCCCGCTCGCTTGCGAGCCCCGAGGTCCGCGAGGCCGAGCAGCAGGGCGCTCCCGTGACCGCCGACGCCGACCGCGCGACGGGCCTCGGCTCGGCCTTCCACGAGATCGCCCAGACGATGGTGGAGTCCAAGGCAGACGCGCCCGACCCCTCCCGCGTCGAGGCCATCGCGAGGCGCTGGCACCTCTCTCCGCGCGCGATGGCGAGGCTCGCCGACGCGCTCGACCGCTGGGCCCGCTCCAAGGTCCGCGAGCGCGCACTCGCCCACGACCACGTCCGCGCCGAGGTCCCGTTCTTCGCGAGCGCCCCGTCGCGCTTCGGCGACTCTGTCGAGGGCGCCATCGACCTGCTCGCGACCGACGACGGCTCCACCTCGGCCCTCGTCGTCGACTACAAGACCGGCGACCGCGACCTCACGGAGGACGAGATCTTCGCCAGCCACGAGATGCAGGCGAACTTCTACGCCTCCGTCCTCATGTCGCAGGGCTTCGAGAGCGTCGAGTGCTGCTTCGTCTGCGTCGAGCGCGAGGACGAGGCGGGGGAGCCCCTCGTCTGCTCCTACGCCTTCGACGCGGGGCACGCGCCTGCCATCTAGGCTGCGAGTTGTGTTCTTTTTTGCCCGCAGGCGCCTCTTTTGCGAGGCGGGAAGCTGCGCTTTTCTCGCCACGCTGGCGTTTTGGCAGGCAGGAGGTCACGAACAGGTGTTTGGTGTCGGGCGGGAGGCCTAGGTCCTTCCGCTATCATGTCCTGTGTCGTCCGTGGCGCGCGGGGCCGGTGCCTTCGCCGCGCCAGACAAAGGAGCTTTCATGGCATTCGTCCACCTTCACAACCACTCGTGCTTCTCGATCCTCGACGCCGCCACGCGCATCCCCGACATGGTGAAGCGCGCCGTCGAGTTCGAGATGCCCGCCGTCGCGCTGACCGACCACGGCTACATGTTCGGCATCCCCGAGCTCGACCTCGAGTGCCGCAAGTACAACGACGACCAGAAGAACATGAAGCAGTGGCGCCACGACGTCGAGTGCTTCCAGAAGGGGTGGGAGCTCGAGGAGCCCGAGGCCGACCCCGAGGGCGCGTCCTACTTCGACGCCGTCCATGCGCAGTGGGAGAGCGACTGCAGGGTGTGGGAGGAGAGCGGTCACGACCTCGAGGCCGTGCGCGCCAACCGCCCGCGCCTCAAGGTCAAGCCGATCTTCGGCTGCGAGGCCTACTTCATCACTGACGACTGCATCGAGCGCGGCACGCCGCAGCGCCGTTACCACCTGATCCTGCTCGCGAAGAACGAGACGGGCTACGTCAACCTCATCAAGTGCATGTCCAAGGCCGCCGGCCACGAGATGATGTACTACAAGCCCCGCACCACGCTGGACATGCTGAAGGAGTACCACGAGGGGCTCATCTGCCAGAGCGCCTGCGTCCAAGGCATCATCCAGCAGCGCATCCTCGACGGCCAGTTCGACGAGGCGTGCGAGTGGGCGCAGACCTTCAAGGACATCTTCGGCGACGACTTCTACATGGAGATCCAGGACCACGGGCTCAACTTCAGGAACGGCTTCGACGACCGCTCCCTCGACGAGAAGCTCGTGAACCTCGCCCACGAGCTCGACATCAAGGTCATCGCAACCAACGACTTCCATTACCTCGCCCGCGAGGACGCGCCGACCCAGGACATCCTCTCGTGCATCGGCAAGGCCACGACCCTCGACGACCCCAACCGCATGCGGATGGAAGGCACCGAGTTCTACATGAAGAGCGAGCAGGAGATGCGCGAGCTCTTCTCATGGTGTCCCGAGGCCTGCGACAACACCCTCGAGGTCGCCGAGAAGTGCGACTACGAGCTCGACTGGGACTCCATGTTCCTGCCCGAGTTCCCGGGTCTTCGCGAGGGCGAGACGGCCGACCAGCGCTTCCGCGAGGAGTGCGAGAAGGGCCTCGCCCGCCGCTACGGCGACGACTGGCGTAACGTCACGATCAGTGGCATCAACGTCGAGGAGCGCTACGAGCACGAGGCCGGCATCATCATCAACAAGGGCTTCGCCAACTACTTCCTCATCGTCCAGGACTACGTCCAGTGGGCGAAGGACCAGGGCATCGGCGTCGGACCGGGCCGTGGCTCCGCCGCAGGCGCAATCGTCGCGTACGCGATGAACATCACCAACTTCGACCCGCTCGAGAACAGCCTCATGTTCGAGCGATTCCTCTCGCCGCAGCGTACCGAGATGCCCGATATCGATATGGACTTCGACGACGAGCACCTCCAGGACGTCCTCGCGCACGTGCGCGAGCTCTACGGCGAGGACCGCGTCTGCAAGGTCATCACCTACTCGACCATCAAGGCCAAGCAGGCCATCAACGACGCCAACCGCGTCCTGGGCTTCCCGGTCTACAAGGGCCAGCAGCTCTCGAAGATGCTCTCCAACGACCCCAAGCTCGCTCTCGCGAACGCGCTCCACAAGAACGAGAAGAAGCCGGACCAGTACTCGCCCGACTTCGAGAACGCCTACAAGAGCGACCCCGAGGCGCGCCGCATCATCGACGCAGCCCTGGCCATCGAGGGCCTGACCCGCGGCGAGGGCGTCCACGCCTGCGCGACGCTGATCGCCCCGACGCCGGTCACCGACCACGTCCCGACCAAGCTCGACACCAAGGGCAACGTCACCATCACCCAGTACGAGGGCCACTCGGTCGCCGACATGGGCCTGCTCAAGATGGACTTCCTGGGCCTGAGAACCCTCACGGTCATCAACAAGGCCCTCGAGAACATCCGCAACGCCTATCCCAACGCCTCTGACATCGACGGCATGCCCGAGACGGTCAAGGCGGCCCTCAAGGACGGTGCCACCTGCGTCGACATCGACCCCGACAAGATCGACTTCTCCGACCCGAAGATCTACGAGCTCATGGGCAAGGGCCACACGGCCGGCGTCTTCCAGGTCGAGTCCGGCGGCATGACGGCAACCATCAAGAGCATGCAGCCGCGCGAGTACAAGCAGATCGTCGCACTCATCGCCCTCTACCGCCCGGGTCCCCTCGGCGCCGGCATGGTCACGAGCTACATCAACCGCATGAACGGTCGCGAGCCGATCAAGTTCTATGACGACCGCCTCTCCGACATCCTGGACGAGACCTACGGAACGATGGTCTACCAGGAGCAGGTCATGCAGATCTCGATGAAGATGTCGAACTTCTCGCCTGGCGAGTCCGACGGACGCATCCGAAAGCCGGTGGCCAAGAAGAAGATCAAGATGCTCACGAGCCAGATCTTCCACTGGGAGGGCAACGGCGCCGACGAGACCATCTACGACCACTGGATCAACGGCGCGGTCGAGAACGGCTACAAGAAGGAGGTCGCCCAGCAGATCTGGGAGGACGTCCTCGAGTTCGCGTCCTACGCGTTCAACAAGTCGCACTCGGCCGGCTATGCCATCCTGGTCATGCAGACCGCCTGGCTCAAAGCGCACTTCCCGAAGGAGTACATGGCCTCGGTCCTCACGTCCTACATGGGCAAGACCGAGAAGATCGTGCACTACGTCACCTCCTGCCGCCACGAGGGCATCAAGATCCTGCCGCCTGACGTCAACGAGTCCGGTAAGGACTTCACCGCGACCGCGGAGGGCATCCGCTTCGGCTTCGCCGGCATCCGCGGCGTGGGCGCCGCCGTCGGCGAGGCGATCATGGCCGAGCGCGAGAAGGGCGGCCCCTTCGCGAACCTGCACGACTTCTGCGAGCGCGTCGACGGCAGCCAGGCCAACCGCCGCGTCGTCGAGGCGCTCATCAAGTCGGGCGCCTTCGACTCCACGGGCTACACCCGCAAGCAGCTCATGGGATTTGTCGCCAAGGAGAACCCGGCCAACATCATCGACGCTGCCGCGCGCCGCCAGAAGGACAAGGCCAACGGACAGGTCTCGATGTTCGACATGTTCGCCGACGTCCAGGGCGCCGGCTTCGAGGACGACGTTCCCGAGCCCGACGGCGACGAGTGGGACCGTCACACGAAGCTCGCCCAGGAGCACGAGGTCCTCGGCATCTACGTCTCCGACCACCCGCTGCGCCCGTACGAGTACGCGCTGTCCAAGGCCCGCGACTACACGATCTCGGAGCTCATGGAGTCCGAGGAGGTCATCGACCCCGTCACGGGTGGCGCCACCACGCGCTACAAGGTGGAGGAGGGCCGCGAGATCCGCCTCGCCGGCATGGTCCCCACGGGCGGCGTCGCCAAGAAGGTCACCAAGAAGGGCGACCAGATGGCCATCGTGACCCTCGAGGACATGGAGGGCGAGATCACGCTCGTCGTCTTCCCGAAGACGTACAAGGAGTGCGCGCAGATCCTCCAGGGCGAGATCGATCCGACGACCGGCGAGCGCACGAGCGACGTGTTCATCAAGGTCCACGGCAAGCTCGAGCGAGGCGACCGCGGCGACCAGGTCATCACGAGCTCCATCGAGGCGATCGAGCTCTCCGAGGCCACCAACAAGCCCAAGGTCGTCGAGGTCTACCTGCCCTCGCGCATGCTCTCGATCGACAAGATGGAGCGCCTGCAGTCGATCTTCGTGCGCTACGCGGGCCTCGACCGCATCGAGCTCATGGTCGAGAGCAACGCCGGCGACATCATGCGCATGGAGCTTCCCGCCAAGGTCGACGCCAAGAACATGGTCATGCTCGCCGAGGTCGACGACTTCGTCGGCAGGGAGGGCTACGTTCAGGTCACCTAGGCGCCCCTCCGTCTCCCCGCCGCGTTGCATCGCTCGCCGCAAGGTGTGCCTGCGAGCGCGGGGACGTCCCCCGTTTGGGGGACAATGGCCTTGGCGGCGCCTGCCGCCAGACCAAGAGGAGAGGAGCACCATGTCCGACGTCATCTTCTATCGTTGCAACAAGTGCGGAAACCTCGTCTATGTCGTCAACCGCGGGACCTGCACCCCGCAGTGCTGCGGCGAGCCCATGGAGAGGCTTGAGGCGGGATCTGTCGACGCAGCCGCCGAGAAGCACGTGCCCGCCGTGACCCGCGAGGGCGACAAGCTCGTCGTCCGCGTCGGCGAGGTGGCGCACCCGATGCTCGAGGAGCACCACATCGAGTGGCTTGCCGTCTGCGCCGAGGGCAAGACCCTCATCAGGAGGCTCGACCCGACCGGTGCGCCGGAGGCCACCTTCTGCGGCGGCTTCGCCGAGCACGGCGAGGTCTATGCCTATTGCAACCTGCACGGCCTCTGGAAGGCCGAGTTCTAACAGACAAGCGAAGCGGCTTCACGGGGCTGTTTCGGGTCCCTCCGTCGGGTGCGTATCCCCAGAGGGACGCACGACACGGAGGGACCTTCTCTTATGAGAATCGGCGTCGCTCAGATCAACACGACCCCAGGCGACTTCGCCCAGATGGCGAGCCGCATCGTCTCGCTCTCCGAGACGGCTGCGTCGCAGGGGGTCGACCTGCTCTGCTTCCCCTCGACGGTCACCACCGGATCGCTCGTGCCGTTCGAGGCGTGCGCCACCGAGTTCGTCCTCGACGCCGTTGGCGCCCTCGCCGAGGCGGCGAAGTCAGTCGCCTGCCCCTGCCTGGTCCCGATTCCCACGCTGGAGCTGCTCGGCCGCATCGACTGCTGCGCGCTCCTGAGCGAGGGGCAGATGAGCGTCCATGACGCCGCCGGGCAGCTGATGTGGCCGGGCGACGTGGTCGAATCCTCCCGCGACGCGGGCGGACGCCCCGGCCCCGTCGTCGAGGCCCGCTCGAAGCGCGTCATGTTCGTCACGCAGCACGAGGGCCTCTTCGACTTCTCCCTCGGCCCCCGTGACGTGGACGTCGTGGTCTTCGCGCCGGCCCTCGGCACCGCCTTCGACGAGCCCGACTCGTTACTGGGCGTCGACCTCAGCCACACCGCGTATCCCTACCTCGCATCGGCGCTCGAGTCCTGGCTCGTCGTCGTCTCGCCGGTCGGCGGCTACGGCACGCAGGTCTTCCCGGGCGGAAGCTGCGTGCTCTCGCCGAGCGGCTCGGTGGTCGACTGTGCCCGCAGCCTCGACGAGGTCCTTCTCGTCACCGACCTGCTCGAGCCCGAGAGCCCCGAGGCGCCCCGCGAGCTGGCGAAGGGGGACCGCCACGCCTTCCTCTGGCAGCTGCTCGTCGCGGGCACCCGTGACTTCCTGCACAAGCAGGGGTGGCGCCACGCCGTGCTCGCCCTGGACGGCACGCTCTCCTCGATGGTGGCCGCCGCCATCGCGACCGACGCGCTCGGTCCCACCAACGTGCATGCCATCGTCGACGCTCCCGAGAGCGTCGAGCGCGAGGCCGCGTGCCAGCGCCTGGCGCGAAACCTCAGGATCGACTGCCGCGACGGCTCCGACCTCGCCGCGCTCCCGCCCGCGAAGGAGGCGTCCGACCTGCTGCTGCGCCGTGGCATCGTGGAGGCCTACCTCGCGTCCTGGGCCGCCGAGCTCGACGGCATGGTGCTCTCCTGCGCCGACAAGACCTCGCTCGCCCTGGGCGGCGCCCTCCACCCGGCCGCCGCGAGCCTCGCGCCCCTGGGCGACGTCCTGCTATCGGACGTGGTCGCCCTCGCCGCGCAGCGCAACACCGCCTCGCCGGTCATCCCCGACATCTCGCTTCCCGACGCCGAGAAGAGCCGCGCCCTCGGCCGAGGCCGCTTCCCGGCCCTCGCCGCCGCGCCGCTTCGCGAGGTTGAGGAGCTTGTCATGGAGCGCTACGAGGCCGGCTTCGAACCCAGCCGCTCCTACGAGGAGGTCGGCTTCGACCAGGAGCTCGTCCGCGAGGCCACGGTCGCCATGGACGAGGCGGAGTGCGCGCGCCTGAACGTGCCGCTCGTGCTCGCCACCTCGCAGTGGCCGGTCGACCGCGTCCTGCGTCCGATGCGCATGGCCTGGCATGCGTCGACCGCGGGGAGGGGAGAGCCGCTCCAGATCGACCCCGTCCGCTCCGAGTACGAGCCCGACCCCGTCGCCGACGAGCTCAGGCGCGCCCTTGGCCTCGACGACGAGGATGGCTCCGACGCCGATGGCGGCTATGGCGGACGCAGGCCCGGTCGACGCCTTCGCGACGTCGCCGAGGACGACATGCCCGCCGACGCGCGCGAGGCGCTCGCCTACCTTCGCGACTTCGCGGCCAGCGGCGCCTTCGACGCGTCGCTGCCCGATCCCGACGGCGGCCTTGGCTCCGATGCGCCTGCTGACATGGGCAACAACCTCACGATCAAGGACGCGGCCGGCAACCGCTGGCCCACGCCCTTCTCGGCCAACTAGGCCGCGGCCGCCCGGCCCTGTGCTACTATAGAACGGACGTTCGATTATCGGCGCGCATGCGCCACGGCAGCAGCGGAGGGCACGTGATCATCCTGGGCATCGACCCCGGCCTTGCGAACACGGGCTGGGGCATCGTCGAGACGCGCGGCAACGTGTGCCGCGCCCGCGCCTACGGCTGTGTCAGCACTTCTTCGCACGACCCCATCGACCAGCGGCTCGGCAAGATCTTCGACGAGGTCTCGTCGGTCATCTCGCGCTACGGGCCGACGCATCTCGCCATCGAGAAGATCTTCTTCGGAGAGAACACCCGCTCGGCCATCGCGACCGCCCATGCCCGCGGTGCCGCCATCGTGGCGTGCTCGGCCGGCGGGCTCGAGGTGGGGGAGTACACGCCGATGCAGATCAAGCAGGCCGTGGTGGGGACCGGATCGGCGGACAAGCGCCAGGTCATCTACATGGTGCGTAACGTCCTCGACCTCGACCACGACCCACGGCCCGACCACGCGGCCGACGCGCTCGCCGCAGCAGTCTGCCACGCCAACCTCTGCCGCACCCAGGGCATCGCCCGCAGGGTCGCGGCCGAGCAGGTGCGCGAGCAGGAGATCGCCCAGCGCGCCGTCGACGCCGAGGAGGCGCGCCAGGTCACGGCGGCCGCAACCGCGGCGAACGTTGCCCGCGGCGCACGCCGCGATAAGACGAGGAGGAACGCTTCGTGATTGTCCAGCTAACAGGCACCCTGCTCGAGGTGCTGCCCTCGAGCGTCGTGCTCGACGTGGGAGGCGTCGGCTACGAGCTCGGCGTGTCGACCACGACCGCGAGCGCCCTGCCCCCGTCGGGCACGCCCGCCGTCACCATCCTCACGCGCCTGGTCGTCCGCGAGGACGCCATGGACCTCTACGGCTTCTCGAGCCGAGAGGAGCGCGCGCTCTTCGACCGCCTCGTCGCGATCTCGGGCGTGGGCCCCAGGCTCGCGCTCGCGGTCCTGTCGACCTTCGCTCCCGCGAGCCTGGCCGCCGTCGTGGCGGCGCAGGACGTCTCGCGCATGTCGCAGGTGCCCGGCGTCGGCAAGAAGAAGGCCCAGCGCCTGCTCGTCGAGCTGGAGGGCGTGTTCCAGAAGGACGGCGAGCTGAGGGGCCTCGTCGGCCTCACGACGACCGAGGCCGCGCCTGCCACGGCGCCCGCGTCGGCAGTCGGCGCGGACGCGCTCGAGGCGCTCCTCTCGATGGGCTTCACCGAGCAGGAGGCCACGCTCGCCCTTGACGGGCACGAGCAGGCCGGTGCCACCACGATCGAGGCGGCGCTGTCGTTCGCCCTCAAGAACCTGGGAGGCGGTGCCTGATGTGGGAGGCTGACAAGGGAGACCTCTTCGAGGAGGACGCGCACGGCCCGCGCGGCGCGAGCCGCCCGGTCACGAGCTCGCTCACCTCGGACGACCTGGACGTGGAGCGCACGCTGCGCCCGAAGACCCTCGACGACTACTGCGGCCAGGAGCGCATCTGCGAGAACCTGCGGGTCCTCATCCAGGCCGCGCGCACGAGAAACGAGCCGCTCGACCATGTGATCTTCTCGGGACCCCCGGGACTTGGCAAGACCACGCTCGCCGGCGTCGTGGCCAACGAGATGGGCGCCAAGCTGCACACCACCTCCGGCCCCGCCATCGAGCGCACCGGAGACCTCGCCGCCATCCTCACCAACCTCGAGGAGGGCGACATCCTCTTCGTCGACGAGATCCACCGTCTCAACCACCAGGTGGAGGAGGTCCTGTATCCCGCGATGGAGGACTTCTTCCTCGACATCGTCATCGGCAAGGGCCCGGCGGCGCGCTCCATCAGGCTCGACATGCCGCGCTTCACGCTGGTGGGCGCCACCACCAGGACGGGCCTGCTGACGGGTCCGCTGCGCGACCGCTTCGGCATCTCGTACCGCCTCGACTACTACTCGATCGAGGAGCTCGCGCGCATCGTCGAGCGCTCGGCCAGGATCCTCGACGTCGAGATCGACGCCCAGGGTGCGGCCGAGATCGCCTCGAGGAGCCGCGGCACGCCGCGCCTCGCCAACCGCCTGCTCAAGCGCGTGCGCGACTACGCCCAGGTGAAGGCCGAGGGGCGCATCACGTGGGAGGTCGCATCGGAGGCGCTCACGTTCTTCGAGATCGACGAGATGGGCCTCGACTGGATGGACGTGAAGATCCTCACCGCGCTCACCAAGACGTTCCGCGGCCGGCCCGTGGGACTCACCACGATCGCTTCGGCCGTCGGGGAGGACCCCTCGTCGCTCGAGGACGTCTACGAGCCCTACCTCCTGCAGAGCGGGCTTATCATTAGGACGCCGCAGGGCCGCCAGGCGACGCAGCTCGCCTTCGAGCACCTCGGCGTGGTACCGCCCGCCAGCTCGTAGGCGCCAACACAGATTGGAGGCACGGATGCTCCAGCACGACTACATCCTCGAGGTCGTCGGCAAGTTCGTCGAGTCGGTCGCCGTCGCTCTCTTGGGCATCTTCAAGAGGAACGACTTCACCCACATCGGCGAGGCCGAGAAGGCCGTGGCCGAGCTGCTCGACCTCGACCCGGAGACCGCGATGGCGCTCTCGCCGGAGTCGCTCGTGACCATGATGCGGCTCTCGGGCGTCGGCGACACCGTCGCCGCCTACGCCGCCTACGCCCTGCGCAAGGTGGGGGAGGCCTACGAGCTCGAGGGAGACGCTGAGGTCGGCTCGCTCAGGATCGCGCAGGCCCGTGCCATCAGCGAGGCGTTCGGCGTGGAGGAGGGCGAGGTCCCGCCCGAGTTCGCCGAGCTCGAGAGGGAGCTCGCGCGCTAGGCGCCGCGCGGGGCGAGGGGCAGGCTCTTCTCGGCGGCGCCTGCATCAGAAGCACCGTCGTGTCAAGTCAAATGTTTCACGCTTGAACCATTTTTGTCTGTGAACGGTTTGTGATGAAGTATTGAGATTTCTTGGGGTATTATGTCTTTCGTGGCAATTCGCCACAAAAGGTATCGCGCGTCTGCGCATTGTTTTCGCCCTCAGGGGCAAGAAAGAAAGGCACGAAATGGCACAGGGTACTGTTAAGTGGTTCAACCCCGACAAGGGCTACGGCTTCATCTCCCGCGAGGACGGCGACGACCTGTTCGTCCACTACTCCGAGATCCAGATGGACGGCTTCAAGACCCTCGACGAGGGCCAGGCTGTCGAGTTCGAGATCACCACTGGCCAGAACGGCAAGCTCCAGGCTTCCAACGTCACCAAGGCGTAGAGTCTCCGGCCACGTTCTAGCATATGGCTCAGGCCCCGCTCCGGCGGGGCCTTTTTTTGTGCCGCGGGTCCGTCGCGGGTGGCCTGTGGCGCGTGGCGTCGCGCGTGCCGCCTCGCGTGTGCGCGCTGTGTTGCTTTGGGCCGCGTCGCCCTCTGGCGGCCACGGCTCCGCCGATGTCCTAGGATGGGCGGGAAGAGACTGCGGACCGGCCGCAGGCAGACCCAGGGAGGACCGATGTCCGATCACGTGCGCGAGCTGGATGAGAAGATCGACGCCTACATCGAGGAGGTGTGGGAGGACGTCGTGGGCGACATCCGGACGCTGGTGCGGATCCCCTCCGTCGAGGACGTCTCGGCAGCGGCCCCCGGCATGCCCTGGGGCCCTCGCGCCCACGAGGCGCTCGTGGCGGGCCTGGGCCTCGCCGAGAGGCTCGGGATGGACGCGCACGAGTGCGAGGGCGGCCGCATCGGCTACGCCGACGTTGCGGGCGCCAGTGACAGGCAGATCGCGCTCATCTGCCACACTGACGTCGTGCCCGAGGGGCTCGGCTGGACCGTCGACCCCTTTGACGTGACGCGCCGCGACGGCTTCCTGCTGGGCCGTGGCGTGCTCGACGACAAGGGCCCGCTCGTGGTCGGGCTCTACGCGGTCGCCCTCGTGGCGCGCCTCGCGCGCGAGAGGGGAGAGGAGCTTCCCTACACGCTGCGCTTCCTCGTGGGCAACAACGAGGAGACGAGCATGGACGACCTCGTCTGGTACCTCGAGAACTACGACGAGCCGGCCTTTGCGTTCTCGCCCGATGCCGACTTCCCGCTCATCTGTGGCGAGAAGGGCGTCTACCACGCCCACTTCACCTCCGAGGCCTGCTTCGGCGGCGAGGGCGACTCGCGCATCGTCGAGATGGACGGCGGCACCGTGGCAAACGCCATCCCGTCGCAGGCGACGGCCGTCGTGCGCGCGGGCGCGGGCGAGCTCGAGCCGACCGCCGAGATCGAGGTCGAGGAGGCCGGCGAGGGCCTCGTCAGGCTCGTGGCGCACGGCAAGGGCGGTCACGCCTCGATGCCCGAGGGAACCGTGAACGCCATCGGCCTGCTCGTGGACTACCTGCTTGCGAACGACCTCTGCTCCGCCGCGGAGCGAACCTTCCTCGAGCTCGAGCGCCTCGTCTGCGGACGGGGTCACGACGGCGAGTCGCTCGGCATCAAGAGCGCCGACGACAAGTTCGGCGCGCTGACCGCCATTGGCGGCACGGTCCGCCTCGAGGGCGGCCGTCTCACGCAGACGATCGACTGCCGCTACCCGACGTCGATCACGGACGAGAGGATCACGTGCATCCTCGACGAGCTGGCACAGGGCAACGACGCCACCTTCGACGTGGACATGGTCAAGGTTCCCTTCTACATCGACCCCGCCTCTGCCGAGGTGCAGGCTCTTCTCGCCGCGCACGACCACGTGACGGGCAAGAGCTCGAAGGCCATCACGATCGGCGGCGGCACGTACGCGCGCAAGTTCACGCGCGCCTGCGCGTTCGGCCCGCATGACCCCGACGAGGCCGTGCCCGCGTGGGTCGGCCCCGAGCACGGGCCTGACGAGGGCATCAGCGAGGCGAGCCTGAAGCGCGCGCTGCGCATCTACGTCCACGCGATCACGAACCTGATGGAGCTCGAGCTCTAGGCCGCCATTGCGACGAGATAGTTCATCAGGTGCGACTGGGGCCGCCATCCGAGTGCAATCGGGTGGCGGCCCTTCTTGTCGTGCGGGCTTTGCTAGGGGCGTGCGAGGTCGCGCCAGTCGTCGATAACGAGGTCGGCCTCGCGCTCGATCTGGGCCATGTCCTGCACGGGGTCGCTGGAACGTACGCCGCAGGCGAGCATGCCCGCCGCGCGAGCCGAGGCGAGGGCAGCCGGAATGTCCTCGAAGACGATGCAGGAGGCGGGGTCTGCTCCCAGGCGCCGCGCGGCCTCGAGGTAGATGTCGGGATGGTCCTTCCCGCGTGCGACCTCGCGACCGTGAACGCGCACGTCGAAGAGGCTCGCCACGTCCACCTGGCTGAGGCCGTCGAGGACCTCGGGGTCGTTGGTCGTTGCGAGCGCCACGCGGACGCCATGGCTGCGAAGCCGCTCGATGTAGTCGACGACGCCCGGCCTGAGGGTGGCCTCGGCCTCGTAGAGCTCGCGGCCCATGCGGACCCACTCGGCACAGATCGACTCGACGCTTTCGTGAAGGCCGAACCGCTCGATGGTGTACTCGGCCCCCTTGGAGAACCCGAGTGTGGAGAGGGTGAGCGCGTAGTCGTCGGGCACGGCAAACCCGCGTGCCCCGAGGAAGTCTTCGTCTACGCGCCTCCAGAGGGCGGCGGTGTCCGAGATGGTGCCGTCGAAGTCGAAGATGGCCGCCTCGAAGGCGGACGGCCACAGCGGCGAAGGGGCGTCGTTATTGATGGTCAAGGGTTATCTCCTGAGGTGGTGCCGGGGCGGGTTGCGCACTTTACAACTGACTCATGATAGCGCCCGCGCTATGGCACTAGTCGAGGAATAACTGCTGGAGGGTCTCGATTACTCCCGACTCCGTATTTGGCGGACAGGTGGCGTCAGCTGCACGAATCGCGTCCAAGGCGGCATTGTCCATCGCAACACCCCAGCCGACGGCGGCAAGCATCTCTACGTCGTTGCCGTTGTCGCCGAACGCAAGGCATTCGTCGAGTGACAGTCTCCATCTCTTGCAAAGGGTTGCTAGGCCAGTGGCCTTCGTGCAACCGGGCGCCATGAGGTCGACCGAGCCGTTGCCCGAGACAACGGGGACGAGGGCCCCGCAGAGGGCGTCGGAAACAGCCTCCGAGAGCGCCTGCTCTGTCCCGTTGCGCGTTTCGATCGAGAACTTGAGCGCGATGTCGTTCAGGGACGTAAGGTCGTCGGTCCAGGAGATTCGGGGAAAGTATCGGCTCATGAGCTCGAAGAAGCCTTGGCTTGCCGAGCCGTGCTGGACGTAGGCTTCGTTTACGCAGCAGAGGGCGCACTCGGCATCCGCTCTGGAGGAGAGGAGCCTCCATGCGTCCTTGACGACGCCTTGCGAGAGGGATGCATGGTCGATTACGAGCCCGTCATCGACGACGAGGGCGCCATTCTCGGCGACGTAGGCAATGGGCGACGCGTCCGCCTCTTCCTCGATTCCCTCGAAGAACGTGCGGAGCTGGTAGTACTGGTTGCCGCTTGCGACGACAAAGCGCGTGCCAGACTCGGCCATGGCGGAGAGGACTCGGGCAAAGCGCTCACGGTCATATTCCCCGAATTGGTTTAGAAACGTTCCATCCATATCTGTGGCAACGAGACGTGGCTTGCTACCGTCCTGGAACGGCCCCAGACTCACTTTTCGTTTGCTGCTGCCGCATCGCTTTACCATGGGCCTCTCCTTAATCTGAATGCCGCCTGCCCCCCGAATAGCTACCAGATAAGTGAACGTGAAAATTATACCTTGTATAAGAGCGGTAAATAAGTTAATACGAAATATATACCAGTACCGAATCAGGCAGTGCTGCCAGAGGGTCTCGCTGCCAGGGAAGGAGCGTTCATGCGGGGAATCGAAGGGAAGGTAGTCGTCGTCACCGGTGCCGCGAGCGGCATCGGCAAGGCCACGGCGGGACGATTCGCGCACGAGGGCGCGACCGTGGCGATGCTCGATCTGTCGGCTGACGCCGTCGAGGCGGCCGCTGCCGAACTCGGTCTTTCCAAGGATGCCTACGTTGCGGTCGCTGTTGACGTGACCAACGACGAGTCGGTGGCCGCCGCCGTCGCATCGGTTCGCGAACGCCTTGGCCGCATCGACGTCCTCTGCAACATCGCGGGGATCGGCGGTGAGGTCGGATCCGTCGAGGAGCAGGATGTCGCGACCGCCCGAAAGGTCATCGAGGTTAACCTGCTCGGCACCTACGACATGATCCACCACGTGCTTCCCGTGATGCTCGAACAGGGCGAGGGCGTGATTCTTAACACGGCCTCCGTGGACGGTACCGCCTGCTACGCCTTTGAGGCCCCGTATGCCATGAGCAAGGCCGCCGTTGTTCATCTGACGCAGTGCCTTGCGAACGAGCTTGGTGGCAAGCTTCGCGCGAACTGCGTGAGCCCCGGCTGGGTGAGGACGCCCATGATGGACGCCACGGCCGACGCCTTCGGTGACATGGAGTACCAGAACGAGGGTGACCTCGTGGATCTCGGGCCTCTCGGAAGGGTGGAGGAGCCCGAGGAGATAGCCGCTGTGTTCGCGTTCCTCGCATCTGACGACGCGGCCGTGATCAACGGTGCCGACATTCACGCCGACGGCGGCAAGTACCTCGGCAAGCAATAGCGAAAGCGCCCGTGGCAGAGGGTCGCGGGCTCGACTAGTTGGGAGACCGTAAGAATGATCAAGTATGACAAGCAGCACGAGTTGGACAGCGTGAGGGGCGCCCTCGCCATTCGCGGCGAGATCGAGGCCGTGGTGGACGAAGTATGTGAGCGTGGCTTCGACCTCGTATGCTACATGGGCATCGGGGGCACCTGGGCCTCTGCGCTCCAGGCCGAGTCGCACATCAAGGAGCTGAGCGACCTGCCGGTCGTCGTCGAGAACGCTGCCGAGTTCAACACGCTCGGAAACAAGCGCCTCACGGACAAGAGCGTTGTCGTCTTCTCGTCCGTCTCTGGCAACACCGCGGAGATGGTCGTCGCCCTGGAGGCCCTGAACGAGCGTGGCGTCACGACCATCGGCTTCGTTGACGTTGAGGACTCGCCGCTTGCAAAGGGGGCGACCCACTGCATCGTCTATCCCGAGAACGAGCAGCTCAAGTTCTTCATGGTGGCCGATCGCTTCATGATGAACGCCGGCCAGTTCCCGCAGTACGACGCCTACTATGCCGAGCTCGACGCGCACCTTGCGGATGCGCTCGTCTCGGTCGCGGAGGCCTCTGACGAGTTCGCTCAGAGGTTTGCTGAGGAGCACCACGACGATGACATTCACTACTTCGTGGGCGCCGGCGAGCAGTATGGGTCGACCTACTCCTATGCGATGTGCTACTGGGAGGAGCAGCACTGGATCCGCACCAAGTCGATCCATGCCGCCGAGTTCTTCCACGGCATGCTCGAGGTGGTTGACCGCGATACGAACGTGACCGTCATCATGGGAGAGGACGCCGAGCGCCCGCTGGCCGAGCGCGTCGCCCGGTTCCTCCCGAAGATCTGCGCGCGCTACACCATCATCGACTCCAAGGACTATGCCCTCGAGGGCATCTCTCCGGAGTATCGAGGCTACCTGAGCCACCTCGTGACCCACCAGGTCACCAATCGCATAGACGCGCACATCGAGCGCATCAACTGCCACCCGATGGACATCCGGCGCTACTACCGCGCACTCGACTACTAGGGCATCGTTTCCCTATGCGGGGCCGCCTCCGGGCGGCCCCGTCCCGTTTGGAGGTTCGCATGAGCACGATAACGATGCGCGACGTCTCCGTCATGGGTACGTCGTACGTGCACTACCCGTTCGAGTTCTTTCTAGACTCAATGGCTGAGCTCGGTATCGCGCGCATTGACCTTTGGGGTGCCGAGCCGTTCTACTGCAGGCTCGACTACCCTGACTCCTGGGCGGCCTCCCGCCGCCTGCGCGCCATGCGGCGACAGATGGAGGAGCGCGGCCAGTGCGTGACGATCTACACGCCCGAGACCCTTGGCTACCCCTATAGCCTCTGCGATCCCAACCCGGCGCTCACGCTACGTACGATCGAGTTCTTCAAGTGGGCCTTCGAGGACGCGCACGAGTTGGGTTGCGGACGCGTCTTCGTCAACTCGGGCTGCGGCCTGAGGAGCCTGCCGCGCGAGGAGTCGCTCAAGCGTTGCACGGACACCCTGGCGACCATTTGCGACCTCGCCGAGGCGGAGGGCATCGTTATGCCTCTCGAGCAGCTTCAGCCCTACGAGAGCAACCTCGTCACGACCCTCTCCGACGTGCGTCGGGTGCTCGATACCGTCTCCTCTCCCGCGCTTCGGGTGTGCGTTGACATCACTGCGATGGAGGTGCAGGGGGAGACGCTCGACGACTACTTTGATTGCTTTGGGGACAAGGTCGAGTGGATCCACTATTCCGACTCCCATCACGAAGCGGTGGGATTGGGCTCCTACGGACGCGAGAAGCTCGCCGGTTTCATCCGCACGCTTGAGGAGCGTGGCTTCGAGAACGGGATCGACCTCGAGATCAATGACTCCATCTACTGGGAGGACCCGCACGCTCCCCATGAGGCCACCTGTCGCTATCTGCGAGAGGAGCTTGGCCTAGAGGGCTAGAGGCTCGGTGCCTCGAGGCCGGAAAACATCCGCAGCGCACGGTCCAGGGCGCCGTTCCAGAAGAGGAAGTCGTGCCTCCCCGGCCAACTCTCGAAGCTGTTGCTGCAGCCGAGGCGCGCAAGCGCCTCGGCGAGCCTTTTCACGTGGGGACAGAAGGGGTCGTCCTCTCCGACCATCTGGATGATGCGGGGGATGCCATCGGGCCCGACCCGGGAGATCGCCGCGCGAGCCAGACTCTCGATCGAGTGTCCCTCGTCAGGGCCCGACTCACCGAAGACGGAACGCATCTCGGCGTCACCCCAAAAGAGGTCGGAGAAGTCCTCGGCTAGCACTGCGGGGTCGGTTACGGAGGAGAGCGCTGCCACCCCTGCGAAACGCTCGGGGTGGGCGAGGGCCATCCTGAGCGCGCCGTATCCTCCCATGCTCTCGCCGCACACGAAGGTGTGCTCTCGGTCGCGCGGAAGCCTGAACCACGTGTGCACGAGCTCGGGCAGCTCTTCCGAGACCCATTCGAAGTAGCGTGGTCCCGCGGGTGCGTCGAGATAGAAGCTGCGGTTGCCGTCGGGCATCACGACGGCAAAGTCATAGACCTTCGCAAAGGCCTCGATCATCGAGAAGCGTGCCCACTCGTCGGCGTTCGAGCCGAGGCCGTGCAGGAGGTATAGAACCTTCAGGTCATTATCTATCTCTGTCCAAAAGTCTTCCGAGTCGTCCGGGAGAATCACGTTCACGCGCTGAGTGACGCGAAGCGATCTCGAGTAGAAGTCCCCGCCCAGCGTGCTCATGACCCCACCTTTCTGACGTGCGCGTGCCCTTTGTGCGCAAAGTGACAGTTTCTGGTGCAGAGCTGGTACATCCCTCTATGTGGAGGTGGCCTTTGACTGGATTTGCACTGCGGCTTCGCAAGGGTGTCCTTGCCGCCTTGGAGGCCCGTCCGGTCGTGTCGGCCATCCCTGGAGATGGGGGCATGCACGTAGAATGCACCCATCATATTGAACTAAGTAAGTACTAAGTAATTCTATACCACTCGCCGACGAATAAACAAGTGTGAGCAAAAAATATTCCAGTGCGTGTAATTCTACGGATGGAGTCAGCGAGACGCGCTGGGTCTCGACGAGACGAGGGCGTCTCCGTCGCATTCGATTGGTCATGACAGCAAGAAGGGAGAGTGTATGTCTGACACGCAGGCCGCAAAGGGCGGCGAGGGAATGACTCGTCACCTTGGCCTCAGCACCGCCGTTGCACTTGGCGTCGGAACCACGATTGGATCGGGAATCTTCACCTCGGTAGGCGCAGTTGCCGGTGCCGCCGGCACACCGTTCTTCACCATCCTCGCGTTTTTGATCGGCGGTCTCATCATGATTCCGCAGAACCTCATCTATGCGGAGTACTCCACCGCATACTCCGAGGACGGCGGACAGTTCGTGTACTTCCGCGAGGCCGGGTGGCCCTTCCTCGCCATGTTCTTCATCTGGTCCTGCTGGTGGGGCTCCGATCCCGTCGGCATTGCGATCATGGCGCTCACGGTCGCCAACTACCTCGCCTTCTTCACGGGCTGGTCGGCGACGGTCGTCTCCATCATCGCGTGCCTGCTCATCATTTTCTTCACGTGGCTTCACATGTGCCACAAGCACGCAGGCGCCAAGTGGCAGAACTTCATCACGGCCTTCAAGGTCGTTCCGTTCCTGCTGCTCGTTCTCACCGGCCTGTTCTTTATCAACGGCGGCAACTTTGAGGCAGCCCCGGTTGCGAGCTCTGCGGCCGCCTCGGGCAACATCATGATGGCCCTCATCGCCGGTGTCGCCGCGACCACCTGGTCCTACGACGGCATGCAGACCTGCGTCACCATGGGCGGCGAGGTGAAGAACCCGAAGAAGAACATGCCGATCGCGCTCATCGGCACCGTCTTCGTCGTCACCCTCCTTTACGTCCTCCTGTCCGTTTCCGCCACCGGCCTTGTCGACATCGAGTCCCTGGCCGCGTCCGAGGCGCCGATCGCCATGGCGTTCTCCCAGATTCCCATGATTGGCGAGCACGCCGGCACGGTCGCCGCAATCCTTGCGGTCATCGTGGTCACCGGGTCGCTCTCGTCGCTTATCATGTTCCAGGCCCGTGGCGAGATGAAGGCTGCGCAGGAGGGCTACTGGTGGCGCTCCTGGGGCAAGATCGACCCCAAGTACGATTCGCCCGTGATTTCCATGCTCTGGCAGTCCGGCTTCGCCCTCGTGCTCGTCTGGGCGACGACCATCCAGGACCTCGTGGCGATCTTCACCTTCATCTGCCTCCTGCGCAACGCCCTGCTCTTCTGCGCCTGGTTCTCGCTTCGCAAGAAGGAGAACTACCACCCGACCTTCAAGGCCCCCGGTGGCCCGGTCATGGCGATCCTTGCCATCGTTCCCTCGCTCATCCTCATGTATGGCGAGCTGGGTGGCATCATCTCCGGCGAGGTGCCCCTGTTCAGCTTCAACCCGATCAGCGCCGGCATCCTGATCGTCATCTCTGCCGTCCCGTTCTTCCTGCACTGGCGCAGGGTCAACGCTGACATCATCGAGGCCGCCGAGGAGCGCCGCAACGCCGCGATCGAGGGCCGCGTTGCCGCCGTGGCCGCTGGGGCGGCCGGCGAGACGACGGTCGAGGCCGACTCGGAGGTCACCCGTGCCTCGTCCGATGGCGTCAATGCGACCGACGCCCCCGAGGGCTCGGACGATCCGTCGAGGCCCGACTCCGGCGGCGAGGACGAGTAGTCCCTCCCACGAGGGGCGAGCCTGGCCCGCGGCACGTGCTCTTCTCCGAGGGCTGGGCCACCCCTCTCCTTGAACCAACGGCTGGCCACCCGCGTGCACGAACGCCGCGGGTGGCCTCTTGTTTGCGCGGTCAGGCGACTTCGCCTCCGCGCGCTCCCGCGACGACGAAAGAAAGGAACAAGATGGACGAGAAGAGCTTCGTTATCCGCTCGAGGGCGATCTTCGACGGCGTGGCCGACGCGCCGTTCTCGGGCCATGTGGCCGTGTGCGACGGCGAGATCGTGAGCGTGGGGGAGGGAGACGGCGACGCGTTCGTCACCGGCGCGACCCGGGTGATCGACGTCGGGGACGCGCTCGTGACCCCCGGCCTCGTGGACGCCCACTGCTTCTTCCAGGGCTGGCTGCTCCAGCATTACGGGGCCGACCTCTCTGGTTGCGCGAGCCTGGCCGAGGCGGCGGCGCGCGTCGCGGCCCAGGAGGGCTTCGCGCTTCGCGTGGGTCACGGCCTGCCGGTCGCGCTCGCCACTGACGACACCGGCCTGCTCGACGAGGTCTTCGCGGACGAGCCGTGCGTGCTGGTCTGCGAGGGCGCCGAGGCCATGGTGATGAACGCGGCGGCTGAGGCTCGCTTTGGCTTCACGCCGCGGGAGTGCTGGTCCGAGCGAGCGCACCTGCTGCTTGCCGCCGTCATGGCCGACCACGCGGCGTCGGTTCCCCTCTATCGAAGGTACCTGTCCATGATGAACGGCTATGGGGTGACGGCGACCAAGGAGATGGGCTACGACGACGACTGGTTCGTCGACGAGGCGCTCGCCCTCGAGAGCGAGGGCGAGCTTACCGTGCGCGTGAGCCTCATGAGCCAGCCGGTGGGACGCGATGCCGACATCGAGTACGGGCTCGGCCTGCGCCACCGCCTTGCGGAAAGCGAGCTTGTGGACTTCAGCGGCTACAACCAGATGACCGATGGCTCGATTGGCGAGCATGCGGGCGAGATGAAGGAGCCCTATCTCGATTTCGACGGCCGCTGCTCGATGGACGTCGACTGGGCGCATCACGCGGACGAGGTGCGCCGCGCCGAGGAGGCAGGCTTCAGGTTCTCCCTGCACACGCAGGGAGACGGCGCCGTCTCGCACGCGCTGGACATCTACGAGGGATGCGCTCGTGACGACGACGGTCGCCTGAGGCTGCGCCACGCCATGACCGACCTCGAGGCCGCCGACCCCGCCGACTTCGCGCGCATGGCGGCGCTCGGCGTCGTCGCCGAGGTGTATCCGCTCATCCAGTCGATCGCAAGCCGAGCGGGAAAGGCCGAGATGATAAGGCGCACCATCGGAGAAGAGCGTGGCACCCGCTATTGGAACCGCCGCGGAATGCTCGACGCCGGCGTTACCGTCGCCTGCGCGACAGACCTCCCCATGACCTTCGACGACCTGGGGACGGGCATCTACAGTGCCTGCGGTGGCTACTTCCCCGAGGGAGGGAGCCCGCTCTTCTCGCAGAACATGGTCTCGCCCGCCGAGCTGCTGCGTGCCTGGTGCGCGGGAGGCGCCTTCGACTTGATGATCGAGGACCGCGTCGGCACGCTCGAGCCGGGCAAACGTGCCGATATCGCGGTGTTCGACAGGAACGTGCTCGCCTGCGACCCCGTTGACGCGCGCGGCTGTGCGTGCGTGATGACCTTCCTGGACGGTCGCGTGGTGCACGACGTGCGCTAGCGCATCCGACAGCGACAAGAGGCGGGCCCGCACCATCTGCTCTGACGGTGCGGGCCCGATTTCCGTTGACGCAGGTCTGCTTTGGGCGTGGTGATGCAGGCGAGTGGGGCGTGTGTGGATCGGCCGGACGCGCGGACGCTGCGCCTGTGACGGTGGGGGCTGTGGCGGAGGCTCTTCTCGTCGTTCTAGAGGACCTCGCGGTCGACGTAGTTCTCGCTCTTGCCGGAGACGGCCCTGTCGAAGGCTGAGACCAGCGGGTGCTTGTGCCAGAGGTGCCTGTCGTCGGTGAGCTGATAGGCGAGGGTCTGGTAGTAGGGGAGAAGGGCGATCGGCGCCGCGAGGAAGCCATCCTGGGGCGCGAGGGAGACGTCGGCGCCTGCGGCCTCGGGGTCGTCGGTCAGGACGAAGACGTGGTCGGTCACGAGTCGCGTGGCCTCGACGAGCTGGCGCCCGCGAGCGTGGTCGCGGCCTCCCACGAGGTTGAAGAAGACGGCGTAGTCGGGCGAGAGCTGCAGGTTGGGCCCGTGCAGGTACTCCTCGAGCTCGAGGGCCATGGCGGGAATCTGGAGGCACTCGCCGAACTTGAGGGCGCCCTCGCAGGCGATCCCATAGTTGGCTCCGGCGCCCACCATGAAGACGCGCTCGAGGTTGGAGAGCTCCTTGTAGCGCGCGGCGAGGGCGGCGGGCGCATCGCCTGCAACGCGGGCGAGGGCTCCTGCGACGTCGGCGAGACGTGCGACCTCGCGCTCGCGCTCGGCGTCGTCGATGCGACCCTCGGCCCGCGCGACGTCGAGGGCGAACAGACAGAGGAAGTTCGCGAGCGCCGAGACGCCCTTGGTCACGTAGCCCACGAGCTCGACGCCCACTCCGTAGTCGACGAGGAAGTCGGACGCGCCGGCGAAGTCCGACGCGGGGTCGCCCGTGACGCCTATGGCCCTTCCGCCTGATTCGCGAATGGCGGCGAGGGCGGCAAGCGCGTTGGTGGAGTATCCGCTTTGTGAGATGACGAACGTAAACGTGGCGGCGTGCGCGTCGCGCTCGTAGGCGCAGAACGTGTACGGCTCCACGATGTCGACCTCGCGACCGAGGACGGAGCGCACGTAGGGGCGCGCTATCGTCGCAGCGTTCTTCGAGGACCCGCATGCGACGATTCGGACGCGCGAGTGACTGCCGGCGACAAATGCCTGGGCCAGCGGCGCGGCGACGTCTCGTTCGAGCTGCGACCTGAGGACGGACGGGGTTTCGTGGACGTAGGTGAGCATGGTTGGTCTTGCCGTGGTCATGTGTCTGGGTCTCCTTGCGATTGAGGTCAGATATGGTGCGGGTGGTTCCCATGGGGATGGGGCGACGTGCTGACGGGGGAGTGGGCACGTCGCCCCAGAGGAGGGCGTTAGTTGGAGACGAGGCCCGCGGCGCCTATGACGCCGGACTCCTCCCTGAGCCGCGTGACGCGCAGCTCGGTATGCTGCCCCTGGTACACCTCGGCGATGATGCCGCGCTGGAGTCGGTCGACGTAGGACTCGAGTCCGCGGGCAACGCCGCCCCCAAGGACGATGACGTCGGGGCAGTAGAGGTATACGTACTGGTTGAGCGCGCGAAGCAGGTAGCCCAGGAACCGGTCCACCACTCTGCGGGCGACGGGATCTCCCGCGACGGAGCGCTGGAACAGGTCTTTGTTGGTGGCCGCCGGCCCCAGCACGCGATGGACGACGCGCTCGAGGGCTGTGCCGGAGCAGGTCTGCTCGAGGCAGCCCTCGAGCCCGCAGTAGCAGGGGCTCTCGTCGATCCAGGGGTCGTCGTCGCGTTCGCGAACGCAGACGTGCCCGGCGAGGTGGCCCCGGGGCTCGTCCTCGACGAGCTGACCGTCCTCTACGAGGCCGAACCCGATGCCCGTGCCCAGGGTGAGCGTGAGCACGCGGCCGAAGCCCCGGCCCTCTCCGGCCAGCGCCTCGGCCATGCAGATGAGCCTGGCGTCGTTGTCGACGCGCACGGGCAGGCCGAGGGTGGCCGACATTTGCTGGCCGAGCGGGTGGCCATGGGTGAGGAAGGGCACCATCGAGGAGAGGCCGTCGATCGTCCCGTCCGAGAAGACATAGGATCCGATGCTCACGCCAGCCCCTACGGGCCTCGTGCCCGTTTGCGCGACGAGCCGGCAGACGCTTTCGGCTATGCCGCGGTAGAAGGCGTCCTCGCTCTCGCGCTCCGTCGGGAAGACGTCCAGCGCCATCACGCGTCCGGGCCTGGACGTGTCGACGAGCCCGACCTTGGTGCGCGTCCCGCCGACGTCGATCCCGCAGACGACTCGGCTCGGCGTCGCGCTCTTCTCGCCCGCGCTCATTTGACGACCCACCCGTCCTCGAAGAACATGCCTGGCTCGACGCCGTGGGCGAGGGCGACCTGATAGCTGAGGAGCTGGAAGTAGATCGCCTCGACGAGCATCATCCACGGGCCGTCGAGCCCGAGCTCGGGGAAGGTGAAGCGAGCTCCCGCGCGGGCGGAGTCGTCGAAGCCGAAGTAGAGCGAGTCTGGCGCGGCGTCGTTCACGTAGTCCCAGATCATGCTCGAGCGCTCGTCCGGGTAGACGTCGATCAGGATGGGCGTGGTGCGCGTGCGGGTGATGCCCTGCGCGCGCACGAGCTCCATCGGACCGTGGTAGAAGTTGTCGGCCGTCATGACGTTGGCCCCGACCTTGGCGGTCTCCTCGATCCAGAGCGATGCGCTCCTCGCCATGTTGACGCCCTCGTCGCGCGAGATGAGGTAGAAGCAGTCGGTCGCGGAGAGGAACGGCACCTCCTCGAGCCCGGTGAGGATGGCGCGCTTGTTGGCCTCCATCCAGTCGAACGCACCGTGAAGCGCCGAGACGAGCGTGCCGTCGGGCTCCGTTCGGCCTGCCATGTGCGCAATGAAGAGCCCGCAGAGGGCCATGGAGCTGTACGCCTTGATGCAGACGATCTTGTCGTAGCTCGCGACGTCGTGAAGGACGTGGGCGCAATGGGTCGCCATCGTGGAGTCGGGCGTCATGGTCACGCACGCGGCCTCGTGGCCGTGCGCGTCGAGCCATACGGCGAAGTCGGCGACCTCTCGGCTCTCGCCCGAGCGGCTCATCATGAGGTAGAGCGTGTCATGGTGGACGCGCTCGGGATGGTGGATCAGGGTCGCGGTCTCGACGAGCTCGACGTTGCGCCATCCGTCGTCGACGAGCGCCTCGTACATCGGCATGAGGGAGTAGAGCGCGCTTCCCATGGAGGTGAGGACGACGCGGTCGTAGGACTGCATGAGGGCGCTGATCTCTCGCACCTTGTCGAGATGCGGGCCGCAGAGGTCATCGAGGACGCGATGGAGCTCTGCGGGTTGCTCGAAGATGTTGGCGAGTATCGGATTGGTCTCGTTGGCCATGTCCGCCCCCTACCATGCGCCGAAGTACTGGAGGGTGACCGCCGAGCTCTGGGCGCCCTCGTCCATGCAATCCGAAACGCCCTTGCCCTCGAGCACGCCCTTGATGAATCCGGCGATGAAGGAGTCGCCCGCGCCCATGGTGTCGGCGAGGTCGACCTCGATGATGCCGTGCTTGTAGAAGGTGGTTCCATCGAAGGCGAGGCTTCCGTGCTCGCCGAGGGTCACGACGACGGCCTTGGGCCCCATAGCCTGCTTCTCTCGCATGAAGGCACGCACCTCGTCACTGTCGTCGGCGTCGAGGCCGAAGAAGGCGTAGTCGACGTAGGGGAGTGCGGAGTCGACCATGGGGTCGTCGGGCTGGTCGGAAAAGTCGAAGGCGACCGTGGTGCCCGAGGCCTTGATGGCCGGAAGTTCCTCGGCCGTGTGGCCCCAGATGCCGCTCACAAAGAGGTCGTGTCCGCAGACGAAGGCGAGATCGTCCTCGGTGAGCCTGAAGCTCTCCATGACGCCCTCGGTGTAGTCGCCGAAGACGCGGTTGCCATTGACGATCTTCACCTGGGTGACGGCCGTCTGCCCCTCATCGACGTGGAGGTGGGAGAGGTCGACCCCCTTGGCTTCGAGGGCATCTGCCAGGAAGGCGCCCTCGGGGTCGGTTCCGACTGCGCCGGTATAGGATGCGTCGATCCCCATGCGCTTGAGGTAGACCGCGACGTTGACGGGGTTCCCGCCAGGGTACTTCTTTCCTTCGTCCTGGTAGACGTCAACGCAATTGTCTCCCGCTGCGGCAACTCTCATGTGCTTCTCCTTCTGGTGGTCTCGATCGTGTGCGCGTGCTGCGCGTCCACGGCAATGCTACCGATTGGAATGCCCCGTGCATCTACTCTGAGACGAGTGGTATGAAAAACACTATAAGCGGTATAGCGAATCTACGCTTCGGCGAATGTGTTTGAAAATCCTTGGAGTTTCAAGCTGAACGTTGTGAAATCGTCCGCGTGCGGTATGAGCCAGATATAAGCGAGCTGTACGTTCGATGAATTTAGTATATAAGTACGTTTTAAAGGCATACCACATAGCAACAAGGAGGAGTCATGAGGGCAGCCTGTATCGGCGACAACTGCATAGACTACTATCGCAATCTCGCGCGCGCCTATCCCACGGGAAACGCCGTGGATACGGCCGTTAACATGCAAAAGCTCGGCGTGCCCACGTCGATCATCTCTACCACGGGGTCGGATGGCCATGGCTCCTGGATGGTCGAGACCCTTCGCCGCGAGGGCCTCGACGTCTCTCATCTCAAGGTCGTCGAGGGCATGACCGCCATCACGTACATGGACCTCGAGGGACTCGATCGCGTCCATGGCGAGTACTTGGAGGGCGTCCTGGCCGACATCTCCTTTTCCGATGACGACATCGCCTTCGCGTGCGAGCACGACATCGTCCACACGGCGCTCTGGGGCAATGCCGAGGCGACGCTGCCCGAGATTCACGCGTCCGGAACCCTCGTGAGCTTCGACTATGCCGATCGTCTCGATCACCCGCTCGTCGAGAGCACCCTTCCCTACGTCGACTACGGGTTCTTCTCCTCCCATGGCGAGAAGGACGACGCCATCCGCGACTACCTCCGGGACAAGGTGGATCGCGGCATGAGGGTCGCGACGGCCACCTTCGGGGAGCGGGGCAGCCTCTCGTGGGACGGCGAGCGCTTCTGCGAGGGTCCTGTCTACCCGGCCTCACGCCTCGTGAACACCGTCGGGGCGGGAGACTCCTTCATCGCGGGTTTCCTCGTGGGCGTCCTCATGGGCGATGACGTTGCCGGATGCCTTGATCGTGGGGCTCGAATCGCGAGCGAGGTCGTGGGAGTCTTCGAGCCCTGGGTTGTCACCGCATAACTCTATACACCCGAGCCGGCGAGGCCGGCACGAGCGGCGGCGCGTCCGCCAGAGGGGATGGGAAGATGTTTGAGATCGGTTTGTTTACGAGTGGATACCAGCGCAGCGACATCGAGGACATGTTTGCTGACGCAAAGCGATTCGGGTACGACTTCATCGAGCTCTGGGGCGGACGTCCGCACGCCTACGCCCCCGACCTTGCCGCGGGCGAGATCGACGAGATCCTTCGCTTGAGGGATGCGTACGGGGTCGACATCCGTGGGTACACGCCCGAGCATAACGCATATCCCTACAACTTCATGATCGGCAGCGAGCGCCAGCGCGAGGACGCCGTGCGCTACCTCAAGGTATGCCTCGACCAGGCGCGCGCCCTGGGCAGCGACTTCATGCTCGTCAGCCCAGCCCACGCCGGCTACGAGGCGACGCACGATCAGATGCGCGAAAGGCTCTATCGCACGATGGAGGAGCTCTCCGGCCATGCGGCCAAGGTTGGGGTCAAGCTCGTGGTCGAGACACTTACCCCCGAAGAGTCCAACGTCTTCAAATGCGCCAACGACCTCGTCGACCTTTTCGAGCATGTTGACAGTGACTACCTCGTGGGGATGCTCGACGTCGTGCCCCCGTTCCTCCAGCAGGAGCAAATCATGAGCTACTTCACGTTGCTTGGCGAAAAGCTCTATCACCTGCACATCCCCGACTCCAACGGTGTCGATGCGACGCATCTGGTCCCTGGGGAGGGCGTCATGCCCTATCGCGAGCTCGTCCAAGAGATCCGCGACCTGCCCTTCGAGGGGACGGCCACGATCGAGCTGGTCACCAACTACCTCAGCGAGCCGCGCCTCTATGCGCGCCGCTCCATCGAGAACCTTCGCTCGATGCTGGCCGAGTAGGAGGCTCACGTGTTTATCGACATCCATGTCCACCCCGCCTTCTATGAGCCCATCAACTCGGACCCCGTGCGCGAGGAGATGCGTCACGAGGTCCTTGACATCCACCTGAACGGAACCGCCAAGCTCGCCCACATCGAGAACCAGATGCGTCTGGCCGGACTTGACAAGATGTGCCTCCTCGGACAGGACTATCTCGTCACGGAGGGCGTCACCCCCGTCTCGAACGAGGAGGTCCAATCGCTCGTTGACCTCCGGCCCGACCGCTTCATCGGCTTCGCCTCGGTCGACCCGCATGACCCCGCCGCCGCCGAGAAGCTCGAGCGCGCATTTGTGGAGCTCGGCCTCGTGGGACTCAACCTGCATCCCGGCAGGCAGCGCTTCTATCCCATGGATGACTGCGTCCAGCCGCTCTACGACATCTGCGAGCGCCACGACCGCCCCGTCATGTTTCACGCCGGCATGTCCTGGGAGCCGCATACCCTTGCGAAGTTCGGACGGCCCGTGGAGTTCGAGGAGCTTGCCGAGGCCCGACCGAACCTGCGCTTCTGTCTCGGCCACTTCGCATGGCCCTGGCTCGAGGAGGCGGCGATGCTCATGGTCAAGCACAGGAACGTCTATGCCGACACGGCCGCCCTGTACTTCGACTGCGCGCGAGAGTTCTACGACCGCCTCTTCACGCAGGAGCTTCCCCTTACCTGGATCGATCGCAGCCTGAGACACCAGGTCATGTTCGGCAGCGACAACCCTCGCTTCGAGCAGATCCGCATGGCACGAGCCCTCGAGGGGCTCGGCCTGCGCGAGAGCACCCTCGAGCTCGTCAAGGGCGAGAACGCCCTTGAGTTCCTGTACGGACGCGACTAGGGAGGACCATGGTCTTCGAGAAGAGCTTCACCTTCCTCACCAGCGAGTACAACCAGTACACGCTCATTACCGAGAAGATCGAGAGCGTCGTGGCTGAAAGTGGCGTCACCGACGGCATGGTCACGGTTCTGTCCCGCCACACGACGACGGGCATCACCACCAACGAGGCGCTCGAGTGCCTTGAGAGCGACATCGACGAGTTCCTCTGTCGGCTCGTGCCGGAGGATCATCCCTACGCCCATGCCCGTATGCTTGCCGACTACGGCTCGACGGCCGGGAACCCCACGGGCCACCTCAAGGCGCTCCTCACGGGCAATCACGCGCACTTTCTCGTGCACGACGGGCGAATCGAGAGGGGTGGGGCCCAGGAGGTGTACTTCTGCGAGTTCGACGGACCCTCTGAGCGTACCTTTCTGGTGCAGGTGATGGGCGAATGACCCGCGTGCCGTCGGCACGGCGACGGCAAGTCTTATATATTTAGGAGAATCGAGGAAACGAGACTCAGACGTCTGACAGGTGGGGACCCTTGAGTTCCAGAGACACGATCACAGAGCTAATCGAGTGCTACATCATCGATAACGACCTGCGCCCTGGTGACAGGCTCCCTTCCGAGAGGGACCTGTGCGAGCAGTGGGGCGTCAATCGCATGACGCTGCGCAACGCCATCAAGCGACTCTCCGAGCTTGGCGTCGTCGAGAGCAAGGTGGGGCTCGGCACGTTCGTCGCCAAGCCCAAGATCGTTCGAAACCTTCAGGACACGCTCGGTTCCTCCGAGGCCATTGCGGCGGCGGGCGGCGAGCTCGATCGGATCGTCGTCTCGTCTCGTCTTGCCGAGGCCGACAAGCATGCAGTGCGCCAGCTCCACGTGATGCTGGCCTCGCCCGTCTTCGAGCTCACAAGGGTTTGCATCGTCGACGGCGAGAGGGCGGCCATCGAGTCCGTGATCGTCAATGCAAGGGACTGCCCCGGCATCGAGAGGCATGACTATGCGGTGGAGTCGCTCTACGGCGTTCTCCGCGAGGAGTACGGCCTCGTTGCGACGCGGGGCACCGAGAAGATCGACGTCTGCAAGCTCGACGAGCGAGAGGCTGACCTCCTGCACTACCCCGCGGGCACGACCGCCTTCTTCCAGGAGGGACTCATGCTCGACCAGGAGGGCAAGCCGCTCGAGTACTTCACGACCATCGCGATGCCGCAGCGTATCGTCTTCGGGACGGAGCTTCGTCCGTTCAGCGAAGGGGAGGGCAGGTAGCATGTCGGGCATCGATGAGAGCTCACCCATCTTCATGCAGCTGAGGGGTGTCGTTCGCGAGCGCATCTCGACGGGCGAGTACGCTCCCGGCGTGGCGATTCCCTCGGAGAACGCGCTCGCGAAGACCTATGGCATCAATCGCCTGACCGTCCGTGCGGCCCTCGACGGGCTCGTCGAGGAGGGGCTGCTCAAAC
Source organism: Olsenella intestinalis (assembly GCF_023276655.1). GTDB lineage: Bacteria > Actinomycetota > Coriobacteriia > Coriobacteriales > Atopobiaceae > Olsenella_J > Olsenella_J intestinalis. The sequence continues at coordinate 654,015 of NZ_JALGRK010000002.1, read as the reverse complement.
GTGTCCAGGGCAAGGGCGTCTTCGTTGTCGGCAAGCGTATCGAGCGAGACCTCGATCACCTCACCGGATTTCGCAAGGCCATCGAAGGCGGGATGTCCAAGCCCGGCGTGAAGATCCTCGATCGACAGCGTCGCCGTGCCGGATCGGCGTACGCGAAGCGTCTCGGCATCGATCCCGAGGATGAGATCTTCTACATCAAGCGCCTCGACCTGGCTGACGGCGAGCCCATCTCGATGGAGGAGGTCTACGTCCCCTGCGAACTCTTCCCGAACCTCATGGACGTCGACCTCGAAATCTTCCCCATGCAGGACGTCTACGACTTCTACGAGTCGTCGCCCGTGCGCGCCTGGCAGACCCTCGAGATCGTTCCCGTCGAAACGAGGCTCGCGCGCATGCTCAAGCTTGGCGAGGAGCGCGACGCGCTGCTGTTCACCTGCTACACGTACCGCGAGGACGGACGCGTCATCGAGTTCATGCGCTCTTACAACCGAAGCGACGCCTGCTTCTTCACCGTCAAGGTGAGCGAGGGAGAATAGCTCTCCGTTTCCAGGGGACGAGCTGCGGGTGACCGCGCCCTCTGTGCCTCTTTAGCTAGATAAGTAACCTATACCATTAGACCACTCTTTTTCGACCGCTCGCGTCGGTCGTCTCGCCATACCCCTCTCATTGGACTAAAAACAATTGGGAGTTATCTATCTACATCGCCTTTCGGCGACATGAGAGAGGGGTGGTCTCGTGACACAGCCGTATTTCATGGGCATCGACACCGGCACCTTCGCGAGCAAGGGCGTCATCATCGACGTCGAGGGGAGTATCGTAGCGCAGAGTTCCATGGAGCACGGGATGGAGAACCCACGGCCCGGGTACTATGAGCACGATGCCGATGACGTCTGGTGGCACGACTTCTGTGCAATCTCACGCGACCTCATCGAGTCGAGCGGGATCGAGGCCTCTGACATAGCGGGCGTAGCCGCGAGTGCGCTCGGCGCTGATTGCCTGCCGGTAGACGAGGGGTGCCGACCGCTGCGCAAGGCCATCCTATACGGGATTGACGCGCGCGCCCTGGAGCAGTGCCGCGAGCTTACCGAACTCTATGGGGACGAGCAGATCCACCGCTGGTTCGGACGCCCGCTTGGCAGCTCGGATGTCATGCCGAAGATCCTTTGGGTGCGCGAGAATGAACCCGAGGTCTTCGGGCGCGCTCACAAGTTTCTGACAGCCTCGAGCTTCATAACCGCGAGGCTCACGGGCCAGTACTGGGTTGACAAGTTCCTCGGCCTCGCGAGCTTCAACCCCCTCTACGATCCTGATGGGACGCCTAACTCGACGCTCTGCGAACCAATCTGTCGTCCCGACCAGCTTGCTCGCGTGGGCGAGACGACCGACATCGCCGGGTACGTCACACCGTCCGCCGCCGCCGAGACCGGGCTTGCGGCGGGGACTCCCGTGACGGTGGGGACCGACGATTCCGGCGCCGAAGGCATCTCCTGCGGCATCGGGCGCGTGGGCGACCTCATGCTTCAGTTTGGGTCGTCGATTTACATGTTCCTCGTGGCGGACCGCCTCGTGAACGATGACCGTATCTGGCGTGAGCGCTTCATCATCCCCGGTAGCTATGACGTCTCTGCGGGCACCAACACCGCCGGCACCCTCACGCGCTGGTTGCGCGACGAAGTCTTCCGCGACCTCGCTTCTGACGAGGGTAATGGTGATGGGTCGGCGTATGCGTCCATGGCGCGAGAAGCGGCCGAGGTCGGCGTGGGAAGCGATGGACTCATATTCCTCCCATACCTCGCCGGCGAGCGCACCCCCATCAACGACCCGGATGCCCGCGGCTGCCTCGTGGGGCTCACGCTCGCACATACGCGCGCGCACCTCGTTCGCGCCGCCCTTGAGGGCGTAGCCTATTCGATCAATCAGCACTTCAAGATCTTCGAGGAGGACGGCGTTCCCATACGACGCGTCGTTGCGGCAGGCGGCGGAACCAAGAATGGACTGTGGATGCAGGTCGTTGCGGACGTGACGGGCAAGCCCATCGAGGTGCCCGCCATTGGCATCGGGGCGAGCTACGGCGATGCCATGATGGCAGCAGTCGCGACCGGGCATTGGTCCGGATTCGACGAGATCGCACGTCGCGTCAAGCCCGGCGTGACCTATGAGCCGAACCTCGAGCACCATGAGAGCTACAAGCGCTACCAGGAGATCTTCGATGAGCTCTATCCCGCGACCAGGGAGCTTGTCCACCGACTCTCGCGCTAGCCACCGCGAGCATCGCGGGGTGACGAACGGAAGACACTGACGACAGGAGAATTGGCACATGTGGATCAACGAACTATTCGGCGTGGATAAGCCCATCATCTCGATGCTGCACCTTGACCCTCTCCCCGGAGACCCGCGCTATGGGCGAGATGGATCGGTGAATCGAGTCGTCGAACATGCGAAGCGCGACCTCGAGGCTCTGCAGGAGGGCGGCGTCGACGGAGTCATCATCTCGAACGAGTTTTCCCTGCCGTACCAGCGGCACATGAGCCATGTGACGCCCGCCACCATGTCTTACGTCGTCGGTCGGCTCAGGGATGAGATGAGCGTGCCGTACGGAGTCGACGCCATCAGCGACGGGCTTGCCTGCATAGAGCTTGCCGCTGCATGCGAGGCTCGGTTCGTCCGCGGCACTTTCTCGGGCGTCTACGTGGGTGACGGCGGCCTCTACGACAACGATTTCAGTATGCTTATGCGCCGCAAGGCCGAGCTTCACCTCGACGATCTGCGCATGCTCTATTTCATCAACCCCGAGTCGGACGTCAGCCTCGATTTGCGCCCGCTTGCCGACGTCGCCGCCTCGACCATCTTCAAGGTGCACCCCGACGGCCTGTGCGTCTCCGCGAACGCTGCGGGCTCGGATGTCGACTCGGGGCTGATTCGGTCGGTCAAGGAGAGGAACCCCGAGGTGGCAGTGCTGGTCAACACGGGGTGCCGCCCCGACACCATTCGCGAGAAGCTCAGCGTGAGCGATGCCGCGGTGGTGGGCACCTATTTCAAGGAGGGCGGACGACTTGAGGACGAGCGCCTCGATAACGTGCGCGTCGATGTGAGGCGCGTACGGGAGCTCATGGGGGTCGTGCACGAGCTGCGCGCCGGGCGCTAGCGCCTGGAGTGGCCAGGGCGATCTTCGCCCGAGCGGGCGCGGGGGAGGGTCATGCTCTTCTCGGCATCCGTGATGACCTTTGCCCGAAAGGCGCAGAACCTGCGAATCCAACTGCTACACTAGCTAGTCGTATTCGATAGAGTCCGCCATCTATGCAAAGGAGCACCATGGCAGATGAGATGCTGAAGGCAGAGGCCAAGGCCTTTGTCGAGAAGAACTGGGAGGACATCGTCAAGGACATCGAGAGCCTTGTCGCCATCCGCTCGGTCGAGGACCTGGACCATGCCACCGACGAGATGCCCTACGGCCCCGCGAGCTACGAGGCGCTCTGCAAGGGCGTCGAGATCGCCGAGAGGCTCGGCCTCGACGCGCACAACTGCGACGGCCACATTGGCTACGCGGACGTGCCCGGCGACTCCGAGCGCCAGATCGCGATGATCGCGCACACCGACATCGTCCCCGAGGGCTCCGGCTGGACCTTCGACCCGTTCAAGCTCACCCGCAAGGACGGCTACCTGATCGGCCGCGGCGTCCTCGACGACAAGGGCCCGTTCGTGCTCGAGCTCTACTGCGCCAAGTTCTTCGCCGAGAGGGCCGCGCGCACCGGCGAGCGCCTGCCGTACACCATCCGCTGCATCATCGGCAACAACGAGGAGACCGAGATGGCGGACGTCGAGTGGTACCTCGAGCGCTACCCGCAGCCCGAGTTCCTCTTCTCGCCCGACGCCGACTTCCCGCTGATCTGCGGCGAGAAGGGCGGCTACTCCGCCACGATCCGCTCGGGCAAGGTCTCCGACGTGATCGTCGACTTCTGCGGCGGCACCGTGGGCAACGCGGTCGCCGGCGAGGCCACGGCGCTCGTGCGCGCCGACGCGGCCGCGCTTCCGGCCGCCGAGCGCATCACGGTCGAGGCCGTGGAGGGCGGCCTCGCGCGCATCAGCGCCGAGGGCATCGGGGCCCACGCCTCGACGCCCGTGGGCTCGATCAACGCCATCGGCCTGCTCGTCGACTACCTGCTCGAGAATGGGCTCTTCTCGGAGGGCGAGAAGAGCTTCCTCGAGATGGAGAAGCCCGTCTTTGGCTCGACCGACGGCTCGACGCTTGACATTGCGGCGTCCGACGACCTGTTCGACCCGCTGACCTGCATCGGCGGTACCATCCGCACCGTCGACGGCGTGTTCGAGCAGACCATCGACTCGCGCTACCCGACGTCGATCACCGGCGACGAGATCACGCGCCGCGTGGGCGCGCTCTGCGAGGCGCACGGCTGCACGCTGACCGTCGACCTCGACATGGTGCCCTTCTCGACCGACCCGAACTCCGACGGCATCCAGGCGCTCGTGCGCACCTACAACGAGTACACGGGCCGCAACGACAAGCCGTTCACCATCGGCGGCGGCACCTACGCCCGCCACTTCAAGGCAGGCGGCGCCTTCGGCCCCAACGACCCGAACTTCCCGATGCCCGACTGGATCGGCGCCGAGCACTCCGCCGACGAGGGCTTCTCGGAGGAGCAGTTCAAGCGCGCGCTCGAGATCTACATCGTCTCCGTGGCGCGTCTCGCCGAGCTGGAGCTCTAGGGCCGAGGTAGCCTGGCGCTACGCCGAACATCGTGCGGCTGCGGCCGCATTGCAGAGAAGAGCCTGTCCCCGAGCTGGGGCAGGCTCTTCTCGTCTGCGTGGTGCGTGGTGGTGGAGGGGACGTGCGGCAGGCGGCGTCAGCTGTCGGGCGCGCCCTCGAGCGAGCGGATGATGCCGGCGAGGACGTCGTCGGAGCCGAAGGCGCCGAGCACGTGCGCGAAGTTGCGGGCGACGGGGAAGACCTCGGCGTCGAGCGAGGCGCGGGCGCACTCGAGCAGGACGAGGGCCGTGTCCTCGGTCGGGGCGAGCGGGATCTGCGCGTCGGTGAGGACGCTGACGACCTCCTCGGGCGTGAGCTCGCGGCCGAGCAGCGACGGGTTCTGCATGGCGAGGACGGCCATCTCGGTCGCGACAAGGCCGGCCGTGTCGGGCGCGAACTTGAGGGAGCGCTGGTAGCAGGCCTGCGCCGCCATGAGGTTGCCCTTCTGCCACTGGAAGAACGCCATGCGGTAGTAGCCGAGCGAGACGCCGATGGGGTCGTGGGCGACCTCGAGGAGGCGGCGGAGCTCGTCGATCGCCTGGTCGGTGCGGTCGAGCGACTCGAGGCAGCGCACGTGGAGCAGGGAGGTGTGGTAGTCGAGGCCGGAGAGCTCGAGCAGGCGCAGCGACTCGGCCAGGGCCTGCTCGCGGTTGCCGGCGAGGAGGTGCGCCGAGGCGAGCAGCAGGTGCGCCTCGAAGTAGCTGTCGGGCACGAGGGCGACCGACCTGCCGGCGGCGTCGCCGATGCGGTTGAAGAGCGCGCGGTCGACGTAGTTGTTGAAGAAGCGGTAGGCGACGGTGTCGCTGTCGGCGTAGAGGCCGGCCGCGTCGATGTCGGCGACGACGGGGGAGAGCTTGCGGATCGCCTCGTCGGGCAGCTTGCGCTTGAGCGACTCCTTCGCGGAGCGGACGGCCATCGTGAGGGCGTCGCCGTTCACGAACTCCTCGGCGACGTTGAGGGGGTCGCCGTCGAGGGTGCCGTCGACCAGCTTGCGCGCCGTGCGCTCGCAGGCCGAGCGGACGGTGGGGTCGGGGTCGTCGGCCGCGTTCTCGAGCACGACGCGTACGCTCTTCTCGCACGACGTCGCGTCGGGATCGCGCATGAGGCCGGCCATGATGGCCTGCGCGACGAGGCGGCGCTTGTCGGCCTCCTCGATGGCGAGGCCGGCGACGTGGTCGCAGCCGAGGTCGCGCGCGACGTCGCCCGTGAGGCGGCGCGCGGAGAGCGAGACGGCCTCGTAGCGCGCCGGCGGGCAGAAGCGACGCTCGCTGGGCGAGAACGTGCGCTCGACGGGCTTGAGGAAGCCGTCCTCGAGGCGCATGTTGGGGACGAAGGGGCGCATGGCGGCCTCGAGGTCGTCCACGTGGGCGAGGTCGAGCCTGGAGAAGCGCCAGCGGTCGAAGTCGACCGTGTAGTAGCACCAGCGGTGGCTCGGCGTCTCGAGCGAGCCAGCGACCCAGACGTGGAGGACCTTCTCGGACGCGCGAAACGCGGTCGCGGCCATGAGGATCGCGACGCGCAGCGCGTAGGCGGAGGCGGCGGCACGGCGCATGTCGCGCGTGGTCTCGACGGTGCCGAGGCCGTCGACGTGGGCGCTCTTGGCGAAGGCGCGCGAGGGGGTGAGCTCGACGTCGATCGAGACGTTGCCGTCACGCACGTTGGAGCGCAGCGACCAGTCGAGGCGGTAGGGCAGCTGCAGCGACTCGATGGTCTGCGAGATCTTGCGGCGGACGGCCCACTCGCCGTCGGGGCGCTCGCCCTCCTCGTCCTCGATGGGCTCGTCGAGGCCGGGGGACTGCGCGCAGATGGACTGCAGGAGGTTGTGCGAGAGCAGGTAGCAGTCGTCGACGGTGACGCCCTCGGGGCTCTCGAAGTACATGCAGGCGAAGCGGACGGCGTTGAGCGCGGCCTCGATTGAGATGACGGCGAGCTTGGCCTGGTAGGAGATGCGCCTCTCGGCGACCTTGAGGTAGAGCATGTGCGAGGTGGGCGGACGGACGATGGTGAGGCTCGGCAGGTTGGACTTGTCGTCGAAGAGGCCGGCCTCCTCGAGCTGGCGCGCGCAGAAGAGCTCGATCGCGTTCGGGGCGTCGGTCGCGGGCGCGTCGCCGTCGGCTGCGGCGGCCTCGCGGTCGCGGATGTCGTGGACGATCAGGCGCAGCTCGGCGATCGGGTCGGAGCTCTCGAGGAGGCGGGAGGCGAAGGCGTCGAAGTCGAAGGCGGGCGCGGGGGCCGCGTCGGCCTGACCGTCGTCCTTGGTGGTGTCCGTGGGGCGCGCTTCGGCGGCCGCGTCGTCGGCGGGCGGCTCGGCGACGACGGTGAGGGTGGTGTAGACGTCGTCTTCGGTTGAGGGCGAGTCGTCAGGGCCGGGCGCGGCGACAGCTGAGGCGCTCTTAGGCGCAGGGGCGGGCGCGGGTGCGGGAACCTTGGGCTTGGGGGCCTGCTTGTTTGCGATGCGGGGGCCTGCCATGCGGGAGGCGAGCGAGGCGATGAGGAGGGCGCCCGAGGCGCCGCAGACGCCGCCGAGCATGGCGGCGGCGAGGCCTCCTGCCCCCAGGAGCAGCGCTGCCACGCCGCACGCCGCGCACACCAGCGCGAGCATCAGCTCAAGGCCGGGCCCCTGGCCCGGAGTGTAGGCTCTTCTCGTCATCTTGACCCGTCGTCCGACTGTACTTCACGTGTGGTGTATATACCCAACGCACGGCCGGGCACGTCAGCAGCCCTCAATCTCCTTTATCTCGATCTCGTTGCCCGTGAGCAGGTAGGTCTGGTCGCTGCCGCAGAAGGGGCAGGTGCGGCCGTGCTCGACGGTGCCGTAGGTCTTCTCGCACGCCGTGCAGAAGGTGACGGCGTCGATGGTCTCGAGCTCGAGGGTGGAGTCCTTGAGCAGCTCGGTGCGGCCGCAGGCCCAGCGCCAGCAGTCGGCGAAGTAGTCCTGGAGGATGCCCGAGACCTCGCCGAGGCGCATCGTGACGCGCGTGATGCGGCTGAGGTCGTTCTCGCGGCCCAGCTCCTCCAGCGTGTCGATTGTCGTAAACACGACGCCCAGCTCGTGCATGGGACTCCCTTCGCGGCGCGCCTACGCGCGCTTCCAGTCGCTCACGTGCTCGCGCAGCCAGGAGAGCCACTGGTCCATGCCCTCGCCGGTCTTGGCGCTGAGGTAGATGATCTGTGCGTCGGGGTTGCGCAGGAGCACGTTGCGCTCGAGCTTGTCGCGGTCGAAGTCGAAGTAGGGGAGGGTGTCGACCTTGCTGATGAGGACGAGGTCGGAGACCTCGAACATGAGCGGGTACTTGAGGGGCTTGTCGTCGCCCTCGGGGACCGAGAGGATCATGACCTTGGCCGCCGCGCCGGTGTCGAACTCGGCGGGGCAGATCAGGTTGCCGACGTTCTCGATGAAGACGAGGTCGGTGTCCTCGTAGCCCATCTGCTGCAGGCCCTGCTCGGTCATTGCCGCGTCGAGGTGGCACATGCCGCCGGTGTGCAGCTGGATGGCCTTGGCGCCGGCCTCCTGGACGGTGTGGGCGTCGACGTCGGAGTCCACGTCGGCCTCCATGATGGCGACGCGCATCTCGTCGGCGAGCGCGCGGGTGGTGGCCGAGAGGAGCGTGGTCTTGCCGGCCCCGGGCGAGCTCATGAGGTTGATCATGAACGTGCCCGCGTCGTGCATGCGCTCGCGCAGGGCCTCGGCGGCGCGGTCGTTGTTGGCGAAGACGCTCTCCTTCACCTCGATGACCTTGATGGGGTCTGCCATTGGTGCTCCTTTCGGCAGGCAATGCGTGTCGTTGCCCGCAAGTGGTGGTCAGGTCTTGATTCTACCCGTATGTGCCGAATTGCGGTCGCGGGCGTGCCAACAGGAGGGCGGCGCGCTCTTCTCGCCTGCGCCTACCGTTCGCCGGTAGTGGATAAAAGGGCCGTTTCATACATAGGACCCTCAGGGTTTCAAGGGGCTTATATGGGCGGCTGGATAAAAGTTCCAGTCTGCTCGCTTTTGCGCCTCACGCTCGCTGAACGCGGTCTTGAAAAGGCGTTCCAAAGCGCGTAGAAGGGAGCTGAGGCGCGGCAGAATCCGCGTGAGCCTAGCGAACGTTTGGAGGGTCAGATGAGCCTGTTCTCTGTGTCGACGATTCAGTTTATCTTCGTGACGCTGCTCGGTTTTGTGGGCGCGCTGTTCGCGCTCATGGTTGTGGTCGGAGTCGTGAGGTATGCCGTCCGACGCGCGATGAACGTGGTTGAGCCCGACCCCAACGCCGCCACCTATCCGACCAACGTCCCCTGGGTGTAGACCCTCGGCCATAGACGGCGAGACCGCCGCGGCGCCCGTGGGCTCTGCGGCGGTCCTTTTATGCGTACGTGTGGCAGCTGGTGCGGGCCTGCTAGATCCTCCTGATGAAGAGGCCGCTCCTGAGCTTCGGCTCGAACCAGGTCGACTTAGGGGGCATGAGCAGGCCTGCGTCGGAGACGGCCATGAGCTGGTCGACCGTGGTGGGGAAGAGGGAGAAGACCACGCCGTCCGCGCCCGCCCTTCGCTCAAGCTCGTCGGTGCCGTCGATGCCGCCGACGAAGGTGATGCGCGCGTCGGAGCGGGGGTCGCCGATCCCCAGGATCGGGGCGAGCACGCGCTCCTGCAGGATCTGCGTGTCGAGCCTGGCGACGGGGTCGTCCTCCGGGAGCTCGTCGGTGCGGGCGAAGGTGAGCCTCCTCCAGCTGCCGGCGTGGTACATGCCGAACGCGAGCTGGCCGTCGGGATTGACGGCGTCTTCGCTCTTCTCGCCCACGGCGAAGCCGGCCGCCTCGATGGCGGAGACGAGCTCGTCGTCGCTGAGGCCGTTGGCGTCGGCGACCACGCGGTTGTAGGCCAGCACGCTCAGCTGGCTTGCGGGGAAGAGGACGGAGAGGAAGAGGTCGGAGGCCATCTCGGGGGCGTCGGGGTCGGCCTCGCGGCGGCGCTTGGCCACGGCGACCGCGGAGGCCGCGCGGTGGTGGCCGTCGGCGATGTAGGCGCAGGGGATGTGCGCGAAGGTCTCGCGGATCGCCTCGACGGCCGAGGGGCGCGCGACGCGCCAGACGGTCTGGCGGACCTGCTGCTCGTCGGTGAAGTCGTAGAGCGGCGTGGCGGTCGTGGCGAGGCTGACGAGGAGGTCGAGGGCGAACTCGTCGCGATACGTCAGGAAGATGGGGCCCGTCTGGGCGCCCGTGGCCTCGATGTGCTCGATGCGGTCGCGCTCCTTGTCGCGGCGGGTGTTCTCGTGGCGCTTGATCGTGCCGTCGAGGTAGTCGCTGACGGCGCAGGCGCAGACGACGCCCGTCTGGGAGCGGCCGCCCTGCTCGAGGCGGTAGATGTAGTAGCAGGGCGTCTCGTCCTTGAGGATCGTGCCCTCGCGCGCGGCGCCCTGGATGAGTTCGGCCGCCTTCGCGTAGACGTCGGCGGCGTACATGTCATGGTCGGCCGCAAACGCCGTCTCGGGCCGGTCGATCGCCAGGAACGAGCCGGGGTGCGACTCGACGTAGGCGCGAGCCTGCTCGCGGTCGAACACGTCGTAGGGAAGCGACGCGAACGTGGGGGCGGCCTCCGGTCGCGGGCGGTAGCAGCATATGGGCTCGGCGCGCATGCTCTTCTCCTTTTGGTGGTGCGCCTACTGGGCGGGCTTGATGACCCTGATGCGGTAGATCCCCGGGATGGCACGAAGCCTCTCGAGGTCGTCGGCGTCGACGGGCTTGTCGAGGTCGATGAGGGTGTAGGCGGAGTCGTTCTGGGCCTCGTTCATCATACGCTGGATGTTGGCGTTGGACTTCGCGAGGATGGCCGTGATCTGGCCGAGCATGTTGGGGACGTTGGCGTGCAGCGCCGCGATGCGGCCGGGCGTGGGGCAGGCGCCCATGTCGCAGTCGGGGTAGTTGACGGAGTTCTTGATGGTGCCGCGCTCGAGGTAGGCCTTCATCTGCTCGACGGCCATGGTGGCGCAGTTCTGCTCTGCCTCGGCGGTGCAGGCGCCCATGTGCGGGGTGATGAAGGTGTTCTTCATCCTTGTGGTCTTCGGGGTGGCGAAGTCGCAGACGAGGCTGCCGAGCTTGCCGCTCTCGAGGGCGGCGGCGACGTCGTCCTCGTTGATGATCTCGGCGCGGGCGTAGTTGATGAGCATGGCGCCGTCGCTCATGAGGTCGATCATGCTCTTGTCGATCATGCCGATGGTGTCGTCCTTGGCGGGCACGTGCAGGGTGACGTAGTCGGCGTCGCGGCAGAGCTCCTCGAGGGAGTCGACGCGCTTGACGGTGCGGCTGAGCTGCCAGGCGTGCTCGACGGAGAGGTAGGGGTCGTAGCCGTAGACGTCGAGTCCGAGGTGGACGAGGGCGTTGGCGACCTTGCTGCCGACCGAGCCGAGGCCGACGATGCCGACCTTGCGCCCGATGGCCTCGCGGCCGACGAAGGCCTTCTTGTTGCGCTCGGCGTCGCGCACGATGTCGGGGTCGTCGGCGTTGTCGTTGACCCAGTGGATGCCGCTGAGGGTGCCGCGGGAGTTGACGAGGATCATGCCGACGACGAGCTCCTTGACGGCGTTGGCGTTGCCGCCGGGCGTGTTGCAGACGACGATGCCGCGGCGGGCGCACTCCTCGAGCGGAATGTTGTTGAAGCCGGCGCCGGAGCGCGCGATGACGCGCACGGAGGGGCCGAGGTCGAGGCCGTGGATGTCGCTGGCGCGGATGAGGATCGCGTCGGCCTTGTTGATGTCGTCGGTCTTCTCGTATCCCTCGCCGAGGTTGGCGATGCCGTCCCTGGTGATGTCCTCGGCGATGTTGTCCATAACCTTTACGTAGCGCATTGGATCTCCCTGCCGGCCGGCGCGGCGCGCCTGGCCAAGTCGTTGTCGTGCGCGGGGCGTCGCCTCGCGCCTGCGTCGTCGTTCCTAGGCTGAGGCGTTCGCGGCCTCGAAGTCCGCCATGAAGGCGAGAAGAGCGTCGATGGCCTCGTCGGGAACCGCATTGTAGCAGCTGGCGCGCATGCCCCCGAGGATGCGGTGACCCTTGATGTTGACGATGCCGCGAGCTGCGGCCTGCTCGACGAAGGCCGCGTCGAGCTCGGGGGAGGGGCACCTGAAGGTGACGTTCGCGATCGAGCGCGAGCTCTTCTCGACCAGCGGCTCGAAGAGGGAGCTCTGGTCGAGGTAGTCGTAGAGGCGGTTCACGCGCGCCCAGTTGCGCTCTGCCATGGCGTCGAGCCCGCCCTGGTCCTCGACCCAGTGGAAGACCTGGCCGCAGACGTAGATGCCCCAGCAGTTGGGGGTGTTGTAGAGCGAGGACTTGTCGGCCTGGAGGCGGTAGCCCATGTAGGTCGGGACGAGGTCGCCGAGGGCGGGGCCGTCGCCGATGAGGTCGTCGCGGCAGATGACGACCGTGGTGCCGGCCGGGCCTGCGTTCTTCTGGGCGCCCGCGTAGATGAGGCCGTAGCGCTCGACGTCGAGGGGGCACGAGAGGAACATGCTCGAGACGTCGGCGACGATGGGGACGTCGCCGGCCTCGGGGAGCTCTTGGCGCATGGTGCCATAGACGGTCTCGTTCTGGCAGAGGTAGAGGTAGTCGAGGTCCTGGTCGATGGGGCCCGCGACCTCGGGCGTGCGCAGGAAGCCGTCGGGCTCGCTGGTCGCCACGACGTCGGCCTGGCCGTACTTGCAGGCCTCCTTCCAGGCGAGGCGCGACCAGTTGCCCGAGACGACATATCCCGCGTGGCGCTTGCGCATGAGGTTCATGGGGATGCCCGCGAACTGCAGCGTGGCGCCGCCCTGAAGGAACATGACGCGGTAGTCGTCGGGGATGGACATGAGGCGCCTGAGCGTCTGCTCGGCGTCGTCGACGATCTCCTGGAACGGGGCGGAGCGGTGGCTCATCTCCATGACGGACATGCCGCTGCCGCCATAGTCGAGCATCTCGGCGGCGGCGCGCTCGAGCACGGCCTGGGGCAGTGCGGAGGGCCCCGCGGAGAAGTTGAACGCTCGTGGCATGAATGCCTCCTTGCTGGCATCAGAGGACGAGTTGTTCGACCTAGGATAGCCCAATCATGTTTCGTGTCTGATAACGCACCGGCGTCTGCGTCCGGGGTGCGGAGCGCCCCGTGGGCGCAAGGCATACCATGTGGGGGACCCTCCGGCATGGTGCCGGCGGGCGACAGGGAGGAAGCGGAAGATGGACCTCAGCAAGCGCGGCGTCGTGATATTCGACTTCGACGGGACCATTGCCGACACGCTGCCGATGATCGTTGAGACCGCACGGGTGGTCCTTCGCGAGCACGGTGTCGCGGAGGAGGAGCTCGTGCGCGCGCCCGAGCTCGTGGGGCCGCCCTTCCCGCAGGCGTTCTCGCTCGTGTTCGGCCTGAGCGACGAGGAGGCGCGCGAGGTCACGCGTGACTACCGCGAGCGCTACGCGCGCCTGGGCCCGGCGGGTTGGCCGCTGATCGAGGGGATGGGGGAGCTCGTGGCGGACCTCGACGCCGCGGGGCGCCGTTTGGGCGTCGCAAGCTCCAAGCGCATGCGGTTCGTGCGCCAGGGCCTGTCCGACCAGGGGATTCTCGAGCGCTTCGACGTCGTGGTCGGGAAGCGCAGCGACGACGAGATGTCGAAGGCCGCGGCGATCCGCGAGGTCGTCGAGTCGCTGGGGGCGACGACCGAGGATGCCGTCATGGTCGGCGATCGCCGCTTCGACGTGGAGGCCGCGCGCGAGGCGGGCGTGCCCTGCGTGGGCGTGCTCTTCGGCGGGACGGCCGACCGCTCCGAGCTCGAGGGCGCAGGCGCGTGTGCCGTCGCCGAGAAGGTCGACGACCTGAGGAGCATCCTGCTCGGGCTGCGGACGTAGGCTCTTCTCGCCACGCTGGGCGCCCAATGTCGACCGCATCGGCAAAGCGTCGGTGCCTAATGCGCACGCTCGGGTATTGTGTGTATGAAATGTGGTCAAAACCGAAAGGGGATGTGCCCTATGGCAAGCTTCGACTTCGATTCTCTGAGTGACGTCGCGCGCAAGGTCTTCCTGGCTGGCGTCGGCGCCGTCGCCGTCGGTGCCGAGAAGACCGCCGACGTCGTGAACGACCTCGTCGAGAAGGGCGAGCTCACGGTCGAGCAGGGCAAGGCCGTCAACGAGGAGCTCAAACACAAGGCCGCCGAGGCCACTTCGGGCGCCTCCGACGCGGTCCTGCGCGCGAGGCTCAAGAACATGAGCGCCGAGGAGCGTGCGGCCTGGATCAAGAACGCCCAGAAGATCGCCGACGACCTCGATGCCGAGCCCGTCGAGGTCGAGGTCGAAGAGCCGGCCCAGGACGCCGAGTAGCGGCTGACCCTTGTCGGACGACTCCACCAAGAGAGAAGAGCGCGCCGAGGTCCCCGAGACGGAGGGCCAGGCGAGCGCTGCCGCGTCAGAGGATGCGGCGACCGCCGTGCCTGAAGGCGCCGCCGAGACGGAGGACGCGCCCGAGGCCGGGGATGAGCCTGCCGACGAGCCCGACCCCAAGCGCGACGACCCCGCCACGGGCAGCGTGTTCGCCGACGAGCCCTACAGCGGCGCCGACTGGTACCAGTCCTACGTCGAGATGGAGACGCCGGTCTGGAGCGACACCATCGGCCTGTTCGGCGGGCGCACCTCCGAGAGCGTGCGCTACCAGATCTCGCGGCGCAAGAAGGCGCGTCGCCTGAAGGAGATCCTCGCGATCGCGAGCCACTACGACGTCTTCCACGGGCTCACGCCCGAGACGTTCCGCAAGCTCCTCGAGGAGCTCGGCCCGACCTTCGTGAAGGCGGGCCAGATCCTCTCGATGCGCTCCGAGATCCTTCCCCAGACCTTCTGCGACGAGCTCGCGAAGCTGCGCTCCGACGTGGAGCCGATGGACCGAGACCTCGTGCTCGAGACCCTGCGCGCCGAGTACGACACCCCGATCGAGGAGATCTTCGACGCGATCGACGACGTTCCCCTGGGCTCGGCGTCGGTCGCGCAGGTGCACAAGGCGCGCCTCGTCACGGGCGAGCTCGTGGCCGTCAAGGTCCAGCGCCCGCACGTGCAGGAGATCATGGCGCAGGACATCTCGATCATGCGCTCGCTCGCGCGCCACTCGTCCCTCTTCGTGGGCGACGAGCAGTTCCTCGACCTGCAGTCGGTCGTGAGCGAGCTGTGGCAGTCCTTCCGCGAGGAGACCGACTTCCTCGTCGAGTCCCGCTCGCTCGAGGAGTTCCGCCGCAACAACGCCGACTGCGCCTTCGTTGACTGCCCGAAGCCCTATCCCAGGCTCTGCACCGAGCACGTGGTCGTCATGGACTACGTCGACGGCATCTCGATCGACGACACCGACCGCCTCGTCAAGGAGGGCTACGACCTCGTCGAGATAGGGGAGAAGCTCGTCGACAACTACACCAAGCAGATGGTCGACGACGGATTCTTCCACGCGGACCCCCACCCCGGCAACCTCGTCATCCACGACGGCAAGATCGTCTACATGGACCTCGGCATCATGGGCAGGCTCTCCGCCCATGACCGTGCCGCGCTGTCGGACATGGTCGAGGCGGTCGCCATGCGCGACGCCGCGGCGCTCAAGAACGGGCTCCTTCGCTTCTCGGTCTCCGAGCCCTCGTCGGTCGACCACGCCGGCCTCCTTGCCGACCTCGACCGGATCATCGACGACTTCGGCGAGGCCGACCTCGCGGACCTCGACCTGGCGCAGTTCCTCAACGCGCTCGTCGCCATGGCGCGCAAGAGCGGCATCGAGCTGCCCGGCACGGTCACGATGCTCGCGCGCTCGCTCGTGACGCTCGAGGGCGTCGTCGACGAGTTCCTGCCTGGCGTGTCTATCGTCGAGATCGTGCGCCGGCACATCAAAGCTCATGCGAGCGTCTCCGACCTCGCCACCCAGGAGGTCAAGCGCCTCACGCGCGAGGGCTACGCCGCCACGCACGGCGTGCTCAAGGCCGCCTCCCAGCTCGACACCGCGATGAGCATGCTCACGCGCGGCCAGCTCAAGATGAAGCTCGACCTGGACGGATACGACGACCCCGTCGGCGACCTCGCCCACGCCGCCGACCGCCTCACCATGGGCATCGTCATCGCAGGCCTCTTCATCGGCTCGTCCGTGGTCTACTTCGCCCGCATCCAGCCGGTCATCTTCGGCATCCCCGTGATCGGCTTCGTGGGCTACATCGTCGCGCTCGCGCTCGGCCTCTGGGTCTTCCGCCAGGTCGTCAGCGAGCAGAGCCGTCGTCGCCGCAAGTAGGCGAGAAGAGCCTGCGCCCTCACCCCGAGCGGCGCCTTGCCACGCCGAACCCGTCCCTAGTTCACCACGCGATAGCCCAGCATGCCGACGCCGGAGAAGCCGAGCGCGTGGGCGACTGCGGGCTGCAGGTCGATCTGGCGGTCTCCCACGTAGGGACCGCGGTCGTTGACGACGGCGCGCACCGTCGCGCCCTCGTAGGTGATCTCGATGATCGTGCCGAGCGGCATCGAGCGCATGGCGACCCCCATCGAGGTCGGGGTGACGATGTCGCCCGAGGCCGTCGTGCCGTACATGAAGCCGTCACCCTCGCCGTAGGTCGAGGCTGCCACGAAGCTGTACTCGCCGGACGCCACCTGGGCGCTCGTCGCCTCGATCGTCGCGAGGGTGGCGTCGTCGATCTCGCCGGCCTCCCACCGGGCCCGCGCCTCCTCGGAGCCGGACTTCGCCATGGCCTCGGCAACGCTTTTCGCCGCCTCGGCCTTGGCCTTCTCGGCAGCGGCCTCGTCGGTCGCGCGACGCGCGGCCTCGGCCTGCTGGGACAGCGCCGTGCGCGCGTTCTCGAGCTCCTTGATCGAGTTCGTGAGGTCGCTTACGGCGGCGGCGTTGGACTGGCTGATGGCGTCGAGGTAGACGGCCTGCGTCAGGAACTTGTTGAAGTCCTCGGACGACAGCAGCAACAGCAGCAGGTCGCCCTGCATCTGGCTGAGCTTGTAGCTGGCTCGGATGGCGGCCTTCGCGCGGTCGCGCCGCTCGGGCAGCGTGCCCTGCAGCTGGGCGATCCTCGCCTCGTTGGCGCGCACGCCGTCCTCTGCCTCGCGGGCGCGGGCCTGCGCATCCTCGAAGATGCGGTTCGCCTCGATGGCCTTGTTCTGCAGGTCCTCGAGGGTCTCGGCGTGGGCGCGACCGGGCGCGCACGTGAGTGCGAGCGCGAGCGCAGTGGCGCATGCCGCGGCGCCGCGCAGGGCGAGAGGAGCCTTGTTCCAGGTTCGACGCAGGGTCATGTGCGCTAGTCCACCATCTTGATCGACGTGATGGTGGGCTGGTTCTCCTTGGCGACCGTGCCGTTGGAGTCGGTCACGGGGGTGTTCTCGGCGATGGCGTCGACGACCTCCATGCCGCTGGTCACGTTGCCGAAGGCCGCGTAGTTGCCGTCGAGGCTGGAACTCTCCTGGTGCATGATGAAGAACTGGGAGCTTGCGGAGTTGTTGTCGTTCGACCTCGCCATCGAGATGGTGCCGCGCTTGTGGCGGATGGCGTTCACCACGCCGTTGGCGGAGAACTCGCCCTTGATGTTGCGCTGCGACCCGCCGGTGCCGTCGCCCTTGGGGTCGCCGCCCTGGATCATGAAGCCGCTGATGATGCGGTGAAAGGTCAGGCCGTTGTAGAAGCCGTCGTTGACGAGCTGCGCGAAGTTGCTGACCGTGATGGGCGTGTTGGTCGCGTTGAGCTCGACCTCGATCGTGCCAAAGTTGGCGACCTCGATCACCGCGTGGTGCATGCCCGACGAGTAGCCGTTGTCGAGCGGCTTGGTGAGGAGCTTGTCCGAGGCGCTGCCGAACTTCGCATCGTCGCCCTGCTTGCCGGAGTCGGAGCTGGGCTGCGCCTGCCCGGAGCAGGCACTGAGGGCGAGGGCGCCGGTCCCGCAGGCGGCGGCGCGAAGGAACGTGCGGCGGGTCATCGGTTCGAACAGCAAGGGGTGCTCCTCTCGACGTGTGATGCCTCTGGCGGCGTGCGCCAGCCCGTCCATTCTACCAGCGCGGGCCAAAAGTGGCACGCAGGGGAGAGGGGCATGCCCCTTTGGTGGGGCCGGGCCTGGGTCGCGCGCCCGCCTCGCCCGAAAAAGGGGCGCCCCGCTTTCGCGAGGCGCCCCCGGGACGCGGTGCCTATGGCTGCGTTCGCTACTCGAGCTCGAAGGCGCCGGTGTAGAGCTGGTAGTACGTGCCCTTCTGGGCGATGAGCTCCTCGTGGGTGCCGCGCTCGATGATGTTGCCGTGGTCGAGGACGATGATCACGTTCGCGTTGCGGACCGTCGAGAGGCGGTGCGCGATGACGAAGGTCGTGCGCCCGGCCATGAGGGCGTCCATGCCGCGCGAGACTATGGCCTCGGTGCGGGTGTCGATCGAGGACGTGGCCTCGTCGAGGATCATCGCGGGCGGGTCGGCGACGGCTGCGCGGGCGATGGAGAGCAGCTGCCTCTGGCCCTGCGAGAGGTTCGCGGCGTTGTCGGTCAGCATCGTCTGGTAGCCCTCGGGCAGGCGGGTGATGAAGGAGTCCGCGCCGACGAGCCTTGCGGCCGCGATGCACTCCTCGTCGGTGGCGCCGAGGCGGCCGTAGCGGATGTTGTCCATGACCGTGCCCGTGAACAGGTTGACGTCCTGCAGGACGATGCCGAGCGAGCGGCGCAGGTCGTCCTTGCGGATCTTGGTGATGTTGATGCCGTCGTAGCGGATCTTGCCGCCCTGGATGTCGTAGAAGCGGTTGATGAGGTTCGTGATGGTCGTCTTGCCGGCACCGGTCGCGCCGACGAAGGCCACCTTCTGACCGGGCTTGGCGAACAGCGAGATGTCGTGCAGGACCATGTGGTCGGGCGTGTAGCCGAAGTCGACGCTCTCGAGGCGGACGTCACCCTTGAGCTCGGTGTAGGTCACGGTGCCGTCGCCGTGTGGGTGCTTCCAGGCCCAGAGGCTCGTGCGCTCGTCGGTCTCGGTCACGCCGCCCTTTCCGTCGGGCTTGGCGTTGACGAGCGTGACGTAGCCCTCGTCGTGCTCGCTCTCCTGGTCGAGCAGGCCGAAGATGCGCTCGGCGCCCGCGAGGCCCATGACGACGAAGTTGATCTGCTGGGAGACCTGGCCGATCGAGCCGGCGAAGCGCTTCGTGAGGTTGAGGAAGGGGACGACGATGTCGACACCGAGCACCATGCCCGAGACCGAGAGGCTCGGCGCGCCCACGGCGATCAGGGTGCCGCCGGCGAGAGCCACGATGACGTAGGCGATGTTGCCGAGGTTCATCAGGACCGGGGCGAGGGTGTTGCCGTAGATGTTGGCGCTCTTGGCGTCCTCGAAGAGCTTCTCGTTGACCTCGTCGAACTTATCCTGCTGCTGCCTCTCGTGCGTGAAGACCTTGACGACCTTCTGACCGCTCATGGCCTCCTCGGCAAAGCCCTCGACCTTGGCGAGGGAGACCTGCTGCGCGAGGAAGAAGCGAGCGGAGCGGCCGCCCAGGAAGCGCGTGAGCCACATCATGACGAAGACCATGACGAAGACGACGAGCGTGAGGGGGATCGAGTACCAGAGCATGATGACGGTCGTGAAGACCATCTGCATGACCATGGTGAGCAGGTTGGGCAGCGCCTGGCTGATGAGCTGACGCAGGGTGTCGACGTCGTTGGTGTAGGTCGACATGATGTCGCCGCGCTGGTTCTGGTCGAAGTAGCGGATGGGCAGGCCCTCCATGTGACCGAACATCTTGTTGCGGATCTTCATGAGGGTGCCCTGCGTCACGATGGCGCTCAGCTGGCCCTGGACCGTGTTGCAGGTGATGGCGACAACGTAGAGGCCGATGAGCTGGAGCACGAGCGGGGCGATCTCCGCCGAGGCGCCGGCCCAGTCGCCCGCCTGCCAGTAGCGGCCGACGATCTCGAGGGCCCGCTGCATGAAGACGGACGGCAGCGACGTCAGGATCGCGGCCAGGACGATGCAGAAGATGATCGCGGCCGTGCGGATGGGGTAGAACTCGAACACGAGCCCGAGCACGCGCTTGAGGACGAGGCCGGGGTGGGAGGCGCCGTGCCCCTCGCGGCGTCCGCTCTTCTCGGCGGCAGGCGCCTGGGCGGCCTGGTCCCTCTTGGTCTCGTCTGCCTTGGTGGCTTCGGTGTTCTTAGTCATGCTGCTCGACCTCCTCTCCCTTGGCGTCGCCGGGCATGTCGATCGCGCCCATCTTCTCGTCGTGCGACTGCTTGTTCTGGCTCATGTACGTCTCGCGGTAGATGTCGTTGCTGCGCAGAAGCTCGTCGTGGGTGCCCACGGCGGCGATGCGACCGCCGTCGAGGACGACGATGCGGTCGGCGTCCTCCACCGAGCTCGTGCGCTGGGCGATGATGATCTTGGTGGTCTCGGGGATGAACTCCCTGAAGCCCTTGCGGATCAGCTTGTCGGTCTTGGTGTCGACGGCCGAGGTGGAGTCGTCGAGGATGAGGACCTTGGGCTTCTTGAGCAGCGCTCGGGCGATGCAGAGGCGCTGCTTCTGGCCGCCGGAGACGTTGGTGCCGCCCTGCTCGATGTAGGTGTCGTACTTGTCGGGCATGAGCTGGACGAACTCGTCGGCCTGCGCGAGCTTGCACGCGTGGACGAGCTCCTCGTCGGTGGCGTGCTCGTCTCCCCAGCGCAGGTTCTCTGCGATGGTGCCCGAGAAGAGCACGTTGCGCTGCAGGACGACGGCGACCTGGTCGCGCAGGGTGTCGAGGTCGTAGTCGCGGACGTCGCGGCCGCCGACCCTGACCTGGCCCTTGGTGGCGTCGTAGAGGCGGCTGATGAGCTGGATGAGGGTCGTCTTGGACGAGCCGGTGCCGCCGATGACGCCGATGACCTCGCCGCTCTTGATGTGGAGGTCGATGTCGTCGAGGGCCATGCGCTCGGCCTTGTCGGAGTACTCGAAGCTCACGTGGTCGAAGTCGATCGAGCCGTCGGCGACGGCGGTGATCGGCTCGGCGGGGTTGTGGAGGTCGGGCTCCTCGAGGATGACCTCGGAGATGCGCCTCGCGCTCTCCTCGGACATCGTGACCATAACGAAGATCATCGAGAACATCATGAGCGAGATGAGCATCGAGAAGCCGTAGGTGATGAGGGCCGACATCTGGCCGACCTGCATGGCCTGGCCGGCGCTCTCGACGATCGCCTTGGAGCCGAAGAAGATCACGAAGGCGTAGACGGTGTCGACGGCGAAGGACATGAGCGGCATGTTGAGGTTGAGGATGCGCTCGACGTGCGAGAAGTCGCGGAAGAGCGAGCCGGAGGCGCGGTTGAACTTCTCGCGCTCGTAGTCCTCGCGGACGAACGACTTGACGACGCGGATGCCCGAGACGTTCTCCTCGACGGAGTCGTTCAGGGCGTCGTAGCGCTTGAAGATGCGGCGGAACATGGGCATGACCTTGCACGCGATGCCGATGAGGGCCGCGCCGAGCAGGAGCGAGACGATGACGTAGACCACGGCCATCGCGCCGCCGGTGATGAAGGCCATCACGATCGCGAAGATGATCATGAGCGGGGAGCGGATCGCGGTACGGATGATCATCATGTAGGCGAGCTGGACGTTGTTGGTGTCGGTCGTGAGGCGCGTCACGAGCGAGCTCGTCGAGAAGCGGTCGATGTTGGAGAACGAGAAGCGCTGGATGCTCGCGAACATGTCGTGGCGCAGGTTCTTGGCGAACCCGGTCGCGGCGACGGAGCACGTGATGCCCGCCGCGCCGCCGCAGGCCAGCGAGACGAGCGCGAGCGCGACGAGTACGATGCCGTAGCGGCAGATCACGTCGACGCCGCAGCCCAGCTGCATCTCGGTGATGAGCTGCGCGGTGATGAAGGGGATGATGCACTCGATGACGACCTCGCCGATGACGAGCACCGGGGTCAGGAGTGACGTCTTCTTGTACTCACGCACGCTGCGGGACAGCGTGGAGATAATGTCTCGCAGCGTTAGTTCCTTTTGCATTCTGCCTTCCTTCCTTCAATCTCACGCCAGTGCGCGCGGACGCGGTCGAGCATGTCGACGAGGGCGCTCTTCTCGTCCTCGGTGAGCACGCCGAGGGACATCTCCTCGAACTCCTCTCGTGCCCTGACCGTCTCCTCCGCGCGGGTGTGCCCCTCGTCGGTGAGCAGGATGACCTGCTGGCGCTTGTCCTGGTCCGAGCGCGACCTCGTGATGAGGCCCTCGCACTCGAGCTTGGAGAGCACCTCCGAGAGCGCCGCCGAGCTGATCGACGTCGCCTCGAGCAACTCCCTCTGCGTGAGGTGCCCGTCGCGGTAGTACAGCTTCGAGAGGATGTGCTGCTTGCCGCCACGGCCGCCCTCGTACACATGCAGGAAGTGGCCGAAGTAGCCAAAGTCGTGCAGCGTACGGCGCTCGAGGGATTCTTCCGCAGGCTCGCGTTTGCCCTGCGTGTCGCATGAATCCATGCGTTCCTCCTTCGTGCGGTCCATATGGTTTGACGAAAGAATGTTAGGTACCTACAAATTGAGCGTCAACACGTTCACATGAACTATGCTTCGGTACCTTGCAATCTTCACATATGCATGAGAAGGGTGCCGCCCCGCGCACTGGCGGGACTGCACCTGAGCTGCGCCTATGCGGGCGAGAAGAGCCTACGCGCCGGCTCGCGCGATGACCTCGAGCGCAGCCTCGCTCACGCGCTCGGGAGCCTCCTTGGGCAGCGTGTGGCCGCAGCCCTCGACGATTTGGAGGGTGGCACCGGGGATCGAGCGGAAGATGAGGTCGGTCTGGGCGCGGTCGATTTCGTCGAACTCGCCGGCCATGACGGTCGTGGGGCAGGAGATGACGTTGAGGCTCGCGGCGTCGATCTGCGGCTCGACGACCATGAGGCGGAGCAGCTCGGCCGTGCGCGCGGCCTCGTCCAGCGGCGGGTTGAGGAGGGCGGCGTCCACGCTCTTCTCGGCACCCTCGCCCTCGGTCCAGTAGGTGACCCAGCCGCTCAGGCGATCCGCGATGGCCTCCATCTCGAAGGAGTCGTCCACGCCGTCGGGCGTGAGGTTCGCGCCGATCGAGAGCAGCGAGAGGGCGCGCTCGGGGTGGTCGCGGGCGATCAACAGGCCCTCGATCGCGCCGTCGGAGAAGCCCACGACGTGGGCCGCCGCGATGCCCAGGTGGTCGAGGGCCGCCAGGGCGTCGGCCGCCATGAGCTCGTAGGTCAGGGGAGCGGTGCCCCTCGTGGAGCGGCCCTGGGCGCGCGAGTCGATGGCGACGACCGTGTGGCCGGCCTCGCAGAGGGCGTCGATCGTGGGGCCGAAGATGCCGTGCTCCTCGCCGTTGCCGTGGAGGAGGAGGACCGGGGACAGGCCCTGGGCCAGGGCCTCGGGGAGGCTCTTCTCGGCGGGGGCGTGCGCGAAGGTCGCGATCGCGGCGCCGTCAGGCATCTCGACAGACTGCGCGAAGACGAGGGGAGCGGTGGGCAGGAGGTACGCGCTGGGGAAGTGGAGCTGCGGGACGTCGACCATGGTGTCTCCTTGGTGAGAGCGATGGGCTGGGCGGGCGCGCGGCGGCGCATATGAGAAGGGCGGCGCCCGATGAACCGGCGCCGCCCTCGCGTTGGCTACTTGCCCTTCTTGACCTGGCTGGGGTGCTTCTCGAAGAAGTCGAAGCGCGGCGGGAGTTCGACGATAGCGTGCCCCTCGGGCGCCTCGCCGAGCTTGGCGGCGAGCTCCCTCGGGTCGAGGAAGGCGTTCCCCCAGTCGAAGAACGCGTCGGCGGCAAATCCCATGTGCTCGCAGATGCGCTCGCAGCCGGCGGGCACGGCCGGGTGCATGAGCAGCGTCACGCAGCGCAGCTCGCAGAAGGCGTCGGCGAGGGCCTGGGCGTAGGCCTCGTCCTCGCCGTTGGCCGCCTTGGAGGCGTCGCCCCAGCGCTTGTTGGCGGCGCGGCAGAACTCCTCGGCGACGGCCAGGGCGCCGTGGGCGTCGAAGTCGTGGGCGCAGCGCTCGAACGCGAGCACGGCGTCGGTGCAGGCCTGCTTGACCTCGGCGTGCGGCTCAAAGGCCGGCAGCTTGCCGTCGCAGACGTTGGCGGCGCCGTAGAAGCAGCTGCGCGCCAAGCGGTTGAAGATGTTGGTGAGGAAGGCGGACTCCTTGAGGGCGGGGTCGACCACGCGCGGGTCGTCCTTCACGAGGACCTCCTCGCCGGTCTTCTTGTCCTTGTGCGAGACGCTCGTGTCGAACGCCTTGGGCGAGAAGGACACGGCCTTCTGGTCGAGGCCGAGGGAGAGCCAGTGGGTCCTCAGCTGCTCGGCGGTGTAGTGGTCGAGCAGCTCGCGGGCCATGGGCGGCTTGATGGCGCCCGAGCTCGAGGCCTTCTTGTTCATGAACAGGATGTGGTGGTTCGCCACGGGGATGTCCTGCGTGAGACCCCAGTCGAGGGCCTCCCAGAGTGCGGGCTGGGCCGTGCAGTAGAAGTAGATGTTGTCCTGCCCGATGAACTGGTAGACGCGGGCATCGTCGGAGCACCACCAATCGCGCCAGTCGTCAGAGCTGTAGCGACCGGCGCCCTTCGCGGCGTCGGCCTCGAGCACGGTCCTCGTGAACGAGATCGGCGCCCAGAGGCTCTCGGGCCAGCACCAGACCGTGAGGCCGTCGGTCCCCTCGAGCGCGGGCGCCTTCACGCCCCACTCGATGTTGCCGGTGATGCGGAAGGGGAGGAGCGTCTTGCCCGTGCGGAAGCGCACGCCCGCCTCGGCGAGCACGTCGCGCGCGTCGTCGCGGTCCTGCCAGTTGTCGAACTTGACGGAGAAGGACTGCTGGTTGCCCTCGCTCTCGCGGAGCTCGTGGGCGGGCAGCTTGCAGGCGACGGCGTCGAAGCCCTCGCGGAACTTGTTCTGGATGTACATGACCGGCGCCGCGAGCGACTCGCGCACGGTCTTGGTGACGATCGAGCGCACCTGGTCGTCGGCGTCCCACTCGTCCATGAGGCTCTCGAGCACCTCGTGGAAGCGCGGCAGGTCGAAGTACCAGTTGTCGACTGGGCGAAGCTCGGGCGTGGTGCCGGTGAGCTGGCTCACCGGAGCGATCAGCTCCTCGGGGTCGAACTGGTGGCCGAGGTCGCACTCGTCGGCGTAGGCCTTCTCGCTCTTGCAGCCCCTGACCGGGCAGTGGCCCTGCACCTGGCGGCCGTTGAGGAAGGTGTTGGCCTCAACGTCGAAGAACTGCATGGTCGTGCGCTTGGTCAGCACGCCCTTCTCGTACAGCCTCTCGATGAGCTCGTTGGTGACCTGCTGGTGGACGTCCTTGGCGTCGTCGAGGCCGGAGCCGCCGAAGAGGTCGAGCGAGATCCCGTAGGCGTCGAGCGCCTCCTTCTGCAGGTCATGGTTGGCGCGCACATAGTCCTCGATGGTTCCCTCGAAGCCCTCGCCCTCGACCTTCTTGCGGAAGCCCTCGGCGATGGGGGAGCCGAAGCAGTCGGTGCCCGAGACGAACACGACGTTCTCGCGACCGATGCGGTCGCGCAGGAACCGCGCGAAGAAGTCTGCCGGGACGAAGACGCCGCCGACGTGTCCGAAGTGGAGGTTCTTGTTGCCGTAGGGCATGCCGCCCGTGATGACGGCGCGCTTGGGGAAGGCGGGGCGCAGGGCCTCGTCAGAGGTGGTGTCTGCCATGTGGCGCAATCCTTTGGTTCGATCCGGTCCGTTCAAGCTCTCGATTATCCCACATTGCGCAAGGGGGTGCCCAAAACCCCATCGAGGTCGCACGCGCGCCCCCGACGGGGTCCGACTGCGGTCGGAGCGAGCGGCATGTTTCGCCTCGTCGCGCATCGGCGTCACCCACCGCCAGCTCAGCCGCGCCTTTGCTATCCTTGGCGCATGGACACGATCTGCGACATCGACCTCATGGGAGACGAGCGACTCCGGGGCCTCATGACCCTGCTCTCGTTCGGCGTCCTCGTGCTCGGCGTCGTCGTCGCGCTCGCGCTGGTCCTGGCCGCCTCGGTCGAGGCCGTGGACCTCGGCTGGATGATCGCCCTCACGCTTGTCTCTGTCGTCGCCCTCGCGGTCCACGAGCTCGTCCACGCCGCGGCCTTCAAGCTGCTCGGCGGCCCCTCCGTGCGCGTCGCCTTCGGCGCGCAGAACGGCCTCATCTACACGTCTGCCGCCGGCTCCGTCCTCACGCGCCCGCGCTTCGTCTGCGTGCTCGTGGCGCCGACCGTCCTTCTGAGCCTCGCCATCCTCGGCGCCTGCCTTGCGGTTGGCGCGCCGCTTCTCGGCTGGTGCCTCTTCGCCCTGCACCTCTCGGGCTGTGCCGGCGACCTGATCATGGCCGCGCGCATCGCCACCGAGCGCGGCTGCACCCACGTCCGCGACACCGACTACGGCTGCGAGCTGCTGCGCGCCGCCGGCGAACCGCGCTAGGAGGCCCATGTTCGACTGCAACTACCACACCCACACGACCCTCTGCGACGGCGCAGACACCCCCGAGGACATGGTCCGCGCCGCCCTCGCGGCCGACATGTCCCACCTCGGCTTCTCCGGCCACATGGACGCCGACATCCACATGGACTGGCCGGCTTACGTTCGCGAGGTCACCCGCCTGCGCATCGCCTACGCGGACCGCATCGACATCCTGCTCGGCGTCGAGCTCGACTGCCTCTATGACCCCGCGAGCTGCCCGGGCGCCGAGTACGTCATCGGCTCGACCCACTTCCTCGACGTCGACTCGCCCGAGCCGATCTCGGTCGACTGCAGCGAGGACGACCTGCGACGCCTCTGCCGCGAGCACTTCGCGGGCGACTGGCTCGCGCTCTGCCGCGCCTACTATGAGCTCGAGGCCCAGGTGCACGAGCGCACAAACTGCACCTTCGTCGGCCACTTCGACCTCGTGACCCGCTTCAACGACGCCATGGGCTTCGTGGACGAGAAGAGCGACGCCTATCTCGCGCCCGCCCTCGAGGCCATGGAGTACCTTGCCCGCGACAGGGGCGTCCCCTTCGAGATCAACTGCGGCGCCTACAACCGGGGCCGGAAGTGCGAGCTCTACCCGCGCCTCGAGCTGCTGCGCGCCTTGCACGACTTCGGTGGCGAGATCTTCGTCAGCGCCGACGCCCACAGCGCGGACCTCCTCATGGGCGGCTTCGAACGCGCGCGTGAGGCGGCCATCGCCTGTGGGTTCACGCACTTCAACTACCTGGCCCACGACGACTCCGGGTCCGTGGTCGTGCTGCAGCGCGCGCTCGACTCCGTCTAGCGGCCCCGCGGATAGCCCCATGCCCGCCGGGGGCGTCCGTTGAACTAGTATGTCCACATATACGAGCACCTACCGGCGCGCCTGAACCTGGCGCCCGTGGCCTTCGAGAGGGGAAGCGATGGGACAGCGCGCGACCACGGCACGGCGTTCGGACGATGCGAGCCAGGCTGAGGGCCGCATGAGGATTCGCGACTGGAAGGGCATCCTCGGCGACGAGGATCGCAGGACCAAGCTGACCACCCTGTTCGCCCTCACGCTCGTCTCCGCATCGATGACCTTCACCCAGCTCGGCTTCATCGGCCTCGGTGCCAACGGCGTCTACTTCTGCTATGTCATGGGGCTCCTCGCGCCCGTCGCCGTCGCCGCGCTCCTGCTCGGAAAGGGCCTCGGCTTCGTACAGGGGCTCCTCTCGGGTGCCATTCTCGGCCTCCATGCCTACTTCCAGCCGCTCGACATCATCGAGCGGTTCTTCGTGACGCCCCTCAACTCCGTCGTGCTCTACCCCCTCGTCGGATTCCTGCTCGGCCTGCTGTTCGCCGTGGCGCTCAGGAACAGGCCCGCGCCCGGGCGTCAGATCCTCCGGGTCGCGCTCGTCTGCCTCGTCGTCTCCTTCATCGCGAGCATTGCCTTCCTTGTTAACTCGCTGATCGCGATTGCGATGCAGTCGGTCCATGACGCCATCCAGGCGGGCGGCGTGGCGGTGGCGAACGATAACGGGGCGGCGATCGTCTCGCGCGACCTTCTTGCGGCGCTCGTGGGAATCGGCAACTTGGAGCTCCAGGTCGTCTTCGACGCCCTTCTCATGTTCGTCATGGTCGTCGTCTCCACTGCCTCGGTCTGGAACCTGCGTCGCCAGAGCAACGGCGGGCGGATAAAGCTCCAGTTCAGGTCCCGCCTGCTCCTCGTCCTCGTCCTGGTCTTCATGGCGGTCTCGGCCGTGGGGTTCACGGCCATCACGATCCAGAGCGAGGACGCCGAGTCGGACTACCTGAGCGACGAGCTCGGCTACCTCAGCAAGCTGGTGGGGGAGAGGGTCGACGCGGCTGCCAAGGTCAGTGCCATCCCCGAGTTCCCCTCGCTCTCGAACGAGTCGCGTGACGTCGTCACCCAAAGCGCCGACCTGGCACCTGCCTTCAGCGGCTTCTCGCTCGAGGACGGCACCGTCGCCTTCGTCGTCGACGACCGGGTCGTCTACTCCAACAGCCCCGCCTACCCCGTTGGGGACAGCCTCGACCAGCTCTTCGGCCCCGCCGGCTCCGAGATGGTCCACAACCTCGCGCAGGACGGCTCCATGCGCCAGATCCTCTACGACGTGCACGACATGGACGAGCTCCTCGACACTTCCTTTGACGCCGGCGCCACCTCCCAGATCGGCTACATGAAGGCCGCCTCCGCGGGCGGTGGCTATATCCTGATGGCGCTGCCGTCGTCGATCGTCTTCCAGACGCGCCACGTCACGGCGCTGTGGACCTCCTTCACGACCCTCGTCCTGCTCGCCGTCGTCTACGTGCTTGCGGCGCGTCTCCTCTCGACGATCGTCGTCAAGCCCATCAACAAGACCAACGGCTCCCTCGCAAAGATCACGGCCGGCGACCTTGACGTCCGCGTCGATGCGTGCGACAGCGAGGAGTTCGCCTCCCTCTCCGAAGGCATCAACGACACGGTCGGCGCCCTGAGGGGGTGGATCGCCGAGGCCGAGACCCGCATGGAGCGCGAGCTGCACACCGCCAAGGCCATCCAGTCCGGCGCCCTGCCGCGCACCTTCCCGCCCTTCCCCGAGATCGACAAGTTCGACATCTTCGCGAGCATGGACCCCGCCAAGGAGGTCGGCGGCGACTTCTACGACTTCTTCCTCATCGACGAGCACACCCTCGGCTTCCTGATCGCCGACGTCGCGGGCAAGGGCGTTCCCGGCGCGCTCTTCATGATGGCCGCCAAGACCCAGATCAAGAACTACATGAGCACCGGCATGGCGCTCGACCAGGCGATCGCAAGCGCGAACCTGCAGCTGTGCGACAACAACGAGGCCGGCATGTTCGTCACGGTGTGGGCGGCCACCCTCGACTACGAGAGCGGCCTGCTCACCTACGTGAACGCGGGCCACAACCCGCCGCTTCTGCGCCACGACGGCAGCTGGCGCTGGCTGTCCGAGAAGGGCGGCCTCTTCCTCGCCACCTTCGACTCGGCCAAGTACCGCCAGTCGCAGCTGACGCTCGTCGCCGGCGACGAGCTCCTGCTCTACACCGACGGCGTCAACGAGGCCTTCTCTCCGACGGAGGAGGAGTACGGAAACGACCGCCTCGAGGCCTTCCTCGCCGCGCACACGACGCTGCACCCCCGCGACCTCGTGAGGCACCTGCGCGCCGACGTCGCCGACTGGGCCGCGGGCGCCGAGCAGTCCGACGACGTCACGATCCTCTCGCTCGAGTACGGCGTCGCCCCCGAGGTCACCGGCACGCTCACGATGCCCGCCGTGATCGAGAACCTCGGTCGCGCCCGCGAATTCGTCTGCGACGAGCTCGACCGCAGGCTCTGTCCGGCCAGCGTGAAGATCAAGGTCGAGGTCGCCCTCGAGGAGCTCTTCGTCAATGTCTGCCGCTACGCCTATGCCGACCAGGACCACCCGGGCGACGTCACGGTCAGCTACGTCTACACCGCGGGCCCCTCTGCGATCACGATCGAGCTGGTCGACCAGGGCATCCCCTTCGACCCGCTGTCGCTTACGAACCCCCTCAAGCCCGACAGCGTCGAGGACGCCAAGATCGGCGGCCTCGGCATCTTCATGGTGAAGAAGTCGATGGACGACTTCACCTACGTGTACGATGGCGAGTGCAACAACGTTGCGATCCGCAAGGAGTGGTAGTCGCGCGCGTCGCGCTCCCCGTCGAGAGGCACACATGAGCACCGAAAAGGGTCTGACCTCGGCCGAGGTTGACGAGATGGTCGGCCGCGGCTTGGTCAACGCCGCGCCCGCGCAGGCCGGCAGAAGCGTCCTGGCGATCATTGCGTCGAACGTCTTCACCTACTTCAACGCCATCTTCTGCGCCCTGGCCGTCCTGGTCGTGATCGCCGGCTCGCCCAAGGACCTCACGTTCATGGTCGTCGTCATCGCCAACGCCGTCATTGGCATCGTCCAGCAGCTGCGCGCCAAGCGCGTCATCGATCGCCTGGCCCTGCTCGACGCGACCTCCTACGAGGTCGTCCGCGACGGCGCCTCTGTCAGCGTCGCCTCCGACCGCCTCGTCCAGGGCGACCTCGTGCACCTCGAGGCCGGCCAGCAGGTCCCGGCAGACGCGCGGGTCGTGTCCGGATCCGCCGGCGTCAACGAGTCCCTGCTCACGGGCGAGCCCGACGAGGTCGAGAAGAGCGCGGGCGACGAGCTCCTCTCCGGCAGCTACCTTGCGACCGGCTCGCTCTCGGCGCGTCTGACGCGCGTCGGCGCCGACTCCTACGCCGCGGGCCTCACCGCGAGCGCGAAGCGCCACCGCGAGCGCCCCTCCGAGATGGTCCGCGACATCGAGCGCATCGTGCTCGTCGCCGGCATCCTCGTCGTCCCCGTCGGCGGCCTACTCCTCTGGCGCACCATGCAGGACGGCTGCACGACCCTTCCCGAGGCGATCCTCCAGATGGTCGGCGCCGTCATCGGCATGATCCCCGAGGGCCTCTACCTCCTCGTCACGATCGCCCTCGCCCTCTCGGCCATGCGCCTTGCCCGCGAGCACGTCATGCTCCACGACATGCGCAGCGTCGAGTCGCTCGCCCGCGCCGACGTCCTCTGCGTCGACAAGACGGGCACCATCACCTCGCCCGACATGCGCGTCCTCGAGCTCTTCTGCTGCGATGGGGCCGGCGGCGAGGCCGAGGCCCGCGCCCTTCTCGCCTCCTACGTCGCCACGGTGGGGGACGGCAACGCCACGGCGCACGCCCTCGCGGCCTTCGCGCCCGACGGGGAGCCCCTCCCCGCGGCCGAGGTCCTCCCCTTCAGCTCGACCACCAAGTACAGCGAAGTCACCACCGCCGAGAAGAGCCTGCGCCTCGGCGCCCCCGACATCGTGCTGGGCGAGGGCGCCCCCGCCCCCGTGACCGAGGCCATCGCCGCGCGCACCGCGGCCGGCGCCCGCGTTCTCGCGCTCGCCGACGTCACGTCCGAGGCGCCCGTCACGCTCGTCCTCGTCGCGATCGGAAACGAGGTCAGGCCCGACGCCCGCACCAGCCTCGCCGAGTTCGCGCGCCAGGGCGTGAGCGTGCGCGTCATCTCGGGCGACCACCCGCTCACGGTCTCGCGCGTCGCCGCCGAGGCGGGCGTCGCCGGCGCCGAGCGTTGGGTCGACGCGACCACGCTCGAGACCGACGAGCAGCTCGCGGAGGCCGCCGCGACGAAGGTCGTGTTCGGCCGCGTGACGCCCGAGCAGAAGCGCGCCCTCGTCGCGGCGCTGCGCGCGCAGGGCCATCGCGTCGCCATGACCGGCGACGGCGTGAACGACATCCTCGCGATGCGCGAGGCCGACTGCTCGATCTCGATGGGCTCGGGCGCCGACGCCGCGCGCCAGGCGGCCCAGGTGGTGCTGCTCGACTCCGACTTCTCCCACCTCGCCCAGGTCGTCAGCGAGGGTCGCCGCAACGTGAACAACGTCACGCGCTCGGCGACCCTCTTCCTGTACAAGAACATCTTCTCGCTTGCGCTCGCGCTCTTCTCGATATTCGGGGCCTTCGCCTACCCGCTCACGCCCAACCAGGTGTCGCTCATCTCGTTCTTCAACATCGGCCTGCCGGCGTTCCTCTTGGCCTTCGAGCCCAACGAGGAGCGTCGCGAGGGCAGCTTCCTGTCCGACGTGCTCGTCAGGTCGCTGCCGGCCGCGCTCACGTCCTTCGTCGCAATCGCGCTCATGATCGTCTTCGCCGACATCTTCGACGTGTCCGAGCAGGACGTCGCCACGGCGAGCACCTACCTGCTCTCCGCCGTGGGCTTCCTCATCCTCATCGGGCTCGCGCGCCCCATCAACCGCTACCGCGCCTTCGTGATCGTGCTCTGCCTCGTGGGCTTCGCCCTGGGCTGCGGCCTGCTCTGGCAGGTGTTCGACATCAACGCGCTCTCGAGGCGCGCGCTCGTCCTCTGCATCACGTTCGCCCTGTCCGAGGTCGGCTTCCTGCAGATCTTCGGCTTGATCGTCCGCCGCGTCCGCTCGGCCGTGGCGAGCTGATCGTTTTTCCGCCCGCCGCGCCCGAGGCCGGCCGATCCGTGTCAGAATAGGAAGTCCTCAAGGCAAACGCTACTAAACCGGAGACCGTCAATGGGGCAGCTTGACGCCATAGGGGCCCTCGGGCCGACCTCCGCGCTCGTGAGCGCGGACGCATCGACGCTGCTGCACGGCGCGATCCGCCTGGTCCGCGAGGCCGACGGCTGGGTTCGCCCCTGGCGCTTCTCCGAGGAGCAGATGCGCGCCCTCGGCTCCTGCCAGGCGTGGCACCCCGGCCTCTTCCGCCAGATGGCGCGCACCACGGCCGGCGTCTGCATCGAGTTCGACACCGACTCCTCCGAGGTCGCCGTCGAGGTCAGCCTCGACGAGGAGCCCCCGGCCACCCGCTCGGTCCTGGGCTGGGTCGACGACCTCGCCCCCGACGACGCGCCCTCCGCCCACGACGGGCTCTCCTGCGTCTCCGACGGGCACCGCCTCGGCGTGGCCGTGCCCGCCTTGGGGGAGAAGAGCGTGCTCTTCTCGCTCGACAGCCTCGACGAGGTTCCCGCCGGCGCCCCCATGCGCCTGCCCGGCATGGGCGACACCCACCGCGTCCGCATCTGGCTGCCGTGCCTGAGGGGCTGCAGCGTGCGCAAGGTCGTGGGCAACGGCACGACCATCGCGCCCGTCGCCGACCGCCCCCACCTGCTCGTCCTCGGCGACTCGATCGCCCAGGGCTTCGTCTGCGGCGACCCCGCGCTCGCGTGGCCGGCCCTTCTCGCCGACGAGCTCGGCCTCGACCTGCTCAACCAGGGGCTCGGCGGCCAGGTCTTCCAGCCCGGCTCGCTCTTCGGCCTCGCGCGCTCCATCGAGCCCGCGCGCATCGTGGTCGAGTACGGGGAGAACTACCGCTACGAGCCCTGCCGCGCGCGCCTCGTGACGCGCGACGTCAGGAGCTACCTGCTCGAGGTCGCGCGCCTGTGGCCCGGCGTCGACACGACGGTCGTGACGCCGCTCTGGCACGACGAGTACTCGCACCCGTCGCACCCCCTGAGCTGCTTCTCCAGCGTTCCGTCCTTCCTGGCGGCCCACGTCGCGCCGCACGACCAGATGCGCCTCGCCGACGGACGGCGCCTGCTCGACCACAAGGCATCCCTCATGGCCGACGGCTACGAGCACCCCAACGCAAAGGGCTCGCGCCAGATCGCCGAGCGCCTCCTCTGCGTCATGCGCACGGGCGGCGACCAGGCGAGCCTGCGCGAGTGCGCCCTCGCCGAGCTCTCCGGCGCGCCCCGCCGCGCGCTGCCGCTCGCCGAGATGCTCCGCCGCGGCGCAGGCCAGGTCATCTACGCCCACGACGGCTGCGTCCTCGCGCAGACGACCGAGGGCATGCAGGTGCTCTGGGCCCGCGACCGCGCCGCCGGCAGGCGCGTCGTGGAGGCCCTCGTCGACGCGCCCCTCGTCGACTGCCTCGAGCCCGCCCTCGTCCGCGACGTCACGCACCGCTGCGGCCTCACGCAGGTCGAGCCCTACCACGTCTGCGTCTTCGAGAAGAGGCGCGCGCCCAAGCGGGACGCCTCGCGCGACATCCGTCCGCTGGACGAGAAGAGCTTCTACGCGCTCCGCACCCTCTACTCGCACCCCGAGTTCAAGACCGACGCCGAGATCCTCGACCTGCTGCGCTCGGGCCGCTGCCTCGGCGGCTTCGAGAACGGCGAGCTCGTCGGCTTCGTCGGCGAGCACCCCTCCGGGTCGATAGGCATGCTCGAGGTCTTCCCGGCGTGGCGCCGCCAGGGCTGGGGCCTCGCCCTCGAGTCCGCCAAGATCCGCGAGACGCTCGACAGGGGAGAGGTCCCCTGGTGCGAGGTCTTCGCCGGAAACGAGGCGTCGCTCGCCCTGCAGGAGCGCCTCGGCCTCACCGTCGTCGCGTCGAACGAGACGTGCTACCTCTCGGCCCCGCTCGTGCCCGCCGCCCCTCTCGACGACCTCGACTCCATCGACGAGCCGGCCTAGGCCTTCCGCACCGATCGCGCAGCGCAAAACACCGTCGAGGGCGCGACCGCTCAGCGCAAACTGCCGTCGAGGGCGTGAATCTGTGCGCAAACTGCCGTCGAGGGCGCGAGGGGTCAGCGCAAAACCGTGTTGAGGGCGTGAGCTGCAGCGCAGAATGCCGTCGAGGGCGCGACTGACCTCACGCCCTCGAGACCATTCTGCGCTGACGGTCGCGCCCTCAACCCACATCTGCGCTGCAAGGCATCAAAGAACCGCGCCCTCGAGGCCATTCTGCGCTGCAGACGCCAAAAAAACTCGCGCCCTCGAGGCCATTCTGCGTTCACGCCTTCTGGCACTCGCGCCCTCGAGGCCACGTCGCGCTGCAGATTCACGCCCTCGACCGTGTTTTGCGCTGCAGGCCCAGCGCCCCCACCCCATGCGCCCCTTCGGCCCGCGTCCGCCAGTTGGTGTAGGCTAGGCCCAAACCATCGAGAAAGGCCCCGCAATGTCACCACTTGCACGCGACGCCTCGATCAACCGCGGCGCGCCCAACCTCACCGGCAAGCTCTCGCCGTCGGTCGCCGCGCACGTCCGCGCCATGCTCGACGAGGGCCGCATGAGCCCCTGCGCCTGCGCCGACGCCGACGCGATCCGCCGCGAGCCGCGCCCGGCCGACGAGGCGACGCTTTTGCGCCCCGCCTTCGTGCGCGATGCCGAGAAGATCATGCATACCCCGGCCTACAACCGCCTCAACGGCAAGACCCAGGTCTTCTCCTTCCGCGCGAACGACGACCTCACCCGTCGCGGCCTCCACGAGCAGCTCGTCAGCCGGGTCGCGCGCGACATCGGACGCGCGCTCGGCCTCAACCTCGACCTCATCGAGGCCATCTCGCTCGGCCACGACATCGGCCACACGCCCTTCGGCCACGCCGGCGAGCGCTTCCTCAACAACGTCTTCCACGACCGCACGGGCCGCCACTTCATGCACAACGTCCAGAGCGTCCGCGTGATCGACCGCATCTACGGCCGCAACGTCTCGCTCCAGACCCTCGACGGCATGATCTGCCACAACGGCGAGTTCGAGTGCCAGCGCTTCGAGACGAGCGGCCTTTCCGACTTCGCGACCTTCGACCGCGTGGTCGAGAGGTGCTGGCAGGACGGCCCCCGGCAGGTCCTGTCCCTCAGGCCCATGACGCTCGAGGGCTGCGTCATGCGCATCTCCGACATCATCGCCTACGTGGGGAAGGACCGACAGGACGCCATCCGCGCCGGCCTCGTGAGCGAGGACTCCTTCGACGACGGCCTCGGCGGCGCCTACAACGCCTGGGCCCTCTCCGCCTTCGTGGCCGACGTGGTCGAGAACAGCTTCGGCAAGCCCGTCATCGAGATGAGCGAGGAGGGCTTCGCCGAGCTCTCCCGCGCCAAGCGCGAGAACTACGAGAAGATCTACGGCTCCGCCGAGATCAAGGGCGACCTGCCCGAGGCCGTCAACGACCTCTTCCGCAGCCTCTACGAGCGCGAGATCGACGCGCTCGCCGCCGGCGACGAGGACGACGCCATCTTCAGGCACCACATCGGGCCCATCACGCGCTCCCTCTCCTTCTACGGCCGCTCCTACGACTGGGAGGCCGACCCGGACCAGTGCGTGGCCGACTACATCGCCGCGATGAGCGACGACTACTTCGTCGAGGCCTGCTCGCGCCACTTCCCCAAGGCCCGCGAGATCTTCCCACGCCGCGGCTACTTCGGCTAGCGGCCGCGCACCGTCACGCATCAAGAGACAAGGCACCACCATGGACACGCTCTTCTCGGACATCGAGCGCTACAAGCGCAAGGTCAACGCCCCGCTCGCGGTGCGCATGCGCCCGCAGACCCTCGACGGCTACGTCGGACAGGAGAAGGCCGTCGGGCCGGGCTCGTGGCTCAGGCGCGCCATCGAGCACGACACGCTCTCGTCGGTTCTGCTCTACGGCCCGGCCGGCACCGGCAAGACCACGCTCGCGCGCATCATCGCGAACACCACCCACGCCGAGTTCGTCGAGGTCTCGGCCGTCACCGGCACCGTGAAGGACCTGCGCCAGGCCACCGAGGCCGCCGAGTCGCGCCTGCTCACGAGCGGCCGGCGCACGATCCTGTTCGTCGACGAGATCCACCGCTTCAACCGCGCCCAGCAGGACGCGCTCCTGCACGCGGTCGAGGACCGCACGGTCATCCTCGTCGGCGCCACGACCGAGAACCCCTACTTCGAGGTCAACTCCGCCCTCATCTCGCGCTCGCGCGTGGTCGAGCTCGAGCCGCTCTCCGACGACGCGATCCGCGAGCTCGTCACCCGCGCCCTCGACGACAAGTTCGGCCTCGACGGCGCCTTCGACCTCGCCGACGACGCCCTCGACGAGATCGTGACGCTCGCCGCGGGCGACGGCCGCTCGGCGCTCACGTCGCTCGAGCTCGCAAGCCAGATGGCCGCCCCGGCGGACGCCCCCTCCGACCCGACGTCCCCCGACGCCGCCAAGGGCGATGGCGCAGGCGAGAAGAGCCGCATCCTCATCACGCGCGAGCACGTGCTCGACGCCAACCCCCGCCGCGGCCTGCCCTACGACAAGGGCGGCGACATGCACTACGACATCATCTCCGCGTTCATCAAGTCGATGCGCGGCAGCGACCCCGACGCGACCCTCTACTGGCTCGCGCGCATGATCGACGCGGGGGAGGACCCCAAGTTCATCGCGAGGCGCATCATGATTCATGCCTCCGAGGACGTCGGCAACGCCGACCCGCAGGCCCTTCTCGTCGCCGAGGCCGCGTTCAAGTCCGCCGAGGTCATAGGCTACCCGGAGTGCCGCATCAACCTCGCGCAGGCCGCGCTCTACGTCGCGCTCGCGCCCAAGTCCAACGCCTGCGAGGCCGGCATCGACGCCGCCCTCTCCGAGGTGCGCTCCGGCCCCCGCCGCGAGGTGCCCGCATACCTGCGCGACCGGCACCGCCCGGGCTCGGAGGACTACGGCGACTACCTCTACCCGCACGACTTCGAGGGCGGCTGGGTCCCGCAGCGCTACCTGCCCGAGGGCCTCTCGGCGGGCGACTTCTTCTTCCCGAGCCCGCGCGGCTGGGAGGCCTGGCGCCTCGAGTCGACGGAGCGCGACCGGGCGGCGCGTGCCGCCAACGGCGGCAGGGCCACGGGTAAAGGGAAGACAAACGGGTAGAATGCAAGAGTAATCCGAAGACCGCACGTTCGCGCGCGCCGCAGCGCGCATGGAGAGAAGGGCGCACCATCATGCAGTTCGATCCCATGACGATTTTGCTTCTGGTCCTGGCCGCCGTAGGCGTCTGGGCCGTCGTCGAGCTCGCGCTCACCATCAGGAAGGCCCGCTCCACCGTCGATGAGGTCGGCCGCAACGCCAACGAGACCATCGAGCAGGTCCAGCCGATCATCTCCAAGCTCGACGGCGTCATGGACGACCTCCAGCCGTCGCTGCGCCAGGTCGACCCGCTCATGGAGAAGGTCAGCGTCTCCCTCGACGAGGTGAACGTCAGCCTGCGCCAGGTCAACGGCATCCTCGACGACGTCTCCTCGGTCTCCGAGACCGCCGCCGGCGTCACCGGCGCCGTCAACCAGGTCGCAAACACGGCCGCCAACGCCGCCACCGGCATCGTCAACAAGATCACCGGCAAGAAGGGCGAGCCCGCCCCCGCCATCGAGGGCGCCGCGCCCGCCCAGATCGAGGCCGCCGACGAGGCCGAGGAGGAGCAGCACAACTCCGGCTACGTGACCTACGCGGAGAAGCCCGCCGAGAAGAGCGACGCCGCCGAGAAGAGTGACGACTCCGCCTCTGACTCCTCCGAGAACGAGGGCGAGTAGGGATGGCGGGCCAGAGCGCCGTCAGGCTGAGCGTCCCCGCCGAGGCACGCTACGCCCGACTCGTCCGCATGACCGTCGCCAACCTCGCGGTCCTGTGCGACCTCGGCGTCGACGAGGTCGAGGACCTTCGCATGATCGCCGAGGAGGGCTTCGTCCTGAGCTGCGCCACGCAGCCCACTTCCTGTGACATCGAGCTCGACTTCGCCGACGGGCGCGCGAGCCTCGACTTCGCGCTCGGCGAGGCGGACCCCGCTGAGGCGGGCGCAGACCTCGACCTCGTGAAGCTCCTGCTCGAGGCCGTCTGCGACTCGTGCGACGTCGTCGATGGCGCCACGCTGCGCCTCACCAAGACGATCGGCCAGGACAATGCCCGGTAGCGACGCCGCCCGCGAGCGAGCCGCCCGCCGTCGCGCCTCGGCGCGCACGCCCAAGGGCAAGCTCGCCTGGGACAAGGAGCGCACGAGGGAGCTCTTCCGCCTCTACAAGGAGGAGGGGGACGAGGAGGCGCGCCAGCAGCTCGTCGTGAGCCACCTCAACCTCGTCAGGTTCCTCGCGTCCAAGTTCAAGAACAGGGGAGAGCCGCTCGACGACCTCGTGCAGGTCGGCACCATCGGCCTCATTAAGGCGATCGACCGCTTCGACCCGGCCCGCGGGCTCGAGTTCACCACGTTCGCAACGCCCACGATCATGGGCGAGATCAAGCGCCACTTCCGCGACAAGGGCTGGTCGGTCCGCGTCCCGAGGCGCCTGCAGGAGCTCTCCTCCAAGGTCAACCAGGTCACCGAGGAGCTCACCAAGGACCTCCAGCGTTCTCCCTCCGTCGAGGAGATCGCGAGCGCCCTCGACTGCTCGGTCGACGAGGTCCTCGAGGCCATGGAGTCCTCGAGCGCCTACAGCTCCGTGCCGCTCGAGGCGCCGTCGCGCGACGACGATGACGCGCCCTCGGTCATCGACCGCTTCGCCTCCGAGGACGAGGACCTCGCCTCCTCCGACGACCGCATGCTGCTCGAGGAGGCCATCGCCGAGTTCTCCCCGCGCGAGCAGGAGATCATCCGCATGCGCTTCCTCGACGGCCTCACGCAGGTCGAGATCGCCAAGCGCCTCGGCATCTCGCAGGTGCAGGTCTCGAGGCTCTTGCGCCGCACCCTCGAGAAGGTCCGCGAACGCATCGACCCCGAGGGGGTCATGGGCTAGGCCCAGGCCAAACGCCTCCGCGCCCCGCGCACGGCTCACGCCCTGCGCGGGCGTTTTTGTGTGTTGCTTCCACGTGCATCAGATTCACGTATGATGTTGAGCGCAAGTGCGTCACTCGCAAAGGCTGAGGAGAACAATGAGCACGACAGACTACAAGACCATGACCACCGCCGAGATTCGCGCGGACTACCTGAAGTTCTTCGAGGAGAAGGGCTGCAAGCTCTACCCCTCGTCCTCCCTTATCCCCGACGACCCGTCGCTCCTGCTCGCCAACGCGGGCATGAACCAGTTCAAGGAGTACTACCAGGGCACCAAGACGATGAGGGAGATCGGTGCCACGTCGTGCCAGAAGTGCCTGCGCACCAATGACATCGACAACATCGGCGACGCCCGCCACCTCTCGTTCTTCGAGATGCTCGGCAACTTCTCCTTCGGCGGCTACACCAAGGCCGACGCCATCGCCTGGGCCTACGAGTTCATCACGAGCCCCGAGCACCTCGGCCTTCCCAAGGACCGCCTCTACTTCACGGTCTTCGAGAACGACGACGAGGCCATCGAGCTGTGGCACAGCCACGGCGTCGACTACGACCACATCTCCCGCCTCGGCGAGGAGGACAACTTCTGGGCGGCCGGTCCCACCGGTCCCTGCGGCCCCTGCTCCGAGATCTACTTCGACCAGGGCCCCGAGTTCGAGGGCGAGGCCCCCGGCGACGACGGCGACCGTTACCTCGAGTTCTGGAACCTCGTCTTCACGCAGTACGACCGCCAGGAGGACGGCTCGATGCCCGACCTCCCGCACCGCAACATCGATACCGGCATGGGCCTCGAGCGCATCGCGGCCATCATGCAGCACAAGGGCTCCAACTACGAGGGAGACGTCATGCGCTCGCTGATCGCCCTCGGCGAGAAGCTCTCCGGCGTCGAGTACCACGCCTCGGCCAACGACACCGACAAGAGCCTCCGCATCCTCGCGGACCACTCTCGTGCCGTCACCTTCATGATCGGCGACGGCATCCTCCCGTCCAACGAGGGCCGTGGCTACGTGCTCAGGCGCCTGCTTCGCCGCGCCGTCTACCACGGACGCCTCCTCGGCATCCAGGGCGCCTTCCTCACCACCTACGCCCACGAGGTGACCGAGGTCCTCGGCGACCAGTACGAGGCCCTCGTCGAGAACCAGGCCCTCATCGACGGCATCATCTCCGCCGAGGAGGAGCGCTTCGGCGCCACCCTGAACGCCGGCGAGACCATGCTCCAGGCCGAGCTCGAGAAGCTCGCCGAGGGCGCCGTCCTCTCCGGCGAGGTCGCCTTCAAGCTGCACGACACCTACGGCTTCCCCATCGACCTCACCCGCGAGATCTCCGAGGACGCCGGCCACGAGGTCGACATGGACGCCTTCGAGCGCGAGATGGAGGCGCAGAGGGACCGCGCCCGCCAGAGCGCCAACCGCGACGCCTGGGGCGCCGCCAACAACGTGTGGGCTGCCGTCTCCGACCACATCGCCGAGACCGAGTTCTGCGGCTACGATTCGGACGTCGCCGAGGGCTGCAAGGTCCTCGCCCTCGTCGTCGACGGCGAGGAGCGCGAGGTCGCCCACGCCGGCGAGTCGGTCGAGGTCGTCCTCGACAAGACGAGCTTCTACGGCGAGATGGGCGGCCAGGTCGGCGACACCGGCTCCATCGCCTCCGACTCCGCCCGCCTCGAGGTCAGCGACGCCAAGCACCACGAGGGCGGCGTCGTCGCCCACGTGAGCGAGGTCGTCGAGGGCGAGCTGCACGTCGGCGACGCGGTCACCACGACCGTCGACCACGGCCGCCGCGAGCTCATCCGCCGCAACCACACCGCGACCCACCTCCTCGACGCCGCGCTCAAGCGCGTCCTGGGCGACCACGTGAGCCAGGCCGGCTCGCTCGTCTCGCCCAATCGCCTGCGCTTCGACTTCACCCACTTCGAGGCTCTCACGGCCGAGGAGGTCGCCCGCATCGAGGGCATGGTCAACGCCGAGATCTTCGCCGCCGAGCCCATCGTGACCAAGGTCATGGGCATCGACGAGGCCAAGGCCGCCGGCGCTGTCGCACTCTTCGGCGAGAAGTACGGCGACGTCGTCCGCGTCGTCTCCACCGGCGACTCCGACGAGCCCTTCTCCCGCGAGCTCTGCGGCGGCACCCACGCCCGCAACACGGCCGAGCTCGGCATCTTCAAGATCGTCTCCGAGGGCTCCGTGGGCTCCAACGCCCGCCGCATCGAGGCCGTCACCTCCGTCGGCGCCATCGAGTACGTCGACGAGCGCCTCGCCGGCCTCGACGAGGTCGCCAGCTCCCTCAAGTGCCGTCCCTCCGAGGTGCTCACCCGCGTCGAGCAGCTCAAGGAGGAGCGCGCCGACGCCGAGAAGAAGCTCAAGGCCGCCCTCGTCGGTGGCTCGTCCAGCCAGGTGAGCGACGCCGTCTCCGCGGCGGTCGACATGGGCGCCTACAAGCTCGTCATCGCCCGCCTCGACAACATCGGCGGCAAGGAGCTCCGCGGCGTGTGGGACACGGTCCGCGACAAGCTCGGCGCCGACTGCGCCTGCGTCCTCGCCAGCGTCGCTGACGGCAAGGTCGGCCTGCTCGCCGCGGGCACCGACTCCGCCGTCGCCGCGGGATTTGCCGCCGGCAACGTCATCAAGGAGATCGCCGGCCACGTCGGCGGCCGCGGTGGCGGCAGGCCCAACATGGCCCAGGCGGGCGGCTCCGACGCCTCCGGCATCGACGCCGCGCTCGACGCCGCCAAGAGCCTCCTTAACGCATAGGAATCCCAGTGAGGGCCTTGGCGCTGGACATAGGCGAGGTTCGCATCGGCGTCGCCGCGACCGACGCGTCGGGAACCATCGCCTCTCCCGTCAAGGTCCTCCCTGCGCAGGAGGTCCTCTCGATGAGCAGGACCTTCCGCATGATCCTCGAGGACTACGAGCCCGAGGTGCTCGTCTGCGGCCGTCCCAAGACCCTCTCGGGGGAGGACGGCCCGCAAGCCGAGAAGATCATGGCTCAGGCTCGCCAGATTGCCTCGGCGTGCGGACTTCCCCTGGAGTTCGCTGACGAGCGCCTCTCCTCGCAGGAGGCCAAGCGTATCCTTCGAGCAGAGGGATTGAGCGAGAAGTCCATGCGAGGCAAGGTCGACATGGTGGCCGCCTCGCTGTTTCTGCAGGCATGGCTCGACGCCCATAGAGAGCAGGCGAACCAATGACCGAAGACCGCAACCCCAGGGCGCGCCACTTCACCGCGCGCAAAGACGCCCCGCCCCAGGCGCGCGCCTCGAGGCCGAGCGCAGGCTCTTCTCGCCCGCAGGCTCGCCCCGCGAGTCACGCCGCGCGCCAGCAGCACGTCGCAGGCCATGTCCGTCCCCAGCAGGCTCGTCAGCAGGTGCGTCCCGCGTCCGAGGCGTACCGCGCGCAGGCCAGGCCCTCCGGCGGGCGCCCGTCCGGCAGGCGCCCCGGCGGCACGGGCGCGCCCGACGGCAGGAACCTGGTCGTCATCGGCGCCGGCCTCCTGGTCGTCCTCCTGATCGCCTTCTTCCTCGTGCCGCGCTGCACCTCCGCGCTCTTCGGCGAGACCCAGAAGGTTGAGTCCGGCAAGCTCGTCAGCGTGCGCATCCCCGACGGCGCGTCGGGCGCCGACATCGCGCGCGTGCTGTTCGAGGCCGGCGTCATCGCGAACGAGCGCGAGTTCAAGGACGCCGTGCACGCCAAGGGCGCCGAGTCCAGCATGAAGAGCGGCACCTTCGAGCTCACCTGCGGCGACAGCCTCGACAACATCGTGAGCATCCTCTCGGCGGGCTCCAACTCCACCGCGAACAGGATCACCGTGGCCGAGGGCCTCACGCTGCAGAAGACCGCCGCGGCCGTCGAGCAGCAGACCTCGATCTCCGCGTCGGACTTCCTCGCGCAGGCCAAGGCGTCCAACTACGTCTCGAGCTACCCGTTCCTCGCGGAGGCCGCCAACGACTCGCTCGAGGGTTTCCTCTACCCGAAGACCTACGACTTCGACGGTCGCGAGGTCACGGCCGACGCGATCATCCGCGACATGCTCGACCAGTACGCGGTCGAGATCGCCGACGTGGACCTCGCGGGCGCCCGCTCCAAGATCAAGTCGGCCTACAACCTCGACCTCACGAACTACGACATCCTCAAGGTGGCGTCTATTATCGAGCGCGAGGCGATCAGCGACACCGACCGCCCGCTCGTGGCGTCCGCCATCTACAACCGCCTGAGGGACGGCATGGCGCTCCAGAGCGACGCGACCATGGGCTACGTCACCGGGGGAGAGGTCACGGCCGAGGACCTCACCAAGGAGAGCCCCT
The DNA here is from genome assembly GCF_023276655.1 of Olsenella intestinalis. Classification (GTDB taxonomy): domain Bacteria; phylum Actinomycetota; class Coriobacteriia; order Coriobacteriales; family Atopobiaceae; genus Olsenella_J; species Olsenella_J intestinalis. The sequence goes on along the minus strand of NZ_JALGRK010000002.1, from coordinate 610,505 downwards.
ACAACACCTACCTCAACCAGGGGCTCACGCCCACGCCCATCTGCACGCCGGGCCTCGAGGCCCTCAAGGCCGCCGCGGACCCCGCGACGACCAACTACAAGTACTTCCTCATCATCGAGAACGGCTCCTACTCCAACCACACGTTCTCCGAGACCTACGAGGAGCACGAGCGCGCGATCGAGAAGGCCAAGTCCGAGGGGTGGGCTGCGTAGGATGGGGCTCTTCTCGGCATGGCGCTACTTCGAGCGCGTCGACCAGATCCCCGTGGCGGAGCTTGCCGCCGCGGGCGTCACCTGCGTCCTGATCGACCGTGACAACACCTGCGTCCCGCGCGACGCCAAGGTCGCGCCTCCCGCGGTCTCGGCCTGGCTCGACGAGGTGCGCGCCGCGGGCATCAAGACCTGCGTCGTCTCCAACAACTTCCACGGCTCCCAGGTCGAGAAGAGCGCGCGCGAGCTTGGCTGCGAGGTCGTCCACCACGCCATGAAGCCGGCGCCCTTCGCCCTGAGGCGCGCCCTCTCGCTCATGGGCGCCACGGCCGACGAGGCCGTCATGATCGGCGACCAGGTCTTCACCGACGTCGTCGCCGGCAACCTCGCGGGCGTCAGGACCATCCTCGTCAGGCCCCAGTCCCGGCGCGACCTCTGGTACACGCACATCATGCGCGTGGGGGAGAGGCTCGTCCTGAGGGGCAAGACGTTCGAGGATGGTGGAGAGCGCTAGCCCTCGCTTGACGGGGCGCCTCGGGTGGTAGAATCGTGGCCGAAAAACCACGTACGCTCGGAGCTTCACACAATGGAACAAGGCACAACCGGATACGTCGTCCACGAGGGGTGCGACCACATCTTCTTCGTGGGCTTCCTGGGCGCGGGCAAGTCGACGCTCGCCCGCAACCTCGGAAAGCTCTTCAGGAGGAGCTACGTCGACACCGACCGCATGGTCGAGCGCGCGCTCGGCAAGACCGTCTGCGACATCTTCTCGGAGGACGGTGAGGACGAGTTCAGGCGCGGCGAGGCCCGCGTGCTCGAGCGCCTGAGGGAGCGCAAGTCCCTTCTCGTCAGCTGCGGCGGCGGCATCGTCGAGGGGCCGGCATCCTGCGAGCTCATGCACCAGATGGGGACCATCGTCTTTCTCGACGGCGACCTCGAGGACTCGCTGAGGCAGATCCGCCACCCCGAGCTCAGGCCCGACTATGACACGCCCGAGTCGGCACGTGCCCTCTACGCGCACCGCCGCCCGCTCTACGAGCGCGAGTGCGACCTGCGCATCGACATCCGCGGAAAGGACTTCGAGCAGGTTGCCTCAGAGGCGGCGCAGCTGCTCTGGGAGAAGGGATTGCTATGAGCACCACCGAGTCACAGGCCATCAGGCAGTGGGTCTCCGCCCCGGGCGGCTCCTGCGACGTGCGCGCCGGCGGCGGCGTCATCGAGAGCTGCGGCCGCTCCTTGGCCACGCTCGTCGGCAAGCCGCGCCTCTGCGCCCTCGTGAGCACCCCTGAGGTCGACGAGGGCCTCGTCGAGCGCCTGAGGCGCCAGCTCACCGACGGCGGCTTCGAGGTCCGCAGGGTCACGGTCGCGGCCGGCCCCGACTCCCGCACCCTCGAGGCGCAGGCGACCCTCTTCAACGACCTGCGCGAGGCCCACGTCACGGCTGACGACCTCGTCATGGCCGTCGGCGACGTCGACGCCCTGAGCGCCGCCTGCAACGCGAGCGCCCTCTGGTGCTCCGGCGTCCCCTTCGTGGCGGTCGCCCTCGACCTCGAGGCGATGCTCGAGGTCGCGCTGACCCCGCGCGGCCTCGCCGTGGCCGGAGACGACGACATGGTCTCCTGCGGCGCCTTCTGCCGCGTGCTGCTCTGCGACGCCGACGCCATGGACCTCGACCTCGCCTCCGAGCGCACCCGCCACGGCCTGGCCATCATGGCCGCCACGGCCATGGCCGAGAACGAGAACACCTTCTCCCGCCTCTGGGACTGCGCGGACGAGATCGCGTCGGGCGAGAAGAGCGTGCTTATCGAGGAGGCGGTGGACATCCTCAAGGCGCGCGGCCGCCTCGCCTCGTCGACCGCCATCGCGGTGCGCCAGTCGCTCGGCTTCGGCCAGACCTTCGTGCGCGCCCTCTCGCGCCTCGTTCCCGCATCCGAGCGCTCCGTCCTCCTCGCCGAGGCGCTCCGCTTCTCCGCGCGCCTCTCGGCCGGCATGGGGCAGCTCTCCGTCGACGACGTGCTCGCTCAGGACGAGCTCCTCGAGACCCTCGGCCTCGGCGAGCTTGCCGCCGACGTCGAGCCTGAGGCGATGGTCGATGCCCTCAAGTCCGAGCGCTTCCTGCGCACGAACCGATTCCTTCTCGCCCTGCCCCAGGTCATCGGCAGGGTCCGTCTCAGCTCCGTGCCCGACGACCTTCTCGCCGAGCACGCGGGCGCCTTCTGCGACGCCCACCGCGCGTCCTGACGGCGCGCCACGTACGCTTATAAGCCTTCGTAAGAGGAGATGCATAGCATGAAAGACATGACGGCATTCGCACGGCGCGTCGAGCGGTTCAGGGGCCTCATGGCCGAGCGCGGCTACGACGCGGCGATCATCCGCAACAACGCGGACCTTCGCTGGCTTACGGGCGCCGAGAGGGCCTTCGACGACGAGAGCGCGCACACCGCCTTCGTCACGGCCGACGGCCTGTGGTTCCACACCGACTCGCGCTACTACGGCACCTTCGTCGACAGGCTGGGAGAGGACACGCCCTGGCAGCTCGACATGGACATGGTCGGCCACGCCGAGTGGGCGGCCAGCCACGTCGCGGCAAGCCGCGCGCGCGTCGTCGCCATCGAGGACAGCGTCGACCTCGCGTTCTTTGACGCGCTCCAGGTCGAGCTCCAGAAGGCCTCCGTGGCCGCGCTGCTCCCGCGCATGCACGCCGACATCGCGACCCTGCGCATCGTCAAGGACAGCGAGGAGATCGAGCTCATGCGCCACGCGCAGACGATCACCGACGCCGCCTTCACGCACATCTGCGAGTTCATCCGCCCGGGCATGACCGAGATGCAGATCAAGGTCGAGCTCGAGAACTACATGTTCGAGCACGGCGCCGACGCGCTCTCCTTCGACTCCATCATCGCCTCGGGCCCCAACGGCGCGAACCCCCACGCCAAGCCCGGCGAGCGCGTGGTCGAGAAGGGCGACATGATCGTCATGGACTACGGCGCGGGCTACCACGACTACCACTCCGACATGACGCGCACGGTCTGCGTGGGCCAGCCCAGCGAGGAGCAGCGCCACGTCTACGACATCGTCCGCAGCGTCAACCAGGCCTGCGCCGAGGCTGCGCTTCCCGGCTGCAAGGGATCTGACATCCACGCCCTCGCCGTCCGCCTCATCACCGAGGCCGGCTACGGCGACTACTTCAAGCACGGCCTGGGGCACGGCGTCGGCCTCGAGATCCACGAGAAGCCCTACTTCAGCCTCAGCTTCGACGGCGAGATCCCCGTCGGCTCGGTCGTCACCGACGAGCCCGGCATCTACCTGCCCGGCAAGTTCGGCGTCCGCATCGAGGACTTCGGTGTGATGGGGGAGCAGGGCTACGAGCGCTTCACCCAGTCCACCCACGATCTGGTCTGCATCGACTGCTAGAGCGGTCGCTCATACCACAATTCGGGGTCAGTTCGCAAGAACTGACCCTTTTTTAATCAATAATGCGTGGTAGACGGTCGAATTCATCCAAATGTGAATAATATTTACGAGTTGTCGGCATTTTCTGTCGAGATAACACGTATACTCTATGCAGTGTGGAGCAATTATGAAGGCAATTGCTCCTCGGCCTAGCCAACATTTAGGCGAGTGGGGGTTGGGTCGGATCTGTTGGATGCAAGGAATATGTAAGGAGGAAGTGAATGGTCAGCATTGTTCTTGCAAGCCACGGTAAGTTCGCCGAGGGCATCATGGAATCTGGCAGCATGATCTTCGGTCCGCAGCAAAACGTTGCGGCTGTCGTTCTCACGCCTGACATGGGCCCCGACGCGCTTCACCAGAAGCTGCTCGATGCAATCGCCACCTTTGACGACCAGGAGCACGTTCTGTTCCTGGTGGATCTCTGGGGCGGAACGCCGTTCAACCAGGTCTCTCGACTCATTGAGGAAGAGGGCCACGAGGACTGGGTCGCTGTTACCGGTCTCAATCTCCCCATGCTCGTCAGCGCCTACGGCTCGCGTCTCGCGGCCGAGACCGCTGTCGACGTCATGAAGGAGATCTTCTCTGAGGCTCGTGACGGCGTGAAGGTCAAGCCCGAGGCACTGCAGCCCGCAGGTGCCGCCGCTGCCGCAGCCCCGGCTGCCGCCGCTCCCGCCGGTGCCATCCCCGAGGGGACGGTCATGGGCGATGGGCACATCAAGTACGCATATGTCCGCATCGACACCCGACTCCTTCACGGCCAGGTCGCGACCGCGTGGACCAAGCAGGTCAACCCGGATCGCATCCTCGTCGTCTCGGACGGCGTCTCCCACGATGATCTGCGTAAGAACATGATCATCCAGGCCGCGCCTCCTGGGGTCAAGGTCCACGTCATCCCCATCGACAAGCTCATTGCCGTTGACAAGGACCCGCGCTTCGGCGCAACCAAGGCCATGGTTCTGTTCGAGAACCCGCAGGACCTCCTCCGTGCCGAGGAGGGCGGCGTCAAGTTCGACGAGGTGTGCATCGGCTCGATGGCCCACTCCGCCGGCAAGACGGTCGTCAACCAGGCCATCGCCTGCGACGACGAGGACGTCAAGACGCTCAAGGCCATTCGCGACAACGGAACCAAGTTCTACGTCAAGAAGGTGCCTGCCGACAGGTCCGAGGACATCTGGGCTCTTCTCAAAGAGAAGAACATGGCCTAACGCCCCGATAGAGAAGAAGGAGGGAATTCATGTCGCCCATTACGATTGTTCTAATCGTTCTCGTCGCGTTCCTCGCTGGTATGGAGGGCATCCTCGACGAGTTCGAGTTCCACCAGCCGCTGGTCGCTTGTACGCTGATCGGCCTCGTTAGCGGTCACCTTCAGGAGGGCATCCTGCTCGGTGGCTCCCTGCAGCTCATGGCTCTCGGTTGGGCCAACATTGGTGCCGCCGTCGCCCCCGACGCCGCGCTCGCCTCTGTGGCCTCCGCGATCATCATGGTGCTCGCCCTTGACGGTGGCACCGCTGATCCCCAGACTGCGATCAGCACCTCGATCGCCGTCGCCGTGCCTCTTTCCGTGGCCGGCCTGTTCCTCACGATGATCGTCCGTACGATCGCCATCCCCATGGTTCACGCCATGGACGCTGCCGCCGAGAAGGCCAACTTCAAGGCCATCGACGGCCTGCAGATTGCGGCCATCCTGCTTCAGGGCGTCCGCATCGCGGTTCCCGCCGCGGCGCTCTGCTTCGTCCCCGCCGACGTCGTCACCAACGCCCTCAACTCCATGCCCGCGTGGCTGACCGAGGGTATGGCCATCGGTGGTGGCATGGTCGCCGCCGTCGGTTACGCCATGGTCATCAACATGATGGCCACCAAGGAGGTCTGGCCGTTCTTCGTGCTCGGCTTCGTCCTCGCTGCGCTCTCTGAGCTCACCCTCATCGCCCTCGGCGCCCTGGGTGTCTCTCTCGCGCTCATCTACCTCGGCCTCAAGGAGCTCGCCAAGCAGGGCGGCGGTGCCGCTGGCTCGGGCGATCCCCTTGGCGACATTCTGAATGACTACGAGTAGGAAGGGAGTGATTACTGTGGCAGACAAGATTGAGCTTACTAAGAGCGATCGCATGGCAGTGGCCTGGCGCCACCAGTTCCTGCAGGGCTCTTGGAACTACGAGCGTATGCAGAACGGCGGCTGGTGCTACGCCATGATCCCCGCTATCAAGAAGCTGTACTCCTCCCAGGAGGAGCAGGCTGCGGCCCTCAAGCGTCACCTCGAGTTCTACAACACTCAGCCGTACGTCTCCGCCCCCGTCCTGGGCGTCACCCTCGCCCTCGAGGAGGACCGTGCCAACGGCGCTCCCGTCGAGGACGCCGCGATCCAGGGCGTCAAGGTCGGCATGATGGGCCCGCTCGCCGGTGTCGGCGACCCCGTCTTCTGGTTCACCGCCCGCCCGATCCTCGGTGCGCTCGGTGCCTCGCTGGCCCTGTCCGGCAACATTGCCGGCCCGATCCTGTTCTTCGTTGCCTGGAACATCATCCGTATGGCGTTCCTCTGGTACACGCAGGAGTTCGGCTACAAGGTCGGTACCCAGATCACCAACGACCTTGGCGGCGGCATGCTCGGCAAGATCACCGAGGGCGCTTCCATCCTCGGTATGTTCATCATCGGTGCCCTCGTCGAGCGCTGGGTTAGCATCTCCTTCGTCCCCGTCGTCTCCCAGGTTCAGCAGGCGGACGGTGCCTTCATCGACTGGTCCGCTCTTCCCGCTGGCGCCGACGGCATCAAGGAGGCCCTGACCCAGTTCAACTCCATCGGTGCGACGGCCCTTGACCCGATCAAGGTTACGACCCTCCAGGACAACCTTGACGCGCTCATCCCGGGCCTCGCTGCCGTTGGTCTGACGCTGCTCTGCTGCAGCCTTCTCAAGAAGAAGGTCTCGCCGATCATCATCATCCTCGCGCTCTTCGTGGTTGGTGTTGTCGGTCACGTGATCGGCCTCATGTAAGCGATTCCGCCAGCGCGGTTTCTGCTCGACATGCCGAGCCGCACCTTGTACGCTTAGACGCCTGGGGCGCCTCGCTGCAAGGTGCGGCTCTTCTCTTTACCCAACCAAGGAAGCAAGGCAACAATGGTTCAGTCTCAAAACACCAAGGTCGACCTCACCATCCGGGCCACCTCGTACCATGGCATCTCGACCTACGGCGACATGATGGTCGGCGACAAGGCGGTCGAGTTCTACAACGAGAAGAACAAGGCCGACTTCATCCAGATTCCCTGGAACGAGGTCGACCAGGTGGCCGCCTCCGTCATCTTTGGAAAGTTCATCCCTCGCTTCGTCGTGATGACCAAGCAGAACGGAAACTATTCCTTCTCGACGCGCGACAACAAGAAGACGCTGCGTGCCATGCGCCCGTACGTCGGCGAGGACAACCTCGTTCGCAGCCCGAGCTTCTTCGGCGTCCTCAAGCTCGGCATCCAGAGCCTGTTCAGGATCGGCAAGAAGAAGGCCTAGTCACACGTCACATATGCCCGGCGGGCATGGGGGAGAAGAGCCACCTTTGCGCTCGAGGGGCCTTTTGCCCTGTCGGCTCTGTGGAATCGCCTAGCTCTCGCGAGCAGGCGATTCCGCTGCGTTATACTCTCGATGCATATGACTGTCGCCTGCAGAGCTGCAGGCAATAATAGAAAGTGAGCATCTCGTGGCAACCATCAGCACCGCAGACTTCAAGAACGGCATGGGTCTCAAGATCAAGGACAAGATCTACACCATCGTCGAGTTCCAGCACGTCAAGCCTGGCAAGGGCGGCGCCTTCGTCCGCTACAAGATCCGCGACCTCAAGACCGGCCGCGTCATCGACCAGACCTGCAACGCTGGCACCAAGTTCGAGAACGTCCAGCTCATCACCCGCGAGATGCAGTACCTCTACAACGACGGCACCGCGTACTACTTCATGGACAACGAGACCTTCGAGCAGATCCCCGTCTCCGACGAGTTCATCGGCGACAACGAGAAGTGGCTCAAGGAGAACGACACCTGCCAGCTCCTCTACGCCGACACCGAGCTCCTCGGCGTGAACCCGCCGATGTTCATCGAGGTCGAGATCACCGAGACCGACCCCGGCTTCAAGGGCGACACCGTCCAGGGCGGCTCCAAGCCCGCCGTCATCGAGACCGGCGCCACCGTCCAGGTCCCGATGTACCTCAACCAGGGCGAGATCATCAAGGTTGACACCCGCGACGGCAAGTTCGTCTCCCGCGTCTAGCGAAGCGTTCGGATCGGGTCCGCGGGCATTTCCGCGGGCCCGATCATCTCGCACACGTCTGACCCTGACCGTTCGCGCAACGAGGCACGGTGCGCACTCAGGGCCGCAGCTCTTTGAAAGGATTGGATTATGAGCGAAGCTGAGCTCTTCATTTCGGGCATGGGCATCTCGAGGGGCGTCATCTCGACCATCGTGACGATCGCCGCCGAGAACGTCGAGGGCGTCGTCCGCGTCGGCGGCAACGACATCGCCTCGAGCCTTGTCTCCGTCTTCACGAGGCGCTCCGCGGCTCCCGAGGCCTCCGTCGAGGCCGAGGTCGTCGACGGCTCCCTCAAGGTGACCGTCCATCTCGCCGTCTTCTACGGCTATCCCTTCACGAAGCTCGCCGCGGCCGTCCGCACGGCTGTCTCGACCGCCATTCTCGAGCAGGTCGGCGTCGAGGTCGCAGCCGTCGACGTCTGCATCGACAGCCTCGTCTTCCCCAAGGAGTAACCAGACGTGTCAGCAAGAACGCACTTCGGCGGGCGCACGCTCGCCCGCAGCCAGGCCCTCCAGCTCCTGTTCCAGGCCGAGGCCACCGGTCGTACCGTCTACGAGGTCCTCGAGGGTGACTACGCCCTCTCCGAGGGTCCCCTCGACCCGTTCGGCGAGATGCTCGCCCGCGGTGCCGACGACATGCGCTCCGACCTTGACGCCGTGATCGAGGTCACGTCGTCCAACTGGAGCATTTCCCGCATGTCCTCGGTCGACAGGAACCTGCTCCGACTCGCCCTCTACGAGATGCTCGAGGTCGACGAGGTTGCGGTGGCCGTCACGATCGACGAGTCGGTCGAGCTCGCCAAGGCCTACGGCTCCGATGACTCCTTCCGCTTCATCAACGGCCTCCTCGGTCGCGTCGCCCGCAGGATGGACGAGGGCGTCGACGTCGTCGCTGCCGCCCGCGAAGAGCTCGCCGCCCGCAACGCCGCGGACCAGCAGGACGCCGAGGACGTCGAGGACGTCGAGGCCCAGGACGCGGACGAGGATGCGACCGACGTCGAGGACGCCGCGACCGAGTCCGTCACCGACGACACTGAGGACGGTGAGTAGGATGGCAAAGCCCAACACCGCTGCCTACAAGACCTTCGACGACATCACGGGCCGACTCGACGAGATCGTCCAGCAGGTCCGCGACAAGGACGTCTCCCTCGAGCACTCGCTCGACCTCTTCGACGAGGCCATTGCGCTTGGCTCCAAGGCCGTCGATATGGTCGACACCACCGACTTCACCCCCGAGGAGGAGGCGAAGCTCCAGGAGGGCGCTCAGGAAGCCTCCGCCGAGAAGAGCGAGGACGCCTCCGCCGAGGCCTCCCAGGGGGCCGAGGGCGCCTCTGACGCCCCCGAGGCCGCGGACGAGGCCAAGGGTGAGTCCGAGGGGGAGCAGGCCTAGCGTGGCCAAGGCTCCGCGACACAGACTTGACGAGGAGCTCGCGCGTCGCGGGCTCTTTTCCTCTCGCGACGAGGCGATGCGCGCCATCATGGCGGGCGACGTCTCGACCACCGACCGCCGCCTCACGTCCCCCGGCGAGCAGGTCCGCGAGGACACCTACCTCCACGTGAGGGGTCAGAAGTCCTACGTCGGCCGCGGTGGGCTCAAGCTCGAGCGCGCCCTCGAGGCTTTCGCGATCGATCCCACCGGCATGCGCTGCCTCGACGTGGGGTGCTCGACGGGAGGCTTCACCGACTGCCTCCTCAAGCACGGCGCCGCTAGCGTCGTGTCCGTCGACGTGGGCTACGCCCAGTTCGACTGGGGCCTCAGGGAGGACCCGCGCGTCGAGCTCCACGAGCGCACCAACATCGTCGACCTTCCCAGCCCCGACAACGAGGGCACCATCGACCTCGCCGTCTGCGACGTCTCGTTCACCTCGGTCACGGTCGTGCTTCCCGCCGTCATGCGCCTGCTCGCCGCCGACGGCAGCTTCGTGACGCTCGTCAAGCCGCAGTTCGAGGCGGCCCGCGACGAGGTGGGGGAGGGCGGCATCGTGCGCGACCCTGCCGTTCGCCTGGCGGCGCTCGAGAAGGTCGCGGACGCGTTCTCGGAAGCTGGCCTCAATCTGGCAGCGTGCTGCCCGAGCCCCATCTCCGGACACAAGGGAAACACGGAGTTTCTGCTGATGGGGACCGGGAAACCGATGCCTGCGGGCGAGCTCGACCTGAAGGCCGTGGCGCTTCGCGGCGAGGTATGCACGCTCTTCTCGGCGTGAGTGGACGCCTGTTTTTGGCAAATCTTTGTTGCCGCGCACGCCATGCTGGAAGACGGCCGTTGCGCGGGTGCTACACTCCTCTTACTAGCTGACCTTACAGGCTGACCTTAGTAGCTGACGACTAGAGGGAGTGATGCTCGTGAAGGTGCTGCTCGTTCCTAACTACTCTCGCCCCGAGGCGGTCGAGGGCGCCAGCTCTCTCGCGGATTGGCTTGAGGGCGAGGGCGTCGAGGTCCAGTGGGCCCATGACAAGAAGCTGTTCCCCGACAAGGTCGTGGACACGGACGGCGTGGGGCTCGTGGTGTCGCTCGGTGGCGACGGCACGCTGCTGCGCGCGGCGCGCATCGTGGGCTACGAGGAGATTCCCGTCGTCGGCATCTCGTACGGGCACCTGGGGTTCCTCACCTGCGGAGGTCCGGCCGACCTCAAGCAGATCGTCATGAGCGCGCTGGCCGGCGAGATGCACGCGTCGCATCGCGCGACCCTCGACATCGAGGTCGAGCTCACCGACGAGCAGGGCAACGTCCACACGGAGCGTCGCTTCGCCCTGAACGACCTGTCGCTCACGCATGGCATCAAGGGCGACATGATCGTGTTCGACGTGTCGGTCTCCGGACACCACATCGACAGGCTGCGCGCCGACGGCTTCGTCGTCTCGACGGCGACGGGCTCGACGGGATATGCGCTCTCCGCGGGCGGGCCGATCGTCTCGCCCGAGTACTCGGGCATGGTCTGCGTCCCCGTGGCGCCCCACACGATCCAGGCGCGCGCGTTTCTCACGTCGCCGTCGGACGTGGTGGAGATCGAGATCAACCCCGAGCGTCGCTCGGAGCGCCTGTTCTTCGCGGACGGCCAGGTCATCGGCGAGGGACTCGTCGCGACGCGCGCGACCGTGCGTCGCGGGCCCGGCGACCTCATCCTTCTCGACAAGAGCGTGACGAGCTTCTACCAGTCCGTCTCTCGCGTCTTCTACGGCAGGGCGGGGAAGTAGGGCCATGATCGACGAGCTGCACGCACAGGACGTAGCCCTCATTCGCGACGCGACCATTCGTCCCGCGGCCGGCCTCACGGTGCTCACCGGCGAGACGGGCACGGGCAAGACCGCGCTCCTCTCGGCCATCAAGCTGCTCATGGGCGAGCGCGCCGACGCCGGTGCCGTGCGCGAGGGGGCGGACGCCCTCGTGGTCGAGGGGCGCTTCTTCGGCGAGGGACTCGACCCCGACGGCTGCGTGGTGCGCAGGCGCGTCGAGGCGGCCGGGCGCGGCCGCGTGGAGCTCGACGGGCGCATGGCGTCCGTGCGAGAGGTCGCCGAGGGGGTCGGTGCCACGATCGACCTGTGCGGCCAGCACGAGCACCAGCGCCTCATGCAGGTCTCGAGCCACGTGGGCCTTCTGGACGCGTGGGCGGGAGACGGCGTCGCCGGTGCGCGCGAGGCGTACGCTGCGGCGTTTGCCGCGGCGCGCGAGGCGGCCGCGGAGCTCGAGCGCGTGCGCGAGATGAGTCGGACCGCCGGCGAGCGTCTCGAGGAGGCGAGCTTCGCGCTTCGTCGCATCGACGAGGTGTCGCCGCAGGAGGGCGAGCTCGAGGAGCTTGAGCGGACGCTGCCGCGCGCGGAGCACGCCGAGCAGCTGCTGAGGTGCACGGCCGCCGGCCACGAGGCGCTCTCCGGAGACGAGGGGGTCTGCGACACGCTTGCCGCGCTCGTCTCGGAGCTTAAGGGGGCGGCCGCCTATGACGAGAGGCTCGGCGCGTTCGCGAGCCAGCTCGAGGGGTCGCTCATCGACGTGGAGGACCTGTCGGGCGAGCTGAGGAGCTATGCCGACTCGATGGACTTCGACGGCGAGCGCCTCGCCGAGATGCAGGAGCGCATGAGCGCGCTGAACGGCCTCTTGCGCGCGTTCGGGCCGCGCATGGAGGACGTGCTCGCGCGGCGCGAGGAGGCCGCGGAGGTCGTCTCTGCGGCTGAGAACGGCGACGAGGTCGTGCGCAGGGCGAGCGAGGCCTGCGAGCGCGCCGAGGGGGAGCTGGCGCGGTGCGCCGACGCCCTCGACGCGGCCCGGGCGAAGGCGGCTCCGCACCTCTCGGCGGCCATATGCGAGCAGATGGCGTGCCTCGAGATGGGCACGGCAGCGGTCGAGGTCGCGCAGGAGCGCCTGCCTCGCGCGGAGTGGACGGCCACGGGGCCGAGCCGCGTCGAGCTGATGTATAGGCCTGCGGCGTCGATGAGCGCCCGACCGCTCAGGAAGATCGCCTCGGGCGGCGAGATCTCGCGCGTGATGCTGGCGTGCAAGGTCGTGCTGGGCGAGGCGGACGAGACCGAGACGCTCGTGTTCGACGAGGTGGACGCCGGCGTCGGCGGCGCGACCGCCGTGGCGCTCGCGCAGGTGCTCGCGCGGCTCGCGCGCACGCACCAGGTCATCGTCGTCACGCACCTCGCGCAGGTCGCCGTCATGGGGGAGTGCCACTACCTCGTCTCGAAGGTGGGCGACGACGCGCCCGAGACGCTGATCGAGGAGATCGAGGGCGACGAGCGCGTGGCCGAGGTCGCGCGCATGCTGTCGGGCGACCAGACGCAGGCCTCGCTCGAGCACGCCCGCGAGATGCTCGAGGAGGCGTCGCGCATTCGCGAGGCCCTCTAGCTGGGGTCATGCTCTTCTCGTCATGAACGTATGAAGGCGCGTATCCTCGCCCGAGCGGCTTGGCGGCGGGCTATAATGAAGTCCCGTGTAGAAAAGACCTATACGGGAAGGGCTTCAAATGGCTAAGCACATCTTCGTCACCGGCGGCGTCGTCTCATCTCTGGGCAAGGGAATCACGGCCGCCTCGCTCGGCAGGCTCCTCAAGGCTCGTGGCTACAAGGTCACGATGCAGAAGGCAGACCCCTACCTGAACGTCGACCCGGGCACCATGAGCCCCTTCCAGCACGGCGAGGTCTTCGTGACCGAGGACGGCCGCGAGACCGACCTCGACCTCGGTCACTACGAGCGATTCATCGACGAGAACCTCACGAGCGGCTCCAACTTCACCTCGGGCCGCATCTACCAGTCGCTCATCTCGCGCGAGCGCGCAGGTGACTTCCTGGGCGGCACCGTCCAGGTCATCCCGCACGTGACCAACGAGATCAAGGAGCGCTTCCGCCGCATGGAGGAGCAGACCCATGCGGACGTCGTGATCACCGAGCTCGGCGGCACCATCGGCGACATCGAGGGCCAGGCGTTCGTCGAGGCCATCCGCCAGTACCGCAAGGAGCAGGGCCCGGGCAACACCCTCGTGATCCACGTCAGCCTCGTCCCGTACATCTCCGCCGCCCACGAGGTGAAGACCAAGCCGACCCAGCACTCCGTCAAGGAGCTCAGGTCCATGGGCATCCAGCCCGACATCATCGTGTGTCGCTCCGACCACGAGGTGGACGCCTCCATCCGCGCGAAGATCGCGCACTTCTGCGACGTCGACGAGAGCTGCGTCTTCCAGAACAGGGACTGCGCCTCGATCTACGACGTCCCGCAGCACCTCTCCGAGCAGGGCTTCGACGCCCGCGTGCTGTCGATCCTCGGCCTCGAGCAGCGTGAGTGCGACATGAGCGAGTGGGACGGCTTCGTCGAGCGCATGCACGCCGCCTCGGCCAAGGAGGACGTCACCCGCATCAAGGTCGTCGGCAAGTACACGCAGCTGCCCGACGCCTACCTCTCCGTCATCGAGGCGCTGCACCACTCCGGCGTCACCTTCGGGCGCAACGTGTCGGTCGAGCTCGTCGACGGCGGCCTGCTGAGTGCCGACAACGTCGACGAGGTGCTCGCCGACGCCGACGGCATCCTGGTGCCGGGCGGCTTCGGCCAGCGCGCGTTCGAGGGCAAGATCCTCGCGGCGCGCAAGGCCCGCCAGGACCTCGTGCCCTACCTCGGCATCTGCCTGGGCCTTCAGGTCGCGGTCTGCGAGTTCGCCCGCGACGTGGCCGGCATGCCGGGCGCCAACTCCACCGAGTTCGACCCCGAGTGCGCCTTCCCGGTGATCGACCTCATGCCCGACCAGAGGGGCGTCACCGACAAGGGCGCGACCATGCGCCTGGGCGCCTACCCCTGCGAGGTCCGTCCCGAGACGCTCGCGGCCGAGGCCTACGGCAGCGCGCTCGTGAGCGAGAGGCACCGCCACCGCTTCGAGGTGAGCAACGACTTCCGCGACCGCCTCGAGGAGGCCGGCCTGGTCCTCTCCGGCCTCTCGCCTGACGGCCGCCTGGTCGAGATGGTCGAGCTGCCGCGCGAGGTGCACCCCTGGTTCGTCGCGAGCCAGGCCCACCCCGAGTTCAAGAGCCGCCCGACCAAGCCCGCGCCGCTCTTCCGCGAGTTCGTGCGTGCCGCCATCGCCCGCCACGAGGGCGTCGACCGCGCCGAGGTGACCATCGCCTAGAGGCGCCCGCGGCTTCGAATCACACGCTCTTCTCGGCTGCTCCGTCCGTCCGGCATTGGTATATGCTGGTCGGACGGAGCGTTTTTGTGCCCAGGGGGAGGTGCGGGATGGAGCTTGGCCAGGCGCGCGAGGAGTTTCTCGGCTACCTCGCCGTGGAGCGCGGCAGCTCCCAGAACACCGTCGAGTCCTACGGGCGCGACCTTGCGCGCTACGTCGACTTTCTGGCCGCGCGCGGCGTTGCGGAGCCGGCCGACGTCACGCGCCACGACATCGAGGCGCATCTCGCCGAGCTTGCGGCGCAGGGGCTGTCCGCGGCCTCGGTGCAGCGGGCGGTCTCGGCGATCAAGGGGTTCCACAAGTTCATGGTCGTCGAGCGGATCTGCGAGAGCCATCCCGCGTCGCAGCTCGTGATGCCCAAGCGGCCCGAGCGCCTGCCCGACGTGCTGGGTCACGACGAGGTGTTCAGGCTGCTCGACGAGCCGTTCGCGCCGGAGCTCGAGCCCGAGGCGCGCACGCTCAAGAGCGGCGCGGCCGATCGCCGCGCGCAGTCGGCGTTCCATCGCGACAAGGCGATCCTCGAGGTGCTCTACGGCTGCGGGCTGCGCGTGAGCGAGCTCGTGGGGCTGGACCTGCGCGACGTGCTCTTCGACGACGAGGTCCTGCGCGTGATGGGCAAGGGGCGCAAGGAGCGGGTCGTGCCGCTGCTCGGCACCGCGCGCGAGGCGCTTGCGACCTACGTGGACGCGTGGCGGCCGGTGCTGGCGCGCGGCGGGCGCGACGGGGGAGCGGTCTTCCTCAACAGGCGCGGCGGCAGGCTCAGCCGCCAGGCCGTCTTCGGCATCGTCGAGACCTACGGGGCGGTCGTGGGTATCAAGGGGCTTCATCCCCACACACTTCGCCACACCTACGCCACCCACCTGCTCGAGGGTGGCATGGACCTGAGGGTCGTGCAGGAGCTCCTGGGGCACGCGAGCATCTCGACGACGCAGCTCTACACCCATGTCGACCGCACTCACGTGCGCATGGTGTACCTCGAGGCGCACCCCCGGGCGCGCCGCCGGGCCTGAGGGCAGGCTCTTCTCGCCATTCACTGTTCGTTCATATTTGGCCCGTGAGCTGCGGCAGAGACGTTCCTCGGCGTTTGTGGGCCAGAACATTCGTTCTCACAACATGTTGGGTACCCGTCTCGGCAACGTGATGCCGAGCGGGGCATTTTTGGCGCCGAGAGTCAAAAAGTGTCGGAAAGTGTTGCGTAGTGTCGGACGTAAACATATAGTTGTTGTCACGTTCTCAAAGGGATGAGGCTCCCTGAGTTGAAGAGGGGAGGGGCAATGTACCTGACTGGCACCTACAAGCACAACCTCGATGCCAAGTCGCGCGTTACCCTTCCGGCTTCCATTCGCAAGCAGTTCGACGACAAGGTCTGCCTCGTTCCCGTTGATGGCGCGATCTACGGTTTCACTCCCGAGGGTCACGAGGCCTGGGTGCGGAGCTTCTTCCCCGAGGGGTTCAACCCCCGCAACAAGAGGGACGTCAAGCTCAGCAGGATGCTCACCTCGATGACCGTCACCGTCGACCTTGATTCGGCTGGTCGCCTTGCCCTCGGCAAGGTGGACCCGGAGCGGGTCGCCAAGTGCGGGATCGAACGCGAGGTTGCGGTCGTTGGCAACAACGACCACTTCGAGATCTGGGACGCTTCCCGTTTTGACGAGGAGCAGAAGGAGATGGAAGAGAGCCTCGAGGACCTGATGTTCGACTAGCGCGAGGGAGTGGGAATCTTGACAGTGGAATATCGGCACGTACCCGTGATGCTGGACGAGGTTCTGTCCGAGCTCGACCCCAAACCAGGCGAGGTGGTCTGCGACTGCACCCTGGGCGGGGCGGGGCACACGGTCGAGATGGCCAAGCGAATCCAGCCCGATGGGCTCTCGATTGGCATCGACCAGGACGACATGGCCCTCGCCGCGGCGGCGCAGCGCTTCGAGCGCGAGCTGGCCGGCTGCGAGCACCGCTTCCTCAAGGGTAACTTCGGTTCCCTCGATGAGCTCCTCGTCCAGGCTGAGGTGCCCGGCGTCGACTGCTTCCTGTTCGACATCGGAGTCTCCTCCCCACAGCTTGACATCCCAGAAAGGGGCTTCTCCTACCACGAGGACGCCCCGCTTGATATGCGAATGAATCCGGGGAAACACACCCAAACCGCAGCTGAGGTCATAAACAACTACAACGAAACCGACCTCACCCGGATTCTTCGTGTCTATGGCGACGAGAAGTACGCCGCCAGGATCGCCCGCCAGATCGTGCGGGCGCGCGAGAAGGAGCCGATCGAGAGGACGCTCCAGCTCGTGGAGGTCATCAAGGCCGCGATTCCCGCTGCCGCCAGGCGGCACGGCGGACACCCGGCCCGCAAGACCTTCCAGGCCCTGCGCATCGAGGTCAACCATGAGCTCGATGTTCTGGACCAGGGGCTTCGCGCGGCGATTCGCTGGGCCAACACGGGTGGCAGGATCTGCGTGATCTCCTACCACTCGCTCGAGGACCGGATCGTCAAGCACGTCTTCGCGGAGATGTCGAAGGGCTGCATCTGCCCGCCGGACCTTCCGGTGTGCGCCTGCGGTCACGTGCCGATAGTCGACGTCAAGACACGCAAGCCCCTCGTCGCGAGCGAGGGGGAGGTGGCCCAGAATCCTCGGGCCCGAAGCGCGCTCATGAGGGTGGCGGTGAAGAGGGACGTCACGGAGGAGCGCATCTGAGCAAGCACGCGGCCTGGCCGCATGCAAATACAACATATACGTAGCAGCATGAAGTAGAACGAAGCTCAATCGCACTACCAATGCACCACAGAGCCACCGCGTGCGGTGGTTCTTCCAATCAAGGGGGAGCACGATGTACCAGGGATCCGAGGCATACAGCCTCTACGGCGCCGAGAGGGTTCGCCGCCAGGAGAGCCACGCCCCCTTCGAGGTCGTCCGAGGCGGCGGGCTTGACGCCCAGGTCCGTCAGGGCGTCTCGCACACCTTCGTCTCCCGCCTGGTTGTCGCAATGGCCGCCGTGACCGTGTTCGTGTGCCTCGGCTTCTGCCGCGTCGCGCTGACCACCGCGACGGTCTCCCAGCTCCAGCAGACGGCCTCCCTCAAGGAGGACATCGTCTCCGCCACCGCTACCAACAACGACCTCCAGATCGAGCGTTCCGTTCTCTCGAGCTCGTCGCGCATCGACCGCATCGCCACCCAGAACTACGGCATGGTGTACCCCACCTCGAGCGACTCGATCACCGTCGGCGAGTCCGGCAACCTCGACGAGGCGCTTTCTACGCCGATCGCCGCAGACGCTGCCGAGGAGGCGGCCGACGACGACCCTGAGGCTTCTGCAGATGCTACGCAGAACGCCGCTGCGGCCGACCCGAGGCTCATGACGTCGTAGACTAGAGCCGTGAGAGATCGAGATGGACAGAGGCGCCCAAGGCGCACGCAGGCACGGGGAGCTTCCTATGACGAGGCTCCCCGATATCGTGCCGGTAGGCGTGGCGTCCCCACCCAGGGCGGAAACTTCGAGAACGCGGCACGCATCATCACCGCGATCGTGGGCGTGGTCTGCCTGGCGGTCGTCATAAAGCTCGTCTCGCTCCAGGTCTTCCAGGCGTCGGACCTCACCCAGGAGGCCGAGGCGCGCAGGTCCCAGGTGGCCGTGCTCCACGCCAAGCGAGGCACCATCTACGACCGCAACGGCAACGTGCTCGCCATGAGCAAGGCCTGCGAGACCATCTACTGCAACCCGCGCGAGGTCAACGACCCCTCCGGCGCCGCCGCGATCATCGCGCGCGAGTGCGGCGGCGACGCCTCCACCTACCTCTCCCGCATGCGCGGCGACGGCACCTTCTCCTACGTCGCCCGACAGGTCGACACCGAGGACGCGGACTCCATCCGCGAGGACTTCGCGGCCCGCGGCGTCGAGGGCCTCTACTTCCTCGAGGACACCAAGCGCATCTATCCCTACGGCGCGGTCGGCGGCCAGGTGCTCGGCATGGTCGGCATCGACGGCGACGGCCTCTCGGGCCTCGAGCTCTACTACGACGACGTCCTCAAGGGGGAGGACGGGAAGATGGTGCTCGAGACGGGCGCGGGCGGCACCCCCATCGCCGGCGGCAACTCCCACACCACGGAGGCCAAGGACGGCACCGACATCGTCATCTCGCTCGACATCGACATCCAGCGCGTCGCCGAGCAGACCATCAGCGAAGGCATCACCAAGTACAGCGCCGACTCCGGGTCGGTCGTCGTGACCAACCCCGCCAACGGCGAGATCCTCGCCGCATGCTCCACGCCGCTGTTCGACATCACCAACACGTCCAACATCGCGGACGGCGCGCTCGCGCTCAAGCCGGTCTCGTCCTCCTACGAGCCGGGCTCCATCTTCAAGGTCCTGACCACCGCCATCGGCCTCGACGCGGGCAAGATCTCGACGAGCGACGTCTACACGGTCCCCGGCAAGGTCAAGGTCGGCGACGACCTCGTCGGCGACGACGACGGCCGCACCGAGACCATGACCATGGACCTGCGCGAGCTGCTCAGGAGGTCCTCCAACACGGGCATGGCGCTCGTGGCGCAGGACTACATCGGCGAGACCACCTTCGCCCAGGGCGTGAGCAAGTTCCAGATCGGCAAGCCCACCGGCATCGACTACCCCGGCGAGGTCGAGGGCCTCGTCAAGCAGCTCAACCAGTACGACGGCGCAAGCCTCGGCACGATGTCGTTCGGCCAGTCGCTCGCCGTCCCCTCGATCCAGATGATCCGCGCCATCGGCTCGATCGCCAACGGCGGCACGCTGCAGACGCCGCACTTCCTCATGAGCAAGGGCGGCCAGACCGTCGACTGGCCCTCGGGCGGCACCACGGTCTCCAAGGACTCCGCGGCCACGACCGTCGACCTCATGCGCTCCGTCATGGAGCCCGAGGGCACGGGTGCCCTCGGCGTGGTCAAGGGCTACGACATCGCGGGCAAGACCGGCACCGGCGAGCAGGCCGACGAGAACGGCTACATCGAGGGCAAGCTAGTCAGCTCCCTCATAGGATTCGCGCCCGCCTCCGACCCCGTCGTGATGGTCTACGCCGCTCTCAACGGAACTCCATATTTGGCCTCGGACTCCGCCGCGCCGCTATTCTCTACTATCATGGGGGAGGCGCTCTCCGATTTGGGGCTGCAGCCGTCTTCGTAGGTTCGGGAGAGGTTTCGATGTTTAAGTTCACTGTCGACGAGGTCGCCCGCGCATGCTCTGCTGAGCTCGTGGCCGGCAACGCCTCCGACGTCGTCTCCGGCGTCGCGTACGATTCGCGAGCCGTCGAGAAGGGCATGCTCTTCGTGTGCATCCCCGGCGAGCGCGTTAACGGCAACAGGTTCGCCGCCTCGGCCATCGCATCCGGCGCCGCTGCGGTCGTCATGACCGAGGAGCCCGCCTCCGACGCCCTCGACGCCGCCCGCACCCACGGCGCGGCCGTCCTTCGCGCCGACGGCGACGACCCCGAGGAGTTCCTCCTGCGCCTGGCCGGCGCCTGGCGCGACGCGAACCCGCAGTGGAAGGTCGTCGGCGTCACCGGCTCGGTCGGCAAGACCACGACCAAGGAGCTCTGCGCGGCGGCCCTCGGCGCGACCTATCGCGTCCACGCCACCGCCGGCAACCTCAACAGCCTCATCGGCCTCCCCGTGACCGTGCTCTCCGCATCGCCCGAGGACGAGGTCCTCGTCCTCGAGATGGGCATGAACCACGCCGGCGAGCTCACGCGCCTCTCGCGCTGCGGCCGCCCCGACGTCGCCCTCATCACCAACGTCGGCACGAGCCACATCGGCATCCTCGGCTCGCGCGAGAACATCGCCCGCGCCAAGGCCGAGATCCTGGCCGGCATGAGGCCTACCGAGAAGAGCGACGGCCTTCCCTCGTGCCTCTTCGTGACGTCCGACAACGACTTCGCCGACTTCATCGAGTCCGGCTTCGCCAGGCCCGCGGGCGTTGACGTCAGGCGCGTCGGCCCCTCGAGGGACCTCGCCGTCAGCTGCGGCGACGTCACCCTCGACGACGAGGGCATGCCGAGCTTCGGCCTCGCCTTCGCCGACGGCTGGCACCGCGACGTCACCCTGGGCATCCCGGGGCGCCACGTCGTCTCCGACCTCCTGCTCGCCATGGCCGTCGCCGACCGCCTCGGCGCCGACCGCGACGCCGCGATCGACGCCGTCTGCGCCATGCGCCAGGCCCACATGCGCCTCGAGGTCGTGACCGCCCCGGGCAAGCCCCGCATGATCGACGACACCTACAACGCGAGCCCCAGCTCCATCGCGGCCGCACTCGAGGTCCTCTGCTCCATGTCCTGCGAGGGCCGCCGCGTCGCGGTCCTCGGCGAGGTGGGGGAGCTCGGCGACGAGTCGAGGCGCCTTCACGGCTACATCGGCGCCTTCGCCGCGGCCAAGAAGCTCGACCTCCTCGTCTTCGTGGGCGGCGAGATGGCCCGCGAGATGGCCGAGGCCGCCCGCACGATGGGCCACTCCGAGGACGCCCTCGAGGTCGTCGCCGACGCCGACGAGGCCTGCCGCACCATCGCGCCGCTCCTCGAGGAGGGCGACCTCGTCCTCGCCAAGGCCTCGCGCTCCGTGGGGCTCGACGCCTTCGTCAAGGGGGTGCTTGCCTAGTGTTCGGCAACCCGAGCTATCCCTCGTACCAGATCTTCCTCGCGGCCGCCATCGCGGCGATCGTCGTGATCGTGGTCATGCCGCTCTTCATCAAGCTCATGCGCCACGAGGGCGTCGGCCAGCAGATCCGCGCCGACGGCCCGCAGCGCCACCTCGTCAAGCAGGGCACGCCCACCATGGGTGGCGTCGTATTCCTGCTCGCGGTGCTCGTCACCTGCGTCATCCAGGCCAAGTGGACCACCGACCTCGTCCTGGCCATGGCGGCCACCTTCGCGACGGGCTCGCTCGGCCTGCTCGACGACATCGAGAGCGTCGCCCACAAGCGCTCGCTCGGCCTCACGCCCCTGCAGAAGATGGTCGGCCTCGTCCTGATCTCGGTCACCTTCTGCCTCGTCGCGGTCAACACCTGCCGCGTCGCCCCCTGGATCGAGCTGCCCGGCGGATTCGCCATCAACCTCGGCGTCCTCACCACGGTGATCGACCTTGGCGGCACGATCATCCAGATCCCCTGGCTCTACGTCTTCTTCGTGTTCCTGCTCATGGCGGGCCTCTCCAACGCCGTCAACCTCACTGACGGCCTCGACGGCCTCGCCGGCGGCTGCGCCTTCGTGGTCATGATGATCATGTGCCTCGTCGCCTTCAGGCACGGCGAGAGGAACCTCGCGATCTTCGCCTCGGCGTTCGCGGGCGCCCTCATCGGCTTCCTCTGGTACAACTGCTATCCCGCCTCGATCTTCATGGGCGACACCGGGTCGCTCGCGCTCGGCGCCGGCTTCGCGGCCCTCGCCGTCCTCACCAAGACCGAGGTCACCTCCCTGGTCATGGGCGGCCTCTTCATCGTCGAGGCCCTCTCCGTCATCATCCAGGTCATCAGCTTCAAGACCACGGGGAAGCGCGTCTTCCTCATGTCGCCAATCCATCATCACTTCGAGAAGAAGGGCTGGAGCGAGACGAAGGTCGTCATTCGCTTCTGGATCGTCTCGGCAGCTTTCGCAACGCTCGGATTCGCCCTCTTCTTCCAGCTTAGCTAGGGGGTCCAGGTGGTTTCTGCTGACGGTTGGCTGGGGGACGTGTGCGTCCTCGGCCTCGGAAAGACCGGCGTCGAGGTCGCGCGCTACCTGTCCGACCTGCCCGAGGGGCGTCTGTCCTCCGTCACGCTCTACGGCGGCGCCTCCTCGACCGAGGGTGACGTCACGCGCGAGCTGGCCGAGAAGGGCGTACGCGTCGTGGTCGGCACCGAGTCCGTGGAGGGCCACTTCGACCTCGTCGTCGCCAGCCCCGGCATCCCCGAGCGCTCCGACTTCTTCCGCTCCGCCCAGGCCCACGCCACCGAGGTCATCGGCGAGCCCGAGTTCGCCTGGCGCGAGAGCCCCGAGCGCTGGGCCGCCATCACCGGCTCCAACGGCAAGACGACCACCACGAGCCTGGCCTGCGCCATCCTGAACGAGGCGGGCATCTCTGCGGCCCCCGTCGGCAACATCGGCAACACCTGCACCACGGCCGTGGCCGACCGCGCCGAGGGCCAGTGGTTCGTCGCCGAGCTCTCGAGCTTCCAGCTCGCCTGCTCCAAGCGCCTCCACCCGCACGTGGCGTGCCTGCTCAACGTGACGCCCGACCACCTCGAGTGGCACGGCAGCTTCGAGGCCTACGCCGAGGCCAAGGAGCGCATCTTCGCCAACCTCGAGGCCGATGACCTCGCGATCGTCTCCGACCTCGACGGGCGCTGCCGCGACCTCGCGCCGCGCCTCGAGGCCCGCGGCCTGCGGGTGCTCCGCGTCGGCCTGCGCGAGGCCCCGGCCGCCGCCCCGCGCGCCTGGGTCGACGGCGACGCCCTCACGGTCGAGCTCGACGGGCAGCGCCACGGGCTCGTCTCCGTCGGCGAGCTCTCCATCCACGGCGACCACAACGTCGAGAACGCCCTCTTCGCCTCCGCCCTCGCGATAGCCCTCGGCGCCGACGACGACGCCGTCCGCCGCGCACTGCGCGCCTTCTCGGCCCTCGAGCACCGCATCGAGCCCGTCTGCTGCGCAGGCGGCGTCCGCTTCGTGAACGACTCCAAGGCCACCAACACCGACTCGGTCGAGAAGGCCCTCACGGCCTTCGAGCCGCACCGCATCGTCGTCATGCTCGGCGGCCACGACAAGGGCACCGACCTCACCTCGCTCTCCGCGGCCGTCGCGGCGACCTGCAAGGCCGCCGTCTGCTTCGGCGAGGCGGGCGAGAGGATCGCGGCCTCCCTCGAGGCCGCCTCCCAGGGTTCCGCCCTTCGCGTGCTGCGCGCCGACCACCTGGCCGACGCCCTCGACGTCGCCGTCGCCTCCGCCGAGGCCGGCGACACCGTCCTGCTCTCGCCGGCCTGCTCGTCCTTCGACGAGTTCAACAACATGGCCGAGCGCGGCAGGCGCTTCAAGGAGCTCGTCTATGCCCTTCGCGAGAGGGAGGGGGAGTAGCGTGCGTCCCATGGCAGCAGGCGCCGCCTCCGCGCGCCCCACCACCACGAGAGGCTCCCGCGCGTCCTCCCGCGCCGAGCGCACGATCTTCGGCGTGCCCTCGCGCTTCATGGCGCCGAGGCTCGTCTTCGTCTTCTGCGTGGTCTCGCTCACGGCCTTCGGCCTGCTCATGATCTACTCGTCGTCGTCCATCTCGTCGCTCACGGCAGACGACATGGGCAACAACCCCGCCTACTACCTCCAGAAGCAGCTCGTCTTCATGCTTGTCGGCATCGTGATCGCCGCCCTCGAGATGGTCCCCGACTACCGCTCGCTCGTCGGTCGCGCGCTGCCGTTCCTCTGGGTCGGCACCATCCTCATGCTCGCCGTGGTCTTCCTGCCCTTCGCCGGCGCCGACGCCTACGGCGCCACGCGCTGGGTCGCCATCGGCCCCTTCACGCTGCAGCCCTCCGAGTTCGCCAAGATCACGGTCATCCTCTGCGGCGCGAACCTCATGGGCGAGTGGTTCGGCGGCGTCGCCCCCGACTTTCGCACCATCGCCAAGAAGGCCGTCCTCGGCATCGTTCTCCCCATGGGCATGATCCTGCTCCAGCCCGACAAGGGCACCGTCATGGTCCTCGGCCTCACCCTCATCGTGATGCTCTACTTCGCGGGCTTCCCGCCCGTCGTCTGCGCCGGCCTCGTGCTCGTCGCCATGGGCGGCCTCATCGCCATCTCGTTCATCGACTCCTACTCGCGCGCCCGCATCTTCACGATGATCAACCCCTGGGCCGACCCCGACGGCGCGGGCTACCAGCTCATCCAGGGCTTCTACGCCTTCGGCACGGGAGGCCTCACGGGACTTGGCATCGGCATGTCCAAGCAGAAGTACTCCTACCTGCCCATGGCCTATAACGACTTCATCTTCGCGGTCGTGGGAGAAGAGCTTGGCCTTCTCGGCTGCCTCGGCCTGATCGCGGCGTTCATCGGCATCCTCTGGGCGGGCCTGCGCATCGCCCGCTTCGCGCCCGACCTCGCCGGCCAGCTCGTCGCCTGCGGCTGCACCATGATCCTCGTGATCCAGATGTTCCTCAACGTCAGCGGCGTGCTCGGCCTCTTCCCGCTCTCGGGCAAGCCCATCCCGTTCGTCTCCTACGGCGGCTCGTCGATCATCTCGAGCCTCATGCTCGCCGGCCTCGTCCTGTCGGTCTCGCTCAGGTCCGAGCTCCCCGACACCGAGCACGACGAGCTCAGGCGCGGCTTCAGCGTCGCAGGACCCCAAGACGACGACTCCGGCGTCGGCGAGCCCACGCTGCGCAGCAGTCGCCCGGCCCTCGCCGCGCCCCGCTCCGTGGGCCTCACCGTCCACGGCGGCGGCCGCGCCTCCGGCCGCTCGTCGGGGCGCGCCGACTCCGCCCGCCCCGACAGCCCTGCGGCCCTCAGGCGCGAGCGAGAGGAGCGCGAGCGCACCCATGGCGCCCGCGTCACCACCGACTCCAACGGACGCCGCCGCATCGACCTCGGGCCGAGCGCGGGCGAGCGCCTCAGGAGGGACTCGTCTCCCAACGTGCGCGGCAGCTCCGCGCGCTCTGACAGAAGGAGTGATAGACGTGGGCGATAAGCTCAAGGTCGCAATCGCCGCCGGCGGCACCGCCGGTCACATCAACCCCGCCCTCGCGCTCGCCGAGGAGCTCGTCTCCCGCGGCCACGAGGTCCACTTCTATGGCCAGGCCACGCGCCTCGAGGCCACGCTCGTGCCCCAGGCGGGCTTCCCGTTCACCCCGCTCGACCTCACGGGCTTCGACCGCTCCCGCCCCTGGACGCTCTTCACCTCCCTCTGGAAGATGAGCCGCGCCGAGAAGAGCCTCTCGCGCGAGTTCGCGGCCGGCTCGGCGCCGGACGTCGCCATCGGCTTCGGCGCCTACATCGAGATGCCGCTCATCAACTGCTGCGTGCGCCACAAGATCCCGACGCTCGTCCACGAGCAGAACTCGGTGCCCGGGCTCGCCAACAAGAGCTCGGCCCACAAGGTCAAGAGCGTCTGCGTGTCGCTTCCCGTCGCCATCGACGCCTTCAAGGGCAAGGTCGGCGCCGGCACCCAGATCATCGTTACCGGAAACCCCGTGCGCAAGAGCGTCATCAACGCCCGGCGCGACGAGGGCCGTCGCGCCTTCGGCGTCCCCGACGACGCCAGGCTCCTGCTCGTCTTCGGCGGCAGCCTCGGCGCGCGTCACCTCAACCAGGGCGTCGTCGCCCTCAAGGACGAGCTGCTCAGCCGCGAGGACCTCTACGTCATCCACTCCACCGGCAAGGGCGAGTACGACTCGGTCGTCTCCTCGCTCGCGCTGACCGACGAGGAGGCCGCCCGCTGGCAGGTCATGCCCTACATCGACCGCATGGGCGAGGCACTCGCGGCCGCCGACCTCGTGCTCTCGCGCTCCGGCGCCTCCTCGGTCGCCGAGATCGCGGCCCTCGGCACCCCGAGCATGCTCATCCCGTACCCGCTCGCGACGGCCGACCACCAGACCACCAACGCCCGCTACCTCGTCGACGCGGGCGCCGCGATCATGCTGCCCGACGACGACATCGACACGCCGGCGTTTCGCTCGGACCTGCTCGCCCTCGTCGACGGCGCCGACCGTCGCGCCCAGATGGCCGCCGCCGCCAAGGGGCTCGGCCAGGACCGCGCCGCCGCCGCACTCGCAGACCAAGTGGAGAGTGCCGCGGGTCTGGGGGATTAGTCCCGCCTTCTAGTAAAGTAGTGAGGGGGTCCGCGTCCCGCGGGCTCCCCATTTTGCCATCACGAGAGAGGCACCCATGATTGATTCTTCTGACATCAAGCACGTGAGCAGCGCTCACTTCATCGGCGTCGGCGGCGCGGGCATGAGCGGCATCGCGCTCGTCCTCCACGAGAGGGGCTGCGCGGTCAGCGGCTCCGACCTCAAGGAGTCGCGCTACGTCCGTCAGCTCGAGGAGGCCGGCGTCAAGTGCTTCCTCGGCCACCACGCCTCCACCATCGACGAGGTCACCCCCGACGTCGTCGTCACCTCCTCGGCCATCCCCGAGACCAACCCCGAGGTCATCCGTGCCCGCGAGCTCGGCATCCCCGTGTGGCCGCGCGCCAAGATGCTCTCGCACCTCTCGCTCGACGCCACCACGGTCGCCGTCGCGGGCACCCACGGCAAGACCACGACGTCCTCCATGGTCGCCACGACCCTCGACCACCTCGGCATGGACCCCTCCTTCCTCATCGGCGGCATCGTCGAGGAGTACGGCACCAATGGCAAGAACGGCTCCGGCGGCTACTTCGTATGCGAGGCCGACGAGTCCGACGGCTCCTTCCTCTACCTCGACCCTGACGTCGTGGTGGTCACCAACATCGAGGCGGACCACCTCGACCACTACGGCACCCTCGAGAACATCGAGAAGACCTTCTGCCAGTTCATGGACCTCGTCGGTGACGAGGGCTGCGTCATCATCAACGGCGACGACCCGCACTACCCGGAGCTCGCGCGCTCCACGGGCCGCCGCGTCCTCACCTACGGCTTCGACGAGTCCTGCGACTACGTCTGCACCCCGCACGAGGGTGGTCACGCGCTCGAGAGCCACTTCGCGGTGAGGCTTCCCTCCGGCGAGACGGTCGAGCTGAGCCTCGGCGCCAACCCCGGCCGCCACAACATGGCCAACGCCACCGCCGCCCTTGCCGTCGCCGACGTGCTCGGTTGCGACGCCGCTCGAGCGGGCGAGGCGCTCTCCTCCTTCAAGGGCGCGCACCGCCGCTTCACCCACGTGGGCGACATCGACGGCATCACCGTCGTCGACGACTACGGCCACCACCCGACCGAGATCCAGGCGACGCTCGCCGCCGCCCGCGGCCTCGACTTCAAGCGCATCGTCTGTGCCTTCCAGCCGCACCGCTACTCCAGGACCCAGTCGCTCGCCGACCAGTTCGCCCATGCCTTCGACGACGCCGACGTGCTCGTCGTGACCGAGGTCTTCTCGGCGGGCGAGACCCCGATCCCGGGCGTCACGGGCAAGGTCGTCGCGTCCAGGGTCGAGGAGGCCGGCGGCGTGGCCGACGTGAGCTTCGTCGCGAAGCGCAAGGACCTCGTCCAGCACCTCGTCGACGTCTGCCGTCCGGGCGACCTCCTCATCACCCAGGGCGCCGGCGACATCACGGCCATCGGCCCGATGTTCATCGAGGCAAAGCGCGAGCTCGACGAGGGCGAAGAGGCCTAGGTTGAGCACCTTCAACGCATACATGGCCCTCTCGGGCGCCTATGACGCGGACGTCGCTCGAAACGAGCAGCTGTCGCACTACACCACCTACCGCATCGGCGGCCCCGCCGACCTCGTGGTGACGGTCCACAGCTACCAGGCGCTCCTTCGCACGATCGACACCCTCACGCGCGAGGGCGTCGAGTGGGTCATTCTCGGCCGCGGCTCCAACGTGCTCGTGGCCGACGCGGGCTACCGCGGTTGCGTCATCCTGCTCGGGCGCGAGTTCTCGAAGATCAACTTCGCAGACGACGGCATCGTGTCGGCCGGCGCCGGCGCTCTTCTCTCCAAGCTCGTGAACGAGACGCTCTCGCACTCGCTCACGGGGCTCGAGTGCTGCGTGGGCATCCCCGGCACGGTGGGCGGCGCCGTCTCGATGGACGCGGGCACCCGCCACGACTGGATCGGGTCGCGTGTGGTCGACCTCGTGACGCTGCGTCCCGGCGACGGGCTCCACCGCTACGAGGGCTCCGAGATCGAGTGGGGCTACCGCTACTGCTCCGTCCCCACCAACGAGATCATCCTCGAGGTGACCTTCGAGCTCGCCGACGCGGAGAAGGACGTGGTCGCGGCCAACATGGAGCGGCTCATCGCGAGGCGCCGGAAGCGCCAGCCGCTCGGCAAGCCGTCGTGCGGCTCGGTGTTCAAGAACCCGCCCGGCCACTCTGTGGGGCAGCTCATAGACTCGTGTGGCCTCAAGGGCTACACCGTCGGCGCCGCGCAGGTGTCCGAGGTGCACGCCAACTTCATCGTCAACAGGGGCGGCGCGAAGGCCGCGGACGTCCTCTCAATAATCCAGCACGCTCACGACTGCGTCGCCGAGAAGTACGGCATCGACCTCGCCTGCGAGGTCAAGCTGCTCGGCTTCGACGCCTAGGATCACGATGGCTCAGGACTCTCGCAACCAGAGGAGGGCGACCCCGAGGGGGTCCGCGCCCCGCGCCCGCTCGCAGGCGCCGCGCACGTCGCGCGCGGGTGGCGCCGGCCGCTCGCGCGGCGCCCGGCAGCGCCCGGCGGCCCGTGCGGCCGCGCCGGCACGCAAGCCGGTGCCCGACCAGCGCGTCTCCGCGGGAGAGAGGGGCGCCAAGCGCTCCCACGTGCGCCACGTGATCGTGGGCGGGATCGTGGTGGCCGCGATCGCGCTGGTGGCTCTTCTCGGCTACCTGCTGCTCTCGTACACGCCGGCGTTCTCGATCCAGACCGTGGTCGCCGACTCGACCGAGCACATCACGTCGGCCAACATCGCGAAGCTGGCGAACGTGCCCGCGGGCTCGACGCTGCTCAACCTCGACGAGGCCGCCGTCACCAACAACCTGCGCAAGAACCCGTGGGTGGGTGAGGTGTCCTACGTGCGCGAGTTCCCGTCGACGCTCAAGATCGAGGTGCACGAGCGCGCCGTGGACAGCCTCGTGCTCATGAGCACCGGCAACATGGCGTGGTGCCTGGGCTCGGGCAACGTGTGGATCGAGCCCGTGCCGCTCAGCGTCGGCCAGGGCAAGTCGATCAACGAGGTGGCGCTCGCTAAGGCGCGCGAGATGGGCGTCATGCTCATCACCGGGACGCCGCCGACCGTGAGCCCCGTCGCGGGCTCGAAGGCCACCGACGACGTGCTCGACGCGATCTCGACCTACCGCAGCCTCTTCTCGAAGGAGCTCTCCGACAAGATCGTGAGCTTCTCGGCGTCGAGCCTCGACAGCATCTCGTGCGTGCTCGAGAACGGGGTCGAGATCTCGCTCGGGCCGGCCACGAGCGTGGACTCGAAGGAGAGCGTCATCAAGGAGATCCTCTCGAAGTACGCGGGCAAGCTCACCTACATCAACGTGCGCGTGCCGTCGAAGCCGTCCTACCGCATGGTGTCGTCGGACAGCGTCGGGCAGGGGAGCGGCACGTCGGGCCAGGACTACGCCGACGCCTCGCAGAAGGTCGACGGCGCGACGACGGGCGCGACGACGGGCGCGACGGGGACTGGCGCGACGACCGACGCGACGACGGCCACCGGCGTGACCGACGCGACGACGACGGCTGCCGGCGAGGCGAGCGCGGCGCAGTCCGAGGCCCAGTCGGGCGACGCGGGCCAGGGCCAGGGCCAGGCCGCATCGACGGCCGGGGAGTAGCCGCGGGGCAGGCTCTTCTCGCCTGCGGTGACCGGCGCGTTCAAAATTTTCGACAAATTGGTTGACGCACTCAGTTCAAGTGTGCAATTATACGTCGCTTTGGATAAGCTATATATCTCTACCTGAGGTTTAGGGTTTACGCAAGGCACCATGTAATCGGACGAAAGCACAACGTATGGAAATGAAGCACAGCAGGACGCAGAACGTCCAGGGCAGCGTCGCTCGGATCAGCATCGAGACCGAGAAGGCAGAGCCCGCAAGGGAAGTGGTCGAGGCCCCCAAGGCTCCCGAGGCCACCGTCGCCAAGCGAGGAGGAACCATGATCGAGAACGACATCCCCAGCAACTACCTTGCCGTCATCAAGGTCGTCGGCGTCGGTGGCGGCGGCACGAACGCCGTCAACCGCATGATCGAGGAGGGCATCCGCGGCGTCGAGTTCGTCGCCATCAACACCGATGCCCAGGCCCTTGCCATTTCCGACGCCGACATCAAGGTGCACATCGGCGCCGACATCACCCGCGGCCTGGGCGCCGGCGCCAACCCCGAGGTGGGCGCCGAGGCGGCCGAGGACAGCCACGACGAGATCAAGCAGGCCCTCGCTGGCGCCGACATGGTCTTCATCACCGCGGGCGAGGGTGGCGGCACCGGCACGGGCGCCGCTCCCGTCGTCGCCGACATCGCCAAGAACGACGTGGGCGCCCTCACCGTGGGCGTCGTCACCAAGCCCTTCACCTTCGAGGGTCGCCCCCGCACCAACCGCGCGGCCGACGGCGTCCAGAGGCTTGCCGACAACGTCGACGCCCTCATCGTCATCCCGAACGACCGCCTGCTCGACCTCTCCGAGAAGAAGACCTCCTTCCTCGAGGCGTTCCGCATGGCCGACGACGTGCTGTGCCAGGGCACCCAGGGCATCACGGACCTGATCACGGTCCCGGGCCTGATCAACCTCGACTTCGCTGACGTCTGCACGATCATGCGCGGCGCCGGCACCGCGATGATGGGCGTCGGCACCGCCTCCGGCGACACCCGCGCCTCCGACGCGGCCGCCCAGGCCATCTCGAGCCCGCTGCTCGAGACCTCGATCGACGGCGCCACGCGCGTCCTGCTCTCCGTCGCCGGCAACAAGGACCTCGGCATCCAGGAGATCAACGACGCCGCCGACCTCGTCGCGCAGAACGTCGACCCCGACGCCAACATCATCTTCGGCACCGTCGTCGACGAGTCCCTCGGCGACCAGGTCCGCGTGACCGTCATCGCGACGGGCTTCAACGACGCGAACGTCCAGACGTCGCTGCCGACCCTCAACGTCGAGCGCACCCCCAAGCGCGAGTCCAGCCGCCCCGCGCCTGCTCCCGCACCCAGCACCCCGACCCACACCACGAGCTCCACGAACGACAAGGAGTTCGACATTCCCGAC
The DNA here is from genome assembly GCF_023276655.1 of Olsenella intestinalis. Lineage (GTDB taxonomy): Bacteria > Actinomycetota > Coriobacteriia > Coriobacteriales > Atopobiaceae > Olsenella_J > Olsenella_J intestinalis. The sequence continues at coordinate 579,042 of NZ_JALGRK010000002.1, read as the reverse complement.
TTCCTGAAGCACAGCCGCCTCTAGCCATGGCCGTGCCGGGACTCACGAGATACGTCTCGAATGGCGTGACCCTGCTGGGCGACACCGCTCGCCCGGGCGGGGTCACGCTCGCTTTTACCGAGCGAACGGGAGGCTGCTCGACGGGGCGGTTCTCGTCGCTCAACCTGTCGCTCGACTGTGACGACGACGAGAAGAGCGTGCGTGCCAACCGCGAGCGCGTCATGGGCGCGATCGGCGCCGGCGCCGACGCCGGGCGCCTCGTCAGCCCGAGGCAGGTGCACGGCGACCGCCTCGTCGTCGTCGACGACGGCTCGGACGAGGCCGTGGCGCGCCTTGCCGCCGACGCGCGCGAGGGGGCTGACGGCGTGGTCTGCTGCGTGCCCGGCGTGCCGGTGCTTCTGTGCTACGCCGACTGCGTGCCCGTCGTCCTCGTCCAGCACGGGGCCTTCGCGGTCGTGCACTCCGGCTGGCGCGGCACGCGCGCCCGGATCGCCGCCAAGGCGCTCAGCGCCCTCTGCGAGCTGACGGGCCTGCCTGCGAGCAGTGCCACGGCCTATGTCGGGCCGCACATCGAGGCCGCGGACTACGAGGTCTCGGTTGACCTGGCTCGCGAGTTTGCCGGCGAGTTCGGCGACGGCGCTCTTCTCGGCAGGCGAAACCTCGACCTCTCGTTCTGCATCACCTCGGCGCTCGTCGAGGCGGGCATGAGCGCGTCGGCGATCGCGTCCTGCGGCGTCTCCACGCCGCACGCGACCGACCGGTTCTATTCGTATCGCGCCTCGCGGGGCGCGTGCGGGCGCCACGGCGCCGTCGCGTACATCCCGCGGGACACCAGTGAAAGTGGGGGAGCAGCGTAATGGAAGACGACCAGAGGGACGAGTACCTCTCCTTCCTCAAAAGGCGTCGAGAGGAGATCCTCCGTCGCGTGGAGGGCGCCTGCGAGCGCTCGGGGCGGGACGTCTCTGACGTGCAGCTTGTCGCGGTCTCGAAGACCGTCGGCGTCGACGAGGTCGAGCTTGCCTGGCAGGCCGGCTGGCGCGCCTTCGGGGAGAACCGCCCGCAGGAGCTCAAGCGCAAGCTCGAGGGGCTCGCGCCTCGCGGCGAGGCCGCCGACGCACGCTTCGACATGATCGGCAACCTGCAGGTCAACAAGATCAACCAGGTGCTCGGCAACGTGCGCCTCATCCATTCCGTCTCGTCGATGCACCTGGCGGAGGCCATCTCCAAGCGCGCCGAGGTCCGCGAGACCGTCGCAGACGTGCTGGTCGAGGTCAACGTCTCGGGCGAGGAGTCGAAGTCGGGCCTTTCCCCCGAGGAGGCTCACGCGTCCTTCGGGCAGCTGCTCGCGCTTCCCGGCATCAGCGTGCGCGGCCTCATGACCATGGCACCGCGCGGCGACGCGGCTCGCGCCCGCTCGACCTTCGCCGGGCTGCGAGAGCTGCGCGATGAGCTGAGGGCGGACCTTGGCTGCGAGCTCGAAGTGCTATCCTGCGGAATGAGTGACGATTTCACTATTGCAATCGAAGAGGGCTCGACCCTCGTTAGGCTTGGAAGGTGCGTGTTCGACCCAGGCTACGCGCTAGACTAGGTGACAGGACTTGGCAATTGGCAGCGGCTTGGCCGGGCCAGGAAGGCGAGGCAACAATGAGCTTCCTCGACAACATCAGGGACAGGCTTCGTCCCGCCGGTGACGACTACTACGACGACGAGTACTACGACGACTACGACGAGCCCCAGGACTCCAGGGGCGACTCCTACGAGAACGGTGGGCTCCTCGGCAACAGCCGCAGGCCCGAGGCCGAGAGCGTCTCGGTCTACACCCGCTCCGGTCGCCTCGTCGACGGCACCCCGTCGACGAGCGCCCCGAGCTCGGCGAGCTACGGTCGTGACGTCTCCTACCAGCCCTCTGCCGCCGCGCGCCCGAGCTACGCGCCGCGCACCGACTACCGCGACTCCTACGCCGCGGAGGAGACGACCTCCATCCCGGCGCAGCCGCAGCACGACTACGGCTCGCCCGACAGCCTGCTGGGCAACACCACCGGCGGCCACACGCCCGGCGACATCGGCCTCAAGCCCGTGCCGCGCGTGAACTCCGGCCAGCTCCCGCCCTACGTGCTCAAGCCCGTCTCCTACGACGACGTGCAGATGGTCGTCCGCCGTGTGCGCACGAACCAGCCCGTGGTCCTCGTCTTCAAGAACACGAACATCGAGATCGCCAAGCGCATCCTCGACTTCTCGTTCGGCCTCACGTGCGGCGTGGGCGGACAGGTCGACGAGCTCGGCGACCGTGTCTTCGCGGTGATGCCCCAGGGCGTCACGCTCTCGCAGTCCGACCTCGACAAGCTCGCCTCTGACGGCTTCATCGAGAGGTAGGGCAATGCAGAAGATCGATTCCGTCGTCGCCGTCATCGGCGCCGGCTCCATGGGCGGGGCGATCGCGTCCGGCCTCGTCGCATCCGGTGCCGCCGACGCGTCGCGCGTGCTCGTCAGCGACCCCTCCGCCGAGAAGCGCGCGGAGCTCGAGAAGAGCTCCATCCGCACCTTCGCGGACACGGCCGACATGCTCGCCGAGAACCCCGACGTCGTCATTCTCGCCGTCAAGCCGCAGATCCTTCCCGGCGTCGCTCGCGATGCCGCCGATCACCTCGGCTCCGCCGCCGTGATCTCGATCGCCGCCGGCGTGTCGCTTGCGACCCTCGAGTCGCTCCTGCCCGACACGCGCGTCGTGCGCGTGATGCCCAACCTGCCCGTCCAGGTCCTCTCGGGCGCGACCGCGGTCTGCCGCGGATCGCGCTCCAACGATGCCGACGTCGAGCTCGCGTGCGCCATCTTCGGCGCCCTCGGCTGCGCGAAGGTCATGCGCGAGGACCAGTTGGACGCCGAGGGCGCGGTCGTGAGCTGCGGCCCGGCCTACATCGCCCTCATGGTGGACGCGATGACGCGCTCGGGCGTCGAGAAGGGGCTTCCCGCCGCCGACTGCCGCGAGATGGTTCTCACCACCATGCGCGGCGTATGCCAGCAGATGCTCGACTCCGGCGAGCACCCGCGCTCCTACATGGAGCGGGTCACCTCGCCCGGCGGCACGACCGCCGCTGGCCTGCGCGAGCTCGAGCCCAACCTCGTCTTCGGGGTGGAGGAGGCCGTCGACGCCGCCCTCGCCCGCACCGAGGAGCTCTCGCGCGCGAAGTAGCGTCGCCACCACAGCCTTGACCACAGCCTCCAACGAGGAGCATTCGTGCTACATACGCTCATCTCACGCCTCATCTACGCCTACGAGATCCTCATCATCGTCTACACGATCCTCTCGTGGTTCGTCCGCTCCGCCGACTCGCCCGTGGGCGAGTTCTACGGGGCGCTCGGAAAGCTCGTCGAGCCCTATCTGCGGCTCTTCAGGCGCATTTTGCCGCCATTTGGCGGCGTAGACGTATCGCCTATGGTCGCGATACTTGTTCTTTGGCTTTTGAGGCGTTTCTTGATTTAGATTCGATATACTTGTTTACGTTGTTTATCTGTACAGCTATCGCAGCATAGTGGCAATTGATAAGGAGCAGATATGGCTATCACTCCAGCTGACATCGAGCAGATGACGTTCTCGCAGGCGAAGAAGCACGAGGACGGCTACAACACCGAGGAGGTCGACGCCTTCCTCGACCAGCTTGCGAGCGAGGTCGACGCGATGCTCCAGAAGATCGCCGACCTCAAGGGCAGGCTTAACAGCTCCGAGCAGCAGCTCGCCGCCGCCCAGGCCCAGGTCGCCCAGCTCAAGGAGCAGAGCAGCGCCGCCCCGGCGCCCGCGCCCTCTCCCGCACAGACCGTTGCCGACTTCTCCGCCTCCGAGCGCCAGATCTCGCAGGTCCTCATCGTCGCCCAGCAGAGCGCCGACAAGCTCATCTCCGACGCTCGCACCAACGCCGAGAACATCCGCAACGAGGCCGACCAGAAGGCCCGCGAGGTCATTCGCCAGGCGCTCGCCGAGAAGCAGAACGAGCTCGACGAGATCGACCGCCTCAAGCAGTCCCGCGAGGACTTCCGCGCCGAGTACAAGAAGCTCCTCCAGCACTTCATCGACGATGCGGACTCCGTCTTCCCGCAGCAGAGGATCAGCACGCCCAACGGCTCCGGCCGCACCACCCGCGTCTCCTCCGCCCCGGCCCCGGTCCAGCAGTCGAGCACTCCCGAGCCCGAGAGCGAGCAGGTCTCCTACTCGCCGTCCGCGGCTCCCTCCGACTTCAGCGACCTCGACTAGTCGGAACCAACAGGTAACAAAAAAGGCCCCGCTCTGCGGGGCCTTTTTTGTTTGAAGGGTGCGAAGCGGGCCGATAAGCCGGGTTCTGTCGAGGACGATCATTTATCTACTGACGTCGTTGCCGACGCCCTCTAGCGCGCAACCCGAGCGCAGTGCGGGCCACACCATAGCGCTCCTATTTGCGTTTGCTCCGGATGGGGCTTGCCAAGCCGCCGTGTCGCCACGACGCTGGTGGTCTCTTACACCACCGTTTCAGCTTTTCCCTTTACCTTGCGGTAGGTGGGAGTCTTCTTTTCTGCGGCGCTTTCCGTCAGGTTACCCTGCCTGGCCGTTAGCCAGCATCCTGCCCTGTGGAGCCCGGACTTTCCTCATGGCACGCAAGGTGCCCCGCGATCGTCTGGTCCACTTCGCGAGAGAAATTGTAGCAGAGGAATCCTGGCGGCACATAACCGTCACGCGAGGCCACGGGGCGCGTCGGGCCGCGTCGGGCCCACGTGCGACCGCGGGCGGATTTATTGGTCGCATTCGCGCGCGACCTGCTGCGAAGATTTCGCTTTTGACTACAATGGTCACAATTGTGTTATCGACATCTGCAGTCCCCAACCTGATCGGAGCATCGAAACCATGGGAATCTTTGACAAGTTCAAGAAGGCCGAGGCCCCCAGCCGTCCCGACGACATCAAGGTCGAGGCAGTCCCCGCAAACATCTACGCTCCCACGACCGGCCAGGTCATCAACATGGAGGACGTCTCCGACCCCGTGTTCTCCTCCGGTGCCATGGGCAAGGGCGTCGTCATCAAGCCCGAGATCGACACCATCTACTCGCCCGTCGACGGCGAGGTGACCGTCACCACGGGCACCCTGCACGCCCTCGGCCTCATGGGCGACAACGGCGTCGAGATCCTCATCCACGTCGGCATCGACACCGTCGAGATGCGCGGCGACGGCTTCACCGGATTCGTCAACAAGGGCGACCGCGTCAAGGCCGGCCAGGCCCTCATGACCTTCGACCGTTCCAAGATCATCGCCGCCGGCAAGCAGGACGACGTCATCATGGTCGTCACCAACACGACCGACCTTCCCAAGGTCGAGCCCGTCTCGCCGCAGCACATCAACGCCGGCGAGGTCGCAGTCGTCGTCACCCAGTAGGCCGCAGGCCTCATTCCGCGCACGCGCGGACGCCAACGCACGAACCCCGCGGGCCCTCTGGGCCCGCGCTTTTATGCGCGCCCCAGCCGGGCGCCGACGCCTCGAGGGGAGAGACGTGGAGAGCTACAGGACCATAGCCGAGGGCGCCCGCCCGACGGGCGAGTTCGTCGACCGCAAGAGCCGCTTCATCGCGCAGCTCGCGCGGGTGGGCTCGCTTGCCGAGGCCGACGAGTTCATCGATGGTGTGCGCTCGAGCCACCACGACGCCCGCCACAACGTTCCCGCCTGGATCCTGTCGGACGGTCGGGAGCGCTGCTCCGACGACGGCGAGCCGCAGCGCACGGCGGGCATGCCGACGCTCGAGGTCCTGCGCGCTTCCGGGCTTGCCAACGTCTGCTGCGTCGTCACCCGCTACTTCGGCGGCACCCTCCTCGGCCCGGGAGGCCTCGTCAGGGCCTACACCGCTGCGACGCAGGAGGCCGTCGCCGCTGCCGAGAAGGCGGGCCAGATCGTCGAGATGAGCATGGTCACGCGCGTCACCGTCACGATCCCGTACGCCGCGTACGGGCGCGTCGAGCGCATGGTTGCCGACCACGGCGGCAAGGTCCGCGACACGATCTTCTCCGAGGACGTCCAGATGAACTGCGCGTTCCTCACCGGCACCGAGGCGCCCTTCCTGCATGCCATGAGCGAGCTGGCGGCGGGGGAGGACCTCTGCGTGGTCGGCGAGCCGACCTTCCAGGAGTTCTAGGCCAAGCCCCTGCCCCGGGCGCCCTCGTCGTGCCGCAGGCTGCCGCCGCCGCGAGCGGACTCCCGCGTCCACCTGCGCCTGCGGCCGTGTTATATTCGTTTCTAAACCAAATTCCAGCCGAGCCGAGGAGTTGAGATGCGCGCAACACCACGAGGCGTCGCATATGGCGTTCCCGACTACGCCCTGTGCGCCCTTCGTGCGCTCGAGGACGCCGGCTTCGAGGCCTGGGTCGTGGGCGGCTGGGTCCGCGACGCGCTTCTCGGCGCGCCCTGCCACGACGTCGACATCACCACCTCCGCGCACTGGCGCGAGGTCAAGCGCGTGCTGGGCGAGAAGAGCATCCCCGTTCACGAGACCGGGACCGCGCACGGCACCGTCACCGCGGTCGTGGACGGCAAGCCCATCGAGATCACCACCTACCGCGTCGAGGGCTCCTACACCGACCGACGCCATCCCGACGAGGTAACCTTCGTCGACGACGTCTCGCTCGACCTGGCCCGGCGCGACTTCACCATCAACGCCATGGCCTATCACCCCGAGAGGGGACTTCTCGACCCGTTTGACGGCCTTGCGGACCTCGGGTCGGGTCTGATTCGCGCCGTGGGCACCCCGGAGCTCAGATTCAACGAGGACGCCCTGCGCGTGCTGAGGGCCGTGCGCTTCGCCTGCCGCCTCGGCTTCGAGGTCGAGGCCTCCACCCAGGAGGCGCTCGTGCGCTGCGCCGACGGCCTCGAGGACATCGCACTCGAGCGCATCGGCCAGGAGGTCGACGGCATCGTGCGCACCGGTCGCATGGGCTGGGCGCTCATGGCCGAGACCAAGGTCCTCGTCCGCGCCGTACCCGAGGTCGGCCCCATGGTCGGCTTCGACCAGCGCAGTCCCTATCACGCCTTCGACGTGCTCGAGCACACCTCGCGCGTCTGTCGCGCGGTGGAGGAGTTCACGGGCGGCGCCGCCTCGCCGGAGCTGCGCTGGGCGGCTTTCCTGCACGACGTGGCCAAGCCCGTCACCTTCACGCAGGACGAGACCGGCCGCGGCCACTTCTTCGGCCACCCCAAGGTCGGCGCCCGCATGAGCGAGATGGTCATGCGCCGCCTCGCGCTCCCGCATGACCTCGTGGCCCCCGTCCGCACCCTGGTCCGCCTGCACGACCACGTGGTGAGGCCGACACCGCGCTCCATGCGCCGCACGCTCCTCAAGTTCGAGGGCGCCTGCCCCGGGCGAGCCGCGAGCCTGGCGTTCGCCCTTCTCGACCTGAAGCGCGCCGACGCGGTCTCCAAGATGCCCATGTGCGCCGACTACGCCGTCGAGATCGACGGGGTCGAGCGCGCGCTTCGCCGCGAGCTCGCGTCGGGCTGCGTCTACCGCATGCGCGACCTCGCCGTGAGCGGCTCCGACGTGATCGAGGCCACCGGCATCAAGCCGGGGCCGGGCGTGGGCCTCATCCTCAAGGGGCTCCTGTCGGCCGTCGTCAACGGCGAGCTGCCCAACGATCGCCGCACCCTGATCGAGAGCATGCGCATCCAGTAGCCACAAGGGAGGGGCCGCCCGCCCGAAGGCAAGCGGCCCCTGTCGCTTCCGGTGCGCATGTGGCGCGCGGCCTACTTGTCGGCCAGCTCGTCCACCTTGTCGCGGATCTCGTTCTCCACCAGGTAGAGGGGTCGACCCTTGGCCTCGGAGAAGGTGTTGCCCACGTAGATGCCCACGACGCCGATGACCGATACGAGCATGCCCCCCACCAGGAAGACCGAAGCGAGCATGCTGGGCCATCCCATGGGGACCGTCGGGTCCGTCAGGCGCCGGACGATCAGCACCACGATGACGAGAAGAGCGAGCAGCATCTGGATGAAGCCGAACCTCACGGCGAGCATCAGCGGCTTGTTGGAGTGCGACGTGATGGTCTCCGTGGCCAGCGCGACCTTCTTTGCGAAGGAGTACGACGACTCGCCGGCGAAGCGCTCCTCGGCCTTGATGTCGACCGTGGCCTGCTCGAAGCCGACCCACGTCATGAACAGCGAGTAGTCGCGCCCCTGCTCGCGCATGCTGAGGTAGGCCTCGCGCGCGCGGCGGCTCGCGATCGAGAAGTTGCCGATCGTGGGGTCGATCTCGGTCTCGGCGAGGTAGGAGAAGACGCGGTAGTACGCGCGCGAGAGCGCGAGCGTGATCGCGGAGTCCTTGCGCCCGCCACGGCGCGCGAAGACGACGTCGTAGCCCTCCTTGGCCTTAAGGTAGAGGTCGCGAATGAACTCGGGCGGGTCCTGGCAGTCGCAGTCCATCACGACGGACCAGGTTCCGCGGGCGCGGTCGAGGCCCGCGGTGATCGCGCGCGACTGGCCGAAGTTGCGCGCCAGGCGCATGCCCACCACGTGCTCGTCCTCGAGCGCGAGCCTTTCGACGTCCTCCCAGGAGCCCTTGGGGCAGCGGTCGTCGACGAGGATGATCTCGTAGGACCCGACGAGGGCGGAGAGAGTCTCGGTGAGGCGGCGGTGCAGCTCGGGGAGGGCCTCCGGGCACCCGTAGACCGGGACGACGACTGAGATTTCGATGTCTGAAGTATTCATTCGACCCATTCTATCCAAGTAGTGCGAACGTGCAAATGCCCCCGACGATCAGCGCGAGCGCGAGGAGCTTCTTGGCCGTGACGCGCTCGTGGAAGATGAGCGCGCCGAAGATCGTGACGTAGACGTAGCTCGTCGACTCGAGCACGGGGCCGAGCGACAGCGGCACCTCGCGGTACGCGAAGACCGTGAGCAGCGTCGAGACGACGAACAGGGCGTAGGCGCCGACCACGAGCGGGTTGGCGTACTCGCGGATCGCGCTCTCGTGCGGGCGCGACGCCGAGATCTTGAGCATGACCTGCGAGATTGCGCTCACGAAGACGCTGCCCAGAAGGATTCCGGAGTAGATGAGGACGCTATTCTCCATCGGCCGCCTCCTCCTGCGTCTCGCCGTCCGCGAGCGAGAAGAGCACGATGCCGGCCACGACCATCACGGCGCCGGCGATCTTGCCGGGCGTGATCGCCTCGGAGAAGAACAGCGCACCCCAGAAGATGCCCCACACGACCGTGATGCCGCGGTTGGCGTAGGCCGTGGTGAGCGGCATCCTCTTGATGACCTGCTGCCAGCCGATGGCGTAGCCCGCCAGGATCACGAGCAGGCCGCCGTAGCAGACGACGAAGCCGAGGCTCAGGAAGTCGAAGCCCGCGGCGAGCTTGCTCATCACGTCCGAGAGCGAGTAGAAGAGCAGCAGTATGTGCAGAAGCAGCAGGGTCCTGCCCTGGGTCCTGCTCATCGAGCGTCTCCCCTCGCGTAGGCGGCGAGCTGCTCGGGCAGGTAGGGGGCAAGGTCGGCGGCGCTCGCGGCGGACATCACGAAGTGCCCGAGGCGCGTGGAGCTGTCGGTCACGCTGTGGCCGTCGGTGTCGTCGGAGGTCATCTGCTTGTAGGCGACGAGCTCGGGGTGCTCGCGCTCGACCTGGGCGAGAAGAGCCTCATCCTCCGCGTTGAAGAGGAAGCGCGACGCCGAGGCGCGCGGCTCGTGGGCGGGGGTGAGGTCGGGTTCGTTGCCGAGCGCGACGTCGACGACCGCGCCGACGAAGTCGACGCCGCAGGAGAGCGGCACGAGGTGGCTGCCGATGCAGTCGCCGCCCATGCGCGCGCCGATCTCGATGATGCGGATCGTGCCGTCGGGCGCGATCTTGAGCTCGGAGTGCGAGGCGCCGAAGGTGACGCCGAGCGTGTCGAGGGCGTGCGTGACGACCTCGCGGACGCGGCTGTCGAGCTCGGGGGAGAGGAACGCGGGCTCGAGGTGCGCCGTCTCGATGAAGTGCGGCGCGCCCGTGGTGCCCTTGCGCGTGATGGTGAGGATGTGGTGCGTGCCCTGCCAGCTCATGCCCTCGACGCTGAACTCGTCGCCCTCGGCGAACTCCTCGACGAGCGCCTCGCGCCTGAAGCCCTGCTCGAAGGCCTCGCGAAGGGCGGCGGCCACGGCGCCGGGCTCGTGGTCGGCCTCGACCTTGGTCACGCCGCGGCTGCCGGAGCGGTCGGTGGGCTTGACGATGAGCGGGTAGGCGAGGCCGTGCTCGCAGGGGTCGAAGGCGTCGAGCTGGGACTCGGTCAGGTGCACGGCGTGGCTCTTCTCGGCGGCGTCGTCCTCGAGCGAGACGAGCAGGCTCTTGGGGGAGGGGTCGCCGGCCGCCTCGAAGGCGCGCCTCATGAGGTTCTTGTTGGTGGAGCGCTCCATGCAGGCGACGGAGTTGCCCGTGAGCGAGAGCTCCTCGGCGACGTGGCTGACGGCCACCGTGGCGAGGTCGCTCGCGATGGTGCAGATGCCGTCGACGCCGACCTCGCGGCAGATGCGAACGATCTCGTCGACCTCGGTGATGCTGACGGGGTGGAAGACGTCAGCGGCGGTCTCGCCCACGTCGCCGCACTGCCACGCGAAGGCGTGGACCTCGCAGCCCTTCTCCTGGGCGCGCTCGATGAGCGGCATCTGGAAGTGGGAGGCGCCGATGACGGCGAGCTTCTTCTTGGGCATGCGACTAGCTCCGCTCGAGGTACTCGAGGGCGGCGGCGATGACGGTCTCGCGGTCCTCGCGGGTCAGGCCATAGTACATGGGCAGGCGCACGAGGCGGTCGCTCTCGGAGGTCGTGTAGCGGTCCTCGCCCACGAACTCGCCGAACTTGAGGCCGGCCGGCGCGCTGTGCAGCGGCACGTAGTGGAAGACGCACTGGACGCCGCGCTCGCGCATGTGCGCGATGAAGGCCGTGCGGTCCTCGAGGTCGCGGAGCTTCAGGTAGAACATGTGGGCGTTGTGGGCGCAGCCCTCGGGGATCGTGGGCAGCTCGACGCGGCCCTTCTCGGCGAGGTCGGCGAAGGCGTCGTGGTAGCCCTGCCAGCTGGCGAGGCGGTCGTCGTTGATCTTGTCGGCGACCTCGAGCTGCGCCCAGAGGTAGGCCGCGAGCATGTCGCTCGGCAGGAAGCTGCTGCCCCAGTCGACCCAGGTGTACTTGTCGACCTGGCCACGGAAGAAGCGGGCGCGGTTGGTGCCCTTCTCGCGCAGGATCTCGGCGTCCTCGATGGGCTCCTCGTCGCGGATGAGCAGCGCGCCGCCCTCGCCCATGGAGTAGTTCTTCGTCTCGTGGAAGGAGAAGCAGCCGAAGTCGCCGAAGGTTCCGAGCGCCTGGCCGTGGTAGGAGCTCATGACGCCCTGGGCCGCGTCCTCGACGACGCGCAGGCCGTGGTCGCGCGCGATCTGCATGATGGTGTCCATCTCGCAGGAGACGCCGGCGTAGTGGACGGGCACGATGACCTTGGTCTTGGGCGTGATGGCCGCCTCGATGAGGTTCTCGTCCATGTTCATGGTGTCGGGCCTGATGTCGATGAACTTCAGGCGGGCGCGCTGGCCGACGAAGGCCGTCGCGGTGGAGGAGAAGGTGAACGACGGGAGGATGACCTCGTCGCCGGGCTCCAGGTGGCAGAGGGCCGCCGCCAGCTCGAGTGCGCTCGTGCCGCTCGTGGTGAGCAGGGCGCGCCTTGCGTCGAAGCGCTGCTCGATCCATTCGCTGCACTGCTTGGTGAAGGCGCCGTCACCGCAGATCTTGAGGTTGTCGATCGCCTGCTGGATGTTCTGGAACTCGGTGCCGACGAACGGCGGCTTGTTGAACGAGATCATATGATTCCTACTCCTTCTCTCGTGTTCCTACGAACGCTTGCGTGGGCGGCCCAGCGCCACTGCCAGCGCGGCCGTCGCCAGGATCGCGACGCCCGACACGGCAAGGCCCTCGGCCAAGCCTGGGGTTGCATAGCGAAGCTCCACACTATGATGACCCTTTGTGAGGTCGATTGCCATGAAGCCTGTGTCTGCCCTCCGTACCTCCACGGGATTGCCGTCGACGACGGCGGTCCAGCCCGTGCTGTAGGCGACGGAGAAGAGCAGCGTGCTGGGCTGGTCGACCTCGATCGTGCCGGAGAGCCCGCTGCCGCTGCGGCTGACGCCCTCGAGCGCGCGGGCCTGGCCGGCCGCGACCCAGTCGGCGCGCGCCTCGTGGGTCTCGGTCTGGACGGAGATCGCGTCGAAGTCGTACTCGCCGGCCTCGCTGAAGGTGATGGTCACGGCGTGCGCGGCCTCGTCGGCGTAGCCGAGCGAGACGAGCCAGGTGTCCTTGCCGCCGTACATGTGGTCGGACGGAACGTAGTTGGTGACGTAGCCCGTGCCTGCGGAGGCGTCGGTCGTCGCGGAGAGGGCGTAGGCGTCGGAGCCCTTGAAGGCGAGGTCCTGCGCGAGCAGGTTCGCCCTCTGGTACCAGCTCATGCCCTGCGTATCGCCGGCGAGCTCGGAGGGCTTGAGCGCGCGGTAGGAGAGGCCCTTGAGGCACAGGTAGGTGTCGGAGGCGGGCCTGCCCTCGAAGCGCAGGGTGACGCTCGCGCCGGGGACCTGAGCGATGACGCGGCCGTCCTCGTAGGTGGCGCCCTGCGTGGACTCCACGGCGACCTCGTGGGTCTGGTCCTCGAAGGCGAGGTCTGCCGCGCTCACGCGCGTGGCGCCCGCGCCTTCCGCCGCACTCGCGTCGTCCTCGAGCACGACGGCCTGCAGCAGCGCCTGCTGGCGCTTGGCGGCGTCGAGCGACAGGTAGTCCGAGCGCGAGATCGCGCGGTCGAGCGCGAAGGCGAGGGGCATGGCCGAGTCGCTCTTGAGGAGGCGGTAGGGGTGGCCCATCACGCTCTTCTCGGCAACGGGATGCGCCTCGTCGAAGCCATAGGGCGCGGGGTCGGTCCCGTCGGCGCGCTGCACGTAGTAGCGCACGCCCAGGAGGCTCATGAGGTCGCTTCGGCCCTGGAGGCTCACGTAGCTGAAGTTGATGTCGTCGCCGGCGACGGCCAGCTCGGTGTGGAAGGCGTCGACGCCGTCGTTGTAGATGCTGTTGTAGAAGTCGGGCGCCTCGAGGCCGAGCACCAGGCTGTTGTTGCGGATGCGCGCGACGGGCGCGCCCGAGCCCGGGGCGGAGAGGCCGGCGTCGTAGCGCCACCAGCCGCCGTCGTTCGCCTCGAGCGCGACCGAGTCCGCCGAGGCGCTCGTGAGCTTGGCGTAGCCCATGCCGAGCGGCACCTGGCCGCCGGCGATGCCGCCCTCGTCGGCCGCCAGGAAGTAGAGGCCGTTGACGCCCAGGCAGATCGCGAGGGCGCAGGCGAGAAGGGCGCGAGGCGCGGCCTCGGGCCTCGGCGCGCAGACGATCGCGAGGGCCGCCAGCAGGGCCGCGAAGCCCGCGACGTTGGCCTCGGTGCGGAAGGAGGGCACGAGCAGGAGCAGGGCGTAGGCGGCCGCGGTGGCGACGAGCACGCGGCGGTCGAGCGTGCGCGGGCGGGCGAGCGCGGGCGCCATGCGCGCGACCACGAGGGCGACGCAGAGGGCGAAGGCCCAGGCCCAGCGGTTCGTGGCGTAGTTCAGGCCGTTGAAGAAGGAGCCCACGGCCGGCACGAGGAAGAACGCGCCGAGCACGCAGACGCAGGCCTTGAGCTCGCGGTTCTCGCCGCGCCTCGCAAAGAGCAGCGCGATCGCGAGCAGCGCGAGGCCGCCGAAGCCCTGGTAGGTGTCGCTACCCACGTCGTGCGTCGAGAGGAAGCCTCCCAGCAGGCCGAGGTAGTAGTCCCCGGAATAGAGCAGGGGCACGACCGTGCTCTTCTCGACCACGCGACCCATGTTCGCAAGCGCGGACACGGCGGGCACGATGGCGAAGCCCGCGAGCGCGAGGGCGAGCAGCGTGAGGCCCGCAAACGCGGCGAACCAGCGCATGAAGCGCGCGGCCGTGAGGTTCGGGCGCTGGGTCATGACGACGCGCACGGCCAGGTAGCCGACGAGAAGGACGCACGCCATGAACGTGAAGTAGTACGAGGTGATGGCCAGCAGCGCGAGCGGCGCGAGGTAGCCCCAGGGGCGTCTGCCCTGCAGCATGCGCTCGGCACCCGCGAGGACGAGCGGGAAGAGGATGAGGGCATGCAGCCCGCTCGACCAGCGCACGACCGTGAGGCCCGCGCCGCAGAGCGCGTAGAGCAGCGCGCCCAGGACGGTGCCCGTGCGGCTCTCGCCCCTCACGCGGCAGTAGTGGGTGAAGGCGAGGCCCGCGAGGTAGAGGCGGAAGACGACGAGGAGCTGGAAGACCCACTCGCTTATGGCCTCGGGCGTGATGGCCGAGACGAGGTTGAGCGGGTCGAGGAAGACGTCGAAGGTGGTGGCAACGTCGGCGCCGTAGCCCGAGCACCACTCCCACAGCGGCACCTGGAGCCCTCCGCCGGAGAAGAGCCCCGAGACGATCGAGCGGATCCACTGGCCCTCGTAGACGAAGAAGGGGTAGTACTGGTTGAGGCCGTCGACGTTCCAGATGAGCTCGCGCCCGCTGAGCGGCACCCAGGCCAGGACGATGAGGGCGAAGAGGGGGAAGAGGACGTTGTAGGCGTGGTAGCAGCCGCGCCCCGTGCGGCCGGGCTTGCGGTCCTCCCAGCTCACGAGGGCGTGCTCGAACCTCCCCAAGCGCTCGGCGACCCGGCTTGTCCGCCTTGCGCCACGCTCTTTCGTCTCGGTCTGCATCCCTGGCACTCACCCGTCGTCCGAACCGTACACATTTCCTCAAAATCATATACGTACCAGCGTCCTCTTGCATCGAGATGCGCCCGCCAGCCAAGATTCTTCATGCCCGCCGCCCGCCTGCGGCGCACGTGTGCCTCGAGGCCACTCTGCGCTGCAGAATCACGCCCTCGAGGGCGGCTTGCGCACACGACATCCGGGCGTGGCCGCCCAAAGCGCTCGCACCATCAAACATGCGTCAAGTTCTCGCGGCGCAGGCCCTCCCTCGCCCTTGCGTGCCTCGGCCGCCGCGAATTGGGCGCCTTCGGCAGGGTCGGATGTGGTGCGCGCATGTCCCAACCCCTACAGTTGGTGCGTAGCTAGGCCGTATGCGACCAGAGCGACGGGACGCCGGTCCCGTGCGATTGGAGGCACGATGCGCCCATCCAGACCCAGGCTGCCACGACTCTTTGCCGCGCTCGCGTGCGCCTTCGCCCTCATTGGCTGTATGCCGGCCGTCGCGAGCGCCGACGCCACGGGCGCGAAGCCCATCTACACCTCGCTCGAGCAGCTCAAGGGCAAGCGCATCGCCTACGTGAACGGCAGCGTGTACAACCAGGCCATGCAGAAGAAGGTCGAGGGGACCTCCGAGCAGTTCTACGCCTCGATTGCCGACTGCGTGAAGGCCGTCGAGACCGACAAGGCCGACGCCGCGGTGCAGCTCTCGTACTGCCTCGAGCTCGCCGAGAACCGCAGGGAGGGCTCGGTCGCACTTCTTCCCGAGAACCTCGGCGAGGTCGAGGAGGCCTTCTTCTTCCCGCACGGTGACCCGCTCGTGGGGAAATTCAACGAAATCATCCAGAGGTACGAGTCGGACGGCACCATCGACCAGCTCAAGGCAAAGTGGGTCGGCACCGACGAGTCGGCCAAGACGATCCCGGCCCAGGACTGGGACGCCCCCAACGGCACGCTCAGCTTCGCCACGTCGGGCGTGCTCGAGCCCTACTCGTACGTGGGCGCGGGCGGCGAGGCCCTCGGCTACGACGTCGACCTCGCCCTCCACATCGCGAAGGACCTCGGCTATCGCCTCAACGTCTCGACGATCCCCATGGACTCGATCTTCGCCGCGGTCCAGTCGCACAAGGTCGACTTCGGCGGCACGCTTACGAACACGGCCGAGCGCGCCCAGGTGGTCGACTTCAGCAGGAAGGTCATGCCCTCCTACATCTCCGTCATAGCGAAGGCCGACGGCTCCGCCTCGGGCGGCGGCCTCGAGTTCAACTCCGCCAAGGAGCTCGACGGCCACAAGGTCGGGGTCCTCAACGGGTCGATAACCGACCGGTTCGTCGACGCGGCCATCGGCGGATCGCGCGACTACACCTACCTCAACACCACCGGCGACATGGTCGCGTCCCTGAAGGCGGGCAAGATCGACGCGTTCTGCGCGGACGAGCCCGTCGCGCTGCTCGCCGTGAGCAACAACGAGGGCATCGGCGCCATCAACGAGAAGGTCGCCGACGACAAGTACGGCCTCATCTTCCCGAAGGGCTCGCCCCTCAAGGCGGAGTTCGACACCGTGATCGAGGAGTTCAGGGCCGACGGCACCCTCGACGCCCTCAAGAAGAAGTGGACCGGGCCCAGCGATGCCGAGAAGAGCATGCCCGAGAAGGGCTGGGACACGCCCCGGGGAACGCTCAAGATGACGACCTGCGCCACGCTCGAGCCCATCTCCTACATGCGAAACGGCGAGGTGGTCGGCTGCGAGATCGAGCTCGTCGAGCTCGTCTGCAAGCGGCTCGGCTATGGCGTCGAGTTCGTCGACCAGGATTTCTCGGCCTGCCTGGCCGGCGTGCAGACGTCCAAGTACGACCTCGGCGGCGGTGGCGTCTCCATCAGCGACGAGCGCCGCCAGCAGGTCGACTTCAGCGTCCCCGTCTACGACAGCACCCCCGTCTTCGTCGTGCGTGCGAAGGCCGAGCCCGGCGCCGTGGCAAGCTTCGTCGACGGCATCGCCCGCTCGTTCAAGAAGACCTTCGTCGACGAGGGTCGCTGGCAGCTCGTCCTCTCGGGCCTCGGCGTCACGTTGTTGGTGAGCGTGTGCTCGGGCGTGCTGGGGACGCTGCTCGGCTACGCCACCGTGCTCGCGCGCCGCAGCGGCGTCCGCTGGGTCGGCCGGCTCGTCGACGGCTACCAGGCGATCATGGGCGGCGTCCCGCTCGTCGTCGTCCTCATGGTCCTCTACTACGTGGTGTTCGGCGCCTTCGACATCCCCGGCGAGATCGTGGCGATAGTCGCCTTCACGCTCGCCTTCGGCGCCGCGTCGGGGTCGACTATGTGGACCGCGATCGACGGCATCGACGCCATCCAGGAGGAGACGGGCCTGGCCCTCGGCTACACCAGCAGGGAGGTCTTCCGCAAGATCATCTTCCCGCAGGCGGCGCAGCAGTTCAGACCACAGCTCGTCGGCCAGTTCGTGAGCCTCGCGAAGGACACGGCGATCGTCGGCTACATCGCCGTGCAGGACCTCACGCGCGCGAGCGACCTCATCCGCGCGCGCACGATGGACGCCTTCTTCCCGCTCATCTCCACCGCAATCATCTACTTCCTGCTCTGCCGCCTGATCGCCTGGGCGCTCAGGAAGGCCACTGCCCGGATGGACGCGAGCGCACGCCCGCGCAAGATCGAGGGGGTCAGCGAGCGATGAGCCTCATTGAAGTCAGCCACCTCCGCAAGGAGTACCCGAACGCCTGCCCCCTCAAGGACGTGAACGCCAAGGTTGAGGAGGGCGAGGTCATCTCCATCATCGGTCCCTCTGGAACGGGCAAGTCGACCTTCATCCGCTGCCTCAACCGCCTCGAGACGCCCACGAGCGGAAGCATCGTCGTCGACGGGCAGGACATGTGCGCACCCGACGTCGACCTGCCACGCATGCGCCAGAAGATGGGCATGGTCTTCCAGAACTACGCCTTGTTCAACCACAAGCTCGTCGTCGAGAACCTCATGATGGCGCCCATGGATTTGCTTGGCCTCTCGAAGCAGGAGGCCTACGACCGCGCGCTCGACCTTCTCGAGACCGTCGGCCTGCGCGACAAGGCCCTCAGCTGGCCCAGCGAGCTCTCCGGCGGCCAGCGCCAGCGCGTCGCGATCGCGCGCGGCCTCGCCATGGACCCGAAGATCCTGCTCTTCGACGAGCCGACCTCCGCCCTCGACCCCCAGATGGTCTCCGAAGTCCTCTCGGTCATCACGAAGCTTGCCGAGCGCGGCCTCACGATGCTCGTGGTCACCCACGAGATGCGCTTCGCGCGCGAGGCGAGCTCCCGCGTGTTCTACATGGACCAGGGCGAGTGCTGGGAGGCCGGGCCTCCCGAGCAGATCTTCGACCACCCCCAGCGGCCCGAGACCTACGAGTTCATCTTCCGCGTGCGCAGCTGGGAGTGGGAAGTGGAGTCGCTCACGCCCGACCTCGTCGCCATGAACGCCTCGCTCGAGGAGTACTGCGCGCGCCAGTTCATGGACAGCCGCGCCACCCACGCCTGCCTGCTCATGCTCGAGGAGACGGTGGTGGGCGTGCTCCTGAGGATCGCGCGCGAGCGCGGCGTCACCGACCCGGGCATCCACGTCGGCTTCTCCGCGGGGGAGGGCGGCGTGAACAAGGTCATGACCCTCGACTATCGCACGCTCCTCTCGCGCGGTTTCGTCCCGGAGGACGAGGACTTCGACCCCCTCGCCGAATCCATCGTCAGGGGCCTGTGCGAGAGCTGGGACGAGACCGAGCCGGGCCTCGTGCGCATCGGGCTGCGTTGATCTGCCTTCCTGACGTTAGGCAAGGGGCCGCTGGCAGCTTGCCGTGCACCTGCGGCAGATTCGGCGCCCGGGGCTCTTCTATGATTTGGGCGAAGTGGCCATACCGCGAGGAGGGGTGAGTGATGAAAGAATCATCGAGGAGGGCCTTTGGCGCTGTGCTCTCGGGCCTGTTGGCCGCAAGCATGTTCGCGGCGATTCCGGCGTCGGTCCCAGCGGAGGAGGCGACCGTTCAGGACAGTGTCCTGCCTGCAGAGTTCGACCTGCGTGAGCAAGGCGTCGTGACGCCCGTGAAGATGCAGAACCCCTGGAGCACCTGCTGGGCGTTTGCGGGCACGTCCGCCGCGGAGTCGAGCATCATGAGCACGCTCAAGGAGAGGGGCCAGACGGTCAATCCCAAGACCTTCGACCTCTCGGAGAAGCACCTTGCCTGGTTTGGCTCGAACCCCATCACGAAGGCGATCGACGCGGACCACGCGGGCGAGGGCATGTATGTCACCAACTCCGAGGACGTGCCCAACATCACGTGGGACAACGGCGCGTATGGCGTGAACGTCGCGACCCTGTACGCCTCGGGCGCAGGTCCCACGTACGAGAAGTACTTCCCGTATCAGGGCAAGGAGGGCATGACGGAGAAGCAGTATCTGGTGGCTCACCCGGACAAGGGCAAGGCGGTCGCGCGCGAGACCGTCGAGGCCCAGATCGGGATGACCATGGAGGAGGCGCTGAACAACAAGACCAACGAGAAGGTGGCCTCGCTGCTCAGCTCCCTGCGCACCAAGGGCTACCTGACCGTTCCCGACGACCAGCTCACCGTCGACGCGTTCCTGGACGCTTCCTACCAGATGTACGTTGCCGAGCTCGCGGAGCACACCTGCTACACCAGTCTTGACGACTGGTCCATCCCGGAGACCACGACCATCGAGGGCGAGGAGTCCCTGAGTCGCAACGTCAGTTCCGGGTTCACGCTGGTGGACGGCAACAAGCTTCCCGCCCTGAGCACCAGGGACGCCGAGGGCAAGTGGACAGGCATCAACCAGCAGGGCGTCGACGCCGTCAAGTCCGAGCTGATGCGCGGCCGGGGCGTGATGGTGGCGTTCAAGGCCGACATGGCGGCGCCCGGCCAGAAGTCGGACACCCCGATGATGAACGAGGAGACCTGGGCCCACTACACCTACGACGACGTCAAGACCAACCACGCGGTCTGTATCGTCGGCTGGAACGACGACTACTCGGCTGACAACTTCCTGGCCGACCACAAGCCGCCCCAGAACGGCGCATGGCTCGTCAAGAACTCCTGGGGCTCGGAGTACGACTCCACCGACCTGGGCGACGGCAACACCATCAACTACGACAAGTGGGGCATCACGGACGAGAGCGGCAAGCACACAGGCTACTTCTGGCTTTCCTATTACGACAAGAGCGCGGCGAACGCCGAGTCGTTTGCCTTTGACGATGACCTCTCTAGGGCCGACGGCGACCTGCTGGTCCAGATGTACGACTACATGCCGTCCACGGTCGACAACTGGAACGAGGAGGCCACGTTCGAGCAGGGCGAGGATGTCCTCAAGACGGCGAACGTGTTCACGAACGACACGGACTCGACCGCTAAGCTGGCGTCGGTCTCCACCAAGACGGCCCGGACGGACGCCACGGTCAAGTACTCCATCTACAAGCTGAGCGACGGGTTCAAGAACCCCGAGGACGGCACACTGCTGGGCACGAAGACGGCGACCTACGAGTACGCCGGCCTGCACCGCGAGAAGCTTGACGGCTCGATTGTGATCAAGCCTGGCGAGAAGTTCGCCGTGGTGGCGGAGGAGACCGTTGAGAGCGAAGGCACTACGCTGCACGAGTTTGCGACCAACGCCACGTACTCCAAGGCGCATGCCCAGGCTGTGAAAGCCCAGGAGGCGACGGCGGGGACGCCTGCCGACAAGCGTGACAGGATCGCCGACGAGTACGGCGTGGCCGTCGTGAACGAGGGCGAGAGCTTCGTCTACGCGGAGGGCGCCTGGACCGACTGGACCAAATTCGCTCCCAGGACGGCGCTGCTCAACGACTACTCCATCGACAACTTCTCGATCAAGGCCTACCTGGTCACACAGGACGAGCCCGCGCCAACCCCTGCGGGCAGCGACATGTTCCGCCTGTACAACCCCTACTCCGGCGAGCACTTCTACACGGCGAGCGCCTACGAGCGCGACGTGCTCGTCGGGCTCGGCTGGCAGGGCGAGGGCGTTGGCTGGGTCGCCCCTGAGGAGGGCGCGCCGGTCTACCGCCTGTACAACCCCTACGCGGGCGACCATCACTACACGGTGAGCGCCTTCGAGCGCGACCACCTCGTCCAGCTTGGCTGGACGGACGAGGGCGTTGGCTGGTGCTCCGCCGGCGAGAACGGCGTGCCGGTCTATCGCCAGTACAACCCCTACGCCAGCGCGGGAACGCACAACTACACGACGAGCGAGTACGAGGCCATGGCCCTCGTCGAGCTCGGCTGGCTGTACGAGGGCATCGGCTGGTACGGGCTGTAGCCCCGGCTGACATACGAGTGAGGATGGGGCCGCCCGGCAATCGCCGGGCGGCTCTTCTCGGACGCGTCGTTCCTTGGTCGGAAGAGCGGCGACCAGGGGCGCGCAAACGGTGGACCCGCTCGCCGACGCCGGCACTTGGGCGCGAGTCGTTCCGCGTCGCACGTGGAGGGTCGCGCCGCCTGCCGAGGCGAGGTGTTGGTGGCATGGCCCGTGGCTCAAACTAGTCTTGAAGTGCCAGCTATGGGTTAGTTCCAGGCGAGAGGGGAACCGCATGGAGCGAATGAAGTCAGGCAGGCTGCTTGTGGCCTCTGTGGTCGCGCTCGTGGCGACGGTGGCGCTCGTGCTTGGTGCGAGCGCCAGGGCGTTCGCGTTCGTAGACGAAACGTGGGACAGCGACAAGACGTTTGACAGCGACACAGAAATCAACGAGCGCGTCTTTGTCGATACGGACATTACGGTGACAGTCGCCGAGGGCAAGACCGTGACGGTCTGGTTTGGCATCAACACCCATAGCCACACGCCCAACCGGCACACGATCACCGTCGCAGGCAAGGGCACGCTGATCGTCTATGGTGACGAAGGCGAGTTTGGCGAAGATTCAGAAGGCGGTACCGGAGGCAGGGGTGGCGACGGCAAGGCTGCCGTCTTTGGCAATCTGATCGTTGACGGGGCAACCGTCCAGTGCACTGGCGGAGAAGGTGGGGCAGGCGGCGACGGCGCCACTCCGGGCAGCGGCGGTGACGGCGCGGTCGGCCTTACGGGCAACCTGACTGTCAAGGGTGGCACCGCAAGGATGGCCGGCGGAGACGGTGGTGCAGTGGGTTTCGTGGTTAACGATGACGCCGAAGGACCCACTGCCGGCAAGTCGGCCAAGGCCGTGGAGGGCGAGATCTCCGCTAACGTCATACAGGCCAGCGACGACGGCGAGACCTATACGGCCATAGAAGGTCCCACCACCGGCGCCCAGTATGTCATCGCGACCTCTGAGGTGGAGCCCGGCCCCGATCCCGACCCCGAGCCGGCCGAGGCCCAGGACATGTTCCGCCTGTACAACCCCTACTCCGGCGAGCACTTCTACACCGCGAGCGCCTACGAGCGCGACGCGCTCGTCGGGCTCGGCTGGCATGGTGAGGGCGTTGGCTGGATCGCCCCGGCAGAGGGAGCACCGGTGTACCGCCTGTACAACTCCTACGCGGGCGACCATCACTACACGGTGAGCGCCTTCGAGCGCGACCACCTCGTCCAGCTTGGCTGGACGGACGAGGGCGTTGGCTGGTGCTCCGCCGGCGAGAACGGCGTGCCGGTCTATCGCCAGTACAACCCCTACGCCAGCGCGGGAACGCACAACTACACGACGAGCGAGCACGAGGCCATGGCCCTCGTCGAGCTCGGCTGGCTGTACGAGGGCATCGGCTGGTACGGGCTGTAGCCCCGGCTGACAGACGAGTGAGGATGGGGCCGCCCGGCATGTGCCGGGCGGCTCTTCTCGGATGCATAGCCCCTTGCTTGGATGCGGGAGCGATCGAGACAAGAAAACAGGCCACCGGGTAAACCCGATGGCCTGTGTCTGTTTGGTAGCCCGTACCAGATTCGAACTGGTGATCTCCGCCTTGAGAGGGCGGCGTCCTAAACCGCTAGACGAACGGGCCGTCTGAAGGTCGCTAGAGGGTCGCGACCGGAAGTTGTTGGTAGCCCGTACCAGATTCGAACTGGTGATCTCCGCCTTGAGAGGGCGGCGTCCTAAACCGCTAGACGAACGGGCCATTCAGTTGTCAGGCACACTTGGCTGGGACGGAGAGAATCGAACTCCCACTGACGGAACCAGAATCCGTTGTCCTACCGTTAGACGACGTCCCAATCGGTGTTGCCTATGCGCCGTTGCGCGAGAAAGTAATATACGCGACTGGCGATGGGTGCGCAAGCGGCATTTGGGAAAAACTTGTCGCACATGCTTCGTTTGCGGCCCCGTTTGTTGTAGCAAGCTTGCTTAGCTGCGAAAACTCTCCAGGTCCTGTTGTGGTGGAATTGTTGGCGAGATCGAGGGGTGCCTTCACAATATCTGGATGTGCCAAGGTCGCCGCTTCTTTCTCCCATGTCTCGGCGGCCTGTCCGGCGTGGATGCGTCCGCACTCGACGTGTGGCCACGGGGTCGCGGCCGAAGCGGCCAATCTGGTGGGCTATCATGGTACGAAGTATGCGTATGGGCGAGTGTCGCCCGTACGAGAGACCGAGATCGGGAGGCCCATGGCTCAGGCGAAGGACAAGAGGGACGTTGGCGCCAAGGCGGCGCGCAAGGCCGTCCCCAAGGCCGCCAAGGGCCCCAAGCCCCACGTCGCCGTCGACACGGGCGCGCCCGCGGACGAGAACTCCCAGGAGACCAACGCCAAGGCGCGCAAGGGCGCAATCTTCCTCGCGGCGGTCGTGGGCATCTACGTCGTCTACCTGATTGTCACCGGACAGATGGGGGAGTTCCTGAGGGCGCTCTCGTCGGTTGACGGCGGATGGATCGGCTGGGCGTCGTTCGCCTTCGTCATGTACTTCGTGTTCGGCGTCGTGGCGTACGCGATTGCCGTCTACCTGGACCATGACTCTCCCGTGGGCATTCGCGACCTCATGAGCGTCGAGGCATCGGGCATCTTCTTCGGCAACCTCACGCCCATGATGGCCGGCGCCGTGCCCTCGCAGATCTTTCGCCTCACGCGCACCGGCCTCGACGTGGGCGAGGCGAGCGCGACCCAGTTCACGCGCTTCATCATGTTCCAGTTCGGCGTCGTGCTCTTTGCCGCGATCATGCTGTTCGCCAAGGTCTCGTACTTCTTCGACACCTACGGCGACATCATCTTCCTCAACCTCGTCGTCTTTGGCGTGCACTTCCTGGAGCTCGCGGTCCTGTTCGTGGTCTGCCTGTGCCCGCGCTTCGTCATGCGCGTCGGCAACGGCCTGATCCGCTTCGCCACGCGTCGCGGCATCCTCAAGGACCCGTCCCACTTCGACGAGATGGTCAACGTCCAGGTCATGGAGTTCTCCAACGCCTTCAAGCGTGCCGCCCAGGACCTGCCGTCGATGGGCCTCACGCTCGTCGTGACGATGCTCCAGCTTGGGTGCCTCTACATGATCCCGTGGTTCGTCCTGAAGGCCTTCGGCATCGACGCCGACTTCCTGGAGTGCCTGGCTGCGGGATCGATGGTCCAGATGGTCGCCTCGGCCGTGCCCCTTCCCGGCGGAACTGGCGGCGCCGAGGGCGGCTTCATCATGTTCTACGGCCACATGTTCGGCAGCGCTACGAGCGCGGGCTTCCTCATCTGGCGCATCGTCACCTTCTTCGGCCCGACGCTGCTCTCGGCGCCCCTCCTGGGCCTGCGCTCGAAGCCCGGACCGAGCATCTACCACCGCGTGCAGGCTCTTCTCGGCCGGCTCCCCGTGGGTGGCGCCGGCGCCAGGCGCGAGCCGCGCGTGGCGACCATCAAGGGCTCGCAGATCGCGGCGCGCGCGAAGGGCCGCGGCGCGTCCGGCACGGGCAGGGCCGCCCGCAAGCCGACCGTCACCTCGAAGGGCGTGTCCATCCCGATGGGCAAGGTCAAGAAGAAGTAGGTCTCGTCACGGGGCGCGTACGCCCGGGCGAGAAGAGCGTGGAGCCGGCACCCCTTGCGGGGCGCCGGCTCCTGTGCGTTCGGGAGGTATGCGGGGATGCGCGCCGCGGCTAGGCGCAGGCGTGGGCGCAGCCTCCGCAGGCGTCGCAGGCCGAGGGGGTCGCGGCCAGGCCGCCGAGGGCCGTCTCGCGAAGCGAGGCGGGGATGGACGAGCCGACGCTGGCCATGGCAGCCACGACCTCGTCGAAGGGCAGGGGGTCCATCACGCCCGAGAGGGCGAGCTGGGCCGAGCTGATGGCGTTGGCCACACCGATGGCGTTGCGCGTCTGGCAGGGGTGCTCCACGAGGCCGCGGACGGGGTCGCAGACGAGGCCGAGCAGGTTGGAGATGGCCGTCGAGGCGGCCGAGAGGCAGGCCTCGGGCGTGCCGCCGAGCAGCTCGCAGATGGCGGAGGCGGCCATGGCGGTCGCGGTTCCCACCTCGGCCTGGCAGCCGCCCTCAGCGCCCGAGACAGAGGCGTTGCGGGCCACGATCGCGCCGATGGCGCAGGCGTTCCAGAGTGCGAGCGCGAGGCGCTCGTCGTCGGCGTCTGCGGCCTCGGCGACGGCCAGGAGCGATCCTGGGATGACACCCGCGGAGCCGGCCGTGGGGGCGGCGACGATGACGCCCATCGAGGCGGAGCGCTCGAGGACGGCCATCGCGTAGGCGGTGGCGCGGGTGAGCGTCGCCCCGAGGAGCAGCGGGCCGAGGCCGGAGCTCTTCTCGGCGACGGAACGCGCCTCGCCGCCGATGAGGCCGCCGAGCGAGGGCTTGGGGTCCTCGAGGGGCTCGGTCGTCTCGGCGCGCATGACGGAGATCAGGTGGGCCATGCGCTCGTCGGCGTCGCCGTTGGGGTCGATCTCGAGCTCGCGCGTGCGCATGACGCGGCCGATCGAGGCGCCCTCGGCGCGGCAGGCCGAGAGGAGCTGGGCGCCGGTGTCGAAGCCGTGCTCGAGAACGGCGTCGGGGGCGGTTCGCGAGGAGCCGGGGATGTTCACGACGCTCGCCAGCTGGATGTTGGGGGCGTGGCGCAGGTACTCGAGCAGGCCGTCGTCGATCGTGGTGTCGAGCTCGAAGACCGTGTAGGCGCGGCCCCCGCGGCTTTCGCGGAAGGTGCGCATGGTTGCGATGTTGACCGACGCCGCCGAGAGGCCGCTCGTGAGGGCGGCGAGCACGCCGGGGCGGTCGTGGTGCGCGATGAAGAGGGTGGGGTAGTCGCCCGTGAGCTCGACGGCGATGCCGTCGATGGAGCTGATGCGGACGCGGCCGCCGCCGAGCGACTCGCCGGTGACGGACATGGTGGTGCCGTCGGCGCCGTGCATGGTGACCGTGACCGTGTTGGGGTGGCGGCCGGCGCCGGCCTCGTCGGGGGTCTCGACGAAGGTGAAGTCGAGGCCTTGCTCGCGCGCGAGGTCGAAGGAGTCGCGGACGCGCGTGTCGTCAGGCGCGAGGCCGAGGATGCCCGCGACCAGGGCGCGGTCGCTGCCGTGGCCGCGGTAGGTGTGGGCGAAGGAGTTGTAGAGCGTGAAGGTTACGCTCTCGAGCGGGTGGGGGCCAAGCGAGCGCGCGACGAGCGCGATGCGCAGGGCGCCGGCGGTGTGAGACGAGGACGGGCCCACCATGATGGGCCCGAGGATCTCGAATGCGGAGGTTGTCATCATCTGGCGACTGCCTGCCTACTGCGCGAGGGGCAGGGCGCGCTCGATGCGGGCGAGGGTGTGCTCGCGGCCGAGCAGGGCGAGGGTCTCGCCGATGCCGGGGCTTGCGGCCGAGCCGACGCACGCGACGCGGATGGGCTGGAAGACCTTGCCCTTGCCCATCTCGAGGCGCTCGGGGATGGGATCGAGGGCGGCCTCGATGGCGGCCGGCTCCCAGGAGGCGTCGTCGAGGGCGACCAGCGCGTCGCGCGCCGCCTCGAGGGCCGCGCGGGCACCCTGCTTGCCGAGCCACTTATTGGTCGCCTTCTCGTCGAGCTCGAGCTCGTCGTCGGCGGTGTAGAGGTAGCGCGCCTGGGCGACGACGTCGGCGGAGAGCGTCGTGCGCGGCTTGAGGGCGGACGCGAGGAGGGTGTACCAGGCCTCGTCGTGGGCGAGCTGGCCCTCGTGCTCGAGGCCGGCGGCCTCAAGCTGGGGAAGCACGATCTTCTCGGCGAAGTCCGCGTCAGACATGGCGTGGAGGTACTCGCCGTTGACGAAGTCGAGCTTCTTGGGGTCCATGATGGCCGGGTTCTTGGAGACGTGGTCGAGCGAGAACTCGCTCGCGAGGCGCTCGCGGGAGATGACGGTGCTCTCGCCGTCGGGGGCCCAGCCGAGAAGTGCCAGGTAGTTGACGAAGGCGTCGGAGAGGTAGCCGGCGTCGCGGTACTCCTCGACGCTCGTGGCGCCGTGGCGCTTGGAGAGCTTCTTGCCGTCGGCGCCCAGGATCATGGAGATGTGGGCGAACAGCGGCGTGGGCGCGCCGAGGGCCTCGTAGACCATGATCTGGCGAGGCGTGTTGGAGAGGTGGTCGTCGCCGCGGATGATGTGGGTGATGCCCATGGCGGCGTCGTCGACGACGGTCGCGAAGTTGTAGGTGGGCGTTCCGTCGGAGCGGAAGATGATGAAGTCGTCGAGCTCGCGCGCGTTGAAGGTCACGTCGCCGTGGACGGCGTCGTGGACGATGACGTCGCCGCGGTCCTCGGGGACCTTGATGCGGATCGTGTAGGGCTCGCCGGCGTCGACGCGGCGCTGGGCCTCGGCCGGGTCGATGGAGCGGCAGGTGCGCTGGTAGCCCTGGAAGGAGTCGCCGCGCTCGGCGGCCGCCTTGCGCGAGGCCTCGAGCTCGTCGGGCGTGCAGAAGCAGTAGTAGGCCTTGCCCTCGGCGACGAGGCGCTGGGCGGCCTCGCGGTAGATGTCGAGGCGCTCGGTCTGCCAATAGGGGCCGCAGTCGCCGCCGACCTCGGGGCCCTCGTCCCAGTCGAGGCCGAGCCAGCGCATGGCGCGCAGGATGACCTGCGTGTTCTCCTCGGTGGAGCGCGTGGGGTCGGTGTCGTCGATCCTGAGGATGAAGGTGCCGCCGTTTGCGCGGGCGAACGCCCAGTTGTAGATCGCGGTGCGCGCGCCGCCCACGTGGAGCTTGCCGGTGGGGGAGGGCGCGAAGCGCACGCGCACGGGCCTGGTGTCGTTGGAGCTCAAGGTAGTGCCTCTCGTCTGTGCGAATAGTCAACAAGGACAAGTATAGACACTGCGGGCCGCGCGGGGCCGCGCTCCCCAATTCTCCAACTGCCGCGCACGCGGGCGAGAAGAGCGTGCGGCCTCGGTCCCCGGCGACGCGTCTGGCGAGGGGCATGCTCCTCTCGGCGAAGGGAGTGTGTGCGTGGGCCGCGACGGTTTACAGCGCCTGCGGCTTGGCCTAAGCTGTGCTCACTCGTCAAGAGGTGCCCCAGGGCACATAGAGCTGAGGGACCGAGCCCGGTGAAGCTCCGGCAACCAGCCACGCGGCATGGTGCCAAATCTCGGCAGGCTTCGGCCTGGAAGACGGGGGATTCGACTCATTTTTCGAGCCTGCCTGGGTCCCCTTTGGAAGGGGGCCTTTTTCTTTGGTCCCGCACGGCGCCAGCCAGAAAGGAAGCGAGGCTATGGCACACAAGAACTACCTCTTCACCTCGGAGTCGGTCACCGAGGGACATCCCGACAAGATCTGCGACCAGATCTCGGACGCGGTCCTCGACGCGATCCTGGCCAAGGAGGCGGACCTCGAGGAGCGGGGCTACGTCTCGCCCGACGGCGTGCCCGCGCGCCTGTCGAGCGTGCGCTGCGCCTGCGAGACGTTCACGACCACGGGCACCGTCGCCGTCATGGGCGAGGTGCGCACCCAGGCCTACGTCGACGTGCAGCAGATCGTGCGCGACACGCTCCGTCGCATCGGCTACGACCGCGCCAAGTTCGGCTTCGACTGCGAGACCTGCGGCGTGATGAGCCTCATCCACGAGCAGTCGCCCGACATCGCGCAGGGCGTCGACGGCACGTTCGCGCGCGGCGACGACGAGGACCTCATCGAGAAGACCGGCGCCGGCGACCAGGGCATGATGTTCGGCTACGCCACCGACGAGACGCCCGTGCTCATGCCGATGCCGATCTACCTGGCGCAGCGCCTCGCCATGAGGCTGGCCGAGGTGCGCAAGGCGGGCGTGGTGGACTACCTGCGCCCCGACGGCAAGACCCAGGTCACCGTTCGCTACGAGGACGACCGCCCGGTCGAGGTGACGGCCATCGTCGTCTCCACGCAGCACGGGGAGGAGGCCACCCTCGAGCAGATCCGCCGCGACATGGTCGAGCACGTGATCGCCCCCGTCCTCGACGAGGTGGGCATCGCCTGGTCCGACGCCAAGATCTACGTGAACCCCACGGGCCGCTTCGTCCTCGGCGGCCCCATGGGCGACACCGGCCTCACCGGCCGCAAGGTCATCGTCGACACCTACGGCGGCATGGGCCGCCACGGCGGCGGCGCCTTCTCGGGCAAGGACCCCACCAAGGTCGATCGCTCCGCCGCCTACGCCGCGCGCTGGGTCGCCAAGAACATCGTGGCCGCCGGGCTCGCGCGCAAGTGCGAGGTCCAGATCGCCTACGCCATCGGCGTCACGCGCCCGCTCTCGATCATGGTGGACACCTTCGGCACCGGCACGGTCGATGACTCCGTCCTCGACGCGGCCGTCGAGCGCGTCTTCGACCTGCGTCCGGGCGCGATCATCCGCGACCTCGACCTGCTGAGGCCGATCTACTCGAAGACCGCCGCCTACGGCCACTTCGGTCGCGAGGACGCAGACTTCACCTGGGAGAAGACCGACCGCACCGAGGAGCTCAAGGCCGCAGTCGCCGAGCTCTCGTAGCGAGCGCCGACATAGGGCGTCACGCGCAGGGCCCCGTGGGGGCCCTGTTTTTTGTGGCGGCCGAACGCCCGCCCCGGCGCCCCTTGCGTGATGCACCAAATTGAACGAGCGCACCAAAAACTTGCAATGCCATGACTATTTCGCGGCGAAACGACTATAACTGAGAAGGTTGCCCGAGCGCCCGCTGCCCGGTGCCCTACATACGCCGTTGTTCCGGCTGAAAGCCGGTGGTCCTCAATAGGAAGGGATTGCTATGAAGCTACTGCGTGCGATGCGAGAGCCCCTGAAGTACGTCCAGGGCAAGGGTGCCCTCCTCAAGTTCGAGGAGGAGATGGGCTACATGGGGAAGCGCTGGCTCTTCGTGTGCTCCAACAGCGGCTACAAGGCCTGCCACGACCAGATCGAGAAGAGCTTCTCCGACGCCGACAGCTATCGTCGCTACGAGGTCTTCGGCGGCATCTCCAGCAAGGGCGAGATCGCCAAGATGCAGAAGATCGTCGAGGAGGACAACATCGACGCCGTGGTCGCCGTGGGCGGTGGCTCCGCGGTCGACACCGCCAAGGCGACCGCGTACTACACCGGCAGGCACGTCGTCATCATCCCGACGGTCGCGGCCACCGACGCCCCCTGCACCGGCCTCTCCGTCATCTACAACGACGACGGCAGCTTCGACAAGTACCTCTTCTATCCCACCAACCCCGACGCGGTCATGGTCGACTCCCAGGTCATTGCCGACGCCCCGGTGAAGTTCCTCGTCGCCGGCATGGGCGACGCCCTGGGCACCTACTTCGAGGGCCGCGCCTCGATCAGGACCGAGTCGCCGAGCCTCGAGGGCACCGGCATCACGCGCGCGGGCATGGCGCTGGCCAAGCTCTGCTACCAGACGCTGCGCGACTACGGCTCCCAGGCCATCGCCGCCTGCGAGAACCACGTGGTCACGCCCGCCCTCGACGCCATCATCGAGGCCAACGTCTACCTCTCCGGCGTTGGCGCCGACAACGTGAACTGCGCCGCGGCCCACTCCTTCTACAACGGTCTCACCGCGCTCGGCGGCCACAGCGCCCCGCACGGATGCTGCGTCGCCTTCGGCACGCTCGTCCAGCTGACGCTCGAGGGCGCCACCAAGGAGGAGTTCTATGACGTCCAGGGCTTCTGCCGCGAGGTCGGCCTGCCGACGACCCTCGCCGAGCTCGGCGTCATGACCGACGAGCAGATCCGCGTCATCGCCGAGAACGCCTGCGTCGAGGGCGAGACGATCCACAACCTCGCCGGCGACGTCACCCCCGACGAGCTCTACGCCGCCATCGTGGCGACCAACGCGCTCGGCTGGAAGGGCGAGAAGTAGTCCCGCACATAACATGTGCTGCCTGTGAGTGACGGGGGCGCGTGGCGTGCACGAGAGCGCCATGCGCCCCTTCGCTCTACAATCAGGTCTCGAACACCCTAGGCCCCGCGGCGGGCCGCGCACCCAGAAGCGAGTTGGTTTCGTGACCTTTGCCTCGGTCGTCCTGGACATACCCACGAGGGCCCTCGACGCGGCCTTCGACTACGCCGTGCCGGCCGCTCTCGAGGCAGAGGCCGCCGCGGAGGCCTCGTCGTGCTCGGGCTCGCTCGTCGGCTGCACCGTGCTCGTGCCCTTCTCCCACCGCCACGTCGTCGGCTACGTCGTCGCCCTGAGCAGCGAGCCGCCCGCCGGCATCGACCCCTCCAAGATCCTCGAGGTCGAGCGCATCCTCGCCTCGAGCGCCTTCGACGAGGCGTCCGCCGAGGTCGCCCGCTGGATCGCGCGCGAGTACAGCTGCCCGCTCTGCGAGGCCATCCGTCCCTTCCTGGCGCCCGGCCAGACCGTCAAGGTCCGTCGCGCGAGCGACGCCGACCCGTGGGAGCTGGTCTGCGAGAAGAGCGGCCCCGTCGACGAGCGCTGGGTCTCTCTGACGGAGGCCGCCTCCTCCTTCGAGCCACGCGCCAACGCCAGCAAGCAGCGCGCCGTCCTCTCCGCCCTCTCCGGCGGCCCCATGCGCGTGGTCGAGCTCTCGGCCACCCTCCCCGGCAGCGCCGCCACCGTTACGTCCCTCGAGCGCAAGGGCGTCGTCTCGGTCGAGCGCCGCCGCCGCGTGCGCGGCCAGGACGCGACCTCGCTCTCGAGCGCGACGGCAGCCCGCCCCGAGCACCTCACGGCCGGCCAGCGCGAGGCGCTCTGCGCCATCGACGCCGCCTGCGAGTCCGCCTCGGGCGACGTCGTGGTCGTCGACGGCGTCACCGGCTCCGGCAAGACCGAGGTCTACCTCGAGGCCATCGAGCGCGTGCGCTCGCGGGGCGGCTCGGCCCTCGTGCTCGTCCCCGAGATCTCCCTCACGGCCCAGACCGTCGGCCGCTTCCGCTCCCGCTTCGGCGACGACGTCGCCATCCTGCACTCGCGCCTCTCGGCCGGCGAGCGCTTCGACCAGTGGGACCTCGCTCGCTCGGGCCAGGCCCACGTCGTGGTCGGCGCCCGCTCGGCGCTCTTCGCGCCTCTCGCCGACCTCGGCCTCGTGATCATCGACGAGGAGCACGAGGCGAGCTACAAGCAGGACAGCGCGCCCCGCTACCACGCGCGCGAGGTCGCCGCCAGGATCTGCCGCGAGCGCGGCTGCGCGCTCGTCCTCGGCTCGGCCACCCCCTCGCTCGAGAGCCTCGAGCGTTGTCGCGCGCGCGAATGGGGAGGGGTCACCTGGACGCGCGTCTGCATGCCCGAGCGCCCCGGAGGCGCCACACTTCCCGAGGTCAGCGTCGTCGACATGACCGAGCAGTTCGCGAGCGGCCGCAAGCACATGTTCTCCAAGCCCCTGGCCGACGCACTCCTCGACGTCGCCCGTCGCCGCGAGAAGGCCGTGCTGCTGCTCAACCGCCGCGGCTTCGCCAACTTCCTCATGTGTCGCGAGTGCGGCGCCGTGCCCGAGTGCCCGCACTGCTCGACCTCGCTCACCTACCACGAGCGCACCCACAGCCTCGTGTGCCACAGCTGCGAGCGCTCCTGGCCCATCGGCACGCCCGGCTCGCCCATGCGCTGCCCCTCCTGCAACAGCCCCTACCTCGGCGCCTACGGCGTCGGCACGCAGCAGGTCGAGACCGCCCTCGCGGACCTGCTCGCCGACGCGGACGTCACCGTCGTGCGCATGGACGCCGACACGACCAAGGGCAAGGGCGAGCACCAGCGCCGCCTCGAGGAGTTCGACGCCGCCGAGTCGGCGGTCCTCGTCGGCACCCAGATGATCGCCAAGGGCCTCGACTTCCCCCAGGTCACCCTCGTCGGCGTCATCAACGCCGACACCACGCTCAAGATGCCCGACTTCCGCGCCGCGGAGCGCACCTTCGACCTGCTCGAGCAGGTCGCCGGCCGCGCCGGCAGGGGAGAGCGCGCCGGCCGCGTCATCATCCAGTCCTACTGGGCGGGCCACCCCGCCATCCAGGCCGTCCGCACCCACGACCGTGACCTCTTCGTCACCTCCGAGCTCGCCGAGCGCCGCGACGGAAACTACCCGCCCTTCTCGCGCCTCGCCAACGTCCTGTGCTGGGGTCGCTCCGAGTCCGACGTCCGCCGCGTTCTCGACGGCGTGGCCGCCGAGCTGCGCTCCCGCACCGAGGGTCGGCCCGGCTGGGAGGTCCTCGGCCCCGCCGAGTGCCTCAAGTCCCGCGTGAAGGACCGCTTCCGCCGCCACATCCTCGTCAAGGCCCCCGTGGGAGAAGAGCTTGGCCCCGTGCTCGACGCCTGCGTCCGTGCCCAGGACAAGCCCCGCGGCGTCAACGTCGCGATCGACGTCGACGCCTACGACATGATGTAGCCTGCGTCCGGCCCGATGCCCCGCATGCGCCCGTCTTGCGCCCCGCCCGCGCGCCACATGTGTGAAGGCCGTGCAGCCGCATCGGCGCTCCTGGGGTGGGGTATCCTTTCAAGCGTTGAGTACAGCGCGGCACGACCGCGCATGAGTTGCAAGGAGATGCACATGAGTGCCGAGAAAGACATCGTCTGCGCGCCCGACGATCGCCTCAAGACCGAGTGCGCGCCCATCGAGAAGATCGATTCCAGCGTGAAGGCGCTCGCCAAGCGCATGCTGAAGGACATGTACGCGACCGACGGCTGCGGCCTCGCCGCGCCCCAGGTCGGCGAGCTGATCCAGCTCGTCGTCATCGACGTCGACTACTCAGGGCCTGAGGGCAAGAACCCCTATGTCCTCATCAACCCCAAGATCATCGTCGCCGACGGCCCCGAGCGCGAGTTCGCCGAGGGCTGCCTGTCCTTCCCGGGCATCAGCGTCAACGTCAAGCGCCCGAGCCACGTCATCGTCCAAGCCCAGAACCTCGACGGCGACCTCATGCAGTACGAGGCCCGCGACAACCTCCTGGCCGTCTGCCTCCAGCACGAGATCGACCACCTGCACGGCGTCACGATGGTCGACCACCTCACGCCCGGCCAGCGCGTGGCTGCCATGCGCGACTACCAGCAGGCCGTCGCCGCCGGTGCCCACCCCGGCGAGACCTCCGTCGAGTAGGGGGACACATGCGCGTCGTCTTCATGGGAACGCCCGACTTCGCCGTCCCCTCTCTGCGTGCCCTTGCCGCCGCACATGACGTGACCCTGGTCCTGACCAGGCCTGACGCCGTCCGCGGCCGTGGCAAGCGCCTCGAGCCCTCGCCGGTCAAGGCCGCCGCGACGGAGCTTGGCATCGACGTCCTCGAGACCAACCGCATCACGCCCGAGACCCTCGACCGCATCGTCGCCGAGCGCCCCGACATCATCTGCGTGGCCGCCTACGGCTGCATCCTGCCCGACTCCGTGCTCGACGTCGCACCCCTCGGCTGCGTCAACGTCCACGGCTCGCCGCTGCCGCGCTGGCGCGGCGCCGCTCCCATCCAGCGCGCCGTCCTCGAGGGCGACGAGCTCGCGGGCGTGTCGATCATGCGCGTCGTGCATGACCTCGACGCCGGCGCGTACTGCCGCCAGACCACGACGCCGGTGGGCGAGAAGAGCTGTCCCGTCCTCATGGCCGAGGTCGCCGAGCTCGGCGCCACCGAGCTCCTCGCCGCCCTCGACGACATCGAGGCCGGCCGCGCCACCTGGGTCGAGCAGGACGAGTCCCAGGTCACCTATGCCAAGAAGATCGACAAGGCCGAGATGCGCCTAGACCCGGCAGACCCCGCCGACGCGAACCTCCGTCGCGTGAGGGCCTCCCTCGACGCCGCCCCTGCCCGCCTCACCGTCTGCGGCAAGGGCGTCCGCGCGATCGATGCCCGTCCCTCCGACGCTGACGTCGACGCGGGCTCCGTCCTCGTGCGGAAGGGCCGTGTCCACCTCGGCTGCGCCGACGGCGCCATCGAGCTCACACGCGTGAAGCCCGACGGCAAGCGAGAGATGGAGGCCGCAGCCTGGTCGCAGGGCCTGCACGCCGACGCCCCCACCTGGGAGCGCCTCTAAGGTGGCGCGCCTCGCCGCCGCCCGTGCCGCCGCGCTCGCCGCCGTCTCGGCGGCCCGCCGCCGCGACGCGCGCATCCGCGACCTCATGCGCACCTCGCCGGCCGTCGCCGCGCTCGACGCGCGCGACCGCGCCCTCGCCACCAGGCTCGCCGTAGGCTGCGTCCGCGCCGTGGGCACCCTCGACGCGCTCATCGACGCCCACCTGCGCCCCGGCTCCCGCCTCGAGCCGCGCCTGCGAGACGCGCTGCGCGTCTCCGCCTTCGAGACCTGCTACCTCGCCACGCCCGCCCACGTCGCCGTGAGCCAGGGCGTGCTCCTCGCCGCGAGCGTCGCCCCGCGCGCCCGCGGCCTCGCCAACGCCGTGCTGCGCCGCATCGCCGAGAAGGACGCACCGCGCGTGGCCGCGGCCGCATCCCGCCTCGCCGAGCCTGATGCCGCGCCCGCGATGGCGGACCTGGTGGACGACCTCGCGCCCGCCGGCGCCGTGCCCGCCTGGCTCGCGCGGGCGACCCTCGACTCCGTCGGTCCCGACGTGGCCCGTCGCCTTGCGGCAGGCGCCTTCGAGCCGCCTTCCGCCACCCTCGCGCTCGGCCGTCCCGGCTGCGCCGAGGACCCCGACGACCCCGCCGACCCGCTCGCCGCGGCTGGCCTCTCGGCCCGAGCCCTCTCCTGGCCCGGCGCCTTCGCCCTCGACTCCATGGCGGGCCTCGCCGACTCGGGCCTCGTGCAGTCCGCCCGCGTCCTCCCGGCCGACCTCGCCGCGCAGGTCGTCTCCACGCTCGCCGCGCCCGCGTCCGACTCGACGCTGCTCGAGGTGGGGCAGGGGCGCGCCACCAAGACGATCCTCATGGCACGCGCCGCCGCAGAGCGCGGCGTCAGCGCGCGCATCACCTCGATCGACCTCGAGCCCTTCAAGGTCGACCTCGCCCGCGAGCGCCTTGCCCGCGCCGGCGTCTCCGCCATGTGCGAGAGCCTCGCCCTCGACGCCCGCCGTCTTGCGGACGCGGACCTCCCGCCGCAGCTCGCGCGCACCTTCGACCGCGTCTTCGTCGACGCGCCCTGCTCGGGTTCGGGCACGCTGCGCCGCCACCCAGAGATCGCCTGGTCGCTCGACGAGTCCTCCGTCGCGGAGGGCGGCGCCCTCCCCAGGCTGCAGCTCCAGATTCTCGAGGCGGCCTCCGCGCGCGTCGCGCCGGGCGGCCTGCTCCTCTACTCGACCTGCTCCAACCTCGTCGCCGAGAACGAGTCCGTCATCTCGTCCTTCCTCGCAAGTGACGCCGGCCGGCCTTTCGCGGTCGAGCCCGTCGATGCCGACGCCGACGCGCTTTGCCTCCAGCCAGAGGCCCGAACCCTCCTCTCCGCTTCCGTCGCCGAGAAGAGCTTCCTCCGCACGGCGGGCTCCTCCCTCTCAGGCGTATCGCTCGACGGTCACTTCCTCGCTCGCCTCCGTCGCGTCTGATTCCCTCCACACGTCGTTCCCTGCACGCCGCATACCCTGCCCGATTCTCGCGCGCGCGTGCGACGTCGTGCTTCCCTGCTACACTTTCCCCAACTGTTGTCGCAGGCTGCTGCGTTGAGTGGGGGAGGGGTCCCATGCGTTCCAATCGACACTGGCAGGTGCTCGTGCTTGCCGTCTTTGCCTTGGTCGCGTCGATGTATCGCCTGTACAATCCCTACTCCGGCGAGCACTTCTACACCTCTAGCGCCTATGAGCG
Source organism: Olsenella intestinalis (assembly GCF_023276655.1). Classification (GTDB taxonomy): domain Bacteria; phylum Actinomycetota; class Coriobacteriia; order Coriobacteriales; family Atopobiaceae; genus Olsenella_J; species Olsenella_J intestinalis. The sequence continues at coordinate 542,338 of NZ_JALGRK010000002.1, read as the reverse complement.
TAACTCGCTTGCCGAGATCGGCTGGAACTACGAGGGCGTGGGCTGGGTTGCGCCGACGACGGACGGCGAGCCGGTCTATCGCCTCTACAACGCCAACGCCGGCGACCATCACTACACCGTGAGCGCCGAGGAGCGCGACGCCCTGGTGGGAGTCGGCTGGTCTGACGAGGGCGTAGGCTGGCTCTCCGACCCGCTGCGGTCCGTCCCCGTCTGGCGCGAGTACAACCCGTTCGCGACAGCCGGTGCGCACAACTTCACGACCAGCGAGGGCGAGCACCTCCAGCTCTGCGCCTTGGGCTGGCGCGGCGAGGGCGTCGCCTGGTACGGCGTGTAGCCGCCCATCCCCGACGGTCGGGCTCCACCCACCGCCACCTGCGGGCCCCTCATGCCGCGGCATGTTCGGCCGCATCATCCTCCCTGATAGACTTTATGTAACTGCAGACGCAGCAGATCTGCTCCGTCCCAGGGAGGGTACCCATGCGCGTCGTAAGACACTGGAGGGCGCTCGCGCTCGTCACGCTCGCCCTGATCCTGGCCGCCGTCGCCGTCCCCGCCATGGCGGCCATCTCGCCCACGACGTCGCCGCGCGTCCAGATCCGCTTCGTCGCGGAGGACGTGCCCGTGGCCACGCGCATCGTTTGCGCCGGCGACACGATAGAGCCGCCCGACGCGCCCAGCGCCCGCCAGACCGGCTGGTCGTTCAGCAAGTGGGCGCACGTCGTCACGAGCCCCGAGTTCCGCGTGGTCGACCTCGCCCCCTTCACGGGCCACCCCCTGAACGACGCCGAGGTCCAGTCCCTCATCGACCAGACGCAGGCCACCGCCGGCGCCAATAACCTCTACGACACCGAGATGCAGGCCATCTACGACGACGCCTTCTCGGTCCGCCTCCACCAGTACCCCTTCGAGGTTGGGAAGGCCGACCCGGCCAAGGACGGCCTCTTCTGTTTCTCCGACTACACGACGCTTGTCGATGGCCACCACACCTTCGACCTTGCCCAGGTCTCGCAGGGCTTCGTCCCCATCAGCGACGACGCCGAGGCCCAGCTCGTCGCCTGGGAGGCCTATGCGCCCGGCGCGTCTTCCGGAGACGCCCCCGTCGCCACCTATGACGCCGAGAAGAGCCTCGCCGATGTCGACGCCAACCTCGAGCTGTACCCCAAGCTCGCCGGCGGCTTCTGGGTCACCCTCGATACGCAGGGCGCCGGCCTCCTCGAGAGCGTCTTCGTACAGAACGTGGGTGACGGCACCGGCACGCTCGCCTTTGACAGGCTCCCTACCGAGGAGACCCTCGCCGGAGACTTCTACGACCCTACGACTGGCACCTACTCCGACGCGTATCGCGGCTGGAACCAGGGCTACCGCCTGGAGGGCTGGTATGAGGACGCCGAGTGCACCACCAGGGTCACGGGCGACCTTACTATCACGAGCGCCAAGACCCTGCATGCCAAGTGGGACCCACGGAACGACACCCCGTACTCCGTCGTTCATATGGTCGAGGGCGAGGACAACGGTCCCGGATATGGCACCTACACCGTGTATGCCTCGGAGATCCAGTACGGTACCACAGGCCAGATCGTCACCGGCCAGGTCGCGTCCGGAAACTCCACCTCCAGCGCGACCGTCAGGGGGGATGGCTATCACATACCTCTCGGGGGTCAGTCAAACCCCGAAAATGATGATCGTGGCCCCGGTTTCGGTCTCAACCATCAGGAGACGACCATTGACGGTGCGGGCCGTACGCTCGTGCGCGTGTATTGGAACCGCGACCGTTGGAGCGTGCGCTTCAACGGCAACGGCCTGAGCAATGCTAGGCCCCAGGGTCAGACTGACCTTTACGGTTACTGGGTCAAGTGGGGCGAGAGCTCCGCAATCTGGGACCCAAATCGCGTCGTGTGGAACAAGCAGACTGCACAAAACGGCGGAAAGACTTACTACGAGCGTAAGGCCGACCCTGAGTTCTATGTGCTCAGGGCTACGACGGAGGACGCCGACGGCAGCAGGTGGTTCGTCTTCCCCCGCTGCAAGAAGGTTGCCAATGGGTCCACCGTCACCATGACCTACTACAACGGCGGAACGCCAAGCAATACCCCCACGCGTGTATGGGTTTACCGCGAGCTCCTCGAGGGAGGCACGCCCGTCACGCTGAACGGTGAGACGCACTACTTCGACGAGCCGATGGAGATCGTGGGCAGGACCAACCTGAGCTATGTGCCCATTGGCTACGAACGCGACGGTGGCGCCTATCTCGGCTGGGCTTACAAGCGTTATGGAGGCGGCCTCACGGCATGGCCCTCCAACCATGCCACCCTTCAAGTCAACTCCAGAAATGGCAACACGTTCGAGGGGTCGGCATACTACCTCAGACGCCGCGCTTCCATCACGTTCGCCAACTGTGACCAGCTCATCGGGCGAGAGCAGCCCCGTGACGCGGAGTCCGTCATGTATGGTGAGGCGCTGTCGACGTATGACCCGGGCTTCGACGAGAACACCATGCGCATGGTCGGAAACGGCGCCTACCGCTTCGTGGGGTGGTACAGCGATTCGTTCGCCGCACAGCACCCGGACGACGAGGCCAGCGCCGCCTATCTCGTCGACCTGCAAAACGGCCTGATGCCAGCAAACGACTTCGCTCTCTACGCCGGTTGGCGCGTGGCCACCTTCGACGTCACCTTCGACGCACACGGCGGCACCTTCGCCGAGGCGGGGGAGGGCATCCTCTCCGAGGACGGCCGCACCCTGACCTACGCGGCGCGAGAGAGCGGGACGCTCGTGGCGCGGCCGCCCGCGCCCACGCGCGTCGAGGGGTCCACGGAGTACGTCTTCGGCGGCTGGTACAAGGACGCCGCGCTCACCCAGCCCTTCAACTTCTACACGGACACCGTGGGCTCCTCCGACGCGACCGTCCACGCCAAGTGGCTCAACAACAACCCCTACAAGGTCACCTACCACACGTCCGGGGGCGAGGTCATCGAGCACGTCGACGACACGCTCTACCGCTTCGGGTCGACCGTCGCGGTGGCGGGCGCGCCCGAGGGGGCTGCCGACGGCTTCCTGGGCTGGTCTCGCGTCAAGGGCAACGTGACGCGCATCGTGGGCCAGACCCTCACGATCGCCTCCGACACGGACCTCTTCTCGGTCTACGGCGATGCCCTGCCCGACGCGCTCCCGACCGACACCGAGGACGGCGCGCCCAGGGTCACGCTCGTCTCCAACTACGCCAACGTCCCCGCGGGCACGACGGCCCTCACCGACGAGCTGTCCTGCGACCTCCAGGCCAGGCGCGCCAACGACACGGTCGCGCTTCCCTCCCAGCTCACGGCCACGGTCGACGGCGCGTCCGTGACCGCCGCCGTCTCCGCCTGCCACCTCGCCGGGTGGAACACCGCCGCGAACGGCCGGGGCGCGTCCTATGCCGCGGGCGACCTCGTCGCGGTCGAGTCCGACACCACTCTCTACGCCCAGTGGGAGCCCAACCGGTTCGCGGTCGACTCCGTCGCCGCGCGCACCTACGACGGCTCGGCGCACGAGGTCGCCCCCGCAGTCCGCGACGCGACCGACGACACCGTCCTCGTGCGCGACCGCGACTACACGCTCTCGTGGGAGAGCAACCTCCATGCCGGGACCGCTGCGGTCATCGTCACGGGCATGGGCGACTACGCCGCGGCCCCTCCCGTCAGGCGCGAGTTCGCCATCAACCCCGCCCGCGTGACGCTTGCGGCGGACGACAAGAGCACGGCCTTCGGCGAGACCCCCGCGTCCCTGACGTGGCGCGCCTCCTCCGGCTCGATCGTGGCGGGCGACGACCTGGGCGTGACGCTCTCCTGCGACGTCACCGCCGACTCCGCCGTCGGAACCTATCCGATCGCCGTCGCGGCCGCCGGCTCTGGCGACTACGAGGTCACGCTCGCGAACGGCACCTACACCGTCGTCCCCGACACCGACGTCGCGGTGCAGGTGAGCGGCTACTCCGGCACCTACGACGGCGCGCCCCACGGCATCACCGTCACGCCCGAGCCGCGCGGGGACACCGCGGTCACCGTCTACTACGCCCGCGAGGAGCTCACCGCGGAGAACTACGCCACCGCGGGCAGGACCGACCAGTCCGAGGTGGCCCCCTCGCAGGCGGGCGAGGCGACCGTCTGGTGGTGGCTCGTCGCCTCCGGCGACCAGACCGACTCCAAGGGAGGGTCCGCGACCGTCTCGCTCGCAAAGGCGCCGCTCGTCTGCACGGCCAACGACCATGCCATAACCTACGGCGACGGGCCCTCGAACGCCGGCGTCGCCTGGTCAGGCTTCGTGGGCGCGGACGACGCCTCCGCCGTGGACGCCGGCGCGCTCTCCTACTCCTACAACGCGCGCCCCGACGGGTCCGGCCCCGCCTATGGGCCGACCTCGCCCCGCGGCAGCTACTACATCATCCCCTCCGGCGCGACGAGCGCCAACTACGACATCTCGTACGCGGCGGGCACCCTCTCCGTCTCCGCTCGCGAGCTCGGCGTCTCCTGGGCGACCGGCGAGTTCGCGTACACGGGCACCCCGCGCCACTACGACGGGGCGACGCTCACGGGGCTCGTCGCGGGCGACGAGGGCCGCGTGCGCGTTGGCGGCTACGCCGGGACCCCGACCGCGACCGACGCGGGCACCTACACCGCGAGCGTGTCCTCGCTCACGGGCGAGGCCGCGCGCAACTACCTGCTGCCCGCCAACGAGCACGAGTGGCGCATCACCCAGGCGTCGAACGCCCTCACGGTCGCCATCGACGGCTGGGCCTACGGCGGTGCGCCCAACGTGCCCGTGATCACCGCCGGCTTCGGCGGCGACACCGCGCGCGTCGAGTGGGCCGCCTCCGCCGAGGGCCCCTTCTCCGAGGCGCTTCCCGCTGGGGCGGGCGGCACCTTCCCGGACGTCGGCACCTACTACATGAGGGCCGAGATCGACGAGACGCTCAACTGGCAGGGCGCCACGAGCAGGCCCGTGGCATTCTCGATCACGGCCCGCCCGCTCGAGGCGGCGGCTGACGACAAGAGCGTGACGTACGGCTCGCCGGCCCCGGCCTACACCGCGACCTGGTCCGGGTTCGCCGAGGGCGAGTCTCCCGAGACGCCGACGGCCGTCACGGGCGAGATCTCCCTCGCCTGCGACTACGCGCCGCTCTCTCCCGTGGGGACCTACGCCATCACGCCCAGCGGCCCCGTCGCCTCGGCCAACTACGCCCTCACGCTCAGGCCCGGCGCGCTCACGGTCGAGCCCGCGGACCTCTCGGCCGCCCGGGCGGACATGGCCGGGGTGCCCTGCGTGCTCAACGCGGCGTCCATCGCTCCCGTGCCCGCGAGCGTGACGCTCGCCGGGGTGGAGGGCGCGGGGCCGGGAGGCGCGCTCGTCGGCGGCGTCGACTACGCCGTTCGCTACCGACGCGCGGGCTCCTCGGACCTGGTGGACGCCATCGACGCGCCCGGCGCCTGGCAGCTGGTCGTCGTGCCCGCCTCCGGCAACTTCTCCGGCGAGCTCGCCCTCGACCTCGACGTCGCCTACGCGACCTACCAGGTCGCCTACGAGGCCAACCTGCCCGCGGGCGCTTCGCACGGGGCGGAGGGCATGCCGGAGGGCCCCGCCACGTGGACCTTCGGCGCCCCCAACGCCAACGCGCTCGCCCCGGCGCCCTCGCTCGTGGGATGGGACTTCGACGGCTGGGCGACCTCCGCCGGCGGCGAGCCCGCCTACCAGGCCGGCGCCAGCACCACGGACGACCTCGTGGAGACGCCGGACCCCGGCGGGGCCTCCGCCGCGACGCTCTACGCGCGCTGGTCGCCGCACACGACCTCCGTGACGCTCGACGCGCCCGAGGCGACCACGCCCGGCACGGGCAGCGTGGTCGCCACCTACGACGCCGACATGCCCGCCGCCGACATGCCCGCGCGCACGGGCTACGACTTCGCGGGCATGTGGCTCGCGGGGCCCGGCGGGGCGGTGCGCTACTACGAGCCCGACGGCCGCGGCTCCCGCACGTGGGACGTCGACGAGCGGACGGCCACCCTCGAGGCGCGCTGGACCGCCGGCCAGTACATCGTCGCGCTCGAGGCCCCCGAGGCCACGGCCATGGGCGACACGTCCGTCACGGCGACCTACGACGCCGACATGCCCGCGGCCGTGATGCCCACTCGCATCGGCTACGACTTCGCGGGCTACTGGGACGACGCCGGCACCTGCTACTACGGCGCCGACGGGCGCGGCGTCCGCGCGTGGGACGTCGCCTCGAACGGCGTCACGCTCAGGGCCCGCTGGGTGGCGCGCACGACGGCCGTCTCCTTCGACGCCGGCGGCGGCACGGGCGCCCCCTCGGGCGTGACGGCGACCTTCGACCAGGTCGTTCCCGCCATCGACCGCGTGCCCACCCGTGCCGGCCACACCCTCCTCGGCATCTTCGCCGCGCCCGAGGGCGAGGTGACGCAGTACTACGCCGCGGACGGGACGCCGGTCGCGACCTGGGACGTGGACGCGCCCTCGGCCTCGCTTTACGCCCGCTGGTCGCCCCGCGCCTACCCGGTGAGCTTCGAGAGCGAGCTCTCGCAGGTCACCGGCGGATCCTTCGACAGGGACCTCCTGACCTACGCGGACCCCGCCGTCACGCGGGGGAGCGCCGACTTCGGCGGCCGCGCGGGCGCCGTGGCGTCCGCGCCGGTCGACGTCACGCAGGCGATCGACGGCGGCACGATCGCGCACCACCTCATCGGATGGACCTACTCCTACACAGGCGCCGACGGCCTGGCGCACGAGGGCACGGTGCCGCCGGCCGCCGCGTCCGGCCAGGACGCCGGCTACACGACCCTCGACCTCTTCGGCCTCGCGGACGACGCGCTCGCCGCGGGCGCGACCATCACGCTCACGGCCGACTACACGATCATGCCCCACCTGAGCGCCACGGCCCAGAACGGCCGCGTCGACGTCGCCGCGGCGGGGGAGGAGCCCTCGCCCGGCGCCACCTCGGACTCGCTCGACGTCACGGGCGCACCGCCGGCTGGCGCCCGCATCGGCTTCGCGCCCTCGAGCGAGAACTGGGAGCTCCCCGAGGACGGCATCACGGTCCGCGACCAGTACGGCAACGTTGCCACCCTCGAGCGCACCGCGGGCGAGAAGAGCGTCACGCTCGGTGGCCGGACCGTCACCCTGGCCCTCGCGTTCGCGGGCGGCGGCACGTCGGAGGGCACGCTCACGGTCGTCAGCATGCCCGACGGCGCCGAGGAGGGCGTGGTCCTCTCCGTGACCTTCTCCTACCGCTTCACGCGCATCCAGTCGACCTTCGCCGAGGAGACGTGGGTCGAGCAGTCGGACGGCAGCTACGCACGCCTCGGCGACGCCGCCGCGAGGCCCGCCCAGGACGCGGGGTCCGAGGCCGGCGTCCGGGTGCCCCCGGCGCCCGCGGGCTACCTGTTCGCGCGCGTCACCTACGCCGACTCCGCCCACGACGAGGGGGAGGGCGCCCTTCCGGTCCGCCACGACGGGTCCACGGTGCTACGCTACTACTTCGACCTCGTGGACTACACGGCCACGCTCGCGAGCGACGTGCCGGCCGTGCTCTCCGCCGACGGCTGGTCCGGGCCCGAGGGCGGCCCCTGGACGCGCACGTTCACGGTTCTCGACGAGGTCGAGCTCCCCGTGCCCACGCCCGCCGCGTGGACGAAGGGGTTCCTTGGCTGGCGCGAGCCGGGCGCTTCGGGGGACCTCGCCTCCGTCCCCGCCGGCACCACGCGGTCGGTCGAGCTCGCCGCGCGCTGGCGCGACCTCGCCGTCGTGGGCGCGCCCGCGGTCGGGGAGCCCCCGGTCTACGACACCCTCGAGCACGACGTCCCGCTCGTGGCCCCCGCGGGATACGCGTGGGACGGCTCCTCGATCGTCCGGCCCCTCGACGGCGCCTCGGGCGGCGAGCCCTCCCCGCCGGCCGTCGCGGCCACCGCCTCCGGGGAGCTCTCGGCCGTCGACGCCGGCGGCTACGTCGCGACCCTCGCGCTCGCAGACGGCTTCGTGTGGGATGGCGGCTCGCGCGAGCCGCTGGACGTCGCCTGGGAGATCGTCCCCGCGGACGCCTCGGCGTCGAGGGTGAGCGCCCCCCGCTGCATAGCCGACGGGACGCCGCAGAGGCCCTCTCCCACGGTCGTGTTCGAGGGCCGCACCCTCGTGGAGGGGCGTGACTACGACGTGAGCTGGTCCGACAACGTCGAGCCCGGCATCGCGACCGTTACCGTCGCCTTCCGCGGCAACTACGCGGGCGCGGCGACGGGCCACTTCGAGATCGTCTCGCGACACGGCGCGGGCGTTCCGATGTACCGCCTCTACAACCCCTACTCCGGCGAGCACTTCTACACCGCCAGCGCCTACGAGCGCGACGCCGTCGACGAGGCCGGCTGGAACTACGAGGGCGTGGGCTGGGTGGCGCCGTCGACGGACGGCGAGCCGGTCTATCGCCTCTACAACCCCAACGCGGGCGACCACCACTACACCATGAGCTCAGGGGAGCGCGACGTCCTGGTGGGCGTGGGCTGGAGCTACGAGGGCGTGGGCTGGCTCTCCGACGAGCACGAGGCCGTCCCGGTCTGGCGCGAGTACAACCCGTTCGCGACCTCCGGCGCGCACAACTTCACGACCAGCGAGGCCGAGCACGTCCACCTCTGCACCATCGGCTGGCGCGGCGAGGGCGTCGCCTGGTACGGCGTGTAGCGCGGGGGCTGGCCCCGCTGCCCGTCCCGGCCAGGGGCGGGCAGCCCTGCCCGCTCCGCCCGCCGCCTGCTGCGTGCCCCTTGTGCCCTGATGCGCCTGCGGGCGCCACCTCCCCTGATAGACTTAATGTACCTGCAGCCGCAACAGATTCTTACTGTCGGGGGAGGGCGTATGTCCGAGCGCAGACATCATCATGTGCCCGTCGCGCTTTTGCTTGCGGCCGTAATCGCGTTGCTTGCGATTCCTGCGCTCGCGGCGGTGTTTCCCGTCGGGGTATCTTCCGACCTTCGCGTTCAGCTTAGGTTCGTCTGTGATGAAACGGGTGTCGAGGGGCAGGAGGTTGCCATTGCCACGCGCATCGTCCGTGCCGGCGACACGATCGAGTTCCCCGACGCTCCGACCTCGTGCAGGCAAGACCGGACGTTTCATCACTGGGGGATAGGTGACTACAACGTGTCCGACCTGTTCGGACGTCCTCTTGCCGCCACGGACTTGGCAGCCATGGCTGCAGCTGCATCAGCCACGCCTGACGACTCGAATCTCTGTGACGTCGTTGTTCGCGCTAGCTTTGGCAACGCGCACCTCGTACGGTTCCACCAGTATCCTCACACCGAGAGCTTGGCCGACAGCGCCAAGGACGCAATCTTCGCATTCAGCGGCTATACGAGGCTTGATGGCGGCGTGCACAAGATGTCGCTGGCAGGCGCGTCAAAGAACTACGTTCCCATCGTCGAGGCCGGTGAGGTCGACCTTGTCGGATGGGAGGCCTATGCCACTGGCGCAGGCGCCGAATCGTCTCCCCTCGCCAGCTGGGCGGCAGACGATACCATCGAAGGCGTCTCGACTGCCCTGGATCTCTATCCCAAGCTCCAATATGGCTTCTGGGTCACGCTCGATACCACGGGCGGAGGCGTGTTGCCGAGCATCTTCGTCCAGAACGCCGGCGACGGCACGGGTGTGGTCTCCCAGGATCTTCTCCCTACCGAGAAGAGCCTCGCGGGCGCGTCTTATGATCCTTCAACGGATTCCTTTGCCGAAGGATATCGCGGGTGGCGTCTGGGCTATGTGCTAGAAGGCTGGTACACCGATCCCGAGTGCACCGCAAAGGTCGAGGGCGACCTCACGATATCGGTCGACACGACCCTCTATGCAAAGTGGACGCCCCGGTCTGACACGCCTTACACGGTCATGCACCTCATAGAGGACGGCAGTGGGACTTCGTGCGAGGGCGCGTTTGAGGTCTTTGGCACAGTGCTCTGCACTGGTACGACGGGCATGGCCGCCCAGCCCGTCGATGACGGTGGCCCTACGACGACCAAGTATCACCGTGCCACGGCCGAGGAGACGGCGGCGCACGAGGCGCTTCGCCAGGGCATCAATGAGACCGTGAGCGGCGATGGGTCCACGGTCGTCAAGGTGTACTGGCCCCGCAACGTGTACACCTACGTCTTCAAGGACACCGACAACAAGACGACCATCCAGACGACCGGTTGGGTCAAGTGGGGACAGGATTCCTCGACGTGGGCTTCCGCCGCGCTCATCAACAAGTCTGCATCCACCAGCACGTATGCGTACAACTACGAGAGAAAGACGAGTACGGGCAACTCATGGTGGCACTTAGGTGAGGAGGCGCCGTTCCCCAATGGGGTCATGGGCAACAAGCTGACGGTCTCATACAAACGTTTTAAGGAGACCTACAGCTGCACGCGTTGGAGCAGGGCCTACCACAACGTCCTGCCGGGTGAGACCCCCACCAATCCCACCAAGGACGTCACGCTTGGGGGTATCACCTATACCTTCGAGCTCACGAATCCCGACGGCGCCTTCAGGTCGGGCTACACGGGTGTCACGGCCAGTACGGTGCCCCGCACGGCCGAGGGCGTTGCCGTGTGGACTGCCGGCCTCATATACATGGGATCGAGCCGATATACGACGACCATCAAGGATCTGACTTCGGCGACGAACTATGGGTCCTACAAGTGCGAAGGCTATCTCGAGAACGGCATCTACTGCATCGACTACCTTTGCATCCGCAATTCCTTCGACCTTAGCTTCGCCAATGTGGAAGGCGTCGTGGGCTCGTATGGGAGCACGGCAACCCGTGAGGTGGCCTACAACGCCAGCCTCTCCTCAAACGACCCTGGCTACACGAGCGAGACGGTGCGCATGGTCGGTGGCCAGTCGCAGCGCTTCGCCGGATGGTACACCGACGACTATGCGGCCCATCACCCCAACGAGCCCGAGAGTGCGGCGAGCGCCATAGACCTTTCGTCAGCGAAGATGCCGGGTGGCTCCACGACGCTGTACGCCGCCTGGGTCTCCAATTCCTACAACGTCACTTTCGACGCGCGTGGGGGCACGTTTGTCGATCCTCCGTCCGGAACCCCCTCCGAAGATGGCTCCAAGTTGGTCTTGTCTGATGTGCCGAGCGGCACGCTCATAGCGCGCCCTCCCGATCCGATCCGACAGGTCGGATCGGTCGAGTATACCTTCAGCGGCTGGTACAAGGACCCGGACTACCGCACCCCGTGCAACTTCTACACCGACGCCGTGGGCACGCAGGATGTGACGCTCTACGCCAAGTGGGTCAAGGGCGGCTTCTACAACGTCACCTACCACAAGTCAGATGGCACGGAGATAGCTCATGTCGATGACACCACCTACCGCTATGGCGCCACGGTCACGGTTGCGGGGCAGCAGGAGGATGCGAGCCAGACCCAGCCCTTCATGGGCTGGTCGCTCGTTCGCGGCAACGCCAGCCGCATCGTCGGCCAGTCGTTCGTGATATCGTCCAACACCGACCTCTTTGCCGTCTACGGCAACTCCCTGCCCGACGCGCTCCCCTCGGATGTCGAGGACGGCGCTCCCTCCGTGACACTCGACGCAAACTACGCGAACCTGCCCGAGGGGTCGATGCCTCTCACGGACGGCGTCACCACGACGCTCCAAGCCACGCGCGCCAACGCCTCCGTAACCCTTCCCTCGCAGCTCACGGCGACGGTCGGGGACAGTTCGGTCACCGCAGCGGCTTCCGCCTGCCACCTTGTTGGCTGGTCGGCAACGCCCGAAGGCCCCGTGGAGTTTGGGTTGGGCGAGGCCGTGGCAGTCGCCTCCGACACCACCCTCTACGCCAAGTGGGCGACCAACCAGCTGAGCGCCGGCGCGCTTGCCGACCGCACCTACAACGGCGCAGCCCAGGAGGCGACGCCTGCGGTGCGCGACGCGGCAGACGACGCGGTCCTCGCGCTCGACACAGACTATGACCTCGCTTGGGCTGACAACGTCAATGTGGGCACCGCTACGGTAACCGTATCGGGACGCGGGAACTACGCGCTCTCCGAGCCCGTGACCGTCCAGTTCCAGATCACCCGCGCCCGCGTGACCATTGCGGCGGACGACAAGAGCTCGACGTACGGAGACGAGCCCGTCCCGCTCACCTGGCGGGTAGCCTCGGGCGCCATCTATGGTGACGACGACCTGGGCGTGACCCTCGACTGCAACGTCGGCGCCGCCTCACCGGCAGGCACCTATCAGATCTCCGTGGGCACGCTCTTCTCGGCTGACTATGAGATCACGACTGTTGCCGGCACCTACACCGTGGTGCCAGCCACCGAGGTCTCGGTCGACGTGAGCGGCTACTCCGGCACCTACGACGGCGCGGCGCACGGCATCACCGTGACACCCAACCCACGCGGGACCACGACGGTCACCGTCTACTACGCGCTCACGGAGCTCACCGCGGAGAACTATGCGTCTGTCGGCAGCACCAACCCGGACGACGCCCGCGCCTCGCACGCGGGCGACACCAGGGTGTGGTGGTGGCTCGTGGCGACGGGCGACCAGGAGGACTCGAAGGGCGGGTCGGCGGTCGTGAGCATTGCGCCCGCGCCGCTTGTCTGCCGCGCCAACGACGCGTCGGTTGCCTACGGCGACGACGCTGCGCCTGCGGGGGTCACGTGGTCGGGCTTTGCCGGAGACGACGACGCCTCCTCGATAGGCACCGATGCCCTGACCTATGCGTTCTCCTCGCGCGACGATGGCTCGGGCGCCGCCTATTCTGCCAGTTCGCCGCGCGGCACCTACTACATCATCCCCTCGGGCGCGACCAGCTCCGACTACGACATCGCCTACGAGGCCGGCGTCCTCCAGGTCACCCCGCGCTCCGTCGGGCTCTCATGGTCGTCGGCCAACCCCGCCTACACCGGCGAGACGCGCCACTATGCCGGGGCCACCCTCACCGGCGTCCTTGCGGCCGACGCGGGCCAGGTGTCGATCGGAGGCTACGTGGGGACAACGAGCGCCACCGACGCGGGGTCGTATGCCGTCAGCGTCGCGTCGCTGACCGGCGAGCGTGCCAGGAACTACGCCCTGCCAGAGAACTCGCACACGTGGTCGGTCGCACAGGCCGAGAACTCCGCCACCGTCGCCATCGACTCTTGGACGTACGGCGGCGCCACCAACCTTCCCCTCGTCACTGCGGGCTTCGGCGCCTCCTCGGCACACATCACCTGGTCGAAGAGCGCCGACGGCCCCTTCTCCGACGAGCTGCCCACGGGTGCTGGCGGCACGTATCCCGACGCCGGCACCTACTACGTGCGCGCTCAGATTGACGAGGACCCCAACTGGGCGGCGGCCACCAGCAGGCCCACGCGCTTCGAGATCTCGCCTCGCCCCCTCACGCTTGCGGTGGACGACAAGAGCGTGGCATTCGGCGACCCCGCACCCACCTACACCGCGACCTGGTCCGGCTTTGCCGCCGGTGAGGACGAGGTCTCCTCGGGCTTTGTAACGGGCGCCCTCGACCTCCACTGCTCCTATGCGCCCGGCTCCCACGTGGGCGACTATCCCGTCTACCCCCGGGGACTCGGTAGTTCGGGCAACTACGCGCTCACCGTCGACCAGGGTGTGCTCAAGGTTGCGCAGGCCGAAAACGCCTGGACGACCGAGCCTGCCGCGACGTCCAAGACCTATGACGGGGAGGCCGTGGTCGCAAGCGCGCCCGCCGCGCTCTTCTCGTCCGCCGGCGAGCCGGTCGTGGAGTATTCGCGCGCGGGCTCGGACGCCTGGTCGACCACGGCGCCCACCGACGCCGGCTCCTACGTGATGCGCGCGACCGTGGCCGAGACCGTGAACTATGCGGGTCTATCAACCGAGGTGCCCTTCGAGGTCGCGCGTGCGACCTGGCCAGACATTCCGGCTGCGTCGCTCTCGACGACCGAGTCGCGCGTTCGACACCGCGAGGGGTCGCCTGCCGAGGACACGTGCCAGGGCACGGTCACGATCTCGGGCCACGACGCCTCGGTTCCCACCGAGTGGTCGGCAGATGGGGGTGCCACCTGGTCGAGCGTCCCCGCGTCGGGCGTCATCGAGGGGCTTGCGGCGGGTGACGTGCTCGTGCGCCATGCGGCCGACGACAACCACGTCGAGTCGGCGGCCACCCAGGTCGAGGTGACCTATGGTGTCTCGGGCTCCGTGCGCTGGAGCTACGAGTACCTCTACCCGCAGAAGGATCCCGTCACCGGTGAGACGACGATGGTCTCTGGCACGGTGAACGACACGCCCACCGAGCGCTCGCGTGCGGCGAACCTCTACCTCTTCGCGGACGGCTCCGACGACCCCGTCGAGGGCTACCCCGTCGCGGTGTCGTCTGCCCCCGATGGGGCGGCAGCGGCCGTCGGCTCCTACGAGCTGCACGGCCTGTCGTCCCACGCGACCTACGCGCTCGGGCTGCGTCCCACGGTCGACGAGTCGCCCGAGAGCGCCGCTCAGGTGGAGTCTGCCTCCTTTGTGGCCGCGCAGTCGGGCGACGACTTCGCCGTCTCCTTCGCGCCCGTCACGGGCTTCTTCGACGGGGACTGGGAGGTTCGCCTCGCGGGCGCCGACACCGACGGCCACACGGCCGTTCAGGCCGTCTACGTCAAGGTCTTGTGGGCGCCCGACGACGACTCGCCCGACGACGACTACGCCGTCGTCTCCCAGCAGGCCTCGGGTGCCGGTACGCGCTGCGCGGTCGTTGGGGAGGGGAGCTCCCGCGCGGCGTCGGGCAGCCTGCCCGTGTGGCTCTACAACTCGACGGGGATTCCGTCGCGCTACCGCGCCCGCGTTGTGGGCTACGTGGTCGACGGCGCGGAGTTCCCCTGCTCGCAGGTGCTCTGGAGCGCGGGCGCGCCCGCGCCGATGCACTGGGACGACGCGGAGGGCGGGCCCGTGCGTGCGCCCATGGTGGTCTCCGTCGACAACCTCAGCGTGCCCATGGTTGCCCTCGACGCCAACGGGGGAGAGGCGCCCGTTGCTGGCGACTACCTGCTCGGACACGCCTCGGGCGGAACGTATCTCGTGTCTCGCTCGGACGTCGAGGCACGCGAGCCCTCCTGGGACCACCACCGCTTCGATGGCTGGTTCTGGGGCGTCGCTCCCACCTCCGGCGACAAGCTGTCGGCCGACGTCACGGGCCTCTCTGGCAAGGCCACGCTCTACGCCCACTGGACGGAGCAGCAGGACGCGCCGTCGACGCTCTCCGCGACGGCGCCCACGCCGGTCCTCGAGGGCGCGGACGGCCACGTGGCGCGCGATGCGTCAGGCGCGCCCATCACCAACTCCGACGGCTCGATAACTGGCGTCACCGATGGCATGGAATGGCGTCGCCGCGGTGACGGCGGTGTATGGCCTGACTCCTGGCAGGCGGTTCCCACGGGCGCGACGTCCGTCACCGGTCTTTCCGTGGGTACGTATCAGGTGCGATACGCGGCGGTTGCTGCCACAGATGCCGCGTGGCCCAAGGACGCCTCCGAGGCCGCCGAGGTCTCCGTGGCTGCAAAGGGGATCGCGCCTGCCCCCGCAAGCCCCGCCATCGAGGGCGTCGAGCCCACGAGCGTTCAGATCACGGCTCAGCCCGGCCTGGCCTATAGCATTGACGGCGGGGCGAGCTGGGTCGAGCCCGCGCCGGGCGAGACTATCGTGGACTTCGGGGGCCTCACCCCAGGCAAGCCCGTCTCCATCGTCGCACGCGCGGTCGAGACGGACGCGCTCTACCATTCGGACGCCTCCGCGTCCACCGAGGTCACCCTGCCGAAGCTTGACATCGTTTTGACGGATCCGCCCGAGCCCGTTCAAGCGACCTACGACGGGCAAAAGCACTCCCTCGTGATTTCACCGTCGGCGCTGCCTGACGGCTGTGTGGGGATGGAGTGCTCCATCGACGGGTCGGAGTGGTCCGGTGATGTGCCGCAGGAGACGCATGCCGGCACATTCTACGTAAACGTTCGCTTTGTCGGTGACGACACCCATGCCGACCTCGTCCTCGACACTCCGCTCGAGTGCGTCATCGCCCAGGCAGGCAACGAATGGGTGACCTCACCCGCAATCTCCTCGTGGACCTATGGCCTGCCCGCGTCCGACCCTGTGGGGGACGCGCGCTACGGCGAGGTGTCGTTCGCCTACGCGGCTGTTGGCCTTGGGGGGCAGGCCGAGGGTGAGCTTGTCTTCGAGACCGAGCGTCCCTCAGTGCCCGGGTCATACCTGCTTCTTGCAAGCGTTCCCGAGGACATGGATTGGACCGGTCTCGAGGAGCTCGTTCCCTTTGATATCTTCGCCGACAGTCTCACTCTCGAACCCAACAGTCGGCTGGCCTCGGGTTCGACTCCATCTCCCGAGGGGGCCGTCGGCGAGTCGGTCACGGTCCCGGCATGTGGGTTCACTTGGGCTCATCACGACTTTATCGGCTGGAATACGGCGTCTGACGGATCGGGCGAGGCCTATGCCCCCGGCAGCCCCTATGAGCTCACGGCCGGCGAAGACGTCCTCTTCGCCCAGTGGGATCCGCGTGGAGAGCTGAGCTACGACGGTAACGGTGCCACGGCGGGCTCGACTGAGCCCCAGCCTGGGCACGAGGGGGAGCACGTTCTCGTCTCGGCGTCCGGCTTCGCCCGCGATGGGTTCGAGTTTGTGGGCTGGAACACTAGGCCCGACGGATCGGGCGTCGCGTACGCCCCGGGCGACGCCTTCGAGTTGGCCCTCGGCGGCGACGTCCTCTTTGCCCAATGGAGCGAGGTGCCGGAGCCGACGCCTGCGGGCGTTCCGATGTACCGCCTCTACAACCCCTACTCCGGCGAGCATTTCTACACCGCTAGCGCCTACGAGCGCGACGCCGTCGACGAGGCAGGCTGGAACTACGAGGGCGTGGGCTGGGTGGCGCCGTCGACGGACGGCGAGCCGGTCTATCGCCTCTACAACCCCAACGCGGGCGACCACCACTACACCATGAGCGCGGGGGAGCGCGACGTCCTGGTGGGCGTGGGCTGGAGCTACGAGGGCGTGGGCTGGCTCTCCGACCCGCACGAGGCCGTCCCGGTCTGGCGCGAGTACAACCCGTTCGCGACCTCCGGCGCGCACAACTTCACGACCAGCGAGGCCGAGCACGTCCACCTCTGCACCATCGGCTGGCGCGGCGAGGGCATCGCCTGGTACGGCGTGTAGCCCGTCGACAACGCATCTGCCTACGAAAAGCGGGGGCGGCCCAATGGTCGCCCCCGCTCGCATGCATACGTCGACTCGCGCTACTTCTTGTCGCGCTGGTCGGTGTTGTAGAAGCCCGAGCCCGAGAAGACGATGCCCGAGGTCGAGAAGACGCGCTCGGCCTTCTTCCCGCACTTGGGGCAGGTCACCTCGGGGTGCTCGCTCATGCGATGTTCGACCTCGAAGACGTTCTCGCACGAGGTGCATCGGTAGTCGTAACGTGCCATTGAGTCCTCCATAGCATGTGCGCGGCGCAGCCTGCGCCGCCGTGGTCCAACGACGTGTAATCTATCACTTGGCGCAGGCAAGCGCGTCGCTATCATGGAATCTACGCCTAGCAGCGAGGCCCCTCGGGCCAGCAAGACGATTGGAGTGCGATGCCCATCTCAGGTGCCATCTTCGACTTCGACGGGACCCTCGTCGACTCAATGCCCGCCTGGCATGACGTCACGGTGCGCATGCTCGAGCGCTACGGCGTGCCCAACGCCGAGCAGTTCTTCGTCGAGACCGAGTCGCTGCCCCTGCGGGAGCTCTGCGAGGTGCTCCACGACCGTCACGTGCCCTCCGTCTCGACCGACGACCTCGAGGCCGAGATCAAGGCCGACATGCGCGAGGCCTACCTGAGCGACATCGACCTGCTCGACGGCTGCCTCGTCTTCCTCGACGACCTGCGCGCCCACGGCGTGCCCATGGTCGTCGCCTCGTCCACGCCGGCCTCCGAGCTCGAGGTCATCCTGCGTGCCAAGAACATCCGCGGCTACTTCCAGGACGTCCTCTCGACCGGCGGCGAGATCCGCAGCAAGGACTATCCCGACATCTGGCACGTGGCGCGCGAGCGCCTCGGCACGCCCGCGTCCGAGACCTGGGTCTTCGAGGACGCCCCGTTCTCCCTCAGGAGCGCGACCGGCGCCGGCTTCCGCACGGCCTGCCTCTTCAGCCCCCACGGCGACCGCACGCCGCAGGAGGTCGCGCCCTTCTCGACCTTCCTCGTCCACGGCTACCCCGAGCTCTCCTTCGCACTCCTCGACGACTACGCCGACGCCTCCGACGCCGGCGCCTCCGACGCCACCGCCCCCGCTGCGGACGGCGCTCCCACCGCCGAGAAGAGCCGCATCCTCGTGGTTGGCGGCTCTCCCCAGAGAAGCGCCTCCGAGCTCGTCGCGACCCTCGCGGCCGAG
The DNA here is from genome assembly GCF_023276655.1 of Olsenella intestinalis. Classification (GTDB taxonomy): domain Bacteria; phylum Actinomycetota; class Coriobacteriia; order Coriobacteriales; family Atopobiaceae; genus Olsenella_J; species Olsenella_J intestinalis. The sequence goes on along the minus strand of NZ_JALGRK010000002.1, from coordinate 523,931 downwards.
GCCGACTACGTCATCGCGGCCGACGCCGGCGCCGCGCCTCTTCGCGACGCGGGCGTCACACCCGACGTCTTCTGCGGCGACTGCGACTCGGCCGCGGACGCGGACGCCGCCTGGGCCCGCGAGGCGGCCGCGCGCACGATCTCGCTCCCGAGCGAGAAGTACGCCACCGACCTCGCCTACGCGATCGGCTGCGCCCGCCACGAGGCGGCCCGCCGCCACGCCCCGGCCGAGCTCACCCTCACCTGCGTGAGCGGTGGCCGGCCCGACCACGCACTGGGCGTGCTCGGCCTGCTCGCGCGCAACGCCGACCTTGCCTGCCGCGTCGTGGAGGACGACTTCGAGCTGCGCGTCCTCTCGCCCGGCGGCCGCGACTCCTGGCACCTCGAGGGCCTTGCGGGCGCGACCTTCTCGGTGATCTCCCTTGCCGAGAAGAGCGTGGTCTCCGAGCGGGGGAGCGTCTGGGAGCTCGACCACGCCGAGCTTGCGGCCCTCGCCGACGAGGGCGTCTCGAACCGGGTGGCCTCGGCCGACGCCTGCGTCACCTGCCACGAGGGGTGCGTGGCCGTCTACGTCCTGAGGTAGCCTGGCCGTCGCGATTGCCACGACCTCTTTGGGGGTCGCGCCGACGCGTCGAAATGGATCGATAGGAGGGAGGGTCGTCCCGCACGAGACGGGGCGACCCTCCCTATGTGGTGAGGCCGGGCGCGAGGGCCTGGCTCTTCTCGGCATGAAAAAGGAGCCCCGAAGGGCTCCTCGTCCAAGCGCTGTATGCGTCGGGTAGGCTTACGCCTGCTCGGCGGAGCGGGCGACCTTGCCGCTCTTGAGGCAGCGGGTGCAGACGTTCTTCTTGACGGCCCTGCCGTTCTCGAAGACGGTGACGCGCTGGATGTTGGGCTTAAACGTACGGTTGACGGTGCGGTGGGAGTGGCTGATGGAGCGACCAGCAACGGCGTGCTTACCGCAGATATCACAAACCTTCGACATTATTACGACCTCCAAAGGGCGGCGCGGATGCCCCGCAATTTCCAAAGCCGTCCAAATATAGCACAGCGATGGCTCCATGCAAGCGCCAGACGCCCCATCTTGTGCAGGTTTTGTAGCGATGGGGGATGCCCTCGGCGAGCGGCGCGGGGCGGTTTTTGTGTCCGGGGCGCCTGCGATGATGGGCGCAGCAGGCACGGAGGGCCATCGCGTCTGCGCGCTCGCCCTCCCTTGGCGCGAAGGGGGATGGTCGACATGGGCGGACGGCTTGATCTGGGGACTCCCTCTGGCCTGCGAGGACTCGCGGGCGCGGCGGCCGTCGCGCTGAGGGCGTGCGCCTTGCTTGGCGTCGCGGCCGCAATCGTGCGCGCCGTCGTGGTGGGAGGGCTGCTCGGCGGGGTGGAGTCGCCGCTCCCCGTCGCGCTGCGCGCCGAGACGCTGGCGCGCATGGAGGCCGCCGTGGACGCAGGCTCGGCGGCGCTCCTCGAGCGCGCCTATGGCGAGCCCAATCGCTCGGGCATCAGGATGCTGCGGACGCGCGTGGGGGAGGGAGATGGCCTTCGCGCTGCCGCGGCGGCGGCCCTCCTCGCCGAGAGCCGCCTCGCGGGCACGCCCCTCGAGCCGGTCTCGCTCTCCTGCGCGCGCTTCGTGCTCCAGGAGATGCGATCCGTGGGTTACGACGTCGAGCGCGTGAGGGCAACATATATAGGTCGTCGCGCGGCGAGCGCCGTGGCTCTTCTCGGCGTCGCGATCGCCTGCTCGCGGCTGGTCTTCGGCCCGTCTGCGGCGTCGGGGCGCCACGTCCTTCGAAGTGAGGTGCCAGGCGGGGCCGGACTGTGTTTATATAAGGACTGATGTGCGTCTTCGGCCCCGTCTCGGGGTGCAATGCTATAGTTAGGCAGTTCGACTCTGGCTGCGAGGGCAGCCGAGTGAGAGGAGAAACACATGGCAACTGTCGTCCCTGGCGCGCTCAGGGTTTCGAACGACTGCATCGCAGACCTTGCGGGCTACGCCGCGCTCGAGTGCTACGGCGTGGTGGGCATGGCCGTGCTCGACGAGCAGGGTGGCGTCGCGCACCTGCTCCCCACGTACCGCCTCAGGAGGGGCATCACCGTCTCCTCCGTCGACGGCCGCGTCAACGTCGACCTCAACGTCGTCGTGGAGCGCGGGGTCAACATCTCTTCCGTCTCCGACAATCTGGTGAGCTCGGTCAAGTTCGTGCTCAAGCAGATCGCCGAGCTCGACGACGTCGACGTGTGCGTTCACATCGACGCCCTCCGCACCCGCTAGCATCAGCTGGCCCCCTTCCGACTTTCCCACGAGAAAAGGATTCGAGGTTCTCCTGAAATGATTGCCAACGTTGTCCGCAACTGCTTCCCCGTCGCAGCCCAGGTCGTCGCCGACAAGGCCGACGAGATCAACAAGCTCAATGTCTTCCCCGTGCCCGACGGTGACACCGGCACCAACATGTCGCTCACCCTCGGCACGGTCGTGAAGGAGGTCCAGGCCCTCCCCGCGAACGCCACCATGGAGGACATCGCCCAGGCCATTACCCACGGCTCGCTCATGGGCGCCCGTGGCAACTCCGGCGTCATCACGAGCCAGATCCTGCGCGGCGTCGCCGAGGGCCTCGTCAACGCCGACGGCGCCCAGGCCACCACGGCTGACATCGCCTTCGCCCTGCGCAACGGCGTCAAGGTCGCCTTCAAGGCGGTCCGCAAGCCGGTCGAGGGCACGATCCTCACCGTGCTGAGGGACATCTCCACCAAGGCCGATCAGCTCGAGAGGGAGAAGGTCACCCCGCGGGAGGCGCTCGACGCCATCGTCGTCGAGGCGTACGAGTCCGTCGCCCGCACCCCGGACCTGCTGCCCGTCCTCAAGGAGAACGGCGTCGTCGACTCCGGCGCCTTCGGCCTGGCCACGTTCATCGAGGCCTTCGTTAACGCCTACGAGGGCAAGGCCGGCGAGGTCTCCGACTTCAAGACCACCGTCGACTCCGGTGACGCCAAGGCGCAGGTCGCCAACGTCGTCGACATCGAGATCAACGACGACTGGGAGGGCTCCGAGTTCCGCTACTGCACCGAGTTCCTCTTCCACTGCGAGGACCCGAACTTCGACGAGGACGCCAACCTCAAGTACCTCTCGACCATGGGTGACTGCGAGCTGCTCGTCGGCTCCAACCCGGACTACAAGATCCACGTCCACACCAACAGGCCGGACCGCGTGCTCCGTCACATGCTGCACCGCGGCCAGATCTTCAACGTCTACGTCCACAACATGGACCTCGAGGCGCAGGAGCGCACCGAGTCCATCCGCCAGGACAAGGACGACGAGGCGGCTCCCACAGCCCCCGCCGCCCGCAAGGAGGGCATCGGATTTGTCGCCGTCGCCGCGGGCGAGGGCCAGGCCGAGATCCTCAAGTCGCTCGGCGTCGACGTCATCGTCTCCGGCGGCCAGACCATGAACCCCTCGACGGCCGACATCCTCGACGCCATCGAGAGGTGCAACGCCGAGAAGGTCATCGTCCTTCCCAACAACGGCAACATCCGCATGGCGGCCGAGGCGGCCGTGGGTGCCTGCGAGGACTGCGACTGCGCCGTCGTCCCGACCAAGACCGTGCTCCAGGCGTTCTCGGCCATGTTCGTGGCTGACGCCGAGGGCTCCCTCGACGACAACGTCGCCGAGATGAACGAGGCCATCGGCCAGATCCGTGACGGCGAGGTCACCACCGCCGTGCGCGACTCCTCCGCCGCCGACGGCAGCCCCATCCACTCGGGCGACGTCATGGGCATCATGGGCGGCTCGATCGAGGTCGTCGGCAACGACGTCGAGAAGGTCACCGTCGAGGTCATCAACCGCATGCAGGACGACGAGGAGGGCGACACCCTCACGATCCTAGCCGGCTCTGACCTCTCCGACGACGACTTCCAGCACCTGATCGCCGCCATCGAGGAGGCCCAGCCCGACCTCGAGATCGACTCGCACCGCGGCGAGCAGCCCCTGTACCCGGTCATCTTCTCCATCGAGTAGGAGATCTCGCCGGCCGTGGGGAGCTCCCCGACAACCCCAGAGGTGAGTGAGCGCCTTGCGCGCACTCGCGCCCTAACAGATGACGTCTCGCGCCTGCGCTTTGTGTCGGGCGCGAGGCGCACTGCTCTCGAGCGCATGCAGGTCACGCGCGTTCGCGACCTCCTGCTGCATGTGCCCCACCGCTACCTCGACTTCTCCAACGTCGTGCCCATCGGCATGGCCGAGGTCGGAAGCGAGGTCACCGTGGTGGGCAGGGTCGACAGGGTCAAGCTCAAGCGCCCCAAGCCCCGCATGCAGATCGTCGAGGTCTACGTGCTCGACGACACGGGCGTCATCCAGGCGACGTTCTTCCGCCAGCCCTGGATCGCCGAGCAGATCTCCCAGGGCGACCTCGTGGCGCTTTCGGGCAAGGTCGACTTCGCCTACGGCTTCAAGCAGATCAAGGCGCCCTTCCACGAGGTGCTGGGCTCTGCCGCAGACGGCGGATCCTACGCGCGCATCCTCCCGGTCCACCCGGTGAGCGAGGGCATGAGCGCCTCCTGGATGCGCCGCATCGTCGCGGCGGCGCTCGCCGATGCCGGAGACGTCTGCGACTTCCTTCCCGTCCGCCTCGTCGCGCGCCACGAGCTCATGAGCGAGGCGCGCGCCCTACGCGAGGTCCACTTCCCGACGACGCTCGCCTCCAAGGAGCGCGCACGCCGCCGCCTTGCCTATGACGAGCTGCTGTGCCTGCAGGTGGCTCTTCTCGCCCGCCGGCGCATCGAGCTCGAGGGCTGCGATCCCACGCGTCACGTGATCGACGGCGAGCACGTGCGCGCGCTGGGGAGCGCGCTTCCCTTCGAGCTCACGGACGAGCAGCGGGTGGCCGCAGACGAGATCCTCGCCGACATGGCCGCGCCCGTCGTCATGAGCCGGCTGCTCCTCGGCGACGTGGGCACCGGCAAGACCGCCGTCGCCGCGTTCGCGCTGGCCACGGCCGCAGACACCGGCACGCAGGCCGCGATGATGGCGCCGACCTCGGTTCTCGCGCGCCAGTACGCCGAGAAGCTCGGGCCCGTGCTCGAGGCCGCGGGCGTGACCTGGGCGCTCGTGACCGGCGCGACCGCCGCCGACGAGCGCGCCCGCATCGCACAGTCGCTCGCCTCGGGCGAGACGAGCGTGCTCTTCGGAACCACGGCGCTCCTCTCCGACGACATCGCCTTCGCGACGCTGAGCCTCGTCGTCATCGACGAGCAGCACCGCTTCGGCGTCGACCAGCGCGCGGCGCTCAAGCGCAAGGGCGCGGGCGCCGACCTGCTCGCCATGACCGCGACGCCCATCCCGCGCACGCTCGCGCTCTCGCTCTACGGCGACGTGCGCTGCTCGCGCATCCGCAAGCGGCCGCGTGCGGGCGCGGGCATTTCCACGACCTGCATCGCCCCCGAGAACCGCGACCTGGCCTACGGCGCGATCCGCGAGGCCGTCGCGGCGGGGCAGCAGGCCTACGTGATCTGCCCGCTCGTCGACGACGCCGACGACGGCAGCCATCTCGACGACGTGCCGGAGGCGTCGCGCTCCACGTCGTCCAACCTGCACTCCGTCGCGCGCACGGCCAAGGCGCTCTCGGAGAGCGCGCTCTCCGGCCTGCGCGTGGCCGCCCTCACCGGGCGCATGGCCGCCGCCGAGAAGGAGCGCGTCATGGAGAGCTTCCGCGCGGGCGAGGTCGACGTGCTCGTCTCGACCACCGTGGTCGAGGTCGGAGTCGACGTGCCCGCAGCGACCGTCATGCTCGTGCACGACGCCGACCGCTTCGGCCTCGCGACCCTGCACCAGCTGCGCGGCCGCGTGGGCAGGGGAGACGTGGCGGGCACGGTCTTTCTGGAGTGCCCCGCGCGCAAGGGCACGCCCGCGCGCAAGCGCCTCGCCGCGCTCGAGAAGACCTCCGACGGATTCGAGCTCGCGGAGCTCGACCTGAGGCTGCGCCACGAGGGCGAGATCTTGGGGTATCGTCAGAGCGGCGGGGTCTCGCTTGCGGTCTCGGACCTCGCACAGGACGCGGACCTCGTCGAGTGGGCCCATGCGGATGCCGAGCAGATCTTCGAGCGCGACGCCGCGCTCGTCTCGCCCGCGCTCCGCCCGCTCGCGTACGAGGTGAGGGACCGCTTTGGCATCTACTTCGAGGAGGCTGAGAGGCTTTGAGGATCGTTGGCGGCATGTGGAGGGGGCGGCCCATTGAGGCGCCCGAGGGACGTGACGTCACGCGTCCCACCACGGACAGGACGCGCGAGTCGATGGCGTCGATGGTTCTGTCGGCCTTCGGGCTCGACCTCGCGGACGTCTCGGTGCTCGACGCCTTTGCGGGCTCCGGGGCCATCGGGCTCGAGCTTCTGAGCCGCGGCGCGGCACGCGCGACCTTCGTCGACCGCGACCGCGGGGCCGTGGCGCGCGTGAGGCGCAACTGCCGCGCGTTCGGCTGCGAGCAGGGGCGTGCCGCCGTCGTCGCAGGTGACGTATGCCGCCTCGCGAAGTCCGGGCGTCTCCCGGGCGCGCCGTTTCGCCTCGTCGTGCTCGACCCGCCCTACGCGATGGAGGCGTCGCGCGTCTGTGAGTTGGTCGCCGACCTCGACGCGAACGCTCTTCTCGCCGAGGACGCCCGCATCCTCTACGAGCACGACTCCAAGGCGCCGGGGCTCGATGTGCCCGGCTTCGCCCAGGCGCGCGAGAAGAGCCACGGCATCACCACCTTCGAGATCCTGACCAGGGGAGCGTAAGCAATGAGTGACGAGAGAATCGAGCACGTCGTCGTTCCGGGCACCTTCGACCCCGTGACCTTCGGCCACCTTGACGTCATCCGCCGTGCGCGGAGGCTCTTTCCGCACGTGACCGTGGGCGTGGCGGCCTCGGTCGGTAAGAACGGCTCGGGGCCGACCTTCACGCTCGACGAGCGCGTGCGCATGGTCGAGGACGCGCTGGTGGAGGAGGGCATCGCCGAGCGCGTGGACGTGAGGCCCTTCTCGGGGCTGCTCGTCGACTTCGTGAGGGAGGTCGGCGCGGGCGGCGTGGTCAAGGGCCTGCGCGCCATGACCGACTTCGAGTACGAGCTGCAGCAGGCCGACCTCAACTACCACATGGCGCCCGAGGTCGAGTCCGTGTTCGTCATGTCGAGCCCGCAGTTCGGCTACGTCTCGTCGTCGATCGTGCGCGAGCTCGCGTCGCTCGGCTCCGACGTGTCGTTCCTCGTCCCGCCCAACGTCGCGCGCTGCCTGGCCGAGCACTTCTCCCGCTAGCCCGACGGTGCCCCGCGCCCGCCGGCGAGCCCTCCGCGCACCGGCCGCGCGCGACCTCTGGTCGTGGGCTCTTGACGAATCACCCATGCCATACGGCGCCTCATGGGTCATATGCTGGCGAATCTGATACCATATGCGCGATGCGATCCAAACAACGTTGAACAATGGCCGGACCGCGCCACTATGCGAAAGGAGTCCCGCATGCAGCCGGGTGAGGAAATCGAGAGCCTGGTCGGCGAACTCGAGCAGATCGTGAGCGAGGGAAAGACTCCGTTTACGGGTGGTGCCGGGAAGAAGATCGTCGACGCCCAGGAGATCTACGAGATCCTGGACGAGATCCGTCGAGTCTTCCCGCAGGAGTTCTCCGACGCCCGTCGTATCGTGAAGGAGGAGGCCGAGACGCTCGAGCGCGCGCAGATGCAGGCAGACGCCATCGTCGCAGACGCGCAGCAGCAGGCGATGATCCTCGCCGGCGACCAGGAGGTCGTGCGTCTCGCCCAGCAGCAGGCCGACGACATCCGCGACAAGGCCGCCCAGTACGAGCGTGACACGCGCTACAACGCCGAGGAGTACGCCGACACGGTCCTCTCGCACCTCGAGGACAACCTCAAGAGCATCTCCAACTCGGTGAGCCGCGTCCGCCAGACCCTCAACGAGAACTCCGGCCCGCGCAACCAGACCAACAACGTTCCCTGGTAGTCGCCATGCAGAGCGTAGTCGTGGCGCTCGACGAGCGCCTTGAGAACCCCGGCGACACCCGCGTGGTCGCCGATCACCTCGACGAGAAGAGCTACAACCTCGGCGAGCGTGCCTTCACGCTTCCCGAGGGCGTCGACTATGACCTCGTCCTGACCAACGCCGGCGAGGGCATCCTCGCCACCGGGATCATCTCCGCCCATGTGAAGGGCTCCTGCGACCGCTGCCTCGGTGACGCCGAGTTCGACGTCAAGGGCGAGGTCGACGAGTACTTCCTCTTCAAGGAGCCGGACGAGGTCCTCGAGGTCGGCGACGGGGAGGACGAGGTGGACTACTCGCTCGTCTCGTCCGACCGCACCGTCGACCTGACCGAGGCGCTCGAGAGCGCGCTTCTCATGGACACGCCGTTCATCGTGCTGTGCCAGGAGGACTGCAAGGGCCTCTGCCCGGTCTGCGGGCAGAACCTCAACGAGGCCGACTGCGGGCATGCCGCCCAGATCGAGGCCGAGCGCGAGCAGGAGAGGCTCGACAAGAGCCCCTTCTCGGTCCTGAAGAACCTCGAGCTCGACGACTAGTCCCGACTTCGCCGTCTCGGCGTTTGTGTGATTTGTCGGGTGCGTGCGTGCAACGTGCATTTTCGATGGGCGCGTGGTATAGTTCGTTCTTGTGTCTTTAAGAAGGTAGACAGGCTGGGCTTAGTGCCTGGCAGTACGTACGTCTAAGAGAGGTTCAAGATGGCAGTTCCTAAGCAAAAGAAGGGTCGCGGCGCCACGCACACCCGCCGTTCGGCCAACAGCAAGCTCGCCGCGTCGGCACGTTCCGTTTGCCCCCAGTGCGGTGCTCCTAAGCTTCCGCATCACGTGTGCCCCAACTGTGGCTACTACAAGGACCGCGAGGTCGTCGTCACCGAGTAGTCGCTTCGTACAAACGTGGCCTGGGAGGCCGGTCCTTCAGGGGTCGGTCTCCTTTTTTCGTCTTTGGAGGTAGTAATGACGACCATTTGCGTCGACGCCATGGGCGGGGACGAGACCCCCGACGTTGTTCTCTCCGGCATCGAGGCCGCGCTTTCCCGCGACGCGGACCTGAGCGTCCTGGTCGCGGGTGACGAGGACGTCGTGGTGCCGTTCTGCGAGTCGCACGACCGCGCCAAGGCGCTCGTCACCACCGAGGTCATCGGCATGGCCGAGCACCCCGCGGAGGCCGTGCGCGCCAAGAAGGACTCCTCGATCGTCCGCGGCTGCGCCGCCATCCGCGCCGGCGAGGCGGACGGCTTCTTCTCCGCCGGCTCCACCGGCGCGATCTTCGCGGCGGCCACGCTCGGCGTCGGCCGCATCCGCGGCATCAAGCGCCCCGCGATCGCCTGTGCCGTGCCCGGCTCGACCGGCAGGAGCACCGTCTTCCTCGACATGGGCGCCAACGCCGACGTCCGTCCCGAGATGATCGTCCAGTTCGCCCAGATGGGCCGCGCCTACTCGCGCGTGACGCTCGGCGTCGAGGACCCCAAGGTGGCGCTGCTCTCCAACGGCACCGAGGACACCAAGGGCTCCGAGGCCGTCGTGGCCGAGCACGAGGCGCTCAAGGCGGCCGGCGACTGGTTCGTCGGCAACTGCGAGGGATCCGACATCCTGCGCGGCGTCCACGACGTCATCGTCACTGACGGCTTCTCCGGCAACGTCGCCCTCAAGACCCTCGAGGGCACCGCGAAGTTCATCCTCGGGGAGGTCAAGAAGTCCGTTGCCGCATCGTTTGCGGCCAAGGTCGGGGCTCTTCTCCTCAAGAAGTCGCTCAAGGGCGTCGCGGCGTCGCTCTCCGGCGACGAGTACGGTGGCGCGTTCCTGCTCGGCCTCAAGGCGCCCGTGCTCATCGGGCATGGCGCGACCTCGAAGGACGCCGTCATGCACGGCACGCTGGCCTGCGCCTCCGCCGTTAGGGGCGAGCTTGTGAGAAAAATCGCCGAGGACATCTCCCAGGACGCCTAGACGGGTACAATTAGCTGTGCAATCGACGGCGCGCCCGCGCGGCGCGCACACCGCTTGAAGGAGCATCACATGGAACGCAACGAGATTCTCGAGAAGGTCAAGGCCGCCATCTGCGAGACCCTTGGCAACGACGACCTCACGATCACCGAGGAGACCACGCTGAAGGACCTCGGGGCCGACTCGTTCGACCAGCTCGAGATCATGGTCGCCCTCGAGGAGGCCTTCGACATCTCGCTCGAGAACGCCGCCGGCGGCGACATGGCGTCCGTCGAGACGGTCGGCCAGACCGTCGACATCGTCGCGGCCGAGCTCTAGGGAGCCGCGCTTGAAGGTTCGCGACAGGGTCGCCAGGATCGAGGAGATCTGCGGCCACCACTTTGACAACAAGGAACTCATCACGTCCGCGATCACGCACCCCTCGGCCGTCGAGGGGCAGCCCGTCTCGGCGTCCTACGAGCGCCTGGAGTTCCTGGGCGACTCGATCCTGGGCGCCATGGTCGCGACCGACCTGTTCGAGAAGTTCCCCGCCATGGACGAGGGCAAGCTCACGCGCATGAAGATCTCGCTCGTGAGCGGCAAGACCCTCTCCGTCGTGGCGGGCGACCTCGGCATCGGCGAGCTCATCATCTTCGGCGAGTCCGAGAAGGGCACGGGCTCGCGCGGCATGCACTCCGCGCTCGAGAACGTCTACGAGGCCGTCGTGGGCGCCCTGTACCTCGACGCCGGCTTCGAGAAGACCCACGCCTTCGTCCAGAGGACGCTCGCCCCGCACGTCTCCCCCAAGCTCGCCGAGCGCCCCATCTCGCCCAAGTCCCTCCTGCAGGAGGTCACCCAGCGCGACATGCGCTGCGCGCCCGAGTACAAGCTCGAGGGCGAGGAGGGCCCGGCCCACAAGCCCACCTTCGTCTCGGTCGTGCTCGTCGACGGCAAGCGCCAGGGCAGGGGAGAGGGTCCCTCCAAGAAGGAGTCCGAGAGCGCGGCGGCGCTCGACGCGCTCGAGCGCCTCGGTTACCTGTCCTCTGACGAGGGCGCACCGACGCAGAAAGGCTGAGTCCACGTGTATCTGAAGTCGCTCACGCTCAAGGGATTCAAGTCGTTCGCCGACAAGACCCAGATGGTGTTCGATCCGGGCCTCACGGTCGTTGTCGGCCCCAATGGCTCGGGCAAATCCAACATCTCCGACTCGATTCTCTGGGTCCTGGGCGAGCAGAGCGCCAAGATGCTGCGTGGCCAGGCGATGGAGGACGTGATCTTCTCGGGTTCCTCGGGCCGCCAGGCCGTCGGTCTCGCCGAGGTCACGCTCGTTCTCGACAACTCCGACCACACCATCCCCATCGACTTCTCCGAGGTCGCCATCACGAGGCGCATGTACCGCTCCGGCGAGTCCGAGTACCTGATCAACGGCTCGCCCGCGCGCCTGCGCGACATCACCGACATCCTGCATGACTCCGGCCTCGGCAAGGACACCCACTCGATCATCTCGCAGGGCAAGCTCGACTCGATCCTCGCGAGCCGCCCCGAGGAGAGGCGCGAGCTCGTCGAGGAGGCCGCCGGCATCTCCAAGCACCGCAGGCGCAAGGAGCGCTCCGAGCGCAAGCTCAAGGCGATGCAGGAGAACCTCACCCGCGCGAAGGACATCGAGAAGGAGGTCAACCGCCGCCTGCGCCCGCTCGAGAAGCAGGTCGACAAGGCCAAACGCCACCGCGACCTCGCGAACCAGCTCTCCGAGCTGACGACCACGCTGGCCGTCGACGACCTGCGCCAGCTCCAGGTGCGCTACCGTGCCCTCAGCGAGAAGGGCAAGGAGTGCGACGCCGCGATCGAGCTCGCGCAGTACCGCTTCGACGAGAAGAACAAGGACCTCGAGAAGTACCAGTCCCTTCTCGAGCAGAAGGGCATCTTCGTGGGCGACCTCGGCGAGCAGCGCCGTCGCCTGCAGGACCTCCTCGGCCGCATGGACTCCGACATGCGCCTGCTCGAGGAGAAGGGCAAGAACATGGTCTCGCGCCTCTCCGAGATGCGCATGAACCTCTCGGCCATGGAGCGCCAGTCCAAGGAGGCCGTCGAGGAGCACGAGAAGGTGCGCCGCGAGTACGACGACGCCAAGGTCGAGGCCGACGACCTGCAGAGGCGCGTCGTCGAGCTGGGGCCGGCCGCCAAGAAGGCCACCGAGAGGCGCCGCGAGCTCGGCGGCAAGGTCTCGCAGCTCACCGCCGACGTACGCGCGAGCCAGCGCGTGGCCGACGAGGAGACGCTCGCCTTCGCTAAGCTGCGCGACCAGATCTCGAACGCCGAGGTCGAGGACCAGATGTTCGAGAGCCGCCTCAAGCAGATCGCCGACACCGTCGCGACGGCCCAGGAGGCCTTCGACGAGCGCGGCCGCCAGAAGGAGCGCATCGAGGCCGACCTCGCCGCCGCGCGCGAGGCCGACCAGAAGAGCGCCGAGAAGATCCGCGCCGGTAAGGACGGCGTGAGGGACGCCCGCTCCAAGGAGGGCGAGGCCCGCAGCAGGCTCCAGAGCGCCCGTGCGACCCTCTCGGCGCTCGAGTCCGTCGACTCCCAGGCGCAGAACGCGAGCGCGCTCGTGGCCGAGCTCGCCCGCGACAACGCAGACAGCATCAAGCACCGCGTGGCCGACCTGGTCGAGGCCCCGACCGAGCTCGAGGGCATCGTCGAGTCGCTGCTCGGCGAGGACCTCTCCGCCCTGGTCGTGGCCGACGCCGACGGCGCGGTCGGCCTGGCCGAGAAGGCGCTCGCCTCGAGCGCCAAGGGCAAGGCGACCATCGTCACGCTCAAGGGCACCCACGCCGAGCGGGCCGCGTCCGCACCCGGCGAGTCGCTGGCCGAGCGTCTCAAGGTCAACGAGGGTGCCGAGGACCTGATCGAGGCTCTTCTCGGCGACGTCCGCGTCGTCGAGGGCGTGCGCGAGGCGATCCTGGCGCACGAGGAGGCACCCGCGTTCACCTACGTGACCGCCTCGGGCGTGGTCGTCCTTCCCGACGGCCGCACGACCGTGGGCATGGCGTCGACCGTCGAGCAGGGCGCGCTCGAGCGCAAGAGGCGCATTCGCGCGCTCAGGGCCGAGGTGCCCGACCTCGAGGCCGCGCTCGAGTCCGCAACGTCCGCCATCGCCGCCGCCGAGTCGGCGCTGACCGCCGCACGTGACGAGAGCGCCCACGCCAAGGAGGAGGTCGCGCGCCTGTCCGGCGAGCTGTCCTCGACGACCGGCGAGATGGGCCGCCTCGAGGCGCAGCTCAGGCAGGCGTCCTCGGAGCAGGCCCAGGTCACCAAGAGCCGCGAGGCCGCGGCCGAGCGCGCGGGCAAGGCGCGCGAGGAGGTCGAGCGCCACAAGCGCGCCGCCGAGGAGGCCGAGAAGAAGACGACCGAGCTCTCCCGCAAGCTCGAGGAGGTCCAGTCCGAGCGACAGGCCGCCTCGAGGGAGGAGAACGCCTGCGAGCAGAAGCTCTCCGAGGCGAAGCTCAAGCTCGCGACCATCGTGGAGCGCAGGAACCACCTCGCCGTGCGCGAGGAGGAGCTGAGCCGCCAGGTCCGCGACCTCGAGGAGAGGCGCAAGCAGACCGAGCAGAGCTCGCACGCGCTCGACGTGCTGCGCCTGCGCGTCGAGCCGCTCCACCAACGCTACGAGGCGATCCACGAGCGCGGTCTCGCGTGGGCCGCGCGCCTGCGCGACAGGGCGTCGCTCGCCGAGGCCGACTCCGACTCGCTCAAGAAGACGATCACCGACGCCCGCGAGGCCGTGAGCGCCGCGCAGGGCGACCTCGAGGCCGCCAAGAACGCCGCCAACGACGTCAAGGTCGAGGTCGGACGCCTCGAGGTCCAGGTCGAGAACGCCATTGCCGCCATCACCCAGGACGGCTACGTGCTCGAGGAGGCCCTCGAGCTTCCCGCCCCGGAGGACCGCGAGCAGATGGAGCGCACGGTCAAGCGCCTCAAGCGCGAGATCGAGGGGATCGGTCCGGTCAACGAGGTCGCCATGGACGAGTACGTCACGCTCAAGGAGCGCGCCGACTACATCGCCGAGCAGGTGGCCGACCTCGAGGCCGCGCGCAAGTCGCTGCAGAAGATCACCTCCGCCATCGAGCGCAAGATGCGCAGGCAGTTCCTCGTGATCTTCGACGCCGTGAACGCGAACTTCTCGGAGGTCTTCGCCCTGCTGTTCCCGGGCGGCCATGCGCACCTCGAGATGACCGACCCCGACCACCTCGACGAGACCGGCGTCGAGATCGTCGCTCAGCCGAGGGGCAAGAAGATCCAGAAGATGATGCTCATGAGCGGTGGTGAGAAGTCGCTCACCGCGCTCGCGCTCCTGTTTGCGGTCTACAAGACGCGCACGGTGCCGTTCTACGTGTTCGACGAGGTCGAGGCTGCGCTCGACGACTCCAACCTGTCCAAGCTCCTCGACGCCATCGAGGCGCTCAAGGACACGACCCAGCTCATCGTGATCTCGCACCAGAGGCGCACCATGGAGGAGGCCGACGTGCTCTACGGCGTCTCCATGCAGGCCGACGGCGTCAGCCACGTGGTGAGCCAGAGACTCGACAAGGCGACCGGAAAGGTGGTTGAGGCCTAGCATGGGAATGTTTGACCGACTGAAAGAGGGCCTGACTCGTTCGCGCGAGGCGCTGAACGAGGTCTTCTACATGGGTGGCGAGGTCGACGAGGACTTCTGGGAGGACCTCGAGGACCGACTCGTGATGGGGGACATGGGCGCCGAGGTCGCCATGCAGGTCACCGACGACCTGCGCGAGCAGGCCGCCCGCGAGGGCCTCACGACCGCCCCGCGCCTGCGCGACGCCCTGGCCCGTCGCATCGCCGACGAGTTTGCGACCGCCGAGCGCGACCCCTTCGACGACACGCCCTCTTGCGTGCTGTTCGTCGGCATCAACGGCGCTGGCAAGACCACGACCTGCGGAAAGCTCGCCGGCTTTGCCAAGGACGCCGGCAAGACCTGCATCCTCGGCGCTGCCGACACGTTCCGCGCGGCCGCCATCGAGCAGCTCGAGGTCTGGGCCGAGCGCTCCGGCACCGAGATCGTGACCCGCGACCGCGGCAGCGACCCCGCGAGCGTTTGCTACGAGGTGCTCGAGCGCGCCGAGTCCGAGGGCGCCGACCTCGTGCTCATCGACACGGCCGGCCGCCTGCACACGAGCCCCGAGCTCATGCGCGAGCTCGCCAAGGTCGTGAACGTCACGCGCAAGCGCTCCGAGATGCCCGTCTCGGTCGTGCTCGTCATCGACGCGACCACGGGCCAGAACGGCCTCAACCAGGCGAAGGAGTTCAACGAGGCGCTCGACCTCGACGGCATCGTCGTCACCAAGCTCGACGGCACCGCAAAGGGCGGCATCGCCGTCGCCATCTCGCACGACCTGGGCCTTCCGATCCTGCGCGTCGGCGTGGGCGAGGCCATCGACGACCTTCAGACCTTCGACGCGCTCGACTTCTCGCGCGCGCTCGTCGGAGAGGAGTAGCACCAATGTTCAACAGTCTTTCCGACCGACTCGGGGCAACCTTCGACAAGCTCCGCGGCAAGGGCCGCCTCACCGAGGACGACATCAACCTCGCGATGCGCGAGATTCGCATGGCGCTCCTCGAGGCCGACGTCAACTATCGCGTCGTAAAGGGCTTCGTCGCGTCGTGCAAGGAGAAGTGCATGACCGCCGAGGTTCTCGAGTCGCTGACCCCGGCGCAGAACGTCGTCCGCATCGTTCTCGACGAGCTGACCGCTCTTCTCGGCACCACCGAGTCGAAGCTCGTGCTCGCCCAGAACCGCACGCCTAACGTCATCATGCTCGTGGGCCTTCAGGGCTCGGGTAAGACGACCGCGTCCGCGAAGCTCGCCTACCTGCTCAAGAACCAGGGCCACAGCCCGCTGCTGGCCGCCTGCGACGTCCACCGTCCCGCCGCTGCCGACCAGCTCGAGACCCTCGGCAGCGAAATCGGCGTCTCGGTCTTCCGTGGCGACGGCAAGGACGCCGTCGCCGTCGCGACGGGCGCCATCGACGAGGCCGTCGACCACCTCAACGACATCGTCATCGTCGATACCGCGGGCCGCCTGCAGATCGACGAGGAGATGATGCAGGAGGCCGTCGACGTCAAGAACGCCGTCAAGCCGGACCAGATCCTCATGGTCGTCGACGCGATGACCGGCCAGGACATCGTCAACGTCGTCAGCGAGTTCTCCGAGCGCGTCGACTTCGACGGCGTCATCATGTCGAAGCTCGACGGCGACGCCCGTGGCGGCGGCGCCCTGTCGGTGCGCGAGGTGACCGGCAAGCCCATCAAGTTCGTGTCGATGGGGGAGAAGCCCGACTCGCTCGAGGTGTTCCACCCCGACCGCATGGCCAAGCGCATCCTGGGCATGGGCGACGTCTACGGCATCATCGAGCAGGCGCAGAAGGCCGCCGAGGCCTCCGACATCGAGAACGCCGAGCGCATGCTGCGAGAGGGCTTCACGATGGACGACATGCTCGATCAGATGCAGCAGGTCCGCAAGATGGGCGGCCTCAAGAAGATGGTCGGCATGCTGCCCGGCGGCGACAAGATGCTCGAGCAGGCCGGCGGCGCCATGGACGACTCCCAGATCACGCGCATCGAGGCTATGATCCGCTCGATGACCAAGGAGGAGCGCCTCAAGCCCAAGAAGATCAACGGCCAGCGCAGGAAGCGCATCGCCAAGGGCTCCGGGCGCAGCGTCCAGGAGGTCAACCAGCTGCTCAAGCAGTGGGGCGAGATGAACAAGATGATGGGCAAGATGCGCCAGATGACCGCCGGCGGCGGCAACTCCAAGAAGGCCCGCCGCCAGATGCAGAACATGTTCAAGGGCATGGGCGGCATGGGCGGCTTCGGCGGGGGCAAGATGCCCTTCTAGGACAGACGTCCACAGAGGAATGCTCTTCGGGGTCGCTCGGCGCGCAGGCGCCCGGCGGCCCCGGTCTTTTGGCGCCAGGGCCCGCGGCCGCGCGGCGGGCGAGGGGCAGGCTCTTCTCGGCCTCTTGGGCCTGGGCGAGAAGAGCCAGGGGCCCGTCGCAGCTCGTGCGGCAGGCCCCTGGCGTGTGCGCCCGACAGTCGGGCGCGGGTTCGTTCGATTCGATTAGAGGTGGACGACGACGGGGTCTCCCACCTGCGTGATCTGGAAGAGCTCGGCCGCGGCGGCGGGCGGCAGGTTCACGCAGCCGTGGCTGCCGTTGGTGAGGTAGATCTCGCCGCCGAAGCTGTAGCGCCAGTCGGCGTCGTGGAAGGCGACGAGGTTCTCGTAGAAGGGCATCCAGTAGTCGACCTCGCTGATGTAGTCGGGCTCGCCGTCGTGGTTCTCGTCGAGGCCCTTGAGGGTCTTGTTGGTGCCCTTGTTGGAGTTGATGGCGTAGACGCCCACGGGCGTGCCGCGGCCCTCGGACTCGTCGCCGCTCACGAAGTCGCTCTCCCAGATGAGCGCGCCGCTCGCGTCGTACATGCGGGCGTGCTGCTCGGTCAGGTCGCAGTCGATGTAGCGGGCGCCCCAGTCGGCCCCGCCGGGGGCCCAGGCCGCGCCCTCGTTGAGCCAGGGGACGGCGACGGTCGCGGCGGTCTTGGAGCTGACGTTCTTGCCGAGGGTCTCGGCCAGGGCGTCGGAGTCGACGCTCCAGCCGTAGTTGCCGCCCTGGACGCTGACCTGCTTGCCGTCGGCGCGCTGGTAGGTGCGGGTGGTGCCCACGGTCTCGAGGCGCGGGGCGAGGTTGGACTCGACCCAGCCGGTGAGCTGGCTCGAGTCGAGGCTGACCGTGAGGTCGTCGGCGACCTTGACCCAGGGGGCGATGTCGGCGGCCCCGAGCGTCATGACCGTCTGGTTGTTCGCCGTGAGCGTCTGGGTCGCGGCGAGGTACGCGTTGGCGTCCTTGGCGGCCTGCGCAAGCTTGGGGTTGTCGGAGGTGATCTGGGGCTTCTGGACCGCGTCGTCGGTGAGGGTCAGCGTGGCGGCGTTGGCGGAGAGCGACTCCACGACCAGCTGCTCCACGCGCTTCTCGTCGAGCGCCGTGCCCAGGACCTCCTTCTTGACCTCGAAGGCGGAGCTGGCCTCGTCGAAGGCGACCGTGGCGTTCTCGCTCTTGGTGGCCGTCTTGTTGTGCGGCTCGACGGCGGCCTGGACGACCTTGGCGAGCTTCTCGGAGTTGTAGGAGGCGGGCGCCTCGATCTCAACGTTGCTGCCCGTGAAGATCGTGACGGGCCACGCCCACGGCGACACCTTGGACATCGCCTCGCGTGCGTAGTCGCCGTAGTTGACGGTCAGGTCGACGTCGGATGCCTTGATGGTGGCGTTCACGTTCTCCCCGGTGACGTCGAGGGAGTAGGTCTTCATGCGGTTCGCGTTCTCCTCGGCGAGGGCGGCGGTGCTCTTGAGCGAGACGTCGACGCCGTTGACCTTGGTGTTGGGCATGAAGACGCCGGACCACACGGCCACGCCGATGCCGTAGATCGCCACGAGGGCAACGAGCGCGATGATCAGGGGCTTGGGCACCTTGCGGCCCTTGCTGGGCTTCGCGCCCTTGTCCTCGGGGGCGCCCGAGAAGTGCGCGCCCTGCCCGTAGGCACGGGAGGCGGCGCTGCGCTTCGTCGTGCGGCCGGCGCCCGTCGGCTGGGTTGCGCTTGACTGCTGGGCCCCGATGACGCCGATCGGCATCTGGTCGCCCTTGTTGCTTCCAAGGTTGTCAGTCACGAAAGACCTCGATTTCTGGAACCGCGCCGTCGCGGTTGGTATCGTACGCATACAATCTTTGTAATTTTATCCTTGTGGAAGAGACCTATGCGATTGGCTGGCCACTAAATGACAATTTCACGTATTGACGATATTGATGACGAGCGTCTGGCGCCCTTCGCCCGGCTTACCGAGCGCCAGCTGAGAAACGTCCTGCACCCGGAGGAGTCCCTCGTCGTGTGCGAGTCGCTCTACGTGATCGCGCTCGTCGCGCGCCTCGGCCTTCCCCTGGTCTCGGTGCTCGTCGACGAGAGGCACCTCGACAACCTGCTCGAGAGCGCCCCGGAGATCTCCGGCCTCGACGTCGACGTCTACGTCGCGACCCGCGACGTCCTCAGCCAGATCACCGGCTTCGAGGTCACTCGTGGCTACCTAGCCTGCGTGAGGCGCCCGCCGGCGCGTAGCGTGGCCGACGTGCTCGCCGGCGCGAGTCGCGTCGCCGTCATCGAGGGCCTCACCAACGTCACCAACGTCGGCGCCCTCTTCCGCTCGGCCGCCGCGCTCGGCGTCGACGCGGTCCTGCTCTCGCCGGAGTGCGCCGACCCCCTGAGCCGCCGCTCGATCCGCGTCTCGATGGGGACCGTCTTCCAGGTCCCCTGGGCCGCCGTGGGGCGCCCCTGGCCCGAGTCCGCCTTCGACCTGCTCGGGGAGGGCGGCTTCACGACCGTGGGACTCGCCCTCGACGAGCGCGCCGTCTCGATCGCCGACCCCGCCCTCGCGAGCCGCGACAAGCTCGCCCTCTTCTTCGGGACCGAGGGGACGGGGCTCTCCGAGAAGGTCCTGGCCTCGGTCGACGAGACCGCCATCATCCCGATGTCGCACGGGGTCGACTCGCTCAACGTCGCGGCGTCCTCGGCCGTGGCGTTCTGGGAGCTCTTCGGCCGCCGCGCATAGAGAAGGCGCCCGACCTTGCGGCCGGGCGCCTCGCGCCTCCCTTGTGGGGGAGTGCCTACTCGGCGGGTTCCTGCTTGAACTTGGGCGCGAACCCGTCGTCGCGCGTGAGGATGTTCATGAACTCCTCGCCCGTGATGGTCTCCTTCTTCTGGAGGTAGTGGGCGATCTCGTGGAGCTTGAAGCGGTTCTCCGTGAGCGTCTTCATGGCCATCTGGCGGCCCTCCTCGACGATCGCGCGCACCTCGGCGTCGATCTGGGTGGCCGTCTCGTCGGAGCAGGTGAGCTCCGAGCCGCCGCCCAGGTAGCGGTTGCGCGTCTCGCCCAGGGCGACCATGCCGAAGCGCTCGGACATGCCGAGCTGCGTGACCATCGCACGGGCGATCTTGGTGGCGCGCTCGATGTCGTTGGCCGCGCCCGAGGTGACCTGGCCGAAGATCAGCTCCTCGGCGGCGCGCCCGCCGCACAGGACCGCTATCTGCTCCTTGTACTCCTCGCGCGTGGTGAGGTAGCGCTCGTCCTCCTCGGTCTGCATCGTGAAGCCGAGGGCGCCCGACGTGCGCGGCACGATGGTGATCTTCGAGACGGGGCGCCTGCCGTTCTGGACGGCCGCGACGATCGCGTGGCCGGTCTCGTGGTAGGCCACGACCTCCTTCTCGTGCTCGGAGAGGACCGTCGACTTCTTCTTCTCGCCCGCGATGACGACGTCGACCGACTCGGTGATGTCCTCCTGGGTCACGCGCGAGCGGCCGCAGCGCACGGCCCTCAGTGCGGCCTCGTTGATCATGTTGGCGAGGTCGGCGCCCGAGGCGCCCGGCGTCTGGCGCGCGATGGCGCCGAAGTCGACGCCCTCGACCATCTTCACGTCGCCGGCGTGCAGCTTGAGGATCGACTCGCGGCCCGCGAGGTCGGGAAGCTCGACCGGCACGCGACGGTCGAAGCGGCCGGGGCGCAGCAGCGCCACGTCGAGCGACTCGGGGCGGTTCGTGGCGCCGAGAACCACGATTCCCTTGTGGTTGTCGAAGCCGTCCATCTCGGTGAGCAGCTGGTTGAGCGTCTGCTCGCGCTCGTCGTTGGTGTTGAGCGACGTGTCGCGCCTCTTGCCGATGGTGTCAATCTCGTCGATGAAGACGATGCAGGGCGCCTTCTCGTTGGCCTGCTTGAACAGGTCGCGCACCTTGGCGGCGCCACGACCGACGAACATCTCGACGAACTCGGAGCCCGAGATCTGGAAGAAGGGCACGTTCGCCTCGCCGGCGACTGCCTTGGCGAGCAGGGTCTTGCCGGTGCCCGGCGGGCCGACGAGAAGAGCGCCCCTCGGGCACCTGGCGCCGATCGCGGCGTACTTCTCGGGATGCTCGAGGAAGCTCACGATCTCGGCCAGCGACTCCTTGGCCTCGTCCTGGCCGGCGACGTCCTTGAACGTCACGCCGGTCTCCTTGCCCTTGACCTCGCGCACGTTGGAGCGGCCGAGGCCGCCGCCCATGCCGAAGCCGCCGCCGAAGTTCATCGAGGGGGCGTCGTCGCCCATCTGCTTGCGCAGCCTCCGGTTGAGCAGCCAGCCTCCGCCGAAGATCAGCAGCAGGGGGATGCCGTACGAGATGAGCATGTAGAGCCAGAGGTTGCTGTTCTGGTCGGGGATCGTGGCCGAGAAGTCCACGTGCTTGTCCTGGAGCTTCTTGACCAGGTCGTCGTCGTTGGGGAACTGCGTCGTCTTGTAGGTCTTCTTGCTGTCCCCGTCGCCGGTGGTGAAGCGGATCTGGCTCGCGCCGGTGTCGAGCTGCACCTGCTTGACCTCACCCGAGTCGACCTTGCCGAGGAAGTCGCTGTAGCTGACCTCCTCGATCGCCCCGCTTGTGAGGCTGGGGTAGAGCACCGACCTGATTGCGAAGGCGGCCACGATCGCGACGATGACGTACACGATCATCGACTGACGCTTCTTCTTGTCGTCCATCTGCATCGAGCTGCACTCCTTGCGCTTGGCCCCAAAGGGGCGCGGCTAATGTGTTCCTGATACCCAAGTTGCGCGGATTTTGTCGCCGAGATTCACGCACTCGTCACATCTCTTGATGATATCGCTCATCGGCGCCTTTGGGTCCCTCTCGTGCTATCATGCCTTCTCGAAGCTGTGAAGGGGACAGTACCCGGGGCAGCGCGACCCAAAGCGAGCGGGGGAGGGTGAGAGCCCCGCGGGAGCGTCCCGGCGAACATCACCCCGGAGCTGCGGCCCGAACGCGCAAGCAAGTAGGCGTCGCCGGAGTGGCCGCCGACACAGGCCAGCCGAGTAAGGCGGACAATCCGCTCGCTGGGTGGTTACAAGCGAAGTGTTTTCGAAGGCGCTTCGTCCCAGCATGAGGGACGGGCGTCTTTTTTGATGCTCGCGACGAGAGGTGAGAGCGTGGCTAACAAGTACAAGCAGACCATGAACCTGCCCAAGACCGGGTTCCCCATGAGGGCCGGCCTCGCCCAGCACGAGCCCGAGAGGCTCAAGAGCTGGGAGGACAACGACGTCTACGGCCAGATGCTGAAGAAGAACGAGGGTCACGAGAAGTTCGTCCTCCACGACGGGCCCCCGTACGCCAACGGCCCGATCCATCTCGGCCACGCGCAGAACAAGATCTCGAAGGACATCATCAACCGCTACTGGTCCATGCGCGGCTACCATACGCCGTACGTCCCCGGCTGGGACTGCCACGGCCAGCCCATCGAGCACAAGGTCGAGGAGATGCTCGGCACGGCCAAGTTCAACGAGCTGCCGACCGCCAAGATCCGCGAGCTCTGCCGCAAGATGGCCGTCGAGCAGGTCGACACCCAGCGCCAGGGCTTCAAGCGCCTCGGCGTCCTGGCCGAGTGGGACAACCCCTACCTCACCTACGTCAACGACTACGACGCGACCGACGTCGAGATCTTCAAGGCGATCTACGACTCCGGCGCGATCTACCGCGGCCGCAAGCCGGTCCACTGGTGCAGCCACTGCCACACGGCCCTTTCCGAGGCCGAGATCGAGTACTCCGACGAGGTCTCGCCGGCCATCTTCGTGCGCTTCGAGATGACCACCGTGCCCGCCGGCCTCGAGGCCTACGAGGGCAGGCTCTGGGTCGACATCTGGACGACCACGCCCTGGACGCTCCCCGCTGACGACGCCGTCATCCTGCACCCCGAGGCCGACTACGTCGCCATCCTCGTCGACGGCCGCGCCGAGATCATGGCCAAGGCCCTCGTCGAGAAGAACTGCGAGAAGTTCGGCTACGGCGAGTGCGAGCTCGCGACCACGGCCTCCGGCGAGGTCTGGCACATGAGCGGCGTCGAGCTCTGCCACAACAAGTACAAGCAGCCGATCTTCGCCGACCAGGGTGAGGAGGGCGAGTTCATCTACGCCGACTACGTCACCCTCGAGGACGGCACCGGCATCGTCCACACCGCGCCCGGCCACGGCGTCGACGACTACAACGCCGGCATGAAGTTCGACATCCCCATCGTCATGCCCGTCGACGACAACGGCTGCTTCTACAAGGGCGAGGGCATCGGCACCGGCGGCCCGTGGGGCGGCATGGAGGTCAACGAGGCCAACCCCAAGATCATCGAGTGGCTCGACGAGCGCGGCACGCTGATCCTGCACGAGGACATCAACCACAGCTACCCGCACTGCTGGCGCTGCAAGAGGCCCGTCATCTTCCGCGCCACGAGCCAGTGGTTCGTCTCCATGGACAAGACCGGCCTGCGCGAGAAGGCCGCCGACGAGCTCTCCCGCGTCAACTTCTACCCGGCGCACGCCGTCAAGCGCATCGGCTCCATGGTCGAGGGCCGACCCGACTGGTGCATCTCGCGCCAGCGCAACTGGGGCGTGCCCATCCCGGCATTCACCTGCCAGGACTGCGGCGAGACCGTCATGAACGACGACACCCTCGACGCGACCATCGAGCTCTTCCGCGAGAAGGGCTCCGACGCCTGGTTCACCGACGACCCCAAGGAGTACCTGGGCGACGCCTGCGCCTGCCCCTCCTGCGGCAGCCACAACCTCAAGGCCAACAGCGACATCCTCGACGTCTGGTGGGACTCGGGCGTCTCGCACACCGCCGTCTGCAAGCACCGCGGCTACCTCAAGTTCCCGGCTGACGTCTACCTCGAGGGCTCCGACCAGCACCGCGGCTGGTTCATGAGCTCGCTCATGACCTCCGTCGGCGCCTACGGCGTCGCCCCCTACAAGGCCGTCATCTCCCAGGGCTTCACCCTCGACGGCAAGGGCCGCAAGATGAGCAAGTCGCTCGGCAACGTCATCGACCCCAACAAGGTCTGCGACAACCAGGGCGCCGACGTCCTCAGGCTCTGGCTCTCCTCGGTCGACACCTCCGTCGACGTCCCCTGCGACGACGACATCCTCAGCCACGTCGGCGACGCGTACCGCAAGATCCGCAACACCCTGCGCTTCCTGCTCGGCGAGATCGAGGACCAGTTCGACCCCGCGACCGACGCGCTTCCCTTCGAGGAGCTCGAGGCCTTCGACAAGCTCGCCCTCGCCCACATGTGCGAGGTGCACCGCATCGTCTCCGAGGCCTACTCCCAGTACCGCTTCAACGTGGTCTACCGCAACCTCTACGACTACGTGACCGAGCTCTCCAACGGCTACCTCAACGCCACCAAGGACCGCGTCTACTGCGGCGCCAAGGACTCCCACGGCCGCCGCTCCGCTCAGACCGTGTGGGCCCACGTGCTCGCCATGCTCGTCCATGACCTGCAGCCGATCCTCGTCTACACCACCGACGAGGTCATGTGCCACCTGCCCGCCTCCATGCGCGACGGCCAGGAGTTCGCGGCCCTGCTCGACTGGTACGAGGCGCCCGTCTCCGACGAGGCCTGCGCACCCTACCAGGCGGCCTACGACCTGCTGAACGAGGCCCGCGCCGCCTTCACCAAGGCCTACGAGGAGGTCAGCACCACCGGCTCGCTCGAGGAGAAGTCCTCCCAGGCGACCCGCGCCGAGCTGACGCTGCCCGCCGAGCACCTCGCTGCCCTCGCGGGCGACGAGCCGGTCAACCTCGCCGAGGTCTTCGTCTGCTCGAGCGTCTGCGTCCACGGCGGAGAAGAGCTCGCCTGCGAGGTCCTTCCCGCCACGGGGGAGAAGTGCCCCCGCTGCTGGAACTGGCGCGAGCTGGGTGAGGACGGCCTCTGCGACCGCTGCCACGACGCCGTGGCCGAGGCCGGGTGCGAGGACTAGTGAGTCACGTGGAAGCCGCCGCATCCGCACCGTCGCGCGGGACCCGCGTCTTCGCGTATTGGTCGGTCGTCGTCCTTGGCGTCCTGGTTGACCAGGCCGTCAAGGCGGCGGTCCGTGCCACGCTCCCGATCGGGCAGCGCGCGCCGCTCATTCCCGGCGTCATCGAGCTCTGCCACGTCGAGAACGCCGGCGCCGCATTCAGCCTCGGCCAGGGCGCTGGCGTCTTCTTCGTCCTCTTCGCCCTCGCGGTCCTCTTCGGCGTCCTTTTCGTCATCGGCCGCTACGAGCTGCCGCTTCCGCTCGTGTGCACCCTCTCGGCGGTGTCGGCCGGCGGCGTCGGCAACATGATCGACCGCATCGCGAGCGGCACCGTGACCGACTTCTTCGCCACGACCTTCGTGAGCTTCCCGGTCTTCAACGTGGCCGACATCCTCGTCACCTGCGGCGTCGTCGCGTCCCTCGCGCTCTACTTCGCCTGGGAGACGCGCCGCGCCCGCGAGCGCTAGAAGACCAGCGCGCGACCCGCCCACCCAAGGCAATGCAAAGGAGTCACATGTCGTCACGACTGGTCAGCGCCCTCGTCGGCCCGGACGCCGACGGGCAGAGGCTCGACGCTTTTCTCGCCCGCGTCGAGGGCATGCCGTCGAGAAGCGCGTGCGCCAAGCTCATCGAGGCCGGCGCCGTGACCATCAACTCCACGCTCGCGACCTCGAAGAGCGAGGCCGTGTGCCTGGGCGACCGCATCGAGGCGACCGTGCCCGAGGTTGAGGCCGAGGGCGGGCCGCTCGCGCCCAACCCCGAGATCGACCTCGACATCCGCTTCGAGGACGACCACCTCATCGTCCTGTCCAAGCAGGCCGGCCTCGTGTGCCACCCGAGCCCCGGCCACGTCGACGACACGCTCGCCAACGCGCTCGTCGCGCACTGCGGCTACGGCCACCTCGGCATGCTGCAGGGGGAGGACCGCCCCGGCATCGTGCACCGCCTCGACATGGACACCTCGGGCCTCATGGTCGCCGCCAAGGACGACGAGGTCCAGAAGGCGCTCCAGGACCTGATCAGGCTGCGCGTGCTCGACCGCCGCTACATCACGCTGGTCCACGGCTACGTCGCGCCCGACGAGGGCACGATCACGACCGGCATCGCCCGCTCCACGCGCGACCGCCTCAAGATGGCCGTCAGCGACGACCCCATGGCGCGCGAGGCCATCACGACCTTCCGCACGCTCGAGCGCTTCGAGGCCGGCCGCTTCGACGACGGCTTCTCCCTGCTCGAGTGCCACCTCTACACCGGGCGCACGCACCAGATCCGCGTCCACATGCGCCACATCGGCCACCCCTGCGTGGGCGACCAGCTCTACGGCCGCGGCGACGACCGCGCCAACCGGGGCCTGCGCCGGCAGTTCCTGCACTCCTGGTCGATCCGCTTCGACCACCCCATAACGGGAGAGTTGATAGAGCGCACCGATATTCTCCCTAGCGATTTGCGCGCTGTACTAGAATCGATGCAGGACGCCTCCATGGGACGCACCGAGGCAGGGGAGAAGATCTGCCCTCGGCTCGTGGGCTAGGCGGCCGCTTCAAGCACTACGGATGAGAGGTTGCGCACGTGGAATTCACCAAGATAGGGCTCACCCCGATCGTCATCTTCAACCTGATCGTGTGGCTCTTCTTCACGCTCTCGTACTTCTACCAGTTCGTCTACATCATCAGGGTCATCTTCAAGGGTGACGTGGTCCTGCCCAAGGCGAAGAAGAAGCACACCTATGCCTTCGTGATCGCGGCCCACAACGAGGAGCCGGTCATCGGCAACCTCGTCAAGTCCATCCTGACGCAGGACTACGACGGCGAGATCGACTGCTACGTCGTCGCCGACGCCTGCACCGACGACACTGCCGCCGAGGCCGAGCGTGCCGGCGCCATCACCTGGGAGCGCAACGACCTCGTGCGCAAGGGCAAGAGCTGGGTCCTCGACTACGCCTTCGACCGCATCCTCAACGAGACGGGCGACAAGTACGACGCCTTCTTCGTCATGGACGCCGACAACATCATCGCGCCGAACTACGTCGAGATCATGAACGACGCCTTCGACGCCGGCTACCTCGTCTGCACGAGCTACCGCAACTCCAAGAACTTCGACTCCAGCTGGATCAGCTCGGCCTACGCCCTCTGGTTCCTGCGCGAGGCCAAGTTCCTCAACAACGCCCGCATGATGCTGGGCACGAGCTGCGCCATCTCCGGCTCCGGCTGGATGGTCTCGTCGGCCATCATCCGCGGCATGCACGGCTGGAACTTCCACACCCTCACCGAAGACATCCAGTTCTCCAGCTTCTGCAACACCCACGGCATCCAGATCGGCTACGCGCCCGCCGAGTTCTTCGACGAGCAGCCCCTCACGTTCGCGGCGTCCTGGACGCAGCGCATGCGCTGGACCAAGGGCTTCTACCAGGTGTTCTTCTCCTACAACCGCAGCTTCATCCGCGGCATCGTGAAGGACAAGTCGTTCGCCTCGTACGACATGCTCATGACGGTTGCCCCCGGCATGATCCTGACGCTCCTCTCGGCGTTCGTGAACGCGGCGTACCTGATCATCGGCTCGCTCAGCCACGGCTTCATCGCGACCGAGGGCGAGCTCTCGATGTGCGTCGGCTCGCTGATCATGACCTTCGCGTCGATGTACGTGGTCTTCTTCCTGCTCGCCATCCTCACGACCGTGTCCGAGCGCAAGCACATCCACGCGAAGAAGAAGTGGCGCATCGTCACCAACTGCTTCACGTTCCCGATCTTCATGATGAGCTACATCCCCATCACGGTGGCCGCGCTCTTCAAGAGGGTCGAGTGGGTGCCCACCAAGCACGACATCGCGGTCAATTTTGACGAGGTTATGAGCGAGGGGTCCAAGTAGGCCCCGCCACGCCCGCGGTGGTACACTTGCCAACAATTTAACGGCCAGAAAAATGCGCCCCTTCGGGGGCGCGCGTATATGGATAGGAGACCTGCATGGCAACGTTCTTTGAGGGAGAGTCCCACACCTTCTCCGAGTACCTTCTCGTTCCCGGATATTCCTCGCATGAGAACATCCCGGCCAACGTCTCCCTCGAGACCCCGCTTGTCAAGTTCAAGCGCGGAGAAGAGCCTGCCATCAAGATGAACATCCCCATGGTCTCGGCGATCATGCAGGCCGTCTCCGGCCCGCGCCTGGCCATCGCCCTCGCGCAGCAGGGCGGCATCTCCTTCATCTACGGCTCGCAGACCCCCGAGCAGGAGGCCTCGATGGTCCGCGAGGTCAAGTCCTACAAGGCCGGCTTCGTCGTCTCCGACTCCACCCTCACGCCCGACATGACCCTGCAGGACGTGCTCGACCTGCGCGACCGCACGGGCCACACCACCATGCCCGTCACCGACAACGGCGACGCCCGCGGCAAGTTCTGCGGCATCGTCACCTCCCGCGACTACCGTGTCTCGCGCGACGACCGCAACAAGAAGGTCTCCGAGTTCATGACGCCGGCCGCCGAGTGCATCGTGGCCGACCCCTCGACCTCCCTCAAGGTCTGCAACGACATCATCTGGGAGCACAAGATCAACACCCTGCCGATCGTCGACGGCGAGGGCAACCTCTGCTCGCTCGTCTTCCGCAAGGACTACGACTCCCACAAGTCCCGCCCGGACGAGCTGCTTGACGAGCACAAGCGCTACATCGTCGGCGCGGGCATCAACACCCGCGACTACGCCGAGCGCGTGCCCCTGCTCGTCGACGCTGGCGCCGACGTCCTCTGCATCGACTCCTCCGAGGGCTTCTCCGAGTGGCAGAAGCTCACTCTCGAGTGGGTCCGCGAGCACTACGGCGACTCCGTAAAGGTCGGTGCGGGCAACGTCGTCGACGCCGAGGGCTTCCGCTTCCTGGCCGAGGCCGGCGCTGACTTCGTCAAGGTCGGCATCGGCGGCGGCTCCATCTGCATCACCCGCGAGCAGAAGGGCATCGGCCGCGGCCAGGCCTCCGCGCTCATCGACGTGTGCCGCGCTCGCGACGAGTACTTCGAGGAGACGGGCGTCTACGTGCCGGTCTGCTCCGACGGCGGCATCGTCTACGACTACCACATGACCCTCGCGCTCGCCATGGGCGCCGACTTCCTCATGCTCGGCCGCTACTTCGCGCGCTTCGACGAGTCGCCGACCCGTCGCCTCAACGTCAACGGCTCCTACGTGAAGGAGTACTGGGGCGAGGGCTCCGCGCGTGCCCGCAACTGGGCCCGCTACGACCTCGGCGGCCCCAAGAAGTCCCTCTCCTTCGTCGAGGGCGTCGACTCGTACGTCCCCTACGCCGGCCCGCTCAAGGACAACGTCGAGAACTCGCTCACCAAGGTCCGCTCCACGATGTGCAACTGTGGCGCGCTTGACCTCCCCGAGCTGCGCGACAAGGCCAAGATCACGCTCGTCTCGTCCACCTCGCTCGTCGAGGGCGGCGCGCACGACGTCATCCTGAAGGACTCCAACTCCGACGTGAACTTCCGCTCGTAGCGGGGTCCCTGACACACGCACGTAACGACGCCTGCCACCGCAGGCCCTATAATGGGTCGCGGTGGCAGACTACTTAGAAAGGTTAGATCGTGGCAGAGAGCAGTGAGAACAAGGCGGGCGTGCCCCCCTACGACGCCAGCGCCATCGAGAGCAAGTGGCAGAGGGTCTGGGAGGACGAGGGCGTCCACAAGGCGGGGGAGGACCCCACCAAGCCCAAGAAGTACGTCCTCGAGATGTTCCCGTACCCGTCGGGCGACCTGCACATGGGTCACGCCCGCAACTACACCATCGGCGACGCCATGGCGCGCCAGGCCCGCATGAGGGGCTACGACGTCCTGCACCCCATGGGATTCGACGCGTTCGGCCTTCCCGCCGAGAACGCGGCCATCAAGCACAACACCCAGGCCGGAAAGTGGACGCACGAGAACATCGCCCAGGCCGTCAAGACCATGAAGCGCATGGGCTTCTCCTACGACTACGACCGCATGTTCAACACCTGCGACCCCGAATACTACAAGTGGGGCCAGTGGATGTTCATCAAGATGTGGGAGAAGGGCCTGGCCTACCGTGACACCTCGCCCGTCAACTGGTGCCCCACGTGCCAGACGGTTCTCGCCAACGAGCAGGTCGTCAACGGCGAGTGCTGGAGGTGCGGCACGGTCCCCGAGAAGCGCAACCTCTCGCAGTGGTACCTCAAGATCACCGACTACGCCCAGGAGCTCCTCGACGACCTCGACAAGCTCGACGGCTGGCCCGAGAACGTCAAGGCGCAGCAGCGCAACTGGATCGGCCGCTCCGAGGGCGCCGAGATCGACTTCACCCTCGCCGACGTCGACGGCACGACCCCGACCGACCGCAAGGTGACGGTCTTCACCACCCGCGCCGACACCATCTTCGGCGTCTCGTTCATGGTGCTGCCGCCCGAGAGCGAGCTCGCCGCCGAGCTCGTCGCCGGCACCGAGTACGAGGCGGCCTACCTCGAGCTCAAGAGTGCGACCGAGAAGGTCAGCGCCGTCGACCGCCAGGGCTCCGAGCGCGAGAAGCACGGCGTGCCCACCGGCCGCTTCGTCATCAACCCGATCAACGGCCGCCCCGTGCCCGTCTGGGTCGCCGACTATGTCTTGATGGACTACGGCACCGGCGCCGTCATGGGCGTCCCCTGCGGCGACCAGCGCGACTTCGACTTCGCCAAGAAGTACGACCTCGAGATCGCCCCGATCATCTGCGAGAAGGACGACCCCCTCTACGAGGAGCTCAAGGACGAGCGCGAGCTTCGCGTCACCTCCGTCGACTGGGACGGCGCCATGGAGGCCGAGGGCTACCTCGTCCAGTCCGGCGAGTTCACCGGCCTCAAGGGCGGCAAGCACTCCGAGGCCGTCGACGCGATCACCAAGTGGCTCTCCGACCACGACTGCGGCCGCGAGACCGTCCAGTTCCGCCTGCGCGACTGGCTCATCAGCCGCCAGCGCTACTGGGGCAACCCCATCCCGATGATCCACTGCGACTGCTGCGGCGACGTCCCCGTTCCCTACGAGGACCTGCCCGTCATGCTGCCCGAGGACCTCGACCTCGGCGCCGGCGAGACGCTGGCCGAGTACGCGCCCTTCTACGAGACGACGTGCCCCAAGTGCGGCAAGCCCGCCCGTCGCATCACCGACACGATGGACACCTTCACGTGCTCCAGCTGGTACTACCTGCGCTACTGCGACCCCCACAACGACGAGGCCCCCTTCTCCAAGGAGGCCGCCGGCCGCTGGATGAGCGTCGACAACTACATCGGCGGCATCGAGCACGCCATCCTGCACCTGCTCTACTCGCGCTTCTGGACCAAGGTCCTGCGCGACCTCGGCATGCTCGACATCGACGAGCCCTTCACCAACCTGCTCTGCCAGGGCATGGTCAAGGACGAGAACGGCGACACGATGTCCAAGTCCAAGGGCAACGTCGTCCCGCCCTCGAGCGTCATCGACCCCTACGGCGCCGACACCATGCGCCTCGCGATCCTCTTCATCGCGCCGCCCGAGAAGGACTTCGACTGGGACCCCGAGGCCGTCGCGGGCGCCAATCGCTTCATCAAGCGCGCCTGGCGCGTCGTCTGGCAGCTCTGCGAGACCGCGGCCGCAGGCGAGGTCGACCCCGCCGCCCTCGACGCCGACGCCAAGGAGCTCAACCTCGCGCTTCACGCCTCCGGCATCAAGTGCACGCAGGACTTCGACCGCGGCCAGTTCAACACCGCCATCTCGGCGGCCATGGAGCTCACCAACGCCGCGAGCAAGTACCTCGTGGACGTCGAGGCCGACCGTCGCGACAAGGCCCTGTGCGCCCGCGTCGCCCACGACCTCGTCACGATCCTCGCTCCGATCTGCCCGCACTGGGCCGAGGAGCTCTACCACGAGGCGCTCGGCCTCAGCGGCTCGGTCTACAACGAGCCCTGGCCCACCTTCGACGAGGCCCAGGCCAAGAGCGACACCATCGAGATCGCCGTCCAGGTCAAGGGCAAGGTGCGCGCACGCATCCAGGTGAGCGCCTCCGCCTCCAAGGACGAGCTCGAGGCGGCCGCCAAGGAGGCCGTCGCCGACCAGATCGCCGGCAAGGACGTCAAGAAGGTCATCGTCGTCCCCGGCAGGCTTGTCAACATCGTCGCGATCTAGCGCGTGGTCGACGCTACGGACAACAAGGCACAGCTTCGCGGGCGGCTTCGTGCCGCCCGCGCGGCTATCGGCCCGAGCGAGCGCGGACGCTCCGACGAGGCGATCAGGCGGCAGGTCCTCGCGATGGGGGACTGGGGCCGCTCGGACGTCGTCTACGCCTACCTCTCCCTCAAGGACGAGGTCGACACCCGCGCCCTCGTCTCCGACGCCCTTCGCGCGGGCAAGCGCGTGGCCCTGCCGCGCTGTACGTCGACGCAACGCGAGCTCGCCTGGCACTACGTCAGCTCCCTCGACGGCCTCGTCCCCGGCCGCTTCGGCATCCTCGAGCCCGACCCCGCCCTCCACGAGCCTGCTTCCGCCGCAGGCGCTGTCCGCTCCCTTGCCCTCGTGCCCGGGCTGACCTTCGACGACGAGGGCTTCCGCCTGGGCTATGGCGGCGGCTACTACGACGGCTTCCTCTCCCGCTTCGAGGGCGTCTCCGTCGGCCTGTGTCGCAGCTCCCTGCGCGTCGAGAGCCTTGCCGGCATGGGTTGCCTCGAGCCCCATGACGTCCCGGTGGACCTCGTCGTCGAGGCGTAGGCTCGCGCGGGCGCCACCTAACGCGGCACGCCTCGCCGCCCGCAACGTTTCGGGAGCGAGACGAATTCCGGCCATCGCCCCGCGCCCGCGCCCGCTCCGCTAGAGTGGACTAACCGAACCATGCATCCTTGGAGGGGGAGTGAGCATGCACAGGGAGTTCCTCATGGGTAACGAGGCGATCGCCCTCGGCGCCCTCGCGGCCGGCGTCAACGTCGTCGCGGGCTACCCCGGCACGCCGTCGACCGAGATCATCGAGACCGTGCGCAAGCGCCGCGGCGACGACGTCTACGTCGAGTGGTCCGTCAACGAGAAGGCCGCCCTCGAGGTCTGCGCCGGCGCCGCCTACGCGGGCGCGCGCACGCTCGTCACCATGAAGTGCGTTGGCCTCAACGTCGCCGCCGACCCGCTCATGAGCCTCGCCTACATCGGCGTCAAGGGCGCCATGGTCATCGTCGTCGCCGACGACCCCGGCCCCATCTCGTCCCAGACCGAGCAGGACACGCGCACCTTCGCCCAGCTCGCCAAGATCCCCTGCTTCGACCCGTCGGGCGTCGCCGACGCCTACCAGATGGTCCAGGACGCCTTCGCCCTCTCCGAGGAGCTCCACACGCCCGTGTTCCTGCGCCCCACGACGCGCGTCGACCACGGCTACGAGGCCATCGACGTCGCGGACGAGTCCGCATGGGAGAAGAGCCTGCCCGCCGGCTTCGAGAAGGACCCCGCCCGCTGGGTCATCTTCCCCAAGCTCTCCGTCCGCGCCCACGCCGAGATCGAGGCTAGAAACGCTAGCCTCTCCGACCGCCTCTCCGCCTACCCCCAGAACCGCCTCGAGCGCGAGTCCGACGTCTGTGCCGCGCCGCGCCTCGGCGTCGCCACCGGCGGCATCAACTACGCCTACGTCCGCGAGTCCGCCGGCGCCGACGATTGCCGCATCCTGCGCGTCGCGACGCCGTTCCCCTTCCCGGAGGAGCTCGCCCTCGACTTCCTCGACGGCCTCGACGAGGTCCTCTGCGTCGAGGAGCTCGACCCCGTGATCGAGCGCGCCCTCTTACAGGTCTGCGGCAGGCACCACCTGCCCGTGCGCATCCGCGGCAAGCTCTCCGGCGACGTCAAGCCCTCGGGCGAGAACTCCGTCGCCTACGTCGCCGACCTTCTTGCCATCTTCCTCGGCCGCGCCTCCGCGCCCGCGCCTGCCGCGCTCGCCGACGCGCCCGAGCTCCCCGTGCGCCCGCCGGTCCTCTGCGCCGGCTGCCCGCACCGCGCGAGCTTCCTGGCCGTCAAGGAGGCCATGCGCCTCGAGAAGACCATCTACTGCGGCGACATCGGCTGCTACACCCTCGGCAACGCCCGTCCGCTCGACATGTGCGACACGTGCCTGTGCATGGGCGCCGGCATCACGATCGCGCAGGGCGTCGGCCACGTCGAGCCCGACACGCGCTGCTTCGCCTTCGTCGGCGACTCGACCTTCTTCGCCTCCGGCATCACCGGTGTCGTGAACGCCTTCTACAACCAGGCCGACCTGACCGTCGTGGTGCTCGACAACTCCACCACCGCCATGACCGGCCACCAGCCGCATCCCGGCACGGGCGTGACCGCCCTGGGCGAGAAGGTCGCGCCGGTCTCGATCGAGGCCGTGCTGCGGGCCATCGGGCTCACCGTGGTCGAGACCGTCGACCCGCTCGACCACGACCACGCGGTCGACGTCGTCTCCCGCGTCGCTTCAGAGCCCGGGGTCAAGGCCATCATCTTCAAGAGCCCCTGCGTCTTCGTCTCCAGGCCCCAGGCCACGAGCCACGTCGACTGGTCGCGCTGCATCGGCTGCCAGCGCTGCGTGAAGACGCTCGGCTGCCCGGCGCTCGTGCCGAGCCCGGACGGCAAGGTCGCCATCGACGAGTCCCAGTGCGTCGGCTGCACCCTCTGCGAGCAGGTCTGCCCCACGGGTGCCATCTCGGGAGGTGCATCGGCATGAGGCGTGACATCGTACTGTGCGGAACCGGCGGTCAGGGCACCGTCCTCGCGTCCAAGGTCCTGGCCCGCGCGGCCATGAACGCCGGCCTCTCCGTCAAGTCGGCCGAGACCATCGGCATGGCGCAGCGCGGCGGCTCCGTCGTGAGCCACGTGCGCGTGGGGGAGGGCGCCGCCTCGCCGCTCGTCGGCCTCGGCCGCGCCGACCTCCTCATCGCCTTCGAGCCCGCCGAGGCCCTGCGCCAGCTCCCGTACCTGCGCGAGGGCGGCACGCTCGTCACGAGCGACCGCCCGGTGGTCCCCGTCTCGGCCACGGTCGGCGGTCCCTCCTACGACGTCGAGAAGATCATGGCCACCCTCGAGGCGCAGGCTCCCAACCTCACGGTCGTCGATGCCGCACGCGCCGAGCGCGAGCTCGGCTCGGCCAAGGTGCTCAACGTCCTGCTCCTCGGAGCCGCCTGCCGCACCGGCCGGCTCGGCTTCACGACAGACCAGCTCAGGCAGGCCATCCACGAGTCCGTCCGCGAGCGCTTCGTCGAGCTCAACGACCGCGCCCTCGACTGGCAGGGCTGACCCCTCCCGCCCCCGCGGCGGATCGACCACGACCCACACCCCACCCACGCAAGCGAAACGGAGGCCCCATGCAGATCAACGAATCCCAGCTCGAGCTCGTCAACAGGCAGATCGAGCGCCTGCGCGCGTCCAACAACTTCTACGGCCAGCGCCTGCGCGATGCCGGCATCACTGGCTGCGACTCGATCGAGGACTTCGAGCGCCTGCCCTTCTCGTCCAAGCAGGACCTGCGCGACGCCTACCCCCTCGGCCTCGCTGCCGTGGATGACGAGAAGATCGTGCGCATCCACTCGAGCTCCGGCACCACCGGCACCCCGGTCATCGTCCCCTACACCGCCAAGGACGTGGAGGACTGGGCCATCCAGTTCGCCCGCTGCTACGAGATGGCCGGCATCACGAGCGCGGACCGCATCCAGATCACGCCCGGCTACGGCCTCTGGACCGCGGGCATCGGATTCCAGGCCGGCGCCGAGCGCCTCGGCGCCATGGCCATCCCCATGGGCCCCGGCAACACCGAGAAGCAGCTGCAGTTCATGGTCGACATGCAGTCCACGGTCATCTGCGCCACCTCGAGCTACGCCCTTCTCCTCGCCGAGGAGATCGAGAAGCGCGGCATCCGCGACCAGATCAATCTGCGCCGCGGCGTCATCGGCTCCGAGCGCTGGGGCGAGAAGATCCGCAGCCGCATCAACGAGGGTCTCGGCATCGAGTCCTTCGACATCTACGGCCTGACCGAGGTCTACGGCCCGGGCATCGGCATCTCCTGCCCCGCGCAGGAGGGCATGCACATCTGGGACGACTACCTCTACGTCGAGATCATCGACCCCGAGACCGGCAAGAACGTGCCCGACGGCGAGTGGGGCGAGATCGTCATCACCACGCTCGTGAAGGAGGGCGCGCCCCTCATCCGCTTCCGCACGCATGACCTCAGCCGCATCATCCCCGGCACCTGTTCCTGCGGCAGCTCCTTCCCGCGCATCGACACGATCCGCGGCCGCTCCGACGACATGTTCAAGATCCACGGCGTCAACGTCTTCCCGCGCCAGGTGGAGGAGGTCCTCGCCCTGTTCCCGCAGCTCTCGAGCGAGTACCAGGTCCGCCTCTCGCACCTCGAGGGCCGCGACACCATGCGCGTCTACGTCGAGACCGACGGCACCCAGGACTTTTTGGGCACGGCCGACGCGGTCGCGCACGAGTTCAAGAGCAGGATCGGCTTCACCCCGCTCGTCAAGGTTGTCGAGCTCGGCGTCCTGCCGCGCAGCGAGAAGAAGACCAAGCGCGTCTTCGACGAGCGCTACGAGTAGCGAGCGGGTATCATCAGCGTCAGCGTAGGTTCTGTTTCTTCGAGTGCCGGCGCCGCCGGCGAGGAGGGGATCGCCCACATGGCAGACTACAAGTCCGACATTGAGATCGCACAGGAGGCCGAGATGCTTCCCATCGTCGAGGTCGCGCGCAAGGCCGGCATCGCGGAGGAGCTGCTCGAGCCCTACGGCCGCACCAAGGCCAAGGTCGACATCCACCCGCTGGCCGATCGTCCCCGCAAGGGCAAGCTCGTCCTCGTGACGGCCATCAACCCTACGCCCGCGGGCGAGGGCAAGACCACGACCTCGGTCGGTCTGGCCGACGCCATGAACCGCTGCGGCCACCAGACGATGCTCGCCCTGAGGGAGCCCTCACTCGGCCCCGTCTTCGGCATCAAGGGCGGCGCGGCCGGCGGCGGCCGCGCGCAGGTGGTCCCCATGGAGGACATCAACCTCCACTTCACGGGCGACTTCCACGCCATCGGCGCGGCCAACAACCTCTGCGCCGCCATGCTCGACAACCACATCAAACAGGGCAACGAGCTCGGCATCGACCCGCGCCGCGTCGTCTGGAAACGCTGCGTCGACATGAACGACCGCCAGCTCCGCAACGTCGTCGACGGCCTCGGCGGCATCGCCGACGGCATGCCCCGCGAGGACGGCTTCGACATCACCGTGGCCTCCGAGGTCATGGCCGTCTTCTGCCTCGCGACCGACCTCGCCGACCTCAAGGCACGCCTCGCGCGCATGGTCGTCGCCTACACCTACGATCGCAAGCCCGTCACGGTCGCCGACATCAAGGCCGAGGGTGCCATGTGCGCCCTGCTCAAGGACGCCATCAAGCCCAACCTCGTCCAGACGCTCGAGAACAACCCCGCCTTCGTCCACGGCGGCCCCTTCGCCAACATCGCCCACGGCTGCAACTCCGTCGAGGCGACCTCCTGCGCCCTCAAGCTCGCCGACTACGTCGTGACCGAGGCGGGCTTCGGCGCCGACCTCGGTGCCGAGAAGTTCCTCGACATCAAGTGCCGCGCGATGGGCGTGGCCCCCGACGCCGTCGTGCTTGTGGCCACCGTGCGTGCCCTCAAGTACAACGGCGGCGTGCCTAAGGACGAGCTCACGAGCGAGAACCTCGAGGCCCTCGAGGCCGGCATGCCCAACCTCCTGCAGCACGTCTCCAACATCCAGGACGTCTACGGCCTGCCCGTCGTCGTGGCCATCAACGCCTTCCCGACCGACACCAAGGCCGAGCTCGACCTCGTCGCCAAGCGCTGCGGCGAGCTCGGGGTCAACGTCGCGCTCTCCGAGGTCTGGGCCAAGGGCTCCGAGGGCGGAGTCGCGCTCGCCGAGGAGGTCGTGCGCCTCTGCGAGCAGCCCTCCGACTTCCACTACTCATACGAGCTCGACTGCTCGATCGCCGAGAAGATCGAGGCCGTCGCCAAGAGGATCTACCACGCCGACGGCGTCGACTTCACCCCGAAGGCCTCGCGCCAGCTCAAGCAGCTCACCGAGCTCGGCTTCGATGGGCTTCCCGTGTGCATTGCGAAGACGCAGTATTCCTTCTCGGATGACCCCAAGAAGCTCGGTGCGCCCAAGGGCTTCCGCATCACGGTGCGCAACCTGCGCGTCTCTGCGGGCGCGGGCTTCATCGTCGCGCTCACGGGCGACATCATGACGATGCCCGGCCTTCCCAAGGTCCCCGCCGCCGAGAAGATCGACGTGACCGAGGATGGCAAGATCGTCGGACTGTTCTAGACTGTCACAGACAGGTGTCTTGCGGGCGCCCTGCGGGGCGCCCTTTCTTATAGGAGTGGTACAAGGATGAACCTCACGCAGTCGAGCCTCGCCGAGTTCGCGGGCGACCTCGCGGCGCGCACGCCGGTGCCGGGCGGGGGCGGTGCCTCCGCCTATGCCGGTGCGCTTGCGGCGAGCCTTGCCTCGATGGCGGCCGCCTTCACCCGACCCAAGGACGAGTCGGTCTCCGACGACGTCCTCGATTCGATAGTCGAGCGCTCGCGCGTCCTCTCGGCCGAGCTCGTCGAGCTCGTCGAGAAGGACGCCGAGGCCTACCTGGCGCTCTCCCGCGCCTTTGGGATGAGCCGCGACGACGCCTCTCGTGCCGTCTCCGTCGACGAGGCCTGCCGAGAGGCGGCCGACGTGCCCCTCCGAGTCATGCGCACCGCGGCCAAGGTGGTCGAGCTCGTTGAGGGGCTCGAGGGCGTCTGCAAGAGGATGCTCCTCTCCGACGTGGGCGTCGCGGGATCGCTTGCGGCCTGCGCCCTCGATTCGGCAAGCCTCTCCGTCCTGGCTAACACGGTCTCTGCGGCAGACGCCGAGTGGGCCCGCGCCGCCGAGCGCGAGTGCGACGAGCTCCTCTGCGAGTTTGCCCCGCGCGGCCGCGCCGCCTTCGAGCGCGTCTCCGCACGCATGAGGAGGTCCGCATGACGCTCGAGCTGAAGGGCGCACCCGTCTCCCGCGCCATCCAGGAGGACCTCGTCGGCCGCATCGCCACGCTTCGCGAGCAGGGCGTCACGCCCGCGCTCGCGATCATCCGCGTGGGGGAGCGCCCGGACGACCTCACCTACCAGCGCGCCGCCGAGAAGCGCTGCGCCGCCCTGGGGATCGAGGCGCGGCCGCTGGCGCTGGGGGAGACCTGCAGCCAAGGCGAGCTCCTCTCGGCCATTCGCGCCGTGAACGAGGACGACTCCGTCCACGGCTGCCTCATGCTTCGTCCGCTGCCCGCCCATCTCGACGAGGACGAGGCCTGCGCGGCGCTCGCGCCCGAGAAGGACGTCGACGGCATCACGCCCGCCTCGGCCTTCGGCGTCTACGCCGGCCGCGAGGTCGGGTTCGCCCCGTGCACGGCCGAGGGGTGCGTCCGCATTCTCGACCACTACGGGATCGAGCTGTCCGGCAGGCGCGCCTGCGTCGTGGGGCGCTCGCCGGTGATCGGCAGGCCCGTCTCGATGCTGCTGCTCCAGCGTGACGCTACCGTGACCGTCTGCCACTCGAGGACCGCCGACCTTGCCGGCGCCTGCCGCGAGGCGGACATTCTCGTGGCGGCCGTGGGCCACGCCAAGACGATCGGCGACGGGTGCGTGCGCGCCGGCCAGACGGTCGTCGACGTGGGCATCAACTGGGACGAGGAGGCCGGCCGCCTTGTGGGCGACGTCGACTTCGACCAGGTGGCGCCCATCGTATCTGCAATCACGCCGGTGCCTGGCGGCGTCGGCTCAGTCACCGTCGCGGTGCTCATGGAGCACGTCGTGCGTGCGGCCGAGAGGAGCGTGATCGTCCGATGAGCGACGAGCGCAACGAGTACGGGAAGCTGGACAAGGGGCGCGTCGAGGCGGCCGTCCGCGAGCTGCTGTTCGCGATCGGCGAGGACCCCGACCGCGAGGGGCTGCAGGGCACGCCCGACCGCGTGGCCCGCGCCTGCGCCGAGATCTTCGGCGGCATGCAGGAGGACCCCGGCGCCCACCTGCGCAAGCAGTTCCAAGAGAGCGACAACGAGGAGATGGTCATCGTTCGCGACATCCCGTTCTCCTCGATGTGCGAGCACCACCTGCTGCCCTTCACCGGCAGGGCCCACGTCTGCTACATCCCGCGCCGGGGCCGCATCACGGGGCTCTCCAAGATCGCGCGCTGCGTGAACGGCTACGCGAGGCGCCCGCAGGTTCAGGAGCGCCTCACCGCGCAGGTCGCCGACGCGATGATGCGCGAGCTCGAGCCGCTCGGGGTCCTCGTGGTCCTCGAGGCGGAGCACACCTGCATGAACATGCGCGGCATCAAGAGCGCCGGCTCGCTCACCATGACCTCGGCCGTCCGCGGCTGCTTCAAGGACCTCAAGACCCGCGAGGAGGCCCTGAGGCTGCTCGGGCTGTAGCGGCTGCGCCCCGGGGCGGCCCCGGGCGCGGCCCAGGCTCTTCTCGGCGCGTTGCGCCAGCTCTCCACACAAGACATACGGAGGCATCATCCATGTACCACCTTCCCTTCGACGTTGAGGAGACGTCCCTCGACGACGCCGTCTCTGCGCTGCACGAGGCCCTTGGCCTCGGCATCAAGCCCCTGCTCGAGACCGTCGAGGACATGCTCGCCGCCTGCGGCGACCCCGACCTCTGCTTCGACTGCGTCCAGGTCGCCGGCACCAACGGCAAGACCTCGACCGCGCGCTTCGCCGCCGCGATCCTCGCGGGCGAGGGCAAGCGCGTCGCGCTGTACACGAGCCCCCACCTCGTGCGCTACAACGAGCGTCTGGAGATCTGCGGCGAGCCCGTCGCGCCCGCCGACTTCGCGCACGGCATCGCCGCGGCCATCGAGGCCGGGCGCCGCGTGAACGAGGCTCGCGTCTCGCGGGGCGAGGAGCCCTATGACGTCACGGAGTTCGACCTGGTCACGGTCGCGTCGCTCGTCGTCTGCGCCGAGAAGGGCGTCGACGTCGTGGTGCTCGAGGTCGGGATGGGAGGGCGCTGGGACGCCACGAGTGCGTCCCGGTCCATCCGCTCGGTCGCCGTCACCGGCATCGGACTCGACCACACGCGCATCCTCGGCGACACGCTCGAGGCGATCGCCGGCGAGAAGGCCGCCATCATCAAGCCCGGTCGCACCTGCGCCCTCGGCGTCGGCACGGCCACGCCGGCCAGCGTGGAGGACGTGTTCCTCGCGCGCTGCCGCGAGACGGGCGTCATGCCCGTGCTCGTGCGTGCGGACGACCCCGCGGAATGCGCGGGAGAGATGCACGCGGGTGAGGTCCGCGCGCATGCCGACCTCACGCACGCGAGCTTCGCCGTGACGCGCCACCCCGAGCGCATCGGCGGCTCGCTCGTGCTCGACGTCACGACGCCCAATGCGACCTACGTGGGCGTGAGTGCCCTCAAGCCCGCCTTCCAGGCGGCCAACATCGCGCTTGCCGTCACCCTCTGCGAGCAGTACCTCGGCCGCGCCCTCGACGCCGCGCGCCTCTTCGACTCCGTCGTCTGCTGCCCCACGCCGGGCCGCTTCGACGTGGTTCGCCCCGACCCGGTGGGGCTCGTCGACGCGTGCCACAACCCGCAGTCCGTGGAGACCTTCCTTACGGCCGTGAGCGCCGTCGAGCCCGACGTGACCCGTCGGCCCACGCTCGTCGCCGCGGTGCTGGCAGACAAGGACTACCACGGCATCTGCGCTCTTCTCGCCCGCGCGTTCCCGCGCGTGGTCGTGACCCAGACGCAGAGCGGACGCGCGCTGCCCGCCGCAGAGCTCGCCGAGGCCTTCCGCGAGGCCGGCGCCAACGTCGTCGGCACCTACCCGACGGTGGGGGAGGCCCTCGAGAGCGTCGCCGACGAGCCCTTCGTCGCGTGCGGGTCGATCACGCTTGCCGGCGAGGTCGTGGGGGTTATGCGCGGGTAGAGGATGCATTCTGAATTATCGTGCGAGGTGTCGTTCTGAGGACTGGGCAGTTTTACCATTTGTCGACAGGGCGACTTAATTGCTTTGCCTGTCCGATAGCATAAATAGATAGATTATTCTCTGTCGGAAGGGCGGCTGGCATGAGACAGATGAAACGTTGGAGAACGTTTGGCATTTTGGCTGCGCTTTTCGTTGGGCTTTGGCTTGTGCTGGGTCTAGGCGTAGTGGCGTACGCCGAGGAACTCGAGCCTGTCAAATACCTTGATGAAAACGGCGAGGAGCAGTATTGCCGTGATTATGCCGATGGTGCAGTGTCTACTTATGGAACCGGCTGGTATGTTGTAAAGGGAAACCGGTTTGTGCATTCGCTGAGCGTTGAGGGTGACGCGAAAGTAATTCTCTGTGATGATTCGGCTCTGGTAATCAACCACATGGCATCAAGCGACCCGGCAGTCAGTGGGTCTATTGGAAGTCTGACAGTTTATGGTCAGAGCACGGGAATGCACGCGGGACGCATGACTGTGACCGGGAGTGGGAAGTCCATCTCCTTGAATATGCTGACGATCAATGGCGGCGACGTTGTGGTAAATACCTTAGCGGAAATGAATGATGGGATTACGAGTCCTCTCACGAGCGAAACGATAATAGTTAATGGAGGCAGTCTGATTTCAAATAGCCCAAATCATGCAGGCATTTGGACCAGTGCGTTTACTCTCAACGGTGGCCTTGTTGACGTAGCGGGTTCGAGCAGTGGTCTTCGCGCTGCTGATTCGATAACCATTAATGGTGGCTATTTGAAAGCTACAAACCTTGGCAATTATAACGGGCTTGCTGGGTCAGGCATTACCTGTGTCGAGGACATTGTTGTTAATGGGGGTACCGTAAGTACCGTAGGGTATTGGGGAGCTAGGGCGGCGCATATCACGATTAACAACGGCGTCGTCTCTGCCAGGGGGACCGAACGAGGACTCGTCACCGTCTCATCGCCGTCCGGTAGCCCTACTTTTATTGCGGTCAACGGTGGGACTGTCACGGTGTCTGGTGATAAGAAATGCTTCGGGTCAAACTTTTCTCTCGCTTCTGACATGGTAGTGAGGGCTGGATCATATAACGGCGACGCCAAGCTCGTGAACCCCATCGGGTGGGCAAAGGGCCATAGTGATACGTGGGCGCACCTTGAAAAGGCAGTTCTTATTACTGATCTAGTTCTTAGCAAGACGAAGGCGGTCGTTGAGCCCGGCGGAACCATGAAGCTCGATGCGATTGTTAAGCCCGACAATGCATCCTACCGTGATGCGGAGTTCTTGACGTGGGGAAGTGACAACGAGAGCGTTGCCACTGTCGACGAAAACGGGGTCATCACGGGCGTGGCTGCGGGGACTGCCGTCATTACGGTCAAGAGCGCTGTGTATGACGAAGTGATCGCTTCGTGCATGGTGACCGTCAAGGATATAGTTCATGTGACTGCCGTTGAGCTTGACAAAACCAAGCTTGCCCTTGGTCTGGGCGAGAGCCAGAAGCTCAATGTCACGCTCGAGCCCGAGAATGCGGACGACAAGAGCGTAACGTGGAAGAGCGATAACGAGAATGTGGCGACAGTTGACGAGGGCGGTATTGTTACGTCAGTAGGTGAAGGCGAGGCTGTTATTACCGCGACGAGCGTCGACAATTCTGATGCCAAGGCTACGTGTACGGTGAGCGTGACGTCGAAGCCAGAACCCGACCCAGAACCTGATCCAGATCCAGATCCAGATCCAGATTCTAGTCACGGTCAAAATCCTACTTCTGTCACGATGCTGCGATTGTACAATCCATATAATGGCGAGCACTTCTATACCGCAAGTACCTACGAACGCGATTCGTTGGTTGGAGTCGGATGGAAGGATGAGGGCGTGGGCTGGATTGCGCCGAGGCATTCTGATTCGCCGGTTTTTCGTCTCTACAATCCATTTGCAGGCGATCATCACTACACGCTAAGTTCTGCGGAGCGTGACCATCTGGTATCAGTTGGGTGGAACGACGAAGGCGTTGGTTGGTATTCGGCCGGATCGAATGGTGTGCCCATCTATCGTCAGTACAATCCATATGCGGCTGTCGGTACGCATAATTACACACCAAGCAAGGGAGAGGCCGAGGCTCTCATTGCGCTTGGATGGAAAGACGAGGGCATCGGCTGGTACGGGCTGTAGTTTCCGAGCGACATAGCAAGGGCGTATGAGGGCTGCCCGGCGATTGCGCCGGGCAGCCCTTCTCGGTTGCAAGGGCGTGCGTAGACGTGCCGCTCTCGCGGGTTGCGGCGTGTGGGCAGAGGGTTGTGCCAATTGCGTCCGCCTGGTGCGCTATCCTGACATAGACGCACGTTCACCTACACCTTCGAGACGAGGGAAGCCGCATGAGCACCGCAGACGAGATCAGGAAGCTCAAGGAGCTGCTCGACATGGGCGCCATCACGCGGGAGGAGTACGACCGCAAGAAGGCCGAGCTCCTCGAAAGGCCCCTCGACGAGCCCGTACGCGAGACCCAGCTGACGCGCGCGCCGGTGGGCGAGAAGAGCAAGGTCGCGGCCGCGCTGCTCGCCTTCTTCTTCGGCGGCATCGGGGTCCACAAGTTCTATCTCGGCTACACGAAGGAGGGGATGGTCATGCTGCTGGTCACCCTCCTCACATTCGGCTTCGGCGGCGTGGTCATGGGGCCGATCGCCTTCATCGAGTTCATCATCTACCTCACCAAGAGCGACGCGGAGTTCGAGGAGACCTACGTGAGGGGCCACAAGGGCTGGTTCTAGCCGGCGGCCCTCCAGGCTCAGGCCGCACGCGCCCTTCGGTCTGCGCACATGTGGTGGCGCCCTGCATTCGCGGGTCCCGTCCTTGACAGGTCTGATACAATCGACAGCGTTTATGGCCATGTGAAGTGTCTTGGCCTGGGTCGCAAGACGAAGAAGAAAGGTCCCCGACGACATGTCTGAGCTTCTTGACCAGCTGATCACGCCTGAGGTGCGCATGGTGCTCTACCTCATGGTGGCGTGCCTCGTTATGCTCTACATCCT
This sequence comes from Olsenella intestinalis, assembly GCF_023276655.1. Lineage (GTDB taxonomy): Bacteria > Actinomycetota > Coriobacteriia > Coriobacteriales > Atopobiaceae > Olsenella_J > Olsenella_J intestinalis. The sequence goes on along the minus strand of NZ_JALGRK010000002.1, from coordinate 479,104 downwards.
CTCGATCGTGTATGTCATCCGCGACGCGCAGCGCCGTGGCGCCGAGCCCTGGTGGCTCTGGGCGGTCATCTCGGTCATCCCCATCGTCGGCCTTCTCGCCTACGTCATCCTGCGCCCGAGCTCCTACCTCGTCGACCGCGAGGAGCAGGACCTCGACATCGCCCTTCGCGAGCACCAGCTCTCGCACTACGGCATCTGCCCCAAGTGCGGCGCGCCGATCGACCGCGACTTCGTCGTCTGCCCCATCTGCAACACCCAGGTCCGCAACGTCTGCCCGACCTGCCACCGTCCGCTCAACGCCGACTGGAAGGTCTGCCCCTACTGCCGCACGCGCATCCAGTAGCGCCGGGCGAGAGGAGCCACGGCTCCGACCGACACCAAAGCTTGGGCGAGGGTCCCTCGGGGCCCTCGCCTTTTTTGTCACCCAAGCCGTAAGTTCGCGGCACGTCCGCTGCGACAAGGGGTGTCCTACGCCTCCGCGGACGCGCCCTTGGTTGCGACCTGCGCCGCGACCCACTCCCTGAGGTGCGCCTCCATTGCGCGGATGCGCTCCTCGGTGCGCGCGTCGTCGAAGGTGCGCCCCAGGATCTGCCACAGGTCGCCCTCGCGCGCCATGATCCGCACGCTCTCGGCAAACGCGAGCTCGAAGGCGAAGCAGGCGTGCCCCACCAGGAAGTCGACGGGGGAGCGGCGGATCTGCCGCGGCACGCAGCGGTGCTCCCAGAACACGCGCTCCACGGCGTCGGTCAGCACGCTCGCGCGCATCTCGCGCTCGGTCACGCCGTAGATCTCCTCGCAGGTGTTGATGCGGTTGACCTTGAGGATGTCGATCTTGTCCGCGTCGCGCAGGATCTCGCAGAACGTGCGCTGCCGCGCGTCGAGTCCCTCCGGCAGGCGCAGCGCGCTGTGGCAGCCGACGGCCAGGCGGATGAGCCCGTCCTCGGCGTCGTCCTCGACGAACCGCCTGATGCCGCCCTCTGCGGGCGCGGACGGGGGCGCGGGCGAGAAGAGCACCTCCACGCCCAGGGCGGCGTGGCTGACCGTGACAGCGTCGAGGAACGAGTCGTAGCGCCTGACCTGCTCGAAGCGGCCGATGTCGTGAAGGAGGCCCAAGAGCCAGGCGAGGTCGACGTCGTCGGGGGAGAGCCCCTCGGCGCGCGCGATCTCCTCGGCGAAGCCCGCGGTGCGGAGCGTGTGCTCCACCTTGAGCGTGATCCTGGGGTTGTCCGTCCCGTACGCGGACGTGTAGGCGGCAAAGGCCGCGGCTGCCCTCTCGCGGTCGATCCTCATGGGCTCCTCCTCTCGCTGCGCACAGGATAGCAGAGGCCGCGATGGCGCCCCGCTCTGCGTTGTATTCGTGATGTGCGCCCCCAAGTTGGCAGCGTGAGGGGAGAGGCTCTTCTCGACTGCTATAGTTTTCAGCGTTACTGCCTATGCAATCGAAGGGGTTTTCTCGACATGCGTCTGCCCATGAGCAACACGCCTCCCACTCGAGCCACCGGTCGCACCCTGATCGTCGCGACAACCCCCGTGCGGACTATCTAGGCGCCTGTCCTTTCATACGGCCCAAGGCCCTGCGACATGCGCCATGCTTCCCCCGAAACGCTAGCGAGCGCCCGCGCCGTGCGGACGCATGAAAAGAGGTAACACATGAAGGTCCTGTACAACGACGGTCACGTCGACGAGTGCCCCGCAGACGAGGAGCTCCACGTCATCCGCCACACCGCCGCCCACATCCTGGCCCAGGCCATCAAGCGCCTGTACCCCGAGGCCGACTTCGGCTACGGCCCGGCCACCGAGAACGGCTTCTACTACGACATCGACCTGAACGGCGCCAAGGTCAACGAGGACGACTTCCCCGCCATCGAGGCCGAGATGAAGAAGATCGTCAAGGAGAACCTCAAGGTCGAGACCTACGAGCTGCCCCGCGCCGAGGCCATCAAGCACATGGAGGAGCGCGGCGAGAAGTACAAGGTCGAGCACATCGGCGACCTTCCCGAGGACGCGCGCATCACCTTCTACAAGCAGGGCGAGTACGTTGACATGTGCGTCGGCCCGCACCTCATGTACACCAAGGCGCTCAAGGCCTTCAAGCTCACCGGCGTCTCCGGCGCGTACTGGAAGGACGACAAGGACAACAAGATGCTCACCCGCATCAACGGCATCGCCTTCCGCAACAAGGACGAGCTCGCCGAGTGGGAGCGCCTGCGCGAGGAGGCCGCCAAGCGCGACCACCGCAGGATCGGCAAGGAGATGGACCTCTTCATGATGTCCGAGGCCGGCCCCGGCTTCCCCTTCTGGCTGCCCAACGGCATGCGCGTGCGCAACTCCCTCATGCAGTACTGGCAGGAGATGCAGGACGCCTACGGCTACGAGCAGATCCAGACGCCGATCATCCTGTCGCGCTCCCTCTGGGAGACCTCCGGTCACTGGGACCACTACAAGGAGAACATGTACACGACGCTCATCGACGACGAGGACTACGCCGTCAAGCCGATGAACTGCCCCGGCGCCTGCCTCGTGTACAAGAGCAAGCCGCGCTCCTACCGTGACCTGCCGCTCAAGCTCGCCGAGGCCGGCCTCGACCACCGTCACGAGCTCAAGGGCGCACTGCACGGCCTCTTCCGCGTGCGCGAGTTCACCCAGGACGACGCCCACCTCTTCATCCGTCCGGACCAGATCACCGAGCAGGTGACCGACACGGCGCACCTGATCACGGCCTACTACGCGCAGTTCGGCTTCCCGTACCGCGTCGAGCTCTCCACCCGTCCCGAGGACTCCATGGGCTCCGACGAGGACTGGGCGCGCGCTGAGCAGGGCCTGAAGGACGCCCTCGACTCCATGGGCGTCGACTACGTCATCAACCCCGGTGACGGCGCCTTCTACGGCCCCAAGATCGACTTCCACCTGCAGGACTGCCTCGGCCGCACCTGGCAGTGCGGCACGATCCAGCTCGACTTCCAGCTGCCGCACAACTTCCAGCTCGAGTACGTCGACTCCGACGGCTCCAAGAAGCAGCCGATCATGATCCACCGCGCGGGCTTCGGCTCGTTCGAGCGCTTCATCGGCATGCTCATCGAGCAGTACGCGGGCAAGTTCCCCACGTGGCTCTCGCCCTGCCAGGTCAAGGTCCTTCCCGTCTCCGAGAAGACCCGCGACTACGCCCACGAGGTCGCCGACAAGCTGCGCGCCGCCGGCGTCCGCGTGAAGGTCGACGACCGCGACGAGAAGATCGGCTACAAGATCCGCGAGGCCCGCGGCGTCGACCGCGTGCCCTACATGCTGATCCTCGGCGAGAAGGAGGTCGAGGCCGGCAACATCTCCGTCCGCGACCGCTCCAACGAGACCGTCCAGCGCGACCTCGACGAGTGGATCGTCGAGCTCAAGCAGGAGATCGCCGAGCGCCGCGGCTAGGCGCCGACACATGCACGCAAGCCGTCGCCCTCGGGCGGCGGCTTTTTTCTTTTGGGGAGGTGTCCGTGGTGAGAGACGAGGTGCGCGTGGGCGAGAGGAGCGTGGGCTCGGTGCTCGCCGACCGTCTGGGGCGCGGGCGTGCCTTCGTGGTGGCAGCGGGCGCCGAGAGGGTCGTGCGCGCGCTCTCGCGGCCGCCTGCGGGCGGCGGGCGCGCCGCGGTCGCGTGCCGCGTGCTTGGGGGAGAGCCCCTGGCCTGCCTGGACGTGCGCGCCGAGGCCGAGGCCGCCCGGCGCGAGGACGCGGTCCTCGTGGCCGACTTGACGGGCGTCTCTCCCTTGGGCTGCGCCGCCCTGCGCCTCGGCGCCGACGCGCTCGTGGCACCGCTCTCCGGCGCGCTCGCGGGGCACGCGCTCGTCGCCGTCGCGCCCGGCGCCTCGGTCGAGGCCGAGCTCCCGCTGGCCCTGCCCGACGCGCACGAGGTGGACGAGGCGCTTCTCGCAGGGCTCCTCGAGCTCGACGCCGCGTGGGGGAGGGCGAGCGACTGTGCGCAGGTCCTCTGCGCGTACCTTGCCTGCCACCCGGCCGTGGAGCGCGTGGGCTACCCGGGCCTCAAGGGCGACGCATCCTTCGAGGTGGCCGCGCGCACGCTGCGCGGTGGCTTCGGGCCGCTCGTCGACGTGAGGCTCGCCGCGGGCCGCGACCTCGACGAGGCTCTTCTCGTCCGCGCGGGCGTCACGGCGAGGCGTCTGACCTTGGGAGAGGTCCGGCTGCATGTCGGCGGGGGCGACGCACGCGAGGTCATAGGCGCGCTCGAGCGCGCGCTCGCGGCGGCGGACGGTGACGCCGGCCGCCGGGCGTGAGTCGAGGGGCGTGGGCGCAGGCTCTTATCGTATGATGTTTGCAGACATTTCCCCGACGATGGGAGGCCCCATGGTTTCGAAGCTACTCAGGCAGGTCATGACCGTCGCGCTCGGCTGCGTCGTGGCGACGTTCGCCGTCGGCGGGCTCGCGGCGTGCGCCAACAACGACGAGCAGGCCATTCGCGCGGGCATCACCAAGGAGCTCGACGCGTTCAAGAACCCCACGCAGGCGTCGCTGTCGTCGGTCATCGACAAGGACAACGCCTCGATCGGCGAGATCCGCAACATGGGGATCGACCCGTACGAGTTCCTCGCGCGCTGCTTCAAGGGCTTCGACTACGAGATTCGCGACGTGAAGGTGAGTGACAAGACCGGCACGGTCGCCCTGCACGTGAAGAACAAGGACCTCTCGAAGGCGATCGAGTACGCCAACCAGCAGGCGCAGACGCCCGAGAACCTGTCGACGCTCTTTGAGATCAAAAACGCCGAGGGGGAGAACGGCATGGTCAAGAAGTACGTCGAGTGGTTCTACGCGGGCATCGACGCCACGAGTGACGTCGCCGAGAAGGACGTGACGCTCAAGGTCACGAAGGGCGACGACGGCACCTGGAACGTCGACGACGACAGCATCAAGGAGCTCGTGACGGCCACGTACGGCGGTATGAGCCTCGGCGAGTAGCCGCCGTCTGGCGGGGTCGTCGCGAGGCCCCGATTGAGACGCATCGACAAAGGAGGGGTCGCCGCGCAGTGAGCGTGGCGACCCCTTGCCTGTGCTCTTCTCGCCCGCGCGAGGCTGCGGCTACGCGAGGTTGCGGTTCCGGTAGGTGACGTAGGAGAAGGGGACGCCCGCGGCCGTCACGCCGCCGGGCTCCTCGGACTCGACCTCCCAGGCGTCGTCGGCGTCGAGGTCGGGGAAGTAGGCGTCGGCCGGAAGCCTGACGTCGTTCTTCGTGACGAAGACGCGGTCGCAGAGGGGGAGGAGGGCGCGGTAGACGCTCTCGCCGCCGATGAGCCAGACGGTGTCGGGGTCGGTGTCGGCGAGCGCCGCGAGGGCGGTTTCTGCGGACGAGAAGGTCTCGACGCCGGGGGCAGCGTATCCCTCCTGCCTGGTCAGGACCACGTTGCGGCGGCCCTTGAGGGCGCCGCCCGGGAAGCTCTCGAAGGTGGTGCGGCCCATGAGGACCGTGCCGCCCATGGTGAGCTCGACGAAGCGGTGCATGTCCGCCTTGTTGCGGACGAGCAGCCTGCCCTCGCAGCCGATGGCCCAGTCGCTGGTGACGGAAACGATGGCCCTCATGGCTACACCGCGATCGGGATGTTCTTGACCTGCGGGCCGTGCTCGTAGCCCTCGACGATGAGGTCGTCGGTCGTGAACTCGTAGAAGTCGTGCACGTCGGGGTTGAGGCTCACCTTGGGCGCGGCGTGGCGCTCGCGGCCGATGAGCTCGCGGACGATGTCGACGTGGCGGTCGTAGATGTGGGCGTCGGCGATCATGTGGATGAGCTCGCCGGCGTTCATGTCGCTGACCTGGGCGACCATCATGAGCAGCAGCGCGTACTGGCACACGTTCCAGTTGTTGGCCGCGAGGATGTCCTGGCTGCGCTGGACGAGCACCATGTTGAGGGTCGGTCTCTTCTCGCCCGGCTCCTGCGTGACGTTGTAGATCGCGTTGAACGCGCAGGGGTAGAGGTGCATCTCGGAGAGGTCGCTGAAGGTGTAGAGGTTCGTCATGATCCTGCGGGAGTAGGGGTTCTCGCGCAGGTCCTTCAGGACGCGGTCCATCTGGTCATAGTCGCCGTCGGCGTAGTGGGAGACCTGGCCTACCTGGTAGCCGTAGGCCTTGCCGATCGAGCCGGACTCGTCTGCCCACTCGTCCCAGATGGAGCTGTTGAGGTCGTGGATGTTGTTGGACTTGCGCTGGTAGATCCAGAGGATCTCGTCCATCGCGCTCTTGAGGGCCGTGCGCCTCAGCGTGAGGGCGGGAAACTCCTCGCGCAGGTCGTAGCGGTTGCACACGCCGAACTTCTTGATGGTGTAGGCCGGCGTGCCGTCGCTCCAGTGCGGGCGGACCTTCTGGCCCTCGGTCGTCGTGCCGTGCTCGATGATGTCGGAGCACATCTCGACGAAGATGTCGTCTGCCTTGCTCATGCCTGCCTCCCTGTCGTGGTGCCTAGTAGGAGAACACGTCGGTCGTGGAGCTCGTGCGGCCCCCGCGGCCGTTGGTGTCGGTGGTCGTGCCGTCGCCGTAGAGGCGGTCGGGGTCGGTTCCGCCGAAGCCGTGGTCGTAGTCGTAGTCGTCGAGGTCGAGGTCGTCGAGGTCGAGGTCGAGGTCGTCGAGGTCGAAATCGTAGTCGTCGAGGTCGTCGTCGTCGAGGTCGACGCTCCTGGGGCGGCTGGTGAGCCCGGAGCCGAGCGAGCCCCTGGAGGCGTAGGCAGCCCTGCCGATGAGGGCCGCGCACGAGCCGATGCCGATCGAGATGCCGATGAGGACGACGATCGCGATGGCGGCGATCACGTAGGCCTTGGCGCCCGAGTTCGCGTTGTCGGGGTTGGTGGTCGCCGACGCGCTCTCGATGTAGCGCGGCTGCTCCTCGCTGGTCTGGTTGGTCTCGACGTTGGTGGTGCTGGTCATTCGACTGGTCCTTTCGTTGGTTGCCAGACCATGATAGTGGAGGCTCCCGGCGCGCCCCGGAATTGTCAGACGCTAGAAACGATTCTCCGAAAAAATCTCGGACCAGCCCATGGCGAGGCGCATCACGAGCTCGCGCTCGATCGGCGACCACTCGACGTCGAGCAGGTCCTCCGGCGCCACCCAGCGCACGCCCTCGCCGTCCGCCGGCACAAGGTCGCGCGGCGCATCGAAGGCCACGCACTCGAGGCGAACGCTCTTCTCGCCCGCCATGCCCTCGACGTCGTCGAGCGGCCACGCGCTCGAGCACGGCCCGCCGAGAAGAGCCTCCAGCATGGGCGCGAGCGCGTCCTTGGCCTCGTCGTCGCCCTCGGCCGCGGCGCAGGGGAGGCCCCAGCCGGCGGGGAGATCGGACTCGTCGCGCCTGACGACGAGGACGCGGCCGCGCGCCCTCACCACGGCGCAGGCCACGCGGGCCTCTGCCGCGCTCATGCGCGCACCTCCAGCTTGACGACGGCGAAGGTGTCGCCCTTCTCGTCCGCGAGGTCCACGACCCAGGAGCCGTCTTGCTCGTGCACGCGTGGCACGATCGTGTCGCCGAGAAGGGCCATGCGCTTGTACTGCACGAAGATGCGGCGGGCGTCGACGATCTGGCCCTGCGAGCGCAGGGCGTCGATGGCCATGGAGATGTACTGGGCGTTGTTGACGTGGCGGTTGGTGTCGAGGTGGTGCTCCTTCACTTCGATGGGGCTCGCCTGGGTGAAGTCGCCCTCGACGGCGATCTTGCGCGGCGTCGGCTCCATGTCGAGGCGCTCCTCGCCCGTGAGGTAGGCCATCTGCGACTCGGGGATCTTGGCGGGCGCCTGCCTCTCGGTGTCGAAGACGAACCAGAGGGCGTCGGCGCGCACGAGCTGTCGGCCGCACCTGTCGCAGATGGTGAAGTTCCTGTTCGCGATCAGGCGCTTCATCCCGTAGCACCAGGTCGAGACCGTGATGTCGGTGTTGAAGGCGGGGAGCTCCTCGATCTCGATCTGCCAGGCCGAGAGGAACCACGCGTAGTGGTTCTCGCGCATGTGCTCGAAGCCGAGACCGAGGCTCTCGGAGTGGAAGGTCGAGCAGTCCTGCAGGTAGTTCACGAGGGAGCTGATCGAGAGGCGCCCGTCCTCGGCGCACTCGCTGTAACGGACCGTGCTGTCGAATGAGTACATCTGATTCCTGTTCTGCCGCTAGTCGCGCGGCGCGAGCTTTCTGGAGCTCGGGTAGTAGGGGCTGGTCTGGTCGACGACGACGTCGTTCGCGCGTGGCAGGACGCGCGCGACGTACCCCGTGACCGCGTCGGCGACCACGTCGCCGTCGATCTGCATGGGGATGGGGGAGGAGGACTCGACCTTGACCTCGCGGCCCGTGAAGTGCTCGATGAACGGCCGGCCCGCCCTGCCGCGGCGGTCGAGTATCCCCGAGAGGAACGGGACGATGAGCTGGACGGCGTCCGAGGTCGCGAGCACGATGACGTCGATGAGGCCGTCGGACATCGAGCAGTCCGACACGATCTCGATCTCGCCCTGCATGGTGGCCGTGTTGGCGACGAGGCAGGCGATGCCGTCTCGCTCGTGGCGCACGCCGTCGACCGTGATCGAGAAGTGCGAGACCTCGGGGCGGGTGTTCTTGAGCGCCGCCGCGAAGTAGGCCGCCTCGCCGAGCGACTTCTTGTCGGGCATCGCCGTGCGCATGAGCGACGCGTCGTAGCCGGTGCCCGCCATGATGCCGAAGCCGCGGGTATGCGAGACGCCCTGCTCGGACCAAGAGATCTCGCCGAGGTCGCAGCCGATGACGCCGCCCTGGCGGCAGGCGCGCGCGATGGCGTTCGGCTCGCTCGCGAGGCCGAGGTTGTTGAAGAAGAGGTTGGCCGTGCCCGATGGGAACACGCAGCAGGTGACGTCGCGGCGACGCAGCTCGTAGAGGATCGAGGTCACGGTTCCGTCGCCGCCGGAGAGGACCACGAGGTCGAAGTCCTCGGCGTCGCGCAGGGCCCCGTTCAGGTCGAACTCGGTGCCAAGGACGCGGGTCACGCACTCGTCCCCCTCCTGGAGGAGCGCCCGCTCGAACTCGAAGATGGAGTCGGAACCGAAGCCGGAGCGAGCGTTGTGAACGATGAGGGTGCGCACGTTACCTCCAGACCGTTTCAAGTATCATAGGAACCCGTATTGGCACCTACATCTGTATGGTATCCATTTTCATTGTCGGTTAGACGAAACGAGCATGCGTGTATATATCTGATTTCGATTCGCTCGCTGCGTTCTGCGAGCGAGCCTCCGGCGCCAAGGTACTTGCCGTCGACACGGAGTTCCTGAGGGAGAGGACGTTCTACCCCAAGGTCTGCCTGATCCAGCTTGCAACCCCCGAGGAGTCGTGCGCGGTCGACCCGATCCTCATCGACGACCTGTCTCCCGTGAGGCGCCTGTTCGAGGACACCTCGATCACCAAGATCTTCCATGCGTGCACGCAGGACCTCGAGGTCATCAACCATGACCTGGGCTGCATCCCCGAGCCCATCTTCGACACCCAGCTCGCGGCGGCCTTCCTCGGCCTTCGCCAGCAGATTGGCTACGGCGCGCTCGTCGAGTCCTACTGCAACGTGCACCTTCCCAAGGCGGAGTCCCTCACCGACTGGTCGAAGCGACCGCTCGATGCCGAGCAGCTCAAGTACGCCGAGGACGACGTCCGCTACCTCCCGGGCATCTACGAGCGCATGGTCGAGGAGCTCGTCAAGCTCGACCGCCTCTCGTGGCTCGCGCCCGAGATGGAGCGCCTGAGCGACCCCGACCACGTCGTGCGCCCGCCCGAGCTCGCCTACCGCCACCTCAAGCGCTCCGGCTCGCTCACCCGTAGGCAGCTCTCGGTCGCCCGCGAGCTCTGCGCCTGGCGCGACGGCGTCGCCTCGAGGCGTGACATCCCGCGCAAGTGGGTCGTGTCCGACGAGGTCATCGTCGAGTCCTGCAAGCGCTTCCCCAAGTCGGTCGACGCCCTCAAGCGCATCCGCGGGACCGAGCAGCTCGCCCGCCGCGACGCGGAGGCCATGGTGCACGCCATCGCGTGCGGCCTCGCGTGCCCTCCCGAGGACTACCCGCAGGTGAAGCGCAAGGAGCGCCCGACTGCGGAGACCGAGAGCGTCGTCGACCTCATGTACGCGATGCTGAGGCTCATCTCCGACAAGAGCGGCGTCGCCACGCAGCTCATCGCCACGAGGGATGACCTCCTCGAGTTCGTGAACCATCGCGAGAAGTCCGCCCTCGCCAGCTCCTGGCGCTATGAGCTCGCGGGCAAGACCCTCGAGGAGCTCCTCGACGGTCAGGTGGGCCTCACCGTTAAGGACGGAAAGGTCGAGAAGCTCTAGGCCGTTCCCGCGCGACTTTCTGTCCGGCGCCTGCCGTACGATAGCGATCAGGGCGTCCGTCCCTTTGGGTATAAGGGTCAGGACGCACGCGTGATTGGAGAGAGCATGGTTGGTCTTGGATACGGTTACGGGTTCGGGTACGGCTTCGACATGACGTACCTCGCCGTCGTCCTCATTTCTGTCGTCCTCGGGGCGCTGACCCAGGCGTACATCAACTCCACCTACCGCAGGTGGTCGAAGATCAGCGCTTCCTCGGGCGCCACGGGAGCCCAGGTGGCGCGCTCGATGCTCGACCGTGAGGGCGCCTCCGAGGTCACCATCTCGCGCGTCGGCGGCCACCTCACCGACCACTTCGACCCGCGTGACATGAGCCTGCACCTCTCCGACGAGAACTACGAGGGCGGCTCGGTCGCATCGGTCGCCGTCGCCTGCCACGAGGCCGGCCACGCGGTCCAGACCGCGCGCGGCTACGCCTTCGGCCGCTTCCGCACGGCGCTCGTCCCCGTCGTCAACCTCACGCAGCGCACCTGGGGCATCCTCTTCGTGCTCGGCATGTTCTCGGGCATCGCCGGCCTCACGACGCTCGCCATCGTCTGCTTCGCGTTCTCGGTGCTCTTCCAGCTCGTGACCCTGCCGGTCGAGATCGACGCGTCGCGCAGGGCGGTCCGCTACCTCTCCGAGTCGGGCTCCGGCGTCGACGGGCGCGGCGCTCGCTCCGTGCTCATCGCCGCAGCGCTGACCTACGTCGCCGCGGCGCTCGTCTCGGTCGTCCAGCTCCTGTACCTCATCGGCCGCACCCAGAGGCGCTAGCATGGCCGCCAAGGAGGAGGCGCTCTCGGTACACGAGGCCGTCCAGATCGCGTCCAACCAGGTCAGCAGCATCCCCATGCTCACGGTCGTGGGCGAGGTGAGCGGGTTCCGCTCGCCCAACGCGCGCTCCGGCCACTGCTACTTCCAGCTCAAGGACGAGGAGTCGAGTCTCGATGCCATCGTCTGGAAGGGCATCTACCAGAGCTGCGGGTTCGAGCTGCGCGACGGCCTCAAGATCCAGATCACGGGCAACTTCAACATCTACAAGGCCTCGGGCAAGATGTCGTTCGTGGCCAAGCGGATCTCGGTCGCGGGGGAGGGGCTCCTGCGCCAGCAGGTCGACGCCCTCGCGCGCAAGCTCCAGGCCGAGGGGCTCATGGACCCCGAGCGCAAGCGCAAGATTCCCAGGTTCTGCACGCGCATCGCCGTCGTGACGTCGCTCTCCGGCAGCGTCATCGACGACGTCAAGCGCACGCTGGCGAGAAGGAACCCCCTCGTCGAGATCCAGGTCGCCAACTGCAAGGTGCAGGGCGAGGGCGCCCCCGAGTCGATCATGGCCGCCCTCGACCTCGCCGCCTCGGTGCAGCCCGACGCCATCCTCCTCGTGAGGGGCGGCGGCTCCTTCGAGGACCTCATGACCTTCAACGACGAGGCCCTCGCGCGCCACGTCGCAAGCATGCCCGTCCCCGTCATCTGCGGCATCGGCCACGAGCCCGACACCTCGATCTGCGACATGGTCTCGGACCGCAGGTGCTCGACGCCCACGGCCGCCGCCGAGTCGGTCGCCCCGGCGATCGACGACCTCGCGAAGGTGACGGCCGACCGCTCGAACCGCCTCGCGCTCTCGATGAGGCGCATCCTGGAGGGGGAGCGCGACGGGCTCGACGGCCTCTCGCGCCGCTCGCACACGGCCGCCCGCGCGACCCTGTCCCGCCTTGCGGAGCGCCTCGACGTCGTCGCGGGCAGTCACTGCCTCTCGAACCCCGGCGCCTTCCTCGAGGAGCGCGCCGCCCAGATCAACCTCACCGAGGAGCGCCTGCACGACACCATGCCGCGCGCACTTGCCAGGCACCGCGGCGACCTCGACCGCGAGGCCAGGCGCCTCTCGGGCGCGGGCGGGCGCCTGCTGAGGCCCTACCAGGCCGTCCTCGAGCGCTCCGCCGGGACGCTCGACGCGCTCTCGCCGCTCAAGGTGCTCTCGCGCGGCTATGCCATCGCGCGAGACGGCGAGGGCCACGTCATCGACAGTGCCTCCAAGGCCTCCGTCGGAGACGAGATCGAGGTCCTTCTCGGCGAGGGCCGCATCGGTGCCCGAGTCACGAGCGTCAGCGAGGGCTCCGGCGAGTAACCTAGGAAACGAAGCCATTGCAACCAAGGGAGATATGATGGCCGACCAGAAGAAGATCGAAGACATGACGTTCAAGGAGGCCTCGGTCGAGCTCGAGCAGATCGTCCGCGCGCTCGAGGCCGGCGACCTCGAGCTCGAGGACTCGCTGGAGCGCTATGCCCGCGGCGTCGAGCTGCTCAAGAGCCTGCGCGAGCGCCTCGCCACGGCCGAGCAGAAGGTCCAGACCTTGATCGAGGCCACCGAGGGCGCCGCGCCCGTGGCAGACACGACGGCCGCGCCCAAGACGGCCTTCGTCGACGAATAGGAGGAGACATGAGCAAGAAGGACGACTGCATCTTCTGCAAGATCGCCAACCACGAGATCGAGTCCGACTACCTCTACGAGGACGACCTCGTCTGCGCGTTCCGCGACCTCAACCCCCAGGCGCCCGTCCACGTGCTCGTGGTCCCCAAGGACCACTACGACAACATTGTCGACGACGTCCCCGGCGAGGTGCTCGCCGCGATGACCCACGCCGTCTCTGAGGTCGCCCGCATCTGCGGCATCAAGGACTCCGGCTTCCGCGTCATCGCCAACACCGGCGCCGCGGCGGGCCAGACCGTCATGCACCTGCACATGCACGTGCTCGGCGGCTCGACGCTCAGCGAGGGGCTCATTCCCAACGCGTAAGTCAACATCTATTTGACGAAGGGTCGTTTGAGTAGCGTAAACGGCCCTTTGTTGTTTAGGTCCCCTGCCGAGCGGCAGGGGTTTATCATGTGAGCGTTGTACCTGTCGGACACATGTCCGCCGTGAGAGGAGATTCATGAACGTCCTAGTCATCAACGCTGGCAGCTCTTCGCTGAAGTACCAGCTTCTCGACACCACCTCGGGCGAGGTCTTCGCCAAGGGCAACTGCGAGCGCATCGGCATCGACGGCTCCTTCGTCGGCCACGAGGAGCGCGGTGGCGAGAAGAGCAAGCTCGAGGTCGCGCTTCCCGACCACAAGACGGCCATCAAGCACGTCTTCGAGATCCTCGACCAGGCCGGCTTCGACACCGACAAGATCGAGGGCATCGGCCACCGCGTGGTCCAGGGCGGCTGGTACTTCCCCGAGTCCAAGGTCGTCACCGACGAGACCCTCGGCTGGGTCCGCGAGGTCGCGCCGCTCGCGCCCCTGCACAACTACGCCGAGGCCGACGTCATCGAGATCTGCCGCGAGCTCTTCCCCTCGATCGGCAACGTGATCGTCGCCGACACCTCCTTCCACTACAACATCCCCGAGAAGGCCTGGCGCTACGCCCTGCCGCGCGACGTCGTCGACAAGCTGCACATCCGCAAGTACGGCGCCCACGGCACCAGCCACCGCTACATCTGGCGCAAGACCAAGGAGCTCCTCGGCGACGACGTCCACAAGCTCGTCTCCTGCCACCTCGGCTCCGGCGCCTCCCTCTCCGCGATCGAGGACGGCCACGACATGGACACCACCATGGGCCTCACCCCGCTCGACGGCCTCATCATGGGCACGCGCTGCGGCTCGATCGACCCCGCCACGGTCTGCTACCTCGTCCGCGAGGGCGGCTACACCATCGACGAGGTCGACACGATGATGAACAAGCAGTCGGGCCTGCTCGCGCTCTCCGGCATCTCGTCGGACTCCCGCGACATCGAGGCGGGTGCCGAGCGCGGCGACGCCAACTGCCAGATGGCCTTCGATATGTTCTACTACCGCACCTCCCAGCTCATCATGGAGATGGCCCAGGCCATGCACGGCTTCGACACCATGGCCTTCTCCGCGGGCATCGGCGAGAACTCCGACGTCATGCGCGCCGGCGTCGCCAAGGAGCTCGAGTGGATGGGCGTCAAGATCGACCCCGAGAAGAACAAGGTCCGCTCCGACGAGCCGCGCGTCATCTCCACGGACGACTCCAAGATCCGCGTCCTCGTGGTTCCCACCAACGAGGAGCTCATGATCGCCCTCGACGTCGAGGAGCTGCTCGGCAAGTAGCGCCCCGCGCAGGCGAGAAGAGACTGCCACCAAAGGAGGGAGGCGCCCCGTGGGGTGCCTCCCTCCCTTTCTTGCGGTGCCATCGAGCCCGCCGCCATGTCATTGTTGGGCGCGTCCCCGTTCGGTGCGTTCTACCGCCCGAGTCCCGTGTGGCGCCACGGCAGCCACGAGAGGATGCCGCCCTTGTCGAGGGTGCGCTCGTCGGGCCGTGCGTAGTGGTAGCCGATGCGGGGCGACCCGTCGGCCAGGTGGATGGTCCCGCAGCGCTTGAAGCCGCGGCTCTCGAGCAGCGCCTGCATGCCGGCGTTGTCCTCGTGCGTGTCGGTGCGCACGTTGTTGGCGGCCTTGCAGATCCAGTCCATCATGGCGCCGCCGACGCCCTCGCCCGACTCGTGCGCCGCGAAGCGGTGGATCACGAAGTAGGGGACGTCGTTGAGCCAGGGCTCGCCCTCGATCTTGAGGTAGCTCTTCTCCGGCCCTGCCTGCAGGCAGAAGGTGCCCACGACGGCCCCGTCCTCGTCCTCGCAGACGAACTGCACGCCGCGCAGCACGTCCTGGGCGATCATGAGGCGCGACGGGTAGCCGTCCGCCCACTGGTTGGGGTTGCCCGCCTCGCGCATGTGCTCGCGGGCCCTGTCGTAGACCTCCATGATGGCGTCGAGGTCGGCCTTCTCGGCGATCCTGATCTGCATGCTGCTCCTATCCGTTGTGGGTGGCGTCGAGCGGCGTCATCGTGAACGCGTGCGAGCGCGACTCGCCGGGTGCGAGCGCCTGCATGCCGCGCTTGTGCTCGAACACGTCGTCCTCGTCGGCGGCCGTCGCGCAGCCGAGCCACGGCTCGAGCGCGACGAAGGGCGCGTCACCCGCCGCCGACCAGACGCCCAGGTAGTCGAAGCCGTCGAAGTCGACGCGCATGCCCGCGCCCGAGGGGCCGGCGAGCGTCACCGTGCGCTGGGGCACGTCCTCGAACACGAGGGTATCGATGTCGAAGGTCGCGTGGTCGAGCGCCAGCGTGTCGGCGTCGTCGAGCAGCGCCACGCGCTCGTCGAAGTCGAGCAGGCCGCTCGCGGTGTCGATCTTGGGCGTGGCGTAGGTCCAGCGCTCGGCGAACTCGAGGCGGTACTCGGAGAAGTCCTCGCCTGCGGCCCCGGGCGCCGGCACGTTGAAGGCGGGGTGGCCGCCGACCACGTAGGGCAGCTCGACGTCGCCGGTGTTGGCGACCGTGAACTCCTGGGTGAGCGAGCCGCCCTCGATGCGGTAGGCGAGGGTGAGCTCGAAGTCGTAGGGGAACTGCGCGCGGGTGCGCTCGCTCGAGGCGAGGCGGTAGGCAAGCCCGCACCCGTCGTTCTCGACGAGCTCGAACTCCTCGTTTCGGGCAAGGCCGTGGCGCTTGAGGCTCACGGGACCCGCCGCCGATCTCGCCTGGTCTGCCCTGATGTTGCCCACGATGGGGAAGAGCACGGGCGCGCGCCTCGGCCACCACCTCTCGTCGCCCTGCCACAGGTACTCGCCCGCGGCCGTCCTCAGGCTCATGAGCTGGGCCCCCTTGGAGTCCACGCTGATCTCGATGCCGTCGTGCGCGATGCTTGTCAGTGCCATGCCCGCCTCCGTTGAATCGGCGCCTTGCATTCTCCCATCCAATTATGACCTCGTGGCCGCGCCTGTCCACCGGCGGGCGAGAAGAGCAACTTTTATGGCCCACGCCCGCGCCTTCGGGCGCGAAGCCGCTCTTCTCGGCGGCGTCGATTCGTTTCCAAACGGGCGACGAATGTTACAATCCGCGCCCACGGCTTGCCGCTGCGCTACGATTCATGCTGTTACGCAGCATGAAAACGCACGGGTTCGAGGAGGTAGCATGATTCAAGATCAGCTTGCGGCCTGCGGCCTCGAGGGCTGCAGGGGCGCGATTCTCATTGACGGCTCTCCGGCCGTCCTCACCGAGAAGGCACTCAAGAACCACGAGGGAATCCTCACGTCGAAGGGCGCGCTTGCCGTCGAGACCGGCAAGTACACGGGCCGCTCGCCCGAGGACCGCTTCATCGTCGACACCGAGGGCGTGCACGACCAGATCGCCTGGGGCTCGGTCAACAAGCCCTTCAGCGTCGAGAACTACGAGAAGGTCAAGCGTGCCGTCTGCGACTACCTCTCCGTGCGCGACATCTACATCGTCCACGCCATGGCCGGCGCCGACACCCGCTGGTGCCGCAAGTTCTTCATCGTGTGCGAGCGCGCCAGCCAGGCGCTCTTCTCGCGCCAGCTGCTCGTGCGCCCGTCCAAGCGCCAGCTCGCCGACTTCGAGCCGCAGGACTTCTCGGTGCTTGTTGCGCCCGGCCTCAAGCTCAACCCCGAGGTCCACGGCACCCACTCCGAGGCGGCCGTCCTCATCAACTTCGACGAGAAGATCGTGCTCATCGCCGGCACCCAGTACAACGGCGAGATCAAGAAGTCGATCTTCTCGGTCATGAACTACCTCATGCCCGTTGAGGAGGACGTCCTGCCCATGCACTCGTCGGCCAACATGGACCCGGTCACGGGCGAGACGGCCGTCTTCTTCGGACTGTCCGGCACCGGCAAGACGACGCTGTCGGCCGACCCGCAGCGCATGCTCATCGGCGACGACGAGCACGGCTGGTCCGAGGGCTCCGTCTTCAACTTCGAGGGCGGCTGCTACGCCAAGGCCATCCGCATCTCCGCTGCCACCGAGCCCGAGATCTACCGCGCCATCCGCTTCGGCAGCATCCTCGAGAACGTCGTGGTCGACCACGTCACGCGCAAGCCCGACTACTTCGACGGCACGGTCACCGAGAACACGCGCGTCGCCTACCCGATCGACTACATCGAGAACGCCCAGGTCCTCGGCCAAGGCCGCTACCCCAACGTGATCATCTTCCTGACCGCCGACGCCTTCGGCGTGCTCCCGCCGATCTCGCGGCTCGACATCAACGGCGCCATGTACCACTTCCTGTCGGGCTTCACGAGCAAGGTCGCCGGCACCGAGCGCGGCGTGACCGAGCCGCAGCCCACGTTCTCGACCCTGTTCGGCGAGCCGTTCATGCCGCTGTCGCCGCTTCGCTACGCGCGCATGTTCGGCGAGAAGCTGCAGGCCGGCGGCACCCGCGTCTACCTCATCAACACCGGCTGGACCGGCGGCCCCTACGGGGTCGGCAGGCGCATGGAGCTCGCGAGCACGCGTCTCATGGTCTCGGCCGCCCTTGACGGCACGATCGAGTCGAGCGACTTCGTGCACGACGAGATCTTCAACGTGGACGTCCCGACCCACATCGACGGCGTGAGCGACCAGGTCCTCCAGCCACGAGAGACCTGGACCGACAAGGCCGCCTACGACGAGTGCGCCCACCGGGTCGCGAAGATGTTCGTGGACAACGCCGCCGAGAAGTACCCGGACATGGACCCCGAGGTGCGTGCCGCCGGCCCCGTCGCCTAGGTCGCAACCCCGCACTCAGGGCAGCAAAGAGCGTCTCACCTGTGGACCCACCCCGAGCGGGTGGGTCCTTTGCGCGGCGTGCGGCCGAGCGCGGAGGAGCGCGGGGGAGCGCGGAGGGAAGGTGTGGCGGCGGGCGAGGGGCAGGCTCCTCTCGCCAATGCGACTTCCGTCGCGCAATTGCTACCGTTGGGCGAAGGCGCGCGGCGCGTCCTCGAATGCAACGCCGTTCGCGCCTGCCGCTGTCATATAGTTCCGAGCATTGCGGTGCAAGCCGCGACGTCATGCTGAATGTCTTGATTGGGGGATCAATGGCAAGACTGCACGTCATGGAGAGGAGCGAGGCGCAGGTCGTCATGGACGACCTTCACGAGGCCATCGGCCGGCGCCTCGCGGTGAGCTCGCTGGCGCCGTGTCCCGTGGAGTTCACGGCGGCGTTCGTGGGCATGTGCGCCACGCAGAGCTGCGGCAAGTGCACGCCGTGCCGCGTTGGGCTCAACGTGTTGAAGGACCTGATGGAGAGCGTGCTCGACGGCACGGCCACCGAGGCCACGATCGACCTGATCGAGAAGACCGCGCGCACCATCTACCTCTCGAGCGACTGCGCCATCGGCTACGAGGCCGGAGAGATGGCGCTCGAGGCCGTGCTGGGCTTTCGCGACGACTTCGAGCATCACGTGCACACGGGCGCCTGCGGCTTCGAGCAGAGCCAGCTCGTGCCGTGCGTGTCGGGCTGCCCGGCAGGCGTCGACATCCCCGGCTACATCTCGCTGGTCGAGGCCGGCGAGCTCACCGAGGCCGTGCGCCTCATCCGCAAGGACAACCCGCTGCCGCTCGTCTGCGGCTACGTGTGCGAGCACCCCTGCGAGATGCACTGCCGCCGCGGCATGGTGGACGACCCCATGAACATCCGTGGCCTCAAGCGCTTCGCGGTCGACCACATGGAGCGCGACTACCGTCCGCACATGGCCGAGCCGACCGGCAAGCGCGTCGCCGTCGTGGGCGGCGGCCCGGCCGGTCTCTCGTGCGCCTACTACCTCGCGGTCATGGGCCACAAGGTCACGATATTCGAGGCGCGCAAGCACCTCGGCGGCATGCTGCGCTACGGCATCCCGAGCTACCGCCTGCCGCGCGAGCGCCTCGACTCCGAGATCCAGTGGATCCTGGACTGCGGCATCGACGTGCGCCTCGAGACGCCCGTGAGCGACCTCGCGGCGCTGCGCGACGAGTTCGACGCGACCTACCTTGCGATCGGCGCCCACAGCGACCGCAAGCTCGGCCTGGACGGCGAGGACGCCGAGGGCGTCGTCTCCGCGGTCGAGATGCTGCGCGCCATCGGCGACGGCGACATGCCGAGCTTCGCCGGCGAGCGCGTCTGCGTCATCGGCGGCGGCAACGTCGCCATGGACGTCGCCCGCTCGGCCGTGCGCTGCGGCGCCGAGAAGGTCACCATCGTCTACCGCAGGCGCGTCGCCGACATGACCGCCCAGGACGAGGAGATCGCCGGCGCGGCGGCCGAGGGCTGCGAGCTGCTCGAGCTGCATGCCCCGCTTGCGATCGAGGTGAAGGACGGTTCCGTCTCGGGCCTGCGCGTCCAGAAGCAGATCATAGGCGGCCTCAGCCGCGGCCGCTTCGCGCCGCGCGCCGCCGACGAGGACGAGGCGACCATCCCGTGCGACCGCGTCATCGTCGCGATCGGTCAGGCCATCGACTCCAAGGGCTTCGCCGAGCAGGGCGTGCCGTGCTCCCGCGACAGGATCGCCGCGGCGGATGACGGCTCCATCGAGGGCTTCGACGGGCTCTTTGCCGGCGGCGACTGCCAGTCGGGCCCGGCGACCGTCATCCGGGCGGTCAACGCGGGCAAGGTCGCGGCCGCCAACATCGACGGCTACCTCGGCTTCAACCACACGATCGACAAGCACAACGTAGACATGCCGCCCGTCACCTTCAAGGGCAAGGTCTCCTGCGCGCGCTGCGAGCTCACCATGCGCGAGGCGTCCGAGCGCAAGGGCGACTGGACGCTCGTCGAGAGGGGGCTCTCCGCCCAGGAGGCCCACCAGGAGGCATCTCGCTGCCTGAGGTGCGACCACTTCGGATTCGGGGCGTTTCGCGGCGGAAGGATCATGCAATGGTAACTCTCACTATCGACGGCAAGGTCGCCGAGGTCGAGGAGGGCACCACCATCCTCGACGCCGCGCGAACCGTCGGGATCGAGATCCCGACCCTGTGCTACCTGCGCGACCTCAACGAGATCGGCTCCTGCCGCGTGTGCGTGGTCGAGGTCGACGGCATCGACCAGCTCGTCGCCTCGTGCAACAACCGCGTCCTCGAGGGCATGGTGGTGCGCACCAACAGCCCCACGGTCCGCGAGGCCCGCAAGATGAACACCGAGCTCCTGCTCAGCATGCATGACTCCTCCTGCACGAGCTGCGTCCGCTCGGGCAACTGCACCCTGCAGGGGCTGGCCAACGACCTCGGCATCTACTACAACGACTACGGCGAGCGCTCGGTGCGCTACCTGCAGTGGGACAAGGACCTGCCGCTCATCCGCGACAATCGCAAGTGCATCATGTGCCACCGCTGCATCCAGGTGTGCGACAAGGTCCAGGCCTCGGGCGTGTGGGACGTCACCAACAGGGCGAGCCACGCGAGCATCAACGTCAGCGCCGGCGCGCGCCTCTCCGACGTCGACTGCACGCTCTGCGGCCAGTGCATCACGCACTGCCCCACGGGCGCCCTGCGCGAGCGTGACGACACCGAGAAGGTCTTCGCCGCGCTCGGCGACCCGGACGTGACCGTGGTGGCCCAGATCGCCCCGTCGGTGCGCACCGCCTGGGCGGAGTCGCTCGGCTCCGAGGGCGGCGATGTGCCCCTCGAGCGCCTCGTGGGCGCCCTGCACCAGATGGGCTTCGACTACGTGCTCAACACCGACTTCACGGCCGACCTCACGATCATGGAGGAGGGCAGCGAGCTGCTCCATCACCTCGAGCGCTCGCAGAAGGGCGGCTACCCGCTCTTCACCTCGTGCTGCCCGGGCTGGGTGCGCTTCGTGAAGGCCCACTACCCGCAGCTCGTCGACGACGTCTCGACCTCCAAGTCGCCGCAGCAGATGTTCGGCGCCATGGTCAAGAGCTACTACGCCGAGAACCTCGGGCTCGACCCGCACAAGGTCTTCTCGGTGTCCATCATGCCCTGCGTCGCCAAGAAGGCCGAGTGCTCCTACGAGAACATGAACGACGCCTGCGGCGACCCCGACGTCGACGTCGTCCTCACGGTCCGCGAGGTCGTGCGCATGATCCGCGCCGACCACGTGAACGTCGACGTGGTCTCCGACGAGCCCTTCGACGAGCCCATGGGCTACGGCACGGGCGCCGGCATCATCTTCGGCGCCACGGGCGGCGTCATGGAGGCCGCGCTTCGCACGGCACACTACCTTGTGCTTGGCAAGGCTCCGGAGGACGACATGTTCGAGTCCGTCAGGGGCCTCAAGGGCTGGAAGGAGGCCACCTTCGAACTCGGCGGCACAGATGTGCGCGTCGCCGTCGCGAGCGGCCTCGCGAACGCCAAGGCGCTCTGCGACGCCGTGGTCGCCGGCGAGGTTCACTATGATTTCGTGGAGGTCATGGCCTGCCCGGGTGGTTGCGTCAACGGCGGCGGCCAGCCCATCCACGACGGTTGCGAGCTCGCGGGCGTGCGAGCGGAGAAGCTCTACGGCCTCGACCGCGTCGCCAAGTACCGCAACTCCTACGAGAATCCGCAGGTGAAGGCCGCCTACGAGAACTACCTGGGCGAGCCGCTCTCCGAGCGGGCCGAGCAGCTGCTCCACACCGACCAGCACGCATGGTCGATGCCGGGGGAGCGCTAGCGCGGGAGGGCGTCTTCGCTTGCCAGGATCGCCACAAAGAGGGGAGGGCCGCGCATCCGCGCGACCCTCCCCGTTCCTTGCGTATGCGTTGCGCCCTACTCGACCTCGGTCGTGCGCTCCGCGTCGATCTCGAAGACCTTGTCGCGACGGCGGACGTACTTCTCGTCCGTGAGCGCGTCAGTCTCCATCCACGTCTTGACGACGGCCATCGCAAGCACCGGTCCGATGAGCTTGCCGCCCAGGCAGAGCACGTTGGCGTCGTTGTGCTGGCGGGCGAGCTCGGCGCAGACGGGGTCCTGGCAGACGCACGCGAAGATGTTGCGGTACTTGTTGGCGATCATCGCGCTGCCGTAGCCGACGCCGTCGACCAGGATCGCCCTCTCGCACTCGCCGCGCGAGACCGCGCGTGCGGCCGGGCACACGAAGTCGGAGAGGTCGCAGCTTCCCTCGTCGTGGGTCCCGAAGTCGACCACCGTGTGGCCCTGCTCCTCGAGCCATGCCTTGATCTGCATCTTGAGCTGGTATCCCGCGTGGTCATTGGCCATTGCGATCTGCATGGGTGCCTCCCGTCCCGTTCGGTGCGTTGCCTGAGCGTTTCTTACTTGTAGAGCTGTGCCTGGACCGCGGTGATCGCGACGACGCCCACGCTGTCCTCGGCGGAGCAGCCGCGCGAGAGGTCGTTCACCGGGCGCGCGATGCCCTGCAGGATCGGGCCGTAGGCCTCGGCGTCGTCGAAGCGCTGGACGAGCTTGTAGCCGATGTTGCCGGACTGAAGGTCGGGGAAGACCAGGACGTTGGCCTTGCCGGCGACGTTGGAGTTCGGCGCCTTGAGGTTGGCGACGGAGGGCACGAGCGCGGCGTCGAGCTGGAGGTCGCCGTCGAGCGCGAGCTCGGGCGCCTTCTCGTTGGCCAGCTTGGTGGCCTCCTGGACCTTGGTGGGGGTGTCGCCCTTGGCGGAGCCCATGGTGGAGAAGGAAAGCATCGCGACCCTGGGCTCGTCGCTCATGAAGAACTTCCACGACTCGGCGGAGCCGATGGCGATCTCGGAGAGCTCGTCGGCGTTGGGGTCGATGTTGAGGCCGCAGTCGGCGAGCAGCAGCGTGCCGTCCTCGCCGTACTCCTCCTTGCCGGTGCACATGATGAAGAAGGCCGACACGAGCTTGGTGCCAGGGGCGGTCTTGAGGATCTGCAGCGCGGGGCGCAGGGTGTTCGCGGTGGAGTGGCAGGCGCCGGAGACCAGGCCGTCGGCGTCGCCCATCTTGACCATCATGGTCGCGTAGTAGGTCGCGTCGTCGAGCTGCTCGCGGGCCTGCTCGATGGTGACGCCCTTCTTGGCGCGCAGCTCGGCGAACTTCTGCGCGTACTCCTCGTGCTTCTCGCCCCTCTTGGGATCGACGACGGTGACGCCGTCGATGTCGATCTTGTCGGGGTCGCCGAGGATGATGAGGTCAGCCAGGCCCTCGGAGGCGATCTCGCGCGCCGCCTCGAGAACGCGCTCGTCCTCGCCCTCGGGCAGGACGATCTTCTTCTTGTCGGCCTTGGCCTTGTCCTTCATTCGCTGCAGAAAGTCGCTCATGTGTACTCCTTATATATGGTTCCCTTCGCTGGTCAGGCACGAATACTTCGCGGAGTTGTGCACGGGTGCTGGGTATTTGGTGCCATCGGGCAATATTATAGGGCCGAGTGTTAGAATCACTAGCGAAATCGAGTCACGGGTATGCCCCTAACTCGATTCTTTTATGTACGAGACCTGCGGATTCGCCCGCAGGAGCTGGTCTGAAGGGATTAGTTCATGAGCATCCAGAGCGGTCTGCCCGACTCATTCAACCCCCAGTCCTATGACGCCATCGTCGTCGGGGCGGGCTACGCGGGTGCCGTCTGCGCCCGCCGCATGGCGGAGGCCTGCGGCTTCAAGGTCGCCATCCTCGAGAGGCGCAACCACATCGCGGGCAACGCCTACGACTGCGAGGACGAGGCGGGCGTGCTCATCCACAAGTACGGTCCGCACATCTACCACACCACCAACGACCGCGTGCACGAGTTCCTCTCGCGCTTCACGGAGTGGACCGACTACTCCCACAAGGTCCTTGCCAACGTGCACGGCCAGCTCATGCCCGTTCCCTTCAACCACCAGTCGCTGAAGATCGCCTTCGGTGACGAGAAGGGCGAGCGCCTCTACCAGAAGCTCGTCGCGACCTTCGGGCAGGACAAGAAGGTCCCCATCATGGAGCTGAGGGAGAAGAACGACCCCGAGCTCTCCGAGATCGCCGACTACGTCTACGAGAACGTCTTCCTGCGCTACACCATGAAGCAGTGGGGCAAGACCCCCGACGAGATCGACCCGGCCGTCATGGGCCGCGTGCCCGTCTTCGTCGGTGACGACGACCGCTATTTCCCGCAGGCTCCCTACCAGGGCATGCCCGAGGTCTCCTTCACCGACATGTTCGCGCACATGCTCGACCACGACCTCATCTCGATCTTCCTCGACGTCGACGCCCGTGACATCCTCGAGGTGGGGGAGCGCTCCGTCAACGTCTGCGGCAAGCCCTTCGGCGGCGAGGTCATCTACACCGGCGCCCTCGACGAGCTGTTCGACTTCGACCTCGGCGCCCTCCCGTACCGCACGGTCGACATGGTCTTCGAGACGCTCGACAAGGACCAGTTCCAGCCCGTCGGCACGGTCAACTACACCGTCTCCGAGAACTTCACCCGCATCACGGAGTTCAAGAACATGACCGGCCAGGTCGTCCCCGGCAAGACCACGATCCTGCGCGAGTACTCCCGCGTCTACATCCCCGGCGTCGGCGAGACCCCCTACTACGTCATCAACGAGCCCGAGAACATCGAGCTCTACAAGAAGTACCGCGCCCGCGTCGAGGGCGTCCTGAACTTCCACGTCGTCGGTCGCCTCGCTGAGTACCGCTACTACGACATGGATGGCGTCACTGCCTCGGCACTCGAGCTCTCCGACGAGATCATCAGCAGCAACCACTAGCGCGCGTGCGCGTACCAAGGACGGTTATCCATGCAGAAGACCCTCACGTTCGGCATTCCCTGCTACAACTCCTCCGAGTACATGGACCACTGCATCGAGTCCATCCTCGAGGGCAGCGACTATGCCGAGGACGTCCAGATCGTCGTCGTCGATGACGGCTCGACCAAGGACGACACCTTCGAGAAGGCCAAGTCCTGGCAGGAGCGCTATCCCCAGATCGTGAAGGCCGTCCACCAGGAGAACGGCGGCCACGGCATGGCCGTCCTCAAGGCGCTCGAGAACGCCGACGGCACCTACTTCAAGGTCGTCGACTCCGACGACTGGGTGGACGGCGACGCCCTCAAGGAGCTTCTCTCCAAGCTGCGCCGCTTCATCTCCTTCGAGACCCGCGTCGACCTCGTCATCACCAACTACGTCTACGAGCACGTCGAGGACAACAAGCAGACCACGGTGGACTACGGCTTCGCCATCCCCAAGGGCAAGATCATCACCTGGGACAAGATGGGCCACTTCAACCTCTGGCAGAACCTGCTCATGCACGCGCTGTGCTACCGTACGGACGTCCTGCGCGCCGGCGGCGTCCCCATGCCCGCGCACACCTTCTACGTGGACAACATCTACGCCTACGTGCCCCTGCCGCGCTGCAAGACCCTCTACTACCTCGACGTCGACCTCTACCGCTACTTCATCGGCCGAGGCGACCAGTCCGTCAACGAGGACGTCATGGTCAGCCGCATCGACCAGCAGCTGCGCGTAACGCGCATCATGATGCGCGCCTACCACCTCTACGACGACGTGGAGAGCTCGCGCCTGCGCAGCTACATGGTGGGCTACTTCACGCTCATGATGGCCGTGTGCTCCATCTTCTCCAAGCTCTCCGACAAGGAGGACGCGATGGACAACCTCGACGCCCTCTGGAGCGAGCTGCGCCAGTTCGACGCGCGCATGTACCGTCGCGCGCGCAAGGGCATCGTGGGTCTTGCCACCAACCTGCCCGGCGCCTACGGCACCAAGGCGACCCTGTTCTTCTACCACGTCGCGCAGAAGCTCGTTAAGTTCAACTAGAACACTCGTCTTCTGTTGCGCTTTCGCTCGTGATGCAGCGAATCGAATGCGGCCGGACCGACGTCTGTCGGTCCGGCCGCTCTTCACTTCTTGGGGCGCCCTGCGCGGTCGGATTCGCAGGTGGCGTGAGCGTACGCTTGCGTCGCCGACGCATAATGAGGCGCCGTCTACGGTGAGCAGCGGGTCGGAGTCCCTTTTCAGGACCCATGTTTGGTTAAGATTTATTTTTGACGTGACCGGCCGTCCAGGTGCAGCCACCTCCCTTGGAGACGTGTCCGAGGCGGGGGCCGAGTGCGCGAGAGCCGAAGCATTGGTCGGAGGGGATGCCCCGATGAAGCATGTAACGCATGGGAAGACGCTTGCGGGAAAGGCGTTCAACGTTGCGCTTGCGGTGGCGCTGGCAATTGGGCTGACGCCTCCGGTCCGCGCGTTCGGCAGCGATGGCGTGACGGCGGCGGAGCCCGCCGCAGGGGAGCAGGCGACCACACGGGACGCGTCTCCCTCCGATGAGGCGCAGACGGTGTCGGAGCCTACTGCCACTGGTGCTCTCTCCGCAACAGAGACCGAGGCCGTACGGGACGAGAGTTCTGAGGTGTCTGCGACTGATGACGTGGAGGGCGAGCAGACGGACATGGGAGGCCCCTACACCGCAAGGGCAACCGGCGTCGACAACCTCAATTATGCGCTTCCGTCCGAAGTTTCGACGCCCTTCACGATCGGCAGGGCCAGGCTGACGGTCAAGGCGAATGACAAGGCCATCACTTACGGCGAAGAGCCGGCCAGCGACGGGGTCACTTACAGTGGCTTTGCGGCTGGCGACGATGAGAGCACCCTCGGCGGCACCCTGGCCTTCTCCTACGACTACGAGCAGTATGGCGACGTGGGGAGCTATGCCATCACGCCCTCGGGCTTGACCAGTGACAACTACGACATCGTGTTCGAGACCGGCACCCTTACGGTAAGTCCGAAGCGGGTCAGCGTTCAGTGGGGAGAGGTCGTGCGCTTCACGTACAACGGGCAGCCGCAGGCCCCGACGGCAACGGTCAACTCTGACGACCTGGTGAACGGCGACGTCTGCGAGGTGACGATATCTGGCGCGGAGAAGGACATTGGTGGCTACCACGCGACGGCGTCAGGGCTTACGAACAAGAACTACGCGCTTTGGGGAACGCAGGAGAGGGACTTCTCCATCGGCCAGAGGGAGGTCGGTCTGAGCTGGGCCGACACGGAGCTTCCCTACACCGGCTCCCCGCAGAAGCCGACCGCGACGGCCACCGGGCTGGTGGAAGGCGACGTCTGCGAGGTCACGGTCACGGGCGAGCAGACGGAGGTGGGCGGCCCCTACACCGCCACGGCGTCCCGCCTGTCGAACCTCAACTACAGGCTCCCGTCCGCCGTGACGCAGGACTTCAGGATCGTTCCCGCTGACAAGGGCGGGCTGGATGAGGCAATCAAGAAGGCCGAGGAGATGCTCAATCCCACCGGCGGGGATGACCCGGCCGGCATGGACGACCCCGACGTCAGCAGAGCGGTGGGCAAGCTGAGGGCGGCAGTTGACAAGGCGAAGGAGACGTCGAGCAAGGACAACCCTACCAAGGGCGAGGTCGACGAGGCCGAGGCGGCCGTGATGGAGGCCCAGGCCGAGCTTGAGAGGGCAGTCGACGACAAGGTGAGGGCCGACGAGGTGACGGGTGAGATGAACGATCTGCCCGCACCTGACAAGGTCACGGCAGACGACAGGGACGCCATCGAGGCTGCGCGCGCGGCCTACGACGCGCTGACCGACGTTCAGAAGGCAAAGGTGAGCCCCGACGCGCTGAAGAGGCTTGAGGCCGCCGAGGCTGCGGTGAAGGATGCCAAGATCGTCTACACGGTCGTGAGGGGCGAGGGCGGCTCCTGGACGAAGGGCGGCTCAGATGGGCTTGAGTTCGCCTTCAAGCGCAACGTGAACGACGAGAGGACCATCGACACGTTCTCCGGCCTGAGGGTCGATGGCGTCGAGGTCCCCAAGGACGGCTACACGGCCGTCGCGGGGTCTGTGGTGATCACCCTCTCGCCCGCCTACCTCGAGACGCTCTCGGCCGGTGACCACGAGCTGACGGCGACGTTCGTCGACGGCGACGATGTGGCAGTGGGCTTCAATGTCCTGGAGGCGCCATCCTCTGGCGAGGCGGGTGTGGACGGCGGCACGGGCACCGATGACGGCTCGGCCGGCGCGTCCGCGAAGGCTGCCCCGAGCAAGGCGGCGACCCCCAAGACTGGCGACGTCACGCCGCTTGCGTTGCCCTTGTCTTGCGCCGCGCTTGGCCTTGTCTCGCTGGTCGCGTCACGTAGGCGGGAGCGCGGGTCCGTTCGCGACAAGCGCAATCGCTAGGGGGCATGCAAGCCGTTTCGAGCGCGGACAAGCACTAATGCCGAGAAGAGCCGGGGGCTAGGCCGCGGCTCTTCTCGGTGTCGTGTGTTTAGGCTAGGTCGCAGGCCGCCTTGAGGCCGTAGGCGCCCTTCGCGCTGCGGGCGGCGTCGGCGATCGCCTGCTCGAGGGCGACCGTGGCCGTGGCGCCCACCACGTCGACGGGCATGTCCACCTCGCCGGTCGCCATGACGAAGACGGTGTCGCCGTCGTTGGTGGTGTGGGTGGGCCAGATGGCGTGCGCGTAGGCGTCGGCGGCCATCTGGGCGACCTTGGTGGCGTCGGCCTTGGTGAGGCGGGCGTTGGTCACGACGCACGAGATGGTCGTGTTCGTGCGGAAGGAGAGCCTGGCGGCGCCGGCCGCGATGTTGGAGATCGCGGCGGCGGGGGAGACCACGTGCTCGCCCGCGTCGTCGGTGATGCCGGCGATCCAGGCGCCGGTCTCGGGGTCGCGGACGTTGCCGGCCGCGTTGACGGCGCTTATGGCGGCGCAGGCCAGCGGGCCCTCGTGGGCGACGGCCTGACCGAGCCCCGCCTTCATGGCGTGGTCGGGGCCGGCGAGCTTGCCCACGCTGCAGCCGCAGCCCGCACCCACGTTTCCGCTGGCGAGCGTGCTCTTCTCGTCCAGCGCGACGCGAACTGCCTCGGCGCCCTCGTTGGCCGAGGGGCGAACCTTGGGGTCGCCGACCATGAGGTCGAAGAGGCAGGCGGAGCTCACGATGGGGACGACACCGACGCCCACGTTGAGGCCGATGCCGCGGCGCTCGAGCTCCTCGGCGACGCCGCAGGAGGTGGCCAGGCCAAAGGCGCTGCCGCCCGAGAGGACGACGGCGTGCAGGACGTTGACGGTCTCCTCGGGGCGCAGCAGGTCGGTCTCGCGGGTCGCGGGCGCGCCGCCGCGCACGTCGACGCCGCCGGTGGCGCCCTTGGGGCAGACGATGACGGTGCAGCCGGAAGCGCCGTCCTCCATGGTCACGTTTGCGGCGTACACGCCCGAGATGGCCTCGGCTCCGCGGATTGTGCTCATCTGAGTCCCTCCAGTATCCGTGTGATGTTCTCGTCGCCGCCCCGTCGCTCGAGCACGCGGTCGAGCTCGCAGAGCGTGCGCGTCACGGGGAGGCCCACAACATTGTAGTAGTCGCCCTCGATGCCGGAGACGAGCAGGCGCCCCAGTCCCTGGATGCCGTAGGAGCCCGCCTTGTCTGCCGGCTCGCCCGAGCGGACGTAGGCGCCAATCTCTTCGGCCGAGAGGGTGCGGAAGCGCACGTCGGTGGTCTCGTGGAAGGAGACGCGCTCTTCTCGGCCGCCCGAGCGGACGAGCAGGCAGACGCCCGTGGAGACGTGGTGTGTGGCGCCTGAGAGCTCCTCGAGCATGGCTCGGGCCTGGTCGTCGTTTGCGGGCTTGCCGAGCGCGTGGCCGCCCTCGCGCCATACGATCGTGTCGGCGGCGAGCACGGTCTGGCCGGCGAGCTCGGCGGGAAGGTCTGCCGCGCAGGCCTCGGCCTTGGCGCACGCGAGGCGCTCGACGAGCTCCGTGGGCGACTCGCCCTCGCGCGGCGTCTCGTCGACGTCGGCGGGGCGGACGATGGGGGAGATGCCGAGGTCCTCGAGGATTTCTCGGCGCCTGGGCGATCCTGATGCGAGTATCAAGCTCTTCTCCTTACGTGGCGGGCGGTCCCGCCTGGTTGTGCGTTGTCGCCTACCTGGCGTAGGCCTGCGCGTAGGTGTCGGTCACGCTCGTGGGCAGCTCGAAGTGCTGGTAGTCCTTGCGGTCCTCCCAGTCGCCGCCCCATTCGAAGCCCTTCTCGAGAAAGAGCTGGTAGCAGAGGTCGCCCTTCTCGATCTTGTAGTCGAAGTCCTGGTCGCGGTCGAGGTAGGGCGCCCCCGTGGCGGGCTCGATCACCTCGGTCTGGCTCCCGTCCTCGGCCGTGACCACCTTGTGGTACGGGTTGTAGAGCGTGTTGATGTCGACCGCCATGCCCAGGCCGTGCTTCGAGACCTTGTTGGTGTGCGAGATGAAGCGGAAGTTGAAGCACGACGAGTTGTTGTCGCGCATCATGGTCTCGTCGTCGGCCAGGTAGTTGTCGGGCAGGACCATGCGCTCGATGGGGTAGCCGGCGTCGTAGAGCCGCTCGAAGATCTCGAGCACGTCCTGCGCGATGAGCTTGTGGCAGACCATCTCGCCCTGGTGGGTGTTGCCGGCCTTGTCCTTGTGCAGCACGGTCAGGTATCTCAGGTCCTCGCGGGGCACCACGCAGTCGTCCTTGTAGGTGCGGCCGCTGCGCATGCGCTCGAAGAGGTCGTCGGAGATCTCGCGCACCGAGAAGCCCTCGCGCGACGTTGCTGCCTGCGCGTCTTGGGTCTGGCCCTGTGCCTGCTGCGACTGTTGCTGCTGGCCCTGTTGCTCGCCCTGCTGAGTCTGCTGTTGCTGCGGCTGCTGCGCGCAGGCGCCGAGGCCCGCCGCAAGCGTGCAGGCGAGCGCAACGGAAAGTGCCGTCTTCCTCATGCTTCCTCCCGACCTCGTTGCCCTGTGGGACCCATTGTCGCGCGCCGCGGCTAGCGGCGGCGCAGGATGCAGACGTTCTCGACGTGGAAGGTCTGCGGGAAGAGGTCCACGGGCGTGACGGACGCGACCTCGAAGGTGCCGGCCTCCTCGAAGCGAGCGAGGTCGCGCGCGAGCGTGGCCGGGTCGCAGGACACGTAGGCGATGGCGCGCGCCGGCTGCTTGCTCAGCTTGGCCACGACCTCCTCGGCGAGGCCCGCGCGCGGCGGGTCGACCACGATCACGTCGGCGTCGGTGTCGGGGAACTCGCGGCCCGCGTCGCCGCCCTGGGCGTCCACGTTCTCGAGGTGCGCGCACTCGAGGTTGCGCCTGAGGTCGCGCACGGCCGGGCCGTAGGACTCGACCGCAGAGACGAAGGAGGCTCTTCTCGCCAGCGGGAGCGTGAAGGTGCCCGCGCCGCAGTAGAGGTCCATAGCCTCGTCGCCCTCGCCGGGCGCCAGCCCCTCGAGTACGAGCTCGACGAGCCTCTCCGCCGCGACGGTGTTGACCTGGAAGAACGACGGGGCGCTCACGGCCATGCGCTCGCCCGCGATCTGCTCGCCCCAGCTGCCCTTGCCCGAGAGGCGCTCGACGCCCACGATCCGGCGGGCCTTGGTCGGCCCCTTCACCATCACGCGCACGACCGAGGTGGTCTTGGCCGCGTCGCCGAGGATCTTGGCCGCCTGCGCGCGCGGGAACGGCCCCGGCTGCGTCCAGAGCGCGACCTCGACCTCGCCGGTGCGCCTGGACGCCCTGATGCCCACGCGGTCGAGCCTGATGCCGTGCGAGTTCGCGAGGTACGTGAGCGCGCCCGACACGGCCTTGGGCATCTTCTGGAACTTCTTGTCGAGAAGGGCGCAGGCTCCCACCTTCACGACGCCCGCGTCGCCGGCGCCGTGCATGCCGATGGTCACGCGCTTGGGCCCGCGCTCGAACGCGAGCTCGATCTTGTTGCGGTAGCCCCACTCGTCGGAGGGGGAGAGGAGCGTGCCCACGAGCTCGTCGGCCCGCTCGGGATCGAAGTGCCCGATGCGCCTGAGGGCGTCCACGACGCCCTCGCGCTTGGCGCGCGCCTGCGCGTCGTAGGCCATGTGCGCCCAGGGGCATCCGCCGCAGACGTCGGCGTAGGGGCAGGCAGGACGTACGCGGTCCGCGGAGGGCTCGAGCACCTCGGTCACACGCGCGCGGGAGTAGCTGCTTGCCTCGGACGTGACCTCGGCCTCGACGACGTCGCCGGGAACGCCGCCCGCCACGAACACGGTCTTTCCGGCCTCGTCGCGCGCGATCGCGTCGGCGCCGTAGGCCATTCTCTCTATCTCAAGGCGCACTATTGCTACCCACCTTCCGGAGTCCCTTGCCGCCTCGCGCGGCATTCGCTATGGGCATTATCGCCGAGGGCGTGCGTCGAGACGTCCTCCCGAGCCCGATTTCATCGCATCTCGGCTGGCGCCTGGTTTTCGAAGGTCGATATACCCCTATATGAAAGGTTCTTCGGAAAGTTGTTCCCTGTTACATAAAATCGCGATTCTATTCTCTAAACATGTATATTTCCAAACTGTGTCGAGAGCGTTCCAGTCCTCCGTTTTTCGGCTTGCCGGGAAGCCTGAACGGTATGCTTTTCTCGCCTGAGCGTTAAATTAGCGCAGGTAGAAGCCATGCCCTCAACGCGA
The DNA here is from genome assembly GCF_023276655.1 of Olsenella intestinalis. Lineage (GTDB taxonomy): Bacteria > Actinomycetota > Coriobacteriia > Coriobacteriales > Atopobiaceae > Olsenella_J > Olsenella_J intestinalis. The sequence goes on along the minus strand of NZ_JALGRK010000002.1, from coordinate 446,673 downwards.
TATTCATATCTTCCTACCGTCTGTAGGCCAGATGCTACCGTTCCCCCTCCCGAGGGGCGCTGTGAAAAAAATTTCAAATTGATATTGGATATATTCGCTTTTGGCGTTATTGTTGGTACTGCAGCGGAGCCAGAGTGCCTCCGGCGCCCTCAGATCCGGCTGCAGAGTATTAGATTCGTGTGTCGGAAGAAGTCTTCTGGCACGAAAGGAGTGGGAGGAACCATGGCTAACGGGCTCTACGTCCACAGCGAAATTGGCCCCCTGAAGAAGGTCTGCCTTCATCGTCCCGGCGAGGAGCTTCTGAACCTCACCCCCGACGACCTTGAGCGCCTTCTGTTCGACGACATCCCCTTCCTGGAGGTCGCACAGGCGGAGCACGACAAGTTTGCGGAGCTCCTCCGCAACGAGGGTGTTGAGGTTCTCTACCTCGAGAAGCTCACCGCCGAGGCTCTCGACGCCGCTGGCTCCCGTGACGAGTTCACCGAGCAGTGGCTTGACGAGTCCGGCCTGCGCGGCCACAACACCCGCGCTGCCGTGAAGGAGTTCATGGACTCCATCACCGACACCCAGGCCTTCGTCGAGAAGTGCATCGCCGGCATCCGCAAGAACGAGCTCGACATTCCCCACGGCTCCGGCAGCCTCTCCGCGATCGTCGACGACCAGGACGCCGTCACCGACCTCCTGATCGACCCGATGCCCAACACCTACTTCACTCGCGACCCGTTCGCGATCGTCGGCAAGGGCGTCAACCTCAACCACATGTACTCCGTCACGCGTAACCGCGAGACCCTTCTCGGCAAGTACATCTTCCGCGATCACCCCGAGTACAAGGACGCTCCCCTCTGGTACCGTCGCGACAGCGCCTACCACACCGAGGGCGGCGACGTCCTGAACCTCAACGCCCACACCCTGGCCATTGGCATCTCCCAGCGTACGCAGGCTGCTGCCATTGACTCCCTCGCCCGCAACATGTTCTGGGGCGACAAGGGCTGCGAGATCGACACGATCTACGCCTTCAACATCCCGGCGTCCCGTGCCTTCATGCACCTCGACACCGTCTTCACGCAGATCGACGTCGACAAGTTCACCATCCACCCGGGCATCATGGGCACCCTCCAGGTCTTCAAGATCACCAAGGGCGCCGTCGACGGCGAGCTCAAGATCGAGGAGATGGTTGACACCCTCGAGAACATTCTCGCCAAGGCCCTCGGCCTCGATGCCGTCAAGCTCATCAAGTGCGGTGGCGGCGACCCCGTCGCGGCTGCTCGCGAGCAGTGGAACGATGGCTCCAACACCCTCTGCGTCGCTCCTGGCAAGATTTGCGTCTACCAGCGCAACTCCGTCACCAACGACGTCCTCTACAAGGAGGGCCTGGACCTCATCGTCGTTCCGTCCGCGGAGCTCTCCCGCGGCCGTGGTGGCCCCCGCTGCATGAGCATGCCCTTCGCTCGCGAGGACATCTAAGTCTCTCTTTGATTCACCGTCCGGGGGTGCGCAAGCACCTCCGGACTCTGAATGTTTGTACCTGGCGCCATCGGCGCAAAGAAACATCGAAAGGATCTAGAACATGGGCGTTAACCTTCGTGGTCGTCACTTCCTGAAGCTCCTCGACTTCACCCCCGAGGAGATCAACTACCTGCTCGACCTCTCCGTCGACTTCAAGAACATGAAGCGCGCCGGCATCCCTCACCGTTACCTCGAGGGCAAGAACGTCGCCCTTCTCTTCGAGAAGACCTCCACGCGCACCCGTTGCTCCTTCGAGGTCGGCGCCTACGACCTCGGCATGGGCGTCACCTACCTTGATCCCTCCGGCTCCCAGATGGGCCACAAGGAGTCCATCGCCGACACCGCTCGCGTCCTCGGCCGCATGTTCGACGGCATCGAGTACCGTGGCTTCGAGCAGGAGAAGGTCGAGGAGCTCGCTCACTACGCCGGCGTCCCCGTGTGGAACGGCCTCACCAACGAGTTCCACCCCACGCAGATGCTCGCTGACATCCTTACCTTCAAGGAGAACTTCAACAACGACATCAAGGGCCGCACCCTCACCTTCATGGGCGACGCTGGCAACAACGTCGGCAACTCCCTCATGGTCGTCTGCGCCAAGCTGGGCGTGAACTTCGTCGCTTGTGGCCCCAAGGCCAACATGCCCGAGGCTGCCCTCGTCGAGCAGTGCCGCGCCATCGCCGCGGAGAACGGCTCCACGATCAAGATCACCGAGGATGTCCACGAGGGCGTCAAGGACGCTTCCGCCATCTACACCGACATCTGGGTGTCCATGGGCGAGCCCGACGAGCTCTACAAGGAGCGCATCCCTCTGATGGAGCCCTACCGCGTCACCTCCGACGTCATGGCCCAGGCTCAGGACGACTGCATCTTCCTGCACTGCCTGCCCTCCTTCCACGACACCAAGACCACCAAGGGTGCCGAGGTTGCGAAGAAGTTCGGCATCACCGAGATGGAGGTCACGGACGAGGTCTTCGAGTCCCGCGCTTCCAAGGTTTTCGACGAGGCCGAGAACCGCATGCACACCATCAAGGCTGTCATGTACGCCACCCTCAAGTAAGAGGTTGTGCCTTTCGGGGCGCCGCATTGCGCGGCGCCCCTTTTTTATTTGCCAACTAAACAATGGTTTCTCTGTGTTTTGTCGTCGTGATTGGCCATCGGACATGCGTCTTGTGGTCGTCGGCCGTCTGACGTTTGTCCCTGTTGGGGCGTGTCCTGTTCGCACTATGCATTGGAGGTTCATCGATGTCCGACAAGAAGGGACTGGGGCTCATCGCCCTCGTCGGCATGGTTGTCAGCTCCTGCATCGGCTCGGGCGTGTTCGCCACGGCCGGTCAGCTCGCAAACGCTGCGAGCCCCGGTGGTGCTCTCGTCTCCTGGCTGATCGCTGGTCTCGGCTTCCTGTTCCTGGCTCTCGCCCTCGCCAACCTTGGCGCCAAGAGGCCTGAGATCAACGGTCTGTTCCAGTATGCGACCGAGGGCTTCGGCCCGTTCTCCGGCTTCCTCAGCGGCTGGGGCTACTGGCTCTCCGCATGGCTCGGCAACGTCGGCTTCGCCACGATGGTCGCCCAGACCCTCGCCGGCGCCATGCCCGACATCTTCAGCACCGGCGAGGCCGGCAACCCGAACGTGATGGCGATCGTGGCGGTCTCCGTCATCCTCTGGATCATCACCTTCCTCGTCATCAACGGCGTCGAGAGCGCTGCCACCCTGAACGCCGTCGTCATGGTCGTCAAGGTCGCCTCGATTCTCGTCTTCATCGGCTTCTGCATCATCTCCTTCAATGCCGGCGTCTTCACTGCCGACTTCTGGGGCACGATGGAGCGCAACGTGGTGCTTATGAACGAGGCGGGCGTAGAGCTTGGTGACCTTGGCACCCAGGTCATCAACTGCCTGCTCATCATGATGTGGATGTTCATCGGCATCGAGGGCGCCTGCGTCATGAGCGCCCGTGCCGAGCGCAAGAGCGACGTCGGCAAGGCCACGATCATCGGCCTCCTCGTCCTTCTCGTCCTCTACATCGGCGCGTCTGTGCTTCCCTACGGCGTCATGCCCTACGAGGAGCTCGTCGCCGCACCTAGCCCCGCGACCGTCACGGTCTTTGAGAAGCTCGCCCCCGGTTGGGGTGGCACCTTCCTGAGCGTCGCCATCATCGTCAGCGTCCTCGGCTCCTGGCTCTCCTTCACGATGCTGCCTGCCGAGACCTCCAGCGACATGAGCAACGAGCACCTGCTGCCCGCCAGCTGGAACAAGATGAACAAGAAGGGCGCCCCGCAGATGGCCCTCATCATCGTCGGCGTCTGCACCCAGGTGTTCTTTATCGTCTCCAGCTTTGCTGCCGATGCCTACACGTTCGCCATCAGCATGTGCACGGTCACGATCATCATCAGCTGGACCCTCGCGGCCGCCTACCAGGTGAAGATCGGCGTCCAGGACCACGACGTCCTCAACGTCGTCTTCGGCGTGATCGCCGTCGCCTTCCAGGTCGTCACCGTCATCCTCTCCGGCTGGGCCTTCATGCTCCTGGCCTGCCTCGGCTACATCCCCGGCTTCATCTTCTACGCCAAGGCGCGCAAGGAGGCCGGAAGTGGCATGTCCAAGGGCGAGGTCATCGCTGCTGTCATCGTCGCGATCCTCGGTCTCGTCAGCATCCCCATGGTTGCCACCGGCTTCATCGCCGTCTTCTAGGAGATGCCTCTCGGCCCCAGTCCGCGCTGCGGGCTGGGGCTTTTTCTGTCTAGCACTTCGTTCCTAAACTCATCGGCAATGGGGGAGTGTGCATGAGAATCAAGACGATCGGTGTCGAGGCCTTCCTCAACGACTACGAGCACGAGGCTCGTCTCGACATAGCCCAGAGCACCATCGCGAGTCTCACCATGGGCGAGATCCTCGAGCTCGACGGCCAGGGCGGCTCTACCTTCTACGATCAGCTCAACCGCGAGAAGATGAACTATGGCTGGATCGAGGGATCGGCCGAGTTCAAGCAGGAGGTCGCGAAGCTCTACAAGAGCGTCGACCCTGACAACGTGCTTCAGATGAACGGCGGCACCGGCGCCAACCTCAACGCGATCATGGCGCTCGTCGAGCCGGGAGACCACGTGGTCGCTGAGTACCCGACCTACCAGCCCCTCTACGACCTCCCCGAGGCGCTTGGCGCCGAGGTCGATCACTGGGTCATCCACGAGGAGGATGGCTGGCAGCCGCGCATCGACGAGCTCAAGAAGCTCGTCAGGCCGGACACGAAGCTCATCTGCATCAACAACGCGAGCAACCCGCTCGGCGCCGTCATCACGACGGAGGCCATGGAGGAGATCGTCGAGATCGCCCGCAGCGTGGATGCCTGGGTCCTCTGCGACGAGGTGTTCTTCCCCCTCGAGGAGCCCGAGAAGTGCACGAGCATCGTCGACCTCTACGACAAGGGCGTCTGCACCAACAGCGTGAGCAAGGACTACAGCGTGCCTGCGGCCCGTTGCGGCTGGACCGTCTCCAACAAGGAGCTTGCCGACCGCATGCGCGTGCTTCGCGACTACACCATGATCTGCAGCGGCGTCTTCAATGACGCACTGGCCACCTACGTCCTCAGGAATCGCGAGCGCGTCATCGAGCGCAACCTCAAGATCATCCGCACTAACCGCGAGATCGTGAACGAGTGGATGGCGGGGGAGAGGCGTGCGAGCTGGATTCCGCCCAAGGGCGTCAGCGTAAGCTACATGCGACTCGACATTCCCGTCGACGACGAGTCGTTCTGCCTGGACCTGCTGCGGGACACGGGCGTCCTCCTCGTTCCGGGCAGCCGCTTCGACCTCCCACGTGGTGCGCGCCTTGGCTACTGTGCCCCAGAGGCCACGCTTCGCGAGGGCCTCTCGACCCTGAGCGCCTACATGCACGAGAAGTTCGACTAGCCTCTCGTCGGCAACGGCAAGGTGAAGGGGCCTCCCTCGGGGGTCCCTCTTTTGTGGCGGTACGTCAACTTTTACGGATGCCTTCGTACAAACGTTTGCGCGAGATCACTTCGCAGTTCGTCATGCATACAGACTAGTATTTATGCACTTAGAATTTTCGGTCTCTCGGTCTGATTCATATATGTACAAACTGTGGCTTCAGCATTCATACATATTGTGATTTGAATGTCCCTGCAGGTAAATCATCCAATAGGACAGTTTGGAAATACGGCAGATGGTCGAAAATCCAGTGGGAACGGTATGTTTTAGGTGACCGGAAGTCTTTCGCGCCAAATCCCGCCCGCTCACCAACTGGCGCAAGAAACCCCTTGTTTGATTCATTCGATGCGTGTAGAGTGTATGGACGAACAGTTCGCTTTATGTTCAGTTTCAGTTTCTTGGGAGTTTCTGTACGTACGACAGATGCCTCAGAGCATCGAAAGGAGTTGCGGTCATGTCTGATACGACGACGCAGCCGAAGAAGAAGAAGAGGGAGATGCTTACCTCCTTCTCCATCATCTTCATCCTACTTGCCATCGTGGCGATCATCACGATCATCGTTGGCAACATCACCCCCGACGTCAAGGGCGCCACGCTCGGCGACTTCCTCATGGCTCCGGCCAAGGGCTTCGCTGACGCCATCGACGTCTGCCTGTTCGTCATGGTCCTCGGTGGCTTCCTCGGCATCGTGAACAAGACGGACGCCCTGTCCACCGGCATTGCCGTCCTCGTCAACAAGATGAACGGCAAGGAGATGGCCCTCATCCCCATCCTCATGGCCATCTTCGCGTTCGGCGGCACCACCTACGGCATGTGCGAGGAGACCGTCGGCTTCTACGCCCTCCTCTCCGCGACCATGATGGCTGCAGGCTATGACTCCCTCACGGGTGCCATGATCGTCCTGCTCGGCGCTGGCGTTGGTTGCCTCGGCTCCACCGTCAACCCGTTCGCCACCGGCGTTGCCTCCGCGGCCCTCACCGGTCTCGACATCGCAGTTGACCAGGCCGTCATCATCGGCCTCGGCCTCATCCTGCTTCTCGTGACCTACGCGATCGCCGTGTTCTTCGTCCTCAGCTACGCCAAGCGCGTCAAGGCCGACCCCTCTCGCACGCTCATGAGCGCCACCGAGATCGAGAACGCCGAGGCTGCCTACGCCAACGACGAGACGGGCGAGAAGAACCTCGCGCTCACCGGCAAGCAGAAGGGCGTCCTCGTCATCTTCGCTGCCGCCTTCATCGTCATGGTCATCTCCTTCATTCCCTGGGAGGACCTGGGCGTCAACGCCTTCGTGGCTGGTGCCTCCAGCCACGAGGAGGTTACCGAGGTCACTGGCGATGACATCGCCGAGAAGTACGCCGATGACGGCGTCCTCACCTTCAAGAACGAGGTCAAGGGCGAGCTCGCGACCGAGGTCGTCGACAACGCCGGCTGGTCTGCCTTCCTGACCGGCACCCCGCTCGGCAAGTGGTACTTCGCCGAGTCCACCACCTGGTTCCTCCTGCTCGCAATCATCATCGGCATCGTGGGCGGCCTCTCCGAGCACGAGATCGTCGACGAGTTCATGGCCGGCGCCGGCGACATGATGTCCGTCGTCATGATCATCGCCGTCTCCCGTGGCGTCTCCGTCCTCATGAGCTCCACCGGCCTTGCGGACTACGTCCTCAACTCTGCTGCTAGCGCGCTTTCCGGCACCTCTGGCGTCGTCTTCGCTATCGGCTCCTACCTGCTCTACTTCCTGCTGTCGTTCCTCATCCCCTCGACCTCCGGCATGGCTACCGTCTCCATGCCGATCATGGGGCCCCTGGCTGCGCAGCTCGGCTTCAACCCCGCCGTCATGGTCATGGTCTTCTCCGCCGCCTCTGGCGCCGTGAACCTGATCACCCCGACCTCCGGCGCGATCATGGGTGGCCTTGCCCTGTCCCGTGTTGAGTACAGCACGTGGTTCAAGTTCGCCCTCAAGATCGTCGCGTCCGTGGCCGTTGCCTCCATCATCGTCCTCACGATCGCGATGCTGGTCATTCCCGCGTAACAAGCCGGGACAAGAGACTGAACGAAAGGCGCCCCCAGAGATGGGGGCGCTCTTTTGTGCCGAGGCTCTCGGGCGAGGGCGTCTCGCGCGGGCGAAGATGGCTCGAGGGCAGGGCGTCGCCGGGCCAAGGGCGCCGTCGGATCGTGGCCTTGGCTCTTCTCGGCATGAGAAAAGGGCGACACCCTGAGGTGCCGCCCCGTCATTGGTTCTGGGTGCGTGTGGGCTAGTAGCTCATGCCCATGGCCTCGCGGACCTCGCCGAGGGTCTGCTCGGCGATGGCGTTGGCGCGCTTGTTGCCGTCGGCGAGGACGTCGCGGACGTAGTCGAGGTCGCCCTCGAACTCGTGGCGGCGCTCGCGGATGGGCGCGAAGTAGGAGTTGACGGCCTCGGTGACGTAGCTCTTGAGGGCCCCGCCGCCGCCGTTGCCGATCTCGTCGGCGATCTCGCGCGGGTCACGGCCGGTGCAGATGCCGGCGGTCGTGAGCAGGGCGGAGACGCCAGGGCGGTTGTCCGGGTCGAAGGTGATCATGCGCTCGGAGTCGGTCTTGGACTTCTTGATGAGCTTGGCGGTCTCCTCCTCGGTCATGGAGATGGAGATGGCGTTGCCGTAGGACTTGCTCATCTTGCGGCCGTCGAGGCCGGGGATGAGGGGGTTCGAGGTGAGAAGGCCCGAGACCTCGGGGAAGACGTTGCCGAAGCGGCTGTTGAAGCGGCGGGCGATCTTGCTCGTGACCTCGATGTGGGGCAGCTGGTCGCGGCCGACGGGCACGATGTTGCCCTTGCAGAAGAGGATGTCACAGGCCTGATGGACCGGATAGGTGAGGAGAAGGCCCGTGAGCGAGTGGCCGGAGGCCTCCATCTCCGCCTTGACCGTGGGGTTGCGCTGCAGCTCCGCCTCGCTCACGAGGGAGAGGAACGGCAGCATGAGCTGGTTGGCCGCGGGCACGGCGGAGTGGGTGAAGATCATCGTCTTGGCGGGGTCGATGCCGCAGGCCAGGTAGTCCATGACCATGTTGTAGACGTTGTCCTGGATGTGCTCGGTCGTGTCGCGGTCTGTGATGACCTGGTAGTCGGCGATGATGACGTTGGTCTTGACGCCGAGGTTCTGCAGGCGGACGCGCTCGACGAGCGTGCCGAAGTAGTGGCCGAGGTGGAGGCGTCCGGTGGGACGGTCGCCGGTCAGCATCGTGTACTTCTCGGTCTTGCCGGCGTCGATGTCGGCCTGTATCTCGTTGCTGCGCCTGAGCGCGGCCTCGTAGCTACCTTCGTTGGGCATTGTCTCTCCTTGTCGTGCGTTCACATACCTGTCTATGGTACGGCATCGGGCGGCGTCTGTGGCCGTCTATCTGCGCGGGGGCGTGGCGTTGAGGATCCTGCGCGCCTCGCGGTTCCTCGGGTAGTAGGCGTCGAGGAGGCGGTGGAAGCGCGCGTTGTGGCTGGGCTCGAGCAGGTGGCAGAGCTCGTGGACCACGACGGACTCGAGGCACTCGATGGGGTACTCGACGAGCTGGGCATTTATGGTGATCATGCGCGTCTTGGTGTTGCAGGAGCCCCAGCGGGTCTTCATGCGGCGGATGCGCCAGCCCGAGCAGTGGATGGCGCATCGATCCTGGAGGCGCTCGAAGACGTCGGGCAGGATCTGGGCGAGCTGCTGCTTGAGCCAGGCCTCCACGAGGCGACGGGCCTCGGCGTCGCGCTCGTCGGCTTCGAGGTCGGCCCTCAGGTGGATGCGGAGTTTTTCGCCCTCGCGCTCGACCGACTGCGCGCGCTTCGTGGGGGCGTCGGTGACGTGGGTGACGTGCAGCGGCGTCCCGAGCAGGCTCACGCTGCCGCCGTCTGCCCAGTGCCCAGCCTCGCGGTCGCGGATGGTCGCGACCCGAGCGAGCCGCTGCTCGACCCAGTCGCTCTTCTCGTCGGCGAAGTCCTGGATCTTTGCGAGGGGATAGCCGTAGGGGGCACTGACGGCGATCGTCGCGTCGGCGCGGACCTTGAGGTTGACGCGGCGGATGCGCTTTCTCGTGACGGGGACGCTCGTGCCCGCAATGCGTACGGTTTCTGGCTCTCTCATGCGGTTCCTGGTGTCTCAATGGTGAAGGTGAGGTTAACAAGATTCGAACTATCATATATCGAGTGCGCTCGAATACGGTAAAGTGTACGCTGTTTGTATGTAAAGAGGGGAGGGTTCGTGGCTAGTTCATACGGTGAGGACGCAAGCAAGCAGGCGCTTCGCAACGGCTACCTCTCCCTTTCCTCCAACATGTCGCCCGCGCTGCGGCGTCGCGTTGACGCCGAGGTGCGCGACCACCTGAAGGCGTGCCCGGCCTATCGGGAGGCCTCTCTGGTTCTGGCATACGTGCCGTTCCGCGACGAGGTTGCGACGCGCGGCATCATCGAGGACGCCTGGGATGCCGGCAAGACGGTCGCCCTGCCGCGCTGCGTCGGCGGCCCACGCTCCCTCGCGTTCTACTCCGTCGGGTCGCTCGACGGGCTGAGGCGTGGGTCGCGCGGCGTGCTCGAGCCCGTCTGCGGCACGGGCGTCGCGCCGGTCAACGGCGACGAGCTGGAGGAGTCGGTGTGCCTCGTGCCCGGTCTCGTGTTCGACTCCAAGGGCTACCGCGTCGGATACGGCGCCGGCTACTACGACAACTTCCTCTCGCACTATCGCGGGACCAAGATCGGGCTTGCCCGCACGATGCAGCTCAGCGGAAACCCGCTGCCGAGCGACCCGCACGACGTGCCGGTCGACGTCATCGTCAGCGACGGTGCCGTCTGGATGTGCCGCTAGCGGACGCGGCGGTTCTGCAGTTGAAAAGGCCTCGAGGGCGTGCCCCCGAGGCCTTGTTTCTTTCGTATCGCATGGTCGACTGAGTCGCGCCCAGGCTATCCCCTGAGGTGGCTGGCCATGTCCTCGATTGCCTTGCGGTAGCCGTCGATGCCCATGCCCGAGATCGTCTCGAAGCAGGCGGCCCTCACGTAGGAGACCTTGCGGAACTCCTCGCGCTCGTCGACGTTGGAGATGTGAACCTCGATTGCGGGGATCGACACCGCCTTGAGCGCGTCGAGAATCGCGACGGAGGTGTGGGTGTAGGCGCCGGGGTTGATGACGATGCCGTCGAACACCTGGTAGGCGTCCTGGATCTTGTCGACGATGTCGCCCTCGTGGTTCGACTGGAAGCAGAGGCAGTCGACGAAGCCCTCCTTGGACGCGACCTGCTTGCAGAGCTCGAGCAGCGCCGAGAAGTCCTGCTTGCCGTAGACGTCGGGCTCGCGCACGCCGAGCATGTTGATGTTGGGGCCGTTGATGACGAGCAGCCTCAGGCCGTCCTCGTCCTCGTCGTCGAGGTCGTCGGCCTCGTCCTCGAAGTCGTCCTCGCCGCCGAGCAGCATGCGCTCGAGCTCGCTCGCGTCGGACTCCGCGGCGTCGTCGTCGGCCGGGGCGGGTGCCTCGGGGGCGTCCTCGTCGTCGTCGAAGTCGTCGAGGGTGCTCGCCATGTCGGCGGCAGAGGCGACCTGGCCGCCCTGCGAGGTGATCTGCACGCTCAGGCGGGAGGGGGAGAAGCTCGTGACGGGAAGGGCCGCCTCGATGGTCGGCGGAAGCCCCGTGAGGCCGGCGAAGGACTCGAACACGTCCGCGACGACGCGGGGACCGAAGACGACCTCGAACCCGTCCGCGCCACGGGTGGTGGTGCCGAGCACGCCCTCGATGGAATTGAGAGCCTGCTTGTCGACGATGGTGGGGTTCGCGACCCTGATGCGTAGCCTCGTCATGCAGAGCGAGTTGGCCAGAACGTTGCGCTTGCCTCCGACGCTCCTGAGTACCTCCGCTGCAGCTTCGTTCACACCCATGTCTCGACGGACTCCAATTCCTTCGTGGGGCGCACGCGCGCCCATCGCAATCAAACCTTTGCAAGTATAGGGTCGCACCGTCCGACGCGTTGCGAAAACCATAGTGAAAACGGTGTGCGTAGCGTGTCGCGGGGCGAGCGTGGAAGACGCCTACGCCACGGGCCTCCCCAGCGCGGCCAGGATTTCACGTGCGTCACCCTGGGGGCTTCCCGTACATTGAATCCGCAGGTCAGCCCACTGTTGGTAGAGATGCATGCGCTGTCGCGCGAGCTCCTCGACGCCGCGGTCCTGCGAGAGCGGACGCCCCCTCTGCGAGAGCTCCTCGATGGGGCGCTCGAGCATCACGATGGTCGCGTTCTGGTGGAGAAGAGCGTAGTTCTCGGGCCTGGTGACGATGCCCCCGCCGCACGACACCACGAGCCCCGAGCGCGAGCACCAGTCGGCGCAGGCCGCGGTCTCGAGGCGGCGGAACTCCTCCTCGCCGCGCCGCTCGATGCACTCGGCGGCGCTCATGCCGTGCGCGATCTCGAAGGCGTCGTCGAGGTCGACGAACGGCCGGTTCTCGATGCGCGCGAGCTGGCGGCCCGTCGTGGTCTTGCCCACGCCGGGCATGCCGATGAGCGCGATGTTGCGGCTCTTGTGGGCGATGTCTTGGCAGATGTCGCCCACGAGATGCGAGGGCAGGCTCCTGCCCTGGAAAAGCTGGCTGGCAAAGTACGCCTGCGAGACGAGCATGCCGAGTCCCGACTGCGAGGGGATGTGGAGCCTCTCGGCCTCAAGGCAGATGCCCGTGCGCTCGGGGTTGTAGACCACGTCGACCACGCCCGCGAGCGACCCTATGCGCTCGAGGACGCCGGGCTTGAGGGGAGAGGCGGGGCAGTCGGGGTAGGTTCCCACGGGCGTGGTGTTGACCACGAGCGCGGTGTCTGCGTGGCGCTCGAGCAGGGTCTTATAGGTGTCCTCGCCGGTGCGCGAGATGACGCTCGTGCGACACCCGGCGTCTCTCAGCACGGGCACCACGGCGCGGCTCGCGCCGCCCGAGCCCAGCACGATGGCCTCGCGGCCGCCCAGCGCCTCGCGCGCGCTTGCGCCGAGCTCGCGCCGGCAGAAGTCCTCGAGCAGCCACGAGAACCCCAGCACATCGGTGTTGTCGGCGAAGATCGTGCCGTCCTTGCGCCTGACCAGCGTGTTCGCGACGCCCAGGCGGCGCACGCGCTCGGAGCGCGCGTCGGCGAGGCGCGCGGCCTCGGCCTTGTAGGGAATCGTGACGTTGAGCCCCTGCCAATCCTCGCGCCCGCGCACGAAGGGCTCGACCTCGTCGGGCTCGAGCTCGACGAGGCGGTACGGCCAGCTCCCGAGCGCCGCGTGAATCTGCGGCGACCAGCTGTGGCCGAGCTTCCTGCCCAGCAGGCCGAAGGGGGTCGCGTCTCGCTCGCCCTCCGTCGCCACCTAGACCACCTCCGCGTAGCTGCCGAGGTAGCGGAACTCGTCGCACACGTCACCGAGCGACGAGATCAGCGTGCGGAACTCGGGCGAAGCCGCCGGGCAGTCCACGTCGAAGTAGAACATGAACTCGAAGTCGCGCTCGGGGATGGGGCGGCTCTCGAGCTTGACGATGTTGATGTCGAGCTCGAAGAACTTGGCGAGGACCTTGTAGAGCGAGCCGGGCTCGTGCGGGAGCGTCAGCATGAGGCTGCTGCGCGTGGCGCCCGCGAAGATCGTGAGCTGCTTCGCGATGCAGGCGAAGCGCGTGTAGTTGTTGCCGCGGTCCTGGACGCTCTTCGCGAGCGGCACGAGGTCGTAGATGTCGGCGCAGGGCAGCGACGCGAGCGCGGCCACGTCGCTGCGTCCGCCCTCGGCGACCATCTTCGAGGCCACGGCCGTGTTCTCGCACACGTGGACCTGGACGTCGCCCATGGAGCGCAGGTACTCGCCGCACTGGTTGATGGCCTGCTCGTGGCTGTAGACGTGGCGGATGCCCTCGAGCGTGGCACCCGGCAGCGCGAGCAGGTTGTGGTCGATCTTGAGGCGGCACGTGCGCACGATGTGGAAGCTGTGGTCCATCATGAGGTCGAACACGCGCGTGACCGAGCCGGCGGTGCTGTTCTCGATCGGCACGACGCCGTACTCGCAGAGCCCCTCCTCGACGGCGCGAAAGACCGCCTCGAACGAGTCGAGGTAGCTGATCTGCGCGTGGCGGAACATGCGGTCGGTCGCGATCTGCTGGTAGGCGCCCTCGACGCCCTGGCACGCCACGAACGCCTCGCGCGGGAACGTCGCCGGCGACTCCGCGAGCGCCGCGCCGATCGCCTCGGCGACCTCGCTCGTGCGGCCCACGCGCTCGCCCTGGCGGTTGCGCGACGCCTCCATGAGCAGCTGGAACAGCACCTCCACGTAGGTGCGCATCTCGGGCGGGACCTGTCCCGCGCGCTGGGCGAGAAGAGCGCGCTCGCGGCTGCGGTCCAGCACGGGAAGCCCGCGGGCCGCCTTGTAGTCGGCAACCCGCTCCGCGCACGCCATGCGCTCGAGGAACAGCTCCACGATCTGGTTGTCGATCCGGTCTATGTCACGCCTGATCTCGTCAAGCTCGCTCATGCTACGCCTCCCGTCCGTCGTCCGCCCCACGGCCCTCCGCGGGGTTCGTGAGCCACGCGTCGAGCAGCGCCAGTGCCATCACGGCCTCGGCCACGGGCACGGCGCGCGGCGCGATGCACGGGTCGTGCCGGCCGCGGATCTCGAGCGCCTCGTCGCGCATCTCGCGCAGGTCGACGGAGCGCTGCTGCCGCGCGATGCTCGGCGTCGGCTTGACGGCGATGCGCATGAGCACGGGCTCCCCGGTCGAGATGCCGCCCAGGATGCCGCCCGCGTTGTTGGTCTCGCACGCGGCGCGCCCATCGCGCACGCGAATGGGGTCGTTGTTCTCGCTGCCGCGCAGCCGCGCCGCCTCGAAGCCGCGCCCGAACTCGACGCCCTTCACGGCCGGGATCGCGAACGCCATCCGCGCGAGCGCGTTCTCCAGCCCGTCGAACATGGGCGAGCCGATGCCGGCGGGAAGCCCGCACGCGATGCACTCGATCACGCCGCCCACCGAGTCGCCCTCGCGGCGCGCCTCGTCTATGGCCGCGAGCATGGCGTCCCTCGCGTCGTCGTCGATGACGGCGGGGCCGTCCTTGCCCTCGAGCGCCTCCATCTGTGCCGAGAGGAGCGCGCGTGACTCCTTGGAGCAGTCCAGGGCCGCGAACGCCTCGTCCGCCACGCCCGCGACCTCGAGGAGGTGCGCCCTCACGCGCACGCCACGTCGCTCGAGCTCCTGCAGGGCGATGCCGCCCGCCACGCAGAGCGGCGCCGTGAGGCGCCCGGAGAAGTGCCCGCCGCCCGACGGGTCCTGGTTGCCGTGCCACTTGGCCCAGGCCGCGAGGTCGGCGTGACCCGGGCGCGGCACGGCGCGCACGTTGTCGTAGTCGCCGGGGCGCGTGTCGGTGTTCGAGATCACGGCGCACAGCGGCGCCCCGCAGGTCTCGCCGCGGCCGTTGAGGCCGCTCAGGATGCGGGGCTGGTCGGCCTCGCGGCGGGCGGTGGCCCAGGGGCCCTGGCCGGGCGCTCTTCTCGCCATGAAGGCGCCAAGGCGCCCCATGTCGACGGGCAGGCCCGAGGGCAGGCCCTCGACCACGCAGCCGATGGCCTCGGAGTGTGACTGTCCGAACACGCTGACGCGCAGGGTGTCGCCGATGCTTGAGGGCATCCTATGCCTCGCTTTCGCTGGTAGTCGTGTCGTTCGCGGCGCCTGCGGCGTCCGGCGCCGGGCGCGCGATGCCGCCGAGGGCGCGGAAGTCGTCGAAGAACGCGGGGTAGGACTTCTGGACGCATTCGGCGCCGTGGATGGTCGTGGGGCCCGTCGCGTGGGCGCCGCAGATGGCGGCCATCATGGCGATGCGGTGGTCGTTCGCGGCGTCGACCTCGCCTCCCGCAAGGGTGCCGCGGCCGCGGATCGTGAGGCCGTCGTCCTCGACGGTGACGTCGGCGCCCATGGCCGTGAGGGCCGCGCACACGGTCTCGAGGCGGTCGGACTCCTTGAGGCGCAGGCGGGCCGCGCCGACGATCCTCGTGGTCCCCTCGCACAGCGCTGCGACGCCGGCCAGCGGCGGCACGAGGTCGGGAATGCCCGACGCCTCGATCGTGCGGCCGCGGAGGCCGTCGTGGGTGACGCTCGCTACGCCCGCGCCCGTGGAGACGCGCGCGCCGAAGGCCGCGAGGGCCGCGAGGCACGCGCGGTCGCCCTGGCCGCTCGCGAGGTCGAGCCCGCGCACGCCGACCGTGCCGCCGCACGCGCCCGAGCTCAGCCAGAAGGCCGCGTTGGACCAGTCGCCCTCGACGCTGACGGCGCCGCCGCTCGCGGGGCGTGCGCTTCCCGAGACGCGGTAGGCGAGAAGAGCATGGCCGCTCTTCTCGGTCGCTCGGACTTCGACGGTGACGCCGAAGGCCGCGAGCGCGGAGACGGTCATGTCGATGTAGGCGCGCGACTCGACGGGCTCGCTCACGAGGACCGTGACGTCGTCGCGCAGGGCGGCCGCGGCCATGAGCAGGCCGCTCACGTACTGCGAGGAGACGTCGCCGGGGAGCTCGAAGGTGCCGCCCGCGAGCGTGCCGGAGACCTCGAGGGGAAGGGTGCCTGCGGGGGAGAGGACGGCCCCATGCTCGACGAGCTGCTCGTAGAGGGGGCTGAGCGGGCGCTCGGCGAGTCGTCCGTGGCCCATGAGTCGTGCCGGGCGGCCGAGCGCGCAGACGACCGGCAGCATGAAGCGCAGGGTCGAGCCGGACTCGCCGCAGTCGAGGGTGGGCACGGTCGCGGGTGCGTCGGCGCCGCCCGCCGGTGCGCCCTGGGGGATGGGCCTCACGCGGAAGCCGGTCTTGGTGCGGGCGATGCGCGCGCCGAGGGCCTCGAGGCACGCGATGGTGGCGTCGATGTCCTTGGA
The DNA here is from genome assembly GCF_023276655.1 of Olsenella intestinalis. GTDB lineage: Bacteria > Actinomycetota > Coriobacteriia > Coriobacteriales > Atopobiaceae > Olsenella_J > Olsenella_J intestinalis. The sequence goes on along the minus strand of NZ_JALGRK010000002.1, from coordinate 430,381 downwards.
GGTCGTGGCGCAGTCGATGTCGCAGGTCGCGTCCGCGAGCGCCGCCATGATCAGCAGGCGGTGCGCCGCGGACTTCGACGCGATGGCGTCGATGGTGCCCGAGAGGGGCTTGGGTTCGATGATGTAGTCCATGTCCTACCTTGTGAGCGTGCCGCACCCCTGGCGCACGAGCTCCTCGAACTCGGCGAGCGTGACGGTGCGGATGGTTGCGGAACCGATGGCCACGGGCACCACGATGTTGATGGTGTCGCCGTGGCGCTTCTTGTCGTGCGCGGCGAAGGAGACGATCGTCTCGTGGTCGAGGTCGGTGTCGGCGGGAAGGCCGTGGGCCAGGCACGCGTCCTCGATGACGCGCGCGACCTCGACGCTGCTCCAGCCGCGGCTCGCCGCGGCGCGCGCCATGCAGCAGAGGCCGGCGGCCACGCAGGAGCCGTGGCCGAGCGAGAAGTCGCTGGCGGCCTCGATGGCGTGGCCGATCGTGTGGCCGAGGTTGAGGGTCTGGCGAAGTCCCGCCTCGCGCTCGTCGGCGTCGACCACGTCGCGCTTGACGCGCACGTTCTGTGCGACGAGGCGCACGAGGGCCTCGCTGTCGCGCGACTCGGCCACGATGGGGTGGGAGACGAGGTCGCCGAAGAGCTCGGGGCCCGACAGGACGGCGTGCTTGATGACCTCGCCGCAGGAGTCGGCGAGCTGCTCGGGCGCGAGCGTGTCGAGGCAGTCGACGTCGGCCACCACGAGCGACGGCTGGAAGAAGGCGCCCGCCAGGTTCTTGCCGGCGGCCAGGTCGATGGCGGTCTTGCCGCCGACCGAGGAGTCGACCATCGCGAGCAGCGACGTCGGGACCTGGACGACCTGGCAGCCCCTGAGGTAGAGCGCCGCGGCCAGGCCCGCCATGTCGCCGGTGACGCCGCCGCCCACGGCCACGACGACGTCGTTGCGCGTGAGCTCGGCCGCGGCCAGGCCCTCGAGCAGGCCCGAGAGCGTCTCGATGTTCTTGTTGGCCTCGCCCGCGGGGAAGACCTGCAGCGACGTCTCGTAGCCGGCCTCGGCCAGCGACTCGGCCACGGCGTTGGCGTAGAGGGGCGCCACGTTGTCGTCGGAGATGACGCAGGCGCGCTCGCCGCCGCATGCCGCGCGCGTGAGCTGCCCCACCTCGTCGATGATGCCGACGCCCACGTGGACGTCGTAGGACCGGGACGGGGTGTGGACCGCCACCACCTCGTGCGCTCGGGCCTCACCCTCCATCTCGCATGCGCTCATTCGCCGTCGACCTCCCTCTTGATGCGGTCGCCCTCGGCGAGAAGAGCCTCGAGCCGCTCGGCGTCCCTCTCGTCGATCGCGTCCTTGTACTGCTGCAGGTGCTCGATGATCGTCTGGATCTCGCGGGACAGGTTGTCGGCGTTGTCGAGGAAGAGCTCCTGCCACATGGCCGCGTTGAGGCAGGCCACGCGCGTGAGGTCGCGGTAGGACCCGCCCGAGAACCCCCTCTGCTCGCGGGCCGTGGGGCTCTTCACGTATGCGTTCGAGACGACGTGTGCCAGCTGCGAGGTGAACGCGATCTGGCGGTCGTGCTGCTCGGGCGTGGCGAGCGTGTAGGAGCCGAAGTGGCAGGGCTCGAGCAGGGACTTGATGCGCTCGAGGACGTCGAGGCGCTCGAAGTCGTCCATCTTTGGCGGGACGACGACCATGGGGGCGCCGCAGAACATGTCGGCGCGCCTCCAGGCGAAGCCGGAATGGTGCAGGCCCGCCATGGGGTGGCACCCGACGAAGGTCCAGGCGCGACCCTCGGCGATCTCGAAGCAGCGCTCGCAGACGCTTCGCTTCACGCCGCAGGCGTCGATCACGATCGCGCCGTCTGCGATGAGGTCGCTCTTCTCGGCCAGCCAGTCGATCGTCATCTGGGGGTAGCCCGAGAGGATGATGAGCTCGCAGGTGCCGATCGTGTCGTCGTCGAGGCGCCCGTCGATGGTCTCGATGAGGGCGAGCTCGACGGTGGCCTCGGTGCGGTTGCAGGCGAGGACCTCGCGGCCGGCGTCGTGCAGGGCCTGGGCGAACGAGCCGCCGATGAGGCCGAGGCAGACGATGCCGACGCGGCCCGGCTTGAAGGTCCGGGCCGCCACTACTCGTCCCCGAGGTCGGCGAGGATCGCCTCGCGGATGAGGGCGATGCGCTTCATGGCGTCGGCGAACTGCGGGGGAGTGAGCGCCTGCGCGCCGTCGGACCAGGCGTCGGCCGGGCTGTTGTGGACCTCGATCTCGAGGCCGTCGGCGCCCGCGGCGCAGGCCGCGTAGGCCGCGGGGCGGACGTAGCGCGTGTAGCCGGTGGCGTGGCTCGGGTCGCCCACGACGGGCAGGTGCGAGAGGTTGTGCAGGACGGGGATCGCGTTCACGTCGAAGGTGTTGCGGGTGCGCGTCTCGAACGTGCGAATGCCGCGCTCGCAGAGGATGACCTTCTCGTTGCCCTCGCTCATGATGTACTCGGCGGCCATGAGCAGCTCGTCGATGGTGCCGGACATGCCGCGCTTGAGCAGGATGGGGACGTCGGTGCGGCCGACCTCCTTGAGCAGCGTGAAGTTCTGCGCGTTGCGGGCGCCGATCTGCATGACGTTGACGCCCTTCTCGAGGAAGAGGGGGACGTCGCGGGCGTCCATGATCTCGGTGACCACGGGCATCTCGAGCTCGCGGCCGGCCGCCATGAGGAGGTCGAGGCCCTTCTCGCCCATGCCCTGGTAGGCGTAGGGGCTGGTGCGGGGCTTGTAGGCGCCGCCGCGCAGCATCGTGGCGCCGGCGGCCTTGACCGCGCGGGCGATCTCGATGAGGTTGTCGCCCTCGACCGAGCAGGGGCCGGCGATGACCTGGAAGTTGCCGCCGCCGATCTTCACGCCGTAGCCGCAGTCGATCACGGTGTCCTCGGGGTGGAACTTGCGGTTGGCCTTCTTGAAGGGCTCGGAGACGCGCCTGACCTGGTCGATGATGTCCATCGACTCGAGCAGGAAGGGGTCGATGCGCGTGGTGTCGCCGATGATGCCGACGACGGTCTCGTTCTCGCCGCGCGAGACGTTGGTCCTGAATCCGCGGTCCTCGATCCACTTGACGAAGTGGTCCAGCTGGTCCTGGGTCGCGGAGTCCTTGACGATTGCGATCATGTGCATGCCTTTCTCGGCAGGGATGAATCCTGATTCCTGCCGATGCTACAACATAGATGCGCATTGCGAACGGGCGGTATTCAAAGTGTTACGAAGAGGATGCCGTCCGCGCCGCCGACGGCAAAAAAAGAGGCCGGCCCAGCGGCCGGCCTCGTGCGTGGCGATGAAGTAGATGGTGACCCCAGTGGGGTTCGAACCCACGACCTTTCGCTCCGGAGGCGAACGCTCTGATCCACTGAGCTATGGGGCCACGCAGGGATGGATTATACGTCAACTCCCACGGCCGACGGGCCTTGATTTTGGGTGCGGGCGGCGCAGCCTGGTCGTGCTGGCTGGGGACGTCGCTTTCGTCGCTGCCGACGCTGGCGCAAACCCGCCTCGACTCGCGAGTGCCAAAGGGCGTAAGCGCAAACTGGCCTCGAGGGCGCGATTTTTTGATGCCTTGCAGCGCAGATGTGGGTTGAGGGCGCGACCGTCAGCGCAGAATGGCCTCGAGGGCGAGAGTGGAGTCGTGCCCTCGAGCGGGTTTTGCGCTGCAGCTCACGCCCTCAACGGCATTCTGCGCTGACCCCTCGCGCCCTCGAGGCCACTCTGCGCACAGATTCACGCCCTCGACGGCAGTTTACGCTGAGCGGTCGCGCCCTCGACGGGGTTTGCGCTGCAGACGATTTTGAGTCGGGCCCTCCCGGCGAGTGGCCGCGCGCGTGGCGACAGGCCCGCATCGCCTACAATCGATTTCGTCAACGCAACCGAGAGGAGACTCCCTTGAGCTCGACGAAATCCGCGTCTCGTCCCTGGGAAGGCATGTCCGGCCTGAGCGACGCCGAGGTCGCCGACCGCGTCGCGCAGGGGCTCACCAACGCGAACACTGACGTCAAGACCAAGTCGATCGGCCGGATCTTCGCGGAGCACGCGCTGACGCTCTTCAACGCGATCAACGTCGCCATGGCGATCCTCGTCCTCACGACGGGCTCGATCAAGAACATGGCGTTCATCATCGTGGTCTTCGCCAACCTCGTGATCGGCGTCTTCCAGGAGGTCCGCGCCAAGCGCATGGTCGACAAGCTGACTATCCTCACCGCGAAGGACGTCCGGGTCCTTCGCGGGGGAGAGGAGCGTTCCATCCCGATCTCCCAGATCGTGTCGGGGGACCTCGTCATCGTCTCGCACGGCGACCAGGTGCCGGCTGACGGCGAGGTCGTGGCGGGCACGGCGCTTCTGGACGAGAGCCTGCTCACGGGCGAGAGCGACAACATCGAGAAGGCCGCGGGCTCCGAGGTGTTCTCCGGCTCGTTCGTCGAGACCGGCGCCGTCTGCTACAAGGTGACCAAGGTCGGCCGCGAGGGCTATGCGGCCAGCATCAGCGCCGAGGCCAAGACCGCCAAGGCCATCCGCTCCGAGATCATGGACACGCTCAACTTCATCATCCGCATCGGCACCTACGCGCTCATCCCCATCGGGGCCGTGCTCTTCACGAGGCTCATGCTGTCGTCTCACTTCGGCTACCAGGAGGCGGTCCTCCAGACCGTCGCGGCCGTCATCGGCATGATCCCGCAGGGCCTCGTCCTGCTCACCTCGTCGGTGCTCGCCATCGCGACGACGCGCCTCGCCATGCGCAAGGTCCTCGTGCAGCAGGCCTACTGCGTCGAGACGCTCGCCCGCGTCGACGTGCTCTGCCTCGACAAGACGGGCACCATCACCACGGGCTCGATGGAGCTCGGCGACGCGCTGGGGGAGGGCGCCCTCGAGGCCGCCTACGCTGTCGCCCGCGCCAACGAGGCCGACGCCAACGAGACCGCCCGCGCCATCCTGGCCGCCGGCGCAGACGCCGGCCTGGCCACGCCCGCCATCGAGAGGAGCGTGCCCTTCTCGTCGAAGACCAAGTACTCGGGCTGCGTGCTCGTGGGCGGCCGCTGCCTGGTCATGGGCGCCGCGCAGTTCGTGCTCGGCGACGACTTCGCCGCCCACGAGGCCGAGGTCCGCTCGTTCGACCAGCTCCAGCGCGTGCTCGTGGTGGCGGAGGCCGACTCCTTCGCCGACGACGGCACGCTCGAGGGGCGTCCGCGCGTCATCGGATTCGTCGGCATCCGCGACGAGATCCGCTCCACGGCGGCACAGACCATGAGCTTCTTCAAGGACCAGGGCGTCGAGCTGCGCGTCATCTCCGGCGACGACCCCTACACGGTGAGCGGCATCGCCGCGGCCGTCGGGCTTCCTGACGCCGAGCACTACGTGGACGCCTCGACCCTCACCGACGACGAGGCCATCGAGCGCGCCGTCGACGAGGCGCGCGTGTTCGGCCGCGTGACGCCGCAGATGAAGCGCGAGCTCGTGCGCAGGCTGCGCGACCGGGGCCACGTGGTCGCCATGACCGGCGACGGCGTGAACGACGTGCTCGCCCTCAAGGAGGCCGACTGCTCGGTGGCCATGGCCTCGGGCTCGGCCGCCGCGCGCAACATCGCCGAGATCGTGCTCGCCGACAACGACTTCGCGCACATGCCCGACGTCGTGGCGGAGGGCCGCCAGTCCATCAACAACCTGGAGCGCTCGGCGACGCTCTTCCTCATGAAGACCGTCTACACGGCCGCGCTCGCCCTGATCGCGATCCTCATCCCGCCCTACCCGTTCGTGCCGGTCCAGATGTCGCTCGTCTCGACCGTCGTCATCGGCGCGCCCTCGTTCGTGCTCGCCCTCGAGCCCAACCACGAGCGCGTGCGCGGCTCCTTCGTCAGCAACGTGCTGAGGCGCTCGCTTCCCGCCTCGATCGCGATTACGGTCATGCTCTTCTCGACGATGGTCATCGCCCGCGTCTTCGGGTGGGACATGGGCATGCTGTCGACGACCTGCATGATCGAGATGTTCGCCGTGGGCCTCGCGCTCGTGTGGCGCATCTCGCGCCCGCTCAACGCGCTGCGCGTCGCCGTGCTGGTCATGGTGGTCGCGCTTGCCATCATCGGGTGCACGGTGTTCGGGTCGTTCTTCTCGGTCACGCCTCCAACGTTAATTTCTGGTGCCGTCGCCGCCGTGTCGTCCGCTTTGGGCATATTCTTGTTCCTCAGAGCATATGACCGAGCCGCGAGCGACGAGGGCAACACCGGCCTCGTCTCGCGCGTTGTAGCGAGGGTGGAGAGGGCACATGAGTCTTGACGCAGAGTTCGACCGCGCGGTGGCTGCCGCGCGCACGCCGAGGGCCATCGAGGTCGAGGGGGTGCGCCGGCTCGCCTATGACGTCTCGGGCATCCCCGGTGCCAGCGAGCTGCCGCGCGCGCTCGTGGTGCTGCTCGAGAACTGCGTGAGGAGGGCCTCCTCCGACGAGGAGGCCGCGAGGCTCGCGCGCCGCGTGGTCGAGGCCGGCCTCGCGGGCGAGAAGGGCGAGCAGATCGAGTTCATGCCCGCCCGCGTGCTGTTCCAGGACTTCACGGGCGTGCCCGTGTTCGTCGACTTCGCCGCCATGCGCGACGCCATGGTCGAGAGGGGCGGCGACCCCGCCCGCGTCAGCCCGCAGATCCCGTGCACCCTGGTGGTCGACCACTCGGTCATCGCGGACCACGTGGGATGCGCCGACGCCGCCGAGCTCAACGAGAGGCGCGAGGCCGAGCGCAACCGCGAGCGCTTCGCGTTCCTGAAGTGGGCCGCGAGCTCCTTCGACAACGTGAGGATCGTCCCGCCCGGCGAGGGCATCTGCCACCAGCTCAACATGGAGCGCTTCTGCGAGGTCGTGGGCACCGACGCGCTCGCCGAGGGCGACGTGCCCGTGGCCTGCTTCGACACGCTCGTCGGCACCGACTCGCACACCACCACGGCCAACGGCCTGGGCGTGCTCGGCTGGGGCGTGGGCGGCATCGAGGCCGAGGCCGCCGCGCTCGGCCAGCCCATCACCATGCTCGTGCCGCCCGTCGTCGCGCTGCGCCTCACCGGTCGCCTGCGCGCCGGCGTGAGCGCCATGGACCTCGCGCTCACGGTCGCCGAGGTGCTCCGCCGCGAGGGGGTCGTGGGCTCCCTCGTCGAGGTCGTGGGCGACGGCGCCGCCACGCTCACGGCGACGCAGCGCGCCTGCGTCTCCAACATGACGCCCGAGTACGGCGCCACGACGACGCTCTTCCCGGTCGACGAGCGCGCCCTGGACTACCTGCGCGTGACCGGGCGCGACGAGTCGCTCGTCGAGCTGGCGCGCGCCTACTGCGAGATGCAGGGGGTCTTCGGCGCCAGCGAAGGCCGTCGCTATTCTCGCGAGATCGAGATCGACCTCGGTTCGGTCGAGCCGAGCCTGGCCGGCCCGAGCCGCCCGCACGACCGCGTGGGCGTCTCCGGCCTTCGCGACCGCTTCCGCGCGACGCTCGCCGCCCATGGCGTCGAGGACGTCCGCGGCGGCATCCGCGCCGAGGTCAAGGGCGAGGGGTTCGAGGTCGCCGACGGCACGGTCGCCATCTGCGCGATCACGAGCTGCACGACGGCCACCGACCCGGCCATGATGGTCGCGGCCGGCATCCTCGCGCGCAAGGCCGCCGAGCGCGGGCTCGCCGCGAAGCCCTGGGTCAAGGCGATCCTGGCGCCCGGCAGCCGCGCCACCACGCTCCTGCTCGACCGCGCGGGCCTCTCCGAGCCGCTGCGCGAGGTCGGCTTCTACACCTGCGGCTTCGGCTGCATGAGCTGCATCGGCAACTCCGGCGAGATCGCGGGCGCCCTCAAGGAGCACGCCAGCGAGGTCGAGCTCGCCAGCGTGCTCTCGGGCAACCGCAACTTCGAGGGTCGCATCTCGCCCGACGTGAGCCAGAACTACCTCTGCCAGCCCGCCATGGTCGTCGCGTACTCGCTCGTGGGCACCGTCGACGTGGACCTCTCGACGGAGCCGGTGGGCGTGGGCGCGGACGGCGAGCCGGTCATGCTCGCCGACATCCTGCCGACCGACGAGGAGGTCGAGGCCGTGCTCGGCTCCCAGCTCTCGCGCGACGTCTTCGACGAGTGCGCCGCCGGCCTCTTCGAGGGCTCCGGCGCCTGGCGCGACATCCCCTCGAGCCAGAGCGCGACCTTCGCGTGGGACGAGAAGTCCACCTACGTTCGCCGCGCGCCCTACTTCGACATCGCGCGCGCCGAGGGCACCATCGAGATCTCGCGGGCGCGGGCGCTCGCCCTTCTCGGCGACTTCGTCACGACCGACCACATCTCGCCGGCCGGAGCCATCGCGGCCGACTCGCCGGCCGCGCGCTACCTCACCGAGCGCGGGGTCGAGCGGCGCGACTTCAACACCTACGGCAGCCGCCGCGGAAACCACGAGGTCATGGCCAGGGGCACGTTCGCCAACGTCAAGCTCGCCAACGCGCTTGCCGAGGGCAGGCGCGGCTCGTGGACGCGCGACTTCGTGACCGGCGAGCTCGAGAGCATCTTCGACGCCTCCGAGGCCTACCGCGCGGCGGGCGTGCCGCTCGTGGTCGTCGCGGGCAAGCTCTACGGCTCGGGGTCCAGCCGCGACTGGGCGGGCAAGGGGCCGGCTCTTCTCGGCGTGCGTGCCGTCATCGCGGAGAGCTTCGAGCGCATCCACCGCTCCAACCTCGTGCAGATGGGCGTCCTGCCGCTGCAGTTCATGGAGGGGGAGAGCGCGTCCGCGCTCGGGCTCGACGGAACCGAGACCTTCGACATCTCGCCCGTGGACGTCTCGGGCGGCCTTCCCGCCAGTCGCGTGGCCCACGTCTGCGCGACGCGTTCAGACGGCTCCAAGGTTTCGTTTGATTGCGTGGTGAGGGTGGACACCCCGGTGGAGGGGGACTATATTTCCGCGGGTGGCATCCTGCCGTACGTGCTGGACCGCCTCTGCGAGTAGACGCCGCCTCCGATCTCTGCGGGAGGATCTCATGATATGTCCCAACTGCGGCTCTAGCGTGCCCGACGACGCCCTGAGGTGTCCGGCGTGCCGCGCGGAGCTCGACGTGACCATGCGCATACCCAAGCTCGACGGCCCCGTCTGGTGCGAGGGCTGCGGGTCGCTCATACCCCTCGACAGCCCCACCTGCCCCGGCTGCGGCCTTCCCAACCCCCGCTACGTCGAGGGTGCCGAGAAGAGCGCGCCCGACTCCTCCGAGGAGGCCCTTGACAGCGAGCGCACCCACGCCATCCCGCGCATCGAGAGCGCCATCCCGTCCGACCCCGAGGAGGGCGCCACGAACGTGCGCGACGGCCTGCCGCGCACGCGCGTGTTCATCCTCTCGCTCCTGATCGGCGTGCTCGCCATGAGCGCGATCGTGCTGCTCATCACCCACCCCTGGGACCCCAACGCCTTCGACACGAAGGCCAAGACCGAGGCCGACACCTCGATGGCCGGCTTCCCGGGCCACGTCAGCGAGCTGCAGGGGCAGGACAAGGGCGACGCGAACCAGGGCGGCGAGGTGCAGTCGGGCGACGACGCGACCTTCGACAAGCTCACGGACGTCCACTCCACCCTCGGCCAGATTGCGTCTGCCGTCGACGACAACGAGGACCTCTTCGGTCGCATCGCCGTCACCGGCTCGGCCGAGGAGCGCGCCAAGGGCAAGAGCGCGGCCGACGACCTCGCGATCAGGTGCAGCAACCTCATCGACCGCATCTCGACCATCGACGTCTCGTCGGGCACCTACGAGGAGGACGCCCAGAACATGACCACCTTGGGCAGCTGGCTGCGCAACAGGCTCGACGCGCTGTGCGAGGCCTGGAAGACCGACGTCGCCATGGACAACCCCGCCTCCCAGAAGGACGAGGTCGAGTCGCTCCTGCTCAACTCCGACGGCGCCTCGGTCACGAAGAGCTACAAGTCGCTCTTCGACCAGAACTACGAGGACTGGAAGCCGCAGAAGAAGTAGGGGAAAGGCGCCACGCTCTTCTCGCCTGCCGAAATCCCAAGCTTGCCGCAAGGGTAAGGACCAGCGAATGTTTGCCCCGGGGGCGCGTGCTCAGATGCGCTCCCGGGGCCAACTTGCGCCGCGGGACCCGTAGGCCTCACGCCCGGAGGGGCATCCGGGGACGCCAAGAACGGCTCCGGCACTAGAAAATGCAAACGTCACACGCTACTTTGTCTGCCGAATATGTGAAAGGTGCGCGCTGCTGCTAGAATTGGACAGAATGAAAATTGCAGGAGATATGTAGCTGCCACGCAGGCAATACGGCGGAGGCATCCGCCAGAGAAGGGGAGGAAATGGGCTTCTTCACCGATCCGCTCCACACGCCCGAGTACGAGCTCAAGGGCAACGAGGTCGCCGTCATCGAGACGAGCAAGGGCACGATCCGCGTCGCTCTCGACGGAGAGGGCGCGCCCATCCACGTCGCCAACTTCTGCGAGCTCGCGTCCGCCGGCTTCTACGACGACCTCAAGTTCCACCGCTACGTCCCGGGCTTCGTCATCCAGGGCGGCTGCCCCAACACGCGCGACATGACTCCCGAGCAGGTCGCCTCCGGCGCCACCGGCCCCTTCGGCATGCCCGGCACGGGCGGCCCCGGCTACCGCATCCGCCAGGAGTACACCACCAACCCCAACAACAAGCACGTCGATGGCGCTCTCGCCATGGCGCGCTCCCAGGATCCCGACTCCGCCGGGTCGCAGTTCTACTTCTGCCTCGGCCCGCAGCACATGCTCGACTCGGGCTACACGGTCTTCGGCACCACGATCGAGGGCCTCGACGTCGAGAAGGAGCTGCGCGCGGGCGACGTGATCGAGTCCATCAGGATCGTGAACGCCTAGAGGCGAGACACACCCACTACCGAGGAGAGACATGAATCAGCAGGCATACGAGGCTGGCAAGGCCGCATACAAGCAGGGCGACTTCCTTCAGGCCGTCGCTCAACTCTCGCAGGCGAAGTTCCCCGGCGAGGTCTCCGGTGAGATCGACCATCTCCTCGGAAACTGCCTCATGAAGCTCGGCCGCTTCGACGAGGCCGCCGTCGCCTACGGCGAGGCCGCCGCTGACTCCTCTTACGGCCACGCGGGCGCCCTCGCCTGCAACAGGGGCCGCGCCCTTCTCGCCGCCAACAAGCCTCAGGAGGCCATCGCCGCCCTCAACCTGGCGACCCAGGACCCCGACTACCCGACGCCGTACAAGGCCCACGTTGCCCTCGGCAAGGCCTACACGCGTATCGGCAACGTCCGCGAGGCTGGCGTCGCCTACCGCAACGCCGCCATCGACGAGTCGAACCCCGACCCCTCGAGCGCCCTTCGCAACCTCGGCGGCTGCTTCATGCAGATGGGCCGCGCCGTCGACGCCGTCGAGGCGTACCGCACCGCCCTCGACTTCTCGACGCCCCTGGCCGACCAGAACGTGATCTTCGCGGACCTCGGCCTCGCCTACGTGGCGGCCAACCGCATGGGGGAGGCCGTCGACGCCTTCAACCACGCCACGGCCGACGGCAACCTGACCCTCACCCCCGAGGCCCAGGCCGCCTACGACGCCGCGCGCAAGGCCATCTCCGCCATCTCCGGCGACGGCCCCTCCGAGACCGACGCCTTCCTGAAGGCCGCCGGCTACGGCACCGGCGCCATCGACCCGCTCGACCCCACGGGCTCCACCGGCGAGTTCATGCCCTCTCCCGAGGACACTGGCTTCTTCTCCATCAAGGAGGAGGACATCGTTGCCCAGGACAAGCGCGAGCGCAAGGTCCGTCGCAAGAAGAAGCGCGGCGGCGCCAAGGTCCTCATCGTCATCCTCGTCCTCCTGATCGCCCTCGTCGGCGTCGGTGGCTTCGCCTACTTCCAGGGCTACGGCTGGCCCACGCAGGAGAGCGTCGTCCAGGGCCTCTTCGGCCAGGGTTCCTCCCACGGCGACGTGGCGAGCTACCTCGACAGCTCCGTCTCCAACGACGCCCGCCAGCAGATCGAGAGCGTGCTTCCCGCCAACGCCTCGAGCGTCTCCGTCGAGGGCATCGACCGCTCCATGTCGTCCTCGAAGGTCCTCGCCAAGGCCACGCTCTCCGCGGGCGGCGAGCAGTCCTACGAGATCGAGATGGTTCGCAGCGGCATCGGCTGGAAGGTCAGCAAGGTCACCGCGATCTACTCCTCCCAGGAGGGGCAGGCCAAGGTGTCCGACGGCTCCTCAAGCACGAGCTCCTCGAGCACCACTTCGGGTACCATTTCCAACGGACAGTAGAGAACACCACGCCCGGGCGCGCCGCGCCCCCCACCACGTAGGGATTGGAAGAAATGTCAATTCTTGACTCTCTCTTAGGCGAAAACGACAGCGATCTCGCCATCGACCTCGGCACCGCGAACACCCTCGTCGCGGCCCGCGGTCGCGGCATCGTGCTGAACGAGCCCTCCGTCGTCGCCATCGACAAGAGCGAGGATCGCGTGCTGGCGGTCGGTGCCGACGCCAAGCGCATGATCGGCCGCACGCCGGGCAGCATCATCGCAGAGCGTCCCCTCAAGGACGGCGTCATTGCCGACTTCGACGTCACCGAGGTCATGCTCCGCTACTTCATCGAGAAGGCGCGCGGCACGAGCCGCTACCCGTGGTCGCCGCGCCCCCGCGTCGTCGTCTGCGTCCCCTCGGGCGTGACCTCCGTCGAGAAGAGGGCGGTCTTCGAGGCCACCATCTCCGCCGGCGCGCGCCAGGCGTACCTCATCGAGGAGCCCATGGCAGCTGCCATCGGCGCCGACCTGCCCATCGAGGACCCGACGGGTTCCATGGTCGTCGACATCGGAGGCGGCACCACCGAGGTCGCCGTCATCGCAATGGGTGGCATCGTCGTCTCGCAGTCCATCCGCACCGCGGGCGACGAGTTCGACCAGACGATCCTCGAGCACGTGCGCGACGCCTACAACCTCTCCATCGGCGAGAGGACCGCTGAGGACATCAAGATCAAGGTCGGCTCCGCCGCGCCCCTCGCCGAGGAGCTCGACGTCGAGGTCAACGGCCGCGACGTCATGAGCGGCCTGCCGAAGAGCGTCAGGATCGAGTCCGAGGAGATCAGGCGCGCGCTCGACGCCCCGCTCGACCTCGTCACCAAGGCCGTGAAGGACGCCCTCGACGTCACGCCTCCCGACCTCGCCAGCGACCTCATGTACTACGGCGTCCTCCTGACCGGCGGCGGCGGACTCCTTCGTGGCCTCGACCAGAGGCTCCGCGAGGAGACAGGCGTTCCCGTCAACGTGAGCCCCACGGCTCTCGAGAACGTCGTCAACGGCTGCGCGAAGGTCCTCGAGGCGAATGCCCTCTCGGGCGGTTTCGTTCAGAGCGCGAACTAGCGAGGCGCCATGCCTACGCTGAGTGCTGGCAGCTCGAACAACTCGGGCTTCCGCAGGAACAACGCAAGCTCTGGCGGACGCATCGCCATCATCTTCGTCGTCCTCTCGCTGGTCCTCTTCACGGCCAGTGCGCGCGACACGGGGACGGGTCCCTTTTCCGTCGTCCGCGGCGTGGTCTCGACCATCGTCATGCCGGTCCGCTTCGTCGGGGCCGCCGTCACGGCGCCCCTGCAGGGCCTTGGCAACGTGTTCGCCAACCTGACGGCCGACCAGGGGACGCTCTCCGAGCTCAAGGCCGAGAACGAGCAGCTCAAGGCCAAGAACTCCGAGCTCCAGGAGGCCGAGCAGACCGCGACGCGACTCCAGAACCTCCTGGCGCTGCAGAGCACCTACAGCCTCCAGTCGACCGCGGCGCGCATCATCTCCGCCTCGACCGACTCGTGGAGCGACACCGTCACGATCGACAAGGGCACGACCTCGAGCCTCGCCGTCGGCATGCCGGTCTCCGACTCCAACGGCGCCATCGGCCAGATCATCGAGTGCGGCCCCGCGAGCTCCACGGTGCGCCTCATCTCGGACGAGAACTCCTCGGTCTCCGCGATGGTGCAGTCGAGCAGGGCCCAGGGCATGCTCCGCGGATCTGCCGACGGGACGCTCCGCCTCACGCTGATCGGCACCGACCAGACCGTCTCGGTCGGAGACACGGTCGTCACGAGCGGCCTCGGCGGCGTCTTCCCCAAGGGGCTTCCGCTCGGCACCGTCGCGAGCGTCAGCAAGAACCCCGGCGCGCTCTACTACGACATCGTCGTCACCCCGCTCTCCAAGACGGAGAGCTTCGAGGAGGTCCTCGTCATCACCTCGCTCACCGAGGGGCAGCACGCGACCTCTGAGGACATCCAGTCCGCCGACAACCAGGGCTCCTCGGGCTCTGCCGACGCGCAGCAGTCGCAGGCGACCAACAGCGACGGCGCCGCCTCGAACGAGTCCGGCCAGAACCAGGGATAGGAGGGGAGCATGCAGGTAAAGGACACCAACAAGAACCGTCGTGACGTCGCCATCCTGGCGGTCGTCTGCCTCGTGCTGCAGCTTGCCGTCGCCCCCAACCTGGCCCTGGGCAACGGCCACATCAACTTCGCCCTCGTCTTCGCCGGCATCGTCGCCCTCACGCGAGGCGGACGCATCGGCGTCATCTGCGGCTTCGTCGCGGGCCTCGTGTTCGACCTTCTCGGCACCGGCCCGATGGGCGTCATGTCGCTCCTGCTCACCGTCGCGTCGTACTTCATGGGCATCGAGGTCAGGAACCGCCTCGCGGAGGACTTCTCCGGCTCGATGATCGTCTACGTCATCGCCGCGGTCGCGGTGTGCCTGCTGCACAACCTCACGATGTTCCTCGTCGGACAGGCGACCGACTTCGTCGACGTGCTCTTCCTCCGCTCGCTCCCGAGCGCGCTCCTGAGCGTACTGGCGTTTTTGCCCTTCGCCTACCTCATCTCGCGCGCGGGCTCCAACTCGAGCCTCGGCGGAGGCATTGGCTCTTCTCGTCCCAAGCACTCCGGCAAGTACAACATTGGCGGGGTATAGGGGGCGTAAGGCATGAGTCCCATCGTCGCCATCATCATCGTACTCGCGGTCCTGCTTGCGGCCCTCGTCATCGCCTTCCTGCTGGTGGGCCGTGGCGAGTCGCGCTTCAAGTTCGACATCGGCGGCTCGGCGCCCACGGCGGCCGGCGGCTCGGACATGTCGACCGAGGGCGGCTTCAAGTCGCGCCTGCTCGGCCTCGACGTGTTCGCGGGCTCGATCATCGTCGTCCTCCTCGCCCGCCTCTGGTCGATGCAGCTGATCTCGTCGAACGACTACAGCAACCAGGCCGAGTCGAACCGCACGCGCAAGATCTCCGTCGGCGCGCCCCGCGGCCGCATCCTCGACCGCAACGGCAAGGAGCTCGTCAACAACCGCCCGAGCCTCACCGTCGTCGCAAAGCCCGACGTGGCCGAGGACGCCGTCGAGCTCAAGGTGCTCGCGAACCTCATCGGCATGCCCGAGATGGCCGTCAAGCGCAAGGTGTCGAGCTCGACCGAGTCGGCGCAGAGCATGCGCACCGTCGCCGTCGACGTTTCCAGGCGCGTGGTGGCCTACATCGGCGAGCACCCCTACGTGTTCTCCGACGTGAGCGTCGAGGAGCGCACGCAGCGCAACTACCCGCAGGGCAACCTCGCCTCGCACGTGCTGGGCTACGTCGGCACGGTCAACTCCGACCAGCTCGAGAACGAGGACGAGGCGGAGGACAAGATCACCTACGAGTCCGGCGACATCGTCGGTCAGGCGGGCATCGAGATGCAGTACGAGAGCGTGCTGCAGGGCGTCAAGGGCGAGCAGACCGTCTACGTCGACGCCGACGGCAACGTGCTGAGCTACTCGAGCTCGGTCGAGGCGCAGAGCGGCTCGGACATCGTGCTCACGATCGACTCGGCGATCCAGAAGGCGGCCGAGGACTCCCTCAACGGGCACATCCAGCGCCTGCGCGACTCGGGCAAGGGGGAGTGCTATGGCGGCGCCGCGATCGCGATGGACGTCACCAACGGCGAGATCATCGCCATGGCGAGCGCGCCCACCTACTCGCCGAGCGTCTTCGTGGGCGGCGTCTCCTACGACGACTGGCAGAACCTCTCGAGCGAGGGCAGCTGGAACCCGCTCATCAACAGGGCGGTCTCCGGCCAGTACCCCTCCGCCTCGACGATCAAGCCGCTCTCGACCTTCGCGGCTCTCAACTACGGCATCGCCAACGTCGACTCCGCCTACGACTGCGCCGGCTACTGGACCGGGTTCGGCGAGGGCTTCGGCCAGTACTGCTGGGACCACAACGGCCACGGCCACATCGACCTCGAGAACGGCATCACCTTCTCCTGCGACGTCGTCTTCTACGAGATCGGCAAGGGCTTCTACTACTCGAGCCGGCAGGACGGCCTGCAGGACACGTACCGCAAGTGGGGCCTTGGCTCGTCCGAGGGGATCGACCTTCCCTCGGAGGCGTCGGGTCGCGTTCCCGACGCGAAGTGGAAGTGGAACTACTTCACGAGCTCCGACGACCAGGCGCGCTCCTGGCAGGGCGGCGACCTCACCAACCTCGCGATCGGTCAGGGCGACCTCCTCGTCACCCCGCTGCAGATGCTCTGCGTCTACTCCGGCCTCGCGAACAACGGTGAGGTCTGGAGGCCGCACCTGCTCAAGGGCGTCAAGTCCTCGCTCGGCGGCGGCGCCGTCGTCGAGTACAAGAACTCGGTCCTTCGCTCCGTCAAGGAGAAGGACGAGTACGTCGACATCGTCCACAAGGGCCTCTCCGGCGTCATCTACCGCGAGTCCGCCGAGCAGGCCTCGCACTTCACCAACCTCAGCGTCCAGGTCGCCGGCAAGACCGGTTCGGCGGAGACCTCGCACGACGACCCGACCGGCTGGTTCATCGCCTACGCGCCGGCAGACAACCCGAAGTACGTCGTCGCCTCCGTCGTAGAGAACGGCGGCTTCGGCAGCGAGGGCGCCATGCTCGTGGTCCGCGACATCCTGGGCGCCATCTACAACGAGCCCGACGACTCGACCGCGACGGCCTCGGGCTCGCAGTAAGGGGGAGCAGTGGCAAAGCACTCAACATCCGCGCAGGCGAAGGTGGGGGAGGGCGGACTCGGCTCCTTCTCGGCCTTCTACAGCCACATCGCCGGGCAGCGCGCGCCGCGCGCCAGCTCGCGCAACCTGTCGCGCGGTCCCATCTGGTGGCCGCAGCTCCTGCCTGCGATCCTGCTCGTCATCTACGGGACCGTCGTCATCTACTCGGCCTCGCTCACCATCCCCGAGGCGTCGTTCCCGCGTCACCTCATGGGCGTCGCCATGGGTGCCGTGGGAGGGTTCCTCATCTGGCGCTACGACTACCGCGCACTCGCGAACATGTCGAAGGTGCTGCTCGTCGTCGACTGCGTCCTCATGCTCCTGCCCAGCGTGCCGGGCCTCTCGCACAACGCGCTCGGCATGACCGGCTGGATCAAGATCCCGATCATCGGCATGACCTTCCAACCCTCCGAGATCGCGAAGCTCGTCACCATCTACCTCATGGCGTCGCTCGGCGCCGAGTACAACGGCAAGATCGAGTCGCTCGCCGACTACGCCAAGCTCTGCGGCATGCTCCTCGTGCCGTTCGTGCTGATCATGACCCAGCCCGACCTCGGCACCGGCCTCATCATCCTCGTGACCGGCGCGGCGATCATCATCTGCTCGGGAGCCAAGCGCCTCTGGGTCATCATCACGATCTCGTTCATCGTGGTGGGCGCCGCCCTCATCGTCACGACCTCCATGACCGAGGGCATGCCGCACCTGCTCAAGCAGTACCAGCTCAACCGACTCATCGTCTTCATGGACCCCTCGGTCGACCCCACCGGCGACGGCTACAACCTCCAGCAGGCCAAGATCGCCGTCGGCTCGGGCGGCCTGATCGGCAAGGGGTTCGGCAACGCCACCCAGGCCGCGAGCGGCTTCCTTCCCGAGGCACACACCGACTTCGTCTTCGCTCTTCTCGCCGAGGAGTTCGGCTTCCTTGGCAGCGTCGTGCTGCTCGGCCTCTTCGGCGTGCTCATCTTCACCACCGTCGCCCTCGCCCAGAGGATCGAGGCGCCCTTCGGCAAGCTCGTGCTGGTGGGCGTGGCCACCATGTGGTCGTTCCAGCTGCTGCAGAACGTCGGCATGTGCATCGGCATCATGCCCATCACGGGCATCCCGCTGCCGTTCGTCAGCTTCGGCTCGTCCTCGATGCTGGCGCAAATGACGGCGGTGGGCATGGTACAGTCTGTATGGAATCACAGGCCCAAGGCGGGCTAGCCGCGCCGGGGCATCGGGCAGGGGAGTCGTATGGCACGTAAGAGAAGGGTCTCCTTGGGAGACGTGGCAAGCGTCGTGAGCGCCGGGCGCGCGAGCGAGAGCCAGCGCACCGCAGAGGTCGCCGTGCTCCTGCTCGTCGACCCCACCGCGGCGCCCGAGCGCGCCCTCGCCCTCAAGCACGCCTTCGTGCCCGAGCTCGGCACCTCGGTCGTTCGCGTCGGAGGGCTCGACCGCGCGCTGGTCGCCTCGCGTCGCTTCGACGCGGCCGTCGTGCTCGCGGGTGCCGACGCCGCGGGCTCCCAGGCAATCGCCGAGGAGGTCGCGCGCTGCGGCTGCCCGGTCGCGCTCGTCGTCGAGAGCTCGCTTGACGTGCGTCGCCCCCAGCTCCCCGAGACCGTGGCCGCCCTCATCGACGTCATCTCCGTCGCCTCGGCCGACGCCCTCGCGTCGCGCATCGCCACCTGGATCGTGGGTGCCGCCGCCGAGAAGAGAATAGCCCTCGCCGCGAACTTCCCCTTCTGCCGCAAGGCCGCCGTGAGCGAGGTCGTAGGCTCGTGCGCCCTCGAGAACGCCGCGGTCGGCGCCGTGCAGATCATCCCGGGCGCCGACTTCCCGATCATGTGCGTGAACCAGATCCGCCTCGCGCTCGACATCGCCGCCTGCCACGGTCAGCCCATCTCGGTCGAGCGCCTGGCCGACATCGGCGGCGTCTTCGGCGTCGGCCTGCTCTACCGCTACGTCGCCCGCACCCTCGTCGGGCTCGTGCCGGGCGTCGGCTGGCTGCTCAAGGGCGCCGTCGGCTACGCAGGCACCGTCGCCACCGGGCAGGCGCTCTCGCTTCGCTTCAACCCCGACGCGCCCAGCCCCCGCCAGGGCGTCGAGCGCGTCCGCGACACGATCACCCAGCTCTCGCGCTCGGCCGCCGACGTCGCGCGCGTCGCCAGGGGAGAGGCGCGCCCCGCCCCGGCCGCGACCGAGCCCGCGGCGCAGGTCGTCGAGGCCGCATCCGCCCTTCCTGCATCCCAGCCCGCAGACGACTACCTCACGATTGGCCAGCAGCAATGAGACTTCCCCGAGAGGACCGCTACGACCTCATCGAGCCCCTGCTGCCGCTCGTAGAGAAGCCCTCGCGCTACCTCGACCACGAGTGGGGCGCCGAGACCGACCAGTCCGGACCCTTCCACGTCTGCCTCATGTACCCCGACGTCTACGAGGTCGGCCTGCCCAACATGGGCCTCGCCATCCTCTACCGCACGCTCAACGCGCAGCCGGGCATGAGCTGCGAGCGCGGCTACCTGCCCTGGGTCGACATGGCCGACCTCATCCGCGAGCGCGACGTGCCCCTGCTCTCGCTCGAGTGCTCCGCGCCCGTCGCGTCCTTCGACGTCGTCGGCTTCACGCTCGCCCACGAGATGGCCTGCACCAACATCCTCGAGTCGCTCGACCTCGCCGGTATCGCCCTGCTCGCGGCCGACCGCGACGAGGACGACCCCATCGTGATCGCGGGCGGCCCCTCGGTCTGGAACTGCGAGCCGGTCGCCGAGCTCTTCGACGCCGTCCTGCTCGGCGACGGGGAGGAGGGCATCGTCGACATGTGCGCCTGCGTGCGCGACGGTCGTGCCGCCGGCCTCAGCCGAGAAGAGCTTCTCCGCTCCCTCGCGCGCATTCCCGGCGTCTACGTCCCCTCCCTCTATGAGGTCGTCGTCGACGAGACGTCAACGCGCTGGGGCTACGCCCGCCCGCTTCCGGACACGCCCGCGCCCGAGGTCGTCCTCAAGCGCAGCTACGCCGACCTCTCCCAGTCCGACCCGCTCCCGCAGACCATCGTCCCGTACATGGGCGTCGTCCAGGACCGCCTCGCAATCGAGGTCCTGCGCGGCTGCGCCCGCGGCTGCCGCTTCTGCCAGGCCGGCATGAGCTACCGCCCCGTGCGCGAGCGCCCCTTCGACCAGGTGGTCGATGCATGCCGCGAGGGCCTCGCGATCACCGGCCACGACGAGGTCTCCCTCACGAGCCTCTCCACCACCGACCACTCCCAGTGCGCGCAGATCCTGCACCAGCTCAACGCCGACGCCCGCGAGCGCGGCGTGCGCGTCTCCATCCCCTCGCAGCGCCTCGACTCCTTCGGCGTCGAGATGGCGGCCGAGGTCGGCGGCGCCAAGAAGGGCGGCCTCACCTTCGCCCCCGAGGCCGGCAGCCAGCGCCTGCGCGACGTCATCAACAAGAACGTGACCGAGGAGAACATCGACCTCGCCGCCCGCAACGCCTTCGAGAACGGCTGGCGCCGCATGAAGCTCTACTTCATGATGGGCCTGCCCACCGAGACCGACGACGACATCGTCCAGATCAACCAGGTCGCAGACCGCGTCCTCGAGATCGGCCGCGACGTCGTCGGCAAGGGCCCCAAGAGCGGCGTCTCGGTCTCCATCTCGGTCGCCGTCTTCGTGCCCAAGGCCCACACGCCCTTCCAGTGGGCCGGCCAGCTCCCGCTCGAGGAGGTCCGCCGCCGCCAGCAGCTGCTTTTGCACTCCTGCCCTGACCGCGCGATCCGCATCTCCTACCACGACGCCGAGGTCTCTCTCGTCGAGGCCGCCCTCTCCAAGATGGGCCGCGCCGGCCTGCGCCTCGTGATGGCCGCCTGGAGGCGTGGCTGCCGCTTCGACGCCTGGACCGACCAGTTCTCCTTCGAGCGCTGGGTCGAGGCGGCCCGCGAGGTCGGCCTCGACCTCGAGGACATCGCCGCCGAGTCCTTCGACCTCGACGCGCGCCTGCCGTGGGAGCACACCTCGCCTGCCGTCTCCAAGGGCTTCCTCAAGCGGGAGTGGCGCCGCGCCGCCCAGGGCATGACCACGGCCGACTGCACCATGGAGACCTGCGCGGGCTGCGGCGTCTGCCCCACGCTCGGCGTCGAGAACCTGATTGCGGGTGAGCGCCATGCAGCAAGCTAGTCCCCAGCCGCGCCTGCGCGTCCGCTATAAGAAGGACGGCCGCCTGGCGTTCCTCGGCCACCTCGAGGTCATCAACACGCACAACCGCTCGATCCGCCGCTCGGGCGTGCCCTTCGCCGTCGGCAACGGCTTCGCCCGCCGCATGCGCCTGCAATTCTCGCAGGCCCTGCCCGTCGGCGCCTCCTCGGAGTGCGAGTACTTCGATCTCATGCTCACCGAGAAGATCGAGGCGTCCAGGGCCCTGGAGATGCTCGTGGCCGCGACGCCCGCCGCGCTCGCACCCCAGGACGCCGCCTACGTCGACCGCAGCCTGCCCGCCCTCGAGGCCTGGCTGACCCGCGCCCTCTGGCGCGTCGAGTTCCTCGGCCGCGACGTCGATGCCGCGGCCCTCGACCAGGTCCTCGCCGAGCTTCGCGGCGAGGGCGACCTCGAGTACCTGCGCGGCGACAAGCCCAAGCACATCGACCTCTCGAGCGCGCTCGTGGGCTGGACCCTCGACGAGGTCGACGGCCGCCAGGTGATGTCCCTCGAGACCCGCTCGTCGAACGCCGGCGCTCTGCGCCCGCAGGTGCTGCTCGACGCCGCCTTCGCCCGCATGGGCGCCTCAGAGGCCGAGGCTGGCGCGCCCGCGCTTCGCGTCGCGCGCGTGGGCCAGTGGCACGAGGCCGATGATGGGCATCTCGTGAATGCCCTGTAGCTGGGCACCCTCGGCCAGAAAGGCCGCTATCCTAGGCAAGGCGTGATGTGCCTGTGAACTATCTTTTTTCGTTGACTAGGCAGGTCATGGCTAGTAAGATGTGTTGCTGTTGCACTAAAACCAGTAATGAAGGGTTACCAAATGTACGCAATCGTTACCACTGGTGGCAAGCAGTATAAGGTTGCCAAGGGCGACGTCCTCGACGTCGAGAAGCTCGACGCGCAGCCTGGCGACAAGGTCAAGCTTGACGTCCTCATGCTGAATGACGGCAAGAAGACTGTCGTTGACGCTGCCACGCTCGCTAAGAAGAAGGTCACCTGCGAGGTCGTCGAGCAGTTCAAGGGCGAGAAGGTTCTCGTCTTCAAGCTCAAGAAGCGCAAGCGCTACCACCGCACCAAGGGCCACCGCCAGATGCTGACCAAGATTAAGGTCACCTCTATGCCCACCACCAGGACCTCCGCCTCCAAGGCTGCCTCCACCAAGGACGAGTCGGCCAAGGCGTCCGAGTAGTTTTTCACTTTGAGTAGATAGGCAGGTAAGACAATGGCTCACAAGAAAGGCCTCGGATCCTCCCGTAACGGCCGTGACTCCAACGCCCAGCGCCTCGGCACCAAGATCTTCGGCGGCCAGGCCGTGAAGACCGGGCAGATCATCGTCCGCCAGCGCGGCACGCACATCACCCCCGGCGAGAACGTCGGTCGCGGCAAGGACGACACCCTGTTCGCCCTCGCCGACGGCACCGTCGAGTTCACCAAGGGCGCCAAGCACTACGTGCACGTGCGCACCGCCTAGTTCAAGGCATATAGCGTGTTCGAGAGCCTTCCCAGCAGGGGAGGCTCTCTTTTTTTGCGTGCCCATTGTTTCGGTGTGATTTCGCATCCTTCGGCGGCGGGGACCGTGCCCGGTGTCTCTGGTAGATTTCCGCGCAACGGCAATCGACCAGAGGAAGGGGAGGTGAAGAACATGCTCGCACGCGCGCGCCAGAACTGGTGGTGGCATGGACTTCCTTCCCTCGGTCAACTCTGAGCCGATCGCTGCCGCATAGACAAAAGCCAAGGCGACTCCCGAGTTGGTCGGGGGTCGTCTTTTTTGTGTCTATGTCCCAGGTCCATCCGTCGCATTCGAAGTCACCAGGAGGAACCCATGTCCGAAACTACGCAGACCCGCACCGTCACCACCACCAAGGCCGCCGGCCTCGACGTCGGCGCCCTCGTCCTCGTCGCGATCCTGCTCGCCGCCGGCTTCATCCTCAACCTGACCGTCGGCAAGGCGCTCGCGATCACCGGCATCCAGCCCGAGTTCGTCATCTCCTCGTACTGCCTCGCGATCCTGCTGCTCCGCCCGACGCGCGCCCAGGCCGCCGTCATCGGCCTTCTTGCGGCGACCGTCATCCAGCTCACGACGTCCATCCCCGGCCTCGAGTACGTCTGCGACCTTCCCGCGTCGGTCCTGATGGCGACCATCGTCATCATGACGGGCGAGCGCGGCCCCAGGGGAGTCATTCCCTTCGTCGGCGCCTTCGCCACCACGGCAGTCTCCGGCCTCATCTTCGCGTCGCTGGCGACTACGGTCTTCCTCAAGGCCGACGCGCTCGCCATCCTCGCGATGCTGCCCATCGTCTTCGGCACGGCCGCCTTCAACGGCGTCGTCGTGCAGGCGCTCTACCTGCCCCTCAAGAAGGCCGTCAGGCGCTAGCGCAACGCCGGAAGGAGTCGTGACCGTGTCCATTACGCTTCCCACGCGCGTGGCCGAGAAGAGCCGACGTGCCGAGTGCGAGACCGCTGTGGTGCCACTCGCCTACACCGAGCCCGAGCCCAGTCACCAGGCCGGCGCCGAGGCGGGGCCCGTCGTCTCGCTCGACCACGTCAGCTTCTGCTACGAGGGCGAGCCCACGTTCGCCCTGCGTGACGTCAGTCTCTCCGTGGAGCCCGGCTCCTTCGTCGGCGTTATCGGCCCCTCGGGTGCTGGCAAGTCCACGCTCTGCTCGGTCGTCTCGGGTGCCGCGCCTCACCACTTCGCCGGCACCTTCCGCGGCACCGCCACCGTCGACGGCATGGACACCTGCGAGGTCGGCCTCACCGACGTCTCGCGCGTCGTGGGGTCGGTCCTGCAGGACATCGACTCCCAGATGGTCGCCGCGGGCGTCGAGGACGAGCTCCTCTTCGGGCTCGAGAACTTCGGCGTCCCGCGCGACCAGGTCGAGGCGCGCCTCGCCTGGGCCCTCGACGCCTGCGGCATCGCGGACCTTCGCTCGCGCGACATCGCCACGCTCTCGGGCGGCCAGAAGCAGAAGGTCGCCATCGCCGCGATCCTGGCGCTTCGCCCCAAGGTGCTCGTGCTCGACGAGCCGACGGCGGCCCTGGACCCCGCGTCCTCGCGCATGGTCTTCCAGACCCTGCGCGACCTCAACGACTCCGGCATCACGGTCATCGTCGTCGAGCAGAAGGCCGCCCTTCTTGCCGAGTTCTCGGACCGCGTGGTCGTCCTCGACGGCGGCCACGTCGTCCTCGACGGCTCGCCGCGCTCCGTCTTCGCGCGAAGGGGTGCCCTGCGCGAGGCCGGCGTCGACCGCCCCCGCGTGACGCTCGTCTCCGACCTTCTCTCCCAGGCGGGCGCGTTTCCCGCCGAGAAGAGCTTCCTCACGGTGGACGAGGCCGTCGCGGGCCTGCTCGAGGCGCTTCCTTGCGCCGTCGCTGCCGGCCCCGCCGCGCCCATGCGTGCCTCGCGGGGTCGCGCCGGCAAGGCGCCATGCCCGCCCGTCACGGGGGAGCCCGTGCTCCGCCTCCGGGACGTCTCGTACGGCTATGAGCGCGGCCGCGTCGCCGTGAGCTCCGTCGACCTCGACGTCCGTCCCGGCGAGATCGTCGCCGTGGTGGGGGAGAACGGCGCGGGCAAGACCACGCTCACCAAGCTCGTCGCGGGGCTGCTCAGGCCCACGTCGGGCGAGGTCACGGTCTGCGGGCTCGATGTGCGCCGCGCCCGTGCGAGCGAGGTCGCCCGCCACGTCTCGACCCTCTTCCAGAACCCCGACCACCAGATCTGCCGCCAGACCGTCCTCGACGAGGTCACCTTCGGCCTCGTCCTGCAGGGGGTCGATCCGACAGAGGCGCGAGAGCGTGCGCGTGGTGCCGTCGAGCGCCTCGGCCTCCCGGCCGAGGCCGCGCCCTTCGCGCTCCCTCGCGGCCGGCGGCAGGTCGTCGCCCTCGCCTCGGCCATGGCCCGCGAGCCGCGCCTGCTCGTGCTCGACGAGCCGACGAGCGGGCTCGACGCCCGCGAGCGTAAGACGGTCATGGGCGCCGTGGACGAGGCGAGGCAGGGAGGTTGCGCCGTCGTCATGGTCTGCCACGACATGGAGGTCGTGTCCGACTTCGCGACGCGTCTGGTCGTCATGGCCGAGGGGCGCGTGCTGGCCGACGGCGCCGCGGGCGAGGTCTTCTCGCGCTCGGACCTCCTGGCTCGCGCTCGCGTCGCCGCGCCCCAGGTGGCCGACGTCGCGGGTCGCCTCGCCCAGGCCGGGTTCGAGGCATTTTCCGGCGTGTCGGACCCGCGCGAGCTCGCGCGGGTGGCAGAGGGGATGGTGCGCTAGTGGTCGGCCTCTTCGAATACTCCCAGGGCAGCACGGTCCTGCACCGTGCGAACCCCGTGGCCAAGCTCGCGCTTGCCGCCTCACTCTGCGTGGCCACGTCGCTCGCCGCGCACATTCCGACGCTGCTCGCGATCATCGCCGTCGTCCTTCTCGGCGCCGTCTATGCCGGGGTGGGCGGTCGCGCCCTCGCACTCGTGCGCGCCCTTGCGGTGCTTGCGGCCCTGATGCTTATCGTGCAGACCGCCATCGTCCGCTCGGGCGAGCCGGTCATCCTCTGGGTGACCGACCGCGGGCTCGACCTCGGCGCGCACGTGGCGCTCCGCCTCGTCGCCTTCGCCATGCCGCTCGTCCTCATGCTGTCCGTGACCCGCATGTCCGACCTCACCAACGCCGCGGTCGAGGTGCTCCACCTGCCGTATCGATACGCGTTCGCGATCACCTGCGCCCTGCGCTTCGTGCCGATCCTCGCGCAGGAGATGGCCCGCATCGTCGAGGCCCAGACGGCCCGCGGCCTCGAGGTGGACTCGCCGAACCCCGTCAGGCGCCT
Source organism: Olsenella intestinalis (assembly GCF_023276655.1). Classification (GTDB taxonomy): domain Bacteria; phylum Actinomycetota; class Coriobacteriia; order Coriobacteriales; family Atopobiaceae; genus Olsenella_J; species Olsenella_J intestinalis. Next base: position 404,397 of record NZ_JALGRK010000002.1, on the reverse strand, counting down.
GCGTCTGACGGTCCCCCTCGTCGCGCCGATGCTCATCGGCGCGGTGGGGCGAGCCGACGCGACGGCCCTCGCGGCCGAGCAGCGCGGGTTCTACCTCCGCGGGCGCGACTCCTCATACAAGCGCTACCCGATGCGGGCCAGGGACGTGGCTCTTCTCGGCCTGTGCCTTGTGGTTATTGTGCTTGGGGCGGCGTTCTAGGAGCGACCTTGGCACCCGTCCCAGCATGAGTCGGTCATTTGTTTTACGATGACAAGGCTATGTAGAGGCACTAAAGGAGGACCAACGTGCCCACCAACACCTTCACAGATCTCTGTCGCATCAACGTCAAGGGCGGCGACGGCGGCGCAGGCTGCATGTCGTTCCGCCGCGAGGCGCATGTGCCCAAGGGAGGGCCTGACGGCGGCGACGGCGGCAGGGGCGGCAATGTCGTGCTCGAGTGCGACCCCCAGCTCTCGTCGCTGATCGACTACCGCTTCAAGCACCACTTCAAGGCCGAGCGCGGCACGCACGGCCAGGGCGCCCGCCGCCACGGTCGCGACGGCAACGACATGGTGCTCAAGGTGCCCCTCGGCACCGTCGTGCGCGAGCTCGACCCCGAAACCATGGAGCCCGCCTTCCAGATCGCCGACCTCACCCAGCCTGGCCAGCGCGTCATCGTGGCGCCCGGAGGCGTGGGCGGCAAGGGCAACATCCACTTCGTCACGTCCGTGCGCCGAGCTCCCGCCTTCGCCGAGAAGGGCGAGCCCGCCATCGACCACTGGATCGAGCTCGAGATGAAGATCATGGCCGACGCCGCCCTCGTGGGCATGCCGTCGGTGGGCAAGAGCTCGCTGATCGCGCGCCTCTCCGCGGCGCGCCCCAAGATCGCCGACTACCCCTTCACCACGCTCGTCCCCAACCTCGGCATGGTGCGCGCCGCCTCGGGCGAGAGCTTCGTCGTCGCCGACGTCCCCGGCCTCATCGAGGGCGCGAGCGAGGGCAAGGGCCTCGGCCACGAGTTCCTGCGCCACATCGAGCGCACGGCCCTCATCCTGCACGTAGTCGACATGACCGGCGGCTTCGAGGGACGCGATCCCGTCGACGACTACGAGAAGATCAACGCCGAGCTCGCGGCCTATGCGTCCGAGCTTGCCGAGCGCCCGCAGATCGTCGTGGCCAACAAGTGCGACATGCCCGACCTCGAGGATGACATCGAGCGCCTGCGCGCCGCCGCCGAGCGCGACGGCCACCCCTTCTTCCAGGTGTCGGCCTTCACGGGCGCCGGCCTCGACGAGCTCGTCCTCGAGACGGCCCGCCAGGTCAGGGGCCTGCGCAGCGAGATCATCGTCCCCGACAACCTCGAGGACCCCTCGCTCGAGCTCGAGCACAGGCGTAAGCTGCGCGACCGTTCCATCACCATCACCCGCGAGGAGAAGGGCGTCTGGCGCGTCTCCGGCGGCGCCATCGAGCGCATGGTCGTCCAGACCGACTGGGACAACGACGAGGCCGTCGCCTACCTGCAGCATCGCTTTGCCCGCCTCGGGCTCGACAACAAGCTCGCCGCCGAGGGCTGCTGCCAGGGCGACGAGGTCCGCATCCTCGGATTCGCCTTCACCTACGAGGGCGGCGACGAGCGCGAGGACGACGTCGAGGAGCTCGACGAGGACTTCGCCCGCATGGTCGAGGCCGAGTCCATCGAGGTCGTGCCCGACGACGTCGACGACGCCGACGCCGACGAGACCGATGCCGACGCGACGGGGGAGGAGTAGCCGTGGAAGGTGTGTTCGACGCCCCCGGCGTTGTCGTCGTCAAGATCGGCTCCACGACCCTCGTCGACGACGCGGGTCGTCCCGACCGTGCGTTCATCGGTTCGCTCTGCGAGCAGGCGGCCCGCCTGCACGAGGACGGCTACCACGTCGTGATCGTCTCATCGGGCGCGGTCGCCGCCGGCATGGAGCGCCTCGGCCTGACCGAGCGCCCCGGCGACACGCCCGGCCGCCAGGCCTGCGCGGCCGCCGGCCAGGCCGCCCTCACCGAGGTCTACGCCGACCTGCTCGCCCGCTTCGACATCCCCTGCGGCCAGGTCCTCCTCACGCGTCGCGACCTCACCGACCGCGAGGGCTACCTCAACGCCCGCAACACCCTCGGCCGGCTCATCGAGCTCGGCGCGATCCCGGTCATCAACGAGAACGACACCATCTCCGTCGCCGAGATGAACTTCGGCGACAACGACATGCTCGGCGCCATCGTCGCGACGATGCTCAACGCCGACCGCTACGTGATCCTCTCCGACGTGGACGGCCTCTTCACGGCCAATCCCGCGACCGACCCCGACGCCCAGCTCGTCGAGCTCGTCGAGAGGATCACGCCCGAGCTCGCGGCCATGGCAGGAGGCTCGTCGTCTGCCGTCGGCACCGGCGGCATGGCGTCGAAGGTCCGCGCCGCCCGCGCGACCATGGTCGCCGGCATCCCCACCACCATCTGCCGCGGCCGCCTCGAGGGCTCCTTCGTCGACGCCGTGCACGGCGAGCACATCGGCACGCGCTTCGAGCCCACCGCCGACGCCCCGCACGAGAGCGCCCGCAAGCTCTGGATCGGCCTCGCCGAGATGGCCCGCGGCTCGCTCACCCTCGATGCGGGCGCCCGCCGCGCCGTCGTCGAGGGAGGCGCCTCGGTCCTGCCCGTCGGCGTCACCGAGGTCGAGGGCACCTTCGCGTCAGGCGACGTCGTGAGCGTCCTCGACGCCGAGGGCAACCTGCTCGGGCGCGGCGTCTCGCGCTACTCGGCCGATGAGATGGTCCGCGTCCGCGGCCTCTCGCTCGACGTCATCGAGCGCTTCATGCCGGAGAAGGCGGGCACCCCCGCCATCCACCGCGACGAGCTGCTCGTGTTCTAGGGAGGAAGCATGGCTCTGGGTGAGGACGAGATCGAGCGCATGGCCGAGGAGGTCGTCGAGAGGGCCGACCTGCCCTTCCTCGGCTCGGACCCCGCGCGAACCTACCGCCTCGGCATCATGGGCGGCACCTTCGACCCCATCCACAACGGCCACCTCGTCGCGGCCGAGCAGGCCTTCGACGACCTCGACCTCGACGTCGTCGTGTTCATGCCCGCGGGCCGTCCCGCCTTCAAGCAGGACCGCGGCGTGACGGCGGGGGAGGACCGCTATGCGATGACGCTTTTGGCGACCTCCGACAACCCGCACTTCCTCGCGAGCCGCTTCGAGGTCGATCGCGACGGCATCACCTACACGGCCGACACCCTCGAGCGCCTCAGCGCCATCTACCCCGACAACGTCGAGATCTACTTCATCACGGGTGCCGACGCCATCGCCGAGATCGTGACCTGGCGCGACGCCGACAAGATCGCCCGCCTCGCGCACCTCGTCGGCGCCACGCGCCCTGGCTACGACCTCAGCCACGCCCGTCGTATCGTCGACGAGTCGCCCTTCGACTTCGACGTCACCTACCTCGAGGTCCCGGCGCTCGCCATCTCCTCGAGCTACCTGCGCCAGCGCGTCGGCGCGGGCCAGAGCCTGCGCTACCTCACGCCCGGCACCGTGGTCGGCTACATCCACAAGCACCACCTCTACTCGCTCCAGCACGGCTGCTAGATCCCGAAAGGCACCAGAACCGCATGTCAGACCCCACGTCAGATCCCACGACCGCACCCGACCTCCCGCCCGCCTCGCCGGACGAGAAGAGCCTCTACACCGAGGGTCAGCTCGCCCTCATCCGCAGGCTCGAGCGCGACCTCGACGCGCGAATGGCCGCCGTCAACCCCCGCCGCCTCGCGCACTCGCTCTCCGTCGCGACCACGGCCGAGTCGCTCGCCGTAACCTACGGCGTCGACCCCTTCCTCGCGCGCGTCAGCGGCATCCTCCACGACTGGGACAAGGTCGTGCCCGCAGGCGAGCTCATCGGCCGCGCCCGCGACCTCGGCGTCGACCTCGGCGTCGACTTCGAGCTCGTCGAGCCGCTCCTGCACGGTATCGTCGCGGCCCGCGAGCTGCCCGCCCTCTACCCGGAGCTTCCTGCCGAGGTGTTCCGCGCGATCGAGCGCCACACGACCGCGGACGCCGACATGAGCCCGCTCGACATGGTCGTCTTCGTCGCCGATGGCATCGAGCCGCTGCGACGGGGTACGATAGGAATACAGGAGACCCGCGACCTGGTGGGCAACGCTCCTCTCGATGAGGTGTTCTGGAAGTCCTTCACGGGCGGCATCACCTACGTCGTCGCAACGGGGCGCTACCTCTACCCAGGCACGATCGACGTCTACAACAAGCTGGTTCTTCGCAGGTCGGCGCGCTAGCGCCCCTGCCCGAAAGGAGATTGCATGGCATCTACACCCCTCGAGCTCGCGAAGGTCGCGGCAGCCGCGGCGGACGAGAAGAAGGCAACCGACATCGTCCTGCTCGACATCTCGAACGTCTCCGACGTCGCCGACTACTTCCTGATCTGCACGGCGGCCAACAACCCGCAGATGGACGCCATCGTCGACGGCATCAAGGAGAAGGTCCGCGTCAACTGCCAGGAGAAGCCGCTTTCCTGCGAGGGGCGCGCCAACGCCACGTGGGTCCTTCTCGACTACGGCCCCGTCGTCTGCCACGTCTTCAAGCCGGAGTCGCGCGACTACTTCAGGCTCGAGCGCCTCTGGGGCGAGGGCGTGCGCGTCGAGCTCGACCTCGAGGGTGCCATGCCCGCCAGCGACCTCGACCTCGTCATGGCCGCCGCCGACGCGACGGACTCCGCCGCGGACGCGCCCGCGGAGTCCTAGTCCTTCGGCTGCCGATAGCCGAAACGCAGGTCACGCCCGTATGACAGGGCGTCCGAGCCAAACTTCGAGCGCACCTCGTCGGCAGCGACCGACAGGTCCCTCAGGCGCTTCTTGCGCAGCCTGGCCTCCTCGTCCCCCTGGTCGAGGAGGTCCATCTGAAACGACACGTCGTCGTCGAAGCCGCTCACGCCCACGCCCACGAGGCGCACCGGCGAGCCCTCTGCCCACATCTGGTCGAGAAGAGCCACGGCCGCTTCGCCGAAGACGTGCTCGTCGTCGGTCATCTCGCTGAGCTGCGAGCGCATCGTGCGGGTGTGCGACATGTCGCGCCTCAGCTTGAGGGTGACGACGTGCCCGGCGAGGCCCTTCCTCCTCAGGCGGCTCCCCACGAGCGCGCTCACGTGCCTGACGGCCGCGACGACCTCGTCGCGCTCGGTGAGGTCGACGGGGAAGGTCCGCTCGTTCGAGACGGACTTCGGGTCCTCCTCCACGTCGGCTCCCAGCACCTGCGAGCGCTCGAGCCCCTGCGCGCGCACGACCATGCTCGGTCCGTGCACGCCGAAGGCGAGCTCCATCTCGCGCAGGTCGGCCTCGGCGAGTTTTCCCAGCGTGGTGATGCCCATCTCGCAGAGGCGCCTCTCGGTCGCCGCGCCGATGCCGCTCATCGCGCGAACCGGCAGGGGAGCGAGAAACGACGCCTCGGTGCCGGGCGGCACCACCGTGAGGCCGCGCGGCTTCTGGCGCTCCGAGGCGATCTTGGCGACCGTCTTGTTGGTGCCGAGACCGATCGAGCAGGTGATCCCCAGCTCCGAGACGTTGCTCTGGATGCGCCTGCAGATCTCGATGGGGCTCTCCCTGGAGTAGCGGCCCGGCGTCACGTCGAAGAACGCCTCGTCGACGGAGACCTGCTCCATGAGGGGCGTCTCGTCGAGGATGAACGACATCACCCGGTTGGACATCTCCCGGTACCGGGCGAAGTTCCCGCCGGTCCAGATCGCGTCGGGGCAGAGCCGCCTCGCCTGCGCGGACGGCATGGCCGAGTGCACCCCGTAGGGGCGCGCCTCGTAGGACGCCGTCGAGACGACGCCGCGGCCCTCGGGGCTGCCGCCGACGATGACGGGCTTGCCTCGCCACTCCGGATGGTCGAGCTGCTCGACCGACGCAAAGAAGGCATCGAGGTCGAGAAGTCCGATGGCGGGCCCGTCCCAGTGCAGGAGCGGGTTTGTCACGCGTGCGTCTTCCATGCGTCGATTATACGGCTCGGGCCAGACATGGCGAGAAGAGCGTGCCTTCGGGGGCGCGACACCGTCGTGCGGGCGAGAAGAGCATGCCTTCGGGGGGTGCGACACCGTCGCACCAGGCTCGAACAGCGCGCCTTCGGCGCGAACTCGCCTGGCACGACGGTGGCCGCGCCCGGGTGGCGTCCACTTGCCGGCACGGCGTTGCGTCCCTTGCTCACCTCTTCATGCTGTGGCCGTCGTAAGCTGTTTCAATGATTGAAGTCTCCCATGGATGCCAAGTTGCCCCGTTCGCTGCTCAACGGGGTCGTTCGCACTTCTGACCTTTGCCTTTCGATGTCCGTCGTGTTTGTATTGAAATGTATATGGAACAAGAGCATTTTGCGTGAACGCGATAGAAGGGGAAGGCTATGGCTAGGAAGAATGCTTCAGGGAGGGGTCGCTCTAGGTTAGTCCTCTCTTTGTTTCTTTCTGCCGCGCTGACGCTGCAGGGCATGCCCGCGCAGGCGCTGGCCGAGATTGCAGGCACAAACGGGATCGCGCCCGCATCGGGGGCCGCCGCGCCAGCGCCGGGTCCCGATACTGTGATTGAGCCACAGGCTGCTGCATCCATCACCGTCAGATGGGACGCTAATGGCGGCCACCGACTGCCTGCGGACGTAGTCAATGAGCAAAGGTCGGCCGCGCTTGCCGAGGGTAAGAGCGTCGAGGAGGCGGCCGCTATTACGGAGGAGACGGTCAGCGAGCAGGCTTCCTGGTCCACCACTCAGGCCGCTGCCACTGCTCTCGGCGTGCTTCCGTCTGCCGAGCGTGTCGGATGGGCTCTGGCGGGATGGGCCGAATCTCCAGACGCATCTGAGCCAGGCATAGACGAGGGCACCGTGCCAACGCCCATAGATCCAGACGCGGCGGAAAAGGTCGTAACGTACTATGCGGTGTGGCAAGCAGCCTATACGATTCGCTTTGAAGCCAACGGCGGTGCGGGAGAGATGGACGCGCAGTCCCGCACGATGGGTGATGGCAAGGCGCTGTCCGCGAATGCGTTTACGCGCGAGGGCTACACGTTCATCGGTTGGTCCACCAAGCCGGACGACAACGGCACCGTTTACGCTAACGAGACCGTGGGTGACTTCTCGGCGGAGCCAGGCCAGGTGCTGACGCTTTACGCGACCTGGCAAAAGGACGATGCGAAGGCGCCGGTCGCGACCCAAGGCGAGTTGCCGCAGGTGAGCCACGAGGAGTCCGTGGGCGAGGGAGACGGCGCACCTGCCGTGGGACTGAAGCTCTCGACTCAGTCGGCGCCGGCGACCACCGACAACGCTCCCGTCGTGACCTTGGGCGACCCGGCATGGGCGGATGGGAGCCATGAGTTTGTCACCTATCCCAATGCCACCATTTCTGGCAACGCTCGCGCACTCGTGCTCACCAACTCCGCTGGCAAGGTGGAGTCCGGTGTTACGCCCGATCTCGGCGAGAACAATAACGACAACACGGGCATATGGCTTTTCTTCGACGAGTATGCCCTGTCCGGTGTCCCCGCCGGTGCGGATGGCAAGACCGCGCAGGACGTCTTGCGCCAGGCTAGGTTCGCATATGCGGCTGGCATGAAGGTTACGGTTGAGCTCGACGCCAACCCCAGTACGGCGAATCTTGCAGGGAAAGGTTGGTGCATAAAGGAGTCGGCGACCAGGCCCGGCCGCCTATTCATGTTCGTTCCAAACGACCCGGGCACCTTTGTCGAGGGGTACAATCTGGCCAAGAACTTCACCTATCGCGGCATGAGGGGCTACCTGGCTACGCCGCTTAGTAGGGGCGAAGTGGCCGAGATCTACGCGACCGGGGGCGGCAACAACACGATGCTCGGTTCTGCGGTGGCTTTTCACTACTACAACGGTAGACTTGCACAGGGCTGGAGTTACGCCGATCCGGACGAGATTTTCGCTTACGAGTACGGTACGGCGCACCTCGCCGAGGGCGAGGAGTGCAGGCCGCCCGATTATCTTCCAGCACACCGAACGAATTCTGGTTCTTCCATCGGGGGTTATTGGGAAGGCGGCAAGCGTGGGACCGCGGCTGCTGTCAATCTAGATAGAAGAACGGAAAGAGAAAAGCATACGTATTGGTGGTGCGGTCCGAACGCGGGCACCCTCATAAGGTCCACTGGCATGTGGGGGAACGGACAGCCCGACTGGTATGGCTTCAATAACACCAGTGTCTATTCCGTGCCCAACAGTCCCAACTACGAGTACATAGTTTGCCCGTGGGGCTCGCCCGCTAACAGCCTTAACGATTTTAGCGAGAACGTCGTTTATTCCTACGAGGTCGAGTTCGGCGGCTACGACGAAGGCGCGGACCCCTCGGGTCGTGTGACGGCAGCCCAGGCTGCTAACGTCGAGGACCTCCCGAGTGTGGAGGTCACCTACTCTGCCAACGGGCACGGATCGTATGAGGCTACGGATCGTGCGCTCGTGGGTTCCACGCTCTCAGAGCCTGCCGCGCCCACGGCGGAGGGATACACCTTCGGCGGCTGGTATACAGACGTTGCTTGTACAGACGCTAACAGGTGGGACTTCGCTTCAGCTAAGGTTGCTCGTGCCGACGACGGAACGCTCGCGCTCTATGCCAAGTGGGTGGTCAACGAGTACACGGTAACGTTCCACGGCAACGGCGGCAAGACCGCCGACAATGCGGAGACCTACACGCAGTCCTTTACATACGACGAGCCCGCCAAGGCCCTCACCGCCAACGCGTTCACGAAGGACGACGAGTTCTTCTCGGGTTGGACGACAAACGCTGCCGATGCCACCATCGCGTACTTGGACGGCGCCAAGGTGCAAAACCTGGCGAGTGCGAGCGGTGCCAACGTGGACCTGTATGCCCAGTGGGTCTCGGCTCCCACGCTCGATCTCGGTCCGGCCACCGACAACGGTGACGGTACGGTGAGTTTCAGGGACGCGCGTATTGTGGGCAAGGTTTACACCATGGAGGTAAGCGCCAACGAGGGCGCTATTACCAACATGCAGAGCGCTAATCCAAGCGTCATCTCCAAGGGACACGCCGCGGACCTCACGGAGTTCGAGAGTGGAACAAGCACTGTGAATACAAAGGTCGGCACCTGGATATACACCGACGAATCCATCTACGGCGGGGACACGGCGCTCGAGACCCTGCGCAGCCTCAGGTTCCAAAAGGTGGAGGGACTTGCCGTTACCGTGGACCTCGACAGTAACCCAAACCGTAACCTCGACCTGGTCTCGGGTCTGGTGTCCCTGGGAGGTGGCAAGTACATCACCAGGACTAAGGACCAGAAGATCATGACGGTGCAGCTTGCGGCTGTGAGGACCATTCTGTACCGCGGCATGCGCGCCTACGTCGCCACGCCGGTGAATGACGCGGAGCTCGAAGCGCTCAAGAAGCTGTGCTCCATGCCCCCTGCGGGGACGTACGAGAACTACAGGCTCGGGGCCTGGGCGGCCGTAAGGGCCGACGGCAGCAAGTTCACCTTCGAGGACGAAGGATACAGCAGAACGTGGAAGAGGCCAGCTGGATACCCGGCGCGCAACTCTTCTGTCTCGTACTCCGATGCGGATAAACAGAAGGTCGTAGACCTGTCGTACTGGTTTAACGGCCCGCTGGCGGGCGCTATGATAAAAAACAGCTCGCTGTCCGTAAGCCCCGCCAGCCCATATCACGGCAATATGTACGACGGTTACGAGGAGGGTGCAACGCTCGGCTGGAGGGTTATAGACAACAGGCGCGGAGTGGCCTCGGGTAGACCGGCTGACATCCTCCTTGATTCTATCAACGTGTCGGATACGCGTGCAGATGGTACAGGCTCTGCAGATCAGCCCGAATACGAACTCATCGAGTTCGGCGGGTACGAGGTCGGCCAGGATCCCGGCGGTCGCAAGGAGGCGCTGGACGTCACAAGTTCCACGTCGGTGTTCTACTCGGTCTCGTATGACAAGAATGCGTCCGACGCGACCTTCGACGCTGACGCGTACAACAACTCGTTCGCAACGTACGGTAACAAGCTCGCCAAACCCGACGTGGATCCCGTGCGCACGGGTTACGTCTTTGGTGGCTGGTACACGGATGCGGCCTGCACCGAGGCCAACAAGTGGAACTTCGACGATGACGTCATTGTTCAGGGCGATCCTCGCCTGAGCGGCAACGCACTCACGCTCCACGCCAAGTGGACGCCCATCACGTACTCGATTGCCTTCGACCCTGGCACTGGCGCCACGGGCACCATGGCCAGCATCTCGGGCAAGAGCTACGGCGAAGAGGTTACCCTCCCCGAATGCACCTTCGTGAAGAAGGACGAGAAGGCCAAGTTCCTTGGCTGGGCGACGAGCCCGACCGCGGCTAGCAACCTGCGCGCCACGTATGCCGACCGAGCGAAGGTGAAGAACCTCAGCGCGACGGGTGGCTCAACCGTAACCCTGTACGCGGTGTACGCCACGGCGCCAGGCGTCATCCTGGGCGCGCCTGAGTGGTGCGACGCCAGTGGCAATGCCCTCGCTGACCAGTCGCACGGGGGCACGTACTTCCGCTTCCCCGACGCTCAGGTCGTCGGTGGGACCGCGTACACCATGTACCTCAACAACAGCGGCGGGAGCATCACGGTGCCAGGTGGCTCGTCCGCGCATCAGGCCGACCTAACCGAGAACATTAGCGGGACCAGCACCGTTAATCCAAACATCGGGACATGGCTCTACACGGATGCCACTATAACCGGTGGCGACACCGCGCAGAACACTTTGAAATCTTGCGTCTTCGCCTACACGACCGATGACCAAACCCTGACGGTAGAGCTTGACGGCAACCATAACTCCGACAACCTGAGCGGACTCAAGTTGACGCGGATGGACGATGGAAGGTACGTGACAGTACTTCTGAACGAAAACCTTACGTTCACAACCTCATCGTCGGATACCCGACGCTCTCTTACAGAGCTGTGGTCCAAGCCGCACGACTATCTTTATCGAGGGCAACGTGGTTACGCGGCGTCGTTTAGGAGTCAGGCGCAGCTCGAGACTGCTTTGCGCCTGGTGCCGAGCGGTCAATACGTAACGGCTGCGACGCCGATGATCAACAAGGACGGAACAACGATTGACGGTAATGTGGCCGGTCAGCTGACGCTTCAGATGCCTCGGCCTGGTTCTGTGGACGACTTTGGCTATACCTGGCCGAGCAACTGGCCTGGACCGAAAGTGAATTCCTATTACGGCATTTGGTCGGAAGGTGACCCAAGGTTCAAACAGCTCTACTACTGGTTCGACGGCCCAGACCAGGGAAAGTTGGTGGCTGCCGACGGTTCGGATTTGCAAAGTAGCCTGTATGCATACAACACTTCTGCAGCAGATCCATCTTGGTTTAACAAGATCGGTGTGCTTGGTGCGTACATAAAGGGAGCTTATGGTGGTTATTCGGGTGAGTACACGGGACTCGGTTCCATAAGCCCGTTCCATCAGTTCTTTATGGGTGCGTTCGCTCAGTTTGGCGGCTATGAGGCCGGTCATGATCCTGGCGGCCGTGATGAGGACCTTCAGACCACGACGGCGTTCAAGCTGTTCCCGAGAATCATGTTCCACGAGGACCCGGCCGACCGCAGCGCCATCACCGACTCCAAGACCCAGATGACCACCATCGGCTCCAAGGTGGCCAAGGAGGACGTCGCCGTAACGGACGGCTACACCAGTGACGACAACTGGTACCTGGATGGAGCCAGCGCCCCCTGGGACTTCTCCAACGACGCCACGGATGCGTCCATGCAGTCCTCGGACGGCAACATTCACCTTTACGCAAAGTTCAACGCGCACTCCTACAAGGTTCGCTTTGACGGCAACGGTGCTACCTCGGGTGCCATGGCCAACGAGGACTTCACTTACGGCGAGGCCGCAAAGTCCCTTACCAAGAATGCGTACACACGCACCGGCTACACCTTCGCGGGTTGGACGGATGACCAGGCCGCAACGCCGTTCACCAAGGCATCAGATATCGACATGTTTGCCTATAACGTTTATGAGGATGAGAGGGGGGTGAGCAACCTCAGCGCCGAGGACGGTGCGACCGTGGTTCTCAAGGCGCTGTGGACACCTGACAAGCGTGACAACGATAAGACGGACACCGGCGAGGGATCCGACAATACTGGCGAGCACATTGCTGCCAACAACATTCTCTTCTCGCTCGATGAGGCGAAGACGCACTGCAGCAGGTCCGAGGCCGAACGCGCAAGCGAACTCATAAGCCTTGCGGCCGCCTATGGCGAGGATGCCGAGGGGCGTGCGCTCGAGCTCAGCGTGCTGGACTATCTGCAACCGGCGGTTGGCGAGTACCAGGTTGTGTTCATGGCGCCTGGCGGCACGTCGCTTGCCATTACGGCAAAGGTCCGCGCGCACGTGGCCGGCACGGAGAAGCAGATCGCGGCCAACGATTTCGTTGTGGCAAAGGGCCAGGTCACGAGTCTTGCCACCAGCGCCGTTGCCCTTGCGGGCGCCACGGCGTTTGACGTTGCCACGCGCGACGACCTCAGCTCCACGATCGTTGCCGACGTGAGAGCCGTACAGGCTGTGCGTGGCGCCTATGACGTAAGCTTCTCGCTTCCGGGCGACGGCGCTCCTAGCGTGACGGTGACGTGTACGGTGGTCGACGCCATGGGCACCGACATCACCGACCCCGATGCCTCTGGGCTTGCGGTGAGTGCGAGCGACTTTGCCGTGCAGCGCTCGGATACGGCGCTGCCGCTTGATAGCGCGGAGGAAGGCACGGCAAGCGCCGTTGGCCTCGCGAACGCGCGGGCATGGGTCTATGCCACGGGAGAGGCTTCCTACGTGTGGTACCTATGCGAGGGTGCGAGTACTGACGCTGCCTACGAGCTGGACGTCTCCGCCGTTGGTGACAAGGACGTGACCTTTGTTGCGGGCAAGGCCGAAGCCAAGGTCGTGGCTCACGTGCGCGACAGCGTCGAGGTTGGGGGCAAGTACGTGGCCTATGCAAACGGGTTTGCCTTAGGTAAGACCGAGGCCCAGGCTTTGCTGAACAAGACGTCCGATCAACAGGCGGTCGAGCTTGTGACCCGCGCGAACGCCGGTGCGTACTCCACCGAGACTGGGGCGCTCGTGGACCCGGCGGACATCACCGTCACGTGCGAGCCTGCGCTGGTGGCTAAGCCTGGCAAGTACACCGTGACCTACACGGTGGGCGAGGGCTCCGAAGCCACGAGCGTTAGCGTGACATTGACCGTGAGCGATGCTTATAGCGAGGACACGACCAACCACGTGGCCGTGTCTGCCAACTCGTTTGTCGTGGGTAAGCGTGACGATGCCCTTGCGGCTGCCGACATCATTTCGATGTCTGGCGCAAGGGCCTGGGACACCCAGACCGGTCAGGCCAAGGACATTGTGGTTACCGTAGACGACGCCGAGCTGCCCGTGGGCGGGCTGGACGTGTCCTCTCCGGGATCCCACACCATAACATTTGCCGTTGCGGGAACGACTGTGAGCGTAACCGTGACCATGACCGTGACGGATGCGAGCGGCATAAGCGAAGACGGCACCCAGGGCATTCGAGCCAACACCGTGCGGCTGAGCGTCGCTGAGGCGCAGGAGGTCTTGGACGGACGGGCTGCCGGCGCGACGCCCGCTCAGGCGCAACGTGCGACTGCACTTCTCGTGGGTGGAGCCGGTGCCGTTGCGTGGGACACGTCCACGGGCGAGGCACTCGAGCCGGTCTCGGTGCTCAGCGCTACCATCGCGGCAGTGTCCGGCACGTATACTGTGTCCCTCGCGAGTCCCGGAGAGGGGCGCTCACGGGCGACCGTCACCGTTGACGCCGTCGTGTACGACGCCGTCACCGTGGACGACTCCGACGCCGAGGGCAGCGCCCACGAGGGCATCGCCGCCAACGACTTCGCGGTGGCCAAGGGCGATGCGGTCGACCTCGCCAAGGCAACGAGTCTCGCTCATGCGAGCGCTTGGTCCACTTCGGACGGGTCCAGGGTGGATATCGTGGCGCCTACGTCGCCTACGTCCTTCTCGACTGCGGTCACTGGGGTCGTCAACGTTGAGTTTGCGACGTTAAAGGGAACTTCGGTAACCGTGAGGATGTACGTGCGCGATCACGCTGACAGCGGGTCGGGCACTGCCACTGACGAAAGCGTCGACCCGCCGGTCCAGGTTCCGTGGTCCGAGGCCATTTCCGCCAACGATTTCGCCGTGGCGGCCTCTGCGGTCAAGGATTGCACCAACGCCCTGGAGCTTGCGGCGCTGCTCAGGAGAGCGTCGAACGCCAGGGCGGTGGATCTGCTCACGGGAAACGATGTCGCCATGGTCGTGACGCATACGGGGCTTGCTGCGGGCGCCGCGCCTGCAAAGGGGGTCTACCCGGTCACGTTTGCGACCCCGCATGGCAAGTCCGTTACGGCCACATGCACCGTGTATGACAAGGTTGCAAGCAAGGACCAGCCCGCGGACGACAGCGTCGTGCCTGCGGTTCCGGAGGTTCACGAGAACATCGCCGCCAACGACTTCGCGGTGGCCAAGGGGCAGGCAGTGACGTCGGACGACGTCGTGCGCCTCTCCGGCGCCCGCGCCTGGGACACCTCCACCGGCGCCGCCGTGGCGGTGAGCTGCACCGCGCTGCCTGACACCAGCGTGGTGGGCGCCGTGTCCGTGACCCTGGCCACGGCCAAGGGCACGACGGTGGCCGTCACGTGCCGCGTGGCGGACCAGGCCGCGTCCGTGGACGACGGCACGATACACCAGGCCATTGCCGCGAACGACATCCACCTCGCCAAGGGCGGGTCTCTCACCCAGGAGAGCGCGCCGGGACTCGCGCGCGTGCGCCTGTGGGACACCTCCACCGGAGAGGACCTCGTGGCGACCAAGCTCGCCACCACCATCGCCTCCGACTTCGACGCGGGGGTGGTGGGCGCCTACGACGTGACGTTCGCCTCGAACGACGTGGGCGGGCCGAGCGTCACGGTGAAGGCCCACGTGTACGACGCCGTCACCGTGGACGACTCCGGCGCCGCGGGCAGCGCCCACGAGGGCATCGCCGCCAACGACTTCGCGGTGGCCAAGGGGCAGGCAGTGACGTCGGACGACGTCGTGCGCCTCTCCGGCGCCCGCGCCTGGGACACCTCCACCGGCGCCGCCGTGGCGGTGAGCTGCACCGCGCTGCTTGACACCAGCGTGGTGGGCGCCGTGTCCGTGACCCTGGCCACGGCCAAGGGCACGACGGTGTCCGTCACGTGCCGCGTGGCGGACCAGGCCGCGTCCGTGGACGACGGCACGATACACCAGGCCATTGCCGCGAACGACATCCACCTCGCCAAGGGCGGGTCTCTCACCCAGGAGAGCGCGCCGGGACTCGCGCGCGTGCGCCTGTGGGACACCTCCACCGGAGAGGACCTCGTGGCGACCAAGCTCGCCACCACCATCGCCTCCGACTTCGACGCGGGGGTGGTGGGCGCCTACGACGTGACGTTCGCCTCGAACGACGTGGGCGGGCCGAGCGTCACGGTGAAGGCCCACGTGTACGACGCCGTCACCGTGGACGACTCCGGCGCCGCGGGCAGCGCCCACGAGGGCATCGCCGCCAACGACTTCGCGGTGGCCAAGGGCTCCTCCATCAACCTCGCGAGGGCTATCGAGCTCTCAAGTGCCCATGCCTGGAGCACCTCCGATGGATCTGACGTGGCCGTGACCAGGCCCACGACGTTCGACACAAGCGTCGTCGGCGACGTGCCCGTGACGTTTGAGACCGCAAAAGGCACCTCCGCCGCCGTTACCATGCTCGTGCGTGAGCACGTGAGCGACGGTACGGGCGCTGCGGGCGACGTGCAGCTGAGCATGAACGACTTCGTGGTGGGCAAGGACGAGGTCAAGAACAGCTCCGACGCGGACGCGCTTGCGGGGCTCCTGAGGGATGCGGCCGACGTCCGCGCGGTCAAGGGAGACGGAGGGCCGCTTGAGTCTCCCGTTAGCGTTGACGCAGGGGACCTGCAGGCTGGGGTCGAGCCCACACTGGGCGACCATGACGTGACCTTCTCTGCCGGAGGCGCTTCTGCGACGGCTACCGTCACCGTCGTGGATCACGTCAGCCGTCCTGGCGCCACATCGACCTGCCGCGACGCTATCGCTGCAAACGACTTCACCCTGGCCCTCAACGAGATGGGTGAATCGTCCGCGCTCGCCGTGCTTGTGACGCAGAGGTCTGGCGCTCGCGCATGGAACGCAGACACTGGCGCGACCGTGACTGGGATCGTTGCAGACACGAGCGGCCTACAGCCCCATACGGGCACCTACAGCGTGACGTTCACCACCCCTGGCGGCGCCAGCGTCACGGCAAGCTGCACGGTGACCAAGGGCACCACGAACCCGACCGCGCCCACAGAGCCCGCGGAACTTGCCTACACCGGCCAGCCGCAGAAGCTGCTGCAGGGCGGCACCACCGAGGGCGGCAAGATCCAGTACTCCACCTCACCTGAGGGCCCGTGGTCGGACGAGCCGCCCACGGCCACGGACGCAGGCGAGTATCACGTGTGGTGGAAGGTGACGGGAGGCGACGACTGGCAGGACACCGATCCGCAGGAGGTCGTGGTCATCCTCGAGAAGGCCAACAACGGGTGGGCGGTGCAGCCGTCGATCGAACCGTGGACGGCCGGCCAGACGCCGTCTGCGCCTGTGGGCCAGGCGAGTTTCGGCTCTGTCGAGTTCCAGTACCGCAGGAGCGGCGAGGGCGATGACATGTGGACCACCGCCGTGCCCGTGAAGCCTGGCGACTACGAGATGCGCGCCGTGGTGAGCGAGGCGACCAATTGGAGCGGCCTTGCGACAACCGTGCCCTTCTCAGTGGTCCACGACACACTGACCTACAAGGCGAACAGCGTCTTCGCCGAGGGCCTGACGGCCTCCTTCCTGGGTTCGACCGGCGACGTGGTCTCCGTGTCGGACGTCGGATTTGTTTGGCCCGAGCATTCCTTCAAGGGATGGAACACGTCCCCCGACGGGACTGGCGACGCGTACATGCCTGGTGACGAATACGTGCTGAGCGTTGGCAGCGACGTCCTGTACGCGCAGTGGGACCCCGTGGGCGAGCTGCGATATGACGGCAACGGGGCGACAAACGGAAGCATGGCTTCGCAGGCAGGCGGCGCCGGGACGGCGGTGGAGGTTCGTTCGTGCTCCTTCGCACGCGATAACTTCCGCTTTGTGGGATGGAACACCGAAGCTGACGGATCGGGAGACTCCTATCAGCCCGGCGACAAGCTCAAGCTCGCGATAGGCGGCAACCTGCTCTATGCGCAATGGGAGAGCCTGCCTGCCGCCGGCTCGGTAAAGCAGCTGGTTGTCGACGACAACTGGGGAGGTGCGCGCATCGCGCAGGGCGACGACTACCTGGCCGAAGCAATCGAGCTCACGGATGACGAGCAGAGTGCCATGATTTCCGGCTCTGATGTCTTCGTCTATGCCGTTGTTCGCGATGCGTCCGGGGTCATTACCGAGGAGGAGCGTGCTCTTCTCGGCGGCGCCCTGGGCAAGGGAATGGTGAGCGCGGCCTATCTGGACGTCACGCTGTGCGTGCGCGTGGGCGATGGTGCCGTGAGGCAGGTGACGAGCTGCAAGCGTCCCGTCACGGTGAGCGTCACGCTTGCGGGCGACGACGCGGCTCGTTCGACGTACGCGGTCTCGCGCCTGCACGACGGTCGCGCGACGGTTGTTCCGAGTGCGTTCGCAGCGCCGTCCCTCGCGTTCGATTCGGACCAGTTCTCGTTGTTCGAGCTGGCCTACCCAGCGGACTCGTCCGTGCCGGTGACCGCGCCTGACGCGTCCGCGCGCAGGGCCTCCTCGACGCCCAAGACGTCCGACCCGCTTGCCATGGCTGGCGCCGTGGCGGTCCTTGTCGCTGCGTCGGCGTGCGGCCTGGTGCTCGTTGGCGCGCGGAGGAGGAAGAGGCGCGCATGAGCCTGGTCGCCGGTATGGGATGAGCATCGCCACGTCGGACTTGGAGACGTGAGTCCAGGGCGCTAGGCGGCGGCGACGTCGCTGGAAGCGAGGGTCTTCTGTAGATGCGGGGGTGGCCTTGGGGCCGCCCCCGCTTTTTGTGGGGCGTGTGGGAGGGGAGGGGCGCTCCGGCGCGGTTCCCCGTGGCGTCAGGCGAGTTCGCGCCGAAGGCGCGTTGTTCGAGCCCTGTCGTCACGGGGACCGCGCACCCGGAAGGCACGCTCTTCTCGCCCAGCGTCGTGCTAGAGGGTGACCGTGAAGGTGGTGCCGGCGTCCTTGGAGCTCGTGGCCTGGATGGTGCCGCCGTGGGCCTCGGCGATGGACTTGGCGATGGCGAGGCCGAGGCCGAAGCCGCCCGTGGACTCGCTGCGTTCGCGCGCCTTGTCGGAGCGGTAGAAGCGGTCGAAGATGTGCTCGAGGTCGTCGGGGTCGATGGGGTCGCCCTGGTTGGTGACGGAGTAGCGGGCCTTGGAGCCTTCGCGGGCGAGCTCGAGGCGGATCGCGCTGTCGGGGGCGGCGTACTTGCAGGCGTTGTCGATGAGAATGCGCACGAGGCGCTCGATCCACGCGCGGTCGCCCCTGATGTGCACGTCGGGCTCGATGTGGGCGTCGATGGTGCAGCCATGCTCGAAGGCGACGGCGTCGAACTCGAGGGCGCTCACGTCGACGATCTGGGAGAGGTCGAGGTCCTCGCGCTGGGACTCGGGCGCGATCTGGGCCGCGCCCTCGTCGGCGCGGGCGAGCTGGAGCAGGTCGTTGACGAGGGACTTCATGTGGGAGGCCTCCGAGGCCGTGCTCTCGACCCAGCGTCGGCTCTCGGCGGGGATGGCCTCGTCCTTCATGAGGATCTCGGTGTTTGCGAGTATGACGGCGAGCGGGGTCTTGAGCTCGTGCGAGGCGTCGGCGACGAAGCGGCGCTGGCCCTCCCAGGCCTCGGCGACGGGCGCGAGCGACCAGGCGGCCAGCGCGTAGGTGATTCCGAAGAGGACGAGAAGAGCGATGGCCGCGATCTGCGCGTCACGAACGATGAGCTCGTGCATGGCGCTGTCGGCGTCGGTGGTGTCGACGATGGCGATGCGGACGCTGCCGTCCGAGAGGGTCCTGGACATCCAGGAGACGTGCGCCTCGGCGTCGTCGCCGGAGGTCGCGCTCGTCGAGAGGACCTCGCTGACCACCGACGTGAGGACGGACTGGTTGATGTAGACGCCGCCGTCGCTCGTCTGGAGAATGACGCCGTCGGAGGAGACGAGCACGCCGAGGGCGAGCATGTTGCGTCCGCGATCGCCGCCTTCGCGGTCGTGCTGCGGGGCGCCGATGGTGGGTACCGAGTCGATGTCGCCGGCGAGGTTGCGCTCGAGGGCGCCGATGATGATGTTCCTCTGGCTCGAGTAGGAGGAGTAGAGCGAGATCGCCAGCGACGCCACGAGGACGAGGCCGACCAGCGTCATGACGATCGCGATGAACTTGACCTTGAGTCTCTTGAGCATGGGCGCCTCGCCGCTAGTCGCGCTCGAGGGTCTCGAGGCGGTATCCCAGCATGCGCAGGGTGGTTATCTGGACCTTCGAGCCGATGTGGGAGATCTTCTTGCGAAGGAAGGACACGTAGGCCTCGACGGAGTTCTCAGAGGCCTCGCCGGCGGTGCCCCAGACGCGGGTGAGGAGGTCCTGCTTGGACACGATGCGCGAGGTGGAGCCCATGAGCATCTGCATGACCTCGAACTCCTTGCCGGAAAGGTGGACGCTCTTCTCGCCACAGGAGAGGTCGTGGGTCGTGAGGTCGAGCGTGAGGTCGGCGAAGTGGGCCTGCTCCATCACGACGTCTCCCTGGCGACGGGTGAGGGCGCGCAGGCGCGCGAGGAGCTCGGCCGACTCGAAGGGCTTGGTCATGTAGTCGTCGGCGCCGGAGTCGAGGCCCTCGACCTTGTCGGAGGTGGTGGTGCGCGCGGTGAGCATGAGGATGGGCAGGGCGTTGCCCTCGCGACGCAGGCGGGAGACGACCTCGAAGCCGTCCATGATCGGGAGCATCACGTCCATGACGGCGGCGTCGTAGAGGCCGCTCTCGCAGGAGACGAGGCCCGCCTTGCCGTCGTAGACGGCCTCGCAGCGATATCCCGCGTCGGAGATGATCTTGACCAGCGCGTCCGCGAGGTTCTTCTCGTCCTCTACAACTAATATGTTCATGGTTGCACCGTGCCTCTCGTTTCGTGCGTATGAGAAGAGTGTAGGGTGCGGGCCTGAAGTTCTCCTTAAAGGGAGGGGCGAACGGCGGCCGTGGGGCGCGATTCGCCCGTGAGGTTCACAAAAATGACACGGTGCTACCATGCGCAGGTGGCGTATCATTTACGTCTGCGTTTTGTGGCAATGCGACGCACCTATCCATCTATCCACGGCGTCGCTCGTCTGAAGGAGTTTTGTTTTGGCAGTTAAGATTCGTCTCGCCCGTCATGGCGCCAAGAAGCGTCCGTACTACCGCGTTGTCGTCGCCGACGGCCGCATGCCCCGCGATGGCCGCTACATCGAGCTCGTTGGTCGCTACAACCCGCTGACCAGCCCCAAGACGATCGACCTCGACCTCGAGAAGATCGACGAGTGGGTTGCCAAGGGTGCCCAGCCCTCCAACGCCGTCGCTCACCTGATCGACATCGCCCGCTCCGACGCCCCGGCGCCCGAGAAGAAGCAGAAGATGTCGAAGAAGGCCGCCGCCAAGGCCGCCGCTGCCGCCGAGGCCGCCGCTGAGGCTGCCGCCGAGGCCGAGGCCGAGGCTGAGTCCGCGGACGCGGAGTAGCGCCATGTCCGAGGAAATCACGGACGTCGTAGATTCCCTCGACCAGACTGCCGGCGACGCCGAGGAGATTGCCTCCGACAAGGTCGCCGACCTCGTGGAGTACATCGTCTGCGGTCTCGTCACCAACGAGGAGGCCGTCTCGCTCGATGTCACCGACAGCGACGGCTCCGCCCTCATCGAGGTCAGCTGTGCCGAGGAGGACGCGGGTCGCATCATCGGCAGGAGGGGTCGCACGATCAAGGCCATCCGCACGCTCGCTCGTGCGCTCGGCTCGCGCGTGGGCACTTCCGTCGAGGTTGAGGTTCTGGGCTAGCATCCGTGCATCCCAGGTATAGAGCCATAGCCCGTGTGGAGAAGACGCACGGGAAGAGGGGGGAGGTCGTGACGGTTCCCGTTCACGGCCTTCCCCCTATGCTGCGCGAGGGCCTCGAGGTCTTCGTGGTGCCGCCTGCGCTCAAGGGCCCGCGGAGCCTCATGGTGCGCGAGGCGGACCTCGGCAGGTCCGGCCAGCTCGTCGCCCTCGAGGGTGTGACGGGCATCGGCGAGGCCGAGCGCCTCGTCGGCCATGCGCTTCTGGCGCGCGTCGAAGACCTTCCCGAGGGATTCGAGGCGCACGATGTCGACGCTCTTCTCGGCCGCGAGGTAGTGGACGAGAAGAGCGGGCTTCTGGGCTCGATCGTCGAGGTCATGGTGGGGCCCGCCAACGACGTGTGGGTCGTGGACGGGCCGTTCGGCGAGGTGCTCCTGCCCGCCGTTGAGTCCGTTGTGGTCGATGCCTCGGGCGAGGGACCCGTCAGGGTGCTCGCGCCGGAGGGCCTTCTGGAAGGGGGAGAGTAGATGCTGCTTGAGACGCTGTCGGTGTTCCCGCAGGTGTTCGCCCCCTATCTCGACGAGTCGATCATGGGGCGCGCGCAGCGGGCGGGCATCTTCCGCTTTGCCGCGTATGACCTGCGCGACTGGACGCACGACCGCCACCGCACCGTGGACGACGCGCCCTTCGGGGGCGGCCAGGGCATGCTCATGAAGCCCGAGCCGATCTTCGAGGCCGTGGAGGACATCGCCGCCCAGGGGGAGGAGCGACCCCACGTCGTGTTCTTCTCGCCGTGCGGCCGCCGCTTCGACCAGGCGTGTGCCGAGAGGCTTGCCGAGCGCGAGCGCGTGCTGTTCGTCTGCGGCCGCTACGAGGGTATGGACGAGCGCGCCTACGAGCTCGCGGACGAGGTCCTGTCGCTCGGCGACTACGTGCTGACGGGCGGCGAGCTCGCGGCGCTCGTCGTTATCGACTCGGTGGTGCGCCTTCTGCCCGGCGCGCTCGGAGACGACATGAGCGCGAAGGACGAGTCGTTCTCGAGCGGCCTTCTGGAGTACGCGCAGTACACGCGCCCCGCCGACTTCCGCGGCATGCGCGTGCCGGACGTGCTGCTCTCGGGCGACCACGCCGCCGTCGACCGGTGGCGCCGCGAGAGCGCGCTCGAGCGCACCGTGCGCTGGAGGCCCGACCTCCTGGACAGCGCCGACCTGACCGAGGCCGAGCGCGACCGCGCCCGCGAGATCGCGTGCGAGATCGAGTCCGTGCGCGCAGACGATACGAAAGACGAGGACCTGACGGGAGGCGCCAGCGATGGAGAATCCTAGGCACCTTAACGGACGGCGCAAGCTGGTCCGCGTACCCCGACCCAAGCTGCCCGTGTGGCTCGACTGGGTCATCACGATCGCCCTGGGCATCGGGGTCGCCCTGCTCTGCCGCAACTTCGTGGCGGAGCCCTACCTCGTGCCGTCGGGCTCGATGCTCGAGACCATCCACGAGGGCGACCGCGTCCTGGGCGAGAAGGTCACCTTCCGCTTCGACGCCCCCAAGCGCGGCCAGGTCGTCACGTTCCAGGACCCCGACTCGGCCGACACCACGCTCATCAAGCGCGTGATCGCGACCGAGGGCCAGGTCGTGGACCTCGTCGACGGCAAGGTGGTCGTCGACGGCCAGACCCTCGACGAGCCCTACACGCTCGGCAAGCCCAGCGAGGCCATCTACCGCCACTCGAAGGTGCTCTCCGAGCCCATCAGCTACCCGTTCACGGTGCCCGCCGGCTGCGTGTGGGTCATGGGCGACAACCGCACCAACTCGCTCGACTCGCGCTACTACGGCCCCGTGCCCGTGAGCTCGATCTCGTCGCGCGCCGTGGCCATCTTCTGGCCCCCGTCCGATTTCGCTACACTCTAGTGTTGGCCGCGGCGGCGGGCGAGAAGAGCGTGCCCTCGGGCACGAGGCCGTGCCCTTCTCGCCTGGCGTACCTCGCGCGACTGGCACTCCCGGCTTTGTTCCAACTATGTTTTGAGGAGAAGAACGGTTCATGATCGATAAGCCACTGACGTTCCAGGAGATGATCCTGGCGCTCGAGCACTACTGGGCCGATCAGGGCTGCACCGTTATGCAGCCCTACGATTCCGAGGTGGGCGCGGGCACGTTCCACACCGCCACGCTGCTGCGCTCGCTGGGTCCCGACGCCTGGCGCACCTGCTACCCGCAGCCCTGCCGCCGCCCCGCCGACGGCCGCTACGGCGACAACCCGAACCGTCTCCAGCACTACTACCAGTTCCAGGTCCTCATCAAGCCGTCGCCGGCCGACTCGCAGGACCTCTACCTGGGCTCGCTTGCCGCCATCGGCCTCGACCCGAAGGACCACGACGTGCGCTTCGTCGAGGACGACTGGGAGTCGCCCACGCTTGGCGCCTGGGGCCTCGGCTGGGAGGTCTGGCTCAACGGCATGGAGGTCACCCAGTTCACCTACTTCCAGCAGGTGGGCGGCATCGAGGTCGACCCCGTGCCCGTCGAGATCACCTACGGCCTCGAGCGCATCGCCATGTACGCGCAGGGCGTCGACTCCGTCTACGACCTCGTGTGGAGCTACCTGCCCGACGGCACGCCCATGACCTACGGCGACGTCTTCCACGAGAACGAGTTCGAGTTCTCGACCTACAACTTCGAGGTCGCCAACGTCGACATGATGCGTCGCAAGTTCGACGAGTACGAGGCCGAGTGCCACGCCTGCCTCGAGCGCGACCTGCCGCTTCCCGCCTACGACTGCGTCATGAAGTGCAGCCACGCCTTCAACCTGCTCGACAGCCGCGGCGCCATCTCCGCGACCGAGCGCGCCAACTACATCCTGCGCGTTCGCACTGTCGCCAAGGAGTGCTGCGAGGCCTACCTCGCCAAGGTCGCCAAGACGGATGAGAAGAGCGAGAACGGGGAGGTGGCCTAAATGGCAGACGCAAAGGATTTCCTGCTTGAGATCGGCACCGAGGAGATGCCCTCGGCCCCGCTCATGCACGCCGTGAAGCAGCTCGGCGAGCTCGTCGCCGCCGGCCTCGACGAGGCCGGGCTCGACCACGGCGAGGTGCGCTCGATGAGCACCCCGCGCCGCCTGGCCGTCATCGTGCGCGACGTCGCCGTCGCCACCAAGGAGGTCCACGAGGTCAAGCGGGGCCCCGCGGTCGAGATCGCCTTCGACGAGTCCGGTGCGCCCACCAAGGCCGCTGCCGGCTTCGCCCGCAAGTTCAACGTCGACGCCACCGAGCTCGTCCGCAAGGTCGACGCCGACGGCCGCGAGTACGTCTTCGCCGAGAAGAACGTGGCCTCCAAGCCCGCGGAGCCCATCCTGAGCGCGCTCTCCGAGCGCGTGATCGGCTCCCTCGAGTGGCCAAACTACCGCAGCCAGCGCTGGGGCGCAGAGCACGCCTCGTTCGTGAGGCCCGTCCGCTGGATCTGCGCCCTGCTCGGCGAGTCCGTCGTTCCCGTGACCTACGCCGACGTCACGTCCTCCAACGTGACGCGCGGACACCGCCTGCTCGGTGCCGGCGAGCACGTCGTGGCGAGCCCCGCCGCCTACGTCGACGTCCTGCGAAAGGCCGGCGTCCTGCTCGAGGACGAGCGCCGCGAGAGGATCCTGGCCGGCATCGCCGAGGTCGAGGCCGAGCGCGGCGGCGCCCACGTCGACACGCCCAAGCGCATCTTCGACGAGGTCGTCAACCTCTGCGAGTGGCCCACGGTCCTCGTCGGCACCTTCGACGAGGAGTTCCTCGACGTCCCGAGCGAGATCATCTGCGAGTCGATGCTCTCCAACCAGCGCTACTTCCCGATCTACGACGCGGAGGGCAAGCTCACCCGCGAGTTCGTGGTCGTCTCCAACTCCGACCCGCACAACAACGAGCGCGTGATCGACGGCAACGAGCGCGTGGTCCGCGCCCGCCTCGACGACGCAAAGTTCTTCTACGAGGAGGACCTCAAGCAGCCGCTCGAGTCCTACGTCGAGAAGCTCAAGTCGGTCGTCTTCCAGGAGAAGCTCGGCACCGTCTACCAGAAGAGCGAGCGCATGGTCACCCTGGCCCGCGCCGTCGCCGAGCAGGTGGGGGAGGGCGAGGGCCTCGTCCGCGACGCGAGCCGCGCCGCGCACCTCGCAAAGGCCGACCTCGTGACCCAGGCCGTCGTCGAGTTCACGAGCCAGCAGGGCGTCATGGGCGGCTACTACGCCGCGGCCTCCGGCGAGTCCGAGGACGTCGCCTGCGCCATCCGCGACCACTACCGCCCGCGCTTCGCCGGCGACGACCTGCCCTCGAACACGGTCGGCATCTGCGTTGCCATCGCCGACAAGCTCGACACCGTCTGCGGCATCTTCGCGATCGACGAGCCGCCCACCGGCTCCTCCGACCCCTTCGCGGTCCGCAGGTCCGCCATCGGCATCATCCAGATGCTGAGGGCGCTGCCCAAGACCTCGCTCAAGCAGCTGGTCCAGACGTCGCTCGAGTCCTACGCCAAGCAGGGCATCTCCTTCGACGCCGCCGAGGTCCAGGCGAAGGTCGAGAAGTTCTTCGCCGGCAGGCTCCACACCATCGCCAAGGGCGAGGGCGTCGCCGCCGACACGATCGAGGCCGTCAGCTCCGTCGGCGTCATCGACCCGAGCGAGTTCCTCGCCCGCGCTCGCGCCCTCGACGAGGCCCGCGCCAGCGAGCCGGAGCTCTTCGACGACCTGGCCACCGCCTACGCGCGCGCCGCGCACCTTGGTGACGCGAGCCTCGGCACCGACGTGGACGAGTCCATCATGGGCGAGTCCGAGCGTGCTCTTCTCGCCGCCTGCGAGACCGGGGCCGAGAAGGTCGCCCAGTCGCTCGCGAGCGAGGACTTCGCGGCCGCCTGCAAGGCTCTCGCCGAACTGAGGGAGCCAATCGACCGTTTCTTTGATGACGTTCTCGTCATGGACGAGGACACTGTTGTCAGGGAGAACCGCCTGCGGCTGCTCAACAAATTTGCGGCCGTGTTCGGCGGAGTTGCCAACATCGGTGTACTCTCTAAGAAGAAGTAGGGAGGACCTCAGGGTCCAGAACGCATAGTGCGTTCCTGTTGTTTGGAGGATCTTCATGGCAGATGCAGCAATCGACGACCAAATGTTCAACGCTGCCACCCCTGTCGTCATCGTGCTCTCCGACGCGCGCGGCAAGACCGCCACGGGCGTCGTCGAGGCGGCGGCTGACCAGTTCGGTGCGGACTCGGTTGTCATCAAGAAGCTCAGCAACGTCAACTCGGTCGAGATGGTGAGCGACTTTCTGAGCAAGGAGGCCGCGGAGGACATCCCGCAGGCCGTGTTCCACACGATCGTGGAGCGCAACCTCAGGCGCGACATCCGTCGCGAGCTCGACAGGCGCGGCATTCCCTCTATCGACCTGCTCGGCCCGGCCATCACGGTCATCTCCACGCTCACGGGCGAGGAGCCGCACTACGAGACCGGCCGCCGCGTCGACACCGAGGTCCAGGAGGTCTAGGCGAGAAGAGCGCGGAAGTATACCCCACTTTCCACTCGTTGGCAGCGACAAATCTTCCACCCCATGATTGTTGCCGTTAGTGGTTCCGAACGTTTTGTTCAGGTTTTTTGGGATATTATGCAATTGTTGTGAAGGGGCGCCTGCGGTGTTTTGACACGGCAGGCGCTCTTCGTTTTACAGGTACGAAAGTGCCACGGAACTACGATCAGGGGTGTCATATGGCAGAAAAGCACGTGTACAAGTTCGGCACGGACGAAAACGGCAACAATGTCACCGAGGTCGCGGGCGGCTCCGTCGAGGAGGCCAAGTGGATCACCGGCGGCAAGGGTGCCAACCTCGCCGAGATGGCCAACATCGGCCTTCCCGTCCCGCCGGGATTCTCGATCACCTGCCAGACCTGCGTTGCCTACTCCAGCGCCGGCAACGTTTGGCCCGAGGGCGTTCTCGACGAGATCGATGAGTATCGCGCCGACCTCGAGAAGCGCATGGGCAAGAAGCTCGGCGACAAGGAGGACCCGCTGCTCGTCTCCGTCCGCTCCGGCGCTCCCTTCTCGATGCCCGGCATGATGGACACGGTCCTCAACCTCGGCCTCAACGACGACTCCGTCCAGGGCCTCATCAAGCAGACCCAGAACGAGCGCTTCGCGTGGGACTCCTACCGCCGCTTCGTCCAGATGTTCTCCAACGTCGTCATGGGCGTCGACAGCGACCTGTTCGAGGACGCGCTCAACGACAAGAAGGCCGCCAAGGGCGTCAAGCTCGACACCGACCTCGACGCGCAGGACCTCAAGGAGATCACGGAGACCTTCAAGAAGATCTTCGCCAAGCACGTCGACTCCGCGGCGCACCCCGAGGTCGCCCCTGACGGCGTCGCCTCCTTCCCGCAGGACCCCTACCTGCAGCTGCGCCTCGCCGAGCAGGCCGTCTTCGGCTCCTGGAACACCGAGCGCGCCGTCCTCTACCGCAAGCAGAACAAGATTCCCGACGAGCTCGGCACCGCCGTCAACGTCCAGGTCATGGTCTTCGGCAACAAGGGCGAGAGCTCCGCGACCGGCGTCGCGTTCACGCGCAACCCGGCCGACGGCACCAACGAGCGCTACGGCGACTTTCTGGTCAACGCCCAGGGCGAGGACGTCGTCGCGGGCATCCGCAACACCGAGCCCATCGCTGACCTCGTGAAGATCCCCGCCCTCAAGGAGGCCGGCGAGGAGCTCTACCACGTCTTCGAGATCCTCGAGGACCACTACGCCGACATGATGGACCTCGAGTTCACCATCGAGCAGGGCAAGCTCTGGATGCTCCAGACCCGCGTGGGCAAGCGTACCGCGCTGTCCGCCCTCAAGGTCGCCATGCAGATGGTCGACGAGGGCCGCATCACCAAGGAGCAGGCCATCATGCGCGTCGCTCCCGAGCAGCTCGACCAGCTCCTGCACCCGCAGTTCGACCCGAGCGCCAAGGTCGACGTCGTGGCCAAGGGCATGAACGCGAGCCCCGGCGCCGCCGTGGGCGCGGTCGTCTTCTCCTCTGACGCCGCGGTGCACTACTCGCACATCGAGAAGCCCTGCATCCTCGTCCGCTGGGAGACCACGCCCGACGACCTCGCCGGCATGGTCGCCGCCGAGGGCATCCTGACCTCGCACGGCGGCAAGACGTCGCACGCCGCGGTCATCGCCCGTGGCATGGGCGCCCCCTGCGTCTGCGGCGCCGAGGCCCTCAAGATCGACGCGAAGGCCAAGGAGGTCACCATCGCCGGCACCGGCATCACGCTGCACGAGGGTGACATCATCTCCATCAACGGCACCACGGGCGACATCATCATCGGCGCCGTGCCGCTGACCCGCCCCGAGCTCACCGGCGACCTCGAGACCATCCTCACCTGGGCCGACGGCGTCCGTCGCGATGCCTCCCGCGGCCGCAACATCGGCGTCCGCACCAACGCGGACAGCCCCGAGGACGCGCAGCTCTCCGTCGACTTCGGCGCCGAGGGCATCGGCCTCGACCGCACCGAGCACATGTTCCTTGGTGACCGCAAGGAGATCATCCAGTCCTTCATCCTCGCCGAGACCGACGGCCAGAAGCAGCAGGCGCTCGGCCAGCTCCTCAAGGCCCAGACCGGCGACTTCGAGGGCATGTTCAGGGCCATGGACGGCAAGGAGGTCATCGTCCGCCTGCTCGATCCGCCCCTGCACGAGTTCCTCGACGACCCGCGCGAGCTCGCCGTCGAGATCGCCCGCGCCGAGGGCCGTGGCGAGAACGACGTCCAGCTCAAGGCCATGGAGGACCGTCTCTCGCGCCTCGACTCCTTCCAGGAGGCCAACCCCATGCTCGGCCTTCGCGGCTGCCGCCTCGGCATCGTGTACCCCGAGCTCAACGACATGCAGGTCCGCGCCATCGCCGGCGCCGCGGCGACCCTCATCAAGCAGGGCTTCGATCCCAAGCCGGAGATCATGGTCCCGCTCGTGTCGACCGTCGACGAGCTCAAGCTCGTCCGCGAGCAGATCGAGAGCGGCATCCAGGCCGTCGCGCAGGCCGAGGGCGTCGAGCTCAACATCCCCATCGGCTGCATGATCGAGCTCCCGCGCGCTGCCGTCACCGCCGACGAGATCGGCAAGTACGCCGACTTCTTCTCCTTCGGCACCAACGACCTCACTCAGACCACCTTCGGCTTCTCGCGTGACGACGTCGAGAGCGCCTTCATCCCGCAGTACCTCGAGAAGAAGGTCCTCAGGACCAACCCGTTCGAGACCCTCGACAAGGGCGTCGCCAAGCTCGTCGAGATGGGCGTCAAGGGTGGCCACGAGGCCAACGAGACGATCATCTGCGGCGTCTGCGGCGAGACCGGCGGCGATCCGGACTCGATCCAGATGTACTACGACCTCGGCCTCGACTACGTGTCCTGCTCGCCGTACCGCGTGCCCATCGCACGCCTCGCCGGCGCCCAGGCCAAGATCAGGTCGAACGGTGGCCCGAAGAAGCTCGGCTAGCGCAAGCGCCTCGAGTCGACCACCTTCGGTGATTCGCTAGCAGGGGAGGGGCCTCGCGCCCCTCCCTTGTGCTATATAGGTACGTGTGAGACGCACTGTCAGCTTCCAGGGTTTGGGGGCCGGATGAGCACGTGGACGCGCGAGGACATCGAGAAGAGCGAGCATGAGCTACTCTCGCCCTATGCCAGCTGCGCAGACCAGACTCGGGGTCGCGGACGCCCCGAGGAGCCGGACCGCTACCGCACCTGCTACCAGCGCGACCGCGACCGCATCTTCCACTGCAAGAGCTTCCGGCGGCTCGCCAACAAGACGCAGGTCTTCCTCGCGCCCGAGGGCGACCACTTCCGGACCCGCCTCACCCACACCCTCGAGGTCGCGCAGATCGCGCGCGACATAGCACGTCCCCTCGGCCTTAACGAGGACCTCACCGAGGCCATCGCGCTCGGCCACGACCTCGGCCACACGCCCTTCGGCCATGCGGGCGAGCGCGCGCTGCGCCGCTCCATCGCGCGCCACCTTGGCGTCGGGTTCGACGACGAGCCGCCGCGCGAGCTCTTCATGCACAACGTCCAGAGCGTGCGCGTCCTCGAGCTGCTCGAGCGCGAGGGGCGCGGCCTCAACCTGACGCGCGAGGTGCTCGACGGCATCAGGTGCCACGCCAACGGGCTGGTCGCCTCCACCCTCGAGGGGCGCGTCGTCGCGCGCGCGGACCGCATCGCCTACGTCAACCACGACATCGACGACGCGGAGCGCGCGGGCGTGCTTCGCGAGGACATGCTTCCCGCCGGCCCGCGCGAGGTCCTGGGCAAGACCTCCTCGGAGCGCATCGAGACCCTGGTCGAGGACATCATCTCGGAGAGCTCGGACCTCGACGACGTGGTCGCCTCGGACGCCGTCTGGGGCGCCCTGCTCGAGATGAGGGGCTACCTCTTCCGCAACCTCTACCAGACCGGCGACGCCAAGTCGGAGGAGCCCAAGGCCGGACGCATGGTCGAGGCCCTGTTCGACCACTTCATCAACCACCTCGACGAGGTGCCCGACGAGTACCTCCGTGCCACCGGCGAGGACCACGTGCGCGTCGCCGACTACGTCTCGTCGATGACGGACCGCTATGCGATCAGGGTCTACGAGAACCTCTTCGTCCCGCGCGCATGGGCCTTCATCGGCCCGAAGCCCTCACCGGGGCTCTAGGCGGATCTGGCCTCGCGTGGGGCCCATCCTCCGTATGCTGGTCGCAGGGGCGCACTTACCGAGCATGCTCCGTTATCCGCGCTGTTGCGTGATACCCTTTATGCACGTATAGGCGTACTCCGATGCATCCTGCGTCGAAGGAGCGTGTGACATGCAGCGACGTGCCTCGGCGAGAAGAGCCCTCGCCGTCCTCCTTTCCATTACGTTGGTCGTTGGCCTCTGGCCGGGCGGCGCCGCGGTCGCGGCCGGCGATACGGAGTCACGAGATTCCGGCGAGGTCGCGGTCGCACCCGTCGGCGAGGCCTCGGGCGATGCGCCCGTCGCGGCTGACGTCGCGGACGTGACCGATGCGACCTCATCTGCCCCTTCGACCTCGGATCCAGCCCAGTTCGCGCCTGTCGGCGGAGTGCCGGCCGATGACCCGCGCGACACCTCTGTCGCCACGCCCCTTGAAGTCGCTGGCGCCATCGACTCCACGGAAGACAAGGGGCCCGTCGACCAGGATGGGCGTGCTCAGGGGGAGGCCGCCCCCGCCATCGACTATCTCGGCAGGAGCGGAGGCCTGTGCGTTCGCCTTCACGCCCCCGAGGGTGCCTTTCCGGCCGGAACCGTCGTTGGCGTCAGGCCCGCTGACGGCGACGAGGTCGTCGCGGCGACAGAGGGCCTCCTTTCGGGGGACGCCGTCGACGCGCGTGCCGTTGACATCTCCTTCGTGCGTGACGGCGTGGAGCTCCAGCCGGCGCCGGGTCATGAGGTACGGGTTTCGCTCCTGCCCGACCAGCCGCTCCAGGGCGAGTGCTTCAGCGCCGTCCACCTCTCTCATGGGTCTGCCGAGGTCGTGGCTCCGGCCGTTTCCACCTGCGCGACCTTCTCGGCGGACAGCTTTTCCATCTACGGCATCGTGGGCGAGAACGCGAGCAGGCGGCTGCAGGTGACGTTCAAGTCGGGCGGCGCCACGCTCTCGACGCAGATCGTGCGCGAGGGCGACACGCTTGTTGTGCCCGACCCCTCGGCCTCGCATCAGCAGCAGAAGCTCTACTACTGGGAGGTCGGCGATGTCGACCTACCCGAGTCCTACCTGGGCCGTCCGCTCACGTCAGATGACATCGACCGCATGATCGCGACCCTAGGCGCAGTACCCCTTTCTGGGGACAACATCTGGGGCATCACGGCCTCAGCCGTGTTCGACGAGGGGTATCGCGCCTACTTTCATAAGAACGCACGCGGGCACGAGCTCGCCGAGATCGTCGCGGACTCTCTCGAGACGGACATGGGCCTGTCGGTGGACCTCTCGAAGGCCACCTTCGTCGCTCCCGACCCCACGCTCAAGCTCGTGGGATGGGACGAGTACGACGATGGGGGCGCTTTTCTCCGCAGGTATTCGACGAGCGGCGTCGTGACGCTCTCTGACGACGTGCATTATTACCCAGCGCTCGCAACCGGTATCTGGGTCTCCCTCGACCTGAGCCCCGCGGCAACTCAGCCAAACGTGTTCGCTCAGCTTGTCGACGGCGAGACCCGCCAATGGCGGCTCTCCTTCGCCGACCTGCCCACCGCATCCGATCTTGGAGAGAGCTACTGCCAGGGCTACACCTTCGGAGGCTGGTTCAGAACGCGGACCGGCACGTCAATCGACGACTACGAGTACGAGGACCCCGTCACCGAGGACGTCACGCTCACGAGCGCGAGCGTGACGCTCTATGCGAAGTGGGTGCCCGCGGACGTCACCTACTCGGTGGTGCATTGGGTCGAGGGTCCCGAGCGCGGCCCGGGCGAGGGCGACTACACGATCTTCGCAACCGAGGCCAAGTCGGGCAAGGTGGGAACCGCGATTCCCGTCACGGAGTACGCGGAGATCGACTCCGATGCGGGCGGCTATCACATTGCCGGGACGGACGATCTCGGAAACGGCGGCGTCCTGAACGAGCAGGTGGTGACAATCACCCGTGACGGCGCCGCCGTGAAGAACGTCTACCACAACCGCAACAGGGTCAAGCCCACGTTCAAGAAGCTCAACAACGGGGCGGTCCTCGATCCGGGCATGGACGGGAGGTACGAGAACTACATCAAGTGGGGAGAGGGGCCCGACTACTGGGACCCCAACGGGGTGATCGACGGGTACCTCGAGGGCGGTCACAGCGGAAACACCTACTACCTCTTCTCCGGCGGCAACGTGCTGGGCAAGACCACGCAGTTCAGCAACGAGCGCGGCTGGACCTACACCTATCCCTACTACCCGCTGTTCTCGCTTCCGGACAAGACGGCCTTCACGTATACGGGGACGACGACTTGGACCGCTCGCTCCGTAACCCAGGACCGCTTCTACTTCGAGGTGATCGAGGGTGAGGCCAGTCCCGATGACATCGAGGTCACGTTTGGCGGTCAGACGCTCACCCTTGCGATCAATCCGGATCGCACGTTCAACGAGAACTCGTCGATCCAGGCCTCGCAGTGGGCGATCAACAAGAACCCCAACACGACCAAGTTCATGTTCGAGGGCTTCACGAAGTGGGCGTATCGCCACGGCGTGTCGCAGACGAACCACAGCCCCGTCGTCGATCCGTTCCTCACGGGCACGGCTAACGTCAGGCCGTACCTCGGTGACGACGAGCTGCGTCACAT
Source organism: Olsenella intestinalis (assembly GCF_023276655.1). Taxonomy (GTDB): domain Bacteria; phylum Actinomycetota; class Coriobacteriia; order Coriobacteriales; family Atopobiaceae; genus Olsenella_J; species Olsenella_J intestinalis. The sequence continues at coordinate 370,999 of NZ_JALGRK010000002.1, read as the reverse complement.
CGACTGGTTCTACACGCGCAATCGCTACACCCTCTCGTATGCCAACGTCGACGGCGTGATCTGGCCCGAGGGTCGCACGCAGCCCGAGCCGAGGGTCGTCCAGTACGGCGCCGCCCTTGCGCCGCATGATCCCGGCCTCTCTGAGGGGTCGCTGCGCTCCGTCGGCGGCAAGACCTATGCATTTGACGGGTGGTACCGCGACGCTGGCGCGGCCTTGAGCCCGGACGACCCGCAGAGCGCGACGAGGCGCCTGGATTTCGCCACGGAAACGATGGGTAAGGACACCGTCGCCTATGCCGCGTGGCGTCCCCTGTCGTTCACGCTTGCGTACGAGTCGAACGGCGGGACACCCGTTGACCCCGTGGTCGTCGAGAGCGGCGAGCGCGCCGAGGAGCCCGTGGCCCCCACCAAGAGCGGCGCCACCTTCGTGGGCTGGTTCAAGGACGAGGCATGCACCATTCCCTGGGACTTCTACACCGACCGCGTCACGGCTGACGCGACCCTGCACGCCAAGTGGATTTCGGGCCAGCCTTGTTCGCTCTCGTATCACAAGGCGGGCGGGGACCCGGTGGGCTCCGACGCCACGCGCTACTACTCGGGAACCCGCGTTAAGCTTGATGCCGCGCCGACGGACGCGACCCAGACCGGGGCTTTTCTCGGCTGGAGCACCATTCAGGGCGACGCCTCCGGGCTCGTGCAGAACACCTTCACCATCTACGACGACACGCACCTCTATGCGGTCTACGGCGACGCCCCCGAGACGGGCGGGCCCGAGGTGACGCTCGACCAGAACCAGCCTGGCCCCGGGGCATCATCCACCTATGGTCTCTCGACGGAGCGCGTGAACGACCAGGTCACGCTTCCGGGCGTGCCCGTGGGCGAGGTCGCGGCTCCGCGTGGCTATGGCTTTGTCGACTGGAACACGGAGGCGGACGGGTCGGGCGAGTCGTGGCAGGCGGGCGTGCACGTCGGCGTGTCGTCGGCGACCAGGCTCTATGCGCAGTGGGAGCCGCTCCAGATCGCGACGCCGACGCTCTCCGCTAGCTTCGTCTACGACGGTCGCGCCCACGAGCCCAGGCCGGACGTCAAGACCGAGGACGGCGAGCCTCTGCTCGAGGGGGAGGACTACGCCCTGAGCTACGACGCCAACGTCCATCCGACGACCGATTCGGCAAAGGCGACCGTCACCATCACGCCGACGGAGACGGGGCGCGTGTGGCTTGCCGACCCCGTGACGCTGCCGTTCGACATCGGCAAGGCCACGCTTGACGTCACGCCGCGGCCGGTCACGATCACCTATGGTGAGGCCGCGCGTGCGGATGGGGTCGACTTCTCCGGGTTCGTCGAGGGGGAGGGGCCCGACGTGCTCTCGGGCGAGCTTGCCTACTCCTTCGAGCGGCGGCTCGGCACCGCATCGGACGTATACCCCGACGCCGGCACCTACGACATTGTTGCGTCGGGCCTCGCCTCCAGCGACTACCAGTTCCGCTATCTGCCCGGCACCCTCACCGTCGAGCCACGCGAGGTCTCGCTCGACTGGGCCCGCGACGTGGTCTACAGCGGCGACGCCCAGCGCTATGGCGGCGCGCGCGTAACGGACACGCTCGCGGGCGACGAGGTCGTTGTGTCGGGGCTCGACGGCGCGGCCACGGCGACCGACGTGGGCACCTACCTCGTGCAGGCGAGCGCGCTCTCGGGCGCCCAGGGGCACAACTACCGGCTGCCCGCGGACCCCTCGCACGAGTGGCGCGTCCTCAAGGCGCCCAACAGCGTGAGCGCGCCCGAGATCTTGGGCTGGGCCGCTGGCTCCTACGACGTCGAGAAGAACGCACCGTACAGCTGGGCGCGCTTTGCCGCTGCCGGGGAGCCCGCCTTCGAGTACCGCGCCGCGGGCGAGGGCGAGGGGGAGTGGTCGCCTGAGGTCCCGAGCGAGCCTGGCCGCTATGAGGTGCGCGCCCTCGTGGCCGACACGGCCAACTACGAGGCCGCGACGAGCGAGCCGACGGAGTTTGTCGTGACGGAGCCCGAGGTCGTGCCTCCCGCGCCCGAGCCCGAGCCCGAGACCGATCCTACGGACACGCCCGACCCCGACGAGCGCCGCGAGATCCCGGAGCGCGCGGCTGCGACCCCGGTCACGCCTCGGACCGGGGACGCGCCCTCGTGGCCGGCCGCGGCTCTTCTCGCCGTGGGCGGCTGCTGCCTCGCGTGGGCCGTGGCCTCGCGCGGGCGCAAGAACGACTCGGACTGTGGATAACTCGCGCAGACGATCTTTTCCTTGTCCAAGCCGCGACCAACCCATATAATCTTCCCTTGTGTGTAAACCTATGTGTCGGTCGCAGTGCGTCGGCACCTCTAGAGACGAGGAAAACATGGACTACATCCGCGCCATCGAGCGTCAGCAGATCCGCGAGGACATCCCCGAGGTTCGCGTTGGCGACAACGTCAAGGTTCACTACCGCATCAAGGAGGGTGACCGCGAGCGTGAGCAGGTCTTCCAGGGCGACGTCATCCGCATGAGCGGCGGCAGCTCCCGCGAGACCTTCACCGTCCGCAAGATCAGCTTCGGCGTCGGCGTCGAGCGCACCTTCCCCCTCCACAGCCCGAAGATCGCCAAGCTCGAGGTCGTCCGTCACGGCGTCGTGCACCGCGCCAAGCTCTACTTCCTCCGCGACCGCGTGGGCAAGGCTGCCCGCCTTCGCGAGAGGCGCTAGTCTCAAACGACCGGCTTTCGAGGCGGCACCTGCTCTGCGGGTGCCGCTTTTTTGTTCTAAGGAGACCCGATGCCCAAGGGGGTGCGCGCCGCGAGCGCGCGTGAGATCGCAGCCGTGCTGGCGGACGCGTCCGTGGACGAGATCGACTCGCTCTGCGAGCGCTACGCCGAGGACCCGCGCAAGCAGGTGCAGCACGCCATGGAGAGCGCCCGCCGGCGCAAGGAGCGCGAGCTCGCCGAGCGCAGCCGCGTCGACGGCATGTACGAGTACATGCGCGAGCTCGGCGGCGACGGCATCGTGCTCGGCGTCGACGAGGTCGGCCGCGGCGCGATCGCTGGCCCCCTCACCGTCGCGGCGGTCGCCCTGCCCGACGACCCGCGCATCTGGGGCATCAACGACTCCAAGCAGCTGACGCCCGCGCGCAGGGAGACGCTCGCCGAGAAGATCGCGGAGGTCGCGCTCGCAATCGGCATCGCGCACATCGAGCCCGCCACGATCGACGCCGTGGGGATGGGCAACGCGCTTCGCCAGGCCATGGCTATGGCCATCGAGAACGCCGGCGTCGAGGCCGACAGCGTCCTCATCGACGGCAACCCCGTCCACGTGCACCCGCGCGAGAAGACCATCGTCAAGGGCGACGCGCGCATCGCCTCGATCGCGGCGGCCTCCATCGTGGCCAAGGTCACCAGGGACAACCTCATGATCGAGTACGACGGCGAGTACCCCGAGTACCACCTCGCCGAGTGCAAGGGCTACGGCTCGCAGGCCCACATCCAGGCGATCCGCGAGCACGGGCTGAGCCCCATCCACCGCGTCTCGTTCTGCGGCAACTTCCTGGAGACGCCCTCGCTCTTCTAGGCCGGCTGCGCAGCCTCCACGGACAACCCATCACCCTAAGCGGTGCCTTGCGTCCCGAGCGTGTCTGCGATGCGCGAGGGACGCTCTTCTCACCTGCACAAACGCGAGTCACGGCACGACTTTTGGCAAAAGCGACGCATTCGGTCAGATTCCTCCCGACTCATGAGAGATAGGGGAGAGCCAGCATTGGGAGACTTCTCGTCCCGTCCAGAGATGAGGAGGTTCCCATGAGCAGCGCAGCCACCGAGAAGGCCCCGAAGGCCAAGCGCCCCGCGTCGGGCCCGTCCGCGAAGCCCGCGCGCCGCAAGCCCAAGGCGAAGAAAAACGTCGCCGAGGCGGCCGCGGCCGAGAAGAGCAAGGCCTTGCCCGAGGCTCCCTGCGGGGCGACGGGCGAGCCCGGCCCCGAGCACGACCACCCCGACGGCGCGGGCAAGAGGCGCAAGAGCGTCTCCGAGCTCAACGCCTACGAGCTCGGGCGCGAGGGCGAGCAGGTCGCGGCGTCCTACCTCGAGCGCCGCGGCTACGAGATCCTCGACACGAACTGGAAGACCCACTACGGCGAGGTCGACATCGTGGCCCGCGACGGGGAGGAGATCGTCCTCGTCGAGGTGAAGACCAGGCTCTGCGTCGGCCCAGACGCGCCCGAGATGCCCGAGATCGCGGTCGACGATCGCAAGCAGCGACGCTACCGCTCCTTCGCCCTCTACTACCTCGCCGAGCATCCCGAGGAGGACATCGTCCGCTTCGACGTCATCGCCATCAACATCATCGGGGAGCGACTGGCGAAGCTTCGCCACCTTGTCGGCGCGTTCGCGTGTGACGACTGATGAGCCGCTCCTTCGTCGTGCACGCCGCCACGCTCCGCGGCGTCGAGGCGCTGCCCGTCGAGTGCGAGATCTCGTGCTCGGGAGGCATTCCGGGCATCTCGCTCACGGGGCTTCCCGACGGCGCCATCCGGGAGTCGCGCCTGCGCGTGCGCTGCGCGCTCTCGAACCGCGGCTACCAGGTGCCGAGGCTCCACTTCACGGTGAACCTCGCGCCCGCGGAGGTGCGCAAGAGCGGCACCGGCTTCGACCTGCCGCTTGCCGTGGGCATACTCGCCCTCACGGGCCAGATGTCCCCCTGCGACATAGAGAACTGCCTCTTCGTCGGCGAGCTGGGGCTCAACGGGAGCGTCCACGCCGTTCGCGGCATGGTCGCGTACCAGAAGCTCGCGCGCTCCCTCGGCCTCAGGCTCGTCTGCGCGCCCGACGCCGAGCTGGGACAGGGCGTCGAGGAGGGCGTGCTTCGCGTGGACGACATCGGGCAGCTCTCGTGTGGCATCAGGTTCCTCACCTCGCTCCCTCCGTCCTCGCAGGGGGCGCGAGGGCACCGGGAGGCATCGCCGGCGCTCGACTTCGCCGACGTCATCGACCAGGAGGCGGCCAAGCGCGCCCTCACGATCGCCGCGACGGGAGGGCACGGCCTGCTCATGGTTGGGCCTCCGGGCGCCGGCAAGACCATGCTCGCGCGCAGGCTCCCTTCCATCCTTCCGCCCCTCACGGAGCGGGAGCGAGAGGAGGCCATGCTCGTCAACTCGGTGGCGGGCCAGGGCGTCGAGGAGATCGTCGCCGGCATACGCCCCTTCAGGGCGCCGCACCACTCCGTGTCGCTCGCAGGCCTGATCGGGGGAGGGCGGCCCGTCGTCCCGGGCGAGATCTCGCTCGCGCACAAGGGCGTCCTCTTCCTCGACGAGCTGCCCGAGTTCGCGACGAACGTCCTTCAGGCGCTCCGCCAGCCCTTCGAGGAGCGCGTCGTGCGAATCGTGCGCGTCGACGGCGTCTACTCGTTCCCCTGCGACTTCACCTTCGTTGCGGCCGCAAACCCCTGCCCGTGCGGGCACCTCGGCGACACGGGCCACGAGTGCCGCTGCACCCAGGCGATGGTCGACAACTACCAGTCTCACATCGGCGGTCCGCTCATGGACAGGATCGACATGCAGCTCTTCGTCGCGCGCCCCGCCGGCTCCGAGGTGATCGGCGGACGCAGGGGGATGAGCTCCGCCGAGATGCGGGAGGCCGTCGAGCGCGGCCGCGCGTTCGCCGCGTGGCGCGCCTCGCGCGAGGGCGACGCGACGGAATCAGAGGCCGAGGTGGCCCGCCAGGGGCTTAGTGCCGAGGCCTCGAGCCTGCTCGAGGGCATGTCGGCGCGCTTCGCCATGGGAGGCCGCTCGATCGTCAGGGTCGCCAGGGTCGCGCGCACGATCGCCGACCTCGACGAGCGCGAGCGCGTCAGCGCGGACGACATCCGGGAGTCGTGCTCCTACCGCGACCGAGGGGAGAGGTGATGGGCATGGAGTCGACATGCGTGGTCGAGAAGGGCGACGAGCTCTACCCCGCGATGCTGCTTGACCTGTCGAGCCCACCGGAGAGGCTCTACTGCAAGGGGTCGCCCGAGGTGCTCTCGCGGCCCTCGATATCCATCGTCGGGGCCCGGCGGGCCACGCCCTACGGCGTCGCCGCGGCCAAGATGGCCGGGCGCATCGCCGCCGAGTGTGGCCTCGTGGTCGTCTCGGGAGGCGCCATGGGCTGCGACAGCGCGGCGGCCCGCGCGGCGCTCGACGCCGGCGGCTCGACCGTCGTCGTCTCGGGCTGCGGCGCCGACCGCGTCTACCCGCGAAGCTCCCGCGACGTCTTCGAGCGCGCCGCCGAGGGCGCGGGCGTCGTCGTCTCGCTCGAGCCCTGGGGGTCGCCTCCCAGGCGCTACGCCTTCCCGAAGCGCAACCGCGTGATCGCGGCGCTCTCCGAGGCGACCTTCGTCGTCGAGGCCGGCCTCAGGTCGGGCACCATGGGCACGGCGAGCGTCGCGTCCGAGCTCGGCAGGCGTCTCTACGCCGTCCCGGGCTCGATCTTCTCGCCCGAGTCCGCGGGCACCAACCGCCTCATCGCGGACGGCGCGGCCATCGTCTGCTGCGAGGCGGACCTCGAGAGCTGCATCTCGCTCGACTTCGACCGCCTCAGGCTCCTCGAGCAGAGCATGCCAGGCGAGAAGAGCCGCATGATGAGCGCGCTGGTCGCCCAGCCCCTGCGCGCCGACGACCTCGCGAACCGCTTCGAGGAGAGCGTGCTCACCGTGCTTCGCGCCCTGGGCGACTACGAGGCGAGGGGCTGGGTCGTGCGGCTTCGCGATGGAAGGTACGCCCCCTCGGAGGAATTCCTGCTTGCGCGGGATAGAATGGAGGCCGGAAAAGTGGAACCAGGAACGTGAGGTAGACCTTGGCAGAGCATGTGATCGTAATCGGCGGCGGGCTTGCGGGCAGCGAGTGCGCGCTCCAGCTGGCGGCGCGCGGCGTCGCCGTGACCCTCGTGGAGCAGAGGCCCGAGTCGACGTCGCCGGCGCACCACACCTCCGACTTCGCGGAGCTGGTGTGCTCGAACTCCCTGAAGTCCACCAGGCACGACAGCGCGGCGGGCCTTCTCAAGGAGGAGCTCGCCCACATGGGATCGCAGCTCATCGAGTGCGCCCGCGAGGCGGCCGTCCCTGCGGGCGGGGCGCTCGCGGTCGACCGCAAGCTCTTCTCGAGGCTCGTCAGCGAGAGGATCGAGGCGAGCCCCCTCATCGAGGTCGAGCGCCGCGAGGCCACCAGCATCCCCGAGGGGCACGTCGTGGTCGCGGCGGGCCCGCTCTGCTCTGACGCGCTCTTCTCCGACCTCGCACGGCGCGTGGGCGGCGAGTCGCTCTCCTTCTTCGACGCAGCCGCTCCTATCGTGGACGCCGAGACGATCGACCGCTCCATCGCCTTCTCCCAGTCCCGCTACGAGGAGGAGGGGAGGGGTGACTACCTCAACTGCCCGATGACGAAGGAGGAGTACGAGGCCTTCTACGAGGAGCTCGTCTCCGCCAAGCGCGTCGTCTCGCGCGAGTTCGAGCAGACCGACCTCTTCAACGCGTGCCAGCCCGTCGAGGAGGTCGCGCGCACGGGCGTGGACTCGCTTCGCTTCGGCGCGCTCAAGCCGGTGGGGCTCACCGACCCCAGGACGGGCCGCCGTCCCTGGGCCGCGGTGCAGCTGCGCGCCGAGAACGCCGCATGCACGGCCTACAACCTCGTGGGCTTCCAGACCAACCTCACCTGGGGCGAGCAGGCTCGCGTCTTCCGCATGATCCCCGGCCTCGAGGGCGCCGACTTCTTCCGCTACGGCGTCATGCACCGCAACTCCTTCGTCGACGCACCGCGCGTGCTCGACGAGACCTTCGCCATACCGGGCACCACGGTGCGCCTCGCCGGTCAGATCACGGGCACCGAGGGCTACGCCGAGGCCATCGCGTCGGGCCTGCTCGCAGCCCTCAACACTGTGGCCGACCTGCGCGGCCTCGAGCGCGTGAGGCTTCCTCGGACGTCGGCCTTCGGCGCGCTCGTGGCCTACGCGACCGACCCCGCAACCACGCCCTACCAGCCGATGCACGTGAACTTCGGCATCGTGCCGCCGCTCGACGGCCCGAGGATGAAGAAGCGCGAGCGCTACCAGGCCTACGCCGACCGCGCCGAGCGCGACCTCGCCTCCTACCTCGAGAGCAGGCCCGACCTCTTCCAGGCGGCCCCGTCGTGCTAGACGCCGACGACAGGGCGGAGGCGCCCGCGGACGAGGGCGCGGAGGCGGCCGTCGAGACCGACGTCCGCCGCGAGCTGGGGCGCTTCCTTGCGCAGCTCACGACCCTTCGCAACCTCTCGCCCAACACGGTGCGCGCCTACGGCATCGACCTCGACGCGTACCTCTCGTGGGCGGAGCGCGAGGGCGTCGACGTCCTTCACGCCGCCCACGTCGACGTCAGGCGCTACCTCGCGTACCTCACGCGCGCCCGCTACGACGCCTCGACCATCGCGCGGCACCTCTCCGCCATCCGTGCGTTCCACCGATGGCTCCTGCGCGAGGGCGTCACGACCGAGAACGCCGCGGACACGATCTCGAGCCCGAAGCGCGCCCGCACGCTGCCCCACACCATGAGCGACGAGGACGTGGGGCGCCTGCTCGAGGCGTGCGGGGGAGAGGAGCCTCGTGACCTGCGCGACAGGACCCTCGTGGAGCTGCTCTACGCCTCGGGTGCCAGGATCTCGGAGGCCTCGCGCCTCGACATCGTCGACGTCGACTTCGCCGAGGGCCAGGTCAGGCTCTTCGGCAAGGGCTCCAAGGAGCGGATCGTCCCGCTCTACGACGGCGTGCTCGCGCGCCTGAAGGACTACCTCCAGCTCGCGAGGCCTGCGCTCGAGGGCGGGCGCGGACTCTCCGAGGGCTCGCTCTTCGTCTCCACGCGCGGCCGGCGCATGAGCGCGGACGCCCTGAGGAGCGCCTTCGAGCGCCGCGTGAGGCTGGCCGGGCTCGACCGGGCCATCACGCCGCACGCCATGCGCCACACCTTCGCGACCGAGATGCTCACCGGCGGCGCGGACCTCCGCAGCGTGCAGGAGCTCCTGGGCCACGCCAACCTCTCCACGACCCAGATCTACACGCACCTCTCGGTCGAGCGCCTCAAGGACGCCGCCCGCCAGGCGCACCCCAGGGGCGAGTAGGCCCAAGGGCGCGCCGCGGGGGAGGGCGAGGCTCCTCTCGGCATGGTGGTCGTGTTGTGGAGCGAAGGTGATTGGAGCTTTTGTGGTGCGTCGGCGAACGGTTGCTGGTATACTCACAAATCGCTGTGCGTCCGCACGGCATAAATTCGCACGCGTGACGACTCGTCGGCCACGGTGCCCGGGGCATCAGCCGTGCCCTGGGTGGCTCGAACGGGGTTGACATCACGCGGAGGACAAACCAACGGAGGTTTAGAAATGGCTGTTAAGATCAACATTCGTACCCTGCTCGAGGCCGGTTGCCACTATGGCCACCAGACCCGTCGCTGGAACCCCAAGATGAAGCCCTTCATCTTCGGCGAGCGCAACGGCATCTACATCCTCGACCTCAAGCAGACCGTCCTGGGCGCTGACAAGGCGTACTCCTTCCTCAAGGACACCGCTGCCAAGGGTGGCCGCATCCTCTTCGTCGGCACCAAGAAGCAGGCCCAGGAGCCCATCGCCGCCCAGGCCGAGCGCTGCGGCATGCCCTACATCAACCAGCGTTGGCTCGGCGGCATGCTCACCAACTTCGTGACCATGCGCTCCCGCATCGACCGCATGGAGGAGCTCGAGACCATGGTCGAGGACGGCCGCATGGCCCTTCTCCCCAAGAAGGAGCAGGCTGTTCTCGGCAAGGAGCTCGAGAAGCTCCAGCGCAACCTCGGTGGCGCCCGTGAGCTCCACGCCCTGCCCCAGGCCATCTTCGTGGTCGACACCAAGCGCGAGGAGATCGCCATCCGCGAGGCCAACCGCCTGCACATCCCCGTCGTCGGCCTGCTCGACACCAACTCCGACCCCGACGTGGTCGACTACGGCATCCCCGCGAACGACGACGCCATCCGCTCGGTGAACCTCATGTGCGAGCTCGTGGCTGACGCCGTCCTGGCCGGCACCGGCAAGGAGCAGATCTCCGTCGAGGAGATGTCCGCCGGCGAGACCACTCCTGCCGTCGAGGTCGCCGAGGCCACCGAGGCCCCCGCTGCCGAGTAGCACCAGCTCTTCGTACCGATAGACTTCCGACCCCAAGGAGGGGCAAACCATGGCTCAGATTACCGCCGCCCTCGTCAAGCAGCTCCGCGAGATGACCGACTCCCCGATGATGGAGTGCAAGAAGGCCCTCGTCGAGGCTGACGGCGACATCGAGAAGGCCGTCGACGTCCTGCGCAAGATGGGCGTTGCCAAGGCCGTCAAGCGCGCCGGCCGCGACACCAACGAGGGCACCATCGCCGCCTACGTCTCCGAGGACGGCAAGACCGGCGCCCTGCTCGAGCTCACCTGCGAGACCGACTTCGTGGGCACCAACCCCAAGTTCACCGGCTTCGCCATGGAGCTCGCCAAGGCCGTCGCCGAGAACGACCCCGCCGACGAGGCCGCCCTCAAGGCGTGCGCCATGGGCGAGGGCACCGTCGAGTCCGAGCTCACCGAGATGATCCACGTCATCGGCGAGAACATGAAGGTCGCCCGCTTCCAGCGCGTCGCCGTCGAGTCCGGCGCCCTTGCCGCCTACGTCCACCACAACGGCAAGCTCGCTGACATCGTCACCTTCGACTTCGCCAACGACGCCACCAAGGACAACGCCGACTTCGCCGGCTTCGCCCACGATGTCGCGATGCAGGTCGCCGCTGCCGCCCCCGTCGCCGCCAAGCGCGAGGACGTCCCCGCTGACGTGATCGAGCACGAGAAGAGCATCTACATGGCTCAGGCCGCCGAGTCCGGCAAGCCCGAGGCCATCCAGGAGCGCATGGCCACCGGCAAGCTCGAGAAGTTCTTCAAGGAGAACGTCCTCACCGAGCAGGAGTCCATCAAGGAGTCCGGCTCCACGATCAACGAGCTCGCCGCCAAGGTCAGCAAGGCCGCTGGCGACGAAGTCAAGGTCGTCTCCTTCGTCCGCTACTCCTTCGGCGAGTAGTCGAGAGACACATCTCAGGTGGGGCCGGTGCCACGCGCATCGGCCCCATTTTTGTGTCTCGTGTACGGCCAGCGGCGCAGGCGCGCCCATCCGCTGGCCTCTGCTATTATCAATAAGGTTATTCAACGGCGTTGGTTTGCCATCGCATGACTGGAGGCACGTTTTGTCTGACTACAAATATAAGCGCGTGCTCTTGAAGCTCTCCGGCGAGGCCCTCATGGGCTCGAGGTCCTTCGGCATCGACCCCGACATCCCTCAGCGCATCGCTGACGAGCTCAAGCCCGCCTATGAAGCGGGCGTGCAGATCGGCGTCGTCATCGGCGGCGGCAATATCTTCCGCGGCATCTCCGGCGCCGCGGCCGGCATGGACCGTGCCCAGGGCGACAACATGGGCATGCTCGCGACCGTCATCAACTCGCTGGCGCTGCAGGACACCTTCGAGCACAACGGCATGGAGTGCCGCGTCATGAGTGCCATCGAGATGCACCAGGTCTCCGAGACCTACATCCGCCGTCGCGCGATCCGCCACCTCGAGAAGGGCATCATCCCCATCTTCGCGGCCGGCACCGGCAACCCCTTCTTCACCACCGACACCGCGGCGGCCCTTCGCGCCTGCGAGATCAACGCCGAGGTCCTCATGAAGGCGACCAAGGTCGACGGCATCTACGACAGCGACCCCGTCAAGAACCCCGACGCGGTCAAGTTCGACACCATCAGCTACCGTGAGGTCCTCAAGCGCAACCTCAACGTCATGGACTCGACGGCCACTGCGCTCTGCCAGGACAACCACATGCCCATCATGGTGTTCAACCTCGATGGGGACGGCATATTCGATCGCGCTCTGCGCGGGGAGGACGTCGGCTCGACCGTCGTCGACGAGTAGGAGAGACTATGAGCGAGTACACCAAGAACGCCAGGACCCAGATGGAGAAGGGCATCGACGCCCTCAAGAACAACTTCACCAAGGTGCGTACGGGCCGCGCGAACGCGCACGTGCTCGACGACATCAAGGTCGACTACTACGGTCAGCTCACGCCCGTCACGCAGCTCGCCGGCATCAAGGTCCCCGAGGCCTCGATGCTCGTCATCGAGCCGTGGGACAAGAGCGCCCTCAAGGAGATCGAGAAGGCCATCGAGACCTCCGACCTCGGCATCACCCCGAGCAACGACGGCGCCTCCATCCGCCTTCCCTTCCCGAAGCCCACGGAGGAGAGGCGCAAGGAGCTCGTCAAGGAGTGCGGCAAGTACGCCGAGGACGCCAAGGTCGCCATCAGGAACGCCCGTCGCGACGCCAACAACAAGGCCGACCGCGACGAGGAGCTGACCGAGGACGAGGTCGCGCGCGAGAAGAAGGAGATCCAGAAGCTGACCGACGAGTACGTCGCCAAGGTCGAGGAGCTCCTCAAGAACAAGACCGCCGAGGTCATGGAGATCTAGCCTTGACGTTCGACGAAACCGCGCTGAGGGAGTACTTCTCCGACGCGCCCGACGACATAGCGCTCGACGACGTCGACCTCACGCGCATCCCGCGGCACGTGTCGTTCATCATGGACGGTAACGGCCGCTGGGCGCAGAGCCGTGGCCTCGACCGCTCGAAGGGCCACATCGCCGGCGTCGACTCGCTGCGCGAGACGGTGACCACGAGCGTCAGGCTCGGCCTCGACGCCCTGTCGTGCTACGCGTTCTCCACCGAGAACTGGAAGCGACCCCAGCGCGAGGTCAACCTTCTCATGCACCTCTTCGCGACCACGCTCATGAAGGAGATGCCGCTCTTCCACCAGGAGAACGTGAGGCTGCGCTTCCTGGGCGACCTCGAGGCGCTGCCCAAGGAGACCCGCGAGGTCTTCTTCCGCGGCCTGGACGAGACGAGCGACCACACGGGCATGACGTTCGCCCTTGCGGTGAACTACGGCTCGCGCTCCGAGATCGTGCGCGCCGCCCGCAACCTCGCCGCGAACGCGGCCATGGGGAACCTGTCGCCCGACGAGATCGACGAGGAGCTCTTCTCGGCCAACCTCTACACGGCCGGCATTCCCGACCCGGACCTGCTCATCAGGACCTCGGGCGAGATGCGCCTGTCGAACTACCTGCTGTGGCAGCTCGCCTACACCGAGTTCTACGTGACTGACCTCTACTGGCCAGACTTCTCGCGCTGGGAGTTCCTGCGCGCGGTCAGGTCGTACCAGTCGCGCGACCGCCGCTTTGGGGGTGTCAAGGCGAAGTGACGGCCCCCGAGAGCAGAGACGAGGAGACGCCCCAGGGGCTCGAGCGCGGCATCGCCCGGCTCGAGCGCAAGCGCGAGTCGAAGGAGGAGCAGCGCGCCGCCGGCGACCTGCGTGGCCAGCGCGCCCGCGGGTGGACCGAGAAGCTGCTGACGCGCACGACCTCGGGCTTCATCTACTCCGTCGTGGTCGTCGGCTGCCTGTTTCTGGGCACGTGGGCGACCTGCGCGCTCGTGTGCGCCATGGCGTGGCTGTGCTGCTCCGAGTTCTTCAGGATGAGCCGCATGGCCGGGCGCATGCCCAACGAGATCCTCGGCCTCGCCGTCGCAATTGCCTATCCCGTCGCGTCGGTCCTTCCCATCGACGGCATGCTTCTCTACGTCACGTTCGCCCTTCTCGCCGGCTGTGCGATCTGGTACGTCTTCACGCCGCGCGCCAACATCGCCGACGTCGCCGTGACGGCCTTCGGGCCCGTCTACACGTCTCTGCTCTTCTGCGGCGTCACGCTCCTGAGGTCGAGCGACGCCAGCTGGGTCGGCGGCCTTCTGACCTTTGGCTGCATGGCGTCGGTCTGGGTGAGCGACGCCACGGCCTACTTCGTCGGCTCGCGCTTCGGTCGCCACCGCCTGGCGCCGCGCATCTCGCCCAACAAGAGCGTCGAGGGCTTCTGGGGAGGTCTTGCGGGCTGCGTGCTCGTGTGGGTCATCCTCTGGCTCATCGGCCTCTGGCGCCTGCCGCTTCCCGTCGCCCTCGTGGCAGGCGTCCTGGTCGGCGTCGTGTCGGTCGTGGGCGACCTCTTCGAGTCGCGCATCAAGCGCGGCGTCGGCGTGAAGGACTCCGGCGACATTATGCCGGGTCACGGGGGCCTGCTCGACAGGTCCGACTCCATGCTCTTCGGATGCATGGTCGCGTACGTCATTCTCCACCTAGGGGGCATTGCTTGAACATCTTTGAGGACACGGCGCCAACGTCGAGCCGCAAGAGGCCCATTCGCGTCGTGGTGCTCGGGGCATCCGGCTCCATCGGAATGCAGACGCTCGACGTCTGCCGTCAGCACACCGACAAGGTAGAGGTCGTCGGCCTCGCCGTCCGCAGCTCGACCGAGTTCGTGGCGCGCGCGGCCGAGCGCCACGGCGTCAGGGTCGTGGCCGTCACCGACGAGCGCCACGCCAAGGACCCCGCGCTCGAGTCGCTGCCCGCGGGCTGCGACCTTCTCGTCGGCGACGACGCCCTCGAGGAGATCTGCCTGCGCGACGACGTGGACTGCGTCGTCTCCGCGGTCGTCGGCTTTGCGGGCATCAACGCGGGCTACGCGGCGCTCAAGGCCGGAAAGACCCTGCTCTACGCCAACAAGGAGTCGCTCGTCGTCGGCGGCGACCTGCTCATGCCGCTCGTGGCCCCGGGTCAGCTCATCCCCGTCGACTCCGAGCACAGCGCCATCTACCAGTGCCTGGTGGGGGAGAGGAGAAGCGACCTCCATCGCATCTGGCTCACGTGCTCGGGCGGGCCGTTCTTCGGGATGAGCCGCCGGCAGCTCCTGAACGTCACGGCGGGCGACGCCCTGCGCCACCCCACGTGGCAGATGGGCGCCAAGATCACGATCGACTCCGCCACGCTCATGAACAAGGGCCTCGAGGTCCTCGAGGCGCACCACCTCTTCGACGTCGACGTCGACGACGTGAGCGTCCTCGTGCAGCGCCAGTCGATGATCCACTCGATGGTCGAGTTCTCCGACGGCGTCGTGAAGGCGCAGCTCGGGCCCTCTGACATGCGCATTCCCATCCAGTACGCGCTGAGCTACCCCGAGCGCTGGGACAGCCCGGCCGACCGCGTCGACTACTGCGGCGCGCCCAACTTCACGTTCGACCGAGCCGACGAGGACACCTTCGGCTGCCTTGCGCTCGCCAAGCGCGCGGGCCGCGAGGGCGGCATCATGCCGTGCGCGATGAACGCCGCAAACGAGGTCGCCAACCTCGCCTTCCGCGAGGACCGCTGCAACTTCCTCGACATCGAGGAGGTCGTGCGCTCCGTCATGAACGAGACCAAGCCGGACCCCGTCGAGTCGCTCGAGCAGCTCCACGAGGTCGACGCCCGCTCCCGCGAGGCCGCGTCGCGCGCGCTCGCCAGGATCAGCAGGTAGCGCCATGGCCGTCGTGTCCGCGATATTCTGGGGCCTCGTCGTCCTGTCGCTTCTTGTCGTCGTCCACGAGGGCGGCCACTTCCTGGCGGCCCGCGCGTTCGGCGTCCGCGTGACCGAGTTCTACCTCGGCATGCCCTGCCGCAAGCGCCTCTTCCGCAAGTCGCGCGCCTACGGCACCGAGTTCGGCGTCACGCCCATCCTGCTGGGCGGCTACAACCGCATCTGCGGCATGGAGGGCGAGCACGACGACCGCCTCGCCGACTGCCTCGACCTCGTGCAGCGCCGCGGCCGCGTCACCATTGCCGAGGTCGCCCGTGAGCTCGCCATCGACGAGGAGCGTGCGCTCACGCTCCTCGTGACGCTTGCCGACTGGGCGTCCATCAGGCCCTACTACGACGCCGGGAAGGGCGAGGAGCCTGGGCAGAGGGACTGGCCCGAGGCCTTCGAGACCCTCGAGCGCGACGCCAACCACCTGACCGAGTACGACGCCGGCCACGACTTCGAGTCCGAGGGCACCACGGCCGCGGGCGAGCCGCACCAGATCGCCGCCGACCCCGCCGAGGCCCTCTCCGCCGAGCGCTCCCACACCTACCTTGGCATGGGCTTCATTCGTCGCGTCGTCATCCTTCTGGCTGGCCCGCTCGTGAACATCCTGCTCGCCTTCGTGATCGTGACCGCCACGCTCTCGACCGTCGGCGTGGCGACCATCGTCAACTCCAACGTCCTCGGCGGCGTTGAGTCCGGAAGCGCGGCCGAGCGCGCGGGCCTCGCCGCGGGCGACGCCATCGTGCGCATCGGCGAGCGCGACTGCTCTGACTGGCAGGGCGTCGTCGAGGCCATCGACCAGGCCTTCTCAGCCGGCGGCGACTTCGACGTTACCTACGTGCGCGACGGCCAGACCGCAGTCGCCCACGTCGTGCGCCCCGAGGGCGAGGGCAAGCCCGTGCTCGGCGTCAATGCGCAGACGCGCATGGTGCCGGTCCCGGTCGGCGACGCTGCCATGGCGGCCCTCAACTACGGCGCCACGGTCGCGACCTTCGCCGCTCGCCTCATCATGCCGCAGCACACCATGGAGACCCTCTCGAACACCTCGTCGGTCGTGGGCATCTCGGCGGCGGCCAGCCAGGCGGCAGCGTCCGGCCCCATCGACCTCATGCTCTTCGTGGCCATGGTCTCGATGTCGCTCGGCTTCATGAACCTGCTTCCCATCCCGCCGCTCGACGGCGGCAAGATCCTCGTCGAGGTCATCCAGCTCGTGAGCCGCCGCACGCTCTCCGTGCGCGTCCAGAACTGGATCAGCTACGCCGGCCTCGCCTTCTTCCTGTTCATCTTCGTGTTCGCCCTGAAGAACGACATCTTCCGCCTGCTCTTCTAGACGGCACTCCCGTCCAAGCACGCACTTCCAAGGTGGTACCCATGACAAGCAGCAACACCCTCCCGCGCGAGCTCACGCACCAGGTGCACGTCGGACCGGTCGCCATCGGCGGCGACGCGCCCGTCTCGGTCCAGTCCATGTGCACGACCAAGACGGACGACCCCGCCTCGACGCTCGCCCAGATCGGCCGCCTCGCCGACGCCGGCTGCGAGATCGTGCGGGTCGCGATCCCCAAGCCCGACGTGCTCGACGGCTTCCAGGAGATCTGCGAGAAGAGCCCGCTTCCCGTGGTCGCGGACATCCACTTCGACCACCGCCTCGCCATCGAGGCCGCCCGTCGCGGTGCGGCGGGGCTGCGCATCAATCCCGGCAACATCGGCTCCTGGGACCGCGTCGACGCCGTGATCGACGAGGCCGGCGCCGCGGGCATCCCCATCCGTGTCGGCGTGAACGCAGGCTCGCTCGACCGCGCCTTCGACGAGCGCGACGACATGACCCTGCCCGAGAAGCTCGTCGCCTCGGCCGTCTCGCACATCGAGCACTTCGAGGCGCGCGGCTTCACCGACGTCGTCCTCTCGGCCAAGGCCCACTCGGTACCCACCACGCTCGAGACCTACCGCACGCTCTCGCGCGAGCTCCCGCACGTGCCCCTGCACGTCGGCGTGACCGAGGCCGGCACGCTTCGCCAGGGCACGGTAAAGAACTGCGCCGGCGTCGGCATCCTGCTCGAGCAGGGCATCGGCAACACCATCCGCCTCTCGCTCACGGCCGACCCCGTGGAGGAGGTCAACGTCGCCTGGGACCTGCTCTCTGCCCTCGGCCTCAGGCGCCTGCACCCCGAGCTCGTGAGCTGCCCCACGTGCGGCCGCTGCCAGGTCGACCTCATCCCCATCGCCGAGGAGGTCTCCCGTCGCCTCGCGCGCGTCAAGGCGCCCATCTCGGTCGCTGTCATGGGCTGCGTCGTCAACGGCCCCGGCGAGTCGCGCGACGCCGACCTCGGCATCGCCTGCGGCCGCGGCCAGGGCATCCTCTTCGCCAACGGCGAGCGCATTCGCAACGTCGCCGAGGGCGACATGGTCGACGAGCTCTTCGCCGAGATCGAGGCCCGCTTCGGCGAGCGCGCCTAGCCGCCCGCGGCCGCACGCCCGCGCCCGCGGCGGGGGAGAGAAGCATGTTTTTCTCCTCCAAGGCCACCTCGTGGCCTGCGCGACCGCCCTCGCTGGACTATAGTTTTTCACGCTTGTGCACCCATGAGTTGGAGGATTCACGTTGAGAAAGTACATGAGGATGTCGCGGCTCTACGCCCCGACGCTTAAGGAAGACCCCACCGAGGCCGAGCTCGCGAGCCACCGCCTGCTGCTGCGCGCCGGCATGATCCGCCGCGGCGCCGCCGGCCTCTACTCCTACCTGCCGCTCGCCTGGCGCTCGCTGCGCAAGATCGAGGACGTCATCCGCGACGAGATGGAGGCCATCGACGCGCAGGAGATGCTCGCCCCGATCCTCACCGACGCCGCGCTCTGGCACCAGAGCGGCCGCTGGGACGCATACGGCCCCGAGCTCATGCGCATCACCGACCGCCACGACCACGAGTTCGCGCTCGGCCCCACCCACGAGGAGACCTTCACCGACCTCGTCCGCAACGAGCTGCGCAGCTACAAGCAGCTCCCGCTGACCCTCTACCACATCCAGGACAAGTTCCGAGACGAGCTTCGTCCTCGCTTCGGACTCATGCGTGGGCGCGAGTTCATCATGAAGGACGGCTACTCCTTCTCCGCCACCCAGGAGTCCCTGCAGGAGTGCTACGACCAGGAGAAGGCCGCCTACGCCCGCATCTGCGAGCGCGTCGGCCTCAGGGCCCTGCCCGTCGTGGCCGACTCCGGCCAGATCGGCGGCGACACCTCCGTCGAGTTCATGGCCATCGCCGATTCCGGCGAGGCCGAGCTCGTCTACTGCGACGACTGCGGCTTCGCGGCCGACACCGAGGCCGCCAGCGCCGCGGTCAACGTCGTCGACGGCGAGGCCGGCGAGCTCGAGCGCGTCGAGACCCCGGGCTGCGCCTCGATCGAGGACGTCTCCCGCTTCCTCTCCATCCCCGAGGCGGCCACGCGCAAGGCGCTCGCCCTTATCGACGGCGAGGGTCGCCCCACCGTGGTCTTCGTCCCCGGCGACCACGAGATGAACGACGTCAAGGCCGAGCACGCCTTCGGAGAGTACCACCTCATGAGCGACGAGGAGCTCGAGCAGGCTGGCCTCGTCAAGGGCTACATCGGGCCCGTCGGCCTTCCCGAGGGCGTCCGCGTCTGCGTCGACGTCGCCCTGCGCGACGCCCAGTGGTGGACCGTCGGCGCCAACGAGGCCGACGCCCACCTGCTGCACGCCCACCCCGGCCGCGACTTCGAGATCGCCGAGGACGCCTGGGTCGACGTCATCTGCGCCAAGGCCGGCGACGTCTGCCCCACGTGCGGCAAGCCCCTCTCGGGCGCCCGCGGCATCGAGGTCTCCCAGGTCTTCCAGCTCGGCACCAAGTACTCCGAGGCCATGGGCGCCACCTTCGCCGACGAGGACGGCCGCGAGAAGCCTTTCCTCATGGGCTGCTACGGCATCGGCGTCTCGCGCACGCTCGCGGCCATCGTCGAGCAGCACCACGACGAGCACGGCATCGCCTGGCCTGTCTCGGTGGCTCCCTTCGAGGTCGAGGTCGTGCCCCTCGACGTCAACGACGACGTCTGCTGGCCCGTCGCCGAGCGCATCGCCGGCGAGCTCGTCGAGGCCGGCATCGAGGTCGTCGTCGACGACCGCAAGGAGCGCCCCGGCGTCAAGTTCAACGACGCCGACCTCATGGGCTTCCCGTACCAGGTGGTCTGCGGCAAGAAGGCCATCAAGAACGGCAACGTCGAGCTCAAGGACCGCGCCACGGGCGAGCGCAGCGAGGTCTCCATCGACGAGGTCTCTCGCCTCGTCGCCGAGAAGGTCAAGGCTCAGCGCTCGTAGCCCCACTTGACATCACGCAATCGAGGCCTCGGACGCTTCTGCGCCCGGGGCCTTGCTCTTCTCGACGCCACTCGCGTGCCTACCTCTGGCTCCTCCTGCGACGCCAGGCGCCAATTCCCATGGCGAGAAGAGCGAGCGCCGCGGTCCCGCCCGCGTACGGGAGGGTCGGGTCGGACGTCTTGGGCGTCGCGCCCCGCCGCGCTCCGGGCGCGTCCTCGGACTGGCTTGTTCCCGCGGCCGCCGGCAGCTCGTCCCAGAGGGCGTGCACGGTCACGTTGGGGCTCTCGGCCGCGGCGGGCTTGAGCGTCACGGCGTCCCCGGGCGCGCCAAGGTCCCACGCGCGGAAGCTGTGGCCTGCATACTCGAAGGCGTTCGCAGGCAGCTCGAAGGTCGCGCTCGTCAGCTCTCCCGAGGCGTTCATGTGCTGGGCCTCCGTCATGTCCTCGACTTCGCCGGACTCGGCGCCCGAGCCGTCGAATGCCAGGCGGATCGTGCGCCGGTAGAGGCCGTAGAACTCGGTGGTCATGGGCGTGAAGGCCGCGCCGGGCGTCACGTCCGACATCGTCGTCGCGGCCGTGTCTGCAGACCATCCCATGGGCGTCCAGCTGCCAACGGTCTCGAGCAGCGGCGCCGTGACGGACGAGTACGACGCGCCGTCCGTGAGCTGCTGCACGGCCGTCGCCTGGGAGGCGCTCGCCTCGGCGGCGGGGGAGAGCGTGTTGAGGAGGTCGGCGGCGCTTGCCTGGTGGAAGGTGACGTCACGCTCCCACACCGCGTTGAACTCGAGCGTGCCGGTCTCCGTGGAGAGGTTGCGGACCTCCTCGCCGTCGGCGTAGTCCACCTGGAGCGCGCCCGTCGAGCGCCAGCCGGCGAACGTCCAACCCTCGCGCGAGAGGCCGAGGTCGCTCGCGGTGCGCAGGGGCTTCTCGGCGTCGTTGTAGACGAAGTCCTCGGTTCCGGCGACCCTTCCGTCGTCGACGAACTCGATCGTGTACTCGTTCGCCGACCACTTGGCGTGAAGCGTCACGTCGGACGTCACCGGCTTCGAGAAGTCGTACCTTGCCTCGGGGGCAAAGCCGGGGTCGGTGTACCAGCCTTCGAAGGTGTAGCCGGTCTCCGTCGGAGCCTCCGGCTCCGTTGCCGCCTGTCCGCTCTGCAGGAACTGCGGGGCGATCTCCTGGGCATGGCCGTGCATGACGAACTCGACGTGGGGCGTCCAGAACGCGTAGAGCGTGAGGGGCTCCGTCACGGGATGCGAGAAGTCGTACTCCTGGTACGTGCTCTTGTTGGTCGACCATCCCTTGAAGGTCGTGCCCGTCGCGGCAGGGCGGGTGGGCTCGTCTGCGCTCGTGCCTGTCTCGACGTCAAGGTCGGCCGGGAAGCTCGTCGTCGTGACGCCGTTTGCGTCAAAGTGCACGACCGGCCACCACAGGGCGTAGAGCGTGGTCGACCCCTCGCCATAGAGCCCGTCGACAATCCTCCCGTCCTCCTCGACGTAGCGCGTGCCCTGGCCGTCGGGCTGCGTGTAGTATCCCTTGAACTTCCAGCCGTCCATCTGCGGCAGCTCGATCTTGTCGGTTGCGCCTTCAAGCCCGTCTATAGAGTACGCCGTGTAGTAGGTGTCCACCAGCGGTGCCGAGAAGAGCATGTCCGTGCCTGGAACGGCCGCCTTGCTGTCGAGGTTCACGATGCTCGCGAGGTAGGAGACCGAGGCCGTGCCGTCACCGGTCCCGCCACCCATGTGCGTGTTGGCAACCCACGAGCCGTCCTTCTCGATGTCTCCGCCATCCGCTGACTTCGTGCCGCGAGAGAAGAACGACTCGTTCAGGAATCCCGAGCCACCGGCGCCTGAGGCGTTGTGAGTGGTGGAGACGGCTTTGCCACCATAGTAGCCGCCACCGCCTCCTCCGCGCCCTTCGCTGCCTTGGCCTCTGCCGTTGCCGTTGCCCCCAGTGCCGCCCTGGCCACGTGCGTGGCCGCTCGACTGCGTGCCTGATGCTGGTACCGTTTCACCTGATGTGATGTTTATGCCGTTACCGCCAGTGGCGCCTCCGCCGCTGCCGCCTTGTATGGTACCGCTACAGCCGCCGCCTCCGCCGGCCACCATGATCACGTTTGCGTCTCCCGAGCTGAGGACTTCAACAAGGCTGCGCGGGGCAATCGCGATATGAGTTGCGCCGCCTCCGCCACCGCCACCGTTTTTCATTTGTCTGTCTGTGACGTATCGTGAGCCACTTCCGCCGGCGCCACCGCCGTTTGCGCCGCCGCTGCCTGGCGTTCCAGTCGGTGTGAGGTCTGCCGGGTTTTCCCCTGCTCCACCGGTGACGGCATATGCAACTGTGTTGGCAGCAAATGTGACGGCACCTATTGTGGTACCGCCTGCGGCTGCTCCGCTGCTCCCTCCGCCCTCGGCACCCGTGAGGCTGATCGTGTACACACCTTGGTCGGCAAACGTGATCTGGTATTGGGTTCCGCCCGCAGAGGACGACCATGCGCCGCTTGTGCGCGAGATTGTGGCGGACTCGCCATCAACGATCTCGGCCGCCTGCGGCGTGAGGTCGGACGCCGCCTCGAGCTCCTCCTGAGGTGCCAGGTCGTTCGAGGGGCCAGTCTCGCCTTGCGGCGTCAGGTTCTGCAGGGGGTCGGGCGCGGGCTCGGGTTCCGTGTCCGGGGAGGGGTCGAGTGCGGGCGTGGGCTCGAGGTCGTCCCTCAGGGGTGCGGCGTCCACGCTCTTCTCGGTGGTCGCATCCTGCTGATCTGCTGCGTCATTCGTGGCCTGGGGGTCGTCTGGCGCCTGCGTGTCGTTGGTCTCCTGTGCGGTGCTCGCGCCGTCGGCGGTGGCGGAGGGGTCGGTTACGCCCTGACCGGCGTCGTTGGTGCCGCGCGCCGGAGCGGGGCAGAGTCCGGCGGCGAGGGTGATCGAGAAGAGAACGCAGAGTGCCTTGCGCGTCGTGGTCTGCCTCATGGCGCACCTCGGTTTCGCGTCGCTGGGATGGTCGCCTATCTCTCAAAGTATACGGGACTGGCGCTTGGTCGTTGAACCCCTGACGGGTGAGCAAGCAGGTAGATGAATCAATTTGGGGCCTTATCGGTCGCGTGCGCAGGGCGCGGCCTAGCGTTCGCGGCGGGTGCGGCGCGTGATGCCGAGGGCGATCGCGGCGGTCGCGAGGGCGAGCGCGAGGGGCGCGGGCCACGTGGGACCGTCTCCCGTGGCGGGGGAGGGCGAGCGGCGGTCCGTGGGGCTGGCCGCCTCCGTGGGAGCCTGCGACGGGCCTGCCGGCGCGGGGAGCTCGTCCCAGAGCGCGTGGGCGGTCGTGGTCGCGGCTTCGGTCGCGGCGGGCTTGAGCGTAATGGCGTCGCCGGGGTCGCCGAGGTCCCAGGTGCGGAAGCTGTGGCCCTCGCGCTCGAAGTCGTTTTGGGGGAGCACGAAGGTCACGCTCGTTATCTGGCCCGAGGCGTTCATGCGCTGGAGGTCGACGAGGTCGTCCATCGAGCCCGAGGTCGCGCCGTTGCCGTCGAAGGCGAGGCGCAGCTCGCGGTGGTAGAGGCCGAAGTACTCGGTCGCCATGGGCATGAAGGACTCGCCGGCCGCGACGTCGGCCGCCGACGCGACGACCTCGCTCGCGACCCAGCCGACGCCCTGCCAGGACCCGCTTGTGGGCAGGATCGGCGCCGTGACGGAGGAGTAGGTGGCCCCGTCGGTGAGCTGGGGGAGCGTCTGGTCGGATGATGAGTGGGTTGCGAGCGACGCCGCCGTCTCGAGGTCCGTCGTGAGGGCCGGAATGCTTGCGGCGTGGAACTCGATCGGGCGCTGCCACACGGCGTGGAACTCGATCTTGCCGGTGACCGTCGAGAGGTTCCGCACCGACTCGCCGTCGGTGTAGTCGACCTGGAGCGCGTCGCCCCGGCGCCAGCCGGCGAAGGTCCAGCCCTCGCGTGAGAGGCCCAGCTCCTCGGACGTGAGGAGGCTCTTCTCGGCTGAGTCGTAGACGAAGTCCTCCGTGCCGGCCACGGTTTCGCCGTCGATGAACTCGACCGTGTACTCGTTGGCCGACCACTTGGCGTAGAGCGTTGTGTCGGTCGTGACGGCCTCGTCGAAGTCGTAGGCGTACTCGTCGGCGCAGGAGGGGTGGGTGTACCAGCCGCCGAAGGTGTAGCCGGTCTCGGTGGGGTCTTCGGGGCGCTGCGCCTTCTGGCCCGTCTCGCCCTTCTGGAGGAACTGCGGGTCGATTGCGCCGCCGCGTCCTTGCAGGTCGAACTCGACGTGCGGCGACCAGAACGCGTAGAGGGTGATCGGCTCGCTGTTCGTGAGCGTGGTGGAGAAGTCGTACTCCGTGAACGTGCTCGGGCTCGTGGACCAGCCCTTGAAGTCGTGCATGACGGAGGTCGGCTCGGCCGGCTCGGTCGCGCTGCCGCCGTCGTCGACGACCTGGCCCTCGGGGAAGGAGGTCGTCTCGACCCCGTTGGCGTCGAAGTTTACCTTGTGGCCCCAGCGGGCGTAGAGGGTGGTGGAGCCGAGGTCGAAGAGGCCTGACTTGATGGTGCCCGCATCGTTGACGTAGCAGGTGCCTGCGCCCGCGCGCTCGGTGTAGTAGCCGAGGAACTGGGCGTCTGGGCGCGTTGGGATCGTGATGGTGGTTGCTTGGTCGCCGAGGCCCGTGATCGAGTAGTCGAGGTGGTACTCGTCGACGTCGGGGGCGGCGTAGATGTAGGCGCTGCCGGTCGTGGCAGCGGACTCGCCGGCGTCGAGCGTGATGACGCTGGCGAGGTACCTGACGGAGGCCGTGCCGGCGGCGTCGTTGGTGCCGGCGAGCGTCAGGGCGACCATGGACCCGTCGCGGGTCATCGAGCCGCCGTCGGCGCTCTTCTCGCCCGCAATGAAGCGTTCGTTGATGAAGGCGGAACCGCCGCCACCGCTGGACTTGGTCCACTTGCCGTCTTCGATGACAGCCGCGCCGCCCCAGTAGCCGCCTCCGCCGCCGCCGTGTCCCTCGGCACCGCCGCTCGTGTTGGCGCGTCCGTTGCCACCCGCAGCGCCCTGGCCGATGACGCCTGAGCCAGAGGGAGCGACTTGTGATCCGCCGTACACGGAACCGTACACATTTCTTTCAATGGCGCGCGTGCCGTTGCCTCCGGCTGCACCGCCGCCGGAGCCGCCGGCCCAGCCGGTCCCGCCCCCTCCGCCTCCGCCGGCGACGAGGAGCACCGAGGAGTCCACTCCCTCGGTCGAGCCGAAGCTCGCGAGTGTTCCGTCTGTGGTTGCGATGTGGCTGGCGCCGCCGCCAGACCCACCGCCGCCGAAGTAGCTGTTGAACTTTGCTCCTGCGCCGCCGTCTCCACCGCCGTTGGCGCCACCCGGAGTCCTGGTGTAGTGGGGGTATTCGCTCTTGCCGGCACCGCCCGTGACGACGCTGAGGTCGGTTGGGTCAAGTGGTGTGACTGCAATGGAGCTGCCGCCCATGCCGCCGGACCCGTTGCAGCCGTCGCCCGCCTGGCCACCCTTGGCGCCCTTTACCTTGAGCTCATAGAGGCCCGTGTCGGCGAGCGTGGCCGTGTTCTGCGCGCCGGCGACGTTGAAGGCAGCCGTGGTCGAGGAGCGCGAGACGGTCTTGGTCTCGCCCGGGGCGAGGTCGTCGGTTTGCGGCGCGAGGTTGCCGGATTGCGCCTGGAGGTCGGGGTCGTCGCCCTCGGTGGTCGCCTCGGCCTGCTGGGTTGTGGCGCCAGGTGCCGGGGTCACGGGATTCGTCTGCTGGGTTGCGGGCTCGGCCGCCGAGGCCATGGGGTCGGCCTGCTGGGCGCCGTTTGCCGCACCTTGCCCGAGCATTGCAGTCGTCTGGGCCGAGGGCGTCTCGTCGTCGGTCGACGCGGGTGTGGCCGTCGCAGCCTCGTCGGCGGGGGCTGCGGTAGTAGTTTCTTGCGATGGCTCAGCCGCGGCAGACGTGGGTTCGCTCTTCTCGGCCGCGGACGTGCCGCGCGCGGGAGCGGGGCAGAGCCCGATGACGAGCGTGAGCGAGAAGAGCACGCACAGTGCCTTGCGCGTCGTCGTGTGTCTCATGGCGCACACCTCTGCTTTGCATACGTCGCTGTCGACAGTGTATCTTTCAAAGTATAGGCGAGGGTGCCGTGCGAGGAGAATGCCTGCTCAGTGGTGCGGCGGACAAATGAGACGTTTTGACCCGTATTCGGTTGCGCGCGGCGCGTGCCTAGCCGTTGCGGCGGGTGCGTCGCGCGATGCCGAGGGCGATGGCGGCGGTCGCTAGCGCAAGCGCGAGGGGCGCGGGCCACGTGGGGCCGTCTCCCGTGGCGGGGGAGGGCGAGCGGCGGTCGGGTGCCTGGACGTGGTCCTGGGGTTGTGCTGCGGGATCGTCGTCCCAAAGCGCCGCCGCCGTGAACGACGAGCTCTCCGCGGCTGTGGGGGAGAGCGTCACGGCGTCGCCAGGGTCGCCGAGGTCCCAGGCGCGGAAGCTGTGGCCCTCGCGCTCGAAGCCGTTCTTGGGGAGCGTGAAGGTGACGCTCGTGATCTGGCCCGAGGCGTTCATGCGCTGGAGGTCGACGAGGTCGTCCATCGTACCCGACGTGGCCCCGTTGCCGTCGAAAGCGAGGCGCAGCTCGCGGTGGTAGAGGCCGAAGTACTCGGTCGCCATGGGCATGAAGGCCTCTCCCGCGGCGACGTCTGCCGCTGAGGCGGCGACCTCGCTCGCCACCCAGCCGACGCCCTGCCAGGCGCCCGTTGCGGGAATAGTCGGGGCCGTGACGGAGGAGAGGGTCTCTCCATCGGTCAGCTGGGTGAGCGTCTGGTCGGATGATGACTGGGGCGCGAGCGACGCCGCCGTCTCGAGGTCCGTCACAAGGGCGGGGATGCTGGCAGCATGGAACTCGATCGTGCGCTGCCACACGGCGTGGAACTCGATCTTTCCCGTCTCGGTCGAGAGGTTTCTGATCGGCTGGCCGTCGGTGTAGTCGACCTGGAGCGCGTCGCCGCGGCGCCAGCCGGCGAAGGTCCAGCCCTCGCGCGAGAGGCCCAGTTCCTCGGACGTGAGGAGGCTCTTCTCGGCGGAGTCGTAGACGAAGTCCTCCGTGCCGATCACCGTCTTGTCGTCGATGAATTCGATGGCGTACTCGTTGGCGGACCATTTTGCGAAGAGCTTCGTGATGGCCGTGACCGGCTCATCGAAGTCGTAGGCGTACTCGTCCGCGCAGGAGGCGTCGGTGTACCAGCCGCCGAAGGTGTAGCCGGGCTCGGTGGGGTCTGCGGGACGCGTCGCCGTCTGGCTGCTTTCGCCCTTTTGGAGGAACTGGGCGGGGATGGGCGAGCCGTGGCCCTGGAGGTCGAACTCGACGCGCGGCGACCAGAACGCGTAGAGGGTGGTCGTGGCGTTGCCCGTGAGTGTCGTTGCGAAGTCGAACTCCTGGTAGGTGTTCTTGTCGGTCGACCAGCCCTTGAAGTCGCTCGTGCTCGAGGCTGGGTCGTCCGGCTTCGTTGCGGTGTCGCCGTCGTCGACGAGCTGGCTCTCGGGGAAGGACGTCGTCTCGACCCCGTTGGCGTCGAAGTCCACCTTGTGGCCCCAGCGGGCGTGGAGCGTGGTGGAGCCGCGGTCGAAGAGGCCTGACTTGATGGCGCCCGTGTCGTCGACGTAGCAGGTGCCGTCGCCCGCGGGCTCGGTGTGGTAGCCGAGGAACTGGGCATCGGAGCGCGTGGGAACGGCGATCTTGGTCACCTGGTCGCTGAGGCCCGTGACGGAGTAGGAGAGGGAGTACTCGTCTGCGGCGGGGGCGGCGTAGATGTAGGCACTGCCCGCGGTTGTCGCGGACTCGCCCGCGTCGAGCGTGACGACGCTGGCGAGGTACTCGATCGAGGCGGAGCCAGCGCCCGGGTTGGCGCCTGCGGTCGTACGTGCGACCGTGGCCCCGTCGAGGCTCATAGAGCCGCCATCCGCGCTCTTCTCGCCCGCCATGAGGGAGTCGTTGAGGAAGGCCGACCCGCCGCCGGCGGAGGACTTGGTCCACTTGGCGGACTCTTCGACCGCCGCGCCTCCCCAGTAGCCGCCTCCGCCCCCGCCGTGTCCCTCGGCGCCGCCGCTCGTGTTGTCGAGGCCGCCGCCGCCGGGAGCTCCCTGACCAATGGCTGCGGAGCCGGAGTTGTTGGCCTGTGAGCCGCCGGGCACGGCAACGGTCGAGGTCTTGCTGGTGAAGCGAAGGCCGCTCCCTGCGATGGCACCGCCGCCGTCGCCGCCGGACATGGTGGAGCCACCGCCGCCGCCTCCTCCTGCGACGAGGAGCACCGAGGCCTCTACGCCCGCGACCGACCTGAAGCTTGCGAGGGTGCCGGCATTCGTCGCGATGTGGGTCGCGCCGCCGCCGGACCCACCGCCGCCGTAGTAGATGCTGCCTGACACTGCGCCGGACCCGCCGACGCCGCCGCCGTTGGCGCCACCTGACGCCCCTTGCCTTTGCTCCGCCTCCTGTTTGCCTTCGCCGCCCGTGACGACGCTGAGGCTGACGGGGTCGAGTGGCGTGACCGCGACGGCGCTGCCGCCGCTACCGCCTGGCCCCTCGCAGCCCTCGCCGGCCATGCCGCCCCTGGCGCCGAGCGCGCTGAGCCGGTAGAGGCCCGTGTCGGCGAGCGTGGCCGTGTTCTGCGCGCCGGGGACGTCGAAGGCGGCCGTGGTCGAGGCGCGCGAGACGGTCTTGGTCTCGCCCGGGGCGAGGACGTCGGTTTGCGGCGCGAGGTCGCCGGATTGCGCCTGGAGGTCGGGGGCTTCGTCTTCGGCGGTCGTGTTGGCTTGATGGGTTGCGTTGCCAACGGACGTGCTCACGGGATCGGCCTGCTGGGTGTCGTCTGCCGGGCGTTGGTCGAGCGACGCAGGCGTCTGGGCCGGGGGCGTCTCGTCGTCGGTCGGAGCCGTCGTGGGCGCCCCGTCGCTGTCGGCGGGGGTCGCAGTCTCCTGACCTGGTGACGGCTCGGACGCGGACGGTGTGGGTTCGCTCTTCTCGGCCGCGGACGTGCCGCGCGCGGGAGCGGGGCAGAGCCCGATGACGAGCGTGAGCGAGAAGAGCACGCACAGTGCCTTGCGCGTCGTCGTGTGTCTCATGGCCCACCTCGGTTTCGCGTCGCTAGGTTGTTTCTGCTCTAGTGCTCGCGCCGTGCACGGCGGGAAAGCCCAAGCGTCAGCGCAGCTGCTGCGAGCATTGCGGCGAGCGCCGCGGGCCACGCGGGCGCGTCTCCCGTGGCGGGCGAGGGCGAGCGGCGATCCTGCGGCTGGGCGGTGTTCGCGGGGTCGCCGGGTGCCTCCGGCGTGGGAAGCTCGTCCCAGAGCGCACGGGCGGTCGTGGTCGCGGCTTCGGTCGCGGCGGGGGAGAGCGTCACGGCGTCGCCGGGGTCGCCGAGGTCCCAGGTGCGGAAGGTGTGGCCATCGCGCTCGAAGGCGTTTTCGGGCAGCTTGAACATCACGCTCGTGATCTGGCCCGAGGCGTTCATGCGCTGGAGGTCGACGAGGTCGTCCATCGTACCCGACGTGGCGCCGTTGCCGTCGAAGGCGAGGTGCAGCTCGCGGTGGTAGAGGCCGAAGTACTCGGTCGCCATGGGCATGAAGGACTCGCCCGCGGCCACGTCTGCGGCCGATGCCGCCACGTCGCTCGCGACCCAGCCGATTCCCTCCCAGGTTCCGGCTGCGGGCAGGATTGGTGCCGTGATCGAGGAGTAGGCCTCGCCATCGGTGAGCTGGGAGACGTACAGATCAGAATTCGAGAGGGGGGTTGAGTCTGCGCTCTCTCTGAGGGCTGCGGCTTCATCCTGGATCGCGTGGAAGTTGATCTGACGCTTCCATACCGCGTAGAGGCTGACGTGTCCCTCGCTCGCCGGGAGGTCTTTCACGATCTCGCCGTCAGTTAGGTCCACACGCAGCGTGGGTCCCATGCGCCAGCCCGCGAACGTCATGCCCTCCTCTGCAAGACCAAGGTCCTCGGCCGTCCTGAGGGCCTTGCTGCCCTCGCTGTAGCGGAACTCCTGCGAGCCGACGGGCTTGTTGAAGCTGTAGAAGTCGACCTGATAGCTAATGGGCGCCCAGTTTGCGTAGAGCGTGGTGGTGCCGAGTGAGGAGAGCCCAGCCTCGATGGTGCCGGTGTCGTTGATGTAGCGGGTGCCGCCGCCGTTGGGCTCGGTGTAGTACCCGAGGAACACGGCGTCGTCGCGCGTGGGGACGGTTATGGAATCGACTTGATCGCCAAGACCCGACAGGGAGTAGTTGAGGTGATACTCGTCTGCGCTGGGGGCGGTGTACACGTAGGGGCTGCCCGCGGTTGTCGCGGCCTTGCCCGCATCGAGCGTCACGATGTTCGCAAGGTACTCGATCGATGCCGTGCCGCCGCCCTCGTTCCTTCCTGCGGAGGTCTGGGCGACCATGGCCCCGTCGTTGGTCATCGAGCCGCCGTCCGCGCTCTTCTCGCCCGCAAGTTTCAATTCGTTGAGGTAGCCCGAGCCGCCTGCGCCCGAGGCCTTCGTCCATGCACCGCTCTCGCTAATGGCTGCGCCGCCCCAATATCCGCCGCCTCCTCCTCCGTGACCTTCGGATGCGCCCTTGAGGTCCACGTTGCCTTCCACGCCGTCTCCACCCGTGGTGCCCTGGCCGATGACGTGCGATCCAGATGGGGCTTGCGAACCAGGCTCAACGTCTCCGGTTGTTGTCGTGTCGCCGTTGTTGATAAAGCGCGTTCCGGTGCCGCCAGAGGCGCCTCCTCCGGCACCTCCAACTTTTTTGGCGCCACCTCCGCCGCCTCCGCCAGCCACGAGCAGTACTGATGCGGAGACGCCTGTGGTGGAGCCGAAGTCCGAGAGGGCTCCCGGGGCGGTCGCGATGTGCGTGGCGCCACCACCTGATCCGCCGCCGCCATAGTATTCCTCGTTCGGCAACCCCACGTTGTACCGATTTCCGTGGCCGCCATTGCCGCCTCCGTTTGCCCCGCCAGGGGAAGTTGCGAAGCGTTCGGTTTCGGTCTTGCCCATTCCGCCAGTGACTACGTACAGAGTGCCGGCGTCGAGTGGCGTCACCGCGACCGTGGAGCCACCGTTTCCGCCCTCGGCCTCCGCATTCTCTCCCGATGCCCCTCCCTTTGCGCCGCTGGCGCCAAGGTGGTAGAGACCCGCATCCGCCAGCGTGGCGATGTACTGTGTACCGGGGGTCGTGAAAGAGGCATTTGTGGACGTGCGCGAGACGGTCTTATTCTCTCCCGGGGTGATCTCCTCGGATTGTAGGTAAAGGGGCTCGTGCTCCACGGAAAGCCTTCCCACGGGGAGTCCGCTCTGCTGAACGGGGGGCTCGGTTGGATTCAGGTCGCGGATGAGCGGCGATTCGGTGCGAGTGTCGATTGTGTCATCGAGCGCCGTTGGCAACGAGCCTTGCTGGATGCGCTCTTTTTGAAGTGGATCGCGCTGCGCGTCGGTATCGGCTCCACCGTCGGCTTCTTTCTGCGATTGACCTGTGGCCTCGTCCTTGCGTTCGTCGCCGCGAGGCTCACTGGTAGCGTCAGCAGGTTCTTCGAGTGCGACTGATGGGTCTTGCGCCTGGTCCGCAACTTGGTCTGACATCTGGTCGGACGTCTGGTCTGTCACTTGAGGAGTGTTTGCGCCCTCGCCCTGTGCGCGAATCGGCGTGAGTCCCAGCACGAGGGCGAGGGAAAAGAGCACGCAGAGTGCCTTGCGTGTCGTGGTCTGACTCATGGCCAACTCCTGTTCCGATGCATCTTGGTCGTTTGGACGAGATTATATAAGCGCTTTGGGGGCGGGTTGAAGCCTTGTGGTGCAGTGTTGCAGGTAGGTGCACCGTTTTGGCCTGTCATCGGCTGTGCGCGGCGGCGCTAGCGGTCCTTCCGGGTGCGACGGGAGATGCCGAGGGCGAGCGTTGCTGCCGCGAGCATGGCGGCGAGCGCCGCGGGCCACGTGGGACCGTCTCCCGTGGCGGGGGAGGGCGAGCGGCGATCCTGCGGCTGGGCGGGGTCCGCGGGGCCTGTCGGGTCCACGGGGTCGCCGGATCCCTCCGGCGTGGGAAGCGCGTCCCAGAGGGCGTGCGCGGTCGTGGTCGCGCCTTCGCTCGCGGTGGGCTTGAGCGTCACTGCGTCGCCGGGGTCGCCGAGGTCCCAGGCGCGGAAGCTGTGGCCCTCGCGCTCGAAGGCGCTTGCGGGCAGCTTGAAGGTCGCGCTCGTGATCTGTCCCGAGGCGTTCATGCGCTGGAGGTCGACGAGGTCGTCCATGGTGCCGGAGGTGGCCCCGTTGCCGTCGAAGGCGAGGTGCAGCTCGCGGTGGTAGAGGCCGAAGTACTCGGTCGCCATCGGCATGAAGGCCTCTCCCGCGGCGACGTCGGCGGCCGATGCCGCAACGTCGCTCGCGACCCAGCCGACGCCGCGCCACGTGCCGAGGGCCGGAAGGATCGGCGCGGTCACGGCTGAGTAGACCGTTCCATCGGTGAGCTGGGGGAGCGACGTGTCGGCGGTCGCCTGCGGCACGAGGCCGCTTGCCGTCGCGAGCGCCGGCGCGAGCCCTCCCGTGTCCGCCGCGTGGAAGTCGATGTCGCGCTGCCAGACGGCATGGAACTCCAGCACGCCGGTCTCGGTCGAGATGTTGCGCACCTCCTGGCCGTCCTCGAAGTCGACCTGAAGCTCTTCTCCCGCGCGCCACCCGGCGAAGTCCCAGCCCTCGCGCTCGATCTTGAGCTCTGAGGCCGTGGTCAGCGGCTTGGCGGCGGTGTCGTAGACGAAGTCCTCGCTGCCGACGACGTTGCCGTCGTCCACGAACTCGACCGTGTACTCGTTTGCCGACCACTTGGCGTAGAGCGTCGTGTCGGTGGTGATCTCGGTGTCGAAGTCGAACTCGGTGCCCTCCGCGAAGGTCTCGTCGGTGTACCAGCCGCCGAAGGTGTAGCCGTCCTCGGTGGGGTCCTCGGGGCGCTGCGCCCTCTGGCCCGACGCGCCCTTCTGCAGGAACTGCGGCTCGATCTCGTCGCCGTGGCCGTGCAGGTCGAACTCGACGTGCGGCGACCAGAACGCGAAGAGCGCCGTGGGCTCGGTGACGGGCTTGGCGAAGTCGAACTTGCGGTAGAGGGTGTCGTCGGTCGACCAGCCCTTGAAGCCGTGGCCGTCCGCCTCGGGGTCGGCCGGGCTCGCCGCGGGCTCGCCCGGGCGCACGGCCATGGTCTCCGGGACGCCCCGGGCCACCACGCCGTTGGCGTCGAAGGTGACGGTCGGCCACCACCAGGCGTGCAGGGTCACGGTGCCCTGCGAGAAGAGCCCGGCCTCGATCGTCCCGTCTTCGGCTACGTAGCGCTCTCCGCCGCCGTCGGGCTGGGTGTAGTAGCCCTTGAAGGCCCAGCCGTCGCGGGCGGGGGTCTCGATCGTCTCGACGGGCGAGGCCAGGCCGTCGATCGAGTAGGCGGTGTAGTACGCGTTGTCCTGCGGAGCGGCGTAGAGGGTCTGGGTGCCCTCATGGTCGGCGTCGTGATCGTCGAGGGTGACGATGCTCGCGAGGTACTCGACCGAGGCTGTGCCGCCGGCCGCCCCCACGCCTGCCGTGGTCGACGCGACCCTCAGGCCGCCCCACTCGACGCTACCGCCGTCCGAGGCCTTGGACCCCTGGAGCAGGGTGCCGTTGAGGTAGCCCGAGCCGCCGGCGCCGCTGGCCTTGGTGCTCTTTCCGGTTGTGGTCTTCGCGGCGCCGCCCCAGTAGCCGCCACCGCCTCCGCCGTGGCCCTCGGCGCCGTGGTCCTTGTTGCTTCCCGCGCCGCCGTTCGTGCCCTGGCCGATCGCCTTGGACCCTGAGCCTTCCGCCTGCGAGCCTCCGGCCATGGAGTTTCCGCTCCAGACGCCGCCGTTGCCGCCCTTGACGCCGCCGCCGGCACCTCCCGTGTAGTTCTTGCCGGTCTCGTTGCCGCCGCCGCATCCGCCCCCGCCGCCGGCGACGAGCAGCACGGACGCCTCGACGCCTGCGGCCGTGCCGAACTCGGGAAGCGAGCCCGGCTGGGTGGCGATGTGCGAGGCGCCGCCGCCGGAGCCGCCGCCGTGGTAGTTCACGTTGTCGCGCTTGGCGCCCTTGCCGCCGTTGCCGCCGCCGTTGGCGCCGCCCGGGTGCTCGCTCATGTCCGTGGCGTCGACGCCGCGCCCACCGCAGACGACGTAGAGGTTGGGGGTGGCGCCGGCGTCGATGGGCGTCACGGCGGTCGTGGATCCGCCGGAGCCGCCGTAGGTGGTCTTACTGCCCCACACCCAGTTGCCGCCGTGGGCGCCCACGGTCACGAGCCGGTAGAGGGCCGTGGTCTCGAGCTGGGCGACGTTCCGGGTTCCGCCCGTGGTGAACGACGCCATGGTGCTCGTGCGCGATACGCTTGCGGTCGTGCCGTCGACGAGGGGGCTCGCCTGCACCTCGAGTCCCTCGAGCGGGTCGAGGTCCTCGATGTCGTCTTCGGCCTCCGTCGCGTCCGCGGCGACGCCGAGTGCGGCGGCGAGGTCGGCGCCCGTGGCGTCAGCCGCGCTGGGACCCTCGCTCGAGGGCTCCTCAGTGGGCGAAGGCGCCTGGCTCTTCTCGGCAGGGTCCTCGCGAGGGTTGGTCGAGGGGTCCGTTGTGGCGGAAGGCTCGCATGCGGTGGGCGTGGCTTGATCCTCCGCGGTCGCGGCCTCGGCGGGGGACGCGGCGTCGCTCGCGGCGGTGCCATTGGCCTCGGCGGGCTCGTTCGTGGCGTCGGCTGCCGCAGGCGCGGGGTCCACAGCGGGGTCTGTCGCGCCGGCGCGCACGGGGGAGAGGCCCAGCGTGAGCGCGAGGGAAAGGGCGGCGCAGGCCACCGTCTTCATGCGCGGGTTGCGTGCCATGGCGTACCTCACGGGTTCGGGCGTGGTCCATTCCTGCGCAAAGTATACGCGACGCGTGCGGTGGCGATTGCTCTTGGATGAAACGATATAGGCGGACAGCCTGCGATTGTCCCCTGACTGGAATGGCTCATGTCCCTCGATGCGCCGAGGCGTGCGGGTAAACGGGGGCGACAAATTAATTTTAGAAATGTCTAGAACGTCTATAACGAGTGTGATACCATCCGTCTCAACACGGAGGGCGAGGCCCTCGCGTTGGAGCGTTTCTGCATGAGGTTCCACACGAGTTTCTGCACGAGGTTCTGCGAGAGGAGTTGCGTTTCATGAGCATCCAGTCCGAGGTCGAGGGTATCGTCGAGAGCGTCCTTGCAACGTCCGAGGTCCACCGCGTGGTGTGGGTCGCCGCGGGTGGGTCGTTCGGCGGGTTCCATGCCGCAAACTACTTCATGGAGCGAGAGTCGCGCACGATCGGCTCGGCCATGCACACGAGCAACGAGTTCGTGCTCGCGCCGCCGGCCTACGTCGACGAGCACACGCTCTGCGTCATCTGCTCGATGCGCGGCACCAAGGAGACCTGCGTCGCCGCGCACGTCGCCAAGGACCTGGGCGCGCAGACCATCGCCCTCTACGTCGAGGAGTCCGACCTCACGGCCACCTGCGACTACGCGATCGCCTACGAGTCCATCGCGCTGGACGAGTCGCGCACCGAGCGCGTGAACTCCAGCGTCGCGCTGCAGATCGCGATGGCGCTCGTCGAGCGCGTTGAGGGCTTTGAGCACTACGAGGCCGCGATGGGCGCCTTCGACGTCGTCGACGCCATCTACCGCAAGGCCGTCGCCTACGCGACGCCCCTCGCCGAGCGCTGGGCGGCGCAGGTGGCGGGGGAGAAGACCATCTACGTCATGGGCTCCGGGCCCGCCTATGGCTCTGCCTACATCTTCTCGATCTGCAACATCGAGGAGATGCTCCAGATTGACTCGCCCACGATCAACTGCTGCGAGTTCTTCCACGGGCCCTTCGAGGTTCTCGATAAGGCCAAGCCGGTGTTCCTGCTCATGGGCGTCGGGCGCTGCCGCGCGGCCGACGAGCGCGCGCTTGACTTCCTCAAGCGCTACGGCGGCGAGAAGGTCTACGTCCTTGACGGCAAGGAGATCGGGCTGAACGACCTTCCCGACTGCGTCTCGGAGTACTTCAACCACGTGCTCTTCTCGCCCGTGCTCAACAACGTCTACATGAGGGCGCTCTCCAGGGCGACCTCGAAGGACTACATGACCCGCCGCTACATGTGGAAGGTCGCCTACTAGTTATCTGATTCCTCCTCGGGCACGGCGCGCCCGCTCCCCCTTGCATCCAGCCTTCGGCGCGCCGTGCCCGCCTCATCCCCACCTCGCGCCCGGCCGGCCGGCTCGCGAGGCCCCGCGAGGTCCGTCCCGTGCGACAGCCATGCCGATTCGAAGTCGTATAGGACGTCTCATATATTTGCCAACGTTCGGAAAGGGAGGTCAGCGTTTCATGAACCAGGTCATTCTTGCGTCCCATGGCGAGCTTGCGCTGGGCGCGCTCGACACGATCCGCATGATCGTGGGCGAGGTCCCCAACGTGCATGCCGTCATCCTCAGGCGCGACGACACCGAGCCGATCACGGGCAAGGTCGAGGCCCTGATCGACGGGTTTGCCGACGAGGACGACGTCTTCGTCCTCACCGACATGCTCGGCTCGAGCGTCAACAACGCCATGGTCGAGCTGATGGCGCGCAGGCCGCGCGTGCGCGTCGTCTCGGGCATGAACATGCCGCTCGTGCTCACCCTCGTGCTTGGCGACGCCAAGGTCACGCCCAGCGAGCTGCGCTCGGTGATCGGTGAGGCCCGCGCGGGCATCGTCGACTGCGCGAACCCCGACGTCTCCCAGGCCGTCACGGCGCCCGCTCCCGCGGCCGTCTCCGGCAAGCCGTCCACCATCGAGCTCGCGCGCCTCGACTACCGCCTCCTGCACGGCCAGGTCGTCTTCTCCTGGGTCGGCAAGACCGGCGTGGGCCGCATCATCGTCGTCGACGACGCGGCCGCCTCCGACGAGGTGAAGAAGAGCGCCCTCAAGCTCGCCAAGCCGTCCAACGTGCGCCTCAACGTCTTCACGGTCGAGCGCGCCCTCTCCAAGATGGACAAGCTCAACACCCTGGGCGAGAAGGTCATGTTCGTCTTCGGCAACACCCACGAGCTGCTCGAGTTCTGCCGCTCCTATCCGCTGTCCGAGGTCAACTACGGCGCCACCGCAAACAAGGACGGCGCCGTGCAGTTCGGCGGCAAGGACGGCTCGGTCTTCCTCGACGAGGCCGAGCGGGCCGATACCCGGGCTCTTCTCGACCTCGGCACCAGGATCTACGTGCAGCAGACCCCCTCGTACAAGAGGGTCGACCTCGAGAGCGTGTAGCACGTCTTGCCAGGCACCACGGCCCGGCGACGTCCGAGCCTCGCAATTCAAACCCGTCGAAAGGAGAGTTACATGAACTCGCTCGTCAGTGCGATCCTGGTCGGCCTTGTCGCAGTCTTCTGCATGCTCGACTCGCGCCTCCTCGGTCGCTTGAACTTCGAGCAGCCGCTCGTGGGCGCGACCCTCGTCGGCCTCGTCCTGGGCGACCCCGCCACCGGCCTCGCCGTCGGCGCCGCCACCGAGCTCGTCAGCATGGGCCTCGTCGCGGTCGGCGCAGCCGTCCCGCCCGACATGGTACTCGGCGGCATCGTCGCTGCGGCCTTCGCCTGCCTCACCGACGCGAGCGTCGAGACCGCGATGACCATCGCGATCCCCATCGCCGTGCTCGGCCAGCTCCTCGGCATCGTGTTCCGCTCGGTCATCGCCGTCCTCACGCACCGCGCGGACGCCGCCATCGAGCAGGGCCGCTTCAAGACGGCCACCCGCATGCACATCGTGGTCGGCACCATCCTGTACTCCCTCATGTACTTCCTGCCCGTCTTCTTCGCGGTGCTGCTCGGCACCGACGCGGTCCAGGGCTTCGTGAGCCTCATCCCCGAGTGGCTCTCCAAGGGCCTCGGCGTCTCGGCCATGCTGCTGACCGCCTACGGCCTCGCCCTTCTCCTCAGCCTCATGCTCGACAAGAAGATGGCCGCCTTCCTGTTCCTCGGCTTCCTCCTGTCCGCCTACCTCGAGCTTACCGTCACGGCCGTCTCGCTCATCGCCGTCTGCGTCGCCGTCATCCTGCTCGGCGTGAAGTACTACCGCTCCGCTGACTCCGGCAAGGCGAGCATGGCCGCAAGCGCGGACTACGATCCGCTCGAAGACGACGAGTAGGGAGGACCACCCATGACTGACACCATCACGAACCAGCAGGCGGCTTCCGAGAGGCCTGCCGAGAAGAGCGTGGCCCCCGTCACGGAGGGCAAGAAGCTGAGCCAGTTCTTCTGGCGCTCCTGGGCCATCCAGGACTCCTGGAACTACGAGCGACAGATGAACATGGGCTTCCTCTACGGCATCGCGCCGACGCTCGACCGCGCCTACCCCGACGCGGACACCGACCCCGTCCAGATGGAGCGCAAGAAGCAGGCCTACCAGCGCCACATGGCCTTCTACAACTGCACGCCCCAGACCAGCGCCTTTGTCCTCGGCCTCTCCGCCTCGATGGAGGAGGAGTACGCCCGCGACCCCGAGTCGCTCGACCCCGACAGCATCAACGCCATGAAGACCGCCCTCATGGGTCCGCTCTCCGGAATCGGCGACTCGTTCTTCCAGGGCACCATCCGCGTCATCGCGTTCGGACTCGGCGTGTCGCTCGCCCAGCAGGGCTCCTTCCTCGGGCCCGTGATCGCCATGGTCCTCTCGATCATCCCCTCGGTCCTCGTCACGTTCTTCGCCGCGAAGCTCGGCTACGAGGGCGGCACCAAGTACCTCGACAGGCTCCAGGGCGGCGCCATGGAGAAGGTCATGTACGTCTGCGGCATCGTCGGCCTCATGGCCGTCGGCGCCATGATCGCGACCCTCATCGGCGCGACGACGCCTGCGACCTTCGCCGACGGGACCCTCGTCCTGCAGGACGTCCTCGACAGCATCATGCCGCAGATGATCCCGCTCGCGCTGACCGCCTTCTTCTACTTCCTGATCAAGAAGGACCTCAAGAGCGCCCCGCTGCTCGTCATCGCCATCGTCGGCGGCGTCGCCCTCTACGCGCTCGGCGTTCTCGCGTAGCGCACCCTGCCTCAAGCGGGCCCAGGCCCGAGAACCGTTTCCGCAAAGGAGAAGCACACCATGTACGAGATCGACCTCAGCAAGCCCAAGCAGATCGTCGCCGACGTGCTCGCCGGCCACGACATCGACTCCGTCGCCTTCGTCGGCTGCGGCGCCTCGATGAGCGAGCTCTACCCCGCCAAGTACTTCCTGGCCAACAACACCAAGACCCTGAACGTCCAGCTCTTCACCGCCAACGAGTTCAACTACGACACGCCTGCCTGGGTGGGTCCCAACACCTTCGTGATCACCTGCTCGCTCGGCGGCGGCACCCCCGAGACCGTCGCGGCCAACAAGTGCGCCAAGGCCCTCGGCGCCCCCGTCACCGCGATCACCCACGTCGCCGGCTCCGCCCTCACCGAGGGCGTCGACCACGTGATCGTCCACGGCTTCGAGGCCAACTACGCGGCCAAGGTCGAGAAGATGGGCTACGCGATGGCGCTCGCCCTCGAGGTCCTGCAGCAGGTCGAGGGCAGCGACCTCTGCGACGACATGGTCGCCGGCCTCACCAAGGTCTACGACCTCTGCGAGGAGGCCGCGCAGCATTCCGGCAGGGCCGCAGCGGAATTCGCCCAGGCCTTCAAGGACGACCAGGGGATCTACGTCATGGGCTCGGGTGCCAGCGCCAAGGTAGCCTACTCCACGTCCATGTTCCTCTTCTCCGAGATGCAGTGGCTCGACTCCGCCGCCTACAACACCGGCGAGTACTTCCACGGCCCCTTCGAGCTGACCGAGCGCGACAAGCCCTACCTGCTCTTCATGGCTGACGGCGCGACGCGCGCCATGGACGCCCGCGCCCTCACCTTCATGCAGCGCTTCGACGCCAAGGTCGCCGTCATCGACGCGAAGGACTTCGGCCTCTCCGGCGTCGTGGGCGCCAAGGCCGCGACCTACCTCAGCCCCTTCGTCCACACCGCGGTCATGCGCGTCTTCGCCGAGCAGATCGCCGAGGCGCGCCAGCACCCGCTGACCGTCCGTCGCTACATGTGGAAGCTCGAGTACTAGGGTCCCGCACACGCATCGACTGGGGCGGGTCGCGCGTCTTTGCGGCCCGCCCCTTCTGTTTGGAGGCACACATGGCTAGAGCGGTCCTGTTCGACATGGACGGCGTCCTGGCGTTCACGGAGCAGTTCTACAACGAGCGCAGGGCCAACTACCTGCGCAAGCACGGCTTCTCGTTCGACGAGGCACCCGACTTCTCGGGCTCGAACGACGCCGCCATCTGGGAGGCGCTCGTGCCGGGCGACCCGCGCCGGCGCGCGGCCCTGCACGCGGGCTACGCCACCTACTCGCTCGAGCACCCCACTCCCTGGGTCGAGGTCGCCAACCCGCTCGTCCGCTGCACCCTCTGGCGCTTGAGGCGCCACGGCATCCGAACCGCCATCTGCTCATCGTCGGACGCCCCTCTCATCCGGGAGTTCCTCGACGCCCTCGACCTCGCTGACGACGTCGACCTCACGATCAGCGGCCACGACTGCTCCGCATTCAAGCCGTCGCCCGAGATCTACCAGCGCGCCATGAGGTACCTGGGGGTCACGCCCGAGGAGTCCATCGTCGTCGAGGACTCGCCCATCGGCATCGAGGCGGGCCGTCGCTCGGGCGCGCTCGTCTGCGCGCTGCGGCCGCCGGAGGGGGTCCGTCTCGATCAGTCCGCCGCGGACGTCGTGATAGACGAGCTGATCGACGTCGTCGGGCTCGCCAAGCGCCTTCCGGCCGTCCGATGCTAACGTGTAATATGTTTATGATGACATCCGAGAAGAGCGTACCGCCCGGGGCCCAGGGCCCCTCCCAGGGAGATGGATATGAGCGCATCGTCGACAACCCCTCTGTACCAGCAGATCTATGACGACCTGAAGGACGCCATCCGAGATGGCGTATACGCCCCCGGCGACAAGGTCCCCTCCGAGTCGGAGCTCAGCGAGCGCTACCAGGTCAGCCGCATCACGGTGCGTCGCGCCATCGAGGACCTCTGCTCGGAGGGCATCCTCACCAAGATGCAGGGGAGGGGCACCTTCGTCGAGACGCGCCGCCTCAGCAGCCGGCTCTTCCGCACCAACGAGACGAGCAGCTTCACGACCCTCTGCGCGGAGTCCGACGTGACGCCCGGCGCCCACATCGTCGAGAGGCAGATCGTTCCCGCCCGCCCTGACGAGCTGGAGTTCTTCTCGCTCGAGGAAGGCGCGCTCATGGTCATGGTGAGGCGCACGCGCACCGCCGACGGCCTCCCCGTCGCCGACGAGACCGTCATCGTCCCGTACTCCTGGGGTGCCCCGCTGCTCAAGGAGAACCTCGAGGACGCGTCGATCTTCGAGGCGATCGAGCGCATTCACGGTGCGAGCCCGGCGGAGACCGTGCGCTGGACCGTCAACGCCGTGCGAACCACGTCCCCGCAGGCGTCTCTTCTCGGCCTCTCCGCCGGCGACCCCATGCTCTACAGCGAGACGTACTACGCCGACCAGGCCGGCAACCCCATCTCCGTGAGCCGTGACTACTTCGTCGGCGGCCGCTACGAGCTGAGCCTGGCCTAGCCGGCCGCTGGCCCTATCTCAAACTTTTTAGTTCTTCTCGCAATAGACCCTGACGGCCGCAGAGGCGAACTCGGCTGCGCCGGGGCCTGCCGCCGCGTCGATGTTTCGCGTGAAGTCGCCTCCGGCTCCGTATGCCTGGCCCAGGCCGGCCAGGACCTCTCTCGTGCACGTGTAATAGTGCTCGTCGATGAACGACTGGATCTTCTCCACCTGCCGTTGGGCCTCGTCGCAGCCAGGGTCCGCGCCCTCGGCTCGCATCCTTGCGAAGGGCGAGAAGAGCGCCATCAGGCGAGACCCCGCATCCTCTTTCTCGGCGTCGGTCCTGCCGGCCCAGCGCGCCTCGTACTCGGCCCACTGCCCGGTCTCGCCCCAGTGCTCCTTGGCACGGGCCTCGTAGTCACGGGGCATGCTCTTCTCGGCGTCCTTGTCGTCCATGGCGGCGAATCTCTCTTCTAAAAAGAAAAGCCGCCCCGAAGGGCGGCGTTGCGTTTGGTGGAGATAAGGGGGTTCGAACCCCTGACCTCATGACTGCCAGTCATGCGCTCTCCCAACTGAGCTATATCCCCAAAATCTGGTGGGCGATGCTGGATTCGAACCAGCGACCCCTTCCGTGTGAAGGAAGTGCTCTACCCCTGAGCCAATCGCCCGCGAGAAAGAATAGTAGCAGAACTGCGCGGCGCGCGGCGGAGAAATTTCGCGCTTCCAGAAATTGTCGCGACGGCGCCGGGGCGGGGAGTGCGGCGACGGTGCCTATACTGTCTGGGACCAGCAGCGACGGAGGGGAGATCGCGTGAGCGACATTTGGAACGAGATGCTCGAGGCGGCCAGGAGGGTGCAGGGGCCACGGGAGATTTCCGAGCGGGTGTATGCCGGTGGGGTCGCAGCCGCGATCGAGTCGGCGTCGGGCAGGATCTACACGGGGGTGTGCGTGGACACCTCGTGCACGCTCGGCATCTGCGCAGAGCGCAACGCCATCTTCAACATGATCACGAACGGGGAGGGCGAGATCAGGCGGGTGCTCGCGCTCATGCCCGACGGGACGACTGCCGCGCCGTGCGGGGCCTGCCGAGAGCTCATGGCCCAGCTCATGCCGGGTCGCTACCAGGGCGTCGAGGTCATGGTGGATTACGCCGAGGGCAAGGTCATGACACTTGGCGAGCTGACGCCCGAGTGGTGGCTGTAGCCACTGATTCTGGAGGGCGCCTGGGTCGCGGCCCTTGCGCCTGAACGCATGTATGGAAGAGGGGCGGCCCCTTGCGGGACCGCCCCTCCTGCGTTTGCGACCGATGTCGGCTGTGTCTACTGCGCCTTCTGGATGTTGGTGATCTTGCGGGCGATCACGAAGCAGATGAGCGAGAGCACGAGCCCGAGGCTGCCGATGATCACCTGCATGATGAGCTTCGCGTGGTTGAGCATCAGGAATGCCGCGCACACGAAGGCGATCAGCACGACGATTGAGCACATGTTGCGGATCGCCGGGGCGTTGGACGGCACGTTGATGCGGCGGGCCGCCGTGAAGCCCATGTAGGTGAGGGCGGCTCCGTCGATCGCGCAGACGTAGGACTGGGTGACGGTGGGGGAGGTGATGATGTAGAAGATTCCCACGCCGAAGGTGATGAGCCCGAAGATGAGCGAGGCGATGGCGGCCATCTTGAGGTTCCTGCAATCTGAAGTCACGGTGCATCTCTCCTTGGTGCTTGTTGCAGGCACGCGCCTGCGCTGCGTCTCTTATGCGGTCTAGCTGCGGCTGCGGCGAATCTCGTCGCGGCTGCGCGGACTCAAGTGTACCGTCTTTTGTGAAGAATGTTCACACGGGGAGGCCTCATTTGGACGAATTGGAATTTTTCGCTTGCACGCCGATTCGTCTTTGGTATAGTAACTCCCGCACCAAGCGATTGGGGATATAGCTCAGTTGGGAGAGCGCATGACTGGCAGTCATGAGGTCAGGGGTTCGAACCCCCTTATCTCCACCATGTAATTGCAGGCGGCGGGATTCGTTCCGCCGCTTTTTTATAATCTCGGGCCTATAGTGCAGCGGTTAACACAGGGGACTCATAATCCCTTCATCCCAGGTTCGAATCCTGGTGGGCCCACCACAAAAGATGCAGGTCGGAGCATGTGTTCCGACCTGCTTTTGTTTTGCATAAATGCCGTATAAGCGTTATCGACTGTTACGTAGAAAACTCGGTATTCACTCGGTCTTGGATTTTATGCACCCCGAGCCGTCGCGCTCGCCCCTGGGGCGGCCCAATTTATGCCGATATGACGCAGTCCCATGGCGGGACAGCTCGCCTTGCTGTGCTACGTTCTTCACAACAGGAGGGAGCGCGCATGAGTGACGAGACTTCTCAACCGCAGGGCCCCGAGGGCGGCGACCCCGGCGCCGGGCGCGTCATCAGTAGCATCAGCTTCGACGGTATCGAGTGCCCCGTCGTTAGGACGCAGGTGCACGAGACCTACTTCGCGTTCGAGCCGCCGACGGGCCAGCCCACGATCTACACCGACGACCTCCTCACCAACGACCAGCTCATAGCCTTCGTCGACCAGTGGCTGCCCAAGGCCAAGCTCGTCATGGCTGACGTGCAGCGGCGCTTTCGCAAGAGCACCTCGCCCAACTGCCGCTACCAGACCGGCGACGTTGCCTACGTGTTCGGCCGCCCGTTCCTGCTTCGCGTCAGCCCGCAGTCGCGCGGCAGCATGCGGCATGCGGCGCGTGGCCGGGCGAACCTCGGCGTGCGCCTCGTGCCCGAGGTCAGCCTCATCGAGCTGTCCGTCATGCAGACTGGCAGCTACGACCAGCGCCGCCAGGCGTTCATGAGCTGGGCCGACGGCGTGCTCGCCCGCAACGGCGCGGGGCTCTTCGCGCAGGCGGCCGAGCGAGCGGGCGCGAGCTTCGCGCGCAAGAACTTCACGGTGCGCGTGCGCGAGATGCGCGACCGCCTCGCGCATATCGACGAGAAGACCGGCGTAGTCTGGCTGTCGCGCGACCTGATCGCCTTTCCGCCCATGTGCTGCGCCTACGCCTGCGCGCGAGAGATCGCCCAGCACGGCGTCTCGCCCTCGCTTTCGGGCGACGAGCGCGAGGCGGCCCTCGCCAAGATGGTC
Organism: Olsenella intestinalis; assembly: GCF_023276655.1. Taxonomy (GTDB): domain Bacteria; phylum Actinomycetota; class Coriobacteriia; order Coriobacteriales; family Atopobiaceae; genus Olsenella_J; species Olsenella_J intestinalis. Next base: position 326,496 of record NZ_JALGRK010000002.1, on the reverse strand, counting down.
CACGCGGGCTGCCCCGACTGGGAGCTCGCGCACGCCACGCTCTTCGACCCCGACTCCGTCTTCCGCCGCCAGTGAATAACGTTCGATTTGTCCTGCAGCGCAAACTGGCCTCGAGGGCGCGATTCTTTGATGCCTTGCAGCGCAGATGTTGGTTGAGGGCGCGACCGTCAGCGCAGAATGGCCTCGAGGGCGTGAGTGGAGTCGCGCCCTCGAGCGGGTTTTGCGCTGCAGCTCACGCCCTCAACGGCATTCTGCGCTGACCCCTCACGCCCTCGAGGCCACATTGCGCACAGATTCACGCCCTCGACGGCTTTTTACGCTGAGCGGTCGCGCCCTCGGCTGGGTTTTGCGCTGCAGCCGATTTTGAGTCGCGCCCTCGAGGCTGTTTTGCGCTGCAGATTCACTGCCCTCGGGGCCGGGGTTTTGCGCTGCGGGAGGTGGCGGCGGGGCTCGTGGTGCGTGGTGGGCGTGGGGCTTATGGGTAGAAGGGCAGGTACGTCCAATCTTGCCGTCGTCTCCCGTATAATCTTGGGGAATTGCAGACCAACCGGGGAGGGCGCGCGCTTGATAGCTCTCGCAGACAAGATCACCAAGTCATTCGGCGGCCGTGTCCTGTACACGGCCGCTACCTTGCAGCTCAACGCCGGCGAGCGCTGGGGCCTCGTGGGTCCCAACGGCGCCGGCAAGACGACGCTGCTCAAGATCCTCATGGGCCAGGAGTCTGCCGACGAGGGCACGGTGTCGTTCGCCAAGGACGCGAGCATCGGCTACCTCGAGCAGGAGGCCAAGCTCGCGGGCGAGAAGAGCGCGCTTGCCGAGGTCGTGGACTCGCAGACCGAGATCAAGCGTCTCGAGGCCGACATCCGTTCCATGGAGGAGCGCATCGCCGCCGAGGGCGGGAGCGCCTACGACACCGAGGAGGGTGCCGCCGCGTACGAGGCTCTTCTCGACCGCTACGGCCGCGCGCAGGACCGCTTCGAGCGCCTGGGCGGCTACGGGCTCGAGGCCCGCGCCCGCCAGATCCTGGGCGGCCTGGGCTTTCCCGTCGAGGACTTCGACAAGCCGGCCAAGGAGTTCTCGGGCGGCTGGCAGATGCGCATCGCCCTGTCGAAGCTGCTGCTGCGCCATCCCGACCTGCTGCTGCTCGATGAGCCGACCAACCACCTCGACCTCGAGAGCGTCAAGTGGCTCGAGTCGTTCCTCTCCGCCTACGACGGGGCCGTCCTCCTCGTCAGCCACGACCGCTCGTTCATGGACGCCTGCGTGAGCCACGTCGCGTCGCTCGAGAACAAGCGCCTCGTTACCTACACCGGCAACTACTCGAGCTACCTGCGCCAGCGCGAGGACAACCTCGAGCAGCTGCGCGCCAAGCGCGCCGCCCAGGAGCGCGACATCCAGCACATGGAGACCTTCATCGAGCGCTTCCGCTACAAGCCGACCAAGGCGCGCCAGGTGCAGGAGCGCATCAAGAAGCTCGAGCGCGTGCGCGAGGAGCTCGTCGTGCTGCCCGAGTCGTCCAAGAAGGTGCACTTTAGCTTCCCCGAGCCGCCGCGCACGGGCGACGAGGTCGTGGCCCTCGAGGGTGTCTCGAAGCACTACGAGGACAACGACGTCTACGACGACGTCACGCTTCGCCTCTACCGCGGCGACCACGTGGCGCTCGTGGGCCCCAACGGCGCGGGCAAGTCCACGCTCATGAAGCTCATCAACGGCCACGAGTCGCCCACCGCGGGCACCGTCAGCCTCGGCCAGAACGTCACGCAGAGCTACTACGCCCAGCACCAGCTCGAGACCCTCAACGAGTCCAACACCGTCATGCAGGAGATGGACGCGGCGGCCCCCGGCTGGACCACCTCGGAGGAGCGCCGCCTGCTCGGCGCCTTCCTCTTCCACGGTGACGACGTCGACAAGCCCGTGGGCGTCCTCTCCGGCGGCGAGCGCGCCCGCCTGGCGCTGGCCCGCATGCTCGTGGCGCCCGACCCGCTCATCTGCCTCGACGAGCCGACCAACCACCTCGACATCGACTCGGTCGACGTCCTCGAGGAGGCCCTCGTCAACTTCCCGGGCACGATCGTGCTGATCAGCCACGACGAGCACCTCGTGCGCGCCGTGGCCAACAAGGTCGTCGACGTCCGCGACCACAAGGTCACCCTCTACGACGGCGACTACGAGTACTACCAGTTCAAGCGCGCCGAGCTCGAGGCCGCCGCGACGGGCGCCGCCGAGAAGAGCGCGCCCGCGCCTGCGGCCGCCCCTCAGGCCAAGGCCGCCCCGTCCCCCGCGGAGGCGCCCAAGCAGCAGCGCCAGAGCCGCAACGTCAAGACCAAGGAGCAGCGCCGCGCCGAGGCCGAGGCCCGAAACGCCGCCAACCGCGCCGTGCGCGAGGAGAAGAAGCGCCTCAAGCAGGTCGAGGCCGCCCTCGAGCCCGCCCGCGCACGCTACGAGGAGCTCATGGCGCTCATGGCGTCCGAGGAGCTCTACAACGACTCGGCCAAGTTCGACGAGTGCATGAGGGAGTACAACGCGCTCGCCAAGCAGATCCCGGCGCTCGAGGAGGAGTGGCTCGAGCTCACCGAGAAGATCGAGGAGGGGAGCAATGCCTAACCAGGACCTCGACCCGCGGGAGAAGACGACCTACATCCCGGGTCGCAAGCGCCCGGCCCATGCGTCGGTGCAGCCCGGCCAGCAGCAGGGGAGTGCCAACCCCTACCAGCCGCAGGCCAACCCCTATGTCGACCCGCAGCGGCCCGGCCAGCAGCAGCCGTCCGCGAACCCCTACGAGCCGCAGGTCAATCCCTACGTCGACCCGCAGCGTCCCGCACAGCAGCCTGCCGCCCAGCAGCCCTACGCCGCGCCCCAGCCGGCGGCGCCAGCGCCCGACAAGACCATGGTCGCGCCCGGCGGCACGCCCAAGACGCAGCTCAGGCCCCATGCCACCGGCGTGAGCCCGTACCCCACGCCCGGCGGCGCCCCGTACCAGCAGCCCTACCAGCAGCCGTACCAGCAGCCCTATGGCGCCGACCCGCGCTACGCGCAGGCGCAGCAGCCCTACGGCGCTGACCCGCGCTACGCGCAGGCCGCCCCGTCGCCGTCGCCGGCACCCGTCGAGGCGCCCCGCCGCGAGGGCTTCTCCGACGACCGTCGCCCCATGGCCGAGGCTCACCCCGGCGCCGTGCGCGCCGGCAACACGGCGCTCGCCGTGGTCTGCCGCGTGGGGTCGATCGTCTGCCGCGTGGCGGCTCTTCTCCTCTTCGTGCTCGTCGTGGCGAACGCCATCGTGACGGGTCCCCTGCGCATCCACCTGCTCGAGCTGACCGCGCAGGTCACGGGCTGGATCCCGGGGCTCCTCTCGGGCACGTTCGTCATCGAGACGCCGCTCGGGGGCAACCTCCGCGGCGACTTCGTGATCGCCTCCATCGTCCTGTTCGTCATCGACTGGCTGCTCGCGCGCCAGGCGCGAAGGCTCAGGGGGTAGCGACCGGTGTTCAGAAACGTCATCTTCACCGAGGTCATCTCCGTCGTCCTCGTCATGTTCTCCGTCGTCCTGCACGAGATCGCCCATGGCTGGGCGGCCTACCGCCTGGGCGACCCCACGGCCAAGCAGGCCGGACGCCTCACGCTCAACCCGCTCGTGCACCTCGACCCGTTCGGGTCGGTGCTCTTGCCGCTCATGCTGGCGATCGTGGGCGGGCCGGTCTTCGCGTTCGCGAAGCCCGTGCCCTACAACCCCAGGAACCTGCGCCATCCCGTGCGCGACGAGGTGCTCGTGGCACTCGCCGGCCCCTTCTGCAACCTGCTGCAGGCCCTGGTGGGCGCTCTTCTCTTCCGCGTGCTGTACTCCACGTGGACGGGAGACCTGGGCGTTTCGTACTACGTGCTGAGCGGACTGACCAGCTACATCTACGTGAACCTCACGCTCATGTTCTTCAACCTGATCCCGCTGCCGCCGCTCGACGGCTCGGCGATCGTCTCGCCCCTGCTCAAGGGAGACGCGCGCGTGGCGTACTATAAGGTCCAGCGCTACGCGATGCCCATCCTGCTCATCCTGCTGTGGGTGCTGCCGTACGTGCTTCGCTTCGACCCCCTTGGCGTGTACCTGAACGCCACGGCGGGCAACCTCTACAACGTCCTCCTGGGGGTCTAGGTGTCCTACAAGGTAAGAACACAGGCGTACACGGGTCCGTTCGACCTGCTGCTGCAGCTGGTCAGCCGCCAGAAGGTGGCGATCGGCTCGATCTCGATCGCCGAGGTGGCCGACCAGTACCTCGCCGAGGTCGAGGCCATGGGCGAGCTCGACCTCGACGTGGCGTCCGACTTCGTGCTCGTCGCTTCGACGCTGCTCGACATGAAGGCGGCCTCGCTCGTGCCCGACCACGCCACCAAGCGCGGCGCGGTTGAGGAGGAAGAGGAGGACGACGAGTTCGCCGACCTCTCGCCCGACGAGGCGCGCGAGGTGCTCATCGCCCGCCTGATCGCCTACAAGCAGTTCCGGAACGCCGCTGCGGCGCTCGGCAGCCGCATGGAGGCCGAGAGCCACATGGAGCCGCGCTGCGCCGGCCCCGACCCGGAGTTCCTCAACCTCATGCCCGACTACCTGGAGGGCATCACGCTTCGCTCGCTGGCGGTCATCTGCGCCGACCTCGACAGCAGGCGCGAGAGCTTCCTGCTCGAGGCCGAGCACGTCGCGCCGAAGCGCCTGCCCATCGCCCTCACGGTCGCCTCGGTGGACCGCATCACCCGCAACCACCCGCTCGTGAGCTTCACGGAGCTGCTCGACGGCGACCTCAAGCCCGAGACCGTCGTCGCGACGTTTTTGGCGATCCTCGAGCTGTGCAAGCGCGGCTCGGTCACGCTCAGCCAGGCCGAGACCTTCGGCGAGATCGACATCGCCCGCGTCGAGGGCGCCCCCGCCTTCGAGCTCGACAACTCTGACCTCACTAGCATCGAGGAGGAACTCTAGTGCTTGACCTCGAACACCTTGACTCTGACTCGCTCAAGGCGGCCCTCGAGTCGCTTCTGCTCGTCTCGTCCGACGCCGTGCCCGCCACGGAGTTCGCGAAGGCCCTCGGCGTCGCCCCGGGCGAGGCCGCGGCGGCCCTCGCCGACCTCGCGGCCGAGTACTCCGACGCCAACCGCGGCTTCCAGCTGCGCGAGGTGGCCGGCGGCTGGCGCCTGTTCACGCACCCCGCCCACCACGACCTCGTCGAGCAGTACGTGCTCTCGTGGGACACGCGCCGCCTCTCGCAGGCCGCGCTCGAGACCCTCGCGGTCATCGCGTACCACCAGCCCGTCACGCGCGAGGGCGTGAAGGCCATCCGCGGCGTCAACTCCGACGGCGTCATCTCGAGCCTGCGCGACAAGGGGCTCGTGCGCGAGGTCGGCCACGAGGGCGAACGCAGTCGCGCGATCCTCTACGGCACGACCCAGCGCTTCCTCGAGAACTTCGGCCTCAAGGGCCTGCGCGACCTGCCGCCCCTGGAGGACTTCGCCCCCGACGAGGAGTCCAAGCAGTTCATCCGCGAGCGCCTGTCCGGCCGCGCCATCTCCTCGACGCTCGAGGAGGCCGCGTCCGACATCGACGACGAGCGCGAGCTCATCGACACCGACCTCGACGAGGACGACGCCTCCTTCGACGACGCCGCCATCGACGAGGTCGAGGACGCCGAGAAGAGCACGGCCTCATCCGACGCCGTCTCGGGCATGCTCGCCGACGCGCTCGAGGGCGCCGATGACGAGGACGACGCGGACGACTTCGACGAGGACGCCTTCGCCGGGGACGAGGCCGAGCCCGACGACGCCGATGCCGACGACGAGGCTGACGAGGACGATGACGACGAGATCGACGAGGTGGACTAGGGCCATGTCGCTCGAGCAGGACCAGATCAGCTACACCATGCGCGTCCAGAAGTTCCTCGCGCGCGCCGGCGTCGCGAGCAGGCGCGGGTCTGAGAACCTCATGACGGCGGGGCGCGTCACGGTCAACGGCGAGGTCGTCACCGAGCTTGGCAGCAAGGTCGACCCCGCGCGCGACGTGGTCGCCGTCGACGGGAAGGTGTGCACCCTCCAGGACGAGCACGCCTACGTCATGCTCTACAAGCCTGCCGGCTACATCACCACCATGAGCGACCCGCAGGGACGGCCCTGCGTGGCCTCGCTCGTGCCGACCGAGCGCCACCCCGGGCTCTTCCCGGTGGGGCGCCTCGACAACGACACGACGGGGCTTCTGCTTTTCACCACCAACGGCGAGGTCGGAAACGAGATGCTCCACCCGTCGCACCACGTGTGGAAGCACTACGTCGCGCTCGTGAGGGGCGTGCCCACGCAGGCCGAGCTCGACCGCCTGCGCGAGGGCGTGGAGCTGGGCGACGGCGTGTCGGCCCCTGCCGAGGCCAGGCTCTTCTCGGATGCGGAGGCAGCCTCTGAGCCGGTCGTCGCAGAGGGGATGCCCTATGGGCACTCCGTAGTGGGGCTGTCCATCCACGAGGGGAAGAAGCACCAGGTCAAGCGCATGCTGAAGGCGATCGGTCACGAGGTCGTTCGCCTGCATCGCGACGAGTTCGGCCCGCTTGCGCTCTCCGGGCTCATGCCGGGGGAGTGGCGCGAGCTTTCGGCCGCCGAGCGCGCGGCCGTCGAGGAGATTGCGCAGGGCGCCGGCGGCGCGGCCGCGGCGCCCACGAAGGAGGAGTCACATGGCTAGAGAGCGTCAGCGCATTCTCGTGATGCGCCATCCGCAGACGACCGCAAACGTGGGGCACCTGCTCTCGGGAACCGAGGACGTCGACCTCACGGGCGAGGGGGAGCGCCAGATGTTCCGCGCGATCGACGCGCTCGTCGCGTGGGCGCCCGACCGCATCTGGACGTCTCCGCTGTCGCGCTGCCGCGCGATCGGCGAGGAGGCCGCCGCACGCCTGGGCGTGCCCTGCGAGGTGCACGACAACCTGCACGAGATCGAGTTCGGCTCGGTCCAGGGGCTGACCGTTGCCGAGGTGCGCGAGCGCGGGTACGACTTTCCGTGGGCCCTCGACGCCGAGGGGGCCTCGGTCCCCGCGCCGGGCGCCGAGTCGTTCGAGGAGCTCGTCTCGCGAGGGCGCGCCCTTCTCGACGAGCTGAGGCCGCTCGAGGGGCGCACGGCCTGCGTCACGCACGGCGGCTTCACGCGGGCGCTCCTGGGCGCCGTGTTCGGCACGCCGCTCTCCACGTTCTGGAACGTGTGCCTGCCCAACGTGAGCTCGCAGGTCCTCACCTGCGATGGCGACGCGTTCAGCCTCGCCGCGCTCGCCCTCGCGCCCGAGGAGGTCGTGCGACGCGCCAAGTCGCCCGAGCTCATCGGCACCGACACCACCAAGGACATCGCTGGGAGTGATGAGTAAGTGATAGTTGCAATCGACGGGCCTGCCGGGTCCGGCAAGTCCACGGTCGCGCACGCGGTCGCCGAGAGGCGGCAGCTGACCTACCTCGACACGGGCGCCATGTATCGCTCTGTCACGCTGCGCTGCCTGCGCGAAGGCGTCGACCTCGCCGACGAGAAGGCCGTGGCCGCCGTGGCCGCGGCCGCGCGCATCGAGTTCAGCGCGGGCGAGAAGGGCCAGACGGTCCTGCTCGACGGCCAGGACGTGACCGCCGACATCCGCACCCCCGAGGTCGACCGCAACGTGTCGGTCGTCTCGGCGGTGCCCGCCGTCCGCGAGGTGATGGTCGCCCTGCAGCGCGCCGTGGCCGACTCCGGCGACGTTGTCGCCGAGGGCCGCGACATCGGCACCGTCGTCTTCCCGTCCGCCGAGGTCAAGGTGTTCCTGACGGCCTCCGACGAGGCTCGCGCGCACCGCCGCGCCGTCCAGCGCGAGGGCGGCGACGCCGCCAAGGACGCCTCCGCCACGGCCGACGCCGCCGAGGAGCAGCAGATCCTGGACGACATCCGTCGCAGGGACAAGCTCGACAGCTCGCGCGCCGAGTCGCCGCTGCGCGCCGCCGACGACGCGCACAGGATCGACTCGTCCGATCTCACGCTCGACCAGGTCATTGACCAGGTGCTCGCGCTGGTCGACGCCGCGCGCGAGGGCAAGGCCGCTGAGGCCAAGCCTGAGGCAGAGGCTGTCGCGAAGCCCGCGGACGAGGCTGCGGCCAAGCCTGAGGCCGAGGCTGCGGCCAAGCCCGCCAAGAAGGAGAGGGTCAGCGCCGCCAAGGCGAAGCCCGGCGAGGGGCACATGCGCGCGTTCGCGGGGAACAGCTTCGAGGACTACTACGACCATGGCATGAGGGACTATCCGCTGCCGGCGCGTGCTCTTCTCGCCTGCGTCGTGTGCCTGGTCGGGGCCGTCACCAAGATCCTGTGGCCGTGGAAGTTCGAGCAGGGCGAGCTCATGTGGGAGGAGAGTCGCGGGCGCGTGCTCGTGATGAACCACGTGTCGATGCTCGAGCCGGTCGTCGTGGTGTGCTCGCTGTGGTTCCACGGGCAGCGCGTGAGGCCGATCTACAAGAGCGAGTTCGACAAGGCGGGCATCGTGACCTGGCTGTTCTCGCGCGTGGGAGGCATCCCCATCCAGCGCGGCTCTGCCGACCTGAAGGCCGTGAGGCGTGCGCAGCGCGCGCTGCAGCGCGGCGAGGTCGTGCTGATCTACCCCGAGGGCACGCGCATCAAGACCGACGAGAAGGCGCCGATCCACGGCGGGTTCGCGCTGATCGCGCAGATGGGCAAGGCCCCCGTGCAGCCGTCCGCCGTCGTGGGCGCGCGCGACATCACGCGCCCCGGGCGCTTCTTCAAGAAGCTGGGTCGCGTGTTCCTCAAGGTCGGGCCGTGCATCGAGTTCTCGGAGCTTGGCGTCAAGGGGCGCAAGCAGCAGGCGCAGAAGATGGAGCAGGTCGCGATGGATCGCGTCTGGGAGCTTCGCGACGAGCTGAGGCGCGACCACCCCGGCAAGATGTAGCGGCCGGCGAAGGAGGACGCAACCATGCAGAACACGCCCCAGATCGTGGTCGCCCGCGAGGCCGGCGCCTGCTATGGCGTGAACCGCGCGCTCGACCTCGTGCGCGAGGCCGCCGAGGGCGAGGGCGGGCCGATCCACACGCTCGGGCCGCTGATCCACAACCCGACCGTCGTCGCCGAGCTCGAGTCGAAGGGCGTCGGCGTCGTCGAGTCGCCCGAGGAGGTCTCGGGCGGCACCATCGTGCTCAGGACGCACGGCGTTCCTCCCGCGGAGGAGAAGAGCGCCCGCGAGGCGGCGGACCGCGTGCTTGATGCGACCTGCCCGTTCGTGCTGCGCGCCCACAAGGCGGCCGAGCGCCTGGACGCCGAGGGCTACCAGGTCATCGTGTTCGGCGAGGCGGGGCACCCCGAGGTGCTCGGCACGCTCGGCCACGCCAGGGAGCCGCTCGTGATCGAGGACCCCTCGCAGCTCGAGGGCGTCGAGGTCGGCCGCAAGGTGGGCGTCGTCGTCCAGACCACGCAGTCCCGCGCCAGGCTTCGAGAGCTGGTGTGCGCCCTTCTCGGCCGCGCCGACGAGGTGCGCGTGATCGACACCATCTGCGAGGCGACGTCGCTGAGGCAGGCCGCGGCGGCGGAGCTCGCGGGCCGCGCCGACGTGATGGTCGTCATTGGCGGGCGCAACTCCGCCAACACCTGCCGTCTCGCGCAGATCTGCGGCGAGTCGTGCGCGCGCGTGCACCACATCGAGGTTGCCGGCGAGCTCGAGGCGTCGAACTTCGAGGGCGCTGAGACCATCGGCGTGACCGCGGGCGCCTCGACGCCGCAGGCGCAGATCGACGAGGTGTGCGAGAGGATCTGCGAGCTCTCGGGCGGCGAGCTTGCCCCGGAGGGGGAGAGGTAGTGGACGCCGGCCTGGCATACGACGGCAGCACCCGCTCCGACTATGCCTCGACCAAGCCCCAGGCGGACGCCGCCTGGATCAAGTCGGTCGAGGAGGGGAGTCCCGCCTGGGAGGCGGGACTCGAGCCGGGCATGAGGGTCGATAGCGTGAACGGTCATGCTCTTCTCGACATCATCGACTGGCGCTGGGAGGCGTCTGACGACGTCGCCGAGCTCGAGGTCTTTGTGCCCGAGGGCATCGGCGAGGAGTCGGGCGCGTTTCTGTGCACGCTCGAGCGCGAGGCCGGCCAGGACTGGGGCGTCGAGTTTACCGACGTGCTGTTCGACGGCATCCGCACCTGCGTCAACGCGTGCCAGTTCTGCTTCATGCGCATGCTTCCCGACGACGCGCGCGCCTCGCTGATGCTGCGTGACGACGACTACCGCCTCTCGTTCATGCAGGGCAACTTCGTCACGCTCACCAACGTGAGCGACGAGGACCTGCAGAGGATCATCGACTGCAGGCTCGAGCCCATGAACGTCTCGATCCACGCGGTCTCGCCCGACGTGCGCCGCGGCCTGATCGGCCGTCACGCGCAGCGCGGCATCGACGTGCTCGAGGCGCTCTGCGACGCCGGCCTCGAGGTGCACGGCCAGATCGTGCTCTGCGCCGGCATCAACGACGGCGACGAGCTCACGCGCACGCTCGACTGGGTTGAGGCCAGGCCCAACATCACGTCGCTCGCGATCGTGCCCATGGGCTACACCAAGTACTCGAGGCAGTTCTCGCACTCGTTCTCCGAGGACGTCGAGGCGTCGCGCGAGGTCGTGCGGATCATCGAGCCCTACCAGCGCCGCGCCCGCGAGACCCTGGGCATCACGCGCTTCCAGCTCTCCGACGAGTTCTACGTCGACGCCGAGCTGCCGGTGCCCGCCGCCGAGACCTACGACGGGTACCCGCAGTTCTACGACGGCATCGGCATGCTCAGGAGCTTTTTGGACGAGGCCGCGGACCTCTGCGCCGCCGAAGGCGACCGACTGGTCGCGCTCGCCCGTTGCCTCCAGACAGAGAGCGCTGCCGCCGGCGCGTCCGGCCCCGCCGTGCTCTGCGTCTGCGGCGAGGCCGCGCTCGACGTGTTCGACGCCTACTTCGCCATGTGGGCGCAGGTCTGCGAGAGGGGCGGCGCCGAGCCGTGCGCCGAGGCGCGGGCCATCCGCAACGACTACTACGGCGGCGACGTCAACGTCACGGGCCTGATCGTCTCGTGCGACCTTCTCGCCCAGCTGCCTGAGGACCTCACCGGCCGCGTCGTCGTGCTGCCCGAGGTCATGTTCAACTTCGACAAGATGACGCTGGACGGCGACACGCAGGAGCACATCCTCTCCGAGCTCGCCTCGCGCGGCGCGCGCTGCGTCGTCTGCACGCCGTCGCCGCGCTCGATCGCAGACGCGCTCGAGGGTCGCGACGAGGAGTGCTGCGAGTAGATCGTGCAGCTCAAAATGCCGTTGAGGGCGTGAGCTGCAGTGCAAATGTGAATCGAGGGCGTGAGCTCATCGCGCCCTCGAACCTATTTTGCGCTGACGGTCACGCCCTCAACTCACATCTGCGCTGCAAGGCATCAAAAACTCACGCCCTCGAAGCCATTTTGCGCTGCAGACGCCAAAAAACTCGCGCCCTCAAGGCCATTCTGCGCTGACGGCCTCTGACACTCGCGCCCTCGAGGTCGTTCTGCGCTGCAGATTCACGCCCTCGACGTGGTTTTGCGCTGCAGGCTAGGTGATGGCGCCAGCTTGCGTGCATTTCTTGCGCCTACGGGCTTTTCGCGTGGTAGCAGGCGCCAAATGGCTAGACTAGATTCTGTATGCCTAACAGAGCTGGGAGTCTTATGTCTAAGCCAATCGTCGCCGTGGTCGGTCGCCCCAACGTGGGCAAGTCGACCCTGGTCAACCGCCTTGCGGTCAAGCGAGACGCGATTGTCCACGAGTCCCGTGGCGTCACGCGCGACCGCTCGTACCACGACTGCGACTGGAACGGTCGCGAGTTCGTGCTCATCGACACCGGCGGAATCGAGTCCGCCAAGTCCAAGGACGTCTTCGCCCCGCGCATCCGCGAGCAGGCGCTCGCCGCCGCCGACGAGGCGGACGTCATCATCTTCGTCGTCGACGGCACCGTCGGCGTGACCGACGAGGACGAGGAGGTCGCGCGCGTCATCAGGCGCACCAAGAAGCCCGTCTTCCTGGTCGTGAACAAGATCGACGACCCGAGCGCCGAGCTCGAGAGCTGGGCCTACTACTCGCTCGGCGTGGGCGAGCCCAGGCCGCTCTCCGCCGGGCACGGCCACGGCACGGGAGACCTGCTCGACGACGTGGTGGCCGCGTTCCCCGACGAGGAGGACGAGGTCGTCGAGGTCGACGACGGCTCCCTCAACGTCGCCATCATCGGCCGCCCCAACGTGGGCAAGTCGAGCCTCACCAACCGCCTCGCCAAGCGCGAGCGCTCCATCGTCAGCGACGTCTCCGGCACCACGCGCGACGCCGTCGACACCCTCATCGAGTGGAAGGGCAACCGCATCCGCCTCGTCGACACCGCGGGCATGCGCAAGAAGACCCAGGTTCACGAGGACGTCGAGTACTACAGCCTCGTCCGCGGCCTCGGCGCGATGGACCGCGCTGACGTGTGCCTGCTCGTCGTCGACGCGTCCGTGGGCGTGACCGAGCAGGACCAGAAGATCGCCGGCATGGCGATCGACCGCGGCTGCGCCATCGTCATCGTCCTCAACAAGTGGGACCTCATCGACTCCGCCGAGGAGCGCGACCGCGTCGAGGCCTCGCTCGCGCAGCGCATGACGTTCGCGACCTGGGCCCCCTCCGTCAACGTCAGCGCCCTCACCGGCCGCGCCGTCGACAAGGTCCTCGCCGCCGCCGTCGAGGCGTCGCGCACGCACGCGAGCCACATCAAGACCTCGCAGCTCAACAACCTCATCACGCAGATTCGCGAGGGCGGCCACACCGTCACCGACAAGGGTCGCCGCCTCAAGATCCACTACGTCACGCAGACCGGCGAGCGCCCGCCCGCGTTCACCTTCTGGTGCAACGCGCCCGACCTCGTGGACGACAACTACGAGCGCTTCCTCGAGAACCGCCTGCGCGAGACCTTCGACCTGGTCGGAACCCCGATCAGGCTCAAGTTCCGTCGAAAGGACGACTAGTGAGCCTCCCCATCCTCACCGCCATCTGCGCCCTGGGATGCTTCCTCATCTGCGGCATCCCCTCGGGCCTCATCATCGCCCGTGCCTCCTCCGAGCACGTCGACGTCCGCAAGGTCGGCTCGGGCAACATCGGCATGACCAACGTCGCCCGCTCGGCCGGCGCCTCCGCGGCCGCCCTGACGCTGCTCTGCGACGCGGGCAAGGGCGCCGTCGCGATCCTGCTCGCCCGCCTCGTCATCGCCCAGGTCGCCTTCGGCGGCGACTGGTCGCAGACGCTCCCCCAGGCGCAGGGCGGCCTTGCCTCGGCCACGCTCTACGCGAGCTGCGTGCTCGGCCACATCTTCTCGCCCTACCTGCACTTCAAGGGCGGCAAGGGCATCTCGGTGGGTCTCGGCGCCGGCCTCGGCTTCTGCTGGCCTGTCGCCCTCTCCATGCTCGCCGTCTTCGTCGTCCTGGCCATCCCCACGGGCTTCGTCTCGCTCGGCTCGGTCTTCGCCGCGCTCTCGCTCGTCCCGCTCGCGCTGCTCTTCGGCGTGCGCGGCCTCGCGCTTGTCCCGCTCGCCGTGATCTCGCTCACGGTCGTGTGGGCGCACCGCGAGAACGTCCGCAAGCTCCTGCGCGGAGAGGAGCGCCGCTTCTCCATCCACAAGAAGGGCGACAAGCTCGAGCGTGGCGCCACTGACGCCGACGCCGAGAAGAGCGCGGCCGAGGCTGCCGCCAACGACGGGAAGGACGCCTAGTGCCCTCCGCAGCCACGAACAGCGTCCGCGCGTCGCGCGTTGTCGTCATCGGCTCGGGCTCCTGGGGCACCGCCGCGGCGGGGCTGCTCGCTCGCAACGCCGAGCGCGTCTGCGTCTGGGCCCGCTCGGCCGAGGTCGCGGCCTCCGTCAACGAGCGCCACGTGAACTGCCGCCACCTCAGCGACTACGAGCTGCCCGCCAACGTCGTCGCGACCGACGACCTCGCGCGCGCCTGCGAGGGTGCCGACGCCGTCGTCGTGGCCGTCCCGTCGTCCTACCTGCGCGACACCGTGCGTGCCATGGCGGGCCACGTCGCCGGCGACACGCCGGTCGTCGTGCTCACCAAGGGCATCGAGCCGGGCTCGCACCAGCTCATGGCCGACGTCGTGGCCGACGAGCTCGGCAATCCGGGGCGCGTGGCCGCCCTCAGCGGCCCCAACCACGCCGAGGAGATCTGCCGCGGCATGTTCTCCGCCGCGGTCATCGCGGCGCGCGACATCGACCTCGCCCGCAGGCTGCAGGCGCTCTTCCACAGCGACGACTTCCGCACCTACGCCTCCGACGACCTCGCGGGCGTCGAGGTCTGCGCGGCCGTCAAGAACGTCATCGCCATCGCCTGCGGCATCGCGGCGGGCTTCGGCGCGGGCGACAACGCCCTGGCCGTCATCATGACCCGCGGCCTCGCCGAGATCGGCCGCATCGTCGACGCCACCGGCGGCAACGCCATGACCTGCATGGGCCTCGCCGGCATGGGCGACCTCGTCGCCACCTGCACGAGCGAGCACTCGCGCAACCGCACCTTCGGCGAGTCCTTCGCCGCCGGCGAGTCGCTCGACGCCTACGAGGCCCGCACGGGCATGGTCGTCGAGGGCGCCCGCGCGGCGCTCTCCACCTGGGAGCTCGCGCGCGAGCTCAACATCGAGGCACCCCTCACCGAGGCCGTCCACGCGGTACTCTACGAGGGACGCGCCGTGTCCGACGTCGTGAGCGGCCTCAAGGGCCGCTCGCCGAAGCGGGAGTTCTACGGGCTCTCGTCCGACTGCTAGATAGTTTTGCCTACATGCGCGCGGTCTGCCGACGCGCTGACGAATAGAGAGGACTTTCGCAATGCTCGACCAAGACGTGAAGATCGCACCATCGGTCCTTGCGGCAGATTTCACCAGGCTGGGCGACGAGCTCGAGAGCATCGCCAGCGCCGACCTCGTCCACTTCGACGTGATGGATGGCCACTTCGTGCCCAACCTCAGCTACGGGCCCAAGATCCTCTCTGACGTCAAGCGTGCCACGAGCGTGCCCGTCGACGCCCACCTCATGGTCGCGAACCCCGAGGTCCAGGTGCCCTGGTTCCTCGAGGCCGGCGCCGACATCGTGACCTTCCACATGGAGGCCCAGACCCACGCGCACCGCCTCTGCGGCCTCATCCGCGACGCCGGCGCCAAGGCATCGGTGGCCATCAACCCCGGCACGCCCGTCTCGGCCCTCGACGCCATCATCACCGAGGTCGACATGGTCCTCGTCATGTCGGTCAACCCCGGCTTCGGCGGCCAGTCCTTCATCGACGGCACCCTCGACAAGCTCCGCGAGCTGCGCGCCCTCTGCGAGCGTCGCCACGTCTCGCCGATGGTCGAGGTCGACGGCGGCGTCTCGGCGGCAAACGTCGAGGCCGTGGCCGCCGCCGGCGCGAACGTGATCGTGGCCGGCAGCGGCGTCTTCCGCTGCGACGACCGCGCCGCTGCCATCGACGAGCTGCGCCAGGGCGCCCGCCGCGCGCTCGCAAGGAGGGCCTAGCATGACCTCCCCGAACGCAGCCGCGAACACGAACGCGGGCGAGAAGAGCCTCGTCTACCTCGACTACGCCGCCTCGGCGCCCCTGTCGGAGGCGGCCCTCGAGGCCGAGCGCGCCTACGAGGCGGCGCCCTTTGCGGGCGCCAACCCCAACAGCCTGCACACCCTCGGCCGCCAGGCCGCCCGCGCGCTCGACGGCGCCCGTCGCGACCTCGCGCGCTGCCTGGGCGCGGGATTCCGCCCCTCCGACGTCGTCTTCACCTCGGGCGGCACCGAGTCGAACAACCTCGCGCTCTGGGGCCTCGCCGAGGGCGCGCGCCAGAGGGACCGCAAGCGCACGAGGGTGCTCGTCTCGGCGATCGAGCATGACTCGGCCCTGGACGCCCTGCCCACGCTGCGCGACCGCGGCTTCGACGTCGAGCTCCTGCGTCCCGGCCGCGACGGCGTCGTCTCGCCCGAGACGGTCGAGGCCGCCCTCGACGACACCGTGGCCCTCGTCTCCGTCATGAGCGCCAACAACGAGACCGGCGTCCTGCAGCCCGTCGGCGCCATCGCGCGCCTCGCGCACGCCGCCGGCGCCCTCGTGCACACCGACGCCGCGCAGGCCTTCGCGCGCGTGCCCCTCGAGGTCGACGACTGCGACGCCGTGAGCATCGCGGCGCACAAGATCGGCGGCCCGGTCGGGATCGCCGCGCTCGCCGTGAGGCCGCGCACGCCGCTTCGCCCGCAGAGCTTCGGCGGCGGGCAGGAGCAGGGGAGAAGGGCGGGCACCCAGGACGTCCGCTCGGCCGTGGCCTTCGCGGCCGCCGCGCTCGACGCCTGCGCCCACCTCGAGGAGCGCCGCGAGCGCGTGTCGGCGCTCGCCAACCGCCTCTACGGCCGCCTCTGCGCCGAGGGCACGGGCGTTCTGCCCACCACGACGGCGCGCGTGGACGAGGGGCGCCTGCCGGGCGTCGTGTCGATCATGTGCCCGCGCGTCGACTCCGAGACGCTCGTGCTCGCCCTCGACGCGGCCGGCTTCGAGGTCTCCGCGGCCTCGGCCTGCTCGTCGGGGTCGCTCGACGCGAGCCACGTGCTCACGGCCATGGGCGTCCCTCGCGACCAGGCGCTCGGGTCGCTCAGGGTCTCGTTCGACCACCGCGTCAGCGAGGTTGACCTCGACCGATTCGCCGAGGCTCTTCTCGGCATCGTCGCCGAGAGGGCGCGCTAGCTCGACAGGCGCGCTGGTTCTGAAGGCACACGAGGCGCGCGGGCACGATGCGCGCGCAGACATATGGGTGAGGCGCCCGCGGGCGCAGGATGCAAGAAAGACGTCGGACGACGTTCAGAAAGGTTTGACATGATTGAGTACGAAGCCCTCCTCAGGCTGCAGGACATCGACCTCCAGCTGATGCGTTACAGCCGCCAGCTCAAGGCCATGCCGCAGCAGAAGAAGATCGCCGCCCTCGACGCGGCCAAGCGCAAGCTGGCCGGCCAGCTCACCAAGATCGTGGGCCAGCGCAAGGACGCCGAGATCGACGTGGCCGACTCCGAGGCCGAGCACGCGCACCTGCTCGAGGTGCGCGAGGAGGTCCGCGCGAAGCTGAACGCCAGCGAGACCGGCTACCGCGAGATCTCGAGCTTCGAGGCGCAGCTCACGTCGCTCGCGAAGAAGCTCGAGAAGGTCGAGTTCAGGCACACCGACAAGATGGCCGCGCTCGAGAAGGCCCAGAAGGCCGAGAAGAACGCGCGTGACCTCGAGGCGAAGCTCGACGAGGAGCGCGTGGCCCTCGAGGCGTCCTTCAAGCAGGACTCGGCCGACATCATGGCCGAGGTCAGGAAGCTCGCGGCCGAGCGCAAGCAGGTCGTGGCCGACCTCGACGGGGAGACGCTCGCCGCCTACGAGCGCGCCGCCAAGCGCTTCGACGGCCTGGCCGTGGAGCGCCTGCACGGCAACGTGCCGTCCGTCTGCCGCGTGAAGCTGCAGCCGGGCCTCTACGGCGACCTCAAGAAGGGTCCCTCGATCGCCGAGTGCCCGTACTGCCACCGCATGCTCGTCACCGAGGAGGTCGCCGAGTAATGAACGTCGCCCTCGTCGTCTGCGGCGGGATCGCCGCGTACAAGGCCTGCGAGGTCCTGAGGCTCCTGCAGAAGGCCGGCTGCGACGTGCGCGTCGCCATGACCGAGGACGCCCAGCGCTTCGTCGGCGCCACCACGTTCGAGGCGCTGTCGCACCACGAGGTCGTGACCTCGCTCTACGGCATGCGCGAGTCGAGCGTGCCCCACGTGGACCTGGCCGACTTCGCCGACGCCATCGTCGTCGTGCCCGCCACGGCCAACGTGATCGCCAAGATGCGCGCCGGCATCGCCGACGACGCGGCGAGCACGACGCTCGTGGCGGCGCACTGCCCCGTGCTCGTGGCGCCCGCCATGAACGTGCACATGTGGAAGAGCGCGGCCACGCAGGAGAACGTGCGCACCCTCGCGTCGCGCGGCGTGCGCTTCGTGATGCCCGAGAGCGGCCACCTTGCCTGCGGCTACGTGGGTGAGGGCAAGCTCGCGCAGGTGGAGGACGTCTGCGCGGCGACGCTCGAGGCGCTGGGCGCGGGCGCGCGCGGGCGCGACCTCGAAGGCCGCACCCTCATGGTGACCGCGGGCCCCACGCACGAGGCGATCGACCCCGTGCGCTTCATCGCGAACGCCTCGACCGGCAAGATGGGCTACGCGATCGCCGCGGCGGCGCGGCGCCGCGGGGCGAGGGTGAGGCTCGTCTCGGGCCCCGTCTCGATCGAGGCTCCCGAGGGCGTCGAGCTCGAGCGCGTGGTCTCGGCAGCCGAGATGCATGACGCGGCGATGCGCGCCTTCGAGGGCGCCGACGCCTGCGTGTGCTGCGCGGCCGTCGCCGACTACACGCCGGTCGCGCCCGCCGACCACAAGCTCAAGAAGAGCGCCGAGCACCTCGACTGCATCGAGCTCGTGGAGACCGCCGACATCCTGGCGGACCTCTCCGCCGAGAAGGGCTCGCGCGTCGTGGTCGGGTTCGCGGCGGAGACCGAGGCTCTTCTCGCCCACGCGAAGGCGAAGCTCGAGCGCAAGGGCTGCGACCTGATCGTGGCCAACGACGTGTCGAGGCCGGAGTCGACCTTCGGCGCCGACACCAACCGCGTGGCCCTCGTGAGCGCCGAGGGCGTGGAGCAGCTCGACGTGATGCCGCTCGACGCCGTGGCCGACGAGGTGCTCGACCGCGTGGCCGCGCTGCTTGGGAGTGACGATGAGTAGCGAGACGAGGGGCCTCGCCCTGGGCTGCCACCTGTCGACCGCCAAGGGCTTCGAGGCGATGGGGAGGACCGCGCTCGAGATCGGCGCGACGACCTTCGCGTTCTTCACGCGCAACCCGCGCGGCGGCAACGCCAAGCCGATCGACCCGGACGACGCCGCGGCGCTTCGCGCGCTGACGTCCGAGCACGGCTTCGGAACGCTCGTGGCGCACTCGCCGTACACGATGAACCTCTGCTCGGCCAAGCCCGAGACCGTCGAGTTCGCGCGTCGCGCGTTTGCCGAGGACCTCGAGCGGATGGAGAGCCTGCCGGGCAACTACCTCAACTTCCACCCGGGAAGCCACGTGGGCCAGGGCGCCGACGCCGGCATCGACCTCATCGTCGAGGGGCTCAACCAGGTGCTTCAGCCGGGCCAGTCGACCACGGTGCTGCTCGAGACCATGGCCGGCAAGGGCACCGAGGTCGGCCGCAGCTTCGAGGAGCTCGCGCGTATCATCGACGGCGTCGAGCACGACGAGCTGCTGGGCGTCTGCCTCGACACCTGCCACGTGAGCGACGCCGGCTACGACGTGGCCGCCGACCTCGACGGCGTGCTTGCCGAGTTCGACCGCGTGATCGGCCTCGACCGCCTGAGGGCGCTGCACCTCAACGACTCGAAGAACCCCGTGGGCGCCCACAAGGACCGCCACGAGAGGATCGGCGAGGGCACGCTCGGCGTCGACGCGTTCGCGCGCATCGTGCGCCACCCGCTGCTCTCGACGCTGCCCATGGTGCTCGAGACCCCCAACGAGCTCGACGGCTACGCCCGCGAGATCGCGCTCCTTCGCGAGCTGGCGGAGGGGGAGGCGAGGTAGGGTGGCCATCCTCATCGGCTGCGAGCGCGTCTCGCACGAGTGGCCGGGCAAGCCGGTGCTCGACGACCAGACCATAGGGATCGACGAGGGCGACCGCATCGGCATCGTCGGCACCAACGGCGACGGCAAGTCGACCCTGCTCGAGCTCGTCGCGCACCGCCTGGAGCCCGACTCCGGCAGCGTCACCTGGCGAAACGGCATCCACGTGGGCGTGCTCGCCCAGGAGGACGACCTCGACGACGACGAGACCGTCGCGCACGCCGTGGTGGGCGACGCCCCCGCCTACGAGTGGGCCTCCAACGCGCGTTCGCGCGCCATCGTGGAGGAGCTGCTCGCCGACGTCGACTGGGAGGCCCGCGTGGGCGAGCTCTCCGGCGGGCAGCGCCGCCGCTGCGACCTCGCGCGCGTGCTCATCGGCGACTGGGACGTCCTGCTGATGGACGAGCCGACCAACCACCTCGACATGCACGCCATCTCGTGGCTTGCCGATCACCTCAAGGCTCGCTGGCCGCACGGGACCGGCGCTCTTCTCGTCGTCACCCACGACAGGTGGTTCCTCGACGAGGTGTGCGAGCGGATGTGGGAGGTCCACGACGCGCGCATCGACCCGTTCGAAGGCGGCTACTCCGCCTACGTCCAGCAGCGCGTCGAGCGCGAGCGTCAGGCGGCCGTGATCGAGGAGCGCCGCCAGAACACCCTGCGCAAGGAGCTCAACTGGCTCGCGCACGGCGCCAAGGCCCGCACGTCGAAGCCGAAGTTCCGCGTCGACGCCGCGATGGAACTGCTCGCCGGCGACCCGCCGCTGCGCAACTCGATCGAGCTCAAGCGCATGGCCGTGAGCCGCCTCGGCAAGCAGGTCATCGAGCTCAAGAACGTGAGCTGCGGCTACGACGGCCGCGACGTGCTCTCCGGCGTCGACTGGATCATCGGGCCGGGAGACCGCGTCGGCATCCTCGGCGAGAACGGCGTCGGCAAGTCCACGCTGCTCAAGGTCATGGTCGGCAAGAAGCTCCCCAGCCGCGTCTTCGTCAAGATCGGCAAGTCGGTCAAGTTCGGCATCCTCTCGCAGCACCTGGACCTGCTCTCCGACAAGGACGACTGGCGCGTCTCCGAGCTGCTCGCGACCTTCAAGCGCTACTACGTGATCGACGGGAAGGAGCACACGCCCGAGCAGATGCTCGAGCGGCTCGGCTTCGCCCGCAAGGAGTTCGCGACCTACGTGCGCGACCTCTCGGGCGGCCAGCGCCGTCGCCTGTCGATCCTGTGCGTCCTCATGCAGGAGCCCAACGTGCTCGTGCTCGACGAGCCCGGAAACGACCTCGACACCGACATGCTCGCCGTCCTCGAGGACCTGCTCGACACCTGGCCCGGCACGCTCATCCTCGTGAGCCACGACCGCTACCTCATGGAGCGCGTGACCGACGACCAGTACGCCATCCTGGGCCGCGGCATCCGCCACGTGCCGGGCGGCGTCGACGAGTACCTGCGCCTGCTCTCCCAGGAGGCACACGCCGCCCCCGCCACCGAGAAGAGCGTGGCCGCCGGCCCCAAGGCCGCCTCGGGGGAGCGCGACTCCGCCGACGCCGCGCCCGAGACGCCCGTGCTCACCAACGCCGAGCGCCGCGAGCTCAAGCGCCGCGAGGGCGCCGTCGCCCGAAGGCTCGAACGCCTGCAGGGCCAGCCCGACGAGCTGCGCGCCCAGATGGCCCAGATCGACGCGTCCGACTACGCCGCCCTCATGGAGGCGCAGGAGAAGATCCGCGCCGTGGAGGAGGAGATCGACGCGCTCGAGACCGAGTGGCTCGAGCTGAGCGAGCGCCTGGGCTAGCCGGGCGCACGAGGTGATGTGATGAGAGGGTTTCTCAAGAGGTTCATGGCGCCGTACCGCGTGCGCGTCGCCATCGGCATACTCGCCAAGGGCGTCGAGGTCGTGTTCGACCTGATGACGCCCGTCATCGTCGCGCAGATGATCGACCTCGGCGTCGCCACGCACGACGTCTCGGCCGTGCTCTCGCGTGGCGCCCTGCTCGTCGGCCTCGCCCTCGTGGGCTACGCGTCGACCCTCGTGTGCCAGAAGATGGCCTCCATCGTCGCCCAGGGCGTGGGCACCGACGCCCGCGGCGCCCTCTTCCGCGCGGCGCTCTCGCTTCCGGCCCGCGAGGCCGACCGCTTCGGCGCCCCGACCCTCGTCACGCGCCTCACGAGCGACGTCAACCAGGTGCAGATCGCCGTCGCCCTCACGATCCGCCAGCTCCTGCGCTGGCCGCTCCTGGCCGTGGGCTCGATGGCCGCCGCCTGCCTCATCGACCTCAGGCTCGGCTGCGTCTTCCTCGTCTGCACGCCCGTGATCGCCCTCGTCTTCTGGTTCGTGATGTCGCGCGCCGTGCCGTTCTACCGCGTCGCCCAGTCGCGCCTCGACGACGTCTCCCGCGTCTGCCGCGAGGCCCTCGAGGGCGCCCGCCCCATCCGCGCCTTCGGCCGCGAGCGCCACGAGTCCGAGCGCTTCCGCGCCGCCTCCGACCGGCAGGCCGCCACGACCATCGGCGTCGGCCGCCTCTCGGCCCTGCTCAATCCCGCCACGATCCTCGTCATGAACCTCGGCGCCGTCGCGATACTCTGGTCCGGCGCCGGCGCGGTCGACGCCGGCCGCCTCACGCAGGGCCAGGTCGTCGCCTTCGTCAGCTACATGACCCAGACCCTGCTCTCCATCGTCTACCTCGCGAACCTCGTGGTCGTCTTCACCCGTGGCGCCGCGAGCGCCCAGCGCGTCTGCGAGGTCCTCGACGCCGCTGACGCCGCCAACGCCGCCGAGAAGAGCCTGCGCCTCTCCCGCGCCACCTCCGCCACGCACGAGCCGACCTCGGCCGCACCTCACGCCCCCGCGCCCTCTGCCCTCGCGTCCTGCGCGCTCGCCCTCGACGACGTCACCTTCAGCTTCGGCGGCGAGTCTCCGGCGCTCTCGCACGTCTCGCTCTCGCTCGCGGCCGGCGCCACCCTCGGCGTCATCGGCGGCACGGGCTCGGGCAAGTCCACGCTCGTGCAGCTCGTGAGCCGCCTCTTCGACCCCGACGAGGGCACGGTGTCCGTCCTCGGCCGCGACGTGCGCGACTGGGACCTCTCCGACCTGCGCCGACGCGTCTCGGTCGTGCCGCAGCAGGCCTCGCTCGCGAGCGGCACCATCCGCTCCAACCTCCTCTGGCGCGACGCCGACGCCACGGACGACGAGCTCTGGCACGCCCTCGAGCTCGCCCAGGCCGCCGACTTCGTGCGCGCCAGGCCCGCCGGCCTCGACGAGCCGGTCGCCGCCGGCGGCAGGAACTTCTCCGGCGGCCAGCGCCAGCGCCTCACCATCGCCCGCGCCCTCGTGGGCGACCCCGAGCTGCTCCTGCTCGACGACAGCGCCTCCGCCCTCGACTTCGCCACGGACGCCGCGCTGCGCCGCGCCCTCGGCTCGCTCGCGAACACCACCTGCGTCATTGTCTCCCAACGCGTCTCGGCCGTCCGCGCCGCCGACCTCGTCCTCGTGCTCGACCACGGGCGCATGGCCGGCCTCGGCACCCACGACGAGCTTCTGCGCGACTGCGGGCTCTACCGCGAGATCTGCGACTCCCAGCTCGCGCGAGGGGAGGTGGCCTAGGTGGCGAACCCCTACGCAGGCGGCGGCACTGCCGGGGCCGCCCTCGCGAGTGCCCGTGGCGACATGGGCGACGGCAACGGCGCCCCCCGCGCCGCCGACCTCGACGCCTCCTCCATCACGCTCGGCCGCGTCGTCCGCAGCCTCTGGCGCTACGTACGCCCGCACGCCGTCTCGCTCGTCGCGTCCTTCGTCTGCTCGGCCGCGTCCGTGCTGCTGCAGCTCTACGTGCCGATCCTCATCGGCCAGGCCATCGACTGCATGGTCGCGGCGGGCCGCGTCGACCTCGTCGCGCTCCTGCCCGTCCTGCACCGCCTCGCCGCGGCCGTCGCCGTCGCGGCGGCCTCCCAGTGGGTCGCCGGCTACTGCACCAACCGACTCTCGAGCGAGGCCGTCCGCGACCTGCGCGACGACGCCTTCGACAAGCTCGAGACGCTCCCGCTCTCCTTCGTCGACGCCCACTCCCACGGCGACCTCCTCGCGCGCGTCGTCAGCGACGCCGACCTGGTCGGCGACGGCCTCCTCCAGGGCATGACCCAGCTCTTCGGTGGCGTCGTCCAGATCGCGGGCACCCTCGCCTTCATGGTCTCCCTCTCGCTTCCCGTGGCCCTCGTCGTCGTCGCGCTCACGCCGCTCTCGGCGCTCGCGGCCACGGCCATCGCCCGCAAGGGCGCGAGCTCCTTCGCCGCCCAGCAGGAGATCCAGGGCGAGCTCGCGGGCTTCGCCGAGGAGGTCGTCTCCAACCACCGCCTCGTCGCTCTCTTCGACCACGCCTCGGCAGACGTCGCTGCCTTCGACGAGAAGAACGAGCGCCTCTACGCCAAGGGCGAGCGGGCCCAGTTCATCAGCTCGCTCACCAACCCCTCCACGCGCCTCGTCAACAACTTCGTCTACGCCGCGGTCGCCGTCGTCGGCTGCGCCTGCGTCATCGGCGGCTGGCCCTCCGCGCTCACGGTCGGCCAGGTCCAGAGCTTCCTCTCGTACTCCAACCAGTACATGAAGCCCTTCAACGAGGTCTCGGCCGTCGCAACCCAGCTCTCCGGCGCGCTCGCCTCCGCACGACGCCTGCTGGCCCTGCTCGACGCCGACGACGAGGAGCCCGACGCCGCGGACGCCGTCTCCCTCGACGATCCCGCCGGCGCCCTCGAGCTCGACCATGTCTCCTTCTCCTATGACCCCGCCAAGCCGCTCCTCCGGGACATCTGCCTCTCCATCCGGCCCGGCCAGCGCTTCGCCCTCGTCGGACCCACGGGCTGCGGCAAGACCACCCTCATCAACCTGCTCCTGCGCTTCTACGACGCCGACGCGGGCACCATCTCCGTCGACGGCCACGACGTCCGCGACCTCACGCGCGCGTCCCTGCGCTCGGCCTTCGGCATGGTCCTCCAGGACAGCTGGCTCTTCCGCGGCACCGTGCGCGACAACATCGCCTACGGATCTCCCGGCGCCACCGCAGGCGACGTCGTACGCGCCGCCCGCGAGGCCCGCGCCCACGAGTTCATCACGCAGCTGCCCGACGGCTACGACACCGTGGTGGGGGAGGGCGGCCTCGCGCTCAGCCAGGGCCAGCGCCAGCTCCTCTGCATCGCCCGCGTCATGCTCTGCGACCCCGCGGTGCTCCTCCTCGACGAGGCCACGAGCTCCATCGACACCCGCACCGAGCTCCGCGTCCAGCAGGCCTTCGACCGCATGATGCGCGGCCGCACCTCGCTCGTCGTGGCGCATCGCCTCTCCACCGTGCGCGAGGCCGACTGCATCGTCGTCATGGACGCCGGCCGCGTGGTCGAGAAGGGCACGCACGACGAGCTCCTCGCAAAGGGCGGGGCCTACGCCCGCCTCTACGAGAGCCAGTTCGCCAACTAGACCACAGGCAGGCCCCGATGCCTGCCGCCTTGCCCTGGCGACGCACGACGCCGACCGTGTCCACGCCGCCAGCCGAACATGGGCGTACCGGGCGCGGTGCTGTGTCATCGCTATGGTAGGATTTGATGATATACATGCCTTTACGCTGCATAAACGCGACTTAATCGTGACATCAACCTTCCCGCATCCCGATGGGGGTCTCATGTCTCGACTGTCACGCATCGCTTGCGCCTTCGGCCTCGTGGCCGCAATCATCGCCGGGAACCCGGTCTCCGCCCAGGCGTCTCCCGCCTCGGCCATCGCCGACGCCCTTGGCGGCTCCCTGTTGGCGCAGGCAACGCAGCTCAGCACCCAGGTCAGCCAGCCTGACCTTACGCCCCAGGCCACGGCCACCACCTTCTACGCCTACCTCACGGACACCGACTCCGACGAGCAGTTCGACCGCGTGACCTTCACCACGGACCCCAACGCCGTGATCGGCTTCAAGAACCGCAGCACGGCCACGGTCAAGAACGACGCCGACCTCGCCCCCAAGAACGCCGGCGTCGACTACTTCCAGTACAGCACCTCCCTCATCTTCGGCGAGAACGTGCGCCCCGGCTGGCTCGCGTACCGCTCGACCCTCACCTCCGCCGTGTTCGACGCGTCGTTCAAGGACGCCCAGCTCCAATCCATGCACTCCTGGTTCCGCGGCTGCACCCGCCTGTCCAGCATCCGCAACCTCAACTACGTCGACGCCTCCAAGGTCATGTACATGGACTGGGCCTTCTCGCAGATCAACGAGAGCGAGATGGACATGTCCACCTGGAAGACCGACTCGCTCAGGTCGCTGGGCGCCACCTTCCAGAACTCGACCGCACTCAAGCGGCTCGACATCTCGGGCTGGAACCTCAACGGCGTGACCTCGCTCCAGCAGACCTTCTTCGGCTGCACGTCCCTCTCCGATCTCAACATGACCGGCGCGGTCGCAGACAACCTCCAGCTCGTGCTCTATGCATTCGACTCCTGCAAGAGCCTGCCCTACATCGACATCTCGGGCCTGAACCTCAGCAAGGTCACCAACGCCCAGTCCATGTTCGGCTCCGACTCGAGCCTCAAGACCATCGTCTGCGCCCCGGGCGCGCAGATCCCCACGTCCGCCAACAGGACCAACATGTTCTCCGGCTGCTCGAGCCTCGTCGGCCGCTTCTACGGCGCCACGGGCCCCGTACGCTCCTCTGCGCTCTCCAGCCTCGGCAAGGTCGACGGCACCTACGCCCGCGCCTGCTCCGCCTCGGCCGACGGCTACTTCACGCCCCTCAACGAGTACGCGTCCTACACGGTCGTCTACCATTCCAACGTCCCCGGCGCCGACGCGACCTCCTCGGTCCTCACGCCCATCCACGACGTCATCCAGAAGTACCCCTACATGGCCAATTCCCTGTGGCCGCGCGACGGCTATGCGCCGGTCGCGTGGAACACCGCCCCTGACGGCGGCGGCACCACCTACGACCTCGGAGCGGCGGTCACCTCCGCAAGCGAGCCGGCCGCAGGCTCCACCCTCGACCTCTACCTGCAGTGGCGCCCCAGCACCTACGACGTCGAGTACGATGCCAACGGCGGCTCGGGTTCCATCGCGGGCGAGAAGAGCCTGCCCTGCGCCGGAGGCGCGAACTTGAGTGACGGCTCGGGCTTTGCCCGCCCGGGCTACACGCTCTCGGGCTGGTCGCTCACGCCCACCGGCAACGTCGCCTATGGCCTCGGCGCCACCACCACCTCCGGCCTGTCGTCCCTGGACGGCGACACCGTCGTGCTCTACGCCAGGTGGACGCGCAACTCGGGCACGATCACGTACGACTCCAACACCGCCCACGGCGGCACCGCCTACACGTCCGCGCCCTCGGGCTACACGCGCGTCGGCGGCAACCTCACCGCAAGCGCCGCGACGGGCGATGCGCTCAAGCTCCCCGATGGCCCCACGCCGGCGAGCGGCTACTACTTCAGCGGCTGGTATACGGAGCCCACTGGCGGCAGGCGCGTCACCGCGGGAGACCCGGTGGCCTATGACGCCGGCATGACCCTCTATGCCCAGTTTGGCGAGGACGTCACCTACTACGCCATCTGCTCTGACACCGATGGCGACGGCAAGAAGGACAAGCTCACCTTCACCACCGACTCCACGCTTGCCACGGGCCTGGGCAGCAACGCCACGAACGGGGGAGGCTCAGGCACCTCGATCGGCGGCACGTATCCCGACTACTTCTACTACAAGGCGAGCAAGCAGTTCTATACCAACACCGAGAACAAGCCCGGCTGGACGATCTACCGCGACACGCTCAAGAAGGTCGAGGTGGACCAGAGCTTCAAGAGCGTCCAGCCCCTCCACATGCACTCGTACTTCTACAACCTCCACGCGGTGGACGAGTACATC
The DNA here is from genome assembly GCF_023276655.1 of Olsenella intestinalis. Classification (GTDB taxonomy): domain Bacteria; phylum Actinomycetota; class Coriobacteriia; order Coriobacteriales; family Atopobiaceae; genus Olsenella_J; species Olsenella_J intestinalis. Next base: position 298,942 of record NZ_JALGRK010000002.1, on the reverse strand, counting down.
AACCTCAACTACATCGACACCACCCGCGCGCAGGAGATGGACTGGATCTTCGCCTACTCCAATGCCGAGACGATCGACCTCTCGCAGTGGAACGTCGAGGCCGTGCGCGGCCTCGGCGCTGCCTTCCGTAACTCGGCTGGCGTCAAGACGATCGATCTGACAGGTTGGAACTTTGCCAACTGCGAGACCTTCTCAGTCTGCTTTGATGGCTGCACCAACCTGAGGACGCTGCGCATGACCGGCGCTACGTCCACGCGCTCCAGGATCTTTAACCTGATGTTCGGGAACTGCAAGAATCTGACATACCTCGACATGACCGGCTTCAAGTTCGACAACGTGAGTGGTGCGTCAACCCTTGTGGACATGTTCAAGGGATGCTCCTCGCTCAAGACGATCCTCGTCTCTCCCGGGACGTCGATTCCGAGCGCATTTTCCAGCACGTCCATCTTCAGCGGCTGCAACGCCCTCTCCGGCAAGTACATCTACGCGGACGGGACTGCGCGCGAGGCAAAGTTCTCTCAGATCGCGTCAAGCGACTCTTCCAACTACACGAAGGCCCTCTATGGCCGCTGCCAGACTGCGGTGACCAACGGCTACTTCACGCCGGCCACCATCAACAACACCTACACCATCAGGTACCACATGAACGACGGTGGGGAGGACGTCTATAAGGACGTTGCCACGCCAACCAAGTCGTCGGGCGTCACGTCCGCGTACCCCGAGCTTGCCGGAGCCCTCTGGTCGCGCACGGGGTTCGCCGCACTGAGCTGGAACACGGCCGCCGACGGCTCTGGCACGAAGGTGGACCTTGGCTCCCAGATGACCGCCTCCCTCGAGCCTGCCGCAGGCTCGACGCTCGACCTCTACCTCCAGTGGCAGGAGAGCACCTTCAAGATCGCCTACGACGCGAATGGCGGACTGGGCAGCGTCGCCACCCAGGAGGGCGTGCCCTATGCGGCGGGCACGAACCTGTCCGACGGGGCCGGCTTCACCCGCATGGGCTACACGCTCGCCGGCTGGGGTCTCACGCCCACGGCGCCCTCTGCCGCCTATGACAAGGGGCAGGCCGTGAGCGGCCTCGACTTCAAGGCGGCGGACGGCGAGACGGTGACGCTCTACGCCGTCTGGACGCCCAACACCTATCGCGTGACCTTTGATGCCACCACCAACGCCACCTTCTCGGGGGCAGGATACTCCGGCCCCCAGTCCGGCTTCGACTACGCCGACGGGAAGCTCTCGACATCCTTGTCCACGGGTTCGTCGTACCGCCTTCCCACGGACCCGCCGGTTCCTCCCGACACGACGACCTACGTGAACCCCAAGTCATCCGGGGGCACGAGCGCGACCGTTGCCGACTACGCCTTCATGGGCTGGTATACCAAGCCCGAGGGAGGCGCGCGCGTGCTCGCCTCCGACATCGTGGCGCTTTCGGATAACATCACGCTGTACGCCCAGTACGATCACAAGCAGCAGTTCTGGGCGCTTCAGACCGATGACGACGGTGACGGCACCCTGGAGCACATGACGTTCATGGGCACCGAGCCCGTGGGTTACGACGGCAAGCTCTGGACCGACTACTCGACCAACACGATGCCGCCCGTGTGGAGTGCGGACACCAATGCCACGACGGGCACGAAGGCCATCACCAAGGCCACCTTCGACCCGTCGTTCACCACCATCAAGGCGATGAGCATCCGCGACTGGTTCTGCGACTTCCAGAACATGACCGAGATCGAGAACATCGAGTACTTTGACGCCTCCTGCGTCCTGTACATGGAGGCCCCGTTCGCCCGCTGCTACTCGCTCAAGTCCCTCGACCTCTCCAGCTGGAACACGCCATGCGTGACATCGATGACGAACTTCATCCTCTCGGACAGGCCAGACATCTCTGCGCTCGAGAGCCTCAACATGAGTGGCTGGGACATGCGCCAGGTGACCAAGATGGACACCGCTTTCAAGGGCAATGCGAAGCTCACCAACCTCGATCTCTCAGGAGCCAAGACAAGCGCCAACCTCACGTCGGCCTTGAATACCTTCGAGGGCTGCAAAAAACTCACGCAGCTTGACCTCTCTGGTTTTGTTTGGTCTGGCCTCACGAATGCCGGTGGAATGTTCGGAAACGATGAGGCACTTAAGACCATTTACAGCTCGATGACTGCCGATGCCACGGGGAGCGCGCTCACGAACTCGGACTACATGTTCTGGCACTGCTACTCGCTCAAGGGCTGCTACTACAGCGCCAATTCCCTGGTCGGCTCCACGCCCTATGACGCAGAGAAGACCAACAAGACGCTTGCCCGCGCCCAGCTCTACAACACCCAGTCGGGTTACCTCACGCCGGTGAGCTCCTACAACAGCGCCACCGTGAACTACCACTACAATGCCCCGGATGGCTCGGACGTCGTCAGCACCGTCATGGTCATCCCCAAGAAGATCAGCGGAAACTACGGCTCCTCGGCGCCTGCCCTGTGGACCTACAACGGCTACAAGGCGGTGTCGTGGAACACCGCTGCCGACGGGTCGGGCACGACCTGTCCGCTCTCGACGACCTTCAACGCGTCGACCGAGCCGGCCGCCGGCACCTCGACCGAGCTCTACCTCCAGTGGGAGCCCATCAAGTACAGCCTGTCCTTTGACGCGAACGGCGGCGAGGGGCAGCGCGCCAAGGCGACGCTCGGCTATGACGAGGTCTACTCGCTGCCTCAGGCGGCGCCCGAGTTCTCGCGCTATGGCTACCACCAGGTCGGCTGGGCGCTCTCCTCGAGCGCGCAGTCCGCGCTCTATGCGGGCGCCGGCGACCAGGACGTCAGCAAGATCGTGAACATCGACGGCGCCGACATCACCCTCTATGCCATCTGGGAGGGCAACTCGCGCGAGATCACCTTCGATCCCAACACGAGCATGGGCGGCACCGCCTACACCAGCGCCCAGTCGGGCTACACCCTGCGTGACGGAACCTTGGTGGGTCAGCTCAAGACGGACGACTCCTACACGTTCCCGAACGATCCCGCACCTTCGGGCTCCGAGTACACGTTCTGCGGCTGGTACACCAAGCCCGAGGGCGGCGTGCGCATGACGAAGTACGACAAGGCGCTCATGTCCGGTGAGGAGTCCGTGTCCTACACCTACTACGCCCAGTACGCCAAGGCCGCCGACTTCTACGCGGTACGCTCGGACTCGGACGGCGACGGCACAGCCGAGACGCTCACCTTCACCTCCCTCAAGCCCGAGGAGGAGGGGACCTACTACACGCTCAACACTGCCAACTGCGGCTACGCGGTCGATGACTCGGCGAGCCCAGCTGCCCCCTGGCACCTTGACGGCTTTGCCTCCAACCTCACGAAGGTCGACTTCGACGTCTCGTTCCTGATGGTGCAGCCGCAGTCCCTTGCCGGCTGGTTCTGGAACTGCGACAAGCTCACGGAGATCTCTCACGTCGCGTACCTCGACACGTCGCGCTGCACGAGCATGGTCCGTACCTTCCAGGGCGCCAAGGCCCTGACAACGCTCGACCTCTCCACCTTCAACACGCCGTGTCTCACGAACATGCGCAACCTCTGCAACGCCTGCACGGGCCTCACGTCCGTCAGCCTTTCGGGCTGGGACCTCTCGAGCGTCGACAACATGCGCTCGACCTTCAACAGCTGCTCCAACCTCCAGAGTCTCGGCCTGAGCGGCGTCAAGGCTCCGGCGATGACCAACCTGCGCGGCGCCTTCAAGGGCTGCGCCAAGCTCACGGCACTCGACCTCTCCGGGTTTGACCTTACCCGCGTCACTGATGCGAGCATCTGCTTCGCCGGCTGCACGAACCTTGCGACCGTGCTGGTGTCCGAGGGCACGAACATGAGTGCTCTCACGACCTACGACGGCATGTTCGGCACTGGTGCAGCGAACGAGGGCTACACCACCAAGATCGTCGGTCGCTACTTCACCCATGCGGGTCTCTTTAGCTCAAGTCCCTGGGCGACGTCCAACAACTTCAAGGCCTACGCGCGTGCCCAGAGCGCGACGGACAACGGTTACTTCACGGCCGTGAACCGCTACAACTCCTACACGGTCAACTACCACTACAACGCGCCCGACGGGACCGACGTCATCTCTCAGGTGCGTTCCATCCATTCGTCGCTCCTCGGCTCCTACGCCACCATTCCCCAGCCGCTCTGGCAGTACAACGGCTACAAGGGCGTGTCCTGGAACACCCAGCCCGACGGGTCGGGCGACGCCTTCCGCCTGGGCGCGTCGTTCGCCTCCGGCACCGAGCCCGCCATCGGCGAGTCCCTTGACCTCTACCTGCAATGGGACAAGATCGTCTACACCGTGCGCTACAACGCCAACGGCGGCGTGGGAACCATCTTTAGCGAGAAGAAGTACCTCTACGACGACATCGTCACCATGCCCACGATCGAGAACAGCGGCATCACGCGCGACGGCTACACGCTCACCGGCTGGTCGTTCGGCAGCAACGCCCCCGTGGCCTTCGCCCTCGGCGCCACCACCAACAGGCTGACCACCGTCGACGGCGACGTCGTGACCATGTACGCCGTGTGGGACAAGAACTCCTACCCGCTCTCGTTCGACCTCAACGCGAACGGTGCTGCGGCGTGGACCCAGACGGGCGTGACCGCAGATCCCACCAACCATGATCTCTACGAGAAGAGCGAGCATCTCGACTTCGAGGGGGAGATCACCCTGGCGGAGCCCACGCGCGAGGGCTACAAATTCGCCGGCTGGACGGTCAGCGCCGTCGATCCGACCGCGTCGGGCACCTCCACGACCGTGACCAAGGGCACCGGCGGAACGTGGACCCTGAAGCAGGGCTCGATCGCCTCGAAGGTGACCGCCCAGTGGACGGTCGACGTTCCCGAGGCGGCAAGCCTCACCTTCAACGGCAGCGAGCAGAAGGCCGTCGAGGCGGGAGCGGCCTACACGCTCTCCAACATGGTCGTCAACGGCCCGATCGTGACCGACGCGGGCTACGGCGTGCGAGGGGAGGGGACGGCCGATGCCGGCTCCGCCTTCGTGACCAACGCCGGCACCTATGCGGTCACCGCAACCCTCGTCCACCCCGACACGAGCACCTGGGCCGACGGAACGACCGCCCCGCGCCAGATCGAGGTCAACGTCGCACGTCTCTCCATGGACAAGGTCGAGCTCACCGTCGCAGGCGGCAGCACCTACACCGGCTTCGACGTCGAGCCCGCCGTGAGCGCCAGGTACAAGGACGCCGCCGCCAGCCTCGACCTGGCCCTGACGCAGGGCGTCGACTACGAGGTCACCTTCGCCAACAACGTGAACGCGTCTGCGGCGACGGGCGCCTCCGCTCCGCGCGTCACGGCGAAGGCCGTGGCGAACGGCAACTACGAGGACGCGGCGACCCCGCTCGAGCAGGGCTTCGAGATCGCCGCGCGCGCCCTCGACGACTCGGCCGTGAGCGTCAGCGCCATCGCCGACCAGACCTATACCGGCCTTCCGCTCGAGCCCGCCTTCACGGTGAGCCTCGTGACGGACAGCGGCACGTACCAGCTCACCGCCGACGACTTCACCGCCGGCTGGACGGACAACACCAACGTGGGCACCGCGCACGCCGTCGCCACGGCCAAGGCGGGCGGCTCCAACAACTTCACGGGGTCGACCACCCGCGACTTCAACATCGTGGCCGCGACCATCGAGGGCGCCGACGTCACGCTCAACGAAGCCGACGCGACCTACGACTTCGAGGGGGCAGACCTCGCGCCCGAGGTCAAGGTCGCCAGCGCGACCAAGGACCTCGACGCGGACGGCACGCCCGAGGCGCTCGCCGAGGGCACGCACTACACCGTCCAGTTCGCGAACGCGAGCAAGGAGACCATCACCGCGATCACGCAGACCGGCTCGTACTACGTCGTCCTCACGGGCGCGAACAACCTCTCGGGCACGGTCTACGTCCCCTTCACGGTGCAGAACAAGACCTACCAGGTCTCCTTCGACGCCAACGGCGGGTCCTTCGGCGCCTCCACCGCGCCTGCGGAGGTCCAGCAGACCTACTCGCTCGCGCACGTCCTTCCCGCCGCCCCGACGAGGGACGGCTTCGCCTTCGCCGGCTGGTTCACGGCGCGCGGGACCGAGGGCGGCTCCGACTGGGGCGACCAGGTCACGGCAGCCACGCCCGTGGGCGCGCTCGCCGAGGGCACGACCTACTACGCCAAGTGGGACCGCGACGCCTATGCGGTCAAGTTCCAGGCCGACCACGGCGTGAGCGTCTCCGGCGGGGGCGTGCTCGACCCCACGGGCTCGGTGAGCGTCACCTACGACGCCACGGTGCCCGCGGGCATCACCTGCGACTACGACGACGAAAAGTACACCTTCCTCGGCTGGACCTACTCGATGGCGCGCCCTGACGGCACGACCGCGACCGGCACGGTCGACGACTACACCGGCGTGCACGTGACCGGCGCCGCGACCTTCACGGCCAAGCTCGTCGAGACCACCTTCGTCGCGGCCACGGCGACCAACGGCCTGGTGGGCGTCGGTGCCCCCGCCACGGCCGCCTCCGCGACGGTCGACAGCCAGAGCACCAGCGAGGGCCAGGTCGTGAGCTTCGCTCCGGTCAACGAGAACTATGAGCTCGACAGCGTCAAGGTCCGCGACCTCGCCGCCACGAGCGCCTCGGCGCACGAGACCACGATCGACGCCGCCGAGAAGAGCTTCACGCTCGGCCCCAATACCTACCAGTACCAGTGGGTCACCTCCGCCTCCGACGCGAATGCGGGATCCATCACGATCGGGACCTCGACCGATCCGACCATGTCGCTCACGTTCGAGGTCACCTATCGCGTCAAGAAGGCGACCTACCGCGTCGACGTCCTTCGCCAGGACGTGACCGGCGACGGCTACACCACCTCCGAGGGCGAGTCGTACACGAGCGCCGCCGTCGACGCGGGCTCCGCCATCGCGATCGAGCCGACCCCGGGCGAGGGCTTCGCGCTCGCCGACATCGCCTACGCGTCCACGAGCCCCGTCTGCGAGGGTGCGTGCGTGCGCGCCGACGGGACGACGGTCGTCACCGTTCGCTACAGCCGCCAGGACTGCGCCTACCAGGTCACCTACGTGGACGGCGCCACACCGCCCAACGTTCTTCTCGCCCCGGTCAACGCCTCGGCACGCTATGGCGCGAAGGTCGGCATCACCGAGGACTGCGACGTCATCGTCGACGCGCCCGAGGTTGCCGGCTACGCCTCGCGCAGCGCCGAGCCCGTCACGCTCTCGACGAGCGCGGCCGCAAACCAGGTCAAGGTCGTCTACGCGAACGACGCGTTCGCGCTCACGGTCAACCCCACGGGTGGCGACTGGTCGCAGGACGGCTTTGCCAAGGCGGCCGACGACACCTTCGCGACCGACGAGGACCATGCCATCGCCTATCGCGGCAGGCTCGACATCGCCGAGCCCACGCGCGAGGGCTACGAGTTCGCCGGCTGGAACGTCTCCGGCGCCGGCAGCTCCGTGAGCGGCTCGACGTTCGTCCAGGGCACCGCGGCGGCAACGCTCACGGCCACCTGGACCGTCAAGGCGCCCACGGCGACGGAGCTCACCTATGACGGAACCCAGCAGGTCGGCGTCGCGGCAGGCGCCGGCTACACGCTGGCCATCGCGCCCGACGCCTCCGTGTCCGGCAACACCGCGTCCGCCGAGGGCATGGGCGTCTCCGGCGACGGCGCGTTCGCGACGCATGCGGGAACGTATGCCGTGACCGTCTCGCTCGCCGACGCCTCGGCCAACGTGACGTGGGCTGATGGCGGAAGTGCCGCGCGCACGGTCGCCATGCTCGTCTCGCCTGCGACGAACACCTGGACGACGGCGCCGTCGGTGCTGAACGTCACGTTCGGCGAGGCCGTCCAGCCCGTGGGCGAGCCGCGCTTCGTGGGCGAGGGCCAGCAGGTCGCGTGGGCCTATGCGACCGAGCCGGACGGAACCTTCACCGATGCGGCTCCCACGGAGGCCGGCGTCTACTACGCCCGCGCGACCGTGGCCGGAACCGACGACTTCACGGACCTCGCGACCACGACGAGCTTCACCATCGCGCAGCGCGCGGTAACCACCGACATGGTGAGCACCGCCACGAGCATGGAGTACACCGGCGGCGCCCTCACGCCCGTCGTCACCGTGCGCAACGGCTCGGTGACCCTCGTCGAGGGAGTCGACTACACGCTATCCTTTGCCGACAACACCTCCGCCGGAACGGCCCGCGCCATCGTCACGGGCATGGGCAACTACGCGGGCGTCGCCGAGCGCACCTTCGAGATCCTGCCGACCTCGGCCGTGGTCCCGCAGGCACGTCCCGTTGTCTACAACGGAGGCGAGCAGGTCGTGGTCCAGTCCGGCGAGGGCTTCGAGCTGTCCATCACGCCCAAGGTCGAGGGTGTGGACGGATGCGGCGTGTACGAGTACGAGACCAACTACGGCTGCGCCTACGCCACGCACGCGGGCGCCTACACCGTGACCGCCACCCTCGACGGCAACCACACGTGGCGTGGCAGGACCGGCGACGCCGCCACGGCGCCCATCGAGCTCGAGGTGACGGTCGCGCCCTTCGACCTGTCCGTCGCCACGGTGACCGGCGTGGTCGACCGCACCTACGACGCCAGCCCCCAGACCCAGCGCGTGCGCGCCCAGGCCGACCTCGACGGCGACCTGAAGCTCGACGACCTCAACGAGGACCAGCACTTCGTCGTGAGCTACCAGAACAACGTGAACGCCGCCCCGGCCACCTCGAGCGCGGCGCCGACCGTCATCGTCACGGGCACCGGCGACTGCACGGGCGAGGTGCGCACGACCTTCGCCATCGAGCCCGCCGAGGCCACCATCCAGGTGAGCCCCGAGGATGTTCGAGTGACCTCGAAGGTCTACGACAACGACCCCGCGACCGACCCGGCCTTCGTGGTCGGCGTGAGCGGCATGTGCGGCTCCGACGACCTCGCCGCGACGCCCGCGCGCTCGAACACGAGCCAGGACGTCGGCACCTACGAGGTCGGCGCGGCCTACACGGACAACCCCAACTACGTCGTGACGGTCGTCCCCTCCGAGATGGGGATCGAGGCGCGCCCCGTGACCATCACGGTCGCCAACAAGAGCAAGACCTACGGTGACGCCGACCCGGCCGGGTCCTACACGATCTCCACCGAGAGCGCCTACGGCGTCGTCGCCGGCGACGACCTCGGCCTCGTCTACGAGCGCCTCGACACCGACGAGGACGTCCTGTACAGCGGGACCACCGTCGTCGCGCACGCAGGCGCGCTCGGCGCGCGTGCCACCAACCCCAACTACGAGGTCACGGTCACCCCGGGCGACCTGACGATCCAGCCGCGCTCCATCTCCACCGCGCGCGTCGTCCTCGACGGCACGTGGGACGCCGGCGCGAGCGCGTACGCCTACGTCCTGGGAGCGGAGGGGTGCGCCCCGTACCCGACGACGGTCGCGGTCGCGCTCGCGAGCGGCACCGAGAACGTCTCCGGCAGCAACTACGCCATCGAGTACTACAACTCCTCCAACGTCAAGGTGAACCAAATCACCCAGGCGGGCAGCTACGTCGTGCGCCTCGTCGGCCAGGGCAACTACAAGGACAGCGTCTCGGTCCCCGCGCGCGTCACCATGGCGACGCCGACGGTCACCTTCAACGCCAACGGCGGGTCCTTCTCGACCGGCGAGGGCACACAGGCCATCCAGCAGACGTTCGGCTCCACCTATCGCCTGCCCGCCGCGCCCACGCGCCCCGGCTATGACTTAGCCGGCTACTTCGACAACGCGGAGGGGGAGGGCACGGCGGTCGTACCGGCGGGCTCCACCACCACGACCGTGGGCGTGAGCTCCGACACGGTGCTCTACGCCAAGTGGAACGCCAAGACCTACACCGTCGACTTCGTGAACGACGAGGCCACCGGAACCATCACCGGTCCCACGAGCACGAGCGTCGCCTATGGCGAGAAGATCTCGGGTGGCCCCACCGCGGTGTCTGCCACCGGCGTCGAGTTCGTCGGCTGGAGCTACTCCTACACCGACGTCGCGGGCAAGACGCAGTCCGGCATGGTGTCGGGCGTCGATGGCTACAAGGACCTGACGGTCCTGGGCACGGCTGACGGCTCGCACATCGTCCTGACCACGGTGTTCGCCGGCCACACCTACATGTCGGGCGCGGCCACCAACGGCTACGTCGACATGGGCTACGGCTCCGATCGCGCCAGCGTCGATCAGGCGACGGCGAGCAGCGCCCAGGAGATCAAGATGGACCAGGATCCGGTGAGGTTCCCCGACGGCGTGAAGACCACCTCCTTCGCCTTCAAGCCCCAGAACGACAACTACGAGCTCTCGACCCTCGCGGTCACGGACCAGGAGGGTCAGGCGACCACGCTGGACGCCTCCACCCAGAGCTTCCAGCTGAGCGACGTCACCTACTCCGTGGATCTCGCGTTCAACGACGACGGAACGGCGACCCTGTACCTCAGAGACGTGAGCGGAACGGCAAAGTCGCTCTCCTTCGTGGCCGACTACGAGCTCATCCAGACGTCGTACGTGGTCGAGCACTGGAAGCAGACCGTCGCCACCGACGGCTCGCTCGGCTACGTGCGCGCCAATGCCGACGTCGTGGCCTGCGAGGCCGGCACGACGGTGAGCTACGAGCTGAGGACCTACGACCACTTCCACTTCGGCGACGTCTCCGTCCTGGAGGCGACGCCCGATGGCGATCAGCCCGCCGCCGACTCCACGGCACGGCCCACGGGCACCACGGTCGTGCGCGTCAACTACGACCTGGACAGCTACACCGCAGGCTGGTACGACGAGGACGGCGCCACGCTCATCGCCACGGGCACGGCCTACTACGGCTACGCCCCGGTGTTTCCGGGCGAGAACGAGCCCACCAAGGCGAAAGACGCCGAGCACACCTACGCCTTTGCCAGCTGGACGGATGCCAGCGGCAACAGGATCTCGGGCAGGGACGCCAACGAGGCGCTCAAGGCAACGGGCGACATCAAGCTCTCCGCCGTGTACGAGCCCAGCCCGCGCGTCTACTCCGCGACGGTCGACGCCAACGGCGGCTCGCTCGCGGGCGACCGCATCGACGAGGCTGCCTACGGCGTCGTTTCGCGCGTCTCTGACGACAGCCCGACCGCGCCCGCCGGCGCCGACTGGACCTTCGAGGGCTGGGCGGCACGCAAGGCCGACGCATCGGCGACCGGCGAGCCCGGCGTCGTGGAGCTCGGCGACGACGGTGCGTGGACCTACTCGGGCGGCACCTGCGACGTCACGCTCTACGCGCGTTGGACCGTTGCCGTGCCCGACGCCGACGATGCCGCCTACACCGGCTCCGAGGTCGCGGCCATCGCCAAGGCCCCGGGCTTCGAGGTCACGGCCATCTCGGCGACAGACCCCGCCGACGCCGAGGGTGCTTCCGTCCGCGATGGCTCCGCTTGGGCGCTCCACGCGGGCACCTACCGGGTGACCGCCCAGATCGCCGCCACGGACTTCGCCGATGCGGCAAGCGTCGCGTGGGCCGACGGCGCAAGCGCCTCGCGCGTGATCGACGCCACCGTCGCAAAGGCGACCAACTCCTGGACGGTCCAGCCCTCGATCCAGAGCATCGTGTACGGTGAGCCGCTCGCGCCCACCGGCCAGGCAGCCTTCCAGGGCGAGGGCGGTCCGACCTTCTCGTACGCGCGCACCGTCGACGGACCCTTCGTCACCGCGCGCCCTGCGGCGGTCGGCAACTACTACATGAGGGCGAGCGTGGCCGAGTCCGACGACTGGCTCGCCGTCACGAGCGAGCCCATGGCCTTCACCATCGGCGCCGCGAGCCTGACCGACTACACGCTCACGTGCTCGAGCGCCACCTACACGTCGCTCACGCAGACGCCCGACTGCACGCTCACGCGCACGGGCGGAACCCTGACGCTCGTCCAGGGAACCGACTACGCCGTCAGCTACTTCGCGGACGCCCAGTGCACCGAGCCCATCTCCTCCAACGCCCTCGTGGATGCGGGCACCTACTGGGTGCGCGCCGACGGCCTGGGCAACTACGCCGGCTCGAGCTCCGCGCCCGCGCGCTACGAGATCCTTCCCGCGCCGCTCACCTTGGCCGGGTCCGACATCGCCGTCGAAACGCGCGCCTACGACGGCACGACGACGTGCGCCAACAGCCTCATCGACGGCACGGCCGCGACGTTTACCGGCGCCGTGGGCGGGGAGGTTCCCACCCTCGACTTCGCCGCCGCGACCGGCACGTACGCCTCGAAGGACGCGGCCGCCGGCATCGACGTCGCCATCCGCGGCGTGCGCCTCGCCGACGACACGGGTGCGGCCAACGTGAACCGCAACTACGCGATCGCCGCTGCGGACGATGGCGTCCAGGCACACGCCACGGGCACCATCGAGGCCGCCAAGCTCGAGGTCACGGGCCTCTCGGCGACCAACCGCGCCTACGACGGCACGACGACCGTCGCCGTGAGCGGCGAGCCCGCCCTCACGGGCGCCGTCACGGGCGAGACGCCCACGCTGGCGGCGGCCGCGCTCGCGGCGGAGGTCGAGGAGGCCGGCGTCGGCACGGCAAAGCCCGCGCGCGTCACCGGCCTGGCCCTCGACGCCACCAACCCCGTCAACGCCAACTACACGATCGCCGAGTGCACGCTGACCGTCGACGTCACGCGCAGGCCCATCACGGTCTCGGGCATCGGCGCGCAGGACAAGACCTACGACGGCACGACCGCGGCCACGATCGATGCGAGCGGCGTGACCTTCCACGACGTTGTCGGCGCCGAGGTCGTGGCCCTCAAGACGGATCAGCTGGCTGCCGACTTCACCGCGTCTGGTGCCGGCGACGCCGTTCCCGTCACCGTCACGGGCCTGGCGCTCGACGAGACGGTTCCCGCCTGCGCCAACTACGAGCTCACGACCACCTCCGTCACCTCCACCGCACGCATCGACAAGGCCACGCTCACGGTCACGCCGGTCGAGAAGAGCTTCGCCTACGGCGCCGAGCACGCCCTCTCCGAGGTCACCTACACCGGCTTCGTGAACGGCGAGACGCTGGCCGACGCCAACATCACCGGCACCCCGCTCGTCTCGTGCACCTGCTCTGCCACCTCGAACGTGGGCGACTACGAGTCGAGCGTGGACGTGAGTGCGCTGAGCGCCCCCAACTACGCGTTCGTCGCCGCAACCGGCGTCGTGCACGTGACGAAGGCCACCGTGACGTGGAATCCCGCCGTGGGCGTGAGCCCCGCCGCTCCGGTGTTCGGCCAGAGCTACGAGCCCGTGGGCACCCCGTCGCTCGGCACCCCGACGTACGCCTACGCCACGACCGCCGACTTTGCCGAGGGAACCGTGCTGGCCGACAAGCCCACCGAGGTCGGAACCTACTGGGTGAGGGCGACCGTCGCCGGTACGGACAACTGGGAGGCCGGAGAGTCCACGGCGTCCTTCGAGATCCGTCCGGCCACCCTCGAGAACGCCACGGTCAACGTCGGCCCGCTGACGTTCACGGGCATGGCCCTGGAGCCTGCGGTCGAGGTGATGCTGGGCGACGACCCGCTTGCGGTCGGAACCGACTACACCCTCGTGTACTTCGCCGACGAGGCCTGCACGAATCCCGTTGACCAGATCACGGACGCCGGCACGTACTGGGTCCGCGCCACGGGTGCGGGCAACTACGCCGGCTCCTCGGTCGTCGCGTCGCTCTCCGTGAGCCCGGCAGACCTCTCTTCCGGGTCGGTGGCCGCCATATCCGACCAGCGGTACGCCGCTAAGCCGCTTGAGCCTCCCGTGACAGTCACCTGGACGGACGGCGCCGGCGTCGAGCGGACGCTCGAGCCTGGTCATGACTACTCTGTCGGATACGAGAACAACGTCAACGCCGGCACCGCAGAGGTGACCATTTCTGGCACGGGGAACTTCCTGGAGACGACCACGCTCCAGACGAGCTTCCGGATCCTGCCGACCGAGGTCACCCTTCCCGTGGGTCGCGCTGGACTCGTCTACGAGGGTAGGGAACAGACGGGCGTGACCTATGACGACGAACTCTGCGAGGCGGCTGGCGCACGGGCCACCGACGCCGGAGAGTACGTTGCCAAGGTGACGCTGCGCGACGCCGCAAACAGCTACTGGGCCGGCGGGGGGACCGACCCCATCGAGGTCACCTACGCCATCGCCCCGGCCGACATCGCGCAGGCGACCATCGCGCCGATCGCCGACCAGGTCGAGACCGGCGAGCCCCTCGAGCCCGCCCTCGACGTCACGGTCCTCGGCCGCGCGCTCGTCTCCGGCGTCGACTACGAGGCCGCCTACGAGTCCAACGTCGGCGTCGGCACGGCTACGGTCACGATCTCCGGCACCGGCAACTGGACGGGCGCGGCGCAGGCCACCTTCCAGATCGTGCCCGACAGGCCCGACGCGATCCCGATGTTCCGCCTCTACAACCCCTACTCGGGCGAGCACTTCTACACCGCCTCTCCCGGCGAGCGCGAGTTCCTGAGCCGCGTGGGCTGGAACTACGAGGGCGTCGGCTGGTGGGCGCCCATCGAGGGCGGAGAGCCCGTCTACCGCCTCTACAACCCCTACGCCGGAGACCACCACTACACGCCGTCGCCCGGCGAGCGCGACGCGCTCGTGGCGGCGGGCTGGAACTACGAGGGCGTGGGCTGGAACTCCGGCGGCTCCGTGCCGGTGCTCCGCCAGTACAACCCCTACGCCACCGTCGGCACCCACAACTTCACGACCTCCGAGGCCGAGAACGACGCGCTCGTGAGGGCCGGCTGGCACTTCGAGGGCGTGGGCTGGATGGCCGTCATGGCCGGCTAGCGCCATCGATAGACATGACGGGGGAGGGTCGCACGACGTGGCGACCCTCCCCACGCCGCCGACCGAGCCCGTCGGTCCCGCGCCGCCACGTGGTGCTAGCCTGACCATTGGTCACGGCAGTGGCCGCATTCACACACCTGCGACCAGGGAGCACGCGTGCAAGACATCATCTACGACGTCATCGTCATCGGCGCGGGCGTGAGCGGCTGCGCCACGGCCCGCGAACTCGCCCGCCACGAGGGCCGCTTCCTCGTGCTCGAGGCCGCCGACGACGTCTGCTGCGGCACCTCCAAGGCCAACTCCGCCATCGTCCACGCCGGCTTCGACGCGCGGCCCGGCACGCTCATGGCCCGCCTCAACGTCGAGGGAAACGCCCTCTTCGACGACCTCGAGCGCGACCTCGAGTTCGCCTTCATGCGCATCGGATCGCTCGTCGTCTGCACTTCCGACGACGCCCGCCCCGGCCTCGAGACCCTCCTCGAGCGCGGTCGCCAAAACGGCGTCGAGGGCCTTCGCATCGTCGAGCGAGAAGAGCTTCTCCGCATGGAGCCAAACATCTCGGACGAGGCCGTCGCCGCGCTCTGGGCGCCCACGGCCGGCATCTGCGACCCCTTCGGCCTCACGATCGCCCTCTTCGAGAACGCCCGTGCCAACGGCGTCGAGTTCGCCTTCAACGCCCCGGTGACCGCACTCTCCCGCGACGGCGACACCTGGACCGTTACGACCGACCGCGGCACTTTCCGCGCCCGCTGCGTCGTCAACGCCGCCGGCGTCGACGCCGACACGATCCACAACATGGCGTCGGCAGAGACCCTCACCATCCAGCCCCGCCGCGGCGAGTACGAGCTGCTCGACACGACGGCCGGCACCCACGTCGCGCACACCGTCTTCATGCTGCCCGGTCCCATGGGCAAGGGCGTCCTCGTCACGCCCACGGTCCACGGCAACCTCCTCGTCGGCCCCACGGCCGACGACGTCGACGGCAAGCGCGCCACCCAGACCACGGCCGCCGGCCTCGCGACCGTGCGCGAGCGCGCCGCCCTCACGGTCCGCGACATCCCCTTCCGCGAGACGATCACGTCCTTCTCGGGACTTCGCGCCCACCGAGCCGAGCACGACTTCTTCATCGGCGAGGCCGCCGACGCCCCCGGCTTCGTGGACTGCGCGGCCATCGAGAGCCCCGGCCTTACGGCGAGCCCAGCCATCGGCCGCATGGTGGCCTCCATCTGCGGCGACGTCCTCACGCGCAACGACCCCGCGGCCTTCGCCGAGCGTGCCGACTTCGACCCGCACCGCAAGGGCTACGTCAACCTCCATATCGTCTCAGAGGACGAGTGGAGCGCGCTCATCCAGGCGGACCCCGCCTACGGGACCCTGGTCTGCCGCTGCTGCGTCGTGTCCGAGGGGCAGATCCGCGAGGCCTGCCGGCGCGGCGCCCGTTCCGTCGACGCGATCAAGCGCCGCCTCGGCGTGACCATGGGCCGCTGCCAGGGCGGCTTCTGCACCCCGCGCGTCCTGCAGATCCTCTGCGAGGAGCACCCCGACCTCGACCTGCTCTCCGTCACCAAGTCAGGCCCGGGCTCCGAGTACTGCGTCGCGCCCGTCAAGGCGCCGAGGGGAGGTGGTCTCGATGCCTAGCCCCGCCATCACGTCCACCGCGCTCGCCACCTACGACGTCGTCATCGTCGGCGGCGGCTCTGCGGGCCTCGCCGCGGCCATCGCCGCCCGCGACGCCGGAAGCGACTCCGTCGTCATGGTCGAGCGAGACGACCGCCTCGGCGGCATCCTCAACCAGTGCATCCACAACGGCTTCGGCCTCCACACGTTCAAGGAGGAGCTCACCGGCCCCGAGTACGCCGCGCGCTTCATCGCCCAGGCCGACGAGCGCCACATCGAGCGCCTCCTCAAGACCACCGTCCTCGACATCCGCCGAACCGACGCCGACTCCAACCCGTCGACGCCCGCCGACTCCACGACCCCCGCGGACCCAACGCACCCCATCGACGTCTGCTGCGTCAACGCCGAGCGCGGCGTCTTCCACCTGCGCGCCGCCTCCGTCGTCCTCGCCATGGGCTGCCGCGAGCGCGCCCGCGGGGCCCTCGACATCCCCGGCACGCGCCCCGCCGGCGTCTACACGGCCGGCTGCGCCCAGCACCTCGTCAACATCGAGGGTCAGCTCCCGGGCCGCCGCGTCGTGATCCTCGGCTCCGGCGACATCGGCCTCATCATGGCCCGCCGCCTCACGCTCGAGGGCGCGACGGTCGCCTGCGTCGCCGAGGTCATGCCCTACTCGGGCGGCCTCAAGCGCAACATCGTCCAGTGTCTTGACGACTTCGACATACCGCTGCTCCTCTCACACACCGTCGTCAACGTCGAGGGCGAGCGCCGCGTCGAGGCCGTCACGATCGCCCAGGTGGACGAGAAGAGCCTACGTCCCATCCCCGGGACCGAGCGCCGGATCGAGTGCGACACGCTGCTGCTCTCCGTCGGCCTTCTTCCCGAGAACGAGCTCTCCAGTGCCGCCGGCGTGAGCATCAGCCCGACCACGCGCGGCCCGCTCGTCAACGAGAGCCTCCAGACCAGCGTGCCCGGCGTCTTCGCCTGCGGCAACGTCCTCCACGTCCACGACCTCGTCGACTACGTGAGCGAGGAGGCCGCCCACGCCGGCGCGAGCGCCGCCGCCCACGCCCAGGCACTCCGCGACGCCAACGCCAATCCGCCTGCCGCAACGCCTGCCACGCCCGACCTCGAGCTCCCAATCGAGTGCGCGAACGGCGTCCGCTACACCGTGCCCACCACGGTCGCGCCTACGCGCATGGGACGCTCCCTCAAGGTCCGCTTCCGCGTCTCGGGCGTCTTCGAGAACCGCCACGTCTCGGTCTACGTGGGGGAGAGGCGCATCTACCACAAGCTGCGCCCCATGCTCGCGCCCGGCGAGATGCAAGAGGTCATTCTCGTGTCCAAGCAGCTCGAGGGCGCCCGCCCGGGCGAGAAGATCCGCGTCCTTCTCGAGGAGGAGTAGTCATGGCGCACGACACCGCGGCCGACGTCCGCACGCTCACCTGCATCCGCTGCCCCAAGGGCTGCGCCATCACGGTCACGCTCGAGGACGGCGAGGTGACCTCGGTCACGGGCAACACCTGCCCCAGGGGAGATGAGTACGCCCGCAAGGAGGTCACCAACCCCACGCGCACGGTCACCTCGGTCGTGCCCGTGCACGGCTCGGCCACCTGCTCGATGGTCTCGGTAAAGACCGCCGAAGACGTCCCGCGCGATTGCGTCCGAGGCGTGATCGATGCGCTTCGCGTGGTTTCTGTGGAGGCCCCCGTGCGCATCGGAGACGTGATTGTGCCCAACGTGTGCGGCACGGGCGTAAATGTGGTCGCAACCAAGAACTGCTAGGCTCCTAACCTGCCCAAACCACAAACTTTCAAAATGGCGCAAATTTCTCCTTGCCTGTGGCGGGGTCGGGTGTTAATGTATTCAACCGCAGGCGCAAGCCTGACATCTTCGGGTGGTGGCGCAGTTTGGTAGCGCACTTGACTGGGGGTCAAGGGGTCGCTGGTTCGAATCCAGTCCACCCGACCAGAAAAACACGAGGTCAGAGGGTAAATCCTCTGGCCTCTTTTTTATACAAAATCGGCCTTTGGGTGACAGTGGGTGACATTTTGTAGGTTGTTTAGATTCACCTGTACGCCGATTCTATGCAAGCTGCATCTCAATGCCTAATATCGCATCAGTCTGGTGACGGCATCGTCATTGGTGATCGCGAGACGGCAATTGACTGCGCACTGCCTAGCGAGCAGACGAGTTTTCGTAAGAGCAGCCTCAAATGCTGTCGCCTGGAGCGCGTTTCTGCATGTCAGCCGATGCACCGTCTCATCCACTTGACCTACTGGAATACACTAGGCATATCTATCGGCATTCAAGCGCGCCGCGGGCCATCGCACCGCGCACCCAGCGCCGTCGACGGGAGAGTGCAGCATGAGGCCAGGTCGAGACAACGTCCTGACGCGCATCCTCTGCGCCGTGACCTCGCTCGCCCTCGCGGTGAGCCTCGTCCCAACGCCCGCATGGTCCATCCCAGACGCCCAGCCTCCGTCGCTTGACGCAAGCGCAGGCGGGGGAGAGGAGCCTGCCACCCAGTCCGACTCCGACACAGGCTCCCTGTCGCCCATGGCCCAGGGCTCCTCGCTCTACCCGGTGACGGGAGACGACGCCGAGGTTCGCGTGCAAGTCACCTTCGAGAGCGAGGGCGTCACACTTCTCACGAGGGTCGTGCGCGCCGGTGACGTGCTGGAGCCCCCGCAATCGCCTGCCTCCTCGCGCCCCGGCAAGGCCTTTGCCCATTGGGAGGTCGCCGGATCGGACATCTCCGCCCGTCTCGGACGGACGCTCACCCCGGAAGACATTACCGCGCTCTCGGGTGGCACAACCGCCGACGCGGAGAGCCTGCACCACGTCACTGCCGATGCCTCCTTCGTCGACGGCCATGCCGTTCGCTTCCATCAGTACTCGCGCCAGCAGTGTAGGGAGGACTCGTCCCTCACTGAGGTCATGTCGTATGTCTGCCTGGCCTCCGGATCGATCGACCTCTTGCTTGCGTCTCGCATCTTCACTCCTCTCGTGGAAGGTGTGGAAGCCCAACTCGTCGGCTGGGAGGCCTATGCGACGCCAGAGGCCGAGACGCCCTCGGCCACGTACACAACGGACGCGACCATAGACGACCTGGCGGCAGACTTCGACCTCTATCCGACGCTTTCCACCGGCTTTTGGGTCAAGCTCGACACGGGCGAGGGCTCGCCGCTCATCGAGAACCTTTTTGTCCGGGACGCGGGCTCGGGCTTGGGCACGCTGCCGTTTGCGTCCCTTCCCACCGAGGAGACGCTCGCCGGAGACTCCTATGACCCCGAAACGCATGAGTTCGATCCCGCCTATCGCGGCTGGAGGCAGGGCTGGACCCTCGAAGGTTGGTACTCGGACGCCGAACTCGAGCATCGCATCGACGCAGACGTCACCATCACTGACGACACCACCGTCTTCGCAAAGTGGCTGCCCCGCACCGATACCACCTACAATATCGTCAACCTCATGGAGGGCGACGACGGCGGCCCTGGCGAGGGAACCTTCGGCATGCTCAGCGCCGTCGAGCAGACCGGTACGACTGGCGAGCTCACCGACACGCAGGACGCCTCGAGCCCGTTGTCGTTCTACCACCGTGCCACCCCCGAGGAGCTTGCCTCGCGAACCGACCTCACGGGATGGGAGGAGCAGACGATCTCTGGCGATGGCCTCACGTCCGTCAACGTCTACTGGTTCCGCAATCGCTACAACCTCAGGCTGACAACACGTGGGGGCGCCGTCGTGTTCGGACCAAAGCTCGTAAAGTATGGCGAGCTTGAGGAGTCCTATGACCCCTCGCGCGGAATTGAGCGCTACATCTACTGGAACCTGCAGACCCGCGCGTTCGGCGAGGGCGAGTCTACGTCCACTCCGCACACCTACTGGAACAGGCCGCAATCAATCCCCGGCATGCTCGGTGTCGCCGACGGCTCTGCGGTCAACATGGTCCTTTCGGAGGGAACCTGCAGGTACGCCAAGGTAACCAACAGATACATGGATCTCCTTGACGGAGAAGAGCCTTCGCCAGAGGCCAAGACGCTCAACCTCTCGGCTGGCACATTCACGTTCGAGCTTGACAAGACTGTTAACGACATGCGTGCCCAGACTCATGGCATTAACTACTACAAGGTCATTGGCTCCGGCGGCGGCACCGGTCAGGTCGCCATCACCAACGGGTCGCCCACGCCTCTCGACCGCTCCGGGCGCACGGCGGACTGGCAGGAGGACGTGTACGGCTACACCCTGGGTGGCGACGCATACACGCTCTACTACGATACCTACCATGTCCGCAACCGCTATCACCTCAGCTTCGGCAACTGCGCCGGTTCCCCAATCGACGCCGAGCACCTTGCGGGCTACGACATCCAGTACGGCCAGTACCTCCGGAAGTACGCTCCCGATTTCGACGCCTCCACCAAGCGCAACCAAGGTGGCGTGACCTACGCCTTCAGGGGTTGGTACTCCGACGCGTTCGCGGCGGACAACTGGCAGCTCCCGACGTCTGACGCCTTCGCGATCGATCTCTCCTCCTCCACCATGATCGACTCCGACTACACCCTCTACGCCGCCTGGGAGCCCGAGACCTATGACGTGACGTTCGATGCTAACGGCGGCACCCTCGAGCCTTCCGAGGGTGCGACCCTCTCGCCGGATGCGACCAGCCTCACCTACGCCGACGTCGAGAGCGGCTCGCTCCTCACGCGACCCGCGAATCCCACCCGCATCGAGGGTGGCCTCGAGTACACCTTCGCCGGCTGGTTCCGCGACCCAGGCCTCACCGACCCCTGGAACTTCGCCTCCTCCACGGTCCAGGGCACAACCACCCTATATGCCAAGTGGGTCCGCGGCCGCACCTGCAAGGTCTCCTTCCACACGGCCGTCGGCTCGGCGATACCCGGCATGGACGACTTCACCTACACCTACGGCGCGCGCGTCGCGGTCGCGCCCGCACCCACGGACCCCACCCAGACCGAGCCCTTCATGGGTTGGTCCACCGTACGAGGCAACACCGCCCGGCTCGTTGGTCCCTCGTTTGCGATCACGTCAAATACCGACCTGTTCGCCGTATACGGCACGGCTCTGCCGAACGCTCGCCCCGAGGACACCGAGGAGGGTGCACCCGCCCTCACGCTCGTCTCCAACTTCCCGCCAGGTGCCGGGGGAGAGGAGCTTACCTCCACGCTCCAAGCCACGCGCGCCAACGCCTCCGTCACGTTGCCTGTCACAGTCGCAGGTGACAAGGTCGTCGGCTACCACGTCGTCGGCTGGAGCGAGAACCGCGATGGCACGGGCGCGACCTTCCTTCCCGGCGAGGCCGTGGCGGTCGCCGCCCCCTCAACCCTGTACGCCCAGTGGGAGGCCAACCAGCTCTCGGCGACCCTCGACGCCTCCTTCACCTACGACGGCAGTGCCCACGAGCCCGCACCCTCCGTCGTCGGATGGGACGGCACCTCCCTTGCGCCTGACGCAGACTACACTCTTGCCTACGAGGGCAACGTCGACGCGGGCACGGCGCGCGTCACCGTCACGGGCTCGGGGGACTACGCCCTCTCCGATCCCGTCACGCTCGAGTTCGCCATCGCGCCCAGGCCCACCACCATTACGCTTTCCGACAAGGCAAGTAAGATGGGGCAGGACGTCGCCGACCTCACCTACGATGTGTCGCCGCCCCGCGTCGCGGCCGACCACCTCGGCATCATCGCGCCCTACACCGCAAACGCCACGGGAGATCGCGTCGCGATCGATACCAACGCCACGGGCACCTATCAGATCCTCGCGGACTACGAGCCAAACGCGAACTACGCCGTCACCGTGGTCGCGGGCACCTACACCGTCAGTGCTGCCACGCTGCTCGTCACGGCCAGTGGCTTCTCCGGCACCTACGACGGCCAGCCTCACCAAGCCACGGTCACGCTCTCGCCTCCCGAGTCGACTGCTGCTGGCGCGCGGGTCTATTACGCCACCGTCCCGCTCACTGCCGAGAATTACGAGGCCCTGGGCCAGACTACGTCTCCCCAGCTCACGGATGCCGGCACCACGACTGTGTACTACTACGTGAGGGGCACCGACGAATACCAGCCTGATGCCGACGCCGTCACCGGCAGCCGCGAGGTCGCAATCGCACCCGCGCCTCTCACCGTTACGGCTAATCCCGCGCAGGTGTCCTATGGCGATGTCCCGGACAACAAAGCCGTCTCTTTCTCGGGCTTCGTTGTTGGTGACGACGAGGACGACCTCGGGGGCCTCGCTCCCACTTATACCTACAACACCCGCCCCGACGGGTCAGGCGACGCCTACGAGCCCGGTCGCCCCGTGGGTACCTACTACATCCGGCCGTCCGGCCTCGCCCAGGCCGGAAACTACGCCCTGACATACCGCGCGGGAACCCTCTCCGTCGTGCGCCGCGTGGCCAGTCTCTCCTGGTCCGACGCCGACCGACTGCCTTACACGGGCGAGACCCGCACCTATGTCGGTGCGACCGTAACCAATCTGCTCGCGGGTGACGTCGTCACCGTCGACGCCATGGGCACCTCGGAGATTCACGCCGGCTCGTACACGGCCATCGCCACGGGCCTCGCCGGAATCGCGGCGTCCAACTATACGCTGCCAGCGGAGGGCCTTTCCCACGAATGGCACGTGACCAAGGCCTCCAACGCCGCCACCGTCTCGGTCGACGACTGGACCTATGGCGAGGCGCACGCCCTTCCGACCGTCACGGCCGGCTTCGGTGTCGAGGGCGCCATGGTCGAGTACTCCACCACCGAGGGTGGTTCCTACTCGCCAGATTCACCCACGTCCGCAGGCACGTACTGGGCGCGTGCCCGTATCGAGGGCACCTCCGACTACGAGGGCACCACAAGCCCGGCGGTCTCACTCACGGTCTCCCCACGACCCGTGCGGATCGAGGGAATGTCCGCGATGGACAAGGTGTATGACGGAACCGCTGCGGCGATTCCCTTGGGTTCCCCTGCACTTGCGGCGGTCCCAGGCGTCGCAGAGTCGGGTCCGCTTCCCACGGACGACCTCATCGTCGCTTCCGGCAATGCGACGTTTGCAAGCGCAGCGGCTGGCGAGGGTCTCCAAGTCAGCTTCGACGGCTTCTCGCTTGCAGGCGCAAGTGCCTCAAATTACGTTCTCGAGGGGCAGCCGCCCGCAACTACCGCAGCCATCACCCCGCGGCCGCTTCGCATCTCCGCCAACGATGCCCGCGTCACTTACCAGGACGACGCGCCCACCTACACGGCGACTTTCGACTCATTCGCCCCCGGCGAGGACGCCTCGATCCTCACCGGCGCGCTTTCGCTCGCCTGCACCTACCTTCGCGGCAGCTCGGCCGGCACCTACCAGATTCGCCCCTCGGGCCTCACCACCAACGGAAACTACGACATCACCTACCAGGACGGTACGCTCATCGTCGACCGCGCGACTAACGAGTGGACCGTCGCACCTGCCATCGCGAGCTGGATCCTCGGCCAGGAGGTCCCCACTCCTGTCGCACGGTCCCGCTTCGGCGAGCCCTACCTCGCCTTCGCTCACGCGAGCGCACTTGACACCCAGTCAAGGGGTCCTCAGCCGGTCGGTCCGCTCGATGCCCAGGCGGAAGACCCCTGGTCGCCCGACCTGCCCACCACGCCCGGCTCCTACGTCATGCGCGCCACCGTTGACGAGGCCACCAACTGGACCGGTCTCACGGCGCTCGTGCCCTTTACGGTCAGCGCCGACACGCTCACCTACCTTCCCAATTCCAAGATCGCCAGCGGCGACACACCAACCTTCGAGGGCGCCACGGGAGACGTCGCCACAGTCGAGAAGAGCGGGTACGACTGGCCAGACCACCGCTTTGTGGGATGGAACACCAAGCCTGACGGCACGGGCGATGCTTATGCGCCCGGCGACGAATACCGCCTGGGCCCCGGAGAAGACGTCCTCTATGCCCAGTGGGACCCCGTGGGCGAGCTCGCCTATGATGGCAACGGCGCCGACGACGGATCCATGTCCGCCCGTCCTGGACGACAGGGCGAGTCCGTCACGGTAGCAGCGTGCGTCTTCACACGTGAGGGATTTGTCTTCGCGAGCTGGAACACCGAGCCAGACGGATCGGGGCAGACCTATGCGCCTGGCGACACGATTACTCTCTCGCTTGGTGGAGACATCCTCTATGCCCAGTGGGAGGTCGTCCCAGATCCCACACCTGACCCCCTATCCCCGGATGAGACGACAACGGATCCGGCGCCACCGGATGTCGTGGCCACTCTTGAGGATGGCTCTACCACCGCAGGGTATCGTAAGACCGGTGCGGCCCTCACGCCCGCCACAGGTGACCCCCTTGGGTCCGTAGCACCCGCAATCGCCATGCTCGGGGTTGCTTCCCTTGCTGCCACCATTGCCCTGCGAATTCGTCGCGTTCGCCGCTAGCCTTTGCGAGACGGCTTTCAACAACATCTATCCATCATTGCCACCTGCGGTCGAAGAGTGGCGATATTCGAAGGTTGCGTGCTGCTGACGCTCGTCGACAAGAAGGACCTCATCTTCTGAGGCTGCAGCGAGGCGTCGCTTGCTCCGTACGCCGAGATGGGCGTCGAGACGCACGTGACCGGCTTCAACGACCCAGCGGGGCTCGCCGCGAGGCGTTCGCGGGCGCCGACCGCCCCGCTCTTATCAGCATGCCCTTCGTGGGGGAGAAGCGCCAGCGTGCGCACAAGAAGGCCGTCGACGACCAGATCACGGTGCACTACATGTTCGAGCACGTGGACGACTACCAGATTGGCGAGCATCACTCCAAGGACGCGTAGCGAGCGAATTCTCGGTTGGATGTTGGCGGGGCGTGCGACGACGTGCGTCCGGCCTTCTTTCTTCGCTGTGGAACGGGCCTCGTGCCGCCCGCGAGTGTGAGGAGCCATTCGACGGCTGTGGCGGCCGCACGCAGCCTTGGGCCGAAGTCTGCCCGCCTGGGCGCAGTATCATCTTCGCAAACCACTACATGCCGTCTCGGCGGATTGTGACTGCGAGCTTGTGCTTTAAGGCGGAGGGCGCAGACGGCAGAGGGGAGTCGCGTGATGGCTGAGGAGATCTCGGGAGAGGCGCTCGACGCATACCTGGCGCAGCCCGACTGCCCGCAGTGCGGCAGCGACGACGTGGTCTGCACCAAGGAGATGCCCGACGGCATGGGCGGGACGCTCAGGGTCTGGTACTGCAGGAAGTGCGGTCACACCTGGACCGAGCGGGCCTAGCGGCCCTGCGGCAGTGGGGTCCCTTGCGCACGCGGGCGGCTTTGCGGCCCTATGCCTCGTCGCGGTCCTGCGCGCGACGGCGGCGGCGCTGCTCGGCCGCGCGCCACTCGTCCTGCTCGGCGTCGTTGGAGAACGTGAGCGAGAAGGGCACGGGAGTGGGGCGGCCGGCTTCGCCGACATAGACCTCGGTGAGGTAGGCGCGGTTCAGGAGCTCGCGGCGGGAGGTTGCGATGTCCTCGACGTAGGAGTCGACGCGCACCTCGACGGAGGTACGGCCCACGTGCGTGACGCTTGCGACGATGACGACGACGTCGTTTCTGAAGGCCGGCCGGTGAAAGACGAGCTGGTCGACGGCGGCGGTGGTGACGTTGCCGCCGCAGTGGCGGCGCGCGGCGATGCCGGCGGCCTCGTCGATCCACTCCATGAGGCGTCCGCCGAAGAGGCGGCCCTGGCCGTTCATGTCGCTTTCGGTGACGTTGCGCGTCACGATGGTGCGCGAGTCTGCCACGCGCTTCGCGGGGCGAGAGGCGTCGGGTCCGAGCGTCTGGTCAGCCATGGGGTCCTGCCTTCCGTACGTGGTGTGCGCTACCACTATAGGGCGTGCGACGCGGTCGCGCACGGGGCAGGCGGCGTCGGGGCCGTGCCGGGTTGGCGCATGGCCTTGCGAGCGGAGCTGCGCCATACTGTTCGCAAGCAGCGAGGGCGAAGGGAGAGGCCATGGGCGCGAATGGCGGCTGCGAGGGCGAGGGGTTCTTCGAGAGCGTGTACGACGTGGTGCGCCAGGTGCCGCGCGGCCGCGTGGTGACCTACGGCCAGGTAGCCGCTCTTCTCGGCATGCCGCAACGCGCCCGCTACGTGGGATTTGCCATGCACGCGAGTCCCGGCATGGCAGGAGGCGTCCCGTGCCACAGGGTCGTGTTCGCCGACGGGCGGCTTGCCGCGGGGTTCGCCTTCGGGGGAGAGGACGAGCAGCGTCGAATGCTCGCGGAGGAGGGCGTGGCCTTTCTGCCCTCGGGCAAGGTCGACCTCGCGCGCTGCCGCTGGGAGGTCGGTGCGTGAGGCTGCACCGGCACGGGCGAGGCCGCGGGCGTGAAACGTAACGTGGTCGTTGCGGGTCGGCGCGCGGCGCGGGCTCGGGTCGGCGCGTGGTGTATATAAAGCATGAGCCCTTTTGGCGGGGCTCGCCAGCACGACGAGCACAGTCAGATGGGGCGCGGCCCTGCGGGCGGCGCCGGCTACCGGTTGGAGTGAGCATGCAGACCTTCCAGATCGCGACCATTCCCGGCGACGGCATCGGCCCCGAGGTGGTGGCCGAGGGCGTCAAGGTCCTCGACGCGGTGAGCGCGCTGGACGGCTCGTTCGCCTTCGACTACACGGAGTTCCCCTGGGGCTGCGAGTACTACCTGCGCGAGGGCGAGATGATGCCCGCCGACGGCATCGAGCGGCTCTCGGGCTTCGACGCGATCTTCCTGGGTGCGGTGGGCTACCCCGGCGTGCCCGACCACGTGAGCCTGCGCGACCTGCTGCTGCGCATCCGCCACGACTTCGACCAGTACGTGAACGTGCGCCCGGTGCGCCTGCTCAAGGGTGCGCCGTGCCCGCTTGCGGGCGTGGACGCCGCCGACATCGACATGACGTTCATCCGCGAGAACAGCGAGGGCGAGTACGCCGGGTCGGGGGCATGGCTGTATCGCGGCACCCCGCGAGAGGTCGTGATCCAGGACGGCGTCTTTTCTCGGCATGGTACCGAGAGGATCATTCGCTACGCGTTCGAGCTCGCGCGGCGCGAGGGCAAGAGCGTCACGTCTATCTCGAAGGGAAATGCCCTGAACTACTCGATGGTCTTCTGGGACCAGGTGTTCGAGGAGGTAGCGAGCGAGTACCCGGACGTCGAGACCCACAGCTACCTGGTCGATGCGGCGTCGATGCTCATGGTGAGGGACCCCGGCCGCTTCGAGGTCGTGGTCACGTCGAACCTGTTTGGCGACATCCTGACCGACCTGGGCGCCGCGATCGCCGGCGGCATGGGGCTCGCCGCGGGCGCGAACCTCAACCCCGAGCGCGCGTTCCCCTCGATGTTCGAGCCGATTCACGGGTCGGCGCCCGACATCGCGGGGCGCGGCATCGCGAACCCGCTTGCCATGGTCTGGAGCGCGAGCCAGCTGCTCGACCACGTGGGGCAGGGCGCGTGGGCGCGGCTCGTGCTGGGCGCCATCGAGCGCGTGCTGGTGGACGGGACGTGCCTCACGCCCGACCTGGGCGGCTCCGCCTCGACGGCCGAGGTGGGAGATGCCGTGGTGAAGGCGATTCAAGCCATGCATGCCGAGGGCGAAATCGGGTAGCATGGTGAGAGTTGTCAAACCATACAGGGGGCATTCGTGCCAAAGACCAAAG
Source organism: Olsenella intestinalis (assembly GCF_023276655.1). Classification (GTDB taxonomy): domain Bacteria; phylum Actinomycetota; class Coriobacteriia; order Coriobacteriales; family Atopobiaceae; genus Olsenella_J; species Olsenella_J intestinalis. Next base: position 270,875 of record NZ_JALGRK010000002.1, on the reverse strand, counting down.
ACGAGCTCAAGCAGAGCGTAAAGAACCAGCTCGACCCCGACGCGCTCGAGGCCCAGAGGCGCGGCACCACCGACCCGGTGGGCACGCCCAACAACCCCTCTCATGAGATCCTCACCGTGGCCAACCTGGTCACGTTCTGCCGCTTTTTGCTTACGATCGCGTTCCTGGTGCTGTTCGTGCGCCACGAGAACCGCTACCTCGCGCTCGCGCTCTACGCGATCGCGGCCGTGACCGACTTCCTGGACGGGCAGATCGCGCGTCGCACGCAGACCGTCAGCTGGCTCGGCAAGATGATGGACCCCGTGATGGACCGCGTCCTGCTGTTCACGGGCGTGCTGGGACTGATTCTCACGGGCGAGCTGCCGGTGTGGGTCGCCGTCTTCGTGATCGGGCGAGACGCGTACCTGTTCTTGGGCGGCGTCATCCTCCAAAAGTACCGCGGGCGCCCCATCGACGTGTCCTACGTGGGCAAGATCGCAACGGCCCTGCTCATGACGGGCTTCTCGCTCATGCTGTTGGGGATGCCGCGCGTCGAGGGGCTCGGGCTCGTCAACGCGTCGTGGCTGCCGGGTCTCAACGGGACGCCGTCCTGCCTGGGAATATTCGTGGTGTACCTAGGCGTGCTCTTCTCGGCGGCGACCGCGGTCATCTACACCGGGGAGTTCTTCAAGTTCAGGCGCGAGGCCATCAAGGCCGGGCACCGCATCGATAGCGAGTTCTAGAGCATGGGAAACACTGCAATGGACAAATTGACGCGTCCTGTCGCCCTCGCCCTGTGCACGGTTGCGTGCGCAGGGGCGCTTGCGTGCGCGCCCGTTCGCGCGATGGCGAAAGCGACGAGCGAGCCGCAGGTCAGCGAGGCGCAGGCGTACGAGATCCAGGACCAGAACGGGACCGTCCTGGCGGCCAAGAACGCCGACCAGGAGATGGCCATGGCGTCGATCACGAAGGTCATGACCGCGATGGTGGCGCTCGACTCGGGCAAGTCGCTCGACGATACGGTCACGATCGACCGCGATCTGAGCTACCAGGCCGACGCGCAGCTCATCGGCCTCAAGACTGGTGACACGCTGACGTTTCGCCAGCTGATGCTCGCGATGCTGGTCTACTCCGGAAACGACGCGGCCTCATACGTCGCGATCGCCTCGGCCGGCAGCGAGGAGGCCTTCGTCCAGAAGATGAACCAGAAGGCCGCCGACCTTGGCATGACGCACACGCACTTCAAGAACCCGCACGGCCTCGAGGACGACGGGCACTACTCGAGCGCGCACGACCTCGTGGTCATGGGGCGCCACGCCCTGCGCGAGTACCCGTTCATCGCGCAGGCGGTCACCACGCCCTCGGTCACGATCCCCGTGGGCGGCACCGAGCGCACGTACAACTCGACCGACGACCTCATGGGCACCTACGGTGGCCTGTGCGGCATCAAGACCGGCGCCGTCTCCACGGGCACGACGTTTCTGGGCTCCTCCAAGCAGTACGGCCTGCAGACCTTCAGCTGCGTGCTGGGCTGCGAGACCACGTCCGGGCGCTTCGACGACACCGCGATCCTGATGGACTGGGCCTACGACGAGTACTTCGACCACGTCTCGTTCGGCCGTCGCATCCAGCCGGTTCGCGTCTCCACCTACGACCTGGGCTTCTGGGGCAAGGTGCTGACCTATCCCGACTGGAACGTGTCGGGGCGCAGCTACACGGGCCGCCCCATCAGCTACCAGCGCTCGATGCAGCGCGCGTCGATGCTCGAGCCCCACACAGCCGTGGGGTCAGGCGTCTGGACGCAGGACGGCCGCCCCGTGGCGCACGTCGTCTACAGCACGAGCCGCCCGGTCGTGGGCGTGCCCGACATCAACCTCTTTGCACTGCCCCTGTTTGTCAACATGACGGAGATGGTTGCCGCATGAGCAAGTCCGAACTGCACGAAGAGCACCTGGTACTTGGCGCCCGCATGGGCGTCTGGAACGGCGTGGAGGCGCCGCTCGCGTATCCCGCAGGTGACTCGCGCGCTGCCCTACGCGAGGGTGCCGCCCTGGTGGACCTTTCGGGCGCGACCATGCTCTTCTCGTCAGGAGAACCTGCCGAGGCCTTTGCCGGCGCCGTGTTCGCCGGAGATGCGCTGGCGGTGGGGGAGTGCTCGATCCAGGCCGCCCTCGTGGGCGACGGGTCGCTTGCCGCGGCGCCGCTCGTTGCGCGCACGGGCGAGCACGAGTACCTGGCCTTCGACGTGTCCGAGCGCGGCGAGACGCTCTCTGCGTGGCTGTCGTTCGTGTCAAAGATCGAGCAGAAGGGCTTCGCGCCGTACGCGGGCCTCGACTGCGACGACGTGTCGGGCAAGCTCGTGCCGCTCGCGCTCTGGGGCGCCGGCGCGAACGCGGTCCTCTCCGACTATGCGCAGGAGGGCGAGCTTCCCGGACTCGGGCAGGTTGCCAACCCCGCGCTCGACGGGCGGATCCCCACGATCGTCTCGTGCCTGGAGCTTCTGGGTGCGACCTGCTACCTGCTGCTCGTCCCTCCCGCGATGGCGCGCGTTATGTGGCGCAGCCTGCTTTCGTTCGAGAGCGTGACGCCGCTGGGCGTCGATGGTGCCCGTGAGCTGCTGCGCGAGGCGCTGCCGTGGGCGAGCAGGCTTTCTGCGGGCGAGCGCGTGGAGCTCACGCGTGCCGAGCTTTCCGGAGCGGGCCTCATGCGCGACGGTGGCGGCTTCATCGGAGAGCGCGGCCTGGCGGAGTAGGAGAAGTTCACTCTCGTTCGTCGCCTCATAGCTGACGGAAAACGATTTGTGCCGAGGTGTGTCACGTCATCGTGATACACCTCGTTTTGTTACCGGAACTCGTGAGTCATCGGATGCTCGGCTAGGGGGCAACATGATGTTCCACAAGGTGAAGGACGCGTTTGCACTTCCAGAGCAGCAGCTCAGCGTGTAGTTCGTCAACGGGACGACGAAGCTTTACGACACATCGTCCCTGTCGACGCGTCTTCCGGCCTTCAAGCAGCTGAGTGACGAGGCACTCTTCTGCTCGGTCGAGGTCGCCAGGGGAGGATATGGGGTCATCTGGAACGACGACCTCGACCTCTCGTGCGACGAGCTGTGGGAGAACGGGGTCGCGATCGAGACGCCCTTCGACGACCTCATGTCCTTTGCCGACGCGAGCGAGCTCTGGGGCCTGAGCGAATCGACCCTGCGCAAGGCAGTCTCCTACGGCAAGATCGTCTCGGGTGTAGATGCGCGCAAGTTTGGAAAGCAGTGGCTCGTCACGCGAGCCGCAATGGAGCGCGAGTATGGCGAGCCGATTTTGGGTTGATGGGTCGGGTGGCTTCTCCAGTTCGTTAAGACAGCATTGGAGGATACGTACATAAATAGTGCTGCTTGTGTAACCAACGACTGGAGCCACCTGAGACGCCCCGATTACTCAGATTTCAGAATCGACGCAGATTATTACTGAGATTACGGAAAGGACGCAATTGATTACTCAGATTTCAGATTTGACACCGCCGATTACTGAGATTTCAGAATCGACGCACGGGTAAGGGCCGTCAAAAGTTGGCGCAATGCCCGTACCAGCGGGAACGTGACGACTCGCCTTGCGCAGTCGGTGTCATTTCCGTAATCTCGGTAATTTCGGGTGACTTTTCCGTAAAACGAGTAATCGGCGGGGACAAATTCGTTATTTGAGCAATCGCCACTCCCGGACGGCCGCCTCGTACGTCGCCACCACGCGCATGCCGACGCGACAAATCTTTCGCCGTCGCGCCCAGCCCCCTGGGATATGCTAGCAATAGCGAACAGAGCGAGATGGAGGCCATCATGTCCTACGACTTCACGACCCGCCTCGACAGGCGCCGGTCGGGCTCGTACAAGTGGAACGACATGCTCGACAAGAATCCCAACGTGGCGCGCGGCATCGTGCCGCTCTCCGTCGCGGACATGGAGTTCGTGAACCCGCCCGAGATCATCGAGGCCCTGCACGAGTGGCTCGACGACGCGGTCCTCGGCTACGCCGCCCCGACCGACGAGTTCTTCGACGCCGTGGTCGACTGGCAGCGCAGGCGCCACCTCTGGCCCGCCGACCGGCGCTTCGTCGTCACCACCTCGGGCGTCGTGCCCGCGCTCTACACGGCCGTGCGCTCGCTCACCGACATCAACGACGCCGTCATCTGCCAGACTCCCGTCTACGGCCCCTTCACGAATGCCGTCGAGGTCTCGGGGCGCAAGCTCCTCGCCAACTCGTTGCGTCTCGTCGAGGACGCCGAGAAGAGCGGCTCCCATCGCTTCGAGATGGACTTCGACGACCTGCGCGCCAAGGCCGAGGACCCCTCGACCAAGATGCTGCTCCTCTGCAACCCGCACAACCCCGTCGGTCGCGCCTGGAGCGCCGACGAACTCAGGCGCCTGCTCGACATCTGCGTCGAGAACGACGTCATCGTCGTGAGCGACGAGATCCACGGCGACATCGTCATGCCCGGCCAGAAGCACACCTCGATCATGCAGGTGGCCGATGCCGGCGAATACGACCACGTCATGGTGCTCACGGCGCCGTCCAAGACCTTCAACATCGCCGGCTGCCAGGCCTCGGTGGCCTTCGTGCCCGACGACGAGCTGCGCAAGCGGTTCTCGACCGGCCTCAAGATCCAGGGCGTCTTCGGGCTCAACTCGTTCGCGTACCCCGCCACGATCGCGGCCTATACGCGCTGCGACGAGTGGCTCGAGGAGCTCAACCAGGTCGTGTGGGAGAACTACGTCTTCCTGAAGGGCTTCTTCGCCAGCTACATGCCCGAGGTCGAGGTCTTCCCGCTCGAGGCGACGTACCTCGCGTGGCTCGACTTCCGCGCCTGGGGGCTCACGGCCGGCGAACTCGAGCAGTTCATGCAGACCGAGGCCCTGCTCTTCCTCGACGAAGGGTACGTCTTCGGCGAGGAGGGCGCCGGGTTCGAGCGCATCAACCTTGCCTGCCCGCGCGGCGTCCTCGAGGAGGCGCTCGAGCGCCTGGCCTTCGCCGCACGTGAGCGCAAGCTCGGCACCTATGGAGGAAATGCATGAAGTACTCGATCAACGCACCGCACGCACCCGAGCCGGACGGCCCCTACTCGCAGGGGACCACGGCGGGACGCCTCGTCTTCGCCGCAGGCCAGCTCGGTCGTGACCGTGACAACCCACACCGCCTCGTCGAGGGCGGGATCCGCGCGCAGACCGCACGCATCCTCGAGATCGTGGATGCTCTTCTCGCCGAGAGCGACTGCACGCTCACGGACGTCGCGAAGGTGACCATCTACCTGGCCGACCTGGACGACCTCGATGCGGTCGACGAGGTCTACTCGCAGTACTTCGTCACGCCCGCGCCGGCGCGAGCCGTGGTCGAGGTGTCGCGGCTTCCCCTGGGCGCACTCATCCAGATGGACTGCGTCGCGTGCCGCTGAGGGTGTATCATGTTTGCCATACGATGCTAAGAGGGGAGACCACACATGCAGCCCACGAGAAACACCGAGCCTGACAACGGCGCAACGCGAATCTTCCGCATGCCGCCCTCAGACGCGACCTCGCCCGACCTCATGCGCGACGCGGGTCCCAAGAACCCCTCGCTGACGATCGTCAAGGGGCCGCAGATGGGCTCGAACTTCGAGCTGACCGACCCTGACGTCACCATCGGGCGCGACCCGAGCAACGCCGTGTTCCTGAACGACATGACGGTCTCGCGCCGCCACGCCAAGATCGACCTCTCGGGCATCGACTCCGGCTTCGCCACGGTGGAGGACCTGGGCTCGCTCAACGGCACGTGGGTCGACGGCGCCATCGTCAACAAGGCGATGCTGAAGGACGGCTCCACGATCCAGATCGGCACGTTCCGCATGGTGTTCCACACCAACCGTCGCCCGCAGAGGATCGAGACCGGAAACTAACGCATGGCTGACGCCGGATACCTCACAATCGGCAAGGTGGTGAAGAGGCTCAGGCCGCAGTACCCGGACCTCTCCATCTCCAAGGTGCGCTACCTCGAGGACGAGGGGCTGCTCACGCCGTCGCGCACGCCCTCGGGGTACCGCCTGTACTCCCAGGGCGACGTGCACCGCCTCGAGACCATCCTCTACCTGCAGAAGAACAGGTTCCTACCGCTCTCCGTCATCAAGGAGCAGCTCGATGGGGGAGAGGGCGAGGCCGCCGACCTCGATGGCGCCATGAGCTACGCCCTGCCCGAGGAGAGCGAGGAGGTCACCTCCAAGCTCCATCCCATCGAGCGCATGCCCGAGGTGGCCGGCTGCTCCGTCAGCTTCGCGCGCCAGCTCGCCGAGGCCGGCGTCATCACGCTCAAGCGCTCGCCGCACGGCCGCGACCTTGTGGACGGCCGCGACATCGCGCTCATCCGCGTCTGCGACGAGCTGCAGCACTTCGGCCTGGGACCGAAGAACCTCCGCCAGTACGTGACGGCCGCCAACCGCGAGACCACGATCTTCGAGCAGGCGCTTATGGTGTACGCGAGGCGCGCTGGCGGCGTCGAGATGGAGCTCACCGACGAGAGCCGCAAGCAGTTCGGCCAGGCACTTACCCGCATGCTCGTGCTCACGGGCCAGGTGCGCGAGGCGCTCATCCGCAAGCGCGTGGGCTCGGCCTTCAGCGAGATGGAGTAGATGGGGGATTGAGGGCCGCCGGCCAGCGCGGCCGCAGGCTCTTCTCGTAAGCGGTATACTTTCAAGGTAACTGTCTGAATGCGGGGCGCTCCGGCGCACCCGCGACAGCCGATCGCGGCACGAAAGGACCAACCGTGACCACTCACGAGTACGAGGATCTCATCTTCGACGTTCCCGACTATCCTGAGCCTGGCGTCATCTTCAAGGACATCACGCCGCTCGTGGCGGATTCCGAGGGCTTCACCAGCCTCATCAACGACATCGCCGACCACTACCGCGACGCGGGCGTGACCAAGGTCGTGGGCGCCGAGGCGCGCGGCTTTCTGGTGGGCGCGCCCGTGGCGTACGCGCTGGGCGTCGGCTTCGTGCCCGCGCGCAAGCCGGGCAAGCTCCCACGCGAGGTGTACACCGAGGGCTACGACCTCGAGTACGGCACCGACGAGCTGCAGATCCACAAGGACGCGCTCAAGCCGGGCGACCGTGTGATCATCGTCGACGACCTGGTGGCCACGGGCGGCACCGCGGTTGCGGCCGCCAAGCTGATCGAGACCGCCGGCGCTGAGCTCGTGGGCTTCGCATTCGCGCTCGAGCTGGCGTTCCTCAAGCCGCGCGAGATCATCGGCAAGGAGTTCTCGCAGGAGATCTTCACCCTCATCAAGGTCGACTAGCGACCGAGAAATGCACGGACCCGGCGGCGGCCCCAGGGCTGCCGCCTTTCTTTTGGCAGAACGACAAGCAGGTGGCGAGCAATGCAGGAAGGCACGGACACGGACGCGGACACGGGCACCGAGCCAGGCAAGAACAAGGGCGAGGCCAGGGCGAGAGGAGCCTCCGCCTCGGCCCGGGCGACGGTCGAGACGCGGCTCTCGCGCAGGTTCCAGGTGTACATGGTGGTCGAGGGCCTGCTCGTGGGCCTCGCGGGCGGCGCCGTCGTCACGCTCTACCGCATGGCGCTCTCCGGCGCCGAGGGCGCCCTGCGCCTTGCAACCGAGGCCGTCCGCCAGACCCCGGCGCTCGTCGCGATCTGGGTTCTGGCCGCTCTTCTCGTCTGCGCCATCGTCTCGCGCCTCATGCTCTGGGAGCCCAACACCCAAGGCTCGGGCATCCCGCAGGTGGACGCCGAGGTCATGGGCTCGCTCGACATGCCGTGGCATCGCGTGATCGCCGGCAAGTTCGTCGAGGGCACCCTGTGCTGCCTGGGCGGGCTCTCGCTCGGGCGCGAGGGTCCCAGCGTGCAGCTCGGCGCCATGGCCGGCAAGGCCGTCTCGCGCGCGATCGGCCGCGGCAGGGGAGAGGAGCGCCTGCTCGTCACCTGCGGCGCCGCCTCCGGCATGTCGGCCGCGTTCAACGCTCCCCTCACGGGCGTCCTGTTCGCCCTCGAAGAGATTCACCGCGAGTTCAGCGCGCCCCTGCTCATCAGCGTCATGGCGGCGGCTGTCTCGTCCGACTTCCTGGTGTCGCAGGTCCTCGGCGTCCAGCCGGTCCTGCAGTTCGTGTTCGCAAAGGATCTGCCGCACGGCTTCTACCCCTACGTGATCGCGCTCGGCCTCTTCTGCGGCCTGGCCGGCGTCGCGCATAACCGCGGCATGTTCGCGTGCTCGGAGCGGCTCTTCTCGCGCATCTCGCGCCACGTGCCCTTCGCGCGCCTCGCGATTCCGTTCGCGCTCGCCTCGGTGGCCGCGTTCGCCTGGCCCGAGCTCACCTGCGGCGGCGACGAGATCGTACGCGCCATCATGCGCCCCGGCGTCATGCCCATCGCCACGGTGGCGGCCCTTCTCGTCGGAAAGTACGTCCTGACCACGATATCCTTCGGCTCGGGCGCGCCTGGCGGCACGCTCTTCCCGCTCTGCGTCATGGGCGCGCTCGTGGGCTACCTCTTCGCCGACGGCGCCACGCTCGCGACGGGCCTGCCCACCGAGTTCATCCCCAACTTCCTCGTCCTGGGCATCGCGGGCCTCTTCGCGTCGGTCGTTCGCGCGCCGGTCACGGCCGTCGTGCTTGCCTTCGAGCTCACGGGCAGCCTTGACGCGCTCCTCTCGGTCTCAATCGTCTCGATCATCTCGTACGTCACGGCGAACCTCACGCAGACCGACCCGTTCTACGAGCACCTCGTCGGCAACCTTCTCGACAGCATCCGCAAGACCAAGGTCTTCAACGCCGAGAAGAGCGACGCGTCGGGGGAGAAGGCCCTGCACACCGTGACCGTCGGTGCGGACTCCGCGGTCGACGGCCTCACGCTCGCCGACATCGACTGGCCCCGCGGCGTCCGCGTGGTGCTCGTGACCCGCGCCGGCGCCGACATCACGCCCACGGGGGACACGCGGCTCATGGCGCTCGACGAGGTCATCCTCATGACCGATGCCGCCACGGACGACGACGGCTTTCTGCGTGCCCGTCAGATGCTCGCGGGCTCGCTCGACGGCGGCTGGGAGCCGCGCTCGTCACGCATCCGCGCCGCGCTCTCGGTCCTGGCCTCCAAGTCGAAGGGGGGCGACCGCTCCTAGGCCCTTCAGAGGCGCCTTCGGGGATTCTTTCTCTTACTTTACATAAGATATATTATCACGGTTTTATAGGGCTCTCAGGAGCCGAGAAGAGCCTTCCACCTGCGCAGACACACCCCTTTACAGCATGTCTCTCGACGCTGCCACATGCCTTACGTCATGCATGAGTCGCGTGCCCGCACCATCGGCGCGCGCCACAACAACTAACCGTGAAACCCAATTCGCGACGACGCTTCGAGTCCGTCGAGTCCCATGGCGCATCCCACTGATCCCGTTTCAGGTATCCGTGTCCGCCCGAAGCCCCGGATCTGACACGTCTCGTTTTGCCCATCCTCGAAACGGTTCGGCGCCAAGGCTTGGTCATCTTCGGAACCGGATGGCAAGCCGAAGTCGACCTTAGGCCGACGCGAGACATGAACTCAATCCAGATGGCCCAAGAATTCGGACCCACCTGGCGCGACGCGGCCCAAATACCCCTCATTTCTTCCAAAATGAGCCGTTTCAAGCAATACTGAGCGAAAACACCCCTATCTACCTGCGCAAATACAAACGAGGCTCTGAGAGCCCGTATTTCGCGTTGGAATTCAAAAGATGAGTATTTACCCATGGAATTTCAGGCTTTTCAGCGGCTATCGTGCACCAGAGACAAGAATTGAACAAGTTTGTGTCCGAAGACGCACGGTCGTCCAGCCGAACCCGTCCCTCGCAACGCCATGGAGCGATCCGATGGCTCGCGAGTCAGATCCAGCCCTCATCCGACATCCGCGATAGCCGTCAGCCCCACAACTCTCAGAACCAAATCGCCAGATTCAAATGGACATCCTCGCATAGCGGCTTGCTCGGCTCCATCCAAGTCCGCATGCCAGACGGAAGACATAACCGGCCGGTATGAAATCCAATTCGCTGAAATCGATGGCTCGCGAGATCAAATAGTCTGACGAGCTTCCGACCGCCGATGCCAGGCATTCGCGCATGGTCCCATGAACCGTCAGTCTTGCCAGAAAGCGCACCCATCACTGCGCACCAACGCTCTGGATGCCTCGGCAGAATCCGACGCCAGGGGATTCAGGTCGATTCGGCACCTCCGACCACCAACAATCCCCTCCTGCACCTCGATACAACCCTAACCCTGTGCCTTACCTTGAGGGTTTGACACTGAAAGAGAGACCTCGCCCGCGGTACTTCCGCAAGACGAGGTATCCCCGAGTTGGATCTTGGGGTGCCCTATCCCTCGATGGGCTGGCCCAGATACGCCGAGGCGCTCGTTGCGGCGATGGCGCCGTCGGAGGCCGCGGTGATGATCTGTCGCAGCGGCTTCTGGCGGATGTCCCCCGCCGCGAACAGGCCGGGCGTCTTGGTCTCCATGCGGTCGTTGGTGATGATGAAGCCACGCTCGTCGAGTTCGACCAGGTCACCCAGCAGCTCGGACGCAGGCACGCGGCCGACGAACACGAAGATGCCGAACGACCCCTCGTCGAAGTTCTCGGTGGTGGCACGGCCGGTCAGCGTGTCCTCGAACGTGACGCTGCTCATGAGCTCGCCGCCGTCGACGGACGCGATCTTGGTGTTGAAGCGGATGTCGACCTTCTCGTTGTCCTCCACCTGCTTGGCGACTGCCGCCTGGGCGCGTAGGTGGTCCTTGCGGACGACCATGGTGACGCGGTCGGCGAACTTGGTGAGGAACAGGGCCTCCTCGGCGGCCGAGTTGCCGCCGCCGATGACGAAGACGCGCTTGCCACGGTAGAACATGCCGTCACAGGTGGCGCAGTACGAGACGCCGTGGCCGCCGAAGCGCTCCTCGCCCTCGAAGCCGGCGTGGCGCGCCGTGGCGCCGCCGCTCACGATGACGGTCTTCGTCTGGTAGCTGGCCTCGGGCGTGCGCACCAGGAAGGTGCCCGTAGCCTCGTCACGCTCGATCTTCTCGACGTTCTCGAGCTGGATCGTGGCGCCGAGGTCCTCGGCCTGGCGCTGCATGGCGTCAGTCAGCGTGAAGCCGTCGGTGTGCGGGACGCCGGGATAGTTGTCGACCTCGCTGGTCAGGATGACCTGGCCGCCGATGGACTGCTGCTCGAGCACGACGTTGTCGAGCAGCGCGCGCTGCGCGTAGATGGCCGCGGATAGGCCCGCGGGACCCGCACCAATGATGACCAGATCCTTCTCGACGGTGTTGCTCATGAGGCACTCCCCTCGCTTGTGTTTGTTCGAACTCAGCATACCCACTCGGGATATTATGTCGTGCGCGATATAGTAGTTCACACACTTTGTGCACGAAAGCGTCGGGCGCCGCAGGGAGCCGTTCGGCCCATAGGGTCGCTGCGGCAGGGTAGTCGCAGGTCACAGACGTATACCATGGACGTATCGGCACGGTCCCCCAACGTTAGGAGCAACCATGAAATGCCCGAACTGCGGTCAGGAGATGCGTCCGGGATTCCTCTTCTCGACGAAGGACGGAGCGCTCAGCTTTGCCGACGAGGTGCCCAGCTGGCTTCGCAACGCCAAGCACGCCGAGGGCTTCGTCAAGGTTACCGAGGTGCGGCCGAACCACCGCGCCTCGATCGACGCGCAGTGCTGCGAGGCCTGCAGGACCATCGTCATCAACTACTAGCGGGCCCGCAGGCTCAGGACTCGACCGCACGAAGGGAGGCCTGCCGTGGGCAAGAGCGGCAAAAGGGGTTCCGGCAGGGCGGCAAAGGCAGCCAAGGCAGGCCTCTTCACGCTGGCGATCGCGGCGTTCGTGGTCGTGTGCACCGGCATCGGCAAGCTCCACGCGAGCCCGTTCGCCCCGCTTGCCATCGAGGGCGCGAGCCTGGCGTCGAGCGACGACGCGGGTACGGTCGTGGTGGATCAGGGCGGCACGCGCCTCCTGTTCGCGAGCCCGGCAGGCGAGCTCAGGGGCCTCTATGGCATGGCGGGGCGCGAGACCCCCATCGACGAGGTCTCGCTCGTCCACCAGGTTGGAAATGACGTGCTGGTCGCCGGCGTCAAGCGCGCGGAGGACGGCGAGCGGATCAAGACCGAGGCGGTGATCCGCTTTGACATGTCGGGAACCTACAAGGGCGTCGTCTGGAGGCGCGACTACCAGGACAACGAGGTCCGCGTGACGCGCAGCATCGCGGACGTCGAATGTGACTCGGACGGCAACGTCCTGCTCGTCACCTTTGCGGACCAGCAGATGCACGCGCTGCAGTTCGACGCAGCCGTGACCAGGCTTGGCCGCGACGGCGCCGAAGACACGGTGCTGCGCGAGGCGGTCCACCCCGCCGACTCCTGCCCCTATGACGTGCGCCTAGACGCCACGTCGGGCCGGCTGGCCATGAGCGACATCTTCGGCATCATGCACATCGAGCGGGGCCAGGACCCCGAGGCGACGCCCGTCTCGCCGGGAGGCCGCGACCTTGCGGTGCAGTCGTTCGACCTCGAGGGCGACACCGCCGTCTTATATGACGAGAAGAGCCTCTCGCTCATTCGCGTGGACGACCTCTTCGGCGAGGCGCGTCCCAGCGAGATCGTGCACGACACGAGGAGCTGCGACAGCATCAGCGTGTGCGGGACCCACGTCGCGACGGTCGACAGCGACGGCGTCGTGAGGCTGCTCGAGACGTCCGGGGAGGGCGCGCGCACGATTGGCGACCTTCCGCTCTCGACGTCGCTCCGGCTGGGCGAGCTCGCCCTCTATGCGAGCTACAGCTACCTGTCGCTGCTGACGCTCGCGCTCGTCATCAGGTGGGTCGTGCGGGCCGTGAGCTCCGGCGAGCGCGCGAAGGTGCGCAACGTCGTGGTGGCGGTCTCGGTCACGCTCATCTGCGGCGTGGCGCTCGTCGTCCACCTGGCCGACCTCACCGCGACCACGGTCAAGTCCAGGCAGTCCGCCATGGCGCAGATCGCCTCGCAGGCGAGCGTCACGTCTCCCGCCGAGTTCGGGGAGGCTGCGACCAAGGTGGCACAGCGCCTGTCGGATGGCGAGGGCGTTGACGGGGACGCCGACGCCCTCGGCGAGGTCATCCTGAACGTCGAGGGCATTCTGGCAAGCTCGTTTGCCAACACCAACGGCGTCCAGTGCAGCGTCTACGCGCTCGACGGCGAGGGCACGGTCCGCGTCCTGCTCGACAACCAGCGAGACTCGATCGTGGTCAGCCAGGCTCGCGGCGACGAGCTGTCATCGGCCTGCCGCGACGTCGTGCAGAAGGTCAGGGGCTACGAGGGCGACGGCGTGAAGCGCGCGTATCGATTCGCGCACGAGGAGCGCGCCCGGGTCGCCATTCGCGACGACCGTGGGGGCCACGAGGTCATCTCGTGCGTGGCTCCCCTGATCGCGCGGGACGGGTCGTGCTGCTGCGCGATCGAGGTCACCTGCCACGCGGAGTCGCTCATCAAGAACATACTGGAGAACATGGGCGGTATCGTCCTGCTGTTCGCGATGATCGCGGCCTCGATCTACGTCGTAAGCGACGAGCTCTTGCGCTCGGGCAGCGCCTACCTGCGCTTCCGCGAGCTGCAGAAGGAGGGCGTCGAGTGGGCCGAGACCCTCCTGGGACGGCCGCTCGCCTTCGTCGTCAACCTCGCCTACGGGATGGACGCGGCCTTTGCGGTGGTCATCGCGAAGGACATGCTCGCGGGCAGCGACATCGCGAAGACGTCGATGGTCTGGGGGATCCCGGCGCTCGCGATCGCCGTCGGCACCACCCTCGGCACGCTGGTTCACGCGACCATGAGCTCGCGCGTCGCCGGGCGAACCTACGCGCTCACGCTGACGCTCGTCGGCGGCGCGTCGATGGCCGTCGCGGGCGTGGCGGCCGCCCGTGGATGGTTCGTCGCCTTCGTCGCATGCAAGCTCTTCTCGTCCGCGAGCCTCGCCGGGCTCAGCCTCGTCTACCAGAACCTGGCGGGCACCTGCCAGAAGAAGGACCTGGGTGACGCGCGCCTGCAGGTGCTGCTGAGCCGCTCGTCCGTCAACATCGCCGCGAAGGGAGCGGGCGTCGTCGCGAGCGTCGTCGGCGGCGCGCTGGCCATCTTCGGCAACCAGTGGGTGTACGCCGGGGGCGCCGTCGCGACCCTTGCGGTCGTGCCGATCGTGCTGATCGCCCTGCCGCGCGGGCGCGTCATCTCGAGCCGGGACGAGCGCGTCAACCTCGCGAGCGTCTTCGAGTTTCTGCGCTCCCCCGTCATGCTCGCGACGCTTGCGTTCGCGATCTTCCCCACCGTGCTCGCGAGCGGCTACAAGTCCTACATCCTGCCGCTGTTCCTGGATGCCGCCGGCATCAGCAAGACCGACATCTCGAGCCTGTTCGCCCTGGGCAACGTGCTGCTCTTTGCGTTCACCGAGCCGCTCATCAACAGGCGCGACGCGACGGGCCGCTGGAAGCTGACCTGGGTCGCGCTGATCGGCCTGGGCGCGCTCTTCTCGCTCTTCGCGTTCAACCAGACGCCCACCTGGGCGGTCGTGGCCGTGGTCGCGATCACGGTGCTGCTGTGGCTCGCCGGCGACTGGAAGCACACGGCGCGCGGCTGGGCCCGCGAGGACTTTGGCTTCGCCTTCGACCAGTCGCAGTCAATGCTGAACCTCGAGAACGCGCTGGTCTCGAACGCGCAGGCGCCCGTGCTGAGCGCGCTCGTCACCATGGGCGCGACGCCGTGCTGCCTCGTGCTCGGCGCCTTCCTGGCGCTGTGCGGCGTGGGCTACTGGCTGCCCACGCGCTCGCGCGAGGGGTAGCGGACGTGCGGCGCGCCACGCGGTCTAGGCGTCGGCCGCTATGGGGTGTCGCACCACCGTCCTCGTCTTGGCCGGGTCGCACTTGCGCGGGTCCGAGAGGTATATCTCGTGGTGGCGGCGCGTGTCCGAGAAGTCGGGCGCGTATCCCTGTGACTGGGCGTACTCGTGCATGGCGGAGACGGTAGCGGGCTCGTCGTCATACGGCCCCACGTGCATGCACTGGACGCAGAGGCCCTCGTCGAGCTCGATCAGGCGGACCGACGAGAGGTCGAGCCCCTTCTTGGCGGTCGCGCTCTCGATGGCCCAGGCAAAGTCGGCCTCTCCCACGAAATCGGGCACCCGGATCGCCGAGACCCACCGAAACGACGACTTGTCGGCGTAGTCGACGCCGCGCACCCCCGGCTGCCACCAGAAGCCCTCGAGCGGCGGCACCACATACGGGAAGAACCCGTCTATGGCGTAATCGGTCTTGTAGCTCATCTTGAGCGTGTACGCCACGGCGTAGAGCCGCTGGATCGCGTGCTGGTACGCGCCGTCGGCCTCGTTGGGGTCACCCGCGCCCTCGATGGCAAGAAAGCGCATGCGAGGCACCTCGACGATGGATGGCGTGGTCTTGGGCTGGTAGAGGTCGCGGTACTCCCTCTTGAAGTCGAAGGCCATGTGGCTCCCCTCCCTGGATTGTTCCTACCGTAGACTCTACTCCCCCACATCCTCTGCAGATGCGCTCGCGCGAGGGGTAGCGGACGTGCGGCGCGCCACGAGGGGTGCCGAGAAGAGCATGCGCTCTTCTCCCCTGCCTCCTCAGCATGGCCCCGCGACGTCCTCGATGCAGCGGGCCAGCCGGCCAATCACCTCGTCCACCTGCTCGTTCGTTATGACGAGGGGCGGGAGGAACCTCAGGATCGAGTCGCCGATGTGGTTGAGGACGAGGCCCGCCGCAAGGCCGCGCTCGACGAGCTCGCAGGCGATCGGCAGGTCGAGCTGGGCGCCGCGCATGAGGCCGCGGCCGCGGACCTCGCTGACGTTCGGCAGGGTGGCAAGTCCTGCCGCCAGGCGCTCGCCGGCCTCTATGACGTGGTCGCCGAGGTTCAGACGGACCATCTCCTCGACCGCGGCGCGCCCCGCGGCCGCCGCGAGGGCGTTTCCGCCGAAGGTCGAGCCGTGGTCGCCGGGGCCGAGCAGGTCACCGTACTCCCCGCGTGCGGCGACGGCGCCCATGGGGAAACCGTCCGCGATGCCCTTTGCCATGGTCACGACGTCCGCCTCGATGCCGGCGAGCTGGAAGGCGAAGGGCGCGCCGCAGCGGAAGAAGCCGGTCTGGACCTCGTCGACGACCAGCAGGGCCCCGTGCGCGTCGCAGAGGCGTCGCACGGCGCGCAGGTAGTCCGCGTCGGCGGGCCAGACGCCGCCCTCACCCTGGACGCACTCGAGCATCACGGCACAGCAGTCCATGCTCGCCAGGGCCTCCTCGAGGGCGGCCTCGTCGTTCAGGGGCACGTAGGAGAAGCCCTCCGGGAAGGGGCCGAAGCTCTCGTGGAAGACGTCCTGGCCGGTTGCGGCCAGGGTCGCCAGGGTGCGGCCGTGGAAGCCCCTGCGCGCGGAGACGATCTTCGAGGCGCCGCCGAGGCTCTTCTCGCCCCAGCGCCGCGCGACCTTTATCGCGCCCTCGTTCGCCTCGGCGCCCGAGTTCGAGAAGAAGGTCTTCCATGTGGACCCGGTCGAGCCGGTGACGTGGCCCGACGCGTCGGTCGTCGCGGAGAGCAGGCGCGAGAGGGCGCGTGCGAGCTCGCCGCGGTTCTCCACGTGGTAGTAGTTGCCGACCTGCCAGACCCGGTTCAGCTGGCGCCTGAGCGCCTGGGCGACCGCGGGGTTGGCGTGGCCGAGGCTCGCGCAGCCGATGCCCGCGAGGCAGTCGAGGTAGACCCTGCCGGCATCGTCGACGAGCTCGGCGCCGCGCCCCGAGACGAAGGCCACCGGGAGGCGGCCGTAGGTGTGCATGACGTAGGCGTCGTCCAGCTCGCGCGTGGTGGTTGCTTCGATCACGGTCAGTCCCCTTCCCGTACGAACATCGTGCCGATGCCCTCGTCGGTGAATATGTCGAGCAGAATCGAGTGCGGGAACGTCCCGTTGAGGATGCGGACGTCGCCCACGCCGGCGTCGAGCGCGTCGACGATCGAGCGCATCTTGGGGATCATGCCGGCGTCGAGCGTGCCTGACTCGAGGATGCGCCTCGCCTCGCCATGTCCCATCGTGACCGCAAGCGAGTCCTCGTCGTCGCGCACGCGGTAGAAGCCGTCGACGTCGGTCAGGTAGACCAGGGTGTCCGCGCCCAGCGCTTGTGCGACCTCGCCCGCCGCGACGTCGGCGTTGACGTTGTAGAAGCCGTCGTCTCCCGCGGCCACGCTCGCGACCACGGGCACGTAGCCGTCGTCGAGGAGCGACTTGAGCAGGCTCGTGTCGACGCGCTCCACGGCGCCCACGCGGCCGAGCGCGGGGTCGGCCTGCCGCGCGACAAGCGTCGAGGCGTCCGCGCCCGAGACGCCAACGGCGCGCGCCCCGACGTGGTCGAGCTCCCACACGAGCCGCTGGTTCACCTTGCCGACGAGCGCCATCTGCACGGCCTCCATCGCCGCGTCGTCGGTCACGCGCAGGCCATCCTTGAACGCGACCTCGCGGCCAAGCTCGCCGAGCAGGGCGTTTATGGCCTTGCCGCCGCCGTGCACGAGCACCACGCGGATGCCCATGAGCACGAGCAGCGCGATGTCGCCGACGACCTGGCGCATGAGGCCCGCGTCCTCCATGGCCGACCCGCCGTACTTCACGACGACGGTCTGGCCGCTGTGCCTGCTGATCCACGGCAGGGCCTCGACGAGGACCTCCGCCTTCCCGAGCGCGAGCTCGCGCGCCCGCGCCAATCCGCTTCGCATCGTTTGTCCTTTCGCTTGCGCCTGTGCGACCGAGAAGAGCCTCGGCCTACGTCCGGTAGTCTCCGTTGATCGTCACGTAGTCGTGGGAGAGGTCGCACGTCCAGACGCGGGCCGACGCCTCGCCCGCGCCGAGGTCGATCGCGATGCTCACCTCTGGCGACTCGAACCTGCGCAGCATGTCCTCCTCGTCCATCGGGACCGAGAGGCCTCCGCGGCAGACGGGCACGCCGAGGAAGTCGATGTCGACGTCGCCCTGGTCGAAGGGCACGCCGCACTTGCCCGCGGCGCCGGCGATCCTGCCCCAGTTGGCGTCGTGGCCGAAGACGGCGGTCTTGACGAGGGGCGAGTTCGCGATGGCGCGCGCGACGTCGTCGGCGGCGGTCTCGCTCGGCGCGCCCACCACGTCGACGGTCACGAGCCTGGTGGCACCCTCGCCGTCGCTCGCGATCTTGCGGGCGAGCTGCTCGCAGCAGCAGCGGATCGCCCGGGCCACGCGCTCGTAGGCCGCACTCCCGACCTCGATGGGCTCTCCGCCGGCGCGCCCGGTCGCGAACAGGAAGCACGAGTCGTTCGTCGAGGTGTCGGAGTCGACGGTGACCTTGTTGAAGGTCGCGTCGACGGCCGACCTGAGGGCCGCGCGGGCCGCTTCTACGGTGAGCGCGGCGTCGGTCGAGAGCACGCAGAGCATGGTCGCCATGTTGGGCTGGATCATGCCCGAACCCTTCGTGAAGCCGCCGACGTGCACCGTGACCTCGGACCCGTCCGCCCCCGCAGGGACGGGCCCCTCAATCGAGACCTCCTTGGGGACGGTGTCGGTCGTCATGACGGCGCAGGCCGCGTCGTGGGCGGACGCCGCGTCGCGCGCGAGTGCCGCGGCCGCGGCGGGCACGCCCGTCTCGAAGCGATCGATCCCCAACGGCACTCCGATGACCCCGGTCGACGCGACGAGCACGTCCTCGGCGTCGCAGCCGAGCTCGCGCGCGACGATGCGCGCCGACTCGCGTGCGACCTCGAGGCCCCGCTTGCCGGTGGCTGCGTTGGCGTTGCCGGAATTGAGCACGACGGCCCGGGCCCTGCCTGACGCCGCATGCCCGCGCGAGACGAGCACGGGCGCCGCGCAGAAGCGGTTCCGCGTGAAGGCCGCCGCGCAGACGCACGTCTCGTCCGCGGCGACGAGCGCAAGGTCCTTTCGGTTGGGGTTGCGGCGAAACCCCGCGGAGATGCCGGCGGCGCGCATGCCCTCGGCCGCGCAGACGCCGCCCTCGCAGGCAGAGAACCCTATGCTCTCGGGGTCGGTGGTGCCCCTGGGCACGTCAATCGGTTGGTAGGTCATCGCTTCTCTCCTCCCTCGCCCGCGTCCGCGGGCCCCTTCGCGACGCGCTGTGTTTGCCGCGTATGTATGGGAGGTTACAAGTTATCCTCTAAATATTTCGTTCGCATGTCCGAATATGCAACTCTATGTGTATTGCGAGGTCGAGAAGAGCATCAGGGCGCCGAGAAGAGCGAGCATGCGGGTACCAGACAAAGCCATGCCGACAAGGGAACGGGGAGCCAGATGCCGAGAACGAGGGTGTACATCGACGGTCAGAGCGGGACGTGCGGCCTCGAGATCGCCGATCGCATAGCCGCGCGCGACGATTTGGAGCTGCTTCGCATAGAGGACTCGCTTCGACGCGACGAGGGCGAGCGCAGGCGCCTCATGAACGAGGCCGACGTCGTGTTCTTGTGCCTGCCGGACGACGCCGCGCGGCGTGCCGTCCTTCTCGTCGAGAACCCCGCCACGCGCGTCATCGACGCCTCCACGGCGCACCGCGTAGACGCGGTCTGGACCTACGGCCTCCCCGAGCTCTCAAAGGCCCAACGAGCGGCCATCAGGTCCTCGCGGCGCATCGCCAACCCCGGCTGCCACGCCACGGGTTTCGTCGCCTGCGTCGCCCCGCTCGTCTCCGCGGGCATCGTACGAGCGGACCGCGCGCTCCCCTGCTTCTCGATCACGGGCTACACGGGAGGAGGCAAGCAGATGATCGCCGACTACGAGTCCGAGGGGCGCGACCGCGCCCTCGACGCGCCCGGCATCTACTGCCTCACGCTCACCCATAAGCACCTGCCCGAGATGCGCGCGGCCTGCGGGCTGACGCGCGACCCAAGCTTCCTGCCGGTGGTCGCGGACTTCCCGCGCGGCATGGCCACGACGGTCATGCTCTCGGACGACCTCCTCCCAGGGCACGCGGACGCGACCGAGATCCGCGCGTGCCTTGCCGACCACTATGCCGGCCAGCCCCTCGTGACGGTCGCCCCGGGGGCGCCCGAGGGCCCGCGAATCCACGCGAACGCACTCGCGGGCACGGACTCACTGCGACTCTACGCATACGGCTCTGGCGGGCGCACGTGCGTCACGGCGCTTTTCGACAACCTGGGAAAGGGCGCCTCGGGCGCGGCCGTGCAGAACATGAACGTCGCGCTCGGCATCGAGGAGACGCGCGGCCTCAGGCTGGCCTGACCACGTGCCGTGGGCAAATAACAGCGTCCACGTTCGGCATGCGAGACAAAGAGAACGGGGTGCCCCGACCTGGGACACCCCGCATCTCCTGGCTATGTGACGAGAAGAGCCTGTGCTCTACTCCCCTGCCTCCTCGCTCTCCTGCGCCTTCTTGGGCTGCGGGAGGATGAGGTTGAGCAGGATGCCGACGAGGGCGGAGGTCGCCATGCCGGGCAACGAGTAGTTGCCCAGGGGAATCGAAAGCGACGCGGTCTCCATGCCGACGCCGAGGATGATGACGACCGACGCGATCATGAGGTTGCGGTTCTCGTCGAAGTTGACCTTGTTGGTGACCAGCATGCGAAGGCCGTTGGAGGCGATCAGGCCGAAGAGCAGGAGGCTGACGCCGCCCATGACGGGCACGGGGATCGAGCTAATGAAGGCCGCGAGCTTCGGGCAGAAGCCGCCGACGAGCAGGGCGAAGCCGGCCGCGAACCAGAACACCTGCGTGGAGTAGACGCGGGTGACGCTCATGACGCCGATGTTCTCGGCGTAGGTCGTGGTCGGGGGGCCGCCGAGGAAGCCGGAGATGGTCGTCGAGAGGCCGTCGCCCATGAGGGAGCGCGGGAGCATGTCGCGGTAGTCCTTGCCGACGATCTCGCCGACCGCGAGCAGGTGGCCGATGTGCTCGATGACGCAGACGAGGGCCACGGGCGCGATCAGGGCGATGGCGCCGGGATCGAAGGTCGGCGTCTGGATGGGCGGCAGGCCGATCCAGGGGGCGTCGATGACGCCCTGGAAGTCGACGAGGCCCATGAAGGCCGAGACGATGTAGCCGACGATGATCGAGAGCAGGATGGGAACGGTGCCGACGAAGCCCCCGAGGGACGAGAACACGACGGCCGCCGTAAGGGTGATGGCGGCGACGATCGCGCCGTTGGCGACGAAGGCGTCAGTCGAGGAGTTGAGCGCCATGCCCGCGGCGGTGGCGGAGAGGCCGACGCCGATGACGATCATGACCGAGGCCACGAGGACGGGCGGAAGCAGCCTGTCGAGCCAGCCGGTGCCCGCGAGCTTGATGATGCCCGCCACCACGAAGTAGACGAGGCCCGCGACCACCACGCCCGAGAGCGCGGTCTGCAGCGACCCCGTGGCCGCGGTCGCGGCGAGGATCGGGCTGATGAACGCGAAGGAGCTGCCCAGGTAGCTGGGGATGCGGTTCTTCGTGAGCAGCAGGTAGATGATGGTGCCGATGCCGGAGCACATGATGGCGACGTTGGGGTTGAGGCCCGTGAGCGCCGGGACGAGCACGGTCGAGCCGAACATGCTCATCATGTGCTGGATGCCGAGAGGAATGGCCCTTCCGACGGAGACGCGGTCGTCGACGCCGATGACCTCACGCTCTTTTCTGGCCATGTCTTCTCCTTTCTGTTGAAGCGCATGAAAAAGGGCCCGCCGAGGCGGGCCCCAGTGGGACCTTGGCCGCTACGAGAAGATGAAGTAGAGGACGAAGGCGATGGAGGCGAGCCACATGAGCGGCTTGACGGTCTTGGCCTTGCCGGTGGCAATGGCAACGACAACGTAGCCGATGAAGCCGAGGCCGATGCCGGAGGAGATCGAGTAGGTCATGGGGATGCCGGCGACGGTGAGGAAGGCAGGAAGGCCCTCGAGCATGTCGTGCCAGTCGATCTCGGTGACCTCGGAGATCATGAGGTAGCCGACGTAGACGAGGGCACCGCAGGTGGCGGCGCCGGGGACGACGGCGATCACCGGCGCGAAGAACGCGCAGACGATGAAGAAGAGGCCGCAGAAGATCGAGGAGAGGCCCGTGCGGCCGCCGTCGGCAGCGCCGGAGGTGGACTCGACGAACGTGGTGATCGAGGAGGCGCCGAGCAGGCCGCCGACCCAGGCGGCGCAGGAGTCGACGATCAGGATCTCGCGCATGTTCTCGACGTTGCCCTCGTTGTCGACGAACTCGCCCTCCTTGGCGACGGCGAGCGCCGTGCCCATGGTGTCGAAGAAGTCAGACATCATGAGGGAGAACGCGAGGACGAGCAGGGCCGGGGTGGTCACGACCTTGACGATGCCCATGGTGCCCGCGGCGTCAGCCTGGAAGGGGGCGCCGAAGCTGGAGAAGTCGGGGATCGAGAGGACGCCGGCGGGAGCCTGGGTGACGCCCAGGGGGATGCCGCAGACGACGGCGACGAGGATGCCGAGGAGCAGCGAGCCCTTGATGTCGAAGGCCGCGAAGACGATCGTGGCGACGATCGAGATGGCACCGACGATGAAGGTGGGCTGGGTGACCTCGCCGAGGGCGACCAGGGTGCCGCCGTCGCCGGTGATGATGCCCGCGTTGGCGAGGCCGATCATGGCGACGAAGAGGCCGAGGCCGACGGAGATGGCGTGGCGCAGCGACAGCGGGATGGCGTCCATGATCGCCTGACGCAGGCCGCAGAGGACGAGCAGCAGGATGACGACGCCCTCGAGGAAGATGACGCCCATGGCGGCGCGCCAGTCGCCACCGCAGTAGGCGGAGGTGGCGACGACAATCATCGAGTTGATGCCAAGGCCGGAGGCAAGTGCGAGAGGACGGTTGGCGAAGAGGCCCATGAGGATGGTCATGATGCCCGCACCGAAGCAGGTGCTCGTGATGGTTGCGGAGATGGGTACCCCCGCATCAGACAGAATCAGGGGGTTGAGCGCGATGATGTAGGACATCGCGAGGAACGTCGTGAGGCCGGCGCGGAGCTCCTGGGCGACCGACGAACCCCTCTCTGCTGTCTTGAAGAACTTGTCCATTAGTGCATTTCCTTCCGACGCGATCGAGTGACAAAAAACATGTCCCGGACCTTGCGGTCGGGACATGTATTCCACGGCTAGACGCCGCTAGAACCGAATCCTCCGGTTCCCCTGTCGGTCTCGTCGAGCTCTTCGACCTCGACGAGGGAGACGACGGGGACCTGCTGAATGACAAGCTGGGCGATGCGGTCGCCTCGCTTGATGGAGATGGGCTCCCTGGGATCGAGGTTGATGGCGATGACCTTGAGCTCGCCTCGATAGTGGGAGTCGATGAGACCGGGGGTGTTGGCCATGGAGAGGCCGTGCTTGAGGGCCATGCCACTGCGGGGCTGGACGAAGCCGGCATAGCCCTCGGGAATGGCAATGGCGAGACCGGTGGAGATGAGGCGCCTCTCGAACGGCTCGAGAGTCACGTCCTCGCTGGACCTGAGGTCCAGTCCGGCGTCGCCTGCGTAGGCATATGAGGGGAGCTCTATCGTGGGGTCGAGACGCTTGATGGGAAGTCGTACGGGATTAGTGCTCACCGGCAAGGCTCCTCAGCTCCTCGTTGAACTCGTCCACATCCTTGAAGTCGCGATACACCGACGCGAAGCGCACGTAGGCAACCTTGTCCACGGACACGAGGCGCTGCAGGACGAGCTTGCCAATCTCCTGCGACGCGATCTCGATCTGGCCGTTGTCGCGAAGGTACGACTCGATGCTGTCGATGATCTCGTTAAGGGTGTCCAGGGTGACGTTGCGCTTGACCGTGGCGGCAACGAGGCCGCGCATGAGCTTCTGCCTGTCGAAGGTCTCCTTCGTGCCATCCTTCTTGATGACGAGGATGGGCATCTCCTCGCGACGCTCGTATGTCGTGAAGCGAGTGCCGCACTCGATGCACTGGCGACGACGCCTGATGGCGTCATTGCTTTCAGACGGGCGCGAGTCAACTACCTTGGACTCGACGCATCCGCACTTCGGACAACGCATGTTCCTCCCCTAGTGGAATTTCCACAGGAAACGTTATCACAGATGCGGCATAAGTCCCATCACGACAACACTTGTTAACACAACGGAGAGGAGCCTGCCCCATTGCCGGCACTACATGTGGGCCCAAAGCGCCACGTACTAGCCGCGCGCGGGAACGACGAGCGCCTGGCCGCTGGCGACGGAACTGTTGGGGAGGTTGTTCGCCTCGACGATCCAGGAGACGACCTCGGGGGTGCTGACGCCCTCGACCGGGTGCGCCTCGGCAATCGACCAGAGCGAGTCGCCCGTCGAGACCTCCACGCTCTGTGTGGCGCAGTTCGAGAGCGCGTCCGCGACACGTCCCGCATGTGCCGCGTCGAGGGCGCCCCAGGAGCCGAGCACGACCGCCACGGCGACGGTTGCGACCGCGGCGGAGAGACGCAGCGAACGCCCAGAGAGCCGAGCCGAGTCGGCGTGCGACGCGGTCGCGGCCGTGGGCGAGCCGGGCTTGGCCCCCTCGATCACGTGAAGCACGGGTGCGGCCTGGGCCTGCACCTCCTGGGCCTTGAGCGCGAGGCTTCCGTTGCACGCACAAACGACTTCCGAGCGATACGCCATGCTGTTCTCCCTTCGAATCTGTTGTCACGTACGTTGTATCAAGTCGGTCGGACAACAATTCGAACCGTGTATCGAACACGTGTACTACCCTATCGCCGAACAGGTGTACGGTCAAGCCAAAAGCGAACATTTGTTTGATTTTTCGGGGTGGGTGGGCTATAGTTTTTGACAACTAAAGGAGGGAGCGCGTATGTCCAAGGGCGAGCTCAACAGGCGACAGAACCAGATCTACCAGTTCATCTGCGACTACACCGGCGAGCACGGCTATCCGCCCTCGGTGCGCGAGATCGGCAAGGCCGTGGGCCTGGCCTCCCCCTCCACGGTCCACGCGCACCTCAAGACGCTGCAGGAGCGCGGCTACATCAAGCGCGACTCGAAGAAGCCCCGCACGATCGAGGTGACCGAGGCCTCATCGGAGGACGATGGCCTGGCCAAGGTCGTCGACAACGCGAATGACGGCACCATCTCGCTGCCGCTGGTGGGCCGCGTGGCCGCCGGCGTTCCCATCCTGGCCGAGCAGAACGTGGAGGACACGCTCCGCCTGCCCAAGAGCATTGTGGGCGACGCAGGCTCGTTCGTCCTCAGGGTCAAGGGCACGTCCATGGTCAACGTCGGCATCAACGACGGCGACTACATCGTGGTCAAGGAGCAGCACGATGCCCGCAACGGCGAGATCGTGGTCGCCATGATCGACGACTCGGCAACGGTGAAGACCTTCTACCGCGAGGACGGCCGCATCCGCCTCCAGCCGGAGAACGACGCGATGGAGCCCATCTACGCAACCAACCCCGCAATCCTGGGCAAGGTCACCGGCCTCTTCAGGTCCATCTCCTAGCGTGGGCCAGCCGCAGAACAGCACAGCCGAGAAGAGCGAGGCGCCCTCGTCCCATGCCGCCGGCCAGGCGCGCAGGATCTCGGGCTTCGACGTCGTCAGGGGGTTCTCGGTCGTCTCGATGGTGCTCTTCCACCTCTGCTACGACCTCGTCTACCTCGCCGGAATCGACCTCGCGTTCTTCTCGGGCGCCTTCCAGGACGTCTGGCGCTGCTCCATCTCGTGGGCGTTCGTCTTCGTTGCGGGATGCATGAGCGCCCACTCACGCAACAACCTGCGTCGCGCGGGCAAGTACCTTGCCGTCGCGCTCGCGATCTTCGTCGCGACCACCGTCGTCGCCGTGGACACGCCCATCAACTTCGGCGTCATCTACTGCATGGGCGCCTGCACCCTGGTGGTCGCCCTGCTTGAGCGCCTGGGCATCGCACCGCGCGGCCGCGTGGCCTGCGCCCTTCTCGCGATCGTATTCATCCTCCTGCTCGGGCTTCCGGAGGGCAAGGTTGGCCTTCCTGGCATGTACCTCACGGTTCCCGCGCAGGCCTACGCCACGCCGTGGCTCTCCTGGCTGGGGCTTCCCGGGCCCGGCTTCGCGTCGGGGGACTACTATCCCCTGCTCCCCTACCTGATGCTCTACCTGGCGGGACGCGCGGCTGCCGAGCGTGGTCGCGCCTGCGGCTACCCCACATGGTTCGCAAGCCTCACCTGTCCCCCGCTCGAGCTGGTGGGACGGCATTCGCTCCTGGTATACGTGCTTCACCAGCCCGTCCTGCTGGGCATCACGTGGCTCGTCTCGGGCGGCAAGATCTAGCGGCCGCCGCCGCGCACGCCAAGCGACCGATGCAGCCTACTGCGCGTCGCCCTCCGGCTCCTGGCCGTCGTCCTCGCAGACGTAGGGTGCGAGCGTCTCGGCCATGCGCGCGGACGCCATGACCGTCGCCATGAGGCCTCCCTGCACGTAGCGCTCGCTGAGGACCTGGCACCTCTCATGCACCATCTTCATCAGCAGGCCCTTGTCGTAGGGCACGAGCACCGTGAGCAGCGTGTCGCCACGCGACGCCTCCTGCGCGATGCGGTAGAGCAGCCCTCGCACGCCCGTCCCCTCGAGCGCCGAGATCTGCTGGCTGTCGGGCTGGGCCGCGGCGAGGTGCGCCCGCTGCTCCTCGTCGATCAGGTCGCACTTGTTGTACACGACGACGGAGGGGATCTTCTCGGCGCCGATCTCCGAGAGGATCGAGCGGACCGCCACGATCTCGCGCTCGGCATTGGGGTCGTGCGCGTCGACGACGAGAAGGACGAGGTCGGCCGCCCGCACCTCGGCCAGGGTCGACTTGAACGACTCGATGAGCGTCGTGGGTAGCTTCTGGATGAACCCGACCGTGTCGGTGATCGTGATCTTGCGCCCCTCCTCTAGCTCGAGCGAGCGCGTCGTGGGGTCGAGCGTCGCGAACAGCTCGTCCTTCGCGTAGACGTCGGCGTTCGTGAACTGGTTGAGCAGCGTGGACTTGCCGGCGTTCGTGTAGCCCACGAGCGCCACGCGGTAGACGCCGGAGTCCCAGCGCGCCTTGCTCTGCACGCTCCGGCGCAGCTCGAGCTGCTTGAGCTCGCGCCTCAGCCACGAGATGCGGCGCCTCACGAGGCGGCGGTCGACCTCGAGCTGGCTCTCGCCCTGGCCGAACCTGCCGCCGATGCCGCCACGCGTCTGCTCGCCCACGAGGTGGCTCCACATGCCGCGCAGGCGCGGCAGCACGTACTGCAGCTGCGCGAGCTGGACCTGCAGGCGGCCCTCGTGCGTGCGCGCGTGCTCGCCGAAGATGTCCAGAATGAGCGCCGTGCGGTCGATCACCTTGGTCGGCTCGCCCACGATCCTCTCGAGGTTGGACTGCTGCGAGGGCGTGAGCTCGTCGTCGAAGATCACCACGTCGGCCTCGAGGGCGCCCACCAGGCGCACGAGCTCCTGTGCCTTGCCGCTGCCGATGAACGTGCGGGGCACGGGCGCGTCGAGGCGCTGCACCATCGTGTGGACGACCTCGGCGCCGTCGGTCTCGGCGAGGCGCGCGAGCTCCGCGAGCGACTCCTCGATCGGCCAGTCGCCGCGCCCCAGGTCGACACCCACGAGAATGGCACGCTCCGGCACGGGAGCGGTCGACAGCGGCTTGAACCTGCCCATGTGAACCTACACCTCCTGCCCGTCGAGGGCGGCCAGCACGATGCGCGCGGCCTCGTCCTCGTCGAGCCTGTCATAGTCGAGCCAGCGGACGCGCCCGTCGCGACGCAGCCACGAGAGCTGCCGCTTCGCGTAGCGCCTTGACCTGCGCTTCACCTCGTCGATCGCCTCGTCGAGGGTAAGCGCGCCGTCGAGGTAGGCGACGACCTCCTTGTAGCCGATGGCCTGCATCGCGGTGAGCGTCTCAGCGAGCCCGCCCTCCGCAAGGGCGCGCACCTCGTCGACGAGCCCCGCCTCGACCATGGCGTCCACGCGCACGTTGATCCTCTTGTACAGGCGCTCGCGGTCCATCGTGATGCCGAACAGCAGCGCGTCGTAGTGCGGCCGACGGGCACGCAGCCCCTCGTGCTTGGCCGCGTACGAGACGCCCTCGTCGAGCATCTCGAGCGCGCGCACGACGCGCCTCACGTTGTTGGGGTGGATCAGCTCCGCGCTCTTAGGGTCGCGGCCGCGCAGCAGCTCGTGCAGGGCGATCGCCCCCTCGTCGCGCGCGATGGCCTCGTAGCGCTCGCGCGCCTCGGAGCCCGTCTGGCCCGCGGGAAAGTCCATCTCGTCGATCACGGCGTCCAGGTAGAGCCCCGTGCCCCCGCAGAGCACCGGCGTCCTTTCGCTGGCGAGAAGAGCGTCCACGCAGGCCCGCGCGTCACGCTGGAAGAGGCGCACCGAGTAGTCGTCGCCAACGTCGCAGACGTCAACCATCATGAGCTCGCAGGCACGCTCGTCAACGGGCGTCTTCGCCGTGCCGATGTCCATGCCGCGATACACCTGCATCGCGTCGACGGACACGACGGCGCTGCCAAGCGTGACCGCAAGCCTCTCGGCAAGCGAGCTCTTGCCCGACGCAGTCGGCCCGACTATGCAGACGACGTGGCCGGCCTTGCTCATCGGGGCTCGCCGACCAGGCTGCCGCGCAGGTACCAGGTCTTGGCTTGCTCGACGTGGACGTCGCACATCTTGCCCACGAAGTCCTCCGCACGCGCGCCCTCGGGCAGCGAGAAGAGCACGGTCTGGTTCTTGGGGCTGTGCCCCACCATGACCGTCGCGTCCTTCTTCGAGGTGCCCTCGACAAGCGACGTGACGACGCTGTCTGCGTCGACCTGATTCGCCTCGAAGGCGAGCTCGTCCACGAGCGAGGCCAGGCGGTCGAAGCGGTCCTGGATGACCTCGCGGGGCGTGTCGTCGACGATCTCGGCCGCGGGCGTGCCCGGGCGCTTCGAGTAGATGAAGGTGTAGGCGGACGAGAAGCCCACCTCGCGCACGAGCGACAGCGTGTCCTGGAAGTCCTCCTCGGTCTCGCCGGGGAAGCCCACGATGATATCGGTCGAGAGGAAGATCCCGGGGATGGCCGCCTTGATGTCGGAGGCGAGCCTCAGGTACTCCTCGCGGGTGTAGCTGCGATTCATCGCCCTGAGGACGCGCGTCGAGCCCGACTGCACGGCAAGGTGCAGGTGCGGCATCACGCCCGGCGTCTCGGCCATGGCCCGTATCGTCTCGGCCGAGAGGTCCTTGGGGTTCGAGGAGGTGAAGCGGATGCGCTCCACGCCCGTCTCGCCCACGGCGCGCAGCAGGTCGGCGAAGCGCGGCTCTCCGTAGAGGTCACGCCCGTAGGAGTTGACGTTCTGCCCGAGCAGCGTGATCTCGCGGACGCCCTCGCCCACGAGCCTCTCGCACTCGGCGACGATGCGCTCGAACACGCGGCTCTTCTCGCGGCCGCGCACGTACGGAACGATGCAGTAGGAGCAGAAGTTGTTGCAGCCGACCATGATGGGCACCCATGCGTGGAAGGACTGCGCGCGATGGCTCGGCAGGTCGGCCGAGAACCCGCGGCCCTCCTCGACGGTGTCGACCGCGACCGAGGACCCGTCGCCGGCGATCGCGTCCTCGAGCAGGCGCGGCAGCTCGGCCAGGGCGCTCGTGCCGAACACGACGTCGACGTTGGGGATGTGCTTGCGCAGGGCCTCGCCGTCGCGCTGGGCGATGCAGCCGCCCACGGCCAGGATCCTCCTGCCGGAGGGCGCGGCCGGAAGGCGCACGAGGTTCGAGGCCTCGCCGTACAGGTGGGTGTCGGCCTTCTCCCTCACCGAGCACGTCATGAACACGACGATGTCGGCCTCCTCGGGCCCCATCACCTGGATGCAGCCGCAGTCGTCCAGAAGCCCCGCCACGCGCTCGGAGTCGTGGAGGTTCATCTGGCAGCCGAAGGTCCTCACATGGTAGGTCTTGCCGACGAGACTATCGAAACGCGCCACTACAACATCATCTCCGAGGAGTCGTCGGTGCTCGTCGCATCCGTCGGCGGGGTGAGGCGATGCACGTAGACGGCGATGCGGATGGCCGTGCGGTTGTCGCCGTTGATGCTGATGTCGGCGAACGTGGGCGCGCACGAGATGTCGATTCCCGTTGGGATGAGGAAGCCTCGCGCGATGGCGACGGCCTTGATGGCCTGGTTGACGGCTCCGGCGCCGACGGACTGGAGGTTGACGGGGACGCCGTCCTTCACCATGCCGGCAATCGCGCCGGCGACCGACGCGGGAGAAGACTTGCTGGAGACCTTGAGAAACTCCATCTGAGACTCCTGGGAAACGGGTGTTGGGATACTGCGATTCAACTACCTGGGTAGTTCGACCATCATAGCCGATTATCTGCCGCGACGTGCGGCGAATCGGACGGGCGGCGGCCCTACTCGCCCTCTTCGTCGATGTCGAAGGTGACGGTGACCTTGCCGCGCGTCACGCGCACCTTCGGGTCGCTCGCGAGCGTGAGGTAGTAACGGTCCGAGAGGAACGAGAAGCCGCGCTCCATGATCCTCGAGAACTCGTCGACGTCGTCGGCCGAGACCTGCAGGCCGCGGCGGTCCTTGGCGAGGTCGACCTCGCGCCCCTCACCACCGGACTTGTGCAGCAGCCTCGAGAGGACCGACCTCACGGGCTTGACCTGGCCGCTCACGATGCGATGCGCGGTGCGCTCGGACATGTCGAGCCCCAGGGACGTCGCCTGCGAGAAGAGCTCGGACGCGTCGGCCGCGGCACGGAGCCTCTCGAGCACGGGCAGCTCCTCGAGGCTGTCGATGAACAGCAGCGCCGACCCCTCGACCGTGGGCGTGACGCGCCTGCGGGCAGTCGCGCAGATCTCGGCCGGCGAGCCCACGAACACCTCGCAGCGACCGCGCTCCTCGAGCGCGAACTCGCAGCAGGTCCTCACGATGTTGTGGGGCCCGCGCGTGACGGCCTGGTTGCCGTCCTCGTCGACGCCGACGCTCGGCCAGGTGGACTGGTCGGCGCGCTCGCGAAGCTTCGTGGCGTCGGTCACGACCTGGATCGACGCGCCCTTCTCGGGAGCGGAGCTCACGACGCGCGCCTCCTGGGCGTTCTCCTTCACGGAAAAGAGCGCCATGCCTCGCCCGTGCACGCCCCAGCGGTCCATGTGGACGCTCTCGAGCTTGGACGTGACGCGCGCATCGAAGACGCGGTCCTGCATGCTCTCGGGGATGCCGGAGCCGTCGTCGAGCATCGTGAGGTAGCGCGTGTCGCCGTCGCGGTAGGTCGCGACGTAGATGTGGCGCGCCCCCGCGTCGCGGGAGTTGCGCAGCATCTCGACGACGACGTCCTCTATGCAGCGGATGTCATGCTGCGCCTGGCGCCTCTCGGCCTCCGAGACGCGCAGCTTGACGAAGCCGTCGCCGAAGTTCTCCTCGACCCTGAGCGACTTCTCGCCTCCCATGGAGACGACGAAGTCGACCAGGTTGCTCCCCTCTTCGGACGCCATGGGCTACTTCGCGACGTCGACGGCGCGCGACTCGCGGATGACCACGACGCGGACCTGACCGGGGTACTCCATCTCGTCCTCGATCTGCTTGGCGATGTCGTGCGCGAGCACGGTCGCCTCGGCATCCGAGATCTTCTCGGGCTGGACCATGACGTGCAGCTCGCGACCGGCCTGCATGGCGTAGGTACGCTCGACGCCGTCGTGGGCGTTGGAGATGTCCTCGAGCTTCTCGAGGCGCTTGATGTAGTTCTCGGCAGACTCGCGCCTCGCGCCGGGGCGCGCGGCGGAGATGGCGTCAGCGGC
This sequence comes from Olsenella intestinalis, assembly GCF_023276655.1. Classification (GTDB taxonomy): domain Bacteria; phylum Actinomycetota; class Coriobacteriia; order Coriobacteriales; family Atopobiaceae; genus Olsenella_J; species Olsenella_J intestinalis. The sequence goes on along the minus strand of NZ_JALGRK010000002.1, from coordinate 239,148 downwards.
CTGGACGAGCACGTCGAGCACGGTGTTGGGCTCGACGTCGGCGTGGTGCGCCTCGACGGCGTGCACGATGTCCGGGCGCTCGCCGTAGCGGCGGCAGAGGTCGGCGCCGATCACGGCGTGCGGGCCCTCGACCTCGTGGTCGATGGCCTTGCCGAGGTCGTGCAGGAGGCCGGCGCGCTTGGCCAGGTTCACGTCGAAGCCGAGCTCGGCGGCCATGGTGCCGCAGAGGGCCGAGACCTGGGCGGAGTGCTGGAGCACGTTCTGGCCGAACGAGGTGCGGTAGCGCAGGGCGCCGAGCGTCTTGATGAGCTCGGGGTGCAGGTCGTGGATGCCGGCGTCGAAGGCGGCCTGCTCGCCGGCCTCCTGGACGCGCTCGCCCACGAGCTTCTCGGCCTTCTTGTACATCTCCTCGATGCGAGCGGGGTGGATGCGGCCGTCGGCGATCAGGTTCTCGAGCGCGACGCGGGCGGTCTCTCGGCGAACCGGGTTGAAGCTCGAGAGGATGACGGTCTCGGGCGTGTCGTCGATCACGAGGGAGACGCCGCTGACCTGCTCGAAGGTGCGGATGTTGCGACCCTCGCGGCCGATGATGCGACCCTTGAGGTCGTCGGAGGGGATGTGGACGGAGGTGACGGTGATCTCGCCGGCCTGGTCGGAGGCGCAGCGCTGGATGGCGGTGCTCACGATCTTGCGGGCGAACTTGTCGGCATGGGCGCGGATGCGCTGCTCGGAGTCGCGGATGATCTGCGCCTCATCGCGGACGACCTCGCCCTTGACGCGCTCGAGCAGCTCCTTGTGGGCGTCCTCGCGCGAGAGGTCAGCAATGCGCTCGAGCTCGCTGGTCTGCTTCTGCAGGAGCGCGCTCACCTCGTTCTGGCGCTTGTCGAGGGCGCTCTGCTGGCTGGAGAGCTGGTGCTCCTTGCGGTCGAGCGCGTCGTTGCGGCGGTCGAGGGACTCCTCGCGCTGCATGATGCGGCTCTCGAGGCCCTGAAGCTCCTGACGACGCTTGTTGTTCTCGGCCTCGTTCTGGTTCTTGAGCTGGAGGATCTCCTCGCGTGCCTCGACGAGCGCCGACTTCTTGGCGCTCTCGGCGTCGCGCCTCGCGCTGTCCTGGATGCGGGCGGCCTCGTCACGCGCGTCCTCGAGGGCCTTGTTGGCCTCCTGGACCTTCGAGTTCGAACCGTTGGATGCGATGAGATAGGCGGCGACTGCGCCCACGACGAGGCACACGACCCCAATTACGATTTCCATGATGACTCCTCAGGTGTTTAGAGAGCATTTCTAATTCGTTCAGGAAATCGCTGACTACACAGCGAAACCCACCACCCGGGGCCACTACTCGCCGATCATGTATGAAATCGCACGTATTGAATCAAATGAACGTCCGCTGGTACAGCCGACGAGAAGATACCCAAATGGCATATAAACTGTAGGTTGAAACAAGAAAACTGTCAATCAGCGTCAGTTTACAAACGTCCGCGAACGGCTGTTCTACCGAAAAAATATGCAATACGGGCGTCCGAGAAGAGCCTACTGCTCGCTCGTGAGTCGCTCGGCCACGCGGCGGGCAACGTCAAAGGAGAATCCCCTTCCCGCGAGGAGCCTCACGATGCTCGCGTACGGGTCGCGGCCGGAGAAGGTGCGCCTTCCGGCAATCGCGAGTGCGCGCTCGAAGTCGGAGTCCTCGTCGAAGTAGGCGTCGGGCCAGCCCGGAAGCGAGCGGGCCTCCACTCCCCTGCGCGCGAGCTCGGCCTCGACCTTGCGCCGTCCCCAGCCAGAGGCGATCTTCGAGCGCACGAACAGGTCGGCGTAGCGCGCGTCGCTCACGAGACCGACCTCCTCGAGTCGGTCGAGCACGTTGCACGCCAGCTCGTCGGGATATCCGTCGGCACGAAGCTTGTCTGCGAGCTCGCGCCTCGAGTAGTCCCTGCGGTTGATGAGGGCCTCGAGCCTCGAGCGGCAGCACCGCTCCTCGAGGCGTCCCACGAGGTCATGAAGGGAGTCGAGGTCGCAAGGTGCCACCTCGCCTGCCTCGAGCTTGGCGTCAAGCGACTTGCCAGCGGCGAGCGGAACCTCGATGCGCTCGAGCTCCTCGCCCGACTCGCGCGCGACGACGGTCGCGCGGGGCCTGCGGGCGCCGATCGCGCTCGATCGCGCACGGCGCCTCGGGAGCAGGACCTCGACGGAGAAGCCCTCGTCCACCTCGGCTACTCCTTGTCGTCCTTGACGACGGGCTCGCCGACCGGCTCGTCGTCGAACTCGAGGCCGAGCGCGACGCGGACCTTCTTGTCGATCTCCTCGCGCAGGTCGGGGTTGGTCGCCAGGAACTCCTTGGCGGCCTCGCGACCCTGGCCGAGGCGCTCGGTCTCGTAGGTGAACCAGGCACCGCTCTTGCTGACGACGCCGTTGTCGACGGCGGCGTCGAGGATCGAACCCTCCTTGGAGATGCCGGTGCCGTACATGATGTCGAACTCCGCCTGCTTGAAAGGAGGGGCGACCTTGTTCTTGACGACCTTGACGCGGACGCGGTTGCCGATGTTCTCGCCGTCCTTCTTGATGGAGTCGATGCGGCGGATGTCCATGCGCACCGACGAGAAGAACTTGAGGGCGCGCCCACCCGGCGTCGTCTCGGGGTTGCCGAACATGATGCCGATCTTCTCGCGCAGCTGGTTGATGAAGATGCAGGTGGTCTTGGACTTGGAGAGCGACCCGGCGAGCTTGCGCAGGGCCTGGCTCATGAGGCGGGCCTGCAGGCCGACCGTCGTGTCGCCGATCTCGCCCTCGATCTCGGCGCGCGGCACGAGCGCGGCGACGGAGTCGACGACGACCACGTCGATGGCGCCGGAGCGGACGAGCATGTCGCAGATCTCGAGCGCCTGCTCGCCGGTGTCTGGCTGCGAGATGAGCACCTCGTCGATGTCGACGCCGATGCGCGCGGCGTAGCCGGGGTCGAGCGCGTGCTCCGCGTCGATGAACGCGACGACGCCGCCCATGGCCTGGGCTTCAGCGAGGATCTCGAGGGAGAGCGTGGTCTTGCCCGAGGACTCGGGGCCGTAGATCTCGACGATGCGGCCGCGGGGCACGCCGCCGATGCCGAGCGCCGCGTCGAGCGAGAGGGCTCCCGTGGGGATGGCCTCGACCTCGAGGTCAACGCCGCTCTCGCCGTACTTCATGATGGCGCCCTTGCCGAACTTCTTGACGATCTCGGAGGTGGTGGCGTCGAGCATCTTCTCGCGCTCCTCGCCGAAGGTCTTCTCGTGAATCTCGCGGGACGCATTCTTGGACTTAGCCATGTCTTCTCCCTTGTCGTGGTCAAACGAGATGGTAGCCGAACAGCTGTTCGGTGTCAAACCGCCTCACGATCGTACCCACGCTGACTGGCAGCCAACTATCATGGTTCGGCACGCAACTGACCGAATGCGTCAAATCGCGCGTTTGTCGAGGTAGAGGACGTGGACTAGCGGTTCTCTCCCGCCAGGCGGTCGTGGAGAAGCTGTAGAGCGACGCCACAGGCGCGCATTCTGACGCCGTCGCGGTCGCCGGCGAGGTGGTGGCAGACGGTAGCGGTGCCGCCCGCCGACGTGATGCCGAACCAGACGGTGCCGACCGGCTTTCCGGGCTCGGCGCCCGTGGGGCCGGCGATGCCGGTGACGGAGACGGCCACGTCGCAGCCGAGCACGCGGCGGGCGCCCTCGCACATCTGGGCCGCGCACTCGCTGGAGACCGCACCGAGGGAGGGCTCGTCCAGGATGTCGTTCGACACGCCGAGGACCTCGTGCTTCACAGGGATGGCGTAGCTCACGACGCCGCCGCGCACGACGGCGGACGAGCCGGGGATCGCGGTGAGGGTCGCGCTGACGAGGCCGCCCGTGCAGGACTCGGCGCAGCCGACGGTAAGGCCAAGCTCTTCTCCGCGTGCTATGACGCGGGAGGCGAGGTCACGCAGGGACGCCTCGTCGGGAAGGTCGATGTCGTCGAACTCGTCGAGGTTAGCGACGGCCATGCTAGTCAGCCTCCGCGATCGCGGGCCAGGACTTGACGAAGTAGTCGACGCCCGACCATGCGGTGATAACGAGGGCGGCGGCGAGCGTGACGTAGCCGACCCACCAGAGCGCCTGGGCGGCCGGGCCCGCCGGGAGCGCGCGCAGGACGAGCAGGACCGACAGGGACACCATGGTGGTGGCCGTCTTCCACTTGCCCAGCGAGCTCGCCGCGATGACCGTGCCCTTGGCGGCGACAACCATGCGCAGGCCCGACACGAGGAACTCGCGCGCGACCACGAGCAGCAGCACCCACGAGTTCACGAGGCCGTGCTCGAGCAGGAAGCAGAGGGCGACGATGACCACGAGCTTGTCGGCGATGGGATCGAGGAACTTGCCGAAGGTGGTCACCTCTCCCCTGCTGCGCGCGAGGTAGCCGTCGAGCTTGTCGGTGAGGGCGAGCAGGACGAAGAGGGCGGCCGAGAGGAGCGCGCCCACGGAGATCGCGGCGCCGTCCGTGGGAGGCTGGGTCTCGGCGAGCGCGAGCCATGCGGGAACGAGCGCGACGCGCAGGATGGTGACGACGTTTGCCGGCGTCCAGATGGTGCTCTTCTCCATTACTCGCCATCCCCCCGGACGATCTCGCCGACGAGCTCGTAGCAGAAGGAGTCGACGAGGCGGACGCGGACGACGTCGCCGACGGATGCCTCGCCCTCGGCGATGTGCACGGCGCCGTCGCTGTCGGGCGCCTGGAACCAGGCGTGGCCGATGAGCTCGAGGCCGTCGTCGGTCTCCTCGACGCCGTCGACGATCACGTCGGTGACCTCGCCGACGTGGCGGGCGGTCGCCGCGAAGCCGAGGTCCTCGGCGAGGTCGAGCAGGCGCTGGGCGCGCTCGAGCTTGACGTCCTCGTCTACCTGGCCCTCGGCGCGGGCCGCGGCGGTTCCCTCCTCGCGCGAGTACGCGAAGACGGAGGTGTAGTCGAACTCCTGCTCGCGGACGAAGTCCACGAGCTCCTCGAACTGGTCGTCGGTCTCGCCGGGGAAGCCCACGAGGCCGGTGGTGCGAAGCACCATGCCGGGGATCTCCGTGCGCAGGCGGTCGAACACGGCGGCGATCTCCGTGGCGGAGCCCGTGCGGTTCATGGAGCGCAGCACCTCGGCGTTGCAGTGCTGGATGGGCATGTCGATGTAGTTCAGGACCTCGGGCGTGTCGCGGATCGCGGCGACGAGGTCGTCGGTCATGCCCTCGGGCTGCAGGTAGAGGACCCTGACCCAGCCGTGGTAGGGCCTCACGACGTCGGCAACGCGTCGCAGCAGCCATGGCAGGCTCCTCTCGCCCTCGAGGTCGGAGCCCCAGATGCCGGTGTCCTGGCCGATGAGCACGATCTCGCGCACGCCGCCCTCCATGAGCTCGCGGACCTCGGCGAGGATCTCGTCCTCTCCGCGCGAGTGGTAGCGCCCGCGGATGTAGGGGATCGCGCAGAAGGCGCAGAAGCGGTCGCAGCCGTCTGAGATCTTGACGTAGGCGCTGGCGCCCTCGATGGTGCGCAGCACGTGGCCGGCAAGGGCCGGCTCGCCGGTCGCGGGCGCGTCGGCGTCCTCGAGGCCGAGCACCGAGCGGACGACCTCGACGATGCCGTCCTCCTCGTCGGCGCGCACGAACGCGGAGACCTCGGGGAGCTGCTCGTTGAGGGCCTCTCCGTAGCGCGAGGGGACGCAGCCGCACATGACGATGGGGCGCTTGCGGACGCCGTCGGCCGCCGCCTCGGCGAGGTCGAGCGTGGCCTCGATCGACTCGGAGGTGGCAGAAGCGAGGAACGAGCAGGTGTTGACGATCGCGACGTCGCAGTCGTCGGCGTCTGCGGCCTCCTCGAAGCCAGCCGAGAGGAGCAGTGCCCTCATGCGGTCGGTGTCGACCTCGTTCTTGGCGCAGCCCAGGGTGACGAAGAGGACCCGGGAGGGTGCGCTCTTCTCGCCCGCGGCGGCGTTAGCGGTAGTTGACGAACTGGAGAGGCTGGCCATAATCACGTTCCTTCAGGTGTGCGATGACTTGCTGCAGGGTGTCACGGGAGGCGGAGCTCACGCGGAGCTTGTCGCCCTCGACCGTGGCCTTGCACTTGAGCTTGAGGTCGCGGATGTCCTTCGCGATCTTCTTGGCGGTGTCCTTGTCGATGCCCTGGATGAGCCTGCCGGAGCGGCGGACGCTGGCGCCCGTGGCGGGCTGGATGTCGCCCCAGCTGAGCGCCGTGAGGTCGATGCCGCGCTTGGCGAGCTTGGAGTTGAGGACGTCGATGACCTGGCCGCAGACGAACTCGGAGGGGGCGCTGACCGAGAAGGTCTCGTCCCTCTTCGAGAAGTCGATCGTGGAGCCGGTCTGCTTGAGGTCGTAGCGCTGCGTCAGCTCGCGCGCGGCCTGCTGGTATGCGTTGTCGACCTCCTGGAGGTCGACGTTGGAGACGACGTCGAAGCTGGATTCCTTGGCCATGGGTGCTCCTCTCGTGGTGGGTGGACGTGCTACATGGTGGGCGCGGGGCGCCGGGAAGGGCCTAGCGACCCTTCGAGAAGTACGAGTACGACGCCGAGGACGCGGACGGGGCCGTGCGCGACGAGTCGGTCGAGCTCGTGGTGGCAGACGCCTGGTCGGACTGCGTCGACGTGGTCGAGGTCGTGGTCGTGGTCGAGGTGCCGTCGGACTGGGTCGACGTCGCATTCGAGTCGGTCGTTCCGGTCGCGCTCGTGCCATTGGCGCTCGTCGACGTGGTGGCCTTGGTGCCCTCGATCGTGATCGTTCCGATGCCCGAGGTCTTGCTCTCGAACTTCTGGGTCTCGCCGTTCTTGGTGACCGTGACGGCGGCCGTGTCGCTCACCTGGATCGTGAACTTGCTCGTGACCGTGAAGGACTGGCTCCACGGGCCCGTGATCTGCTCGGCGACGACGCTCTTGCCGTCGTTCTCGATCTCGACCCAGGAGACCTCGCCGTCGTCGACCTTGACCTCGACCTTCGTCTCGGTCTTGGTGTTGGCCTCCTCCTTCGACTTCTTGGCGGCGAGCGCGTCGGCGGCGGCCTTCTCGGCCTCGGCGGACGTGGTGGTGGAGCTCGAGTTGGAGCTCGAGCTCGAGCCGGAGTTGTCGCTCGTCGAGGAGACGGAGACCGTCCTGCCCGAGGAGGTGTCCTTGTTCACGCACGAGCCGATGGACGAGATGATCACCATCGTGAGGATGACGCCGGCGACCACGAGCACGAAGGCCAGGGTGCGGCGCGGGTCCGAGAAGAACGCCTGCACGACGCCGAGGACGCCGCCGCGCTCGGGCTGCCGCTGGGGCGCACGGCCGCGCTGGGGCTGCCTGCGGGGCACGTTGGGCCTCCCGACGTTGGCGATGTTCCTCGACGACTGCCTGCCAGAGCGCGTCGACGCGGCCTCGTAGGGGCGTGCGTCATCGTAGCGCAGGTCGTCGGTGTACTCCGAGGGCGTCACCCTGCGGACGCTCACGCGGTCGCGGCCCATCTGGTCGGCCGCGCCCTCGGATCCGCGATAACGCGACGCGTAGCCGCTGCGGTCGGCCTGTGCGCGATAGCGCGCAGACCTCTGGGCGTCGCGCCCGCTGGAGTAGGTGGAGAGGTCGCGACCCGAGTAGCGACGCTCTTCTCCCCTGCCCCTGCCGCGTCCGTCCTGCGCGCGGCCCTCGCGGATGCCGCGGCCGCTCCTGCGGTCGTCGACGCGCGAGGCCGGTCGGTGGTTCCTGGAGTAGGCGGACGAGGTCGTGGTGTAGCCGTAGACGTCGCCCGCGTAGCCGCCCGAGGTGGGAAGCAGGCCGCGGGTGCCCTGGTAGCGGCTGCGACCGGGAAGCTCGTAGGTCGGCTCCTCGCCGCGGCGCCTGCGAGACCCACCGCGCCCGGCGATGCTCCTGCCCGATCCGCCGTGCTCCCAGTCGGAGAGGTCGGCGGCGAACTGGTTGGTGACCTGGCGGGGGTTGAGGCCGAGGTAGCGCGCGTACGAGGAGAGCATGCCCTGGGCGTAACCGCTCTTGGGCATCGAGTCGAAGTCGCCTTCCTCGAAGGCGCGCAGCACGTCCTCCTTGAAGCGCAGGACGCGGGCGGCCTGGCCGGTGGAGAGGCCGAGCTGGCGCCTCCTGTTAACGAGCATCTCGCTGAAGCGAGGTCGCGCCATCTCTACACCTCCCGGTACTTGGCTTCCTGCGTCCTGAGGTCCTCAAGGCCCTCCTTGTCGAGAAGGACCTCGCGCGGCTTGGAGCCCTCGGGGGGACCCACGACGCCCTTGGCCTCGAGCATGTCCATAATCCTGCCAGCCCTAGCGTAGCCTACCTTGAGCCTGCGCTGCAGGCCGGAGGTCGAACCGAGTTGAGAGTCCACAACTATCTGGGCGGCCTCCCACACGAGGGGGTCGTCCTCCTCGCCCAGGTCGTCGTGGGACGTGCCGGCCTGGCCGGGCACCACCTGCGAGAGGATCTCCTCGTGGTACTCGGGCTCGCCCTGGTCGCGGATGAAGCCCACGATCTGCTCGATCTCGTTGTCCGAGGTGTAGCAGCCGAGCACGCGCTTGGGCGCGAGGCCGCGGTCCTTGAAGAGCATGTCGCCGTTGCCGAGCAGGCGCTCGGCGCCCGTCTCGTCGAGAATGACGCGCGAGTCGATGCCCGAGGAGACCTTCAGGGCGCAGCGGGTGTCGATGTTGGACTTGATGAGGCCCGTCACGACGTTGGCCGAGGGGCGCTGCGTGGCGATCACGAGGTGGATGCCGGCGGCGCGCGCAAGCTGGGCGATGCGCACGATCGACGCCTCGACGTCCTTTCCGGCCGTCATCATGAGGTCGGAGAGCTCGTCGATGATGACGACGATGTAGGGCAGCGGCTCGGGCGGGTTGTCCATCTCGGCGAGCTTGCCGTTGACGCACATGTCGTTGTACTTGGTGATGTTGCGGGCGCCGGCGCGCTCGAACACCTTGAGGCGGCGCTCCATCTCGGAGACGGCCCACTGCAGCGCGCTCGCGGCCTGGCGCGGGTCGGTCACGACCGGCACGTACAGGTGCGGGAGTCCGTTGTACGAGGAGAACTCGACGCGCTTCGGGTCGACCATGATGAGCCTGACCTGCTTGGGCGTCGTGCGCATGAGCAGGCTCATGATCATCGAGTTGATCATGACCGACTTGCCCGAGCCGGTGGTGCCGGCGACGAGCATGTGCGGCATCTTCGAGATGTCGGCGATGACGGGCTTGCCGGCCGAGTCGCGGCCGATCGCGACCTCGAGCGGGCCGCCCGCGGCATAGGGCAGCACGTCGCCCAGGTGGACGTTCGAGCGCGTGTGGTTCGGGATCTCGATGCCCACGTAGGAGGTGCCGGGTATCGGCGCGAAGATGCGGACCTTCTCGGCGGCCAGCGTCAGCGCGATGTCGTCCTCGAGGTTGCGGATCTTGTTGACCCTCTCGCCCTCGCCCATCTCGATCCTGAACGTCGTGACGAGCGGGCCGGAGACGTAGTCGACGACCTTGCTCTGCAGGCCGAACTCCTCGAGCGTGCTCTGCAGGCGGCCCTTGGTCTCCTCCAGCTCCTCGCGCGAGCTCGCGGCCGTGGCGCTGTTGGGGTTCGAGCTCAGCATCGAGAAGGGCGGCAGCTCGTAGCCCTCGGCGTCGTCGCCCGGGCGCGCCGACGCGGTCGGGGTCGCGCCACGCCTCTTGCGGCCCGACTTGCCCTTGGCCGCGCCCTTGGACTCGCCCTTCTCCTCGCGGCCCTCCGAGCTCGCGGAGTCGCGGTGCGGGCGCTCGGCCGTGGCGGTCGAGGCGGTGGCGTTCTTGATGAAGTCTGGCACAGCGAGAGGAGCCTCGGCCTCGCGTTCGTCGTCATCCAGGGGAAGCGAGGTCTGGTCGGCCCCGACGACGCCCGACGCGGGACGCGCGCTCTCGACGTCGATGTCGGGGTGGCGCTTCCTCTTGAAGATGCTGGTCTTCGCCTCGGCGGGCGCCTCCTGCCCCGCGGCCTGCGCGTCGCGCCTGCCGCGCCCACGGGTGAGCACCGTGGTCTTGCGCTGGCCAATGAAGGTGGTGGGGGCCTCGCCGGCACCCTCCATGGCCACGTCGCCATAGGCGGCCGCGGCCAACTCGCGCTCCTCGAGGGCGCGCAGGTGCGCCTCGCGACGACGCTCGGAGGCCGCGTGCAGGGACTCGCGCGCCTCCTCGGCGCGCTCGCTGACCTTCTGGACGGCGCCCGAGATCGAGAAGCCGCAGACGATGACGCCGGCGATGATGACGCCCGCGAGGATGACGTAGCCGACGGCTCGGCCCACGCTCTTGAGCAGGCACCAGGCGACCGCGCCTCCCACGTAGCCGCCGAGCGAGCCCACGTGCTCAGCCGAGATCACGAGGTCGGGGTCGACCTCGGCCTCGCCGAGGTTGAGCGAGATGATGGCCAGGATCGACACGACCACGAGGGCGAGGCCGAGCGCGACGCGCGAGCTCAGGCCATCCCCCTCGGCGACGAAGAAGGTCGCCGCGAACGCGATGATCGTGAGAGGGAACAGGAGCGCCCCCACGCCGAAGCAGGCCACGAGCGCGTCGCCCGTGGCTCGCGTCACGGGCGCGCTCGACGGCATGACGAGCGCGACGATCATGGCGACCGCGAGAACGATCAGCAGGACCGCGAGGATGTCCCAGGCGGCGCTGCCGCGCCTGATGGCCGGAGCCTGCGCCTGGGCCTTGCCGCGACCCTTGGACGATTGGTTGTTGCGCCTCTTTTGTTGTGCGTTTGACCTGCGTTTAGAGGGCATCTAGACCTCCATCACGAACGGAATCACCATCGGGCGGGTACGCGTCTGGTCCCACAGGTAGTTGGAGAGGGTGTTGCGCGACCCCTTGCGCAGGGTCTCGAGGCTCATGGCCTCCTTGGAGAGCTGCTTGTTGAGGTGGGCCTTTACGCGCTCCTGGGCCTCGCGCGAGATGTCGTCGGCCGAGAAGGACACGCCGCGGCAGGAGACCTCCACGTCGCGGACCTCCTTCTTGCGCAGCGAGACGGTCGAGACGACCGTGACGATGCCGTCGCTGGCGAGCTTCTGGCGGTCGCGGAAGACCACGGGGTCGGCGTCGGTGATCGAGAGGCCGTCGACGTAGACGACGCCGCTCTCGACCGGCTTGCCCCAGGAGACCTTGCCGCCGCGCATCTCGAGCGTGTCGCCGTTGTCGGCGACGAAGATGTGGTCGGCGCCCATGCCCATCTGCTGGGCGAGCTTGGCATGGGCGCGCAGGTGCACGGCCTCGCCGTGGACCGGCATGAAGTACTTCGGCTTGGTCATGGCAAGCATGAGCTTGAGCTCCTCCTGCGAACCGTGGCCCGAGACGTGGACGAGGGTCGTGCTCTTGTCGTACACGGCGCAGCCGATCTTGGAAAGCGCGTTGATGATGCCCTGAACGCTCTTCTCGTTGCCGGGAATCGGGTTTGCCGAGATGATGACCGTGTCGTTGGCGGTGATCGTGAACGAGCGATGCTCGCCGTTGGCCATGCGCGAGAGCGCGCTCATGGGCTCGCCCTGGCTGCCGGTGCACAGGACGACGACCTTGTCGTCGGGGATGTCGCCGGCGTCGAAGGCGTCGATGATGTCGTCCTGCGAGATCTTGAGGTAGCCGAGGTCACGGGCGATCTTGGTGTTCTGGACCATGGAGCGTCCGGTCACGACGACCTTGCGCCCCACCGCGACGCTCGCGTCGCAGATCTGCTGCAGGCGGTGGATCTGGCTCGAGAACGAGGCGACGATCACGCGGCCGCTGGCGTTCTTGATGATGTGGCGCAGCGCCGGGCCGACGGCGGACTCGCTCTGCGTGAAGCCGGGCCTCGTCGCGTTGGTCGAGTCGGACAGCAGAAGGTCGATGCCCAGAGTCGAGAAGCGGTTGATCGCCTGGTAGTTGGGCGTGACGCCGTCGATCGGCGTCTGGTCGAGCTTGAAGTCGCCCGTGTGCAGGACAGAGCCGGCAGGCGTGCGCATGTAGACGCCGAGCGCGCCCGGGATCGAGTGGGTCATGTCGAAGAAGTCGATGCTGAAGGCACCAAGGTTCACGTGGGTGCCGTTGGAGACGTCGCGGAACTTCGGCGACCTGAGGCGATGCTCGGCGAGCTTGCCCTCGATGAAGCCGAGGGTGAGCTTGGAGGCGTAGATGGGCACCTTTCGCGCAAGGTCCATGAGGAGGTACGGGAGCGAGCCCGTGTGGTCCTCGTGGCCGTGGGTGATGATGATGCCGCGCAGCTTCTCCTCGTTCTCGAGGACGTAGGAGTAGTCGGGCAGGATGAGGTCGATGCCGGGCTGCTCGTCGTCGGGGAACATGAGGCCGGCGTCGACGAGAACCATGTCGTTGCCGTACTCGAAGGCGGTCATGTTCTTGCCGATACCGTCAAGGCCGCCCAGGGGAATGATCCTGAGCGGAGTCTGCTTCTTTGCCATTAGCTGGTAATTCCTTTCGATGGTACGTTTTATGACTATCAAAGCGCTCATGCGCTCTCTTTTATGGTTGTGGCATGTGGGCCTAAACCACACATACGTCGTTTATTGTACGCAAAGAAGCAGGCTGTATGCAGCAGCGACGCGACCCTATACGAAATCGATAGGAGGATGCGCCGCGGGCGGACACGCGCGCGACGTCACAGTCGCGCCGTTGTGATCCTTGGCTCTTCTCGCCCCAATCGACTATCGAGCCGAGAGTTCGCGCAGGTGCTCCAGATGAATCCCGATGTGGCCGACACCGAGGATCGCCGCAGCGGCCACGGTGATCGGCGATTGGTACCAGATCCCCAGGAGCGCCAGGGCAGCAACCGGAAGGGTCGCAATGGGTACGGGGATGGGGCCTAGCGGCTGGTACATTCCAGCAAGACGTTCTCCGCCCATGAAATACCTCGCCCAGGCAACCTCGTAGAGAAGCATGGACAGGAAGGCGGTCATCAACCAGATCAGCCAAGGAAACGAGAAGCCCTGTGGGCACACGAAAGCGACGGCGGAGATGGTGGCGAGCACTTGGCCGACCCGTTCGAACACGAGAAGAGCCTTGCGCTCGTGCCTGGAGATTTCCCCATAACCCAGGGGCTGGTTCCTCGCCCACTTGATGTTCGGTATGAACAGCATCGCAAGAAAACCGACGCCTACCATCGAGAAGCCGAACTGCATTTTCACCCTCCAGATCGCGTCCAGGAGCTTGACCCTCGAGCACTTCCCCATTGCGCTTCTTATCAATTGTGCCGCAAAACCCCTATCTTCAGAATGCCCGTCGAGCTCCTGCATCGCCTTGGGTTGCACGCCGAGCTTGAAGAGGATCGTGAAGATGCGCTACGAGTCCACCAATCCCAAGGTCGCGACCGTGTCGGCCAGGGGCGTGATCAGGGCTAAGGCCAAGGGCAGCTGCTACGTCTACGCCTATGTCCAGAACGGCGTAGCCAAGAGGGTCAAGGTGACCGTGAAGTAGCGCGCGGCCTCAAGGCCGCGGCGCGCGACGCCGCATACTGCGCGGGACCGGGGCGGAGGCGATGCTTCCGCCCCGGTTGCCGTTGCCGTTGCCGGGCCGGAGGACGCATCTCCGGCTCATCCGTCCCCAACCCGCCGCTCGTGCCAGATAACCAAGCACTTTGGCGCAAACAGAGGGTTGGGGACGTTTTTCAAATGAGATAATGCTTGCATACGAAGCGGAAAAGGCTCGCTATGCAAACGAGAAGCAAACGACATCTGATAATTCTGGTGAACGTAGCTGTCATGCTCGGCATCATAGGCTTCGTTTTGCTGCACGTGCAGCGGGCAGCTAGCGAGTCGATTAACGATGAGGTGGCCCAGTTCGAGACGGCGACCGTCACCATGGAGCAGGTGACGGCAAATTACCTCGAGGGCGAGCAAAATATCTGCAACGTTTGGGCGCGTTACATCAACAGCGAGCCTATGACCATTGACGAGGCGGCATCGTTCGTCAGGGCTTCCCATGTGTCGACCGAAAACGCTGCACACATCGTTTTCACAGACAACGGATCGCTCGAGGGGCTCTCGACGCGCCCCAAGACGGGCGCGGAAGATGACTACGCCGTGTCGTACAAGGCGATCGGCCTTCCCATAAGGCTTGACAAGCTGGACGAGCAAGATGGCGCTATCAACGTCTCGCGGTCCTACACAAACCCTATGACCGGTGTTCAATCGCTGGCGTTTTGCAACAAGATCTCGCTTGTGGATTCCAGTGACAGGTTGAAGCAGCGCGAGGCGATCCTCTTGCGCGTTATCCCCTTGGAGAAACTCCAGGAAAAATGGGTGTTTCCCAGCGACCGGTACGAAGACGCTGAAGTCTCGCTCGTCGACAGCGACAGCAACTACATCATCAAAGGCCGCAATTACAAGAACAGCAACTTCGTCGAGTTCTACAAGTCGTACAACCAGATTGATGCAGCTGGGGTCGAAGAGCTAAAGGAGCGTCTTACAACGCAGAGTGGGTCGTTTTTCATGGACAACTCGCGCGGTGAGGAATGCCTGATAGCGTATGTGCCGATCAGCGCGAACAAAGGCTGGACAATCCTGAACTACATCCAATCGAGCAGCTTGAATCGAAGCAACGTCGACTGGTTCTTGATCGGCGGGGTTGCTTGCGCCCTTCTGTTCCTGCTCAACTTCGACATGGCCTTCATGAATTGGTTCAACGCGCGCCTGGATGAGGCCGCGAAGGAAGCCGAGGCGGCGAATCGCGCGAAGAGCGACTTCCTCTCAGCCATGTCCCACGATATCCGCACGCCCATGAACGCAATTCTGGGGTTGACGACCATCGCTCAACGCAACGTCGACGACCCGGCCATTGTCAAGGACAGCTTGCATAAGATTGGGCTTGCGAGCAACCACTTGCTCACGCTTATCAACGACATCTTGGATATTTCCAAAGTGGAAAGCGGCAAGCTCACCCTCACGCCGGCAACCTTCTCGATCGTGGAGGTAACCGAGAACCTCGTCAACATTTCGCAGCCCATGGTGAAGGAGAAGAATATCGCCTTCCAGCTCCATGCCAACGCCGTGGAACACGAGTACCTGTGCGCCGATCAGCTGCGCATCAACCAGGTGTTCATCAACATCTTGTCGAACGCCCTCAAGTACACCGAGCCTTTCGGTAGCGTCGCGGTCGACTTGCAGGAGCTGGAGAGCGAGACGCCCGGCATGGTGCGCCTGGTCTACCGCGTAGCCGACACGGGCATGGGCATGAGCGAGGAGTTCATGGAGCACATGTACGAGTCGTTCTCGCGCCAAACCGACAGCCGCGTGAACAAGGTCCAGGGCACGGGACTCGGCCTGGCTATCACCAAGCAGATGATCGACCTCATGGGAGGTACGATCGAATGCCAGAGCAAGCTGGGCGAGGGGACGACATTTACCGTCACGCTCGACCTGCTCATTGCGGAGCGCGAGCCCGAGGATATGACCCTGGAATCCGTCGATGCGCTGCTCGTCGACGATGACGAGGTCTTCCTCCAGACCGCCCAGTACACGTTCAACTCGCTCGACGCGCGCGTCGAGGTGGCTTCTTCGGGCGTGCAGGCGCTCGAGATGGTGGGGGCGCGACACAGCCTGCACGATGACTATGGCGTCATCATCGTGGATTGGAAGATGCCCGACATGGATGGTATCGAGGTCGTGCGCCGCATGCGCGCCCTGGTCGGGGAGCAGGTGCCAATTATCCTTGTCTCGGCATACGATTGGTCCGACATCGAGGAAAGCGCGAAAGAGGCCGGCGCCGACGGGTTCATATCCAAGCCGCTGTTTAAGTCCACGCTCTATCGTGCGATCAACGAGCTTCTGAATTTGACGGAAGCGACGGATGCCAACGAGGACGACCATTCCGACATTGCGGGTATGCGCGTGCTCGCCGCCGAGGACAATGACATCAACTGGGAGATTCTCAACATGTTGCTCGACATGCACGGCATCGAGTCAGTGCGCGCCGAAAACGGCCAGATTGCGGTCGATATGCTTGCGTCATCGCAGCCGGGAGATTACGACCTCGTGTTCATGGACGTGCAAATGCCCATCATGAACGGTATCGAGGCCACGAAGGCCATCCGCGCTCTGCCCGGCGAGTGGCCGTCGACAATTCCGATTATCGCGATGACGGCAGATGCGTTTTCCGAAGACGTTGCAAAATGCATGGATGCTGGTATGAACGGTCATATCGCTAAGCCAATTGATATCAAGATCGTTTTGAAAGAGATTAGAGGGGTGAAGGAGGGCAAGTTATGAGAAAGTCTGTGGTGCGTTGCCTGGTCGTTTTATCTATTGCTCTCGTCTCGGTCGCGTTGGCGGCCTGCGCCGCATCGTCGGGTTCTACCGGGTCTGCGGTTCCATCGGGGCAGGCGGGCGAGAAGAAGGGCTTTACCCCCTCGCTCGATACCGCCACGAAATGCTCCCTTTCCGTAGCCGGCAGCTACGATAACTTTGAGGCGCTTGAAGCTGAATTCGATAAGTTCAACGAGTACTATCCCAACGTCGAGCTGAGCTACACCAAGCTTGACGACTACAACAACGTCGTTTCTACGGCCTTGAACTCCGAAGATGCGCCTGACATCTATTTCGCGTTCGACTTCATGATGGATTCCGACAGCCACAAGCCGGTATTCGAGCACGCCGAGGACCTCTCCGATTCGGCGCGTGGCATCGACTTGTCGTGCGTGCGCCCGAGCTTGCTGTGCAAAGACGATGCGGGGGCGTGCCCCATGGCCCCCATATTCTCCAGCACTTCCGGCATCCTTGTGAACGAGGACCTCTTCGAAAAGGAGAAGATCAGCGTTCCGACAAACTACGAGGAGCTGCTGGCTGCATGCGATGCGTTCAACAAGGCGGGGTATCCCACTCCCATTTTGACCTACAATGTGGCGTCTGCGTACGGCAACCTCGTTGGCGAGCTCATGTATGGCGATGCCGCCAAGAACCCCAAGATGGTCGAGAAACTTAACTCGCTCGATCCCTCGGCTGGCGAATACATGAGGCCAGTCCTCGAGAAGGTCAACGTCATGAAGGAGCATGGGTGCTTCAACCTCGATGTCTGCAACGAACTTAAGAACGGCTACAACGCGCTGATTCTGCGGTTCTTCGAAGGCGATATCCCCATGGCACTGTGCTCGGGCGATACGGCGTCAGGCACGACAAAGCGCGAAAGCCAGTCCGAAGCATTTTCCGCCCATCCGTTCTCGTACGCCCTCTATCCGTTTACTCTCTCCGATGAGGGCGCCAGCCTTCTCGACAAGCCTTCGGTGCAGTTTGCGGTTAACAAGGAAGGCAAAAACCTCGACATGGCAAACGAGTTCATGCGCTTCCTGATGAACCAGCAGGAACTTAACAACATCGCGCGCGCGAAACGCCTGCTCACGGTGACGTCCGACCTTTCCTTCGATGGTATGTACGCTCCGTTCAGCAAGATTGACCCAAGCCGTGTCATTTCGACCCATGAAGTCGGACTGACAGATGGCGTCACCATCCAATACCGCGTCGCGGCTTTCCAGGTTGCGAACGGCGAGGCGTCGATCGATAAGGCAATCGCCGGATACGGAACGTACGAGCTGTAAGAGGCCTGTGCAGCGCTTGATGCGGCGGATGCCGGTCCCGAACTGCTTGATGACGTTCAGGCGGAACAGGACGTTGGGAACAACACCCAGACGACTCAACGGAAGTCGGGCCGACAGACGCTTCCCAACCCCTCCGTCCGGCCCTGGACGCGTCAGGTGAAGTGAAGCGACCGGTATATCGCCTCGTCTGTATCGCCGAACACGTTGAAGACCACGGTGATGCCCGCGTCCTCGTATGTGTCGAGCCACTCGCGCACGGTGCGCACGGCAATCTCGGCAGCCCAACCGAACTAGGCATAACGAGAAGCCCCTCACGTATGAGGGAGGCTCTTCTCGACCCCCTCTCTCTATACTTTTGATCACCGATTGTTGCGGGTCCCGTTTAAAGGTGGGAGGAGAGAAGATGAAGTCATTACCCAAATTGCTATGCCTAGTGGTGATGGTTCCCCTTGCGGCGACGCTCGTCGCATGCGGCGGTACGAACGCGGCTTCAAGCGCCAAGAAGCATGAAGTTGCCAACGACACGTTTCCCCTGTACAACGGAACCGAGAAGTCCGGCACGGAGCTGAAGCTCTATTTCCTCGACGGTGCAAAGGACCTGCCCTATATCGACGCGAGCGATTGTCTGGCCCTGCTCAAGGAGACGTACCATGGCACCGTGGACTTCACGATGTCCACGGAGGGGCCTGTCGTGACCTATTCCAGGGCCAACAAGCTCTATGACACCGATGTGCCTCTGACCATCGATTTCGATAAAGACGTCATGCATTACGCAGATTACAACCTGTTCAGCATGAGGGCTGATCAGTCCACGATGCTGGACTTGACCAGCATCGACGTCGTGAACGAGGCGGGTGATTTCAAGCTCCTGCAGAAAGTCGGCACGGGCACCTTGGACCGACGGGGCGACGTCTTTGAGGTCAACCTGGGCGATTACGGCATCGACCTGGTTAATCAAGACGGCCTGTACCTGATCCCGTTGCAGACGGTTGCCGACATCCTCATTGCGCCAACTTGGCTGGAAAGCCTCTACTTCAACGGCCAGTGCGTGATTAAGGCCGACGATATCTCCAGGTGCGGCGATCTTTACTATTCCGCGCCCACCGGAAACCGCAGCGATGCATTGGCGGAATTCGGCTACAACGAGCTGTGCATGATGCTGGACACCTTGTACGGCCTGAAAGAAGACCACAAGATCGAAAGCTTCGACCAGCTGTTCAAGGAGACCGGTTTCACGGAAGCTTTGAAGGGACCGGATTCGGCCGAGGCCGACAAGGCGGTCTACCGCCTCATCACGGAGTACCTCGACGACGTCCACAGTAATTGGTACGGCTTTTCGTACCTGTCCGGGCCCATCGACTACACGGCACTCGGCACCTCGCGCGCCCGGGTCTTGGCCGCCCGCGAGCGCCAGGAAGCCTCGAGGGACAAGTACTACCCCGACAACATCCCTGGTTACGAGGAGGTCGGCAACACGGCCTACGTCACCTTCGACGCCTTCACCCCTCCGCCCTCAGCGGATTATTACTACGGGGTGGATGATGTGGCGAAACTCCCCGACGACACCATCAGCCAGATCATAAAGGCCCATGCGCAAATCACGCGGGAGGGCAGCCCCATCGAGAACGTGGTCCTCGACATGAGCGACAACGGCGGCGGCGACGCGACCGCCGCGGAGTTCACCATCTCCTGGTTCCTGGGCGAGGGCTCCATCGGCATGGAGGACGCCATGACCGGCGCGCAGTGCGTCTCCTCCTATCGCGCCGACGTCAACCTCGACGGAAAGTTCGACGAGAAGGACACCCTGGCGGGCAAGAAGCTGTTTTGCCTGACTTCCCCCGTCAGCTTCTCCAGCGGAAACCTGGTGCCCTGCATGCTAAAGGAATCCAACGTCGTCACGCTGCTGGGCCGGCCTTCCGCCGGAGGCGCCTGCGTCATACAGCCCATCTCGTCCGCATGGGGCACCTCGTTCAGGATCTCCAGCCCCCGGCGGCTGTCCTTCATGAAGAACGGCTCGTTCTACGACATCGACCGCGGAGCTGACCCGGATTACGTCCTCACCGACCCTGACAGCTTCTACGACCGCGCGGCCCTGACCGAATACATCAACGGCCTTTACTAAGGTTGGAGAGCCCCGACTGCGGAGGGAGCGAGGTCCCTGTGATGCCCGTCCCGTTGGCGGGCCAGACGTATGGGTGCTGTCGGCGCATGGAAGAATTCATGGAAGAAATGTCCCGAAAGGAGCGTTTTCCAGTGATGCAAAGTGGTGCGCCGAAGATTTCGCGCACCACTATTTACCTGCGAAAACGATATGTTTTGGTTCGGAGTGAGAACTACCGTTATATGGCCTGGTTTACTCCCTCTCAACAGCTCCTTGAGGCCGCATGGCCATGGCACCCAAACGACGCTGGGACACCGTAAAACGCGTAAAACAAAATGGGAGGCGCCACAAAAGGCGCCTCCCATGACGTGCTCTATGTCAGTCCAAAGGAACCAGGTCGACGAACGTCGAGGAACTTAGCCCTCGTGGTGACGACGGGGCTGACGACCACCGCGGTCGCCAGCGTGACGACGGGGCTTGCGCTCGCCGTCGCCGTGGCCGTGGCCGCCACGACCGTGGCCAGAGCCAGCGGGGGCCTCGGGCTTGTCGAGGCGATCGAGGCTGATCTTGCCCTTCTCGTCCACCTCGATGACCTTGACCTTGACCTCGTCGCCGACGTTGAGGACGTCCTCGACCTTGTCGACGCGGCCCTGGGCGACGCGGGAGATGTGGAGCAGGCCGTCCTTGCCGGGCAGCAGCTCGACGAAGGCGCCGAAGGCCTGGATGTTCACGACGCGGCCGGTGTACTCCTCGCCCACCTCGGGAACCTTGACGATGGCGCGGATGCGCTCCGCGGCCTCCTCGCCGGCGGCGCCGGTGCCCGCAATGAAGACGGTGCCGTCCTCCTGGATGTCGATCGTGGCGCCGGTGTCGTCCTGGATGCCGCGGATGACCTTGCCGCCGGAGCCGATGACGTCGCGGATCTTGTCTGTCGCGATCTGGAGGCTGATGATCTGGGGCGCGGTCTCCTTGGTCTGCTCGCGGGGAGCGGAGATCTGGTCGAGCATGGCGTCGAGGATGAACATGCGGCCCTCGTGCGCCTGCTGGAGCGCCTGCTTGAGGATCTCGGGCGTGAGGCCGGTGGCCTTGTTGTCCATCTGCATGGCCGTGATGCCCTTGGTGGTGCCGCAGACCTTGAAGTCCATGTCGCCGAGGAAGTCCTCGATGCCCTGGATGTCGGTCAGGACGACGGTCTTGCCCTCCTCCTGGATGAGGCCCATGGCCACGCCGGAGACGGGGCGGGTCAGGGGC
This sequence comes from Olsenella intestinalis, assembly GCF_023276655.1. Lineage (GTDB taxonomy): Bacteria > Actinomycetota > Coriobacteriia > Coriobacteriales > Atopobiaceae > Olsenella_J > Olsenella_J intestinalis. The sequence goes on along the minus strand of NZ_JALGRK010000002.1, from coordinate 218,254 downwards.
ACGCCGGCGTCCATGAGGGCGAGGGTGGAGCCGCAGGTCGACGCCATCGACGAGGAGCCGTTGGACTCCATGACCTCGGAGACGACCCTGATGGTGTAGGGGAAGTCGTCCTCGGAGGGGATGACGGGGAGAAGGGCGCGCTCGGCGAGGTTGCCGTGGCCGATCTCACGACGCTTGGGGCTGCCCATGCGGCCGGTCTCGCCGGTGCAGAACGGCGGGAAGTTGTAGTGGTGGATGTAGCGCTTGCCGTCGATCGGCTCGATGGTGTCGAGGCGCTGCCACTCGTTCAGCATGCCGAGGGTGGCGACGGAGAGCACCTGGGTCTGGCCACGCTGGAAGAGGCCGGAGCCGTGGACGCGCGGCAGGTAGTCAGGCTTGACCATGAGGGGACGGACCTCGGTGGCCGTGCGGCCGTCGACGCGCTCGCCGGTCTCGACGACCATCTTGCGCATCGCGTGCTTCTCGAGGCTCTTGAGCTCGACGGGGATCTCGCGCTCCCACTGGAGCTGCTCCTCCTCGGTGAACTCAGCGCGGATGGCGTCCTTGAGGGCCTCGACCTTGCCCATGCGGGCCTGCTTGTCGGCGTCCTTGAGGGCCGCGGACATGTCGTCGAAGTGGGCGAAGACCTTCTCGTGCACCTCGGGGACGGGCTGGTCGAGGATGTACTCGCGCTCGGGGAAGGCGCCGTTGACCTCGACGACCTTCTCGAAGAACTTCTTCTGCTCCTCGCAGAAGGCGGCGATGGCCTCCTGGCCGAAGGCCATGGCGGCGAGCATGTCGTCCTCGGAGATCTCCTTGGCGCCGGCCTCCAGCATGGAGATGAAGGTCGCGGAGCCGCCGAGCTCGAGGTCGAGGTCGGAGTTGTCGCGCTCCTCGTAGGTCGGGTTGACGATGAACTCGCCGGTCTCGACGTTGCGGCCGATGCGGACGCAGGCGAGCGGGCCCTCGAAGGGCACGCCGCCGACGGTCAGGGCGGCACTGGCGCCCATGATCGAGATCGTGTCGACGGAGTTGACCTGGTCGGCGACGAGCGGCATGGCGACGATCTGGACCTCGTTGCGGAAGCCGTCGGGGAACGACGGGCGGATGGGTCGGTCGATCATGCGGGCCGTGAGCGTGGCCTTCTCGGACGGGCGCGCCTCGCGCTTGAGGTAGCCGCCCGGGATGCGGCCGACCGAGTACATCTTCTCGATGAAGTCGACCGTCAGCGGGAAGAAGTCGTAGTTCTTGCGCTCCTTGGAGACGACGACCGTGACGTTGACGGTCGACTCCCCGCAGGAGACGAGGCACTCGCCCGTCGCCTGCTTTGCGAGCTCGCCCGTCTCGAAGCGGTAGTGCTTGCCGTAGAGGTCGAACTCGTGTGTAACCTTAGCCATTTTCTTTTCCTCTTATCTCCGCCTGCCGCATTGCAGGCGGGCCGTCTATAGCAAGGGAGCGCCCTTGTGGCGCCCCCTCGTAACACCTCGTTACTGGATGTTGTCGCGAATGCCGAGGCTCTTGATGAGCGAACGGTAGTTCTCGATGTCCTGCTTCTTGATGTAGGACAGGAGACGACGACGCTTACCGACGAGCATGAGCAGGCCACGACGGGTGTGGTGGTCGTGGATGTGCACCTTCACGTGCTCGGTGAGCTCGCGAATGCGCTCGGTGAGAAGAGCGACCTGGACCTCGGGCGAGCCGGAGTCGTGCTCGTTCTTGCCGTACTGCTTGATGAGCTCGGCCTTGCGCTCCTTGCTGATTGCCATTTGAAACCCCTTTCACATAGATTCGCCCCGAACCGGGTTGGCCGTCTGGCAATGGACGAACCACCAAGTACGGGGTAATGACTGATAAAGAGTACCACTAATGCGCGCCCAAGCCAAAGCGCGGGGCCGGACGCGTGCGCTCCTCTCGCAATTCACCGCAGGTTGCACACATCTTGCGGCCGCGCTCAGAGGCTGAGCATGAACTCCATCGCGCGGAGGCGGGCGTCGAGGTGCGTTGCCGCCCAGGTATGCGCGAGCGAGACGAGCGTGGTCGAGGTCGTGACGTCGATCTGGGACGCGAGCAGGTCGTCGAAGGTGAGGTGCAGCAGCGAGGCGACCCAGCCGATCTCGGAGGCGCTGAGCTGCTGGGCGCCGGGGACGTCCTTGGCGCAGCTCGAGCAGAGGGTGCCGCCGGCCGCGGCCGAGAAGTACGAGACGTCGTGGTCGCCGCAGGCGATGCAGCTCGAGAGCTCGGGGCGCCAGCCGCCGTGCGCGAGCACCTTGAAGACGTAGGCCGCGACCGCGAGGTCGAGGCGGGGCTGGTCGACGGCCTCCTCGCAGGCGCGGAGCGCCCGCGAGCAGATCGGGTGCAGGAAGGGGTCCTCGGCGTCCTCGAAGCAGGTGAGGCGCGCGGCCTCGAGGACTGCCGAGGCCGCGGAGAGGCGGTCGAGCTCGCCGCGCAGGCGCGGGTGGCCGTCGACGAGGGAGGCCTCGCTGACGACCTCGAGCCCCCGGCCGCGGCCGCGGGCCAGCAGGAAGTCGGTCTCGCAGGCGAGCTCCGAGCGGGCGGCGAGCCGTCCGCCCGGCTTTCTCGCGCCGCGGGCGACGGCGCTCACACGCTCCCCCGATTCGGCCAGGAGCGTGAGGATGAGGTCCTGCTCGGCCAGCTTGGTGCGGTCGAGAACGATGGCGCGCAGGCGCCTCGAGCGGGGGCGTGCCATGCCCTACTCGGCCTCGTACCCCAGGCGGCGGATCTCGTTCTGGTCGCGGCGCCACTCGGGCTTGACGCGGACCTGCAGGTCGAGGTAGCAGCTGCAGTCGAAAAGGCGCTCGATGTCGCGGCGCGCCTCGGTGCCGACCTTCTTGATCATCTTGCCGCCGTGGCCGATGACGATGCCCTTCTGGCCCTCGCGCTCGACGATGATCGTCGCGCTGATGGAGGCGTGGTCCTTCGACCAGTCGATGTCGTCGCAGATGACACCGACGGAGTGGGGCACCTCCTGGCGCAGGTTGTTGAGGAGCTTCTCGCGGACGAACTCGGCCACGAGGTCCTCGTCGGTCGCGTCGCAGTCCATGTCCTCGGGGAACCACCTCGGCCCCTCGGGCAGGTGCTCGGAGACGAGCGCGACGAAGGAGTCGACGTTGAAGCCCTCCTTTGCGGAGAGCACGAGCGTCTCGTCGAAGCGGGCGAGCTTGCCGGCGGCCTCGAGCTGGGCCGTGACCTGCTCGGGCTTGGCGATGTCGGCCTTGGTGATCACGAGCAGCTTGAAGGGGGCGCACGAGGCGTCGACGTGTTTGGCGACCCACTCGTCGCCGGTGCCGACGGGCTTGGTCGCGTCGATCAGGAAGGCGACGGCGTCCACGTCGGCGAGCTCGCCGAGGGCGACCTTGTTGAGCTCCTTGCCGAGGGCGTCCTTGGGCTTGTGCAGGCCCGGCGTGTCGACGATCACGAGCTGCGAGTGGTCGGTGTTGACGACCGCGCGCATGCGGCGGCGCGTGGTCTGGGCGACGGGGCTCGTGATGGCGAGCTTGCCGCCGACGGCCGCGTTGAGCAGCGTGGACTTGCCCACGCTGGGGCGTCCGACCAGTGCGACGAAGCCGCTGGTGAAGGGCTTTTCCTGGGAGGCGTCAGAAGTCATGTCAATCCTTGGTTCGTGGTTGGGCCGGGGCGAAGGGGCAGGCTCTTCTCGACAGCGCGGGGCCGGGGCCGCGCTAGAGCGAGGAGATGAGCCGGACGAGGGCGCTGATGTAGACGCAGGCGCCGGCGAGGGCGACGAAGAGGCTGAGCACCCACGACGCGGCGGCGGCGATGTCCTTGGCGCGGCCGGCGAGCGGGTGGAACTCGGGCGAGACGAGGTCGACGACCGTCTCGACGGCCGTGTTGACGAGCTCGGCGGCGAGCACGACGCCGCAGCAGACGAAGACGACGGCCCAGCTCACGGGGTCGAGGCGCACGATGATGCCGAGCACGACGGCAAACAGCGCGCCGCCGAGCATGACCTTGATGTTGCGCTCCTGCGAGATCGCGGTCCTGAAGCCCTGGAGGGCGAACAGGAAGCTGCGCCTGAACGACGGGTGGCTCGGGCCCTTGCCGGGAATCACGCGTCCTCACCGCCCCGGTGGCGCGTGAGGGTGACGCGCTCGATCGGGCGGTCGGTCTTGATGAGGGCGAGGAGCTCGTCCTCGCGGGCCTCCATGACCTCGGCCTCGTCGTCCTCGAGGTGGTCGTAGCCGAGGAGGTGGAGCATGCCGTGGACGAGCAGCAGCCTGCACTCGTCCTGCACGGTGGTGCCGACCTCGGCGGCCTGGCGGGTGATGTAGTCCGGCGCGAGCACGATGTCTCCGAGCTCGCAGGGCTCGCCGGGGGCGAGGTCGGGGTCGTCGGGGCGCTCGCACTCGAGGGAGATCACGTCCGTCGCGCGGTCGATGCCGCGCCAGGAGGCGTTGAGCTCGCGGATGCGCTCGTCGCACACGACGGAGACCGAGACCATGCAGGGGCGCTCGACGCCCTCCTGCTCGAGGACGAAGGCGCAGTCCGCGCAGAGCTCCTCCTCCGAGAGGGGCGAGGCGATTCCGTCCTCGAACGAGATGTCAAAAGCGTGTTCCACGCGAGCCTCCACGTACGTCCTTCTACCCTATTGTGCCTGAGTTTTGCCGACGGCGCGACCAGATTGGTCGGCGCTCTGGTAGGCGTCGACGATGGCGGCCACGAGCGAGTGGCGCACGATGTCGTCGCCGCGCAGGTCAACGAAGGCGATGTCGTCGACGTCGGCGAGCACCCTGCGGGCGACGTCGACGCCGTTCTCGCCGAGGAGGTCGCGCTGAGAGCTGTCGCCCGTGATCACGAACTTGGAGTTGAAGCCCAAGCGCGTGAGGAACATCTTCATCTGGTCGGGCGTGGTGTTCTGGGCTTCGTCGAGGATGACGAAGGCGTCGTTCATGGTGCGGCCGCGCATGAAGGCGAGAGGAGCGACCTCGATGACCCCCTGCTCCACCAGGGTCTGGGCGCGCTCCGCCTCGACCATGTCGAAGAGGGCGTCGTAGAGCGGGCGCATGTAGGGGTCGAGCTTCTCCTCGAGGGTGCCGGGGAGGTAGCCGAGCGACTCGCCGGCCTCGACGACGGGACGGGCGAGCACGATGCGGGCGATCTCGTGGCGCTTGAGGGCGGCGACGGCCATCGCCATCGCGAGGTAGGTCTTGCCGGTGCCGGCGGGGCCGAGGCCGAAGGTGATGGTGTTGTTCTTGATCGCGTCGATGTAGCGGCTCTGGCCGGGCGTCTTGGGCCTGATGGAGCGGCCGCGCAGGGTCTGGATGACCTCGCCGCGGCCGGGCTCGGCGTTCTCGGCGCCGCGGCGGGCGCGGCCGAGCAGCAGGTCAACGTCCTTGGCGGTGGGCGTCTCCCCCGCCTCGACGAGCCCGATGAGGTGCGAGAAGACCGACACGACCTGATCCACCTCGTCTGCGGGGCCAACGACCGACACCTGGCTCCCGCGCACGGTGACGATGGCCGAGAACGCCGACTCTATGCGTCTGAGCAGGGCGTCTGCTGGCCCCATGAGCACGAGCGGGTTTACCGAGTCGGGAATGGTCAGGCGAATCTGGGTCGGCTCCATGTTCCTCCAAACGAGTGTCAGGTCCCCGCGGGCGCAGGGCATGTGCCCATGATAGCCCTAGGCGCAGGCGCGCGGCGGGCCGGGGGCGGGTCGGTTCAGTGTTCGGTCGCGGGCGAGCAAACGAGGCGCGAGGACGGCGCGGTGGCGTCCACGCGGACGCGCACGAGCTCGCCGACGGGGCTCTTCTCGTCCAGGGTGGCCTCGAAGAGGCCGCCGGTCACGCCGGTGCCCGGAGCCTGGACGAGCACGAGCTGCTCGGTCCCCACGAGGCGCTCGGCCTCGGCGGCACGCATGGCCGACGCGAGGTCGCGCACGCGACGGGCGCGCTCGGCCATCACGCGGGGGTCGACCTGGCCCGGCGCCTCGGCCGCGGGCGTGCCGGGCCGCCTGGAGTAGCGGAAGACGTGCATCTTGGCGAAGCGCATCTCCTCGCAGAAGGCGAGCGAGCGGGCGAACTCGTCGTCGGTCTCGCCCGGGAAGCCGACGATGAGGTCGGTGCCGAGCGCGAGGCCGGGCAGGGCCTCGCGGGCGCGGCGGACGACGTCGCGGTACAGCGCGGTGTCGTAGACGCGGCCCATACGCGCGAGGGTCTCGTCGCAGCCGGACTGCAGGCAGACGTGGAGGAAGGGCGCGACGCGCTCGCCGTGGCGGGCCATGGCGGCGAGGAGCTCGTCGTCCACGTCGGGAGGCTCGATCGACGAGAGGCGCAGGCGCCCGATTGGGGTCTCCTGCATGAGCAGGTCGATCAGGGAGGCGAGGTTGAGGCTCCTCTCGCCCGAGGCGTCCTCGTAGCGGCCGAGGTTGATGCCCGTGAGCACGACCTCGCGCGCCCCGCGGTCGCAGGCGGCGCGCACGGCCGAGACGACGTCGGGGGCGGCAAGCGAGCGCGACGCGCCGCGGGCCTTCCAGACGATGCAGTAGGTGCAGCGGTTGTCGCAGCCGTCCTGGATCTTGATGCCGGGGCGCATGCGGCCGAGCGGCGTGGGCGAGGCGGGCACGCAGGCGACGGCGGGGTCCGCGGCGTCGACTGCGTCAGGCGAGGCCTGGCCGAGGGCCTCGAGGACGCGGCGCGCGACGGCGGACTTGTCGCGCTCGACGATCACGTTGGGCGCGATGGCGGCGACCTCGTCGGTGAAGAGGTTGGCCACGCAGCCGCAGGCCACGACCACCGGCGCCTGCGGGAGCGTCGCGGCGTGACGTACGGCCTTGCGGGTCTTGGCCTCGGCCTCGCCCGTGACGGCGCAGGTGTTGATGACGATTGCGTCGGCCTCGGACTCGCTGGTGAGACGGGCGCCCGCGCGCTCGAGCTCGGACGCGATCACGTCCGCCTCCACGCGGTTCACCCTGCAGCCGAGGTTGACGACGCTTACCCTCGCGCCGCTCACTTGGAGCCGTTGGCGCTCTTGCGCCCGTGGGGCCTGAACTTGGTCTTCTTCTTCGAGCCGTCGGAGGCGCTCTTCTCGCCTGCGTCGCCCTTGGAGGCGCCGCGGGCCTCGACCATCTGGCGGATGGCGTCGAGGTCGGACTCGGCGAGGCCCTCGGGGCTGACGACGCGCACGACCGCCACGAGGTTGCCGCGGGCGGTGGAGCCGAGGCGCGGCATGCCGAGGCCCTCGACCATCACCTGCTGGCCGAACTCGCAGCCGGCGGGGACGTCGACGGTCACCTCGTCGCCCTCGAGGATGCCGTCCATCTTGACGGTGGTGCCCACGATGGCCTCGAGCGCGTCGACGCGGACCTCGCAGAAGAGGTCGTCGCCCTGGCGCTCGAAGACGTCGCTGGCCTCGACCTCGATGCGCACCACGAGGTCGCCCGCGGCGTCGCCGCGCACGCCCGCCTCGCCCTTGCCGGGCACGGTGAGCGACTGGCCGGAGTGGATGCCGGCCGGGATCTCGACCTCGACGGTCTCGCGGGAGGGCGTCCTGCCCTGGCCGTCGCAGGTCTCGCACGGCTTGTCGACGACCTTGCCGGAGCCGCCGCACTCGGGGCAGACGCTCTGGGACTGCATCTGGCCGAAGATCGTGCGCTGGACCTCGACCACGCGGCCGGTGCCGTTGCAGCGGGTGCAGGTGGTCTCGTGGCCGCCCTCGCCGACGCCGGTGCCGTCGCAGTCGTCGCAGGGGGCGAGGCGGTCGTAGGCGATGGTCTTGGTGCAGCCGGACGCCGCCTCGGCGAGCGTGATGCGCAGCGTTATGCCCATGTCGCGGCCGCGGGTGCGTGCCGGGCGGCCGCCGCGGGCGGACGCGCCGCCGCCGAAGAACGAGTCGAAGATGTCGTTGATGCCGAATCCGCCGCCGAAGATGTCGGACATGTCGACGTAGTCGGCGCCGAAGCCGCCGGGGCCCTCGGCCGAGCCGTAGCGGTCGTAGTTGGCGCGCTTGCGCTCGTCGGAGAGGACGGAGTAGGCCTCGTTGACCTCCTTGAACTTCTCCTCGGCGTCCGGCGCCTTGTTGACGTCGGGGTGAAGCGTGCGCGCGAGCTTGAGGAACGCGCGCTTGATGGTCTTCTGGTCGGCGTCACGGTCGACGCCGAGCACCTCGTAGTAGTCGCGATTTGAAGCCACTCTAACCAATCTCCTGCACAAATAGATACCTGTCGCGCGGCCGTGGCCGCGCAAGAACCAACCGAATTGCTAGCCCCTGACGGCGCCGTAGCCCGTGCGCCCGAGCGATGCGCCGCACGAGAAGAGCGACACCATGACGAGGGCGAAGAACGTGCCCGTCACGAGGCCGTTGACGAAGGCGACGCGGGCGTGGCGCCACCAGCGCGGGCTCGCCTTGAGGCCGCCGCCACGAGCGATCGAGAAGACGCCGAGCGCGGCCAGGATGACGACGTAGAAGAGAAGCGACGGCAGCACGCCGGCGATCGCGCCGAACGCGACGAAGGGGACGTCGAAGCCGAGCACGCGCATGCCGAAGGCGACCGAGGGGCTCATCTGCTCGGACGGGACGCGCACGCGGCAGACGAAGTCGCCGGCGCTCGACGCGTTGGTGCCCGCGTTGCCCTTTCCCTCGAGGCGGATCTCGTCCCCGTCGTGGGAGCCTGCGGGGACCTCGACGACGACCTCGCTGGCGGAGAGGACGCGACCGGAGCCGCCGCAGCTCTCGCAGGGGTTCGCGACGACCTTGCCCGTGCCCTCGCACTCGGGGCAGCCCATCTCGACCACGCCAAAGCCGAAGATGCCGGAGAGGTCGACGTGGATGTGGCCGGAGCCGCCGCAGGTCGGGCAGGTCTCGGCGTGGTCAGACTCGACCGAGCCGTGCCCCGAGCAGGCCTCGCAGGCGACGTAGCGCTGGTACGTGACCCCACGCTTGGTGCCGCTCTTGGCGGCCTCGTCGTCGAGCGTGAGCTCGTAGACGACGTCGGCGCCCGCGCGCGGGTTGTACGAGCGGGAGCGCGTGCCCGACTGCGCCTGGCCGGCCCCGCCGAAGGGGAAGCCCCAGCCGAAGGGCGAGCCGGCGCCCGCAGAGCCGCCGTAGGAGCCTCCGAAGCCGGAGCCCGCGAACGGCGACCCGGAGCGCATCGCGTCGTAGCGCTTGCGCTTCGACTCGTCGGAGAGGACCGCGTACGCCTCGGAGACCTCCTTGAACTTCTCCTCGGCATCGGGCGCCTTGTTGACGTCGGGATGCAGCTTGCGCGCCTTCTTCTGGAAGGCGCGGCGGATCTCGTCGGTCGTTGCGCTCGACTCCACGCCGAGGATGGCGTAGTAGTCCTTCTCGTTCATGGCTGCCATCAGGTAGCTCCCGTTTCGCTCTCAGTCGCATCTGCGAACATGTTCAACCTTGTCGATTTTATCCGTATCTCGCCCCCGCTATACCGACAAGGGCGCCCATGAGGAAATCCCCAGACGAGCCAGGCGACCCCGCAGCTCAGACGGACAGCTCGCGGACGCTGCCGGGCGCAAGGCCCCAGAGCAGGCCGTAGAGCTCGTTGCCCAGAAGCCACCCGCGCCCCGTCGGGACCAGGCGCTCGCCCTGCTCCTCCAGAAGTCCCTGGTCGATGGCGGTGCCGAGCGCCTCGTCGAGCGCGCCTCCCAGGACGCGTCGCCCGCGGGCGAGAAGAGCCTCCCCCATGCCCGCGGCAAGGCGGGCCGCAAGCATCAGGTCCTCGGCCGCGGCCTGCGCCTCGTCGAGCACCTCGAGGTCGAAGGCCAGCTCCGAGAGACCGCACCCCGCCGCGATGTCGCGCCGCGACGTCCGCACCGTGAGCCTCACGCGCCAGTCGCCGGCACGAAGCGCGGGCAGCTGCGGGCAGAGCGCGCGCAGGCGCCCGTAGGCCTCGCGGTGCACCATCCCCGAGCCCGACGTGCCGAGCCCCAGGTACTCGCGGCCCTCCCAGTAGGCGCGGTTGTGGCGGCACTCGCGCCCCGGCCGCGCGTAGCTCGCGACCTCGTAGCGGTGCATGCCGGCCGCGACGAGCACGCCCGCGGCGGCCTCCATGCGCGCGGCGGCGACGTCCTCGTCGTTGAAGGGTGCCTCGTCGTAGATCCTGTCGAACGCGGTCCCCTCCTCGATCTGCAGCGGGTACACGCTCACGTGCGAGACGCCGCAGGCCAGCACGTCGGCAAGCGAGCGCGACCACGACTCGTCGGTCTGCCCCGGCGTCGCGCACATGAGGTCGCACGACACGTCGAGCCCGGTCCGGCACGCCGCCGAGAGCCTGTCGAGGGCGCCCCGCCCGTCGTGGGCGCGGCCGAGAAGAGCCAGCTCGTCGTCGGAGGTGCTCTGGATGCCCAGGGAGAGCCTCGTGCAGCACGAGGCGTCGAGCGACGAAAGCAGGTCGTCGCCAAGCGACTCCGGGTTCGCCTCGCAGGTGAGCTCCGCGGGCGAGGCCGCGTCCCCCACGCACTCGACGAGGTCGACCAGACGCTCGCCCAGAAGGCTCGGCGTGCCCCCGCCCACGTAGGCGGTCTCGACGTCGCCCAGAAGCCCCGCCTCGGCGAGATCGGCCACCTGGCGCTCGAGCGCGCGCTCGTACGAGACCACGAGCTCGTCGCCCGCCCTCGTGGCCCACGAGGCGAAGTCGCAGTAGAGGCACTTGCGTGCGCAGAAGGGAACGTGCAGGTAGAGAGCCGAGACGCTCACCTAAAGCTCACCCTCGGCGGCGTCCACGTAGGCGCGCAGCGCCTCGACCATCTCCAGGAAGTCCTCGAGCGTCACGCACGCCATCGCGCGGTTGCGCCAGGCGGCGGCATGCGGCATGCCCTTGAGGTACCAGCCCGCGAGGCTGCGCCCGCGCGCGAGGTGCGCACCCGTCGCGGCCAGCAGCCGGACGTGGCACTCGAAGGCGCCCAGGCGCTCGGAGAGCGTGGGTGTGTGCGGCTCGCGGCCGGCGTCCACGTCGCGCGCGCCGGCGAACACCCAGGGGTTGCCGTAGGTCCCGCGCGCGACCATGACCGCGGTGGCGCCCGTCTCGGCGCGCATGCGCGAGGCGGCCTCGGCGTCGAGCACGTCGCCCGAGCCGATCACCGGGATCGAAACGGCGTCCACGACGCGGCTCACCACGCCCCAGTCGGCCTCGCCGCGATACAGCTGGCTCGCCGTGCGCCCGTGCACGGCCACGGCGGACGCGCCCGCCTGCTCCATGCGGCGCGCGAAGTCCGGCGCCTGCTCGGGGCCCGGCTGCCGCGAGCGACGGATCTTGCAGGTCACGGGCACGCTCGCCTCGCTGACGCACGCCTCGATGATCCGCGCCGAGAGCTCCGGCTCGTCGAGAAGGGCCGACCCCTCGCCCTTGCGCGTCACCTTGGGCACGGGGCAGGCCATGTTCACGTCGATGAGGGCCAGGCGCTCCCCCACGCGCTCGCACACGAGGGCGGCCGCCTCCCTGAACTGCTCGGGCTTGCTGCCGAAGAGCTGCACGGCCACGTCGGGCTCGGCGCCCTTGGGGTACACCAAGTCCCAGGTCTTCTCGCCGGCGTAGTGGATGCCGGCGACGGACACCATCTCGGTGTAGCCGATCGCCGCGCCGCCCGCGCGCGCCATCATGCGGTACGCGGCGTCGCTCACGCCGGCCATCGGCGCCATGAGGTACGGGTTCGCACAGAGCCGCTCCGCCAGCGTGCCCCCGCCCGCGAAGGGCGCAAGCGTCGCGTCGAGTCCGGCCGCGGGCGCGAGGCGCTCGAGCACACCCGCGCACTCGTCCGCCACCGCCTGGCGCCCATCTGCCGAGAAGAGCCTCTCCGTCACTGGTCGTCATCGACCTTCAGCACGGCCAGGAACGCCTCCTGGGGAACCTCGACCGAGCCGATCGACTTCATGCGCTTCTTGCCCTCCTTCTGCTTCTCGAGCAGCTTGCGCTTGCGCGAGATGTCGCCTCCGTAGCACTTCGCGAGGACGTCCTTGCGGTGGGCCTTGACCGTCGAACGGCTGATGATCTTGTTGCCGATGGCGCCCTGGATGGGCACCTCGAACTGCTGCCTCGGGATGATCTCCTTCAGCTTGTCGCACAGGCCGCGGGCGAGCGTGTACGCCTTGTCCTTGTGGACGATGAACGACAGCGCGTCCACCTCGTCGCCGGCAAGCAGGATGTCGAGCTTGACGAGGTCCGAGGTGCGGTAGTCGGAAAGCTCGTAGTCGAGCGAGGCATAGCCCTTGGTGCGGCTCTTGAGCTGGTCGAAGAAGTCGAGAATGAGCTCGGCCAGCGGCATGTCGAAGTGCATCTCGACGGACTTCTCGGAGAGGTAGACCATGTCCTGCGTGATGCCGCGGTGGTCGATCGCGAGCTGCATCACGGCGCCCATGTACTCGGGCGGCACGATGACCTTGGCCTTGAGGTACGGCTCCTCGATGTGGTCGATGCGCGTGACGTCGGGCAGATCCTGCGGGCTCGTGATCTCGATCATCTCGCCGTCCGTCTTGAAGACGTGGTAGCTGACCGAGGGGCTCGTCGCGATGAGATCGAGGTTGAACTCGCGCTCGAGGCGCTCCTTGACGACCTCCATGTGGAGAAGGCCGAGGAACCCTACGCGGAAGCCGAAGCCGAGGGCCACGGACGTCTCGGGGTCCCAGGTGAGCGACGGGTCGTTCACGTGGAGCTTCTCGAGGGCGTCGCGCAGGTTCTCGTACTGCTTGTTGTCGATCGGGAAGAGGCCCGTGAAGACCATGGGCTTCGCCTCGTGGTAGCCGGGGCACGGCTCCGCGCACGGTCGGTCCGCGTAGGTGATGGTGTCGCCGGTCTTGACGAGCGCGGGGTCCTTGAGGCCCGTGACGACGTAGCCGACCTCGCCGACGCCGAGCTCGTCGAGGGGGAACTCCAGCGGGCGCTTGACGCCCACGCCCTCGCAGAGGAACGTGTCGCCCTCGGCCATCATGCGCAGCGTCTGCCCGCGGCGCATGACGCCGTCGAAGACGCGCACCGTCGCGACGACGCCGCGGTACTCGTCGAAGTACGAGTCCAGAATGAGCGCCTTGAGCGGGGCCTCCGCGTCGCCCTCGGGCGGCGAGACCAGGTAGACGATGCTCTCGAGAAGGTCGTGGATTCCCTCGCCGGTCTTTCCCGACACGAGCGACGCGTCGTCCGCCGGGATCGCGAGCTCCTCCTCGATCTCCGCCTTCACCTCGTCGGGGCGCGCCGACGGCAGGTCGATCTTGTTGATCGCCGGGACGATGTCGAGGTTGGCGTTCATCGCGAGGCTGGCGTTCGAGACCGTCTGGGCCTCCACGCCCTGCGTCGCGTCGACGACCAGGATCGCGCCCTCGCACGCGGCGAGCGAGCGCGACACCTCGTAGGTGAAGTCGACGTGGCCCGGCGTGTCGATGAGGTTGAACTGGTAGTCCTCGCCGTTCTCGGCGGTGTACACGACGCGCACGGCGTTGCTCTTGATGGTGATGCCGCGCTCGCGCTCGATCTCCATGGAGTCGAGCATCTGGCTCTCTAGGTCGCGCTCCTCCACGGTGTGGGTGAGCTCGAGGATCCTGTCGGAGATGGTCGACTTTCCATGGTCAATGTGCGCAACGATCGAGAAGTTGCGGATATGTGAAGTATCGTTGTTAGGCATAGCGAGAATAATAGCCTAAATGCGCCGCGCCGTGCTATACTCGCGAAGTTGACCTCGCCGTGTCGGGTGATGGATACCCCACGTCCCTCACCTCGTCTTATAAGAGGCCTCAAGGATAGTTACCGAAAGGAACCGCACGTGGCAAACATCAAGTCTCAGAAGAAGCGCATCCGCACCGCCGAGAAGGCCCGCATCCGCAACAAGGCGGTCCGCTCCGAGCTCAAGACCGCCGTCAAGGGCGTCCGTCAGGCCGTCGAGGCCAAGGACCTCGATGCCGCCCAGGCTGCCGCCAACAAGGCCGGCCGCCTGCTCGACAAGGCCGCTTCCAAGGGTGTCATCCACAAGAACCAGGCCGCCAAGCGCAAGTCCGGCGTCCAGAAGCTGGTCAACACCCTCAAGTAGCTCGATCGCTACAAGCATGAGCATGGGGCCGTCCCTCGGGGCGGCCCCATTTTTTTGTGCACGTTGTGAAGGCGCGGGCGAGAAGAGCCTAGGCCTCGCCCCGACTACCCCCGGCAGATGCTCACGACGAGCCTGACGAAGGCCGTCTCGGCGTCCGACCCGCTCTTGAGCTCGCGCTCGCAGCGGGCGCACGAGGCGAGAGCCGCCTCGAGCTCGCCGTCGCCGAAGGCGCGCGCCCACCTGAGGTGGTTCTTGACCTGCCAGCCCTGCTTACCGAGGGCCTGGCCGACGAGGCCGCCCTCGCCGCGCTGCTCGAGCGAGCGCGCGCAGATCAGCTCGCGCATCCTCCCTCCGATGATCGACGTGAGGAAGATCTGCGACGGCTTCTGCATGAGATGGTAGAGCGAGAGGGCGCGCTCGGCGTTGCGGGCGCTCACGGCGTCGAGGAAGTCCCAGGGCTTGACCTCGGCCGTGCGCGCGATGTTCTCCTCGATGTCCGCGACGTCGACGCACCCCTTGTCGCGGCAGAGGTCCTGCAGGCGCTCGAGCTGCGCGTCGATCATCGTCGTGGACTCGCCCACGCGGCTCACGAGCTCCTCGGCGGCCGCCTCGCTCATCCTGAGGCCGCGCGCGGACGCCATCTTGACGACGCTCGGCGCCATCTCCCAGCGCTTCTTGGGCACGCACTCGACGATGGAGCGCGCGCCGACCGCCTTGACGGCCTTGTAGAGGCGGGCCGTCTTCCTGAGCGTGGTCGCCTGCAGGAGAAGGACGCAGTCCGGGTTGGGGTTCTTGAGGTAGTCGATGATCGCCTCGGAGACGGGCTTGGGCAGCTTGTCCGCGTTGTGGATGATGACCAGGCGAAAGCCCGCGCCCACCGGAAGCGTGTTGAGCGACGTGACGATGGAGCCGGGCTCCATGTCGGACGTGGGCTCCATCTCGTCGAGGTTGAACGCCGCGAAGGACTCGTCGAGCCTCGCCTTCATCCTCTTCACGGCCTTCTTGCTCTTCAGCTCGTCCGCGCCGACCACGAGGTAGGCGGGGAGCAGCTCCTGCTTTGTAGTCACCAACTAACACCCCTTTCCCCCTAACTATGACACATCGGGGGCGAGGGCGCCCCCGCGCTCGCACGAGACGCGCGGACCCTCCGCCGCGGGCTCGATCGTGACGGTCCCGACGTCCTTGGTGCACAGGAAGGTCGACCCGCTCGACTCGAGCATCTCCACGCACTCGGGCGTCGGGTGCCCGAAGCGGTTGTTCTCCCCCGCGCTTGCGACGGAGACCTCGGCGTCGAGCGCACGTGCCTCCCCCGGCGTGAGCGAGACGCGCGAGCCGTGGTGACCCACCTTGAGGAAGTCCACGTCGCCGACGCGCCCGGCCTCGATCGCGCGCCCCGTCTCGTCGCGCTCCGCGTCTCCGGTGAGAAGGCCCGAAAGGCTCCGCCCACCCCCGTCGTACTCGAGGACGAACTCGAGCGAGTGCGCGTTCTCGTCGCCGGCGACCTCCCCCTCCGGCCACACGCAGCGCAGCGTGAAGCCACCCACGCGCACGACGTCGCCGAGCCCGACCTCCTCGACCTCGTCCCCGACTAGGGCCCTCACGCACTCCCCCGGCTCGCCGCCGAGGTTTCCGCCCACGCCGCGCGCGACCATGACGCGCTCGCACCCGACCCTGCCCGCAAGGTCGTCGAGGCCCCCGTAGTGGTCGTCGTGCAGGTGTGTCACGATCACCGCGTCGAGGTGGAAGACGTTCTGCCGCGCCAGCGCGTCGGCCACCGCACCGTCGGGCCCGGCGTCCACGAGCACCGCGCTCGCCCCGTCCTGGACGAGGATGGCATCGCCCTGCCCGACGTCGAGCACGCACACGCGCGCCGGGGCGAACAGGCGCCACCGCACGAGCCAGCCAACGAGCACGAGCGCACACACGCCGAGCCCCAACGCCATGGGACGCCTTCTCACGCGTGGCCACGTGACGAGGAGAAGCGCAGACACGCCGAGAAGAGCCACGAGCGCGGGCCCCTCGTCCACCTTGAGACGCACCGACGCCAGGGGCAGCCGCGCGATCTGCGAGAGCGCGAGCACGCACCCGTCGCCGACGCGCTCGGCGACCCAGAGGATCGGCCCCGCGACCGGCGTCCAGAACAGCGCCGCGCCGACCATGCCGACACCCATCATGAGCGCGAACGCGGGCGCCACAAGCGCGTTGGCGACGGGCGCCACAAGCGACAGCTGCCCGAACGCGGAGCAGGTCACGGGCAGGGTCGCCGCCTGGCAGACCATGGTCGCCGCAAGCGCCTGGCGAAGCGCCTGCGAGCGGGGCCGCACGCGCGCCGCCACGCGGGCAAGCCCGCGTGGGACGCGGCGTGGCACGAGAAGCGCCTCGAGCACGTAGGCGCCGTACGACGAGAAGAGGCAGAGCCCGACCACCGAGGAGACCGAGAGCTCGAAGGCGACAGAGCCCGATACGCCCGGGTCGAGAAGCGCCATGCACAGCGCCACCACGCAGGCCGACGAGAGCGCGTGGGTGCGCCGGCCCGCGAGCAGCGAGCCGAAGGCGACCGTCGACATCGCCCAGGCGCGCACCGCCGACAGCGGCGCCCCGCAGAACAGCACGAAGAGGCCGCCCGCGGCAAGCAGCACGAGCAGGCGGGCCCTGGGGCCGAGCCGCGTGCGTGCGAGAGCGACCGAGAGGAGCGAGGTGAGGATCGAGAGATGGCTCCCCGACACCGCCACGAGGTGAGCCACGCCGCAGGTCGCGAACACGTCGGTCAGCCCGCGGTCGCGCATGTGCTCGCGCTCGCCGCAGACGCTTCCCGCAAGCACCGCCCCGCCGTCGCTCTCGGCAGGCGAGAGCCGCCGCACCACCGCGTCCCTCAGCGCCTCGAGGCTGCGAAGCGGCTCGCCCGGCGGCCGGGTCGACGTGACGCGCACCATCCTCACGCTTCCCGCGACGCCCGCGCGCCGGTTGGCCTCCCCCCACCCGTCGTCCCCGTTGGCGGAGAACCTCCCGACCCCCGAGACGACGCTCCCGCGGGCGATGGCGTCCTTGGCCTGCAGCCACACGTCGCACGCATGGCCCTCGCCATCGCGGGCCCGCGCCCGCGAGCGCCAGCCCGTCTCGGTCTTCGAGGCGTCGGCGACGACCTCGAACGACCAGGTCGACACCGCGCTCGACCCAAGCCGCGCGACGGCGTCGGCGGAGAGCCGGCCGCGCACGCCGCAGCTCGCGACCGCAAGCGCCGCGCAGAGCGCGACGAGGACCACGGACCGCGCGACCTGGGCGAGGCGCGACCTGAGGGCGAGCCAGGCGCCGACGCACGCCGCGACCGCGATGCCCACCGCGACCAGGGGCTCGAGCGCAAGCGACGACGACAGGCACACCCGCTCGGCCACGAGCGTAGCGACGAGCGCATGCAGGGTCGGCGGCACCTCGGGGCGGTCGGGCCGCCTCGGCTCCCTAGACACAGATCGACCCGCGGATCTTGGCGAGCTTCTTCTCCCCTATGCCCGACACGCGCATGAGGTCGTCGACGCTCGAGAACGGCCCGTTCTGCTCGCGGTCGCGCACGATGGCGTTGGCCGTCGACTCGCCGACGCCCGAGAGCGTCTGCAGCTCGGACGCCGTGGCCGAGTTGATGTTCACGAGCCCCGACGCCGAGGACGGGCCTCCGCCAGACCCCGAGCCCGCCGCCGCGCCCGCGCCTTGCCCGCCGCCCGCGCCAGACGCGCCGGCCGACCCGGCCGCAGGCGCCGCAGCCGCCGCCTGCGCCTCCTCCACGGTCGGCACGTGCACCTTCTGCCCGTCACTCACCTTCTCGGCCAGGTTGAGCGAGCCGGTGTCGGCACCCTCGGCAAGCCCGCCGGCCGCCTCGATGGCGTCGCGCAGCCGCGGCGACGACCCGCTGACCTCGACGACCCCGGGCCGCGCGACGGCGCCGTCTACGTGCACCACGAGCGCTTGGGCGCCGCCCGCGTCCCGCGCGCCCCCGCCCGAGGGCGACGACGAGGATCCCCCGCCTTCCCCCGCCCCGTCGCTCCCCCGCGCCTCGGACCCCGAGTCCGCCCTGCTCACGGTCACCCCGCCGGCCGAGAAGAGCGACACTGCCAGCCCGAGCGCGACCAGGGCCACGACGATCACCGCGGCCGCGACCAAGGGCGCCCGCGGCGCCGATATCCCCAGACGCCCCAAAAGAGACGAGCTCCTCCTGCGATGTAGCTGTGCCATGGAAAACCACCCCTGACACCATGGTGTCAGGGGTGGTCGCATGCCTCTCTCAGAAGCTGAAAATCCCTTGTTCGCAGCTGGCCCGTGGCTCGCACGTGGCTGCACACGCCCTCAGGAGCGCATTGCCGCAGCTAGGCGTAGTGGTCGGGCTCCGCGGGAGCGAGCTCCTTGTGCCTGGCTCGCATGCCGCGCGGCGGCTTGTACGACGGGCACTGGTCGAAGTCGACGTACTCCACGTTCGCGACCAGGTCCTCGATCATGGCGTCGTGGTCGAAGCTGTCCCATGCCTCGTGAACGCGGTCGAGCCTCGCGTGCGTCTCGGGGCGGCGCGGCATGAACAGCGTGCAGCAGTCCGGCGCGTCCTGCAGGCTCACGTCGTAGGTCCCGATCTGCTGCGCGCGGCGGATGATCTCCTGCTTGTCCGAGCCGATGAGCGGCCTCAGGACCGGCATCGAGACCATCTCGTTGACCGCGGTGATGTTGTCGAGCGTCTGGCTCGCGACCTGGCCGAGCGACTCGCCCGTGACCAGCGCCTTGGCGCCCTCGAGCCGCGCGATGCGCTCGGCGACGGCGAACATGACGCGTCGGTACATGATGACGCGCATGCCCTCGGGCGCCGCCAGCGAGATCTCCCTCTGGCGCTCGCCGAACGGGACCACGTACATCCTGCCGACCATGCCGGCGGGCGCGAGCGCCTCGACGATGTCCTGGCAGAGGTACTCGCTCGTGTCCGACACCATGGGACGGCCCGAGAAGTGCACGGGCACGCAGGTGGCGCCGCGACGGCCGACCATCCAGGTGGCGACGGGCGAGTCAAAGCCGCTCGAGAGGAGCGTGACGACCTTGCCCGCGGTGCCCACGGGGAGCCCGCCCACACCGGGGCCGGAGGCGCAGTACACGTAGACGACGTTCTGCACCACGTGCACGACGACCGTCGCATCGGGATGGTGCATCTCCACGCGCTTGTCGGGGAACGCTTCGCAGAGGACGCTTCCCACCAGGCGGTTCAGGTCGAGCGTGTGCAGCTCGTAGTTCGTCTGCGACCTGCGCGCATGTACCTTGAAGCTCTCGAAGTCGCCGGCCTCGCCGAGCGCGCGCACGGCGGCAGCGCAATACTCCTCCTGGTCGAGCGCGCAGCAGTACGCCAGCGACACGCGAGCGACGCCGGGCACGCAGGCGATGGCGTGCGCCAGCTCCTCGGTGGCCTGGCCGTCCTCTGAGCGGACCAGCAGGTGACCAGAGACGCGTCGCACCTCGGAGACCGCAAAGTCCCTGAGAGCGCGACGCAGGTTGGTGACGAGCTGGTTCTCGAAGGTGGATCGATTCTTGCCCTTGAGCCCGATCTCGTGGTAGTGGACCAGGCAGACCCTGTCAGCCATCGACTTACAGGTTGTGCTCGACGCGGGCGTTGGAGCCCTTGATCTCCTCGTCGAACTTGTCCTCGACGAACCCGAGCACGCCGCTCTCGACCTCCTCCATGGCGATGGAGACGGAGTCCTCGCCGGAGACGACCGGGGTGATGTCGTCGAAGTCCTGGATCGCGGTCACGCGCAGGTGCTGTCCGCGGACCATGTTGTTGATGTCGCAGGCGCGCTTGGACGCGACGGCGCAGAGCAGGAACGGGTTGTGCTCGGTCTTGGCGAGAAGATCGTCGATCTGGGGCTTAGTAACTGCCATGGTTGGAGTTACCTCCTGTCGTCTCGTAGGAATCAATCAGGGCGGCCAGCTCATCGGTGGCCTGGGACAAATCGTCGTTGACAACACGGGCGTCGTACTTCTCGGCCAGTGCGACCTCCTGGCGGGCGTTCGCGAGCCTCAGCTCGATCGAAGCCTCGTCCTCGGTTCCGCGCCCGCGCAGGCGCGCCTCGAGGACCTCCATGGACGGCGGCTCGATGAAGATGAGAACGGCGTCGGGGTAGACCTTGCGGACGTTGAACGCCCCCTGCACGTCGATCTCGAGGATGACCGATTTGCCATCGGCGATTCGCCTGTCGACCTCGCTCCTGAGCGTCCCGTACTTGTGGCCGTGAACGTCGGCCCACTCCAGGAACTCGCCGCGCTCGACGCGCGCCACGAAGTCGGAATCGTCGAGAAAGTGGTACGTCACGCCGTCCACGTCACCGGGGCGCGGGCTGCGCGTCGTAGCCGAGACCGTCAGGCCGAGGTCGGGACGACTCTCGCGCACGCGTGAGAGGAGCGTTCCCTTCCCCGCACCTGACGGTCCGGAAATGACAAAGAGTCGAGGGATCCTAGCCACTTACTTGGAGAGGGCCTCGATGAGCTGCTCGCGCTGGCGGGCGCCGAGGCCCTTGACGCGACGGGTGGAGGAGATGCCGAGCTCGTCCATGATCTTGGCGGCCTTGGCCTTGCCGTAGCCGGGGAGGGACTCGATGAGGGCGGTGACCTTCATGCGGTTGGCGATGGGGTCGTCGGAGTTGAGGACCTCCTCCAGGGAGACCTCGCCCTTCTTGATCTTCTCGCGAAGCTCAGCGCGGGCGTGACGGGCCGCAGCGGCCTTCTCGAGGGCTGCCTTGCGCTGCTCGTCGGTAAGCTGGGGTAGTGCCATGTTTCCTCCAAACATCGAAATGTTCGCTATGTCCACGCTGCACGAATGCGTGAATATCCAAGTGCAAGCACATAGTTTGCCAATTAGCACGCCATTTAGCAAGTGTAAGTTTGCAAAATTGCACGTGCGGGGGCTTATAAACACACAATACGCTCCGATAGCGCGGCCGAGAAGAGCCTGGGGTCCGCGCTCCGAGCACGCTCCTACTCTGCGACGAGCTCGGCGATTACCTGCTCAAACGCAGCCACGGGGTCCTCGGACTGGGTGATCGGGCGGCCGATGACGAGCTTCGAGGCACCCGCCGAGATGGCCGCCTTGGGAGTCGCGATTCTTTTCTGGTCGCCGACCGCCGAACCCGCCGGACGAACCCCTGGGCACACGATGAGGGCCTCCCCGCCGAGAAGCTCCCTCAGGCGCGACGCCTCCTGCGGAGAGCACACGACGCCGTCGGAGCCGGCATCGACCGACCCCTTGGCGAGGCGCGAGACCTCCTCGGCCAGAGGCACGCCCACGCCGATCTCGCGCAGCGCATCCTCGTCCATGCTCGTGAGCACGGAGATGGCCACGAGGCGGGTGCGGTCCCCGCCGCGCTCGAGGGCCGCCTCCTCGACGCCGGCCCTGGCCTGCTCGACCATGGCCGCGGTGCCCAGCCCGTGGATAGAGAGGATGTCGGCGCCCGTCAGCGAGGCACTGCGCGCGGCGCCCCTCACCTGGAAGGGGATGTCGTGGAGCTTGAGGTCGAGGAAGACCCTGAGCCCGCGCTCGCGCATGGCCTCGACGATGCGCGGACCCTCGGCGTAGAAGAGCGTCATTCCCACCTTGACCCAGCGGGCCTTGCCCGCGAGGCGGTCGGCCAGCGCGAGGGCCTCGTCGGCCCCGCAGTCGAGCGCGACGATGACGGCGTCGCGCGCCTCTTGCTCTGTCAGCATTGGACGGCTCCAATCAGCTCGTTGATGTCGGAAACTCCCTGCGAGGCAGCCCACTCCTCGAGCTCTGCGAGGATGCGCGGGGCGGCCGTGGGGTCGTGCAGGCTCGCCGTGCCTACCGAGACCGCCGTGGCGCCGGCGAGGATCATCTCGGCGGCGTCCTCGCCGCTCTCGATGCCGCCGATGCCGCAGATGGGGATCGAGACGGCACGCGCGCACTCCCACACCATGCGGACCGCAATCGGGTGGATGGCGGGGCCGGAGAGGCCCGCCGTGGGCCTCGAGAGGCGGCTCTTGCGCGTGCGCACGTCGATAGCCATCGCGGGGATCGTGTTGATGAGCGAGAGGGCGTCGGCGCCCTCGCTCTCGAGGGCGCGGCCGATCTCGGCCACGTCGTGGGGCGCCATCTTGACGACGACGGGACGGCTCGTGAGGGGACGCACCGTACGCATCACCTCGGCCGCGGCCGCAGGCGTCGCGCCCATGGCGGCGCCGCCCTGGCTCACGTTCGGGCACGAGATGTTGAGCTCGAGGCCGGACGCGAAGGGCGCAAGCTCCTCCAGGAGCTCGACGGCGCGCGCGTACTCCTCGAGCGAGTGGCCCGCGACCTGACAGATGACGCGGCATCCGCGCCCCTCGAGGCCCTTGAGGTAGTCGCCGCACGACTCGACGAGGCCGGCGACGCCGGGGTTCTGCAGCCCCACCGAGTTCATGATCGCCGAGGTGCGCTCCACCATGCGCGGGGCGGGGTTGCCGTCCCAGGGCTCGGCGGAGCAGCCCTTGGTCGTGATCGCGCCGAGCGTCGAGACGTCGAAGAAGCCCTCGAACTGCCAGCCGTTGCCGAAGGTGCCCGATGCGGTGTTGATCGGGTTCTTCATGCGGATGCCGCCGAGGTCGACGGCCATGGAGACGGAATCGCTCACCAGAGCACCTCCCTCGCGTCGAAGACGGGGCCGTCCGTGCAGCAGGCCTTGTAGCCACCCGCGCGCATCTGGACGTTGCAGGTGTTGCAGGCGCCGAAGCCGCAGGTCATCATCCGCTCGAGCGACGCCTGGCACGCGATGCCCGCGTCCTCGCAGACGCGCGCGACGGCGGCCATCATGACGTTGGGGCCGCAGGTGCAGACGAGGTCGTAATCATGGCGGCCCATGAGCTCGTCGACCGCGACGGTGACGAGCCCGTGGATGCCGGCGCTGCCGTCGTCGGTCGTGACGAGGACCTCGTCGGCACCGGCCTCGAGGGCGGCCTCGCGACCCCAGAGCGTCGAGGCGCTGCGGGAGCCGAGCACGACGTCGACCGTGCGACCGGCGCCCACGAGGGCACGGGCCGCGGCGACGACGGGCGGCGCGCCGATGCCGCCGGCGACGAGGAGGGCGCGCCCTCCCCCGTCCACGGACCAGCCGTTGCCGCAGGGACCGACGACAGTGGACGCGTCATGGGGACGCATGAGCGAGAGGCGCCTCGTCCCCTCGCCCACCGTGGCGTAGAGGACCTCGACGGTGCCCTTCTCGGCGTCGGCCGAGGCGAACGACAGCGGGATCCTCAGGATGTGCGAGGCGTCGCCGGGCACCTCGAAGTTCATGAACTGGCCCGGCCTCAGGGCGCGGGCGAGGTCGGGCGACGAGAGCACGAGGCGGAAGACGCCGTCGGCGACCTCCTCGTTGCTCACGACCTCGAATCGGTGAAGGCTCACCGAGGACACGTGGGTCACGTGTCACCTCCTTGTAGGGGGCGGGGCGCCCCCACCGGCGCGCCCCCCCCCGACGATGTGACTAGGCCTGGACGACGCCGTCGGCCAGGGTGCGGCGGCCGTCGACGAAGACGTCGGTGGCGACGCCGGTGAGCGTCTCGCCGATGAAGGCGGAGTTCTTGGACTTGCTCTCGATGTAGTCGGGCGTGACCTCGATGGTCTTGCCCGGGTCGATGAGCGTGAGGTCGGCCTTGGAGCCCGCCTCGATCGTGACCGGCTTGAGCCTCAGCACGCGGCGCGGGTTGACGGCCATGACCTCGACCAGGCGCGACCAGCTCATCTCGCCCGTGGACACGAGCTTGGTGAGCATGAGGGGCAGCGACGTCTCAAGGCCGATCGTGCCGAAGAAGGCGATCTCCCACTCGCAGTCCTTCTCGTGCTGGGCGTGCGGGGCGTGGTCGGTCACGAGGCAGTCGATGGAGCCGTCGAGGATGCCCTTGCGCAGGGCCGCCATGTCGTCGGGGGTCCTCAGCGGCGGGTTCATCTTGAGGTTGGTGTTGTAGGCGTCGGTGATGTCGTCCTCGTTGAGGAAGATGTGGTGCGGGGTGACCTCGCAGGTCACGGGCAGGCCGTCGGCCTTGGCGGCCTTGACGAGCTCGAGGCCCTTCCTCGTGGAGATGTGGGCGATGTGCAGCGGGCATCCGGTCAGGCGGACGAGCTCGATGTCACGGTAGATCTCGAGCTCCTCGCCGAGCGCCGGCCAGCCGAACATGCCGAGGCGCGTGGAGGCCTTGCCCTCGTTGATGACGCCGTGGGTGGTGAGCGACTCGTCCTCGCAGTGCGCGATCGCGACGCGGTCGAACTGGGAGACGTAGTCCATGCAGGTGCGCATCATGCCGGCGCTCTGCACGCCGTGGCCGTCGTCGGAGAAGGCGGCGGCGCCCTCCATCACCATGTCGCCGATCTCGGCGAGCGCCTCGCCCTTCTGGCCGCGGGTGAGCGCGCCGATGGGACGGACGTGGCAGAGGTTGGCCGCGTGGGCGCGGTCGACCTGGTAGCGAACGCCGGTGCCGGTGTCGGTCACCGGATCGGTGTTGGGCATGGTCGCGACGTCGGAGAAGCCGCCGTGGGTGGCCGCACGCGCGCCGCTCTCGATGGTCTCCTTGTACTCGAAGCCGGGGTCGCGGAAGTGGACGTGCATGTCGACGAGGCCGGGGACGAGGTACTTGCCCGAGCCGTCGATCACCTCGTCGCCGTCGCTCTTCTCGATGTCGTCGGCCACCTTCGCGATGGTCTTGCCGTCGATGAGGACGTCGACGACCTTGTCGAGGTTGAGCTGCGGGTCGACCGCGTGGACGCCCTTAAGCAGAAATGCCATTTTGATCTCCTCCCAGAAGCAGGTACATCTCGGCCATGCGCGTCAGGACGCCAGCATTGACCTGGTCAAGAATTCGAGAGCGCGCGCAGTCGGCGACGTCGGCGTTGATCTCCATGCCGCGGTTCATGGGGCCCGGGTGGCAGATGATCGCGTTGTCCTTCATGCGGTCGACGCGCCTCATGTCGAGGCCGTAGAGGCGGTTGTACTCGCGGCGCGACGGGATAGCGGCGCCCTCCATGCGCTCGAGCTGGACGCGGAGCATGTAGACGACGTCGACCGAGTCGATGACCTCGTCGAGGCTGGAGGTCTGGGGGCAGCCGAACCAGTCGGGGTCGTCGACCTGGAAGGTCGGGGGCCCGACGAGCGTGACCTCGGCGCCCATGGTCTTGAGGGCGGGCGCGAGCGAGCCGCAGACGCGGGAGTGCGCGAGGTCGCCGACGATGGCGACCTTGAGGCCGTCGAGGTGGCCGAAGTGCTTGCGGATCGTGTAGAGGTCGAGCATGGCCTGCGTGGGGTGCTGGTGCTTGCCGTCGCCGGCGTTGATGACGATGGCGTCGGTGTTCTCGGTGATCTTCTGCGGGGTGCCGGCGAGGCGGGCGCGGCAGACGAACATGTCGACGTTCATGGCGTCGATCGTCTGGATCGTGTCGGCGAGGCTCTCGCCCTTGACGACCGAGGAGGTGGAGCCACCCATGGAGATGCTGTCCGCGGAGAGTCTCTTCTCGGCCAGCTCGAAGGAGCTCTTGGTGCGGGTGGAGGGCTCGAGGAAGAGGTTCACGATGGTGCGGCCGCGCAGGGCGGGCACCTTCTTGATGACGCGGGCGTTGTTGACGGACTCGAAGGCCGCGGCCGTGTCGAGGATCTGGGTGATGTCATCGGCCGTGAGGCTGTAGGTGTCGATGAGGTGTTTGACTGAGAGCATCTAGCGCTTCCCTCCTGCTTCGCTTTCGGACCGGACGTCCCAGATCTCGACCGCCTCGCGGCCGTCGAGGGGATCGACGCACACGCGCACGTCCTCGTCGTGGGAGGAGGGCACGTTCTTGCCGACGTAGTCGGCGCGGATGGGCAGCTCGCGGTGGCCGCGGTCGACCATGACCGCCAGCTGGACCGTCTTGGGGCGGCCGTAGTCCATGAGGGCGTTGAGCGCCGAGCGGACCGTGCGGCCGGTGTAGAGGACGTCGTCGACGAGCACGATGTTGATGTCGTCGATGGGGAAGTTGATGTCGGTCCCGCGCAGGACCGGGGCGACGTTGCGCATGTAGTCGTCGCGGTAGAAGCTGATGTCGAGCGAGCCGAGCTTGGGGCGCACGCCCTCGATCTTCTCGATCGCGTCAGCGAGGCGGATCGCGAGGGTCTCTCCCCTGCGGATGATGCCGACCAGCGCGATGTTGGCGGCCCCCTCGTTGTGCTCGATGATCTCGTGGGCGATGCGCGTCACCGCCCTCGAAAGTGCCTGGTCGTCCATGACGACCGCCTTAGGTGCCATCTCTGCCATGCCACTCCTTCCACAAAAAAAAGACGCCGTGCCAGCTGGGGCAAGACGTCTGCAGAAGGCTATGGGTGAACCAGGGATGGCTCAGTGAACCAACTAGGTTCGGGTCCTTGCCGGCGTCTCGCACCGTGCTTAAAGGTCGTAACAACTATAGCGCCTCCCGCCTTCGGCGCAAGGGCGATTTTTGGCGAATCCGGCGCAAGGTTGGGTGCGGGGCACATGGGAGCGCCCGACCGCAGGTTGGGCGGCCGGGCGCGGCGATGTGCATCGTGTGGGCGGGCGCGGGGCGCGGACGTTAGCTCTTCTCGTAGGTCTCGGACTTCTTGTCCTGCGAGCTGCGGCGCCTGAGGTAGAGGGCCGTCTGCATGCGCGCGAAGCCCATGCCGTTGGTGCGGATGGAGTAGGCGAACTCGGAGACGAGGCCACGGAGGTAGCCAAGCTTGGAGATCTTTGGCACCTCACGGCCGGAGAGCCTGAAGGCGAGCTGCCTGAGCTGCGGGGACACGTTCTCGAGCGAGAGGATGGTCTTCTCGTCGATGCGGGCGAACATCTCGCCCATGGCGCGCGTGAGGTCCTCGTCGTCGAGGGCGCCCTGGCCGACGGCCTCGCCCGCGTAGCGGAAGGCGATGGTAGCGAGCGCCTTGCGGACGCCCTGGTCGGTGATGCCCAGGCGGTCGACGACGTCGGCCATGTCGTTCCAGCGCTCGAAGGAGAGGGACAGGACGCGCGTGGCCGACGAGGAGCCGGGAAGGTCCTCGCGGTAGCAGTAGTAGGGCGTGTTCTTGAAGACGATGGACTTGGCCTGGCACATGGTCTCGAAGAGGAACGGGTTGTCGACCCAGCCGGCGCCGGGGACCTCCTTGAAGCGGATGTTCGCGTCCTCGATGAAGCCGCGGCGGTAGATGGCCGACCAGATGGACGGGTGGTGCTGCACGACGCGCGGGCAGTCGAAGACCGTGAAGGGCTGGTGCGCGGGCTTGATGCGGTCAAAGTAGGCGCAGTGGAGGCGGCGCTCGTCCGGCGTCTCGGGCATCCAGATGCGCCAGTAGGGGCTCTTGACGACGTCGGGCAGGCCGGAGCCGTCGCCGACGGCGTCGAAGCCGCACGCGAACTCGAAGAGGTCGTCGTACATGGGGCCGTCGAGGTAGTCGTCGGGCTCGACGATGGCGAGGTAGGTGCCGCGGGCCTCGGAGAAGCCGCGGTTGACGCTCGCGCCGTAGCCCTGGTTGGGCTTGTCGATCACGCGGATGCGCGGGTCGCGCGCGGCGTGGTCGAGCATGATGGTGAGCGACGAGTCGGTGGAGCCGTCGTTCACGCAGATGATCTCGAGCGAGACGCGGCTGTTGACCTCGATCGAGCTCAGGGCCTGGTCGAGGTACTTCTCGGCGTTGTAGATCGGCAGGACGACGCTGACGTCAACGGATTCGCTCATCTACTTCCCCAGGCTCTTGTACTCTTCGCAGATCTCGTCGGTCGGGCCGACCATGCGCATCTGGCCCTTCTCGATCCAGCAGACGCGGTTGCAGATCCTCTCGACCAGCTCGATGGAGTGGCTGACGAGGAGGACCGTGACGTTGCCGGACTGGACGAGCTCCTGGATGCGGCGCTCGCACTTCTGCTGGAAGAGGTAGTCGCCGACGGAGAGGGTCTCGTCGACGATGAGGATGTCGGGCTCGGTGATCGTGGCGATCGCGAAGGCGATGCGGGCGACCATGCCGGAGGAGTAGTTCTTGAGCGGCATGTCCATGAAGCTCTGGAGCTCGGCGAACTCGACGATGTCGTCGAAGTGCTCGTCGATGAACTCCTTGCGGTAGCCGAGGAGCGAGCCGTTGAGGTAGATGTTCTCCTTGGCGGTGAGCTCCATGTCGAAGCCGGCTCCGAGCTCGATGAGCGGGGCGATCGTGCCGGTGACGCGACAGGTTCCCTCGGAGGCCTCGAGGACGCCGGCGATGATCTTGAGCATGGTCGACTTGCCGGAGCCGTTGGTGCCGACGAGGCCGAACGCCTCTCCCCTCTTGACGGAGAAGCTCACGTGGTTGAGGGCGCGGAACTCCTTGAACTTGAGCTCGTGGCGGGCCAGCGCGATGAAGTACTCCTTGAGGGAGTTGAACTGCTCGGAGGCGATGTTGAAGATCATCGAGACGTCGTCGACGGAGATGACCTCGTCGGCGTCGTCGGCGATGGACTCGGGACGCGCGAGCGGGGCCTCGTCCACGGCGTTGACCTTGACCCAGGCGCTCGTGTTGCGCACGACGCCGTCGGAGCCGTGGGCCTCGACGGTGATGATGAAGGTGCCGGGGCAGGGCGGGATGAAGCCGAAGCGGGTCTGGTCCTTGGGGGTGCCGGTCTTGTCGCCCAGGCCGCCGCCCTCGATGGACCAGTAGTAGCTGTAGAGCACGTGGCGAGGGGCGTCGCCGGCGATCTCAACGTCGAGGAAGGTGTGCTCGCCGAAGGAGATCTCGCTCTGCGTCAGCGTGGCCACGGGCAGCCACGAGGGCATTGCTGCTTTGCTGTCAGTCAAGGTCGCTCCTAGATGTAGAGGATGAACTTGTGCTCGTTCTTGCGGAAGACGAGGTAGCCGATGCCGAGGGCGACCAGCGCGCAGGCGGCGCAGGCGGCGTGCATGGCAACGGAGGGAACCTGCTGGTAGAGCACGACGTCACGGATGTAGGTGACGTAGAGGTACATGGGGTTGAACTTCTCGAACGTCTGCATCCACGCGGGAAGGATCGAGTAGGGGTAGAAGAGCGGGGTCGCGTAGGTCCAGGCGATCAGCACGACGCCCCAGAGGTGCATGACGTCGCGGAAGAAGACCGAGAGCGCCGAGAGGAGCATCGAGAGGCCGACCGAGAAGACGAGCAGCATCAGGAGGCCGAAGGGAAGGAGCAGCGCCGTGAGGCCGAGGGGCACCTGCTCGACGAGCATGACGAGTGCGATGGCCACGAGCGAGAAGAGGTAGTTCACGCCCGCGAAGAGGGCCTTCTCGACCGGGAACACGACGCGGTTGATCTTGACCTTCTTGAGAAGCGAGCTGGCGCCGATGATCGAGCCCATGCCCTGGCTGGTCGCGTCGTTCATGAGCTGGAAGGCGGTGTTGCCCAGGATGAGGTAGACGGCGTAGTTGCCGATGCTGGGGTCGTTGTAGCGCATGAACGTCCCGAAGACGGCCGCCATGACGAGCATCATGAGGAGCGGGTTGAGAACGCTCCAGACGACGCCCAGGGCGCTGCGACGATACTTGAGCTTGAAGTCCTTCGTGACGAGCTGCTTCAGGATGAACCAGTCGCGCTTGGATGCGGGATACCAAGCGTCCTTCGCGGCAAGGTCAGTCGTGGTCGTTTGCGAGTCCAAAGTACCTCCAGGTGAGTCCTCTGACGGACGTCTCGTCCTGCTAAACGTGTAAATACTAGCACAGGGATTTTGCCTGCCCGAGATGCCATACAATGCCCAGACCCCCGCCGCGCGAGGCGACGCTCGACGCCGAGGGGCGCGAGTCGACGGACGGCAGCGATGCAAGCGCCAGCGGAGAGCGAACCAGGAGAACAAAAAAGAGGCCGGGATTACTCCCGGCCTCGAGCACTCTGGCTCCCCGAGCAGGATTCGAACCTGCGACACGCTGATTAACAGTCAGCTGCGCTACCACTGCGCCATCGGGGAATTCGTTCGCGTCGCTGCGACGCAAGAAATAAGTATACGGATTCGCATTCGCGTTGCAAGGACAAATTTGAGAAATTCTGACTTGCACACGATGTGCGCACCCACGAGGGAGTTCAAGCCCCTGACCTAGGCTTTTCTCGCCCGCGCCAAACCGGGGCCATCACGCAACGCACAAAGTTGCGGGGCACGCCGAAGCGCACCCCGCAACCGAGTCGATCCACTGTGGGTCCGAGACTAGTCGTCCATATAGTCCTTGAGCCTGCCGGAGCGCGAGGGGTGACGGAGCTTGTTGAGCGTCTTGCCCTCGATCTGGCGGATGCGCTCGCGCGTGACGCCGAACTCGCGGCCGACCTCCTCGAGCGTGCGGGGGTGTCCGTCCTCGAGGCCGAAGCGGAACTTGATGACCTTGCGCTCGCGGTCCGCGAGACTGTCGAGCACCTGCTCGATCTGCTCGCGCAGCATCGAGTCACTGGCCGCCTCGGGAGGCGCGACGGCGCTCGCGTCCTCGATGAAGTCGCCGAGCTGGGAGTCCTCCTCCTCGCCGATCGGCGTCTCGAGGGAGACGGGCTCCTGGCTGATCTTCTGGATCTCGCGGACGCGGTCGGCGGAGATGCCCATGGCCTCGCCGATCTCCTCCGGGGTGGGATCGTGGCCCTTGTCCTGCAGCAGCTGGCGCTGGACGCGCACGAGCTTGTTGATGGTCTCGACCATGTGGACGGGGATGCGGATCGTGCGGGCCTGGTCGGCGATGGCGCGCGTGATGGCCTGGCGGATCCACCACGTCGCGTACGTGGAGAACTTGAAGCCCTTCTTGTAGTCGAACTTCTCGACCGCGCGGATGAGGCCGAGGTTGCCCTCCTGGATCAGGTCGAGGAAGAGCATGCCGCGTCCGACGTAGCGCTTGGCGATGGAGACCGTGAGTCGCAGGTTCGCGCTGATGAGCGCCTGCTTGGCCTCGAGGCCGACCTGCTCGATGCGCATTAGGCGCCTCTGCTCGGCGCGCCTGAGCTCGAGCTCTCCCCTCTCGCAGGCCTCGAGCTTCTCGGTCGCGGCGCAGCCGGCCTCGATCTTCATGGCGAGGTCGACCTCCTCGGAGGCGGTCAGCAGGTCGACCTTGCCGATCTCCTTGAGGTACATGCGGACGGGGTCGCCCGTGAGCATGACGGTCGCGTTGTCGGTGCGACGGGCGCGAGCGCGAGAGGAGCGCTTGCGAGACTTGGACTTCGGTGCGGAGCGCAGGACCTCGTTGGCGACGCGGGCCTCCTTGCGGGCCTCGGACATCTCGTCGTCCTCGTCGTCGCCCAGGCCGTCGCCCTCCTCGTCATCGTTGTCGTCGATGTCGTCGTCGATGTCGGAGACGTCGGAGTCGCTGGCGGCACCGGGGACGGCGGGCGCGGCCGCGTCGGAGTCGGCCGTGATCTCGACGCCCTTGGAGCGGATGCACTCGTAGATGCCGGAGAGCTCCTCGTCGTCGACGTCGATCTCGGCGATGGCAATCTGGATCTCGTCCTCGCTGACGCTCCCGCCAGACTGGGCGCCCGAGACGAGCTTCTCTACGACGACCTGCAGCTCGTCGGAGAGCCCGAGGTTGTCGCTTTCAGTAGCAGCTTTCTTAGTGGCCACAAATATCCTTTCGACGCACGTGCGCTTGGAATCATATCAAATTCTGACTACACCGAACCAGACAGTCTCTTGCGAAGACCATATATTCTCTTCTGCAGCTCAGTGGCGGTCTGCATGAGGGCGCGCGAGTCCTCGTCGGGCACGGTGCTCGACGCGGCCGTGAGGTTGCCGCTGATGCGCCTGACCTCGCGCTCGCACGAGCAGAGCTCGATCAGGTCGAGCAGGAACTCGGCGCGCTGGGCATGCGTGAGCGTGGATTCGCTCTCGAGCCTGCCCTGCGCGAGGATGCTCGCGGCCTGGGGCTCGACGGCCTCCGCGGCTGCCACGACCTCCATGGGCGAGGTGCCCTGCGGCGTGGCGAGCATGGCCCACGCAACGTTCTCGTGGCTGCGGTCGACCCAGGAGAAGGAGGCGATGCGCTCCGAGTAGGGCCGCATCGTGTCGGGGTGCGACGCGATCATGGCGAGCAGCTCGCACTCGGCCGCGTTCTGCATGCGCATGTCCTTGGAGAACGCGCCGAGGTCGACGCCGGGCGCCGCCGAGAAGGACGTGGCGGCCGGAGCAGCGGCGGCCTGCCCCATGTCGGCGTAGGGATCGTCGGGGTCCCCCTCCGCGAAGTCGTAGCCCGCGAAGCGGTCGAGGTCGTCGTCGACCACGGCCGTGGCGGCGGGTGCGGCGGCCGAGGCCGAGCCGCCGCGCTGTGCCGGGCGCGCCTGGGCGCGCTGGCCGGAGGCGGCGCGCCCGCTCGTGCGGGAGCCGCCGCGGGCAGGTGCCACGTCGTCCGGGCGCGTGACCTTGGCCTCGCTCACGAGGCGCTTGATCTCGCCCGCGTCGACCGACAGCGAGTTGGAGAGCGACTGGGCGTACTGGTCGAGCAGGTAGGAGCCCTTGAGGGGCGCGAGCAGCTGCGCCATGTCGCGCATGCAGTCGACGCGCTGCCCCGGCACGGCCAGGTCATATCCGGCGAGTCTCTTCTCGAAGACGAAGCTCATGAGGGCCGTGGGGCGTTCGAGCAGCTCCTCCATCTCTTTGGGGTCATGCGAAGAGAGGAACTCCATGGGGTCCTGGTTGTCAGGCAGCACCACGCAGACAAAGTCGGCGCTCGTCGTGCCCATGAACTGCACCACGCGCTCGGCCGCGCGCTGGCCGGCGGCGTCGCCGTCGAACAGGCAGATGATCTGGCGCTTGGCGAAGCGGTCGAGCAGCTTGACGTGCTCTGCGGTGAGCGCGGTGCCCATGGTGGCAACCGTGTTGGTGAAGCCGGCCTGGTGCATCGCCATGACGTCGGTGTAGCCCTCGCAGATGATGGCCTTGCCGGTTGCGGCCATCGACTCCTTGGCGCGGTCGAAGGCGAACAGGTGGCGCTTCTTCGAGAAGACCGCGGTCTCGCTCGAGTTCACGTACTTGCCGCCCTGGGCGGGCTTGCCCTGCGTGAGGACGCGCCCGGAGAAGGCGATGGTGCGCCCCATCTCGTCGTGGATGGGGAACATGACGCGATCGAAGAAGCGGTCGCGCAGGTTGTTGCCGCGCCCGTCGAGCGCGAGGTTGGCGGCGACCATCTCCTGGTTGGTGAAGCCCTTGGAGCGCAGGTGCGCTACGAGCGCGCCGTGGCCGGGGGCGTAGCCCAGGCCCCAGCTCTTGCAGACGGCCGAGCCGAAGCCGCGGCCGCCCAGGTAGGAGCGGCCCTCGGCGGCGCCGTCGCTCTTGCCGCGCATGAGCTGCAGCGAGTAGAAGCTCTCGGCCTCGCCGAGGCACTCGATCAGGCGGTTGCGCTTGGGCCCGCGACGTGCGGCGCCGCGCTCCTCGGAGAGCTCGATGCCGGCCTTCTCGGCCAGATAGCGGATGGAGTCGGGAAAGTCGAGGCCCTCGCGCTTCATGATGTACGCGAAGACGTCGCCGCCCTCGCCGCAGCCGAAGCAGTGCCAGATCCCGTTCTGCGGCACGACGTGGAACGAGGGGCTCTTCTCCTTATGGAACGGGCAGCATCCCCAGAAGTCGCGACCCCTCTGCTTGAGCTCGACGGTCTCGCCGACGATCTGCAGGAGGTCAGACGCCTGGCGCACGCGCTCCTTGTCTTCATCGGAAATCAAGCGGACACCTC
Source organism: Olsenella intestinalis (assembly GCF_023276655.1). Classification (GTDB taxonomy): domain Bacteria; phylum Actinomycetota; class Coriobacteriia; order Coriobacteriales; family Atopobiaceae; genus Olsenella_J; species Olsenella_J intestinalis. Next base: position 184,618 of record NZ_JALGRK010000002.1, on the reverse strand, counting down.
CACACCTTCTGTTCCCACATTGGTACGTACCCAGTCGATGTTGCCGCGAACCACGGAAACGAGCTCTTCGGTGGACGAGAAGGGCCGCGACTCGCGCAGCCAGCTCAGAAGGACCACCGAGCACGAGCGCCCGTAGAGGTCGCCCTCGAAGCCGATGAGGTGAGCCTCGAGGAAGAGTTCGTCGGGCGCGGCGAAGGTCGGCGGCGCGCCCACGTTGATCGCGGCCGGCCATGCGCGCCCGCCCAGGACCACGGCGCCCGCGAAGACGCCGCCCTCGGGCAGGCACGACAGCTCGCGCACGCGCACGTTGGCGGTCGCGAAGCCGAGCGACGCGCCCTCTCCCCTGCCGTGCACGACCTCCCCGCGCACGAAGTGGGGCCGCGCGAGCAGGCGCCTTGCGAGGTCGACCCTGCCCGCGCGGACCGCCGCGCGCACGCGACTCGCCGAGACGCGCTCGCCGGCGTCAAGCAGAAGCTCGTGCGCGACCACGTCGAAGCCCAGCTCGCGGCCGAGCTCCGCCAGGGTCGAGACGTCGCCCGCGCCGCGGGCGCCGAAGCGGAAGTTGTCCCCCACATGCACGGCGAGCGGGCTCACGAGCGAGCGCACGCAGTCGCGCGCGAAGGCGGCGGGGTCGAGCGCGGCCAGCGCGTCGTCGAAGCGCAGTGCCACGACCGCGTCGAAGCCGAGAAGAGCGAGGCCCCTCACCCGGTCCTCCACCTCCAGGAGGTGCGGCTCCGCGGCTGCACCCGGGAGGACGTCTGCCGGGTCGGGGTCAAAGGTGAGCGCGACGGAGAGGCAGCCGCGGCTCCGGGCGTCGGCGACGGTCGCCTCCGCCAGGGCGCGGTGCCCCGCGTGCACGCCGTCGAAGGCGCCGATCGAGACCACGGCCGGCACGTCCGCCCCGAGGGCCACATCCGCACGACGCGCGACGCGCCCCAAGGCGACGTCCTCGAGCACGAGGTCGGTGTCGTGACGGTCGCCCAGAAGCAGGCTCTCCCTCACGACGTCGGCCAGGCCGGCCCCCGCGCCAGGCGCGGCGCCGCTCACGCGCGCACCCCGCTCACGCCCGCGGGGAAGTTCGCAACGCAGCGCAGGCGCGACCCGTCGCGCTCCCAGACGCCCACGACGCTCGAGCCGAACACGAGCGTCACGCGGCCGCCGTCGGCGACCCGGACCGCCCCACACGAGATCGCGCGCCCGCAGAGGGCGTCGTCGCGCTCCTTCTCGGAGAGGCTACGCACCGGAAGCCCGAGCGCGCGCACCGGGTCGAGCGCAAGCTCGGCCACGCCGTCGGCGCCGCGCGCGTCGAGGTCGTCGAGCGACACGCAGGACGAGGCGTCGACCGAGCCCGAGCTCGTGCGCCGCAGCCCGCAGAGATGCGCGGCCGAGCCAAGGCTTCGGCCCAGGTCGCGCGCTATGCTCCTGATGTAGGTGCCCTTAGAGACGGTAAAGGCGCAGGTCCAGACCGCGCCCTCCTCGGCGACCGAGATGAGCATCGCCCCCTCGATCGTGATGTGGCGCGCGGGCAGCTCGACGTCCTCGCCCGCGCGGGCGCGCTTGTACGCACGCTCGCCGCCGATGGAGATCGCCGAGTACGCGGGCGGCACCTGGTCGTGCTCGCCCACGAGGCGCGCGACGGTCTCGCGCGCGAAGTCCACGTCGGCGCAGGCCGCGGGAAGGGCAGCCTCGCGCACCACGCGCCCCTCGGCGTCGTCGGTGTCGGTCTCCGCGCCGAAGCGGATCTCGGCGAGGTAGCTCTTGGAGTCCTGCGTGAGCATGCCCATGAGCCTCGTGCCCTGGCCCACGCCCACCACGAGCACGCCCGAGGCGGCGGGGTCGAGGGTGCCTGCATGGCCCACGCGACGCTCGCCGAGCGCGCGCCTCACGCGGCCGACCACGTCATGGCTGCTCATGCCCACGGGCTTGTCGACCGCAAGCAGGCAGTTTATGCCGCTCTGACCACGCCTCACCTGGCGTCCGACCCCTCGTCGGAAACGTCGGCGTCCGAGAAGAGCGCGACCACGAGCGGAAGCGCCTCGGAGAGCGCCTCGTCGATGTCGCCCTCGATCGTGAAGCCGGCCGCGGCCTTGTGGCCGCCGCCGCCGAGCGCGCGGGCGACGCCGGAGACGTCGTGGTCGGTCTTGGAGCGCAGGTTGCCCCTGACCTTGCCGCCGGGGATCTCCTTGAGGAAGAGCGACACCTCGGAGCCGGCGACGCTGCGCACGGCGTCCACGAGGCCGTCGCACTCGTCGAGGCTCGCGCCGGTGCGCTTGAGGTCGCCCGCCGTGGCGTAGCTGTACGAGACGCGCCCGCCGGCGAACGTGGTGATCCTGCCCATGACCAGCGACTCGAGGTGCAGGTAGGCCAGGCTGAAGTTCTGGTACACGTTGAGCGAGAGCTCCGAGGGCGAGGCGCCGGCGTTCACGAGCAGCGACGCCACGCGGAAGGCCTCGGGGTCCGCGTTCTGGTACTGGAAGCGACCCGTGTCGGTCGCAATGGCGCAGTAGAGGCAGCGCGCGATGTCGGAGGTGATCTCCACGCCCAGGAACAGGGCGAACTCGCACACGAGCACGCCCGCCGCGGCCGCGCTCGGGCGGATCATGCAGGCGTCCGCCACGGGCTCGTCGCAGGGGTGGTGGTCGATGATCGCGCGCATGCGGGCGCGGCGCATGACGGCCTCGCCGTGGTTGAGGCGAGCGGGCACCGAGACGTCGACGCTCACGAACAGGTCGGGCGAGCCCACGAACGAGCTCGCGGGCACGAGGTTCTCCGATCCCGGCAGGTACGAGTAGATGCGCGGCACCGGCTCGTCGTCGGCGAGCAGGTTCACGTAGTGCTTCTCCGGCCACTTGGCACGCAGCACCATCTCGAGGGCGAGCGTGGAGCCCAGCGCGTCGCCGTCGGGGCTGGTGTGGGCGCAGATCGCGACCGTGTCGCTCTTCTCGACCAGCTCGGCGATGCGGGCGAAGCGCTCGCCCTGCTCGGGGTCGTACATGATGCCCATGTGGCTACTCACCTGCCTCGACCTCGCCGTCTGCCGCGCCCTCGTCGAGCTCGGCGCCGTCGTCGGCCTCGTCGGCCTCGTCTGCGGAATCGGCCTCGTCGGCGTCACCGTCAGCGGCAGGCGCCACGGGGTAGCCAGCCTCGTCCTTCTCGACGGCGAGCGTCGCCGGCACGTTCTCGAGCGCGAGTGCGATGCGCTCCGCCTCGTCGGCGGTCGTGTCGATCTGGAAGACCAGCTCGGGAGTCACGCGCCAGTCGAGCGCGTGGCCGAGAAGACCGCGGATGCGTCCCTTGGCGCGCGCCAGGGCGGCACTCACCTCGTCGTAGCGGTCGCGGTCGCAGCTCACGTACGCCTTGAGCACGGACTTGTCGACCGAGACCTCGACGCTCGTGAGGGTCACGAGCGCCAGGTCCGGGTCCGAGACCTCGAACAGGAGGATGCTTGCCAGCTTCTCGCGCGCAAGCTTGTTGATGCGGCGGGAATTGCGGTTCTGCTTCATGTCCACCTACTCCGTACGGGCGACCTGCTCGATGCGGTACGTCTCGATGACGTCGCCAACGTGAATGTCCTGGAAGTTCTCGAGGCCGACGCCGCACTCGAAGCCCGCCTTGACGCTCTTGACGTCGTCCTTGTAGCGGCGCAGCGACGCGAGCTGGCCCTCGTAGACCACGATGCCGTCGCGCACGAGGCGGCAGAGGTCGTCGCGGGAGACCTCGCCGTCCTCGACCATGCAGCCGGCCGCGATGCCGACCTTGGGCACCTTGAAGGTGTTGCGGACCTCGATGGACGCGGTCTGGACCTCCTGCTCGGTCGGCTTGAGCATGCCGATGCGGGCGGCGTCGATGTCCTCGATGCACTTGTAGATGACGCTGTAGGTCCTGATCTCGACGCCGTCGCGCTCGGCAGCCGTGCGCGCCTTGGCCTCGGGACGCACGCCGAAGCCGATGATGATGGCGTTGGAGGCGTCGGCCAGAATGACGTCGGTCTCGGTGATGGCACCGACTGCCGAGTGGATCGTGTTGATGCGGACCTCGGACTGGTCCATCTTGTCGAGCGAGTCCTGAAGTGCCTCGATGGAGCCCTGGACGTCGGCCTTGATGATGAGGTTGAGCTCCTTGAACTCCGCATCCTCCATCGTCGAGAAGAGATTCTCCAGGGTCACGTGCTTGACCTTGTTCTGCTCCTCGATGCGGGCCTTGAGGGCGCGCTCGTCGGCGAGGGCGCGGGCGTCGCGGTCGTCCTGGAAGACGCGGAACTCGTCGCCGGCCATCGGCACGCTCTGCAGGCCGAGGACCTCGACCGGGTAGGACGGCGTCGCCTCGGTGACGTTGTTGCCGCGCGGGTCGACCATGGCGCGGATGCGACCGTAGGACATGCCCGCGACGATGGCGTCGCCGACGCGCAGGGTGCCGCGGTTGACGAGCAGCGTCGCGACGGAGCCGCGGCCGCGGTCGAGCTTGGCCTCGAGGACGTTGCCCGACGCGAAGGTGTCGGGGTTGGCCTTGAGCTCGAGGACGTCGGCCTCGAGCAGGACGCTCTCGAGCAGGGTGTCGATGCCCTGGTGCTTCTTGGCCGAGATGTCGACGAACATGTTCTGCCCGCCCCACTCCTCGGGGATGACGCCGTACTCGGTGAGCTCCTGGCGCACGCGGGTCGGGTCGGCGCCCGGCTTGTCGATCTTGTTGACGGCGACGATGATGGGCACGTCGGCGGCCTTGGCGTGGTTGATCGACTCGATGGTCTGCGGCATGACGCCGTCGTCGGCGGCGACGATCAGGATGACGATGTCGGTCACCTTGGCGCCGCGGGCACGCATGGCCGTGAAGGTCTCGTGGCCCGGCGTGTCGATGAAGGTGATGATGCGGTCGTTGATCTTGACCTGGGAGGCGCCGATGGCCTGCGTGATGCCGCCGGCCTCGCCCTCGGCGACGCCGGTGTGGCGGATTGCGTCGAGGAGGCTCGTCTTGCCGTGGTCGACGTGGCCCATGACGGTGACCACGGGCGGGCGGGGCTTGAGGTCCTTCGGGTCGTCGTAGAAGGTGAAGGAGTTCTCCTCCTCCTTCGTCATGACCTTGACGTCACGCTCCATGTCGTCGGCGACCAGCTCGATGAGCTCGTCGGACATGGTCTCGGTCATGGTCAGCGGTGTGCCGAGAAGGAACAGGCGCTTGATGATGTCGTTGGCGTTGACGCCCAGGAGCTCGGCGAGCTCGGCGACCGTCGAGCCGGTCGGCACCTTGACGGTGTCGAGCTGCGAGATGTCCTGGTCGTTCGCCAGGGCCTCCTCGATGCGTGCCTCCTTGGCCGCCTCGGCCTGCTGCTGCTTGCGGCGCTTCTTGCGCTCCTTGCGGCGGCCGGTGGACTCGCGCGTCGCCTCCTCGACGGCCTCGCGCGCCTCCTCGAGGACGCGGGAGCGGCTGTACTCCTCCGCCTCGCGGGCCATGCGCGTGTAGCGGTCCTCCTCCTGGCCTCGGCGGGAGCCCTTGCGGCCCTTGCCGCGACCGCGGCCGTCGGCGTCGCCCGGGTGCGGGGCGTCCATGCGCGGCGCGGAGGTCCTCCTGCCGCCGCGGCGGGCGTCTCCGCCACGGGAGTCCTCGCGCTTGCGGGCGCTCTCCTCGGCCTGCTGCTTCAGGACCTTCTCCTGCTGGGCGATCTGGTCGAGCAGGCTCGAGAAGGACGGGGCGGCCTTGGGGGCGTTGTCGTGAACGCGGTTGCGCTCCTCCTCGGCCTTGCGCGCGGCCTCCTCGGCGGCGCGCTTCTCCTCGGCCTCCTTGCGTGCGGCCTCCTCGGCGGCACGCCTCTCCTCCTCCTCGGCGCGCTCCTTCTCGCGGCGCTTCTCGGCCTCGAGGCGCTCGGCCTCGGCCTTCTCGCGGGCGATGCGCTCCTCCTCGGCCTTCTTCTCCTCCTCGGCCTTGCGCTGCGCCTCAATCTCGGCGGCGCGTGCCTCGAGGATCGGCTTGAGCTTCTTGCGGACGATCGCGACGTAGGCGTCCTCGAGCGTCGACGAGGCGGCCTTGGCCGGGATCTTCATGTCCGCGAGATGCGCGAGCATCTCCTTGCTTGTCATGCCATATTCCTTGGCAAGGTCATGTACGCGAGTCTTTGCCATGGGACACTTCCTTTCTAGAGTGTGCGAAACGGGGCTAGCGGGCGAACCTGACGTTTCGCGCTAGATCAGGGAGTCGGGGTCGTCGGTGACCGAGGAGTCGTCGAGGTCGACGAGCTTCTCGTGGATGCCGCAGTAGTGCGAGCCGGGGCGCGCCATGTTGCGGCACCTGATGCCGGTCGGGCCGACGTACTCGCAGCGGGTCTCGCCCTCCTCGGCCTCCTGCTCGACCTCCTTGGGCATCTCGCGCATGATGTCGGCGGCGAGAGACTCGTTCTTGATGTCGATGTGCATGCCGGTCAGGCGCGCGGCGAGGCGGGCGTTCTGGCCCTCCTTGCCGATGGCGAGCGAGAGCTGGTCGTCGGGAACGATCACGGTCGCGTAGTTGTTCTCGGCGTCGACGATGACGCGGGAGACGCGCGCCGGGGAGAGCGCGTTGGCGACGCACTTGGCGGGGTCGTCGCTCCACAGGACGACGTCCACGCGCTCGCCGCGGAGCTCGGAGACGACGGTGCGCACGCGGCTGCCCTTGGGGCCGACGCAGGCGCCCACGGGGTCGAGGCGGTCGTCGATCGACGAGACGGCGACCTTAGAGCGCACGCCCGGCTCGCGGGCGACCGAGCGGATGTCCACGACGCCGTCGTAGACCTCGGGGACCTCGAGCTCGAAGAGCCTGCGGATGAGGTCGGGATGCGTGCGGGAGACGACGATCGAGGGACGCTGGCGCTCGCCGCGGATGGGCGGCTGGCCGCTGCTCGGGTCACGCACGTCGATGATGATCGCACGGATGCGCTGGTTGTGGGCGTAGCGCTCGCCCGCGGGGCGCTCGTTGCGCTCGTCGGGGAAGCGGCGCTGGTCGAAGTAGGGCAGCTCGGCCTCGACGTTCTCGCGGATCTTGATGAACGCGAAGTCGGGCGTGGTCTGCAGGACCGTGCCGGTGATGATGTCGCCGATGCGCTGGCTGAACTCCTCATAGATCTGCTGGCGCGCGGAGTTGCGCACGATCTCGTTGATCACGCTCTTGGCGTGCTGCGCGGCGGTGCGGCTCGTGTCCTTCGGCGTGACGTCGACCTCGTCGAACTCCGTGTAGAGGCCGGTCTCGTCGTCCCAGGACTCCTCCTTCGGGACGAGCTCGTAGACGTAGACCTTGCCGGTCGAGCGGTCGATGGTGACGCGCGCGCCGTCGGTCATGTGCATGACCTCGGCGTAGCTCTTGGCGAGCGACTGCTCCAGCTGGTCGATCAGGTAGAGCTCGTCGATATGCTTCTCCTGGCAGAGGGCCATGAGGGCTTCCATCATCTCAGATGCCATGGTGCTTCCTTCCTTCTCGCGGGCGACGTGCGCCTGTCGTGTCTGTCTCTAGTCGAATGAGGGCTTGATCTTGCAGTTCTTGATCTCGTCGAGCGCGAACGAGAAGAGCTCGCCGTCGCACTCCAGGGCAACCTTGCCGTCGAGCATGCCCTTGAGCGTGCCCGTGTAGCGGCGCCTGCCCTCCTTCGCGATCGTGTTGAGCGAGACGGTCTCGCCCGCGAAGCGCTCGAAGTCGGCCTCCTTGCGCAGCGGGCGCGACAGCCCCGGCGACGAGATCTCGAGCGTGTACGAGCCCGGGAACGGGTCCACCGCGTCGATCACCTCGTTGACCCAGGGACTCTGGGCCGCCACGTCGTCGAGCGAGATGGTGCCCTTCTCGGCGTCGGCGTTGTCGAGGCGCACGCGCACGATGGGAGACTTGCTCGACCCGGCCACCTCGACGTCGACGACGTCGATGCCATGGTCGGCCGAAACCTCCTCCAGCGCGGTCACAAGCCTCATCTCAAGATCTGTCGAAGCCACCTGAACACCTCCCGGAACGTACCCCTACATACAAAAGGAAGCGGGGCAAAACCTCTGCCCCACTTCCTCGTACAATCGCGAATAAGCTTTGGTAACTCTAACACATCGGCGAACGGCATGCATCCCACACGCGAGCAACACATTCTCTGCACCGCCCACCACGCCTGACGCGCCGCCCAACGGGCGAAACGCTACCTCGTGCGCCTCCTGCGACGCAGTCCAACGCCACAACCGGCCACGGCGATTGCCCCGCCGAGAAGAGCCACAACCGCACCCGGGCCCGCGTCTCCCGTGGAGGGCGTGCGGGCGGGCCCGCCCGGGGCCGCCTCGGGCGCCGTCTCGGGCGCGACGGCCGCCACGACGTCGAACTCGATCGTCACGGGGCGCGCGAGGGCGTGCTCGGTGCCGGGGAGCGGCGTCACGGTCACGGTCGCGCGCGAGCCAGGCGTGGTGGGCGCGAGGTTGTCCGCCCAGGAGAGCTCGTAGTCGACGCCCTCGGAGAGGACGCGGCCGTCCCAGCCCAGGACGGTCGGCCTCGGCCGGGCCCCCGAGCCGTCGGCGGGGAGCGCGAAGGGGCCTCCCGCGAGCGCGGCGGAGATCTCGTTGACCTCCCATTGGGCGAAGAGGCGCTGGCCTCCCGCGACGAGCGTCACCGCGTCGCCGGGCATGACGCGCTCGCCGGAGCCGTCGGCGGACCCGCCCCAGCCGGCGAAGCGACACCCGACGCGCGAGAACCCGCACGCGGCGGCGCGCACGACCTCGCCGGCATTGCCCAGGTTCGGGGGCGTCTCGCCCGAGTCGGCGCCGTTGCCCTCGTAGCGCAGCTCGCCGGTGGGCAGCCACTGCGCGTAGAGCACGTCGGGGCCGCCGGTGAGGACGAACTCGTCGCCGGGCAGGTAGGCGTCGCCCGAGCCGTCGGGCGCGGCGTTCCAGCCCCGGAAGGAGTGACCCTCCCAGGCGAGGGGGCCGTCGTCGGAAACGGTGACCGCCTCGCCGACCGCGCCCTCCGCGGGCGCGACGGACCCCGTGGCGAGCGGGCTGTTGGCGTCATAGGAGAGCGTCGCCGCCGAGACGGAGAAGGGGACCTCGGCCGACAGGCCGGAGTAGTTTCGGGTCCCCTCCACCTCGGCGCGCATCACGTAGGAGCCGGGCGACGTCGGGACGTCCGTCGACCAGCCGTCCCCCTCGGCCTGGGCCGCGAGGGCGGGCGCGAAGGAGAGGGCGGCCTCGCCGAAGGCGGCCCGCGCCACGGGCGCGGGCACGGGCTCGCCGAGGGTCCAGGAGGCCATGGAGGGGCCGGCGACCCAGCGGTTCCCCGCGCGGGCGACGGAGAGGGCGCCGGGCACGAGCTCGAGCTCGTAGTTCGAGGTGGCGACCACGCCGGAGGGGACGACCTCGTATTCGCCCACGTCGGACCAGCGCGCGTAGGCGCAGTCGAGCGAGAGCGTGCCCGTCGCGGCGTCGGCGGGGCCCTCGCCGGGGGCGAGGTTCTCCCAGTCGGCCGCGTAGGCGGGCGGCTCGTCGCCGTAGGTGACGGCGCAGGGGCGGGCGACGACCCTTGCGGGGCGCCTCAGTATGTCGGCGGCGGAGTCGTCGGGCTGGGCGGCGAGCTCGTAGTTGGCCGCGGCGGCGCCGGAGAGCGACCAGCCGGAGAACCTGACGGCCCTGCCCGTCCCCGCGGAGGGGCTGTCGAACGAGGCCTCGCCGGGGGCCGCGGCGACGTCGTCTCCCGCGACGGGGCCGGAGGCCGCGGCGCCGGGCACGCCCGCGAGGGCGGGCTCGCCGGACACGGGGGCCGCCGCCGTGCCGTCGTAGACCTTGCCTGCGCTGGCAACGCCCCCTATCAGGACGGGCCTGCGCGCGACCTCGAAGGCCTTGGCCGGGCTCGTCGCGCCCTCGTAGTCGGGAGTGCCCTCGACGACGGCGCGCACCCAGTGGGTGCCGGCCGAGGCCGGCGGGTCCGGCGTGAATGGCCCCTCCGCTGCGTCGGCATATTCGAACGTCGCCGTTGCGGCGCCGAAGCCGGCGATCGCGGTGGGCGCGGCGTGCGAGGTCCCGTCGTAGGTCCAGTCGTCGATCGCGGCGGTGGCGGAGTTGGCGGCCACGGTGACCGACCATTCGTGGGAGAGCCCCTCGGCGGGCAGGCTGTAGCTCGAGGCCCTCGCCCCGGTGAGGCCCGTGACGGTCGCGACGTAGGAGCCCGCGTGGGTCGCGGAGGCGCCCGAGAGGTCGCAGCTCACTTCGTCGCCCTCCCGGACGCCCGAGAGCGCCGCGCCGGCGTAGGAGCGGGCCGAGCCCGTGTAGGGCATTGAGTCGGCGGCGGACCACTCGAGCGAGAGGGCCTTCCTCCCGACCGTCAGCGTCCCCGGGACGTAGGAGATGTCGTAGTTTGCGGCGTCGGCGCCCGAGGCCTCGATGCGGTAGCTCCCCGCGGGGCTGCCCGCGGCGTAGGGCTCGTCCAAGGCGGACTTGAAGGAGAACGCGAGGCCGGAGAGGTCGAGGGCGCCCTCCCCCTCTCCGTTCACGAAGCCGGACCAGGAGACCCTGCCGGAGGGGGCGTCGGCGCCGTAGGTGACGGAGTCGCTTTTCACGGCGCACGTCAGGGGCGCCATTGCGACGTCTATGACCACGGAGCCGGCGTCCGCGCCCTCCTCGACCTGGAAGTCCCCGGTGCCCTCCACGTAGTAGTGGACGATCGTCCTGCCGAAGTCCTTGCGAGTCGGCGGGACCTCCGTGCCGTCCCGGAAGTTGCCGGAGTTGAGCTCCTTCTCGCTGGAGTACCAGACCTTCGCGCCGGCGGACACGGCCGCCTCTGGCGAGAGCGAGACCGTGGCGGCGTGCTCGGCGCCGTCGTAGGTGCCCGACCAGCCCTGCGCCGTGACGCGCAGCCTCGCGGCGCTCACGCGGTAGGTTCCGGGCACGACCGTCACCTCGTAGTCGGGATTGGCCGCGTGCGAGACGAGGACGTCGTAGGTGCCCGCGTGCGAGTTGTCGACGGGGGCGGCAGCGGTGGTGTCGTGCACGACCGTGTAGGCGACGATCGGGTCGAGGTCGCCCGCGGAGGCCAGGGAGCCCGAGGTGACCCGGTAGGTCAGCTCCTCGACGGGTTCGTCCTTTCCGCTGGACTTGTTGTCCGCCGTCAGCGTGACCTTGCGGCGCGCGATCTCGAAGGGGGCGGAGGCGTCCTCGGAGCGCTTGTAGTCGCCGAGTCCCCTGACGGTGACCGTGGCGGTCCCCGCGCGCACGTTGTTCGACCAGGAGAGCTCGTAGTCGGTGCCGCGCGCGAGGGCCGATCCGTCCCAGCCGGTGACGGTAGGCTCGGGCTTGTGGGCGGTCCCGTCGTAGACGAAGCTGGCCGACAGGTCCGCGGAAAGCCGGTTGGCCTCCCAGACGGCGTAGAGGTCGGTGTCCGAGGCGACCGCGACGCGCTCGCCGACGGCGTAGTCGGCGGAGGCGGCGCCGGGCGACGTCGCCCAGCCGGAGACGTGGTAGCCCTCGGCGCGTGCGCCGGCCACTCCGGAGGGCAGTGTGACGGAGGCGTTGGCGCGCTCGGCCTGGACGGACGACTCGACCTCGCCGCCGGGGCGGTCCTCCCCCGGCAGGCTGGCGAAGCTGGAGTGGAGCGTGACCACGGGCGCGCCGTCCTCGACGTCGCCGGCCGCGGCGCCCGGCAGCGCGCTGCCGTAGACCGCAAAGAGGTCGACCTGCGAGTTGACGGTGACGGACTGCCCCACGAGGTAGGAGGCGTTGCCCCTGACCGTCGACCAGCCCAGGAAGGGCTCGTCGCGGGGCTCGCCGGTCGGCTGCTCGGGGGCGACCCTAGCGCGGGCGCCGTAGCGGTAGAGGGTGTCGTCGACGCCCTCGATCTCGGTGCCGTCGGAGTCGTGGTAGGCGATGCGGTAGGAGCGCCCCTTGACCCACTTGGCGTAGAGGGTGGTGGGGCCCTGCACCGTGGAGCTCGAGAACGTCCAGGGCTCGACATAGTCGGGGTCCTTGTACCAGCCGACGAAGGTGTAGTCGACGCCGCCGACGTTCTTGGACGGCGTGGCGGGCTTGGCGAGTCGCTCCCCCGACTCGATACCAGCAAAGGTGAGTACGCTCTTATCGCCAGAGAGCGTCGCGCCCTGTTCGGGTGCCATGACGCCGCCGCAGGAGTCGAAGCAGACGCTGAACGACAGAGGTACCCACCCTGCGTAGATCTCGGTATTGCCGCCAGGCATAACCCAGGCGGAGGGGTCTATGCGGTAGTCCGTGGAGCCTGGCGAGGTCGGGTCCTGCGCCGCAACCACGTTCGAAAACCAGCCCGCAAACGAGTACTGACGTCCTGCCGCGCTGCGCCGAGACCCATCGAGGTTCGGCAGGTAGCTCGAGACGGGAGCATTGTAGAGGACGCTGGCGGAGGTGGGCACGGAGCCCCCATCGGGCAGTGTCACGTTCTCAACGTTCCTGAACGTGAGCATGAAGGGCTTGCGGACCTCGTAGCGATTGACGTAGTAGACGCCGTCGTCCTCTCGCTTTGCGGTGAGGCCTCCCGTGTGGGCCCCAGGACTCATGCCGGTAGCGTCGTGGTAATTGCCGTTGTTGGTGTAACCGACCGTCCTGCTTCCCGCCGTCGTGTCCGAGATGTTGAAGTTGATGCTAGTACCGTTGCTGACCCACTTCTCGACATAATTCTCGGAAAAGCTGTAGTCGACTCCGTCGACCGTTCGTCTGTAGGCGCTGCTCGGGTCATATTCAAGATCGTTGATGAGCATGCGCAGGCCGAGCGTGTAGTTGTTATTGGTCTGTCGCAAGGAAAACGTAACGGTCGAGTTGTTCAGCGCGGAGACAGTCGGAGCGGGGTCCTCGCAGCCGCTCGTGACAACGTTGCCGGGCCTGCAGCCCCATGTTTCGTTGCCGCCGGAAATCCAGAACCTGCGATTGGTCGACGCGTTGTTGTAGGTCAGGGCTGAAAGGACACCGCCAGGATCCCAGGTCCGATAGGCCTGTCCGCCCTTGACGCCGCTCACCGTAAGGACGCGAGTGTCACTCATGTTGTTGAACCGATAGGTGTGCGTGTTTCTGGGCCAGAAGACGTACACGTAACTCGTTCCGTCGGCCTTGATAGTATCCGCGGAGACCGGAACGTCGGCACGGGCGGTAATCTTCTCCATCTCGGAGGCCGAGGCCCTGTGATGGTAGTAGGCGGACGGGTTGCTCTCCGACGAAGAGGACTCGGGCACCGCGCCCGATCGACCAGCGGCAGCGACCATGGAGTAGGTCGAGAAGGAGCCCTCGCATGTCAGGCCTTCGGGCCCCTCGACCATGTTGACGATCGTGTACGGGGTGTCGTCGCGCGGCACCCACTTTGCGTAGAGCGTGAGGTCGGACGAGACGTCCAGGTCCCCCTCCACCTTGTCGGAGTACTCGTAGCCCTCGTCGGCGCTCCCCGTTCGCGTCCGGTACCAGCCCTCGAGGGTCCAGCCCTGGTGCCAGCCGCGGTAGCCCTCGGCGTAGGAGCCGGTCGCGGGGTCGTAGGAGTCGCCCGCGAGGGACTGCTCGGTGGGAAGGCGGCCGAACTCCAGGGTGCCCGATCCCGACTCCGCCTCCTGAACGAAGAGGGACTCGAGGACCGAGGCCCCCGTGGTGTCGAGCTCGACGAAGAAGCCGGTGGAGAGGACCGGGTAAAGGTCGAGGTCGGAGTCGACGCCCGCGATGGCGCCGTCGGTCCCGTAGGCGGTCGGCCCGGCCGAGGCGTCCGCGTAGGAGGCCCAGCCCACGAGGTGGGCGTCGACGCCCTCGACGACGGGCGTGAACGAGAGGCTCGCGCCGGAGAGGGCGATCGAGCCGGAGGCGTCCGTGAGCGAGGAGAACGCGAGGGTCGAGTCGAGGGACGGGTCGACCCCGCACTCCTCCCGCGTGTACTGGTGGAAGCGGACCGTGTGGGCCGGCGCGAAGGCGGCGGTCGCGGTGACGTCGTAGAGGTTGGACGCGGGGTCGAGCGTGGAGTCGGCGGCCCTCGCGAGGGAGGCGATGTCGTCGTTGCTGAGCTCGCGGCCGAGGAAGTCGGAGAGGTCGGCGTCCTCGCCGACCGTCCAGTGGCTGAACACGCTCCCCTCGGCGGCCGCGGCGGGAGGGGCCGGGGCCTCGAGGGAGTCGCCCGCGCGGACGATCTGGGTCGAGAGCGTCGCGCCGGCGACGGCGCCGGAATCCGTGGCGGAGACGAAGGCGACGCGGGCGCGGACCTGGGCGTCCGCCCCGACGATGGCGTAGACGGAGAACGAGTCCGAGGCGAACTCGGCGTGGGTGGGGGTGGCGGTGGCCACGACCTCGGCCGACCCGTCGTCGGCGACGTGGACGCAGGAGAAGCGCGTGCCCGAGACGGGGGCGATGGAGCGGATCGTGACCTCGACGGCCGAGCCGGGCGCGGGCTCGACCTCGGCGCCGCCGCGAGAAAAGGAGACGTCGACGGCGAGCGCGTCGACGGGCTCGCCGTCGAGGAGCGCGGAGGAGGCGTCGAGCGCGGCGCGGGCCTGCTCGGGCGTGGCCGAGACGACGGACGGGACCGTGCCCTCGGGCAGGGCGCCCTCCGGGGCGTGGACGGAGACGATCGCGCCGTTGGTCGCCGATCCGACCCAGTCGAGGGCGGGGCGGGAGTCGAGCGCCACCGAGGCGTCGGAGGACGTGCCGGGATCCTCCCCTGCGGGGTCGGGGACGGCCGCGTCGGCAAACGCCTCGCCACCCGGCGAGGCCGGAACGGCAGCGTCGGCGGCCTCGTCGACAGGGAACGGCGCGTCGGGCGCGGAGGCGGTTGCCGCGGCGGGCCCCTCACGGAATGCGTCCGCGCTCTCCCCCACGCCGTCGCCGGTCGCGGCGGACCCAGCCGAGGTGTCGGAGGGGCTCTCGGGTTCCACGGCCCGCGTCGGGCCGGCGGGCGCGCCCTCCCCTGCCGCCCGGGCATGCGCGACGGGCGCCAGGCCGGGGCCCAGCGCGAGGACGCCCGACAGGGCGAGCGACAACGCGGCGCGAGCGATGTTTCGAGGGGACATCCGGACCTCCCCCATTGGCACGCTGAACTGGCAGAAATGCAATCACATTATATTTGAGGCGCGGGCGCACGGGAGGCATCGCCGCAGCATTCGGGCAGCGACCGCTCGAAGTTCGCCCGCGAGCGTCGCCGCGCGGCGGCGCGCCGGCGGAGGGCTACCTCGGCGACCTCCTGCGGCGGCGAAGCGACGCGGCGACGGCGGCGAGGCCCGCCGCGGCGAGGGCCGGCGCCGCGAGCGTCGAGGGGTCGTCGGTGACGGGCGTCGTCGGGTCCGTCGGGACCGCCGCGGGCCCGCCTGGGGCCGCCTCGGGCGCCGCCTCGGGCGCGGCGGCCGCCACGACGTCGAACTCGATCGTCACCGGGCGCGCGAGGGCGTGCTCGGTGCCGGGCAGAGGCGTCACCGTGACCGTCGCGCGGGGGCCTCCCGCGGTGGGCGCGAGGTTGTCCGCCCAGGAGAGCTCGTAGTCGACGCCCTCGGAGAGGACGCGGCCGTCCCAGCCCAGGACGGTCGGCCTCGGGCGGGCGCCGGACCCGTCGGCGGGGAGCGCGAAGGGGCCTCCCGCGAGCGCGGCGGAGATCTCGTTGACCTCCCATTGGGCGAAGAGGCGCTGGCCTCCCGCCACGAGCGTCACCGCGTCGCCGGGCATGACCCGCTCGCCGGAGCCGTCGGCGGAGCCGCTCCAGCCGGCGAAGCGACACCCGACGCGCGAGAACCCGCACGCGGCGGCGCGCACGACTTCGCCGGCATTGCCCAGGTTCGGGGGCGTCTCGCCCGAGTCGGCGCCGTTGCCCTCGTAGCGCAGCTCGCCGGCGGGCAGCCACTGCGCGTAGAGCACGTCGGGGCCGCCGGTGAGGGTGAAGGGGTCGCCGGGCAGGTACGCGTCGCCCGATCCGTCGGGCGCGGCGTTCCAGCCCAGGAAGGAGTGGCCGGGCCACGCGAGGCCGCCCGCGCCGGCGACCTCGACGGACTCGCCGACCGCGCCCTCGGCGGGCGGGACGGAGCCCTCGGCCAGGGGGCTGTTGGCGTCGTAGAAGAGCGTCGCCGCCGAGACGGAGAAGGGCACCTCGGCCGAGAGGCCGGTGTAGTTGGGCGTCTCGGCCACCTCGGCGCGCATCACGTAGGAGCCGGGCGCCGTCGGGAGGTCGGGCGACCATGCGTCCCCCTCGTCCTGCGCGGAGAGGGCGGGCGCGAAGGAGAGGGAGGCCTCGCCGAAAGCGGCCTGCGCCACGGGCGCAGGCACCGGCTCGCCGAGGGTCCAGGAGGCCATCGAGGGCCCGGCGACCCAGCGGTTCCCCGCGCGGGCGACGGAGAGCGCGCCGGGCACGAGGTCGAGCTCGTAGTTGGCGGTGGCGGTCACGCCGGTGGGCACGACCTCGTACTCGCCCACGTCCGACCAACGCGCGTAGGCGCAGGATAGCGAGAGCGTCCCCACCGCGGCGTCGGCGGGGCCCTCGCCGGGGGCGAGGTTCTCCCAGTCGGCCTCGTAGGCGGGCGGCTCGTCGCCGTAGGAGGCCGCGCAGGGGCGTGCGACGACCCTTGCGGGGCGCCTCAGTATGTCGGCCGCAGACGGCACGGGCTGGGCCTGGAGGAGGTAGTTGCCGCCAGTGACGCCGGAGAGCGACCAGCCGGAGAACGTCACGGCCCTGCCCGACCCCACCGAGGCGTTCTCGAACGAGGCCGTGCCGGGGGCCGCGGCGACGTCGTCGCCCGCGACGGGCCCCGAGGCGGGCACGCCCGGCACGCGCACGACGGCGGGCGTGCCCGTCACCGCGGCCAACGTCGTGCCGTCGTAGACCTTGTCGGCGGTGGCGACGCCCTCTATCAGGACGGGCCTGCGGGCGACCTCGAAGGCCTTGGCCGGGCTCTCGGCGCCCGCGTAGTCGGGCGTGCCCTCGATGAGGGCACACACCCAGTGGGTGCCGGCCGAAACGGGCGGATCTGGCGTGAACGGCCCCTCCTCGGAGTCCGCGTACACGAACGTCGCCGTTGCGGCGCCGAAGCCGGCGACGGCCGTGGGTACCGCGCGGCTCGTGCCGTCGTAGGTCCAGTCGTCGATCTGCGCCGTCGCGGAGTTGGCCGCCTGGGTGACCGACCAGGGGTGCGAGAGCCCCTCGCCGGGAAGGCTGTAGCTCGAGGACT
Source organism: Olsenella intestinalis (assembly GCF_023276655.1). GTDB lineage: Bacteria > Actinomycetota > Coriobacteriia > Coriobacteriales > Atopobiaceae > Olsenella_J > Olsenella_J intestinalis. Next base: position 167,508 of record NZ_JALGRK010000002.1, on the reverse strand, counting down.
TCGTGCCGGTGAGGCCCGTGACGGTCGCGACGTACTCGCCGGCGTGGGTCTCGGACGCACCCGAGAGGTCGCAGCTCACGACGTCGCCATCCCGGACGCCCGAGAGGGTCGCACCCGCGTAGGTGCGCGCCGAGCCCGTGTAGGGCATGGAGTCGGCGGCGGACCACTCGAGCGAGAGCTCCCTCCTCGCGACCGTGAGCACGCCCGGGACGTAGGAGATCTCGTAGTCGTCGGAACGGGCGCCCGAGACGGAGATGTGGTAGCTTCCCGCGGGGCTGCCGGCCACGTACTCCGACCCCTCGCCGCCGCCCAGCGAGGCATACGAATAGGAGAGCCCGGAGAGGTCGAGGTTCGACTCCGACTCCCCCGGCACGAAGCCCTCCCAGGAGACGCCGCCGTTGGCGGGCCCCTCGCCGTAGGTGATCGTGCGAGGCAGCGCCGTGGCGACGAGCGGGGCCGCGGCCACGGCAAGCTCGAGCGAACCCGCGCGGTCATCGTCATCGGGCTTGTAGCTCTCCGTCCCCTTGACGTAGTAGTAGACGGTCGTTGTGCCGGCGTGAGTGCGAGAGGGCACGTCAGTGGAGCCAGACGTGGAGTAGTTCGAGTCGGTGAGCGGCGTGGTCGTCGAGTAGTAGACGCAAGCTCCGTCGCGGACGGCCTCCTCGGGCGCAAGCGCGACCCGTGCCTGATGGCCCACGCCGTCGTAGGTGCCCGACCAGCCCTGGGCCGTGACGAGGAGGCTCGCCTCACTCACGCGGTAGGTGCCGGGCACGACGGTGACCTCGTAGTCGGGGTTCGCGACGTAGGAAACGAGGATCTCGTAGGTGCGGGCCCTCGTGGTGTCGATTTCGCCCGACACGTGGGCGGAGACCGTTCCGAGGTCACCCTCTCTGACGAGCGACCCCGCGGTGACCGAGGCGGTGAGGGGCTCCACCGGCTCTTTGACCCTGCTCGACTTGTTGTCGGCCGTGACCGTGACGGGTCGCCTCGTGATCGCAAAGTTCAGGGAAACGGGACCGGAGCGCCCGTAGTCGCCGACGCCCGAGACCGTCACGGTCGGGGCGTCCTCGCCCGACGCCGCGTGCGCGCGGACGTTATTTGACCAGGAGAGCTCGTAGTCGGTCCCGCGGGAAAGCGTCGAGCCGTCCCAGCCGGTCACGGTGGGCTCGGGCTCGCGCTCGGTGCCGTCGTAGACGAAGCTCACCGACAGGCCCGCGGAAAGCTGGTTGGCCTCCCAGACAGCGAAGAGGTCGGTGTCGGAGGAGACGGCGACCGCCTCGCCCGTGCCGTAGGTGTCGCCCGACCCGTCGGGCGACGAGCTCCAGCCGGAGACGTGGTAGCCCGTGGCATCTGCGCCGGCGATGCCGGAGGGCAGTGTGACCGCGGCGTTGGCGCGCTCGGCCTGGATGGTCGACTCGACCTCCGCGCCGGGGCGGTCGGCCTCGGGGAGGCTGGCGTAGTTGGAGTGCAGGGTCACCCTCGGCGCGCCCTCCTCGACGTCGCCGGCCGCGGCTCCCGGCAGCGCGCTGCCGTAGATGGCGAAGAGGTCGGTGTGCGAGTTGACGGTGACGGACTGCCCCACGAGGTAGGAGGCGTTGCCCCTGACCGTAGACCAGCCGAGGAAGGGCTCGTCGTGGGGCTCGCCCGGCTGCTCGGGGGCGACCCTCGCGCGGGCGCCGAAGCGGTAGAGGGTGTCATCGACGCCCGCGATCTCTGCGCCCTCGGACGTATGGTAGGTAACGTGGTAGGTGCGGCCCTTGACCCACTTGGCGTAGAGCGTGGTGGGGCCGTGCGGCGTGGAGCTGGAGAAGACCCACGGCTCGGTGTAGTCGGCATCCTTGTACCAGCCCGTGAAGGTGTAGTCGACGCCACCCACGGTCTTGGTGGGCGTCTCGGGCTTGGCAACGGTGGTACCACCCTCGACCTTGGGGAGGGTGAGCTTGGAGCCGTCCTCGGAGAGAACCGCGCCCTCCTGCTCGACCATCTGGCCGCCCACGGAGTCGAAGGTGACCTCGTAGGTCTTGGGCGTCCAGCCCGCGTAGAGAACGGTGTTGGCGTCCGGCATGGTCCAGGTGGCGGGGTCGATGCGGTAGTCGCCGCGATCTGGCTGGAGGTGGTTGGCCGCGGCCGAGGCGTCGACGTACCAGCCGTCGAAGACGTAGTCCCTGCCATTCGCCTCCCGCGTCGTCTCGCCGACGACGTACTTCGACACGGTCTCATTCAGGCTTGGGAGGGAGCCGAACTCGAGGCTGAGGCTCGTCTCCTCATTGTCGGTCCCATTGACCGATGACCCGACGGTATTGGCAAAGGAGAGCACATAGGAACTGGGCCAGTAGTACAGGCGACAGCCATACTTCCCGGTATTGCCAACATTGGATATGAGCGTGCTGCCCGAGTACCAGTAGCCGTTTCCGGTGGGAAGGTAGTGCATGCCGTCGCCCATCTCGGCGGCGACGAGATATCCTTGCGTGCCAAAGGGCTGGCCGCCCGTCCAGTGGTCGTCGGAGGCGCCCTTGTGACGCCCGGCGCTGAAACTGGTCGTCTCGATCGTGTCCTTGAGCAGGTAGTAGTCTGCCCTCTCCCCGTTGATGGTCATGGTGATGACGCCCTTGCCCGTGTAGTCGACGCCGGGCATGCACTTCATGTACTCGCGGGACAAGTAGCTACTGCGCCAGCTCCACGTATCTTCGGGCCAGTCGTCACCCGAGTACTTGTCGTAGAGCGTGTCGAACCTGACCCCTGCGGTGTCGCGCGCGTCGAAGAGGAACATGTCACCGTCGGAGTCGATGATGAATGGCGCCGTCTCGAACGTTCCGATAATGCGACCTTTACCACCCTTGTAGCTTGCAAGGAAGTTGGTGATGCAACTGTCGTGCTCGAAGTCCTTCACCTTCTGCTCGTACTTGACGTAGCGGTCGGTGGAGAACCTCGTGGTCTTGGCACCGTTCGAGTAGAACGTTATCGCGTAGCGGTCGCGGTTCCAGTAGAGCTTGACGGTGGTCGTGCCGGAGGGGTCGATGGTCTCCTCGGAGATGCGGGCGTTTGCCGAGTGCGCGTTCACGGGGACCGTATCGCCCAGGACGACCTCGGAGCCATAGGCGGTCTCCTCGGAGTCGGGAATGTGATAGCCCATGAAGCTCTCGTTGCGCGTGGTGCCGTCTGCGTTCGAGATCGCGTAGGTGGTCGAGCCCTCCGTCAGCAGGGGCACGTGCGTCCCGACGACGCCGTAGGCGACCTCGCTGGAATAGAAGGTGTAGCGACCCTCGCCCGGCTTGTTCTCGGGACCCTCGAGCATGTTGACGATGGTGTAGGTGACCGTGGCGGGGTCCCACTTGGCATAGAGCTTGATGTTCTCGCGGATGCCGGTGATGTCGCCCTCGACCTTGGTCTCGAAGGAGGCGTCGCGGTACCACCCGGCGAAGGTGTAGCCGGGGTTGAAGTTTGTGCCGAGGGACTCAGCGGTGGGAAGCCTGTCGAATGCGAGCGTGCCCGCGCCCGTGGCGTCCTCGGCGACGAAGAGCGACTCCAGCGTGGCGGCGCTGCGCGTGTCGAGCGTGACCGTGAAGCCGGTCGAGAGGACCGGGTAGAGGTCGAGGTCGGACGAGACGCCCGTGACGACGGCGTCCGTGTCGTAGGACGCGAGCGGGGCGGCACCTGCCGGCGCGCCAGGGGCGAACGAGGCCCAGCCCACGAGGTGGGCGTCGACGCCCTCGACGATGGGCGTGAAGGAGAGGCTCGCGCCCGAGAGGTCGATGGAGCCCGAGGCGTCGGTGAGGGAGGAGTAGGCGTCGGTGGCGTCGAGGTCGGCCTCGGCGACGGACTCTTCGTGGCCGTACTGGTGGAAGCGGACCGTGTGGGCCGGCGCGAAGGTGGCGGTCGCGGTGAGGTCGTAGAGGTTGGTCGCGGGGTCGAGCGTGGAGCCAGCGGCAGTCGCGAGTGAGGCGATGTCGTCGTTGCTGAGCGCGCGCCCAAGCCAGGGGGCGACGTCCACGACGTCCGCGCCCGTGCCGACCGACCAGTGGCTGAACACGCTCTTCTCGGCGGCAGCGGCGGGAGGAGCCGGGGCCTCGAGGGAGTCGCCCGCGTGGACGATCTGGGTGGAGAGCGTGGCACCCGTGACGGCACCGGCGGACGTGGCGGAGACGAAGGCGACGCGGGCGCGGACCTGGGCGTCCGCTCCGACGATGGCGTAGACGGAGAACGAGTCCGAGGCGAACTCGGCGTGGGTGGGGGTCGCGGCGGCCACGACCTCGGCCGACCCGTCGTCGGCGACGTGGACGCAGGAGAAGCGCGTGCCCGAGACGGGGGCGATGGAGCGGAGCGTGACCTCGACGGCCGAGCCGGGCGCGGGCTCGACCTCGGCGCCGCCGCGGGAGAAGGAGACGTCGACGGCGAGGGCGTCGACGGGCTCGCCGTCGAGGAGGGCCGCGGAGGCGTCGAGCGCGGCGCGGGCCTGCTCGGGCGTGGCGGAGGCGACGGACGGGACCGTGCCCTCGGACAGGGCGCCCTCGGGGGCGTGGATGGAGACGATGACGCCGTTGGTCGCCGATCCGACCCAGTCGAGGGCGGGACGGGAGTCGGGCTCGGGCGTGGGCGCGGGGTCGGCGGTGGTCGCGTCGGGCGCGGGGGCGGCAGCGGCGTCGGGCGTGGGGTCGGACGCGGGGATGGCGCCGGGCGTTGCGGTGGCGTCGGGGGTTGCGCTGGTCGGCTCGGAAACGGGATCGACGGATGCGGCGGACTCTCCCGCCTCGTTCGTGTCGGCCGAGAGCGCCTGCGTGAGCGCGGCGCCACCGGGGAGCTCTGCCTCGGGCGCGGTCGTGCCGGCGGCGTCATCAGGCGTGGACGCCGGGGCCTGTGCCGCGGAATCTGCGGGCTCGGCCGCGAGGGCGCGGCCTGCCGTAGCCGGCGTCTGGCCGAGCGCGAGGGCGACGGAGAGGACAATGCTGAGCATGATGCGGAAGCGACCGTTCGAGCGCATGTCCCCTCCCCTCCCGAGACGTTGGGAAATAATGACAGAAATCCAATTACATTATACGGATGAGCAGGGGTTTAGAACACATATGCAACAGAGGAATCACCATGCGGACGCCATGGGCGGCATGAGTGCCAGGTGCGTGGCATGCGTGCGGGCGGACGCGGCCGGGCGCATGCGTTGACGTGGGCGCCTCATGCAAGAGGAGGGCGCGGGGCGACCGATGGCCGTCCCGCGCCCACGAGAGCGTTGATTGCGACGGAGGCTAGGCGGCAGGCGCCAGGGCCTCGTCGGAGCCGGAGGCGTCGACGGGCGCACTCGCCTGCGGAGCCGCGGCGGGCTGCTGCTGGGAGGGGGCGTCGGCGGGAGCCGTGCTCTTCTCGGCGGCGGAATCGTCGGACGAGGCGTTGGTCGCAGTCGCGGCGTCGGAGCCCGTGGAGACGGTCGGCTTGCCGGTGACCGTCTTGCCGCCCGTGGCCATGGCCTGGTCGTTGGGGACCGTGGAGGGGACGTAGTCGTTGGAGTCGACCACCTGCATGTACTCGGAGCGGTAGACGCCCGTGCCGTTGAGGGGCGAGACGATGTCATTGTCGGCGTCGACGAGGATCGAGCCGTTGGCCCTGTACTTGCGGGCGGGGTCGGAGGAGACGTAGTCGAAGTAGTTGAGGTAGTCCACGACGAAGTGGCCCGAGTCGTCGTCACCGACGTAGTAGTCGCCGTCTTCGGAGGACTTGATGGTGCCCTTGACGAACTTGCTCTCGAAATCGGCCGTGTTGGCGTAGAGAGGCGCGCCGGCGGCGGGCGAGATCTCGGCGATCACCTGGTCGAGGGTCTTGCCGGCGTGGAGCTCGGCGAGGATCTTGTCGAGACCGCCACGCAGGTCGGCCATGGAGACGCCGGCGATGGAGTCGCCGTTGTACCTGATGGCGGAGTGCCCCGTCTGCTTGCGGGCCATGAGGTCGGACAGGTAGACGGTCGCGAGGTAGCCAGTGACGTACTTCGCGTTAACCGAGGGGATGGGGTTGCCCTTGTCGTCCTTCAGGTCCTCGGAGTACCTTATGTCGAAGTAGGCGAGATTGCCGCCAGAGTCGACGCCGTGGACGTAGTTGGCGAGGAGGTTCTTGAGCTCGTAGACGCCCTTTTCGGAGTTGTTGCGAAGGGCGCTAAACATGCCGTAGCGGAACTGGAAGACGTTCTCGACGGCGGAGGCGGACCCCTCGATGAACCACATGGGGAAGCGGGCGGCCTGATACCTCTCCCCCGCGCCTGGCTTGACGAACTGGAAGTTCTCGTCGACCACGAGCCAGCTGAGGTCGGTGCCGCCGGCCATGCCGACGCGGTTGTAGTCGAACATGATGGCGTGCAGTAGCTCGTGGACCATGGTGTTCTCGAAGGTCTCCAGCGCGGCGCCGTTGCGTACGAGCACGAAGTTGCCGGTCGTGGGGTCCGTCACGGGTTCGCCGTTGTCGTCTGTGAGCGCGAGGTCCTTGAGGTTGAGGCCCATCATATAGCGGTAGGTGGGCTCTTCTCCGGAAGCGTCGACGTCGTCTCGCACGTAGGCGAGGGTCTCGGGCGAGGTCTGCTTGTGCGAGAGCACGCCATCGTCGTCACCCTTTATGAAGTAGATGTAGAGGCCGATGCGGCTGCCGATGAGGCCCTGCTCGGCGCCGGCGCGGAAGCTGGGGAAGTTGTCGAGAAGGTAGTTGACTGCCTGCGGCTGGATCGTGTTGAGCACGTAGTCGAGCAGCCACTGGAGGTCGTCGTCGGAGAACGCTTCACGCGCGGTCTGCGAGCAGTGGATGTCGACGAGGGTGCGATGGGATTCCACCCCGTCGTCGGAGTCGTAGTCGGCGCCATCGTAGGCGTCGTCCGTCGCCTGCTGGGAGGCGGCGACAGGCGCAGGCGCCGCGGCGGCGGGAGCGGCCGCGGCGGACTTGCGCGAAGGCGCGAAGAGGTCGCGCAGGGACTCGGGCAGGATGTAGGTGACGCCCGTCTCGGGGTTGAAGACGGAGACGACGTCGGCGGTGCCGAAGAGTTCGCGGATCGAGTCGGAGAGCTCGATTGTGAAGCTGCCGCCCGAGATGCTCAGGCCCTCGGGCACATAGAAGGCGACGACGGGCAGGTAGGTGCGGTCGCGCTCGGCCTGCGTGGACAGGGCGAGGTCGTCGCGGACCCACAGGACGGGCACCTCCCAGTGCTCGCCCTCGGCACAGGCGACCTCGGCGGTGTCGTCGAGAGCGGTGTCGGGCGCGGGTCTGTCGATCTTGTCGAGCTTGAGCTGGCTCACGGTTCGATTGGGGCCGGCGGCGTGGTTCTCGACCGAGACCTCGTAGCCCTTGGCGGCGGCGATGGCCGGAAGGCCGGTCCCGAGTGCGAGCACGGCCGAGAGGGCGGCCGCGATGGACCTCTTGATCAGCTTTTGCATGACACCCTTCCTCGCAGGATGGAGTCGCAGTACACAGATTGCTTGGAGTATATTGTCGCAGGCGCCTGCGCACAAGTGACACGAGGTAGACAGAAAGAGGACTCGCATTCCGCGAGTCCAGGTGGCCCCAAAGCGCAATTGGAACGCTGTCGCAAATAGCAACCGGCCCGCGTGCAACTGGGCGCGCGGGCCGGTCAGAGGCGATTAGCTGAGGTCAGAGACGCTTAGCTGAGGTCGGCGATCTGCTCCTTGAGCTGGGCGATGGTCTGCTCGAGCTCGGCCTTCTGGTCGCGCTTCTTCTCGATGACGGCAGGGGCCGCCTTCGCGACGAAGCCCTCGTTGGAGAGGGTGCGCGTGACGCCGGAGAGCTCCTTCTCGGCCTTGGCGAGCTCCTTCTCGAGGCGCTTGCCCTCGGCCTCGAGGTCGACGAGGCCACCGAGGGCGACGAAGATCTCGAGCTTGCCGTCAGCGACGGAGACGGAGCCTGCGGGCTTGTCCTGGGCGGCGCCGAGCGCGAGCTGGTCGATGCGACCGACCGAGCAGATGAAGGAGCGCTGCGCCTCGAGGACCGAAGCGTCGTCGCCCGTGGTGCGGACGGCCACGTCGAGCTCGGCCTTGGGCGAGAGGCGATAGCGGGCGCGGGTGGAACGCACGGCGGAGACGACGCGCTTGGCGAGGTCGAAGTCGTGCTCGGCCTTGTCGTTCACGAAGCTCGCGAAGTCGGCGGGGTCGGGCCAGTTGGCGACCATGAGGAACTCGCTGTCGTGGGCGTCGAGGCCGGAGGCGGGAAGCGCGTCCCAGACGCTCTCGGTCACGAACGGCATCGCCGGGTGCAGGAGCCTCATCGAGGTATCGAGCACGAACACGAGGTTGCGCTGGACCTGCAGGCGCTCCTCGGGAGAGCCGTCGAGCAGGCGGCCCTTGCAGAGCTCGATGTACCAGTCGCACACCTCGCCCCAGAAGAAGGACTGGATGTTGCGGGCGTAGTCGCCGAAGTTGTAGGACTCGAGCTGCTCGGTCGACTCCGCGACGACCTTGGCGAGGCGCGAGAGCATCCAGGCGTCCTCGGGGGTCTCCGCCTTGGCGGGGCCGGGCTCGTAGCCGTCGAGGTTCATCTGGACGAAGCGGCTCGCGTTCCAGATCTTGGTGACGAAGGAGCGGGCCTGCTCGGTGCGCGGGCTGTCAATGAGCTTGCGGGTCTTCTTGTCGAGGTTCGCGTCGAACTTGACGTCCTGGTTGTTGGTGATGAGCGTCAGCAGGTTGTAGCGCATGGCGTCCGCGCCGTACTTGCCGATGAGGTCCATGGGGTCGACGCCGTTGCCCTTCGACTTGGACATGCGGCTGCCGTCCTTCGCGAGGATCGTCGCGTAGATGTAGACGTCGTGGAACGGCACCTCGTCGGTGAAGTAGAGCGAGCTCATGACCATGCGCGCGACCCAGAGCGCGATGATGTCGCGGGCGGTCACGAGGACCTTGGTGGGATGGTGCTCGGCGAGCTCGGAGGTGTCGTCGGGCCAGCCCTGCGTGGCGAAGGTCCACAGCTGAGAAGAGAACCACGTGTCAAGCACGTCCTCGTCCTGGTGGATGTGGTGGCCGCCGCACTTGGGGCAGACGTCGGCGTCCTCCATGAGGGCGTCCTCCCAGCCGCAGTCCTCGCAGTAGAAGACGGGGATGCGGTGACCCCACCAGAGCTGGCGGCTGATGCACCAGTCCTTGAGGTTCTCCATCCAGGTCAGGTAGGCCTGGGTCCAGCGCTCGGGGTGGAACTTGACCTCGCCGCTCTTGACGACCTCGGTCGCACGCTCCTTCAGCTTGTCGACGGCGACGAACCACTGCTCGGAGAGCCAGGGCTCGAGGGCGGTGTCGCAGCGGTAGCAGTGCATGACGGAGTGGTCGAGCTCCTCGATGTGGTCGAGAAGGCCAAGCTCCTCGAACTTGGCGACGACGGCCTCGCGGCACTCGTCGCGGCTCATGCCGGAGAACTCGCCGTAGCCCTCGACCACGTGCGCGGTCTCGTCGAAGATGTTGATCTGCTCGAGGTCGTGGGTCTGGCCCATGGCGTAGTCGTTCGGGTCGTGCGCGGGCGTGACCTTCACGAAGCCGGTGCCGAACTCGGCGTCGACGTGCCAGTCGGAGAAGATGGGGATCTCGCGGCCCACGATCGGCAGGACGACGGTCTTGCCGACGAGCTTCTGCTTGTCGGGGTCGGAGGGCGAGACGGCGACGCCGGTGTCGCCGAGCATCGTCTCGGGGCGCGTGGTGGCGACGGTCACGTACTCGACGCCGTCGACGGGCTCGGAGAGCGGGTAGCGCAGGTACCAGAGGTGGCCCTTCTCGGCGTGGTACTCGGCCTCGTCGTCGGAGATGGCCGTGCGGCAGCTCGGGCACCAGTTGACGATGCGCTTGCCGCGGTAGATCAGGCCGTCGTGGTACCAGTCGACGAAGACCTTGCGGACGGCGCGCGAGAACTCGGGGCTCATCGTGAACTTCTCGTCGTCGAAGTCGATCGAGCAGCCCATGCGCTTGATCTGCGAGACGATCGTGCCGCCGTACTCGCGGGTCCAGTCCCAGCAGGCGTCGAGGAACTTCTCGCGGCCGATCTCGAGGCGCGAGATGCCCTCGCCCTTGAGCTTCTTGTCGACCTTGGTCTGCGTCGCGATGCCGGCGTGGTCGGTGCCCAGGATCCAGCGGGTCGAGCGGCCGCGCATGCGGCTGTAGCGCACGAACGTGTCCTGGATCGTGTCGTCCATCGCGTGGCCCATGTGCAGGATGCCCGTGACGTTGGGCGGCGGGATGGTGACGGTGCAGTCGCCCACGCCCTTGCTGCGCTGGTAGCAGCCGGCGCTGATCCACTTCTCGATGAGCTCGGGCTCGGCCGACTGGGGGTCGTAGGTCTTTGGCATTTCTTCCACGGTGAAACCACCTTCTGACAGGCCCGGCAGACGGTGTTGGCACTCGTGTCATGGGCGCGCGCCTCTGCCCGGCGACTTATGTTGGGCCTGCGATCGCAGACCAGTTCATAAGGATAGCACGCCAAACGCCCCCGTCCGCCGCGCTATCATCTAGCAGAGATCATTCACGCATTCGAAACGAAACGAACCGAAGCGAACCGAAGCGAACCGGAACGACACACGGAGGACGCATGCAAGACGCCGCCGAGAAGAGCCTGGCCTCGGCCGAAACCAACCCTGGGCCCGCACCCGCCGCCGGCCCCACGCCCACGCCCGACCCCGCCACCGCGCTCGGCGCCGCAACCGCCACCGAGCGCCCCGAGACCGCCCGCGACCGCCTGCGCGTCGTCATGGGCGACGAGGCCCTCGCGCGCCTGGCGGCATCCCGCGTCATGGTGATCGGCATCGGCGGCGTGGGCTCCAACTGCGCCGAAGCCCTCGCCCGCGGCGGCGTCGGCTCGCTCGTGCTCGTCGACCGCGACGTCGTGGCGCCCTCCAACATCAACCGCCAGGCCCTGGCCTTCAACTCCACGGTCGGCCAGGTCAAGGTCGACGTCATGGCGCGCATGGTCCGCGACATCAACCCCGACTGCGAGGTCGAGACCCTCCACGCGTTCGTCCCCAAGGACGGCCTCGCCCAGACGCTCGGCGCGCTCCCCCGCCCTGACTTCGTGGTCGACGCGATCGACACCGTCTCGCAGAAGCTGCGCATCGCCGAGTGGTGCCAGGCCGAGGGCCTGCCCCTCATCAGCAGCATGGGCGGCGCCAACAAGCTCAACCCCGAGCGCCTGCGCTTCTCGACCATCGAGAAGACCACGTGCGACCCGCTCTGCCGCGTCATGCGCAAGGAGTGCCGCCGCCGCAACATCAAGGGCCTGCGCGTGCTCTACTCCTCCGAGGTGCCCCTGCGCCCCGAGGCCGCGCGCGCCGCGACCCCCGGCAACCGCCCCGACAGCAGCCAGATCCTCGGCACCATGAGCTACATCCCGCCCATCATGGGCCAGATGATCGCCGGCCGCGTGATCTGCGAGCTCGCGGGCCTCGAAAACCCCCTCGACGACCAGGCCCCCCCGCCGATGACCGCCGAGAAGAGCACACCCCTCGCAGGCACCGCCCCTGGGACCGAGCCCACGCCCGGCCCCCTGCCCACGCGCTTCCCGCCCGAGAGCTGCCGCCTCTTCGACGCGCACTGCCACCTCGACTTCATGGCGAATGCCGCCGAGGTCGCCACCGACGCCCGCCGGCTTGGCCTCGCCATCTTCGCCACCACGGTCGACGTACACGGCACCTCCGCGCTCGAGGCCGTCGCGTGCGACCACGACAACGTGCTCGTCGGCGCGGGCGCCCACCCCTGGTGGGTGGCCGACGGCCGCATGGGCGCCGCAGACGTCGCCGCCACCGCACGCGCCGTGGCGCACGGCATGCCTGCCGGCGAGGTCGGCATCGACCTCTCCCCCAACCATGTGCCCGACGGCTCGCGCGCCCTCCAGGAGCGGGCGTTTCGCACGATCTGCATGGCCGCGGCAGAGGCCTCACGCGCAAGCGGCCGCCCCACTCCCCTCTCGATCCACTCGGTCCGCGCGGCCACGGCCTGCCTCGACATCCTCGAGGACACCGGCTGCCTCGAGGCATGCCGCCCCGTCTTCCACTGGTTCAGCGGCACCTCCGACGAGCTCGCCCGCGCCGTCCGCGCCGGCTGCCGCTTCTCCGTCAACGAGATGATGCTCGAGACGCGCCGCGGCCGCGAGTACGCGCGCCAGATCCCGCTCGAGCGCCTGCTCACCGAGACCGACCTGCCACCCGAGCAACATGCGACCTTCTCCGCCGAGAAGATCTGCGCCTCGCTCGAGCGCACCCTCTCAAGGCTCGCCGACATCCGCGGCCTCGACAGAGACGCGCTTGCCGATGCCGTCATGGGCAACGCTCGCAGGCTCTTCTCGGCCTGAGAGACATCAGGCATCAGGGGCCCGGCCGCAAGCGGACGGGCCCCCCGAGTCCAAAGCGCCAAGCGTGCGATGAGCCAGGCGATGCAGTCGGACGCGGCGCCGAGTCTTGAGCTCACCTACCTCGAACGCCTGCGACGACGCCCGAGGGCGAGCGCGGAGGCGCCGAGGAGGCCGATCAGCGCGCACGCGGCCACCGGCGAGGCGTCGCCCGTACGCGGAAGCCAAGGCAGGCGCACGGAGGACGAGGCATCGGGCGAGGTCGCACGCTGCCCGTCGACGGCAGTCGCGTAGGCGACCTCGAAGAGCGAGAAGCGGTCGGAGCCGAAGGCGAGCGTCGCACCCGAGAGGGCGCCGTCGATGCGCTCGGCCCGGCCCCCGTGGGAGCGGGCCACGGCGAGCTCGCGGCCGTCGGCGAGGGCGGACGGGAGGCCGAGCGTGACCGTGACGGGACGGGCGAGGCGCGTCAGGCGCCGCGCGGGAAGGTCACCGACGGACACCCACGTCGTGACGTCGAGGAAGAGCCCTGGCTCGAAGGCGTCGCCGATCGCGTCGTGGAGCGCGGCGCGGTCGGCGGCAGAGACCGAGCCCGTGACGTCTGCGACCTCGACCCAGAAGCGGGCGTCGGCGCCCGACGCGACGGCCGCGGCCTCCTCCTCGGTGAGGGGGACGGCCTCGGCGAGGTACGCGTCGTCCTCGGCGACGAGGGCGCCGCCGAAGTTGTCGGGGCGGACCTCCTGCGCGAGGGAGCCGGGCACCGGGACGGGCGCCCACTGGGCGAAGAGCGTGTCGCCGGCGGCCGCGAGCACGAACTCGTCGCCGGGCGCGAAGGAGCCGCCGCTTCCGTCCGCGGCGGTGTTCCAGCCGAGGAAGCGATGGTCGGGGTAGTCCATGCGGCAGTCGGAGACGACGACGGAGTCGCCCGAGTGGCCGAACTGGGGCGCGGGCGGCTCGCCCGTGGCGCCGTTGCCGTCGTAGCGGAGCTCGGCGTTGGGATCCCACTGGGCGTAGAGCACGTCGGCGTCGGGCGTCAGCGTGAAGATGGATCCGGGCAGGTAGGCGTCGCCCGTGCCGTCGGGCTCGGTGTTCCAGCCGACGAACTCGTGGTGCTCCCAGGCAAATCCGGTATCCGGAACCCTGACGCCCGAGAAGGTCTTGCCCTCGACCGCAGCCGTGTCGCCGGTCGCGAAGGTGGAGTTGGGATCGAGGGTGAGCGAGTCGTCGTCGATGGTCCACGTGCCCACGACCCTGACGTCGGCGTCGGGCATCGAGAAGTCGGATGCCGGATCGCCCTCGACCCTCCAGCCGGAGAAGGTGTAGCCGGGGACGGCGGCGGGCTCCGCCGCGAGCGCGACGGGCGCGTCGTAGTCGTAGGTTGCGGGCGCGGGCAGGTCCTGGGCGTCCTCGGGGACGTCTCCCTCGTAGGCGTAGGCGACGTCGTGGCGACGGATTGTCCAGGAGCCGCTGAAGGAGACGCCGCGGGCGGGCATGGTGAAGGACCCGGCGGTGACGGTCGCGTCCGTGGTGGACCAGCCGCCGAAGTCGTAGCCGACGGCGGTCGGCGCGCTCGCGACGGCGACGGTCGAAGCGAACTCCTTGAGGGTGCCTGCGGGTGCGGCGGGCGCCGTCGCGGGCGCCGCGCCGTCGTAGGCGTAGCTCACCTGGTAGCTGAGGACCCTCCAGCGGGCCCTGAGCCGCACGTCGCGCGCGGGCATGTTGGTCGGGACGTCCGCGGGCAGGCCCGTCTCGGCGTCCTCCCAGCACACGAACTCGTGACCCTCGCGTGCGGGGTTGTCCGGCCGCGTGATCGCCGTGGCGTAGTTCTGGGAGATTGAATCGACGGGAGTGCCGCCCGCGGCGTCGAACGAGATCGTGTAGGAGTTGATCGACCAGGTACCCGTGACGGTGACGGGATCGCTGGGCATGGTGAAGGTCGAGCCGGGCTCGACGGGCTCGCCGTCGATGGCCCAGCCGCCGAAGGTGTAGCCGGCGACGGCTGCGGGGGCGGGAGCGACCGTGGCGTCGGTCCTGTAGGTGACGAACTGGAAGGCGGGTGCCGTGGCCGCGGCGGGGACGTCGCCGACGAAGAGGTACTCGAGGGTGTAGTCGTTGGGCGTCCACATCGCCTCGTAGGTCACGTCGCCCGTGACGGTGGCGGGGAGCGCGCCGGCGTCGTACGTGCGGCCGTCGTTGGAGCTCCTCCAGCCGTTGAAGGAATAGCCTTCGTCGTCGGCCGCGGGCGAGGCGGGGGCGGCCGGGGTGATGGCGCCCCAGTCGAGGGCGTCGGTCGACTGCTCGGCAAAGGTGCCGTGCAGGCCGGGGACGAACGAGACGCGGAACTGCTGCTTGAAGTAGACCGCGAGGCGCAGCGTGCCGTCGGCCGCGACCGTTCCCGCCCAGGCGGAGCCGCGGGTCTCGTCGAGGGCGTAGCCCTCGCGCGCGGGCACCTTGTCCGCGTCGGTCACGCCCACGGTCGACTCGGTCGTGCCGACGCGCGACTCGGTCGCCTCGGGCGCGGTGTAGACGCCGTCCGCCTGGTAGTAGAGCGAGACGACGTAGGGCGTGTCGCTCCTCGGCGTCCAGCGCGCGGTGAGGGAGGCGCCGCCGAGGGGCATGGTGGTCGGGAAGGAGAACTCGCGGCCCTCGCCGTCGAACCAGCCCGCGAAGTCGTAGCCCTGCCGCGAGGGGGCGACGGGGGCGGCGACCGGGGAGCGGTAGTCGGCCTCGATGGGGTCGACCGGCGAGCCGCCCGCGGAGTCGAAGGTGATGGCGTAGCGCCTGGGGGTCCAAGATCCCGTGATGCGGACGTCCTCGTCGGGCATCGAGAAGTTCGTGGCGCCGACGGAGCCGCGCCGCCACCCGCCGAAGACGTAGCCGTCGAGCGCGGGCGCGGCGGCGACCGTGACCGCAGACCCGAACGCGTGCGTCGCCGCGGCCGGCGGCGCGGGCGCGTCGTGCGGGACCGCGCCCTCGTAGGCGTAGGTGACCTCGTGGGTGTTGATGGTCCAGGTGCCCACGAAGCTGACGGGGTTGCCCGGCATGGCGAAGAGGCCGCCGGCGACGTCGGCGTCGGAGGTCCTCCAGCCGGAGAAGGTGTAGCCCGTCTGGCTCGGGGCCGACTCGACGGCCACGCCCTCGCCGTAGGTCACGCTCCTGGCCGCGGGGAGCGCCGGCGGCTCGGGCGGGACGTCGCCCTCGTAGGAGTAGGTGACGTCGAAGCTCTTGATCCGCCACTGCGCGTAGAGCACGTCGTCCTCCGGCGTGAGCCGGTAGGTCGCGCCGGGGGCGTAGGGCGCGCCCGTCCCGTCGGCCTTGGTGTTCCAGCCGAGGAACTCGTAGCCGACGCGGTCGAACCCGGCGGCGACGGCCACGCTCGAGTACGTCTCCCCCGTCGTGAAGTCGATCCCGCCCGAGACCTTGTCGTCGTCCGCACCCGCGTTCTTCACGTAGGCCAGGTGGTCGAGTCCGTCCTCCGGGTACCGCTCAAGCCAGACCGCGAAGAGGTCGGTGTCGCCGGCGACGCCCATGTAGTCGCCGGCGCGGTAGGTGGTGCCGCTCGCGTCCGCCGCGGTGTTCCATCCGCCGAAGACGTAGGTCACGCCGCTCGCGACGGGAGCCTGGGACGGGTCGGGCACGCGGTCGGCGGTGACGCCCACCTGGTCGTTCACGATGTCGGTGGGGACCTCGAAGAGGGCGACGTCGGAGCCGGCCCCGTCGGACTTCGCGGGGTAGTTAGACATGAGGCGGACGGTGGGCCCTCCCGGCAGCGGCACGTCCTGCGAGACGGCGTAGAGGTCGGTGTCGGCGTCCACCACGTAGGCGCTCGGGACGAGGTGGGACGAGTCGTCACGCACGGTCGACCAGCCCAGGAACTCGCTCCCCTCCTCCCCGAGCACGCCCGCGTCCTCCGCGGTCGCGAGCAGGACGTTGGCGCCGGAGTAGAGCTCCTCGTCGAGCCCCTCGATGTGGGTGCCGTCCGCCCTGTGGTAGCGGAGCGTCACGGGGTCGGAGGGGACCCACTTGGCGTAGAGCGTGACGTCGGAGTTGGTCACGCGGTTCGAGGTGAAGTCCCAGGGGACGGTCATGGCCTCGTCCTGGTACCAGCCCTGGAGGATGCTGTTCTCGCGCGACGTCGCGGGCGCGGCCACGTGGTCGCCCGCGTGGAGCCCCTCGACGGGCGCGACCGGCGTGGCGCCCTCCCCCGTGACGAACGTGCAGGTGAACTGGGGGCGCTTCCAGCCCGCGTAGAGGCTCAGGTTGTGCGAGGGCATCATGTCGGCGTCGGTGTACCTCCTGTCGAGGTGCTCCTCGGCGTCCTCGGCGTCGGCCTGGCCGCGGAACCAGCCGAGGAACGTGAGCGTCTCGCCGTAGTCGCCCGTCCTGGTGGCGGCGGAGAAGTCGGGCGTGGAGGCGAGGACCGGCCAGCCGAACTTCTGGGTCGAGTCGTCGACGGTGGACCACTCGCCGCTTCCGAGGTTGTGGAAGCCTATGGTGTAGGACTTGAGCTTGTTGTACTCTGAGATGGTCCAGCCCATGGTCCCGTCGAAGCGCGAGTGCCACGAGGTGTAGAAGCGCCTCATGCCCGTGTTGTCGTCGGAGATCCAGGTGATCTGGTTGGGCCCATGGTCCCTGGCGGTTGCAGACTCGTACTTGAAGACGTGGTGCCCCTCGTAGGCGTCGAACGGCAGCTCGACGTTCTTGACGCCAACCGTGCGCTCGGGCTCGTAGACCAAATCGATTGGGGTCCCGTCCTGGAGGGTGGTGCGGTGCGTCGGCGTCTCGCCGTACTTCGCCTCGCGGAACACCTCGACCATGTCGGTGAGGTCCTGCGAGAAGGCCATCCCATCGTTTTGGCGATAGTAGACGACGACCCCCAGCCCCCTCTTGTCCCCTACGTACGGGTACTCCTTGTACTTGGGAAGGGCGCCTCCGCCATGGTTCCACACGAACTCGCCGTTGTCCTGACGAAAGCCGTAGGAGTCCCGTGGCGAGGGATAGTTGACGAGGTTGTTGTCCACGAGGGTCTTCGAGTAGTCCTGACCCCACTTCATGGGCACCTCAAGGAGGAGCGTCCGCTGATCATTGCTCCAGTACTGACACGTCCACCACCAGCGGTTGAAGTAGACGTTGAGCGTCGTAGATCCGTCCGCGGCGAGGGTGGCCGAGGTCTCGGGCTGGTTGGCTCGCAGGTAGTAGCGGTGATGGGTTGGGTCGGAGGCCTCGACGGGCTCGATGGGGCCGCCCACCGTTGCGTCGCCCGCGAGGACCTTGATCGCGTACTCGTTCCCGTCCGCCTTCGCGACCGTGGCGGACTGGCCCGTCGTGCCCGTGAACTCCCAGCATCCGTAGGCCGTGTACTTGGAGAGGTCGGACTGGTCGGCGTCGAGGTGCTGCGGGCCGCCGGAGCCGTCCTCCACCCACACCACGACCGAGAAGGTCGTGTCGCCGGGGACCCACTTGGCGTAGAGGGTCTTGCTGTTCTCGGCGAACGTGTAGTCGGCGGTGACCCGCGTGTCGTCGGCGCACGAGGGGTCGGTGTACCAGCCGGCGAAGGCGTAGCCCCTGCGGGTGGGCGCGGCCTCGGAGCCGGGCGCGGGCAGGTCGGCGAAGGAGAGGGTCTTCGCGCCGCCCTCCCCCGCCGGGGCGAAGACGTTGTCGCAGGGCGTCGCGTCGTCGCCGGTCGAGAGGCGGACCCACACGCCGGAGCGGACGTCGGGGTAGAGGGAGACGTCCTCGGTGAGGGTGATCGTGTCGGACGTCGAGTACGCGTTTGTCTGATGACCCTCGGCGTCGAAGCGAAGCCAGCCGTAGAGCTTGGCGTCCTCGTCGACCCTGATGTAGTTGACGTCGGAGAAGGTTGCCGAGTACACGCCGGGCTCAGCGGTCTCGGCCGCGGCGATGGAGTCGCAGGACACGTTGCCCGCGGTGCCATAGGGGTACTCGAAGAAGGTGACGCGGCGGCCGCGCGACCAGGAGGCGTTGGCCTCGACGTCCCAGAGTTCCTGCTCGTCGCCGTCGACAGACTCCACGCCGAGCACCTTGAGAGCCTCGACGTCTGCGGCGGAGAGCGGGCCGGGATAGGCGTCCTCGAGGTCGACGCGGGCCGACTCGGGGCCGGCCAGCCAGTGGTAGATGAGCTCCCCCGTGCGCTTGGCGGCGGGGACCGGGAAGTCGATCGAGTCGCCCTCGCGCACGATCTGGCGGGCGACGATGCCGCCGTTCCTGAAGGTCAGGCGGACGCGGTCGTAGGTGTTGGGGTCGGTGCTGCCGACGATCGCGTAGACGGAGAAGGAGTCCGCGCTGAAGCGGGCGCCGCGCGCGTCGGCCGCCGCGGGGACGACCTCGGGCTCGCCCGAGTCGGGAAGGTGCACGACGGAGAAGGACGAGCCGGCGACGGGAAGCGACGGGCGCACGGAGACCTCGACCCTGCGGCCGTCGGCGGGCTCGACCTCGCGGCCCCCGCAGACGAAGGAGATGTCGACGGCGCGGACGTCGCAGGGGTCCCCCTCCACGACGGGGGCGACCCTGTCGGCGACGTCATCGCGGCGGACGTCACGCACGAGTGCGACCGTCCCCTCCGGGAAGGCGCCCTCGGGGGCGCGCACGTCGACCGTGACGCAGAGGTCGGTCACGGAGACGACCGACAGCGCCGGGCTGGCTGGCTCGGCGTCGGCGGCAGTGCCCCCAGCGGCGCCCGCCTGGGCGGGCGGGGCCCCGTCGGCCGTCTCGGCGGCGGCCGTCTCGGCGGTGAGGGCGGCGGCCTCGGTCGCGGCGGCGCCGGCGCCCGAGCCAGGCGCGTCCGACGCCTGGGGGTCGGACGGGGACTGCGCGTCGCCGGGGGCATCCGCGCCCGCCGGAGCGGCGGCCGCATCGGCGCCCGCGGAGGGGCCCGTCGGGGCCGCGGCGTCGCCGGCGGCCTCGGCGGCCACGGCCCTCTCGGCCTCGGGAGATGCGGAAGGCTGCGCCTGGGAGGGGACGGGGACTCCCTGCAGGGCAAGGGTGAGCGCAAGCAGGGTCGCGAGCGCCCTTCGCGCGGCGGCGCCGAGGGGACGCGAGGACCTGTTGCCGTGGCCGGGATTCAGCACGTTGACCGCCTCCTTGTTTCGAACGGTCGGCGTGAACATGACATAGTTGGATAAAAGGTTCGCACAAGCAGGGGCGCGAATACCCGACGACCTGGGGCTAATTCGGAGAAGCGGCAGGTAGATGGCCGTGGGCGGCACGGATCGCTGGCCGTTCCCATCAGCCCGACCAAGCCGCGCGCAGCACGAGCCAGGCGCTTCGTCCTCCGCTGCCGGATGGGCAGACAAAGGGGCCGGCCGCCATAGCGACCGGCCCCGAACAACACGCATGACGCGGGCAAGGCCCCGCGGCCTCCCCTACCTCGACCGCCTGCGGCGACGCCCGAGGGCGAGCGCAGAGCAACCGAGGAGGGCGGCCAGCGCGCACGTGGCCGCAGGAGCGGCGTCGCCCGTGCCCGGAAGCCCGGGCAGTCGCGCGGAGGACGGGGCATCGGGCGAGGTCGCATGCTGCCCGTCGACGACAGTCGCGAAGGCGACCTCGTAGAGCGAGAAGCGGTCGGAGCCGAAGGCGAGCGTCGTGCCGGAGAGGGCGCCGTCGATGCGCTCTGCCCGGCCCTCGTGGGAGCGTGCCACGGCGAGCTCGCGGCCGTCGGCGAGGGCGGACGGGAGGCCGAGCGTGACCGTGACGGGGCGGGCGAGCCGCGTCAGGCGCCGCGCGGGCATATCGCCGACGGACACCCACGTCGTCACGTCGAGGAAGAGCCCGGGCACGAAGCCGTCGCCGATCGCGGCGTGGAGCTCGGCGCGCTCGGCGGCAGAGGCCGAGTCCGTGACGTCTGCGACCTCGACCCAGAAGCGGGCGTCGGCGCCCGACGCGACGGCCGCGGCCTCCTCCTCGGTGAGGGGGACGGCCTCGGCGAGGTACGCGTCGTCCTCGGCGACAAGGGCGCCGCCGAAGTTGTCGGGGCGGACCTCCTGCGCGAGGGAGCCGGGCACCGGGACGGGCGCCCACTGGGCGAAGAGCGTGTCGCCGGCGGCCGTGAGCTCGAAGGCGTCGCCGGGTGCGAAGGAGCCGCCGCTGCCGTCCGCGGCGGTGTTCCAGCCGAGGAAGCGGTGGTCGGGGTAGTCCATGCGGCAGTCGGAGACGACGACGGCGTCGCCCGAGCGGCCGAACTGGGGCGCGGGCGGCTCGCCCGTGGCGCCGTTGCCGTCGTAGCGGAGCTCGGCGTTGGGGTCCCACTGGGCGTAGAGCACGTCGGCGCCGGGCGTCAGCGTGAAGATGGATCCGGGCAGGTAGGCGTCGCCCGTGCCGTCGGGCTCGGTGTTCCAGCCGACGAACTCGTGGTGCTCCCAGGCAAATCCCGTGTCCGGGACCCTGACGCCCGAGAAGGTCTTGCCCTCGACCGCGGCCGTGTCGCCGGTCGCGAAGGTGGAGTTGGGGTCGAGGGTGAGCGAGTCGTCGTCGATGGTCCACGTGCCCACGACCCTGACGTCGGCGTCGGGCATCAAGAAGTCGGATGCCGGATCGCCCTCGACCCTCCAGCCGGAGAAGGTATAGCCGGGGACGGCGGCGGGCTCCGCCGCGAGCGCGACGGGCGCGCCGTAGTCGTAGGTTGCGGGCGCGGGCAGGTCCTGGGCGTCCTCGGGGACGTCTCCCTCGTAGGCGTAGGCGACGTCGTGGCGACGGATTGTCCAGGAGCCGCTGAAGGAGACGCCGCGGGCGGGCATGGTGAAGGAACCGGCGGTGACGGTCGCGTCCGTGGTGGACCAGCCGCCGAAGTCGTAGCCGGCGGCGGTCGGCGCGCTCGCGACGGCGACGGTCGAGGCGAACTCCTTGAGGGTGCTTGCGGGTGCGGCGGGCGCGGTGGCGGGCGCCGTGCCGTCGTAGGCGTAGCTCACCTGGTAGCTGAGCGTGCGCCAGCGCGCGCGGAGGCGGACGTCGTGCGCGGGCATGTTGGTCGGGACGTCCGCGGGCAGGCCCGTCTCGGCGTCCTCCCAGCACACGAACTCGTGACCCTCGCGTGCGGGGTTGTCCGGCCGCGTGATCGCCGTGGCGTAGTTCTGGGAGATTGAATCGACGT
This sequence comes from Olsenella intestinalis, assembly GCF_023276655.1. GTDB lineage: Bacteria > Actinomycetota > Coriobacteriia > Coriobacteriales > Atopobiaceae > Olsenella_J > Olsenella_J intestinalis. The sequence goes on along the minus strand of NZ_JALGRK010000002.1, from coordinate 146,114 downwards.
CGCTGCCGCCGTTTGAGTCAAACGTGATGGTGTAGGAGTTGATCGACCAGGTGCCGATGATGGCTACGGCCTCGCTGGGCATGCGGAAGGTCGAGTCCGCCTCCACGGGCGCGCCCGCGATGGTCCAGCCGAGGAAGGTATAGCCGTCGATGTCGGCTGGAAGCGAGGCGACCGTGGCCTCCGTCCCGTAGGTGACGACCTCGGAGTCGGGCACCATGGCCCCGGCGGGGACGTCGCCGGCGAAGAGGTACTCGAGGGTGTAGTCGTTTGGCGACCACATCGCCTCGTAGGTCACGTTGCCGGAGACGGTGGCCGGAAGGGACTCGGTCGGATAGGTCCTTCCGTCGTTCGAGCTCCTCCAGCCGACGAAGCTATAGCCGGGGTCGTCAGACGAGGGCGAGGCGGGCGGCGCGGGCGTGTTTGCGCCCCAATCAAGGCCCTCCGTCGTCTGCGTCTCAAACGTGCCATGAAGCCCAGGCGTGAAAGAGACAGTGAGCTGCTGCTTGAAGTAGACCGAAAGGTTCAGCGTGCCGTCGGCGGAGACGGTGCCGGACCAGTCGTCAGATCGAGACGCATCCAGCGCGTATCCCGCATAGAACGACACCTTGTCGTCGTCGGTGATGCTCACGCTCGAGTCGGTTGTGCCCTCGCGGGATTCGATGAACTCGGGAACCGAGTAGGTGCCATCCGCCTGATAGAAGTAGGACACGACGTAGGGCGTGTCGCTTCTGGGCGTCCAGCGCGCCGAGAGGTGTGCACCGCCGAGGGGCATGGTGGTCGGGAAGCTGAACTCATGCCCGTCGGGGTCGAACCATCCGGCGAAGTCGTAGCCCCGTCGCGTGGGCGCGGCAGGCGCGGTCACGGATGAGCGGTACGCGCGCTCGATGGGCTCGACCGAAGACCCTCCCATGGAGTCAAACGTTATCGAATAGCGCTTGGGGGTCCAGGAGCCCGTGATGCGCACGTCCTCGTCTGGCATCGAGAAGCTGATCGCTCCGACCGCGCCGCGGCGCCAGCCGCTGAAGTCGTAGCCGGCAAGCGTCGGCGCGCTTGCGATGTCGACGTTCGTTGCGAACGCATGCGTCGAGGCCGCAGGTACCGCAGGGGCATCAAAGGGAACGTCGCCCTCGTAGGCGTAGGTGACCTCGTGGGTGTTGATGGTCCAGGTGCCCACGAAGCTGACGGGGTTGCCCGGCATGGCGAAGAGGCCGCCGGCGACGTCGGCGTCGGAGGTCCTCCAGCCGGAGAAGGTGTAGCCCGTCTGGCTCGGGGCCGACTCGACGGCCACGCCCTCGCCGTAGGTCACGCTCCTGGCCGCGGGGAGCGCCGGCGGCTCGGGCGGGACGTCGCCCTCGTAGGAGTAGGTGACGTCGAAGCTCTTGATCCGCCACTGCGCGTAGAGCGCGTCGTCCTCCGGCGTGAGCCGGTAGGCCGCGCCGGGGGCGTAGGGCGCGCCCGTCCCGTCGGCCTTGGTGTTCCAGCCGACGAACTCGTAGCCGACGCGGTCGAACCCGGCGGCGACGGTCACGTTCGAGTACGTCTCCCCCGGCGTGAAGTCGGTCCCGCCCGAGACCTTGTCGTCGTCCGCACCCGCGTTCTTCACGTAGGCCAGGTGGTCGAGGCCGTCCTCCGGGTACTGTTCGAGCCAGACCGCGAAGAGGTCGGTGTCGCCGGCGACGCCCATGTAGTCGCCGGCGCGGTAGGTGGTGCCGCTCGCATCCGCCGCGGTGTTCCACCCGCCGAAGGCGTAGGTCACGCCGCTCGCCGCGGGGACCTGGGCCGAGGAGGGCACGTGGTCGGCGGTGACGCCCACCTGGTCGTTGACGATGGTGGTGGGGACCTCGAAGAGGGTGACGTCGGAGCCGGCCCTGTCGGACTTCGCGGGGTAGTTAGACATGAGGCGGACGGTGGGTCCCCCGGGCAGCGGCACGTCCTGCGAGACCGCGTAGAGGTCGGTGTCGGCGTCCACCACGTAGGCGCTCGGGACGAGGTGGGAGGAGTCGTCCCGCACGGTCGACCAGCCCAGGAACTCGCTCCCCTCCTCCCCGAGCACGCCCGCGTCCTCCGCGGTCGCGAGCAGGACGTTGGCGCCGGAGTAGAGCTGCTCGTCGAGACCCTCGATGTGGGTGCCGTCGGCCCTGTGGTAGCGGAGCGTCACGGGGTCGGAGGGGACCCACTTGGCGTAGAGCGTGACGTCGGAGTTGGTCACGCGGTTCGAGGTGAAGTCCCAGGGGACGGTCATGGCCTCGTCCTGGTACCAGCCCTGGAGGATGCTGTTCTCGCGCGACGTCGCGGGCGCGGCCACGTGGTCGCCCGCGTGGAGCCCCTCGACGGGCGCGACCGGCGTGGCGCCCTCGCCCGCCACGAAGGTGCACCTGAACTGCGGGCGCTTCCAGCCCGCGTAGAGGCTCAGGTTGTGGGAGGGCATCATGTCGGCGTCGGTGTACCTCCTGTCGAGGTGGGCCTCGGCGTCCTCGGCGTCGGCCTGGCCGCGGAACCAGCCGAGGAACGTGAGCGTCTCGCCGTAGTCGCCCGTCCTGGTGGCGGCGGAGAAGTCGGGCGCGGAGGCGAGGACCGGCCAGCCGAACTTCTGGGTCGAGTCGTCGACGGTGGACCACTCGCCGCTTCCGAGGTTGTGGAAGCCTATGGTGTAGGACTTGAGCTTGTTGTACTCGGAGATGGTCCAGCCCATGGTCCCGTCACCACGGGTATGCCACGACGTGTATTGACGGGCTGAGCCGGTGTCGTCATCCGAAATCCAAACGATCCTATTTGCACCATGGGTCGATGCGCTGGACTCGTACTTGAAGACATGAAGACCCTCGTAGGCGTCGAACGGCAGCTCGACGTTTTCACAGCCTAGGTCGCGATCCTTCTCATAAATGAGCGGTACACGCGTGCCGTCCTGCAGCGTAGTGTAATGGGTCGGTGTCTCACCGAACTTCACCTCGCGATAGACCTCGTATAAGTTGGTAGTGTCCTCCGAGTAGCCACTTGATTCACTGCCGCGATAATACGCAACGTCTCCCAGTGGCCTCTGATCGCCCACGTACGGGTACTCCTTGTACTTGAGAAGACCACCCCCACCATGGTTGGCTGCATACCGTCCGCTGTTCAAACGGAAGTCATAGAGGTTCCACGGAAATGGGAAGTTGACAAGATTGTTGTCCTTGAGTGTCTTCACGTAGTCCTGGCCCCACTTGATCGGAACCTCAAGGAATCTCGTTCTCCCAGTCGAGCTATTGTACTGGCACCTCCACCACCAGCGGTTGAAGTAGACGTTGAGCGTCGTCGAGCCGTCCGCGGCCAGCGTGGCAGAGGTCTCGGGCTGGTTGGCGCGAATGTAGTAGCGGTGATGCGTGGGGTCGGAGGCCTCGATGGGCTCGATGGGGCCACCCACCGCGTCGTCGCCCGCGAGGACCTTGATCGCGTACTGGTTCCCGTCCGCCGGCGCGACCGTGGCGGACTGGCCCGTCGTGCCCGAGAACTCCCAGCTGCCGTAGGCCGTGTACTTGGAGAGGTCGGACTGGTCGGCGTCGAGGTGCTGCGGGCCGCCGGAGCCGTCCTCCACCCACACCACGACCGAGAAGGTCGTGTCGCCGGGGACCCACTTGGCGTAGAGGGTCTTGCTGTTCTCGGCGAACGTGTAGTCGGCGGTGACCCGCGTGTCGTCGGCGCACGAGGGGTCGGTGTACCAGCCGGCGAAGGCGTAGCCCCTGCGGGTGGGCGCGGCCTCGGAGCCGGGCGCGGGCAGGTCGGCGAAGGAGAGGGTCTTCGCGCCGCCCTCCCCCGCCGGGGCGAAGACGTTGTCGCAGGGCGTCGCGTCGTCGCCGGTCGAGAGGCGGACCCACACGCCGGAGCGGACGTCGGGGTAGAGGGAGACGTCATCGGTGAGGGTGATCGTGTCGGAGGTCGAGTACCTGCCGGTCTCGTGGCCCTCGGCGTCGAAGCGGAGCCAGCCGTAGAGCTTGGCGTCCTCGTCGCGCTTGATGTAGTTGACGTCGGAGAAGGTTGCCGAGTACACGCCGGGCTCTGCGGTCTCGGCCGCGGCGATGGAGTCGCAGGACACGTTGCCCGCGGTGCCGTAGGGGTACTCGAAGAAGGTGACGCGCCGTCCGCGCGACCAGGAGGCGTTGACCTCGACGTCCCAGAGGTCCTGCTCGTCGCCGGCGGTGGACTTCGCGCCGAGCGCCTTGAGCGCCTCGATGTCTGAGGCGGAGAGCGCGCCGGGATAGGTGTCCTCGAGGTCGACGCGGCCGGGCTCGGGGCCGGCCAGCCAGTCGTAGATGAGCTCGCCCGAGCGCTTTGCGGCGGGGACCGGGAAGTCGATCACGTCACCCTCGCGCACGATCTGGCGGGCGACGATGCCGCCGTTCCTGAAGGTCAGGCGGACGCGGTCGTAGGTGTTGGGGTCGGTGCTGCCGACGATCGCGTAGACGGAGAAGGAGTCCGCGCTGAAGCGGGCTCCGCGGGCGTCGGCTGCCGCGGGGACGACCTCGGGCTCGCCCGCGTCGGGAAGGTGCACGACGGAGAAGGCGGAGCCGGCGACGGGAAGCGACGGGCGCACGGAGACCTCGACCTGGCGGCCGTCTGCGGGCTCGACCTCGCGGCCCCCGCAGACGAAGGAGATGTCGACGGCGCGGATGTCGACCAGATCGCCCTCGACGACCGACGCGACCTCGTCGGCAACCGAGGCGCGAGGAATGTCACGCACGACCGCGACCGTTCCGGGCGGGAACGCGCCCTCCCCCGCACGGGCCTCGACCGTCACGCAAAGGTCGGTCACCGAGAGGACTGACAACGCAGACCAGACGGGTGTCGACGCGTCAGAGTCTTCGGACGTGTCGCCGAGAGTCGACGGGACAACGTCCTGAGAGGAGGAGTCGTCGCCCACCGGCATTGAGGGGTCGACTCCGTCCGGAGAAATGTCACCCATGCCATCCGAGGACGCGACCGGCGAAGCGGAGTCGGAAGGCTTGGCAGTTGCAGCAGAATCGCCGCCGACGTCAGCCGGAGAGCCGGCCCCACCATCGCTCGCGACAGCCTCGGGAGCCATGGCCTGGACAGCATCCCCTTCGGCCGACACGTCGGAGGACGCCATTGTGCGAACGGGCACGCCCTGCATGACCAGCGTGGCCGCAAGCAGGGACGCAAGCAGCCTGCGCGAGGCAGGAAAACCAGCGTGGCGCCTTTTCGAACCGGAAAACAGCACGTTGACCACCTCCGGGGCGACAAATGGTCGACGAGATAGAGACATTCGTATTTTTATGTTCGCACAGGCACCAGCGCCCAAACGCCAGCCTGCGCCCCCGAGACGAGAAACGGCAGCTCAACAGTGGCAAACGGCGTAGTTGCGAACGGGTGACGGGAGGTCGAGGGGCTCTTCTCGAAAGACCGAGAGCCGAAACGCGGGAAACGCCGGGGCTACCTGAAGGAGCATCCCACCAGATGGTCGTTCACCATGCCAATGGACTGCAAAAACGAGTAGGTGATGACGGGACCGACGAACGACATACCACGCCTGCGCAGGTCAGAGCTGAGGGCGCGCGAGACGTCGGACTGCGTGGGCATCTGCTCCGGCGAGCTCCAGCGCCCGTCGACCGGCATGCCGTCCACGAAGTCCCAGAGGTAGGCGTCGAGGCTCCCGAACTCGCGCCTGATCTCCTGGACGACGCGGGCGTTGCGCCGCACGCCGAAGACCTTCGCCCGGTTTCGGATGATGCCGACATTCCCCATCAGGGCCTCGAGCTCATCGTCGCCCATCGCGGCGCACGCGTCGACGTCGAAGTCGTGAAACGCCTCGCGATACGCCTCACGCTTGTGCAGGACGCAGCGCCACGAGAGGCCGACGCTCGCGCCCTCGAGGCAGAGCATCTCGAACTGGAACCGCTCGTCATGGCTGGGCTTGCACCACTCGTGGTCGTGATAGTCCACGAGCTCGACGTCACCCGCGCACCAGGCGCGGCAACGCTCGGTCGCCGACGCGACCTCAGGACCCTCCATGCAGCCCACCTCCAGACGCTCGCCCAATCGATGCGACAAGCGTAGCGCAGGCACCCCTCCCGCGCCACGGGACACGAGCGCGGTCGAGAAGAGCGCGCCCCATGGCCGCCGCATTCTTCGGCGGACGCGGCCCAAGCGAGACGAGGGGCCGGAACATCGTCCGACCCCTCGTCTCAAGCTAGATGCGATCCGTTGCCACTACGCGCGCTTCTTGCCCTGGTTGTGGCGGACGACCTCCGGGGAGGCGGTGCCGCCGACGCTCTCGGGCGTGACGGTGACCTTCGTGATGTCGAGGTCGCTCGGGAGGTCGAACATCGTCTCCTCGAGCGTGGACTCGCAGATGGCTCGCAGGCCGCGGGCGCCGGTGTTGCGGCTGATGGCCTGACGGGCGATCTCGCGCAGGCCCTCCTCGGTGAACTCGAGCTCGACGCCCTCGATCTCGAACATGCGGCGGTACTGCTTGACGATGGCGTTCTTCGGCTTCGTGAGGATCTCGACGAGGTCGTCCTCGGTCAGCTCGCGCGTGGAGGTGATGACCGGGATGCGGCCGATGAACTCGGGAATCATGCCGAACTTGTGCAGGTCCTGGGGCATGACCTGGGCCATGAGCTCGTCGGTGTCCTCCTCGACCTTGCGGTTGAGCTCGGCGTTGAAGCCGATGCCCTTCTTGCCGATGCGGTCGGCCACGATCTTGTCGAGACCGACGAAGGCGCCGCCACAGATGAACAGGATGTTGTCCGTGTTGATGTGGATGAGCTCCTGCTGCGGGTGCTTGCGGCCGCCCTGGGGCGGGACGCTGGCGTCGGTGCCCTCGAGGATCTTGAGCAGCGACTGCTGGACGCCCTCGCCGGAGACGTCGCGGGTGATCGAGAGGTTCTCGGCCTTGCGGGCGATCTTGTCGATCTCATCGATGTAGACGATGCCGACCTGCGCACGCTCCACGTCGCCGTCGGCGGCCGTGATGAGCTTGAGCAGGATGTTCTCGACGTCCTCGCCCACGTAGCCGGCCTCGGTCAGCGTCGTGGCGTCGGCGATGGCGAACGGCACCTCGAGGAAGCGCGCGAGCGTCTGGGCGAGCAGCGTCTTGCCGGTGCCGGTGGGGCCGAGCAGCAGGATGTTGCTCTTGGCGAGCTCGACCTCCTCGCCCTCGGCGTTGACGCCCTCGTCGCCCTGCATGATGCGGCGGTAGTGGTTGTAGACAGCAACGCTCATCGCGCGCTTGGCGGCCTCCTGCCCCATGACGTACTGGGACAGCTCGTCGTAGATCTCGTGCGGCGTCGGGAGGTTCTCGATGGGGCTCGCCGAGGAGGGCGCGTCGTCCTCGAACTCGACGTCGTCGTCGGAGATGATGTGGGAGCACTCCCCCACGCACTCGTCGCAGATGAAGACCCCGCCAGGCCCCTGGATGAGCTTGCGAACCTGGTCGCGGGACTTGCCGCAGAAGGAGCAGCGCATCTCGGGCGTGTTGTTGTCGTTCTGTTGCATTGGGCTTCTCCTAGGGATGCTGCTAGTCGACCTGCTCGGTGCGCGAGGCGATCACCTTGTCGACGAGGCCGTACTCGAGGGCCTCCTTCGCACGCAGGTAGTTGTCGCGCTCGGTGTCCTCGTTGATCTTCTCGACGGACTGGCCCGTGTACTGGGCGAGCAGCTCGTTGAGGTGCTCGCGGATGTACTTGGTCTCGTCGGCGACGATCTGGATGTCGGTCTGCTGGCCCTGGGCGCCCGAACTCGGCTGGTGGATCATCACCATGGAGTTGGGAAGCGCGAGCCTCTTGCCGGGGGTGCCCGCGGCGAGAAGGACCGACGCCATCGACGCGGCCATGCCGACGCAGATGGTGGAGATGTCGGGCTTGATGAAGTTCATCGTGTCGAGGATGCCGAGACCCGCATAGACCTCGCCGCCGGGCGAGTCGATGTAGAGGGAGATGTCCTTGTCGGGATCCTGGCTCTCGAGGTGGAGGAGCTGGGCGATGACGAGGTTGGCCGAGTCGCGGGTGATCTCCTCGCCGATGAAGACGATGCGGTCGTTGAGGAGCCTCGAGTAGATGTCATAGCTGCGCTCGCCGCGCGGGGTCTGCTCGACGACGTACGGGACCAGGGGGATGTTCTGAGGGTTGTGCATGCGTGCCTCCTATTGATGAAAAATGTGCGCTCCAGGAAACTGTACCCCCGGAGCGCACATCGTAGTCCCTTGGATTCGAGCGCTACTCCGCGTCAGCCTTCGAACGGGCCTCGGCGATCTCGTCAACCTCGGTGACCGTGGCGTTCTCGACGAGCCACTTGACCGCCTTGGTGCGACGGATGGACTCGCGAACGGCGGGCATCTGGCCGCTCTCGGTGAACTCGGCGATGCTCTTCTCGACGTCCTCGACGCCGGCACGCTCGAACTCGGCCTTCACGTCGTCCTCGGTCGCGTCGAAGCCCATCTTGCGGGCGATGGCGTCGAGGGCGAGCGACTGGCGGGCGCGCTCGGTGGCCTGCTCGCGGAGGTCGTTCAGGAAGTCCTCGCTCTTGATCTGGCGGGCGGCGAGGTACATGTCGAGGTTCATGCCCTGGCGGCCGAGCTGGCCGAGGAACTCGTTGGCGAGCTCAGAGAAGACCTGGTTCTGGTAGGCCTCGGGGACCTCGTCGAGCACGAGGCGCTTGCCGGCCTCCTCGACGACGCGATCCTCCTTGAGGTTCGGGAGGCTCGTCTTCTTGTCGTTCTCGATCTCCTCCTTGACGGCGTCGCGGAGCTCCTGGACGGTGTCGAAGCCGAAGGACTTCTTGGCGAACTCGTCGTCGAGCTCGGGGGTGACGGACTTCTTGATGCCCTTGAGGGTCACGGCGACGGCGTAGTTGTGCTCGTGGTCGCCGTGGGTCTTGCTCCAGGAGATCTCCTTGGAGTCGCCCTTGCTCATGCCGACGATGCCCTCGACGAACTCGGTGGGCAGGTAGGCGTTCTTGAGGCCGAACTGGCGGTCGGTGCCCTCGAGCTCGGGCACGCCCTCCTTGTTCTCGACGTCGAGCACGACGACGTCGCCCTCGACGACGGCGCGGTCCTCGGTCTCGTCCTCGAAGGTGACGTGGTAGCTCAGGAGCTGCTCGAGCTGCTGGTCGATCTCGGCCTCGGTGGCAGCCTCGGGCGGCATGTTGATCGCGGGGGCGTCGAAGGAGTCGAGCTCGCAGGTGGGCGGCACGGTGACGGTCGCGGTCAGCACGAGGTCCTCGTGCTCGACGACGGTGACGGCCTCCTCGCCGTAGTCGGGACGGTCGACGGGAACGATGTCGAGCTCCTCGAACATGGCGGGCTGGGCGTCGTTGATGACGTCCTCGGTGGCCTGCGCGAGGATGGCGTCGCGGCCCACGATGCCGTCGATGACGGGACGCGGGGCCTTGCCCTTGCGGAATCCCTGGAAGTTGTACTTGCGGGCGACGTCCTTGTAGGTGCTCGCGATGGCCTTGTCGACCTCGGCGGCGGGGACGGTGATGGTTGCGACGACCTTGTCGTTCTCGGGCCTCTCGGCAGTGACGGTGATGTTCAACGTTCCTCCAGTGCTTCTCCATGTCAGCGACCGGCGTCGCTGACCTATCTACCCTGCGGTGTTAGTGGTGCGGGCGAAAGGACTTGAACCTTCACGGGATTGCTCCCACTGGAACCTAAATCCAGCGCGTCTACCAATTCCGCCACGCCCGCAATTCACGCACAGCTTATGCACTATAGCAAACGAAGGGGGATTTGGCGCTCACGCGGGGAATCTTTCCACGTGGTATGCGCATAGGCGTCGGGCGGGCACAGGCTTCAGGACCCTCGGCCCGACCCCGGTGCGGCCCGATTCGCGAGATTACAGAAAGGACGCAGAAAATTACTCGAATTACAGATTTGACACGCCGGATTACTCGAATTACGGAAAAGTCACCTGAAATTACCGAGATTACGGATTTGACACCGCTCGTGGGAGAGGCCCTTTTGCAAATCTCGAGGTAGATGGGCCGTTGCCTCAAACGGGGCCTCCGTAGCGTGCGTCGATTCTGAAATCTCGGTAATCGACGGTGTCGATTCTGAAATCTCAGTAATTATCTGCGTCGATTCTGCAATCTCGATAATTTTCTGCGTCGATTCTGAAATCTCAGTAATTATCTGCGTCGATTCTGAAATCTGAGTAATCGATCGCCCGCGGCGACGTGCGGACGGACGAGCCGGGCGGGGTCGCACCGATGACAGTGGCCCCACCCGGCACGGGTTTGCTACACGGCGATGTCCTGGAGGGCGTAGGTCGAGCTCGCGCCGCCCTTTGCCGCGGCCATCGACTGCACGAGCGCCGTGGTCGCCGAGAGCGCCGTGACGCAGCAGATGCCGCGGCTGGCCGCCTCTCCCCTCACGCGGGCGCCGTCGCCTCGGGAGGCGTGGCCGTGCGGGGTGTTGATGACGAAGCCGACCTTGCCCTCGGCCATGAGGTCGACGACGTTGGGGTGCCCCTCGCTGACGCGCCTGACCACGCGGGCGTCGATGCCGCAGGCGCGCAGCGTCTTGGCGGTGCCGGCCGTGGCCACGATGTCGTAGCCCAGGTTCGCGATCGAGAGCGCGACCGGCGCGATGGCGCGCTTGTCGCGGTCGCAGACCGAGATGAACACGGCGCCGTCGCCGGGCATCTCGTACTCGATGGCCTCGCGGGTCTTGGCGTACGCCTCCGGGAAGGTTGGCGCGATGCCCATGACCTCGCCGGTCGACTTCATCTCGGGCCCGAGCACGGAGTCTGCGCCCGGGAAGCGCGACCAGGGCATGACGGCCTCCTTGACCGCGTAGTAGCCGCAGTCCCGCGCCTCGTCGGGGAGCCCGAGGCCTGCAATCTTCTCGCCAGCCATGATCTGGGCGGCGGCGCGGGCCAGGCTCACGCCGGTGGCCTTCGACGAGAAGGGCACGGTGCGGCTTGCGCGCGGGTTGAGCTCGATGACGTAGACCTGCTCGTCCTTCACGGCGTACTGGACGTTGAGCAGGCCCTGGATGCGGACGGCGAGCGCGAGGCGGCGCGTGGTCTCGCGGACGCGCTCGACGATCGCGTCGGAGAGCGAGAAGGGCGGGAAGCAGCAGGCGGAGTCGCCGGAGTGGATGCCGCACTCCTCGATGTGCTCGAGGACGGAGCCGACGTAGCAGGCGTCGCCGTCGCAGAGGGCGTCGACATCGAGCTCGATGGCGTCCTCGAGGAAGGCGTCGAGGTAGACGGGGTGGTCGGGCGAGACCTGGGTGGCCTCGGCCATGTAGCGGCGAAGGTCGGCGTCGTTGTAGACGATGGCCATGCCGCGCCCGCCCAGCACGTAGCTCGGGCGCACGAGCAGCGGGAAGCCGATCGCGCGCGCGACGCGGCGGGCGTCGTCGAGGGTCTCGGCCGTGGAGCTGGGCGGGTAGGCGATCTCGAGGCGGTCGAGCAGGCCCGAGAAGCGGTCGCGGTCCTCGGCGAGGTCGATGGCCTCGGGCTGGGTGCCCATGATCTTGACGCCGGCCGCCTTGAGGCGGTGCGCGAGGTTGATGGGCGTCTGGCCGCCGAGCGTCACGACGACGCCCTCGGGCTGCTCGGCCTCCACGACGTCCATCACGTCCTCGAAGGTGAGCGGCTCGAAGTAGAGGCGGTCGGAGGTGTCGTAGTCGGTCGAGACTGTCTCGGGGTTGCAGTTGACCATGACCGTCTCGTACCCGCGCGCCGAGAGGGCGTAGCTCGCGTGGACGCAGCAGTAGTCGAACTCGATGCCCTGGCCGATGCGGTTGGGGCCCGCCGAGAGGATCAGCACGCGCGGCCGCTCGGCGTGCGTGCGCTCGGAGGCGTCGCCGGCCTCGTAGGTCAGGTAGTGGTAGCTCGTACGGGCCGCGAACTCGCCGGCGCAGGTGTCGACCGTCTTGACGCAGGGTCGCACGCCCAGCACCTCGCGAAGCGCGCGGACGATCTCCTCGCTCGAGCGCGTGAGGTGCGCGATCTGGACGTCGGAGAGGCCGAGCTGCTTGGCCGCGAGCATGTGCTCGGCGTCGAGGCCGCCCAGGCCCAGCTCGGCGATGCGGCGCTCGGCGCGGCAGATGTCGGCGATGCGCTCGAGGAACCAGCGGTCGATGCCGCTCATCTCGTGGACGCGCTCGACGCCGTAGCCGCGCCGCAGGGCCTCGGCCACGTAGAAGATGCGCTCGGGCGTGGGGGTCGCGACCAGCTCGTCGAAGCTCTTCTCGTCGAAGTCGTCATGGCCGTCGGCGCCCAGGCCGGCACGCCCCTGCTCGAGCGAGCGCATGGCACGCTCGAGGGCCTCCTCGAAGGTGCGGCCCATCGCCATGGCCTCGCCCACGCTCTTCATGCGCGTGGTGAGCGTGTCGCTCGTGCCCTTGAACTTCTCGAAGGCGAAGCGCGGCGCCTTGACCACGCAGTAGTCGATCGAGGGCTCGAAGCAGGCCGGCGTGGCGCGCGTGATGTCGTTGGTGATCTCGTCGAGGGTGTAGCCCACGCTGAGAAGAGCCGCGGCCTTGGCTATGGGGAACCCCGTGGCCTTCGAGGCGAGCGCCGACGAGCGGCTCACACGCGGGTTCATCTCGATGACGACCACGCGGCCGTTCGTGGGGTTGATGGCGAACTGGACGTTGGAGCCGCCGCAGGCGACGCCCACGCGCTCGAGGATCGCCAGCGACGCGTCGCGCAGGTCCTGAAGCTCGTCGTCGGTGAGGGTCTGCGCCGGCGCCACCGTGATGGAGTCGCCGGTGTGCACGCCCATGGGATCGACGTTCTCGATGGAGCAGATCACGATGCCGTTGCCCTCGGCGTCGCGCATGACCTCCATCTCGATCTCCTTCCAGCCCTCGATGGACTCCTCCACGAGCACCTCGTGCTCGGGCGAGAGGGCCAGGCCCTGGCCGGCGATGCGCTCGAGCTCGGCGTCGTCGTGCGCGATGCCGCCGCCGGCGCCGCCCAGGGTGAACGACGGGCGGATGACGACAGGGTACCCCAGCTCGGACACGACGGCGCGGGCCTCGTCGAGGGTGTGGGCCACGTCGGCGCGGGCGACCTCGAGGCCGATGTCGGCCATGGCGCGCGAGAAGAGCTCGCGGTCCTCGCCGGTGCGGATGGACTCCAGGTCGCAGCCGATGACCTCGATGCCATAGCGGTCGAGCACGCCCGCCTCGCCCAGGGCCACCGCGCAATTGAGAGCGGTCTGGCCGCCCATGTTGGCGAGAAGAGCGTCGGGGCGCTCGCGCTCGATCACGCGCTCGACCGAGCTCGCCGTGATCGGCTCGACGTAGGTGCGGTCGGCGGTCTCGGGATCGGTCATGATCGTGGCCGGGTTGGAGTTGACGAGCACGACCTCGTAGCCCTCGCCGCGCAGCGCGCGGCAGGCCTGGGTGCCGGAGTAGTCGAACTCGCAGGCCTGGCCGATCACGATGGGGCCGGAGCCGATGACGAGGATCTTGCTTATGTCGGTGCGCTTGGGCATTAGCGGGCCCTCCCGTCTCGAACGTCGATGGACAGGTAGTCGTCGCGTCCGTCCATCAGGCGGCAGAACGACTCGAAGAGGTAGGACGAGTCATGCGGGCCCGGCCGCGCCTCGGGGTGGTACTGCACCGAGAACGCCGGGATGTCGAGGAAGCGGATGCCCTCGGGCGTGCCGTCGTTGAGGTTGACGTGGGTGAGCTGGATGCGCCCGAAGCGCTCGGTGGCGACGACGGGGGCGACGCGACGCTCGCTCCAGTGGCGCAGGTCGCGCACGTGCTCGCTCTCCCCCGCCGAGAGCTCGGCCACGAGCGGCCCCAGCGCGTCGTCGAAGGCAAGGCCGTAGTTGTGGTTCTGCGCGGTGATCTCGACCTTGCCCGTGAGCAGGTTCATGACGGGCTCGTTGCCACCGTGGTGGCCGAAGGGGAGCTTCTCGATGCGAGCGCCGGCGGCCATCGAGATCATCTGGTTGCCCAGGCAGATGCCGAAGACCGGCACCTGGCCGAGGATCTCGCGGGCAGCCGCGGCCGTGGCACCCACGCTCTCGGGGTCGCCCGGGCCGTTCGAGAAGAACACGCCGTCGGGCTCATAGGAGAGCGCCACGCGCGCGGGCGTGTCCCAGGGGACCACGCGGACCTCGCAGCCCGCGGCCGCGAGGCCATCCACGATGCCACGCTTTTCTCCGCAGTCGTAGGCGACCACGGTGTGGCGCCTCTCGCCGGCGGCGGCCACCACGTAGGAGTCGGCGCACGAGACGTCGGGCACGAAGTTGTGGGCCGAGATGGGCTCGGAGGCGCAGACGCGCGCGACCAGGCTCTCGGGGTCGAGGTCGACCGTCGAGATCGCCGCGCGCATGGCGCCGTGCGAGCGGATGCGCAGCGTCAGCGCGCGGGTGTCGACGCCCTCGATCGCGACCGTGCCGCTCTTGCGCAGGAGCTCTGGCAGGCTTCCCTCGCTCGTCCAGCTGCTCGGCGTGTGGCACATGTCGCGCACGACGAGCCCGCGCAGGTGCAGGCCGTCGGACTGCATGGCGGACGCGCTCACGCCGTAGTTTCCGACCTGCGGGTACGTGAGCGTGACGATCTGCCCCGCGTAGCTCGGGTCGCTCACGATCTCCTGGTAGCCGACCATCGAGGTGTTGAAGACGACCTCGCCGAAGGCCTCGCCCTCCGCGCCGGCGCACCACCCGGCGAAGGTCGTGCCGTCCTCGAGCGCCAGAAGTGCGCGCGGCCGGTCGCTCTGCGCAGCCAATAGGTTCATGCAATCCTCCCTCTCGCCCTGCAAAAAATGGAGCCCACCTAGGAGGGCTCCACCGTCTGCTCGATCATGGGCGCCTTTTCGGTATCTCGTACCGTCCTTTAAAGGTCGAATTGCATTCTAGAGTATCGCGCATGCAAATCCACGTAATTCCAATGGTGCGTTATTAGATGGACATATATACATCGCGACCTTTTGCCTATACACTCCCGCACGCATCGGCGCAGGATGTCGCAAGGCAGGCCGCACCCTGGTCCGTATATGCCACCACGCGAAGGACATTGCCCGAGCGTAACAACGACCGCCGCGACACAAAAAAGGTCCGCCCTCGCAGGAGGACGGACCCACGCGGGTCGCAGGCGACCCGACCTGTTGCGCGCTTGCTAGCAGACGCCCTGGGCCATCATGGCGTCAGCGACCTTGAGGAAGCCGGCGATGTTGGCGCCGAAGACGAGGTCACCCTCGTGGCCATACTCCTTGGCGGCGCTGGCGGCAGCCGCGTAGATGGAGTCCATGATGCCGTGGAGCTTCTCGTCGACCTCCTCGAAGGTCCAGGAGAGGTGCTCGTGGTTCTGGCTCATCTCGAGGCCGGAGGTGGCCACGCCGCCCGCGTTGGCAGCCTTGCCAGGCGCGAAGAAGACGTCGTTCTCGAGCAGGTAGACGGTTGCGTCGGTCGTCGTCGGCATGTTGGCGCCCTCGACGACGTACTTGCAGCCGTTCTCGACGAGCTTCTTGGCGTCGTCGAGGTCGAGCTCGTTCTGGGTGGCGCAGGGCATGGCGATGTCGCACTTCTCGCCCCAGGGACGCTCGCCCTCGTGGTAGACGGCGTTCGGGCGGGCGTCGACGTACTCCTTGATGCGGCCGCGACGGACCTGCTTGATCTCGACGAGGGTGTCGAAGTCGATGCCGTCGGGATCGTAGACGTAGCCGTTGGAGTCGGACACGGTCACGACCTTGCCGCCGAGCTGCTCGGCCTTCTGGGCGGCATACTGCGCCACGTTGCCCGAGCCGGAGATGGTGATGACCTTGCCCTCGATCGACTCGCCCTTGTCCTTGAGCATGTTGAGCAGGAAGTAGACCGCGCCGTAGCCGGTGGCCTCAGGACGGGCGAGGGAGCCGCCGTAGGAGAGGCCCTTGCCGGTGAGCACGGACTGCCAGCTGTTGGTGAGGCGCTTGTACTGGCCGAACATGTAGCCGATCTCGCGCGCGCCGGTGCCGATGTCGCCGGCGGGGACGTCGGTGTCAGGCCCGATGTGACGATAGAGCTCGGTCATGAACGACTGGCAGAAGCGCATGACCTCGGCGTCGGACTTGCCCTTGGGGTCGAAGTCGCAGCCGCCCTTGCCGCCGCCCATGGGCAGCGTGGTGAGCGAGTTCTTGAAGATCTGCTCGAAGCCCAGGAACTTGAGGATCGAGAGGTTGACCGACGGGTGAAGGCGCAGGCCGCCCTTGTAGGGCCCGATGGCCGAGTTGTACTGGACGCGGTAGCCGCGGTTGACCTGGACCTTGCCCTCGTCGTCGACCCAGGGGACGCGGAACATGATGATGCGCTCGGGCTCGACGAGGCGCTCGAGCAGGCCGGCCTCCTCGAACTCGGGATGGGCGTCGAGCGCGGGCTGAAGGGTCGAAAGGACCTCCTCGGCCGCCTGAATGAACTCGGGCTGGTCGGCGTAGCGATCCTTGAGCTCGGCGATGACCTTCTCGGAATAGTTCATGCTATGTCTCCTTTCGCAGTGCGTTGCGCACATGCCTTCTCTGGCATCAAAGAATAGGAGGAATCGTCCGCCCGTCAGAAACGACGACCTGCCGCGTAACATAATGTATACGCGCCGTCGGGGCGCACCCGCCAGCCCACGCCCCGCATCGCCGCACGTAGCCGCAGGTAACCCGTCCGCAAAACTCCGACGTTGCCCAATTGGGAAGACTCGCCTATACTTTATCCGCGCTCCGGGGTGTGGCGCAGCTTGGTAGCGCATCTGCTTTGGGAGCAGAGGGTCGCTGGTTCGAATCCAGTCACCCCGACCACGCGGCGGTAGTTCAATTGGTAGAGCAGCAGCCTTCCAAGCTGCCTGTTGCGGGTTCGAGTCCCGTCCGCCGCTCCATGAAAGCCAAGGGCCAGGTCACCTTCGACCTGGCCCTTTTCTTGTGTCGCGCATCGCCACGAAGCCCCGCGCGCGAAACCGACTCCAGGACAGCTCGCGCACGTGAGGCGCCTCAGCCAGGTCCGCGCGACCGACCCAGCCCGACTACAATGGTGGGGCGAACCAACAAGGGCGCAGACGCCCGGCACTATCCAAGGAGCCCACATGCCCCAGCAACTCGGCAAGACCCTCGTCATCGCAAACCCCATGGCGCACAGCGGCAAGGGGGCCTCGGCCGCCGACTTCGTCGAGCGCCTGCTCGGCTCCTACGAGAGCGCGACCGAGGGCTTCGAGGTCTACCGCACCACGGCCCCGCTCGACGCCACGCTCCGCGCAGCCGAGGCCGCCCCGTACGACACGGTCATCGCGCTCGGCGGAGACGGCGTCATCCACGAGGTCGTCGTCGGCCTCATGCGCATCGCGCCCGAAGAGCGCCCGCGCCTGGCCATCGTGGCCATGGGCTCGGGAAACGACTTCGCGCGCACCCTCGGTGCCACCTTCAACGACCCCGACGCCGCGATCGCCGAGGTCCTCGCCGGAGAGGAGCGCGCCCTCGACCTCGGCAGGGTCAGCGCCGACGGAGGCGAGGCCACCTACTTCGCCGAGACCCTCTCCTTCGGCCTCGACGCCGCCATCGCCCTCGACACCACCGACCGCCGCGCGCAGGGCACGAGCCAGGAGGGCGCCGGCCTCTTCGCGACCTCCGGCGTGCGCCTCATGACGCAGGCCCGCCGCGGCTGGAGCTACCACGCGACCCTCGACGGCACGGCCGCCAAGGGCTCCACGGTGATCTTCGCAATCCAGAACGGGCCCACCTACGGCGGCGGCTTCCGGATCACCCCGCAGGCCGACCCCACCGACGGCATGCTCGACGTCTGCCTGAGCACCAAGGTCCCGGGCCTCGCCCGCGCACTTGCGCTCTTCGGCCTCGCCCGCGTCGGCCGTCACGTCAGCTCGAGCATCATCGACATCCGGCGCGCAAGCTCGATCACAGTCGAGTTCGACGAGAAGAGCGTGCCCTGCCAGGTCGACGGCGAGCGCCTCGAGGGCAGCTCGTTCGAGGTCGAGGTCGTACCCGCGGCGCTCCGCGTCATTGTGCCCGCCACCACACGCTTCTCCCGGTAGCAGACGCGCCACACGGCATCGCCGCACCAGCTCCAGGCGCACCGCGCACCCACGCCCAATCGATGCCAAAGGCAACGGGGCCGCAGGCACAAGCCCGCGACCCCGTCTCAGTCACGCGTCACGCGCAAACGCCCCAGGCGCCCTACTGCCTGCGCCGGCGCCTCGAGCGCACGCCAAGCGCGACCGCCGCGCCCGCGATCACGACTAGGACGCCGACGAGCGCCAGCGACGTCGGGTCGCCGGTTAGAGGCGACCCGCCGCCTCGCGGCGCGCCCTTCGGCGCCTCGCCGCCGCCGGCCTCGGAGCCGCCCTGCGCGGGCTTCTCCTTCCACTGCGCGAAAAGCGTGATCTCCTCGCCCGTCTCGGCAAGGTCGAGCACCTCCTCGCGGTCGGGAAACGCCGTGCCTGACCCATCGGCCGCCGTGTTCCAGCCCACGAAGTCGAAGCCCTCTCGCTCGAACGCGTTCTCGGAGAGCGCAGTCTTGACGCCCAGGTCCATCACCTGCGGCGCCATGTCGCCCTCTCCCCCGTTCGCGTCGAAGATCACGAGGTACTGCTTGTTGTCGAGCCAGACGGCCTCGGCGGTCGTGGCGGCCTGCTCGCGCAGGGACGCCTTCCAGGCATACTTCTCGCCCTCCTTGCCCAGGCTCCACGAGACGAACGCGTGGCCCTTACGCGCGAACCCGTTCTCAGCAAGCGTGACGTGCGCCTTGCCCAGGACGCCCGCGGAGTTGTAGACCTGGCTGCCGAGCGTCGGCTCCGTCGAGCCCGACGTCGCGCCCGCGCCGTCGTAGCTCACGCTGGCCGTGCGCGAGTACACGCCATACAGGGTCGTCTCGGCGCCCGTCCACTCGACCTCGACGCCCGGAGCGAGGTTGATCGACCCGCTCACGTCCTCGCCGTCGATGCTCCAGCCAACCTGCTCGAAGCCGTCGATGCCCCTGAGGTCGGGCGTCTGGATCGGGCCAAGCTCGTTGTTGTTGCTGTACTGCGTGACCTCGTCGGTCTCGAGCGCCTGCGTCCCAAGCGAACGCCCGCCGGCCGCCTCGGACGCCGCGTCAATCGGCTCGAAGCCGTCATCGACGCCGGAGACGAATGAGATCGTGCGCTCCCAGACCGCGAACATCCGCACCTTGCCGGTCGGCGTCGCGAGGTTCTCGATCCTAGCACCGTCCGCGTACTGGGTGTCGAGCGAGCCCTCCTCCATGGTCCAGCCGCTGAACTCCCAGCCGGGGTGGCTGAGGTGCAGCTCGCTCGACGTGGTGAGCGAGAAGGGCGTGTCGTACGCGCAGTCGGGCGTCGTGCCGACCTTGACGTTGGCGTCGTAGTACTCGACGTCGTACTCGAGGGCGCTCCACTGCGCGTAGAGCTTCGTGTCCGACGTCGGCTGCATCACCGTCTCGCCCGGGTTTCCGATCCTGGTGCCTCCGGTCGGCGCCGTGAACCACCCCTCGCAGCGATAGCCGTAGCGCTCCGGCACAGGCAGCGTCACGGCGCGCCGCGTCGCGTACTCGCGCCACTGGGCGTGCAGGGTCGCGGCCTCGTTCGCGGCGTAAACGTGGTTGGTCGCGTCGTACCTCGTCCCGGAGCCGTCGATGTGCGTGTTCCACGAGTCGAAGGTCCAGACGCTGTCGATCACGCACACGATCTTGTCGCCCTCGACGCCCGTCGTGCTTCCGTTGTTCGCGTCGAACGCGATCGTCGAGCCGTCGCTCTCCGAGTTCGCGCGCACGGGCACCTCGCCAGGCGCGACGCCCTCAAGCTCGAGGTCAACGTTGTAGCCCTTCACCTGCGAGGGCGGCGCGGAGACCCCGCCGTTGGCGGAGTACGCGACCACGTAGGTGGGCTGGTCATAGACCGCATAGAGCTGCTTGTCCGCGGCAAGCGGGATCGAGTCGCCCGCAAGGTAGGTCGGCGAGGCGGCCTCCCGGTCCTCGTCCCATCCCAGGAACCTGAAACCCGCGGCATGGCTCGTGTACGAGGCAAGCGTGGCCGAGCCGCCCGTCCACTTGGCGAACAGCCTCGGGTTCTCGGCGTCGCCGCGGAAGAACGTGTTGGAGAAGGCCGCCTGGCGATGCCCCGTGCTCGAGATGAGCTGCGTCCCTGCGCCCTCGGGCTCGGTGTAGTAGCCGCCAAAGGTATAGGGCGCCGGCGTTGCCGCAGGCGTGTCCTCGCCCTTGCCGTTCAGGTCATAGGTGACGGAGAAGGACTTGACCGGCAGGGCGATGGGGTTCGCGCCGTCCTCGCCCGTGCCCATGGCATCGGTGTACTCCGTGCCGTGCATGGTCTTGTAGACCTCCTGGTCATAGGCCTGGTAGACGGCGGTGGAGCCCGTGTCCAGGTTCGCCTCCTGGTTGTCGAGGACGACCTCCTTGGTGATGGGCTTCCACTTCGCCGTGAACGTGACCTGCGCCTTGTCGGTGGTCTGGAGCCTCTTGAACTTCGTGGCCTTGCTCTTCGAGACCGAGGTCGCCATCGTCGAGACGCCGTCGATCCAGTGCTCCTCGCCCGTCATGTCCGAGATGTCCCAGCCCTCGAACTCGTAGCCCGGCCGCACGGGGTTCTCGACCGTGAACTCGGCGTTGAGCGCCTCGCTGCTCGACAGGTCGATTGCGTTGGGCGGGTTGAAGCCTACGGCCTTGTCCACGTCCTGGTACCTGACGGTGTACCAGATCGTAGCCCACAGCGCATGCAGCGTCTGGTCCTGCGTGGGCGTGTAGCTGCTGCCCGCCGCCATGCCGGAGTGCGCCCCGTCCGTGGCCGACCAGCCCAGGAAGTGCAGATCATCCGACTTCGGCACGGGCGTGGGCAGCGTCGTCGACTGCTGGGTCCAGTGCGCGTGCAGCGTCGTGTCCCTCAGGAAGAACGTGTTCGAGAAGAGCGTCTCGAACGAGCCGTCGCCGCCGATCAGCTTCGACGTTCCGCCGGACGGCGTGAAGTAGCCGTCGAAGGAATAGCTCACCGGCCGCGGGTTCTGCTGGCCCTCGGGAAGCGTCCCCTGATCGGTGGGGTCGAAGGTGACGTTGTAGGTGCGCTGAGGAACCGTGATGCGCGACATGGGCGTCTCGCAGGCGCTGTCCTGGTACTTGCCGTTCTCGTACTTGACGAAGACCGAGGACGAGCCAGCCGTCGTCGCCGCGTCGTTGTCGAGCCCAATGTTGAACACGAGCGGCTCCCACTTGGCCTTGAGCTGCACGGCGAGCTTCGTGGGCGTGTAGGCGTCACCCGCCGCGCCCACGAACTCGTCACCCTCGTACCAGCCCACGAGCCTATAGCCGGTGCGCGTCGCGCCGGGCAGCGTGCAGGTCCCTCCCGACCACTTGCCGGTGAGCGTGACGTCCTCCATGAAGCGGTCGTTGGCAAAGTTGCCGGTGATGGCGCCGTTGCCGTCGATGAGCATCTCGTCGCCGTCGAAGTAGCCCTCGAAGGTCTGGTAGACGTCCTCGCGCGTGCGCAGGGCGGTGCCGCCGTTCGCGTCATAGCCGACCGTGGCCTCCCTCTTGGGGATGATGATGGAGTACACCTGCGGCTTGTTCGCCACGAGCTCCTTGTCGGCGTAGATGCCGGTCTCGAAGCGCTCGAAGACCTGCTCGGTGCCGCGCTCGCTCGTGGCACCAGGGTCGAGGGTGACCTCGTACCAGTTGGGGTCCATGTGGGCGAAGAGGGTGTGCGTGCCCCTCGTGTAGAGCAGCGGCTGGCCCTCCTCGCACATGATGTTCGCCTCGTCGTCCACGTACTCGTGGCCGGAGTGGCCGTTCTCGCTCCAGATGTCGTAGCCGGACTCGGTCCAGTAGCCCTTGTAGGTCCAGCCGAGCCGCGAGGGCGGCGTGATGCTCGTCTCCTCGGGGCCAAGACCCTCGGTCGAGTAGGTGAGGTGGTAGATGTCGTCGACGGGCTCGGGGTAGATGGCCTTGGTGCCCTGTACCGTCGCGTTCTGCTTGTCGAGCCTGACGACGCTCGCGATGTACTCGATGCTCGCGTTGCCCGCGCCGGCGTTGCCGCCGCGCGTGGTCGTCGCGACCGTGGTCGTGACCTCCTGGCTGTTGGTGGTCACGAAGTCGTTGGTGGACGAGCCGCCGTCTGAGGCCTTGGTTCCCTCGACGAAGGCACCGTTCAAGAAGCCGGAGCCGCCGCCGCCGCCGGCGTTGCCGTTGTCCCTGTTCGCATAGGCGCGCGCCCCGCCGCCCCAGTAGCCGCTGCCACCGCCGCCGCGGCCCTGCATGGAGTTGGACTTACTCGATGTCGTGCCCTGGGCGCCGTCCTGGCCGCGCCCAATCGCAAAGCCACCCGTCTGGGTACCGCCCATCGGGGTAACGTAGTGAGCGTGCCCGCCACCGTTCTCTGCGGTCGCGCCACCGCCTGCACCGCCGCGATAGGCGTTGTTGGTACCGCCGGCACCGCCGCCACCGCCCGCGACGGCAAGCACGCTGCCGTTGACGGACTCCCTGATGTCATAGAGCTCTCCAGGGATGGTCGCGATGTGGGTCGCGCCGCCACCGCTCGCGCCGCCGGCCCACCCGCGCGGGCTCCTCCCGCCGGCGCCGCCGCCGTTCGCGCCGCCCTCGGTCGCTTCCGCGCCGTTCTGGTCCCTGCCGGCGCCACCAAGAACGGCGTAGAGCGTGGGGGCACTGTCGTTGTAGATGGGGGTCACGACCGTCGTCGTGCCGCCGGCACCGCCGCTCAGGCTGACGTTTCCGCCCTTGGCGCCCTGCATCGTCATGCGGAAGAGTCCCGAGTCAAGCAGCGAGATCGTGTTCTCAGTGCCGCCCGCGTCAAAGCTGGCCTCGCGTACCATCGTGCGCGAGAGCTCGGCCGAACCGCCCGGAACGACAGCCGTCGACTGCGGCGCCAGATCGTCATCGGCAACGTCAAGCCTCTCGTCAGAGTCGATGGAGCCGATGCCGTAGACAGAGAACGAGGCCGCCGAGAAGGTCGCCCCCGTGGCGGTGGCCGTGGCGGCGTCGACCGACTCCGCGTCTCCGGAGTCGGCGAGGTGCATGACGACGTAGCTTTGGGCGGGCAGCCCCTCGACGCTCTCGTCGCCCGCGACCGGTGCGCTCGCGGCGACCGGCTGCTCGAGCGACAGGCGCACCGAGACCGCAAGGCCATCCCTGGGTTCGACCTCGCGGCCGTCCTTCTCGAACGAGACGTCCACGGCAGCGGCGCCCCTCACGGGGACGGCGAGTGCCTCGGCCGCCGCGGTCGCGAAGCGCAGCGCGTCCGCGTCGCGGACGACGAGCTCGGTGCCCTGCGGGAAGGCGCCCTCGGGCGCGTCCACGCGAACCGTCACGCCCGACTCGGTGCGCCCCTGCGCGGAAAGCGCCGGGAAACTCACAGGCGCGACCTGCCCCGTGGCAGCGGGCGCGCTCGCAGCGGCGTCAGTGGCCGCGGCCTCGACGGTGGGGGCGGTGGCAACCGGCGTGGCGTCGGTCTCGCTCGCTGCCGGCACGCTCGCGTCAGGTGCCGGCGCGGCCGTACCATTCTCCTCAGAGACGGCAGGCACGTCGGAGGCCACGGGCTCACTCGAGACGCCTGCGGCCGAGGCGTCCTCGACCGGATCGCTGGCCTCGACGGCCGATGCGTCCGCCTCGCGCACCTCGACCACAGCGGCCGCGGGGTCGGACGCGTCCTGCACCTGCGAGGTCGCGCCTGCGTTGGGCAGCGGCCAGAGGCCGGCAACCAAGGTTACGGAGAAGAGGATCGAAAGCGCCGCCCTCATGCGGGATTCACGTTTCATGGCCCACCTGCGCCTTCCGTGTCGACGTGTCCACGATTACCTAATAATACTGTGCTTGAGCTGGGCTGATTCAATCCATTGACGATTTATCGGATAGCGGCACCACAGTTCGCCAAGTGGTTGCCGGCGAACCGCATATGAACGGGCTACAAGCGTCCAATCAGCCCGAAATCAAACCCACGTCCTAGGTCGTAGCACCCAACGCAAACGGGGCCGCAGGTACAAGCCCGCGACCCCGCCTATCTCACGTCACGCCCAGCCGCCCCAGGCGCGCTACTGCCTGCGCCGGCGCCTCGAGCGCACGCCCACCACGATCGCCACCGCAGCGACGACCAGCAGGATGCCGATCAGCACCAGCGGGGTCGGGTCGTTCGTGGCCGGGCTCGGCGCGGCGCGCACGGGCGACCACTGCGCAAAGAGCGTGACCTCCTCACCCGTCTTGGCGAGGTCGAGCACCTCCTCGCGGTCGGCGAAGGCCTTGCCCGAACCGTCGGCCGCCGTGTTCCAGCCCGCGAACGTAAAGCCGGCGCGCTTGAACGCGTTCTCGGACAGGGCCGTCTTGACGCCCAGGTCCATGACCTGCGGAGCCATCTCGCCCTCTCCCCCGTTCGCGTCGAACGTCACAAGGTACTGCTTGAGGTCGAGCCAGACCGCCTCGGCCGTCTTCGTGGCAGGCTCCTCGAGCTTGGCCTCCCACTCGTAGGTCTCGCCCGGCTTGCCCAGGCTCCACGTGGCGAAGGAGTAGCCGCGACGCTCGAAGCCGTTCTGGGCGAGAAGAGCAGATGCCTTGCCGATGGTGCCGGAGGCATTGTAGTACTGCTGGCCGACGCTCATCTCGGTCATGCCGTCGGTCGCGCCCGCACCGTCATAGGTGATGGACGCGTCGCGCGAGTAGACGCCGAAGAACGTCGTGTCCTCGCTCGTCCACTCGGACTCGGTCTCGGCCGCGAGGTCAACCTTGCCCGAGACGTCCTCGGCCTGCGCGACCCAGCCAAGGCTCGCGAAGCCCTCGATGGGCTCGATCTCGGGAGTATCGATCTTGCCGATGGTATGGCCGTCGGTGAACTGGTGGACCTCGACCTCGGCGAGCGACTGCGGGCGCAGGGACTCGGACTGAGTGGACACGGCGTCGGTGGCCTCGTCGACGGGATCGCCCTCGCCGGAGACGAAGGTCAGCACGCGCGACCAGATGGCGTGAGCGCGAACGGTGTCGTCATGGTCCGCAAGGTTCTGCGCCCGGACGCCAGCCATGTAGTCGACGGTGAGCGAGCCGTCCTCGAGCGACCAGCCCTCGAGCTTCCAGCCGGTCTTGCTGATGCCGAGGCTCTCCGCGGTCTCGACCGTAAGCTGTTCTCCGTAGGAATACTCCTGCGAAGTCCTCACGAGCGTGTCGCCGTCGTAGTAGGCGATCTTGTAGCGCGCGGGGGTCCACTGGGCGTGGAGGGTGTGGTCGGTCTCGGGCGTGTAGGCATCGCCGGGCTGCCCGACGATATCGCTGCCCTCGACGTCGGTCGACCAGCCCTGACAGATGTGACCCTCATAGTAGGGAGTTGGCAGCTCGATCGAGCGGCGCGCCCTCGTCTCGTCCCACTGCGCATGCAACGTGACTGCCTCGTTGGCCGTGTAGTCGCCGCGCGGGTTGTAGGTCTTGCCGCCAGTGCCGCCCTCGGGCATGGTGTTCCAGCTCGTGAAGCTCCACGTGCTGTCAACGATGCCGGTGATGGCGTCACCGGTCGCGCCGGTCGAGGACCCCTGGTTGGCGTTGAAGGTGACCGTGGCGCCATTGCTCTGGCTCACCTCGCGGGTGGGCTTGTCTGCACTCAGGACGAGCGTGGCGTTGTGGCGCTTGCTCTGGGGGTCGGGCGCGCCGGATCCGCCGTGCGCAGAGTAGGAGACGACGTAGGTCGGCTGGTCGTACACCGCATAGAGCGTCTTCGCGCCAGTGAGCTTGATGGTGTCGCCCGGCAGGTACGTAGGCACCTTAGCGCCCTCGGTCTCGCTCCAGCCGATGAAGCGATAGCCCTCGGTGGTGCTCGTGTTGCCACGAAGCTCGACCGTCCCGCCGCTCCAGGCGGCATAGAGCGTGGGGTTCTCCGCATCCGCCGAGAAGTACGTGTTCGTGAACGAGGACGTCACCTTGCCGTCAGAGCCAAGCAGCTGCTGGCCCGTCCCGTTGGTGTCGGTAAAGTAGCCGCCGAACGCGTACTCGGCATTCTGAGTACGCTCATCCTCATCGAGCGTGCCGGTCTTGCCGGCGCCGAGGTTGTAGGTGAGCTGATAGACCTTCTGGGGAAGATTGATGGCGGCGTCTCCGGTTGTGGTGCCGTGGTCCATGGCGTCGGAGTAGTCGGGGTCGCCACCGGCCACATCGGTCTTGGTCTTCCAGATGTTCTGGCCATACGCCTCATAGACGGCCTGCGAGCCGGACGTGGTGGCACCCTGCTCGTTGAGCGTGACCGGAAGCGCAATGGACTTCCACTGGGCCTCAAACTTCACCTGTCCCTCCGACGCACTCAGATTCTTGAAGTAGGTGCCGAGGATTCCCTCCGCGGTGGCCTCAGTCGTCGTGACGTCCGTTGACCCGATGTAGTGAGTCACCCCGTCACGCATATCAGAGATGTCCCAGCCGGTGAAGGCATAGCCGGGCCTCTTCGGGTTGGGGACGTCGAAGGGCTCCTGCCACGTCTCCTCAGACTCGTTGAAGCCGATCGTGTTCGGGGGGTTGAACCCGACGACGCCGACGAGCCCCTCGTACGCAATCGTGTAGGTATTCGGCGCGTAGACGGCATAGAGAGTCACGTCCTTCGTGGGCGTGAAGAAGCCGGTGCGACCGGAACGGGCGTCCTTGCTGGTCGACCAGCCGAGGAACTTGTTGCCAGTGGGCGCCGTGGGCGTAGGAAGAGTAACCGACTTCTCCGTCCAGTGCGCGTTGAGCGTGCGGTTCTCGCGGAAGAACGTGTTGGTGAAGGCCTCCTGGCGCTGGCCAGACGCATCGAACATCTTGGTCGAGCCGCCCTGCGGCGTGTAGTAGCCGTCGAAGGTGTAGGAGACGTCGTCGTACGTGGCAGAGTGCCCAGCCGGCATCGTGCCGCCGTTCGTGAGGTCGTAGGTGACCCTATACGTGCGCTCGGGGGGCACGATCGTGTTCGCGGGGGTCGTGCACTCGGCATCGGCGTAGACGCCGGTGTTGTACTTCTCGAAGACCTGCGTCGTGCGTCCCTCGGGGCCCGTGGCACCCTGGCCGTCGAGTGTCACCGTGTAGACGATGGGCGTCCAGCGCGCCTCGAGGTTCGCCGCGGGCTTGGTGGGCGTGTACGTGTCGTTCGCACCGCCCACGCGCGTCCCGTCGTCCGTGTCATACCAGCCGTCGAAGGTGTAGCCGTCGCGCGTGGCGCTGGGAAGCGCGGTGCTGGCGGTCTGCCACTGCGCCTCGAGCGTCACGTCCGTGAGGAAGCGGTCGAAGCCAAAGGACTCGAGGATGACGCCATTGCCATCGATGAGCTGGGTTTCGCCGTCATAGTAGCCGCGGAAGGTCTGACTGATCTTCTCGGACGTGCGCGTCGTGGAGCCCTCCGCGGCGTCGTAGGTGATGTCGCAGTTGCGCTCCGGGATGGTGATGGTGAAGATCTGCGTGGGAGAGGAGCTCTTCACGTTGTAGATGCCCTGCTCGTAGCGCTCGTAGACCGCGGTCGTGCCCGCGGCGCTCGTGTCACCGGGGTTGAGCGTCACCGTAGCCCAGATGGGGACCATGTGCGCGTAGAGCGTGAGCGAGCCCTGCTTGTAGAGCTCGGCCGAGATGGTACCGTCGGCCGCGATGTACTGGGTCCCGTCGTGGTGGTCGGTCCAGATGTCGAAGCCCTTCTCGGTGTAGTAGCCCTCGAAGGTGTAGCCGGTGCGCGTGGGAATCTGGATCTTGTCGGACTTGTTGGCAAGGCCGTCGACCGAGTAGGACAGGTAGTAGTCGGCAGCCTTCGGGGCGGCGTAGACGTTCTCGGTGCCCTGCTCGGTGGCGTCCTGCTTGTCGAGCTTCACGATGCTGGCGAGGTACTCGACCGAGGCCGTGCCCGCGCCGGAGTTTCCGCCATTGGCCGTGCGGGCGATGGTGACGCCGTCGAGGACGACGGTGCCGCCGTCCGAGGACCTGTCGCCGTGCACGAAGGAGCCGTTGAGGAAGCCGGAGCCGCCAGCGCCCGCGGCGTTGGAGTTGCGGCCGCCGTAGGTGCGGGCCGTGCCACCCCAGTAGCCGCCGCCACCGCCGCCCTTGCCCTCGGATCCGCGCTGCACGTTGTAGGTGCCACCGATGCCGTCCTGGCCCTGGCCCATCTGATAGCCCGTGGTCTGGGTGCCGCCGGGGACGGAGCCGCTGTAGACTCCGCCGTTGCCGCCGTTGACACCACCGCCGGAGCCACCGCCCTTGTTCCAGCCGGCGCCGCCGCCACCGCCGGCGACGAGCATGATGTCGCCCGCGCCGACGTCCTTGAGGGCGCCCTGCGACAGGGCGATGTGGCTCGCGCCGCCGCCCGAGCCACCCGCGGAGCAGTTGCCCACGTTGCCACGCCACCTGCCGTTGCCGCCGCCACCGCCGCCGTTCGCGGCGCCGGTGGTCGCACCGTTGCTGCCACCATTGCGACCTGTGACGCCCTGGCCGCCCGTGACGACGTAGAAGGTGTTCGCCTCGCCGTACGGCTGGACGACGGTGGTGACGCCGCCGTAGCCGCCACCCGCTGCAGAAGAACCGCCGCCGCGCCCGCCACTCACGGCGAAGCGCCAGAGGCCATAGTCGTCGCTGGTGCTGACCGTGAACTGCGTGCCTGCGGCCCCGGAGCTCCAGACGGACGTGCCCTCGCGCGAGACGCTGTTGACCGTGCCGTCCACGGCGATGTCATACGTTGCCTGGGTCGAGAGCTGGACGCCAGGCTCGTCGTTGGGGCCGACGGCCGCGAGGCCGTAGGTGGAGAAGCTCGTGGCCTCGAACTCGGCGCCGAGGTCCGTGGCCGTCGTGGCGCTGACGCGCTCGGGGGCGCCGGCCGCGGGGATGTGGACCACGACGTACTGCTCGCCCGTGTCGGCCGCAGCCGCCTCCTGACCGAAGAAGTCGAGGGCGTCGATGCCCTCGTAGTCTGAGGGGCCGTCAAGCGACTCGGAGAGCAGGAGGCGTACCGTGACCGCGCGTCCGCCGCGCGGCTCGACGACCTTGCCGTCGTACGTGAAGGTGATGTCCACGGCGACCGCCGCAAGCGTCTTGCCGCCGGTCATCTGGGCCGCGGCCGCCATGACGCGCGCCGCGTCGGCGGCGCCGACCGAGGCCTGCGTACCCTCGGGGAAAGCGCCCTCGGGCGCGCTCACGACCACGGTCACGCCGTTGCCGGCGTGCAGGCGCGCGTCGAGCGAGGGATAGCCCTTGGCGTCGTCGGCCTTGTCGTCTGCCTTCTCGTCGGACGCGGCCTTGTCGTCGGCCGCAGGGGTCGCGTCGGCGGGCTTCGCGTCCGCGTCGGATCCCTGGCCGTCCTCGGAGGGCGCGGCCGCGGGCGTGGTGCCCTGCTGCGCCGCGTCGGTCGCGCCCTGGTCGGGCGTCGCGCCTGCGGCGTCGCTCTTCTCGGTGTCCTGGCCCTCGGCGGGAGCCTCCGCGGAGCCTGACGACGAGGCTGCGTCTCCGTCGGGCGTCGCGTCCGACGGTGCGGCGGGGTCGGCCTCTGCCGGGGTCGCCGGCTCGGGATCGGCCGCGGCGCCGGCGGCATCGGCCGCGGGGGCCGCGTCCTGGGGGGTACCCTCGTCGCTCGCGACGCCCGCCTGCTCGGCGGGGTTCGCCTCGGCCCTCGCCGGCGTGGCGGGCGCGGGCCAGAGACCCGCGACCAGCGTGACCGAGAAGAACACGGCCAGGACCTTGTTGAGCTTCGCATCACGTCTCATGGTGTACCTGCGCTTTCCTCACGAGACATCTCATAACTAGTTAATCGTACGTGACCGCTACCACACTTTATGCTGGTGGCACCACGTCAATCGGAGGACGGTCGCAAATAGGCGGCAACGGAGGTCACATTTGGCATGGGCCGCCATGCGGATGCGCGCGGGGCGTCGCGGGGCGTCGCGGACGAGAGGAGCGTACCCTCGCGCCCCGCGCCCGCCCGTCATAGAAGGGCGGTCGCGACCCTGGGGCCGCGACCGCCGACGCGATTCGTATGCGAGGGTGCGCTACGCCCTGCGACGCCTGATGGCGCGCGACGCGACGATCGCCGCCGCGGCGAGCGCCACGACGGACGCGAGTACGATCGGGAGCCGTGCGAGCGGGTCGCCCGTGGCTGCCGTCGGCGCCAGCCTGCCCGAGCCGTCCCTCCACCGCGCCGTCGCCACGTGCTCGGGCGCCTCGTCGACGGCGGGCTTCCACGTGGCGTAGGTGGTGCCGGCAGCACCGAGGTCCCAGCCGTCGAACGCATAGCCGTCGCGTTCGAAGCCGTTCTCGGCGAGCGTGAACGCCGGCGTCGTGAGGACGCCTCCCTCGGCCGCGCTGGCCTGCTGCGCCTGCGTGGTGGGGGCGGTCTCCCCCGCCGTCGCGCCACCGCCGTCGTAGGTGATGGTCGCCGTGCGCTCGTAGCGCGCGAAGAAGGTGGTGGGGCCGTCGGCCGCAGGGGCGAACGTGTCGCCGGCCGCGTGCTCGACCGCGGCGTCCGCTGCCGTCGCGGAGGTCCAGCCGACGTGCGACCAGCCGCGATCCGCGGCGGGAAGCTCGGCGTCGGGCGCCGTGACGGAGGAGAGCGCGCTTCCGTTGACGCGCTGGACGACCTCGGTCGCAGGAGCGCCCTCGGCCTGGGCCGACAGGGTCGACAGCGCGGCGCCGGACGCAGACGCCTGCTGCGAGGCCTCCTGCGACGCCTGCTGCGCGTACGAGACGAACTCGATCGGGCGCTCCCACACGGCATAGAGGCCCACGGTCGCGCCGTGCTCGTACGTGAGGTTCTCCACCGTGGCCGCGTCGGCGTAGGCGACGTCGGTCGAGGTGGGCGACGTGGCCCAGCCCACGAAGGTCCAGCCCGGGCGCGCCAGCCCCTCGATCTGGGAGGCGGCCGTGAGCTGCGCGGACTCCATCACGTTCATGGGCGACGTGGCGAGGCTCTTCTCGCCCTCGTGGTAGGCCACCTGGTAGGTGAAGGGCGCCACGGCGATGCGCACGTGGATGGTGTAGTCGGCGTGGTTGGCCATGCCCGTGACGCGCACCGGGACCTCGAAGGCCTGGCCGCCGAGGGACTCGTCGTCGTGGAGGCGGAACTCGAGGCCGTAGTCCTCGTTGACGTCGGCCTCCTCTGCGAGCGGGCCCGCCGGCCACACGAGCGACGCCGTGCTGTCGAGCTCCAGCTCGCCGCCCTCCATGACGAGCGACTCGAGGCTCAGCGTCGCGGACTGGCCAAAGGTCACGTACGCGTCGGTCATGCCGCGCTCGGGCCACCAGCCAGCGTAGGCGTCCTCCACGGGCGCCTTCTCGACGTTGACCGTGAGGCTCGCGTGGTCATCGTCGCCGCTCACGAAGGCGTAGCCGTCCGCAAGGATCTTGTAGTAGACGGTGTCCTGCCCGGCGTCGGTGAAGCTCGGGAACTGCTCGCTGTAGGTGCCGTCGGGCTCGAGCGAGTAGACGAAGGTGCCCGGCACGCCCGCAGGCGAGGTGACCTTGGTCGTGACGTCGGCGACCTGCGGCTCGCCGGTGTAGGTGAGGGGCTCGGCCTCGGCGACGCCCGTGATGGCCGGCACGACCATGTAGGGCAGGTACTCGCGAGTCGGGTCCTCGTCGGAGTCGGTCGTGTAGTAGTTGGGGACCGTGAAGGGCCTGGGGTTGGAGCTGTAGTAGCCCTGGTCGACCTGGATGGTGCCGCCCGTGGCGCCGCGCTGGCCGAGCGCCGGCCCGTTGACGGTGGCCTCGGGCGTGGCGAACTGGCCGCCCGAGGCGGTGCGGAGCCGGTCCGCCGCGCTCTTCTCGGCACGAGTCGGAGCGGGCATGCCCAGCTCGCTTGCGACCCGGAGCGCCCGGACGAGAGGAGCCTCTCCGTCGCTGGCGCCCGTGAGGGAGCGCGCGTCGCCGGTGTAGGCGCCCACGTGCGGGATCGGCGCGATGGCCTCCTGCCCGGCGGACGCGTCGTCGTTGGCGCGCAGGATCTCCATGGCGCCGGCGCCCTCGTTGTAGAGGCCGTAGGCGACGAAGCCCTCCTCGGGAGAGCCGACGGAGTTGGCCGAGACGTTGCTCGAGCCGCAGACGACGGTCGTGCCCGTGGAGTTGCTCAGGACGCCGTAGGCGATGGGTGCGGCGTTGGTCAGGCCGTCGATGGCCGAGACGTTGGCCTTGACCTCGGTGTCGCGGATCTCGACGATGCCCGAGCCCTCGTTGAAGACGCCGGAGGCCGCATAGCGGTGCTCGTCGCCGTCCTCCACGACGGAGGTCGAGCCTCCCGTTGCCTTGGAGGTGATCTCGCAGGAGTCGAAGGTGGCGTCGCCGAAGCCGAAGACGCAGGCGCCGTCGCTGTGGCCGAAGAAGGAGGTCGCCTCGACGGCGGCATTACGGGCCGTGAGGGCCGAGCCGTAGTCGAGGTTGACGCCGGCCGCGAAGCCGTTGGTGGCCGTGGCCGCGAGCTTCAGGCCGCCGGAGCCGTCGACGTCGAGCGACGAGAGGGGGTTCGCCTCGTCGGCCGCATCGCCCTTGGCGTAGACGCCGCAGACGTCGCCCGTGCCGCGGTCGAGCACCGCGATTGTGGTGGCGCCGGACACGTGCGCCGAGCCGAGCGACTGGACGCCGACGGTGTTGTAGTTCTTGCGGGCGTCGGGCGCGACGTTAGAGCTGACCGAGAGCGTGCCGGCGGCGACCGTGACGTTGCAGCCGCGGGCGCCGTAGACGCCGATGGCCTCGTAGCCCGAGCTGGCGCCCGTGGTGGCCGAGATGGTCGCGCCCTCGACACGGACCTGCGTGCCCTGGGCGTCGCACTCGATTCCGTAGGCGTTCCTGCCCGTGGCCGTGATGCGCGTGCCCCCGGCGACGACGGGCGCGCCCGTGCCGGAGGCGCTCGGGCGGACGTGCACGCCGTAGGCGTCGGCGGGACTGGTTGCGGTGAGGGTGCCGCCCGTGAGGGTGACGGCCTGAGCCGCCGTGGAGACGGCGCGCGCGAAGACGGGCGCGGCCGTGGCGCCATCGACGTGGCCGGCCGCGAGCTCGCCCCCGCTGACGGAGACCGAGCCGGCGGCCGCGTCGGCGAGGAAGACGGCGTCCGCGCGCGGGGCGCTCGCGTTGATGGTGCCGCCGCTCACGACGACGTCGCCCGCGCCGCCCGCGAGCCAGATGCCCGCGGCGTGGTTGGCGGTCTCCTTGAGGGAGGCGTCCTCGAGGGGCTGGCGCGACGTCGCGCTGAGCGAGCCGCCCGAGACGGTGACGTTTCCGCCGGTCACGTAGAGGGCCGCCGCGTCGGTGCCGCGCGCGTAAGTCTTGTCGGTCGTGTAGGTCTTGGCGTTCGTGACGCTGACGCTGCCGCCGGTGACGTCCACGTTGACGCCCTTGGTGGCGAGTGCGTACTGCTCGTCGCCGGCGTCGTCGTTCACGAGGTAGGTTTTGGTGGTCTCGCCGCCGACGATGCTGGCGCCGTCGGAGACGTGGATCGTGGGCGCCGAGTCCGACGTCGAGACGATGGCGTGGCCGTTCATCTGGGTCGTCAGGCCAAAGTCGATCGTAGAGTCATTCGAGAGCGGCGCGTCCCGGATGAGCGACAGGCGGAGGTCGCTCTTCTCGGCGTTTGCACGCGCTGCGGCGAAGGCCTCGTCGGCCGTCGGGAAGATGAGCTCGGTCTCGCCGGAATCCCCCTGGAAGGCAACGGTTGCCACGCCGCTGCCGAAGACGGTGCGCAGGCCCGTGTAGGGGGCCTGAACGTGATCGCTGTAGGCGAAGAGCTGCTCGTAGGGAACGTAGGGGTAGAGGTTGAGGGGCTGGGCGGCGTCCTTGTTGTAGCCGGGGAGGACGTTCGCGTACGGAAGGCGGTACTGCTCGGGAAGCGTCGTCTCCACGAACTTGTCCGCATATCCGGGGATGGGTCGCTTGGAGCTTAGCTGTCCGTACGTGCCGCCATGGATGGAGATGCTGCCGGCCGTGTACTCGGCGGGTAGGTGAAGGAACGTCTTGAGCACATCGAATGACGCGATTGCCGCCTTGTTAGGCAGGGTGCCGAGGAGACGACCTCTGACCTGGTCATCCTCGGGATTGGTGTTGTCGCCGTCGTTCACGACGAGCTTGCAGTTCGCGATGATGTCGAAGTCCGCCTCGAGCGTCTTGCCATTGAGGTCGATGACCATGTCGGTCTGGCGCGTGAAGGCGAACGGGCGGATATGGTTGGGCTCGACGGTGGCGGGCGGCTCGGGGTACTGCGCCTTGATCCAGCCGTCGATGTAGTTGTTGAGGTTGACGTCCTTGAGCAGCGTGATCTCGAGGCGCGAGGCACCGAGCATGCCGAGGGCCGCGCTCGAGTACGACGCCATCGCCGACTCGGCCGTGGTGGGGACGTCACGCCAGTAGAACTCGCCCATCTTCACGTAGGAGCCGTCCGCCTTGAAGATCGACACGAGGACGTTCGCCTCGGAGAGCGTCACGAGCCAGTTGTAGGCGACGCCGTCCTGAGTCTTGGTCTCGGGCAGCACCGAGAGGTCCTGCAGCGAGGGCGACCAATAGTCCATCTTCTGATCCTTGTGCCAGTCGCCCAAAAGCGAGTGGTTGTAGTACCCGCCGCGAAGGTCGAACTTGTCGCCCGCGAGGGACTCCTCCCCCGCCCAGGCGACCTCACCGCAGACGAAGGGCTGCGCGTACTGGTAGACGGTCTGCTCGCTTCCGAGCACGGTGGTCGTGACGCCGTAGCGCGAGCCGTCGACGTGGACCTTGCAGGACGCAGACTCGTTCGTGATGCCCTGGTTCTCGGTGCCGCCCAGGGCGCCTACCGTGGGGACCTTGCTCTGCGAGAAGGCATAGGCGAACTCGCTTTGCGGCACCCAGCCGGTCGTGCGATCCGTCCACGCCTCGTACTCGGCGGGGCTCACGCCGACCGGGGTGGTTCCCGTGGCGAGCGTGAAGATGTAGATGACGGGCTCGATCGTCGCGTTTCCGGCCTCGTCGGCGAACCTGACGCCCTGGTTGGTGGTGGCGCCCGACGCCGTGACCGTGGCGGCGCCGCGGATGGTCGTGGTGCCCGCATTGACGAGAAGGGCGAGCGCCTCGGTTCCTCCCGTGGCCTTGACCGCGCACGCGAACTGGTCGGTCATGCCTCCCGCGGCCTCGACGGTGATGCCGTTGTTGGCGACCACGGCGACCGAGCGCGCCGACTGGCCGGTCGAGGTTGCCGTGACCTGCGCCTTGTCGGCGACGCGGATCGCTCCGATTCCGTCACCGCCGATCGCGTAGATGGTGCCGGTTGAGCTACCCTCGATACGGACCGCGGCCTGCCCGGTGACGGAGATGTCACCCCTGGCGTCCGCGTTCTGCAAGATGGCGTAGCTCGTGGCGCCGTCGGCGTTGGTCGTCGAGATGGTGCCGCCGCTCATGGCAAGCGGCGACGCGCCCGAGAGCGAGAGCGCGCTGACGGTGTTGCTCGACGCGGTGCGCGCCGAGAGTGTGCCGCCGCTCATGGTGACCTGGGTGTCGCTGACAACGACGGCGCTTCCCGTGGTGGCCGAGACCGAGCCGCCCGTGACGGAGAGCGAGCCGCCCGCAAGCGACAGCGCGAAGGGGTTGGTGGACGACCCGGAGGCGCTCACCTCGGCGCCCTCGGCCACCGTGAAGGTGTGGTCGGTCGCATCGATCGTGTGGCCGCTCGCGATGGTCGTGAGCTTGTAGTCGACCGTGATGTCGCCCTTCATGGCGAGCTCGCCCACGCAGTCGGTCAGAAGCTCGAGGCGCACGATGTCGGTCGAGCCGGCCTCCCTGACCTTGCCGGCCTCCTCCTTGGCGGCCGCGAAGGCCTCGTCGACGCTGAGGTAGGGCGTGGTCTGGCTCACGTTGCCGTCGGCGTCGGCGATGCTGACCTCGGCCACGCCGAAGCCCGCGTAGAGGTCGACCGAGCCGAGCTCGTAGAGCCCCGCCAGAATCTTGCCGTCAGAGTCGATGCAGCGGCGGGCCAGCTTGCCCGAGTCGTTCTTCGCGTAGTAGCCGAGGAAGATCGCACCCGTAGGCGGCTCGAGCTTGTCGACGTGGGTGATCGCCTCACCCAGCCCGTCGGCCGAGTACGACTTGTAGTAGGTGTCCTCCTTCGGTGCCGAGAAGAGCTCGCTCTTCTCGCCCGTGCCCTCGGCGTTGTCGAAGAGGGTCACCACGCTCGCGGTGTACTCGATGGAGATGCGCCCGCCGCCGGAGTTCTGGCCGTTGGCCATGCGCGCGACGACCTCTCCGTCGTAGGTGACGGTCGAGCCGTCGCCGGCCTTGTCACCCTGGATGAGCGTGGGGCTCAGGAAGCCGGAGCCTCCCGCGCCAGAGGAGTTGGACTTGCCGGAGGTGTTGGTCGCGGCGCATCCGCCCCAGTAGCCGCCGCCACCGCCGCCGCGGCCCTCGGCCGAGTAGGAGGCGTTGTAGACGCCGCCGGCGCCGGTCTGGCCCTGTCCCATCTGGTAGCCGCCGGTCTGGGAGCCGCCGGCGGGATGGCCGCCGTTGTACTTGGTGCCCCTGCCGCCTGCGACACCGCCGCCGGCTCCGCCGCCGTACTTCCAGCCCGCACCTCCGCCGCCGCCCGCGACGACGAGCACGTCGGAGTCGCCGCCGGAGAGGACCTCGGCGAGGGTTCCGCCGGCGGTCGCGATGTGACTCGCGCCGCCGCCCGAGCCGCCGGCCGAGCAGATGCCGTGGCCCTTGCGGTAGCGGCCGTTGCCGCCGTCGCCGCCGCCGTTCGCGCCTCCGATGGTGGAGCCGGCCTTGCCTTCGCCGGCGCGGCCCGTGACGCCCGCGCCGCCGGTAACCGCGTAGAGGGTCTGCGCGTCAAGCGGGGTGACGGCCTTCGTGCGGCCGCCGTAGCCGCCGCCGGTCCAGGAGTTGCCTCCGCCGCGGCCGCCCTCGGCGACGAGCGTGTAGAGGCCCTTGTCCTTCAGCTGGATGGTGTTCTCGGTTCCCGCGGCGGACGAGTTCCAGACCGTAGTGCCCGCGCGCTCGAGGTCGACGGTCTCGCCGGGGTTAAGCGCGCTCGACTGCACGCCCAGGCCGAAGCCGACGTTGTTGAGCCAGTCCTGGAACTCGGTGGGATCCTCAGGGCCGAGCGGCTCGTCGGACACGTCGTCCTCGAAGACGGTGGGGTCATGCCACTCATCGTCCTCCTGCGCGGCGGGTGCGGACTCGGCCTCGCTCGCGGCGGGGGCCGGCTGCTGCGCCTCGGTTGCGGAAGGCGAGGAACCGGAGGCTGCGGGCTCGCCGGAGGCTGCGGGCTGCGATGCGCCGTCTGCCGAGGGCGTGCTCTTCTCGCCCAGCTCCTGGGTGGGCGTTGCGGACGCAGGAGCCTCCGTGTCGCCCTCGGCCGTGGAGGACAGCATGGTGTCGCGCACCACCACGGGGTTCGAGGTGGTTCCTGCGGGTGTGGGCGCGGCCGGCCACAGGCTAGCCACGAGCACGGTGGAGAGGAACGCCGCCGCGATCTTGCTGCGTCTGATGCGCCTCACGATCATCGCCTCGCCTTCTAGTTCAAGACATCGACTCGAGACGTCGATTCGTTTGAAGCCATATCTAAACTACTATCGCATAGAGGTGCCTAGCAGGCCGTGAACTGTCCTTTTCTTGCAGTTAAGAGGGTGGAAAAACGTGGTAGGCGTAGTAACGTATGGACGGCATGGTGGAAACGGTATGCCGGAGAGCGCCATCGACGGCGTGACGGGAATGGCTGCGTGCGCACGGTTGCCTCGAGTGCGCGGCGGTCCCTGCGGGCATCGAGCCCGGCAACGCCGCGAGCAGGCACCGGTCGCAGCGTGACGGCGACGACCGGCGACGCCGTGAGCAGGTAAATTCATAGATGCCTCAGAGGGCGGGGCCAGCGCGGCCCATGCGGCCGACAGGGGGACGCGGGCGGCCGCGTGGCCGCCCGCGTCGTTGTTGAGTGCGTGTCCCGGTGTGCGCTACCCCGCCGCCACGGCCATCCAGCCCACGCCCTCGAAGTTCCAGCCGTTCCTCACGAGCGCGTCGTTCTCGGCCTCGGAGGTCGTGAAGTTGTGGGTGCCGACGGTGGCGTAGGGGTTGTACTGCCGGAGCACCGGCACGTCGCCGCCGGAGTTCCAGCCCACGCCCTCGTAGTTCCAGCCCGCCGCCACGAGCGCGTCGCGCTCGCCGGGCGACGGCGTGTAGTGGTGGTCTCCGGCGTAGGGGTTGTAGAGGCGGTAGACGGGCTCTCCGCCCTCGATGGGCGCCCACCAGCCGACGCCCTCGTAGTTCCAGCCCACGCGGCTCAGGAACTCGCGCTCGCCGGGCGAGCTGGTGTAGAAGTGCTCGCCCGAGTAGGGGTTGTAGAGGCGGAACATCGGGATCGCGTCGGGCCTGTCGGGCACGACCTGGAAGGTGGCCTGCGCCGTGCCCGTCCAGTTGCCGGTGCCGGAGATCGTGACCGTCGCCGTGCCTACGCCCACGTTGGACTCGTAGGCGGCCTCGTAGTCGACGCCGGCGGCGAGGGTGCGGCCGAGGGCCGTGACGTCGAGGGCGGGCTCGATCGGCTCGCCGGTCTCAACCTGGTCGGCGATGGGCGCGATGGTCGCCTGGGAGATGCTAGCGGGGTCGATCGAGAAGGTCACGGTGACGGGGTCAGTGCCGCCTCCCGCCCACGCACTGTTGCGCGGGTCAGCGAGGGAGACCGTGGCCACGTGCTCGCCCGCGTCGACCGCGGAGCCGCCCTCGACCACGCAGAGGTTGAGGGCGGCGGTGACGCCGGCCTGCTCCGTGCCGTCGTAGACGAGGCCGAGCACGGCCGTGGGCAGGTTGACCGTCGTGGGCGTGATGGTGAAGGACGTCGTCACGGAGGAGTCGGACCTGAAGTTTCCGCGGCCCGAGATGGTGACCTTGGCCTCTCCCGCCTCGACGTTGTCCTCGTAGGAGCACTCGAAGTCGGTGCCGTGCGCGAGCTCGTGTGCCTGGCCGCGGGAGTCGGTCCAGGAGACGGAGGGGACGGGCGTGAGCGGCACGGCCGCGAACGACTGGTCCGGAATGGGCGCGACCGAGGTCGAGGCGTCCGTGAGGGAGGCCTGGGCGACGGTGAGGTCGGCCGTGGCGGTGGCCGCGGCGAAGTTGCGCGACGCCTTTGCGGTCGCGCGCACGACGTAGGCGCCGGCGTCGGTCGGGACGGCGGTCGCGTAGGCGTCGTCAGGCGCGTCGGCGGGCCTGTACTCGACCACAAGCTCCTGGCTCGCGTCCTGGCCCGAGACGCTCGGGGCGACCGGCGCGTCGCCGT
This sequence comes from Olsenella intestinalis, assembly GCF_023276655.1. Classification (GTDB taxonomy): domain Bacteria; phylum Actinomycetota; class Coriobacteriia; order Coriobacteriales; family Atopobiaceae; genus Olsenella_J; species Olsenella_J intestinalis. The sequence continues at coordinate 106,999 of NZ_JALGRK010000002.1, read as the reverse complement.
AGGTCCAGCCGGTAACGGAGAGCTCGAGCGTAACGGGCACGGGCTCGATCGTGAACGTAGCGGTGGAGGCGCTGACCTGGTAGTTGGTGTTGGCCTCGTCCCACGAGGCGGAGATCACGTAGGTCCCCGCGTCGCCGCCCGCCTGGCGCGAGTAGGCCACCCCCAGGTCGTCGCCGGCGACGACGCCCGTGACCGTGCCCGTGAGCACGGGGTCGGCTGCGCCGAAGGCCTTGGAGGCGTCGTTGGGCGCGATGGTGACGGCGGCCTTGGCCACCTGGAATCCCGTGGTGGCCGTGGCCTCGTTGTAGTTTGCCGTCTGCGCACTCGTGGCACGCACGACGTAGGAGCCGGCCTGCGTGGGGACGTCCGGGCCGAATGCCGTGTCGGGCTCGCCCTCCCGCTTGTACGCGAAGGCCACGGACTCGCCCTCGGAGTTGCCGCTGACCGTGGGCGTCGCAGCCGACTGCCCGTAGGTCCAGCCGTCGAGGGCGACGGCAAAGTCCGCCCTGTCGGCACGCCCAATAGCGAACGCCGCGGACGTGGTGCCCTGGAAGTTGCCCCTGCCCTCGAGCGTCACCGTCGCCGTGCCTGCGGCCACGTTGCCGGAGTAGGTCAGGGCGTAGTCGACGCCCTCGACGAGCGTGGCACCCTTGAAGGTCACGGACGGCTTGGGCTCGTGTTCGGACCCCGTGTAGGTCTCGCCGGGGATCGGGGCGACGGCGACGTCCGCGATGTCGGCAGGCTCGATCGTGAGCGAGGCCTTGCTGACCTCGACGGCGTAGTTGGGGTTGTCCCACGCGGCGGAGATCTCGTAGGTGCCCGCGTTCTCGCCCTCGGCGCGCGAGTAGGTCAGACCCGTGGCCTCCTCGCCCGGCGCGAGGCCGTCGACCGTTCCCGTGAGGGCGGGGTCGTCGTCGCCGAAGGACTTGGTCTTGGAGTCGCAGGTGACGGTGAGTGGGCGCGGCGTGATCGAGAAGGTCACGGGGCTGCTCTCGGCACCCAGGTAGTTGGCGGTCTGCGCTACCGTGGCGCGCACGACGTAGTCGCCCACGGCCGCGGGCGCCTCGGGCGAGAAATCCGCGTCGGGCGCGCTCGCACGGCGGTACTCGTAGGTGACCTCACCGGAGCCCGGGTTGCCCGTCACGCTCGGCGAGGCGGGCGAGCCGTAGGTCCAGCTGGGAAGGACGACCTGCGGCTCGATGGTCGCGCGCTCGATCGTGAACGAGGTGCTCGCGGTGCCGGCGAAGTTGCCGATGCCCGTGACGGTGGCCGTGGCGCCGCCGTCGGTCGCGTTGACGTTGGCACGGTAGGAGACGGTGTAGTCGACGTCCGGGGCGAGCGCCTTCCCCCCGTAGGTGACCGACAGGTCGGGCCTCTGGGCGCCGCCGTCGAAGGTGCGCGGCTCGATCGTCGCGATGGTCGCCTCGGAGATGTCGCGCGGCGCGACCGTAAAGCTCACGGTGCGCGGCGACGTCGAGCCGTCGTCGGACCAAGGCTCCGCCGGGGAGGCGAGCGTCGATGTGGCCGTATACGTGCCCGCGTCGGTCGCGAAGGCGTTGCCCGAGGCGTCGACGCCGCAGCCTGCGGTCGAGCCGTCCGCGCGGCTCACGCCCGAGAGCGCGTAGCCGGCGCTCGCAGGGACGCCCACCTGGGCGGAGCCGTCGAACGAGAGGCCATCCCGTGCCTGCGCGGGAATGGCGCGCCAGAGGGCCCTGAGCGTCGCGTCGGACGTGCCCATCGTGAGCGTCGAGGCGCCGTCGCCCTCGGAAAGCGATGCGGCCTCGCCGGAGAGGGCCCAGCCGTAGAAGGAGAAGCCCTCGCGCTTGGGGTCGGGAAGCTCGAGCGTCGTGCCGAAGCCCATGGCCTCGGGCACGGACGCGGTCGTGGTGCCGCCCGCGAGGTCGACGGAAAGGCCGTGCGGCGTGGGCGTCGTGTCGTAGCAGGCGTAGTAGGTCTCGGTGCCGTCGGCGAGCATGCCGCTCTCGAACGGCGTCCCCACGCCGGCGGTCGAGGGGTAGAAGCCCTTGAACGCGTAGGCGTACTTGGCGTCGGCGGGGCGGGTGGGCGTCTGGGCGGGCGAGAAGGTCACGCGGCTCGTGCCCTCGGTGAGCTCGGTGTGTTCGCCGGTGCCCTCGACCGCGCTCATGTCCCAGTTCCTGAACGCCACGTCGTAGGTCGTACGCTCGTAGTACAGGGTCAGCGTGTTCGCCGCGCCGCTCGCGACGGTGAGCGTGGCCGACGCCTGCTCGGAGCCGCCGTTGACCTTCGCCTTGTCGAAGGCGTAGGAGCCGATGGGCGTCGTGGCGAAGGTGTCGGAGGCGAGCTCCTCCCCCGCGACCGCCTTGCCGGTCACGCTGGGCGCGAGCTCGGGGGCGGTGACGGCCCCGTTGTGGCGGCCGACGTAGGTGATGGTGTAGGCGTAGGTGGGCTCGAAGGTGAGGGTGAGCACGTTGTCTGAGGCCGAGGTGCCGATCGTGAGGGGGCTCTTCTCGGCCTCCTTGAAGCGGTACGTGACGCCGCCGGTCGTGATGTCTGCGGCGTAGTCGTCGGCGGAGACTGTGCTAGCGAAGTCGGCCTCGCCCGTGGTCGCGGCCTTGAGCGTGGCACCCGTGGTGTCGGCGTAGCGGACCTCATAGCCGTACCTGATGGGGGTGTAGGTGATGGTCATGAGGTTCTGCTCGGGGTCGTCCGTGATGGTGAGGGTCTCGGGCGAGGCGGCCGGGCCGGGCGCGTAGCCCGCGGGCGCGGAGGACGGGGCCTGCTCGGAGGCGACGAGCGTGCTGTCGAAGCCGGCCGTGCCGCTCTTGGTGGGTGCAACCGTGTTGCCGTTGGTGTCGACGTAGGTGACGGCGTACTCGTAGTCCTTGGGCGCGAACACGAAGGTGATGACGTTGGCGAGCGACGGGTCCGCGGCCGCCTGGGCATCCGTGTGGACGGTGATGTCCGCGCCCGCGGTCGCGAGCTCGTAGCCGCGCGGGGCCTCGATGGCGAAGTCGGAGGCCGAGACCGCCTGGCCGAAGGGTGCGCGGCCGGTGGCCGCGGGCGCCACCTCGCGCGCGGGGTCGGCGGAGCTCACGTAGCGCACGGTGTAGCCGTAGCCGCCGTCGCGGGTGTAGGCGAGGTCGATGGCGTTGGCCGCGGGGTCGGCGGACACGGTGACGGACGGCGCGGAGGCCGCGTTGAAGGTGTAGCCGGCGATGTCGGCCGCGTTGTAGTAGTCGGCCGCCAGGACCTCGGTGCCGAAGGGCGCCTCGCCGGTGCTCGCGTCGGCTATGGGCAGGCCGGCCTCGTCGAGGTACCTGACCGCGAACGCGTAGTCGTTGCGCGCGTAGGTGACGGTGACGGCGTTGTCGGCCTCGTTGCTGGAGATGGCGAGTGACTCGGGCGAGGCCGTCGGCGCGGCGTATCCCTCGCGGGGCGAGAGGTGCGACGCGAGGTCGAGCTGCGTGCCGAAGAGCTGGGTGCCCGTGGCGTCGGGCGCCACGGTTGCGCCGGCGTCGTCGACGAAGCTCACGCGCCAGCCGAAGCTCAGGCGGTCGTAGCGAAGCTCGACGACAGTGGCGCCGTCGTTTCTGACCGTGGGGGCGGCCTCGGTGCCGCCGGCGTTCGTGTAGACGGCCCGAGCGTAGGTGAAGCCGTCATAGAAGCGGGGCTCGAGCGCCATGGCCGAGCCGGCGTCGGCGGGGACAGTCTGGGAGGCGCCGTCCTGCTCGTAAGTGGATCCGTCGGCGGCCATCCTCATGTGGCGCACCTCGTAGGAGGTGGCGATGGGCTCGTAGTCGACCTGGACGTCAAGCGAGGGGCTCGTGCCAACGGTGACGGACGCGACCCGGAGCGACGAGGCCGCGACGGAGACCGTAGCGTCGCCGACGGCGGTCGAGGCGGACGCCGGCAGCTCGCCATCCTGGGCCTCGATCGTCACGCTGGCGCCACCGAGCTGCCTGACGGTGACGCGGGCGAGCCGGTGGTTCTCGTCGACGGGGGCGAAGGCGATGCCCGCACCAACGATGCCGGTGGCGTCCAAGCCGTCGACGGAGGCGGTCGAGGAGGCGCCGGGCGCGGGCACGCCCGTGGCCGAGACGCCGACGCGCCCGTCGGTCGCACGCGCGGCGACGTAGGGCGGGGCGGCGAAGTCGGCGGTGAAGGTGACGGGGCCGGTGAGCGCGAGGCTCTCGTAGTCCTCGACGAGGCCCGAGCTGACGGCACCCGTCTCGGCGTCGGTCATCTCGTAGCGCCAACCGAGCAGCGTCTGGGAGGCGAAGGCCGTCTCCTGCCCCGGCACCGCGACGACGCCCTGCCCCGCCTGGGCGAAGGAGCCGTACGCGAGCCCCTCCTGGACGGGATCCGCGGCAAGCGCGGCGAAGCCCTGCGAGGCCTCCTCCACAGCGAACGTCGCGGCGTAGGCGTCGACCGACCAGCGGGCACGCAGGGTCGTGGGCACGGTGAGGGCGAAGGACGCCGTCGTCGAGCTGGTGGCCTTGCCCTCCCCCGCCGTGACGTCGGAGGCCGAGAGGACGGGGGCGTCGTCCGGCGCCCCGTCGACGTACCAGCCCAGGAAGGTGCGGCCAGGCCACGAGGGATAGGCGGGCAGCGACCAGGTGGTGCCGTAGGTCTGCGCGATCGTCACGGGGGCCTTCGCACCCGCGAGCGCGCCGCCCGCCGGGTCGAACGCGATGTCGTGGGTGTCAGCCTCCCACCTCGCATGCAGGGTCGCTCCCTCGGCCTTGTCCCAGGCGCGCGCGGACGTGCCGTCCGCGTTGTAGTACTTGCTGCCGCCGGTGGCCGCGTCGAAGTAGCCGAGCAGGGTGTGCCCCGTGCGGACGGCGGGCTGGACCTGGGGCAGGGCGGACTCGTAGGTCGCCGTGGCGGAGGTGGTGCCGGGCTCGGTGGCCTCGCCTGGGTCGAGAACGAGGTCGTAGGTGTTTGCGGTCCACTGTGCGAAGAGCGTGGTCGCGGCGGGCTTGTCCCAGACGCGTGCGGACGTGCCGTCGGCGTCGTAGTACTTGCTGCCGCCGGTCGCCGTGTCGAAGTAGCCGGCAAGGGTGTAGCCCGTGCGCGCCGGCATCGTGGCCGCGGGCATCGCGGCGCCGAAGGTGGCGCTCACCTTTGCCGTGCCCGCCGTGGTGGCGTCGGCCGCGGAGAGCGTGACCTCGTAGGAGTTGGCCTCGAAAGTCAGCGTCATCTGGTTGGAGGTGTCATCGGGCTGGACCTTGCAGGTGTTGGCGGGGTCGGCGCGGTAGGTGTAGCCGGGAATCGCGGGTGCGAGGTCGTCGGCCGCGACGGTCGTGGCGTAGGTACCCTTCGCCTTAGTGGCCTGGATGGTCGCGCCCGAGGCGTCCTTGCAGGTGAGGGTGACGTCGAACTCTGCAGGCACCCAGTCGGCAAACAGCTTGCGCACGCTCGTCTCGTCCCACTTGGCGCGGCTCGAGCCGTCGGGGTTCACGTACTGGGTGCCGAGGCCGCCCGGCTCGGTGAAGTAGCCGCCGAAGTCGTAGCCGGTCTTGGTGGGGACCACGACCGCGGGCAGGTCCTGCCCCATCGTGGCCGTGACCGTGGTGCTGCCCGCGGTCGTGGCGCCGCGGCTGTCCAGCGCGACCGTCGTGACGGCGGGATCCCACTTTGCGTAGAGCGTGACCGAGGCGTTGACGATGTAGGACCCGCCGCCGTTGCCCGCCCTGGTCGCGAACTGCGCGTCGGAGTACCACCCGGCCAGCGTGTAGCCCGCGCGCGTGGGCGTGGGCAGGGTGACCGAGGCGCCGCTGGTGGCCGTGACGAAGGCGGCCTGGGTCGACTCGCCGCCGTTGCACCGGTACTGGACCGCGCAGGTCTTCTTGTTCACGGAGTAGAGGTTGTAGCCGGCCACGGACTCCTGGAAGCCGGGGACGGTCGCGGAGGCGGCGTAGGCGGCAAAGGAGCCGTCGTCCAGGCGGTAGGCCGCGCGCGGGAACGTGGGCTTGGACGACGAGGACGCCGTGGACCAGGTGGGGCCGACCAGCAGGGAGTTCAGCGACGAGCACCCGTCCAGGACGTTGCCCATGGACGTGACGCGCGTGGTGTCGAAGCTGGAGAGGTCGAGGTCGACCAAAGACGAGGCGCCGGCGAGCATGCTGGCCATGGAGGTGAGCCTGGGCGTCGCCCAGTTGCTCACGTTGACCTCGCGCATGGCCGTCATGTAAGAGAGCATGTAGTCGGCGCGCTCGAGCGACGCGGTGCTGAAGGTGGCGAGGTTGGCGCGGGTCAGCTGCGTGCCGTAGAGCATGTAGCTCATGTCGGTGACCGACGAGGTGTCCCAGGTGCTCACGTCGAGGCTCGTGAGCTTCGACTTGGAGGAGCTCGTGGGCTTCGCCATCTGGAAGCAGCCGGCCATGGTCGTGACGCGGCCCGTGCTCCAGGACGTGAGGTCGAGGGAGGTCAGGGCCATGCACTGGGCGAAGGTGTGCGAGAGGTTGGTGCAGTAGGACGTGTCGAGGTTCTGCACGTTGTTTATGGCCGTGACCTTGGTGAAGCCGTTGAACCAGTAGGCCAGCGACTTGGGCAGGATCGTGGACATGCTGCCGTCGACGTAGACCTTGGTGACGGTCGAGGCGTAGGAGCGCCAGGGAAGGGTGGACGCGTTGTAGACGACGTCGGTGTTGCCCGTGGCGTAGGTCGCGCCCGAGGCGGGCCTGACCGTGGTGAGGACCATGTTCGAGCCGCTCTTCACGGCGTAGAAGTCGTGCGGGGCGGTCGAGCGCACCGTGAAGGTCGTGGACTTGGTCCCGGTGTAGGGGGCGTAGAGCGCCTCGTCGCGGTGCCCGTCGACGTCGAAGAGGGCGGTCACGACGGCCGTGGCGGTACCCGACTTGTCGTTGTCGACGTAGGTGGTCACGAAGTCGCCCTCCCCCGTGTTGGGGTCGTACTCCTGCAGGGTGACGTCGAGCCCGGCCGAGGGGATCGAGAGGTCGACGCGGACCTCTGGCTCGGGAAGCTTCGACCCGTCGTAGACGACCGAGTCGTACTCGAGCGAGAGCGTCGCCAGGCTCAGGTCGTACTTCCACTGCGCGTAGAGCGTGGTGGCGGCGTCCGGAAGCTCGTCACCCGGGAAGTACCAGGTGCCGGGGTTGTCCCGAGTCGGGCTGGCGAGCGTGTTCCAGCCGACGAAGACGTAGCCCTCGCGCTCCGCCGTGCAGCGCGGCGCGTATGACGTGACGCCCGAGAGTGACTTGAACATGTAGGTGCGAACCGTGTTCGAGCCACCGGGGAAGTTGTCGCGATAGGTGATGTTGAATGAGTCGTAGGAGTTGGCCGAGGTGAAGTAGCCCTTGGTGGAGGTAGTCGCCGCTCGCGCGCAAGTCAAATTAATGTCACTGTTGTCATACCCGCCGGGATTGTTATAGGTATAGGACTTCAGGATGGAGCCCCCCGCCCCGTAGACCTTGCCGACGAGCTTGTCTGAGCAGCCAACGAAGACGCGCTGGATGTTACCACCAGACGCAACACCCCAAACGCAGTTATTGGGAACCAGGACGGTCTCCAGTGACCTGCAGCCGGCCAGCATGCCAAAGTAGTTCGAAACGCCCTGCGGCGAGAACTTGCTCAGGTTCATGAACTTCAAGGATTGACAGCCTTCGAACATGCCGTTGACAATGAGCAGACTCTCTGCAGTAAAGCCGGAGAAGTCGGCGTTCACGAGATGCGCATTGAGGTAGAAGGCCGCACACATGGTCGTCACCTTGCTGGTGTCCCAACCCGACAGGTCGATCTCGTAGAGGTCCGCGCCCGAGAATAGACCCTCTATGTTGGTTAGATTGGGTGTAGAGAGCTGCGCGATGTCAAGGTGATGCAGGTTATTCGTGCCATAGAATGCGCACTTGAGAGACGTCGCCTGGCTCGAATCAAGGTACTCGATGCCCTTCACGTCCTCGAGATGGTAGAGCCCGTAGAACCATGCCTCCAGGCTCGGGATGCCGTGGAAGTCGGCAAAGCTCGGGTCGAAGACGACGTGCTTGCAGATGGCGTCGCGCGACACGATCTCGTTCTTGTAGGTGTCCTTTGCCTTGAGGATGGTCGAGTAGTCGTACGACCCTGACGCTCCAGAGGCCGTCTCGCCTGGCTTATACGAGACGTGGTTTCCACTGCTGTCGAGGGCCCACTCCAGGGCACCGAGGTACTTGCCGCTCGAGTTGTACTTTGCCCAGTCAGGCCTGCCCACGAACTTGTCAGCACCCGACCAGACCCACTTGACGAGGTTGCCGTCAAAGGAGCTCATTCCCTCGACGTACTCGTTTTCGTCATACACGAAGTAGAGCGTCTGGCTCTGCGAGCTGTAGAGCGCCTTGGGCGTCTTGCTCACGGCAAGGGCGCGCTGCGGGGCAAGCACCCCCGCAAGGACGGCCACCACGACGGCCACCACAAGGGCGGCGAGCCTGCAGGCGCGACGCGAACGAACGATGGTGCGGGGCATTGCGTACCTCCGTTGCCGGACACACGACCCCCCAACTGCGGAGGTCACCTATCTCATCAAATATGGCACACGACCACCCGCCAGGTCACAGAAAGCCCTCCTCCCGCTCGCAGGAGGAGGGCAAAACGTGGCAAGCGTAGTAACTTTTATATGCCGGAGCCGTCTGACGACAGCCCCTCGCTACGACATCTTGCGCAGGCGCACGCCAAGGCCGACGACCACGATCGCCGAGACGCCGAGAAGAGCCGCCGTCGCGCCCGAGGTCGCGTCGCCGGTCGCGGGGCTCCTCCGCTCGCCGCCCGCGTCGCCTTCTGCCTCCACGACCCTGAGGGTCGCGCGCGCCGGCTCGCCGTCGTCGAAGAGGGCCTGCACCTCGTGCTCGCCCAGGTCGAGCCCCTCGAGGTAGTCGGCGTAGAACTCGACGATGGCGCTGCCCGAGCGCGCGTCAAAGCGCTCGTCGTCGACGACCTCGCCGTCGACCGTCACGCCCACGAAGTGCGAGAAGGTCGTCTCGTCGTCGACGCTGCGCTTGAAGGTGAAGGTCGCGCCCTCGCCCGAGCCGCGCTCCCAGACGACCTCGTCGGCCTCGGCGCGATACGTCGGCGTCGCGTCCGCGTCCGGCCACGCCAGCGCGCGCTCCTCGGTGATGCCGCAGCGCGAGCACGTGTGGCGCTCGAGGCCGTCGGCGTCGGGAGTCGCCTCGCGCACGACCTCCCAGTCGCTCCAGTCATGCCCGTAGGCGGGCGTCACCACGGTGCGCTCCTGCACGGCGAAGCCGGGGTTCTCGAACCATGCGGTGTAGCGGGTCTCCCCCGTCTCGGTGCACGTCGGGAACGTGATGACCACGGGCACGACCTGCACCCGCCCGCCCGAGCCGGGCTCGACCACGGCACGTGCGACCTCGGTCTCCACGTGCTCGGCGTCGTCCTTGCAGACGCGCGTCGCCGTGACCTCACTCAGGTCGTCGGACCACGTGTAGGTGGGCTCCTCCCACGCGTGCTCGTGGTCGGGCGTGAGCATCGGGATGGCGATGGCCTCCTTGTGCGACGCGTCCCTGTTGCAGAAGCGCGCGATCTCGCCCTCGGACGTCTTCGTCGCGGGGACCGTGACGGACCAGTCGCCCCAGTCGTGCCCGAGCGCAGGCGTGGTCCTCAGGAGGAACAGCAGCGTCTGGTGGCAGCGGTCGCAGCCGAGCTTCGACCACGAGAACCCGGGCGCCACGCAGGTCGGGTCAAGCAGGTTCGTCACGACCGTCTCGAACGGCCGGTGCCCGAGCGCGTCGACGTTCTCGACCTTGGTCGCGTCGCATCCGTCGCGCTCGCAGCGGAAGGTCGCCTGGCCGCCCATCGTGCAGGTCGCCTCGTGCCCCTCCACGGGAGTCCCCTCGTCCCACGCGTGCCCGAGCGGATCGAGCACGACGCTCAGGGGGTCGACCTTCCACAGCCGCGTCCCGTCCGTCAGCGTGAGCGTGGGCTCGCCCTCGCCGAAGTTCACGAAGGTGCAGGTCTGCCCCTCGCACGCCCAGTGCTCGATGCAACCCGCCTCGGTGCAGGTGGCGGCCTTCGCGTCCACGTGCAGGGGATGGTGCTCATGATTCGTCGGGGCGATCGTGCGCGTCTCCGCGTGAGTGCCGTCGTGCAGGCACGTCCTCGTCTCGACGCCCTGCTCGGTCTCGGTGGGCGGCGTGGTCTGGGCCCAGTTGCTCCACTCGTGGCCGGTTGGCGCGACCGCACGCGTCTCCTTGTGCTCGGGGTCTCGCTCGCAGATGCGCTCCTCGACGCCCTCGTCGGTGCAGGTGGGCGCCTTCGTCTGTGTCCAGGAGTCCCAGTCGTGGCCGAGCGGGCCCTGCGCCACGTGGACCGGCTCGCCGATCCTGGCGCCGCAGGTCAGGCAGTAGGTCTCGGCGTCGTAGCCCCCACCCGCCAGGCACGTCGGGACCACCACGTTCGTGTGGCGCGGCTGCATCGCCGGCGTGTGCCCGAGCGCGGGCTCCGATATGGTCTTGGTCTGCGGCTCGAAGGCCTCGTTCGCGAAGGCCGCACGATAGACCGTCGTTCCACCGGTCGTGCAGGTCGGGCTCGACTTGACCTCGACCGAGGCGGCAGCCGTCTCCTCCTCTACGTGCGCGGCGTCGTTCAGGCAGACGCGCCGCGCGGTGCAGGTGCCGTCGTCCTCGCTCCACTCGTAGGTCGGCGCCGCCCAGTTGTGGCCCAGCGCCGGCACGTCGATCTCGCCGTTCGAGAGCTCGCGCAGGCCAAGCGGGTCGGCAAACGCACGCCCGCAGGGGTCGCTGCCCTTGTCGCAGACCCAGTAGGCCACGCGCCCGGGCGCCACGCAGGTGGCGGCGATCGCCTCGGTGAGGCTCATCTCGTGCACGTGCGAGGCGGCAGGCACCGCACGCCTCTGGACCGTGTCGCAGCGCATGCAGGTGCGCTCCTCGACGCCCTCCTCGGTCTCGGTCGGGCCCACCACGGTCGTCCAGTCGCCCCACTCGTGGCCAAGCGGCTCTACGGCCCTGGTCTTCACGTGCGACTCGTCGTGCGAGCAGCGCGAGACCTCCTCGCCCGCCGTCTCGCAGGTGGGCTCGACCGTCCGCTCCCACTCGGCGAACTCGTGGCCGATGGGCGCCACCTCGGCGTCGCGCGACTGGGGCGCGAACGCCGGGTTGTCGAACGTTGCGGTGTAGACCGTCTCGCCCCACTCGGTGCACGTCGGCGCATTCAAGACGTCCTCGCTCGCCGCCGCGTACCCCAACTGGAAGTGGAGCGGGTTTCGCGTGCACCGGCGAATCGCGTAGGCAGCCTGCCCGTCCTCGCTCCACTGGTAGGTCGGCTCGCCCCAGCTGTGCCCAAGCTCGGGCAGGAACACGTCGTCGAAGAACAGCTCCTCGGTCGCGGCCTCGTCGGCGAAGTAGTGCCCGCAGCCGTTGTCGCCGGCGCAGACCCAATGCTCGCGGAGGCCGACGGTGGAGCACGTCGCAGCCGACCCGTTGACGTGCCGCAGCGTGTGCACGTGCCCTTCCGCGGGAATCGTCGTGGTCTGGACGTGCGACGAGTCATGCGCGCACACGCGCGACTTGAGCGGCGCGCCCGACGGGTCCGGGACCCACTCGCCCCAGGCATGCCCCTTCGCTGGAACCTCCACCGAGAGCTTCTGCGTGCCAAAGGCCCTGTTGGCGAATGTGGCCGTGTATATCTTCTCGCCCGGAAGCATGCACGTCTCCGCCTTGATCACGCTCTCCTGGGCGAGAAGAGCCTCCTCCTCGACGTGGGCGTGGTCGTTTTGACAGACGCGCCGTGCCGTGCAGAGCTTGCCCTCGGGCGTGTCAGACCAGGTGAACGTGGGCTCACCCCACGCGTGGGCCGACGGGTCGACGTCTTTGACCTCGACGACCTGTGTCTCGAACGCCTCGTTGTCAAAGGTCGCGGTGTAGGTCACGGTTCCTTCCTGCGAGCACGTCGCCCCCGAGCGCACCACGGTGGCATTCGCGACCTCGGTCTCCTCGTCGTCCTCGTCACGAGCGCAGACGCGCCGTGCGGTGCAGGTCAGGTGATCGTCGCTCCACTCGTAGGTCGGCTCGCCCCACAAGTGCCCGAGGGGCTCGCCCTCCTCGACCGTCTTGTGCTGCGTCTCGAAAGACTCGTCCGAGAAGAGCGCGACATGTGATGAGGCCTTGGCCTTGGTGCAGCTCTGGTCAATCGTCCAGGAGATAACGCGCGCTTCCTCCGTGCCGACGAAGTTGCACCTGGCACAGGTATGCCTGGCCTCGCAGGAGTCATTGTCCTCGAACCACGTGTATGTGGCCTCGCCCCAGTCGTGCCCGAGGGCCGGGATGACGGTGTCCTCGTAGCTGACGGGCACAAGGAAGCCCTCCTCATCCTTCACGAAGAGACCGCCGCAGGGCTCCGATTCACCGCTTGCCTCCTCGCACTTCCAATAGAGTATGTTCCCGTCGGTCGTGCACGTGGGCTCCGTCGCCGGATGCTCGACGAGGCCGTGCTGGTGACGGTCCGTCCACTGAGCGGTAGCGACAATGCCCTCCGCGCCCCCGTCGAGCTTGACCTCTATCTCGGTTCCAGCACGCAGCGTGCCGGGATAGGAGGTCTCGGTTCCCGTGACCTGCCAGCCCACGAAGTACTTATCGAGAGAAAGCTTGTACGGAAGTCGATACGTCAGGCCCTCCGAGACGTAGCTCGTCTTGCCCGCATCCTCTGCCCCGTCCTTGAGCGTGATCGCAATCTCTCTGTGACCGCAGGGGCAGACATGCGTGTTGGGGTCAAAGGCATGCGACTCCTCACGAGGACCCTCGGCGGTGCAGTAGAGACAATTCGCCAGGCGGTGCACCTCGGGGCCGAGATCCGTGTACACCTTTGCGTCCGGATGCGTGCACGGCTCAATCTTGACGTAGTGCCAGCTGCAGCCCTCCACGCGATAGCCCGCGTCTACGACGTACGCGTCCTTTCCGTCATGGTAGTGACTGACGGTCACCATGGCCGAGTCGTAGACCTGTTTGGACCCCTCGTGGTAATCCTTGTGACCAGCGCCGATCGCGGTCGAGCAATTGTTCCCCGCAAGGGCAAAGATCGTGCCGCCCTCTGCGATGAACTGTCCCCCGCAGCCGTCCTGACCACCGCCGATGGCCGCGGCCTCCTTGCCGCCGAAGGCGTTGACCGTGCCGCTCTTGACGGTAAGCGTCCCGCCATCATCGCAGTCCTGGCCACCGCCGATACCAGCGCCCTCGGAGCCGCCCTCCGCATAGACGTCAGAGTTCGTAATGGTGACGTTTCCGCCGTCACCATCCTCGCCACCGCCGATACCGGCGCCGCGGTCCTTGCCGTACGCCTTGACCGTGGAGTTCTTAATGGTGACCTTACCGCCGTCGGCACCACCCCTGTCGGAGTCGCCACCGCCGATGCCGGCCCCATGCTTTCCTCCATAGGCCTCGACGTAAGCGTTCTCAATCCTGATGGGATTGTCCTGGTCGCCGCCCTGGCCACCGCCGATGCCAGCGGCCCACTTGCCACCCTTGGCGATGACGTGCCCTCCGAGGATCTTGATGGGGCCGTTGCCATGGTTCTCGACGCCGCCGATGCCGGCGCCCTCGTGGCCGCCGTAGGCCTCGATCCAGCCGCCGACGATGGTGACAGAGCCTCCCCTGCTGTTGCCATGCCTGAAGCCGATGCCCGCGCTACGAGAGCCACGGGCGTCAGCAATGAGCTTTCCGTACTCGTCGTCGAAGCTGTTGTAAATCGTGAGTTGGGCACGAACCTTGTCGTCGGTGCGGTTGAGCTCGATGCACTCCGTCTTGAGGGTCTTGCCCGCCACCAGGATGAGGTTGACGTCTCCCCTGACGCCGATGTAGTCATTGATCTTCTTGTCTTTCCTCGCGACGAACCAGACGGGGTCCTTCTCGTCCCAGTCGCCCCAGTGGTCGGTCGTCGCCTCCCTGTACCAGATGCACTCCTGCTCGCCACCGTTCTCATCCTTGTAGTGGATGACGATGACGCACTGGACCTCACCATAGACGTCACCCTCGTCGACCATGAAGAAGCGGATGTCCTCCTGCTTGTCGTTGGGGTTGCCGAAGAAGAAGGTGGAGGGGTCCGCGCCCTCGTTGAACTCAGAGAAGTTCGTCGTGAAGATCTGATGCGCGTCATCGCAGAAGACGCCGATCTTCGCGCGCGACGTGAGCGCCGCCTCAAGGGTGAGCGTGTGCTTCTCCTTGATGTAAACGTCGTTGTCGACGCCATCCGCATCGGTATTGCCCTGGACAACGAGCGATCCGGAGATCAGGAACGTGCCGTTCTGATAGATGCCCGCACCGCCCATGGAGGCGGAGCGGTTCTTGGTGACGGACCCGCCCGACGAGGCCATGGTGCCATCGTTGTAAATCCCACCACCGTTCCTGCCAGCCTCGTTCTCGGAGATGGTGCCGGCCATGAAGGAGAGCTTGGAGGACTTGGAGCCAGACTCGTTGTAGATCGCGCCGCCAAAGGTCGTTGCGACGTTCTTCTGAACGCGCGTCCTTCCCATGAGAACCATGACTTCGCTGTTGGACTTGATGTAGACGGCCCCGCCACGCTCGGCATGGTTGGAGGAGACGTTTCCGCCCGAGAGCGTGAGGTTTCCCCCCTTGCCGTTATAGATGGCACCTCCGTACCCGGTGGAGTCCACGGCGGTATCCGTAGAGTTGTTCTGGATGAGGCCATTCGAGATGTTGGCCTTGCCGTAGTTGCAGATGCCGGCACCGTCATGCCCCTTCAGGGACACGTTCTCCTCGATGACGCCGCCGGCGATCGTGAGGCTTCCGTCCTCCGCGTTGTAGATGCCGTTGCCATCGCATGCGCCGGTGTTGCCGTAGATCCTTCCCGTCATGATCGAAAGGCTGCCGTGGTTCTCGATGCCGCGCTCGCCGGCCGTCACGCGACCTGCATTCGAGCCGCTGCTGTCTCGGAGCGTACAGGTCGTGCCTGCCCGGACGAGGATGATGGTCTTGGCGGCCGTGGGCAAGACCTTGCACCCCGAGAGCGAGTGCCCGGCGAGGTCGAGCGTCAGCGTTTTGGCCGAGATCTCGAGCGTGTTGGCAAGAACGATGTCTGCCGCAAGCTTGATATCGGTAGAGGTGGAGCCCTCGGAGACGGCGGCGCGCAGCTCATCCTCGGTCGAGACCGAGGTGGGCGCCGCAAGGGCAGGCCTGGGGAATAGAGCCGCCGCAAAGGCGAGGGCGACGGCAAGAAGCGCCGCCCTTCCTGCGAACCCGATGCGTCTGCTGGCGTCCATGATGGGCCCATCCCGTCCTATCCTTCGGGACCGCCCGACACCGCCTCGAGCAAGCCCCGCATGTGACGGCGGGCGCCCGAATGGCCCGGACGTCCGCCGACATGCTATCTATTACTCCTCTTCCCCCGGCTCACCGCCCTCGACCTCGGCGCGCCGCTTGCCGTAGGCGGCAAGGGCCGCACCGGCGAGACCGAGTCCGACCGGGAGCGCCGACGCGGGGTCAGCGGTATCCGGCAGCCGCGAGCGACGCGCGGCGTCGGAGTTGGGATCGATGTCCGTGACGGTCGTCGGCGAGTCGGCGTAGCCGAAGATGCCAGAGGTGGGATCGCCGACGGAGACCGAGTGCTGGAAGGTCCTCGTCTTGCTGGCGTCCGGCGTGAGGCGGTTCTGGACGACCGGGTAGGTGCCCGGCTCGACCGAGTACTGCTGGAAGACGGGCTCGTCGTCGTCCATCGCGGCAAGTCCGCCACCCTCCGCCATGACCGGGTCGGTCGCGTTGAAGGAGATGAAGCAGACGCCGGCCCAATCTTCCGGGATGTCGACCTCGACACGGTAGATGGAGCGCTTTCCGGGAGGCAGGGCGTAGTCAGGCTCGATGTCGGTGGGCTTGCCCTCGTCGTCGGCAGGGTTGTAGGAGGACGCCTGCAGGCTGTTCTCGTCGAACGTGAGCGAGAAGGGGGCGTTCACGGGCGTGACGCCGTGGTCGATGTAGTTGCCCTCGGCGTCGCGGATGGGATTCTCGTCCGCGTCGATCTCGATGTCATGGCGATACATCTGCAGCGTGCAGCCGCTAAGGAAGGAGTTGCCGTCGTTTCTGATCGTGACGTCGAACTTCGCGGTGCCGCCCGCGGGGACCGCGGGAAGCGTGCACGCGGAGCCGACGACGGTGCAGCACTGCAGGTTGGGGACGGACGTGTACCAGAGGCGCGCGGCGTGGTAGAGGACGACCGTATTATCCGGGTCCCGCGGGTCGGTCATAGTCTCGCCCGTGTCGACGAGCTCCGAGCTGAGTACCTCGAAGGGGGCGTAACGGTCGTGCGTCGTGACGGCGGCGAGCTGGTCCATGCTGTGAGGCACGTCAGCCGCGACGAAGGGGTCGGAGAAGTGCAGGACGCCCTCGTCGTTCTTGCGGACGCGGCACGCCATGATGTGATACACCGCGTCGTCGGTGCCGACGGGGTCCAGACGTTCGCCGTTCTCGTCGTAGAAGATCTCGTCACTGCCGGTGCGACCCTCGGGCCAGAAGATGAACGAGCCGCTGCTGTTGAGCGCGAACCGGGAGAAGCTGAAGCCGTCAGGCCCGATCTCCTCGAAGTGCAGCACGTAGGTGTCGAGGGCGCTATGCGTCGGGCTCCATGTCGCCTTCTGAAGCACCCACTGGGTGTAGTCCCAGGTGTCGGGACCGCCGTGCAGGAACTCGGCGGTCGAGCGATAGTCTGCATTGGCGAACGACGTGAGGAAGCAGTTCTGCTCGACCCAGGGAATGAGGCTGATCGTGCCGTCGAGCATGGGACACTGGCTCGCCGTCGTGAAGAGCCCCGTCTCGGGGTCGAAGTCGAAGACGAAGAAGTAGCCCTCGCTCGGCCCAAAGAGGGTCAGTGTGTAGAGCTCGCCGATACGGGGGCTGAGCGTCATGCGCAGGACCGAGGCGAAGTCGAACTTGGCAAATTCCAGGCGCTCGTCGAGCTTGTCGCTGTTGGGAATGTTGACCTCGACGTAGCCCGTGTCGGTCCTCAGCAGCATGAAGCGGGGGCGCACCGTGACGACGTCATTGCTGTCAGAGAAGACGCCTTCCGCCGTACCCGAGCAGCGTTCGAGGAAGCTGACGAACAGGGCGCCGTTGGTGTCGGCCTCGTCGGACGGCATGCAGTAGATGTTCGAAATGTTGTGGAACTTGCCGTCAGGGTCCTCCTCAGGGGCAAGAACGCTCGAAGACGGCAGGGTGTACTGGAGGTAGGCAGCACTGGAGAAGTCCTCGGCCAGCAGGTCCTGTGCATAGAACTGCAGGTAGGTGAAATAGAGATCGGTTGCCGCCGCCGCGATCGACGTGCCATCGCCGCTGGCGCGCTTTCCGGAGACGAGAACGATGTCAACCTGGTCGATGTTGGCCGTGACGCCGCCGGCTGAACTTGTGAACTGGGAGAACGAGAGTCCGAACTCGTAGTCGAAGAGGTCCTTGTGGTTGACGTCCGTGCGGTCCGTGATGTCGAAGTCGATGACACGCTGCATGCCCATGAGGGTCGCGTAATCGCCGTCGGCATCGAGCACCGTCATGATCAGGCGGGAGCGGACGCCCGCACCATCCACGTTGACCGTTCCGATGCGGAAGGAGCAGGTGGCCCTCGTCGAAGAGCCGGTCGAGCTGGAGGTGCTGATGTCGATGACCCTCATGCGCGGGTCGCCGGCGACGAGGTTCTCCCCTCCCTCGGACGCGGTCGAAATGATGACGTCCGAGGAGGGCGTGACGCCGCCGGTCGGCTTGACGCCCTTGACGCCCGGGTCGGGCAGGTAGGGGCCATCGGCCTGTGCCGAGAGGCCATCGGCAGAGGGCGCGATGAAGGCGTCAGGATAGGAGACGCTGCTGCCGACATGCGCGTAGAGGGTGGCTCCCTCGGCCTTCGCCTCGGACTGCACCTCGGGCTGCACCTCGGGCTGGGCCTCGACCTTCGGGGCCTGAGCCTGGGAGGCGTCAGAGTTCGTCTGGGCGGCAGGCGCCTTGTCGGTCTCGGAGGCGGCAGGCGCACCGGCCTCGGCTTCCGCGGTACCGGCGGTCCCAGGGTCGGAGCTGGCGACGCCGGCAACTGCGCCGGCGACGGCGGCACCGGTCACCTGCGAGGTAGCCGGCTCGTCCGCCGCGGGGCTGGCGACGCCTTCGGGTGCCGAGGAGGATGCTGCCGTGGGCGCGCTCTTCTCGGCCTGGGTCGAGAGGGGCGCCGCACCTGCGGGTGCCGAGGCATCGGGCTGCGCGTCCGAGGCCCCATCCAGATCGGTGCCGGGGGCGGGCCTGACGACGTTGATGCGATACCTCGCGTAGGTGATGCCGTGGTCCCCTTCGACGGGATCCTCCACCTTGGCAGCCTCCCAGTCGATGGGCCTCGTGGTGGGTGTGGCGGGGTCGCCCTGGGGGACGAGGCTGCCGTCGGCGGCAGTGGAGAGCGGGGCCGCGAGAGTGCCCGACGCCTCGGTGGTCTTGGAGAGCATGGCATCAGTCACGATGGCCATGCCGTCGACGAGGTGGGAGATGTCTTCCGTGGCGCCCTCGACCTGGGCCTTCAGGTTTTCTGCCTGAGACTGGACGCTGCCGTCCCAGTTGTCGAAGAGCTTGGTCTCCTTGAGGGAGAGACCGTCGAGCGAATACGTCTGGGTGTAGAAGATGAACTGGAGGACGACCTCGACCTTTGCGGCCATGGTGCCGATGACGTGCGGCAGGGGCCTGTTCTTGGCGGCGGTGAGGCCGAAGTAGAACGACAGGATGAACTTGCCGCGCGCCGAGGCGCTCGCGACGCCCGCGATACCGACGCCGAACGAGAGGAACGGCGAGAACGTGACGGAGACGGAGAGGCCGGTGTTCGTGAAGTCGATGTCCCAGCTGGTGGGGTCGAGCAGGAACCCGGGCAGGAAGCTGGCGAGATCCGACCCCGAGAGGCCGTCGACCATCTTCGAGGTAATGCCGAACATGAGCGAGGCGACGGCGTCGAAGTTGAAGCCGCAGGTGAGGAGGAACGGGATGGGACCGGCCCAGAAGTTCCACGTGAAGGTGTAGTTGCAGGAGAGGTGCAGTTGGCCGCCGCCGTCGCCCTGGAAGATGCCCTTCTCGGTATCCCACTTGGAGACCGCCATGACCTGCAGGTAGACCATGATGTCGAAGACGGAGCCCATCGCGATCTTGGAGTAGCCGTACTTGTTCTTGTTGGCATACGCGGTGGGCGCCTTCTGGTCGACCATCTCGCTGAACTTCTTCTCGTACTTCTTGTACGCGTCCTTCGCGGAGTCGTAGGGCTGCTTCTTCCAGCCGGCCTTGTCCGGCTCGCCGCTGTCGTACTTGTAGCCGTAGAGCGGGATGGTGTAGGTGATCTGGCAGAAGCCGTAGGGGTCGAGGTTGATCGCAAGCGGCGTCTTGATGGGCGACATGATGTTTGCCTTCTGGCCGCCGAAGATGGGAACCCAGTCCGGCCAGGTGATGTTCAGGGCCGACTTGTCGCCGCTCGTGTTGGCCATCTTGAAGATGGAGTACTCGGGTGCGGCCTCAGCGGCCTTGGAGAGCACGCCCTCCTTCATCTGGAGCTGGACGGGCCAGGTGTAGACCTTGCTGGACTGGATGACGGCGACCTCGTACTCGACGCCCTGCTTGAAGGCGTTCGCGCCGCCGAGGAGGCCGAACTGCCCCATGAGCGTGGCCGTGAGGTTGCCGCCGCTCGGCGCGGCGGTGACGCTCGCGAGCTCGGTGCCGGCATCCTTCTCGCGAACGATGACCGTGGCGGCGCCGTCGGGGAAGTTGCGTCCCTCGACGACCACCGACATCTCGTCGGTGTTCTCGGTGCTGGTGAGGAAGGTGTTCCTCGTGTAGAGGATGTCCCACTCGTCGTAGGAGATCATGTGCGGGTACGGCGTGCTGTCACCTGCTTCGATGCTGCGCGTCGTGGCGACGAAGACGCCGGTTCCTTCCGCGCGGAAGAGAGCCGTCTGGAAGGTGCGGTAGCCGGCGAGCTCGATCTGGAGCGTGGCGTTGAAGGCGTACTCGTCGAGCTTGTTGATGTCCTTCTTCTCGAGGTTCTCCGACAGCTCGCGGATGTCGAAGATGATCTTGCCCTCGGCGTCGGTGACGCCCTCGACGGTCTTGCCGTTGTAGCGCGACGTCACGCGGACCTTGGCGCCAACGACGTAGGCCTCGGGCGGGATGGTGCCACTCTCGAGGCCCTCGCTCGTGACCACCGTGGTCGATGGGATCTTCGCGACGTCGACGGCCACGACCGCCATCTCGGTGCGCGTGACGACCGTGATCTTGGCGAGCTCCTCATTGGTGAAGGCGCCGCCGGCTTCGTCCTGCACGGTGAGAGCCTGGGCGACGCGCGCCCTGCTGAAGATGCCGACGCCGCCGATGGCGGGAAGCGCGATGAGCGAGCCCGCTCCGGCGCGCAGGAAGTTGCGCCTCGTGATGGTGTGCGTCGTCTTGGTGTCGTCGCTCATGTTCGCCTCGATCTCCTCGAAGGGTGCAAGGTCGCGAGCGCGTGCGCTGGCGAACCCTCAACACGGTGCCGTGCAAAGTCCACACACTAGGTGACAATATGCAAATTTTAGTGAGGCACGAGCAAAACAGGCGTTTGAGCAGCGCTTTTCGTCGATGTAAGGCACGTTTCAGGAGGTCAGCGGCGATTTTGGGGTGCGAGGGCAGGCTCTTCTCGGCCACGCCATGAAAAAGCCCGTGGGACGCCGGAATCCGGACATCCCACGGGCGAGGCCTCGCGACAAGGCGCGAGGCGATGTGAACGTTGTGGTGCGGCGCTACTTGACGGCAGCCTGGAGCACGGCCTTGACCTCGGCGGCGGTCTTCAGGGTGACGACCTTCTCGGCGAGGGCGTCGGCCTCCTCCTTCGTCCACTCAGAGATGATGCGGCGCGTGCGCAGGATCGACGGGGCGGAGACGGAGAACTCGTTCAGGCCGAAGGAGAGCAGGACCGGGATGAGCAGCGGGTCAGCCGCGGCCTCGCCGCACATGCCGACCATGATGCCCGCCTTGCGGCCCTCATTGATGATGCGCTTGAGGGAGCGCAGCACGGCCGGCTGGTAGACCTGGTAGAGGTAGGAGACGCGGTCGTTGCCGCGGTCGGCGCACATGGTGTAGCCGATGAGGTCGTTGGTGCCGATGGAGAAGAAGTCGCACTCGGCGGCGAGGTCCTCGGCGATGAGGGAGGCCGCGGGGGTCTCGATCATGGTGCCGACCTCGATGTTCTTGTTGTACTCGACGCCACGCTCGTCGAGCTCGGCCTTGCACTCCTCGATGAGGGCCTTGGCCTGGCGGACCTCGTCGAGGGAGGTCACGAGCGGCAGCATGATCTTGATGTCACCGAAGGCGGAGGCGCGCAGCAGGGCCGTGAGCTGCACCTTGTACTGCTCGGGGTTGTTGAGGCAGTAGCGGATGGCGCGGAATCCCATGAAGGGGTTCTCCTCCTTCTGGAGGTTGAGATACGGGATCTCCTTGTCGCCGCCCACGTCGAGGGTGCGGATGATGATCGGCTGGTCCTTGAGGCGCAGGGCGACCTTCTGGTAGGCCGCGAACTGCTCGTCCTCGGAGGGGAGCTCGGTGGCGTCCATGAAGAGGAACTCGGAGCGGAAGAGGCCGATGCCCTCGCAGTCGTGGTCGGCCGCGGTGTTGGCGTCGTCGGGGTTGCCGATGTTGGCGACGAGAAGGACCTTCTCGCCGTCGCCGGTGACGGTCTCCTTGCCGCGGTAGGCCTCGAGGGCCGCCTTCTCGTCGGCGTACTCCTTGGCGAGCTTGCGGTACTGCTCGAGCTCGTCGTCGGAGGGCTCGACCAGGACCTTGCCGTTGGTGCCGTCGGCGATGACCATGTCACCGGTCTTGATGTTGGTCGTCGCGCCCTCGACGGAGAGGACCGCGGGGATCTCGAGCGCGCGGGCGATGATGGCGGAGTGGGAGGTGCGGCCGCCGGTCTCGGTGACGATGCCGGCGACGTTGGTCTTGTCGATGTCGGCGGTCATCGAGGGGGTGAGCTCCTCGACGACGACGATCGAGTTCTCGGGGAGCTGCGAGAGGTCGACGACCTCCTTGCCGAGAAGGTCGGCGAGCAGGCCGGTCTTGACGTCGGCGACGTCGGCCGCGCGCTCACGGAAGAGCTCGTCCTCCATGTTGGAGAACATCGTGTAGTAGGTGTCGTAGGCGTCGCTGACGGCCTGCTCGGCGCACATGCCGGAGTCGATGGCGCCGTTGACCATGTCCTTGATGCCCTCGTCCTCGGCGA
The DNA here is from genome assembly GCF_023276655.1 of Olsenella intestinalis. Lineage (GTDB taxonomy): Bacteria > Actinomycetota > Coriobacteriia > Coriobacteriales > Atopobiaceae > Olsenella_J > Olsenella_J intestinalis. The sequence goes on along the minus strand of NZ_JALGRK010000002.1, from coordinate 84,799 downwards.
ACTCGATGTGGGCGCCCATGATGGCCGCGGACTCCTCGCCCACGGTCTGGATCATGCGCTCGATCTGGGCATTGGTCTGGTCGACGAACTTCTTGAGGGCCTCCGCGTAGCGGGCCTTCTCGGCCTCGGGGTCCTCAGGAGCCGTCGGGGTGAAGGACAGGTCAGGGGCCACGGCCACCTGAGCCACGCCGATTCCGTACCCGTCGGAAGCGTTAACGCCTTTGTACATTAGGTCCTCCCGTCATTCGGCACATCGCTGTGCCTGCCACATACATGCCCGAGCCAAGACGACTGCGGGCAAAAATTGCCTTGCTAGCGGCACGCACCCGCTGTCAAAGGGCGCGTGCGGAGCGAGCGCCCGTTACTTCTCGGCGGCGATCAGCTCGTTGAGGTTCTCGTAGATGCGGTCGATCGTCGCGCGCTTCGCGATGCCCTTGCTGGCCGCGGTCGCGGTGCCGCAGGCGGAGGCGAAGCGGAGGGCGGTCTCGTAGTCGGCGCCCTCCTGGCACTTGGCGACGAAGCCGGCGACCATGGAGTCACCGGCGCCCGTGGCGTTGACCAGGCGGATCTTGGCGGTCGGAACCGTGTGGGTCTCGCCGTTCTGGTCGTAGAGCAGCGCGCCGTGGCCGCCGCAGGAGACGATGACGTTCTGGGCGCCGCGCTCGTGCAGCTCCTTGGCGAAGGGGATGCACTCCTCGGGCGTCTCGGGGCGGGCGTCGAAGATGCGGCCGACCTCGTGGTTGTTGGGCTTGATGAGGAAGGGCTCGGCGTCGAGCGCCTCGAGCAGGAGGCTGCCGGGGGCGTCGACGACGAAGCGGATGCCGCGGCCCTTGAGTCGCTTCATGATGATGTCGTACATGTCCTCGGGCAGGGACTTGGGAATGGAGCCCGTCAGCACGAGGGTGTCGCCCTCGCCGATGTAGTCGATCCTCTCGAGCAGCTCGTCGACCTTCTTCTCGGAGATCTTGGGGCCCATGCCGTTGACCATGGTCATGACGATGCCGTTGAGCTTGACGTTGATGCGGGTGAACCCGTGCTCGAGGCGGACGAAGTTCGACGAGATGCCGTTCTTCTGCATAGTCTTGACGAGGTAGTCACCCGTGAAGCCGGCGACGATGCCGAAGGCGACATTGACGACCTTCAGCTCGTTGAGCAGGGTCGAGACGTTGATGCCATTACCACCGCAATAGAGTTCCTCGCTCGAAGAGCGGTTGGTGAATCCCATGTCAAGCGTGAGGGGATGCATGACATAGTCGATTGCAGGGTTCAACGTGACGGTGTAAATCAACGGAAGCTCCTTCCAGCGCACAATGTAGATTCCATTATGCCGCAACGTCGATGCACGCGGACGCAAAAACCTAGGCATCTCTTCCACATAGACAAATTTTCTTATAGCGACACTCGCACAGCAAGATTTCGTGCGGCAACGGGCCGAGTCGTCGGCGCACGGAGGCGAGGCAAACGAGGGCACGCGCGCAGCATATGGCATAAAAAAGAGCCGCAGGGCTTGGCCCGCGGCTCGTATTTGCTGGTGCTCCCTAGGCGATTCGAACGCCTGACCTGCGGTTTAGAAGACCGATGCTCTATCCAACTGAGCTAAGGGAGCGTGCCGCTACATAGTATCACTAACGTGGCCGCGGTTTGCGGCGACGAGCGCCGCGATGATCGTCTTGGAGTCGATGATGACCCCTTGCGCGATCGCGTCGAGCACGTCGGCAAGGTCGACCCAGAGGACGTCGACGAACTCCCCCTCGTCGGGGCGGGCGGGATGCGCCTCGAGGCCGTGTGCAAGATATATATGCGTCGACTCGTCGGTGAAGCCGGGCGAGCCCGCGGAATGGGCGACGAGCTCGAGGCTCTCGGCCACAAGGCCCGTCTCCTCGAGAAGCTCGCGGGCGGCGCAGTCGAGGGGGTCCTCTCCCCCGTCGAGCTTGCCCGCCGGGATCTCGAGGGTGTGGCGGCCGAGCGCCACGCGATACTGCCTGACCAGGCAGATCCTTCCGTCGCGCACGGCGCAGACGCCGCAGCCCCCGTGATGCCGGACGATCTCGCGGTAGCCGCGGCTGCCGTCGGGCAGGTCGACGTCGAGCGTCACCGCCGAGAAGATCTTGCCCTCCCACCTGGTCTGGGAGGCGCGAATGGGCTCGGCCAGGCTTGCCCCCGACTCGAGCAGGGACCGCACGCGCTCGGCGCCGCCCGCCCGCCTGGCGCGTCCATCCGCCTGGTGCTCGTCATCCATCACGTCGCTCTCCCCTTCCCGCTCTCATCACGGCGCCCGCGCAGAGGCGAGGCGCGCGGGCACAGACTTCCACGCACAACTATAGAAGATGGCACGCGGCGCAGGCGGGCCGCAGGTTGCGGGTTTTATCGGAAGATGGCCCCGCGCGCGCCCTCGAAGCGGGCCGTGCGCCTATCATCGCTTGAGTACGCAGGCCGCGCATGGGCGCAGGCCGCGACAGATCCGCAGCGCGAAGCCGGCCGCAGCACGCCGCCGCGCACCCCTATCGATTGGAACGCACCGCATGACCCAGCACCAAGGGGGACGTCGCGTCCCCAGACGACACCTGACCAAATCCGCCGAGAAGAGCACGTCCGCGCCCGCAGGCAAGCGCACATCGCGCCGCTCTGGCGCCCACGACAACGCGACCACCGAGGCAGGCGCCGAGACGGACTTCGACGAGCTCGGTCTCAGCGACGCCGTCCTGGCGGCCGTGGCCGACATGGGCCACACCACGCCCACGCCCGTCCAGGCACAGGCCATCCCGCTGGCGCTCGCCGGCGGCGACGTGCTCGCGGCGGCGCAGACCGGCACCGGCAAGACGGCCGCGTTCCTGCTGCCCTCCCTCGACCGCCTCGGCCACGCGCGAGGCGGCCAGGGCCCGCTCATGCTCGTCATCACGCCGACGCGCGAGCTCGCGCAGCAGATCGACGACGTCGCCCAGACCATCGCGCGCCACACGCACCACCGCGTGACGACCGTGGTTGGCGGCGTGGGCTACGAGCCGCAGAAGGACGCGCTCAGGCGTGGCTGCGACGTGCTCGTCGCGACGCCGGGACGCCTGCAGGACCTCATCGACCAGGGCTGCTGCAACCTGTCGCAGGTCGAGGTCCTCGTCCTCGACGAGGCCGACCGCATGCTCGACATGGGCTTCCTGCCTGCCGTGAAGAAGATCGTGGCCAAGACGCCGCAGTCGAGGCAGACGCTGCTCTTCTCGGCGACGCTTGACGACGACGCGATGAGGAGCACGGCGGGTCTCGTGAGGAAGCCGAGCCGCGTGGAGATCGCGCGCAAGGGCACCGTGGCCGAGACCATCGAGCAGTTCGCGCTGCCCGTGTCGCTCGAGGCGAAGAACGCGCTGCTCATCGACCTGCTGAGGCAGGAGGGGTCGGCGCGCGTGATCGTGTTCTGCAAGGGCAAGCACCGCGCGGACGGCATCTGCCGCAGGCTGCGCCGCGCGAAGATCTCGTGCGCGCCGATCCACGGCAACCGCAGCCAGCGCCAGCGCGAGAACGCGCTGCGGAACTTCCGCGAGGGCGAGGTCGACGTGCTGGTGGCGACCGACGTGCTCGCGCGCGGCATCGACGTGCCCGAGGTCTCGTACGTCGTGAACTTCGACGTGCCGGCCGACGCCGAGGACTACATCCACCGCATCGGCCGCACGGGCCGCGCCGGCGAGAGCGGCTGGGCGATCACGTTCGTGACCGAGGACGACTACCTGAGCCTGCGCGACGCCGAGCAGCTCATGAAGGCCGTCGTGCCGCCGTTCCCGCACGCGGGCTCGCTCGAGCTCGGCGAGAGGCCGCCGGTGCTCGACCCCGACCGCGACCCGATGGAGCGCCTGCCGGGAAAGAAGGCCCGCAAGAAGATGGCCGAGGAGCGCGCGGCGAGGCGCGAGGCGGGCTCGTCGTCGACCTCGCGCGGCAGCCAGGGCGGGCGCAAGTCCCGCGACGGGCGCGGCAGGTCCGCGAAGGCCGAGAAGGCGTCCGCGCCCGAGGCGCGCGCAGGCGAGAAGAGCGCGCCCAGCCAGGGCTCGAGGGACGGCCGGGAGAAGCAGGACGACGAGGGTCGGGCCCGCAGGCGCTGCCGTAGGGGCGAGCGCACGGGCGAGGGCTCGCGCAGGCAGACCCAGCAGGCCGAGGCCGGGCGCAACCGTGCCCAGCGCGACGGCGGCCGCGATCACGCGCGCTCCGGCAGGGGTCGCGCGCGCGGCCAGGAAGGCGGCTCCCGTCAGGAGACCAACCCGTTCGGCCCCACCAAGCCCAAGGCCAAGCCCCAGCGCCTGAAGCGCCACCCGGGCGACCGCGGCGGCAGGCGCTAGCAAAGGAAGCCAGCTCCTCTCCCCCGCGGCGACACATATGGCTTGATAACCAATCACGGCGGCCCGCGCGACAACGTGCGGGCCGCCCTCTTGTCTGGGACCACACGCGGGCTCGTGAGCTCGAACCGTTCGCTGACACAGGCCGCACCGTGACCGTGCGCGATAGGATAATTCGGGATAATTCATCAGATGAAACGACACAGAGGAACGCACCAACAAGGAGCCAAACATGGTTTTCAGACCCACGCGAAAGGCAAACAGACTCCTGGCCACGCTTGGCGTGGCGCTGGCGGCTGCCGCGACGACGCTCGCCCTGGCCTGCCCGGCCACCGCCCTCGCGCGCGAAGGCGCAGGCAGCCCAGGCGCCAGTCTGACGCCCGAGAGCGACCCCGCGCGCACGATCATGATCTACATGGATGGCGGCGCCTCCGAGGCGAACACGGGCGTTTGCAGCACCATAATCAAGGAGTACCTGCGCGCGAGCTTCGACCGGGACAACTTCCGCATCATCGTGATGACCGGCGGTTCGAGCGAATGGCACCTCGAGTCGAAGTACCTGAGGGACAAGGACGGCGGCGGCACCCTGACCGGGATCAGCAACGAGTACAACCAGGTCTGGGAGGTCTACGGAGCCCAGGGTGAGACGGAGGGCTACCTGCGGCTGCTCGACGGCGACGGCGTGTCCGGCGACGGAGACGACGCCAAAACGTCCGAAAACGAGCTCATGTACGACAAGGACACGCTGAAGAACTTCATCGGCTACGCGAAGCAGGTCGCACCTTCCGGGAAGTACGACCTCATCCTCAACGACCACGGCTCGGGTCCCGCGCACGGCTACGGCAGCGACGACCACGGCGACCCGAGCATGATGATGTCCGTCCTCTCCATCAGGCAGGCGCTTGCGGAAAGCGCCGTCGTGGGGGAGGTCGGCAAGTTCGACTTCGTGGACCTCGACTGCTGCTTCAATGGCAACCTCGAGATTGCGCTTGCCCTGTCAGACTACACGGACTACTTCCTGGGCTCCGCGGACGTCGACCCCCACGCCACGGTGGACTACACCGCACTCTTCAACTACCTGAACAAGAATCCCAACGTTGACACCAAGACGTTAGGAAAGCATCTCGTGGACCTCTTCGCCGACTACTACAACGAGCACCCCGACGACATATCGGTGGGCAGCGCAATCGTCTTTTGCGTGGTCGACACCCAGAAGCTCAAGGAGAGCGATATCGTGAGCAAGATGCAAGCGATCGCGGAAGAGCTTCGCGCCCAGGCCACGACCGGCAGCTTCTACGACGAGATTCGCACCACGAAGGACGACTATCACTTTGCCTACCAGAACCATCAGGACCTCTGGACGGTGGCTGAGCAGCTCGGCCTGAACGTATACGAGACGGACTGGAGCGACCCCGAGCTCAGAAACGCCTACACGGACGCGGCGCTCGAGGTGCAGAGGATCCTGAGCGACGAGGACGTCATCTACTCGAGGTACGCGGATTCCTCGAAGGTGACACAGGTCACCTTTGGCAGGGAGCTCAACGGGTCCGTGACTGTGAGGTCCGCAAGCGTCCCGGAGGGAGGGCTGAGCCTCTTCCACACGTGGAACCCCACCAAGGGCTCCTGCGCATATGACGTGCGCCATTACGTCAACGCGATGCCTCAGCTCGCGACCGCCATGGGCGAACGCCCAGAGACGACCTTCTACACCACGTACCTGCAGGCCATCATCGACTACGAGCTCATCTACGAAGCCGGCATCGCCGTCTCGCGCCTCGCCGAGGCGGGCACGCCCGTCAGCGAGATCGACTACGACAAGGTCGCCGCGAGTGTCATGGCTTCGGAGAACGAGAGGGCCAAGGGAACCTTCGAGACGCTGGTTGAGAAAAGCGATAGGGACGTCAGGGCGTGGCTAGGCCAGATAATCGACATCCAGAAGAAGGAGGTCCTGGACCACGAGAAGACCTCGCTCGCGGTGGAGACACGAGACGGAGTCGAGGGATACCGCATCGACGTGCACGACACCCCCAGACGCACCATCGGCGTCCCGGTGCTTCGGGCGACGGCGAGCGTGGAGGGCAGCCCGCTCGGCAGCCCGACCATGACGTTCTATGGCCAGGCGATTTCTAGCGAGGGGGACGCGCGGGTCGCCACGGACTCCTCCTACTTCATCCCCAAGTTTGACGGGCAGTGGTACGCCGTGAGGGATTCTGCCGGGGAGACCCACGTAGCAAGCGCCGCGTCCGACCATTCGGTCTTTGCGAGCATCAACATCGACGGCTCCAAGCCCGCCCCCGGCGAGTTGGGCTTTGACAGCGACGGGAAGGCGAAGTACGTCTACGTGTACGGCAACACGAAGCCCTTCGAGCTCGCCGACCTTGACGCCAAGGTGAACGTGATGATGCTCACCGACCCGTTTGACGCGATCTCGAGCCCCACGTCGATGCCGTTCGAGATCGATGCGAACAACACCACCCTAATAAAGGACACGTACGCGAACCTTGGCATCACGGGAGTCGAGCTCAAGCTGGCGATCTCGGACATGTACGAGGTCGAGCACGAGATCAAGCCAAGCCTGAGCTTCGATCCGAGCGGCGGTACGTGGGCCGACGGCGGAAGCGACGTCCGGAAGTACGACGCCGGCCTCGAGACCGACTTCCAGGTCGTCGACGCACCGACTCGCGACGGCTACACCTTCGTGTGCTGGAGGGGCTCCGAGTTCCAGCCTGGAGACGCCTACCACGCCGACAGCGACCACACGTTCGTGGCCGAGTGGAAGAAGAACGACACCGGTGGAGACGACCCAGGCGACGCCGACGATGGTGACACCGACGGGACCGACGCAGACGAGAAGAGCGACACGTCCGGCACGAAGACCGGCAGCCAGAAGCAGGACGCGGTCGAGAGCGCACGTGCGGCCGCGAGGGCGACCGCGCTTCCGGGCACGGCAGACGGCCAGGACGCGGCAATGCCCGCTCTTCTCGCGCTGGCGGCAGCCGGAGCGCTCGCTGCCGCAACGCTGCGTCGCAGGAGCGAATAGGCGCAGGGGCACCGGACGCCGCAAAGCCGCATGAGATGCAAAAAGGCCGGGGCAGATGCCCCGGCCATTGCGTTAGATGGTGGATCGTGAGGGGGTCGAACCCTCGACCTTGGGATTAAGAGTCCCCTGCTCTACCAACTGAGCTAACGATCCATATTCGGTTGTGCGAGAAAGGCCCGCCATCTGACGCGCCGGAAGGCGCACAAAGAAGCCGGGGCCTGAGCCCCGGCCGCTGTGTTAGATGGTGGATCGTGAGGGGGTCGAACCCTCGACCTTGGGATTAAGAGTCCCCTGCTCTACCAACTGAGCTAACGATCCATGCGAGTCGAAATGGGGTGGGTAGAGGGGCTCGAACCCTCGACCTACGGAGCCACGGTCCGTCGCTCTGCCAACTGAGCTACACCCACCATTTAGGCCCACCTCGTAACGCGCTAGACCATAATGCCCAAACCACTCTCGCGATGCAAGGGCAAATCCAAAAAAAGTCGGGTGGGTCAGTTTTCATCACAATTTCGATACGCCAGACGACGCGCGCGGGCAGTCGCGGGCAAGGCTTCGACAAGTCTCGCGCGAGCCTTCGCCCAGTCAGGAAAAATATGCGGAAACGAGCCTCCATATGGCCAATCGCCACGCGGAAATGGCGGACGAGAGCGCGTTCGCGGTGCCATAATCGCTCCCCACAAAGCACCCATGCCGACGGGATGGAGACGATATGGACACCAGACTGCACTGCCCGAAGCCAACACACAGGGGAAGGCCGCGGCGCCTTCGGGAGGGGCCCGCGGCCTCCGCGGGCGCGAGGGACGCGCGGTGGAGGCGCGAGCGGCGAGAGGGACGGCAGGCTCTTCTCGGCGCCGTGCTCTTCGCCCTTGCGTGCCTCGCGGTCGCGATCCTCATGCCGGCCCTCACGCAGGCGCGCGGCGATGCGCTGGGGTCGATGTCGGAGGCCGTCACCTTCGAGGCGCAGGACATCGGCGCCGAGCAGATGGGGTACCGCTCGGGGTCGCATGACGTGGCGTTCTGCCTGGACGGCAGCATGCGGGGGCCGGAAGGGACGACCTACCAGCTGACCGACGAGCGCGACCCCGTGGCCGGCTACATCGTCTACCACGGGTTCCCCAACACGACGACGATCTGCGGGCAGCCGCTGACCGAGACCGAGGCCGAGGTCGTGACCCAGCTGGCGCTGTGGATGCACGGCGGGTTCCTCTCGCGCGAGGGCGTGATCTGCGAGACGAACGAGGCCGAGGGCTACGAGGCGGGCATGACCTGGGGGCCGTTCGCGGCACAGACGGCCGAGGCGCAACGCGCGTGCGTGGCCCTGCTCGACGAGGCGCAGGCCTTTGCCGACGGCGGGGCGCGGGGTCCCGAGGCGACGTGGGTGGCAATCTTCGCGCCGACGGACGGCGTCGCGCGACAGCGGCTGCTGCTGGCGCGCAGGTCGGGCGCGGCCGCGCTCGAGAAGCGCTCGGCCAGGCCGGCCACGAGCGACGGCAACGCGTCGTACGACCTTGCGGGCGCGACCTACACGGTCTACCTGAACGACGCGTGCACGGTGGAGGCGAAGACCATCTCGGGCGACGTGGCGCGGATCGTGTGCGACGCGGGCGGCCACGGCGAGGTCGCGGGGCTCGCGCCGGGCACGTACTTCGTGCGCGAGACCGCCGCGCCGCGCGGCTACGAGCGAGACGAGCGCGTCTACACGGTTGGCGTCGAGGCGGGGCAGACGGGCCTCGTGGCGGGAGGCGCCGTCGCCGACGAGCCGATGACGACCACGGGGGCCGTCGTGCGCAAGGTGGACGGCGCGATGGTCGCGCTTGGCTCGGAGCTCGCGCAGCGCGGCGAGGGCGACGCAAGCCTTGCCGGGGCGCTCGTGAGGCTGTGCCAGCACGTGGGCGCAGAGGGCGACACGGGAGGTACGCCCGCGCGCACCTGGACGCTGAGGTCGGACGCGACCGGGTCGATCCTCTTCGACGAGGCGCACCTCGCGGGAGGCGACAAGCCCTACCGCGACGCGCGCGGAGCGATGGCGCTGCCCCTGGGGACCTACACCCTGCAGGAGGTCGGCGCGCCGGAGGGCTACGAGCTGAGCGACGGCGAGGCGCACGTCATCGTCGTGCGGCAGGAGGGCAACTCTGCCGTGGTGGAGCGGCGCGGCTGGGGCTGCGACGCGGCAGGCTGGGACTTCGCGGGCCGCGGCATCGCCGACGAGCCCGTGCGCGGCGGCATCGCGGTGCGCAAGGTCGACGCGGAGACCGGCGAGGAGCACGCCCTGGGTGGGGCGACGCTTGCGGGCACGGTGTTCGAGGTGACCAACGAGTCGGCGCTGCCCGTGGTCGTGGCGGGACACCTCTACCCCAGGGGCGCCGCGATTGCGGAGGCGCGCATGGTGACCGACGCCGAGGGACGCGCGGCGACGGCGGAGGCTCTTCTCCCCTACGGGACGTACCGCGTGAGCGAGGTCACGCCGCCGAGGGGCTACCTGCCCTGCCGCGGCGAGCGCGACCGGGGCTCGCAGGTGGTCGAGGTCAGGCAGGCCGGCGTCGTGCACGCCCAGCCGCAGGGCAGCACGCAGAACCAGGTGAGGCGCGGCGACATCTCGCTCAAGAAGAAGGAGGAGGGCAGCATGCGGCCGCTGGCGGGCGTGGCGTTTCGCGTGACGTCGGCCACGACCGGCGAGTCGCACGTGCTCGTGTGCGACGAGAACGGCATGGCGGACACGTCGGCGTCGTGGGTGGCGCACACGGCCCAGACGAACGGGAACGACGCGGCGCTGTCGGAGGGCGGCGCGGCGAAGGCGGGGCTCTCGTCCGAGCGCGGCGTGTGGTTCTCGGGGCGCGGCGAGACGGGCGCGGGCGGTATCGTTCGAGACGACCTGGGGGCGCTGCCGTACGACACATACGAGGTCAGCGAGCTGAGGTGCGCCGCCAACGAGGGGCACGAGCTCGTGAGCTTCGAGGTGTGCGTGACGCGCGACCACGTGACGCTCGATTTGGGGACCGTGAGCGACGCGATGCTGCCGCGGCTCGAGACCGAGGCGTGGGGAGACGGTGGGGCGAAGTCGGTCGACGCGCGCGAGGACGCCAGGATCGTGGACACGGTCTACTACGCCAACGTGACCCCCGGCGAGCGCTACAGCCTGACGGCGACGCTCAGGGACCGCGACACGGGCGAGGAGATCGTGGACGAGCAGGGCGCGCCCGTGACGGGGAGCGCGACGTTCGTGGCGAGCGAGCGCCACGGGACCTGCGACGTGGAGGTGCCGCTTGACGCGAGGCGCCTCGGCGAGAGGTCGGTCGTGGTGTTCGAGACGCTGAGCGACGCGGGCGGGCGCGAGCTGGCCGTCCACGGCGACCTGGGCAACACGGACGAGACCATAGGCGTCTCCCCCACGATGTCGACGCGCGCGGACTCCGGCGTCGACGGCGAGACCGAGCTGCCAAGCACGGGAGTGGCGCACGTGCGCGACGCGGTCGACATGGCGGGGCTCGTGCCGGGATCCGAGTACCGCCTCGTGGCGACCCTCGTGGACGCGACGACCGCGCAGGTGGTGGAGACCGACGCCGGTCCCGCGCGGGCGGAGCGCACCTTCGTGGCGACAGGCGAGACGGAGACGCAGCTCATGGAGCTCGATCTGCCGGCACCGGCCCTCACGGGAAAGAGGCTCGTGGTGTTCGAGCGGCTCCTGAGGGGTGACGAGGAGGTCTGCAGCCACGAGGACCTCGAGGCGCAGGAGCAGACCGTGCGCGCCTGCCGCATCGCCACGCACGCGACGACGGACGCGGCGGAGGGCGAGGGGACGTCCACCGAGGGCCCGACGCGGGTGCGCGACACCGTGGACTTCGAGAACCTGGTGCCGGGCGCCACGTATCACCTGGTGGCAGGACTCTTCGACAAGGGCGCCGGCCTCATGCTCGCGGACCAGGACGGACGCGAGGTCACGGTCGACCACGAGTTCACCTGCGGCGCGGCAAGCGGCAGCGAGGTCGTGGAGATTCCCCTCGACGCGTCGCTCGCGCGCGGGCGCACCCTCGTGGCGTTCGAGACGCTGACGCGCGACGGCGTGGTCGTGGCGGAGCACAGGGACGCCAACGACGAGGGCCAGACCGTGAGCTTCCCTGCGATCCGCACGCTCGCGCACGACGCGGGCGGCGAGTCGAAGCACCTTGCCGGCATCGGCGGGGTCGCCGTCGTGGACGAGGTGAGCTACGAGGGGCTCGTCCCCGGCAGGACCTACCGGCTCGTGGGCGAGCTGCACGACCGCGAGACCGGCGAGGTGATGGAGGCGCCCGGAGGCGGCAAAGCCGTCTTCGAGCACGAGTTCACGCCCACGGAGGAGTCGGGCAAAGAGAGCGCCGAGTTCGCCGTGGACGCAGGGAAGAGCTCCGGCCGGGCCGCCGTGGCCTTCGAGACGCTCTACGACGGCGGCGAGGTCGTGGCGCGCCATGCGGACCTCTCCGACGAGGCCCAGACGGTGTGGCTCGCGAGCATCGGGACCGAGGCGCGAGACGCCGACGGCGGCGACAAGGAGGTCGAGGCGGACCTCGCGCGCGTGGTCGACACCGTGCGCTACGAGAACCTCGAGCCGGGCGTGGAGTACGAGCTCGAGGGGACGCTCATGGAACGCGAGAGCGGCGAGCCCGTGCGCGGCAGCGACGGGGAGCCGTTGAGGAGGCGCGTGGCGTTCACCCCGAGGGAGGCCTCTGGCGAGACCCAGGTCGAGTTCGAGCTCGAGGCCGGCGAGGCGTCCGGCCAGACGCTCGTCGCGTTCGAGCGGCTCACGCGCGACGGCGACATCGTCTGCACGCACGAGGACCTGGGCGACGAGGCGCAGTCGGTGCGTGTGACAAAGGCTGCGGGAGGCTCTCCCCTGCCGCAGACGGCCGCGGGCCTGGGCTGCGCGCTCGCGATGGTCGCCGGCGTCTGCCTGCTGACGTCCAGTCGCGCCTCCGCACGAGGCGCTCGCAGGCGCCGCAGGGCGACGCGCGGCAGGAGGAGATAGCGTGCGTCGACGCATGACGCGAGGCGCGCGGGGGCGAGCCAGGGTCAGGACGTGGGCCCTGGCCGCCCTCGGCCTTGCGCTGGTCGCTTTTGCGGGGGCGCACATGTGGAGGGGCGCGGCGACGGTTGCCGCGTCCGCGGAGGCCGCCCGCTCGGTCAGGACGGACGGGGCCGTGAGCCCGGAGCTGATCGGGGACGTCGCCCCCGGGGCCGTGGCGTGGCTCGAGGTGGGCGGGACCGGCGTCGACCTCCCGATCATGCGTGCGCCCGAGGGCGACGAGGGGTTCTACCTAGAGCACGACCACACGGGCGCGGACTCGGACGTGGGGGTGCCCTACGTCGCGCCCGACGCGCGCCCGGACGGGCCTGCCGTCATGGCGTTCGGGCACCACGTCGCGCTCACCGGCGGATCGTTCACGGAGCTGTACGACCTGTGGAGACCCGATCGCTTCGCCGCGATCGAGCATGCGAGCGCGCGCTGGACGACGCCCGCGGGCGGGGTCTGCGAGTTCAGGCCACTCTGCGCGGCGCGTATCGACGGCGGAGAGGAGCTCGCGACGGCGCTGGCGGCCGAGCGCACAGAGGTGCCGCGAGAGGGGCTGCACGCTCTTCTCGGCCGCACGGAGGCCAAGGCAGGGGGTGCCGAGGAGGCGCTTGCGAAGGCACGGCGGTCGCTCGTGCTCGTGACCTGTGCGTCGGTCGTGCCGGGACGGAGCGAGCGAACGCTCGTGGCGTTCGTCTCGGCGGAGGCGCCGCGCGACGAAACACACATGTAACTGCGAAAAGGTTGAACGGCCGGGGCACAGCGGCTATGCTTACTCCATTACGCTAAAGTATCGTGACCGACGCGACGACGGAGGCAGGCATGAAGCACATCACCAGGACCATCGACCGCAGGCAGTTCCTGAGCGCATCGGCGCTCCTTCTCGCGACCCCGGCGATCGGCGCGCTCGCGGGATGCGGCGCCGCACCCGCCCAGCAGGGGCAGGCCCCGGGCAGCGAGTTCAACGGGCAGTTCATCGTTGGATTTGACCAGGACTTCCCGCCCTACGGCTACGTGGGCGACGACGGCCAGTTCACGGGCTTCGACCTCGACCTCGCGCGTGCCGTCTGCGAGCTCGAGGGGTGGAGCTACACGCCCAAGCCGATCGCGTGGGACGCGAAGGACGGCCTGCTCAACAGCGGCCAGATCACCTGCATCTGGAACGGCTTCACCATCGAGTCGCGCGAGAACGACTATGCGTTCACGAGCGCGTACATGGAGAACCGCCAGATCGTTGTCGTCAAGGCGGACTCCCCCGTCAAGACGCTTGCGGACCTCGCCCAGAAGAACGTGATCACGCAGGCGGACTCGACCGCCTACCACCTGCTCTCCCAGGGCGGCGAGCAGGCGTCGCTGGGCGCGACGTTCGCGCAGCTCCAAACCATCGGCGAGTACAACACCGCCTTCATGATGCTCGAGAGCGGCGCCGTGGACGCCATCGCCGCCGACTACCCCGTCGCGACCTTCAACATCGGCGACAAGAAGAGCAGCTACCGCATCCTGGACGAGAGCCTCTCGAGCGAGCACTACGGCGTCGGCTTCGCGAAGGGCGCGACCGGAAGCGACCTCGCCAAGAAGGTCGAGGCCGACCTCAAGAAGCTCGACCAGCAGGGCAAGGTCAAGGAGATCTGCGAGAAGTACAAGGACAAGGGCGTCAGCTACGACCTCTGGGTCCTGCCGAAGGACTAGCGAGACGCGAGGCGGCCGATCGCGGCCGCGCGAGGAGAATCACGTGAACACGATGACGATCGGCGGCATGCTGCTGCAGGCATATGCCGTCTCGATGCAGATATTCGCCCTGACCCTGCTCGGCGCCGTGCCGCTTGGCGTCGTGGTGGCGCTCGGGCGCCTCTCGCGCTCGCGCGTGCTCTCGGGCATCGTGGGGCTCTACATCTCGATCATGCGCGGCACGCCCCTCATGCTGCAGATGTTCGCGGTCTTCTTCATCCCCTACTACGTCTTCGGGATCCAGACCGGACCGTCCTACATGTTCGTGGCGGTCATGATCGCCTTCGTCATCAACTACACCGCCTACTTCGCCGAGATCTACCGCTCCGGCATCCAGAGCATGCCGCAGGGCCAGTACGAGGCGGCCGAGGTCCTGGGCTACACGAGCGGCCAGACCTTCTTCCGCATCATCCTGCCGCAGGTCGTCAAGAAGATTCTGCCGGCGATGGGCAACGAGGTCATCACCCTGGTGAAGGACACCTCCCTCGCGTTCTCGATCGGCATCGCGGAGATGTTCACCGTCAGCAAGGCGCTCGTCGCGGGCCAGCGCACGATGGTGCCCTTCGCCATCGCCGCGCTCATCTATTGGGTCACCTGCCTGGTCATCGAGTTCGCGCTGCGCAGGGTCGAGAAGAAGCTGGATTACTACCATGACTAGCAAGACCACCGCACCGGCCGTCAGCCTCGAGGGCGCCTCGAAGAGCTTTGGCGAGAAGAGCGTGCTCTCCGACGTGTCACTCTCCATCTCCGCGGGCGAGGTCGTCTCGATCATCGGCTCGTCGGGCGCCGGCAAGTCCACGATCCTGCGCTGCCTGACCCTGCTCGAGACCCTTGACGCGGGACGCCTCGCCTACGGCGACCTCACCGTCTGCGAGAACGACGCCACCGGGCGCGCCCGCTACGACCGTGCCGCGCGCACCGAGGCGCACATGCGCTTCGGGATCGTCTTCCAGGACTACAACCTCTTCCCCCACTACAGCGTCCTGAGGAACGTGACCGACGCGCCCGTCACGGTGCAGCGCCGCGACCCGTCCGAGGTCGAGGCCGAGGCCCGCGAGCTGCTGAGGCGCCTCGACCTTCTCGAGCACGCCGACAAGGTGCCCTGCGAGCTCTCCGGCGGGCAGCAGCAGCGCGTGGCCATCGCGCGCGCACTCGCGATGAGACCGAGCGTCATGTTCTTCGACGAGGCGACCTCCGCGCTCGACCCCAAGCTCACCAACGACATGCACGCGCTGATCCGCGAACTCGCGCGGGACGGCATGGCTGTCGGCATCGTCACGCACGAGATGGGCTTCGCGCGCATGGTCTCCGACCGCATCTGCCTGCTGCATGACGGCCGCATCATCGAGAGCGGCACTCCCGAGGAGGTCATCGACCACCCCAAGAACGAGCTGACGCGCGAGTTCCTGGCGAACGTCGCCGACTAAGCGCTGCCGCAAGACTCGGCGATACCGTACGAAGCCGTAACAAATGGGCCTCGAAGGCGCACGTCACGCCCTCGAGGCCCGTGTTTTGGCTGCGGAGTGCCCGCGTGCCTCCCTAGACGAGGTGCTCCGCGATCTGGACGGCGTTGGTCGCCGCGCCCTTGCGGATCTGGTCGCCGCAGCAGAAGAGCGTGAGCGCGCTTACGCCCTCGGGGGCCGACGTGTCGCGCCTGATGCGGCCGACGTAGACGAGGTCCTGGTCCGAGGTGTCGAGTGGCATCGGGTAGCGAAGCGCGTCGAGGTCGTCGACGACCTTCACGCCAGGGGCCGAGGCGAGAATCTCGCGCGCCTCGTCGGGCGTGATGGGGCGGTCGAACTCCGCGGTGATCGACTCGGAGTGGGAGCGCATGACGGGGACGCGCACGCAGGTGCAGTTGACGCGCAGCTCGGGCAGGTGCATGATCTTGCGCCCCTCGTGCAGCATCTTGACCTCCTCGGAGGTGTAGCCCTCCTCGCGGGCGCCGCCGATCTGCGGGATCAGGTTGTAGGCCAGCTGGTAGGCGAAGGGGTCAGTGTCGCCGACCTCCTCCCCCTCGGCCAGGGCGCGCATCTCGCGCTCGAGCTCGCGAAGGCCCGGCATGCCAGCACCGGAGGCCGCCTGGTAGGTGCTCACGACGAGGCGCCTGAGGCCCGCGGCCTGGTGGAGCGGGAAGATCGGCACGAGGCCGATGATGGTTGCGCAGTTGGGGTTCGCGATGATGTTGCGCGGGTGGTTGGCGATGTCAGCCGCGTTGATCTCGGGAATGACCAGGGGGACGTCCTCGTCGAGCCTGAAGGCGTGCGAGTTGTCGACGCAGACCGCGCCTCGCGCGGCGGCCTCGGGCAAAAGCTCCTTGGCCTGCGCGTCGCCGGCGGCGCCGAGCACGATGTCGACGCCCTCGAAGGCCTCGGGCGTGGCCTCGCGCACGGGCACGTCCTCGCCGCAGAAACGCACGGTCTTGCCGACCGAGCGTGCGCTCGCAAGCGGGACCAGGCGCGAGACGGGGAAGTCGCGCTCCTCGAGGCACTCGAGCATCTGCGCGCCGACGACACCCGTCGCGCCGAGAATTGCTACAACCTTGTCTGCCATGAAAAGCTCCAATCGTGTGCGCCGCGTCGGCGCGGACCGAGCCCGCGGACGCGGGCGAATGGGAGGTGCGGCGGCGCCGAGGCTACCTGTCGGCGTTCTCGGCGGTCACCATCTCGTTAGCGACGAAGTTCTCGTAGATGACGCCGATGGCGCGCTTGAAGTCGTCGTTGTTGACGCCGAGGATGATCGAGATCTCCTTCGAGCTCTGGGTGATCATGCGGATGTTGATGCCGGCCTCGCCCAGGACGCCGAAGATGCGACCCGACGTGCCCGCACGGCGGCTCATGTTGCGGCCGACGACGGAGATGAGGGCGAGCTTGTCGATCACGCTGATGCTGTCGGGCTTGAGCTCGTGCTGCAGGTCGCTCGTGATGGAGTAGATGGAGTCCTTCACGTCGGCGCCGTTGACGACGACGCCGAAGGAGTCGACGCCGGTG
This sequence comes from Olsenella intestinalis, assembly GCF_023276655.1. Classification (GTDB taxonomy): domain Bacteria; phylum Actinomycetota; class Coriobacteriia; order Coriobacteriales; family Atopobiaceae; genus Olsenella_J; species Olsenella_J intestinalis. The sequence continues at coordinate 67,681 of NZ_JALGRK010000002.1, read as the reverse complement.
GGCACGTGCTCGACCGAGACGCCGTAGCGTTCGAAGATCGCGAGGGCGCGCTTGAGGAAGCCCACCGAGTTGGACATGTGGGCCTTCTGGATGTGGACGGACATGAAGTCCTTCTTGCCCGCGATGCCCGTGATGAGGTGCTCGCGCTCGCGCTCGGCGGCCGTCTCGCGGATGACCGTGCCGCGCGCCTCGGGGTCGTTGGTGTTCTTGATCTGGATGGGGATGCCCACCTCGCGCACGGGGAAGATGGCCTCCTCCTGCAGGACGGAGGCGCCCATGTAGGAGAGCTCGCGCATCTCGTCGAAGGTGATGCGGTGGATGGAGCGCGGCTCGTCGACGATGCGGGGGTCGGCCGCCATGAAGCCCGAGACGTCGGTCCAGTTCTCGTAGAGGCCGGCGTCGAGGCAGCGCGCGAGGATGGCGCCCGTGATGTCGCCGCCGCCACGCTCGAAGAGCTTGACCGTGCCGTCGACGGTCGAGCCGTAGAAGCCGGGCAGCACGAAGGTGCCCAGGCGCGCCACGGCGTCGCGCACGTAGGTCGCCGTGCGCTCCATGTCGACGGTGCCATCGTGGTGGAACACGATGACGTCGGCCGCGTCGAGGAACGGGATCCCCAGGTACTCGGCCATGAGGCGACCCGTGAACCACTCGCCCCTCGAGACGATGTACTCCGGCGAGAGGCTCTTGATGACGGAACTGAACTCCTCGAACTTCTCCTCGATGGGATACTTCAGGCCCAGCTCGTCGCGGATGTCGACGAAGCGCTGCTCGATGTCCTTGAGAAGCGTCGTGCAATCGACGTGGTACTCCAGGTGCGCGTTGACCAGAAGCAGCAGGTCGGTGAGCTTGTTGTCACCGTCGAAGCGCTTGCCGGAGGCGGAGACGACCACGAAGCGGCGCTCATCGTCGGCCTTCACGATCGACTTGACCTTCCTGAACTGCTCGGCGTTGGCGACGCTCGAGCCGCCGAACTTGGCAACCTTGATCATCTGCTAGACCTCCTGCGGAACGGCGCACATGAAACTGGTGGGATCGGTCTCGAGGGCCGCGTCGAGCACCTTGCGCGCGGCCTCGCTGGTGAGCGAGAAGAGCATGCCGTACCCCTCGCAGACGGGCTCGGCAGCGGCGGGCAGCTCGGTGCTGCGAATCAGGTAGTCGCTCGTGAGAAGCGTCGGGTCGTATGCGTGGCCCGCCGAGAAGTCGTAGTGCGGCACGCGGCCGTGCGCGAAGTCGATGACGTCCTGCACGATGGCGTTGCCCGTCGGCAGCATGCCCGCGCCCTGGCCGTAGAACTTGAGGGGACCGATCGTGGTGCCCTCGAGCGAGATGAGGTTGAAGTTCGACGGCACGTTGGCCTCGAGCGACGCAAGCGGCAGCGCCACCGGCTCGACGGAGACGGCGTAGCGGCCATCCTGCTGCACGCCGCGGCCGAGCAACCTGAGGCCTCGGCCCATCGAGCGCAGCTGGTCGAGGTCGCCCTTGGCGAGCGTGCGGATGCCCATGACGGGCAGGTCGTGCGTGCAGGCGACGTCGAAGGCGACGCTCGCGGAGATGATGGTCTTGTTCTTGACGTCGATGCCGTCGATGTCGGCCGACGGGTCCCTCTCGGCGTAGCCGAGGCGCTGCGCGTCGGCGAGCACCTCGTCGAAGTCGGCGCCATGGCGCTCCATCGAGTCGACGATGTAGTTGGTGGTGCCGTTCATGATGCCCGAGAAGCTCGAGACCTCGTCGATGCGGCGGACCTTCTCGATCGACGCGATCCAGGGGATGCCGCCGCCGACGGACGCCTCGATGAGCAGGCCGGCGCCGGAGACGCGCGCCTGGCGGGCGAACTCGTCGAAGTGGGCCGCCACCACGGCCTTGTTGGAGGTGACGACGCTCTTGCCCGCGGCGAGCGCCTCGATGATGAACGTGTGCGCGGGCTCGAGTCCGCCCATGCACTCGACCACGAGGTCGATCTCCCCGTCGCCGACGATCTCGCGATAGTCCGAGGTCATCCTGTCGTCCGTGAGGCGGTCGGGCAGCTCGAGGATGCGCGCGACCTCGACGTCGTCGACGTGCTCGGCGATGATCTTGTCGACGCCGCGCCCGACGGTGCCGTACCCAAGGATGGCAATCTTCATCTGGTACCAATCTTTCTACTCTGTGTCATAAGCGGTGGGCCAAAGGCTTCCAAGCTAGAATGATATCCAACCGATGGCCCAACCACCGAGGCAAGGAGCGCTCGTGAAAACGTTCTATCACAGTACGCGTGGCAATGACCAAACCGTAACAAGCAAGCAAGCAATTCTGGCCGGCATCGCGCCCGACGGCGGGCTCTTCGTCTCGGACCAGCTCGGCGAGAAGAGCCTCGACCTTGCCCGGGTGTCGTCCCAGACCTACCACGAGACGGCCCGACAGGTCCTGTCCACCCTGCTCGGCGACTTCTCCGACGACGAGGTGGCCTCCTGCGTCGCCGGCGCCTACGCCGACAACTTCGACACGCCCGCCATCACGCCCGTGACCCCCATCGGCGACGACTGGCTGCTCGAGCTCTACCACGGCCCGACCTGCGCCTTCAAGGACGTCGCCCTCCAGATGCTGCCGCACCTCATGTCGCGCGCCCGCGTCGGCGACGGCCGCGACGTCATGATCGTGACCGCGACCTCCGGCGACACCGGCAAGGCCGCCCTCGCCGGGTTCGCCGGCGTCGAGGGCTGCGGCATCTGCGTCTTCTACCCCGAGGGCAAGGTCTCCGACATCCAGCGCCTCCAGATGGCCACCCAGCAGGGCGAGAACGTCAGCGTCGTCGCGATCCGCGGCACCTTCGACGACGCGCAGACCCAGGTCAAGCGCATCTTCGCCGACGAGGCGCTCCGAGGGCGCCTTGCCGAGAAGAGCTGCGTCCTCTCCAGCGCAAACTCCATCAACGTCGGCCGCCTCGTGCCCCAGGTGACCTACTACGTCGACGCCTACGCCCAGCTCGTGCGCTCCGGCGCCGTCAGCGCGGGCGACGAGGTCGACTTCTGCGTCCCCACGGGCAACTTCGGCGACGTCCTCGCCGGCTACTACGCCAAGAGGCTCGGCCTGCCCGTCGGCAGGCTCATCGTGGCCTCCAACACCAACAAGGTCCTGACCGACTTCCTCGAGACCGGCACCTACGACCGCCGCCGCGAGTTCAAGAAGACGATCTCCCCCTCGATGGACATCCTCGTCTCCTCCAACCTCGAGCGCATGCTCTACTACCTCACCGACGGCGACTGCAAGCGCGTCGCGAGCCTCATGGCCGACCTCTCCGAGAAGGGTCTCTACACGCTTGATGCGGCTCTTCTCGACCGCCTGCGCGAGACCTTCGACGGAGGCTTCGCGACCGACGACGAGACGCGCGCCACGATCCGCTCGGCGTGGGAGCGCGACGGCGTGCTCATCGACCCGCACACGGCCGTGGCCAAGTGCGTGCTCGACCGCGCGCCGCGCGAGGGCCGCGCCCGCGTGTGCCTCTCGACGGCCAACCCCTACAAGTTCTCGGCCGACGTGCTCGCCGCGCTGGGCCGCGACACCTCCGGAATGGGCGGCTTCGCCTGCATGGACGCCCTCCAGGAGCTGACCGGCGTCACCGCGCCCGCACAGCTCTCCGGGCTGCGCGACGCCGCCGTCCTGCACGAGGCCGTCTGCGACCAGGCAGAGATGACCGCCGCCGTCGAGGCCGCCTGCGCGAGGGCCTTCGCATGAGCGCCCCCACGCGCTTCGCGGTGAGCGTCCCCGCGACCTCCGCAAACGTGGGAGTCGGCTTCGACTGCCTGGGCATCGCGCTCGACCTCGCGGCCACCTTCACCTTCGAGGTCGCCGACGAGCTCTCGATCGACGGATGCCCCGAGCAGTTCCGCGGCCACGACAACCTCGTCTGGACCAGCTACCTCGAGTGCTGCAGGCGCCTCTACGCGCGCCCGCAGCCCCTGCACATCACGATCGACTCCCCCATCCCGCTCTCGGGAGGCCTCGGCTCGAGCTCCGCCTGCGTGGTCGCCGGCGTCGCCGCGGCCCAGGTCCTGCACGCAGGCGGGCTCGACGCGAGCAGCGCGCTCGACGTCGCCTGCGCCCTGGAGGGCCACCCCGACAACGTGGCGCCGGCCCTTCTCGGCGGCCTCGTGAGCTCCTTCGTCGACGAGGGCGACACGCACCCGCTGCGCTTCGACGTGGCCGACAGCGTGCGCTTCGTCGCGATCGCGCCTCCCTACGAGGTCCGCACCGCCGACGCGCGCCGCGTCATGCCCGAGACCGTGCCCACCTCAACGGCCGTCTGGCAGATCGGCCGCTGCGTCGCGACCGTGCGCGCCCTCGAGACCGGCGACTGCGACCTGCTTACGGCCGCCTGCCAGGACCGCCTGCACGAGCCCTACCGCTCCCGCCTGATCGCCGACTGGGAGCCCCTGCGCCGCACCGCGCTCGCGGCCGGCGCCGCCGCCTTCGTCATCTCCGGCTCCGGCTCCACGATGCTCGCGATCGCCGACGGCGACGAGCGCGCCCAGCGCGTGGCCGACGCCGTCGCCAACATGGTCGAGAACCGCGTCGACGGCCTCTGGGTCCGCGTGCTCTCTGCCAGCGCCGAGGGCGCCACCGTCACCACGCTCGCCTGACGCGGCCGAGAAGAGCGCGCCCGTCGCAGGCACGCGCCCATGAAACGACCAAGGGGAGGGAACCACCTTCGGTTCCCTCCCCCTTTTTCGCTGCAGCGGTTGGACCTGGCAGGGCGCCCCGGAAGCTCGTCGCCTAACCGGCCATGACGGCCATCCAGCCCACGCCCTCGAAGTTCCAGCCGTTCCTCACGAGCATGTCGTTCTCGGCCTCGGAGGTCGTGAAGTTGTGGGTGCCCGACGCGGCGTAGGGGTTGTACTGGCGGAGCACCGGCACGTCGCCGGCGGAGCGCCAGCCCACGCCCTCGTAGTTCCAGCCCGCCGCCACGAGCGCGTCGCGCTCGCCGGGCGACGGCGTGTAGTGGTGGTCGCCGCCGTAGGGGTTGTAGAGGCGGTAGACGGGCTCTCCGCCCTCGATGGGCGCCCACCAGCCGACGCCCTCGTAGTTCCAGCCGACGCGGCTCAGGAACTCGCGCTCGCCGGGCGAGGCGGTGTAGAAGTGCTCGCCCGAGTAGGGGTTGTAGAGGCGGAACATCGGGATGGCGTCAGGCCTGTCGGGCACGACCTTGAAGGTGGCCTGCGCCGTGCCCGTCCAGTTGCCGGTGCCGGAGATCGTGACCGTCGCCGTGCCTACGCCCACGTTGGACTCGTAGGCGGCCTCGTAGTCGACGCCGGCGACGAGGGTGCGGCCCAGGGCCGTGACGTCGAGGGCGGGCTCGAGAGGCTCGCCGGTCTCCACCTGGTCGGCGATGGGCGCGATGGTCGCCTGCGCGATGTCGGCCGGGGCGACGGCGTAGGCGACCTCGATCGCGTCGGCCGGGTCGATCGTGAGGTCCTCCCAGACGATGTTACCGGGATCGAGGAGCCGGACGGTGGCCACGTGCTCGCCGGCGTCGGTCGCGCGCTCGCCCTCGGCGACGCAGAGCGCGTCGTCGAAGTCGACGCCGAGCTGGGAGGTGCCGTCGAAGACGAGGCCCACGAGGGCGGACGGGATGCGCGCCACGGCGGAGTCGATGGTCAACGTACCGTCCGCAAGCGTGACCTCGTAGCTGCCCTGGAGCCTCTCGCCGGTGGCATGGATGACGTAGGTGCCCACGTCCTCGCCGACGTCGCGCGTCAGCTCGTAGTCGACGGAGTCGGCACCGACGAGCCCGGTCACCGTGGCCGTGAGGTCAGGGTCCTCCTGGCCGAAGACCTTTGACTTGCCATCGGCGGTAACCGTGACGGCGGCACGATCGATGCGCACGGTCGCGTCGGCGGAGGTGTGCGTCTTGTAGTTGGGGTTTGTGGCGCGGGCGCGGACGGCGACGTCACCGTCGGTCGTCGCGGTGAAGGACGGGGCGTCCGTGGACCATGCGCCCTCGCCCACCTGGTACTCGACCACGGTGAGGGCGGAGCTGCGGGCGTCGACGCCGGTGACGTCGGCCGAGAGCGCGTGGGCGGCGCCGTCGTAGGTCCCCGCGTAGCCGGCGAGGCCCACAGCCATGGAGTCGGCCTGGTCAACCGTGAACGGCTGAATGGCCGTCGCCGTGCCGTCATAGTTGCCGCGACCGGTGGCCTGCACGTAGTAGGTGCCGGCGTCAACGACGTCGGTCGCGGGGTCGATCTTCTGGGCGCCGGCCGCGTCGGCGAAGAAGGTGAGCGTGTAGTCAGTGTCGGCCGAAAGCGGCGGCTGCGTGCCGATGCGAACGCTCACCTGGGGCTGGAGCGCCTCCCCCGTGTAGGTCAGGGGCTCGACGGCCACCGTGGCCTCGTCGAAGGTGGCCGGCGCGATCGTGAAGGAGGCGACCTGTTGCCCCGCGTTCCAGTTCGCGCTGCCCGCGACGGTGCCGCGCACGTAGTAGGTGCCGACCGTGGTCGGGGGCGTGGTGCTCGTGCTCGTGGGCGAGAAGGTGGGGGTCGACGAGAAGACGAACGTCGCCTCTCCGAAGGAGGGCGTCCCCACCGCCGTGTAGACGTCGCCGTAGACGGGCCGCGCGGGGCTCACGCCGACCGGCGGGTCCCAGGTGATGTCCGCGGGCACCACGCGGAACTCGGCCTGGGCGCCCGTGAAGCGGTAGTTGGGCGCGGAGAGGCCGTCGACCTGGGCGCTCACGACGTAGTCGCCCGCGTCGCTGCCCGCGTTGCACGTGAAGGAGAACGTGGGCTCGCCGGACACGCCCGCGCTCGCGCGGTCCTCGCCCGCCACGAAGCCCTCGAGGTCGTAGCCCTCGCAGGCGGGCTCGGAGCCGTAGGGGGCGCTCGAGGCGTGCGGGCGCACGACGAGCTCGGCGGGGGCGATGGCGGCGGCCGTGGACGCGGTCGCGGCCGTGAGCTCGTAGTTGGCGCTCGAGGGAAGGGCGGCGTCGAGAGCGAGTCCCGTGACCGTCGCGGCCACGGCGTCGCCGGCGCCAGGCGAGACGAAGGCGGCAGACAGCTTGGATCCGTCGAGGGCAAGCTCGTCGCCGGCGACCGAACCCGGGAAGGTCACGCCGGAGACGGAGGCCGTGGCTGAGGTCGTGCCGTCGTAGGTCTTGCTCTCGACCGACACGCCTTCGACGGAGACCGGGCGGCGCGAGATCGCCACCGGGAGCGTGACGGTGGGGAGCGCGTAGTTGGCGTTTGCGGGCGCGGCGGGGTCGAGGGCGAGGCCCGAGACGGTCGCCGTGCGGTCGCCGGAGCCAGCCGAGTCGAGCGTGCCCGAGAGCGGAGCGTCGGCAAGGCCCACCGTCTCGCCGGCCACTTCGCCGGAGAGCACGGGCGTGCCCGTCACCTCAACGACGGTCGTGCCGTCGTAGGCGCGCGGGGTCGCGGCGAGGCCGGAGACCGAAAGCTCGCGCGGGTCCACCTTGCACGATGCCGTGGCCTGGGCTCCGCCCTCCCCTGCCGCGATACGGTAGTTGGCGTTGGCGGGGTTGCCCGCCGCGAGCGCGACGCCCGTGACGGTGGCCGTGCGGTCGCCGACGCCAGGGGCATCGAGCGTCGCCGCAAGCACCGCGGCGTCGAGGGTCGGGCGCTCGCCCGCAACAGCGCCGGAGAGCGAGAGCGCGCTCTTCTCGACCTGGGACGTGACGTCGGTCGTGCCGTCGTAGGGGCGCGTGGCGACGCCTCCGTCAGCGACCACGAGCTGGAGTGGGGCCGGTGCGATGGCGTAGGTGCCGACGGCGAAGGAGGCATCTGCGCCCTCGGCGGGGGCGTAGTTGCCCAGGCCGTCCGCGCGCACGTAGTAGGTGCCCGCGGCGACCAGCTCGTCGGATGCGAGCGGCTGCGTGAGGGCCGCGTCGGCGAAGTAGGAGATCTCGTAGTCGCGGCCGGCCACGAGGGTCGTGGCCGAGCCGATCGACACCGTCACGGCCGGCGGCTGCGCGAAGCCGTTGTAGGTGGCGGGCGCAGACGACACCGTGGCCAGCGCGATGGTCGCGGGCTGGATGGTGAACGGGACCGTTGCCTCGGCGGCCTCCCAGTCGTCGCCGACGGGGACCTGGGCGCGCACGTAGTAGGTGCCCGCGGCCGTGGGTCGCTGGGACCCGAACGTGCCCGTCGCGGTCGCGCCCCACGTGACCTCGGGAGCGCCGTCCGACCACGTGGCGGTGGCGACGCCCTGGTAGGGATCGCCAAAGATGGGCGAGGCGGGGTCGGTCCCCACGGACTCGATGGCGTTGGCGGCGCGCGCGACGCTGACCGGGACGCTCGCGGCGGACGTGGAGCCGTCCTCCCAGGCAAGCAGCGTGGCGTCGACGTCGGGAAGCGACGCGGAGCCGAGCGAGCAGCTGACGTCGTAGGTGCCCGCATGCCTGACGAGCGCGTTTCCGCCTCCGTCGAGCTGGACGCCATCGGACTTGGCGGTGGTTCCCGCGCGCGGGGTGGGCGTGCCCAGCGTGTAGCCGGCGCCCGCGGCGACGGCCGTCTGCGAGGTGCCGTCGAAGGTGAGGGAGGTTGCGGTCGGAACGCTCACGCGCCAGCTCGCGCAGAGGCGCGTCGCGGTCGTGCCGCCGACGTAGGAGGTGGCGCCGCGCGTGGCGACGACCTCGCCTGGGTCGCCCAGGGCGGACTCATCGACGGCACGGGCGACCCAGCCGGCGAACGTCCAGCCGTGCTCGTTGACGGGCTCGAGGAGCTCGAGCGACTCGCCGAAGGCCACCGTTGCGGGCTGCTGCTGTCCGTCCGCGAGGCGGCCGCCGTTGGCGTCGAGCGTCACGTCGTAGGAGGCGGCCTGGCCGGTGAAGCTCGCGAAGTAGGTGATGTCGGAGCGCACCGGCAGCTCCTGGTTGTCGAAAGCGTTGCCCGACTCGTCGAGCCAGCCGGCGAAGGAGTAGGAGTAGTCAAGCCCGCCGGCGCGCTCGGGCGTGCCCGCAGGCGCCGTGGCCGTGGCCCCCCAGAGCTCGCTGGTCTGCGCGAACTGCGCGCCGTCCACGACCCAGCGCACGTCGAGCGAGACCAGGTCGTAGTAGAGGCTCACGACGGAGGAGCCGTCCTCTGCGACGAGAAGAGCCGCCGCCTGGGCCCCATGGGCGGAGTCGGCGTAGGTGGTTGCCGTCGTCGCGAGGGCGTGGCCCTCGGCGTCACGCGCCACGACGTCGATCTCGTCTCCGGGAATGCCCTGCATCTCGTCGACGTAGGTCGGCTCCGTCGGGTAGCCCGGCGCGTCGGAGAGCCCCTGTACGAAGTGGCGCACCGTGTAGCCGACCTTGGCCTCGCTCGTCTCCCACTTGGCGTAGAGCGTGGCGTCGGCCGTGAGCGGGCAGGTGGCGCCGGCCTCGACGCGCTCGCCCCAGTCGCCGTCGGCGGCGCCGTTTCTGGTCCACCAGCCGGCGAACGTGTAGCGGAACTCCTGGTCGCCCTTGGTGTAGGTGCGGTCGGGAGATGCGGGCAGCGACCAGGCGGCGGAGTACTCCTGGGCAAGCGTTGCCGTAGCGGACCCTCCGGCGAAGCTGCCGCCGTTGGCGTCGAAGGTCGCCGTCGCGGTCGCGTTGCGCACGACGATTCGCAGGTCGCGGGTGCCGCTGAAGCTGCCCTGGCCCTGGAGGCGCAACGTGTAGGAACCGGCGGCGCGAATGGCGTCGACGGCCGCGGAGCCGGAGCCGAGCAGCGTCGCCGTGTAGTCGGACATGTCACCCTCGCCCAGGTCGCGCGTGACCGCGGAGGCGGCGAGCGCCAGGTGCGGCGAGGGGACGATGTCGGCACCCGTGAAGGTGTAGGCATAGGCATTGGCGGAGGCGTCCCACGTCCCGTCGGTGAGCGTCGCCGTCACGGCGGAGTCCGAAAGGGCGCGCGGGTTAACCGTGAGCGTGCCGGGCGTGACGTCGAGCTCGTAGTTCGCGTCTGTGCAGGACGCCGTGAGGGTGCGCCCGTAGGTGCCCGCATCGGCATCCGCGGGCGTGTCGCACGCATAGGTCAGTCCGATGCTCGTCGCGGACTGGCCGGGCGCATAGGTGCCGGTGACCGTGCCCGTGATCTGGGGCGTCGCGTCGCCGTAGGTCTTGGTGGCGTCGGTCACCGCGACGGCGAGGCGGCGGCGCGCGATGGTCATCGCGCCGTCGATGACGGTCACGTCGTAGTTGTCATCGGGCGTGTAGGTCGGGCGGATCACATAGGTGCCGGCGTCCTGGGACGATGACGGAGAAGAGCCTGTGACGTCCATGCGAGTGGCCATCGGGGCAAGCGCGGCCGTCGCGGCCGCGGCGACCTCATCCGTCGGCGCGGCGACGGAGACCGTGAACGCGGGGTCGGTCGAGGCCGTGCCGTCGTAGGTCTTGCCCGTGGTAGAGCCGGAGATGCTCAGGGTCACGGGGACCGCGCTGATCGTGAACGCGCGCGACACCTGGCCCGTGAAGTTGCCCGTGCCCGTCGCGGTCACGCTCGCCTGCCCGGCGTTGACGTTGTCGCTCCAGGTCAGGTCGTAGTCGCGGCCCTCGTTGACCTGGTCGAAAACGAGGTCGCCCGTGTAGTCGACGAGAAGGGCGGGAGCGGGACGCTGCTCTTCTCCCGTGAAGCTCAATGGGGCGACCTCGGCGAGGCTGCCGCCCGAGATGTCGAAGGGCGCGACGCGGAAGGTGACGACGACGGGATCGCGCGAGCCGTCGTCCCACTCGTGGTTGTCGTCGAGCGTGGCCGTGACCTGGTAGGTGCCGGCCGTGGTCGCGTAGGCGGAACCGATCTCGGAGCCGTCGAGCCAGTACACGCCGCATCCCGTGGCGCCGTCGGGGGCCGCGGTGAGCGCGAGGTCGAAGCCCGTGGAGGCGGCGACGCCAACCTGCTCGGCGCCGTTGTAGACGAGCGTGCGCGCCTCGGGTCGCGCGATCTTGGCGCGGCCGATCTCGAAGTCGACGGACACCTCGCCGGCATAGCTGCCCTTGCCCCTCACGATGGCCCGCGCGACGCCGACGTTGACGTTGTCCGCGAAGCTGACCTCGTAGTCGGAGCCGAGCGCCAGCGTCGCGCCGGCATTCGTCACGACGACCGGCGGCGTGACGGGCTGGCCCGTGAAGCCCTGCTCGGCGATGGGCTGGACGTTGTCTGCGGTGAGCACGAGCTGCGTGACGGCGAAGGTCGCCGTGCCCTCGAGGCCCGCGTAGTCGTCGGTGCCCTCGAGCGTGGCGCGGACGCGATAGGTGCCCACCTCCGTCGGCGCGGCGTCGGACCAGTCGTCGCCCGTGAGCGGTGCGTAGGCGAAGCTGACGCTGGCGCCCGAGGAGGGCAGCGCGGGCGTGGCCTGGGGAGCGGGCGCGGTGCCGAAGCTCACAGAGGCGCACGAGGGCGGGGTCGCCCAGGAGTTGGATGCACGCTCGACGGTGGCGCGCACGATCTTCTCGGCCACCGAGCCGTCCTCCCACGTGACGTCATGGTCGGAGGCCGACAGGGAGGCCGTGACGTCGTAGGTGCCCGCATGGGTCGCGAGGGCGCCGCGGGAGGCATCCGTCGAGGCGCCGTCGGCCGAGCCCGTCACGGGAGCGATGGCAAGGTCGATGCCAGGGGCGGACGCGACGACGACCTGCGCGGACTCGTTGTAGGTGCGCGAGGTCGCGGTGGGGGTCGCCACGACCCAGGTCGCGACGGCCCGCGAGGCGGCGCTCCCCTGCACCACCACGTCTCCGGCGACGGAGGCTCCCGTGCCCTCGAGGCGCCAGCCCGCGAAGGTGTAGCCCGCGCGCTCGGGACGGCTGAGGGTCACGGACTCGCGGAAGGTGACGTCGGTGGCGCTCGCGTAGGTCCCGTCGCCGGCGGGGGCAAAGCCCGTCTGCGACCAGGTGCCGCCGTTGGGGTCGACCGTCATGGGGAACGCGCCGGCAGCGTAGGTCACCAGAAGCTCGTTGGCGCCGGTCGAGAGCGTGACGTTCGTGGCAGTCGTGCTCGCGTAGCCCGCGACGTCGGGAGGCGTCACCACGACGTCGGGCGAGCCGCTCGCCAGGCCGAGCGTGGCGCCAAAGGGCGCCGTGCCACCCGCGGGGTCGGCCACGGAGTTGCCGCTCGCGTCGACGAAGCGCGCCGTCCACGAGCAGGGCACGCGGTCGTAGTAGAGGTCGACGATGGTCGTGCCGTCCGCGCGGGCCGTGGACGTGTTCGCGTACGCCGGCGACTCCACGAACGACGAGACGAACGCAAGGCCCTCGGCGACAGGAGGAACGACGGAGATGGTGGAGCCCGCGTCGACCTCGCCGCTCTCGTAGCCGAGGCTGGGGTCCTCCACGTAGCTGGAGAGGTCGGTGCCGCCGGCCACGCTCTGGACGTATGCCTTGACCTTGAAGGTCGTGCGCTTGGGCGCGTACGTGAAGGACAGGGAGAGCGACATGTCGGAGACGCCGGGCGTCCCGAGGACGATCGTGCCCGCGTTGGCGTCGGAGGCGCTCGGGGTCCACGTGTAGGCATAGGTCGCGCCTCCGAGCTCGAAGCTCGAGGCAACGCGCGACAGCGTCGCGGTGTGGGCGGACTCGCCGGGCGCCGCGAGGTCGGTCGCCGTGACCGAGACGAGCTCGTAGCAGTCGTCGATGGGGGCGAAGGCGATGCGCTGCCCGCTCACGCTCGAGAGCCTCTCGGCCGAGGACGAGGGTGCGTCTGCCTTGGCCTCGGCACCGACGCCCACGAGGCCGTCGGTTGCCGTCGCGGACACGAACACGGTCTCGACCAGGCGCGCGGTGAAGGTGACGTCGCCGGTCACGCTCACGGAGGCGTAGTCGGCCGCCATGCCCGTGGACACGGAGCCGTCGGCGCACGTCATGCGATACGCCCAGCCAAGGAAGGTGTAGGCCCCGGTATCGACGGTGACGCCGGCAGGCACGGAACCCTCGAAGGCGACGCTCGCTCGACCGCCGGGGGCAGCCGTGCCGCCGTCGATGGTCGCGCCGTGGTCGGCCTCGAAGGTGGCCGCATAGGAGTTGCGCGTCCAACGGGCGAAGAGCCTGGCGCCCTCCGAGAGTCGACCGACGACGGTGGTGGCGTCGACCACGTTGCCCCACGGGGCGCCCTCGGCCTCGCCATAGGGATCCGAGGGCGTGGCGCCGTTGGCGTCGTAGTAGCCGGCGAAGGTGAAGCCCGCGAGCTCGGGCGCGGTGGCGGGAAGCGCCCACGCCTGGCCGAAGGCCTGGGTGACGGAGGTCGAGGAGGCGCCGCCGAAGCTGCCGCCGTTCGCGTCGAAGTCGACGTCATAGGCCTTGGCGACGACCGCGATCGTCGAGCGGGCCGTCCCCTCGTAGTTGCCCACGCCCGTGACGACGACGTCGTAGTTGCCCGTCGCCGTGACCTCGTCGAGCGAGGCGTTCCAGTCACGGCCCTGCTCCAGCACGCGCGGCGAGCCGCCGACGTCGAGCTGGACGCGGGCCACATTGACGCCCGAGCCCAGCGAAAGGGGCTGGCCCTCGAAATCGTAGCTCTTATCGGCGTGGTCAAGCTCCACGAGCGCGTCAGCGATGCTCATGGGAACGATCTTGAAGGCGCTCGAGGCGGCGCCGAGAAGATCGCCGTCCGCCGCGGTCGCGGTAACGCTCGCGGCGGCGACCACCTGGCCGGACGCGTCGCGCGTGACCTCGACGTTGTTTGCCCACGAGGCGGTGTAGGACGCCCGCGGTATCTCGTAGGTCCCGGCCTCGGTGACAAGCGAGAGCGAGGGGGCGGGCTCGGCCGCCGAACCACTGTAGGTCTGGTCGGGAATGGCCTGGAAGACGACGCTTGCGCCCTCTCCCGGGCTCGCGAGCGAGCGAGGCGCGATCTGGAAGGTGGCCTCCTGGGAGCCCGTGGTGTTGGCATAGGTGAAGTTTCCGCTCGGGATGGCCGTGACGCAGACCGTGGCCGTCCCCGCATGGACGTTGTCGCGCCACGTCAGCGAGTAGTCGGTTCCCTCGCGCAGCACGTAGAGCTGGCTCTCGGCATCGGTATAGGTGACCGAGGGGTGGGGGCGCTGCTCGAAGCCCGTGAAGGTGGCGCCATCCACGCTGATGTCGACGTCGTCGATGGAGAGTCGACGGACCTCGAACTCTATGACGCGGTCGGAGGTGGTGCCGTCGGCCCACATGGCACCCGTGGAGCGCGCGGCGTCCGAGAGCGTGGCGACGACGGCATAGGTGCCGGCGTCGGTCACGTAGGCCGCACCGGTGGCATCGACGCCATAGCCTGCCGTGGACGACGTCGATCCCGTGGGAGCGGGCGCACCGAGGGTGTAGCCAGGCGCGGCGGGGATGACCGTCTGCTGGTGGGAGCTGTAGGTGAGCTCAGCCGCCTGCGGGGCGGCCACGCGCCAGGTCGCCTTCACGCTCGCGTTGCCCGAGCCCATCGTGACCGTCGAGGAGCCCGAACCGTCCGCCACCGTCGTGGCGACGGCAGTGCCCTGGGCGTCCGTCACCTCCCACCCCGCGAACTCGTAGCCCTCGCGGGTGGGATCGGGAAGCGTCACGGTCGACCCAAAGTCGACGTCCGTGCGCGCGTAGGTTCCAGCCGTCGCACCTGGGACGAATCCCGCAGGAGCGGTCCAGGCGCCGTCGGCGCCGTTGAGGTCGACGTCGAGCTCATAGGCGTTGATACGCCACACGGCGTAGAGCGTGACCTCGTCCCCGTCGACGCGGGTGAGCCGGCTTACGGTGGCACCCGCCTCGAAGCCGGGATCCGGCTCCGTCTTGGTGTCCGAGAGCGACCAGCCCAGCAGCGTGTAGCCGTCACGATAGATGCCGTTCCTGCTCCACGTCGGAAGCTTGATCTCGGTCTTGAACTCATGCGACTCGGAGTTGTTGTAGCCGTACTCCTTCGAGTTGACCGAGCCTGCTCCCCCATTGTTGTTGAGCGTGAGGACGTAGGTGTTGGGCTTCCACTGCAGGTAGAGGTCGGTCGAGGAGCTTCCGGCCGGCTCGTTCGAGGCGGTGAGGGCCTGTCCGAACTCATAGGTCGTGCCCGACCCGTCTGGCTTGGTGTTCCAGGACAGCGCCTTGTAACCAGGGTTGTTCCAGAGCGGCGCCGAGATCGTGGCATACGACCCCGTCATCGCCTTGAGCGGCGAGCTCACAACAGAGGTGGCGTCGCCATCCTCCGAGTTGAGATGGTAGACGAAGTCGTAGGAGTTGTAGCGCGTGAGCGGACTCAGGTAGCCCTCGCGGCTGAGGGTCCTTGCCTTCGCATAGGTTCCGTTGACCTGGGCATTGCCCGCCTCGCCGGCATGCGAGGCAAAGGTCGAGGTGACCTGCGTTGATGGGCTGTAGTAGGTGCCCGTGAGGTTGGAGCAGCCCGTAAACGCATAGTAGCTACTGGAGCCGTATGCGATTGAGTTGGCGCACGCCGAGGCAGGAATCTGGGACGAGGTGTCGGAACAGAGAATCGTGCGCAGCTGCGAGCAGCCACCGAACATTCCCCTGGCATCAGTGATTGTCGAGAGGTCAAAGCCCGAGAGGTCGATCGTTTTGAGCTTTGAGGTACCCACGAACATGAGCCCAGCGTTCTCGACCGAACTGGCCACCACGCCGGTGAGGTTTAGCGAGGTGAGATTGGTGTTGGCCTCGAACATGCGATACATGTTGCGTACCGAGCTCATGTTGACGCCCGAGAGGTTGATGGAAGTGAGCGTCGGGTTGCTGCGGAACATGCACTCGGCCGTCGTGGCAGAGCTCATGTCGAGCGACGTGAGGTCGAGCGAATTCATGGCAGCCAGGGTGCCGAAGGCAAAGTCGAAGCTCTGCGTGTAGGAGGTGTTCAGGTAGGGCATGTTCTCGAACGTCGTGAGCTGTTGGAACTGGTTGAACCACAGTGCGATGCTGCGCGGCTGAACGTCCTTGAAAGTTGGGTCGAAGGTGATCTTCTTGACTCTGCCGATGATGGTTCTGGTATCGAAAAGCTTGTCGTTTCCCGATCCGCTCCCGGCCTGCTTCCACCAGGGAGCGGAGGTTGAGTTGCCGTTGTCCCAAGAGTCGATGCGCGAGGTGTTGCTGATGAAGTAGTCGACCTCCTGCCCGTTGTTCCGGACGCTGACGCCGCCGACGGTCGTCGCCTGGTCGCTCACGTAGCCGTCCCGCGCGATGATGTCGCGGTCGCTTGTGAGGCCCGCAAGCTTTGAGGCGTCGGCCGTGAAGGTCATGTGCGTGCACCAGCCATCCGCGTCCGGCTCGCTCAGGATGACGTAGTAGTCCTGGGCCCGCCCGTACTGGGCGTAGAGGGTCACGGGTCCGGCGCTCGAATTCAGGGTCGTGTCGGAAACGCGAATGCCGTCCACGGGCTTGGTATACCATCCCGCGAAGTAATAGTCGGAAGCGGGAGTGGGGTCGCTGGGAAGGATGTACTTGCTGCCGTAAGCCTCGCTACGCATGACCTGCGTGGACGACAGTGTCGTGAAGCCGCTGGTGGGCGTGATCGAGGCACCGCCATGCTCGACGTTGGCGTCGAATGTGATGTCGAAGCTCTTGGGACCCGCCCACACGGCATAGAGGGTAAGCTCGTCTCCGCTCACGTAGCTCAGCTGGCCGGCGCTCTCCCCCGGCAGCCATGTCGGCTCCGTCGCCGTAGGCGTGAGGGCCCAACCCGCAAGGTCATAGCCATCGCGCGAGAAGGCATTCCCCGGCATGGTCACCACGCCGTCCGCATAGGCAATCCCCGTCTGCGGGTCTGCCGAGCCGCGCCCCCCGTTTGCGTCGAAACGAACGTCGTAGGTGTTGGGCTCCCACATGAGATACAGGTCGAGGGTCGTGCTCGCAGCAGGCTCGTTGCCAGCCGTGAGCGACTCGTCGAAGGAGAGTGCGCTGCCAGAGCCATCTGGGGCCGTGTTCCAGCCAGTGGCGTGATAGCCCAGGCGCGACCAAAGCGCTCCCGCAACCGTTGCATAGCTTCCAACGGCAGACTTGAGCATGCATGACGTCGAAGTGCTCGTGTCAACCGCCGAGCCGTCGTTGATGTGATAGGTGATTTCGTAGGAGCAGTACTTGGTTGCCGGTGTGAGGTATCCGTCATTCTTGGTCGTGCACGCCTTGGAGTAGGTCTTTCCACGCTGGCTCGAGTCATAGGCGCGCTGGCCCACGACGGCGCCCGAGGCACTGTAGCATTTGCCCACGAGGCTCGTGCAGTTGTTGTACGTGTTGTCCGCACTCGTCGCCCCCCTCATGTCCGTGCCGTCGGCGCAGACGATCGTGGTGAGCTTCGTGCAGCCATTGAACATTGCCTTCGAGTTCTTTACGCCGGAGAGGTTGAAGCCCGAGAGGTCGAGGAAGGTGAGCCTCGGGCAGCTCTCGAACATCTCGCTCGTGTTCTCGGCCTTGGGGGCGACGACGCCACTCGTGTTGAGATGGGTCAGATTGGGACAATTGAAGAACATGAGGGAAAAGTCGATGACATTGGAGAGATTCCAGCCGGAGATGTCGATGCTCGTTGCCGCACTGTTCCAGAAGGCCCTCGTCATGACCCTGGCCGAAGACGTATCAAGGTTCGAGAAGTCGACGGTAGTCAAGGAGGGCGTGCGCGAGAATGCGAAGTCGAAGCGCTCGGCTCGTGATGAGTTGAGATACTCCACGTTCTCGAAGCCCGTGAGAGCATAGAACTGATTGAACCAGAGCCCAATGCTGCGTGGGGTGACATCCTTGAAGCTCGGGTCGAACGACACCGTGCGAATCTCGTTGCACATGGTAGTGGTGTAGTCAGTCGTCTTGCTACCCTGCTTCCACCATGGCGGCGAGGTGATGTTGCCATTGTCCCAGCTGTACAGGGCATCCGATCGACAGATGTAGTAGTCGACCTCTTGGACGTTCGCCTGGGTGACGGCTCCGTCACGACTGCGAATCTGCGCGTCGCTCACCAGTCCGGCCGTCATGGAGGCGTCGCCGCTGAAGACCATGCGGTCCTTGTGGCCGTCTCCGTCGGAGTCGTCGACGATGCAGTAGAAGTCCTGCGCCACGCCATACTGGGCATAGAGCGTCGTGTCCTCCGTGACGCGTACGACCGTCGATTCGCTCACGCGCTGGCCACCCTCGGGCTCGGTGTACCAGCCGCTGAAGTAGTGCGTGGAATCGGCAGCGGGCTGCTCTCCCGGAATGACATAGGTTGCGCCATAGGTCTGATTGACCTGACGAGACCATGCGCCGGCGCCGCCATGAGCCTGGTTGCCGTCGAACGTGACACGATAGGTGTTGACGTTCCACACGGCATAGAGCTTGACCTGGTCGCCGTCGATGAGCGAGATGTCACTCACCACCTGACCCGGCGTCCAGGCAGCCGTGGTCGCCGTCGGAGTGAGGGCCCATCCAGCCAGAGAGTATCCCGGGCGCGAGGTGGTGGAGGTGTCGGGCATCGTGAGCGAGTCGCCAAAGCCCGCATGGGCGGAGGCGGCCGTCGTGGTGCCACCGTTTCCGTCATAGCTCACGTCATAGGAGTTCTTCGACCACTGCTGATAGAGGTCGATGTTACCGGGAAGGTCAGCCTTGAGCCGCTCCCCCAGCGCATAGTCCTGCCCCGACCCGTCAGCGGCCGTGTTCCATTTGGTGACCGTATAGCCCGTCCGGGGCCAGATGGCGGAGGAGATCGTCGGATAGGACCCGCCGATGTCCTTGAGCAGGCAGCGCACCGTGCTCGTGAGATCCAGACCGTCGGCGTTGTAGTGGTAGGTGATCATGCGAGAACTGTTCTCGTCCGCTGCCGTGAGATAGCCTTCCTGAGACTTGGTGCGCACCTTGGCATAGGTCGCACCCGTATCACGCTTGGCGGCCCACGTCGTGGTAGAGCGGACGCCCGAGGCGTCCACGCCCAGGCCAACGAGCGCGCTCGTATTGTAGAAGGCGTTCGTGCAGTTGGCAGAGGCAAGCGTGGCCCCCTTGGGCGCAACGATGGTCTTAAGCTTGGAGCAGCCGTAGAACATGCTGTTGGCATTCGTGATCGTGGACATCTGCACGCTCGAGAGGTCGACGAACGAAAGGCTGGAGCAGCCGTAGAACATGCTTGAGGCGTCCCTCAACGAACGCATGGTCATGCCCGTCGTATTGAGCGAGCTCAGCGACGTGCATCCATAGAACATGCAGGTCGCGGTCGTGGCGGCACTCATGTTGACACCGCTCAGGTCAATGGAGGCGAGCTTGGGCGAGGCGCGGAACATGTGGCTCGTGTCGGTGGCGCCGCTCATGTCGAGCGGCGAGAGGTCGATGTTGGTCACGACCGGGAGGAACGAGAACGCAAACGAGAAGTTCTTGGTGTACGTCGTGTTCATGTACTCCATGTGCTCGAATGTCGTGAGCATCTTGAACTGGTCGAACCACAGGCCGATCGAGACCGGCTGCACGTTCTTGAAGCTCTGGTCGAAGCGGACGACCGTGATCTTGTTGATCATGGGCTTGGTGTCATCGTTTGTCTTGGAACCCTTCTGCTTCCACCAGGGCGGCGACGACAGGTTTCCGTTGTCCCACGAGTAGTTGTCCCCCGTGCTGCAGATGTAGTAGTCGATGTCCTGGACGTTGTCCGCCGTGATGGTGCCCACAGACTGGTTGGAGGTCCCCGTCGCCATCGCGGGGTCGGCCGTGAACGTCATGAGGTCACGCTCGCCATCTCCGTCCGTGTCCTCGACCACGACGTAGAAGGGCTCGATCTTGCCAAACTGCGCGTAGAGGGTCGCAGGCGGGTTCGCACCGACGACGTCACCCGCGTTGATGCGAACGCCGCCAGATTCCGCAGAGTACCAGCCGGCAAAGAAGTAGCCGGACTTGGTGGGGTCAGTCGTGGGCATCTTCCAGCCCGAACCCTCGGTCTGCGTGATGGTCGCGAAGGTGGCGGATCCGTTCTTGAAGGTGACGCTCTTGGTCGCAGCCTGCGGGCTCAACGTCGCGGCGGCACCCGAGCTCTGGACGACGGCGGCTCTGGCCACACACGGGACAAGGACGCCCGCGACGACGATGAGAATCACGGCTATCGCACGTGCAAGGCGATGGTGCGGCGCGCAGCTGTGCATGACGGTACTCCCCGGTTGCATGAAGCCACGTTGATGCATCGTTTGAGCTGCGTTGATGTCATTTACAGTTCATCAAGAACGTACCATAGAAAGAGCACGTCACGCAGGTCATATGTGGCAGGCGGCATGACAGACCATGCCAGTCGCACGCATGCCCGACCACGCGCCTCGCCCTCGCCATATGGGCGAGAAGAGCCTGCACCGCGACCCGAGACAGGGAGGGCCGGCACCCGAGGTGCCGGCCCTCCTTCATCGCATCGCCTGCGTTAGCTTTTCTGCGGCCGGTTACGCGGCTACCCCGCCGCCACCGCCATCCAGCCCACGCCCTCGAAGTGCCAGCCGTTCCTCACGAGCGCGTCGTTCTCGGCCTCGGAGGTCGTGAAGTTGTGGGTGCCGACGGTGGCGTAGGGGTTGTACTGCCGGAGCACCGGCACGTCGCCGCCGGAGTTCCAGCCCACGCCCTCGTAGTTCCAGCCCGCCGCCACGAGCGCGTCGCGCTCGCCGGGCGACGGCGTGTAGTGGTGGTCTCCGGCGTAGGGGTTGTAGAGGCGGTAGACGGGCTCTCCGCCCTCGATGGGCGCCCACCAGCCGACGCCCTCGTAGTTCCAGCCCACGCGGCTCAGGAACTCGCGCTCGCCGGGCGAGCTGGTGTAGAAGTGCTCGCCCGAGTAGGGGTTGTAGAGGCGGAACATCGGGATCGCGTCGGGCCTGTCGGGCACGACCTGGAAGGTGGCCTGCGCCGTGCCCGTCCAGTTGCCGATGCCGGAGATCGTGACCGTCGCCGTGCCTACGCCCACGTTGGACTCGTAGGCGGCCTCGTAGTCGACGCCGGCGGCGAGGGTGCGGCCGAGGGCCGTGACGTCGAGGGCGGGCTCGATCGGCTCGCCGGTCTCAACCTGGTCGGCGATGGGCGCGATGGTCGCCTGCGCGATGTCGGCCGGGGCGATGGCGTAGGTGACCTCGACGGGATCGGCCGGGTCGATCATGGGGTCCTCCCAGACGATGTTGCCGGGATCGAGGAGGCGGACGGTGGCCACGTGCTCGCCGGCGTCCGTGGCACGCTCGCCCTCGGCGACGCAGAGCGTGTCGTCGAGGACGACGCCGAGCTGCGCCTTGCCGTCGAAGGCGAGGCCCGCGAGGGCGGACGGGATGCGCGCCACGGCGGAGTCGATGGTCAGCGTGCCGTCCGCAAGCGTGACCTCGTAGCTGCCCTGGAGCCTCTCGCCGGTGGCGTGGATGACGTAGGTGCCCACGTCCTCGCCGGCGTCGCGCGTCAGCTCGTAGTCGACGGAGTCGGCACCGACGAGCCCGGTCACCGTGGCCGTAAGGACGGGGTCCTCCTGGCCAAAGACCTTCGACTTGTCGTCGGCGGCAACCGTGACGGCGGCACGATCGATGCGCACGGTCGCGTCCGTGGAGGTGCACGTCTTGTAGTTGGGGTTGGTGGCGCGGGCGCGGACGGCGACGTCGCCGTCGGTCGTCGCGGTGAAGGACGGGGCGTCCGTGGACCATGCACCCTCGCCCACCTGGTACTCGACCACGGTGAGGGCGGAGCTGCGGGCGTCGACACCGGTGACGTCGGCCGAGAGCGCGTGGGCGGCGCCGTCGTAGGTCCCCACGTAGCCGGCGAGGCCCACGGCCATGGAGTCGGCCTGGTCGACCGTGAACGGCTGGACGGACGTCGCCGTGCCGTCGTAGTTGCCGCGCCCGGTGGCCTGCACGTAGTAGGTGCCGGCGTCAACGACGTCGGTCGCGGGGTCGATCTTCTGGGCGCCGGCCGCGTCGGCGAAGAAGGCGAGCGTGTAGTCGGTGTCGGCCGAGAGCGGCGGCTGCGTGCCGATGCGCACGCTCACCTGGGGCTGGAGCGCCTCTCCCGTGTAGACAAGGGGCTCGACGGCCACCGTGGCCTCGTCGAAGGTGGCCGGCGCGATCGTGAAGGAGGCGACCTGTTGCCCCGCGTTCCAGTTCGCGCTGCCCGCGACGGTGCCGCGCACGTAGTAGGTGCCGACCGTGGTCGGGGGCGTTGCGCTCGTGCTCGTGGGCGAGAAGGTCGGGGTCGACGAGTAGACGAACGTCGCCTCTCCGAAGGAGGGCGTGCCCACCGCCGAGATGGGGTCGCCGTAGACGGGCCGCGCGGGGCTCACGCCGACCGGCGGGTCCCAGGTGATGTCCGCGGGCACCACGCGGAAGGCGGCCTGGGCGCCCGTGAAGCGGTAGTTGGGCGCGGAGAGGCCGTCGACCTGGGCGCTCACGGCGTAGTCGCCCGCAGGCGAGCCCGCCGTGCACGTGAAGGAGAACGTGGGCTCGCCGGACACGCCCGCGCTCGCGCGGTCCTCGCCCGCCACGAAGCCCTCGAGGTCGTAGCCCTCGCAGGCGGGCTCGGAGCCGTAGGGGGCGCTCGAGGCGTGCGGGCGCACGACGAGCTCTGCGGGGGCGATGGCGGCGGCCGTGGCAATCGTCGTGGCCGTGAGCTCGTAGTTGGCATTGACGGAATTCGCGGCATCGAGCGAGAGGCCCGAGACCGTGACGGGCACGCTCGACCCGGCACCTGGCGCCGAGAACTCCGCCGCAACCGAGCCGGCGTCGAGCGTCGGCGCCTCGCCGGCGACGGTGCCCTCGAAGGTGACGCTCGCAGGATCGGAGACGGCCGCGGTGGTGCCGTCGTAGGTCTTGTCGGCAACCGGGACCGACGTGACCGTGAGCTTCGCCCGGGCGATGTCGACGGGAAGCGTCGTCTCGGCGAAGGCGTAGTTGCGGTTGACGTTGGCCGCGGCCGCGTCGTCCGCGAGGGTAAGGCCGGAGACGGTCGCGACGCGGGCCGTGCCGGCGCCGACGTCCTCGAGCGCCGCGGAGAGCGGTGCCGTGGCGTCGATCGTGACGGGCTGGCCCGCGACGACGCCGGAGGCGATCTGCGGGGTGCCCGTGACCTCGACCACGGTCGTGCCGTCGTAGGCGCGCGGGACCGCGGTGATGCCCGAGACAGTGAGGAGCGCCGGCGTGACCGTGGCCGCGGCCGTGGCCTGGGCTCCGCCCTCCCCTGCCGCGATGCGGTAGTTGGCGTTGGAGGGGTTGCCTGCCGCTAGCGCGACGCCCGTGACGGTGGCCGTGCGCTCTCCGACGTTTGGCGAGTCGAGCGCGGCCTGGGCCGCGGCGGCGTCGAGCGTGGGCGTCTCGCCGGCGACCGCGCCCGAGAGCGCAAGCGTGGCACGATCGAGCTGGGCCGTGGCGTCGGTGGTTGCGTCGTAGGGGCGGGACGCGAGTGCCTGGGCCGAGAGCGTGAGCTCGGCGGGCATGATCTGGTAGGTGCCGGCCTTGTATGACTCGGGCGCCTCGCCCTCGGACTGCGTGGCGTAGTTGCCGACGCCGACCGCCTTCACCCAGTAGGTGCCGGCGGCGACCATGTCGGAGACCTCGACCTGGCGGGTGAGGGCCTCGTCGGCGTAGTACTCGAGGACGTAGTCGCGCCCGGCCACGAGGGTCTTGCCGCCACCGACCGTGACGGTCACGGAGGGCTCCTGCGAGAAGCCGTTGTAGGTGGCCGGAACGGAGGTGACCGACGCATTCTCGATCGTGGCGGGCAGGATGCGGAAGGCGGCCGTGGCCTCCGCGGCCTCCCAGTCGTCGCCCTCCGGGACGGTTGCGCGCACGTACCAGGTGCCCGCAGGTGTGGGCTTCGAGGCGCCGAAGGTGCCATCGGCCGTGCGGCCCCAGGCGTAGCTGATCGTGTCGGCTCCCCAGGTCGCGTTTGCCGTGCCCGAGAAGCTGTCGCCATAGACTGGGTCGACCGGGTCGGTCCCGAGGTCCGTGACCTGGTTGGATGCCCGTGCGATGGTGGCCGTGACCACGTGCGGCGCCGTGGAGCCGTCGGACCAGGAGAGGAGCGAATCGTCGACGCCGAGCACCGCAGCGGAGATCTCGGCCGTCACGGAGTAGTCGCCGGCGTGGGTTGCGACGGCGTTGCCGTACTCGTCGATGCGCTTGCCCTCGTTGTCGCTGCCGGCCGCGGCCGTGATGGAGGTGAGCCTCACGCCGTCGGAGGTCGCGACCACCTGCTGCTCGGAGGCGTTGTAGGCGAGGCCCGAGGCGGCGGCGGGCACGGAGATGCGCCACTTGGCGCTGATCTTGACGTCGGCCGTGCCGCCCGTGTAGGTCGTGGTGCCGGAGCCCGGCGTGAGGGTGCCGACGTCGCCCTCGTCGCCGACCCTCTTGACCGCCCAGCCGTCGAAGGCCCAGCCGCGAGCGCAGGTGGGATCGGGCAGGTCGAGGGTCGCGGCAAAGGCGAGGCTCTTCTCGGCCGCCTGGCCCGGGGCCAGCTCGCCGCCGTTGGCATCGATCGTGACCGCGTAAGTGCGCGGCGTTGCCGTGTACTCGGCGTGGTAGGTGACGGGCGACTTGACGGGCAGGTCAGGGTTGTCGTAGTCGTTTCCGGACTCGTCGGTCCAGCGCGCGAAGGTGTAGGTGTAGTCGCGGCCGGGCGCGCGCGTGGGCATGGCCGCGGGAGCCGCGGCGGTGGAGCCGAAGTAGGCGCGGGTCGTGGCGTGGGTCGCGTCGTCGTTCGTCCAGGTGACCTCGAAGCTGTCGAGCGTGTAGTAGAGGCTCACGACAGTGGAGCCGTCCTCGGCGACGTAGAGGGGATCTGCCTGGGCGGTCGCGTGCGCGGAGTCCGCGTAGGTGGTGAGGTTCGCGTCGAACGTGTGGCCCTCGACGGTGCGCTGGACGTAGGTCGCGTCGTCGCCGGCGAGGCCGGTCGAGTCGTCGGTCGCTGTGGGCGCGGCGGGCCAGACGGGCACGCCCGTGGCGTCGAGCTCCTGCACGTAGTGGTTGACGTGGTAGGCCTTCTTCTCACGGTCGGTCTCCCACTTGGCGTAGAGCGTCGTGTCGGCGATGCAGGGGCAGGCGGCGCCGGCGGCGACGGCCTCGCCCCAGTCGTTGGAGGCAGAGCCGTTCTTGGTCCACCAGCCGGCGAACGTGTAGGTGAAGGTCTGGCCGCCCTTGGTGTAGGTGCGCGTGGGCGCGGTGGGCAGCGACCAGGCGGCCGTGTACTCCTGCACGACGGCCTGGGTGGTGACGCCGCCGGCGAAGGTGCCGCCGTTGGCGTCGAAGGTGACCGTGGGGGTCACGTTGTCGACGCGCAGCGTGAGCTCGCGCGTGCCGGTGAGGCTCCCGACACCCGTGAGGCGCGCGGTGTAGGTGCCGGCGGCGGTGATGCCGTCGACGGCCGTGCCGCCGGAGTCGAGGATCTGGACCGTGAAGTCGGCGAACTCGCCCTCGTAGAGCTGCGGGCCCACCACGGTGCTGTCGATGGTCGCGGAGATGGCAGGCTGGATCTTCTCGCCCGAGAAGGTGTAGACGTAGGCGTCGCCCTGCTTGGTGCCGTCGGCGCTCGCGGAGATCTTGGCGTCGCTGATGGCGCGGGGGTTGATGGTGAGGGTGCCCGGCACGACCGTGACGTCATAGTTGTCGTCGGTCCAGGTGGCGACGAGCGCGCCCTCGTAGGTGCCCGCGTCCTCCTTTACGTCAGAGGCGTAGGCGAGGCCGATTGCGGAGGCGGAGTCGCCCGAGGCGTAGGCTCCCGTGACCGTGCCGGTGATGGTGGGCGTCGCGTCGCCGAAGGTCTTGGCGATGTCGTTCACCGTGACGGTGAGCGGGCGCTTGGAGATGGTGTAGGTGCCGTCCTCGGTCCGCACGTCGTAGTTGGCGTTGGGCGTGTAGCCGATCTTCATCACGTAGGTGCCGACCAGCTGCGACGTGGTGGGCGTGCCCGCGGCGTCCGTGCGGGTGACGGTGGGCGAAAGCGCGGTCCTCGCGATGTCGGACACAGCCTCGGAGCCGGCATCGACGTCGATGGCGAACGTGGGCTCGCCCGCGGCCTTGTCGTACACCTTGCCGGTGTTCTCCGAGGTGGCGCGAAGCGTCACGGGCAGCGGCTCGATCCTAAAGGTGCGGCTCGTGGTGCCGGTGAAGTTGCCGGTGCCCGTGGCCGTGACCGTAGCGTTTCCGGCGTCGGTGTTGTTTGCCCAGGAGAGGGAGTAGTCGCGGCCCTCGTTCACCTGGTCGTCCACGAGGTCGCCCGTGTAGTCGACGAGAAGGGCCGGCGCCGGCTGCTGCGCCTCGCCCGTGTAGGTGAGGGGCGCGACCTCGGCGAGGGCGCCGCCGGAGATGTCGAAGGGCGCGACCGTGACGGTGAGGGTGACGGGATCGGTGGAGCCGCCCTCCCAGCTGTGGTTGGCGTCGGGCGTGGCGACGACCGTGTAGGTGCCGGCGGTCGTGAAGTAGGCGCTGCCGATCTCGGTGCCGTCGAGCCAGTAGACGCCGTAGCCCGTGGCCGCGGCGGGGGCCTCGGTCACCTCGAGGGTGAAGCCCGTGGCGACCGCGACGCCGACCTGGGCGGAGCCGTTGTAGGCAAGGCTTGCGGCCTCGGGCTGGGCAACCTGCGCGCGGCCGATGGAGAAGGCCTTGCGCACGGTGCCGGCGTAGTTGCCGCGGCCCTCGACGACGGCGACGGCGGTGTTGGTTCCGACGTCGACGTTGGACTCGTAGGTGACCGTGTAGTCGGTCCCGTTGGCGAGCGTGCGGTCGCCGTCGCGCACGGTGACGGGCGGCGTGACGGCCGATCCCGTGTAGCCCTGCTCGGCGATGGCGTCGACGTTGGAGTCGGCGAGCGCGAGCTGGCCGATCGCGAAGGGCGCCGTGCCCGTGAGGCCCGCGTAGTCGTCGGTCTCCGCGACCGTGGCGTGAGCGACGTAGGTGCCGACCTCGGTGGGGGCGTCCGCCGAGAAGGGCCCGGCCGCCGTGGCGGCATAGTCCCAGGTGACGGTCGCGCCCTCGAGCGGGAAGCGCGGCGTGGCCGTGGGAGAGAGCGCGGTCCCGTAGGTGACGCTCGCGCAGGCGGGGGCGCTGGTCCAGCTGTTGGTGGCGCGCTCGACGGTGGCGGTGACGACCTTGGGCGCGGTGGTGCCGTCGGCCCAGGTGACGTTGCGGTCGCCGGTGCGCAGCGTGGCCGTCACGTCGTAGGAGCCGGCGTGGGTGGCGAGCGCGCCGGCGTCGGTCGCGGAGGCTCCGTCGGCCTTGGCGGTGGAGCCCGCGGCCGGGGCGATGGCGAGCTCGTAGCCCTCCCCCGCGGCCACGACGACCTGCGCCGTGCCGTCGTAGGTGCGCGTGGTGGCGGCCGGCGCCGCGACCGTCCAGGTGGCGGTCACGACCGAGGCCTCGGTGCCCTGCGTGAGGGTGCTGCTGGAGACGGCGGCGGAGGCGCCGGCGGCCTGCCAGCCCGCGAAGGCGTAGCCGTCGCGCGTGGGCGCGACGAGCGTCTGGGTGCCGCGGTAGGCCAGGTCGGCGTCGCGCTTGTAGGTGCCGTCGTCCTGCCTCGTGAAGCCGTCCTGGGTCCAGGTGCCGCCGTTGGGGTCGACCGTGACGGCGTATGCGGCCTCGCCGTAGGTGACGGAAAGGACGTTGCTCTTCTCGTCCACACCGATGGTGATCGGCGTGGCGGAGACGTCGTCGAAGCCCGCGACGTCGGGCGGCGTGACCGTGACGACGGGCGAGGCGTCCGCCAGGCCCACGGTCGCGCCGAAGGCCGCGGTCGCGGTCGTGGCGGGCGCGAGCGTGGCGCCGGAGCCGTCCTGGTAGGTGACCGTGTAGGCGTAGGTGTCGCGCGTGTAGTAGAGGTCAACGATCGTGCTGCCGTCGAAGCGTGCGGCGCCGGCATCGGTCGTGGCCGGGTTCTCGATCACGGCCTGGGAGAAGGTGAAGCCCTCGGAGGCGGCGGGCGTGACCTCGATCTTTGAGCCCGCGTCGACCACGCCGCTCGTGTAGGTCATCGACGCGTCGGCCTCGTAGGTGGAGAGGTCGGCGTCGAGTGTGACGTTCTGCTTGTAGACCATCACCTGGAACGTGGTGGTCTTGCGGCTGTAGGCGAAGCTCACCGTGAGGGACATGTTCGCCTCGCCCGGCGCGCCGAGCGTGAGGGCGCCGGCGTCGTCGCCCGCGGTGGCCCAGCTGCAGGCGTAGGCCTTGCCGCCGAGGTCGAACGACGTGGCGCCGGGCGTGACCGTGGCGGAGTGCGCCTGCTCGCCGGGCGCCGCGAGGTCGGTGACCGTGACGGAGGAGAGCTCGTAGTTCTCGTCCGCCGGCGCGTAGGCGATGCGCTGGCCCTCGACGGTCGCGAGGCTCTCGGCCGAGGCCGAGGCGGCCGTGGCCTTGGCCTCGGAGCCCACGCCCACCAGGCCGTCGGTGGCCGTGGCCGCGACGAAGGTCGTCTCGACGAGGCGTGCCGTGAAGGTGGCCGTGCCGGTGACCTTGACCGTGGTGTAGTCGGCGACGGTACCGGTGCGGACGGACCCGTCGGGCGCCTCCATGCGATAGGTCCAACCCAGGAAGGTGAGGCTGCCCGCGTTCACGCCGATGCCTGCGGGAACCGCGCCGTCATAGGCGACCTGCGCCGTTCCGCCCGCGTCGAGAATGCCCTCGGTGCCCGTGAGCGTGGCGCCGTGGTCCGCCGAGAAGGTCGCGGCAAAGCTGTCGCGGCTCCACCTGGCGTAGATGGTCGTCTTCCCGCCCGCGATCTTGGGAACGAGCGTCTCCGCGGTGACGCGCTCGCCCCAGTCGGCGCCGGCGGCCTCGCCCTGCGGGTCGGCGGCGCTGGCGCCGTCCTTCGTCCACCAGCCGGCGAAGGTGAAGCCGCCGAGGGTGGGGTCGGTCGCCGGAAGCGCATAGGCGGCGTTCCAGACCTGCTCGAGCTCCATCGAGGAGGCGCCCGCGAAGGAGCCGCCGTGGGCGTCGAAGGTTACCTGGTAGTGCTTGGGCACGACCGTGACGGGAGCGAGCGCCACGCCGGTGAAGTTGCCCGTGCCCGTGAGGGCCACGTTGTAGCTGCCAGGCGCGCTCACGGCCGAGATGGCCGAGCCATCCGCCGTGGCGAGCGCCGCCGTGAAGTCGCGGTCCCCCACGAGCGCCTCGGCCACGTTGTCGCCGTTGTAGTCGAGCGTGGCGGAGGCGACGGCAATGTTTGCGGGAAGCGTCAGGTCGTCGCCCTCGAAGTCGTAGGTAGCGCTTGCGCTGTTGAGCGTGACGGTGGCGCGCGAGATGTCGGCGGGCACGATCTTGAACGTGGTGGTGGCCGCGCCCGTGAAGTCGCCGGCGGCCGTCGCGGTGGCCGTGGCCTGCGCGGCATTGGTCACGTCCACGTTGGTCGACCAGGAGCTGTCAAAGTCTGCAGCCGGCAGCGTGTAGGTGCCGGCGCCGCTCACGAGCGAGACCGTGAGAGCGGGCTGAAGCGCGGCGCCCGTGTAGGTCTGGTCGGAAATCTCTGCGAACGTGACCTCGCAGCCCTCGCCGGGCTCGGCCAGGGAGCGCTTGGCGATCGAGAAGGTCGCGCTCTGCTCGCCCTGCGTGTTGCCATAGGCGACGTTGCTCGTGGGCAGGGCCGTCACCGTGACGGTGGGAGCGTCCGCGGCGGACTTGTCGGCCGCGTGGACGTTGTTGGACCAGGCGAGCGTGTAGTCGACGCCCTCCTGGAGCGTGACGGTCTCCCCCGCCACCTGGAAGGTCACGGTGGGCTTGGGGCGCTGCTCGAAGCCCGTGAACGTCACGTCGGAAACGCCGATCTGCGCCTCGCCGACGCTCAGGCGGTCGATGGTCGCGTCGATCACCTTGTCGGACGTGGTGCCGTCGTCCCAGGTGGCGCCCGCGGCCTTGGCCTCTTCGGAGAGGGCGACCGTGATCGCGTAGGTGCCCGCATCGGTGGCGTAGGCCTTGCCCGCGTCGACGCCGTCCTCATAGACGCCGTACCCCGACGTGGACGTGGTGGCGCCCGAAGGCGCGACCGAGACGATGGTGTGGCCGGGCGCGACCCCCATGATGGTCTGTCGCGTCGAGTTGTACGTGAGCGAGCCTATGGCCTCGGGCGGCGTCACGGTCCACGTCGCGCTCGCCGTCGCGGCACCCGAGCCCATCTTGAGCTCGCGCGGGTTGCCGGACGCGGCC
This sequence comes from Olsenella intestinalis, assembly GCF_023276655.1. Lineage (GTDB taxonomy): Bacteria > Actinomycetota > Coriobacteriia > Coriobacteriales > Atopobiaceae > Olsenella_J > Olsenella_J intestinalis. The sequence goes on along the minus strand of NZ_JALGRK010000002.1, from coordinate 37,717 downwards.
ACCGTCGTGCCCACGGCGGTGCCGGCGGCGTCTGCGACCTTCCAGCCGTTGAAGTTGTATCCCGTGCGCGTGGGGCTCGGCAGCGACACCGTGGAGTCGAACGGGATCGACGCCTTGCGCCAGACGCCCGCCGGCCCCGACACCTGTGTGAAGCCCTCGGGTGCCGTCCAGGCGCCGTCGGCCCCGTTGAGGTCGAGCGTGGCGGTGTAGGAGAGCTTGTTCCAGACCGCGTAGAGCGTGATCACGTCTCCGTCCACGCGCGTGAGGCGATTCACCGTGGCACCGGCGCCGAAGCCCGGGTCGGGCTGCGTCGCGTTCTTCATGACCGACCAGCCGAGAAGTTCGTAGCCATCGCGGTAGATGCCGTTCTTGCTCCAGACGGGCAGCACGATGTCGCTGGTGAAGCCATGCGACTCGGAGTTGTTGTAGCCGTACTCCTTAGCGTTGACCGAACCCGAGCCGCCGTTTGCGTCAAGCGTGAGGACGTAGGAGTTCGGCTTCCACTGCAGGTAGAGATCGAGCTTCTCGTCGGCCTTCGGCTCGTTGGTGGCCGAGAAGGACTGGCCGAAGTCGAACTTGGTGCCGGATCCGTCGGGCTTGGTGTTCCACGAGACCGGCTTGAAGCCCGGGTTCACCCACAGGGCGTTCGCCGTCATGGCGTAGGAGCCGGTCATCTCGTGGATCGGCGAGCTCACCGTGGAGGTGGCGTCGATGCCCTCCCCGTTGAGGTGGTAGATGACCTCGTAGGAGTTGTACCTCGAGAGGGGCGTGAGGTAGCCGTCCTGCTTGAGGGTCTTGGCCTTCGCGTAGGTCCTGTCAATGGTCCCATCGAACGCCTTGGTCGCGGTGGTCGAAGAGCTGAAGTACGTACCCTTGAGCTTGTTGCAGCCCTTGAACATCTGCGTCGAGGCAGACGCCGTCAGCCCACTGAAGCTGGACGACGTATCCGCACAGAGGATCGTTTGAAGCGCATTGCACGTGTCAAACATGTTCTCGGCACTGGTGACGTGAGAGAAGTCGAATCCCGAAAGGTCAAGCTGAGTGAGGTAGGCACACTCGCGGAACATGCCAGACGTGTTCTGAACCGCCGTACATTTGACGCCGGTCATGTTGATCGACTTGATGGTGGAGTAGCCGCTCGCACCCATGCTCGCGTTGCAGTACCCACGGAACATGTTGTTGGTATCGGTGACGTTCGTGAGGTTCCAGCCCGAGATGTTGATCGTCTCGACGCCCTGCGCAAGGAAGAATGTCGCCTTCATTCTTTCCGCCGAACTCGTATCAAGCATGGAGAGGTCAAGGTTCTTGAACTTGTTGAAGGCACCGAAGGTAAGGTCCCAGTTGACGGCGCGCGACGTGTCGAAGTAGTCAAGGTGCTCGAACTCCTCGAGGTTCCTGAACTGGTCGAAGTAGTAGGAGATGTCGCGAACCTGGACGTCCTTGAAGCTCACGTCGAAGACGACCTTCTTGCAGTTGCCCTGAAGCATCGTCCAGAGGTCCTTCGTGTTGTTGTCACTGGGGTCACGGTGTCCCTCGATCCAGGGTACGGTCAGGCTTGTATGACCCAGGTATCCGGAGTTCATCTCGACGTAATCGATGTCCTGGGCCTTCTTCCCGTCGCCGATCCAGCCCTTGTTCTTGCCCGCGACCATGGACGGGTCCTTGGTGAAGGTCATGACCTGCTTGCCACGATTGCCGTTTTCATCCGTGAAGACGACGTAGTAGTTCTCGTCCTTGCCGTACTGGGCATAGAGGGTGGTGTTCCCAGTCTGGGAGTTGGCGACGTTGGGCGACACGCGGATGCCGTCAACGGGCTTGGTGTACCAGCCCGAGAAGTAATACCCACTCTGGGGTGTGGGGGCGTTCGGGACCACATAGTTGTCACCGAACCGCTCGCTCTTCGAAAGCTGGGTATTGGAGAGCTTGGTGAATCCGTCGGTCGCCGTGATCGAGCTGCCTCCGTTTTCGGTATTCGCATCGAAGGTGATGGTGTAGCTCTTGGGACCCGACCACACGGCATACAGCGTGAGGGTGTCGTCGCTGACGTAGGAGAGCTTGGTGGCCTCGGCTCCCTTCGTCCAGGTCGGCGTCGTTGCCGTGGGCGTGAGCGCCCAGCCCGCAAGGTCGTAGCCATCGCGCTCGAAGCCCTCGCTCGGCATCGTGACCTTACCCGTCTCATAGGCAATATCCGTGACGTCCGGAGCGCTTCCGGTACCGCCGTTGGCGTCAAACTTCACGTTGTAGGTGTTCGATTCCCACTGCATGTACAGATCGAGCGTCGAGTTCGCTGCAGGCTCTGTCTCAGCGCTGAACGATTCGCCGAGTGCGAACGAGGCGCCCGAGCCGTCGGGGGCAGTGTTCCATCCGGTCGCATGGAAGCCCTCGCGCGCCCAGAGCGCGCCCGCGACGGATGCGTACTTGCCGATGGCAGACTGAACCATCGCCGTGGTCGTCGTGGTGGTGTCAATGGCCTCGCCATCATTGATGTGGTACGTCACGCCGTAGGAGCTGAACTTGGTGGCAGGCGTGAGGTAGCCGTCGTTCTTGGTGGTGCACGCCTTCGAGTAGGTGGTGGTGATCTGCGCGGAGTCGAAGGGGCGCCTGCCGGAGATGGCACCGGTCGAGCTGTAGCACTTGCCAACGAGGCTCGTGCATCCCTTGTACATGTCCGCACTTGACGCACCCTGCATGTTGGTCCCGTCGGCGCAGATGATGGTCTGGAGCTTCGAGCATCCGCTGAACATGCTTCCCGCGTCAGTCACGCCAGAAAGGTTGAAGCCCGAGAGGTCGACCATCGTAAGCTGCGTGCAGTTCATGAACATCTGGAACGTGTTTGTGACCTTGGAGGCCTTGACACCCGTCATGTTGAGATCAGTCATCTTGGAGCAGTCCCTGAACATGTCGGTGCAATCCGTCGCGCTCTCCAAATTCCAACCCGAGATGTTGATGCTCGTAGCGCTGTTGTTCCAGAACACGCGCTTCACATCCTTTGCCGCGCTTGTGTCGAAGCTCGAAAAGTCAATCGACTTGAGAGAGGTCATCACGGCAAAGGCGAACTCGAAGTTCTCGGTGCGCGAGGTGTTCAGGTACTCGGGGTTCTCGAAGGTTGTAACTGCCCTGAATTGGTCGAACCAGAGGCTCAAGCTCTTTGGCGTGACGTCCTTGAAGCTCTGGTCGAACGAGACCGTGCGAATGTTCTTGATCATCGTCTTGGTGTTATAGGTGCCAGTGTCCTGCGAGCCGTTCTCCTTCCACCAAGGCACCGTCTTGTTCCAGTTAGCGCCTTCGAGAACGTAGTCCACACCTGCATTGGCCACGAAGTAGTCAATCTCCTGAACGTTCGTATTGTTGATATGGCCATCGCGAGAGAGGATGAACGAATTGCTCTTGAGGCCCGCGACCATGGCTGGGTCGGCAGTGAAGGTCATCTTGTCGCGAAGGCCATCGCCATCGGTGTCGTCAACGAGGACATAGTAATCTTGCGCCTTGCCGTACTGCGCGTACATGGTGGTGTCCTGCGTGATCTGTACCGTGGTGGACGAGGACAGGCGCGTGCCGCCCACGGGAGCGGTGTACCAGCCGCTGAAGTAGTAGCCGCTCTGGGGCGTGGGGTTGCTCGACGGCAGCGTGTAGGTGCCGTCATAGGTCGCATTGTTCGTCTGCGACCACGACGCGGGACCGCCGTTTGCATGGTTGCCGTCGAAGGTGACCTGGTAGGTGTTGGCGCGCCACACGGCATAGGCGTGAAGCTCGTCTCCGTCGATGTCCGTAAGCTTCGTGCAGACCTGGCCCGGGGTCCACGTCTGGGTCGAGACAGAGGGCGAGAGGGCCCAGCCGAGCAGCGTGTAGCCGTCGCGGTGGATGACGTCCTCGCCGGGCATGGTGACGGTGCCGCCGTCGTAGGCGACGCCGGTCTGCGCGGGGGCCTCGCCCGTGCCGCCGTTCGCGTCGAAGGTGATGCTGTAGGCATTGGGCTTCCACTGCAGGTACAGCTCGAGGTTCTCGGTGAGGTCCGCGGTCATCTGCTGGCCGAACTCGTAGCTCGTGCCCGTTCCGTCGGCCCTGGTGTTCCAGGAGGTCGCCTTGAAGCCGGTGCGGGGCCAGAGGGGGTTGGCGATAGTGGGATACGTGCGCGAGAGCGCGTGGATGGCCGTGGTCGCGCTCGACGAGAGCTCGAGGCCGTCGGCGTTGTAGTGGTAGGTGATGGTGTGCGAGGTGTTCTCGTCGGCGGGCGTGAAGTAGCCTTCCTGCGAGGTCGTGCGCGTCTTGGCGTAGGTCTTGCCCGTATCGTTCTTGTTCTTGAAGTACGTGGTATAGCGCGTGCCGTTGGAGGCAATGGCGAGGCCGTAGAGGTTGTTGCATCCCTTGAAGGTGTTGGTGCAGTTAGCGCTTGCAAGCGACGCGCCCTTCGCGGTGATGATGGTCTCGAGCGAGGAGCAGCCATTGAACATGCTCGTGGCGTCGGTGACCTTGCTGAAGTCGAAGCCGGAGAGGTCGATCACCTTGATCTTGTCGCAGCACCAGAACATCTGGCGCAGGTTGGTGGCGGCGGTGCACTTGACGCCCGACATGTTGATGGACTCGATGGGCGGGTGGACCGCGTCGTAGCCGCGGAACATGTCGGCCGCGTTGGTGACGCCCGTCATGTTCCAGCCGGAGATGTTGATGGACTTGGTACCCGACTGGATGAAGAAGGTCGCGTACATGGTCTCGGCAGCGGACGTGTCGAGCATGGAGAGGTCGAGGTCGGTGTACTTGTTGAACGCACCGAAGGTAAGCGAGAAGTCACGTGAGCGAGAGGTGTCGAAGTACTCGAGGTTCTCGAAGCGCTCGAGGTTGATGAACTGGTCGAACCAGAGCGCGACGCTGACCGGCTGTGCGCTCTTGAAGCTCACGTCAAAACGCACGGTAGAGGCCTTGTTGACCTCGCTCCAGCCCGTCTTGATCCAAGGCGGGTACATGGACGAGTTGGAGCTGTAGGCGGTCCCGGTGTTGCCGACCCAGTAGTCGATGTCAGACGCGGAGAGGCCCGAGACGGCGGCCTCGCTCTTGTTGTAGTACTTGCCGTCGTTCTTGACGTGGATGTTCAGGCCGGCAAGCGCGGTCCTGTCGGTGGTAAAGGTGAGAAGCTCGCGGGTTCCGTCGCCGTCCTCGTCGGAGGGAATCAGGTAGAACTCCTGGCCGGTTCCGTACTGGGCATAGAGCGTCGTGGGCGAGGTGGCCTCGACGGTCTGTGGCGCGTTCACGCGCACGCCTCCCTCGGCGGCGGTGTACCAGCCGCTGAAGTACTTGCCGCTGGCAGGCGTGGGGTTGGACGGGAAGCGCCAGGTGGAACCCACGGTCTCGCTGATCGTCTGGATCGTGGAACCGTTGGAGTTCTTGAACGTGACGCTGATGGTCGACGCCTGCGGGTCGAGCGCACGCGAGAGGTCGCCGGCGTCACAGGCGACGCCCAGCGACTCGACGCTCCCCTGCCCCGAGTACGCCTCGTCAAGGGGCTCTAAGGGGGCGCCGCCCGCCAAAGGGTCGTCATAGGCATAGGGCGCGGTGAAGGCGCCAAGCGCGAACGCGGTGCCCGCAACGAGAACGGCCGCAAAGACGCCCATGGCGAGAAGAGCCAGGAGCTTCCTGCTGAGGCGAGGCCTGATGGTCTTACCCATGCTGCCCTCCACTGTCGTAACCAACCAAGCGCACCCGCGCGGGCGAATGCACATAATTACCCGTATTTTCTAAATATTACGTGCTAGGGGGTGTTATCGGGGCCTGCAGGCAGGGGCTTGTCAGTTGACGGGTCTCATTTTCTCGGCGGCTGACGGAGCGGACGAGAGAAACAGAAAGAATGCAAGCGAAATGCCCGCACAACCTCGGTAATTCCGTGGTTGCGCGGGCAGCGTCATGCAATGTGAGAAGCAAGTGTCGAGCGCGGGAGCGGAGAGGCCTAGCCTCCGAGATAGGCCTTCCTGACGTCGTCGTCGTGGAGGAGCTCTTTGCCCGAGCCGCTCTTGACGGTGCGGCCGACCTCGAGGACGTAGCCGCGGTCGGCGATCGAGAGCGCCATCGAGGCGTTCTGCTCGACGAGCAGGATCGTGGTCCCCTGCCGGTTGAGCTCCTTGATGATGTCGAAGATCTCCTGGACGAGGATCGGCGCGAGGCCCATGGACGGCTCGTCGAGCATGAGCAGGTCAGGCTTGCTCATGAGCGCGCGGCCCATGGCCAGCATCTGCTGCTCGCCTCCGCTCATGGTTCCGGCGAACTGGCCGACGCGCTCCCTCAGGCGCGGGAAGCGCTCGTAGACGACCTTGATCGTCTCGGCGTTCTCCGCATCGGTGCGGGTGTAGCCGCCCATGTCGAGGTTCTCGGCGACGCTCATGCGCGTGAAGACGCGGCGCCCCTCGGGGCAGAGCGCCAGGCCCTTCTCGACGATCTTATGGGGACGGACGCCGACGATGCTCTCGCCCGAGAGCTCGATCGAACCGCTGTCGGGCTTGATGAGACCCGCGATGGTGTTGAGGGTCGTGGACTTGCCGGCGCCGTTCGCGCCGATGAGCGTGACGATCTCGCCGCGCTCGATGTCGAACGAGATGCCGCGGACGGCCTTGATCGCGCCGTAGGAGACGTGCAGGTCGCGGACGGAGAGGAGCGCCACTTAGATCACCTCCTGCTTGCCCAGGTAGGCCTCGATGACCTGAGGGTCGTTCTGGATCTGGTCGGGCGTGCCCTTCGCGATGATGCGGCCGTAGTCGAGCACGCCGACGACCTCGCAGATGCCCATGACGAGGCCCATGTCGTGCTCGATGAGCAGGATCGCGATCTGGAACTCGTCGCGGATCTTCTGGATGTTCTCCATCAGCTCCTCGGTCTCGTTCGGGTTCATGCCCGCTGCGGGCTCGTCGAGCAGGAGCACCTTGGGCTCGGTCGCGAGCGCACGCAGGATCTCGAGGCGGCGCTGGGCGCCGTAGGGCAGGTTGCCGGCCTCGGTGTTGGCGAAGCGCTGCATGTCGAAGATGCCGAGGAGGTCCATCGCGCGGTCGCGGAACTCCCTCTCGCGGCGCCAGTGCGCAGGCAGGCGCAGCAGGTCGGTCGCAAGCGAGGTGCCCATCTGGTTGCCGAAGCCGACGAGGATGTTGTCGACGACCGACATCTTGTCGAAGAGGCGGATGTTCTGGAAGGTGCGGGCGATGCCCATCTTGTTGACCTGGACCATGCTCATGCCCGCGGTGTCGTAGCCGTCGACGAGGATGGTGCCGCGCGTGGGCTTGTAGACGTTGGTCAGCAGGTTGAAGATCGTGGTCTTGCCGGCGCCGTTGGGGCCGATCAGGCCGGAGATCTCGGTCTTGCCCATGGCGATGTTGAAGTCGTCCACGGCGGTGAGGCCGCCGAAGTCGATGCCGAGGTGCTTGGCCTCGAGCACGGGGATCTGGCCGAGGTCGCGCTCGGGGATCAGGTTGGGGGTCTCCATCTGGACGAGGACGGACCTCTCGTGCTTATTAGGCATTGGCATCGGCCTCCTTGTCCGCCTTCTTGCGGGCCCAGGGGAGCTCGCCGTTCATGAGGTGCTCGATCACGTTGCCGAGCGAGAAGTCGTAGCGTCCCATGAGGCCCTGCGGGCGGAAGATCATGGTGAGGATGAGCACGACGGCGTAGGCGATCATGCGGTAGTCGGCGAAGGCGCGCAGGGCCTCGGGCAGGATCGTGAGGACCGTGGCCGAGACGACCGAGCCGAGCATGGAGCCCATGCCGCCGAGGACGACCATGACCAGGATCTCGATCGACTTCATGAAGCCGAAGCGCGCGGGCGCCATGACGCCGATGCAGCCCGCGTAGAGGGCCCCTGCGACGCCGGCGAAGAACGCCGAGACGACGAAGGCGAAGGTCTTGTAGTAGGTGGTGTTGACGCCCGTGGCCTCGGCGGCGATCTCGTTGTCGCGGATGGCCAGGATCGCGCGGCCGTGGCGCGACTTCATCATCGTGTGGATGAGGAAGAGCGAGATGGCGACAACGGCGAAGACGTTGAGGAACGACGTGTAGGGCGGGATGCCGATGAGGCCCTTGGCGCCGCCGGTGAGCTCGAAGCCCACGACCGTGTCGATGTTGAGCATGACGACGCGGATGATCTCGGCGAAGCCGAGCGTGATGATGGCGAGGTAGTCGCCCTTGAGGCGCAGCGCCGGGATGCCGATCACGAGGCCCGAGAGCGCCGCGCAGAGGCCGCCGAAGACGACGCCGACCACGAACAGCAGGCCGCAGACGGGCGTGCCGTTGATGAAGTCCTGCGACGTCACGCCGATCGCCTCGGAGACGCGGATGATGAAGATCGCGCAGGAGTAGCCGCCGATCGACATGAAGCCGGCGTGGCCGAGCGGGAGCTGGCCGAGGTAGCCGGTCGCGATGTTGAGCGAGACGGCCATGATGATGTAGATGCCGACCTGCTGCAGGACGAAGCCCTGGTAGCGCGAGATCGCGCCACCGGAGACCATGAGGTCGCCGATCACGAGGAACGCGACGACCAGGATCGTGTTGATGACGTAGCGCGCGGGCGTCGAAAGGGTGCGCCTGGCGCGCGTGGCGGTGGCACCCTCCGGTCGGGCGCCGGCCACGTTCGTGCTCTTCTCGTTAGCCATGGTCGCCTCCTAGACCTTCTCGTTCATGGTGCGGCCGAGGATGCCCGTGGGCCTCACGATGAGGACGATGATGAGCAGGGCGAAGACGACGGCGTCCTTCCAGACGGAGAGGCCGATCGCCGAGACGAGGACCTCGGCGAAGCCCACGAGCAGGCCGCCGATGACCGCGCCGGGGATCGAGCCGATGCCGCCGAGGACCGCGGCCACGAAGGCCTTGGTGCCGAGCATGATGCCCATGGTGGGCGTGGCCTGGGCGTACGCCATGCTGTAGAGGATCGCGCCGATGCCGGCGAGCGCGGAGCCGACGGCGAAGGTGAACGAGATCGTCGTGTTGACGTTGATGCCCATCAGGCGGGCGGCGCCCATGTCCTCGGAGACGGCGCGCATGGCGCGGCCGAGCTTGGTCCTCTGGACGAGGAAGGTGAGGACGGCCGTGGAGACGGCAGTCACGACGATGGTGATGACGGCGATGACCGAGACGTGCGCGTCGCCGACGACGATGTTGGGCGCGTCGACGAAGGCCGGCACGACCTTGGCGTCGGCGCCGAAGACGAGCTGGGCGCCGTTCTCGAGGAAGTACGAGACGCCGATCGCCGTGATGAGGATCGAGAGCCTGGGGGCGTTGCGCAGGGGCGCGTAGGCCACCTTGTCGATCAGCACGCCGAGCAGCGCGCAGCCGCCGATGGAGAGGACGACGGCAATCGCCGGGTGAAGCCCCAGGCTCGCCATCGCGACCCAGGAGATGTACGCGCCGACCATGATGATGTCGCCGTGCGCGAAGTTGAGCAGCAGGATGATGCCGTAGACCATCGTGTAGCCCAAAGCGACGAGCGCGTAGATGCTGCCCAGCTGCAAACCGTTGAGCACCTGCGTCAGAAACGTCAAGGCAAACACTTCCCTTCGGGTTCGAAGGCTGACAATGCGGCCCGGCCGAGGCGGCCGGGCGGTGCGGGCGTAGCGCCCGCGCGGACGAGGGGCTAGGAGGAGATCGTGTCGAAGATCTTCTCGACGCCGTTCTCGAAGGTGATGATGAGGGTGGACTTGACCGGGTCGCCCGTGCCCTCGAAGGAGATGGCGCCCGTGACGCCCTCGACGTGGCCGGTCGCGATCGCGTCGATGATGCCGGCGCGGTAGGCCTCGGTCTCGCTGGGCCTGGCACCGCCCTCCTCCACCCTGCGGATGGCGTCGAACATGATCATCGCGGCGTCGTAGCCGAGCGCGCAGAAGTTGGTGGGCTGCTCGTGGAACTCGTCGTTGAAGGCGCGGATGAAGTCCTGGACGTTGGCCGCGTCGTTTGCCGAGACGAAGGAGGAGTCGTAGAAGCAGCCCTCGAGGTCGGCCGCGCTCGCGTACTCCTGCTCGCCGCCGACGATGTTGGCCCAGCCGTCGGCGCCGAGGAAGGCACCCTTGAAGCCGAGCTCGCGGGCCTGGGTGACGATCTTGCCGTCGTCCTGGTAGTAGTTGGGCGATAGGATCGCGTCGGGCTTGGTCGCGATGATGGAGGTGAGCTGGGCCTTGAAGTCGACGTCGCCGGCCGCGTAGCCCTCCTGGCGCGAGATCTGGATGCCCTTCTCCTGCGCGCGGCGGACGAAGGCGTCGTTGACGCCGACCTCGTAGTCGCCACCGGAGTTGTAGATGGTGCCTACGACCTTGTAGCCCTGCTTGGCCGCGAAGTCGGCCATGACGCGGCCCTGGAAGGGGTCGGTGATGCAGGTGCGGAAGGTGTTGTGCCCGTACTTGATGAGGTCGGGCGCCGTCGCGGAGCCCGAGACGAGCGGCATGTTGTCGCGCAGCGACGCCTGGGCGACCGCGATCGAGGGCGTGGAGGTGACGTCGCCGATGATGGCAACGACGCCGTCCTCCATCATCTTGTAGTAGACGTTGACGGCCTCGGTCGCGTCGCCCTTCTCGTCCTGTATGTCGAGCTCGATGCGCTTGCCGTTGATGCCGCCGGCCGCGTTGAGCTGCTTGACGAAGAGCTCGACGCCGCTGCGGACGGCCAGGCCGTACTGGGCGACCTCGCCGGAGTACGGGCCCATGACGCCGACCTTGATCACGTTTTCGTCCACCTTGGGGCGTGCGCAGCCCGCGAGGATGGAGGGGGCGAGGGCCGCCGCGCACGAGGCGCCGGAGAGCCTGAGGAAGTCTCGCCTTGAGATGGTATGTGCCATTGCTTCCGCCTTTTGAGTGAGGTGCGCGGGCCGTGCCCGCCGTGGTGTGAACACTGTAGGCGGACGCGGCCCCGCAGGCGGGGCTGCCGGGGCAAGGTTATTGGTTCTGTAACGTGGGGGCGCCCTGGGGCCGCGCGGCCGCTAGCGCGCGGGGCTGCGGCGGGCGGAGGCGGCGCGGGCGACGGCGAGCGCGACGAGGGTGCCGAGAAGGACGCCCGAGAGGTCGATGAGGACGTCGGTGGGCTGGCCGGATCGGCCGGGCACGAAGCGCTGGATGCACTCGTCGACGACGGGCGCGAGGACGGGCCAGAGGACGCTTGCGACGACCGCCGCGCGAGGCGCCGCCACGTGGTTGAGGCGAGCGCGGAGAAGGCCCGTGAGCAGGCCGAGGAGAGCGTACTCGCTGAAGTGCGCGAGCTTGCGGACGACATGGCCCATGAGGTTGACGTCGCGGACGCCGAGCGCCTCGAAGAGCGGGCGCGCGAGGCTGACGACGAAGGAGCTCTCTGCACCCGAGACGGGGCCACTCATGAGCGAGTGGCCCCAGATGACGGCCGTCCATGCGATGGAGAGGACGAGCAGGAGCGTGAGCCGGGAGTCGCGGCCGGCCTTGTCCTGCACGCCTAGGCCTCCTTAGCGGACAGCGGCATTGCCATGTGGCGCGGGCGATACTCGACGGTCGCCTTGTCGGAGGCGTGACGGTTGGCGCCGCGACGCCTGAGGGGCGAGGTGCCGGTGAGGGCCTGCGAGCCGCCCTCGATGACGCGCAGGTAGTCACGGGAGGACTTGCGCGCTGCCTTGGACTGGTTCTGGGCGAACTCGTCGCCGATGAGGTAGTCGACGTAGGTCGAGGTGTCGACGACCTCGGGGTGGCCGGCGGGGGTCCTGAAGGGGATGAAGCCGGTCGGGCCCTCGAGGGTGTCGGGGTCGTCGATCGTGTCTGCCCCGCCGACGACGTCGGCGAAGACGGGCGCGGAGCCGTACTGCGCGATCTTCTCGCCCATGGCCTTGAGGGCGGTCTCCCAGTCGTCGGAGGCGTCGAGGTCGTCGATCGTGCGGTGCTCGGGATAGGAGCACTGGTCGACCGTGGCGACCGCGTGGGCGATGCTGATGGAGCGGTCGTTGGCGGCGCGGCGGGCGGCCTCGGCCTCGCGCTCGGCCTGGATGGCGGCGGCGTCCGGGGTCGCAGCGGCGTCCTGCGAGATGTCGTCCATCCAGCCGGGGACCGTGAGGTCGGAGAGGTCCGCCGAGACGTCGCTCTTCTGGTCGCTCAGGTCGCCGACGAGGCGGACGGAGTCGCCCAGGCGGGCGTTCCACCAGCTGGTTCCCACGTCGCCGACCGTGCCGTCGGCGCGCTCGATGATGGGCAGGCCCTCGAAGCGGTCTCCGCCGAGGCGGTCGGCGAGGATGTCGGCCACGCCGCGGGCGCGGGCGGCCATGCGCTCCTTGAGGGTCTGGCGACGGACGTAGTTCTCGGCGACCTGCGTGTAGTCGGTGGCGACGTGCGCGGGGCCGGAGCTTGCGGGGCGCGCGGGCGCGGCCTCGGGGGCCGGCGCGGCGGTTGCGGCGGGCGCGGCCTCGGGGGCCGGTTCGGGCTGCTGCGAGGCGACCGGAAGGACGTCGATGGCGCCGGTGTTGCGCCAGTCGTCGGCGGCGCGCCGGGCGGCTGCGGCTGCGGCGACGGAGGGCGCCGCCTTGCCGTGGCGCGGCTCGGGGGAAGGCGCCGCGCTCTTCTCGGCATGGGAGGGCGCGACGTGAGACGGTGCGGGAAGGCCGGCCGCGGAGGTTTCGACAGGCTCGTCGTCGAGGGTCAGCGGGGCCTCGGCCGCGGGGGCCATGACCTCGGGGAAGTCGAAGTAGGCCTCGGTGTCGCGCTCGCGGGAGCGAACGGCGTGCGCGATGATCGCGACGGTGCCCGTGAGGGCGGCTCCCGTGACGGCGCCGAGGGCGAAGGGAACGAGGGGCGTGTCGAGCAGCGAGGAATCCTGGGCCCTCTCGCCGGCGGCGAGAGCGATGGCGGGCGTGCAGGCGACGACTGCGCCGAGCAGGCCAGCGACGATTGCCGGGTTGTTCTTGTGCTGTGTCATGCGGCCTCTCCTCCGTATGCGTCCCACGCGCTGGGCGACGGAAGACAGGAATGGTGCATCAGATATGCCCGAGGGGGCGATCATGAGTACAACGGCCTGCTTCGTGTTAGGTGTGTTTACCGTCGTCTGGCGCTTGAGACTTGGCCTCAAACTGAAACTGATGGTACTAGTTTTTGTGTCCCGTGCAAGTGGTATTGGGTAAAAGGTTCACCCTTTGCCGCCGCATTTACGCCGCCCGCCGCAAAATGGCGCCCGGGACCGCGAAATGGTGCAAGCGGTCCCGGGCGAAGAGTCAGCCGGAATGTGTGCGTGGTGAGGATTGCTAGGCACCGAAGTACTCGCTCTGCTGGGCCTTCTTGGCGCTGCGGATGAGGAACTCCTCGTTGCTCTTGGTGGCCTTGAGACCCTTGACCAGGGCGCTGGCGGAGCGCTCGGTGTTGTTCATGTTGGCGAGGATGCGGCGTATGCCCCAGACGAAGGGCTGGAGCTCGGCGTCGATGAGCAGGTCCTCGTTGCGCGTGCCCGAGGCGACCGGGTCGATGGCCGGGAAGATGCGGCGGTCGGCGAGGTCGCGGTCGAGCTTGAGCTCCATGTTGCCGGTGCCCTTGAACTCCTCGAAGATGACCTCGTCCATCTTGGAGCCCGTGTCGACGAGCGCGGAGGCGAGGATCGTGAGCGAGCCGCCGCCCTCGATGTTGCGCGCGGCGCCGAGGAACTTCTTGGGCGGGTAGAGCGCCGCGGAGTCGACGCCGCCGGAGAGGACGCGGCCGCTCGCGGGCTGCGCGAGGTTGTAGGCGCGGGCGAGGCGCGTGATGGAGTCGAGCACGACAACGACGTCCTCCCCCATCTCGACCAGGCGCTTGGCGTGCTCGATCACGAGCTCGGAGACGGCCGTGTGGTTGCTCGCGGGCATGTCGAAGGTCGAGGCGACGACCTGGCCGCGGATGGAGCGCTCCATGTCGGTGACCTCCTCGGGACGCTCGTCCACGAGCAGGCAGAAGAGGTGGACCTCGGGGTTGTTGGCGGCGATCGACTGGCAGATGCGCTTGAGGACCGTGGTCTTGCCGGCCTTGGGCGGCGAGACGATCAGGCCACGCTGGCCCTTGCCGATCGGGGCGACGAGGTCGATGGCGCGGCCGGTGACGGAGTCCTTACCGTGCTCCATGACGAGGCGCTCGTTGGGGTAGATGGGCGTGAGGTCGCGGAAGCGCGGACGGACCTTCATCTCCTCGGGGGTGCGCCCGTTGATCGTCTCGACCTTCTGCAGCGGCGGGAACTTGTTGTTGCCCGACTTGGCAGGGGCGAGCGAGCCGGTGACGTAGTCGCCCGGGCGCAGGCCAAACTGGCGGATGACCTGCTGGTGGACGAAGGCGTCGGAGTCGCCCTTCATGTAGTTGCCGGTGCGCAGGAACGCGTAGCCCTCGTTCTGGAAGTCGAGAACGCCCTCGACCGCGCGGAAGCCCTCAGCCTCGGCCGCGGCGACGTAGATGGCCTCGACGAGGTCCTTCTTGCGCACGCCCGCATGCTCGACGCCGAGCTCGGCGGCCTTGACGCGCAGCTCGGCGACCTTCATGCCCTCGAGCTCCTCCCGCGTGAGCGAGGGCTCGACGACGTGGTTCTGCTGGTTCTTGCGGTTGCGGCGACGGCCGTTGCGACCCTGTCGCTGGGAGTTGTTGTTCTGGGAGCCGGGCTGGTCGAAGGCGTCGCCCTTGCGACGACGACGGCGACGGCCCTCCCCCTCCTGGCGAGAGGAGCGCTGGCCCTGCTGGCCGCCCTTTTCGCCATCGGCCTCGGCGAGCGTGGTCGCCGGCGCGCCCATGGGGACGGACGACGCCTGCGTGGCCTCCTGGATGGTGCGATTGAGGTCGTCGACGCCCTTCTCGGCAGCGGCCTCGGCCTTGGCTGCCTTGGAGCGCTTGGAGCGACCCTTGCGGGCGGGCTTGGCCTTGTCCGCAGCGGCGCCGTCCTCGGCAGCGGAGTCGCCCTCTGCCTTGGCCGTGCTCTTCTCGGCCGCCTTTACCTCGGCCGCCTCGTCGGACGCCTTCGCCTTGGAGCGCCTCGTACGACGGGGCTTAGCGGGCTTGGGCTCGTCGAGCGGGAGCTGGGCCTGGGCCTCGACGTCGGAACCTGCGTTCTCTTCCGCCATGTGGGAACCTTTCTGGATGTGTGGTAGGGACACGGCCGCACGGCCTCACGCAGATCCGGCACGCGGCGCGTGCGGGCGGTCTGCGGTCTCTTGTGGTGAGGTGGGCGGCATCATGCCGAATGACTCATTGCGCCTCGCGCAATTCGAAAGAAACGATACCACATTTGCGCCATGGTTCAACTGCATTGTTGCGGGCGGGCGCAAACGGCGCTGGGGTTAGGCGCCGGAGACGCCGACGCAAGCAATGCGAGCGCGACGGCCTGCGAGGCGCGGTCGCGCAGCGCAAGGCAGCCCCTCGGGGCGGCTGGATCAAGGGACGCAGGGACGAGCTAGGCCTGCTGGGCAGCCGCCTTCTTGCGGGCGCCGCGCCTGACGATGACCTCGGAGATCCTGTCGGCGAGCTCCTTGGCGGCGTGCGTTCCGGCGTCGGTCAGCATGACGCCCTGGGAGCGACGGCCCTCCATCGGGACGCGGACGACGAGGCCGTCGGCCTCGAGCGACGAGATCGACATGGAGACCGTCGGCTGGAGGAAGCCGAGGCCGTCGACGACGCGCGAGACGGAGACGGGAGACTCGTCGATGAGCAGCAGGCCGAGCAGGATGAGCTCGCCGGCGTCACACTCGACGCAGCCCATGGCGTCGACGTAGCGGCAGATGCGCTCAGGCGTGGTGCGCGCAAGCGAGTGGCCGACGCCAATGCGCTTGCAGATGCGCTCGGAGACCTCCCTGACGTAGGCGGTGCCCTCGTCGCTCACGAAGCAGACGACGTTGCGACGGTCGGAGCCGCCGCGCTCGCGGCCGATGAGGCCGAGCTGCTCGAGGTGCTTGGTGCGGTGCGTCATCGTAGGCCTGAGGCACCCCTGATAGGCCGCGATGTCGGAGGTCTTGAGGCCCGACTTGGAGTTGTAGAGTCGACAGAGGGCGGCAAGCTCCTGGAACGTGAGTCGACGCGACGAGTCCAGGTCCTGACGGACCAGGTTGTACGAGCGTCGGATCGAAATGTACTCGCGGTGTTCCACTAGAGCTCCTCGTCTAAAAAAATCGAGCGCCCCGCTGAAGAGTCAACGGGGCGCAGTGGTTTTACGTGGTCTAAAACACAGGCCAGCCCAGTCTATCTAACGTCACGAATACTTATAGCACGCATCAGGCCGAAATTTTATGACATTCTATGACGTTTAGGTAATCCTGAAAGAATTATCGGGGCTCGAACAGAACGGCGACCTACATCACGTCGGGCGCAGTGACGCCAATGAGCGTGAGCGCGACCTCGAGGTTGATGCGGACGGCGTCGCACGCGGCGAGGCGGGCGCGCGAGAGCTCGGGGTCGACCGGACGGCCCTCGTTCGGGAGCACCTGGCAGGCGGCGTAGAAGCCGTGGTAGGCGCTCGCGAGCTCCTCGCAGAAGTGCGTGAGGCGGAACGGCGCGCGGTCACGGGCGGCACCGGCGATGAGGTCCGGGAACTCCGAGATCTTGCGGGCCAGGGCGGCCTCGGTCGGATCGGTGAGAAGAGCGAGGTCGTAGTTGTCGCCGATGGCCTTGGCCGCGACGGCGTCCATGCCCATCTCCTTCGCCTCGTCCTCGGTGACGCCGGCGGCGCGGCGCAGGATCGAGCAGATGCGCGCGTGGGCGTACTGCACGTAGTAGACGGGGTTGGCGTTGGAGCGCTGCTTGACGGCCTCGATGTCGAAGTCGATGGTCTGGTTGGAGGAGCGGCTGATCAGCGTGTAGCGGGTCGCGTCGGTGCCGACCTCGTCGAGCAGCTCCTGGAAGGAGATCATCGTGCCCTTGCGCTTGGACATGCGGACCGGCTCGCCGTTCCTGAGCAGGTTGACGAACTGGCCGAGCAGGATCTCGTACTTGCCGGGGTAGCCGAAGGCCTCGGCGACGGACTGGACGCGCTTGATGTAGCCGTGGTGGTCGGCGCCCCAGATGTTGATCTCGTAGTCGACGCGGTCGAACTTGTCGAGGCAGTAGGCGACATCGGAGGCGAAGTAGGTGTACTCGCCGTTGTGCTTCACGAGGACGCGGTCCTTGTCGTCGCCGAAGGCGGTCGACTTGAACCACACGACGCCCTCGTCGTCATCGTAGACGTAGCCGTCCTTGCGCAGCGTGTCGAAGGCGCGGTCGACCATGCTGGTGCCGGAGGCGTCCTTCTCGTAGAAGGAGCGCTCGCTCCTCCACTCGTCGAACTCGCAGCGGGCCTGGTCGCAGGTCTTCTTGATGCGGGCGAGCATGTAGCGGTAGGAGCGCTCGCGGAACTCGTCGTCGCGGGCCTGCTCGTCGGCCTCCATCCACTTGTCGCCGTCGTGGGCCCAGAACTCCTTGGCGATGTCGATGATGTAGTCGCCGCCGTAGGAGTTGCCGCCGAGCGCCTCGTTGAAGGCGTCCATGTAGGGGTGGGTCTCGGGGTGCTCGTCGTTGTCGTCCTCGACGAAGTTGCCACGGTCCTCGATCAGGATCTCGGCCGCGGCGTCGACGTCCACGCTCTTCTCGGCGCAGATCTGGCCGATCTGGAGGTAGCGCATCGCCACGGAGCGACCGAAGACGTCCATCTGGGAGCCGTGGTCGTTGATGTAGTACTCGCGCTGGATCTTGAAGTTGGCGAACTCGAGCACGTTGCAGAGGGAGTCGCCGAGGGCTGCCCAGCGGCCGTGGCCGACGTGCAGGGGCCCGGTGGGGTTAGCGGAGATGAACTCGACCTGGGTGCTGAGGCCGTTGCCGACGTTCACGCGGCCCCAGTCGGCGCCCTTCTCGCGCACGGCGCGGAAGACGTCGTTGTTGGCCGAGGTGGACATGTAGAAGTTGATGAAGCCGGGGCCAGCGACCTCGACCTTGGCGACCGAGGGGTTGGCGGGCATGTTGTCGACGATGGCCTGGGCGATCTTGGCGGGGGCCATGTGCGCGAGACGTGCCGAACGCATCGCGACGGTGGACGACCAGTCGCCGTTGGAGGTGTCGGCGGGTCGCTCGACGCCGCAGTCCTCGATCTCGAACTCGGGCAGGGTCCCTGCGGACTGCGCGGCGGCAATGGCTTGCTTTACAAGCTCTTCAATGGTCTCGGGCATGCTAACTACTCCTTCTTGTTCTAACCGGCCGTGCCGGACACTTCGATGAGTCTATCAGAGCGGGGGCATCAGACATCAGACGCGTGGCTGCTTCGTGAATCGGTCGAAACGAACGCCTACAGGCTGCGCCCCGACCCTCGTCGCTCGCGGCGCGCGAGCTCTCCCCTGAGGCGCGCGAGGCCCGGCTCGAGGCCCACGGGGTAGATCTGCGGGTTGAGGAAGCGTCGGTGCGCCGGGTCGAGCCTCATCAGCGCCTCGCGGCAGCGCGCCTTGGCGGCCTCGAGCGGCTCGTTCTCGCACGCGCGCTCGCCCGCGTCGACGAGCTGGACGAGAAGCTCGCGCGGCTCCGCCCCGGACACGTCGTAGGTCGTGAGGTCGTCGAGCACGTCGACGATGGTGCCGGAGCGCGTCTCGTCCGCGCAGGAGTCGTCGACCACCATGTCGCCGACGGGGCAGCCCGACGCGTCGTAGTAGCGAAGGACGTGCTGGATGCCGGGGATCGTGCGCTTGTAGGCCATCTCGGAGAGCTTGATGACCGGCTCCCACGCCTCACCGGCGGCCGCACGCGTGGCGGAGAGCTTGTAGACGCCGCCGAGCGAGGGCTGCGGGTCGCAGGTCGCGAGCTTGGTGCCCACGCCGAACGAGTCGATGGGCGCGCCCTGGGCGAGAAGAGACTGGATCGTGTACTCGTCAAGGTCGTTGGAGACCGAGATCCTCACGTAGTCGAGGCCGGCCTCGTCGAAGGCCGCGCGCGTCTCCTTGGAGAGGCGCGCGAGGTCGCCGGAGTCGATGCGGATGGCGGCGAGGCGCTCGCCCGCGGCCTCCATCTCCTTGGCGACGACGATGGCGTTCTGGATGCCCTGGTGCACGTCATAGGTGTCGAGCAGCAGCACGCAGTTCTTGGGGCTCGTGCGAGCGAAGGCGCGGAACGCCTCGAGCTCGGTGGGGAACGCCATGACCCATGAGTGGGCGTGGGTGCCGAACACGGGGATGCCGTAGGTCTTGCCGGCCAGCACGTTGGAGGTCGAGCTCGCGCCGCCGACGTAGGAGGCGCGCGCCACGGCGAGGCCGCCGTCGGGCCCCTGGGCGCGGCGCAGGCCGAAGTCGGACACGGCATGCCCCTCGGCCGCATGCACGACGCGCGCGGTCTTGGTGGCCACGAGCGTCTGGAAGTTCACGAGGTTGAGCAGGGCGGTCTCGATGAGCTGGCAGTCGATGAGGGGTCCCTCGACGCGCACCATCGGCTCGCGCGGGAACACGAGCTCGCCCTCGGGGACGGCCCAGATGGAGACGCGGAGCTTGAAGCCCGCGAGGTAGTCGAGGAACCCGCGCTTGAAGAGGGGGCCGCCACCGGGCGCCTGCACCGAGGCAAGGTAGGAGATCGCGTCGTCATCGAACGAGAAGTTCTCGACGAGGTCGGCGATCTGGCCCATGCCGCAGGCGACGGCGTAGCCGCCACCGAAGGGGTTCTCGCGGAAGAAGACGTTGAAGCAGCCCTCGGCGTCGGCCATGCCCGACTCCCAGAAGCCCTGGGCCATCGTCAGCTCGTAGAGGTCAGTGTTGAGCGCGACGTCGGTGGGCTTGGTTTGGTCTGTCAGTGCCATGGGACATTCCCTTCGGGTGCAAAAACGACACGAGTTTTATGCGAGGAGCGCTGCAGCATAGGGTAGCACTTGCGCAGCTCTCCCCCTTGCGAGACGCGAGCGAGGCGAGGCTCTTCTCCCCCACTCCACATGCGCGACGCTTGGTCCTAGTGCGTGAAGAGCATCACGCAGACGATCGCGACGACGGCGACGAAGACCACGGCGAGCACGACCTTCTGGCCGACGGGCATGCGCAGGTCGTCGTCGGGCTCCATGAGCTTGGCGTTGCGCTCGCGCAGCTCGCGGGCGTGCGCGTCCTTCTCGGCCTCGGCGCGCTTGCGGTCGCGCTCGGCCTTGAGACGCTCGAGCTCGGCGCGCTCGGCGCGGTCGCGGGCGGCCTGCTCGCGCGCGGCCTTCTCGGCGCGCAGCTGCTCGAGCTCGGCGCGCTCCTCGGCGCTCAGCCCCTGCGTGTTCTCGGACATGGTTCCTCCTCGCCGGGGACGAGCCCCGATCCTGGTTGCTAGCTGTTCTTGATGGCGTCAAGCTCGGGGCCCTCGACGCCGGTCGTGTCGAATGCGGGAACGAAGCTCTCGGAGACGGTCCCGCCCTGCTGCCACCACATGCGCTCGAAGCCGAGCTCGTCGGCGTGGTCGAGCACGGCCTCGTACTCCTCGTCGCTCACCGCGCGCGCCAGGTCGCCGCCGAGCTCGCGGCAGCGGTCGTTGGGCGTGTACTGGTTCATGACCGACAGGTCGACGTCGTTTCCGCACAGCTCCCACACGCGGTCGAGCACCGCGATGGAGTCGTCGACGTGGCCGGGGAGCACGAGGTGGCGCACGATGATGCCGCGGCGCATGGAGCCGTCCTCTGCCTCGGCGCGCCCGCCCGCGCGCCTGAGCGAGGCCAACATCTCGCGAAGCGCCGCCGCGGCGACCTCGGGGTAGTCCGCCGCGCGCGACAGGCTCGCGGCATGCTCGGGCGAGGCGTACTTGAAGTCGGTGAGCCACACGTCGACGACCTCGGAGAGCTCGCGCACGGCCTCGACGGACTCGTAGCCGCTCGTGTTGCAGACGATGGGCACGGAAAGGCCCGCCTCGCGGGCGAGAAGAGCCGCCTCCTTGACGTGGGGCGCGAAGTGGGACGGCGTGACGAGGTTGATGTTGAGGGCGCCCTGGCCCTCGAGCTCGAGCATCATCTGGGCGATGCGCGCCGAGGTGACCTCGACGCCGAACGCACCCTGGCTGATCTGGTGGTTCTGGCAGAAGACGCAACGCAGCGAGCAGCCGGAGAAGAAGATGGCGCCCGATCCGGCCTCGCCGGAGATGGGAGGCTCCTCCCAGAAGTGCAGCGCCGCGCGGGCGACCATCGGCGTCGCGCCGACGCCGCAGACGCCCACGGAACCCTTGCTCCTGTTGGCGCCGCAGTGGCGCGGGCACAGCTCGCAGCTATCGTATTGCCAATGACGCACGAGACACCACCGATATGAAAAAGCCCGGATGCGAAGCACCCGGGCGTACGTCCAAGATGGTGGAGATGAAGGGATTCGAACCCTCGGCCTCTGCCTTGCGAAGGCAGCGCTCTCCCAGCTGAGCTACATCCCCAAGGAATTGCGCAAGAGGCATTGTCGCAATTCGTCCAATCGAAGTCAACAGAGAATTTGAAATGAAGTCCCAAGGACGGGGGCACGCTCTTCTCGCCCGCGCGGCGCCCCACAGACAACGTGCGCCTCACCAGCGAAACTCACTCGCGAGGCGCACGGCGTGGCGCACAAAAAAAGTCGCCCCCTGCGGTTGCGAAATGAACCCACCTCCATAAGGTGGGTGCCCGCGTCGCCTGTTCCAGCTTCCCCGACAACGGAGGATACCTGTAATAGGGACGATATATGGGCTCCCTCAAAACGCTTGTCGGTTCACCCAGTTGTGACCGCAGGGGGACGACACCTCAAACTATAGAGACTCCTGTGGGCGATACCAGTCTTGACTTTAGGTTTTGGCCTATAGGACTATTAGAAAGTGGGTGCTCCCGAGAGGGGGCATTTTTCATGCACATGGCTCACGCCGCGCGTCGCGCACACCCAATCGAGTATCATTTTCGGGATTGAAACTGCGAGCACCAGAAGGGAGCGGACGTACAGGCATGGCAAGACCGTGGGTTCCATATCTCACCCTGTTCCTTACCGCGCTGATCACCGCCCTCGTCACGACCCCGCTCGCACGCAAGATCGCCACGCGGGTCGGCGCCGTCGACAAGCCCGGGAAGCGCCGCATCAACAAGGTCCCCATCCCCCGCATGGGCGGCATCGCGGTCTTCCTCGGCATCATCTGCGCCTTCGTCGCAGAGGCCATCGGCACCACCTACTTCGGCTGGCCCACGGTCCTCACGCCGGCCCCCCACTTCGAGACGCTCGACTACCACCTGATGGTCATCGGCTTCGTCGCGATCTTCGCAACCGGCGTCCTGGACGACATCTTCCAGCTCAAGCCCCTTCAGAAGTTCGCCGGCCAGGTCATCGCCGCCGTCATCGCGGTCGCCAGCGGCGTCGTCATCGGCGTCATCGTCAACCCGCTCACCGGCGACGCCCTCGACCTCGGCATCCTCGCCTACCCCATCACGGTCCTCTACCTCGTGGCCTACGTGAACATCTTCAACCTCATCGACGGCCTCGACGGGCTCGCCTCCGGCCTCGCCTGCATCTCGAGCTTCACCATGTTCGTGCTGGCCGTCATGGCGGGCCGCGCCGACGCAGCCACCCTCGCCATCGCGCTGACGGGCGCCACCCTGGGGTTCCTGCGCTACAACTTCCACCCCGCGTCGATCTTCCTGGGTGACTCTGGGTCGCTTTTGCTCGGCTTCACGCTCGGCATCGTCTCGTTGCTTTCGGTCACCAGGACCGCGGGCCTCACGACGATCATCGTCCCCCTCGTCATCGCAGGCATCCCCATCATCGACACCTTCTCCGCGATCGTGAGGCGCAAGCGCGCCCACGTCAGCATCGGCCAGGCCGACCGCGGACACATCCACCACCGACTCATCGACGAGGGCTTCGACCAGAAGCAGGCCGTGCTGATCATGTACGCGTGGACGTTCCTGCTCTGCCTGGGCACCTTCGGCATGACGCAGGTCGAGGTCATCCCCCGCATCGCGATCTTCGTCGCGCTGCTTGTGATCTCCGCGCTCATCGCCGGCAAGCTGCACCTCTTCAGGCCGGTCCTCCTCCACCACCTCAATCCCAAGACCGGTGACGACGAGCTCGTCACGCCGCAGGACCCCGCCTTCGACGAGGAGGCCAAGCGCCTGCACGAGGAGGAGGCCGCACGCGGTCCCCACCTCCACCACAAGGACCAGTAGCCCCTCCACACGACTGCGACTCGGACCCCGTCAAAGGCGATAATGCATGGCGTAGGTGGTCGCCGTGACATGACCCTCAACATGAAATGACCCCACGGGCGTGAGCTCAGTCTCACCCGTGGGGCCGCTTTCATGTCTCGTCACGACCACGAGGGCCGCCTGCGCCACGCGCCTCCGAAGCCTCACGCCCCGGATGCCCGCTTGCGCTCATGCCTCCCGGACCACTCGCACCCCCGATCCATTATCGAGCCGCAAAAGGCGCCACAGGGGCCCATGCGCGCCCACGGACGCGCCCAAGACCAGACAACCCCTCGACAACCACTCCCAAACTCTGACAGCCAAAAGAAAAGGACCCGACGGCGAATGCCATCGGGTCCGTCAACCTCAAAGCGAGGAAGCTCTTCTACTCAGCGAGCGCCTTCTTGGCGACCTCGGCGAGGTCGGCGAAAGCCGCGGAGTCCTCGTAGGCAATCTGAGCGAGGACCTTGCGGTCGAGCTCGACGCCGGCGAGCTTCAGGCCGTGCATGAACTTGCTGTAGGACAGATCGTTCAGGCGGGCGGCGGCGTTGATGCGCTGGATCCAGAGAGCGCGGAAGTCACGCTTCTTGGTGCGACGATCACGGTACTGGTACTGGCCGGAGTGCTGGGCCTGCTCCTTCATGCCGCGGAAGGTGCGGGAGGACGTTCCGTAGTAGCCCTTGGTGCGCTCGACGAGAGTCTTACGCTTCTTGCGGCCGGCGACTGCGCGCTTAACACGTGCCATTATCAATCAACTCCTTGAAAATGCTTCTTATGGACGCTAGCGCGCCTACTTACCCATGCGCTGAGAGACGACCTGAGCGTCGCACTTCTCCAGCACTGCCTCCTTGCGGAAGCCACGGATGCGCTTCGGGGACTTCTTGGTGAGGATGTGGCTCTTGAAAGCCTTGGCACGCATGATCTTGCCGGTGCCGGTACGGCGGAAGCGCTTTGCCGAACCCTTGTGAGTCTTCATCTTGGGCATGCTAGTTCTCCTTCTCGATCTCGACGTCGCCCTCTTCGTCCTTCTCATCGAAGGCACCCTTGATCGGGGCGACAAGCATGTGCATGTTACGGCCTTCCATCTTGGGCTGCGACTCGACCGTGGCATAGGGCTTCAGGTCCTCAGCAAGCCTCTCGAGGACGTTAAGGCCCTGCTCCGGGTGAGCCATCTCGCGGCCGCGGAACATGATTGTGACCTTGACGCGAGCGCCCTTCTTCAGGAAGCGCAGGACGTGGTTCTTCTTGGTGGTGTAGTCGCCCACATCGATCTTCGGGCGGAACTTCATCTCCTTGACCTCGACCCTGACCTGCTTCTTGCGGGCAGCCTTGGCCTTGCGGTCCTGCTCGTACTTGTACTTGCGGTAGTCCATGACCTTGCAGACGGGAGGCTCCGCGTTGGGAGCGATCTCCACGAGGTCAAGACCCTGCTCGTCGGCGATGCGCTGGGCATCCGCCACGCCGAACAGACCAAGCTGCGAGCCGTCGACGCCAATCAGGCGGCACGTACGAGCTGTGATCTCGTCATTGATGCGAGAACCCTCGTTCTTGGCTATCTTCGACACCTTCCCTTCGTCACATGCGACGCGAGCCGCATAAAAAAACTCCCGGCGCGACAGCATCCAGGAGACAAGTGCCGACGAGGTCGGCGAGAAGAGCTTGTTGTCTGACCAGACAGCTGCCATGAGGCGCCGTGTAGGTGGGGGCTCGAGGCCCCGCTTCTAAAAACACCGTGACTATCCTAACCCCGAGACGCCGCCCGCACAAGGAGAAATTTCCCCGCCAGCCATCTCGAGAGCTTCTCCACATCTCGCGCGCCCACGCACGAACGGGCGGCCCGCCAGCAAAACGGGGAGGCCGCAGCCTCCCCGATCGCTTCTCATGGTGCCCGAGGTGGGACTCGAACCCACACGCTGTTGCCAACGGCAGATTTTGAGTCTGCTGCGTCTGCCAATTCCGCCACTCGGGCGCGAGTGCGTGAAAAACTATACCAGATACGGGTTGTTCCTCAGCTCGTCCTCCATGGTGGTGATCTCGCCGTGGCCGCACATCAGGTTGGTCTCGGGCGGCACCTCGCGCTTGATGCGCGCGAGCGTCGCCTTGAGCTGCTCGCTGTCGCCGCCCGCGAGGTCGGTGCGGCCGCACGAGCCCTGGAAGAGCGTGTCACCCACGAAGCACATGTGCTCGGCGGTCCCGCCGCCGAGAAGGACGATGCCTCCTGGCGTGTGACCTGGTGCCTCCATCACGGTGAACGTGGCGGAGCCCACCTCGATCACGTCGCCCTCGGCGAGTGTGAGGTCGGGGTCGGGGGCATTGTCGTCATAGGAGCGGCCCTGCTCGCTCGGCTCGCCGGCGTGGCGCGCCAGCTCGGCGTCGGCCGCGTGGATCGCGTACTTCGCGCCCGTGGCCTCGCGCAGCGCCTTGACGCCGCCCACGTGGTCGCCATGGCCGTGCGTCGCGACGATGTACTTGACGCTCACGCCCTCGGGAAGGTGCTCGAAGATCGCCTGGCCGGAGTTGCCGGGGTCGACGACGAGGCACTCCCCCTCCGATATGTACACGTAGCAGTTCGTCTCGATGGGGCCGACCACGAAGATGCCCACCTGGTCGCCGCCGCCATGGCAGCCGCCGCCTCCGCAGCAGCCGCCCTCGCCGTGGCCATGGCCATGTCCGCCACAGCAGCCGTCGCCGTGGCCGTGCTTGTCGTCGTGTCCGTGGCCGCCGCAGCAACCATCGCCGTGGCCATGCCCGTGGCCGTGCCCGTGGCCGTGGCCCTCGCCGTGGCCGCCGCAGCAGCCGTCGCCGTGGCCGTGCCCGTGGTCATGTTCGTGTCCGTGTCCGCCGCAGCAGCCGTCGCCGTGGCCGTGCCCGTGGTCATGTCCGCCGCAACAGCAGTTGTCGTGCTCGCTCATGAAACCTAAGCCCTCCGCTTCATCTGGCTTGCGCCCTCGCCCGGCAGGATCCTTCGCGCGTCATAGACCGCAGGCACGCGGTTGACGCTTGCGAGAAGGGCCCCCAGCAGGGACGCGTCGGAAATTGCAACGAGGAAGCGCAGGCGCGCCCGCCCCGTCGATGATGTCTGGGTCGCCGCCGAGAGGATGTTGGCGCCCGCGTCGCCGATGGCGATCGTGACGTCCTTGAGCAGGCCCATCCTGTCGGTCGCATCGACGACGATCTCCACCTGGAACTCCGTCGCCTTGCTGGTGTCCCACTCGACGTCGATAAGACGCTCGGGGTGCTCCATGAGGCTCTTGCAGTTCGGGCAGGTCGCACGGTGAACCGAGACGCCGCGGCCGCGCGTGATGAATCCCACGATCTGGTCGCCGGCCACGGGGTTGCAGCAGTGCGCGAGGTGGACGAGAAGATCGGGGTCGCCCTTGACGACCACGCCGCAGTTGTGGCGCCTCTTCTTGTCGGAGGCCTGCTTCTTCGCCTGGTTGATGAGGGGCTTGTCCTCGTCCATGGCGCGCTTCTGCTCGGCGGCCTTCGCGGCAGCGGCCTCGCGCTCGGCGACCTTCTCGGGCGAGTTCTTCTCGAGCACGCCCTCGATGCGGTTGACGGCCGCCTTGATCGAGATCTTGCCGGTGCCGACCGCCGCGAAGAAGTCCTCGGTGCGCACGAAGTCGAGCTGCTCCACGACCTCGTCGATCGCCTTGGTGGTGCGCTGGTTGGAGATGCCGTAGCCGCGCTTGCGCAGCTCGTGGGCGATGTCGCTCCTCCCCTGCTCGGCGTCGTCGGTCTTGCTCGCCGTGGCGAAGTACTTGCGGATCTTGGCCTTGGCCGAGGGCGTCGCCACGAGGTTGAGCCAGTCGCGGCTCGGCTTGGCGTTCTTGTTCGTGAGGATCTCGACGCGGTCGCCGCTCTCGAGGCGGTGCGCCAGCGGGACGACCACGCCGTTGACCTTGGCGCCCACGCAGTGGTTGCCGATCTCGGTGTGGACGGCGTAGGCGAAGTCGAGCGGCGTCGAGTCGCGCCTGAGGCTCATGACCTCGCCCTTCGGCGTGAAGACGAAGATCTCGTCCTCGAAGAGGTCGACGCGCAGGCTGTTCAGGAACTCGGTGGCGTCGCCCATCTCGTCGTCGGTGGTCCAGTCGAGGCTGCGGCGGATCCAGCTGATCTGCGAGTCGATGCTCTTGTCATCGGACGACATGTTGCCCTTGGAGTTGCCGGCGCGCTTGTAGAGCCAGTGCGCGGCGATGCCGTACTCGGCCTGGTCGTGCATGTCGAAGGTGCGGATCTGGATCTCGATGGGGCGCGCGTCCGAGCCGATCACGGTGGTGTGCAGCGACTGGTAGCCGTTGGGCTTGGGCATGGCGACGTAGTCCTTGAAGCGCCCGGGCAGCGGGTGCCAGAGCGAGTGGACGGCGCCGAGCGTGGAGTAGCAGTCGCCCACCGAGACCGTGAGGACGCGCAGCGCGATCAGGTCGTAGATGTCGGCGAAGTCCTTGCGCTTGCGCGTCATCTTCTGGTAGATGGACCAGAGGTGCTTAGGTCGGCCCGTGATCTGGTAGTCCGACAGTCCTACGCGCTTGAGCTCGCTGTCGAGGGTCTTGATGGCGCTCGACGTGTGCTCTTCTCGCTGTGCGCGCGAGTCCTGCACCATGCGGGCGATGCGCTCGTACTCCTCGGGCTCGAGGTAGAAGAAGGCCAGGTCCTCGAGCTCCCACTTGATCGACGAGATGCCGAGGCGGTCGGCCAGGGGCGCGTAGACGTCCATGGTCTCGCGTGCCTTGAACGTGCGGCGGTCGGCCGGAAGCGCCGCCAGCGTGCGCATGTTGTGCAGGCGGTCGGCGAGCTTGATGATGACGACGCGGATGTCCTTCGACATCGCGAGGAACATCTTGCGCAGGTTGAGCGCCTGCTTCTCGTCCATCGAGCTGACCTCGATCGACGTCAGCTTCGTGACGCCGTCGACGAGCTCGGAGACCGTGGCGCCGAAGCGCTCGGTGAGGTCGTCGAGGGTCGCCGACGTGTCCTCCACGGTGTCGTGGAGGAGGGCCGCGCAGATCGGGTCGGCATCCATGTGGAGGTCCTTGGCGAGAATGAACGCCACCTCGACGGGATGGTTGATGTAGGCCTCGCCCGAGCGACGGCGCTGGTCCTTGTGGAACGAAGCCGCGAACTCGTACGCGGACACCACCTTGGCCATCGCCTCGTCGTCAAGGTACTCGCTGCAGGTCTGCTGCAGGACGCGCCAGTTGTCTGCCTGGGGGACGCTGTTTCGTCGGTCCCTCCCGGCCCTCTTGGAAGTCTCAGCCATGGACCCCCCCTTAGCTCACCCTCACGCCGAAGGCCGGGGTGATCGGCTTGTTGATTCGATCGAGGAGCTGCTGCTCCGTACAAGAGAGTACCCAATCCCTGAAGGATTCGAACTCGCTGCGGGACTTGAGCCCCTCTAGGTATCGTATCGAATCCTCGAGCCGCATGCGCTCGGGAGAGGGCGTCATCGTGATGCGGCGGGCGGTGCCGTAGCCTGACGTGCGCAGGAACCCGAGCTCCGCAAAGACGGAGATGCCGCAGGACACCGAGTGCTCGTCGAGGTGGCAGCGCACGTCCCTCTCGGCGGCCATCGCCGCGATGTCGGCGTTGGTCATCTGGAAGGAGGCGTCCGAGCCGCCCTCCGCGGCGGACTCCTCTCGGGCGCGCGCGGCAAGCTCGCCAAGCGTACGGTAGAGCGCCACGAGGTCGGCGCGCTCGGGGGCGCCCGACGCGATGATGCGCTCGTTGATGCGCGAGTCGGCGGCGCCGAACAGCAGGTAGACGTTCGCGTCCTGGCCGTCGCGGCCCGCGCGCCCGCTCATCTGGTTGAACTCGACCGAGCCGAAGGGCATGTGGTAGAGCACGACGCTTCTGATGTCGGGCAGGTTCACGCCCTCGCCGAAGGCGCTCGTCGAGACGATGCACGAAAGCTCGCCGGCGCGAAACGCCTGCTCGACGCGGGTGCGGTCCTCGCGCGAGAGGCCGGCGTTGTAGAACGCGATGCGCTGCCCCAGCTCGCGGATGTTGCGCCTGAGCATGCGCGCCAGCGCGACGGACTGCTCGCGCGAGTTGACGTAGACCACGGTCTTCATGCCCGAGGCGACGATCGAGACGAGCGCGTCCTCGCGGTCGCGCAGCCCGCGGTAGTCGCGCACGAACAGGTTCTCGCGGACGCTCGCGTCAACCACGACGTCGGCCTCGTCTATCGAGAAGAGCCTGCAGATCTCGGTCGAGACCGCGTCGCTGGCAGTGGCCGAGACCGCGAGCGCGACCGGGTTCCCGAGCTCGGAGAGCACCTGCGGCATCGAGAGGTAGGAGCTGCGCTTGCCGCTCTTGGCCTCGCCGGCGTGGTGGGCCTCGTCGAACACGACGAACGAGATGCGCTGTGCCGCGGCAAAGCGCGCGACATGGATCTGCAGGAACTCCGGCGTGGTGAGCAGCACGTCGACCGTGCCGTCGGCGAGCGCGGCGAACACCTCGTCGCGCTCGGCCGAGGACGTCTCGCCCGTCAGCACGGCGACGCTCATGCCGAGCGCGCCGAACGACTCGGCCAGGTGGAACGACTGGTCGCTCACGAGCGCGCGCAGCGGGTAGACGAAGACGCTCGCGCGGCCGAGCAGGATGGCCTCGCGCGCGGCGTGGATGTGGAAGATGAGCGACTTGCCGCGGCCGGTCGCCATGACGCAGAGCGTGGAGCGCCCCTCGGCCAGGCGGTCGACGGCGGCCTGCTGCGCCGGCAGGAGGCTGTGCTCGCCGATCATGGAGCGGCGCAGCTCGTCGGTGAGCTCGGCCACGCCCAGGCGGGCGAGACGAGCGCGCTCCCTCGACGAGGCGTCGTCCTCGACCTCGGCGTCCTGCCTGTCGAGGCGGCGGACCTCGATGTTGAGGCCGAGCGACTCACGGCCGTCGGAGCCGCCCGTGACCTCGGCCACGGTCGCGCCGTAGCGGGCGCCGTCGTCCATGAGCGGAGCCAGTACCTGCGCAATCTGACGCCTGAGGAAGCCAACCTGACGCCCACCGGTCGCCATGACCGCGACGGCGGAGGGGTCGACCTCGTTGTCGGCGTCGCGCACGACCTCGAGCGCGTCGCCGGCGGAGAGGGTCGCCACGACCTGCTGGCGCCCCTCGAAGCTCACGCCCACGACCTTGGTCATGAACGAGTCGGCCTCGCCGATAGTGGCGTAGGCGTCGCGCGAGAGCGACTGCTCGGCGCGCGAGAAGAGCTCGTCGACGAGGCTTGCGGAACCCTCGGAAGCCGCAGGCCCGGCGTCGGTCGCGGCGGGAGCGGCAGAGGCGCCCGCGCCTTCGGGCGCAGCGGGTGCCGCGGTTGCATCGGAGGCGTCCGCCCGCGCGTCGTCCTCGCCGGAGGGGTAGATGATGTCGCGCACCATGAGCTTGGAGCGGGTCCTGCCCTGCCAGGTCTCGTTGACGGCCTCGAAGACGAGGTCGACCGGGCCCTCCCAGTCGACCGCGCGCTCGATCTGGGGCGCACGGAACATGATGGCGGACGCGCCGCCGAAGCCGTCGGTCGCGAAGAAGCGGAGGTGGTTGGCGCCCTGCCCCACGCGGAAGCGGTTGCGCATGGCGACGCCGCGCGCCGCGAAGAGCGGTCGCTTGTTGCCCTGTCCGAAGGGCTGGAGCGCCTCGAGGGAGGCGATGTCCTCGACGTTCATCTCGTCGAGGGTGACGAGCGCGGTCACCTCTCCCCTGTCCTGGAAGTCGTCGGCGTCGAGAGGCGCGAGGGCCCGCTCGAGGGCCTCGGCGAAGGCGGGAAGGCTCTTCTCGTCACAGGTGACGCCCACCGCACCCGAGTGGCCCCCGAAGCGCACGAGCAGGTCGGAGCACTGCTCGACCGCGCGGAAGAGGTCGACCGAGCCGACGGAGCGGCCCGAGCCGCGCGCGATGCCGTCGCTGACGGAGAAGACGATCGCGGGGACGTGGTAGCGGTTGGTGAGGCGGCTCGCGACGATGCCCTTGACGCCCTCGTGCCAGCCCTCGCCCCAGACCACGATGGAGCGGCCGCCGCTGAAGCGGCGCTCGGCCTCGGCGACGGCCTCCTCGGTGAGGGAGGCCTCGATCTCGCGGCGCTCGGTGTTGGTCTGCTCGAGGGCGCCGGCGAGGCGCGCGGCCTCGGCGGCATCGTCCGTGATGAGAAGGTCGAAGGCGACGTCCACCGAGCCCATGCGGCCCGCGGCGTTGAGCCTGGGGATGATCGAGAACGGAAGCGAGTCGGACGTGACCTGCGAGAGGTCGACGCCGGCCGTGGCCGCGAGGGCGACGATGCCCGGGCGTCGGGTGTTGCGCAGGCAGCTCACGCCGTCGGCGACGAGCGCGCGGTTCTCGGCGTTGAGGAGCATCATGTCGGAGATCGTGCCGAGGCAGGCGACCTCGGTGTAGGCGCGCCACACGTCGGGCGAGCCGAGGCGGCGGCCGAGCTCCTGCACGAGCTTGAGCGCGACGCCGGCGCCCGCGAGCTCGCGCGAGGGGCAGTCGCGCTCGAGCTTGGGGTCGGTCACGGGCACGCCCTCGGGGACGAGCTCGGCAGGCTCGTGGTGGTCGGTGATCGCGACGTCGACGCCCTGCGAGAGGAGCCAGGCCACCTCGTCGCGCGCGGCGATGCCGTTGTCGACCGTCACGACGAGGTCGGGGTGGCAGTCATCCATCACGCGCGAGAGGGCCTCCTCGGAGAGGCCGTAGCCCTCGCCGAAGCGGTTGGGGATGTAGGGCCACACGGAGGCGCCCAGGTCGCGAAGGCCCAGCGTGAGCAGGCAGGTCGCGCTCATGCCGTCGACGTCGAAGTCGCCGAAGACCGCGATGCGCTCGCCGCCGGTGACGGCGCGCTCGACGCGGTCGGCGACCTCGGCCATGCCGGGGATCGTGAGCGGGTCGGCCCAGTCGCGCGCAAGCGACGGCGAGAGCAGGGCCCGCGCGGCGTCAGGCGAGTCGATGCCGCGCGCGGCCATGGTGCGCGCAACGAGGCGCGACACGCCGAGCTCGCGCGACAGCATCCGCTCGCAGCGCGGGTCCTGCGCCAGAAGCTCCCAGCGCCGGCTGTCGAGAATGCCGGACACCCCTATTCAGCGCCCTTCTCGGCAGCTTCGGGGGCAACCTCCTCGACGGAGGCGGCCTGTGCGGCCTCGCCGTACTTCTGCTCGAGGCGAGCCCACTTCTTCTCGCGGGTCTTCCAGATCGCGAGCAGCGGCGACGCGACGGCGAAGGACGAGTAGGTGCCGAGCAGCTCGCCGACGAGCATGGCGAAGGCGAAGTCCTTGAGGGTGGCGCCGCCGAGCAGCAGCATGCAGATGACCGGCACGATCGTGGTGATCGTCGTGTTGATGGTCCTGACGATGACCTCGTTGATCGAGTAGTTGCAGATCTGGAAGTAGGTGCGGTGGATGCCGTCCTTGAGGGTCTTGGCGTTTTCGTCGGTGCGGTTGAACTCGACGACGGTGTCGTAGAGCGAGTAGCCCATGATCGTGAGGAGGGCCGCCACCACGTTGGGGGTGATGGCCGTCTGGGTCCAGGCGTAGACGCCGAGCGTGACCACGAGGTCGTGCAGGAGCGCCGCGATGGCCGTGATCGACATCTTGAACTCGTAGCGGATGGAGACGTACGCGATGATGAGCACGATCGCGACACCGAAGGCCATCACGGAGGCGCGCGTCACGTCGCCGCCCCAGTCGGGGCCGATGGTCGTGACCGTGTAGTGGTCCTCGGAGAGGTTGAGCGAAGACGCCGCGGCGGCCGCGTGCTGGTTGGCCGTCTTGGGGTCGGTCGTGGTGGTGCGTACCATGAAGCCGTTGGTGCCGTCGTTGACCGACGTCTGGATCGTGGGGTCGGACTCGCCGGTCTTGACGAGGGCGTCACGCATCTGCTCGATGGTGATGGAGCCGGTGTCGGTGAAGTCGACCTCGGTTCCGCCCTGGAACTCGATGCCGAACACGAGGCCGCGGGCGATGAGGCCCACGATGGAGAGGACGACGAGCGTCGCGGAGATGCCCAGGAGGATCCTCCTGTGCTTCATGAAGGGGATCTCGCGGGAGAAGTGGCTAAGCATTCGCGACACCTCCCTTCTCGGCCTTCGCGTCCGCGGCGTGGCCCGCCTCCGCGAGGTCCTGGTCGACGCCCCAGAACTTGGGGTGCTTCGGAATGGTCTTGAGCGCGAGCAGGCGCAGCGCGGGCGCCTTGAAGCAGAACATGGTCACGATGTCGCAGATGATGCCGAGGGCCAGCGTGAGGCCGAAGCCCTTGACCGAGCCGACCGCGACGAAGAAGAGCGCGAGGGCGGCGACCATCTGGACGGCGTCGGCGTCGAGCGACGTCATGATGCCGTGCTTGGCGCCGGAGACGGCCGCGTTCTTGACGGAGCGACCCATGCGGATCTCCTCGCGGAAGCGCTCGAGCACGAGGATCGACGAGTCGGCGGCAGAGCCCGTGGTGAGGACGATGCCCGCAAGTCCCGGAAGCGTGAGCGCGAAGGCCCCGAAGTGGGAGAGAAGAGCGAGGATGCCGAGGTAGAGAACGGCGAACACGCCGAGGGAGCCCATGGTGAGGAAGCCCAGGCCACGGTAGAAGAAGAACAGGTACGCGACGACGATGATCACGCCGATGCCGATCGCGAAGACGCCCTGGTTGAGGGAGTCCTGGCCGAGGGTCGGGCCGACGACGCGGCTCTCGGAGTAGGTCAGCGTGACCGGCAGCGAGCCGGAGTCGAGCACGGTCTTGAGGCTCTTGGCGCTCTCGAGCGTGAAGTTACCGGTGATGGACACCTCGCCGCCCGTGATCTCGTTCTGGACGGCGGGAGCGGACTTGACCGTACCGTCGAGCACGATGGCGATCCTGCCCTTGGTGGGCGCGAGCTCCTTGGTCACGTCGGCGAAGGTCTGGGTGCCCTCGCCGTCGAGCTTGACGTTGACGGCGTAGGAGCCGGTGGCGGAGTTGCTCGCCTGCGCGACGTTGACGTTCGTGAGGTGCGAGCCGTCCATGAAGGCGGTGTAGGTGCCCTCCTTCAGCTTGACGTCCTCGGTGCCGGCGTTGAGCTTGGCCAGCGCGTCGGCGTCACCGATCTCGTCGAGGCGAACGAACTCGAGCATGCCGGTCTGGCCGACCGTCTGGATCGCCTGCTCGGCGTTGGTGGCGCCCGGGATCTGGATCAGGATCGAGTCGGTGCCCTGCTGCTGGACGGAGGTCTCGGACGCGCCGAGGGCGTTCACGCGGTTCTGCACGATGGCAGTCGCCGTGGCCATGTCCTCGGCCGTCGGCGCGGTGCCGTCGGTCTTGGAGGCCTTCATGATGACGGACACGCCGCCCTGGATGTCGAGTCCCTGGGTGATCCTCTCGCCCACCGGCGTGAAGCCGATCACGCACACGACGAGCACGACGCAGAGAATCACGAGGGTGGAGGCCCAACGACGCACGGTCGGGTTCATCTTGCGCTTGCGCGTCTTCTTGGCGCGCACCTTGGACTTGCCGCGACGCCCTCCCTTGGGAGAGGCGCCCTCGGAGGACTTCCACCGGTCGAGGCCGGCCTCCTCCGATTTGCTCTTCTTGTCAGCCATGTGTCGATACCTTCTGTACGGGGGACATGCCCCGGCTCATAAACGGGTGAAATTATAGACCACTTGCGGGACGCAAATTTCTTGCCCCGCTCGTCGATTACCAGTCCTGTGCCGCTGGACAGGAGAGCCAATCGCTCTCGAAGGCGGCGTAGCGGCCCTCGATGATCGCCTCGCGCGCGCGGCGCATGAGGTCGAGAAGGAAGTACACGTTGTGCATCGAGAGCAGGACCGAGCCCACCATCTCCTTCTGTCGCACGAGATGATGCAGGTAGGCGCGGCTGTAGCCGCCGCAGCAGACGGGGCAGGTGCACTTCTCGTCGATCGGGCGGTCGTCGTGGGTGAAGCGCGCGTGCCTGAAGTTGAGCCTACCCTCGCTCGAGAAGGCCGAGCCCATGCGCGCGGTGCGCGTGGGCAGCACGCAGTCGAACATGTCGATGCCGCAGGAGACGCCGCGCACGAGCGTCGTGGGGTTGCCGACGCCCATGAGGTAGCGGGGCTTGCCCTTCGGCATGTGCTCGCTCGCCAGGGGCGCGAGCGTCTCGAACATGGTGTCGTGGTCCTCCCCCACCGAGTAGCCGCCGATGCCGTAGCCCGGGAAGTCGCCGCACTCCTCGAGGTGCGCGAGCGAGCGCAGGCGCAGGTCGAGGTGCATGCCGCCCTGGACGATGCCGAACAACGCCTGGTCCTCGCGGTCGTGCGCCTTGAAGCAGCGCTCGGCCCACATGCTCGAGAGCTCGACGGCGCGCTCCACGAACGAGCGCGAGGCCGGGTACGGCGGGCACTGGTCGAGCTGCATCACGATGTCGGCCCCCAGCTTCTGGGCGATCTCCATGTTGCGCTCGGGCGTCCAGTGGAAGTACGAGCCGTCGTAGTCGACGCAGCGGAACGTCACCCCGTCGTCGGTGAGCTTGGTGAAGTCACCGTGGCTGAAGACCTGGAAGCCGCCCGAGTCGGTCAGGATCGGCCCATGCCACTGCATGAAGTCGTGCAGGCCGCCCATCTCCTCGACGAGGTCCTCGCCGGGTCGGTTCGCCAGGTGGTACGTGTTCGCCAGGATGATCTTGGCGCCCAGGCTCTCGAGCCGGTCGGGCAAGAGGCCCTTGACCGTGGCCTTGGTGCCCACCGGCATGAAGATTGGGGTCGGCACGTCGCCGTGCGGCGTGTGCAGCACGCCCGCGCGCGCGTGCGTCGTGGGGTCCTCCGCGACGATGTCGTAGGTGAACCAGGTCTCCCTGGGGTTCTTGTACTCGCTCATGAATGCCTTCGCTCTCTTGGAACCGGGCCCTGCCCGGGTTTTGCACGTGCCGCAGCGCACGGGGCGCCCGCGCCGCGGCCCTAGCCCACGTGGGCGTCAAGCCACTGGGCAACGCCGTCCTCGTCGATCGTGGGACAGACCTCGGACGCGACGGCCTTGACCTCGTCGTCGGCGTTGCCCATGGCGACAAAGCGCCCGACTGCGCCCACGAGCGGCAGGTCGTTGGCACCGTCGCCGAAGCCCACGGTCGCCTCGCGCGAAACGCCCAGGCGATCGGCGAGCCAGGAGGCGCCCGTGCCCTTGTCGACGCCGGCGGCCGTTATCTCGAGCTCGAGCGGCGTCATGCGCACGACCTCGGACGACGACTCCGCCGAGAGGAGCGCGCATGCCTCGTCGGCGGCCCACTCGGAGGCAAACGAGCATCCCATCTTGTCGACCTGGTCCGCGCGGCGCACGACGCCGCGGACGGACAGTCGCTCGTGAAAGCCGGGCCCGGCGACGATGGCCAGCGCGAACCGCGCGACGGACGAGACCGCGCGCAGCGCGCCCGCTCCCCCACCGGCACCCGCGGCGCCGTCGGAGCCCGCGGCGCCCGCAGCGCCCGCGGCGCCCGTGGCGCCGCCGATCATGTAGGTGTGGTTGCGAACCTCGGCATAGCCCTCGTCGCTCACGAAGACGTTCCAGCCCGGCCTCAGGTGCTCGAGCATGCCCATGATCCGCGTCGCCGAGGCAGGGTCGAAGCCGTGGGAGAAGATCCTCTCGCCCGCCCGGTCGTTCACGACCGAACCGTTCGTGCAGACGTAGTAGTCCATCACGCCCAGCTCGCGGATCGAGCGCGGCACCATGTGGTACGGCCTGCCGCTCGAGACGGCAAGCGTGACGCCCCTCTCGTGCGCGCGGACCAGCGAGTGCCGGACCCGCTCCGAGACGTGCGTGCCGCCGCTCACGATCGTGCCGTCGAGGTCCAGCAAAACAAGCCCGATGCCGCTGGGGCACCGGGCTTGCTCGTTTGGATCCTTTGGTAGGACCGACAAGGCCTACTCGGAGAAGAGGCTGGCGTCGCCGTCCTTGATGGCGAGAAGCGCGTTGAGGGCGTCCTGCTCGTCGGGGCCGTCGCAAGCGATCTCGACCTTGGTGCCGGTGCCGAGGCCGGCAGCGAGGATCATCATGATGGACTTGGCGTTGACGGCAGCGGTGCCCTTGTCGATGTCCTGGATGGTGACGGCGCTCTGGTACTCCTTCGCGACCTGGACGAACTGGGACGCGGGACGGGCGTGAAGGCCGGTGGCGGAAACGATAGTCACTTGCTTGGAAACCATTGCGCACTCCTTTTTAAAGGTGGGGCTCATCGACCCACTCTGTTATCGATGCGACGCTATTCTAACAAAACAATGCCCGAAGCTGCACTAAACCGCATAAATGTTTGGCAAAGGGTTTTGGCGGCGCAAAATCTGCCCCTTCCAATCGCTGGTAGAGGCCCCATTCAGTTATCCGAGAAGAGCCGCGGCCCTCCCCCGCCGCACCACCGTGCTCGGGAGAGGGCCGCGCTTGCGCCCTGAGGTGCCACGCGCAATGCCGCTAGGCGACGATCGCGGAGAGCTCCCTGGCGTCCTTGAAGGCCTTGCTGGAGACGGGCTGGCGCGCGCCGGGGATCACGGTGTCGACGGTGCCCTCCCACACGCGCACCCCCTCGGTGCTGGCGTCGTCGCCCTCCTCGAAGCGGTCGGTGGTCACGACGTAGCGGCACTCGAACTCGCCGCGATCGGGAAGCGGCTTCTTGCTGTAGTCGTAGCTTACGCTGTCGAGCATCCTGCGCATCGTCGCGGGGCGCTGCGAGGGGTCGGGGCACGCGACGACGCCGGTGCTGCTGCTGTAGAGCGACGTG
>NZ_JALGRK010000001.1:267500-1425513 GCF_023276655.1 Olsenella intestinalis | reverse complement strand
CGGCCGAGCGTGAAGTTGATCTGGCCCGCGTCGGCGCCCTCGACCTTCGCGGTGAGCTCGGGGTCGGCGTCGCCGAAGGTCTTGGTCTTGTCGTCGGCCTTGACGGTGACGGCCTTCTTGGTGATCTTGAGCCATCCGTCCGTGTAGGAGTTGGCCGCGTCGGAGGCGTCGTAGTTGTAGTCGGCTGCGGAAACCTCGAAGTCAGCAAGGGTGAGCCCCATCATGTACTTCTCGTCGGAGGCGTTGGTGCCCTTGGCGATGGCCTCCTTGCCCTGCTTGAGGGTGACGCTGACGCCAGAGGGGGCAACGCTCGTCTCGGCCTGGTCAGCCACCTTGTAGGTGACGGTGTAGCCGGAGACGGACTGCTCCTGCGCGTTGTAGGTGACGGTGTTGGTGTTGCCCACGATCCTGACGGTCAGGTTGGCGCGCCAGACGGCGTACAGGTCGTCGTAGGGCTGCTTCTCGTCGGCCGCGACCTGCGTGACCACGTGGGTCTCGCCGTCCACGGTGGTGGTGTACTTCTCGCCGTCCCAGGAGAGGAAGTCGGCCTTGGTGCCGCCCTTGGTCTTGGTCCAGCCGACGAAGGTGTAGCCCTCGCGGCTCGGGGCGGCGACGATGTCGACGCCGTCGTTGATCTTGACGTCCTGGTCGGAGTGATAGAGCTGGCCCTTGCCGTCGTTCTCGGTGCCGTAGTTGGCGTACCAGTCGATGTGGGTCGGGGTCCTCTGCTCGACGTCGCCCCAGACCGCCTTCAGGCGGACGGTGTAGGTGTTGAGCGGGTTCTCGGGCGTGCTGCCCTCGCGCTCGACCACGCGGGCGTCGCTCTGGCTGATCTCGAAGGTGCCGCCGGGCTGGACCGTGGTGGACGTGTCCTCGTAGGCCTGTGTGTCCTTGTTCCAGTGCTGGACGACCCAGTGCTTGAAGTACTTCTTGGAGGAATCGGCGGGCTGGGCCGCGGCGCCGGCGGTGACGTTGGCCGAGTCGGCGTAGAAGGAGGTGTCGGTGGGCTTGCTGCCCTCCTTGCCGCCCTCGGCGACGTTCTCGTCGTAGAGGACGTTGATGCCGTCGGCGCCGATCAGGACGGAGCGCCACTTGGCGTAGACGTCGACGCGCTTGGTGATCCAGAAGCGGTCGCCGCCGTTGAAGCCGGTGGCGTCGCTGTTGGAGGCGGTCTCGGCGCTGGAGATGTTGCCCCACTGGTCCATGACGTCGGTGTAGTCGGTCGCCTTGTTGTAGGGCGACGCCATGGCGTCGGTCAGCCTGGTGTCGGAGTTGAAGACCTTGGTGCAGGCCGCGTCGGAGTACCAGCCGACGAAGTCGTAGCCGTCGCGCAGAGCCGTGTTGGGCAGCGAGATGGTTCCGCCGTGGCTGACGCGGAAGTTCATGTCCTGGCTAGCGGAGCCCCAGTCGAGGCTGGGATCGCTCTGCTGGGTGCCGGCATTGGGGTGCAGGAAGACGCGATACTGGACCTGGCGCCACTTGGCATAGACCGTGATGCCGCCGTCGGGCATGGTCGTGAATGTGTACGGGTGCGTGCACTCGGGGTCGGAGTACCAGCCCTCGAACGCGAAGCCCTCGCGCGTCGGCTGGAAGTAGTCGGCGGCGCCCTTGTTGTGAGACGAGACGTCGGCGCCATACGCGAAGGTATCGGCGTCCCTCAGCTGGCCGAGGTTGGTCTCGTCGAGGGTGTTGCCGTTGCCGTCGACGCAGAGGCCGTCCATGTAGTTCAGCTTGTAGGAGCTGCGGTCGAAGTAGACATCGAGCCTATCGTTATAGCTGACAGACTTACCGCCATTGTAGTAACCGTTGGAGGCCTTCGTACCAACGTTCACGTCGGCGCCGAAGTCAACGGAATAGTGGTCAGCGGTGAAGCCGTTGTACTTGTCGGAGATGTAGAAACTGCCCGCAGTGGTAGTCACCGTATTTGCGAGTTCGTATCCGTCACCATCAGACTTCTGCTTGAAGAAGTTGATCGTGTTGTTCTGATCCGAGGGCGGTTCCTCGCCGTAGTAATCGACCGTAGAGGAGCCATCGCTGGGGAGAAAGGCGTCCAGGAAGGTCGTGCGCGTACCGGTGCCTTCACCTTGATTGTTGTGGCCGTCATACCAGTTGTACTCAGTGGGCCACTCGAACCCCTCTTCAGAAAGGCCCTGACCGTAGAGACCCTTCATGGTCTTGTACTCGTGCCATCCCAATTCATATGTATAGCGCTGGCCGCTGTATCGCTCCCAGTATCCGTAATACCACGTGCCGCCCGATCGATAAAGATCAACATACTCGCCATTTACCAGGCCATACTGCGTACCCCTATTGCTTGACGTGGGTACATACGCGTACTCGTACACGTTGAAGTTAAGGGTGATCTCGTTGCGGTTGTAGTAGACGTTGACGATCGAGTTGCCCTCGGTGGCGATCGTCACGTTCTGGTCGAAGTCCTTGAGGTGGAAGCCCGTGTACTGCTTGTTGGTGCCGTTGACGCTGGCGTAGGCGCTGTCGCCGTCGCCCTGCTTCGAGACCGTGTTGACGGTGGTGCCGACGCGGCCGGAGAGGTTGACGGCCTCCTCGAAGTCGTAGCCGTCGCCCTCGAGGTTCTGCTTCCAGATGATGACGGTGTAGTTGGCGTTGGTGTTAGGAATCCACTTGGCGTAGACGGTCTTGGCCTCGTTGAGCTGCTTTCCGAACTCGAACTGAGCACCCGTGCACTCCTTGTTGGAGTACCAGCCACCGAAGGTGTAGCCGTAGCGCACCATCGCGGAGTCGTCACAGGGCTTGGAGGTCGTCTCGCCGGACTTGACGAACTGCGGGGCGTTGTAGGTCGCGCCCTTGCCGTTCTCCTCGAAGACGAGCCAGCGGCCGTAGGGCTCGCTGACGCGGAACTCGACGTCGCCCTTAATGGTGACGGAGTCGCCGTTCTTGTAGAGGTGACCCTCCTCGTAGCCGACGACGTTGGACTTGCCCTCGGCGACGAGCCAGCCCTCGAAGGCGCGCTCGGAGCTGTCGGGGGTGTAGCCCATGTTGACGGTGTAGGTGCCCTCGCCGGTGGCGGAGTTGCCCGGGACCTCGACGGTCTCGGTGCCCTGGGAGACGCCTTTCTCGTCGACGTAGTTGACCTTGTAGCGCTTGGCCGTGGCCTTGTAGTAGGTGACCGTCTCGTCGGAGGTGATCTGGTCGGCCTTGGCCATGGCGGCCTCGCGGACCTGCTCGATGGTGAGCAGCTGCGTGTCGGCGGTGTAGTTGGGATCGGTCGTCCAGCCCGTGAAGACCTCGTTGGGGGCGAGGCCCTCGACGCCGGGGTCGTGGACGATCTGGGCGACCTCGTCGGCGGTGTCGTCGGCCTTGACGATCATCGAGGGCGCCTCGGCGGCGCCGTTCTCGAACCTGACGGTGAGGCGCGGGGTGACCTGGGTGACGATGGCGTAGACGGAGAAGTCCTTGGAGGAGATCTGGACCTGGTCGTCTGCGGTGGAGGAAGACGGGACGACCTCGGCGGACCCGGTGTCGGCGATGTGGACGACGTCGACCTTGGACTCGGCGTTGGAGCGCGCGTCGCGGATGGAGTCGGCGGCGAGCTTGACGGAGATGTCGCTCTTGGGCTCGACCTCGCTCTCCTGGCCGGTCTTGGGGTCGGTGTAGGTGAAGGAGATGTCGACCGCGGCGATCTCGCTGGCGGAGACGTCCTCGGAGACGGCGTCCGCGACGGTGCCGCGCACGTCCTCGGACGAGACGCCCGTCACCTTGAGGGTCGCGCCCTCGGGAAGGGCGCCCTCGGGGGCGGAGACGTCGACGGCCACGCCGTTGGCGTGCTGCGTCGGGAAGGTGACGGCGGGGTACGCCACGCTCTTCTCGGCGTCGTCCTTCTTGGCGGCGTCCGTGGCCTGGGCGTCCGACTTTGCGGGCTCGGTCGCCTTGGTCTGGGCGGCCTGGGAGTCGCCTGCCTGGCCGGCGGTCGTCTGGGTGACGGTCGCCTGGGCGTCGTCGGTCGCGGTCGCGGTCGCGGTCACGGCCTGGGCCTCCTGCCCGGCTGCCCTGTCGCTGCCGAGCGCCACGTTGGGGACGAGCCCGCACACGAGCGTGACGGCGCACATGACAGAGACGGCCTTGTTGGCCCAGACGCGTGCGCGCCTCCTGCCGGATGCGACGCGCTGGCCGAGGTCGAGCTCGGCCGCTGTCTCTTCGCTTCGATTCTTCGTCAACACGGTTGCCACACCTTTCCACTACTACAGGGGTGTCCTCCGAACACCCCTGGCACTAGGTCAGACGTCTCTTTTCTTGGTGAGAGCGTCGTTTGGGCAACCCCCGGCTCGCCGGGGATGGCTCAAAGGGCGTTCTCGCGCAGGATCCTCCTCTGCTCGCGGTCGGACTGGACCGCCTCCTCGAGGCGGGCGAGGTACGAGACGAGCGCGGCGTCGCATGCCGCGGCGTCGAGCTCGTCGGGAAGGTCGGTGTGCTCGAAGACCGCCGAGCCGATGGAGGCCTCGACGGGATACGACAGGGTGCCGTCGGCCGCGCGGCGCGCCACGACGCCGGCGACGCGGGAGGAGATCGAGGAGAGGATCTGCTCGTCGCAGGACTCGATCACGACGAAGAAGCTGCCGTCCGAGTAGCGGGCGATGGTGTCGTTGATGCGGAAGCAGCCGGAGAGCATGGCCGCGAACTCTGCGAGCAGGGCGTCGGCGGCCACGCGACCACGGCTCTCGACGACGTGGGAGAAGTCGTCGACCTCGATGTAGAGGCAACCGAACGAGTAGCCGTTGGCGACGAGGCGCGAGAGCTTCGCGTCGAGGGCCACGCGGTTGGAGAGGCCGGTGAGGTAGTCGAGTTTGAGGGCCTCGACCTGGTCGTCCGCATAGCGAACGAGCGCCGCGAGGGCGAAGAAGGCCGGGAGCACCATGACCTGGGCCACGAGGAGCTGGCAGCCGATGCCGGCCAGGAGGATCGCGACGAACGCGAGCAGCGAGCGCGAGGTGCGGCGGTTGACGCGGACGCGGGCTGCCGCGTAGTAGACTGCGGTCGCCATGACGCACAGGGCAAGGTAGGCCGCCTGGCCCCACCAGGCCCAGCCCTGCTCGTAGCCGCCACCGGGGGTCGCGACGAACAGCCAGCCGAAGGAGGCGTTGAGCGCGAGCAGCACGACGTCGGCTACGCCGAAGACGACGAGCATGACGGCGAGCACCATGGGGATGCCCTGGCGGCGCTCGACGCAGGTGGCCGCATAGACCAGGCACGAGAGCACGCACACGGCGGTGAAGACGTGGGATGCGTAGGCGAGGCCGAGCGAGACGACGGGGTCGACGCCCGTGAGGTGGACGAGGGCGTCCATGGCGGTAAAGAGGAGGAAGACCACGAGCGCATAGCGGAAGACCCTGCGCTGGCGCTCGCGCAGCACGGACCCGTCGCGCGAGGCCACGGCCAGCACGATCATGATGCACGCGGAGATGGCGTCGACGGCCATCCACGTCTCGGGCACGAACATGTCTTCCACCTCCCTCGTCGTCTTCGCTCATGGGCGAGACACAAATACTCAGTTTTTTATTCTCGGCGTGGGTGGGCTTCGAGATGTGCGGCGAAGGTGACCGTTCGTGCCAAAAAGGTGCCGTTCGTGCCAGATTTCGGCACCGCTCGCGCCAGCAGGTCACAAAGATGCCAGAAAAGAACCAGAACCGTGCAGGCGACGCATGCGCAAACGCAAGCTCGAAGAGGGCAAGACGGCGCCTTGCATATAAAAGTTTTCCGTTGTGACGGAGTCCCTACGAGAGCGGCAGCAGGACGAAGGAACGGAAGAGCCCGCCCTCGCTCCCGAAGCGAGCGAAGCCGCCGGCCTGCTCGGCCAGGGCGATGACGCTCGCGGTGCCCACGCCGACGCCCTCATGCTTGGTCGAGAGGAGCCTCCCCTGCCCGTTTCGCAGGATCTTGCCGGCGTACGTGTTCTTCACGTCGAGGGTGAACTGGGAGTTGTCGCGAACGGAGATCACCACCGACATCGCAAGGCGCACGTCGCCCTCCCCCTTGGCATGCTCGAGGGCGGTGACCGCGTTCTCGAGCACGTTGCCGACGACGGTGGTGAGGGCGATCTCGGAGAGCGGGAGATCCTCGGGGACGGAGGCCTCGACCTTGACGTCGGCGCCGAGGGCACGGGCCTTGGAGACGTAGTGCCCGACAATGGCGTTCACGACCTGGTTCTCGCACCAGACCAGGGGGTCGTCGTCCGAGATGGCGTCGAGCTCGCCGAGATACTCCACGAGGCCGTCGAGGTCGCCCTCTCGCGCGTACATGCCGACGACCCCCCTGAAGTGGCGGAGGTCGTGGCGGGCGCGTCGTGCCTGCTCGATGCGGTCCTTCATGATCGAGTTCTGCTGCAGCTGCAGGCTCAGGAGGTGCTGGCGGTTGAGGTTCTCCTCGACGTCGCGGGCGCTGCGCATGAGCCGATACTCGAAGTCGACGATCGTGTAGTAGAGCAGCAGGAGGACGACCTGCAGGAACAGCGTCAACGCGAGCTGGCTGGCGCTCGCGATCTGGTCGGGCGCCGTGTCAAGGGCGAGCACGACGACGAGGTAGCAGGAAAAGGGAAGGAGCCAGCCGAAGCGCCACAGCGTATCGGGGGCGCGGCCGCTCTCGCAGTTCTCGATGATGAAGGAGATGCGCTCGATGAAGACCGGGCGGAACACGAGGGTGAACAGGATCAGCAGGGCCCACATGATGACATGGGCCTCCCACGAGGGGACCCCACCCTGATAGCTCGAGGGCCTCAGGCAGAAGCTTGCGATGCCGGCCAGGATCCTGACGGAGCAGATGAAGAACTCCGCGGTAAAGAAGATGTAGAGGATCGACCGCAGGCGTATCCTGCTCACCCGCACCAGGATGAGAAG
Source organism: Olsenella intestinalis (assembly GCF_023276655.1). Lineage (GTDB taxonomy): Bacteria > Actinomycetota > Coriobacteriia > Coriobacteriales > Atopobiaceae > Olsenella_J > Olsenella_J intestinalis. The sequence goes on along the minus strand of NZ_JALGRK010000001.1, from coordinate 1,418,647 downwards.
CGACACGAGGCTCGACGAGACGAAGAGCGCGAGCCGAACGCTCGGCACGAGGGCGTAGGCGACGCCGCAGCCCACCCCGCCGACGACCGAGAGCGCCATGAGGAACGCGAACGCCTTGCCCGAGATCCACTCCGAGAAGCGCATGGGGGCGAGCGTCAGGTAGGCCGTCGGGACCATGACCAGCTCGGTGCTCACCGAAAGGAGGATGTTCGCAAGGCTCACCATGGCTAGATCGATCGCCCCTCGCGCCTGGCAACCCAGTCGGACCACGCGGCGCGCGCCTGCACGAGGTTGCGTCGGCTCACGGGCACACGCTCTCCTCCCCTAAGGACGAGGTCCGAGCCGTCCAGACGCTCGACCATGTCGAGGTTGACCAGGTAGCCGCGGGCGGGCGAGTAGAACTGCCTCAGACCCGTGAGCTCGCCCTCCGCCTGCGCGAACGTCGCCCTAACACGCTGGGGCTTGCCGTCGGTCGTATGGATGTCGAGGTAGTGCCCCGCCGAGCGGGCCCAGAGAAGCGTGCCCGGGTCGAAGGAGGCGCCGCCGAGCGTCACCTTCCTCCAGGGCGTGCGCTGGGCGAAGTAGCGGTCGAGCACCGCAGACAGCTCGTCGTAGGCGACCGGCTTGAGCAGGTACCCGTGCGCCTGGACCTCGTAGCTCTCGACGGCGAAGTCGCGGCTCGAGGTGATGAAGATGATGGCGCACTCGCCGTCGCGCTCGCGGATGGCACGGGCGGCGTCGAGGCCGGTCTTCGCGTCGGGGTCGGGCACCATCCCCGCCTCGTCGAGGTAGCAGTCGAGAAGAGCGAGGTCATAGCGCTGAGAGTCGAGCGTGGCGATGAAGTCGTCGGCGGTCCGGAACGCGTCGACAGTGGCAGCCACCCCGCGGACCGAAAGGAAGTGATCGAGCAAGGTCCGAAGGTCACGCATGTCGTACAGGTTGTCTTCTGCGATTGCGATTCTCATATCAGAAATGATAGCCAATCGATTGCCAGATGACACGTCGATTGTACGACCCGAAGCCCCACCGTGCACGCACGCAAGCAAACCGGCAACCGAGATGTGCGCTCCCGTACGCCAGGATGAAACAGAACGGTCACGCCACGACACGCGGGACGTGCAGACAGATGCCCGGCGTGGCCCACCCGGGTACTGGGCGAGTTCGCGCCGCAGGCGCGACGTTCGAGCCCAGCGCCCGGGCGGCCACGGCCGCAATGCGCCTACTCGCGCCTGCGCCTGCGCACCCCGATGACCGCGAGCGCGGCCCCCGCTAGCAGGAGCGCGAGCGGAGCGGCCAGCGTCGTGGGGTCGGAGGTCTTGGGCGTGTCGGAGCCGTCCTGCGCGTCGACGTCGGTGGGGACGGCGCGCGCGGGCAGGTTCCAGCGGGCGTAGAGCGTGATCGACTCGTTGGGCTTGGCGAGCATGGCGACGAGCTCGCCGTCGTCGAAGAACTCGCCGGTTCCGTCGGGTGCCGTGTTCCAGCCCTTGAAGGTCGCGCCCTCGAGCGTGAAGGTCGGCGCGTCGAGGTTGACGGCGTCGGCGTACTCGACGGTGCGCGAGTCCATGTGGCCCGAGGCGCCGTTGGGGTCGTAGTTGATGGTGTAGTAGCCGGCGGGCACGACGTCGTCGAGCGATGCCCACTCGGCCAGCGCCGTGGCGCGGGGCGCCTCCTCCACCTGCGGGGTCCAGTCGTGGACGGTCTCGGCGGGGTTGCCCATGCTCCACTTGTCGAAGTAGAAGTCGTCGCGCGTGAAGCCGTTGGGGGCGAGCACGAGCGCCGGCGTGGTGATGTCGCCCGAGACGTTGTAGCGCTGGGTGTCGAGCGAGGGCGCGGTCTCGCCAAAGCTCGCGCCGTTGCCGTCGTAGGCGAGCTCGACCTGGCGGGCGTGGCCGGCGTAGAAGGTCGCGACGTCGGTCGGGACGAAGGTCTCGCCCGCGAGCGCGACGCTCGCCGCGGTGGCCGAGGTCGAGGGCAGCCAACCGGCGGCGTCCCAGCCGTCGATCGCGGCGATCTGGGGCGCGGTGACGGACGTTGATCCGCTCGCGTCGCCGAGCTGGCGGATGGTGACGGCGTCCGTGGCGGCCTGGTCGGCCTGGGTGCGGATGCGACCGGCGTCGCCGGAGGGCGCGGCGGCCGACTCCGACGTGGGCGAAAGCTCGCCCTCGACGCCGCCGACGAAGGTCACGTCACGCTGCCAGAGCGCGTAGAGGTCGACCGTTCCCGCAGGCGCGTCGGTGAGGTTGACGACCTCCTCGGCGGCCTGGTAGGCGACCTCGAAGCCGCCCGGACGGCTCTCCCAGCCCGCGAAGGTCCAGCCCTCGCGCGTGGCGGTGAGCTCGTTGGCCGAGATCGTGCCCGGGCCCTGGCGCACGCCGGTCAGAAGCGGCGCCGCCGAGTCGTAGGTGAGGCTCCTCTCCCCCAGCGTGGCGTCGCCGTCGTGGAAGGCGACCTTGTAGGCGTTGGGCACCCACTTGGCGTAGAGGGTCTCGTTGGCGAGAGGAGCGTAGCGCCCGGCCTCGTCGCCGACGCGCGTGTCGAGGGTCGCGCCGCCGTCGGAGCTCGTGTACCAGCCGTCGAAGGTGTAGCCGGTGCGCGTGGCCTGCGGCAGCTGGACGGCACCCACGGTGTCGGTGACCTTCCACTGGGCGCAGAGCGTCGCCGCGGCGTTGGCCGCATATGCCGCGCCGGGCGCGAACGTGGTGCCGCCGCCCTTGCGCTCGGTGTTCCACGAGACGAAGTCATGGGTGCGCGTGATGACGGTGGCCATGTGGTCGCCGGCGACGCCGGTCGAGGCGCTCTGGCCCTCGCCGGGCGTGCAGTTGACGTCGAAGTCGAGAATCGGGCCCGGGTAGTACTCGAGTCCCCAGGTGGGTGCGTCGGTCGTGACCGCGAGGTCGACGTTGTGGCTCTTGACTCCCGGGGCGGGTGCTCCGACGCCGCCGTTGGCGTCGTAGGTCACCGGGTAGGTCGGCTTGTCCCACTGGGCATAGAGCGGCGTGGGCTCGACAGCCTCGGGATAGAAGGTGTCTCCCGGGAGCAGCGAGTCGCCCGAGCCGTCGGGAGCCGTGTTCCAGCCGATGTGGCGCAGGTACGGCACGCCGTCAATGAGGGGAAGCTTGACGCCCGGGTTCTCCCACTGCGCGAAGATGCGGTGCTCGCCGTCCCCCTCGAAGAGCGTGGTGGCGAAGGCGTCCTGCGCGACCGAGCCGCGATCGTCCACGAGCATGATGCCCGCCTGGGCGCGGTCGAAGTAGCCGAGGAACCGATAGTCGGCCGTGTCGGTCTGGCGCATGGCGCCGCCGTCCATGGTCGCATGCGAGGTGTCCGGCGCGAGCGTCTCGCCGTCGAGGACGGAGTCCAGGCGCCAGGCGACGGAGCGCGACTTGGCGGGGACGGAGACCGTGCCCTTCTCGGCGGTTTCCGTGGCGTGGTGCAGGGGATCCGCATAGGTGTAGGCGCCCTCGGTGCCGCTGCGCGTCTTCCAGACGTTGGTCGCGTACTCCTCGAAGACGGTGCCCGAGCCGCCCGCGCCGCCCGTGTCGTCAAGGGTCACGGGGTAGACCTTGGGCTGCCACAGTGCCGTCATCTTGAGGACGCCGTCGTCCTCGCGCAGGTTGCAAAGGGAGGTACCAGCCGGCGAGAGCCTGCCATTAGCCTTGGTGACCTCGAAGGTCGTGTCATGGGTCTTCTCGCCCTGGATGGTGTGCTCGATGTCGTCCATGTCCTCGATGCGCCACCCGATGAACTCGTAGCCGGGGCGCACGGGGTTGGGGACCGTGAAGGTGACGTTGTACTTGACGCCGGTGTCCTCCTCGCCGGTGGCAACGGCACCGGGCGGGTTGAAGCCGACGGCCTCCTCCACGCCGAAGTAGTCGATGGCGTAGGTGTTGATCTTCCAGTAGGCGTAGAGGGTCGCGTCCCCCGTGCCGCGGGACTCGTCGAAGACGGGCGTGTAGGACTGCCCCTCGCGCAGGAAGGTGAGGCTGCCCGAGGGCTGGGTGCCCCAGCCGGCGAACTTATGACCCTCCCAGTGAGCCATCTCGGGAAGGGTGACGCTGGACTGGTCCCACTGGGCGTGCAGGGTCGTGTCGGAGAGGAAGAGGTCTCCCGCCTTGAGGGCGTCCGTGAGCGCGGCACGGCCGCCGCCCTCGCAGCCGTCGATGAGCTTGGTGCCGCCCGACTCGGCCGTGAAGTAGCCCTTGAACGCATAGGAGGAGGTCTGGGCGGCAGGAAGGGCGGGCGACGGCGTGTCGGTGCCCGTCATGTGCTCGTAGCGCACCTGGTAGACCTGCTTGGGGGCGGTCACGGAGTCTATGGGCGAGCCAAGCGGCGCGCCCGAGGCGTCGCGTCCGTCCGCGTCGAGGATGTTCGTCGCATACTGTTCGAAGACGCTCCCCGTGCCCATGCCCGCGGCGTGTGCGGCGTCGTAGTCGGAGATTGCGCCGGACTGGCTGTCGTAGGCGCCGGCGTTGTCAAGGTCGACGCGATAGATGAGCGGCACCCAGCGGGCGTAGAGCGTGACGTCCGAGGAGGGCGTGTAGGGCTCCCCCGCGCCGCCGATGCGCTCGCCGAGGGTCGCGCCGCCATCGGAACTCGCGTACCACCCCTCGAAGGAGTAGCCGTCGCGCGTGGGTGCCGGCAGCGTGACGGAGCCGGACGTCCAGTCGGCATGCAGGGTCGCGCCCTCGTCGTAGATGGTGGTCACACCGAAGTCGCCCGTGGGGGCGCCCGCTGCGTCGATCATCTTCGTGCCGGCACCGCCCGCCTCGGTGTAGTAACCCTTGAAGGTGTACTCGGCCGTGAGCGAGGTTGAGGGAGTGCGTCCACCCGTGGGCTCGAAGGAGACATTGTAGGCGCGAACGGGCTTCGAGAACGACTCGGGCGCAAGCGCATGCTCGCACGAGGCGTCTGCGAAGAGGCCCGTGTCGAACTTCTCGAAGACCACCGACGTGCCGAGCTGGGTCGCGTCGGCGTTGTCGAGGGCAACCTCGTAGATGTTGGGCTCCCACTGCGCGTAGAGCACGATGTCGGAGGAGATGAGCATCGGCTCGCCCGTGTAGCTCTCTCCCGAGCCGTCGGGGGCCGTGTTCCAACCCGCGAAGGTGTAGCCAGGCCTCGAGTAGCCGCAGGTCTCGGGAGTGTCGCCGGGGATCGTGTAGGCCGCATAGTATGTGGTGCCTTCGTTGGACGTGACGTAGGTCTTGTCGCGGCTCTTGCCCTCACCCGTGGCACGAGTGGTGCCCTGGGAGTCATTGGCGTCGAAGGTCGTGTTCCACGCGAGGTGGGTGATCGTGGCATAGCCGGATCCCGAGCGCTGGCCGACCTTCATGGAGGCACCGATGAGCGCGTAGGAGGGGTCTACCAGGTAGGCGCCGCTCGCGGGGATGAGCTCGCTCATGTCCTGGCCAACGTAGGTGAAGCCGGAGCCTCCGCCACCGGCCGTTGCCTTGTACTTGCCGGCGTTCTTGGTGCCGCCGCCGCCAGAGCCGCCGCCCCACCAGCCGCCACCGCCGCCCGCGCCGGGCTTGCCGACGCTCGTGGGGGCCGCGGCCCCCTGTCCGAAGGTGCCGGCATATCCGTACTTCTTGGAACCCTGGCCACCTGCGCCGCCGGCGTACTGCGTGCCACCGCCGCCGCCCGGGTTTGCCCAGGCCACGGCACGGCCCTGCCCGCCGCTCTCGCCGCCGCCGTCGCCGCCGCGACCCTCGGTGCGACGGTGGTAGCCGCTCCAGTATCCGGCGTAACCGCGGAAGCTGCCGCCGCCTCCGCCTGCGACGATGAGGCGGTTGTAGAGGGTCTCTCCCCCGATGCGGACGTCGGTGGCGCCACCGCCTCCGCAACCGTACTGGTTGTACTTGACCTTGGTGCCGTAGTAGCCCTGTCCCCCGCCGTTCCAGCCGGCGGCGGGCGCGTTGCCCTGGCTTCCGACGTAGACGCTCAGGCCCATGCCGTCCTCGAGGCGCACGACGCCCTCGGCATAGCCGCCGTAGCCGCCCTTGGTGGCGTTCGAGTTGCCGCTGCCACCCTGGGCGCCATAGACCTGGAGCTTCCAGTAGCCGACGTCGTGCTCGGCACCCGTCTGGGCGTCACCCGACCAGTCGGCGGAGGCGTCCGCGACGAAGGGCTGCATCGCACCGGTGTAGCCGAAGTTGGTGACGTCGGAGCCCTCGGCGGCCTGCGGGAGGAGCCCCGAGCCGAACTCGCCCTGCGCAAGCGCCGCCGCAAGGCCAACGAAGTCTCCCTCCTCCTGCTCTGAGAGCTCGTCGGGACCCTCGGCGGCCGCGCCCGCGAGCGCGGGCCCGTCGCCCTCGGAGCCGTCGGCAAGCTCGCCGTTCTCGTCGGGAGCACCCCCCTGCGCAGACGCGACGCCCAGCTTGCTGGCGAGGTCCACCGAGGCGGGCTGAGCCCCGGAATCGGCGGGAGCCGAGGTGGCGTCGCCCTTCTCGGCGGGCTCGTCGAGGATGGGGCGGGCGGCCTCGGGGTCTGACGGCGCCTCCTCGGGGACGTACTCGGGCCCGTCCTCGGCGCCGAAGTGATAGCCCTCCTGGCCATTCTCGACCACGCGCGTCTCGCCCGTGGTCTGGTTGTTCTCGATCACGAAGTCGACGTCGAAGAGGGCCTTCTGCTCGGGCGTGAGTCGGTTCCAGGCGTCGATGTCGATCACGTAGGCGCCGAGCGACTCGTCGTAGCGCAGGATGTAGTCGGGCACCTCGCCGGGGGCGAAGGTGTCGTAGGTGCCTGCGGCGAGAGCCCGCGCGTCGGGCACGAGCGCAGCCGCAAGGACGACCGCGAGCGCACACGCAAGCGCCCGGCGGGCGCGCGCCCTAATCTGACGCACGTTGCGTGATGGAGTCATGCGTATCATTTCTCGCTACCTCCCCTGTCGGGCATCGCCGCGGCGGCGGCGACAACCTGCCCAGATCGAGAGCGTGGCCAGCCCGAGAAGGACGACCTGCACGGACTGCGTGGCGTCACCGGTCTTCGCGAGGGTCCCGCGCGCCATGCGACGAGAACCGTCCGCGTACACGAGGACCGAGCCATCGCCGAGCCCTTCCTCGCCGCGGCCGCCACGCGTGGCGAGGCTGATCGCCGCACGGTAGCGACGACCTCCGCCGTCGACGTTGGCCTGGACCACCACGAAGGTGCCGTCCTCCGTGTAGAACACGATGTCATAGGTGCCGCGCATCGGAGCGAGCGCCCCGACGTTCACGCCCATGGGCGCCACGGAGTTCCCGTTGGCATCGACCGCGCGGACGCCCGCGAGCGCGAGCAGCTTCGCAAACGCCCTGCCGTCACCCGTAAGCAGCGGCGCGACGTCGGCCGACGAAATGTCGAAGTGGTTGCCGTAGATGGCCGTGCCCGTCTCCTCGGACACCGCGCCCGCATCACAGACGACGCAGTCGATCGTGGCCGAGGGGTTGGCGTGGAAGGTGACGGGATAGACGCCCTTCTCGGCGCACAGGCCACCACGGTCGGTGACGCTGACGGGCAGCGCCTCGCCGCTCCAGACGTTGCGGGCGCGCGCATGGACGCGCTCGATGAGGCGCTGGTCCAGCCCCTCGCGCTCGTACTCGACCACCTCGGAGGTCGTGAGGCAGAGGACGTCGTCTGCGCAGATGACGTTGTCCGTCTCGTCGTCGAGCGAGACGGCGTCCATGACCGAGCAGGTGACGGTTGTCGTCGTGCCGCGAGAGGTGGTGAACGTCACCGGGTAGTCGCCCTTGCGCGCCTCAATGGCGCTCGTGTCGCAGGTGAAGGGCACCTCCTCGCCCCTGACGTTGGTGGCGCAAGCGCCGGCGAGATGGAGCACGCGTTCCTCGGAGACGCCCGACGCCTCGGAGAGCGAAAGCTGGAAGTCGAAGGCCCTCATGTCGAAGGTTATGTCCTCGTCGGCCGCGGGCGTCACGACGGGCGTGAGGGTGACGTCACCCATGGGCATCGGGAAGTCGTACTCCTGGTCGAGGCTGTCCGCCAGCAGCGTCGTGTCGGACGACTTCCAACCCTGCCAGACCCAGCCCTCGGCAACCTTCGCCACGACGCGCATGCCGCCGCCGTGTCGATAGGAGCCCGTGGCACTCGATCCGGTGGTGTCGACGCCCGAGGCGGAGCCAAGGGTAAAGGCATAGGGACTCGGCACCCACGTGGCAAAGAGGGTGACGTCGCCCGTCGGCACGTACTCCCCTCCCGCGGGCCAGGTCGCCTGAACGGAGAGGTGCTGGCGCACAGAGCCCGCAGGGGCATCCGACTGCCCGTCAAGGTCATCCTCGGGGGCGAAGCGATCGTTGAAGGACCACAGGGCGACGAGGAGGCCCTGCGTCGCCTCGTCGATCTCGGACTGCGAGGTGGACTGGCGCGAAACGACGTCGCGTGCCGTGGCGAGCGCGTCCTCGAGCGCGGGGCGCTCGTGCTCGGTGGCCGCGCGGTCCTCGGCGCTATCGTGCGCGTCGAGCGCGGCCTGGGCCTCGTCGATCACCTCGGAGAGGTACGCGAGGTCGCCCGCATAGGGGTTCTCGTCGCTCCAGCCGGCGAACTCGTATCCGGCGCGCGTCGGCGCGGGAAGCGTGACCGAGCCGAGGGTCTCCGCACCATAGGTCCACTTTGCGAACAGCGTGAGCGGCGCGTCATCAGAGTAGGTGCCGGAAGGGGTGAACTCCGTTAGGCCCGATCCGTCTGCCTCGGTGTTCCAGCTGTCGAAGGAAACGGAGCGGATCCTGTTGGCAACCAGCGTATCGGGACCGTCCAGCGTGCCCTCGCGCGGGTCGAGCCTGACGCGGTAGCCCGCGATGAGCTCATCGTCGTGAGTCGGCGTCTCGCCCGAGAGCGTGAGGTCGACCCCATGCATCTTGTCCTGCTGGGCGGGACCGCCAACACCGCCGTTGGCGTTGTAGGAGACGGGGTAGGTTATGACGCTCCACTGCGCATACAGCGTCACGTTGGCACTTGGCACGAGCGCGTCGCCAGCCGAGAAGGACGTGCCGCTTCCGTCGGCGGCCGTGTTCCAACCGAGGAAGACGTAACCCTCGCGCGGCTGGCCAGAGTCATCGACGGGCTGCGCCGCGATCGTCACCGACGCGGGCGTCCACCTGACATAGGCCTCGGAGGCGTTGGTGAAGAGGGTGCCGCCCTGAGCCGAAGCCGAGACGGACCCGTCAGGCGCGATGACCTGCGAGCCGCCGTCGCGCGCCGAGTAGAAGCCCTCGAAGGCGGAGGTGGCGGGCTGCGCGTCGGGCGCAACGATGCCCGAGCCAGCACCCGCGTTCACGTCATAGCTAACGGTAAAGACGCGCTCGGGGGGCTGAACCTTGTTTGCCGTGGAGGTCATCTTCGACTCGGGAGCGCACGAGGCGTCGAGATACATTCCGGCGCTATAGCGCTCGAAGACCTGCGTCGTGCCGGGTGTCGTCGCGGTCTGCGCGCCCGAGGCATCGGTCGTCGAGAGCGTGACGGGGTAGGTCTCGGCGGACCAGTGCGCAACGAGCGTCGCAGTATCCCCCGCCGCCGCAAGGTTGGTGAAGGTGGTGTCGCGTGTGAGCTCGCCGGCCCCGTTGACCTGCCAGCCCTCGAAGACGAAGTGGTCCATCACGGGGTTGGGGATGGTGACGGACTCGTCGCGGGCGGCCACGGTCGGGGCCGCGAAGGCCGCCGGGACACCGCTCACACCGTCAAAGGCGGGATAGGCGATCGCGTAGGTTGGCTTGTCGCCTTCCACCCATGCAGCCGTGAGCGTCACGTCGCCGGGCAGCGCATACGTTCCGGTGAGGCCGCTCGCGAGAACCTGCCCCGCGCCATCGGTGGCAGTCCAACCAAGGAACGTGTGGTTGTCCCAAGAAGGAGTCGGCAGCTCGACCGTGGCGGCGCCCCACTGGGCGTAGAGGCTGGCTGGCGCGAGGAACGTTGTCGCGGAGAGCGATGGGGCGGCCGAGCCGTCGGCCCCGACCATCTTCTCACCACCAGCCTCGGCAGTGAAGTAGCCGAGAAAGGCCGGACGCGCCGACCTCTGCTCATCGGTCGGCGAGACTGAGCCACCCGCCGCGTCATAAGACGCGCTCATCGCAGGCTTCTGCGGAATGGCCAGGGTAGCGCCGGCAATCAGGTTCCCCTCGAAGGTGGGTTCGGAGGCGGTTCCGCCCCTCGTGGTGTAGACGCCGTCGCCATAGCGCGCGAAAAGCCCCTCGGTGCGGGCGCCCTCGGCACCTGCGGCCTCGAGCGCCACCTCATAGACGTTCGGCTCCCACTGCGCGAAGAGCCTTACGCCCTTGTCCACGGTCGACCCGGGTGCCAGCAGATCGCCGGAACCGTCCGCCACCTCGCTCCAGCCCACGAGCGTGTAGCCCGTGCGCGCGAAGGCCTCGGGCCCGGGCAGCGTCACGTCGGCGCCGACCCACTGCGCGTGAAGCGTCGCGTTTGCGGTAAAGAAGTTCGCCGCCGCAAGGGCGCTGGAGAACGCGCCACGGTCGCCGATGACCTTCTCCCCCACCCCACCTGGTTCGGTGAAGTAGCCCGCGAACTCCCAAGTAGGCGTAAGCGAGCGCGTGGCGCCGGAGCCGTCGTTGGCATCAAGGGTAACCTCGTAGGTGCGCACGGGGACCTGCGGAAGCGAGCCGAGGCGCTCGGCGTCCTCGCACGAGGCTGCCGAGAAGAGCCCAGTTGCGTACTTCTGATAGATGACCGGGGTGCCAGGCGTGGTAGCCTCTCCGGCGTCAAGGGCGATCGCGAAGACCGCGGGCGTCCACTGGGCGAAGAGCGAGAGGTCTGACGCGGCGTCGAGTGCGTCTCCCGGCTGGTAGGAGTCACCGGTCCCGTCGGGCTTGGTGTTCCAGCCGATGAACGTAAGGCCCTCCTTCTCCGGGGCCTCGCGGACGACGAACTCCTCGCCCGACCAGCCGGCATAGAGCGTTGTCGCCTCGCTGAAGGCCTTTCCGTCGACGAACCCAGCCGTCACGTAGCCCTGGGGGTCGATGACCTGGTGGCCGGATCCGCCCGTCAGGCTGTAGAAGCCCGTGAACTGGAACGTGCGATTCGCGACCTCGAGCACGGCTCCCTGGCCGGCGTCTCCGGTGCCGTCGTTGGCACGATAGGTGACGCGCGCGACGCGCTCGGGAATGCCGATGGGGTTCTTGTCGGTCGTCATGCGCTTGCCGAAGGCCGAGTCGAGGAAGATGCCGAAGTTGCCCTCGTCGGGAGGAACGACCTCGCCCTCGGGGTCCTCGTCGGGCATGGGGTCGACATCGGGCGGCTCGACGTAGCTCGAGCCGTCGTCGTAGGCCTCATAGAGCACGGCCGGCGTCGCCTCGGTGGTCGCGCCCTGACCATCGAGGGTGAGGGGCACGTCGGTCTCGCTCCAGAGGGCCGTGAACGTGACGGTGTTTGCGTCACCCGAGCCCGAACCGTCATGGAGGTTTCTGAACTCGACGGCCTTCGTGGCGATCGTGAGGCCGGCCTCGCCCTCGTCGTCGTTGCCGAACGTGGTGCCCTCGCAGCGCTCGACGTCGTACTGGACCTGCCCGTTGCTGAGGACGCGCTTAGACCAGAGCTCGTGGGTGAGCCCTGCCGTCATGCCGGTGATGACCCAGCCGTCGAAGCGCCCGCCGACGCGCGAGGGGTTTGCGACCTCGAGCGAGCTCTCCGAGCCATCGACATAGACCGTGGAGGGAAGCGTGGAGAGGTAGCTGACGCTGAGCCCCTCGACGCCCTCGAAGCGGACCTGGAAGGAGCGCGAGCCGTTCGGCGCCCACTTGGCGTAGAGCGTGACGTCGTCAGAGGCAGTGTAGGTGCCCTTGAAGCCCGTTCCGTCGACGCCAGGCGACTCAGACCATCCCGCAAAGGTATAGCCAGCGCACGTTGGGGTGGGAAGCTCGATGGAGCCCGGCGTCCAACGGGCGTGAAGCGTGGTGTCCGACTTGAACGTCGTCGCCGAGATCTCGGAGGTCACCGCACCACTCGCGTCGATGGCCTTGATGCCTCCCGTGGGCGAGGTGAAGTAGCCCTCGAAGTCGAGCGGCACGCTCACCTGGGTCGGCTCCGACATCGTGGGCGACGTGGTGTCGGAGGGATCCTGCAGCGCAAAGGTCACCGTGCGGGACTTGGCATCGGGCGCGACGAGACGCGCGCCGTCGGCGATCATCGCCCCAGTATAGGTGGGCGTGGCGCCGTCGGTCCTGCCGGTGTAGACGTCGTCGCCGTAACGCGCGAAGAGCCTCTCGGTGCCCGTATTGGGCTGAGCCCCGTCGCCGCCGTCAAGGGCGACCTGGAAGACCGCGCTCTCCCACTGGGCCTCGAGCCTGAGGTCGCTTGTGGGCGTGATCGTGTCACCAGGCTGGTATAGCGTAGAGCCGCTCCTCCAGCCGACGAAGGTCTCGGCATCGCGCGAAGCGGGGATCGGCGCGCTCACGCTGCCGCCACGCCAGCTCGCGTAGTAAGAGCCGCTCGCACTGGCGGCGGTGCCGTCAGCCGAGACGAAGGTGCCTGTCGCGTCGACCAGCTGGGTGCCGGATCCGTCTCTGCCGCTGAAGTAGCCTCCGAACTCATAGGCGGAGGTGCGGGTCTGCTCAGACGAGCCGTCCGCAAAGGTGACGGCATAGGTCCGCTCGGGCACGACGACGCGAGCGAGGCGAGAAGAGACGGTCTTTTCCGCCGCATCCCCTTCGGCGAAGTAGCCCACGCCGTACTGCTCGAAGACGCGCGTCGTGTAACCGTCCGCCTGCTGCTGGTCGCTCGGTCCCGTGGCTCCATTGCCGTCAAGCGAGAGCTCGTAGACGTCAGGCGTCCACTTGGCGAAGAGCGTGAGGTCGAAGGGAACCGCGGTGCTCGTGAACGCCGTCGTAAGGTGGCCACTCGCATCGATCATCTGCGTGCCGCCTCCGTCGCGCTGCGTGTAGTAGCCACCGAATTCGCGACGGTCGTAGGTGGGCGGCGTGATGCCAGAAAGGGAGACCTCGCTCACGCAGGCACTGTCGGAATAGACGCCGAAGCCATACTTGGCCCAAAGAGCATCTGGACCACCCGTCCCACCACATCCATCGAGTGTGACCTGGGACACATTGGGGGTCCAATACGCGTAGAGGGTCACATCCTCGCCAACGGTCTTATAAAGCGGCACGTCTACGTCACTAGCCGCGACGAAGGACCCATCCCCATTGACGTAGCGGGTTCCCGCACCAGCGGACTCCGTAAAGTAACCCCGGAAGGTGTAGCCGGTGGCCTGAGGCGCGCGCACGCTTGCGAGCGTCGCCCCGTGGGTGGAGTCCGAGAAGTAGGAGGCGACGCCATAGTCCCAGAAGACGTCGGGCGTGCCCTGCGAGACGTCGGCCACGAGGCCGGGGTCGAGATGCGCGTGGTAAGCGCGCGGCGTCCACGTCGCCGTGAAGGTGACCGTGGCCGCGTCGGTTCCCGAGAGGCTCTTGAACGCGGTGGCGAACGTGGGCCCGAGGCTTGCGGCCGTGGTCGTCTGCGTGGGCTCGCCGTCGCCGTAGTAGTGGGTGACGCCCTCGTCCATGCCGCTGATCTGCCAGCCGGCGAAGTCGCACCCCTCGTGGGTGGGGTTGGCCACCGAGAAGGTCGTGCCGTACTCGGCCGACGTGGGCAGATCGCCGTGCGTGGCGCCCTCGAGGCCCTCGAAGGCGAGGATGTAGCTGGCGGGACGCCACTGGGCATAGAGCGTGGTGTCGGCGGCGTCCGCCCATGTGGCCGGCGTGCCCGGCGCGAACGCATGGCCGGACCCGTCAGCCGACGTGTTCCAGCCCGCAAACCCAAAGGTCACGCGCTTGAGGGCGCACGCGGGCGCCACGAAGTCCTGGTCGAAGGTCGCCGTGGCGGGCGCGGTCGGTAGATCGCCCACGGCCGGCTGCTCCGCGCTGTCGTTTCTGGCGTAGGAGACGTTGTAGGTGTTGGGCGTCCACTTCGCGAAGAGCTCGGTGTCCGTGGTCGGCGTGTAGCTTGCGCCGGCGTCGCCGACCTTGTCGGCATCGCCGCAGGCCGCGTCCTTGTACCAGCCCGCGAACGCATAGCCCTCGCGCGTCGGGGACGCGAGGGTGACGGCAGCGCCGTCACCCCACTGCGCGAAGATCGTCGAGGCCTCGGCAAACGTCGTGGGGGTGAACGTCGCCTCGTCGATATAGCCGGACTGCCCGATGTACTGGGTCCCCTCGCTCTCCTGCGAGAAGTACCCCTCGAACGTGGCCGCCGAGGTGGCCGTGGGACTGGCCGGGGCGCCTTCGTAGTTCTGGTTGTAGGTGACGGTGTAGTTGCGCGTCGGGACCGTGATGGGATTGGCACTCGCGGTCATCTTCTGCGTGAGGTCCAAATCGAGGTACACGCCGGCGTCCGTCCCCGCGTTCTTCGCATAGACCGTGTCAGTGCCGCCCGTGCCACCCTTCTTGTCGAGCGAGACGCCGAACGCATCGTTTTCCCATATGGCGTAGAACTTCGGCGCGTAGTAGGTGAAGCTGGGCTTGTCTCCAGGCTGGTAGCCCTTGCCCGTGCCATCGCTCGATGAGTTCCATTCCTTGAAGTGCTTGTGCGCGGGCGCGGTGTACGTGTTGGCCGGCATGGTATAAGGATTGGAATACCCGGCGGTGTACGCAGTCATACCCGGGCCGCTGCCGGAACCGCCGTTTCCATCAAACGCGACAGTTCCCGACTTGCCGACGGTTCCGAGGGAAGCAATGCGAAACGCGTCGGATGTCACCCCGTCGTATCCGCTCTTTGTGAAGGCAAAGCCCGAGCCATCGATGTCGACGTAATCGATGGTCACGTTGTATGAGAGAGTATCACCCGTGCCGCTCATCTTGATGCAGAACTGATGGGCGCCCTCCGAGGATCGTGTAAGGTAGATGTAGTAGTCACGGCCCGCAACACTTCTCTTGAGGCCGCTGGCGTAGTTGCTGGCAAAAGGAATGACCGTGTTTATCGGAATCGTGTCCGTGCTTCCCTTGTATCTGATGTCGCACGTTCCGGTCACCAGTATGTGCGGGTTGTCTGCAGCCGCCTTGAAGCCGTACTCGAGGTCGCGACGGAGTGCGGCGGCACCGCCTCCGCGCTGCGCAAGGCCCTGCGAGCCCTCAACTCCGCCTTCGCCCGCACGGCCATCGGTCGGGCCGCCCTGTCCGGCAGCGGGACCGGCTGGCTTCGCCGCAAACGCCGAACCCTCAGAGAAGGCCCCCTCCGCAACCGCGGACGCAACCCTCCCCTGCCAGTCCGAGCCGACCTCGTTCGCGGAGAGCCAGCCGCTCACGCGCGCGGCGGCCTCGGAGGTCGACCCCGCCTTTGCGAAGACGTCGACCGTCGAGCCATAGTTCGAGCCCGCGATGCGCGCGCCCGACTCGTCGCAGGCGCCGGCCACAAGCGCCTCCCCAACGCCGCCGGGGACGGTGAGCGAGGCATCCACGCCGTTGTTGCCGGCCGCGCCGACCACGATGATGCCGCGCGCCGCGGCGTCCGCGATGGCCGTGGCCACGACCTCGTTCTCGGCCGTGCGCCACGCGGACAGCGACAGGTTGATGACGTCGACGTGCGCCGCGATCGCGTACTCGATGCCGGCGTAGACCGACGAGACCGTGCCCACGCCCGATGCGTCGAGCACCTTGACCGACACGATGCGCGCATCGGCATCGGCCTCGCGCAGATAGGCGGCCATAGAAGAGCCGTGACCGTTGTCGTCCGCGGCGGAGTCGCCGAGCATGCTCGCCGAGTCCGCGACGCCCTCGCCGAGGTAGCCCGTGTCGAGAAGGGCCACGGTGTAGCCCGAGGCACCCATGCCAGAGGACATCTCCCGGTGCAGGTCGGCGAGCGGGTTCTCGTCCTCGCTCATGGGCGCGGCCGCGGATTCGCCGGGCGCCCCGTCGGCGGCGGAGATGGTGACGTCGGGCTCGACGAGGGCCGCCCCGAGGGCGCCCTTGTAGAAGAGGTAGGCGTTTTTGGCCTTGTCCGCGGAGTCGAACTGGGTGAGAAAGAGGCCCTTGTGCTCCGAGAGGACGCGCGTCGCCGGCGTGAGCTGCTCACGGGTGACGCCCGAGATCAGGAGGCGCTGGCTCGAGAAGTCCTTGCCGGCGGCAAGCGACTCGTCGACACCCTCGGGAGCGACCTCGAAGGAGTCACGACGAGCCTGCAGCTCGGCGCGGACGCGCTCCTCGGCCTCCTTGCGCGCACGCTCCTCCTCGGCGGCCTTGGCGGCCGCGTCCTGCGCCTGCGCCGCAGCGTCGACGGGCGCTGCGACCGGATCCTGTGCAGGGGCGGGAGCGGGTTCCTCGGCAGCCTCAGGTTGCGTCGGCGCCTGGCCCTCGAGGGGCTGGGCGGCCGGAGCGGCCTGCTCACCGGGGACCTCGGCAGGCGCGGCAGCCGCATCGCTGGCTGGCTCGGACTCAGCGGCGGGCTCTGCCGCTGCCTCCTGCCCAGGCTCTTCCTGAGACTGGGCCGCGGGCGCCGGCTCGAGGTCGAGCGCGCGGGCGATCTCGCTCGTGTGCAGCATCGAGCAGACCATGGCAACCGCAAGCACCCAGCTCAGGCACGCGCGAGCACGCGGGTTGAAGCCACGCAAGGCGCCGGCGACAAGGCGCGCGGCACTAACGCGCACGTCACGCGCAAGCGAAGCCAGGCGACGGACCGCCTTCGACCACAGCGCAAGGAGGGCCTGAAGAGCGGATCGAAGGAACCCCATGGCCCGCACGACGGCAATGGCAACAAGTTTCAAGATATATGCGAGCGTCCTGCCAACCATAGGACTCCCCCAACCTAGTCAGACATATTTGCATTATTGTACCCGCGAAGGGCACAATATGCCCATCTACCTGCGGACGAGCGGTGCGCAAAGTAGTTTGGCGGTCGCTCTCGCGGGGCGAGCGGCAGGAGACGAGCATGTGCCGACCACGACGCGCCGGGGCGGCACGCGTCGCGCGCACGCACGGGGCACCTGCGAGGCGGGCCCCTCGGGTGCTGGGCGAGTTCGCGCCGCAGGCGCGCTGCTCGAGCCCAGTGCCCGAGGGCCCGCGCCAGCGACGTCGCCCGCATGGTTGCGCGACGGGCGACGACCAGAGCGAGCCGCGCCCGCGGACGTGCTCTTCTCGCCCGCCAGCTGCGCCCCAAAGTCTTCACATCGGGCGAATCGGAGCAGCTATACTTTCGTAAACGAACCATCATGCGAAGCATCAACGCACCTGCGGCACGAAGGGACCAAACATGCCAGAATCGCGTGACAGTGACATGGACGAGCTCGCTCCGATTGCATCGTTTGAGCAGGTCGGTGGCGTGGACGCCGACGGGGCCGAGCAGGCTGGCGAGCCTGAGGCGAGCGCGGCCGGCGCCACGCAGGCCGCGCAGGCCGAAGGGGCCGACGCGAGCGGCGAGCCCGCGGCCGAGGGCGCGCGGGGCCAGCAGGACGAGAAGAGCGAGCCGGGCGAGCAGGGCGAGGGCGTCGCCGCGGCGCTGAGCTCGCTGAAGGAGGGGCTCGACGCAATCGGCGCGGTGCGCGACGCGGCCAAGCGCCACGCGGGCGCGCGCTCGCAGCTCAAGGAGCTCAAGCGCGAGCTCGAGAAGACGCAGGAGGTGCTTGACCACCGCGTCGAGATCGAGGCGTCGTTCGACCAGATCGTGCGCGACGAGACCGCAAACGCCGAGTCCGCGCGCGCCGAGATCGCGCAGGCGGAGGCCGACACCGCGCGCCTCGGCGCCGAGAGGGACGCGCTCGAGGAGCAGCTCAAGGCCATGCGCGAGGCCCACGAGACGGCCATCCGGCCGTACCGCGACCTCATGGAGTCGACGCGCGGGCGCTCCGACGACGCGGCCAAGTCGCTCGCCGAGATCCGCCGCGCCGTGAAGAGCGCCGACCAGCAGGTGGCCGACGCCGCGAAGCGACGCGAGCAGCGCATCGCCGACGCGAACCGATCGGTCGACAACGCCCAGGAGCGCCTGAGGCGCGTGGAGGGCGAGCTCGCGAGCATGCAGTCGAGCGGCGGCTCGCCGGCAGCCCTCTCGAAGATGCAGGCCGAGGTCGTCACCGAGCGCGCGCACCGCGACGCGGCCCGCTCCAACGTGGCGCGCGTGACCGCCGAGGGCCAGCAGCTCGTGGACAACGCGCAGACGCACCTCTGGACGCAGAAGCAGTCGCTCGAGACCATCGAGCGCCAGGCCGAAGAGGCCAAGCGCGAGGCCGACGAGCGCCGCGAGGAGTACGAGCGCCTCTACAACGCCAACCTGGCCGAGGAGAAGGCCCTCGAGGAGCAGGTCAACCAGCGCAAGAAGTCGCTCGAGGAGACCGCGCGCGCGAAGGCCGACGCAGAGGAGCGCGCCGGCGCGGCCGAGGCGGCCCTCGAGGAGGCGCGCGAGATCCACGCGACGCCCGAGGTCACCGAGCAGCTGCGCCACGGCATCCAGGAGGGCGAGAGCGCGCTGGCGCGCCAGCAGAGCGAGGTCGACTCGCTCGCCGACACCGAGCGCCGCCTGCGCGAGTCCACCCGCAGCAAGCGCTTCCTGTTCATTGGCGTGGCCGTCGCGATCGTGGTGATCGTCGTGCTCCTGGTGGTGCTGCTCACGCGCGGCGCATAAGGGAACAGCTTAGAACACGCCGGGAGTCTCTTGAGAGACAGGGCGCCCCGCACCTCGGTGCGGGGCGCCCTTTTGCGTGAGGCATGGCGCGGCCCCGCGCGGGGGCGCGTGCGACGCGAGGACCGCTAGAGGATGAGCATCGCGTCGCCGAACGAGAAGAAGCGGTAGTCGTGCTCGATGGCCTGCTGGTAGGCAGCCATGATCTGGTCGCGCGTGACGAAGGCCGAGACGAGCATCATGAGGGTCGAGCGCGGCACGTGGAAGTTGGTGATCATGGCGTCGACCACGTGGAACGTGGAGCCGGGCATGAGGTAGAGGCTCGTGGTGGCGTCGCGGCGCTCGACGATGTCGCCTGTGTGCGTGGTTGCGGCCGAGTCGGGCGCGGACTCGAAGCGGCGCGCGACGCAGGCGGGGTCGCTCGCGGGCGCGGCGGCGTCGAAGGCGCTCTCGAGCGAGCGGACCGACGTGGTGCCCACGGCGACGACGCGGTGGCCCGCGGCCTTGGTGGCGTGGACGGCGTGGACGACGTCCTGGGAGACGTGGTAGCGCTCGGTGTGCATGACGTGCTCGGTGGGGTCATCCTCCTCAACGAGGCGGAAGGTGTCGATGCCGACCTCGAGCTCGACGGTCTTGAAGGCGACGCCGTGGTCGGCGAGGCGGTCGATGAGCTCGGGCGTGAAGTGGAGGCCCGCCGTGGGGGCCGCGGCGGAATGCTCTTCTCGCATGGCGTAGACGGTCTGGTAGTTCTCGTCGTCACCCTGGTAGTCGGTGATGTAGGGCGGCAGCGGCGCGCGGCCCGCCTCGTGGATGGCCTCGTCGAGGGTGCGGCCCGCCGCCGGTTCGAAGCGCACGAGGCGCCCGCCGCGGTTGTCGTCCACGTAGTCGACGACCTCGCCGGTGAGGCAGACCTCGGAGGTGGGCGCCGCGTGGGCACCGCCGGGGCGGTAGTCGATGCGGGCGCCCTGCTTGAGGCGCTTGCCGGGCTTGACGAGGCACTCCCACACGTGGCCGAGGGGGTCGACGTCCTCGCGGCGGCGCAGCAGCAGGGTCTCGGCGAGGCCGCCGGTTTGGTGCTTGCGGCCGACGAGGCGCGCCGGCATGACGCGGGTCTTGTTGGCGACGAGCAGGTCGCCGGGCTCGAGGTAGTCGATCAGGTCAAAGAAGTGGCGATGTTCGACGGAGCCGTCCTCGCGGTCGAGGACGAGCATGTTGCAGTGGTCGCGCGGCTCGCAGGGGGCCTGCGCGATGAGTCGCTCGGGGAGGTCGTAGTCGAAGTCGTCTGTGCGCATGCTGGGCATTGTGGTCAGTCTTTCTGTCGCGGGGCGGGGCGACCCGCCCGGATTTGGTCCGCGACTGATTGTACGGCAAGGGGTTGGGGGCGCCGCGCCATGCACGCCGTCTCCACCTTGGGACGACGGGACGCGGCTAGCCGGGGAAGAAGTCCGGGCGCGGCGGCAGCTCGCGACCCTCGCGGCGGGCGGCCTTGGCGGCCTTTCGCCAGTCGCGCATGGTCTGGCGCTCGAGCGCGGCCTCGGCGGCGGAGAAGCGGCAGCCGCAGTAGTTCTGGCGATACATGCCAAGCTCGCGGGAGTCGGTGACGGACTCCGGGTAGTGGGGTCGGAAGTCGCGCCACACGGGCGTGAGGCCATTAGCGTTCGCGAGTCGGGCGAGCACGTCTCCGCAGGCGTCGAAGAGCTGGTAGGGCGAGACGGCGAGCGTGGTGGACACGTGGGTGAAGCCGCGCTCGCGCGCGACGCGGCAGCTCTCGGCGAGGCGCAGCGCGTAGCAGACGCGGCAGCGCGCCTCGCGGTCGAGGCCGGCCGGCGCGACCGTGCGCTCCCAGGCGTCGCGGTCGTCCGAGGCGACGATGACGTCGACGTGGGCGACGCGCTCCGCCCAGTCGAGCAGGACCTCGAGGCGTCGGTCGTGCTCGGCGACGGGCGCGATGTTGGGGTTGGTCCAGCAGATGGTGGGCTCGAAGCCCTCGAGCCTGAGGTACTTGACGGGCTCCAACGAGCAGGGCCCGCAGCAGGCATGGAGGAGCAGCGGGGTTCGCGGCGAGGAGGACGAGAGCACGCTCTTCTCGGCGTCGTTTGCCATGTCCCTCCCCCGCTCGCCCGTGTCGTGAATCGAACCATGCCCATGGTAGCAGTGCGCGCGATATCATCGACGGGACGAAAGGCTGCGCGAGGAGGGAGTCACATGGAGATTGGCATCGAGCTGGACGCGGACGGCTACCTGGGAGACCGCTATGCGAAGCACGCGGACGCGGCGCACCTGTACGCGGGGACGCCGACGCGCTCGTTCCCGTTCGAGCTGACGGGGATCCCCGAGGGCGCGGCGTCGATCGCGCTGGCGTTCTACGACCTGGACTCGATTCCCGTGTGCGGGTTCGCGTGGGTGCACTGGACGGCCGCGTGCATCGACGCGGGGCTCGCCGAGGGCGGGCGGCTGCGCTTCGTCGAGGACGCGTCGAACCTGGGCGCGCTCGGGATGGTGCAGGGGCGCAACTCCAGCGCGGGGCGGATGGCGGGCGGATCCGAGGACCCGCTGCTGTGCTGCCGCTACAACGGGCCGCAGCCGCCCGACTGCGACCACGAGTACACGCTGCGCGCGTGGGCGCTGGACTACATGCCCGAGCTCGCGGAGGGGTTCTGGGCGAACGAGCTCGTCTGGGCGACGCGCGGCCACGTGCTCGCGGAGGCGGGCGTCGACATTCCGGCGCGCGTGTAGGCGCGACGGGGACATACGACACGAAGACGCGCCCGTACGCCTGGTGGCATGCGGGCGCGACCCATGTCGGATGCGTCTGTCTGCGCCGGAGGGGCTAGGCGCGAGGGGTGTCGCCGCCCTCGGGCTTGGGGGCGCTGTTGGCGGTGAGCATCTGGTCGAAGATCGAGCTCGTGCGCTGGAAGTCGCTCGGCAGGACGACCGTGGAGGAACCCTTGGCGGCGTACTCCTCCATCATGCCGACCCACTGGGTGAACTCGAAGAGGCGGTTGGCCTCCTCGGAGGTCATCTCGGCACCCTTGATCGTGTCGATCGACTCCTTGATGCCCTTGGCGATCGCGACGCGCTGGTCGGCGATGCCGCGACCCTCGGCGGCCATGGCCTCGGCCTTGGCCTGCGCGGCGATGACCGTCTTGGCGCGGGACGCCTCGGCGTCGTTGCGGGCGCTCTCGAGGTTGTTCTTGGAGGCGATGATGTGGTTCATCGACTCCTGGACCTCCTTGGGCAGGCGGATCGAGGTGATGAGCGTGGTGACGAGCACGTAGCCGTAGCCAAGCATCTTGGAGGCGACGACCTCGTCGATGGCCTGCGCGATGGCGTCCTTCTCGGAGAAGACCTCGTCGAGGCTGCGGTTGGGGATCTGGGAGCGCAGGGCGTCGGCCAGGTAGTCCTTCATCTGGGCGACGGGGTCGGTCAGGGTGTAGAAGCTCTTCCAGACGCCGGACTCCGCGCCCGCGTTCATGTTGGTCGAGTCGACGTGGTACTGGATCGAGACGTCCAGCTCGATGGTCACGTTGTCGGAGGTCTTGGCGTCGAAGGTCATGTGCTGGTCCTCGGTCATGAGGTCGACGTCATGCGTGATGTCGAGGAAGGGGATCTTGACGTGGAAGCCCGCCCCCTTGATGGAGCTGAACTTGCCGAGTCGCTCGACGATGGCGACGTGCTGCTGGCGCACGACGTAACCCGTGGAGATCACCACGGCGCCGATGATGACGAGAAGGATGATGGTTCCGATCATTTAGTATCTCCAATCGTGACTTGACGTAGAGACGATGCTAGCAGAACGCCAAGACCACAATCGTGCGTTGCGAGACCGTCGTCACGCATAGCGTCCATCGGGAGGACGTCCGCTGGTGCCGAGCGCCTCACGCAGGGTCTCCGCAGCATCGCTGACCTCGTCGGGCACGTCCACATGCTCGAGAAAGTCCCTGCCGCAGGGACCGTAACCGCCCTCGTCGTCAGTCAGCCGCGCGACCTCGCCCGAGAGGAGCTCGACGTACCTGTCGACGGGCCAGATTCCCCTCGGCGCGCGCCGCCAGCCCAGGCAGCCGTCGCGCCACTCGAGCTCCGCCTGGTAGGCCGCCCAGCACACGACCTTGGTCCGCGCGAAGCCCTCGCGCTCCCGAGCCTGCCTCCACCAGGTGGCCCCCATCCGGCGCTGCATGACGGCATCCTGGCAAAGGACGACGCTCGCAGGGGTCGCGCCCTCGCCCTCGAGGAGGTCCATGAGGTGGGAGATGTTGTTCCCACAGTTCGTGGAGCGCGTCTCGAGCACGTCGGCGCGCATCCCGTAACGCGAGCGCAGGAGGGCGTCGAGCATTTCGGCCTCGCTGTCCACACCCGCACGAGGTAACGCGGCAGGCGTGCCGCCGGCATCGGGAAGCTCGCACTCGAAGGAGCGGTCGAGCAGGTACGTCGCATGACCGCGACCGCCCACGATGGCATAGCGCCTGGCAAGGCCGGCCTCCATCGCGCGCGCGAGCTCGTCCACGATGCCAGACACCCCGCCACCGAAGAGGACGAAGAGGTCGGACATGCCGCCCTCGAACCCCGCCTCGTCGAGAAGCGCCTCCCGCGAGAGCGAGCTCACATCACGCTCCGCACACCAGCAGGCGATTTCATTGGCGCACCCCGCGATCTTCTCGCCGCGCATGCCCTTCTCCTCTCCCCTCACGACTCTGTCAGGCGATCCTCTGCCGCCTCGCGCACGACCTGGTATGCCTCGACGAGTCGTTCGAGGCTCCAGGCGGCGTTGGCGGGGCTGGGCGACGGGAGGCGCGTCGCGGGCATCCCCAGGCGCTGCTCGTGGAGGCGCCCGTAGAGGCGGTGCGAGGTGGCCCCGGTGCAGAAGACGCGCGCGATGGGCGCGACGTCGAGCACGCGCGAGCGCAGGTCCATGGGCTCGGGGTCGCGGATCGAGGCGTCGGATGCGCCGACGATGGTGCAGCTCGCGAGCACGTCGTCGAGGGCGATGCGGTGGCGCGCGCAGAAGTCGCGGCGGGCGGGCACGTCAGCGGGCAGGTCCTCGTCCCAGAGGGCGGCAAGGATGCGCCAGAAGCGGTTCTGCGGGTTGGCGTAGTGGTAGCCGCGCTCGCGGGAGAGCGGGCTCGGCATGGTGCCGAGGATGAGGACGCGACTCTGGGCGTCGACGACTGGATCGAGCGGGGACTGGACGCGGCGCTGCTCGCCCACGCTACTCGCCCTCGAGGATGGGCTCGTAGAACTCCACCTCGTCGTCGAGGCGGAGCAGCAGGATGTTGCCGAAGCCCGCGCCGCCGGCGGCGCCGCAGTCGATGTCCCAGCGGTCGGCCACGCCGTAGGTCTCCGCACAGGCACCGACCTTGACCATGCGCCCGAGGCCGTTCTCGTCCAGGGGAAGGCGGTCGGGGCGGTCGGCCATGTTGGCCAGGTAGGGCGTGGGCGTGTGCCCCGCGATGACGATGGGGCCCTGGCCGCGCTCGTCGAGGAGGCCCGTGGGCCTGCCCCAGAAGGCGTCGCGGATCCAGAGGAGGTCGTCGGTGTCCTGCACCGCGAGGAGGGCCTGCAGGTCGAGCTCGCTCCAGCCCATGATGAGCGGGGGGCGGTCGGACTCGTCGGCTGTGCCGTCCGCCCCGTCGGGCGCCGGGACGCCGAGCACGGCGGTCTCGTCGGGAGAGGCACCCTCCCCCGCTCCCGCGGGCTCGGCCTGAGCCGTGGCCTCGGGCGCGGTCGCGTCGGCCGAGTCGCGAACGCCTGCGGCGTCGGCGCCGTCGCCGGCAGCGGCGTCGGAGGCGTTGTCGGTCGCCTCGGGCGCGGGCGCCGAGGGGACGGTGGCCGCGGTCGAGCGCTCCCCTGCCGAGGAGGCGTCCGGCGCGCCGGCGACGCCGGCGCGGATGCCGGCGTGGACCATGATGTAGGGACGGCCCTCCGCCACGGCGTAGGCATACAGGGGAAGGTTGTCCACCCAGTCGAGGAGGTCGATCTTCTCGGCGGCGGGAAGGGCGTCGAGGCCCTCGAGCGTCGTGGAGCCACCGTTCATGAGCCAGGTGCCCGCGGCCACGCCCGTGAGGTCCTTGGAGGTCTCGTAGAAGTCGAGCATGAGGTCCTCGTGGTTGCCGAGCAGGACGCAGCCGCCCGCCTCGGAGAGGGCGCGGCAGGTCTTAAGGACCGAGACCGGGTCGGGGCCGCGGTCGATCATGTCGCCGAGCATGAAGATGCGGTCGTCGGCGCCGGGGGACACGCGCTCGAGCAGCCTGTCCAGGGTCACGGCGTGACCATGCACATCTGAGAACACGTAGGTTGCCATGCAGTCCTCCAACGACGGGGCGCGGCGCGACGGGCGCGGGGCGCGTATGAACCTAGTCTAGCGTCGGGCGCGGGCGCGTGCGCGAGTTCTCGACACACGGAGCTTCCAGGGGGCGGCCGAGCCGACCTCGACGACGCGGCCGCCAAGGGACCCGCCGAGCGCCTCGGCGCGGCGGATCTCGCGGACGAGGGAGGCCATCGTGGCGTCGAAGGAGTCGCGGGCGAGCGCGCACTCCCACACGACGAGCACGGTCCAGCCGTCGGTGGCGAGCAGGCGCTGATCGCGCTCGTCCCGGGCGCGGTTGCGGGCGAACTTCGCCTGCCAGAAGTCGACGTTGGACTTGGGCAGCGGCAGCGCGCAGTGGGGACAGCGGTGCCAGAAGCAGCCGTTGACGAAGATCGCGACGCGGCGGCCCGGGTAGCAGATGTCGGGCTTGCCGGGCGCCTTCTTCCAGTGCAGGCGGTAGCCGACGAGGCCCGCGTCGCGCAGGGCGGCACGGACGCGCAGCTCGGGCTTGGTGTTCTTGCTCTTGTTGGCCTGCATGACGTGGCGGGTCGCCACGCTGACCGCAGGCGCCTCGGGTGCGGCCACTAGGCCTGCTCCCCCGCGTCAGGCGTGGCGCCGGGCGCGGCCTCCTCGGGCATGGCCTCGGGGTTGACCGTGCGGCCGCTGAAGTTGAGGTTGGCGGTGAGCGCCTCGGCCGCGGCCTCGTCGAAGTCGTCGGCGAGCACGGCGCGGACGTAGTCGGAGGCGTTGCCGAGCGCGTCCTCGTAGAGGTCCCAGAAGGACTCGGTCGAGGGCTCGTCGGTGAAGGGGTTCGTCCATTCACGGTGGTCGTGGTTGGCGAAGGGCGAGCTCTTCTCGGCACGAACGCGGTGGGTCATGGCGAGAAGCAGCGAGAAGCGTCGGTGGCCGACGGTGCGCTCGACGGTGCCGAGGACGCGGGCCTTGACGAGGCGCGGGCTGTAGAAGAGCCACTGGACGCGGCGGAAGGAGCGGACGGCACGGGTGGCGACGTCGACGTCGATCGTGCGGCCGTAGGCGCGCAGCGCCATGTAGAAGAAGAGCTTGTCGACGACGGCGAGGGTCTGGGGCGTGGCGCCAAGGACCTCGCGGTAGGGTCGGTAGCGCTCGACGGTCTTGCCGGTCTTGGTGAAGAGGACCATCTCGTCGAGGTCGCGCTCGATCTCGGCGTGGACCTCGGAGCCGACGGACATGTCGAGCCCCTCGACGCCGGCGGAGCAGAGCGCGTACTCGTTCGCGTACACGAGCGGGTGGACGGCGCGGTCGAGCAGGTAGTGGCAGACGAAGCCCGCGGCGTAGGCCTCGCCCAGGCGGCGCTCGCGCGGCGAGAGCATGTCGAGCGCGTCGTGCAGCGCATGGAGCAGGCGGGCCGGGCGCGCGTCGTGCATGAGCTCGCCGACGCGGTCGCGGGCGGGCGCGAGCGGGTCTGCGATGAGGTAGAACAGCGGGTCGGGACCCTGGTTGCCGAGAAGGAAGGCATCGAGGTCATCGAGGGTGGTGAAGCCGAAGGCCGACGCCACCTCGGGGTAGGCGTCGCGGCCGAAGAAGTCGTGGGTCAGAATTGCGGGCATGGTCTCTCCTTTGGGTGAGCGTGGCTCAGAGTATGGCAGAAATTGCCAGCGCGGGCTCGCATTGGCGCGCCCGTGGTTTCAGCCGTGCAACGAACGCGCGCGAGGCGGCCGCCGTGCGTACAATCGAAGGGTCGAACAAGGGAGGACGCATGGCAGACGAGCAGGCGGCGCAGAAGAAGGCGACGCGCACGAAGATGACCAAGGCCGAGAAGAGCTGGATTGCCTATGACGTGGGCAACTCGGCTTTGGTGCTGCTTGCCACCAGCGTGATCCCCATCTACTTCAACTCGCTCGCCAGCGGGTCGGCGCTCACGGCGTGGAGCTTCGCCGAGACCATCGCGTCCCTCGTGATCGCGCTGCTCATGCCCATCCTCGGCAGCATCGCCGACATGCAGGGCATGAAGAAGAAGTTCGTGCTCGGCACCGTGTGCACCGGCGTCGTGGCCACGGTCGCGATGGGATTCCCCACGAGCGCAATGGCCTTCCTCGTGATCTACGTCATCTCCGAGATCGCGCTCGACGCGTCGATGGTCTTCTACGACGCGCTGCTCGTGGACGCGACCACCGACGAGCGCATGGACGAGGTCTCGAGCGCGGGATTTGCCTGGGGCTACATCGGCAGCTGTGTGCCCTTCATCGCATGCCTCGCCGTGGTGCTCGTCAGGCCCTTCGGCATCACGATGCAGACCGCCATGCAGATCGCCTTCGTGATCACCGCGGCCTGGTGGGCCCTGTTCACGATCCCCCTGATGAAGAACGTCCAGCAGACCCACTACAAGCCGCTCGAGCGCCACGCGGTCTCGAAGGCCATCCGCGGCATCGGCTCCACGGTCAAGGCCATCTGGGCAGACAAGACGCTGCGCTACTTCCTCATCGCATACTTCTTCTACATCGACGGCGTCCACTCCGTCATCAAGCTCTCTACGAGCTATGGCGCGGACCTGGGGATCGAGGGCACCCAGCTCGTGCTCGCTCTTCTCGTCACGCAGTTCGTGGCCTTCCCCGCCGCCATCGCCTACGGCAAGCTCGGCCGCAGGTTCGGCACGAGGCCGATGCTGCTGGTGGGCATCGCGGCCTACACGTTCATCACGTTCTTCGCGGCGTTCTTCCTCAAGAGCGCCACGGAGTTCTGGTTCCTGGCGATCATGGTCGGCCTCTTCCAGGGCGGCATCCAGGCGCTCTCGCGCTCGCAGTTCGGCAAGCTCTGCCCCAAGGACCACGCCAACGAGTACTTCGGGTTCTTCAGCATCTTCGGCAAGTACGCCGCGATCATCGGCACCTTCCTCGTGGGCACCACCACGGCGCTCACGGGATCGGGCTCGCTCGGCGTCCTGTCGCTCGTAATCCTCTTCGCGCTCGGCTTCGCAGTGATGCTCAAGGTGCCGAAGGAGGGCGCGGCGCGCTAGGCCAGCAGGCCGTCCAGCGCGGCGAGGTCGCCCGACGCGGCCGCAAGCGCCTCCATCACGCGGGCCGGGGCGTCGTCCTCGGCGCTGCCGATGACGTAGCGAGCCGCGCGGCGTGCCGCCTCGCTTCCGCTCGAGACGGCAAACGAGCAGGGAATCGCCTCGAGCATGGCGAGGTCATTCTCGGAGTCGCCAAAATAGGCGATCTCGCTACGGTCGATCCCAAGCTCGCGCTCGACGATCGGCAGCGCACTCGCCTTGGTCCAGCCGCTCGGCAGGATGTCGAGGAAGCTCGGCGCGGGCTGCGCGAAGTCCAGGTCGGGACAGATGCGCTCGAGGGCGGCACGCACCTGGGCGATTCGAGTCGCGTCGATGCAGGCGAACCCCGCCGTGATGATCTGCGCATCGGGAACGCACCCACGCTCCATGGGCGGAAGCATTCCCCGGGAGAGCCTCATGAGCCGCTCGGCCTTCGCCTCGTCGACGCCCGAGACGAGAACGCGCGTCGTCGCTCCCTCGCGCACGTAGGTGATGAGGGCGCAGTCGGCGTCCTCGGCCGCGAACGCCTCGACGCGCCTCAGCGCGTCCACGTCGAGCGCGACGGTCTTCACGCGCCGGCCGTCGACGTCGACGATCTTCCCGTTGGCCATGATGCCGGTCTCATAGAGCGACTCGTCGCCGGAGAAGAAGGTCTTGAGGTCGATGGGCTCGCGACCCGAGGCCGGCCCGAAGCGTACGCCCGCATGCACGAGCGAGCGAATCGCCGCAAGTGTGCGGTCGGAGACGCGCTCGGCACCGAACGGCACGAGCGTACCGTCCATGTCGCATAGGACAAGCTTGATCATGTGGCCTCCGACCTCTGCTTCCTCAAGCGGCGACTAGCTCAGCGAGCCGCCGCGGAGAAGAGCATAGGCCATACTCCCCTGCCGTATCAGAGGCGCGGTCCAATTCGCAGAAACTCACGACCGCGTGGCCGCGAGCGCGAACGCCGTCGGGAGCGCTAACCAGCAGCACCAGGGGGCCTCGGGCGACCTAGCCGATGGCGTACCAGCCGACGCCCTCGTCCCTCCAGCCGATGTCCACGAGGCTGTCGCGCTCGTAGGCCGAGGTGGTGTAGTTGTGGGTTCCGACATCGGCATAGGGGTTGTACTGGCGATACACCGGCACCGAGTGGGTGTCGTCGGAGTACCACCCAATCCCCTCGTCATTCCAGCCGACCTCGATCAGGTGGTCGCGCTCGAGGGGGCTCGTCGTGTAGTGGTGGTCGCCGGCATAGGGGTTGTACAGGCGATAGACCGGGGTCAGCGAGACCATCGGGGCGACCCAGCCGAGCCCCTCGTACTCCCATCCCTCAACGACGAGCATGCAGACCTCGGCGACGTGACCCGTGTAGAAGTGCTCGCCCGAGTAGGGGTTGTACAGGCGATACATCGAGCCGTCCTCGGCAAGCTCCTCAGCAAGCTCGTCGGCATACGCCTCGCGCTCGGCGCGGGCCTGCGCCGCCTCGGCAGCGGCGACCTCCTCGTAGGTCATGCCGCCGCCCGACAGATAGATGTAGGTGACCTCGCCCTCGAAGGCGTAGCTCAGCGGGATGTAGTTGAAGACGACGCCCTCGGCGCCCGGCCACTCGTCGGCGATCGTGTAGCCCGACTGCGAGACGTACGGGACGGAACCGCTCGTGTCCTCGACGACAGCCACGTGCCGGGAGCCCGTCCAGCTCGTCCCGACCGCCAGCGCGCCCACGGCGGGCACGGGACCCGTGGGGATCCCGTTGGCCTGGGCGACCGCGACCATGTCGTCGGGCCCACCCGAGCCGATGGCGGGCGCATGCCCCAGGAGCTCGGCAGCACGGCCCCAGGCGTACCAGGTGCAGTTGCCGATCACGTACTTGCCGTCCTCGAGCGGGGTGCCCGTGGGCGCCAGCGAGGGGTAGTTGAAATACGGGTTCGCACCCGAGTAGAACCAGGGGTTCGAGGCGCTCGGCGCCGTCGTGCGCGACGAGAAGTACGACTGCTCCTCCAGGTAGTAGCCCTCGTCCTCCTCGTCTTCCAGGGCCAGGGCGCTCGTGGCGGGCAGCGCGCCGGAGAGCGCCAGCGCAAAGGCGAGGCCGGCGGACACTACCGCAGCGGCGCGACGGCCGCGGGAAAGGGGCCGGCTCTTCTCCGCCGCCTCATTCATGCGTGAGTCGAGGTTCTGCATCATTATCACTCCGTAAGTTATACCGACACCTCGTCGGGTCCGTGTCAGAGCGTGCTGCGAACTCGCACGTTCGTGCATTGTTCCACTAAACGCCACCGGACGCATGCCACATCGCGAGACAAATGGGCCGTACGGGCGCTATGACGCTGTGGGCGCGACCCGAAGGCCCCGCAGATGCGCCTCAACGCAAAAAAGGGGCCGGCCCGAAGGCCAGCCCCAAGAGGTCGGTCTGTGTGAGCGACGACGCTCGGCTTACTCCCAGCCCTTGCCGGTGGAGCCGAAGTCAGCCATGAGCTCCTTGGTGCGCTCGACGATGGCCTCGCGACCAGGCTTGAGGAGCTTGCGCGGGTCGTAGCCCTTGCCCTGCTCGTCGGCGCCGGACTCGATGTAGGCGCGGGTGGCCTTGGCGAAGGCGACCTGAAGGTCGGTGTTGACGTTGATCTTGGAGATGCCCAGGGAGATGGCCTTCTGGACCTGCTCCAGAGGAATGCCGGTGCCGCCGTGGAGGACGAGGGGCAGGTCGCCGGTGAGGTCCTTGATCTCCTGGAGACGATCGAAGGAGAGGCCAGCCCAGTTGTCGGGGTAGAGGCCGTGGATGTTGCCGATGCCGCACGCGAGGAAGTCGACGCCCAGGTCGGCGATGGCCTTGCACTCCTGGGGATCGGCGAGCTCGCCGTTGGAGGCAACGCCGTCCTCGACGCCGCCGATGCCGCCGACCTCGGCCTCGATGGAGATGCCGCGATTGTGGGCGATCTTCACGAGCTCAGCCGTGCGGTCGAGGTTGATCTGGAAGGTCTCCTCGTGGGAGCCGTCGTACATGATGGAGGTGAAGCCAGCCTCCATGGCCGCGAAGCAGTCCTCGTAGGTGCCGTGGTCGAGGTGAAGGGCCACGGGCACGGTGATGTCCTTGACCTCGAGGAGGTTGCGGACGATGTCAGCGCAGACCTTGAAGCCGCCCTGCCACTTTGCGGCGCCGGCGGTGCACTGGATGATCAGCGGCGACTGAACCTCCTCGGCGGCATCGAGGATGGAGTGTGCCCACTCCAGGTTGTTGGTGTTGAAGGCACCAATGCCGTAGTGACCCTTGGCAGCGGACTGGAGCATAGCGGTTGCGTTGACTAGCATGAAGACCTCCATATGGTTGAGATTAGCCTCAACAAGCAATTCTAACGCGACTGTTTACACTTTGTTCGGAATACGCCGAGATGTATGGAGATTGTGGTTTACACACATAGTTGAGAGGCGCTCCCGCCCGTCGACCGCCCCATCGATGGCACGCACAGCGAAGGCGAGGAGAAGAGCGTGCCTCTCGGCTTGCGCCCCTCCCCTCGCCTCTGATCTCTCGTGCCTGCACCCGCGCGATCGGGCGCGCACGTCAGGCCTAGGCCTTGGTGGCGACCCCGTACCAGGCGATGCCCTCGTCGGACCAGCCGAGGCTCACGAGCGTGTCCCTCTCGAACCCGCTGGTCGTGTAGTTGTGGGCGCCGGCCTGGGCGTTCGGGTTGTACTGGCGGTACAGCGGCACGCCCTCGGCGTCATCGGAGTACCAGCCGATGCCCTCGTCGGACCAGCCGAGCGAGACGAGGTGGTCGCGCTCAACCTCGCTCGTCGTGTAGTGATGGTCACCGGCATAGGGGTTGTACACGCGGTAGACGGGCGTGTTGGAGAAGCTGGGAGCCGTCCAGCCGCTGCCCTCGTAGAGCCAGCCGAGCTGCACGTTGGCCATCATCTCGTCGAAGCTGGCCGTGTAGAAGTGCTCGCCGGTGTAGGGGTTGTACAGGCGGTACATCGTGCCCGTCTCCAGCGGCTCGGGCTTCTCCGACACGGTGACGACCGCCGCGTCGGAGGTGACGGAGTAGCCAAGCTCGTTGGTCACCACGACGCGGTAGCTCGTGGCGCCGACCTCGCTCGTCTGCGGGACGTAGGTGTTGTTGGTGCCGCAGTCGACCCACTTCTCGCCGTCGGTTGACATCTGCCAGACGTAGGTCGCGCCGTCGGTCGCGCCCTTGACGGAGACGGAGAGCGCCGCGGTGGGCTCGCCGGCGAAGGCCGTGGTCGAGGCCGGCTGGCGGTCGATCGCGGGCTCGAAGGCGTGGTCGTAGCCCAGCGGCTCGACGAGCGTGCCCTCCTCGGAGAGGTCGGACGCGGCGAACGGCGTCGAGAAGTCACCGGCGCGCAGGTAGGCGCGGACCTCCTCGAGCAGCGCGTGGCACTTCTCGAACGTGGCCCTCGACGCGACGGCATGCGCCCTGTTGGCGAGCTTGGTGCGCGTCGCCGTGTCGGGCGTGGCGGCCATGACCTCGTCGATGGCGGCCTGCTCGGAGATGAGGTCCTTCTGCACCACGTCGAGGTAGGCACGGGCGCCCGTGGCCACGGTGTCGCGGTGGTTGTAGCAGAGGGTGTTGAGATCCATCAGCGTGCTGTCGAGCGTGACCTCCTCGCCGTCGGCCATGGCGACCTTCTCGTTGTTGGCGATCTTCTCGGGGTCGTTGCGCTCGCTCTGGATGCCCACGTGCGTGATGTCGAACTCGTGCTCGAGCGGGTAGATGTCCTGGTCGACCTCGGTCAGCAGGTTGGAATAGGACGGTACGAAGACGCTGAACTCGCTGCGGGACAGCCCCTCCCACTGGAGGGTCGCGATCTCGGGGTCATCCGCAGCGTACTCGTCACGCACCTGGAACATGTGGCTCTCGGTGTTGCGGTTGGTGCCGATGGCGTAGAAGAAGGGGTTGACGTTCGCGTCGACGTCGGTTCCCTCGCCGCGGGCAGCAAGGGCGCGCAGGGCCGTGAACGTGTCGATCTGGGTGTTGGTCGGCGAGAAGAACAGGCGGTTGTTCTCGATGGACGTCACGCCCCTCGCCTCGTCGACGACGTAGCTGCCCAGTGCCTCGTCGCCGAAGTACTTGTGGCCCTGGACGTAGCGGATGTTGCAGCTACCGCCCTGCGCCTCGGACGTGCCACCATAGGACGCGGCGACGTTGAAGCGCCCTTCGGTCACGACGTCAGATCCGGCCTCCTCGGCCTTGCTCACGAGGCCCTCGGAGTGGATGCAGCTATCGGGATCGTTGATGTCGACGTCGAACTGGAGGTTGTCCATGTTGGGGTTGACGGAGACCATGTCAGCCGGCGCCTTGACGGCGCACCACTGGTGGCCGGAGAGCTGCATGAAGACCCAGGTCTCGGTGGCGTCGCCGATGAGGATCTGGTTGCAGTCCTGCGAGCCCTTCTCGTCGATGACGGCACCCAGGAGCCGGACGCCCTCGCGGGCGGTGGAGGCCTGCGAGAGGACGAAGTCAGCGATCGAGTACTCGCCGATGCCCGTGGCGACGGTGTCGTCAACGGTCCTGATCTTCCCGTTCATGTCGGTGGTGAGGGTGGACGAGACGCTCACGCCCTTCTCGTTGGTGCCCGCCTCGGAGTAGGCCTTGGCGGCGGGGTCGTAGTCGTGCGTCCAGTTGTCAGGCGTGTCGCGGACGTAGGTGTAACGGAACGTGGGACCCTCGATCGTGTAGCTGAACGACGCCGTGGGGTCCTCGCCGTTCTCGTAGCTCTGGATGACCTTGCCGCTGGTCGTGGCGGGCTCGATGCCAAAGCACTTGCCGTAGCGGTTGGCGTAGTCCTCCGAGCGACCGAAGTAGGTGTCGCCCGTGGAGGTGAGCTCAGAGCCGATGGTGACCTGCGTGCAGGCGAGCGCCTGGACGGCGGGCAGGCCCGCCATGACCGCCGCGAGAGCCGTCGAGGTGACGACGCGCGCGACCGTTCCCTTCTTCAACATTCCGATCTCCTTTCGGCGAATAAAGTATTCGCCACCGTGCATAGCAGAAACGTTCGGAATCGTAGTGGAGGGAATCTGGCAGCGCGTTGCGAATCTTGCAAGCGTGCGGTTCGCGTCGCCAGGCGTAACAAGATAGTCTTCGTTGCGAAACACAACGTCAATGTCTATATTTAGATATTTATTCGCGCGATGCGGCCATGGGAGGAAGCGTTGTCGCAGCTAGATTGCACGCTCCAGAAAACGCATGGCGCCAGGGATGGTCGACATTGGACACAATTGGATATTTGTCGCAATTGATACCATTCTATAAGCATATTGGGACGACGACCGGAGGGCCGCGCTCCCCTTCAGCTTGTTTTGTCTTCGTGGAGTTGCCGTCGCCGCGACAGGCGCGCCTATAGTGGGGTACCCGATAGGCAGGAGGACTCCTCACGCATGGCCTCGCCATGCGCAGACCCAAGGGAGAGATTCGTTCGTGTCACCTCAGCCCAACCAGGGCGCGCCGAGCACCGACGAGCCCATGACCCAACAGCAGACCAGCGTCATCGACGCGCAGCCGACCGTTGCCGCACACGCGGACGCGACGACGATGCGCACGCAGCACCCCAACCCCAACCCCGCGGCGCAAGCCCCGACCCGGCAGACCCAGGCCCGGCCGCAGGCCGCACAGGGCCAGGCCCCGCGGGCCACAACGACACCTGGCGAAACGGGCGAGCCGCAGGAGAGGCGCGGGATCTTCTCGGAGGTCTCCGTCACCTCCGCCATCGCGAGCGCGCTTGCCGCAGCGACGTCGTTCGCCCTGCAGAGCCAGATCGGACTCGCCGGCTCGATCATCGGCGTGTTCGTGGCCGGCGCCGCGACCGCCATCGCGACGCAGGTCTACAAGGGCATGCTCGCCGCCTCCGCCGAGAAGATCCGCGCCATTCCTGACCAGGAGCTCTTCTCCCCCGCCACCACGCGCCCGAGCGACGGTGCCCGGCAGGCGGACCCCTTCGGCGGCGACGCCTGCGTGCCGGCCGAGACCGCGCGCGGCGAGGCGTCCTACGTCGACCCCGTCACCGGACGAAGCGTCTCCGCGCAGGACGTCGACGCCGACCACACCTTCGTCCGGAGGTTCCCGGACGCGCCCCAGGCCGTGGACGCGCAGGGCGCGGGCGACCAGGCGGAGGGCGGCGCCGCGCAGGCCGAAGGCGGCACGCGCATCGCGCCCGAGTACATGACGCGCGCCGCGGCCAAGCGCAGGCACGCGCGCATCAAGCGCAACGCGGCCATCGCGGTGTTCGCGATCGTGCTCGGCGCGGTGCTCGCCTATGCGGGCATCGTGACCTGGGCGACGGCCGGCCGCGGCATCGGGCCGACTACGACCGAGACGCAGACGCAGCAGGAGGAGGCGGACGAGGCCGCAAGCACGGGGACGTCCACGCACGGCACGCGCGTGAGGGGCACCCAGACCGAGTCCGGCAGCGAGGCCGAGGGCGACTCCGCGCAGACGACCACCACCGAGGCCACGCCTACCGCCACGCCGACCACGACGCAGACGCCGAGCCAGACGACGTCGGGCACCACGGGCGGCAGCGCCACGGGAACCACGGGAGGCGCGAGCGGCTCGGGCTCCGGCGGCTCCGGGCAGTCGGGCTCGGCGTCCGGCTCGGGCTCGTCCACGGGCAGCGGCACGTCCTCCGGCGAGTCGTCTTCGTCCAGCTCGTCGGGCACGTCGTCAGGCTCTACCTCCAGCTCACAGACCACGGGAGGCACCTCGGGCTCGACTAGCTCCACAGGGTCAACATCTGGCACGGCCCAAGCCCCTCGCCACACCTCAAGTTAAGTAGACTTAACTCATACCAAACCAAGGGCGCGGCCGGCACTCGTCGGCCGCGCCGAACGTTGCAGGCGAGTCGGGCACGCCCCGACGACGCCGATACGAGAAGGGAAGTTCGCATGGAACGTCCGAACGCTTGGAAGGACTACTCTCCCGAGAAGGTCGACGAGCTTAACGAGTTCGCCGAGAACTACCGCCAGTTCATCTCCGAGAACAAGATCGAGCGCGAGATCTGCGCCGCCTCCATCGAGATGGCGCGCGAGGCGGGCTACCGCGACCTCGCCGAGCTCGTCGCCGCAGGCGAGAAGCTCTCCGCCGGCGACAAGGTCTATGCCTCCAACCACGGCAAGGCTCTTCTCCTCGTGGAGCTGGGCAAGAAGCCGCTCGCCGAGGGTCTCAACATCCTGGGCGCGCACATCGACTCGCCGCGCCTCGACGTCAAGCAGAACCCGCTGGACGAGAAGAACGAGATCGTCACCCTCGACACGCACTACTACGGCGGCGTGAAGAAGTACCAGTGGGTTACCATCCCGCTGGCCATCCACGGCGTGGTGTGCAAGAAGGATGGCACGACGGTGCCCGTCACGATCGGCGAGGCGGCCGACGACCCCGTCTTCTGCGTCTCCGACCTGCTTATCCACCTCTCCAAGGAGCAGCTGACCAAGACCGCCTCCGACGTCATCGAGGGCGAGCTGCTCGACGTCATCGTGGGCAACCGCCCCGTCACGTTCGACGACGAGAAGAAGGACAAGACGCCCGTGAAGTCCGCGATCGTCGACCTTCTCGCCAGCGAGCTGGGCATCGAGGAGGAGGACCTGCTCTCCGCCGAGCTCGAGGTCGTTCCCGCCGGCCCCGCCCGTGACCTCGGCCTCGACCGCTCGATGATCCTGGGCTACGGCCACGACGACAGCTCCTGCGCCTACCCGAGCCTCGTCGCGCAGCTCGAGTGCGAGGCGCCCGAGAAGACCGCCGTCACGATCCTGGTCGACAAGGAGGAGATCGGCTCCGTCGGCGCCACGGGCATGACGAGCCGCTTCTTCGAGGACGTCATGGCCGAGATCCTCGCGCTTGCCGGCGAGGAGGGCCAGCTCGCCCTCAGGCGCTGCCTCAGGAACTCGCGCATGCTCTCGAGCGACGTCTCCGCAGGCTTCGACCCGAGCTACGCGTCGGTCTTCGAGCCCAAGAACTCCTGCTACCTCGGCCACGGCCTGACCTTCAACAAGTACACCGGCTCGAGGGGCAAGAGCGGCTCCAACGACGCCGACGCCGAGTACGTCGCCGAGATCCGCGCGTGCATGGACGGCGCGGGCGTGCACTTCCAGACCGCCGAGCTCGGCAAGGTCGACGCCGGTGGCGGCGGCACCATCGCCTACATCCTCGCGGAGTACGGCATGAACGTCATCGACTGCGGCGTGCCCGTGCTCAGCATGCACGCGCCGTGGGAGGTCATCAGCAAGGCCGACGTCTATGAGGCGTACCGCGGCTACAAGGCCTTCCTGAAGCTCGCGTAGGCCTCGCGCCCGCACGAACTCACACCTGACGAGGGGCGTCGCCCGCACGGGCGGCGCCCCTCTTTCGCATGGACTACAATGGAGCGTCGCGAACACTGAACGAACGGCGGCACGGGCGTGCTGCCCGCACCCAGCACGGAGGATTGACCACATGGACCTTGGACGGACGGCCTGCGCCCTCGCGCCCCTCGCGGGGGCCGCTCTTCTCGTCTTCTGCATTGTCAGGCAGGCGCGACGCGCCGACGGACGCGGGCTTGCCGCGCGACTGGGAACCGGCGCGTGGGTGGGCGTCTTCGCCCTGCTCGAGGTCGTGGTGCTGGCGCTCGTGGCAAGCGGCATCTATCGCGGGCAGGCGGGCTCGGTCGTGGCGTTCTCCGCGGTGTGCGCCGCGGCGGGCGTCGCGGCCTCGCAGCGCGACCGCGTCTTCTCGCGCGTGCTCGCGGCCGGCGGTCGCGGCCTGCCCATGGGCGCGCTCGTGTTCGCAGTCGACCTCGTGCTCGTGCTTGTGGCCTCCTACCTCGCGTTCTTCTCGGTCGAGCTTCCCTGGAACGATGCCCTGGCTGACATCGCGCCGCTCTCGGCAGCCAGCGAGCAAGCCGTAATCGCGCTCGCGATGCTCGCCGCGTGGTTCGTGGTCTGCCGTCGCAACTGGGCCTGCTCCGTCCTTCTGGTCGTGCTGCAGGTCATCGGCCTCGCCCAGTACTTCGTGGTCGTGCTCAAGGGCAGCGTCATCATGCCGGGCGACCTCCTGGCCCTCGGCACGGCAGCCGCGGTCGGGTCGAACCTGCGCTTCCAGATGGCTGCGCCCGCGCTCGACGCAATGACGATCACCTGCGTCGGGCTCGCTCTTCTCGCCTACGTGATGCCCGTGCGCGCGCAGCTGCGCTGCGTCGACGAGGCGGCGAGGGCCAAGGCGGACGCCGTCGAGGGCGGGAGCGGCGGCCGGCTCGCGACGCGCGTGCCCGGCTGGATTGCGAAGGCCCTCGAGATCGCGTGCTGCGCGGCGTTGGCGTGCGCCTACGTCGGCGTGGCGCGCGACACGTCCGTGCGGTGCGCCGAGCGCCTCGCGGAGGAGGAGGTCAAGTTCTGGGAGCCCACGAGCACCTATCGCGAGCACGGATTCCTGACGAGCTTCCTCACGATCGCCCACGACATGCCGATCGACGCGCCCGCGGGCTACAGCGAGGGCGCGGCGCGCGAGGTCGAGCGCACGTGGGGCGAGCACGCCGAGGGCTCGGGCGAGTGGGCCAACCACCAGGCGGCGCGGGCGCAGTTCGACGAGGTGCGCCCCTCCGTCGTCTGCATCATGAACGAGACCTTCGCCGACCTGCGCGTCCTTGGTGACTTTGGCTACCCGGGACCGAGGTTCTTCTCGTCCGTCGACGACTGCCTCTCGCGCGGCCACCTCTTCGTCTCGGTGCTCGGCGGCAGCACCTGCAACAGCGAGTTCGAGTTCCTCACGGGCAACTCGATGGCGTTCGTGGGGCCAGGCAAGTACCCGTACAACCTCTACGACCTCAGCCGCTGCGCCGCGCTGCCGCAGCAGATGCGACAGCTGGGCTACGCGACCCACGCGATCCACCCCAACCTCGCGAGCAACTGGAAGCGCGACAAGGTCTACGAGCAGTTCGGCTTCGACGAGTTCCTGGACATCGAGGACTTCGAGGGGGCGCCGGAGTTCCACTCCGGCGTGACCGACGCCGCGACCTACGACAGGGTGCTCGAGCTGCTCGAGGGCGACCGCCCGCAGTTCGTGTTCGACGTGACGATGCAGAACCACACGGGCTACGACCAGTTCAACATCCCCGAGGACAAGCTGGAGCACTACGACATCAAGGGCCAGAGCGACTACGACAACGCGCAGCTCAGCGAGTACGTCAGCTGCATCGAGGAGTCGGACCGCGCGCTCGAGGCGTTCCTGGGGAGGCTGCGGGCGCTCGACCGGCCCGTGATCGTGGTCTTCTTCGGCGACCACCAGCCCAACATCTCGCCGTGGGAGAACGACCGCCTCTCCCCCGAGGCCGACCACGCGAGCCTCGACCACATCATGAAGACCTACCAGACGAACTACCTCGTATGGGCCAACTACGACGTGGCGGGCAGCGATCAGGTCAGCGAGGAGCGCGACCTGAGCCTCAACTACCTCGGCACGCTCATGGGGCTCGAGGCGGGCCTGCCGCTGACGGACTACCAGCGCGCCCAGGCGGGCCTCATGCAGGCGCTCCCCGTCGTGACGCCGATCGCGTCGCGCGAGCAGGGCGGCCCCTGGCACAAGACGGACGATGCGGCCGCACCCTTCGCAGGCACGGTTCGCGACCTCTCGTACCTCAACTACCTTGAGTTCGGCTCCAGGGTCTAGCCGCACGGGGCTCAACGCGCGCAAAAGCACCCCTTCGTGGAAAGATTTTCAATTTCGACGTGCAGTTTTGCTGCTGCGTGGCAAGATGTTTTGCCGCGTGAGGGAGCCCGAGGCGCTGGTTCTGCATCAGAAAAGACAAATCCCCAGTTGCGTGTTCTACTCTATTCACATAAGAGATGCAACCGAAGGCAGTGGGCCGCCAAGACCTTGCCACAGGGGCTCGTTTTTGCGATCGACTCGGCGCATCTTGTACACGGAGGGTGGGTTTTGCGCAAACGGTGGCCGCCGAGGCAGATCGCAACCGTCAGCGCAGAATGGCCTCGACGGCATTTCACGCTGAGCGGTCGCGCCCTCGAGGCCAGTTTGAGCTGCAAGCGTGCTAGAGCGTGCGGAGCGCGTCCACCAGCGCCGTCTTGTCGGCGGTCTTCTCGTCCTTCATCTTGATGACCTTGGCGGGGCATCCCGCGACGACCGCGCCGGCGGGAACGTCGTCGACCACGACGGCGCCGGCCGCGACCACGGCCCCCTTGCCCACGCGGACGCCCTCGATGACCACGGCGTTCGCGCCGAGCATGACGTCGTCCTCGATGACGACGGGCGTCGCGCTGGCGGGCTCGACCACGCCGGCGAGCACGGTGCCCGCGCCGACGTGGCACCTCTTGCCGACGATGGCGCGCCCTCCCAGGACCGCGCCCATGTCGATCATGGTGCCCTCGCCGATGACGGCGCCGATGTTGATGACCGCACCCATCATGATGACGGCGTTGTCGCCGATCTCAACCTTCTCGCGAATGAGGGCGCCGGGCTCGATGCGCGCGTTGACGCCCTTGAGGTCGAGCAGCGGCACGCCGGAGTTGCGGCGGTCGTTCTCGATCACGATGTCGTCGATGGCGTCGGCGTTCGCGGAGACGATGGGCCCGAGCTCGTCCCAGTTGCCGAACACGACCACGTCGCCGTCGCCGAACACGTGCGCGTCGCCCCAGTCGACGGTCGCTCCCACGGCCAGCTTGACGTACAGCTTGACCGGGGTCTTCTTGGGGGCGGTGGCGATGTAGTTGATGATCTCCTGTGCGTCCACGGTTCCTCCTTTGCGTCTGGCGAGAGGAGCGTGCCCCTCCGCCCGGTCCGTGCCTGGGTCCCGGCCGGGTCGCTGCCCCGGCCGCATCGGTGCGTGCCTAGCCCTCGCCGAACATGAGCTCGTCGAAGGTGTAGAAGCCGGGCTTGGCGCCCGCGATGCGCCGCGCGCAGGCGACCGCGCCGTTCACGAAGATCTGCCTGCTGGTGGCGCGGTGCGTGAGGCAGACCTCCTCGTCGGGGCCGAAGAAGTGCACGTCGTGCGTGCCGGCGACGGTGCCGCCGCGCAGGCTGTGCATGCCGATCTCGCGAGCGGGCCGGGCCCCGACCATGCCCTCGCGCCCGTAGGTCACGCTCTTCTCGCCCGCGGGATCCACCGCCGAGAGCAGGATGTTGGCGGTGCCGGACGGGGCGTCGGCCTTCTGGTTGTGGTGCGTCTCGACGATCTCGATGTCGAAGTCGGCGAGGGCGCGCGCGGCCTGCGCGGCCAGGCGGCGCAGGACCGCAACGCCGAGCGAGTAGTTGGCCGAGTGGATGACGGCGCTGGCGTCGCCGAGGGCCCGGAGCTCGCCAATCTCGTCGGCGGTGTAGCCGGTCGTGCCGCTCACGAGGGCGCAGCCGCTGCGGCGAACGTAGGCGCAGACGTGGGGCAGCGCGGCCTTGTTGGAGAAGTCGACGGCGAGGTCCGCGGCGGGCGCGGCGGCGTCCAGCTCGTCGATGTTGTTCTCGTCGTAGACGCCCATGATGTCGAATCCGCCCTGCGCCTCCATCGTGGACGCGATGAGGGCGCCCATGCGGCCGCCGCCCACGAGGACGACGGAGATGGCTGAGCCGCTTGCGTTCGCGTTCGTGTCAGTCATGCACATCCCTCCTATCCGACGAGGCCGGCCGCGCGCATCGCGTCCACCAGGCGGACGCGCGTGGCGTCGGCCATGGGCCAGAGCGGCTGGCGGTACTTCTCCTGGATGAGGCCCATCTCGGCGAGGGCCGCCTTGACCGGAATGGGGTTGACCTCCGAGAAGAGCGCGTGCACGAGGTCGAGGTTCTTGAGCTGGGTCGCGAGCGCCGCGTCGTGGTCGCCCGCGAGCCAGGAGGCGACCATGCCGTGCACGTCGGCCGGGGCGACGTTGGCCCAGACCGAGATCACGCCCGAGCCGCCGAGCGACAGGATCGGCACGACCATGTCGTCGTTTCCGGAGTACATGCGGAAGTCGTCGGAGAGGTAGCGCGCGACGGTCGTCGCGTAGGAGATGTTGCCCGAGGCCTCCTTGATGCCGCAGACGTTGGGGTGCGTCGAGAGGCGCGCCACGTTCCTCTCGCTGATCGAGCAGCCCGTGCGACCGGGGATGTTGTAGAGGATGCAGGGCACGTCGACCTTGTCGAGCACGCTCGTGAAGTGGCGGTAGATGCCCTCCTCGTTGCTCTTGTTGTAGTACGGCGTGATGAGGAGGAGCCCGTCGATGCCGCGACGCTGCAGGCCGAGGCTCTTCTTGAGCGACTCCTCGGTGCAGTTCGAGCCCGCGCCGCCGATGACGGGGATGCGCCCGGCCACGCGGCTGATGACGCACTCGGCGACGGCGTAGTCCTCGCCGTCGGTCATGGTCGACGACTCGCCGGTGGTGCCGAGCACGAGGATCGCGTCGGTGCCGCCCTCGAGGTGGAAGTCGACGAGGCGCTCGAGCGCGTCGAAGTCGACCTTGCCGTCGGCGTCGAACGGGGTGACGAGGGCGACGACCGATCCCGTGAGATTCGTGATGTCCATGCTATCCAGCTCCCTTCGGGCTGATGCCCGTTTGCGCGCATGCTCGCCTGCGAGCATGCGCGCGTTCGTGTCTGCAACAACCAGGTGCCGGCCGCGCACGGACGGCACGCGCCCCTTACGGACGCCCGGGCTTGTGACGGCGGCCCGGCGAGCCGCCAGGCACGCTCTTCTCGCCCGATGGCGCTTCGTGCTCCTCGGAGAGCTCCGCGAGCCGGCCCGACACGCCCAGCACGTCGAGGGTCGCGAAGTAGTCGCTCGGCCGCTCGGCGCGGCGGATGACGTCGCAGGTGCCGTCCTCGCGCAGCAGCAGCTCCGCCGAGCGCAGACGACCGTTGTAGTTGTAGCCCATGGAGTGGCCGTGGGCACCCACGTCGTGGATGAACAGCAGGTCGCCGACGTGGGTCTCGGGCAGGGCGCGCGCCGTGGCCAGGCGGTCGCTGTTCTCGCACAGCATGCCGACGACGTCGTAGGTGTGGTCGGCGGGCGCGTCCTCGCGGCCCATGACCGTGATGTGGTGGTAGGCGTCGTAGAGCATCGGCCGCATGAGGTTGGCCGCGCAGGCGTCAACGCCCAGGTAGTCGCGGTAGGTGTGCTTCTCGTGCGTGACGCGGCAGACGAGGCCCGCGAACGGCGCCAGCATGAAGCGGCCCAGCTCGCAGGCGATGTCCACGTCGCCCATGCCCGCGGGCACGAGGACCTCCTCGAACGCGCGGCGCACGCCCTCGCCGATGGCGGCGATGTCGTTGGGCGTCTCCTCCGGCCGGTACGCCACGCCCACGCCACCCGACAGGTTCACGAGGCTCACGCGCACGCCGCACTCGCGCCGGATGCGCACGGCGAGGCCGAACAGCAGCCGCGCGAGCGCCGGGAAGTACTCGTTGGTCACGGTGTTGCTGGCGAGAAGAGCGTGGATTCCCAGCTCGCGGACGCCTCGGCGCGACAGCTCGCGCGCGGCCTCGAGCATCTGGGGCTCGGTGAGGCCGAACTTGGCGCGCTCCGGCGAGTCGAAAATGCCGTTGGTGAAGTCGAAGTCTCCGCCGGGGTTGAAGCGCAGGCTCATGAAGGAGGGGAACTCCCCCACGGAACGCTCCCAGGCGTCGATGTGGGTGATGTCGTCGAGGTTGACGCGCGCGCCCAGGCGCGCGGCGTAGGCGAACTCGGAGTCGGGCGTGTCGTTGGAGGAGAACATGATCTCCTCTCCCCTAAAGCCGAGCGCCTCGGCGAGCATGAGCTCGCACTCGCTGGAGCAGTCGAGGCCGAAGCCGTACTCGCGCAGGATGGAGAGGATGGCGGGGTTGGGCGTTGCCTTGACGGCGAAGTACTCCTTGAAGCCGGGGCACCACGCGAAGGCGTCGACGAGCTGCTGGGCGCGCTCGCGGATGCCGCGCTCGTCGTAGAGGTAGAACGGGGTCGGGTGCTCGGCGCAGATGGCCTCGAGCTCGTCGAGGCTGACGAACGGTCGCTTCTGCTGGGCCACGGGACCTCCCCTCCCTCGCATGCCGGCATGGTATCCGAACCTTTGGGCTAGTGTACGGGGGCGCGCGAGGGGCGGGCGAAGGTCGCCGCCCAACGTAACAGAATGGATTCAAAGCACGGCGTCGTGCCGCGCCTCGGCGTGCGTTGGCTAGAATCGCGCTAACGACAGGCGTCGCGCGAGGCGGCGCCGGCGATTCGGCGAGGAGTTGGCATGACTGACGGCGAGCAGACGGTCTCTGCAGGCGAGCTGGACGAGGCGGGAGAGCCCACGCTGGCCTACCTCACGCGCGTGAGGCGCGACCTGCACCGCATCCCCGAGATCGACTTCGACCTGCCGAAGACCGTGGCCTACGTGACGCGCGAGCTCGAGCAGGTGAGGGCCGCTTTGAATCGGCGCGGCCAGGCCTGCGAGATCCTCACGCCCTGCAAGTCCACCGT
Source organism: Olsenella intestinalis (assembly GCF_023276655.1). Classification (GTDB taxonomy): domain Bacteria; phylum Actinomycetota; class Coriobacteriia; order Coriobacteriales; family Atopobiaceae; genus Olsenella_J; species Olsenella_J intestinalis. The sequence continues at coordinate 1,374,404 of NZ_JALGRK010000001.1, read as the reverse complement.
GTGCCTGTGGGTCGACCGCAAAAGCGAGCACGCGACGGCGTTTCGCTCCGACATGGACGCCCTGCCCGTGAGCGAGCAGACCGGCCGCGAGTTCGCCTCGACCCACGAGAGGCGCATGCACGCCTGCGGGCACGACGGCCACATGGCGATGGCGCTCGGCCTCGCCTGGCACGTGGCGGCGCACGCCGACGAGCTGCCGCGCTCGGTCCTGATCGTGTTCCAGCCCGCCGAGGAGACCACGGGAGGAGCGCGCATCGTCTGCGAGACGGGGCTCTTCGAGCGACTCCGCGTCGATCGGATCTTTGGCTTCCACCTGTGGCCGGACCTCGAAGAGGGCGTGGTCGCGAGCCGCGCCGGCGCTCTTCTCGCCGCCTCGTTCGAGACCGAGGTCGAGATCAGCGGCCTGGCATCGCACGTCGCCAAGGCCGACGAGGGGCACGACTCGCTCGCCGCCGGCTGCCGCTTCCTCTGCGACGCCTACGACCTCATGCGCGAGGCCGAGCGCGAGGAGCCGTGCCTGCTCAAGTTCGGCAAGATGGCCTCGGGCGACGTGCGCAACCAGATCTCGGCGCACACGCTGCTGCAGGGCAGCCTGAGGACCTTCTCCGACAAGATGTGCGACCACCTGCGCGGCGAGGTCAGGCGCATCGCCGACGAGGCCGCGGCGCGCGAGGGCTGCACGGCGAGCGTCGCCTTCTCCGACGGCTACCCGCCCGTCACCAACGACGCCGGCCTGCTCGAGCTCGCGCGCGAGGCGGTGCCCGAGATGGGCCGCATCGACGAGCCGCTGCTCATCACCGAGGACTTCGCCTGGTACCAGCAGTACCTGCCCGGCGTCTTCATGCTGCTGGGGACGGGTACGCCCGCCCCGCTGCACGCGTCGACCTTCGACTTCGACGAGCGCGTGCTCATGGTCGGCCTCGACTGCTACCGCCGCCTCGTCCGCATCCCCTAGCGCGGCCAGGCCGGCCCCGGGAGCGGCCGGCCCGCGCGACGGCTACCCGCGCCTGAGCGCCCCGACGAAGCGGCCCAGCCTCACGAGGGCCTCCTCCAGCTCGGCGTCCGCGCAGGCATAGCTCAGGCGCACGTGGCCCTCCCCGCCGAAGAGCGCCCCGGGCACCATCGCCACGCCCGCCTCGCGGATCGCGCGGGTGCAGAACTCCTCGGAGCTCATGCCGAACTCCTCGATCGACGGGAACGCGTAGAACGCGCCGCCGGGCTCGGGCGTGGGCAGCCCCGTCGCGGCGAGCGCCTGCGTCACCAGGTCGCGGCGCGCACGGTAGCGCTCGCGCATGGGCACCACGTCGCTCGCCAGCGCGCGAACGGCCGCGCGCTGCGTGAACGACACCGCGCTCGACACGGCATACTGGTGGACCTTGGCGACCTGCTCTACGAGCTCGGCCGGCGCCGCGAGCCAGCCCAGGCGCCACCCGGTCATCGCATACGGCTTCGAGAAGCTGTTCACCACGATGGTGCGGTCGCGCAGCTCGGGATGCCTCTGCGCGAACCCCTCGTACCCGTCGACGTAGACCAGCTGGTCGTACACGTCGTCGCAGATCACGTAGAAGTCGCGCTCGGCCGCAAGCTCCGCCACGGCGTCGAGGCTCTCGGCGGACAGCACGCAGCCCGTGGGGTTGTTGGGCGACGTCAGCACGATGGCCTTGGTCCGCTCGCCCACGACCTCGCCCAGCGCGTCGGGCGCGATCTGGTAGCCGTGCGGCGCCGTGTCAAGCTCGACCACGCTCCCGCGGTTCAGCGTCACGAGCGACTGGTACAGCAAAAACGCCGGCATCGGCACGATGACCTCGTCACCGGGGTTGAGCAGGGCCTCCATCGCCGAGAAGAGCGCCTCCGTGGCCCCGCTCGTCACGATGACCTCGTCGGCGCCAAACGAGAGGCCCCGCCCCGACAGGTGCGACGCGATGGCGTCTCGAAGCGCCTCCGTGCCCGCGTTGGGCGGGTAGTGGGTCTCCCCGTCCGCCAGGGCGCGCGCCACCTCGGCACAGATGTCCTGCGGCGTGTCCTCACCAGGCTCGCCCAGCGTGAGCGAGATGCAGCCCTCCGTCTCGCGCGCGAGCGCGGCAAACCGACGGATCCCCGACGGCTTGAGGCCGGAGAGTGCTTCGTTGAGGTCAAGCGGCATGGCGACTCCTTGGACGCGGCGTTTTCCGTGTCCATTCTAGCGTCCGGAGCGACGACCGCGCCCGACGCCGCCCGTCCGCCGCGACCTCCGCGCCCGACGCCGCCCGCTACCCCACGCCCAGCGCCGAGAGCACCTCGCGCTTCGCCGTCAAAAACTCCGGCGTGAGCCCAAAGTCTCCCGCGTCCGCGCCCGCCGCGCGCCCGACCTCGACCTCGTCCGAGATCCGCGCCGGCTCGCCCGGACCCTCGCCCGCCGACAGCACGTAGATGCGACTCGCCATGGACACGGCCTCGTCCACGTCGTGCGTGATCATGAGCGTCGACAGCCCCAGCTCGCGCGCGGCGCCCAGGTACCAGTCGCGCAGGTCCGCCCGCGTCAGCGCGTCGAGCGCCGAGAACGGCTCGTCCAGCAGCACCACGTCGTTGCCCATGAGGTACGTCCGCAGGAACGCCGCGCGCTGGCGCATGCCGCCCGAGAGCTCGCTGGGCCACTTCCCCTCGCAGCCCGCAAGCCCAAAGCGGCCGAGAAGAGCCTGCGCCCTCTCTCGCGCCTCCGCCTTGGGAACGCCCGCCAGCGTGAGCGGCAGGCAGACGTTGTCGACGACGCGCTTGTTGGGCAGCAGCAGGTCCTTCTGGAACATGTAGCTGACCTGCCCCGCGAGCCCCGTCACGTCGCGGCCGCGCAGGAGCACCTGGCCCGAAAGCGGTCGCGTGAGCCCCGCCAGCGCGTGCAAAAGCGTCGTCTTCCCGCAGCCCGAGCGCCCCACCAGGCACACGAGCTCGCCCTCGCGCACCTCGAGCGCGTCCACCCGCACGCACGTGCTCGCACCCTCGTCCCACGAGAGCGCGAGCCCGCGCGCCTCGAGCACGACGCCGCCTGCTCCGCCCGCGCCGACGCCGGCCGCGTCGACGCCCGCCATCGCCTCATCCTCCCCCACGCTAGCGCTCCAGGTAGTCCATGGTCCAGCCGGCGTTCACGTCGAGCTTCGACGACACGAGGCCGCCGTCGTTCAGCCACTGGAAGAAGCGGCTCCAGCGCGCGCCGTCGATCACGCCCCAGCTCGGCGCGTCGGCCGTGTACTGCCCCGCGAGGAACTGCTGGCTCTGGAGGGCGAGTGCGCGGTCGAGCTCCGGCACGGCCGAGCAGAGCACGTCCGCGGCCGCCGCCGGGTCGTCGATCGCGAACTGGTACCCCCTCTTGGCCGCGCGCAGGAACGCGCGCACCTGCTCAGGGTGCTCCTTGGCAAAGGTCGTGTTCGCCGCGATGACCGGCGTGTAGTAGTCGAACACGTCATCCATCGAGATGAAGCTGAAGTAGTTCACGTCGTAGCCCTGTACCGCGGCGTTCTGCACGGCCCATCCCTCGTAGACCCACACCGTGTCGAAGAGGTTGCCCTTGAGGCCCGCCACCTCGTCGTCCACGTTGTACGGCACGAGCCTCACCTTCGAAAAGTCGCCGCCGTCGGACTCGACCACGCGCTTGATCGTCGCCTGCTCGATGGGCATGTCCCACGTGGCGTAGGTGTGGTCCTGCATGTGGCTCGCCGAGGTGATGCCGTCGCCCTTGCGGCTCATGATGCCCGACGTGTTGTGCTGGATGATCGCCGCGACCGCCGCGATCGGCATAGTCGCGTCGGCGGCCAGGGCGTTGGCGATGTAGTCCTGGTACGAGACGCCCAGCTGCGCCTGGCCCGATCCGATCAGCGCCTCGGCGGAGTCCTCCGCGGGCTGCACGATCTCGACCTCGAGCCCCTCCTCGGCGAAGTAGCCCTTGTCGCGTGCCACGTAGATGCCCGTGTGGTTCGTGTTGGGCGTGTAGTCCAGGCAGAACGTGAGCTTGGTCTTGCCCGTGCCGCCCGCGCCCTGGCCGGCGCGCGAGGCGTCGTACGCGCCGCAGCCGGATAGCGCGAGGCCGGCCGTCGCGGCGGCACCCATGGCCGCGCCCACGAAGGCACGGCGCGAGATCGAGGCGTCAAAGGCGTTGGAGTTGCTAGTCATGGTTGGAGTTCCCTTCTGCCCTCTTCCAGGGCATGGCGATGTGTTGAATGAGGTCCACGAGGCCCATCAGCGCCAGCGACAGCACCGAGATGAGCACGATGACCGCGAACATGCGGTCGTAGGAGAAGGACTTGCGCACGCGCGTCATGTACACGCCCAGGCCGGCAAACCCGCCCAGCCACTCGGCAATCACGGCGCCCACGATGGCGTAGGTCGCCGAGATCCTCAGCCCGCTGAAGAACTGGTCGAGCGCGGCCGGCATCTTCGCCTGCCAGAAGATCTGCCAGCGCGAGGCGCCCATGGTGCGCATCAGGTCGATCAGGTCGGAATCGACGGAGCTCAGCCCCGCATACAGCGACACGGTGATCGGGAAGAACGTGGAGATGATCACGAGCACCACCTTCGGCAGCAGCCCGTAGCCAAACCACAGCACCAGAAGCGGCGCGATGGCGATCGTGGGAATCGTCTGCGACACGGTCACGAGCGGCCGCAGCGCCAGCGCGACGCCCTCGAAGCGGTCCATCGCGACGGCCACGAGCGAGCCCACCACGACCCCGATCACGAGGCCGAGAAGAGCCTCGACCACGGTCGACGCGCTGTGCTGGGCGAGAAGTCCGGCGTCCTCCACGATGGCGGACACCACCTGCGTGGGGCTCGGCAGCAGGAAGTTCGGCACGATGCCGAACACCACCACGAGCTGCCATGCCACCAGCACGAGCGCGGCCGTGGCGAGCGGCACAAGCACGTCCCGCCGGCGCAGCCTCACGCCCCACTCCGCCTTTCCCGTGCGCGCCACGCTAGGCCACCGCGCCCGCGCGGCCGGAAAGCCCCGAGTCCGAAAACTCCGAGTCCGTGGGGTGGTACTTGCCGATCTTGTGGTCGGTCGACATGACGTCGCCGCCGGGCCTGAAGTCGATCTTGGCGTACGTCATCATGTGGGCGCACCCGGCCTCGGCGGCCACAAGCTGGCAGCCCTTGAGGCACTCCATGCAGGCGTCGTAGTCGCCCTCGATCGCGGTCTCGAAGGGGCCGACGAAGTAGTCGAGCCCCGTCGAGTCGATGTAGTCGATCACGCGGTCGACCGCGTCGCAGGTCTCCGCGTCATCCTTCGCGTCCAGGGGCAAAAACTGGATTGCAACCGAACAGTTCAAGCTTCCTCTCTCTCCGCGGGACAAAAAAAGTCCCGCCATCGGCGGGACTACACAGGCGAGAAAAGCGCTTGTCATGGTCCCTACGCTGGCATTACCCAGATCAGGTTCTCGGGTCAGGGCCGCGATGGGCCCAATCTCAGCCGGCGTGCGCCAGCTCCCCTATCGACTTGAAATGGTAGCGCAACGCGGCGTTGACGTCCATGTGCGTCAACCTCGCGCGCGAGAGCCGCAAAGCGGCTCCGCGTGTGAGCACTCATCCTCTCTGCCACGGCCTCACTTGCATGGTGGAAACGATATTGCCGCAAAGGTCGTACGCACGACGTCGTGGGCGCCCCAACAACTTGCGCTAAGTTGCTCTAAGCCGCTCGTCCACAAATCCTTCATGAAGCAGCAGAGACGAACTGGGGTCCGCCCATCTCAAGCGCACACAGATGGCCTGAAGAGGCGAGCAGAAACCCGACATGCGCCCATCATCGCATTGCCAAGCACGTCGATAGGCAGCGTTGGACTCTATTTGTCCCGCGCAGCCTACGCGCCCTTCGAGTAGTGCACGTGCGCGAGCTTCCAGCCGCGTTCGGTGCGCCGCATGACCTGCGTCTCGGTGCCCTTGATACCGTAGGGCTCGCCGGTCTCGGCGCGCACACACTCGGTATGATATCGGAAGACCACCACGCACACGTCGTCGGCGAGCGGTCGCACGCTCGGCTCGTCGTCAGCAACGAGCGCGATGTAACGGTACATGCGGTGCAGGCCGTTCGTGTAGAAGTCCTTGCAGATGGCCTCCTGCCCGCGGTAGTCCTTGTTGATGGAGATCATCGTGTCGTCGTCGCGTCCGCACCACAGCGCCGCGAAGCGCTCCTCGTCTGCCGCATGGATGGACTCCACATAGGCGTTGACCAGCGCCAATACCTCAATTCTGTCCCGCTCGTTCATGTGTTACTCCTCCTCGACGAAAGTCCCGTTGGTGGCAATGATGCGCCGGTAGGCGTAGGAGCTGTCCTTGCGCGTGCGCGCCAACGGGCCGCGCCCCTCGTCATCCTTGTCCACGCATATGAAACCAAAGCGCTTGACGAGCTGCCCGTGCCAGCGATGGCGATGTCGATGAACTTATGGGAGGTCCAACCGTCCTAGCGGGCATGAGGTTGCAGAACGTCTCAGATTCTGCGTAAAGTCATTATGGTGTTTTGGTAGCATTACAGCAGCTCAAACCTAGGATGAGGCGGTGGCGCATGGTAGGCAAGGAGAACATTCGAAGTGCGTTCTTGTCGCTTCTGGAGACCGAGCCGTACGCAAGGATTACCGTCAAGGAGATTACGGCCAAGGCCGGAATTAGCCGTACGACCTTCTATCGTCACTACGAGACGCGCGAGGACGTGCTCGTGGACATCATCGATTCCGTCACTGCCGGAATCGAGCAGATAAGGCCCCGATTCGCCTCGACTCCCGCTGGCGACGAACTTGACCGGCGCGCCCTGATGTATCAGGTACTTCAGTACGTGGAAGAGAACAAGGACGCCATCAAGGTCATAATGGATAATCCCGGAGCTTGCGATTACCTCTTCAGTCGGGTCCAGCGCTACCTGCTTGACACCCTAACCACAGATGACGCCGAACCCTCATCGCGGAGGGAGAGGAAGCTGCAGGCGCGCGTGCGGCACTACCACGCTGACGGCATCATTGCGGTCGTGACCGACTGGGTGGGCCATGGCTGCGACGATTCCATCTCCGACCTGGTCGACTTCATCCTTTCGTGTGGCCGCGGAGAGGCGTTGCGCGTCAAGATGTAGGGCGGCCGCGGAAAGCAATTCCGCAGTCGCCCGTCGTAGAAGCTAAACGAACCTGACGCGAGCTACGCGAGATTCTCGCCGTTGCTTGCGATGACCTTCTTGTACCACTCGAAGGAGTCCTTCTTCCTGCGCTCGAAGGTGCCGTTGCCCTCGTCATCGCAGTCCACGTAGATCATGCCGTAGCGCTTGGACATCTGGATAGTGCCGCTGGAGACCACGTCGATGATGCCCCACATGGTGTAGCCGAGCAGGTCCACGCCGTCCTTGATGGCCTCCTTCATGGCCAGGAAGTGGTCGCGCAGGTAGTCGACGCGGTACGGGTCGTGGATGGAGCCGTCCTCCTCGACCACATCCTTGGCGCCGAGGCCGTTCTCGGCGATGAAGAGCGGCTTCTGGTAGCGGTCCCACAGCAGGTTGAGGGAGATGCGCAGCCCGATGGGGTCCTTCTGCCAGCCCCACTCGCTCTTCTCCAGATAGGGGTTAGCCTTGGCGGCAGTCAGGTTGCCGTCGGTGGTCTCCCAGGTGTCATCGGTTGCGCTGATGGACGAGAAGTAGTAGCTGAACGAGACCACGTCCACGGGGTAGGCAGCGATGAGGTCGAGGTCGCCGTCCTCCATACGCACCTCGATGCCGTTCTCGGTGAAGTAACGGTCCATGTAGCCGGGGTAGGTGCCACGTGCCATCACGTCGGTGAAGAAGAAGTTATCACGCTGCTGGTCCTGCAGGGCGAGCAGGACGTTCTCGGGATGGCAGGTGCCAGGATAGGGCATGAACCGGGCGATCATGCAGCTCACCTTGATGGAGGGATCGATCTCGTGGGCCATCTTCACCGTGAGCGCGTTGGCCACGAACTGGTTGTGGATGCCCGTGTAGATGTCGCTCTTCACGTTGCGGAAGGGGTCGTCCCAGGTGGCGCACTCGTCGTCCACCACGATTCCGACGCCGTTATAGGGATGGAACACGCCGGAGTTGACCTCGTTGAAGGGGAGCCAGATTTCTACGTCGTCGTGGAACTCCTCGAGCAGGACCTTCGCGTAGCGACAGAAGAGCTCGATGACGTGACGGTCTTTCCATCCGCCGTACTTGTTGACGAGGTTCACCGGCATGGAGTAGTGCACCATGGTGCCATAGATCTTGATGCCGTGAGCGCGGCAGGCGCCGATAACCTTGCGGTAGTAATCAAGACCTGCCTGGTTGGGCTCGGTTTCCTCACCGGTCGGGAAGATGCGGCTCCAGGCGAAGGACAGGCGGTAGATCTTGAGTCCCATCTCGGCGAACAGCTCGACGTCCTCCTCCCAGTGGTGATACTCGTCAGCACCCCAGCGGAAGGGGTAGTCGCCCAGGCCCTCGGTGGCCAGCGCCTGCTCGTACATGGAGCGAGTCTCAATCTTCATGAAGCGGTTCGCTTGCTCGGGACCATACTTGGTGGAGGTGAGGCGGCAGTCCGAGGTGTCCATGCCCTTGCCGTCCTCCATGAAGCCGCCCTCTACCTGATGCGCTGCCGTTGCGCCGCCCCAGAGGAAGTCAGTGGGAAACGTGGTCTTCATTGTCGTTCTCCTTATCTGCGCTCTGCGCGTCGTCTCGCTTTGATGAGTCTTGAGTCTTGCGAGGTTCGGCGCGGGGCACGTTCGCCCCGCGCCAGGGAAGGAAGGGCCTACTGCTTCTGCTCGGCGTCGTCGAAGCCGAGGATGTAGGAGACCGCGACTGTGACCACGAGTGCTACCGCCACGCTGATCAGCATCTTAACGCCGGTGTCACCGAACGCGGGGAACGAGATCCAGCTCGGCATGGCCGGGGCATAGAGGCGCACGTCGAGGACGGAGGCCACCGCACCACCCGCGGCGCCGCCGGCGCACAGGGCTATGAGCTGCTTGCGGAAGCGGAACGCGAGACCGTAGAGCGCAGGCTCGGTGATTCCGATGAAGGCAGACACGAAGAAGGAGAAGTAGCTTTCCTTGCTGTCGCGGTCCTTGGTCCTGAGGAAGGCGCCGAGGCACATGCCGGCGGCAGCCATGGTGGCGGCAGTGTGCACCGAGGAGAGGTAGTCGTATCCGAGCACGGCGAGGTTGTTCATCATGATGGGTGTGAAGACGGACTGCATGCCGGTGAAGATCACGAAGGGGCGAATGGCGCCGAGGATAGCGCCGCCGAGCGCGGGTGCGAAGTCGAACACGGTCTGGATCACCTGGGCAAGCACGAGGCCGAAGTAGTAGCCCAGGGGTCCGACCACGCCCAGGCAGACGAGCGTCATGACCAGCAGGGTGATGGAGGGCGTGAGGATGATCTTGAGCACGTCGGGCACGAACTTGTCGACGAAGCGGTACACCTTGGACATGATCCAGATCGAGATGACGACGGGGAACACGGTGGAGGAGTAGTTGAGGATGTGCATCGGAAGCCCGAGCACGCTGATGTCGGTGCCAGCCAGCGCAACGATGGTGGGATGGATGAACAGGCAGCCGATGACAGCGCCAAGGACCTGGTCCACGTTGAACTTCTTGGAAGCACCGATGGCCGCGAGAACGGGCAGGAAGTAGAACGGGGCATCGGAGATCGCGCTGAGGACCGTATAGATGCCAGTGTCGGTGGCGAGGACGCCGCAGGAGGACAGGGCAAGCAGGGTGCCCTTAATGATGCCGGCGCCGCACATTGCGGGGATGATGGGCACGATGCAGGCAGAGAGCGTCGCGAAGAGGTTGTTGATGCTGAAGCCCTTCTTCTCGTCTTCGGCTGGCGCGTCGGCTTCCTCTTCCTCGACGGCGGGCCTGCTCTCGATGCCCGAGCGCTCCACGATGGTGTCGTACACGTTCCCCACGGCCGGTCCGATGATCACCTGCAGCTGGTCGCCCGACCAAAGGGCACCAATCGTCCCCGGGAGGTCTGCCAGCGCGTCCACCTCGGCAAGGTTCTTGTCCTTGAGGTTGAAACGCAGCCTCGTGATGCAGTGCGTGAAGTAGGTGACGTTCTCTGCGCCGCCCACGAGCTCGACCACCTGGTCAGCAAGCTCCGAGTAGTCCTTTGCCATTTCCTTTGTCTCCTTCGCTCTTGACCCTCTGATACTGCTCGGGTGGCCAGCTCACCCTCTTGACGATTACAAGTCTATGGGGCAACGGCTGAACTGGGCAGGTATCAAAAACGCAAAGACGTAGACCAGGGGCGTGACACTTCTTTGATTGTGTCGCGGTCTTATCGAAAGCTTGAGGCAGTGCCATCGTGGCATAGGAAATGGGCCGTGCATCCACTGGATGGCACGGCCCAAGAGTCAGAGTTGCCACAGGTCAGAAAGACTAGTCCAAGCATTTGCCGTTCGAAGCAATGATGCGCTGGTAGGCGTAGAAGCTGTCCTTGCGCGTGCGCGCCAGCGTGCCGTGTCCCTCGTCGTCCTTGTCCACATAAATGAAACCATAGCGCTTGGACATCTGGAAGGTGCCCGCGCCGACGATGTCGATCAGCCCCCACCAGGTATAGCCCATCACGTCCACACCGTCGCGGATGGCCTCGCGCATGGCCGCCACGTGCCTGTGCAGGTAGTCGATGCGGTACGGGTCGTGGATGGAGCCGTCCGCCTCCACGGTGTCGTGTGCGCCCAACCCGTTCTCCACCGGGAACAGCGGCACCTCGTAGCGGTCCCAGAGCTCGTTGAGGGTGAAGCGCAGGCCCATCGGGTCAATCTGCCAGCCCCAGGCGCTCGTCTCCAGGTAGGGGTTGGGAGCGGTGGTGACTAAGGACGTGCCACCCATGACCGTGGTCGCGGGCGTCCCCGCGCGCGTCATCAAGGAGATCGAAGACGACCTCGAGGGCTGGGTCGAGGGCGACCTGCTGCGATAGGGCATGCCGGGGCTCCTCGGCCCTGGGCGCCTCGTCCCTCTGCTGCCGCGACTGATGAATCCCGCCGCCTGGACAAATCGCAAACGCATCTCTCAATGCACCGTTCGCCGATTCGCCGCCCCGGGAGCCGGGGCGGCGAAGGCCGTCAGTACCGTTTTGGTCCCCGATTTGGGAGTCGTCTGGATTGGGCACAAAAAACGCCGCTCTACCTGCGGCTCGTTTACATCTATGGGTAACGCTCGTTACCCAGATCAGGTTCTCGGGTCAGGGCCGCGGTGGGCCCAGTCTCAGCCAGCGTGCGCCAGCTCCCCGTTTCGGACGCAATTGTAGCGCAAATCTAGAGAACGAAAGCGACCCTGAGACCAAAACGTTCGACACGATGCCCCAGCCGCGGACCGCCGCCTTACCCTCAACCAGATGCCGTCCCCACCCCGGCCACGCGCCTCCATGTCCGCACGACCTCCGCCTTGAGAAAGGCCTTCAGGGGCTCGAGGTCGCGCTCGGCATCCCATGCCTCCAGGGCACCAAAGTAGGCGGCCCTGTCGTCCTCGAACACCACAACGGGAGGGTGGTTGTGCATGAGCAGCAGGTAGTTCATGAGCTCCCTGCCACAACGACCGTTCCCGTCGGAAAAGGGGTGGATGTTCTCAAAGACCGCATGAAAGTACGCCGCGACGGTGAGCGCCTTGCCCTGGGGGGCTCGAGTGACCTCCGATACCAGGGATGCCATTTCCCCGCGAACCTCGGCTGGAGTCGCGCCCACGTCTCCCACGCCGACTATGTAGTCCCCCAGCTTATACGTTCCGGGACGCTCGCCCGCAGCCCATCTCCTGTTGTCATAGGTGCCTTGGGTCAGGGTGCGATGCACGTCCAACACGAACTGCTCGTCAATCGGCCGCCTGTTTGCGAAGGCATCCAGGATGACCTCGTGGCATTCCTTGAGGTTTTGTATCTCGAAGAGCGTGCGGGGGTCGCCCGAAAAGCCTGCCACGCGCCCGTCCTCAAAGACGTCCCTGGTGTCGCGATAAGTAATCGAGGGATTCTCGATGGTTCCCGAATGGTAGGCAAAACGCACCCGATAGTCAGCAAGCGCGACGGCAAGTCGGTCTCGATCGACGATGTCCCGATCGGCCCATTCGGCGACGACGTCTTGATAGGCCGCCTCGACAATGCGAGCGTCATCAACCATGCGACACCTCACAAGTAGTCCGACAGGGCGACCCGAGGGCCGTCTTTAGCGAGCCCCCGTGCAACGCGCCTCGTCACCGCGCCCACCGCCTCGCCCGCGCCACCCCGCGCGCCTGAGGTCTCCGCGCGAAGGGCAACGTCCAAATGGGTAAGCACATGGATGGCCTTCCCCACCTCCGCCGTCTGCTTACCGCGCTCGAGCTCTGAAATAAAGCGCTGGGAACACCCGCATTGTTTTGCGAGGGCGCGCTGGGACAGGCCGCTGGCCCGGCGGGCCAGACGAACCGCACGTCCAAGGTCCGCCGCATCCTTGATGGTCTCGCAAATCACAAGCAGCCCCCAACTGAATACCGTTCGTTACTCACATATGCATTCTATACCACGTACGGCACTCATACCCCGTCAGATCCCTTGGCTCCAAGAACGCGACCTCGTCCGACCTCGTCCGCCACTGAGTTTCGTAGAGTTTCGCAAAGGGCGTACACACGACGTCGTGGGCGCCCCAACAACTTGCGCTAAGCTGCTCCAAGCTGCTCGCCAACAGGCTCTACACAAAAGGAAGGCTCGGCAGGGCCTGGGTCGTCATGCGAAGTGACGTGTTGTAAACAAGGGCGTTCCGCTTGACAAAACTATGGCGAACACCCCCCTTGCGGCGCGACTCGTCACCACAACGCGCGCCTCGATGAGGGCGACCTCCTCGCCCTCGCATGTGGGACGCAAGACGTAGCGGCCGGCAGCCGCGGGCACAGATGAAGGTCTCAGCGTAATGCACCTCGAGGGGCGCGGAGGAGCCGGTGGGGCTCTCGACGACGACGGAGGTGCCGTCCACCAGGTTGAGCATGCGCACGTTGCGCGTGGCGTCACGCTCGACGGCCACGCGCGTGATCAACAAAGTAGAGAATCTTCTCTATGTATTTTAGAGGAAGCGCCAGGCGAGCGACGGCAGCGGGCCGGCGCGGGCCGCACGCCCCGCGGACACCGCCACGGGCGTGCACGTTGGGCTATGTTATCTAGAGCACAGGTTTCGAGGGCGTCGCATCGCGGCCGCCAATCGCTGCGGTCGGGCGTCGGCGCCCGTGAAAGTCATCCGGAAAGGGCACGGCATGGAGCAGATAGCAGACGGCATCATCTACATCGGCGTGAACGACCACAACATCGACCTGTTCGAGGGCCAGTACATCGTGCCCAACGGCATGGCCTACAACTCGTATGCGATCGTGGACGAGAAGGTCGCGATCATGGACAGCGTGGACGCGGGCTATGGCGACGAGTGGTTCGCCAACATCGACGCGGCGCTCGAGGGCCGTGCGCCCGACTACCTGATTGTCCAGCACATGGAGCCCGACCACGGCGCCAACGTGGCCGCGTTCATGGAGCGCTACCCGAGCGCGCAGGTCGTGGCCAGCATGGGCGCGTTCAACATGATGCAGAACTACTTCGGCACCAAGTTCGAGGGGCGCTCCGTCGTCGTGAAGGAGGGCAGCACCCTCGAGCTCGGCGGGCGCGAGCTCACCTTCGTGGCGGCCCCCAACGTACACTGGCCCGAGGTCATCTTCACCTATGACGCGAGGGACAAGGTGCTCTTCTCGGCCGACGCGTTCGGCAAGTTCGGTGCCCTCGACGTCGAGGAGGACTGGGACTGCGAGGCCAGGCGCTACTACTTCGGCATCGTGGGCAAGTTCGGCCCCGCGGTCCAGAAGGTGCTCGCCAAGGCCGCCGGCCTCGACATCGAGGTGATCTGCCCGCTGCACGGACCCGTGCTCAGCGAGAACCTGGGCCACTACCTGCAGCAGTACCAGACCTGGTCGAGCTACGGCGTCGAGACGCCGGGCGTCGTGATCGCCTACAGCAGCGTGTACGGCCACACCAAGGAGGCCGTCGAGCTGCTCGAGGCCAAGCTCAAGGAGAAGGGCTGCCCGCGCGTGGTCGTGACCGACCTCGCCCGTGACGACCAGGCCGAGGCCGTTGAGGACGCGTTCCGCCACGGGCACCTCGTGCTCGCGACGACCACCTACTGCGGCGGGATCTTCCCGGCGATGGACCAGTTCATCCACCACCTGATCGACCACGCGTTCCAGAAGCGCACGGTGGCCTTCGTCGAGAACGGCACCTGGATGCCGGCCGCAACCAAGAAGATGCGCGCGCTCATGGAGGAGTGCCCCGACATCACGTTCGCCGAGAAGAGCGTCACCGTGAAGGGTGCCCTCTCGGACGAGTCGCGCGCCCAGATCGACGCGCTTGCCGAGGAGCTTGCCGCGCAGTTCTAGGCTCCTCTCCCCCGCCCGCGACGTCTCGGCGGCGCGGCACCAGACATGCATCAAACGGCAAGGCCGGATTCCGTCTGGATGCGGGGTCCGGCCTTTCTCCTGCTCACAGGCGCAAAGCCCAACGACGCGCGACCATCGCTGCGAGCGATGGAGCCCCATCGGTTCTGCCTCTGTTTCGGCTCCAAAAACCGGCGCTCAATTACCTACCAAATTACTAGGATATAAAACACGCCGCGGGGAACGGGTCCCCGCACGAACCGATTGGAGCATCTCATGCAGACAACCATCTCACGACGTCAGTTCAGCAAGCTGCTTGGCTCGTCATTCGCTTGCGTGGCAACCATGGCGCTTGCGGGCTGTGGCGCCGCGGGTGGGTCTGCCGGCGCGGCGGGCGACGCCGCGGGCGCGAAGGCCACCGACAGCTTCAGGACGCTCGACCAGATCAAGGAGTCCGGCTCGATCACCATCGGCGTCTTCTCCGACAAGGCGCCCTTCGGCTACGTGGACAACTCCGGCGCCTACCAGGGCTACGACGTCGAGTTCGCCAACCGCCTCGCAAAGGACCTGGGCGTCAACGTGAAGTGGGTCGCCACCGACCCCGCCAACCGCGTCCCCTTCCTCGAGTCGAACAAGGTCGACATCATCCTGGCGAACTTCACCGTCACCGAGGAGCGCGCGCAGAAGGTCGACTTCTCGCTGCCCTACATGAAGGTCCAGCTCGGCGTCGTCTCCCCCGAGAAGGCACCCGTCAAGAGCGTCGACGAGCTCGCCGGCAAGACACTAATCGTCGCCAAGGGCACCACCGCCGAGACCTACTTCGAGAAGGAGCACCCCAACGTCAAGCTCCAGAAGTACGACCAGTACGCCGACGCCTACAACGCGCTGCTCGACGGCCGCGGCGACGCCTTCTCGACCGACAACACCGAGGTCCTGGCCTGGGCCAAGCAGAACCCCGGCTTCACGGTCGGCATCGACGCCCTGGGCAACCAGGACACGATCGCGGCCGCCGTCTCCAAGGGCAACAGCAGCCTGCTGAAGTTCATCGACGACGAGATCGAGGCGCTGGCGGGCGAGCGCTTCTTCCACAACGACTACGACAAGACCCTCGCCCCGGTCTACGGCACCTCCGTCAACCCCGACACGCTGGTCGTCGAGGGCGGAAAGATCTAGCGGGACCGCACGCAGGCGGACGAGAAGAGCATGGCCTTGCTTGGCGCCCTCCCATGTGGAGGGCGCCTCTCTATGCGCCGACGATCGCGTGCAGGCGCTCGAGGTAGGCCTCGGGCAGCCCGTCCAGCACGCGACCGTTGTGCGTGACGACGCCGACGCGCATGCTCTCGCTCGTCTCCACGGGGATGGACGCCACGCCGGGCTGCATCTCGGGCACGAGCATGCCCGACGACAGCGTGTAGCCCAAGGTGCTCACCAGCAGCGTCGTGAGCGTCGCGCGGTCCGAGATGGCCACGCGCTGGCGGTGGGGCAGGTGGCTGAGGGGCTCCTCGGAGTAGTAGAACGAGTTGGACGTCCCCTGGTCGAACGAGTAGCAGGGGTAGGGCTCGAGCTCGTCGAGGGTGACCCTCTCGCGCGTCGCAAGCGGGTGGCGCTTCGACATGAACGCGTGGACGGACGCCGAGAAGAGCTGGGTGAACGTGAGGTTGGCATCCGCCAGGGCCTTCGAGATGATCCGCTCGTTGTAGTCGCTCAGATAGAGGATGCCCACGTCGCTCCTGAAGCTCGCCACGTCGTCGATGACCTGGCGGGTGGTCGTCTCGCGCAGCGTGAGCTCAAAGTCCTTCCCAGCGCACTCGTCGACGATGTCGAGAAACGCCTGCACCGCGAAGGCGTAGTGCTGCGTGGAGATGGCGAGGCGCGACCTCGTGGCCGCGCCCTGCGCGTAGCGGTCCTCGAGCATGCCCACCTGCTCGAGCACCTGGCGCGCGTAGCTCAGGAGCTCGACGCCCGCAGAGGTGAGCGTCACGCCGCGACTCGAGCGGTTGAACGCCTCGATCCCCAGCTCCCGCTCCAGGTCGGAGACGGACGCCGAGAGGTTCGACTGCGTCGTGTACAGGTCGTGGGCCGTCGCCGTGAACGAGCCGTGCTCTGCCACGGCGACGAAGTATCTAAGCTGCTGGAGCGTCACTGGCATCTCCCAACGTCGAGTCCAAAGGGGCAAGGCGGCCGCACGCCGCTTCCCGCTACCTGCTGCGGTGGTCGATCCTGCGGGCCAGGTGGTCGCCCATGGTCTGGAACGCCACGACGAAGATCACGCACAAAAGCACCGCCACTACCATCATGGTCGTGTTCCAGCGCTGGTAGCCGTAGCGAATGGCGATCGAGCCGAGGCCGCCGGCGCCCACGGTGCCGGCCATGGCGACGTACCCGAAGAGCGTGACGAACGAGATCGCCACGCCGCGCACGATCGACGGAAGGCTCTCCCTGATCATGACCTTCGCCACGATCTGCAGGTCGCTCGCGCCGAAGCTGTACGCGGCCTCGATGAGCCCGCCGTCGACCTCGGCGAGCGACTGCTCCACGATGCGTGCGACGAAGGGCGCCGCGCACACGGTCAGAGGCACGATCGCGCCGACGATGCCGATCGACGTCCCCACGACAAGCCGCGTGAAGGGGATGAGCGCGACGAGCAGGATGATGAACGGGACGGAGCGACCGATGTTGATGACCCACCCCAGCACGACGTTCACGACCCTGTTGGGGCGCAGCCCGTCCTCCTTGGTGAGGTGGAACCAGATGCCCAGCAGCAGGCCGATCACGTACGCGAAGAACGTCGAGGCCACGGTCATCACCAGCGACGCCCAGACACCCTCGGCGAGAAGAGCCCCATACTCTGCGAAGAACTCACCCATCGGCTGCATTACAGCACCTCCTCGTCAGACACCGTGCCCTTGCTGTGCGCAATGAGCAGGCGCGTCGTCTCGCTCTGCGGGCTGGTGAGGACCTCGTCGGTCGGGCCCTCCTCGGCGATGCGGCCGCGGTCGATCACCGCGATCCTGTTCGTGACGCGCATCGCGACGTCAAGCGAGTGGGTGATGTGCACCATCGTGACCCCCATCTCCCGGTTGAGGTCGCGCAGGAGGTCGAGGATCTGGATGGTCGTGCGGCTGTCGAGGGCGCTCGTCGCCTCGTCGCACAGCATGATCTTGGGCTCGTTGATGAGCGCACGCGCGATGGAGACACGCTGCTGCTGGCCGCCCGAGAGCTCGCTCGGGTAGCTCTGCGCCTTGTCGGCGATGCCCACGCGCTCGAGCAGTGCCGTCGCGCGCCTGCGCGCCTCTCCCCTGTCGACGTGCATGACCTCGAGGGGGAAGGTGACGTTGTCGAGCACGGTCCGCTGCTGGAACAGGCTGAAGTCCTGGAAGATCATCCCCACGCTGTTGCGAAACGCGCGCAGCTCCCTGCCCTGGTAGCCCGTGACGTCGCGCCCGTCGATCACGATCGAGCCCGACGTGGGCCGGTCAAGCAGGTTGATGCAGCGCACGAGCGTGGACTTGCCGGCACCGGACTCGCCGATGATGCCGAACATGTCCCCGTCGTCGATGCGCAGGTTGATGTCGATAAGAGCGTCGAACGCGCCCTTGCGCGTCCGGTACTGCTTGCTTACGTGTCGTAGCTCGATCATGTCTCTCCCGATTCTCCTGCCCCGAGCGGGGCCGTGCATATGCTTTCAGACGGCATGGCAGACGGATGCCACGGCCAAAAGCCCGGCATCCGTCTGCGACCAGCCATCCGTCGTATGGTGCAAGCGTTAGAACAGTGCGACCACCGCATTCTTGTAGGTGCTGTTGATGTAGTCCTTGACCTTGCTGGAGGTGAGGGCCGAGTAGAGCGCCTTGATCTTCTCCTGGTCCTGGTTGCCGTCCTTCACGACCAGCACGTTGCCGTACTGCTTGGCGGACTCGCCCTGGGAGGACTCGGTGGCGAGGGCGTCGGACACGTTCAGCCCGGCCTCGAGGGCGTAGTTGCCGTTGATGACGCCGAAGTCCACGTCGGCGAGGACGTGCGAGACGTTCGCGGCCTCGGCCTCGACGATCTCGATGTTATGCGGGTTCTCCGTGATGTCGTTCTTCGTGGCGGTCACGCCGGCGCCATCGGCCAGCTTGATCAGGCCCTCCTGCTGCAGGAGGAGAAGGGCGCGCGCCTCGTTGGTGGTGTCGTCCGGGACGGCAATCTTGGCGCCGTCCTTGATGTCGGCCAGGCTCTTGCTCTTGCCGGCGTAGAGGCCGAACGGCTCGTAGTGCACGTAGCCCACGCTCTTCAGGTGCGTGTTGTTCTCCTTGTTGAACGACTCGAGGTAGTTGACGTGCTGGAAGTAGTTGGCGTCGATCTGGCCGTCCTCGACGACCTTGTTGGGCTGCACGTAGTCCTCGAACTCCGTGACCTTGAGCGTGTAGCCCTCGTCGGCCAGGACGCCGGCGACGACGTTCTTCAGGATCTCGGCGTGCGGGACGCTCGAGGCCGCGACGGTGATGGTCTTGTCGGCATCAGCCGACTTGGCCGCCGACGCCGCCCCGTTGCCCGGGCTTCCGCAGGCGACGAGCCCGAGGGACATGACGATGGAGGCACCGAGCCCCAGGACCTGGCGACGGGTGATGTTGGTGATGTCGATCTTGCTCATGGCGTTCCCCTTTTCGTTGTGTGCGGAAGCGGTAGGTCTCATCCTAGGGATGCGCCCGGAATTTGGTAGGAGCCTGAATCTGATGGTCCTCTATCGATAATTCCGATGACCACCCCTGACCTCGCCATCCACCCAGCCGATGCCTACCGGTCGCGGTGGAATTCGAAGGTCTTCAGGAACGCCTTGGCGCGGTCCGTCACGGGCGCGTCGAAGAAGGTCTCGTCACCCTCCTCCACCACGCCGCCGCCGTCGAGCATGACCACGCGGTCGGCGATGGCGCGCGCGAACGCCATTTCGTGGGTGACGATCAGCATGGTGAGACCCTCGTCCGCGAGCTCGAGCACGACCTGGAGGACCTCGTGGACCATCTCCGGGTCGAGCGCCGCGGTCACCTCGTCGAGCAGCAGCACCTCGGGGTCCATGGCAAGGGCGCGGCATATGGCCACGCGCTGCTGCTGGCCGCCGGACAGGGTCGCCGGGCGCGCGTCCGCCTTGTCGGCCAGGCCGACGCGGTCGAGAAGAGCCAGCGCCCGCTGCCGCAGCTCTGCCTTGTCAGCGCCACGCACCAGGACCGGCGCCAGCATGACGTTGTCGAGGACGGACATGTTCGGGAAGAGGTCGTAGCTCTGGAACACCATGCCCATGCGCGAGCGGAGCTCCTGGCTTCTCTCGCGGCCGCTCACCTCCTGCCCGTCGAGCAGGATGGAGCCTCCGTCGATCTTCTCGAGCCCGATGGCGCAGCGCAGGAGCGTGGACTTGCCGCAGCCGCTCGGCCCGACGAGCACCACCACCTCGCCCGCGCGGACGGAAAGGTCGATGCCGTCGAGCACGGTGTGGTCATCGAAGCGCTTCACGAGTCCGCGAAGCTCGAGCACAGGAGATAGGCTCTTCTCGCCCTCAAGGGCGGTCTTGTGGTTGGTTGCGGATGCGCTCATTAGGAGCTCCTTTTCTCGAGCCAGCGCGAAAGCAGGGACAGCGGCCAGCAGATGGCAAAGTACAGAAGGCCCAGGGCCGCGTAGGTCCAGAGCGCCCCATAGGGGTAGTCGAAGCGGTAGAAGTCGATGATCTGCTGGCCGACGCGCACGACCTCGACCACGCCGATGAGCATGCAGAGGCTCGTGGTCTTGACGATGCGGGTCACGAGGTTGACGCTCGGCGGCAGAAGCCGGCGCACGGCCTGCGGCAGGATGACGCGAAGGAAGGCCTGGCGCCGCGAGAGGGCGAGCGCGTAGGCGCTGTCGTACTGCGAGCGCGGAATCGACTCGATGGCGGCGCGCACGAGGTCGCCCAGCTCCGCGGAGCCCCAAGCCGTGAAGACGATGACGCTCGCCACCTCGCCCGAGAAGTTCAGGCCAAGCATGGTGGCGGAGCCGAAGAACACGATGAAGAGCAGGACGAGCTGCGGCATCACGCGGATGAACTCGAGATAGACGCGCAGGACGGCGCGAAGCAGGGGGTTTCTACGGGTGAAGAGCACGCCCATCAGCACGCCCATCGGCAGCGAGAGCGCGACCGACACGAGACTGATGCGCAGGGTGACCGACAGGCCCACGAGGAGGCGGGAGATGGTCTCGCCCTGCAGGAGGAAGTCAGCAGCCATCGGCGAACCTCCTCTCGACGTAGGTGCCAAGCACGCTCAGGGGAACGAGTATCACGGCATACGACACGACCAGCAGGAAGAGCGCCTCGGCGGTGTCATAGCTCTGTCCGATGATGTCCTTGGCCACGTACATCAGGTCGGCAAGGGCGATGCCGCTCACGACCGAGGACTCCTTGACGAGGAAGATGACGTTGGCGACGAGGGCGGGCGTCGCCTGCGCCATGGCCTGGGGAAGGATGACGTGCTGCAGTGCCTGCCTCGACGACAGCCCGAGCACCTGGGCGCTCTCGTGCTGCACGACGGGAACCGCCTCGAGGGCCGAGCGGAACGCCTCGGCCATGTATCCCCCGCCGAGAAAGGCGAGGCACGCGATCGCGCACGCCTCCTGCGAGAGCAGGATGCCCAGCTTCGGCAGTCCGAAGTACAGGAAGAACAGCTGCACGAGCGACGGCGTGTTGCGGCTGAACTCAACGTACGCGCCCGCCACGACGCTCAGGACGGGAACGCGCCACAGGCGGATTACCGCGACAAGAAGCCCGATGAGCAGCGCAAGGGCCACGCCTCCCAGGGAGACGACGACCGTCACCCGGGCAGCGGTCATGAACAAGGGTGCATACGACCCCACCAAATCCCAATGCATGGATCTCCTCTCCAACAAGTTTGAAATCCTAGTACTTTGCTAGGATTCACGCAAAGGGACGGGGCCATGCGAAACCCGTCGGCAACACGGTGCCCGAGGGCCGAGGAGGCACGAGGCAAAGCCGACGCAACGGAAACGGGCGCAGGAGCCGTGGCCCCTGCGCCCGTCTTGCTGACCTATGTGCCCCTAGGGGTGCGAACCTAGGTCATCGGAGGTGTGGCTTGCGGGCCCCCTCCTAGATGGATCCCTCGTCCAGTCCGTACCAGCCAATGCCCTCGGCGTTCCACCCGACGGCCACCAGTGCGTCGTTTTCGAACTTGGACAGGGTGTAGTTGTGTGTGCCCACCGTTGCATAGGGGTTGTACTGGCGATAGACCGGCATGCCCTTGCCCTCATCTGAGTACCAGCCGATGCCCTCGCCCGACCAACCGAGGCTCACAAGCTGGTCGTACTCGGCTTTGCTCATGGTGTAGTGGTGGTCGCCGGAATAGGGGTTGTACAGGCGGTAGACCGGCTCATCCGACTTCTCCGGGGAGATCCAGGCAACGCCCTCGTCGTTCCAGCCGATGCTGATCAGCACGTCCCGCTCATAGGCGGATGCGGTGTAGAAGTGCTCGCCGGAGTAGGGGTTGTACAGGCGGTACATGACCACGGAGTTGGCATTAACCCACTTGGCGTAGAGCGTGAGGTCGCCCTTCACCGGGGTCGAGAAGTCGTACGGCTTGGTGAGGGCGGCGTCCGTGTACCACCCGGCGAAGGTGCGCCTCTGCTCGGGATCGGCGGGGTCGGCGGGCTTGGTCACCGTCTCGCCGTAAGCAACCTTCTGGGCCTCGGGCGCGGTGCCGCGACCCTTGGTGTCGAAGGAGACGGTGAACTCGTCAGCGGTCATCTTCGCGTACAGCGTCACATTGCCCATGATCTTGGTGTCGGCGAAGTCGAACTCATTGCCCGCGGTGCAGTCCTGGTCGGTGAACCAGCCGCCGAAGGTGTGGCCCTCTGCCTGAACGGCACCCGGGTCCTTCGCGTAGCTGGCCTGCTCGACCTCCTGCGCGGCAGGCGCATCGCCGTAGCCGTTGGTGTCGAACATCACGGTGTAGTGATTGATGTTCCACTGGGTGAACAGCTCCATGTCGCTGGTGACGGGATTGGTCGCGATGCTCCAGGGAGTGCCGTCCTTCGTGACCCAGCCGAGGAACGTTGCCCCGGCCTCCGCGGGCCTCGTGGGTTCGGGGAAGGGAAGCTCGCCGATGGCCGTGTTGTACGGAACGACGGACTTGCCGTTCAGCGCCGTGTCGCCGTCGTAGTAGGTGACGGTGCGCTCCTTGGGGATGACCCTCGCATAGAGCTGGGTGTCAGCCGTGATGGCCTCGTTGAAGCTGAAGGGCGCGGTGCAGTCCTCGTTGGTGAACCAGGTGGAGCCGGTCGTCGCGTCCTTCTTGAGCTCGTAGCCCACGTTGTCGCCGGCATCTGCATAGATGTCGTTGGTGGGGTCGTAGGCATGCCCGCCCTTCTCGACCACGTAGCTGGTTTCATACGTCGCAGGCGTGAATCCCTCGGCGTTGAAGAGCTTGTACGAGACGTTGAACTTCTCGATGCCCGCCGGCACCCACTTGGCGTAGAGCGTCGCGTCCGCCGAAACGGGAGCGTTGAACAGGTACGGCTTCGTGCAGTCCTTGTCCTCGAACCAACCGCCGAAGTCACAGCCCTCGGCCGTCGGGTTGGCAGGCTGCGCGGGGATGCTGCCGTAGCCGATCTTTGCAGGCTCGGGCACGCCGCTCACGGTCACGCCTGTCGGAGCGTTGCCGTCGTAGGTAATCGTGACCTGAGCAAAGCTGGCCACGACCGCAACGTCGGCGTCGGGGGTAGTAATCGAGTATGAGGTGTCGCCGACCTTGTTGGGCGTGAAGGGGTCGCCAAACGAGGCGTCGGCGCCGACCGCGACGGCCTGGATGGCCTTCAGACCGTAGCCCGCATCAGGCGTCACCACCATGGAGACCGGAGTTCCGTATTCGACCTCCTTGACGTAATACGTGTAGCCGTCCTCGGTTACTTCAGTTCCGCCCTCGATCGCGGCCGTACCGTTCACGTTGGGATCGACCTTCGTCTCCCCCTCGACCTCGTACACGTCACCGACGGCCATGATGGCAACCGTGTGCTTGGCAACGGACCACTTTGCGTACACGATCGCGTTATCCTGTACGGCGGCGCCGAACTCGAAGGGCACGGTAAGCTCGGGGTCGGCAAACCAGCCCTCGAACACGTAACCAGTGGCCTTGGGGTCCTGCGGGGTCGCTGCCGACGTGCCGCCCGGGACGACCTGCTTGTCAGGAGCGGTGCCATGGCCGTTCATCTCGAAGCGCACCGTGTAGAGGCCGCGGGTCTCGACGTGGCTCTCGTCGCGGGAGCACACGCGCTGCTGCTCTCCAGCCGCCTCGTCCGTGGCCTCCCTGGTGGTCACCCAGTCGCTCCAGACGTGACCCAGCGCTGGGACGAGGACGTGCTCGGGCGCAACCTCGGTCGAAGCGGAGGCATCCGTATAGTACTTGCCGCAGTCCGTGCACTGGTAGTTGTCCTTGCACCCGTCGTCGGCGCAGGTCGGATCCTGCGCCTCGTGGTGCACTATGTCGTGCTCAGAGGCGGTAATGGTCACCCAGTCAGAATATGCTGGATTGCCGCCGTTCTTAGTGACGTAGGCACGCACCTGATAGGTACCGGGCTTCGTGAACTGCACGCTGCCGGTACCCTCATCTACGATGATGCCCCAGCTTGCTGGTTGACGGCTCTCCCACTTGGGCTTGACCTCGAGAATCTTGTCAGTTGCGTCAGTAACCTCGTTGGTCAGAACGTCGTTGAGGTTGACCTGCTTCTTCCAGAAGCCCGAGTAGCTTCCTTGGGCATGAACCTCCGGGGCGTCAAGACTGCTGTCCTTGACCTCGATCTCGACCACGGGAGACTCGATCTTGCCAGCGGCCTGATCGCCGGCAAGATCCTGCCCGTCGAGGTGCTCGCCAGTCTTGGGCGTTGCGGTCGACTCAAACATCCACTTCAGGTAGACAGTGCCACCCGTCGTGCGGTCCTTCGGCCTGAGTGTATTCAAGTCGTAAAGCTCTACTGGGTCTGTTTCAAGGAGGCGCCCTTCGTTGATGATGGTGCCGTTCTCGTCGCAGCGGTTCCACTCGCCCAAACCAGAATCGAAGCCATAGAAGGGCACGTTGAACCTGTTGAAAGCCGAAACCGTCATGGACTGACGGTCAAGCGTGTTGCCCGTATACAGGACGTACTTGCTGTTGGGCGTCGTGACCTTGGAGAGGTCGAACAACGGATAGAGCGGACCCACATCGGAGGTCGACTTGTCCTTGGAAACGCTCAGCTTGCCTGGCGTCTCGTAGAAGTAGTTCTGCGTGGACACATCGCTGACGTTCGCACTATAGAAGCTCGCTGCGTTCTCAGCCACGGCATCCCAGTTGATCTTAGTGCTCTTGGTAAACCCGCTGGCGGTGCTGTGCGTGCTGTACGTGCGGCCATTGATGGAGTCGTAGTCTGCCATCTGCTTGTTCTGCAGGCGACCATAGAGGTCGTCCGTCGCAGCGCACCCGTAGGAGGTATCGGTCTCCTCCTTGGTATCGAACTTGATGACAAGAGACTGCTTGTCATAGCCACCAGGATTGATGCCGCCCTGACCGCCACCAGAGTAGAAGTCGCCACTCGTGGCAAAGATCGCCACCTTGTAGTTAAGGATGACCGGCTGGTTGTAATACTGGTGGTAGGTGGTCGTTTCCGACTTCTGGCTGAGCTCTGCAGCCGTGTGAGGAGGAAGCGCGACCGTAGTTGCCACAGCCTTGCTCAGCTCCCGGGACGTGCTGTGACCCTGCTCGACGCCAGCCGCACCTGCCATCTCCCAAGCAGCGCCCCAGTTGGCACCTGCGGAGATGGTCTCGGCACTGCCTGAGGTCGACTCGCCCCAGCCCGGGCCATCTTCGCCTTCGTCGTCGTTAAAAGAGCCCTGCGTGTCGGCCTGGAACTCGGTCGAGCTCCACCCCAGGTTCTCGCCGATGTTCTCCGACATCTTGGCGGAGGCAAGGGCCGAAAGCGTAGTGCTCGTCGTCTCCGTGACGGAGTCGCCAAGCGTGGCGGAGTGCATGATGTCCTGCTGCTGGCCGTTGGAAATGACGGAGTGGTTCTGACCGTTGTCGCTCGTCTGCATCTTGAAGTTGCCGCTGTGATAGTCAAGCTTTTCTGCGGCGACCGGGACTGCCTCGAAGTCGTAGAAGGCGATGCCGAACGACACGTAGTCGAAGTTGCTCGATGCGCCCTTGCAGTTGACGGCCGTGACGACGTTTGCGAAGCCGGTCGTCTCATCGTCCGAATTGAGGGCGTCCAGCCTCTCACTGCCACCACCCTCGTCCACACCGAGGAATTCATCGACCGAGAGGTTCTTGCCGTTCTGGGAGTCGTAGAGCGACTGGCCCATCATCGTACGCGCGTCACTGAGCTTTGAGATCTGCCTGACGCCCGTGATAAGGAACTGGTCCCAACCGGGATCGCCCGCGCGGGAAGAGTTCGTCTGGCCGAGCTTGCTCGCAAGGCTGTAGCAGCTCCAAACCTCATCTTCGTATTCGTCGGTCGCGCCGCCCTTGCCCATGTTGAAATAGGCGTCGAAGCCCGACTGGGTCATGCTTCCCGTATCTGTTCCATACCCATAGAGGTCCACCAGCTGGTTTGCCTGGTCGCGGAAGACACTGGCCGCGATTGGGGCCCACTTGGGCAGCAGCGTGTTCTTGACCACGGATTCCTTGGCACTTGTGCCAAGAGTCAGCGTCGCCTTGCCGCTATCGTTGCCCAGGCTCTGGTAGTTGAACTTGCCGTCGAGCGTGAACTTGTTGGTACGAGTGATCTTTGGGTCTGTAGAGACAATCTCCGTGTTCTCCTGACCCGTGGCGACCATCTCGCCGGACGAGGTGTCCTGCGTGGCCAGGGATGGACCCTGCGCCGCGCGCTGAGCCTCCACCCCCTGCGCGAATGCTGCAGACACCGTCAACGCCAAGGTACACAAGCCGGCGATGAGGGTCCTCAATCCTTTTCTCACGGCCTACCCCCTTCTCCCCTACCCATTCCCAGCGCCCATGGCCGACACGACCGTGCTCGACCTAAGGCGCCGTCGGGCATGGGGGTGCGGGAGGGCGTTTAAGGAACCATTACTTCGAGAATATATGCTTGGTGGTGACCAATTAACCTCCTCGCACCCACAATTCGCCAGGCGGGATATGTTCCACGGCGAGGTTCACCCAAGAAATGCCACTCCATAGCAAGGGGCAGGCCCGGGACGTCATCCGTCCCGGGCCTGCCGTCCGCAACCATGATGAGGTTCACTAGTACTTTCCGCTCAGCTCCTGCTTGCACCTCGCAAGACCCGCCTCCGCCCTGCGCAGGGCGCCGCGATACCACGAGTCCCCTTCGCGAACCGCGACGGACAGCCAGGTGACGGAGCGCTCGTACCAGTCACGGGCCACGTCGAACCCCTGCCTGCAGCCCTCGCCCATCTCGTGGGCCTGCCCCAGGCGAAGCGCGACGCTCCCCAGGACCGAGGCCCTCTCCTCGTCGGCACTCTCCCAGGCGCGCGAGAACCAGAGGTACGCCTCATCGAAGTTCGCGTCGCATCCACGACCGTCCCGCAGGAGGTCTCCGTACTTGTAGCACGCCTCGGGAATGCCCGCCCTGGCCGCGGCTCCAAAATGCGCGAGCGCATGGCCTTCCGGATCGAAGGGCCGCTCGCCGCCCCAGTAGCTTCCCTCGCAGCGATCGTAGCTGTACACGTAGCCAAGGCACAGGTCGCCAAAGGGATTGCCGAGGTTGGAGGCGTGCAGGTAGAGCAGCTCCGCGGCCTGGAAGCACATGATCCGCTTCTCGTGCTCGCCCTCGCCCATGCAGGCCATGCCCTCGTCGTAGTAGCCGCCGCCATAGTAGAGCGCGTCGCCTCCGTCCGGGTCAGTGTCGGGCGTGTAGTGCCCCACGCACATGCGACCCGTGCGCTCGGCGGTCGGCTCACAGCGCTGCTCCGTCACCCAGACGTCGGGATACGGCCAGGTCCTCCCGCCCCACTCGAACTCGTTGTTCGTTGCGAAGACGGGCGCGTTCCTCGCCCAGTCGGCGCCATTTTCCGTCCACTCAGTCATCCAGAAACACCTCTATGCCTATCATCGTCCACTCGTCCCTGCGATCGACGCACGTCACCTCGGCGTAAACGCTCTTGCCCCCGTCCATCAGCCGCGCAATGACCTCGTTGCGGTCGGCAGGGAGCCAACCGAGCCGACGCCCCTCGCCGTCCATCACGCGGATCGCCCACGAGTCGTAGCGGTTCGCCACGTCGCGCTCGAGACGGAGGCGCATGCCCCTGGAAAGGCGCGAGGCGATGGCCTCGATCCCCTTGACGTGGCTCGTCCCGGCCACGTGGATCTGCTCGAGCAACAGTATGGGCTCCGAGAAGGGCTTCGGCACGCTGATGCCGCGCGAGGAGTCATCGTGCATGGCGCGCAGGAGCTCGCCCGCCCCCATGCCTCCCGGAGCCGCGAGCGGCCCGGCCGAGGGCGAGGGCGCCGGGGTCGCCTCCTGCACGTCCGCAGCGAAGTCGACGCTACCGCCCATTGCGCCCACCCCTCAGCTCGAGCTCCTTGGCCCGGCACTCGCGCACCACCTGCTCCCAGCGGTCGGCGGCATCGCGCAGCCTCGCGGCCCTCTCCTCCACCCACTCGCGGTCGCCGAGAAGAGCGAGCCTCCTCAGGTCCTCGCACTGCTCGAGCTCCGCGAGGCGACTTCGGGCCGCGGCCTCCTCGGCCGTCGCCGCCTCGAGCCTGCGCTCGAGCTCGCCGGCGTCCGTGACGTCGTCCAGGCCGTCGTCCTCCCCAAAGGAGCTCGTGGCCGCCTCGAGCGACCTGAGCATCGGGAGGTTGCCGTTCTCGTAGGCGAGCTTCGCAGCCAGGAAGAGTCCGTCGACGTCCTCTCCCTCGACGCGGCAGACGTCGGGGTGCAGGCGCGTCATGAGCACACGATAGACGCGCTTGACCTCCTTCGACTCCGCAGGCGACAGCGTCTTGCTCGAAGCGAGCCGCGCCATCGCGCTCGCGTACGCCTTGCGCGCCTGCTCGACCTCCTCGGCCCACGCGACGTGCTCCTCATCGATCTGCGCCTCGATCGCGGCGACGTCGATCCGCTCGCCGCGGTTCGCCCGCGCACGCATCAGCGTGAGCCGCCTCCTGGCGCGCCTGCCGGCAAGCTCCGCCTCGAGAAGGGCCTGCTCCCAGCAGCCGATCTTGAGCTGCCACTCCACCTTCGCCTGGGGGATCTGCTGCAGCTCGATGTCGTCGATGCGCACGACCACGTCGAGTATCGACGCACGTACCTCGCGCACCCTCTCTCGCAGCGAATCAAGCCGGGGACCCATGCCCTTCTCGTCGTCGTCCATTTCACCCTCCGCAAGAAGCGATTTCGACTGACGCATTCACCCATGCGGGCAGACGCTTGCCCCGCCCTGTGGGGTCGCGCTCATTGTCCGACCGCGGCCGGACAGATATTCCGCCTCGCGGCTGCAACGCGACGTCCCGCGCGCAGGGGCGACGCCCTAGGGCGTCGCCTCCCCATCGCGCGCAGGCGACGCCTCGCGGTCGAAGATGCCAAGCAGGGCGCTCTCGAAGTCGTCGTAGCCCGCGGGCCATGCGTTGCTGCCGCAGCTGTCGAGCGCTCGCCCGTCGTCGAGCACGATGGCGAGCTCCCACGACGTGCCGTCGAGCACGTCGCACTCCGGCTCGTAGCGCCGCCTCCAGGTCGAGACGCCGCCCTCACCCAGGGCCCTGTCGATCGCCGCCACAACGGCACCGTCGACCGGCCGTATGAGGGACTGGGAGGCCCGTGCCCTCATGAGGCGGACCCATCCGTCCGAGAGCTCGAGGTTCATGGCACCGTCGCCACAGAACTGGTAGACGGCCATTCTGAGTCGCTCGATATGGGATGCGTCAAGCGGGGCGCCCTGCTCGACGCGGTCGCGCAGGACGAACGAGCCGAACCCGACCCCGTCCACGTACAGGCCCCGCTCGTCCGCCATGTCCCAGAGGTCCGTCTCCAGCTCGTCGATGTCGAGCTCGTCCTCAAGGTACTCTCGGCCCGAGATCTGATAGCCGCAGACCTCGCTGTAGGTGATCGAGGGACATGACTCCGCAAGGCTCTCGACGCTCGTCCTGGTGCCAGGCGGAAGGCCCTCCAGCTGCTCCCACAGGAGCCTACGTGCAAGCCTCCTCGTGTCGTCCCGCATGACGTGCTCCCTTCTGCCATCCGGGCACGCCTCCATCCACCACCCACGAGACCGTCTCGCGCATGCCCGGGACCTTAGCTGAACCATCGCACGGCCACCGGACAATAATTCGAGGGGGCAAAAAGGACGGGCCCTCCTCGCCGAGAAGAGCCCGCCCCATGGCAGATCGCGGTGCGCCTGAGCACTACTCCACGTGCTTGCACCTCGCGACAACGTCGCCAAGCGTGAGGTAGGTGTAGTTAGGCATCTCGATGAGCACCGGCCTGTGCAGCGTGCCGAAGCCGACCTTGCCCTTCTCGTTCAGGATCGACTCCTCGGCGTAGGTGTTCGCCACGGACGCGACGAAGTTCTCGAACGCGCCGCACTCCCAGACGTCCTCGACCGAACACTCCATGCTCAGGCGCGCCTCATCGATGATCGGCGCGCCGACCTCGCCCGCGGTCCAGGCGAACACGTCGGCCTTGCTCTCGCTGGCGCCGCTCACGCACCAACTCCCCTACCCCTCGACGCGCGAGAACCCACCGAGGCAGGACACGTCCTTTACCTGGGCGAGTCGGTCAAGCTCGGTCGAGGTGAACCCGCCGTCACGCTCGAGCTCGATCTGGTAGCGATAGACGCCGAGCGACGACTTCTCGGGGCGATCATGCACGCAGACGACGCGCGCGCCACCCGCGCATGCGTCGTCGAGCACGCGGGGCAGCTCGCTGGCAGGACACGTCGCCGCAAGCAGCGCGCAGCCGTAGCCCTCGCGAGTGTTAGCCGTGCGCGAAACCACGTAGAAGCGGGTCTTGTTCGCATCGGAAAGCGAGACGTTGGCCTGCAGGACCTCGAGCCCGTAGAGGCTCGCGGCGCCCGGCGCCGCGATGGCGACCGACGTGGAGTCGCCGGCGCTCGCGACCTCCTGGGCCGCGGCCGCGGTGCTCTTGGCCTCGACGCGCTCGGCCGAGGGCAGATTCCCATCGAGCCATGCCGCGCTCTGCTGAAGCCCCTGCTTGTGCGAGACAACGCGCGTGACCTTGGAAAGGTCCGTGCCGGGCAGCCCCATGAGGGTCTGGCGGATGGGCAGGACGACCTCGCCCGCGACGGAGACGTCCTTCTGGGCGAGAAGGGCATCCACGTAATCGGTGACCGGGCCTCCCAGGGTGTTCTCCTGGGGGATGACGGCGTAGGAGGCGGTGCCGGCAGCGACGGCCTCGAGCGCCTTGGGGACGCTCTCCTGGGGCGCGAGCTGGTCGTTCGTGCCGAAGAAGAGCTTGGTGGCCTCCTCAGTGTAGGTGCCCTCGGGGCCGAGGTAGGCCACCGTAGTGGAGTCGGGGACCTCGGCGGTTGGCGAGGTGGGGTCAGTCTGCTGAGATTGCTGGGGGTGCGAGCCCTGGGCGCTGGATGCGGGTGTTGTCTGCGGCGAGGCACAGCCAGCGATGGTCGCGGAAAGGACGAGAGCAAGAAGAGACGCGCTGAAATGGCCGGCTCGCATGGGGACCTCCTGAGAATCGGTCGTACTCGATGCGCTACGCGCACAGCATCGCATGCAGTTGCGCAGGCCTCATCGTAACAGCATGGACCACGAGTCACCACCACCGCAAGAGCATGCGCAGAAAGGGCGAGGCCACGAAGCGTCGGCAAAAAACGCGAGAGCCGGGGCCCACGAAACGCGGGATGTCCGGCTCTCACTTCCATACCCCCTCGGGGGCGGCTGTTAATGACAGGATACATCCTCAATGCGGCGATGCGTCAAAACCAGTGCTGGACACCCGTTAGACGGTGGCGCACGCGTTCACACAGGGCAGGGCGCACCACGGGCGAGTCGCTGCCCATGGTGCGCCCTGGCATGGACGGGGTCAGGAGGAGAGGAGGCCTGGCCCCTGGTCGATGCCGTGGTGGGGGTTGCCGTGCACTTCCCTACTCGTCCTTGGCGTAGAGCGCCGTGGAGAGGTAGCGCTCGCCGGTGTCGGGCAGGATGGCCACGATGGTCTTGCCGGCGTTCTCGTCGCGGGCGGCCAGCTCGAGAGCGGCGGCGAGAGCGGCGCCGCTCGAGATGCCGGTGTTGACGCCCTCGGTCGCGGCGAGCTCGCGCGAGGTGGCGATGGCACCCTCGGTCGAGACGGAGAGCACGTCGTCGATGGCCGAGGCGTCGTAGTTCTTCGCGACGAAGCCGGGGATGATGCCCTGGATGCCGTGCTTGCCGGGCGCGCCGCCGTTCAGGATCGGCGACTCGGAGGGCTGGACGGCGACGGCGGCAAGGCCGTCCTTGCGCGCCTTGAGAGCGCGGGAGATGCCCGAGATGGTGCCGCCCGTGCCCACGCCGCCCACGACGACGTCGACGGCGCCGGCGGTGTCGCGCCAGATCTCCTCGGCGGTGGTCGCCTCGTGGATGGCGGGGTTGGCGGCGTTCTCGAACTGCTGCGGGATGATGGAGTTGGGCGTCTGGGCGTGGATCTCCTCGGCCTTGGCGATGGACCCCTTGATGCCGTCGGCGGCAGGCGTCAGCACGAGCTCGGCACCGTACTGGCGGATAAGAGCGCGCCTCTCGACGGACATGGACTCGGGAAGCACGATGACCACGCGGTAGCCGAGCGCGGCGCCGAAGGCGGCAAGCGCGATGCCGGTGTTGCCGCTCGTGGGCTCGATGATCGTGCCGCCGGGCTTGAGCTGGCCGGAGCGCTCGGCCGCGGCGATCAGCGAGTAGCCGATCCTGTCCTTCACGGAGCCCGCGGGGTTGAGGTACTCGAGCTTCACGAGGACGCGGGCCTTGAGGTCGTGGGTCTTCGAGAGACGGCCGACCTCGAGCAGCGGCGTGTTGCCGATGAGCTCGACGACGCTCTTTGCGACGTTTTCGGACAGGACCTTGGGCTGGTAGGACATGGTGTGCTCCTTCTGCATAGGGGTTGTCATTCGGCCGGCCGAGGCCGGTCGCCAAAATGGCTGAGTTGTTGGTGGCGCGGCCGGTCCGCGCGAAGTCCCCTCGCGCTAGGCGAGCGCACGCACGGCGGCAAAGCCGCGCTCGAGGTCGGCGATGATGTCGTCGATGTGCTCGCAGCCGATGGAGAGGCGGATGGTGTTGGGGTGGATGCCCACGGAGGCGAGCTCATCGGCGGAGAGCTGGCTGTGGGTGGTGGTGGCCGGGTGGATGGCGAGGCTCTTGACGTCAGCCACGTTGGCGAGCAGGCTGAAGATCTCGAGCGCGTCGATGAACGCCCAGGCCTCGCGCTGTCCGCCCTTGATGTCGAAGGTGAAGATGGAGCCGCCTCCGCGTGGGAAGAGTCGACAGTAGAGGTCGTGGTCCGCGTGCGCCGCGAGGCTCGGGTGGCTCACGCTCTCGACGAGCGGGTGCGCCGCGAGGTACTCGACCACACGAGCGGTGTTCTCCGCGTGGCGGTCGAGCCTGAGCGAGAGCGTCTCGATGCCCTGGAGCAGCAGGAACGCGTTGAAGGGCGAGATGGCCGCACCGGTGTCGCGCAAAAGGATAGCGCGGATGTAGGTGACGAATGCCGCAGGTCCCGCCGCCTCCGAGAAGGACACGCCGTGGTAGCTGGGATTGGGCGCGGCGATGGGCGCGAACTTGCCGCTCGCGGCCCAGTCGAAGGTGCCCGCGTCGACGATCACGCCGCCGAGCGTGGTGCCGTGGCCGCCGAAGAACTTGGTGGCGGAGTGGACCACGACGTCTGCACCATGCTCGATCGGGCGCACCCAGTAGGCGGCCCCGAAGGTGTTGTCGATCACGAGCGGGATGTCATGCGCGTGCGCGATCTGGGCGAGCGCGTCGATGTCGGGAATGTCGGAGCCGGGGTTTCCGAGCGTCTCCAGGAAGAGCGCCTTGGTGTTGGGGCGGATGGCGGCCTCCACCTCCGCAAGGTCGTGGGCGTCGACGAAGCTCGTCTCGACGCCGAACTGCGAGAGCGTGTGCGCAAGCAGGTTGAACGTGCCGCCGTAGATGGTCTTCTGCGCGACGACGTGGTCGCCTGCCTGGGCGAGCGCCTGCAGCGCGTAGGAGATCGCGGCGGCGCCGCTTGCCGTGGCCAGCGCCGCGACGCCACCCTCGAGCGCGGCGACGCGCCTCTCGAGCACGTCCTGCGTGGAGTTGGTGAGGCGACCGTAGATGTTGCCGGCATCGGCGAGTCCGAAGCGGTCGGCCGCGTGCTGGGAGTCGTGGAAGACGTAGGAGGTCGTCTGGTAGATGGGCACCGCGCGGGAGTCGGTGGCGGGGTCGGCGCTCTCCTGGCCGACGTGGAGCTGCAGGGTCTCGAACTTGTAGTCACTCATGGCTGTGTCCCTTCTCGCATGCGTTGGTCTGGGTGCGCCTCCCGACCCTCCTGGGTCAGGTGTGTTTTTCGCTCCCGGGCATGCGGCGCAGGGCTGAGCCGTGTGTCCTACTCGCGAGGGCGTGCAGGCGCTGGGGGACGGCTCCCCGAACATGCGCGGGAGGCGGGCATTCGCTGACACATGCGACACATCTGGCAGTCCATGTCCGGCCCCCTCTCTGCGGCTCGCGGTTTCGTTGGGTGAGAATATATACCTACCAATGTGGTAGGTGAATACGCGTAACAGAGTGATAACATACCAATGTGGTAGGTGATTGAGGAAGAGGAGAAGAGCGTGATCTCGACCAAGGGACGCTATGCGCTGCGCATGCTCGCCGACATCGCGGGACAGGGCGAGAGGCCTCAACCGCTGCGCGACGTGGCGGAGCGCCAGGACATATCCGAGAAGTACCTGCAACGGGTCGCCAAGCTGCTCGTGGACGCGCGCATCCTCGTCGGTTCGAGCGGCAAGGGTGGCGGCTACCGCCTCGCCCGGGAAGCCGAGGCGATCAGCGTCCTGGAGGTGCTCGAGGCAACCGAGGGGACGGTTGCGCCGGTGGCATGCCTGGCCGAGGGCGCCGAGCCCTGCCCGCGCGCCGCGGAGTGCTCCACCCTCCCCCTCTGGAAGGAGTACTACGACCTCACGCGCGACCTCTTCGGGAGCGTGACCGTCGCCGCGCTCGACGACGACGCATGCGAGATGATTGGACGCCGGGTCAAGTAGCGACCCAGTCCTCCTCAGGCGCGAGGCTTTCTTCCGTCAGCACCAGAGGCGCCCGTAGGCTACCTCCAGCCGATGCGGCCGTCGAAGAAGCCGGCTGTGCAGTAGTGCTCGTAGTAGGCGCGCAGGTCGTTGCCGAACGCGCTCCTCAGGTCGGCATAGCGGGCGCGATACGCGTTCACGTCGAAGTTGCGGCACGACACGCGACCCTCCCTCATCCCGTATTCGACAAAGTGCTGGATGGCGTCGTTGGGATTTCCCGCGTATGCGGCAGCGACGTCGGGGTTCTTCTCGAGGTAGTAGTCGAGGTCGAAGACGAAGCCGTAGTCGAAGTCGTTGTACGAGCGAGGCCTCTCGGCGGGATAGGTTGCCTGGTCATTATCGAAGGCAGCGTCAAGCCAGTCCGCACGCCAGCCCATCCACTTGCAGAGGTACTCGACGCAGACCTCCCAGCTCTCGAACGGGTTGGCCATGTTGCGGAAGAACGAGAGGCCATAGAGAACGTTGTTCATGCGCTGCGAGGCGGCGATCCTGTCGGCGTAATATGCGACCGAGCGGAGCTCCCCCTGCTCGGCGTCGATGCCGCCGAGCAGAACGTTCCTCACGAGCGGCGCAAGGACATCGCGATAGACGGCCTTCATCCTCTCGACCGTGGTCGCGTCGCTGTGCCAGGCGCGAACGCCGGGGACGGAGATGTCCGCATAACGGCCGAACCCCGAGATGCCGGCATCACACCTGAGGCCGAGGCACGCGTCGAAGTCCCAGAGCGGCGAGCAGAAGAAGGTCTTCGAGCCCTTGTCGAGGTAGAAGTAGGTGGAGGTGTAGAAGGCGTCGATGTTCTTGGTGAACTCGTGGATGGCGACGGCCTTCGAGAGGGTGTCGATATCGTAGGAATAGCCGGACGGCATGTTGAACTTGCCACCCTGCTTATTCTTGATGGCCTCCTGCATCTTCTCGCTGATGAAGCGCATGACGTTTAGGGAGCAGAACTCAGGGCTCTTGACGACGAAGACGCCATCATCGGTCTCGAACCAGCACTTCTCGCCGCGGTAGTAGGCGCCGTCCTGCTCGATGAGGAAGCCGCCGGTGAAGTCCTCAGGGTCGGCGACGCCCTCAACGTACTGGAAGGTCTTGCCGTAGGCATTGGTCGACTGCTTGACGGGAAGGCTGTCGAAGTCGACGCCGGGATTGGCCTTCTCGATGTCGGACTCGAGGTCGTGGATGTCAATGCGGCCGGACTTGATCTCGACCTTCTCGACGAGAAGGTAGCTGCCGCGATACTCGCCGTCGTAGAAGAGGTCGACGGGAACAGACTCGACGGCGCCGTCGATCCCGAGGGCGCGGGCCAGCTCGAGCCCGATGGTGTTGTGCAGAAGCGACGAGTCGTTCGCGTTGGCGAGCAGGATCCACTTCTTGTTCGCGTTGTCGTCGTTTCCGGACTGCAGCAGGTCGGCCTTCTTGTTGAGGCTGATCTGGTAGGGCTTCTTGTCGCCGATGCCCCACGTGGAGTTGCCACGCCCCTTGATGGAGGAGAGCTTCTTCGAGTTGCCGAGCTCGTCCTTGTCGTAGACGGCGTTGCCGTCCTTGTCGACGACGTTGACTGCCACGCTGGCCTTGGCCGAATGGTCGGGACTCGCCTCGACGTAGGCGCGGTCCTGCTTCGGGTCGTTGCTGTTGACGAAGACGGAGGAGATGTTGGCCGAGATCATGACGAACAGGTTGTGGATGTAGTCGAGCGCCGAGAGGCCCTGCTTGACGAAGAGCGCCAGCCCGCTCTCGTCGGTGCGCGTCGCGCCGAGCGACGTGAGGTCGAGAGGCGTGCTCTTCTCGGCGGAGACGAAGGCGGTCTTGTTGCCGGAGAGCGCGAGGTCGATGGGCCTGCCTGCGGCGTCGAAGGCGGAGAGGGTCACCTTGGTGAGGTCGGCGTAGGAGGGAAGGAAGAGGTAGAGGGCGTCGTGCGCGATCGAGGAACGCAGGGTCTGCGGGCTCGAGCCGTCGGCGGCGACGACGTTCGCGGTGAGCGAAGCGACGCCGTGGCTGAAGTCCTTGGTGGGGTCCTTCAGCACGTGGTCGGGGTCGACCGCGTAGAAGCCGATGGCCTCCCCGTTCCAGCCGGCGCGCACGACGCTCTCGTACTCAAAGCGCGAGATCGTGTAGTGATGCGTGCCGATCGAGACATAGGGGTTGTAGAGGCGCCACACGGGGAGCCTGCCGAAGGAAGCCGAGAGCCAGGCGACGCCCTCGTAGTTCCAGCCGACCTTGACGAGGCTGTCGCGCTCGTAGGCGCTCAGGGTGTAGTGGTGGTCACCCGCGAAGGGGTTGTAGAGGCGGTAGACGGAGTCGCCGCGCTTGGTGGGGACCTTCCACGCGAGGCCCTCGTCGTTCCAGCCGATGGCCGCGAGCACGTCGCGCTCGTAGGCGCTAGCGGTGTAGAAGTGCTCGCCCGAGTAGGGGTTATAGAGGCGGTAGAGGTCGACGACCTCGTCCTCCTCGTAGTAGGCATCGTCGGCCGTGGGGCTCACGGCGGGGGCGGCGGCTTTCGAGGCGTCGGCCTTCGCCGCAGCGGACTTCTGGGCGTCGTCGGCGGTCGTGGCGGCGGGCGTGGTGGGCGCGGGCTTGTCTGCCGTGGCGGCCGCGGCGGCCTCGACGGCGCCCGCGGCGTCGCTGGAGCCGTCGGTCACGGAGGCGTCCGGCGCGGCGTCGCCGGTCGTGGCGTCGCCGGTCGTGGCGTCGGAGTCAGGGAGCAGGCTCTTCTCCCCCGCCGGATCTGCGGGAGCGGAGACAGGCGCGTCCGAGGGGGCGTCCGGAAGCGTGGCTGGGAGCTGGTCGCTAGGCTGTTGCGAGGCCTCATCCGCGAGGGCGGAGGGGTCTGTGGGCTGCTCGAGCGAGGGTTCCGCCGGGGACGGGGCCGCGGTGCCGGAGGACTCGGCGGCGCGGGCCAGCGCGGGGGCCGCGGCCAGGACGATGGCGGACAGGGCCGACGCCACGAGGGCGCGAGACGCTCTACTCATACGGTGCTCCAAACCAGTCGGTCATGGTTGCATCTTTTGTATTGTAGCGCCCGCACTGGGCACATGCCGCTCACCGAAAAAGAAATGCGGCCATCGGAGACGCATATGGGTGCCGAGGGCGAGCGCGGCGATCCGTCAGCGAGCGATTCGCGGCGCGTCGGGCTAAAGCTTGTTGCGAAAGGCCGGGATGAGCCTGAGCAGGCGCGTGACGAGGATGGAGCCGACCACGCCCGAGACGACGATCACGAGCTGGAGGGCCGCAAGCGGCAGCTGGGCAAGGGCGGGGACCCTGAGAGCGACGTGGGCGAAGAGCGGGTGGAAGAGGTAGATGCCGAAGCTGTCGCGCGCGAGGAGCGCCGCGGCGGGGTGGTCGTCGAGCGGCACGTCGAGCCAGCGCCTGAGCGCGAGGAAGACGGCGAGCGCAAGCGGAAGGGCGAAGCCGTACTCCGGCAGGGCGAGCGGTCCGCCGAGGGTGGGGTCGGCGACGTAGATGGCCGCGAGCGCCGCGAGCGAGCAGGCCGCGGCGAGCACGATGCGACGGTCGAGCTCGAGGTAGGCCCAGGCGTAGTGGCCGCAGAGGAAGTAGACCACGGGCGAGCCGACCGTCAGGAAGGAGAGGATCTTCGTGTCGAAGACGGCGTTGATGGTGGGGGCGACGCACAGCACGAGGTAGAGCGTGACGCAGGCGACAAGCTCTTCTCGGCGGGAGGCGCGACGGACGAACGCGCTGAGAAACGGCGTCATGAGGTAGAGGCCGAGCAGCGCGTAGAGGTACCAGAGGTGGTCCCACGAGTCGCCGGAGAGCAGGTTGAGGAAGGACGTGCCCACGAGGCCCGCGACGTGCGCGGCGAGATCGGCGCCTGCGGCGGGCACGGCCGAGAGGAGCGTGGGGTCGTTTGACGCCGACTCCATGAGGCAGAAGACGAAGCCGACCGTGAGCAGGACGAACGAGATGCGCCAGAGGTAGCGGCCGACGCGCTCGAGCGTCATCTCGCGCGCGGGGTCGAGCAGGAGCGCGCCCGTGACCATGAAGAAGACGGGGACCGCCCAGCGCGCGAACGGGATCGCCGCGAGGTTCTCGGCGTAGAGGAGCGCCTGGTTGGCTGAGGCGATCTCGGGCACGTTGGTGGTCGAGACCACGGCGTGCAGGCAGACGATGGCGAGGGCGCCAAGCGCCCTCGCCCACTCGAACCAGTTGATCGTCTTGCGCGATGCGGCCATCGGGGGATGCGTCGCTACTTGGTGCCGTGCTCGGCGACGAACTTCTCGACCTCGTCCCAGGTGGGCATGGCGGCCTGCGCACCGACCTTGCCGACGCAGAGCGCGGCCGCGGCGGAGGCGTAGACCATGCTCTCCTGCAGGCTGCCGCCGAAGGAGAGGTGGGCGACGAGCTCGCCGAGGTAGGCGTCGCCGGCGCCGGTGGTGTCGACCGTGTCGACGCGGAAGGTCGGGACCTTGACGTACTCGCCGTCGACCATGGAGACCGAGCCGCGGCGGCCGAGCGTGATGACGGTCTGCTTGACGCCCTGGTCGGCGAAGTACGCGAGGGCCTTCTTGCGGTCGTCGTCGTTCACCGGGTTGGTGCCGGAGAGCAGCTCGCACTCGGTCTCGTTCACGCAGAGCAGGTCGAGGGCCTCGTAGACCTTCGTCGGGACGGAGCGCGCGGGGCTCGCGTTGAGGACCGTGAAGAGGCCGTTGCGCTTGGCGCAGAGGATCGACTCGATCGTGGCCTCGAAGTTGCCCTCGAGCTGCGTGAGGAAGTAGTTGCCCTTGCCGGCGAGGCCGTGGATGGCCGCGCGGATCTCGGGGTAGGTCATGGCGGCGT
Source organism: Olsenella intestinalis (assembly GCF_023276655.1). Classification (GTDB taxonomy): domain Bacteria; phylum Actinomycetota; class Coriobacteriia; order Coriobacteriales; family Atopobiaceae; genus Olsenella_J; species Olsenella_J intestinalis. The sequence continues at coordinate 1,335,013 of NZ_JALGRK010000001.1, read as the reverse complement.
TGGCGCCCGGGTCGACGACGATGCGGTTGTCGCCCTCGGCGCGGATGACCACGGCGACGGCCGTGTGCTCGGTCTCGGAGACGCTCACGTTGGAGCAGGTCACGCCGTGGCGCGCGAGGGAGGCGACCAGGGCGCGGCCGCGGGTGTCATCGCCGACCTTGGCGACCATGAAGGTGTCGGCGCCCATGCGGGCGCAGGCGACGGCCTGGTTGCCGCCCTTGCCGCCCGGGGTCTCCAGGAAGTTGTCGCCGATGGCGGTCTCGCCGCGACGCGGAACGGTGCGGCACTGCACCGACATGTCCATGTTGAGGCTGCCCGACACGATTACCTTGTTCATAGCTACTGCTCCTCTACCTCGCCCGCCATGAGGCGGTCGTACATCGACTTGTTTGCCGTAAGCTCCGCCGCGTCGTCGAGCGGCTCGAGCTCCCCATTACCATACCTGCGCTCCAGCGCGCGCGAAAGCAGATAGTCCGCAACGCCCGGGTTCTTGGGCAGGAGCGGGCCGTGGACGTAGGTGCCCAGAACGTTCTTGTAGAGGCACCCCTCCTGCCCCGTGACGCCGTCGTTGCCGTGGCCGTAGGTGACGCTCCCCAGGGGCTCGACGCCCTCCCCCAGGTGCGTGCGGCCCCCGTGATTCTCGTAGCCCACGATCGGGTGGTCGCAGATGGGGCTCTCGACCACGACGTTGCCGATCAGGCGCGGCTCGCCGCGGTCCGTGTAGAGGTCCACGAGCGAGAGGCCCTCGATCTTCTCGTCACCCATGAGATAGGAGTGGCCCAAGAGCTGGTAGCCGCCGCAGACCGCGGCAAGCACTCCCCCGTCCTCCACGAAGGAGGAGAGCTCCGCCTGCTCGGCAAGCAGGCTCTCGCAGACGATGCGCTGCTCGCGGTCGGAGCCGCCGCCGATGAAGACGATGTCGGCGTCGGCGAAGCTCGGGCGCTCGCCGACGTGGACCTCGGCGACGTCGGCCACGAGGCCGCGCCACGCGAGGCGGCGGCGCAGCACGAGGATGTTGCCCGAGTCGCCGTAGAGGTTGAGCAGCTCCGGAAAGAGGTGGACGATGCGAAGGGATTTAGTCATGGCGCTCACCCAGCCTCTCGAGCGTGGCCTTGGCAGGCCAGAGCGCGGAGTAGTTGGTGAGCACGTAGAGCGGCATGTCGGCCGGCAGCGACGCGACGCGCGCGAGGGCGCCCTCGACGGCCGGCGTGACGGCGGAGTCGATGCCGGCGTACTTGAGGCGCACGCGGACGTCCGCGGCACGCGTGCCGCCGGCGAGCGCGACGAGGCCCTTCTCGGCGGCGAGGCGCTCGAAGTCGACGTCCCAGATCCAGGAGATGTCGCGGCCGTCGTTGAAGTTGTCGTTGATCGAGAAGAGCACGGCCTTGGGTCGCTCGTCTGCCTGGAGCAGCGAGATGTTCTGGTTGAAGCCCGTGGGGTTCTTCGCGAGGTTGAGCGTGACCTCGCGGCCATTGACGACGAAGCGCTGCAGGCGGCCGTTCTCGGGGCGGTAGGTGTCGAGCGTGTGCTGGAAGTCATTGGCGGAGACGCCGGCGAGGCGCGCCGCGACGAAGGCCGCGAGCAGGTTGTAGACCATGTAGACGCCGCCGAAGCCGGCCGTGAGGCGCGCGGGGTCGCCCACGAGGGGGCCCGCGGCGTCGAAGGAGACGCCGGAGCGCGAGACGGAGACGCCCGTGGCCGCCGCGTCGAGGGCGGGGCGGGCGAAGTCGCAGTTGGGGCACGAGAAGGCGCCCATCTGCGCGTAGGCGCGCCAGTCGTAGGAGAGCTCGGCTCCGCAGGCCTGGCAGAAGCGCGCCTCGGGCACGCGGTCGGCCGGCAGGTGGAGGTCCTCGTCGATCCCGAAGTAGAGGACGCGGGTGCCAGCGGCCGCCGCGCGGCGCGCGACGCCGACGCAGAGCGGGTCGTCGCCGCAGGCCACGAGCGTGGTCTCGGGCGAGGATGCGAGGGCCGAGACGAGGCTGTCCTGCACGTGCTCGATCTCGCCCGCGCGGTCGAGCTGGTCGCGGAAGAGGTTGAGCAGCACGAGGTAGGTGGGGCGAAGCCCCGGCAGGATGTGGACGCAGGAGAGCTCGTCGGCCTCGATGACGGCCCAGTCGGCCGAGGGGCCGGAGAGCAGCGCGCTCGCCACGCCGGCGGCCATGTTGGCGCCGTCGCGGTTGCAGAGCACGGACTTGCCGGCGGCCTCGAGCGCGGAGGCGACGACATTGTTGGTGGTGGTCTTACCGTTGGTGCCGCAGACCACGACGGATCCCTCGCGCACCTTGGGCGCGAGGTCGGCGATCAGGTTGGGGTCGATCGCGAGGGCGACGCGGCCGGGCAGCTGCGAGGCGCTGCGGCCCAGCACGTCATGCAGGCCCCACCTGACGATGCGGCCTGCCCCGGAGGCGACGGCGGAGGGAAGGCTCACGCTTACTCCTCGTCGTCGGCGGGTGCCAGGGCGGGCGTGTCGCGGACGGCCTCGCCGCGGCGGTCGGCGAGCTCCTCGGCCGTGAGGACGTCCTCGATGCGCAGGTTGACGCCAGCGACGGAGAGGCCGGTCATGCCGGTGACCTCGCTCACGACGGCACGCTTGACGTCCTCGAAGACCTGGGGCGCGTAGGCGCCGTACTCGATGAGGACCGAGATGTTGACGCGGACGGCCGCGTCGGGCGTGACCTCGACGGTGACGCCCTTGCGCGGGTCGGAGGCGCCGATGACGTCCTGGACGCGGTTGAGCCAGCCGCCCTTCATCCCGATGACGCCCGGGACGTCGCGCATGGCGACGGCCACGATCTTCTCGATGACGCCGTTGGAGAAGGTGAGGGAGTCCTCGGAGTCGAGGTCCTCGTCCTCGTCGAGCTCGGCGTCGTCGGGAGCGGCGAGCGCGGAGGTCGCGGTGATGTCGCCGTCGGCGGCGAGGTCGGCATCGACGTCGGTGGCGGCGTCGTCGGCCGTGGGCTCGGCCTGGGCCGCGGTCTCGACCTCGGCGGCTGCCACGGCGGCGCTCTTCTCTGCTGCCTGGGCGGCCTGGGTCGCCTTGGTCTGGCTGGACTTGTTCTTCTTGCTGCTCATTTCTTACCCCCTTGGGCGGGATGGTGCTTGGCGCGGGTGCGCCATCGGACGTACGTCACAGCCATTGTGACGCGCTCGTGCGGGTGCGCCGGCGTTAGTTGGCCTCGCCAAAGAACCTGCGCACAAACCTCACGACGGTTGGGTTGCCGTCGACGTACTGGCCGATGGCGACGCCGATCGTCACGCAGAGCGTGAGGAAGAGGGTCTGCCAGAAGCCGATGACGAAGACGAGGATTGCGATGACGAGGCCACAGACGCCGCCAAAGACGGCGTACTCGTGGCCGGGGAAGTTGTCGGAGAGCCAGTTGGTGGTGGCGCTGGCGACGTTCTTGAACGGGTTGCCGCCGGACGCGGCGCCGTCGGCGTCGGACGTGGGGTCGGCCTCGACCGTGGCCTCGACCTTGGCGGCCTTGGGCTTGGGCTTGGACTTTTGCTTGGCCTTGGTCTTGGGTGCTGCCGAGGACGTGCTCTTCTCGTCCGCCTCGGTCTCCTCCACGTTGAGCTTGGGCATCTTGTCTGCCATGGCTACTCCTCCCCCATGGTCTCAGTGTCGTCCTCGCGCTCGGCCGCGCTGCGGCCCATGGGGACGGTGATCTCGGAGGTGTCCGACGGCGCGGGCGCTGCCGTGCGGGCGGGCGCGTCCTGGGTGGCGTCCGCGTCGGCGTCGGCGGCATCCTGCTCGTTGAACGCGGCGGCCTCCGCGGCGGGCGCGTACTCTGCGGCGTTCACGAACTCGAGGTCGATCTTGTCGACGTTGTCGCCCACGATGACGGCGAGCCCCTCCTCGAGGCGCTCGTGCAGCTCGGAGGCGGCAAGCAGGACGTCGACCGTGGACGCGGGCTGAACACGGGCGTGCACGCGGACGTGGCCGTGGGCTGCGGCGCGCACGCTCACGCGGCGAGCGCGGAAGAGGCCGTCCTCCTCGATGACGTGCGTGGCCTGCGAGGCGATGGCGTCGATCGAGACGGTCACCTGGTCGCCGGCCTCGCGCGCGACGACGACCGTCTTGCGGTTGCGCACGAAGAGGGCGCGCAGCAGGCAGACGACGAGGCCGAGCACCGTGATGCACAGCGCGACCTGGAGGGCCGTGAGGTACCACTGCACGCCGAGCATCCTGGTGGCGTCGGCGGTCACCGGGCCGTACCACGGGGCGACGAGCGCCGCGAGGGCGGCGAGGCCCGCGAGGGCGAACACGAAGAGGCTGAGCCGCTTGAAGAAGCCCATGTGCATCCTCCTAACGGATGGGCGTCGCACGGTCGACCCGCGCGATTTTCATACGTCTAACAGGATAGCGCAGTGGGTGGGCGCAATGCGAAGCGAGGCGCAAATTGGTGGGTTGTGCGACGGCGGGGCTGAGACGGCCGCCTGGAGCGAGGGACCCGAGGCGCGCGAGGCCGCCGATTACTCGGATTACGGATTTGTCACGCCCTATTACTCGAATTACGGAAAAGTCACCTGTAATTACCGAGATTACGGATTTGACACCGCGCGAAATTGGGGCCGTTTGCAAAAGCCAAGGTAGAAAGGGCGGAGTCCGAGCGAAGGCCGCCGCACCGTGCGTCGATTCTGAAATCTCGCTAATCGACGGTGTCGAATCCGTAATCTGGGTAATTAAATGCGTCGAATCCGTAATCTGGGTAATTAATTGCGTCCATTCTGAAATCTCAGTAATGGACGCAATCGGAGACGACGTGATCCGCACGGAAGCGGGGTGACGGGCTCGCTCCGCGCTAGAACTGGTAGAGCCTCTCGAGGACGCTCGCGATCTTCTCGCCGTAGCCCTCCCCCGCCCAGCGGCCGCTGAGGTCGCCGATCGTGGGCGCGCAGCCGCGGGTCACGTAGCTGAAGCGCGGGTCGACCAGGTCGTGCACGAGGGGCTCGCGCGAGCCGTAGGCCTTGAGGTGCTGCACCTGCGCGCGCAGGCCCTCGCGCACGTTGGCGAAGGTGTTGCCCGAGCCAGGGACGCTGGAGTTGGCGCCCAGGCCGCAGAAGTTGCACATCTCGGGGCGGACCGCGCCCGTAAAGGAGAGGTAACCGGTCTCGAGCATGGCCTGCGCGAAGACGACGTCGCCGGAGACGCCCTCGTCGGCGGCCTCCTCGACCAGGATGTGGCAGAAGTCCTCGATCGTGGTCGCGCCCTTGGACGCGTAGACGCCCGCCGGGAAGGTGCGCCCGCTCGCGTTGAAGCAGCGCGCCATGGCGGCGGGCGTCGAGAAGGTCTGCGCCATGATCGGCGCGGCGGTGGAGGCAATGGGACCAGACCCCTCGGCGACGGCGTACCAGGCCACGCCCTCGGCCCGCCAGCCGGCCTCGACGAGCGCGTCGTTCTCGAACCGGCTCGCGGTGTAGTTGTGGGTGCCGGTCGCGGCGTAGGGGTTGTACTGGCGAAACAGCGGCACGCGCTGCTCGTCGTCGGAGTACCAGCCGATGCCCTCGTAGGACCAGCCGACCTCGACCAGTGCGTCGCGCTCGGCCTCGCTCATGGTGTAGTGATGGTCGCCCGCATAGCTGTTGTAGAGGCGGTACACCGGCGCGCGCGAGCTCTCAGGCGCAATCCAGCCGACGCCCTCGAACACCCACCCCACGCTCGAGAGCATGCCGCGCTCGACCTCGGACGACGTGTAGAAGTGCTCGCCCGAGTACGGGTTGTAGAGCCTATACATGTTCAGCTCACCCGTGGAGGCGAGGGCGGGCGCGGCCGAGAAGAGCGCGGCGGCGATCGTCGCGGCCGCGACGGCACCGGAAAGGGCGATCCTGCGAGAGAGCCTCATGGCATACCCCCTAGCCTGCCGGGGCGTCCCGGCGACATCAATCTTCCTATCGTCTCGAGTGTAGCGGCGCGGGAGGCGTCACCCGATGCCGTACCAGCCAACGCCCTCGTCCTTCCAGCCAGCGCGCACCAGGGCGTCGCGCTCGCCGGTACTGGTCGTGTAGTTGTGCGAGCCAGCGGAGGCGTAGGGGTTGTACTGCCGCCAGAGCGCGACCGAGCCGCCAGAGTTCCAGCCCTTGCCCTCGTAGTTCCAGCCGACCGCGACCAGCGCGTCGCGCTCGCCGCGACCCGGCGTGTAGTGGTGGTCGCCCGTGTAGGGGTTGTACAGGCGGTAGACCGGGTCACCGGTGGTGGGCGCCTTCCAGCCGACGCCCTCGTAGTTCCAGCCGATGGAGTCGAGCGAGTTGCGCTCGACCTCGGAAGCCGTGTAGAAGTGCTCGCCGGAGTACGGGTTGTACAGGCGATACATCAGCACGCCGCCATCGGCGATGCGGAAGCTGCCACGGGCCGAGCCCGTGTAGTTGCCGCGGCCCCAGACCGTGACCGTGGCCGTGCCGGGACCCACGTTGCTCGCGTAGGAGACCGTGTAGTCGACGCCGCTCGCAAGACGGCGCCCGCCCAGCGTGACGGCAACGCCCGGCGTGAGCGCGCGCCCGGAGTAGGTCTGGTCGGCCGCCGAGACGCTCGCACCGCCCAGGTCGCACGGGCCGATCTCGAACGTGCCCGTGGCCTGCCCCTGGTAGTTGCCCGTGCCCGTGACCGTGACGCGGCCGGTGCCCGCGCCGACGTTTCCACTGTAGGAGCTCACGGTGAAGTCGCTCCCCTGCGCGAGGCGCACGCCCGAGAGGGTCACCGCGGGCGTGGGATTGAGCGCGTCCCCGGTGAAGGTCTGGGCGGCGGCCGTGACCTGCGCCGACGAGAGGCTCTTGGCCGCGACCTGGAAGGTTCCGCTCTTCTCGCCCGTGAAGTTGCCCGTGCCGCGGACCGTGACCGTGGCCGTGCCCGCGGCCGTGTTGTTGGCGTAGGAAACCACGGTGTAGTCGCTGCCCGAGACGAGCGCGCGGCCGTTCAGGCGCACGTCGGGCGCCGGCCGCAGCTCCTTGCCGAAGTTGTAGGTCTGGGCCGGGGCCGTGACGGTGACGCCGTCGGCGAGCGGGCGGGAGGCGATCTCGAAGTCGCAGGTCTTGCTGCCCTCGTAGATCTGGGCGCCCAAGGTCGAGCCCGTGCCCGTGACCGTGACGCGCCCGGTGCCGACGGCAACGTTCGACGCGTACGCGCACGTGAAGTCGACGCCCGCAACGAGGCGCTCGCCGGCGACCTCGACGGTAGGCGTGGGCTTGATGGTGGTGCCCGTGTAGTACTGGCGCTCGACCGTGACCGTGGCGCCCTCGAGGCTGACCGGCACGCGCGTGTCGAAGCTCACGCGCTTGGCGCCCGTGAAGTACCCGGCAAACGCCAGGTCGCAGGTGCCCGTATGCGCGGCCGAGTCGTAGGCGAAGGCGGCCGTGTAGTCGGTGCCCGCCTCGAGCGTGCGCGAGCCGAGTGTCACCGTGGGCGTGGGGTCGGCGCCGGGGTGCGCGCCGCCCTTGTTCTCGAGCGTGATCACGAGCGGGATGGGGGTCGTCTCGCTGCAGTTCGTGACGTCGAAGGGTGCGATGTCGAAGGGCGCCGTGGCCGAGCCGAAGAAGTTGCCGTACCCGACGACGGTGAGCGTGCCCGCGCCGGGGCCCACGCCCGTGTTGCCCGAGAAGGTCCCGTAGGCGAAGTCCGCAGGCGAGACGAGCGTACGGCCGTTGTAGGTGATCGTGGCGGTGGTGGCGGTGTAGCCGTGCGCGTAGTCGTAGGTGGCCGGCGCGCAGGCGATGGTCGCGGCCGAGATGAGGGCGCGCGAGACGATGAAGGTGCCCGTGGCCTGGCCGGACCACGCGCCGATGCCCTCGACCGTGACCGTGGCCTCGCCGGCGTTCACGTTGTTGCCGTAGGAGACGACGCGGAAGTCGACGCCGTACGCGAGCTCATCGGAGTCCACGCGCACCGTGGGCACGGGCGCGAGGGCAGACCCCGTGTAGGTCTGGTCGGGCGCCGTGACGCTCGCGTGGGCGATGCTGTTGGAGGCGACCTGGATCGAGGCGCTGCCCGAGTAGGTGTCGCCCTCGGCGTTGGACTCGGTGAAGGTCGCCGTGATGGTCGCAACTCCCCTGCTGCCTCCGGTCAGGGTCGCCGACATGCCGCCGTCCGGGGCGACTGAGATGACGGAGGGGTCGCTCGAGGCCCACGTAACGCTCGCATTGGGGTTGCCGCAAGAGAGCAGGCAGGTGCCCGTCTCGCCCGCGCGCAGCACGTCCGGACCCGTGACCTCGGGGTTGAGGTTGCGCATGATCGCAAGGGCGTCGATCTCGCCGTAGCCGGTCTGCTCGTCCCAGCCGACGCCGGCCGTGCCGCGGGAGTCGTCGTACTGCAGGTCCTTGGCACAGGAGTAAGCGATGGCACGCGCCTCGGAGGCGGAAAGCTCGCTCTTCTCGGCGATGATCATGGAGAAGACGCCCGCCACCACGGGAGAGGCCATCGAGGTGCCCGAGAGCGATGCGGTGGTCGTGCCGTAGGTGCTGTAGATGCTCGTGCCCGGCGCCGAGATGTTCTTGGCGCGCGTGCCCGGGTAGTTGTAGTTGGAGCCGAAGTCGGCGCCGTAGTAGGTCGTGTAGTAGCGCTTGCCTCCCTGCTGGAGGTTGATGACCGCGACGGCGATCGACATGTCGGAGGGGTAGTTGGCGTAGGGTGGCTGCTGCACGTAGGTGAACTCGGTGCCGTCCTCGTCGACCACCTCCTCGTTGGGCCGGGCGTTGCCGGCCGCGCAGACGGTCACGATGCCGGCGTCGAAGGCCGACTTCATGCGCCGGTAGAGTGTGGTGTCCAGGGCGTCCATGTTGGTGAGCGGGTCGACGTCGCCAATGGTGGCGACCTCGCCGTCCTCGTCGACGTAGTGCTGGCTGGCGCCGAGGCTCATGTTGACGACGCGGATGTTGGCGCCCTGGCGGTTGTAGTCGCTCACGCGCGTGTAGGCGCTGTAGAGGGCGCTACTGCTCGCGTATCCGTCGTCGGAGAAGACCTTGAGCAGCGCGAGCGGCGCGTTGTACGAGACGCCGGCCGCAAGCTTGCCATTGTTGGCTCGCGCCGCCGAGATGCCCGCGACGTGCGTGCCGTGGCCCGAGATCTCGCCGATCTGGGTGTTGTTGTCGGCCGTGTTGTAGGCGAAGCGGCTGTCGTAGTTGGGCGCGATGTCCTCGTTAGTGACGTCGAAGCCGTCGTCGAAGATGGCGACGCGCGCGTTGTTGGAGGGCACGCCGGTCGCGTCGGCCAGGTACGACCACGCCTTGAAGGCGTTGACGTCCGTCAGATGCCAGGTGCGCGCCGCGCGCTGGCTGGACGAGTAGCCGTCGAAGTCGTCGATCGCGACCTCCTGCTCGTCGGCGGCGGCGAGCAGCAGCTCGCCCGACGGCGAGGTCGTGGCCGCGGGACGTGCGAAGTGGTGGGCGGGGTTGGCCTGCGCGAGCCTGGACGTGAGGCTCGTGGCGCCTGCGCGGGACTCGTCGTTGATGCGATAGACGTAGTTGGGCTGCACCACGTCGACCTCGGGAGCGTCCGCGAGCTCGACCACGGCGTCCTCAACCACGAGGCCGTCGGCAACGGAGAGCGTCACGAGGCCATAGTCGAGGTCGGCCTGCGTGACCTCCGCGGGGACCACGGCCTTCGCCTGGGCGAGAAGGGCGTTGGCCGCCTCTGGCGTGGTGCCCTCGGAGAAGGTGACGAGCACGGAGCGCGGCTCGTACTCGGCATAGACGCCCATGAGGTGCTTGGCGCGCTCATGGGTGGCGGCGTCAGCGGAGAAGGTGGGGAGGAAGCGGCTGGAGGACGACTGGCCGCCGTCGGAGGCGTCGGCACCTGCGTCGGGCGTGCTCTTCTCGGCTGCGGGACCCTCCTGCACAGAGGTCGCGCCGGGCTCCGCCTGCGCCCCGCCGGCGGCGGGTGCGGGATGCGTGCCAGGGGCCTCTCGGGGGTCGCGCCCCAGATAGGCGACGACGAGAACCGTGGCCGCGGCAACGAGAAGAACGACGAGGGCAAAGCCCAGGTTACGCCTCACGGCCACCTCCAACGTGCGATTAAGCGTCAGAGTGAACTGGTCGGGCGCGGTGGCGCGGGCGTGCGCCTAAGTGCTACCGCTCCCGTCCCCTATTGTATCGTGGGCGCGTGGGGCTATGCGGCGAGCAGAGCGAGGCACACGTGGTCGACCTCGCAGGCGGTCGCCATGCGCAGTCAGCGGCATAAAAGATTTTTCGGTACACGACATGCCCACAATGCTTGGGGTGGGCCTGGGCGAGGCGGGCTAGAGCGCGCGCCAGCCGATGCCCTCGTCGCGCCAGCCCAGACGGATGAGGGCGTCGCGCTCGTAGGCGCTCGTGGTGTAGTTGTGCGTGCCGGTGGTGGCATAGGGGTTGTACTGGCGCAAAAGCGGCGCGCCCGAGCCCGTCTTCCAGCCGACGCCCTCGTAGGACCAGCCGACGCGCTGGAGGCTCTGGCACTCGTACCAGGACGTGGTGTAGTGGTGGTCGCCCGCGTAGGGGTTGTACAGGCGGAACACCGAGTCGCCCACCGAGGGGGCCGTCCAGCCCACGCCCTCGTAGTTCCAGCCGCCGCGCGCGAGGGAGGCGCGCTCGTAGTCGGAGGCGGTGTAGAAGTGCTCGCCCGTGTAGGGGTTGTACAGGCGGTACATCACGATGCCGGCATCGGTGATCCTGAAGGCGCCGGTGGCCCTGCCGGTGTAGTTGCCCTTTCCGGTCACGGTCACAGTCGCCGTGCCGGGGTTGGTGTTGTTGGCATAGGAGACGTCGTAGTCCCTCCCCTGGCTGAGCGTCCGCCCGCCCGCGCGCACCGAGACGGCGGGCCGCAGGGCGCTGCCGGTGTAGGTCTGCGCCGCGGCAAAGACCGAGGCGCCGGCGATGCTGGCGGGCGCGATCGAGAAGGACCCGGCGGTCTTGCCCGCGTACTCCCCCACGCCGGTGATGATGACCCAGCCGGTGCCCGCGTTGACATTGTCGTAGTAGGGACCGACGGTGTAGTCGTAGTCGGTGCCCTCGCGCAGCGTGACACCGTTGTAGGTGACCGTGGGCCGGGGCTTGAGGGCCGAGCCCGTGAACGTCTGGCCGGGGACGCTCACCTTGGCGCCGTCGAAGCTCTTGCCGATGGTGACGACCTTGGTGGCCGTGCCGGTGAAGGAGTCGCCCTCGTTGTCGCGGATCGTGTAGGTCGCCGTGATCGTGGCCGTGCCGAGGCCATGGCCCGTGACCGTGCCGTCGGAGGCGACCGAGGCGACGTTTGAGCTGCTGGACCAGCTGACGGTGGTGAAGCGTGTGGCGCCGCACGAGAGCGCGAGCTTGGAGCTCGAGCCAACCACGATGGACGACTCGCCCGAGATCTGGGGCTCAAGCGCCTGCATGGCGGCAAGGGCGTTCACCTTGCCGTAGCCGTAGCCCTCGGTGAAGTCGGCGCCACCCATCCGGTCGGCCGTCGCGTAGATGATGGCGCGCGCCTCGCGAGCGGTGAGCTGGGGCCGCTTCGCAAACAGGAGCGAGACGACGCCGGCCACCGCAGGCGACGCCATGGAGGTGCCCGAATCGGAGGCGATGGTGTCGCGCTTGCTGCTGACGATCGAGGTGCCCGGTGCCGAAATGTTCTTGTTCGTCTTGCCGGGAAGGTTGTAGTTGGAGGTCTCCTTGCGCGTGCCATCGCTCTGCAGGTTGATGACGCTCATGCACAGCTCGTAGTCGGCCGGGTAGGCCTTGTAGGGCACGGGTACGCCGGCCTGGGCGTTGCAGGCGGCCATGACCGAGACGATGTTCTTGTCGAAGGCCGCCTTGACGCCGTCCTTCAGCAGTTCGTCGGAGGCCGGCACGTCGCCGCGGCCGCCGATGCTCACGTTGACCGTGCGGATGTTGTACCTGCTGGCGTTCTCCATCACGTAGCGGTAGCCCTCGACGAGGTAGTCCGACGTGATGCCGCCATAGGAGTCCATCACCTTGACGAGCACGAGGTTGGCGTCATAGGAGGTGCCGACCGTGCCCCAGCTATTGTTGACCTTGGCGCCCGCGATGCCGGCGACGTGCGTGCCGTGCCCGTTGGACGCCTCCGAGATGTCACTGCTCCAATCGGTCGCGTTGTAGGCCGCCGCGACCTTGCCCGAGAGGTCGTTGTTGTAGCGCTGGAATCCATTGTCGAGCACGGCGATGCTCGTGGAGTTGTGCGGCTGGCCGCCCGACTTGGGCAGGTACGCCCAGGCGTCGAACGCCTTTATAAACGTGAGGTGCCAGCTGCGCTGCTCGCCGGTGTAGCCGGCCTGCGTGGTGGCGAAGTCGTTCACGGTGACGGCCGCCTGGGTGGCGAGCTCGGGCGAGGCCGACGCCACGCCGAAGGAATGCTCAAGGTCGGCGGGCACGGGATCGGCCTGCTCGACGGGGTCGGGCACCTCCGAGAAGGGCGCGCCCGCATCGTCGACGGAGGGCTCGGCAGGTGCGGCGTCTTCCGTCGCTGCGCCCCCTGCCGCTTCCGCGGCGGGCGCGGCGCCAGGCTCGGCGGGCGCAGGTGCGGCATCGGTCGCGGCGGGAGCGGGGGGCGTGACCTCAGCCTGGGCGGGCTGCTCGGCCTGGGAAGGAGTCGCCACCTCGGGCGCCGCGCTCTTCTCGGCAGGGATCGCCTCGGCGGACGCCGCGGGAGCGGACGCCGCGGACTGCGCAGGGTCGGACGCCGCAGACTGCGCAGACGCGGCCTCGCGCGCGGCCGAGACCTCCGCGGCGACGTCGAGGCCGAGGTCGTCCGCCAGTGTAGTCTCGTTGGCGACCTGGTAGAGGTAGTTGGGCTGGACGATCGAGACGCCGGCGTTGCCCGAGAGCGCGACCACGGCGTCCTCCACCGTGGCGCCTGCGGCGAGGCCGACCTTGGAGAGGCCGCGCTCGAGCTCGTCGGGCGTGACGTCGCGCGGCGCGAGCGTGGGCGTGGCCGCGACCAGCGCGGTCGCCTGGTCGGCGTCAACGCCGGGCGCGAAGCGGATGAGCACGGTGTCGGCCACGTAGTCGGCGTCGACGTCCATCAGGCGCGTGGCCGCCTCGTGCGTGGCGGGGTCGGCGGAGTAGCCCTCGCGGCGCGCGCCGGTCGAGCCGCCGGCGTCGGGGCCGGAGCCGCTGCCGCCAGGCGCGGCCGTGCCCGAGGCGCCCGACGCGCCCGAACCCTGGGCGGGCGAGAAGAGCGTGCCGCCCTGGCAGGGGCCGCCCAGGCACGGCACGACGATCGCGGCCGCGACGAGGGCGCACGCCACGAGCACGGCAGCAGCCAGCAAGGCACGGTTCCTCCTGTTGAGGGCCCTGCTCATGCTCCCACCTCCTCGGATGCGCGGGCGCCGCGCAGTCGAGTCCCGGCCGCGGCCGGCTGCCAGCGCTACCTCGCCAGGCCGTACCAGCCGATGCCCTCGGCCCTCCAGCCGACCGACACCAGATGGTCGTTCTCGACCTTGCTTGCGGTGTAGTTGTGCGCGCCTGAGGCGGCATAGGGGTTGTACTGGCGGTACAGGGGCGTCGCCTTGGCGTCGTCCGAGTACCAGCCCACGCCCTCGTCGTTCCAGCCCACGCGCTTGAGCGAGTCGCGCTCGTAGGCGCTCATGGTGTAGTGGTGGTCGCCGGCATAGGGGTTGTACAGGCGATACACCGGCGACTTCGACGAGTTGGGGCCGAGCCACCCTATGCCCTCGTAGTTCCAGCCCGCCTTGACGAGCGAGACCTTCTCGAAGGCCGACGCGGTGTAGAAGTGCTCGCCGGAGTAGGGGTTGTAGAGGCGACGCATGCCGCTCTTCTCGGCGGAGAGCTCCGCCGTGGGCTGGCGGCCCTCGCTCACGCCGTACGTGATGTAGTGACGGAAGTACAGCGGCAGGTTGTTGCCGTAGGCGCGCTGCAGGTCGCCGTAGTGGTCCTTGTAGAAGCGCACGTCGAAGTCGTCAGAGGCGCGCCGGCCCTCGCTCATGCCGTGCTCGAGGAAGTGCCTGAAGGCGCCCGCCGGGTCGTTCGCATAGTACTGCGGCAGGTCGGAGTTGTAGGCCATGTACTGCGCGAAGTTGTAGACGGCCGCATAGGCGCGCTCCTGCGTGAGGCCATAGGCGTTGGCGATGCCCTTGGCGTCGGCCACGCCAAGGGCGCGCAGCTTGTCGTCGGTGTTGAGGAACGAGTAGTAGTCACCCGTGTTGTCAAGGTAGCAGTGCTCGACGATCACGCCCAGCATGTTGCGGTAGCGCGCATGGCGGATGATGCCGTAGTAGTCGGCCTCCTCGCCGGTGGGATAGTCCCAGTCGGGGTCATGGTCGATCGTGCGGAACAAGAGGCCGCGGTTGTTGATGCCCAGGGCCGCCAGCTGGTCGTTGATGGAGTTGCCGAGCGCTACGCCCTCGCCGAACACGCGGTTGTTGAACGACTGGTTGGACGGCACGAGCACCATGCAGCCCGACGCGCCGCCCGAGCTGCCGCCCGTGGTCGCGTTGAGGTGGATGCTGACCAGCACGTCGGCGCCCACGGCCGCGGCGTTCGCGACGCGCTGCTCGAGGCTCGGGTTGTCGCCCCAGCCGCGCGTGAGGTGCACGGGCACGCCGTACTTCTCGAGCTCCTGCTTGCAGTAGTTCGCGATGGTCCAGTTGAGGTCGCACTCGCGCGCGCCGTCGACGCCCACCGCGCCGGAGTCCCCTCCGCCGTGGCCCGGGTCGAGCGCGATGGTGAACAGCCCGTCGCCGTTGATGTCGGCCTGCTCGTCAAGGGCGTCCGCGCCCAGGTTCGCGCTTGCGAGAAGAGCCTCGACCCCGGCCGCGACCGCGTCCGGGTCGCTCGCGTCGAGCGTGGTCGCGGACCCGGCGACCTCGCCGTCGGCGGACGCCCCCGTTACGGAGAGCGACGCCGCGCCCTCGACACCCGAGGCGTCACCAGCGACCGAGGCGCCATCCGCCGCGGCCTCCTCGCGCGCGGCCTGGCCGGTCGGCGTGGTCGGCGCGTACTGGGACGGGTCGCGCACGTCCACCGTGGCGTCTGGGACCGCGACGGCAACGACCTCGTCGCTCACGGAGAAGGTGCGCGTGGCGACGTCGGTCGCGCCAAGGTCGATGGACGTGGTGGTCGCGTCGCTGGCACCAGCGACGACAAGGGTGACCTCGATCGCGCGCACCTCGTAGGTGCCGGCCGCGGGCGCGCAGGCAAAGAGCAGCGAGCGGCCGGAGATCGTGGTCGCGTCAACGAGAGTGGTCTTGCCCGTCGCATCCGCAAGCGTGAGGCGCGCGGCCGAGACGAGCGTACCCTCGGGCACGAGGGCCTCGCGGAGGCCGACGGCGACGTTCTCGGTCGCGCCCGTGGCGACGACGGAGTTCTCGATGTAGACGAACTCGACGGCGTCCGACGCGGCGGCACTCGCCTGCGACGCAGGCGTCGCGGCAGGGGCGCCACCGTCAGGCGACCCTGCGGCCGTGGCCACCACAGACGCGGCGAGGGCGGGGTTGGGAATCGCGAGGGAGCCGACGAGCGAGCAGGTCAAGAGAGCGGTGCCGACCCTGGAGAGCAGTGTCTTGGCGCCGGGGCGAAAGAGCATGCGCATCCAAAACCTCCGAAACGGTTGCCCGCAAGACGAATACGTGCAGGCAGGTGTCAGTAAACGCCATACTATCACCCAGCCAGTTGCATTAGAGCACCTAAAGGGGCATGCAACCCGCAATCGGTATCCCTCGTCTCGTGAAAAGCGAACGACGTGCTCGGTCGATTCAACCACCCAACACCAGAGGCCAGCTCACGTGATGCCCCTGTGCGCAAATGCCCCTCGGGGCACGAGAGTCCGAGCACAATCACCTCGGCACTCACGCCCTCAAGAACGGATCGCGCACAAGAACCTACGACAGGCCGAGCTTCCGCGATAGTCGAGACAGAACCCCTTCCCCGCGCACCTCCGATTCATTCGTCTCATCCGAATTCACCGGATCAGCAGCTCTCGCATCAAGAGAAGCCTGAAAATCAGACGGATCGAGCGACAGCACGCGAACTTCAATCTCAGGAGCCTTGCGAGACGCCTCCTCATCTCCCACAGCACTCGTGTCGCCTGCCTCATCCGGGGTGGCAAGCAACGCCGTCGCAGCACCAATGATCTGGCGCTCACCGTCAATGGTCGAATACAAGTGGAAGTTATAGGTGCCGTACCCCTCGGCGCGACGCCAAAGGTCGACGCAAGCCACGTACTCCTCCCCCTCAAGCGAGAGGGGGATGTCCTGCATGTCAGACTGATCCGGCAGACACCAGGCAAACGCGACCGGATCGTTGAGCGGAGCTTCACTCCTTACGCGAATCTGAGCGTAATGATTGGAGAGGCCACGCGAAGCAGTGTCCTCACGCTCGACCTTCTTACCAATCAGCTTGCGATAGAGCGCAGCCGCCTCGGCGCTCGCCCCCACCGCCTTCGCATGGTATGAGCGCTCCGCCGTGCCGACAGCCGCCGTCTCTCCGGCAAGAAGACAGGACAGAGAATCGGCAAACTGGCCGCCCTCGCCGTCCGCAGGCCTGCCTGACATGAGCGCAATGCCTGCGGATGAGCGTGCGGCTCGAGCACTGGCGTTGTCCAGAAGCGATACGACGGCAGACGCGAGCGCATCGGGACGCGGCATCGCAAGAAGAGCGGTGTCGTCGGAGAAGTCATAGAGGTTGTTCTCGCGATAGATGTCGACCACGGGAAGCCCCGACGCCATCATCTCGAACGGGACGCGCGACGGGTTGGACGAGCTGATGCAGAGTCCTACGGCGCTCTCGTTGTAGAGGCGGTTGCACCCCTGCTTGCTCAAGAGCCCCAGATGCTTGGAAAAGCCGCCGGGCAAGACCGCGTTCGACCCATAGGTCGAGATCGGTACGTCCGGACGCATCTCATGAACAATCCTGAGCGCATCCTCGAGAAGTTGACTGCAGCGACGGTCCTTCGCAGGCTGATAGATGGCACAAATACCCGCTCGCTCAACGCCGCCAAGCGGTCGATAGATTGCCCCATCCGCGCAGAAGTCGGTGTACCAGGCCTCCATCCCATACTCGACAGATAACTTCGACTCGAGCCAGCGCCCAATCGTGATCGCCTTGAGCGGCGCGCCGTATCCCGCCTCGGCCTCGATGTAGCGGTCGCCCATCGCATAGAACCAGGGCTCGAAATCCTGGACGAAGTAGCACCGAACGGGACAGTCGCTTGCGAGGACGTACTTGACCGTGATGTTCGTCGTCGCGACGGCGACGTCTCTGCCATCAAGCTCAGGCCTCATAAACAACGGAACTCCAGAGCAGCCGTAGCATCGCTCCATAAGCCCGAGAATGGTGGCGCGATTCCTTCCGAACGGCTCCTCGCAAAGATGAACTTCGCATCGCACGCCCAACGACTTGAGGTGCATTACATGACGGAAGATCGTCTGAAGACCACCCGACCCCTCGTTGATGGCAGGGAGGACCCACGCGACTCGCTTTCCAGACAACTCCTCGAACATATGAAGTCCTTCCTCAGCGCCGCGGCAAAACGAGACGCAGCCTCAACGGCCATATCAGGGAGTATAGTTCCGCAACGCAGAAACGCGCCCCAGATGTGGGACGCGTTTCTACAGCTCGTTGAAGGAGTTACTCTGACGTCGACGTGCCTGCCGACACTACCAAAGCCTCACAACGTAGAACCCATCATGCACCTTGATGGCTCCCGCATGCGGCCAGGCCTCGAGGGACTCGTATTCGGCGCTGGCGGCCTCAAGCTGCTCCTGCGTGGGGAACGAGACGTCAAAGCCGTAGGCCTGCATGGCCTCGACGGTCTTGTTCGGCCCATAGAAGCTCGACACCTCGAAGTAGGAGAAGCCAATGACCTCGCTCTCCGTCAGGTCGTCCGTCTCGCGCGTGGGAAGCGGGCCAACCAGGCACAGCGCGTCGCCCGGGCGCGCGCCCTGGGCCATGGCCTGGTAGTAGATCTGGGTCATGGTCTCGCGGTCCTTGTCCATGGTCTGGACGTCGGTGTAGAGAAGACGGCTCTGCTGCTGCGCCTGGAACACGACGGCCGCAAGCGCGACGGCAGACACGACCAGCACGGGAACTACGCCCTTGCTGCGAGGCAGAAGGACACCGGCCAGCAGGTCGATCTCAAACGCGCCGAGAAACGCCAGCGCGAGCACGAAGGCGAACTGGCTGCGGATCACGACGTCGCCCGCCGTGACGACCTCGAGCACGAAGGGAGACGCGAGAATGCCGAACAGCATGAGCGCGACGAAGCCGAGACGAGCCTGCCCCTTCCTTGCCATGGCGACGAAGATGCCGACGAGTGCGATACCCTCGACGGCGAAGGTCGCCCCGTACTGGACGCCGTCGCCGAAGGCTGAGTGCTTGATGTAGACGAGGATCTGCTTCACGTTCTCGAGGAACGGACGCTTGCCCCACATGAACTGGTTGGTAAGGTACGAGTTCTCATTCGGCACGCCCGCGATGAGGAGGACGGCCTTGCCGATGAGCGTGCACAGAACGAAAGCGGCCACGACGATCCCGACGCAGGCGATAAGCTCGCGCCAGGGCCTCTCGGTCTTGCCCGCGCGCACCCTCAGGAAGAGAAGTATGCAGGCGGCCTCGACGTAGACGAAAATGAACGACTGGTAGCAGCCAAAGAGGAACGTGGCGATGGCAAATGCGCCGATGCCGAAGGAGCGGCCGCGGCCATCAAGAAACTCGCCAAGCATGAGCATGCCCACGGGCGCGAGAACGAGCGCGACGGACATAACCTCCATCTGGTTGCGATAGGCAAACTGAAGCGCCCAGATGGGGTGCGACAGGAAGAGCGCGCAGAACAGCACGCAGGCCCAGGCGCGACGCTCGTCATCCATCCAGCGCTCGAAGGCAAAGCCCCAGACCAGCGCCGAAAGAGGGAACAGCAGGAGGAAGAATGCCGTCGAGAAGTACGGGTTGATGGCCACCACGCGCAATACGTGCTTGAGCCCCACGAAGCCCCAGCGACCGAGCACGATCCACTGCTCGTACCACTTTGCGCCGTTCTCGAACGAGAAGAACCCCTCGGCGTCGAAGGTCACCATGTGGTGAAAGGACCACATCCCGAAGAGCGCGGCGAACACGAGGTAGACGGCAAGCACGCGAAGTGGCTTGCGCACACAGTAATCCCTGAAGTCTCGAAGCATTTCCATGGGCTAGCCTCTGCCTCCCTCGTCACCCTCGCCTTCAGCGGAGGTGTAGCAGTCGTCCAGAACGTAGATGGGCCGGTGCTTGCTCTCGCCGTAGACGTTGGCCAGGTACTGGCCGAGCACGCCCAGGAAGAGCAGCTGGACGCCGCCGATGAAGATGATCATGCACGCGAGCGACGGCCAGCCGCTCACGGGGTCGCCAGCCACGGCCCAGCGCACGATGATGAACACGAGCGCAAGCACCGCGACGAGGCAGAGCACGAGGCCGACCACGGAGGCGACCACGAGCGGCGTCGTCGAAAAGGCCGTGATGCCCGAGATCGCGTAGCGCGCGAGCGAGAAGAACGACCACTGCGAGGAGCCGGCCGAGCGCTCGACGTTGGCGTACTCCAACCAGTGCGTCTTGAAGCCGACCCAACTGAAGAGGCCCTTGGTGAAGCGGTTGGACTCGCCGAGCGACAGGACCGCGTCGACGAACTTCCGGCTCATGAGGCGGTAGTCGCGCGCACCGTCGACGAGCTCCGTCTCGGACATGCGGTTGATCATGCGGTAGAACAGGCGCGCGAAGGCCGACCGGACCGGCGGCTCGCCGGCGCGGTCCTTCCTGCGCGTGGCGACGGACTCCACGTCCTCCTCGCGGATGATGCGATACATCTCGGGGAGAAGAGCGGGCGGATCCTGCAGGTCGGCGTCCATGAGCGCGACGTAGTCACCCTTGGCGTGCTGGAGCCCGGCGAAGATCGCGGCCTCCTTGCCGAAGTTGCGCGAGAAGGTGAGGACCTGCGAGCCAGGCCAGGAGGCGGCGAGCCTGCGGCCCACCTCGCTCGTGGCGTCGGCGGAGCCGTCGTCCACGAGCACGAACTCGACGCGCGCGGGCGCGAGCTCGGCGGCAACGCGCTCGAACTCCTCGAAGAGGAGGGGCAGCGACTGCTCCTCGTTGTGACAGGGGACCACGACGGAAATGGCGTCGACGTGATCATCAGTTCTGTTTTGAGACATCAGCACATCCCTCTTCCGGCTCCCCCACCCGAGACGAGTGGGGCCCCTGGCTCGCGGCTACTCCGTGGTCTCGCTCTTCTCGGCCGCGGGGTCACCGGCGTCGAGCCACTTCTTGCGGCTCAGGAAGTTCCACACCATCACGACGGCCGTCGCGAAGACCTTGGTAACGGTGACCATGAGAGCGGACTCGCCGAGAAGAGCCGTGCCCGCCCACATGCAGAGCTCGTTGATGCCCAGGCCGATGACCGAGAGCACCACGAAGATCACGAACTCGCGTCCCTTGGAGAGATCGTCGCGGTGCGTGAACACGAAGCGCATCGACGCGACGTAGTTGAAGACGACCGAGACCACAAAGGAGATGGCAGCCGCCGCGACAGGGTTCATGTGGAACACCTGCGACAGCAGCATGAGCACGCCGTAGTCGATCAGGAAGGCGAGAACCCCCACGACGCCGAACTTGAGCACCTGCTCGATGAGCTTCCTCACTAGCAATCACCCTTACCGCGACGCTCGCGACGCTCGCGCTCCTCGTCGAAGGCACGGTAGCAGTCAATCTCCCACTGGCGGCGGTTGGCCTTCACGATGGTGTCGAGGAGTATGCCGCAGACCAGGAAGAGGGCCGCGAGGCCGGCGAAGGCAACCGCGAGGATGGCCGTCGGGAAGCGGGCGACCACGCGCGTGGCCATGAACTCTGCCACGACGGGGACGCCGAGGCAGAGCGAGATGACGAGCGAGATCAGGCAGAGGATGCCGAAGAACGGGAACGGCTTGTAGTCCTTGAACAGCGACGCGATCATGCGCAGCACCTTGAAGCCGTCGGAGAAGGTGTTGAGCTTGGACTCGGAGCCCTCGGGACGGTCCTGGTAGACGATGGGGACCTGGACGATGCGGAAGCGCTTGTCAGCGGCGTGGATCGAGAGCTCGGTCTCGATCTCGAAGCCGGGCGAGAGCACCGGGAAGGTCTTGACGAAGGGGCGGCTCATGGCGCGGTAGCCGGTCATGACGTCGGTGTACTCGAAGCCGTAGAGGACCTTGATGAGCCAGCGCACGAGGTTGTTGCCGAAGCCGTGGAAGGCGCGGTCGTTCTCGTCGCCGTAGGTGCCGTTGGAGAGGCGGTCGCCCACCACGTGGTCGGCCGTGCCGTCGAGGATCGGCGCGCAGAGCCGGCCCGCGGCCTCGGGCTCGTAGGTGTCGTCGCCGTCGACCATGAGGTAGCAGTCGGCGTCGATGTCGCGGAACATCTGGCGCACGACGTTGCCCTTGCCGCGCCTGGGCTCGGCCACGACCTTGGCGCCGTGCTCGGCTGCGATCTTGGAAGTGTCGTCGGTGCAGTTGTTGTCGTAGACCCAGACGGTTGCGCCGGGCAACTCACGCCTGAAGTCGTCAACCACCTTTCCGATGGTGACTGCCTCGTTGTAGCAGGGCACGAGGACCGCGACCCTGGAGTAGTCGGTAGTGCTCATGAAGTCACACTCTCCCATCTGCGCGACCCGCGGCCGCGCAATGCACCGTCCGCGACGTATCCGCAGGCGGTGGCGTGTCGGCATAGAACATATAGATGGTAAGCTAAGAAAGCGTTATGGAGGACGTCATTTATCTCCGTACACTGAATCGCAGAAACTCGAAGCAGCAGAGGCGCGGCCGCAGCCGACCACGACGCGACGCGCCAAACGAACCAAACGACAGAGATTGGCCACCCATGAGCGAGAAGATCAAGAAGGTCGGGCAGCACCTCACTCCCCTTACCGCACTCATCCTGTTTGCCGAGGCGGCGGCTGCGACTTTTGCGACCGTCTTCGACTACGACCTGCTTGCGGGCAGGAGCGCGCCAGTCTATGCCGCGACGGCCATCCTATGCCTCTTGCTCGCGCCCACGGTCGAGTCGCTGTGGGCGCGCCTCGAGCGGCGCTCGCGCGTGATCGTGATGGTGCTCGCCGTGGCCTACGCCGTGGGCTGGTGCGTCGGCGCGACCTACGCCTACGCCGACGCCTTCGAGGTGGCCGCGGGCCGCAAGGTCCTGCTCGTGCTGCACCTCGCCTGCTCGATCGTCCTCTTCAGGGGAACGATCCTGGTCGCGCTCGGGCTTGCCGAGAAGATCAGGAGCGAAGCCCCGGACGAGCGCCTCGAGGGAGAGCGCGCTCTTCTCGGCGCCTTCACGGCGATCATCGTGGCGGGCGCGGCACTCTACACCATCGCCTACTACCCCGGCGTCTCGTTCTGGGACGGGCAGAGGCAGCTCAACGAGATCTTTGGCCTGCAGCCGCTCACCAACCACCACCCCATCCTCTCGACGGCGATCATCGGCGCGTGCCAGTGGGCCGGACGCGCGCTCGTGGACGACAACTTTGGCGTGTTCCTCTACAGCATGCTCGTCACCGGATTCTCGGTCGTGGTGTTTCGCAAGGTGGCGCGCCTGCAGCTTGACGTGCGCGCGCCGCGCTGGCTCGTGATTGCGACGGGCTGCTTCTTCGCGTTCCTGCCGATCATCCGCCTGTACTCCCTCACGGTCTGCAAGGATACCTCGTACGCCATCTGCCTGCTGTGGCTTGTGGTGCTGCTCTACAAGCTCTACCTCGCGCGCGTGCGCCAGGGGGACCTGAGGCTGGGCCGCTCGTTCGCCGCGCAGATGGTCGCGTGCGTGGCACTGCTGTGCCTGCTAAGAAACGACGGCACCTACGTGGTGCTTTTCACACTCGTGGGAGTGCTCGTGTTCTGCCTCAAGCAGCGTGACCGCCGCGCGGCCGGCCTCACGGCGGGACTTGCCGCAGGCGTCGTGGCGTTGCACCTCACGATGGGCGCACTCGTACTGCCCGCGCTCTCCATCAAGGCCGGCAATCCCGGCGAGGCGCTCTCGGTGCCCATCCAGCAGGTCGCGCTCACGCTGAAGACCTACCCGGATGACGTCACAGAGCAAGAGCGCCGGACGATCCAGAGATGCATCGGCATCTCGCCCGAGGTAATGGCATATCGCTACAACCCAAACATCTCCGACCCGATAAAAGCCGACTTTCTCTCCGAAGGAACAACGGGCACGGCCGGCGAGTTCCTTGGTGCGTGGGCCTCAATGCTTAAACGCCACCCCGTCACGTTCGTGAAGGCCTACATCAATAGCTACTGGGGCTACTTCTACCCCGCGCAGTTCGGTGACGAGGGCGGCTTCACGACCTTCGAGCCCAACCCCGCGATGAACACCGGCTACTTCGACCACCACCACCTGGACGCGACCGCGCCCCTTCGCACGTGGCTCGACGGTGCCGCCGACTACGTGCACGCCGTCCCGCTCGCGTCGCTCCTCTACTGCCCCGGCTTCTACCTGTGGACGCTCGCGTTCTGCATCGCCGCGGCAATCATGCGCAGGCGCTACTCGAGCCTCGTGGTGCTGCTCCCACTCATGGCGACCATGGGCATCGTGTGCCTGTCGCCCGTGAACTGCCGCATCCGCTACGTGCTGCCGCTCGTGCTCTGCCTGCCGGTGATGGTGACACTGCTCGTAGGCAAGGTCCGCGTGGCCCGACAGCGAACGAAGTCGAACACACGATCGTACCCAAAGGCGGAAAGCAAGACGAAATAACCAGCATAGAGATAGACGTAGCGAGCCCTCGCTTCGAACAGCAGGAGAAACAACGCCAGCATCACAGGACTCGCAAGCAATGCCGACAAAAGGGCAAGCTGGCGCGGCTCGGTCTCGACGTCACGTCCCGCCAGGCCGAACAGCCCCAGGGGAATGCCCAAAAGCAACGAGCAGCTGGTATGCGAGGAGCACCAGCGGCACGACCACACACGTCCAGCCGAGGTGACGTTCGCAGGCAACGCCCTCGCCCGCCGGTTCCGCGCGACCCCCTTTCGCACGCGCACCCACAGCATGGCACCGCCGACCATAACAAGAAGCGCAACCAGGAGCAGGACCACATTGGGGGCCAAGGGCACGTTGGCGTTCGAAGAAGCGTAGGCGATTCTCCTGTCACAAACGAGAACGAGGGCGAGAATCAAAGCAAAGATGCCAAAAGCAGCCCCGCAAAGCTGCACCAACGCACGACGCTTAAATCCTCCAAAACGGGCGATACCATACAATGGGTGCTAACATAAAACTTCCGTTATTCCGAACCAAATCGAAATGGGGAGCCATCACGTATGAACAGCTCGATCCCAAACCCGCACGACAGGTCGGGGCACCTTGCACGAATCGCTCCCGTTATTCTCGCCGTGGTGGTGTTCGCGCTCGCCCTTGTTTACCTCACGCGCATCCACCCGCTCTACATCGCCGACACCGACGACTGGACCTACATAGGCTACTGGCGCCGGGCCGCACCGATCTGGGGTAACTGGAACCCGACGCGAGTCCTTCCGGAACTACTCATGCCCATCACCGGAGCCATCGCATCATTTGCGATGACCCCGATCGTCGGCGACTACATCGAGGCGCAGATGATCACCGCCGGAATCGTCGTAAGCGCGTGCATATGTGGCTACGTCATGGTCTTCTACTATACGGTAAGGAAAACGCTCCGTCCCGAGCGTTGGGTGGCCGTCTTGCTAGCCCTGCTCTTTCTTGCGCTACACCTCCTCATCTTCAGGTCCGCACCCACTGACAACCAGCACCTGCTCTACTCTCCCAGCCTGACAACATACTTCTACTACACAGTCTCCAACGTCCTTAACGCCTCGCTCGCGCTGCTCTACGTCGCGGGCGTCTGGGGCGCCGAGAAGAGGAACAAACGGGGCGGCCTCTTGAGCGGCATAATACTGGTGCTCGTCTACTTCGCCCTGCTCTCCAACCTTTTCGCAAGCGTCGTGCTCGCCGCGTGCGTCGGCGCCGGTCTTGTGATCCGACTCGTAAGGGCACTTCGGGCGCGCGACTCCATACTCGAGTTCGCCAAGCGTAACGTTGCCAGCATCTCGGTCATCGCGTTCTGGCTTATCGTCCAGCTCTTTGAGGCCAACGGCGGGCGGGCCTCCTCGCTCCAGACTGACGCCTCTCTTTTCGGCCGCATCCACCAGTCGCTGTCGTTCATGTGGGTCACCGCGAAGACGATCAACCACACGTGGCTCGTCGTCGTAGCTCTATTCCTGGTGGCGGGAGCTTTTGCGAAGCGTAAGCAAGCCGTGTCCAAGGCCGTAGAGGGCGTCGCCGCGACCCTGGCGATCGCCATGCTGCTCGCTGTCGCCTACCTCGCCCTCTGCTGTGCGAAGGTCGCGCCGGAAACTGCGCTCAGGGCCGATATCCTTTTCGGCGTCTTCTACCCCATCATCGTCATCGCGGTCCTCGGCCTCGGGCTGTTCCTCACGCGCATGCCGCACGCCAAGACCGCACTGCCCCTCGTTGTCATATTCCTTCTCTGCCTCTGCAACACGCAGGGTAGGACCTTTGCCAACTCAAACATGCTCAAGGCGCCAGAGAGCGCCGTGCGCGAGCTTGACCACCAGATAGTCGAGCAGTGCACCACAGCTGCCAAAGAAGGAAGGGACGAGGTCGTTATTGAGGTCCCTAAGGTGGACACCCCAGACAATTTCCCCTTCGCGCTCTACGGCGGCGAGAGGATCAAGGCAACGTTGACCGCGCACGGCCTCATCGACAGGGACATCACAATCAGTCTGAATCCAACTGAGGAGAAGACTCGTGAAATGAACGTAGGCCTCTAGAGCGGCATAGGAGACACCTACCAGTACGTGGTTGCATAGGAAGCAGGCGCTCGGGAACGGTCGCGCTCTTCTCGGCTAGGCCTTGTCGAGCTTGGGGTCGAAGACGCAGCACTTGGTCGGCGTGCGCTTCGCGCGGTAGAGGGCCGTGTCGGCGCTGGCCAGGAGCTCGTCGCACATGCTGCCGCTTGCGCCGAAGGCGATGCCGGCGCTCAGCGTGAGGTTGGGCACCTCGGCGAAGCGGCCCTCGAGCGAGCGGTTGATCAGGCTGATCCTGTGGACGAGCTCGGGCTCGGACGAGGCGGGGCAGTTGCGCGCGATGACCACGAACTCGTCGCCGCCGTAGCGGTACACGAGGTCGGACGAGCGCATGCTCGACGAGATGGCGTGCGCCACGCCGCTCAGGACCTGGTCGCCCACGCCGTGGCCGAAGCGGTCGTTCACGCTCTTGAAGGCGTCGACGTCCATGATCATGACCGCGACCGGGCGCGGGTCGTCGCGCACGTCGCCCATCGAGTGGTCGAGCGCCGCGCGGTTGAGCAGACCGGTGAGCGCGTCATGCTCGGCCCGGTACGAGACGAGCTCCAGCTGGCGCTTCGACTTGTCGATGTCCTCCACGATGTAGAAGAGCTTGGTCGGCACGCCGTCGGCGTTTCGCTCCATGACGACGGCGCGGCCGAGCATCCAGCCTACTTCCTTGGCGAGGTACTGCACGGAGTCGCTGTCCTTGTCGCGCAGCTCCCTCTTGAGGCGCTCGAGGTTGACGAACTCGCGCACGAGGTCCTGGTAGGCGGGATCGACGGTCTCGCGGATGGCGTCCTCGTTCGCGTCGAGCGAGCCCGTCACGGCATGCGAGCTCCACGTGGGAATGCTGTGCTCTATCTCCTGGTACGTGTAGGCCTCGAGGTCCCAGTAGTACATGCCAACGTAGACGGACCTGATGGCCGACACGATGCGGTTGCCCAGGCTCTCGCGACGGGCGATGTCCTCTTGGATGCTTGACGCCACCGTGCGCATGACGATGAAGACGTCGTCGGTGTTGCGGGCGTTGTCGACGGTGAGAAAGGCGACCAGGCGCCCGTCCAGGCGTATGGGCGAGACCAGAATCGTGGAGAGCCCCCACCTGCCGAGAAGCTCGGCCTGGGCCTTGGGGCCGCCTACGCCCTCGTACGTCTCGGGATCGATGAAGACGGCCTGCCCGGTGCCGAGCGCGTCTGCCCAAGGCGAGAAGTCCTGCACATGCATGCCGTCGAGCGTGTCGATCTGCGACTCGAAGCCCTCACGGCACCACTCGAAGACGCTGCTGACGACCTCGGTCCCGGGTGCGAACTCGAACAGGAAGGCACGGTCTCCCCCGTAGTGCTCGCCCAGGATCGCGAGAAGCCGGTCAATCGCACCCTTGGAGCCGAGGCCGTCACCGAAGACCTCAAGGCATTTCAGCAGCGTTTGGTTGACCTTTGTTGCATGCACTACAGCGTGCATTGCTCCCCCTAACGGCGCGGCCCGTCTGTTTAGGTAAAAATGTATGCGAGGCGCGTCGCCAGGGGGGGCGCTTACATCGTTGGAATCCATCAAGCGGCGGTATTAGTCCGCCAGCGTCGCCAATAGGTCATAGGACGATACCACCCACCGCGAGCAACGCGGCGGCCGCAATCGCACCGACGCAGACGACGACCAGCATCGGGTAGTCGCGCGGCGCGAACGGACGCAGGCCGCGCTCGCGACGACCCATGGCGTAGAACACGAAGCCGGGGACGTAGCCCAGGCAGCACAGGAGCAGATGCTGCCAGCCGGAGACGACCGTGCCCACAACGAGGAAGGCCGTGGCGAGAAGGTCGGTGGGCGCTTGGCCCCACTCGCGCCCAAGGAGCCTACAAGGACGAGCTCAGTCGACGGGCGCCCATCGACCACTCGCGACAAAAACGTGGTGACGTGCAGCGATTCGTTCTATACTATTTTGTAATCATATGATGACAATACTGAAAGGTGGAGGCCTGACCGTGAGACAGACGGCGTCGATAGAGCTGTTCCTGCGTCAGCTCAAGCTGTTTGTCGAAAAGAACTCGATCATCATCGTCAAGCGCGAAGCAAGCGTTCAGTTCCTTGCGAGCCGTGGAGTTAGCGCAAGAGGTCTGGAGGAAATCATCCTCAACCTCACCACCGACGATTGCTTCGACGGACCAGAGCCCGATAGGGACCCGAGATACGCAGACAAGTGGACGGTAGCCGAGTTCGCGCCACTGTTTCTTGGCGAGCGACTCTACCTGAAGGTTTCGATACGAACAGAAGTGGAAAGAGCGAAATGCCTATCCGTGAAGGCATACGTGGAGAGAAGAGGGTCTGATGAGTGACCACATTGAGACATTCTGCCCCGAATGCGACGAGGAGGTCAGGGCCATTCTGATCAATCGTCCGACGACCGTTGCCGTCAGGGGCGAGGAGGTCGGCTACACGGAGACGGTTGCCGTATGCCCCAACTGCCAATCGGTCATTGGCGATGCACGGATAGAGGGCGAGAACCTGAGCCGCGCCTACGATGAGTACCGCAAAAGGCACCAGATGCTCTCCCCCGCCCAGATAACGGAGCTCCGAAGCTCCTATGGGCTCTCCCTACGCGACTTCAGCCGCTTCCTCGGCTTCGGCGAGCAGACCATCTATCGCTATGAGCGCGGCGACCTGCCCGACCTGCCCCACAACACGACAATGCTGAGCGCCACGAAACCGGAAGGCGCGCGACTGCTCCTCTCGCAGAACCGAGCGCGACTCGGCAAACGAGCCCAGTCGCGGGTGGAAGCGCGAATCAAATCGATGGAGGAGGGCTCCTCGACCGAGGCGCCCGCACGCCTGGTCCTCGAGAAACGCGAGTCAATCGCACCCTGTGCCGCCAACGGCTATCGCGCGCTCGACCTCGAGCGAGCAAGCGCGCTCATGACGGAGCTCTCGAGAAGGTGCAGCAAGCTGTACTGGACCAAGCTTCAGAAGGCGGCGTTCTATGCGGACATGGTCTCATACGAGCGAACCGGGCAATCTCTCACGGGCCTCTCGTATGCGCACGCCACATACGGTCCCGTGATCGACCAGGGGGACGAGATGCGACTCATCCTCAGCCAGCGGGGCGCGATTGACTTTGTCGAGGAGGGATGGGGCGAGGTCGCAATTCCACTAGCCGAGGGACACAGCAGGTTCAGCGATGAGGAGCTCGCCCTGATCGACGAGGTGTCGGCCTTCGTGAACACGTTCAACTCTGCAAGCGAGCTGTCGGGGTACTCGCATGGGCTCGGCTGCTGGGAAAACAGCGCCGACGGCCAGATCATCGAATATACGAGCAGTGGTTCAGAGGTGGACGCATCGATGGCGCGCAGGCTCGAGGCAGTCGGCGCGAGGTAGCCAGCTCCCCCTACGCGCGCACGAGCCTAAAGCCCATGCCGCGGCGGACGTGGCCGAGAAGAGCCAGGTCCTTGTTCGCGACCGAACCCACGACCGCGTCACGTGGATCGAGCGGGAAGGGTGCGCGCGCGATCGAGAGCTCGCCGGCGTAGCGACCGTAGGCCTGCGTGCTCATGACCACGTCGCCGGGGCGCACCATGGCAGGGCCCGGGGCGGCCTCGGGGTCCGCGACGGGCTCGGCGGGCGGCTCGGGAGCGTCGTCCCACAGGCGCGACTCCTGCGAGCGCACGAGCCAGGGCGACGAGTCCGGCCGGTCGTGCTGCACGCGCCCGTAGAGCCACTCGTAGCCGGCCTCGAGCTCGCAGGCCAGGTCGAGGCAGTCGCGCGAGATCTGCCCCAGGCGGTCCCACAGGACGTCGGAGGCACCCGGGTCGCCGAGCATGACCACGTCGCTGTCAGCCGCAAAGAGCTCCAGCGCGTCGAGGGCAAGCTCTTCTCCCCTATGGCCGCGGTGCGCCTCGACCGTGGGCAGGCCCTCGCAGAGGGGCCCGCGCAGCTCGGCGTCGCCGGGCACGAACGACATCACCGTGAAGCCGAGCGCCTTGAGGCGCGCGTTGGTGCGGGCGACGTCGGCGATGTCGAGGCCCGTGAGCGGCTTGGGGTAGAAGTTGTGGCACGCGCAGAAGCGCGAGAGGTCGGCGCCGGCCGCGCGCCACGCGACCACGTCGCGCTCGCTGAGCGTCGACGCGTTGAAGACCACGTGGAACGTGCGCGAGAGCTCGACGGTTCGGGCAGCGTCGAAGCCGAAGTCGAGGCGGACGTACTCGATGCCGAGGTCGAGCAGGTCCTCGAGGCGCGAGACGCCGAGCTTCTGCAGGGTGACGGGCGACACGTCGGCGATGAGCGAGAGGCCCGCGTCGCGGCAGAGCGCGATCATGCGGCGCGCCTCGCGCGCGTAGTCGTCGCAGGTCTCCTCCGGGATGTGCAGCGACGTGAACGCGAAGCGCACGCCCACGGCCGCGGCGCGCTCGACGAGGGCGGCGTTCGCCTCGAAGCCGCCGGAGAAGTACAGGGAGATTCCGGTGTTCATGCTGCCTCCCGAGAGGGTGCGTGCGACCCCGCCGGATGACGGGGCCGCACGGCGTGCCAACAGATTCAGGCAAATGCCGAGAAGAGCGTAGCGCTACTCCCCGAAGACGTCGTTGATGCGGGACTCGTCGACGCCGAAGAAGTACGTGAGCGCGAACCCGGCGGCGTAGGCCGCGAGCATCGCGATGACGTAGTAGAGCTGCGTGCCCGGGACGACGATCAGGAGGCCGAAGAGGCCCGAGACGCCCTGGGAGACGGTGCCCAGGTGGAAGAGCCACGCGAGCACGCCGCCGACGCCCGAGCCCAGGCAGGCGCAGACGAACGGCTTGCCGAGCGGCAGCGTGACGGCGTACATGAGCGGCTCGCCGACGCCCAGGATGCCGACGGGGATGGACTCGCGCAGGTACGTGCGGACGCGCTGGTTCTTGGTGCGCACGTAGAGTGCCAGGCCGGCGCCCACCTGGCCGCCGCCGGCCATCATGAGGATGGGCAGCAGGTAGTTGACGCCCTGGGAGGGGCCGGTCGGGTCGTTGAGCATGGCGTGGATCGGCGTGAGCGCCTGGTGCAGGCCGACCGACACGAGCGGCAGGAACGTGGCCGACAGCAGGTAGGCGCCGAACGCGCCGAGAGTGTCGTAGAAGAACTGCAGCACGAAGAAGATGCCCTGCGTGAGGAAGGCGCCGATCGGCTGCAGCGCGATGACCGCCACGATGGAGCCCACGCCCACGGTCAGAAGCGGCGTGAAGAAGGTGTCGAGCGTGCTCGGCATCACCTTGTGGAGGTTGCGCTCGAGAAGAGCGAAGAACCAGCCGCAGATGAGGGCGCCCAGAAGGCCGCCGGCCGCGGCGTTGTAGGTGGTCGACATCGTGATCGAGATTGCGCCGTCGGCAAAGGCCGGGGTGGGCAGCGCGAAGGGCAGGCTCACGAGGGCCGCACCGTCCTTCGCCTTCGCCATGAGCGGCATGGCCACGTTGGCGATCGAGAGCGAGCCGGCCATGGCGCCGAGCACGCCGGAGCCGCCGAACTCCTTGCAGGAGTTCATGCCCACGAGCAGCGGCAGGTACAGGAAGAGCGCCCAGCCCATGGTGCGGATGGCGGCGTACCACCAGATCCCGTTGAGCGAGCCGCCCGTGGAGACGCCGATGACGTTGGTGATGCCGTTGATGAGGCCAGCGGCGATGATGCCGGGCAGCAGCGGCACGAAGATGTTGCCGATCCTCTTGAGGAAGCGCTGGACGGGCTTGTCGTGCTTGGCCTTCTGGGCGGCCTTGTTGTCGGCCGCGGCCTGCAGGACGTCGGCCTCGCCGGCGTCGCCCGGCTTGATGCCGGTGAGCTTCGCGAACTCGTCGAGTACCTTGTTGACCGTGCCGGGCCCGAAGACGACCTCGAAGCGGTCGCCGTCCTCGACGACGTGCATGACGCCGTCGACGCCCTTGAGCGCCTCGACGTCAACGGCGGAGGCGTCCGCCACCTGGACGCGAAGGCGCGTCATGCAGGCCATGTTGGAACGCACGTTGCCCGCGCCGCCCACGGCAGCCAGGACGCCCTCGGCACATGCCGCAAAATCCTTTCCCATTCTTCCTCCTCAACCTTGTTCGTATGTCTGCCAGGGGCCGGCGCGCGCCTGCCCTTGGGTGGTACCGACTCAGACCGTGCGTCAGGCGATGGCGCCGCGCACCTTGCCCTTCGCGCGGGCGAGACGAGCCTTCGCCTCGCTCGCGCAGACCTCCGCGAGAAGCATCACGATCGCGACCTTGGCCGAGCCCTCGGCCTCGGACAGCGCCGCGGCGGCAGCGTCGCGCGAGCAGCCCGTGGCCTCCATCACGATGTTCTGGGCGCGCACGCGCAGCTTGTCGTTGGTCTGCTGCACGTCGACCATGAGGTTCTGGTAGGCCTTGCCCACCCCCACCATGGAGCCCGTCGAGATCATGTTGAGCACCATCTTCTGCGCGGTGCCCGCCTTCAGGCGCGTCGAGCCCGTGAGCACCTCGGGGCCGCAGTCGACCTCGATGGCGAGCTCCGCCTCGCGCCCGATGACGGAGTCGCGGTTGCAGGCGATGGCGACCGTCCTGCAGCCCAGCTCGCGCGCACGGCGCAGGCCGCCCACCACGTACGGCGTCCGGCCGCTCGCGGCGATGCCCACGGCAAGGTCGCGCGCCTCGAGACCGATTTCGTCGAGCTCGCGCGCGCAGAGCTCGGCGGAGTCCTCGGCGCCCTCGACGGCGCGCACGAAGGCGCCCTCGCCACCGGCGATGAGGCCCACCACGCGCTCGGGCTCGACCCCGAAGGTCGGCGGGCACTCCACGGCGTCGAGCACGCCCAGGCGGCCGGAGGTGCCGGCCCCGAAGTAGACGATCCGCCCGCCCGCCGAGAGCGCCTCGACGCCCCAGGCCACGGCCTGGGCGATGTGGTCAAGCTCCTCTCGCACGGCGGGCGCCACGCGCGCGTCCTCCTCGTTCATGGCGGCCACGAGCTCGCGCGGCCCCATCTGGTCGAGGTCGCGCGTCCGTTCGTTGCGGCCCTCGGTGGAGAGCCTCGACAGGTCGATGCCCATGCTTCCCCCTATCTCCTTCGCACCGCGGCGTCCGCGGACGGACGCGCTCCCGCGACGCGGGCGCGGCCGAGGCACCGCTCGCGGGCGTCGCCGTCGGAGGCGCCCTTCTGGATCCAGTTGCTCGAGAGGCGCTCCATGCTCTTCTCGTAGTTGCGGCTGAGGTACGTCGTGAACAGCACGTCGACGACGTTGAGCTGCGCGATGCGCGACGACATAGCGCCGCTGCGCACGACGAGCTCGGTCGCGGCCACGCCGAGCACCACGTCGGACAGGTCGACCAAAGGCGACGCGAACGAGCCGCGCGTGATCGACACGATGGTCGCGCCGCTCTGCCGCGCCACGCGCACGCAGCGCAGGACGTCCTCGGTCATGCCCGAGTAGCTCACGACGATCGCGAGGTCGCCCGAGCGCAGGTTGCTCGCCGAGAGGAGCTGCGAGTGCAGGTCGTGGCTCATCTGGCAGTCGATGTCGAGCCTCATGAGCTTGAGCTGCAGGTCATGCGCGACAAGCAGCGACGCGCCCATGCCGAACAGGGCGATCCGCCGCGCGCTGCCGATGAGCTCGACCGCGCGGTCGACGGCCTCGACCTCCAGCCCGTCGCGCGTGAGCTCCAGCGTGGACACGTTGCGCGACGTCACCTTGTCGATCACGTCCTGCGTGGAGTCGCCGGTCATGACGCCGTCGGAGACCACGGCGCGGCTCTTCTCGGCGATGGCGCGGTCGTACACGAGGCTCCGCTGGAAGTCCGGGTAGCCGGAGAACCCCAGCTTGCGCACGAGGCGCACCACCGTCGAGGGCGACGTGTAGGTCAGCTCCGCCAAACGGTGCGTCGAGACGCCCACCGCGTCGTCCGGGTGAGCCAGCAGGTACTCGATGATGTCCAGCTCGGAGGCACTCGCCAGCGGGCGGTACTCCTCCAGATGAACGCGGAACCCTCTCATTGTGCCGGCCTCCCCTCGACGCGCCTGGACCGGGGCCGCGGCCCCGACTGACGGACCAATGCTACGTCGTTGTCATCCCTATTGATTTTGTTGACAGCATCGTTTCACGACGTGGAACGCTACCACCACAGCCACTACCGCCCACCGCCCGCAACGGACCGTTCACAGACGGGTAATGACCGCAGCCAGCGCGTAACATGTCAGCAAACAGTCAGTCGCGCGCCCGAACGATCCGGACGCGCGGCGACACTCATCTGAGGCCGCGGGCGTGTTCGACGACCGCTTCGTCGCATCCACGCTCGAGCGCGAGAGCGTCGCCGACACGAGCATGAACGAAGTCTTCGCAATCCCCCACACGACGACGCCCATCGCGAGCCGCACGGCCGTCTCGGTCGCCATCCTCAGACACCCCATCAAGTGGAGCGAGTAGGGCGAGCTCGTGCAGATCGTGTTCCTGCTTGCGGCCTGCCGCGACATAAATGCAGAGATGGAGCACCTCTACGGCCTGCTCGTCATGATCGTGAACGACTCGCACATCCAGCGCGAGCTCAAGGGCGTCTCCGACTACGACGCGTTCTTCCGCATGCTCACCTCAGCGTCATAAAAAAGCCCCCTTGCTTCCGCCCATCCAGATAAAAGGTGGGAGTACTCCAAGGGGGACGCTGTCATACTGGCGGGCTTCTATTTGCCCGCTCCAAATAATAAGGCGAAACCTCCCCTCTGTCACACATTCGCAGATAAAAGATGCGTGGAAATAGGCCGCTGAAGACAGCGGCAAACAAAGACCCAACAGTTCATTCCTTTCAGAACCGCGCAAAGCATGCCTTCGGCAGAAGCAGGCATCAGGACCGAGGCCGCAGGCACAAGCGCACGCGTCACCACACCCACACCACCCACGCCACCTTGCCCGCGCTAACGCCCCAGCGTAGGATAGACATTTAGTCGAAGCCACGCCGACGTCCCGCGGCCCACGCGATCACCGGCGCCGCATGCCATCACGCCAACCCACCAGGAGACCAACCTTGAGCACCACCACACGACGACTCGCCCGCCCGGCCTGCATCATCGCCTACCTCGCCCTGCTCGCCGTCTCCTTCGCCTACACGCAGGGCCTCGCGCACCCGCTGCCCGACGCGATCCGCACTGCGCTCGGCCTGCCCGCCTGCCTCGCGCTCGCCGCCTACGGCTACTTCCTCCACAAGACGCTGCGCCGCCCCGCCGCGCACGACGTCCCCACGGCAATCGTCTCGCTCATACTCTCCCTCTTCTGGGTGCTCGGCTGCGCGCTCAGCCAGCTCAAGACCATCGTCCCCCTCTTCCAGGACGCCAGCCACGCGGCAAAGACGCTCCTCGCCATCGCGACGATCGCCGTCTTCATCCACAGCCTCGCCACGCCCCTCTTCGACCGCATCCTCGCGCGTCACGAGCACACCGCCGCCGAGAAGAGCCTCCCCTCGGCAGCGGCCCAGACCGCACTCGAGCGCCTCGTCCGCCTCGCGCCCGTCGTCCTGCTCGTCGCCTGGGCCCCAATGGTCGTCGCCCAGCTCCCGGGCTCCACGAGCTTCGACATGAACTTCATGCTCGCCCAGGTCACGGGCTCCATGCACTGGAACACACACCACCCGCTCGAGGCGACCCTCATCTACGGCGCGATCTTCTCCCTCGGCCGCACCCTCGGCGGAAACGAAGTCGGCTTCCTGCTCATCACCCTCTTCCAGACGGCCGCCTACGTCGCCGCCTGCACGTTCGAGCTCCACACGCTCGAGCGCCTCGGCGCCCCGCGCTGGGCGCTCGCGGCCAGCCTCGCCTTCTTCGCCCTCAACCCCATCTTCTCCTGCTACTGCCAGTGGGACGTGAAGGACAGCCTCTTCGGCGCCGCCTTCATCGCCTACCTCTCACTGTTCGTCCTCTACGCCAAGGATCCCGCCGCCTTCGCCACCAACCGGCGCAACATGGCCACCCTCGTCGTCGCAGCCTTCCTCACGGGGGTCCTGCGCAAGAACGGCCTCTACGTCGTCGCGCTCTCGCTGCCGTTCCTCGCCCTCCTGCACACCGGCGCGCGCCAGCGCCTGCGCGCCGCCGTCCCCCTCGTCATCGCCGTCGCACTCGTCCCGGCGTCAGGCGCCATCCTCAAGGCCGCCCTCCACGCCGAGCCCGGCGCCCCCGCCGAGGCCCTCTCCATCCCCTTCCAGCAGACGGCCCGCTACGCCCTCCTCAACGCCGACGACGTGGAGCCTTGGGAGCGCGAGGCCATCGGCCGCACCCTCGACTACGACCGCCTCGCAGGCGCCTACGACTGGGCTGTCTCCGACCCGGTCAAGAACACCCTCCACAGCGCCGACCACCTACCCGACTATCTGCGCGCCTGGGCCTCGCAGGGCCTGCGCCACCCCGAGACCTACCTCGACGCCACGCTCCTGCAGACCTACGGCTACTGGTACCCCAGCCTCGCCAACGACTACAAGCAGGAGTACGCCGGCTTCGCCATGGCCGACAACAACGGCATCACGGCAACCAAGTGGCTGCCCGAGGGCGCGCGCAACCTCGCCCAGCGCATCCCGGCGATCTTCAAGGCCATCCCCGGCCTCGGCCACCTCTCGTACATGGGAATCTACACGTGGGCGCTGCTGCTCGCCGCGGCGCTGCTGCTGCGCGCCGGCAGGCCCGGCCGCGCGCTGATCGCCCTGCCCGGCCTCGTCCTGATCCTGACCTGCGTCGCCGGCCCGCTCAACGGCTCCATGCGCTATGGCATGGGAGTCGTCGCCACGCTCCCGCTCCTCCTCGCTGCCGCCACGCTCCTCGCGCAGGACGCCGCCGAGAAGAGCCTGCCCCACCGCTCCGCCGCCAAGAACTGACGGCACCTCGCTGTGCGTTGGCACGCCGCCCCGCGCCTCGGCTCGAAGGCGACGGCGCAAGCGCGCCCCATCGCTTGCCGCCGACGCGCAAGGCGGCGTAGCATGAGATGATTCGTCGATTGTTTGTTTGTTGATTGAGGGATACATGAGCAACGCCCATACGGACTCGCGCAAGAGGGGCCTCGGCATCGCCCTTGGCGCGGCCGCCATCATCATCGCCTCCTACTACTGGATGCAGATGCACACCTTCGCCCCGTGGTACGACGAGCTCTACAGCCTCAAGGCGTTCGCGCTGAACGGCGTGCGCTACACGGCCACGCACTGGCCCCTCCCCAACAACCACGTGCTATACAACGTGCTCGCCGCCCTCGTCTCCAAGCTCACGCCGGACAAGCTGATCATCATGCGCGGCATCTCGTACGCGTCGCTCCTCGCCACGACGGCCATCCTCTACGCCTGGCTGAGCCGCGCCTTCGACAGGACGGTCGGCGTCGCGACGGCAGCGCTCTTCGCCCTCGGGACCTATGCCCAGGGCTTTGGCGTCCAGGGAAGGGGCTACTCCCTCGCGATGCTCCTCTTCACGCTCGCCCTCGTCGCCTGCAGCCACCTCTCCCGAGGCGACACCAGAAGGCGCTGGTACGTCCTGTGGACTGTGTCCATCGCCCTCGCGGTGTACGACGTCCCCTCCAACCTCTACTGGATACTCCTTCTGTTCGCGGGAACGGTCCCCTTCATGAGAAGGGACCTGAGGGCCACGCTCGCCTACTGCGCCAGCTGCGCCCTCGGCGCCGTCCTCACGTTCTGCGCGTACCTGCCCATCTGGCTCACGACGGCGCGCGAGGCGGCATTCGCAGGAACGCTCCTCCAGAGCATCGCCTACGGCATGAAGCAGATGCTCTCGAACCAGTACGTCCAGAGCATCGACCGCGCAACGATGTTGCAGGGTCTGCCGGCGTACGTCTCCGAGGTCGGCGGCGCGATCTCGTTCGGCTTCGGCTACCTGCCGCTCGTCCTCGCAGCCGCGCTGCTCGTCGCGGCGCTGGCGGTCAGCATGCGCCGCGACACACCAGAAGGACGCACGCGCGACGACTCGTTCCAGCTGCTCGTCAAGATGACCATCTGCCTGTTCGGCATCTTCGCGATCATCACCCTGCAGTCAGCGCTCCCCTACACCAGGACGCTCTGCTTCCTGGGCGTCGCATTCCCGCTGGCGATGGTCGTCTCGGCACGCGCCCTCGCCCAGAACCCGCACGGCCGACGCCAGCTGCTTCCCAAGGCGGCGCTGGCGGCGGCATTCTGCATGCTGGCCGTGTCGTTCTTCGGCTTCCAGACGCGCGGCGTGTTCGCACCGCTCAGCGACCCCCAGGTCTTCCAGCAGAAGGACGCCTCGCTGAAGACCGTCTTCACCAAGACCCTCGCGAACCGTCGCACCGACAACATCATCCTCGGCGACGAGTACAGCGCCCTCAGCTGCTTCTACTACTGGGACGTCGACAAGCAGCCGGGGCGCTTCGAAAGCGACGCGGAGGTCGTAATCCTGGACGACAGGGAGCCCCAGCCGGGCTACGAGAAGGCCTGGCCAAGCTACTTCGGCCACGCCGACGTCCCGTGGGACTCCATCAACGCCAATATGGACCTGGTCTACCGGGACTCCACCTACTCCGTCTACGTAAGGCGCGACGACAAGTCCTAGAAGGCACGGGCAAGCGCGGCGGCCGCCCACGCCCCTCGTGCAAGACGCAGCCGAGAAGAGCGTGCCCCTCTCCTAGCGGCCCTCTTCCGCGTCCCCGTCGGCCTCGCTCGGCTCATCCTCGCCCGGGCACAGCGCGAGCGAGAGCACCATCAGGCCGAAGTTGAACTCGAGGTTCATCGGCAGCTGCTCGAACACGAGGAGCAGCACGTACAGCACCGCCACGGCAAGCACGACGGGCCGCACCGTGCGACCCGGCTTGCCCACGACTGAGATCGCAAACAGCACAGCGACGGTGAGCGTGAACCCCAGGCCCCATACCTTCGGCATGTTGGCGTAGGCACCCATGCCAAACCCGGCGCCGTACAGCGTGCGCATATCCCCAACCAGGCAGAACAGCGCAGCAGGCAGAAGCGCCACGCCCCAGCGAGCCCAGCGGCTCGAAAGCGCCGCCTCAAGCCGCTCCGGCCACCTCAGGTCGACCAAGATGATCGCGGCAAGCAGCAGAAGGAACAGCGCGCAGCGCTTCGAGTGCAGCGGCACCGCGGACACAGCGGCAAACGCCACGCAGGCCAAGGCCAAAACAACCCTCGCGCGCCTGCCGCGCACGACCACACTAAGCGCCGAGGCAAGCCCCAGCACCAGGCACGACAGCGCGCCAAAGTAGCCAAACATATAGCGCCCGAACACGAGGTTCTTCAGCGAGAACGCCGGGTCCTTCGTGTAGACCCACCCGGTGACCGCGAATGTGACCACGAGCGCGCAGACGACGCCCACGGCATACATCCGCGCCAGGCGCCTCAGGTCCATCCCCTGTGCGCAGATCACGGCAAGCGCAAGCACCAGCGTGTGCGCGTCGCGCGTCTTGCCCCACACGAGCAGCGAGAAGAACAGAAGCGGGAAGGCCAGCGCCACCTCGCGCACGCCAAGCCTGAAGCGCTTGGCCGCCAGAATCGCCACCAGGCAGCCCACGACCAGCGCCTGCACGAACTGCGCCGGCCGGTTGGCCACACACCACAGCGTCTGCGCGAAGGTGGAATGCTCGAACAGCACCTCGCCCACGCACCACAGCGCAAGCGCCACGCCCAGGATCGTC
Source organism: Olsenella intestinalis (assembly GCF_023276655.1). Taxonomy (GTDB): domain Bacteria; phylum Actinomycetota; class Coriobacteriia; order Coriobacteriales; family Atopobiaceae; genus Olsenella_J; species Olsenella_J intestinalis. The sequence continues at coordinate 1,295,671 of NZ_JALGRK010000001.1, read as the reverse complement.
TCGAGCGCGCGGTCGCTGACCGGCTTCCTCAGGCTCTCTGCAACGGAGTGGTTCATGTGACCCGTGCCCTTCCAAGTACGCGGGAGGCCAGACGCCGCCAGGCGCCCCTCCCCTAGTTCGTCAGCGACAGCCCGTCGGCCGTCTTCGTCCAGCGCCACGCCACGGACTGCGCCTCGAGCGTCTTGCGCTGCGCGGTCATGGCATTCATGTCCGGCGCGTAGCCGTAGAGCGCCGTCCCGTCCGCGTTGGCGTACACCCAGTCGCTGCGGGTGCTGCCCTCGACCTCACCGTCGGCGGGGTACGAGAAGTACAGCATCCACGGTCCGCTAAGGTCTCCCTGAAGTCCCGAGCGCGGCACGCGGACAAGAAGCACGGCCCCCTTGGGATCGAGGTTGTTCTCGAACGACAGGTCCTTCACGACGTAGAGGATCGAGTCGGTGTCGGCACCGTCGAGCCTGAGCTTGCCGTGCATGGTGTGGCCCACGTAGTTGATGGTCGCTTCCTTGTTCTCCTCCACGTCAATGGTCGCGAGCCACGCATCACCTACGTTGATCGAGACGTGCCCCCTCACAACGCTCTCGTCCACCTTGCCATAGCGCAGCCCATACATGGTCGCCATGAGCATCGCCACGAGCAGCAGGCCCGACAGGGCATAGAGCAGCGGGTCCTCGCGCACGGCCGCGGCCACGCGCGCGCCCATCCCCGTGCGCTCCCCTTGATCACTCTTCCTAGCGGGCATCCGCAACTCCCGACGTCGTCATTCAACATTCAGCGCAGCCCGCGCGACCTCGCGCGAGCACTCTAGCCAGTATAAGCCATGCGCGAAGGGCCACGGCCAAAGCACAGCCGCTACGCCGCGCCCTCGCCCTCGCGGCTCGCCCGCCTCAGGCGGCTCACCTGCCGGTACAGCAGGGCCGTAAGCACGAGCTCGGAGACCAGCGGCGCCCACGCGGCGCCGTCGCCGCCAAACAGCCAGATCAGCACCAGGTTCAGCACGAGCGTCGCCGCCACGCCAATCTGGAAGCACGTGCTGTACTCCTTGTCGTGCCCGCTGCCCAGCAGCACCTGGATGCCAAAGAAGTTGTTGTTGATTCCAGCGAGCAGCCACCCCAGAAGCGGGATGGTCCAGTAGAAGTCACGACCGTATTCGGGGCCGAAGGCAAGCGTCACGATGAAGTGCGAGAAGAGCGCGATCACGAGGCACGCCGCACCAAAGGCCAGAAGCGCATAGCGCCTGACTCGCATCACGAACGCGTAACCCGCGGCAAACGACTGGCTCAGACGCCTGCTCGCAATGGGATAGAGCACCTGGCTCACGGGCGCCCACAGCAGCATCATCATCGTCGGGATCTTCTGGATGGCGGCAAACGACCCCACGACCTCGGGCACGCAGAACACGCCCAGGATCGTGACGCCAATCGCGCCAAACACCTTCGAGCTCAGCTGTGTCGTGAACACGAAGAAGCCGTCCTTGAGCTCGGCCAGCACATCACCCACGCCAACCCGGATGATCCGCAGCGCATAGGCGCGCTTCGCCACGATGAGCCCGGCAAAGCCGCTGATGATCGGCGAGACGGAGTACAGGAGGCAGTACAGGTACAGGTCGTCGGCACGCTTCACCAACAGGAAGATGAGCACCGTCGAGACCGTGCGCCCCACGATGTTCACGATCGAGATGAACTTCATGTCCTGCATGCCCTGGAACAGCCAGTTCTGCTGCACGCAGTAGCCCAGAATCGACGAGAGCATCACCGCCAGGCACGTGCACTGCACCACAAGCGACGTGTTGAACAGGCAGTAGATTGCCGTCACGGCAAAGCACGCGACCGTCAGCGCCACGCGCGCGAACAGCACGCACGAGAAGGTCCGCTCCAGCTGGTCGTGGTCGTCGCCGGCCCGCACGGCCACCTTGCGCGTGGCCGACATGCCAAAGCCGTACTCCACGACCACCTGCAAGTAGCCCACGAAGTTGAGCGCGATCGAGAAGAGCCCGTATCCGTCGCGGCCAAGGATGCGCGTGACGTAGGGCAGCGTGAGCAGCGGGATGACCGTGTTGAACAGCTGCAGCAGGTACATCCACATGCCGTTCTTCACGCTCGGGCGCTCGACGAGCCCCCGGATCCTCTCAAGCGAAATCCGTGCCATCCGCTAGTTGCTCCCGCACAGGATCTTCGCGATGCGCTCGCTCGCGTGGCCGTCGCCGTAGGGGTTGGCCGCGTGCGACATCTCGCGGTAGACCGCGTCGTCATCCAGAAGCTCGGAGAACGCCTCGTAGATGGGCGTCTCGTCGGTGCCCACGAGGCGCAGGGTGCCAGCCGCCACGCCCTCGGGGCGCTCGGTCGTGTCGCGCATCACGAGCACAGGCTTGCCCAGGCTCGGTGCTTCCTCCTGGATGCCGCCGGAGTCGGTCAGGATCATGTGGCTGCGAGCCATGAAGTTGTGGAAGTCCACGACCTCGAGCGGGTCGATGATGTGCAGCCGCTCCTCGCCGGAGAGCTCCTCGGCGGCGACGGACCTCACGCGCGGGTTCATGTGGATGGGATAGATGGCGCGCACGTCCCCGTGCTCGTCGAGCACGCGCCTGATCGCGCGGAACATGTGGCGCATGGGGTCGCCCAGGTTCTCGCGGCGGTGCGCGGTGATCAGGATGAGCCGGTGCCCCTCGGCCCATGCGAGCTCGGGGTGGTCGTAGTCCTCGCGCACGGTGTAGGAGAGCGCGTCGATGCCGGTGTTACCGGTGACCCAGATGCGCGCGTCGTCCTTCCCCTCGCGAAGCAGGTTCTCGCGGGCGGTCTCGGTCGGCGCGAAATACCACTGGCTGAAGACGTCCACGGCCTGTCGGTTGAACTCCTCGGGCCAGGGGCTCAGCAGGTTGTTCGTGCGAAGGCCAGCCTCCACGTGACCCACGGGGATGCGCTCGTAGAACGCGGCGAGACCCGCGGCGAACGACGTCGTGGTGTCACCATGCACGAGCACCACGTCGGGACGCTCCTTCTGCAGCACGTCGCGCATACCGGAAAGCACGTCCGAGGTGATGGTGGTCAGCGTCTGGTCGGCGCGCATGACGTTGAGGTCGTACTGTGGAACCACGCCAAAGGTGCCCAGCACCTGGTCGAGCATCTGGCGGTGCTGACCCGTGACGCACACGACGACGTCGAGCTCGTCCTTGTGCTCAGCGAGCGCCAGGACGAGGGGGCACATCTTGATGGCCTCCGGGCGCGTCCCGAAGACGACCATTACCTTTTTCTTCATTCTCACTCCGACGCGCGGGCACACGCTCTACCCAGCGCACGCGAATCGAGTCACCAGCGATGACCAAAGCGTATAGACAACGAAACAATCATAGCCCATCGAACGGACCTCCCCATCATCACCGCAACCTCGACAAAGAACCGCACAACAAACGACTGATTAGCAGGGAGTCGCAAGGCAGCGATGCGGGGCATTGAGCTTCGTTTGGTACACTTTTTAGAGGCCATGGGCCTACAGCTCATGGCAGCCGACCAGGAGGTATCAAAGAATGAATCGCGCTGTAACAGGCCACGTGAACAAGGCTCTCAATAATCGCATGCCATCTAACGGACCGTCGATTGGGTCGCCATCGGTAGCCCGCGTAACCCGCGCCCTTTCACGACTTGCTCTTGCCACCTTTGTATTCACGCAGATAATAATTCAATGCAGCACGTTATCATCATCCATGCCGAAAATCCCTTGGCAGGGAGTAGGCATGGTCTGCAAGGCATTCTGCCTCGGTCTCGCCTTAACCTCAACAATGCTACGCGAGGAGAGGTCAAGCATCTCAAGATTTGCTCTTTTTGCGCTGACGGTCGGCGCCCTCTTTCTATCAGCAACTCGCTCCGTCGCCTTGAACTTACTCGCGGGATTCCTAATTATCGTGCCGCTCGCCAACGACGATTGGCAGGACCTCTGCCTCATACACTGCTTTGCGACAATCCTCGCCGTGATTTTGGTAATGTTCGCCTCATTCGCAGGCATCCTCACCATCCATGACTTCATCCCCAACGGACGCCTCGTCTTTGGCTATGGATTCGCGCATCCAAATGGGCTGGGAGGCCTTCTCTTCAGCGCAGCAGGGTCGTTGACCATAGCAAGGTGGAGAAAGCACGCCCCCGTTGTCCCTCTCGTGTTCTCTGGATGCTGCGCAGTCTTCTCGTACGTGGCGCTAAGCTCAAACGCATCCTCCGTCCTTTGCGGAGCCATCTTCGTCATAAACGTCCTTGGACTTGCATCCTCTAGAGTTCGAAACGTCACGGTGACACGACAGGTTGCACGCACCGCGCTTCTCGTCGTGCCCGCCGCCCTCCTTGCGATAATGCTCGTCTCGGCGGCGCATTACGACGGCTCGAACGGACTATTCGCCTCGCTAAACCGCATGACTCATGCCCGGCCCTTCTACTCCCACGAGTACTACAAAGCGGTTGGAGGATTCACGATCACGGGTGCCCCTGTAGTAGTTCGCGGGGCACGTCACGCAGGAACCGCGTTCTGGGGGCTTGATAGCGGTTACGGCCATCTCGCCCTCATTTATGGCCTGCTGGCGACGTGTATGCTAGGAACCACATATGCAATCGCAACCCTGAAGGCGTCCAAACGAGGCATCGACGTGGCGACATTCACCATCGTTCTGCTGTGCGCGCTCTATCTCGTAGTCGAGCCGCTCCCGCTCTCTCTACACTTGAGCTTCCTAACGCTGTTCCTTGCATATGCATTTTCTAGCGAAAACAGCAAGCCGTCACAGAGCTCCGAAGAGAGTCCTGCGAAAGCAAGCTTGATGGTTTAGCCTGAGGGCTAAAGCGTTAGCCCTCGAGAATCTCCGCCACAATTGCATCGAAATCGACGCTGTCGTAGTACGCGCAAGAGTTCTCTGACATAACCTCATGGCGCGCGTCGATGTCCTCGATCGCGCGGGCGATCGTGGCCTCGTCTCCGGCGTCGACCACGCAGCCAAAGTCGCCGCGCTCGAGTGCGAGCCGGATGCCGGGCACGTCGGAGGCAATCACCGGCAGCCCGAAGCGCGTGTACTCCCAGATCTTGTTGGGGGCGCAGTACAGCGCGTTGAACGGGGAGTAGCGGTTGTTCCACGTCGGCGTGTACGGCATGAGGCCGGCCCAGGCGTGCCACGCGAACTCCAGGTGGTGCGGCGGCTCCACGAAGCCCAAAAACGTCACGCACGAGAACTCGTCGCACAGGTGCCTCACGTACTCCTGGCTCTCGGGCGTGCTCGTCGGCCCCATGAGGTAGAGCGCATAGTCGCCGCCCATCTTCTCGATCGCGCGCGCATACGGGGCGACGTCGCGATCGGGACCGAAGACCCCCTGGTAGAGGACGACCTTGCGCGGGTCGGCGGCCATCGCGTCGACCTTGTCCTGGTACGGGTTCTCCCCCGCCGCGCCATCCTCGCGCTGGTAGGCCGGCTTGTTCGGCAGCACGCGCGGCACCTTGGGCAGGTTCCAGTAGACCTGCTGCATGTAGGCGCGGTTGTACTCGGGCACCACCACGCGCCACGCGCGCCGCGCAATCTCGCTCACCGCGTTCGTGTGGAGCGGCATGCGGTTGAACAGCAGCGGCACGGTCTCCACGAGCTCCATCAGCTGCACCACGTAGCGATAGCGGAACAGCTCCGGCCCCGCCTCGCGCGCCGAGATGTCGGTGGTCGTCCACACCAGGTCGTACTCGCCCACCCCACGCCTCAGCTCGTCGCGGATCGCCTTGCGCGCGCGGAAGATGTCCGCCTTGCGCGCAAAGAACCCGCTCGGCCGGTCACCATAGGCCACCACGTGGTCGACGTCGATCCCCAGCCGCTCGATGGCCGAGCCGTCGCGGGTGATCAGCGTGGTCGTGTGACCAAGGCGCTTGAGGCTGGCCAGCAGGCTCAGTACGGGCGGGAGCAGCTCGACCTGCTCCTCGCAGACAACGGCGATGTGCATGCAAAGACTCCAATTCAATACGTCGAGAGGAGCCTGCGCCTTCTCGGCGACGCGCTCCCCTACGGGAAGCCGCGTATGGCCCCAGACCGACACTACCCCACGCTCGGGAGAAACGCAACGCGCCCGCACGGTCACGCGAACGCCACCCCGCGTCTCAACCGCGCTTGGCGGCCCCCTTCAGGCGCACGAGCGATCGCACCCACCGCGCGGCCGCCCGCACGCGCCCCTGCCTCAAGAGCCTCAGCGAGCGGGCACGCTCGAACCTCAGGCCCGCCGCGCCCACGGCGTCCATCGCCTCGACGAAGAGCGGCTCCGCGGTCATCTCCTCAAGGCATGCCGCAAGCTCACGCGCGTCCCTGCCCTGCACGAGCGCCTCCATGTCGTGCGCCCAGGCACCCAAAAGCAACGCGTACTGCCCGTCACGCGACGCCACGGACGCACCAAGCAGCTCCCACGCCCTACGCTCCACGAACGCCTGCTGCGCGCAGTAGTCGACCTCGAAGCGGCGATGCGTGGTGGACGCCTCGTTGGGCCGGTAGAAGTACAAGTCCCGGTCCAGAAGGTAGGCGCTATCGGCCCGCGCGATGGCGCCGGAGACCTCAAGGCGGTCCTCGCACATCTTCAGCCCCTCGGGTGCCTCGGAGTCGCCCTCTGTCAGGAGCTCGCGACGGATGGCCTTGGTGGCGAGGTTGTTCAGCGCGTAGGTCGAAAGGAACGCCTCGATAAGCGCATCCCGCTCGATCGGCCCCTCGCGAAGCCCGAGCGACCCATAGTCGATGATCGAGTCGCCACCTTGCTCGCGTGCGCTCATGTTGAACAGCAGGAGGTCGGGTCGCGCGGACTCGATGACGTCGCGCATGCTCGAGAGCGCGTCGGCCCCGATAAGCTCGTCGTCGGCGTCGAGGCACACGACGTAGCGTCCGCGCGCGAGCGAGAAGGCGCGCCTCCTCGCGCGAAACGGCCCCTGGTTCTCGTCCAGGCGCACGTATGTCAGCCTCTCGGCGGGCACGATGTCCTGCGCGGCGCAGAGCTCGCCAAGGCCGTCGGTCGAGGCGTCGTCGACGACGATGGCCTCCCAGTCGCCGCACGTCTGCCGCGCGAGGCTCTCAAGGCACATCCCGAAGACGCCGCGCGCGTTGTGCGCGGGAATGCAGATGCTGAAGAGCGGTGCCTGTTCCATACCTGACCTCACCTGGGTCCCTAACCCGACCGTCGCGCTACTCGTCGTCGAAGTCGTCAGCGGCGTCAACCGGTAGCGCGACGCGCCGCCTGCGCTCCCGCAGCTTCTCGAAGAGGGCGAAGGCCACCACCGCATAGACAGGGTAGGCCATCGAGGGATACGTGAACGAGTTCATGAAGAACGAGAACGCGACCACCATCGACATGAAGGCGAATCCCAGCGTCTCGACGCGTGTCCCCTTGAGGATGCGGCGGGCCAGGCGCAGTAGCCCCATCTGGAGCACGAAGCCAAGGTAGATGCCCGCCGTGCCCATGAAGCAGAAGTAGTCGCTCCAGATCGTGGACACCGTGAAGTAATTCACCTGCAGGGGAACCGACGGCGTCACGTAGAGAGGCAGCCTCTTGGCGATCGCCATCGGCAGGAACGAGTACAGGAAGTTGACCACATCAAAGGCATTCGACCCGTTGGAGACGTTGAAGTTGAGGCACGCCAAAGGTGACGTCAGGTACGAGTACGCCCACAGGAACTGCCGGGGGATGAACGTGGGCAGCGCCTGGGTGTAGCGACCGATCCTGAAGATGTAGAACGAGTTCGCCCACGAGGCTCCGTAGCGCATGTTGCCCATGGCACCGAAGGCCCAGAGCCCAGCGATGGCGGCCACGACGATGATCACGACGCCCTTCGCGGAAAGGCGGCCCCGCTTCGAGACGAGAAGCACGAGCGCCACGAAGAGACAGATGGCGATGGCGCTGCGGATGTACTGGAGCATGAGGAGGCCAAGGCACAGGAAGAACTTCACAAAGTCGCGCTTGTGCCGCTCGTCCAGAAACGTCTTGAAGCACGATGACGCATAGATGATGCACCCCACGATGCAGGTCGGGGCAAGCAGCGGGACGGGGTCGAGCAGCATCGACTCGTAGTCGAGCGTCTTGGTGAACACGCCCACCAGGGGCACGAACCCCTCCGCGACGAAGAGCAGCGCGAACAGCAGCGCAAGCACGACCAGCGGGCCCCACTCGACGCCAAAGCGATGCAGCGGCATCGCCTTCGGCCCAATGCGCCCCTCGAGCAGGCCAAGCTTCCTGTCGGCCGCATCGCGAACCGCATTTGGCTTGTACGCGAACTCCTTGCGGCACTGGTAGCCCCTGATCACGCAGAAGGCGATGCTGAGGATGAAGAAGACGACGAGCGAGGGATCGAGCGGCTTGTTGAGCTTGGACCACTGGAGCGCGTAAAGTCCGCACACGCCACTCCACAGGGCGGCGTAGATGTAGTAGTAGTTCAGCATTGCGCTCCCGATCGCTTAGGTATCAAAGTCCAGTCTATCCCACCACCGCCGCCACTCACGCGCGGCGGCGCCCCCGTCTGCGGCAAGACTCCTAGGAACTCCACAGGAATCGGGGCGAGCGGTACCTCACGGCCAGCTTGGCCCTCCTGGCTAGCAGCATCGCCCGGCAGTACACGACCCTCGCAAGCGACCCGGAATAGAACGCCCTCGCGTCGCGGCTGAAGATGCGCAGCCTCGCAAGCGCCGCGTCGGCATCGTCCGACTCCAGCGAGTAGGACTGACGGAGCACGGGCCCCTCAAGGTAGACGACACGCAGACCGCTTTCCTTCGCGTCCTGCAGGAAGCGATGGTCCACCAAATCCAGGAACAGGTCCTCGCAGTAGCGCACCTTCGAGTACGCCGCGCGCCTCACGACCATGCCGCTGTTGATCCCGCTGATGTCACGGGCGCCGGCGATCTCCCCCGCATCCGAGAAGGGCCTCGACCTCAGTCCGTCGAAGGTGCTGGGCGAGAGCACGTCCTCCCCCGCCATGACGAGCGGCAGGGCGATGTCCCAGGCCCCGTCAGACTCCCACAGGGCCTCGACCGCCTCGAAGTAGTCGGCGCCCACGGCCGTGTCGTCGTCGAACACGCAGACCACATCCCCGCGGCAGCGCTCGACGCCCGCGTTGTACGCGACGGGCAACCCCTTGTTTCCGCCCATCGAGACAAAGGTCACGCCGCGCTCGGCGGCGCGCGCCTCGTTGTCATTGGCGATCGTGCTGTTGTCGCAGACCACCACCTGACTCACCTGGGGCGCGTCCAGGGCAGCGTCCAGGCAGGCGATGTCGTCGAGCGACTGGTTGTAGACGACAACGAGAACGGAGATGCTCACCTTCTCAGCTCCCTCCGCCTCCTCGCGAGCGCCCTCAGGAGGTTGAGCCTCTGGCGCGCGATCACTCCCAGCGCGCGCCTGCTCGTGGTGACGTTGTCGCCATGCAGGCGGTGCCTCAGGTACACGTCGTCCATGAACGTGATGGAGCCCAGGGCCTCGCACACCATGCCGACCCAGTGGTCGTAGTTGATGACGTCCTCGGGCATGGGCATGATCAGCCGCTTCGACGCCTGCGGGAACGCCATGCAGCACCCGCTGTAGCGGGGTGCCGCAAAGTTGCGCAGCAGCCCGGGCCTGATGCCATACTCCTCGAACAGCGGCCTGGAGATGACTTCGCCCTCGGCATCGATGTGCACCACGTTATGGATGAGAAGGTCGGCCCCCGTCTCGTTGAGCCGCGCGATGACGGCATCGCGCTTGCCGGGAACCCACACGTCGTCCTGGTCACAGATGAACACGACGTCCTTCGCGCATGCGGCGATGGCATTGTTGAAGTTGCCCACGACTCCAGGGCGATCGTTCTCGACGACCCTCACGCGCTCGTCGCGCGCAGCATAGCCCTCGAGGACCTCGAGCGTGCGGTCGCTCGACGCGTCATACGAGACCACGAGCTCATCCTCGGGTCCGAGTTGCTCCAGAACGGAGTCGATCTGCTGCGCGATGAACCTCTCGCCGTTGTAGGCCGCCATGGCGACGGAAGCGGTGCGAAGCACTATCCCACCCTCTCCCACGTACGGCTCTCCTCGCTCCAGCGACGGATGGCCCGCGCGGGCGCACCAGCGACCACGGTGTTTGCGGGGACGGACTTCGTCACGACGGAGTTGGCGCCAATCGTGCAGCCGTCACCGACCTCGACGCCCGGCATGATGCAGACGCCCTCGCCAATCCAGACGTTGTTGCCAATCGCCGTGGGCTTGGTCACCAGTGGACGGTCGTCCGGCGCGACGTCAGGGCTGGAGGCATCTTCCGTGAAGCTGCCGTGGCTCGTATCCGAAATGAAGATGTTCGATGCCATAAGCACGCTGTCGCCAATGCGCACAGACTCGTGCGCCACGATGTGCACGCGGTCGTTCATCTTGCAGCCTTCGCCAATCTCGAGCACCACGCCCTCGCCCGCAAGGTCGAACCTGCAGCCGTAGCCAACCGTGAGCCCACGGCCATAGCGCAGGCGCGCCTTGCCACCCCTCAGGCAGAACGGCAGGCGCACGAGCCGTGCCCCAGGAAAGCGCAGCTTCGTATAAGCAAGGTAGACGCAGTTGCCCAGAAACTCACCTAGCCCGTACTGGCTACGCATCGCGTCCCTCCCGACGGGCGAGGATGGCCTGGATCTTGGAGTTGTCACCCCAAATGGCAGGCGAGTCGTACGGACGGTCGGGATAGCGCCCATACGCAAGGCTGATGCCCAGGTCGTTCTCCTTGATGAAGCCCTCGATGTACTCGCCAAGCGCCACAGTCTCTCCTGAGCAGATATTGATGATCCCGTCGACGTCCGTCTGCTCGACCGCGGCAACGACCTGCGTGCAGAACTGGTCATAGGGAAGGAAGTCGTACTTGCACGTGCCGCTCGTGAACGGGAACTCGGTCTTGCCATCGCCCGCGGCCTGGACGATCTTCGCGAAGATCGAGGAGCCCCTGCCATCGTTCGAGACGAGGTAGAACCCCCTCAGCCACTGGAACGTCACGTCATGCTGGCGACACAGCTCCTGGCAGAGCTGGCGCAGCGCATTCTTCGACACGCTGTAAGGCGTCGTAGGCCTGCAGGGCGTGTCGTCGCAGACCGCACCCTCGTGATAGCCCACCTCGTGCATGGACCCCATCACGGCAACGTGGTGCACGCCAGCCTCCACGCATCGCTTGATGAACGCATAGTGCTTGGGAAGGTCTTCGAGGTGCGACATGTCGTTGTGCACGAAGCCGTTGCGCCAGGCAAGATGAAGCACGGCATCGGGCAGGTCATCGCCCTCGAGCTCAAGCCCGAAGACATCGCCCACGTGTTCGCTCAACAGCGGATGCGAAAGCCCGCACGGCAGAAGCCCCCAGGCGTCCACCTCGACCCCGTCATCCAGCAGTCGCTGAACCACGCCCCTGCCGATATACCCATCAGCGCCAGTTACCAAGACCCTCATCGGCCACCCTTCTCATATCCAGAATAGGGCTCACCCTCGCCCACCAGACTCCGGACAAACGATGCTATCGAGTAAACATCGTATATCTCTTTGGGCAGCTCTTGATAAGGCTCCGAGAAAAACGCAGCGTCAATGCCGCGACTCTCATCCCAGACGGCAACGTTGCCGTACTTGTAGAAGTCGTAGTTGCTAACGTCCGCGTTCGCAGTGATGAGCTTCCTCTTCGCGCCCAGGGTCTCGAGCGTGCGCATGGTAAGTCCGCGCTGGTGCGCCTGGGGCGAGTCGATGATCGCCACCGAGCGCGCGTAGATGTCGGACACCTGCTCGGCCGAGATTGACTCGTGCTCGAACGTCACGCCGCGATACGCTGGGTTCGTCGCCTTCCTCAACAACTCGGCGGACGTCGAGGGCATGTAGAAATACGTGAAGACCCTCAGGCCGCTCTCCCTGAGCGACTGGCAGATAGACGAAACAGCTTCGAACTTGCTGGGCTGGTGCACGCTTCCGATGAAGCACGCGTCATAATCGAAGGATGCCTCCTTCCCCACCGACAGACCTTGGTACGCGTCGCCATAAAAAAGAGGCCTGAGCGAGATCTCCCCCGACTCGCAGTCCCCTGGCTCAAAGGACATAACCTCGTCAAACAGATCCGCACACTCGGCGAATCTCTGGCAGTTAGATAGCGCGTCCCAGAGGTAAGCGACGAAGCGCGTGCCACGCGCCTCCCCCGCCTTGCGAATGCGGGCGAACTGCTCTCTGGTGAAGCAGAACGACATGCCACCCATATACAGGAACTGGTCGTAGGCTCCATCTCGAACTTGCTCGCACACGCGCCTGGCGTATGCCTCAATCATGCCATCGACGAGGCGATAGTCGATGCGTCCCAGCGACTTAAACACAACACCCTCGCTGGGCCTGTCATCGATGCACTCGACCTGATGACCCTGTCGTGCCAGTTCGTCACTCACCCTGCGGCGATAACCAAAAAATGGCGGAGCCATGAGAAGTATCCGAGACATTGCCAACTCCAATTACATCAAACAGACCGGATGAACAAACGGAATGGAGGCAGATCATCAGGCATCTGAGGAGAACCGGTTAACTCGCGCTGAATCGCATGCACCGACGTCAATCGTAGGGTACGCAAATAATGATTATCGCAAATAAACATCCGGACCAGACGCACAGCGAAGAAAACCTATCCCTAGCACTTGGCACTCGTAGAGCTTCAAGTTCATCGAAACGCATCCCGCATCCATCGAAACATGTCCGGCTGAGTGCTGGACCAGGCGCCACAACTCCCAATCTGTTGCCGAGGGCCGGAAAGGCCGGCCCCGAAGAGACTGGAGCCGGAAATGGCAAGGAGGAGAGGGAGCGGGAGGCCGCCGTCGGAGAGGTCGTACTCGAGGCTGACGAGGCACGAGCGCAACACCATCGAGAGGATGCTCGACCGAGGCGCCTCGTGCCGCGAGATCGCGCGCGAGCTGGGCAGGGCGCCGTCGACGGTGGCGGGCGAGGTGGCGCGGCACCGCTTCGTCACGGCGCCGAGGGCCCGCCACGGGGAGCCCGCGCCTGAGGAGGGGCTCGCCGAGGCGTGCGAGCGGCTCGGCTCGTGGCCCCGCTGCCGCGACGGCCGCGGGAGGCGCAGGGCCTACGGCTGCCCGGGGAGGCCGCACGTCTTCTACAACGCGAGGATGGCGCAGCGGGCCGCCGACGCCGGGGCCTCGGAGAGCAGGCGCGGCATCGACGAGACGGAGGAGTCGGTGGCCATGAAGCTCTCCGTGATACGCTCCGACCTCGCGCGCGGCCTCTCCCCGGAGCAGATATCGGCGCTCAGGGGCGAGGAGCTGGGGGTCTCGCGCTCCACGGTCTACCGGTGGGTGGACGCCGGCTACGGCGAGATGACCAACATGGAGCTGAGGCGCAAGGTGGGCTACAGGCCGCGCAAGCGGAAGCGGCCCGGGAGGCCGGCGCGCCACGACCCGCGCAGGTCGCACGACGCCTTCCTGGCGCTCGGCGAGGAGCGCTGCGCCGCCGCCTGGGAGACGGGCACGGTGATGGGCTGCGACGAGGACTCGGCCTGCCTGCTGACGCTGTTCCACCGACCCGGCCGCTTCCAGCTGGCCCTGCCCCTCGCCTCGTGCGGCTGCGGCGAGGTCCCGCGCGCGATCGGGCTCGTGAGGGAGGCCGTGGGCGGCGTCGGGATGGCCCTGCCCCTCGGCAGCGTGCCGGCCGACAACGGCGCCGTGTTCGCGGACGACGGGGCCATCGCGCGGGCGCTGGGCGAGATGCCCGGGCAGACCGCCCTCTACTACTGCGAGCCCAGGAGGTCCGACCAGAAGGGCGGGTGCGAGAAGAACCACGTGGAGATCCGCAAGCTGCTGCCGAGGGGCCGCGGCATCCGCTTCGACCTCCTGACGCCCGCCGACTGCGCGCTCGTGATGAGCCGGGTGAGCTCCGAGTCGAGGGGCAGCCTCGCGTGGATGACCCCGGCCGAGGCGCCGGGGGCCGCCTTCGGGGACGCGGCCGTCGACCTCATGGACGCCTTCGGCATCGAGGAGCTGGGCATGAGGCAGCTCGACCTGACGCTTGGCTGCGTCGAGTGCGCACGCGCGGAGAGGGGTGAGGCGCCGCGCTAAGATCAAACATCAACCTGTATTCGGAACCCCGGTCGACTATCCTATAATTCAAGTATGTCAGCAACTATCGCATCAAAATCTATGCTGTCGTAGTATTTGCGTGCATTCAATGACATTATATCGTGCCTTGAATCAATGTATTTTATAGCCCGCGCTATAGATTCTTCTTCACTGATGTCAGCAACGCAGCCAAAATCGCCACTTTCTAGAGCCAGCCGAATGCCAGGAACATCCGACGAGAGCACAGGCAATCCAAACTGCGTGTATTCCCAAATCTTGTTTGGTGCACAGTATATTGCATTAAAAGGGGACATCCGAGTATTTCGCAATGGAACATATGGCATAAGTCCAATGTAAGCATACTTCGCAAAATCAAGATGATTGGGCGGCTCGATGAAACCAAGATATGTGACACCAGAAAAGTCACGCACAAGCATTTCAACACTATTCTTTGCGTCAGGAGTGTCAGTACGACCCATCAAATACAGAACATACTCATCGCCCAATCGCTCAATTGCCTTAGCAAAGGGGCTTAAATCTCTATCATGAGTAAAAATACCTTGATAGAGCACTATTTTTCGCCGCTCATTCTTAATGGTATTCATGGCCTCATTGTATCGCTCGTTTTTTGGAACCGCGGCCAAGGAATGATAAGCGGGCTTATTTGGCAACACATATGGTACCTTTGGCAGCGACCAGTAAACTTGCTGCATGTACGCGCGATTGTACTCTGGCACGACTACTTTCCATGCTCTGCGCGCAGTCTCTTCAACGGTCTTGTTGCGAAATGGAACTTTGCCAAAAAACAGGGGAACTCTCTCGACGAGCTCCATTAGCTGCATGACATGCTTGTAGTCATACAGCGCTTTTCCAGCTTCTCGAGCAGAGATATCAGTAGTTGTCCAAACAACATCATAAAAGCCTCTACCCCGGTCCAGTTCCTCACGAATAGTTCTTCGGGCATTAAATTGATCAATTTTACGTCGAATGCGATGCTTCGGCCTTTGGCCATAAACAATTGCGTTATCAATCGGAATGCCGATCTTTCTAACGGTGGAATCGTCTCTGGTAATAAGCGTAACGTTTAAATCAAGCCGTTTTAGTGAGGCTAATAGACTGAGAACGGGTGGAAGATATTCGATTTGTTCCTCACATATAACAGCAATATTCATTAATAATCCTTCGTTCACACAGCACTTTTGCAAAAACTAATAAGTTGTAGACCAACGAGGGTGCGCTCGAAAACCAGCTCTTCCTTAGGGCATCGCCCGTTTTCCATCTCGAACATATCGGATTATTTTCTTCAATGGTGGAGTATCAAGCCGCACCATCGGCACCTCAAAACGCCTACAATGCATCTGAAGAACCCATACGTTTAAAAGAATCTCTGAAATATAGCCAAATATGCGCAACTCGGCTTCCGAATATCCACTAGTATCTACTTCATTTTCTAATGCGAACAAAATGTCGAACAACCACTCACAGTATTCGTCGGCGAGCATTTTCGGAGCAATAAACAGATTGCAATAAGATGCATGACAGGAATTGACAACGGCATCAAATGAATCCACGAATGACGCACAGCGCTGTCTAATGATATCTCTAACGATTATTAGATCCTTGTCACGCCCTTCACCTTTTGCATAGATCGTACGAACAGTGTCATTCCGCCAGTAGAACTCTCTCGGCAAAATGATGTCCGACTCTCGCATAATTTGCGTCACATCATTTGCATCGAGAAAAAATCGTGGAGCATTTGAGAGTGGCTTGTTAGAAAAAAACCTTCTATAGTGGCATAAACCGACGATATCAGATTCTTTATCATTCTTCCAAAGCCAGTACAGCCCCGTTAATTCGCAGTAACCAGCATTCTTTTCAGAAATATTGTCCCCTGTGTCGTCACGAATAAAGCCGGTGTGACACTCACGCAGAGCGGAACCCACCTCAATTGGCTTATATGCCTCATCTAAGGGAGTATCAAAGGGCTTGTGTGCAGCGACATAAATACTTGTATTCAATATTTTGTCACATTTGCTATTAGACATTTCCGTCACAACCCAAATTAAGACACCATTAATAATTACCTTCTTCACTTCATACTATCAAGCAACTCAAGTGCATCATTTTGGGTCAGGGGATGGCGGTACAGCAATTCTGTGTAATCACGTACAAACTTTTCGTCAACCAACGCCCAGTCAACTTGCTCCATCAACTTTACTACTGGTTCATCATATCTATATCGAATGATCTCTGCGGGCAAACCGACAACGATGGCATACGGAGGAACATCTTTTGTAACCAAAGCACCGGCTCCAATAACCGCACCCTGTCCGATACTAACACCATCTAAAACTGTTGCGCCGTATCCAAACCACACATCATCACCGACAGTAATGCCACCTTTTGAACCTGATTCCGGAAAACTTTGACCAAGCAGCTTAACCTTAAATGGGAATGTCGAAGCGCTATCAGTTTGATGCTCGTTGTTTAGGACGAACGCAACACCTGGACCTATAGAACAGTAGCTTCCAATAGATAATTTATGCGTATTATTACTTGCGTAAACCTTTAAAACGCCGTATGTATGAGCCCCAACTTCTGCAATTCGTTGAACGCGAGGAGAGCAGTCTGCGCTAAGACTAGTTTCATTGTGCCTATTGTGCAGCCGCCATTCTATTTGATTTTTTTTTGCAATAAGAAATTGCTTAAACCCCAGCACGCAACACTCCATTTCACGGAAAAAATGCATGTTCGAGGAACACTATACATTATGTTAGAGAAAAGTTGAGTCATACGTGTTGACGTCGGTGTAAATCAACCGCAAATGATCGGACGTAGAGTTTCAAGTTCATCGAAACACATCTCGCACCCATCGAAACATGTCCGGCTGAGTGCTGGACCAGGCGCCGCAATCCCCCAATCTATTGCCGAGGGCCGGAGAGGTGCATTCGATACCTTAGAAGTCGACAGTTCGAAATAACGGTGTTCGACACTTCGATAGCGAGCATGCTGAACAAGACGCGGTCTAGCCTAATAGTTGCCGTTATGTCGGTGACGACCTAGGAGGCAGAAGGGAAATGGTCAGCATCCCCAAGGTAAATGTTATACGCAGGATGAGGAGGGAGGGGAAGAGCGTAGCCGAGATCGCGAGGTCGGTCGGAGAAGTACGAGAGGCGGGCGCGGACGGAGCGCGCCAAGGTGCTGGAGAGGGCCCGCAACCTGGTGGCCCACCCCGGCAGGTACACCCGTCACACCCACCACGGCGCGGCCGCCTACGTGAGGAACCTGCACTTCGACGACGACGGCAGCGTGGCCACCAACCGCGAGCTCTCGATCGACGAGGCGGCCGTGGCCGAGGCGGAGCGCTACGACGGCTACTACCTCATCTGCACCAGCGAGACCGACTGGGACGACGACCGGGTGCTGGACGCCTACCGCGAGCTGTGGCGGATCGAGAAGTCGTTCAAGGTCACATAGTCCGAGCTCGAGGCGAGGCCCGTGTTCGTCTGGACGAGGCCCCGCATCGAGGCGCACTTCTCCTCGTGTGCTACGTCGACCTGACGATCCTGCGCCTGCTCCAGAGGGCCACGGGCGTCCCCGCCGCGCGCGTCCGCAAGGAGCTGGCGGCCATGTCCTGCTCCGCCCTCGACGCCAACTGGTGGCTCTTCGACCACCGCACGGACGAGTCCGACGCGATTCTGGAGGCCGTCGGCCCCCCCGAGCTCAGGCGCAAGAACATGACCACCGCGGACGTCAGGGGGGTCTTCGCGAAGGCCAAGAGGGCGGGTGTTAGCGTCGGCTTAAATCAACCCTTAATCGTCGGACTTAATCAACCAATCCGAGTCAAACATAATCAACCAGACCCCTCCATCGAAGGCAGGCCATCGAACCTGCCCGCGTCTCCTATGCTGGTGCTGCATCACGCCGGCGTTAGGAGGACAGATGAATGGATAGCAAGTTCGATGGCCTACAGGAGATTATAGATAAGGCCCTCGCCTCCATGGAGGCCGAGTCGACCGGAGACTTCGACCCGCAGGAGTGCAACCTAGCGGAGTTCTGCCGCAGGACCGGGCTCACGAGGCAGAGGGCCAGGACCATCAAGGCCAACGGCTTCAGGGTGAAGCCCCACGGCCGACTTGGGATGAAGGCCGGCAGCACCGTGCTCAGCGGCCACACCGGTTTTGTCGACGACCAGCTTCGCAAGGGCGTCACCAACTCGCAAGTCGTCTACGAGCGACTGCTGGAGCAGGGGTACGAGGGCGGCCTCACCACCGTCAAGGTCTACATGGCAGACCACGCCGACCTCGTTCCCGCCAAGCGGCGGGCGACCGGCCCCCAGCGAGGGAGCGGCCAGCGGTTTCGGTCCGGACCGGCCGAATCCTACCAGATGGACTGGGGGTTCGCGAACGTCGAGGACTGGGCGGGCCGCAGGTACAGGGTCGCGTGCTTCGCAATGGTGTGCCACCACTGCGGGACGCCCTACGTCGAGTTCTTCCCCAACGCGCGCCAGGAGAACCTGTTCATCGGCATGCTCCACGCGTTCGGGCGCCTCGGGGTGCCCGACGGGGTCCTGACCGACAACATGAAGAGCGTCGTGAGCCGCAGGGACGCGGAGGGCAGGCCGGTGTGGAACGGCGAGTACGAGGCGTTCATGGACAGCGTCGGCTTCACGACCAGGCTATGCAAGCCAAGGCACCCGTTCACCAAGGGCAAGGTCGAAAGGCTCGTGCGCTTCGTGAAGGAGAGCTTCCTCGCGGGCAGGACGTTTGAGGACCTCGAATCGCTCAACAGGGACGCCCTGGATTGGTGCGACGCGCAGGCCGGCAGGTACCGAAGGTCGGCCGGCCATGTCCCGGCCGAGGTTCACAGCCGCCTCTGCTCCGCCCACGCCCGCGAGGTGAGGGATCCCGCGGCCGCGGAGCGGTACCTCTGCCCGTTGAGGAGGATCTCGTTCGACGGCTTCGTCAGCTTCGAGGGCGGAAGGTACGGCGTCCCGTACTGGTACTCCGGCAGCACGTGCCGGGTGAGCCGCGAGGGCGGCACCCTCCACATCTACTCGGAGGACCTCTCCCGCGAGCTGGTCTGCCACGAGGTCGACAGGTCCCGAGCCGACTCGTGGTGCGATGGCCAGTGGCCCGACTCGCAGCCGGAGGAGTCCCCGAGCCAAGAGGTCACGACGACGGTGACGAGGGCCAAGCCGAGGGCGGACACCGCGTTCGCCAAGTTCGACTTCTCCAGGGAGGTGATGTAGCGGTGGCGGCACGGGCATCGGAAGGCTCAACCCCGTTCGAGCGCGCGTGCGCCGCCGCCGGGGAGCTGAGGATCAGGATCGGGCCGGAGGAGCTGGCCAGCCTGGCGTCGGACAACGACATGCGAGAAAGGGAGGTCGAGGCCATCGCGACGGTGTTCGGCTACCTCGCCGAGAAGCGGAGGCGCTCCACGGTCGAGACCCTCCTGCGGCTGAGCAGGCTGCCGAGCAAGGAGCCCAAAACCTTCGACAACTTCGACTTCGGGCGCATTCAGGGCCGCGACGCGTGCGCGCTCGCGGAGCTGTCGGCCCTCTCGGACCTCTACGCGGGTCGCAACATAGCGTTCATCGGACCTGGGGGAATCGGGAAGACGCACCTTGCCCAGGCCTACGGGCGCGAGTGCTGCCTCAGGGGCCTCAAGACCTACTACGTCAAGGCCAGCGAGCTCGCGGACAAGATCTCGTCGGCCATAAAGAGGAGCAACGCGTCGCGCATGGTGAACACACTGGTGAAGCCGTCGTGCCTGATCATAGACGAGGTCGGCAGGAGGAAGTTCGACCGAGAGTGCACGGACCTGCTCTTTGACGTCATCGACCGGCGCTACGAGAAGGAGGGGCCCAACACCATGATTCTCACCAGCAACGCCGTCGCCAGCGACTGGCACGAGTTCTTCGAGGGCGACGACACGCTCCTGTGCGCCCTGGACCGCGTGTTCGACAAGGCCTCGGTGTTCATGATGCGAGGCCCGAGCTACCGCGGGCGTGAGCTCGACACGTTTTCCGTCGAGGCCGTGCCGTCGGCCACGAAGCAAAGAGGCATGCGAGACGCGACTGCGTAGTCCACAGTAAACACGATGCGATCGCCGGCGTGATGCAAACTAGATACGACGACGCGAGGAGAGCTGGGATGTGGTTGGTTGATTTCGCCCGACTCAATTTGGTTGGAAACGCCCGACGCTAGTTGGTTGATTTAAGCCGACGTCAACACGGGAATACCGCACAAGAAAAAAACACCTGCATAGAGGTAGTTTCCGCAGGTCAGATTGGCATTTTCTGCTCAACCAGCTGCCAAAGTCAGGTTTTGTCTATACTATCGCCCTGCCCTACGCAAGAAGCGCGAGGCACGACCAGAAGGCGGAGACGGGAAGTCGCCTCGCTTCGCGAAAGATCATCTTCTTGTTCCACGTCTCAACTGGGCAGCCCGGCTCATCGGGTTTCTGGTAGGCAAAGCCGCTGCATAGGCACGACCGCCATCGCCAATCCGAGCCTTCTTTCCGCGCTCGGCAGCATCGATTAACGCCGACTCAAGGCCGCCATCTAAACACTGTCTCCCAAAAAGAACGTTGACTCTCTATCCTTAATCATTTCGCATTAATTGGTTCTTCGCAATCAGTCAAGAACCAATGGGTGCGCTTATGTAGGCATAAACCAAGGTTGATATATCGTGCCAACTGATGAAATCTGCTACCAGGACAAATCTTGTTCTTCCACATAAAGCGAACGGCATAATAGCCACCGCGTTCAAAAGTCTTCTTCAGTTCTTCACCACGCCAATCGAGCGAATCAATGCTATTAAGAACTTCAAAAGAAGACCAAAACATGTGTGATTGAGCATCAATTACATCCCCGAAAGCCATGGCTCGTCGAATGGCTTTCAATAATCCATACTTTCTGGGTAGACCCGTGACGTTCGAATCATGACGCCTATATCTCACTAGAGGCTTCGGAATACATTCGACGTGCCCCAACAAGACAGCGTGCTTCGCATACCAATTATCATGGCTCAGATCATTTCTATTATTAACAGGCAGTTTAGCAGCCTCCCAGAGGGCTTTATTTATCGCTGCGGTTGTTCCCCAAACAAAGCAATGCGAGAAAAAAAGGTCAAGCGGATGACTTTGTAGGTCAATATCAGAATAATCACTCATAAATGAACCCAAAGAGTTCCCCGTGGCATCCATGAGCTCGAGATCCGTATAGCAAAGTAATGGACACCGTTTTCCGTATTGGCGCTCCATCCTTGACAAGACATCGATTTCAGTTCGCATTTTATCAGGGTGCCAGTAGTCGTCTTGGTCGCAGAAGAAATAATAGTCTGCACAACTGCCGTAATTATCCTTATAAAACTCGAACAAATTGTAATAATTTATGTACGCTCCGTGCGGCCCACGATTCTGAATCACTTTAATGCGAGGGTCTAGAGACTCAAAGTCCCTGAGTATTTCAATGGTTCCGTCACTTGACCCGTCATCGCTAATAAACAGAACCCAGTCGCCAAATGACTGATTTATAACACTATTAATCTGATCAGAAAGATACTTTGCACCGTTATAAGTGGTCATGAAGATCACGGACTGTTTTTTGCCGCTCATGAGTCCGGTCCCAAGTCTTCCTTAATTCGAGTGGTAGAAATCTCTGGCGTACGGGGAAGGTAGACCACCTCGGCACCCTCTTTCTCAAGGAAGTCAAACTTGCCCTTCCAATCATCCCCCATCACAAAAGTATCAATATGATACTCATGAATGTCAGTCTTTTTTTGCTCCCACGACTCCTCGGGAATCACTAGATCCACGTAACGAATGGCTTCAAGAAGACGCTTTCTCTCCTCATACGAGAAATAGCACTTCTTCTGCTTTTCATTCCAATTAAACTCATCAGTCGAAAGCGCAACCACCAGATAATCTCCCAGAGCCTTTGCACGCTGCAGTAAATTAATGTGGCCGTAGTGCAGCAAATCAAAAGTTCCATATGTGATAACACGTTTCATGTTATTTCTGTTCCTCGCGGTTCGTGGATTCCAGCACGGAAAGAAGGCCAATTCTGTCAGCTAAACCTCTGCGACAATCATAGCCCTTGTACTCATGAATCAAATCGCGGGTCTTGCCCCTTTCCTCGCAGTATGAATCGTCCCCACTACAAACGGCAGCCACGAAAGAGCACAGCTCATCAAATGAGTAGATATGTTGACCTGGCATCATATCTTTTGCGTCCGGAAAGATAAAGCCACGCATCTTTTGATAGCTCTCGTAATCATCAAGCGTAAACCCAATTGGTCGATCGAGTAAAAGAAAGTCAAAGTAAATTGATGAATAGTCCGTAAGCAGTGAATCGAAAGCAGCCACAAATTCATAGAGGCGAAGGCCCTCGGCTCTGATCATCTCGTCGTTAACAAAAACAATATTCTGAAACTGCTCACCCTGGAGCCCAGAGCTCTTAGCAAGCGCATAGGGATGAGCTTTAATGAAAAGGATTCCGCCCTTTTCGCCAAGCCAAGAATCAAGCCTGTGAAGCAGTTCGACACTCGTAGCTATCGGCAATCCTGTAGAAGTTTCAATATCAGAATTATCGTAACGTCCATCAAATGACTTTCTAAAAGTCGGCATCCATAGAATTGTTCTTGACGAATCTGCAAAGTGAGCAAATCTATGCAAGTCACAATCATTCGAACATAGATAATCATTTCGCGGTAGCCCAGAAATGATTACCTGATCTTCCCTACAACCGAAAACGCGGGCCATTATTGGAGCAAACAGCCTTGACGTCGCGATCGTATATGAAAAATCAGCTATGTCCTCTGCCTCGATAACTGCGTCATTGGACAACTTCCCGATTCTTTTAAGAGGCATGCCGTGCCACAGATTAACCACCACTTGGTCTTCTGAAGGAACAATTCTCATGCCCCCATATGTGAAAAGCACAAATCCCGATCGCATGTATTCAAAGATTCCACGAACAGTACCTACCGTCCTGTGCCTACCCGGTAGTTCTGGCCCTTTTGCACGATTCGGAAGACAGAACACGATGTCAAGTTTCTCATCGTATCCGTTATCCACCAGCCAAGAATAGAAAGCCTCGTTGTTATCAACGATACGCCCGTACATGGAGCTGTAAAAAAGTACACGATGTTTGTTCTTTTTTACCCACCTGTTAATCTGCGACATGCCGCTCAGAACGAAAAGAGCAGCACTCCTTGTTGCACGAAGTGATTTAACTGTCGAAAAAAAGCTCATATAGCGTCACCACGACCCTGCCCCAATAGCTTCACCGCGCCCCTCCTCACTCCACTAGTCACAGATATATCCATTTTTTCAAGTAGAGCTATCTAAAAAACATCTACGGGGCAAGGAGATTAAAGAGCGGTTGTTCATAATATACAAAAGCAAGCTGAAGACAATACGCTCCCCAATTCAATCCGCGCCTAAGGAAGTTGGCCTCATGCCCTGACTTCCTTTTTAAGTACGTTAGACACTAAGTAATAGACGAATATGAAGAGAACGAAAATGTTTAGCTTGTATAAAGTGGCGCTTGCCTTAAGAGCAAACTGCTTTTTACCCCTACTCCGTCGCTTGCCAAAGCTAAGATACTTGTTCTTTCGCCAAGACGGCATGGCAGAGTCAAGCCAATGCAATTCCCCGCGAGCAAGCGAGAGCGCCCTGCCCATATTGGAAAAGGCAAGACGTGTCACTCCCCCCACCGAGCTCCTAATAAACACTTGGCACTCAAACATCTCACGATACGGCGCATGCGCTCCAGAGGAGAACTTGGGCAATAACTTCGCAAACTCTTGGTGCATGGACTCATACTTGGCATCATCCATTTCGGCAGTAAGCGAGTTCCGGCGCACTCGATAGTGGTAGAGAGCATTGTTAGTGAACTTGACACTCTTAAGATTAGGGAGCGATTCAAACAGATAGCACGTATCCTCAGAGCGTTTAATTTGCCTAAAGCGAACACCTTTGATGCCATCAAACCTATATAGTTTCGCGTAGGCACAGGGGTTGATGAACGCAAGGTCATCACAAAGTGCAGAGTCATCGAACAGCTCATCACTGTAATTGACCATCTCCGTCGCAAGGACATGCTCAGTGCCGTCCTCAAATCTAACTATTCCACTAACGCTCAAATCCGCATCGAAGGTCTTTGCGGCATCGTGCAAATCCTCAAGATATGTAGGTTCAAACCAGTCATCAGGATCCAAAAAAGTCACGTACTCGGTTGGATGCTCTTCAACCCAATCAAGACCAGTATTTCTCGTCCCGCTCAGTCCAAGATTCTTCTTGTTTTGCAACAATACGAATCTATCACCTAGAGCCGATCCAGCTTTCTTCGCACGAACGAACGTATCGTCGGTAGCACAATCGTCCACCATAACAAGGCGAAAACCCTGATAGGTCTGAGCATTAACGCAGGAAAAGAATTCATCGAGATACTTGCTCACATTGTAAGCCGGCACAACGATACTGATGTCGATCGTCGGGTTGGCGGACATACTAGTAGCTCCCATCGCCATGCAGCACGGCACCAAAGGTCTTAGCGATAATCTTTATATCCGTCCAGATAGACATGTCCTGAATGTAGTCGAGGTCGAGCTCTACCCAGTCTTCCCAGTCAATTCTCGAGCGTCCCATCACCTGCCAGTAGCAGGTAAGACCAGGCTTAACGAGAAGCCTTTGGGCCTCATGGGGAGTGAACTCCTTCGTGCGCTGGATCGCGCGTGGACCGACGATGGACATCTCGCCCTTGATGATGTTCACAAGCTGGGGAAGCTCGTCAATGGAGGTCTTGCGGATAAAATCCCCGACCTTGGTGATGCGGGGGTCGTTCTCGATCTTAAAGGCGGGTCCAGTCTGCTCATTCTGCTTGAGGAGATCCTTGAGCTTGGACTCCGCATCGCGGTACATTGAGCGGAACTTGTACATCTTAAAGGGCTTCCCATCGAGGCCCTCGCGAGGCGCAGCATAAATAACGGGACGTCCGTCCTCGACCATGATGGCAATAGCAGCCCCAAGCATCACGGGCGAAAGGATAATAAGTGCACCGCCCGAGAGAACGATATCAGCCACACGCTTCACTACTTTGTAGTAAAGCGGCTTCCCATCCCTAACAAGCTTCATATTCTCACGGTCAACAAGGGAACGGCGAGCAAGACGCTCATCACTAACCCGAAAGCCTTCAACCTCTGCAGCTTCAGCAACGGCGTCAAACTCTGTCATCAATCCACCTCGCATAAATATATGTATAAAACAATCGATCTCAAATGCAGTGATTCAAAACACGTATGAATCATCAGCATGATAAACCCGTCCAAATAGCGACGGGAACATAGCACCGGCTCAGAAAGCGAATCAATAAATCGAACACGATAAGCATGCTGACCGAAAAATCGAAAAAAGGCATCCTTCCTAATTTGATTATATGTAAAGAACAGCATAACAATCCGCACGAGCGGTGCTATCGAGAGCTCGGTGAACATACAACGCGAGAAGCGCATCTTCGGGCAAGATTAATACGGTGATTAACAGAGCTCTTCAAGGTAAGCGCAAGGGCTCCAGAAGACATCCGAATCATCAAGGCATGTCGGCCACTTCGTTAACCGCGAACTTCTCTCCCATACGCCAAGCCCATGCGCATTAGCATTACTGCATATGACGTTAGTTGGAGTTCTACAACAATCAGGAGGGTCATCTTGAAGCATAGGAGGGACGGCTACATAAGAGGAAGCCGCCGTCTTGAATACATAAGCATCCTCAATGTCATTTCCGCCTTTGGCGTGGTTATGCTTCACTGCAACGGATGCTTCTGGGAGGGACCGGCACAGGGGAAGTCCTGGATTAGCGCCAACTTCATCGAGACCTTGTTCTACTGGCCCGTCCCCATCTTCTTTATGATTTGTGGCGCAACGCTCATGGGTTATCGAGACCGAATGGGCACCTCGGACTACCTGAAGCGCCGCGCGCGCAGGACGCTCGTGCCCTTCCTCATCTGGAGCCTGATCGGATTTGCATACTGCACGTTCTTCTCGTTCGTAGATGGAAAGCAGCCCGACCTATCCCTAACCACCATCATCGATGGAATAGTCAACACGAAGTACGTCGGCATCTATTGGTTCTTTCCACCACTATTCGCGGTATACCTTGCAATCCCGATCTTTTCGGCGATATCTGACAAGAAGAGGGTCTTCTCCTACGCGGCGATTGTCGGAGTCGTCTTGGTCTCGATCCTGCCCCTACTGTTTCAGCTACTCCATTTGAAGTGGAACTCGAGCATCACACCGCCACCCGTTACGGGATACATGCTGTACGCAATACTTGGCTGGCTGCTGAGCAAGGTGGAAATCAAGCCGAGATGGAGGGTCGCAATCTACGTGCTGGCCGTTGCGGGTTGGCTGACACACATGTTCGGAACGCTTGCCCTCTCGTCCCCTGAAATCGGCATCTCGAAGGTCTTCAAGGGATACCTCAATATTCCGGCCGTTGCCCAGGCGCTAGGCGTGTTTGTCTTCGTGCGCTATGCGTGCGAGAGGAATAACGCCGCGACGCAGCGTATCGCAGCCCTCTGCACCGCGATCGCCCCGCAGACCTTTGGCGTGTATCTGATTCACTGGTACGTGCTGAACCTCATCAGGCGCAGCGGCATGGTTCCCATCCACTCCATTGTCTATCGCACGGTTGGAGCTCTTCTCGTCTTCTGCCTTTGCATACTGGTCACGTGGCTGTACAGGTCCGCCGTTGCAGGGATCAGATTCATGTCAGCGCAAAGGAAATCAGAGGCCGCATAGCACACGGGCGCCAAGTGGCGCACGGGGCTCAGTCAAGGCGAGGCTCTTCTCGTCAGCTTGATGTCTCTCCCCTACTTCCCCGTGCCGTCGAAGACGGCGGAGAAGGTGCGCAGGACGATGTTGAGGTCAAGCGTGGCCGAGGCGTGGCGGGCGTAGTAGAGCTCGAGCTGCTGGCGGCTGCCGTCGGCGTAGGTGGCGTCGTTTCTGGCCTGCACCTGCCACCAGCCCGTGACGCCGGGCTTGCAGCTGAGGAACTCGTCGAGGTCGTCGCCGTAGTGGGCGAGCTCCTCGTCGACGACCGGTCGCGGGCCGACGACGCTCATCTCGCCCTTGAGGACGTTGACGAACTGGGGGAACTCGTCGAGGGAGGTCTTGCGCAGGATGCGGCCGACGGCGGTGATGCGCGGGTCGTCCTCCACCTTGCGCTCGCGCTCCCACTCGGCGAGCTGCTCGGGCGTGAAGTACTTCTGGACGTCGCTGGCGTCGGCCACCATGGAGCGGAACTTGTAGAGGTTGAAGTGACGGCCGTGCAGGCCGACGCGGCGCTGCGTGTAGAAGGGCGAGCCCTTGCTCTGCAGGGCGATCACGAGGCAGAGGACCAGGCCGGGGATCACCATGAGGACGATGACGACGAGACTGAAGAGGACGTCGAGGACGCGCTTGAGGAAGTGCGTGTAGAAGCGGCCTCCCCTGCCGGGGTAGTTGATGGTGGGGAGCTCGCCGAAGTAGCCGAGGGTCGCGCCCTGGATGGTGGGGTCGATGAGGTCGAGGGCGACGTGGCAGGCGGCGCCCATCTGCGCGGCGGCGTCCACGAGGGTGGTGAGGTGGGCCTTGGCGACGTGCGGGGCGGAGACGTAGACGTCGCCGACCTGGAGGTCAGGGAGGGTGGCGGCGAGCGTGCGGGCGAGGTCGCGCGGCGCGCAGTCGATTGCGGCGCCGCAGACGTCGCCGGTGACGCGGGGCGCGGCGGGGGTGGCGGGCGCGCCGGTCGCAGGCGCGGAGGCGTCGAGGGCGAGCCAGCCCGCGACCTCGAAGGCCTGGCCGACGGAGAAGCGGTCGCGGAGCTCCGGGAGCTGGCTCTTCTCGGCGATTACGAGGATGGGAGTACGGACGCCGCGGCGCGAGAGCATGCGGCGCGAGACGCGCTTGAGGGCCTGGCGGGCGAGGAGCATGACCAGGGCGGCGATGGGCACGAAGTAGGCCATCGCAAGGCGCGAGGGCATGGGCTCGGCGTGCATGACGAGGGCGAGGAACGAGACGCCGAGCACGAGCATGGCGACGTAGGCGACGACCACGCCGAGCTCCTGGACGGCGCGGCGGCGCATGAAGCCGCGGTTGATGTGGAGGGCGTAGTTGAGGAAGGTGACCAGCAGGACGAGCGAGAGGTAGACGATGCGGTTGGTGCGGACCTCTGCGGGGGCGACGCCGGCCTCGGCGAAGCGGACCTGGACGGCAGCCCAGAAGGACGCCAGGACGCAGACGACGTCCATCGCCCAGAGGGCGAGCCTTCTGAGGGTTCCGCTTCTGTCCATTGGCTTCCTGTTGTCGGGGTTGGTTGGTCGAGCTAATGATAGCAGGCAGGGGCACGGGGGCGGACACGGCGCATGCGGTCGTGGGAGAACACCGCCAGCCGCGCCGACGCGAGCAGTCTCAGGGGCCTTCATAGACAATTTGCTTCGGACAACATGCCTTAATTCAACAGATAAGAACTTCTATGGAAGGCACGTCCACTAGACTAGAAACTGTCGCATTCCTCAGCAATCACAGTGAAATGAACAAAGGAGCAGGATGTCTAGTGGACGACTGAGAATAGCTTGGCTTGATTTCGCCAGAGCCCTTGCCATCATTTCAGTCGTAATGTGCCACAGCGTCGAAAGCATCTACACGCTTAGCCCAGCATCCCTCGCAACGCTTAGCACGCAGACAAACATCTTTGCCGTAACGGCCTTCACCTTCGGGCGAATAGGCGTACCACTGTTCCTATTCATTTCCGGCTATCTTTTGCTAGACCGTCCCTGGGACAACCAAGCTTGCAAACGATTTTGGAAGACCCATTGGCTCCCCTTATTCGCATGCATTGAAGCCTGGATCGTTATCTACTTCTTCTTTTTGAACTACACGGCAAAACAACCGGCACAACCAAACGATCTCATTCTCGAAATGCTATTTCTCAAGAAAGTCGGGATGGGTCATTACTGGTATATGCCCATGATTATCGGCTTTTACCTATTCCTGCCCATCATGGGCGCCGCCCTAAGTCGGCTTGAGCCGCGAACCATCGCCTTCCCTTTGGCCGCAGCATCGCTTTGTTGTTTCGTCATCCCCATAGTGAAGCCAGTGATGGCGCTTGCGGGCATGTCAGTAAAACTTGATCCGCAAATCAACGTAGGCTTCGCTGGTGGTGTCTATGGCATCTACCTCATCCTAGGGTGGTGCGTAAAGAAGCAGGCATTCAGAAGAATTCCCACAGTCGCCTTGGCGTGCGGCGGCATTGCCCTATTCGTGGGCTGCGTGGCGCTACAACACGTCTGTCATGCACGCAGTGTTCAATATAACGTCTGGTATGACAGCGGCGCACTCATGCTTTGCGGTTTGATGGCATTCATACTTATGTCCAAAATGCCTCCCCAATGGTTCACAAATAGCAAACCAGAACCCCGTCAGGGAGATATGGCGACCCCCCCCCCGACAGCAAAACCTTCTTTCCCGCGTCTCTTATGTCCTCTCGTACTATTCCTTCGCACTGTATCTCACGCATTACCCAGTCCAAATGCTATTGAAGGCCTCCATCAAGCAGCTGCCCCTTTCCATGCCCATGCAGACAATCGTTCTGTTTCTATCCAGCCTGCTTATTAGCCTCGCGGCATGTTGGCTCATTGCCAAGCCCCCTGTCATCGGGAAAAGGCTGCTCTACCTGAAATGACTACAGCAGACCTGAGTTCTTCAGGCGTAGATCCAGCGCCGTAGTGGAAAGGGATCTAATATGCGATCGACAGGCCCAGTAGTTGTCTGTTTGATTTGCTGGTCAAAGGTGTAGTTCCACACAGGGAGACGCAGCGTAACCAGCCAACAAGCCGCATGGCGTAGCTAGACCGGAAGCATTTCAGCCGTTTTTGTAGCTAACTCGGAAAGATTTCGCCCGTTTTTGTAGCTAACTCGGAATGATTTCGCCCGATTTTGTAGCTAAGTCGGAAAACTCCCGCAATGCAAGGAAACGGTTCTTGAAGGAGCGGGGTCACTCAAGCATCGCTCTCGCAGGCAAGGGGCAGGCTCTTCTCGGCCGTTCGTGCCCTTTGGGGCAGAGGGGCTACCTGGCGTGCTTGGGGTTGCCCGCCCACTGGCCGCAGCGCTTGAGCATCTCCATGCGGCTCTTGACGTAGCGCTTCTCGATGGCGTCGCCGAGGGCGCGCGTCATGGCGACGAAGGCGCCGCTGCCGAAGCACGCGAGGAGCGAGTCGATCGCCACGAAGACGCCCGGGGCGAGGGCGGCGACGCGCATGGGCGCGAGGTCGGTGCCCGGGAGCTCGAGCGCGCGGATGATGATCAGCGCGGCCAGCGGCATGAGCAGGGGCCCGTACCACTGCTTCTGGACGAGGCTCGTGAGCTCGCAGGTGTACGCGCCGCTGGTGCGGACGTCGACGTGGACGCCCGAGACGTGGCTCGCGACGCCGTTGGCGATCTGGCGAAGGGCGCCCGAGACGTGGCCGGAGAGCGCCTCGTAGGCGAGGAGGTACGTGGGGTAGACCATCGCCGAGACCCAGGCGAGGTAGTCGATGGGGCCGGCCGTGGGACCCACGTTGAAGCGGGCCTCGTTGCCGTTGACGAACGGGAAGTTGAGCCACCAGACGCCGGCGAAGGCGAGGCAGAGGACCACGCGCAGGAAGTGAGGGCCGAGCAGGAAGCGGCGCAGGCGGTGCGTGCCAGGCGCGGCGTCGACGGCGGCGTTGGCCTGCTCCTCGGCGACGGCGCTGCGGGGGTTGCCGTGCTCGTCCCAGAAGAGGGAGTCGTCGACCTGGGTCGCCCCGACCTTCTCGCCCGTGGGCGCGTAGTGGACGCCGACGCCGTAGGCGCCCTCGGCACCGCCCACGAGGTCGCGGTGCATGGTGGCCTCGCGGTTGTCGTCGAAGTATTCCTTGAGGAGCGCGTAGGCCTTGTTGACCTGGGTCATCTTGCGCTGGGCCTCGGCCGGGTCGAGCCCGTTTCTGGCCGCGGCGTCGGGGTGGCACTGCTGCGCGAGCGCCATGAAGCTGTGGCGCAGCTGCCTGCGGTCGTATCTCTCCGGCAGGTCGAGAATGGCCTCGGCCTCGGCCTGCGTCATGTCCTGCTTGGGCACTGTTTCCTCCCCTGGTGCGGCCGCGCGGCGGACTAGCCCGGTGCCGCGCGCTCTGGTGGATTCTAGCAGCAACCGACGCAGAGGCAAAACGGGAGGGGCCCGTGGGTGCGGGCCCCTCCCCTGTCGGTCGTGCGTCCGGACGCGTGCCTAGCCGGCCATGACGGCCATCCAGCCCACGCCCTCGAAGTGCCAGCCCAGGCGCACGAGCGCGTCGTTCTCGGCCTCGGAGGTCGTGAAGTTGTGCGTGCCGACGGTGGCGTAGGGGTTGTACTGGCGGAGCACCGGGACGGAGCCGCCGGAGTTCCAGCCCACGCCCTCGTAGTTCCAGCCTGCCGCCACGAGCGCGTCGCGCTCGCCGGCGGACGGCGTGTAGTGGTGGTCTCCGGCGTAGGGGTTGTAGAGGCGGTAGACGGGCTCTCCGCCCTCGATGGGCGCCCACCAGCCGACGCCCTCGTAGGACCAGCCGACGCGGCTCAGGAACTCGCGCTCGCCGGGGGAGCTGGTGTAGAAGTGCTCGCTCGAGTAGGGGTTGTAGAGGCGGAACATCGGGATCGCGTCGGGCCTGTCGGGCACGATCTTGAAGGTGGCCTGCGCCGTGCCCGTCCAGTTGCCCGTGCCGGAGATCGTGACCGTCGCCGTGCCGACCCCGACGTTGGACTCGTAGGCCGCCTCGTAGTCGACGCCGGAGACGAGCGCGCGGCCGAGGGCCGTGACGTCGAGGGCGGGCTCGATGAGACCTCCGGTCTCCACCTGGTCGGCGATCGGCGCTATGGCCGACTGCGCGATGTCGGCCGGGGCGATGGCGTAGGTGACCTCGATCGCGTCGGCGGGATCGACCAGCGGGTCCTCCCAGACGCAGTTCGCCGGGTCGGCGAGGCGGACGGTGGCCACGTGCTCGCCGGCGTCCGTGGCACGCTCGTCCTCGGCGACGCAGAGGGCGTCGAGGTCGACGCCGAGCTGCGCCTCGCCGTCATAGACGAGGCCGATGACGGGCTGAGGCGTGCGCGCGACGGCGGGGACGATACCGAACGTGGCGTCGAGCGTGCCATAGTAGTCGCCCCTGCCCGTGACGGTCACGCATGCGGTGCCGACGTTGACGTTGGACTCGTATGCGAGCGTGAAGTCGACTCCGTGCTCGAGCGTGTGCGTGGCGCCCTGGGAATCGACCCAGGTGACGGTCGGCACCGGCTCGAGCTCCGTGCCCGTGTAGGTCTGGTCGGAGATCGGCAGAACCTCGCCGGTCGAGAGGTCGGCCGAAACGATGGTCAGGTCGGACTCGACCAGCGTGACGGCGTAGTTGGGGTTCTCGCCCCAGGTGGCGAAGATGCGATGCGCACCGGCATGCTCGCCCGCGTCGCGCCCGTAGGCAAGGCCGACGAGCGACTCCGTGCCCACGAGGCCAGAGACGCTGCCAGTGAGCTCGGGGTCGGCGTCGCCGAAGGTCTTGGACTTGGCGTCGCACGTGACGGTGACGGCCTTCGGCCTCACCGTGACGGGGACGGTGGCCTGGGTGCCCGAGCCGTCCGCGGCGATCGCGTAGTTGGCGTTGACCGCAGCGTCGGCGAGGCGGGCCCCGGTGACGGCGACGGCACGCCCCTCCCCCGCCGCGGCGTCGGAAAGGGAGCCGGTGACGGCAGCGAAGTCGGGCACGGGCGTCTCGCCGAGGACGGCGCCGTCGAGGCGCGCCTGGGAGAGGTCGAGCTCGACCGCGGTGGTGCCGTCGTAGTCGCGCGCGACGGCCGTGACGCCGGCGAGCGTCAGCTCGCGGCGGGAGACCTCGACGCCGGCGACGACGAGCTGGGTGCCCGCCTCGTCTGCGGCTATCGCGTAGTTGCGGTTGACGTCGTTTCCGGCGGCGAAGGCGATGCCCGAGACGCGGGCCTCGTGGGTGCCGGCGGACCCTGCGTCGAGCGTCGCGGAGACGGCCGCCCAGTCGAGCGTGGGCGTCTCGCCGGCGACGGCGCCCGTGAAGGTCGGGCCGCCCTCCGCCACCGTGACGAGCTGCGGGTCGACCGAGGTCGTGGCGTCATAGGGGCGTCCCGCGACCGAGACGCCGCCGGTGATGGTGAGCTCGGCGGGCGCGATCGTGTAGGACCCGACTGCCGACGAGCCGGCGTAGTTGCCGCGGCCGGTGGCCTTCACCCAGTACGTGCCGGCATCGGTGGGACCGGCCGCGGGAGCGGGCTGGGTACAGGCCTCGTCGAGCCAGCAGGAGACGTCGTAGTCGTCTCCCTCCCTGAGCGGGTCCTGCTGGCCGATGCGGACCTGGACGGAAGCCTTCTGGGCGGAGCCGGTGTAGGTGGCCGTCTCGCAGGTGACCGTCGCGTGCTCGAAGGTTGCCGGCGCGATGTCGAACTCGCCGACGGATCGCGAGGCCGCCCAGTCGGACGTGGCCGCAACGGAGGCGCGCACGTAGTAGTGGCCCGCGGCCGTGGGCTTGGCCGTGGTGGTTGAGGTCGGGCTGAAGGTGGGCACGGTCGAGTACTCGAAGGAGGGCTCGCCGGCCTGCTGGAAGCGCGCCTCGCCGACCGGCTCGTACGTGTCGCCGAAGACGAGCGAGGTGGGGTTGACGCCCGCGGCCGTGACCCAGGAGTTGGGGTTGGGGTCGACGACGAGGGTGCCCTCGGCGTAGGCGAAGGTGTAGTCGTCGGCCGTGCCGCCCGTGGGCACAAGCTGATAGGTGCCGGCGTGGACGGCCGACGAGGTGTCGACCGTGGGCGCGGAGTAGCCAAGGGCCGTGGAGGCGCTCTCGCCGCCCACGAAGCCCGTGACGGCGACGTCGGCGGGCATCTCCTCGCCATAGGTGCCATGGGAGGCCGGGGCGAAGGTCGCCGTGAGGGTGGCCTTGAGGATGTTCGCCGCCGAGGCGACCGTGGTGCCGGTCAGCTCGTAGTTGGCGTTGGTGGGGTCATCCACGTCGAGCGCGAGGCCGCTGACCGTGGCGGCGACGCCCGTGCCCGCCCGCGGGCTCGCGAAGGCGGCCGAGGCCGCGGAGCCGTCGAGCGTCGGCGTCTCGCCGGCGACGACGCCCACGAAGGAGGCTCCTCCGACCACGGCGGCGGCCGCGGTGGTGCCGTCGTAGACCTTGTCCGAGACCGGGACCGAGATGACTGTGAGGCTCGCCCGGGCGATGTCGACGGGAAGCGTCGTCTCGGCGAAGGCGTAGTTGCGGTTGACGTTGGCGGCGCCGGCGTCGTCCGCGAGTTTAAGGCCGGAGACGGTCGCGGTCCGCGCCGTGCCGGCCGACGGGTCGGCGAGCGTTGCGGAGAGCGGCGCCGTGGCGTCGATCGTGACGCCCTCGCCGGCAACGACGCCGGAGGCGATCTGCGGGGCGCCCGTGATCTCGACTGCGGTCGTGCCGTCGTAGGCGCGCGGGGTCGCGGTGATGCCGGAGACGGTGAGGAGCGCCGGCGTGACCGTGGCTGCGGCCGTGGCCTGGGCCCCGCCCTCTGCCGCCGCGATGCGGTAGTTGGCGTTGGCGGCGTTGCCTACCGCGAGCGCGACGCCGGAGACGGTGGCCGTGCGCTCTCCGACGTCGGGCGAGTCGAGCGCGGCCGCGGCCGCGGAGACGTCGAGCGTGGGCGTCTCGCCGGCGACCGCGCCCGAGAGCGCGAGCGCGGAGCGGTCGAGCTGGGCCGTGGCGTCGGTGGTGGCGTCGTAGGGGCGGGACGCGAGCGCCTGGGCCGAGAGCGTGAGCTCGGCGGGCATGATCTGGTAGGCGCCGGCCTTGAAGGACTCGGGCGCCTCGCCCTCGGACTGCGTGGCGTAGTTGCCGACGCCGACCGCCTTCACCCAGTAGGTGCCGGCGGCGACCATGTCGGAGACCTCGACCTGGCGGGTGAGGGCCTCGTCGGCGTAGTACTCGAGGACGTAGTCGCGCCCGGCCACGAGGGCCCTGCCGCCGACCGTGACCGTGGTGGCGGGCTCCTGCGGGAAGGCGTTGTAGGTGGCCGGCGTGCTCGCCACGACGGCGTTCTCGAGCGTGGCGGGCAGGATCTGGAAGGCGACCGTGGCCTCCGCGGCCTCCCAGTCGTCGCCCTCGGGGACGGTCGCGCGCACGAGCCAGGTGCCAGCGGCGGTGGGCTTGGTGTTGCCGAAGCCGGCGCGTGTGCCCTCGCGGCCCCAGGAGTAGGAGATGGTGTCCGAGCCCCAGGAGGAGCCGGCGACGCCGGCGTAGTCCTCGCCGAAGACGGGCGCGGCCGGCTCGGTGCCGAGGCCCGTGACCTGGTTGGAGGCGCGGGCGATGGTGGCCGCGACCACATGCGGCGCCGTGGAGCCGTCGGCCCAGGAGAGGAGCGACTCGTCGACGCCGAGCACCGCAGCGGAAATCTCGGCCGTCACGGAGTAGTCGCCGGCGTGGGTCGCGACGGCGTTGCCGTACTCGTCGATGCGTTTGCCCTCGTTGTCGCTGCCGACCGCGGCCGTGATGGAGTTGAGCCTCACGCCGTCGGAGGCGGCGAGCACCTGCTGCTCGGAGGCGTTGTAGGCGAGGCCCGAGGCGGCGACGGGCACGGGGATGCGCCACTTGGCGCTGATCTTGACGTCGGCCGTGCCGCCCGTGTAGGTCGTGGTGCCGGAGCCCGGCGTGAGGGTGCCGACCTCGCCCTCGTCGCCCACGCGCTTGACCGCCCAGCCGTCGAAGACCCAGCCTCGGGCGTCGCAGGTGGGATCGGGCAGGTCGAGGGTCGCGGCGAAGGCGAGGCTCTTCTCGGCCGCCTGGCCCGGGGCCAGCTCGCCGCCGTTGGCATCGATCTTGACCGTGTACGTGCGCGGCGTGGCCGTGTACTCGGCGTGGTAGGTGATCGCGCCGGTGACGGGCAGGTAGGGGTTGTTGAAGTCGTTTCCGGACTCGTCGGCCCAGCGGGCGAACGTGTAGGAGTAGTCGCGGCCGGGCGCGCGCTCGGGCGTGGCCGCAGGCGCCGTGGCCGTGGAGCCATAGTAGGCCGAGCTGGTCGCGAAGGTGGCGTCGTCGTTTTGCCAGGTGACGGGGTAGGAGTCGATCGCGTAGTAGAGGCTCACGACCGTGGAGCCGTCCTCGGCGACATAGAGGGGGTCGGCCTGGGCGGGGTGCGCGGCGTCCGCGAAGGTGGTGCGGGAGGCGTCGAGGGTGTGGCCCTCGACGGTGCGCTGGACGTAGGTGGCGTCGTCGCCGGGAAGGCCGGTCGCAGCGTCGGTCGCGGTCGGGGTCGCCGGCCAGGCGGGGGCTCCCGTGGAGTCGAGCTCCTGCACGTAGTGGTCGACGTGGTAGGCCTTCTTCTCGAGGTCGGTCTCCCACTTGGCAAAGAGCGTGGCGT
Source organism: Olsenella intestinalis (assembly GCF_023276655.1). Classification (GTDB taxonomy): domain Bacteria; phylum Actinomycetota; class Coriobacteriia; order Coriobacteriales; family Atopobiaceae; genus Olsenella_J; species Olsenella_J intestinalis. The sequence goes on along the minus strand of NZ_JALGRK010000001.1, from coordinate 1,259,183 downwards.
TGGCCGTGAGCTCGCAGGTGGTCGACGTGGTGACGCGCTGGCCCCAGTCGCCGTCGGTGGTGCCGTTCTTGGTCCACCAGCCGGCGAACGTGTAGGTGAAGGTCTGGCCGCCCTTGGTGTAGGTGCGGGTCGGGTCGGGCGCGGGCACGGCGTAAGTCGTGGAGTAGGTCTGGGCGACGCCCTGGGTGGTGGCGCCGCCGTCGAAGATGCCACCGTTGGCGTCGAAGGTGGCCGTGGTGCCCAGGTTGTCCGCGCGGACGGCGAGGTCGCGCGTGCCGGTGAAGTTGTTGGTGCCGGTGAGGCGGACCGTGTAGGTGCCCGCGGCGCCGATGGCCTCGACGGGGTTGCCGCCGGAGTCGAGGAGCTGCGCCGTGAAGTCCGCTCCCTCGGCCGAGGTGAGCTCGCGCGCGACGGAGGGCGCGGCGATGCTCGCGGACGCGACGGGGCGGATGGGCTCGCCCGCGAAGGTGTAGACGTAGGTGGAGCCCTCGAGCGAGCCGTCGAGCGTGGCCGTGACGGCGGCGTCCGTGAGGGGGCGCGGCTGGATCGCGAGCGTGCCGGGCGTGGTGGCGAGCTCGTAGTTGGGGTCCGCGATCGTGGCCGTGATGGCGCCGGGGTAGGTGCCGGCCGGCGAGTCCGCCGCGGTGGAGCAGGCGTAGGCAAGGCCGATGGAGGCCGCGGTGTCGCCCGAGGCGTAGGTGCCCGAGACGGTGCCCGTCAGCTCGGGCAGAGCGTCGCCGAAGACCATGCTCTTGTCGTCGGGCGTGACCGTGAGCTGGCGCCTGTAGATGATGTAGGTGCCGTTCTCCACCGTGACGTCGTAGTTGGGATCGTCGTTGTGGCTGACCCACATCACGTAGGTGTCGGCGTTCTGCGAGGTCGTGGGGTTGCCCGCGACGTCGGTGCGGCGGACGGTGGGTGCGAGCGCCGCGCGTGCGATGGCGGCGGCGTCCTCGGTGAGGCCCGCGATCTCGACGTTGTAGGTGGGCTCGCCCGCGACCTTGTCGTAGGTCTTGCTGGAGCTGCTGCCCGAGGCAACCTCGGCGCGCAGCGTGACCTTGACGGGCTCGATCTGGAAGGTGCGGCTCGTGGTGCCGGTGAAGTTGCCGGTGCCCGTGGCCGTGACCGTGGCGTTGCCGGCGTTCGTGTTGCCGCTCCAGCTGAGACTGTAGTCGCGGCCCTCGTTCACCTGGTCGTCCACGAGGTCGCCCGTGTAGTCGACGAGAAGGGCCGGCGCCGGCTGCTGCGCCTCGCCCGTGTAGGTGAGGGGCGCGACCTCGGCGAGCTCGCCGCCGGAGATGTCGAAGGGCGCGACCGTGACGGTGAGGGTGTGGGGCGCGACGCTGCCGTCGTCCCAGCGGTGGTTGGCGTCCGGCGTGGCGACGACCGTGTAGGTGCCGGCGGTCGTGAAGTAGGCGCTGCCGATCTCGGTCCCGTCGAGCCAGTAGACGCCGTAGCCGGTGGCCGCGGCGGGCGCCATGGTCACCTCGAGGGTGAAGCCCGTGGCGACCGCGACGCCGACCTGGGCCGACCCGTTGTAGGTGAGCGCGGTGGCGGTGGGCTTGGCGATGGGCGCGCGGCCGATGGAGAAGGCCTTGCGCACGGTGCCGGCGTAGTTGCCGCGGCCCTCGACGACGGCGACGGCGGTGTTGGTTCCGACGTCGACGTTGGACTCGTAGGTGACCGTGTAGTCGGTCCCGTTGGCGAGCACGCGCGCGCCGTCGCGCACGGTGACGGGCGGCGTGACGGCCGATCCCGTGTAGCCCTGCTCGGCGATGGCGTCGACGTTGGCGTCGGCGAGCGCGAGCTGGCCGATCGCGAAGGGCGCCGTGCCCGTGAGGCCCGCGTAGTCGTCGGTCGCCTCGACCGTGGCGCGGGCCACGTAGGTGCCGACCTCGGTGGGGGCCACCTCCGAGAAGGGCCCGACCGCCGTCGCGGCGTAGTCCCAGGCGACTGTGGCGCCCTCGAGCGGGAAGCGCGGCGTGGCCGAAGGCGAGAGCGCCGTTCCGTAGGTGACGCTCGCGCAGGCGGGCGACGCGGTCCAGCTGTTGGTGGCGCGCTCGACGGTGGCGAGGACCACCTTGGGCGCGGTCGTGCCGTCGGCCCAGGTGACGTTGCGGTCGCCCGCGCGCAGCGTGGCCGTCACCTCGTAGGTTCCGGCGTGGGTGGCGAGCGCGCCGGAGGACGTCGCGCTTGCTCCGTCGGCCTTGGCGGTGGAGCCCGCGGCCGGGGCGATGGCGAGCTCGTAGCCCTCCCCCGCCGCCACGACGACCTGCGCCGTGCCGTCGTAGGTGCGCGTGGTGGCGGCCGGCGCCGCGACCGTCCAGGTGGCGGTCACGACCGAGGCCTCGGTGCCCTGCGTGAGGGTGCCGCCGGAGACGGCGGTCGAGGCGCCGGAGGCGACCCAGCCCGCGAAGGCGTAGCCCGCGCGCGTGGGTGCCTCGAGCGTCTGGGTGGAGCGGTAGGCCAGGTCGGCGTCGCGCCTGTAGGTGCCGTCGGGCTGCGGCGTGAAGCCGGCCTGGGTCCAGGCGCCGCCGTTGGGATCGACCGTGACGGCGTATGCGGCCTCGGCGTAGGTGGCGGAAAGGACGTTGCTCTTCTCGTCCACGCCCATGGTGATGGTCGTGGCGGTGGCGGGACCGAAGCCCGCGACCGTGGGCGCCTCGAGCGCGACCTTGGGCGCAGGCGTCGTGCCCTTGAGGCCGAGCGTCGCGCCGTAGGCGGCCGTGCCCGAGGTGGCGGGCGCAAGCGTGGCGCCGGCGCCGTCCTTGAAGGTGGCCGTGTAGGCGTAGGTGTTGCGCGTGTAGTAGAGGCTCACGATGGTCGCGCCGTCGTGGCGCGCGGTGGACGTGTTCGCCGTGGCCGGGTTCTCGACGACGGCGTAGGAGAAGGTAAAGCCCTCGGTGTCGGCGGGCTTGACCTCGATGGCCGACCCCGCCTCGACTAGGCCGCTGACGTAGCCCATCGACGTGTCCTCCGCGAAGGTGGAGGCGTCCTCGTCGAGGTCGACGTCCTGCTTGTAGGCCTTCACGTGGAAGGTGGTCGTCTTGATGGTGTAGGAGAAGCTCACCGTGAGCGACATGCCCGCCTCGCCCGGCGCGCCGAGCGTGAGGGTGCCGGCGTCGTCGCCGTCCTTGGCCCAGCTGCAGGCATAGGTCTTGCCGTCGAGGGCGAACGACGTGGCGCCGGGCGCGACCGTGGCGGAGTGCGCCTGCTGCCCCGGCGCCGCGAGGTCGGTGACCGTGACGGAGTCGAGCTCGTAGTTCTCGTTCACGGGCGCGTAGGCGACGCGCTGGCCCTCGACGGTCGCGAGGCTCTCGGCCGAGGCGGAGGCCGCCGTGGCGCGCGCGTCCGCACCCACGCCCACGAGGCCATCGGTGGCCTCGGCCGCGACGAAGGTGGTCTCGACGAGGCGCGCCGTGAACGTGGCCGTGCCCGTGACGGCGACGGTCGCGTAGTCGTCGACCATGCCGGTGCGGACGGTGCCGTCGGGCTCGGTCACGCTATAGGCCCAGCCCAGGAAGGTGTAGCTGCCGGTCTCGACGCCGATGCCCGCCGGCACCGAGCGGCCGTACTCGACCTGGGCGTTGCTGGCGTCGTCGAGGATGCCCGCGGTGCCCGTGAGCGTGACGCCGTGGTCCGCCGAGAAGGTCGCGGCAAAGCTGTCGCGGCTCCACCTTGCGTAGAGGGTCGTCGCGCCGCCCTCGATCTTGCCCACGATGGTCGTCGAGGTGACGTTCTCGCCCCAGTCGGCGCCCGCGGCCTCGCCGTAGGGGTCGGCGGCCGTCGCGGGGTTGTTGGTCCACCAGCCGGCGAACGAGAGGCCGGGCAGGGTGGGCGCCGGCGCGGGCAGCGCGTAGGCGCTGTCGTAGGTCTCGTCGAGCGTGACGGCCGTGGCGCCGGAGAAGGAGCCGGCGTTGGCGTCGAAGGTGACGTCGTAGTGCCTGGGGCCGACCGTGACGGGCGCGAGCGCCACGCCGGTGAAGTTGCCCCTGCCCGTGAGGGCGACGTTGTAGCTGCCCACGGCGCCAATCGAGTCGATGGGAGAGCCGGCGGCAGTCGCGAGCGTTGCCGTGAAGTCGCGATCCCCCACGAGCGCTTCGGCCACGTTGTCGCCGTTGTAGTCGAGCGTGGCGGAGGCCACCGAGACGTCCGCGGGAAGCGTGAGGGCCACGCCCTCGAAGTCGTAGGCGCCCGTGGCGCTGTTGAGCGTGACGGTGGCGCGCGAGATGTCGGCGGGCACGATCTTGAACGTGGTGGTGGCCGCGCCCGTGAAGTCGCCGGTGGCCGTCGCGGTGGCCGTGGCCTGCGCGGCATTGGTCACGTCAACGTTGGTCGACCAGGAGCTGTCGAAGTCTGCGGCCGGCAGCGTGTAGGTGCCTGCGTCGCTTACGAGCGAGACCGTGAGCGCGGGCTCGAGCGCGGCGCCCGTGTAGGTCTGGTCGGGAATCTCTGCGAACGTGACCTGGGCGCCCGTGCCGGGCTCGGCCAGGGAGCGCTTGGCGATCGAGAAGGTCGCGCTCTGCTCGCCCTGCGTGTTTCCGTAGGCCACGTTGCTCGTGGGAATGGCCGTCACCGTGACGGTGGGCGCCGCGGCGGCGGACTTGTCGGCCGCGTGGACGTTGTTGGACCAGGCGAGCGTGTAGTCGACGTCCTTCTGCAGGGTGTAGGTGGTGGTGCCGATGGTGCAGGCCACCGTGGGCTCGGGGCGCTGCTCGAAGCCCGTGAAGGTGACGTCGTCGACGCTGATCTGCGCGCTCTCGATGGTGAGGCGGCCGATGGTCGCGTCGATCACCTTGTCGGACGTGGTGCCGTCGTCCCAGGTGGCGCCCGTGGCCTTGGCGGCGTCCGAGAGGGCGACCGTGATCGCGTAGGTGCCGGCGTCGGTGACGTAGGCCTTGCCCTCGTCAGCGCCGGGACCGTAGATGCCGTACCCCGACGTGGACGTGGTGGCGCCCGACGGCGCGACCGAGACGATCTTGTGGCCGGGCGCGACCCCCATGACGGTCTGCGCCTCGCCGTTGTAGGTGAGGCCGCCCGTGGCGGTGGGCGGCGTGACCTTCCAGGTGGCCGTCACCGTGGCGTCGCCCGAGCCCATCTTGAGCTCGCGCGGGCTGCCCGACGCGGCGACCGTGGTCTTGACGGCCGTGCCCTCGGCGTCGGTCACCTTCCAGCCGGCGAACGTGTAGCCGGCGCGGCTGGGCGACGCGAGGCTGGCCGTGGTCGCGAAGTCGATGTTGCTCTTCTCGTACACGCCCTCGCTGCCGGCGACCGGCGCAAACCCGGTCGGGGGCGTCCAGGTGCCCTCGGCCCCGTTGAGGTCGATGGTCACCTTGTAGTCGCGTATCTTCCAGATCGCGTAGAGGGTCACCACGTCGCCGTCGATCTTGGTGAGGCGGCTCACCTTGGCGCCGGCCTCGAAGCCCTCGTCGGGCGTGGTCTTGGTCTTGGAGAGCGACCAGCCGAGAAGTTCGTAGCCGTCGCGATAGATGCCGTTCTTGCTCCAGATGGGCAGCGTGATCTGGTCGGTGAAGCCGTGGGACTCGGAGTTGTTGTAGCCGTACTCCTTGGCGTTGACCGAACCCGAGCCGCCGTTGGCGTCAAGCGTGAGGACGTAGGTGTTGGGCTTCCACTGCAGGTAGAGGTCGATCGAGGTGTTGGCGGCGGGCTCGTCGGTCGCCGTGAAGGACTGGCCGAACTCGTAGGTGGTGCCCGATCCGTCGGGCTTGGTGTTCCAGGAGACGGCCTTGAAGCCGGGGTTGGACCAGAGGCCGCTGGCGACCTTGGCAAATCCCGCACCGAGCGCGCTGATGGGAGCCGCCGAGACCTGCGTGGCGTCAGAGCCGTCCTCGGCGTTCATGTGGTAGACGATGTCGAAGGAGTTGTACTTGGTGAGCGGCGTGAGGTAGCCGTGGTCGTTCAGGGTGCGCGCCTTGCCGTAGGCGGCCGTGTACCTGATATAGAAATTGCCTTCCTTGGTGGTGGGCATGTCGGGCACCTTCGTCGTCTTAACGGCGGCGGGGCTGTAGTACTTTCCGACGAGATTGCCGCATCCTCCGAAGAGGTCGTAGTAGCCCCTCGCTCCCGGGACGCCGCTCGACGCGGTGGGAATCGTCTCCCTGAGCGCAGGGTTATTGAACGCCGAGGTGGTGTCCGCGCAGAGGATCGTCGTGAGGTCCCTGCAGCCATAGAAGGCGTTGTAGGCGTTGGTGACCTTGCTGAGGTCGAAGCCGGAGAGGTCGAGTGACTTCAGGCACGGGCTGTTTCCGAGGTCGCCGCGCTCGCCGTTCGCCTGGTTGTAGCCGAACATGCACTGCATGTCCTCGACGGCGGGCGCCTTCACGCCGCTCATGTTCACCGTCTCGAGCTTGGAGCACATGTTGAACATGAAGGCGACGCTCGAGTTGTTGAGCATGTTCCATCCGGAGATGTTTGCCTCCTTCAGGTTGGTGCACCCCAGGAACATGCGGTCGGTCGTGGTAGCAGCCGACGTGTTGAGCTTTGAGAGGTCGAGGCTCGTGATAGCCGTGAGGCCGCGGAACGAGTTGGAGAAGATCTCGGTGCGCGAGGTATCGAGGTACTCGAAGTTCTCGAATGTCGTGAGGCTCTTGAAGTTCAAGCGGTCCGTCGAGGCGACCGTCGTCCCGACCTGGCGGTTGAGGAACCAGCCGTAAAGGCTGTAGGGCTGGACGTCCTTGAAGGTGGGGTCGAAGGTGACCTTCTTGATGTCGGCCTTGATGCCGTCCACGTTCTGGTAGTAGTTCTTGGCGTTCCAGGGCGGCAGATAGTCGTCGAGGCCCCTATAATACGAGTCCGTGCTTGACGCCGTGAAGTAGGTCTCGCCAGGGTACGCCGTGAGGTCGGTGGTGAAAATCAGCTGGTCCTTGGTGCCGTTGTTGTCGTTATCCTTCATAACGGCGTAGAACTCGGTCTCCTTGATGTACTGCGCGTAGAGCGTGCCGGGCTCCGAGAAGAAGTTGGCCATGTTGGTCGAGACGCGCACGCCGTCAGTCGCCTGCGTGTACCAGCCGCTGAACTTGTAGCCCTCCTGGGCAACGGGCGCCTCGGGGAGGGCGAAGTTCTCGCTGTAGCGCTCGTCCTTGGTGAGCTTCGTGTTGGAGACCTTGGTGAAGCCCTCGGTCTCGGTCACGGTGGTGCCACCGTTGTCGACGTTGGCGTCGAAGGTGATCTTGTAGGCGTTGGGGCCCTCCCACACGGCGTAGAGCGTGACGGTGTCGCGGTCGATCGAGGAGAGCTTGCTCACCTGCTGGCCACCGTCGTAGGCCTTCGCGGTGGCCGTGGGCGTGAGGCCCCAACCCTTGAAGATGTATCCGTCGCGGTGCACGGTGGTGGCGTCCGGCAGGATGCGGGCGTCCTCGTAGGGCACGTCGCTCATCGCGGCGGCTGTGGTCGTGCCTCCGTTGCCGTCAAACTGCACGCTGTAGGTGTTGGGTGCCCACTGGAGGTAGAGGTCGAGGCTTCCGTTGGCCGCAGGCTCGAGGGCGGCGGGAAGCTTCGATCCGAATGCGAGGGTCTGCCCAGGCTGCTCGGCCGTGGGGGCGGCAACCGTGTTCCAGGAGAGCGCGTGGTAGCCCTCGCGCGTCCAGAGGGCGCTCGCGAGCGTGGGATACGAGCCGATGATCGAGTGGAGCAGCGACGTGGAGGTGGAACTCACGTCCATGCCGCCGGCGTTCATGTGATAGGTCACGCCATAGGAGTTGAAGCGCGTGGCGGGCGTGAGGTAGCCGTCGTTTGCGGGCGTGCACGCCTTGGAGTACGTCGCGCCGATCTCTGCGCTCGTGAAGGCGCGCTGACCCGAGACGCCGCCGGCCGCGTTGTAGTACTTGCCCACGAGGTTAGTGCAGCCGTAGTAGGTGTGGTCATTGTCAGTCACGCCAGTCAGGTCCGTACCCTCGGCCACGAGGATCGTCTTGAGCTTCGAGCAGCCGCTGAAGGTGCGATTCGTCGTCGTCACGTGGCTGAGGTCAAAGCCCGAAAGGTCGATGACCTGGAGGCTGCGGCAGTTCGAGAACATGCCCTCGATGTCCGTAAGCGCCGACGCGGTGGCGCCGCTCATGTTGAGGTCCGTCAGTGCCGCGCAGTTGACGAACATGGACGCCATGGTGGTGACGTTGTCCATCTTCCAGCCGGAGATGTTGACCGAGCGCAGCGTGGAGGTGCTGATGGACTCGTTGTAGAAGGCGCGGTTCATGTCGAGTGCGGCCGAGGTGTCCATGCTGGAAAGGTCGAGCGTCGCGAGCGCCGGCAGGTCGCGGAAGGCGCAGGCGAACGACTCGGTCTTCGAGGTGTCCAGGTACTCGAAGTTCTCGAAGGAGCTCAGGCGCTCGAAGTTCTTGACGTTCTGGTTGAACCTGTTGCCGAACCAGCCGCTGATCGATCGGGGCTGGACGGTCTTGAAGCTCTGGTCGAACCGGACCTTGGTGATCTTGAGGCCCGTGGAGGGCTTGTTCCAGTCGGCGTACTTGCTCGCGTCGGACTGGCCGCCCACGAGGTCGTACATCTTGGTGGTGTTGCCCGTGAAGTAGTCCACGTTGAGGGTGCGCCCGGTCGTTGCCGCCGCGTCAGCCGTGAAGGTGAGGAGGTCCTTGGTGCCGTTGCCGTCGGTGTCGTCCACGAGGACGTAGAACGTCTGGTCCTTGATGTACTGCGCGTAGAGCGTGGTGGGCGCCAGGATCTTGACCGTGCTCGTGGCCGAGATGCGCTGGCCGCCCACGGGCGCGGTGTACCAGCCGCTGAAGTAGTAGCCGCTCGCGGGCGTGGGATTGGAGCTCGGCATCGCGTATTTAGCGTCGAAGGTCTCGGTCGCGTTCTGGGAGTACGCGGTGCCCCCGTTTGCCGTGTTGCCGTCAAAGGTGACCGTGTACTTCTCGGGCGACCAGACGGCATAGAGGGTGAGCTCGTCTCCGTGGACCGCAGAGAGCTGGCCGTAGGTGGCGCCGGAGTCGTAGGCCTTCTGCGTGGCCGTGGGCGTGAGCGCCCAGCCGAGAAGGGCGTAGCCCTCGCGCGTGACGTCGGTCGTGGTGGGCATGGTGACCTGGCCCGTGGCGTAGGCGACGTCCGCGACGGGCGCGGGCGAGCCGACACCGCCGTTGGCGTCGAAGCGGACGCTGTAGGTGTTGGCCTCCCACTGCAGGTAGAGGTCGGTGTCACCGAGGTCGGCCGCGAGCTTCTGGGCGAAGCCGAAGCTCGTGCCCGAGCCGTCGGGCGCCGTGTTCCAGCCGGTGGCGTGGTATCCCATGCGCGACCACAGGGCGCTCGCGATGGTGGGATAGGAGCCGCCCACGTCGTACTTCATGCACTTGACGCTGTTGGTGACGTCGAGGCCGTCGGCGTTGTAGTGGTAGGTGATGCCGTAGGAGGTGTTGGCGTCGGCCGCGGTGAAGTAGCCCTCCTGGCTCGGCGTGCGGGTCTTGGCGAAGGTCGCGCCCACGTTCTTCTTCGCCGCGAAGGTGGTGGTGCGCCTCACGCCGTTGGCGTCGACCGAGAGGCCGACGAGCGCGTTGTTGTTATAGAAGGTGTTGGTGCAGTTGGCGCCCGTCATGTTGGCGCCCTCGGCCGTGATGATCGTCTTGAGCGACGAGCAGTTGTAGAACATGTTGGTCGCGTTGGTCACGTTGCTGAGGTTGACGCCCGAGAGGTCGACCATGGTGAGCGACTGGCAGTTGCCGAACATGTACTGGGTGTTGGTCACCACCGGCGCGGTGGCGCCCGCCATGTTGACGGTCTTGAGCTTGGGGCACTCGTTGAACATGTACTCGAGGGCGGCGACCGAGTTCATGCGCCAGCCCGAGAGGTTGATGCTCTCGACGGACGTGTTGGAGAAGAAGGCACGGTCCATGTACTCGGCCGCAGAGGTGTCGAGGCTCGAGACGTCGATTGTCTTGAGGCTCGCGAGGCCGCGGAACGAGTTGGCGATGTTCTTGGTTCGCGAGGTGTCGAAGTAGGCGAAGTTCTCGAACTCGGTGAGCGGCTCGAACACGCGGTGGTCGGTCTGGAAGTCCATGAACCAGCCGTTGATGTTGACAGGCTGGACGTCCTTGAAGCTGGCGTCGAACGTGACCTTGCGGATGCGGTCGGGGTTCTTGGGCTGGTTCCACTCGGCCTTGCGGCCGGAGAAGAAGGCGTAGTCGTAGTTGGTGTAGCCGCGGTAGTAGTCGGTCCCGAGGGTGCGGCCCGTGGTCGCCGCGCTATCGGCGGTAAAGGTCATGTGGTCCTTCACGCCGTCGCCGTCGGTGTCGTCCACCAGGACGTAGAAGGTCTCGTCCTTACCGTACTGGGCGTAGAGGGTGGTGGGCGCCGAGGAGGTCACCTTGTCGAGCGCGTTGTAGCGCATGCCGCCCTGGCCGGACTGCGTGTACCAGCCACTGAAGTAGTAGCCGCTGGCGGGCGTGGGGTTCGCGGGGAACTGCCAGGCTGCGCCGACCGTCTGCTCGATGGTGGCGACGGTCGCATCGCCGTTCTTGAAGGTGACGGTGACCTTCTCGGCCTGCGGCTCGAGGCTGGCGCGCTCGTCTGCCGCGGCCTGGAGGGCGCGGTCGTGCTCCTCCTCCATGCGCGCGGCGGCCTCTACCTCGCGCTGGGTCTCCTCCGCGGCTGCAGCCTCGGCGCGGGCACGCGCGAAGGCGAGCGCTCCGGTGCCTGCAAGCGCGGCGGCGAGAAGCGATGCCGCAACGATGCCCGCGACCCTGCCCTTGGAAAGCGGCGTGCTGGACTTGCCCATGGTGTCCTCCAGTCGTCTTCGCCCCCGGTGGGGCGGCCGCGCCGAAAGGCGCGAAAAGACCGAGTGAAATTGCATAGTTTTATAAACTTTACCAGCGGATACGCACGACATATGACGTGTTCGGGGCACCTGTCAGTCGATGGGTCGCATTTTGTCGGCGGCTGACCGAGCGAGGAGGCACGCTCTTCTCGACTGCGCTGCCGAAACGCAGAAAGGGAGGGGCCCGCTGGCGCGGACCCCTCCCCTCTTGCGTGATGTCTGGCGCTCGAGGCGCTGCCGGATGTGCGGCGTCAGCCTACATCGACATCCAGGCGATGCCCTCCTCGCTCCAGCCGGCCTTCACGAGCTCGTCGTTCTCGAACTTGGAGGTCGTGAAGTTGTGGGTGCCGACCGTCGCGTTGGGGTTGTACTGGCGGTAGACCGGCGTGTCGCCGCCGGAGTACCAGCCGATGCCCTCGTCGAGCCAGCCGACCTTCACGAGCTCGTCGCGCTCGAGGGCCGACGTGGTGTAGTGGTGGTCACCCGCGTAGGGGTTGTAGAGGCGGTAAACCGGCTCATCGCTCTCCTTCGGGGAGACCCAGCCAAGGTCCTCGTCGTTCCAGCCGACGGAGGCGAGGTGGTCGCGCTCCTCCGCGCTCGTGGTGTAGAAGTGCTCGCCCGTGTAGGGGTTATAGAGGCGGTACACGTTCTGCCCCTCGTCGACGGGGTCGGGCTCGCCGGGCGTGGCGTAGAGCTTGATCGAGAAGTTGTCAATCGAAGTGTTCGCATCGTTCTCGGCGGCGAGGTAGTCCTTCCAGTCCTTCCAGGCACCGCCCGTGTAGATGAAGCTCTCGCCCTTGTTGACCACGGCGGTGGTGACGTTCGTGTCGGTTTCCTTGGTGGCGGAGCTTGCGCTTGCCTCGTACACGCGCTTGCCGTCCGTGCTCACCTTGGACGCGGTCGAGACGACCGCGACACGCTGGCCCGCCTTGACGTCGATGGGGTTGTCGAGGTCGATGCGGTGGAAGCCGGAGTACTCGAAGTTGTTGGACGCGCGTGCGACCAGGGTGCCGTCGGTGGGGTTGGTCGCGCCGTCGTCGAGCAGGTAGACGGCCAACGTGACGCGCATGTTCTCCTCGCCGGTCATCGTCGAGGCGCTGCGGACCACGATGTTCTCGTCGGCCTTGAAGACGTTGGCGGAGCTCGTCACGTCCTCGGTACCGCCGACCTTCTTGAAGGCCTGCAGGTTCATGTAGTCGTACTGCATGGTCTGGAACGTGCCCTCGCCCGCGAGGTTCGTGCTGAACTCCACGGTCTCCTGTCCCGAGATGGTCTTGTCGTAGTAGGAGAGGTAGAAGTAGCCCGTCGCCTTGCCGTTTTCCTTGGCACCGTAGGCCTTGCGACTCACCACGTTGCCCAGCTCGTCGGGCTCGCAGTCGGTCTCGGAGCCCCAGCTGTTCTTGACGATCCAGGCGCCGTTGCCGGGGGCCGTCTCTGCGAAGTTGGTCGCAGGATAGTTGTCGTCGTAGCCAACGATGCAGACGCCGTGATTGGGGGGCTGGTTATCATCGTAGACGTACTGGCTGAACATCACCCCGCCGTCGTCGGTGGTGTTGGCGAAGGTCTTGTCGGTCGTGCCCTTTTCGGTCATTCCCGGGGCGTGGTAGGTGAGCATGATGCCGCGGCCGTTGAGCAGCTCCTGCTTCATGGCGCGCTGGGCGTCGGTGTTGATCGCGCCGCCAACCCAGTAGTCCGGCAGGAAGTTGCCGCTCTTGAGCACGTAGCCAGCGGTGAGCAGGCGGGTGCTACGGCCCATTCCGTCAACCTCGGGGACACGCCAGTCGTCCTTGCTGCTGTAGGTCATGGTCTCAGCGGTTTGGCTGCGCAGGAGCTCCTTGTACCGAGCAAATGCCTCATCATCGGTTAGATGACGTGCTTCGGCGAGTTCATGCAGGTACGCTTCGTAGGTCTTGCCTGCTGCAGCGGCCTCCTTCTCAAGCTGGGCCCTGGTGGCGGCGTCCGGATCCTCGTCAAAGTCGTCGAGCGTGGTGCGGGCATCCTTGCCGCGGTACGGGAAGGCCGCCTCCGGCAGGGGGCCGACGCCCTGCGCGTAGAGCGAGGTCATCATGATGCTGTTGCCGCCGTTGTCAAAGGGGGCGTTGATGTCCTCGCTCTTGAGCTGCGTACCCTCGCCGGCCTGCGCGGGATCGTCCGCTGCCGAGACGGGAGTCAGGGAGTACCAGACCAGATGACGCTCGGAGAGGTTTAAAGGATTACCCTTGGCGACGGTTTCTGCGTAGGTCGTTCCCGCTGCCGAAAGGAGCGAGCTCTCGCACGCGGCGGTGCCACCGAACGACCAGCAGGACTGGAACGGGCCCTGCTGCTTGACCGGGGTGACGAGCCCGTCGTCTCTGAGGTCATACTTTGACGGAAGCGCGGCCTGCGTCGTCATGGCATCAGGGGTCGACTCCCCGGTGTCCTGGGCCCATTCGGGGACGTCCGTGCTGATGGACTGGTCCGCCCCGGCGACGCCGGGGACCAGCGACGCGGCAAGCGTCACCCCCAACAGGCCGACGAGCGGCACATACCGAAACTTGGAACTGCGGCGACCTAACATAAGGCCTCCTCTCTGTCCGGCGGGGACGCGCATCGTCCCCGACGCGATTCCGATAGTTCGAAAGCTACCTGAAGGCAGACTGAAGGCTCGCCCCCGCTCGGCAATCGGTACGCAAAGGAAGGACGGATGCGGCAGCGGCCCGTCAGTCGTGGAGGCGATGTGTAGAGTTCCGCAACCCCAGAAGACGCAAGGGGGCTCAGCGAGCGCCGTACGGCGAGGCGCCGCGCCGCAAAGGGGGCGCAGGAAGCAGAGGCCGTTCTCTTCTCGGCACGTGATGAGCACTCCCACACCCGGACGCCAACCTGCGCGCGAGCACGCTCGAGCGCCGAGAGGCCATCGTCGGGCACGGACCCTCGCGGGTGGGCGAGGACGCTCGCTGTCATGCACGGCCCCGAGCACGGGGGCGTGTGGCAGTGGCCGTTACCTAACAAAAAAAGCCCCCGAGGAGCCTCGGGGGCGTGCGTTCGATCTGCGTGCGTGGCAGGGGCCGCTGGCGACTAGTCCTCGGCAGCGAGCTGCTCGGCGACCTCGTCGGAGACCTCCATGGAGGTGTAGACGCTCTGGACGTCGTCAAGCTCCTCGAGCTTGTCGATGAGGCGCTGGACCTTCTTGGCGTCAGCGAGCTCGAGGGAGTTGGGCGTGTTGGGGACCATGGTGAGCTCGGAGCCCTTGACCTCGATGCCCTGGGCCTCGAGGGCCTTCTGGACGGCCTGCATCTGGTCGTAGGCGGTGTAGACGATCCACTCCTCGCCGGCGTCCTCGTAGTCCTCGCCGTCGGCCTCGAGGACGGCCATCTCGAAGGCCTCCTCGTCCACGGCGTTCTCGCGGTCGGCGACCTTCTTGTCGTCGGACTTGATGATCTTGTCGATCGCGATGGAGCCCTTGCGGGTGAACTGGAAGGCGACGGAGCCGGAGGTGCCCAGCGAGCCGCCCGCGTGCGTGAAGGCGGAGCGGACGTCAGCCGCGGTGCGGTTGAGGTTGTCGGTCAGGCACTCGACGTAGAAGGCGACGCCAGCGGGGCCGTAGCCCTCGTAGGTGACCTCCTTGTAGACGACGGACTCGGCACCGGTGCCGAAGGCCTTGTCGATGGCGGCCTTGATCTTGGCGTTGGGCATGGAGACCATGCGGGCACGCGCGACGGCGGCGGCCAGGGAGGCGTTGTTGTCCGGGTTGGGGTCGCCGCCGGTGCGAGCGGCAACGGTGATGTTGCGGGAGTGCTTGGAGAAGAGCGCCGAGCGCTTGGCGTCGATGGCGGCCTTCTTGTGCTTGGTGGTGGCCCACTTAGAGTGTCCGGACATGTGATACTCCTTCTGACATTGGCAAAAACATATGAATGATACGAAATTGGGAACGCAAGGGCAAGGGGTTAATCCGAAGCTCCATCATGCGGCCTCGGATTGGCCCACATCGAAGGGAGCCCTTCGCCGCCCTGGTGCAAAAACGTGGTCCCGTGCGAAGATTCGCGAACCGGCCGAGCAAAAAGCGCCCTCCGTGCACAATCGCCCTCCCCCGGCCGGGGGCTCTCACGCGGGCATGCTGCATAAAAACAGACGTTCGCGCAGGTAAGCCGTGAAAGTATTCACGGCAAAGGCGTTAGACGCCGAGCGGATGCCGTAAGAACTTGCCACGGAAGGGCAAAACTGCTCACGCACACTCGAAATCTTTCCACGGAGGGTGGGTTTTGCATCGGCGGACGCCTCGGGAGCGCGGATGCCAGGCACAGAGATCCTAGGAGCCGGGCGTGACCTCGCGAACGAGCGCCTCGACGGCGAAGGGATCGTCGGTCAGCTTGGCGGAGTCCGCGACCTTGGAGGGCACGCTAGCCTCGGCTTCGGTCACGCTGCCGTGGCCGGAGAAGGCAAGCGCCACGTTCAGGTTCGCCTTGACGGGCACCGGCACGCCGTCGCCTGCGGGCACGCTGAACTCGAGGTCGAAGGCGACGGAGCGCGGGCGGCACTCGCGGTCGAAGCGGACGCGCAGCTCGCCGTCGCCGAGGAGGTCGACGATCTGGTCGACGTCCACGTCGGCGAAGGAGGCGGAGATGTCGCCCGAGCCCACGAAGGCGCGCAGCGCGGAGGCCGCGGGGATGGAGAGCTCGTAGGCGACCTGGTCGTCGGAGTCGTAGGCGACGCGCATGAACTTTGCCTCGGAGAGGACCCTGACCACCGTGGCGACGTCGATCTTGGTCGGCAGGGTGACCTCAGCACGACTCCACGCGCCCGGCGCGTCGTTGGGGCGCGTGACGTAGGCCACGACGCTCGGCCCCTGCTGCTCGACGTAGCCCATATAGGTGTGGCGCGACCCTCCGACCGAGGAGAGGTCGACGTCGACGGTCCCGCGCGCGGTCGTCGCGGCGGCGCTGCCCGAGATGTCGACGGGGATGCGCGTGCGGAACCCGGCAGCCTTCACCACGAGGTCGGCAGAGCCCTCCATGGCGTAGTTGCCGCAGTCGGGATGGGCGGCGAAGCGCACGAGGAGGTCCTCGGTGCTCGCGGGCTCGCCCAGGAAGGCGCAGCCGGCGAGGGCGCAGACCGCGACGGCTGCGACGAGCAGGGCGCAGGCCCTTCTTAGCTGTGCAAGTCTCATCTCTCCCCCATCGGTCTCGGTGTGGCGTGTGCCGGCCTGTGGCGCGCGGGCCCGGGAGTTCCGGGCCCGCGGGGCTACATCAGCTTGGTCTCCTCGAGCTTCTCCTCCATCCACTCGTTCACGCCCACGAGCGGCTTGCGCAGGACGAGGCCCAGCAGCAGGGCGGGGACGAGGTAGAGCGCGAGCGTGCCCATGGACAGCAGCCAGTCGTTGCCGTAGGTGCCGAACATGGCCGCGCGGAAGGCGTTCTCGGAGTAGACGAACGGCAGGAACGAGTAGAGCTTCTGGAAGATTGCAGGCAGCATCTGCACCGGGAAGGTGCCGCCGGAGCCTGCCACCTGGATGACCATGAACAGGACGCCGATCGCCTTGCCCACGTCGCCGAAGGACGTGGCGAGCGAGTAGATGATGTTGATGAACACGAACGACGCGAGCCAGCCCGTGAGCATGAACAGCCACGGGTTCACGCACTGCACGCCCAGGAAGAACAGGTCGCCCAGGAGCAGGATCGTGGACTGGAAGAAGCCGACCGTGAGGAAGAACGCGAGGCGGCCGAAGTAGGCATGGCGCGGGCGGGCGCGGGTCTCCTCGAGCGCGGCGTGGCTGAGGCCCGTGTAGAACAGGATGCCGAGCAGCGTGCCGCCGACCCAGAGCGCCATGGTGGTGTAGTACGGCGTCATGGCCGAGCCGTTGTTCTCGATCGGGTAGATGGCCGTGCGCTCGAGCTGGACGGGCGCGGCGAGGAAGTCGACGAGCGAGGACGGGTCGGCCGAGAAGATCTGGCGCAGGGTGTTGACGTCGCCGGAGGTGGCGGCGCTGCGAGCCTTGTCGTGGAGGGCGTCGACCTTGTCGGCGGCGGCGTTGAGCTTGCCCTCGGCCTCCTGGAGCGTCGACTCGAGCTTCGCCATGCCGCCCGTGGCCCCGTCGAGCATCGGCGAGACGCGGTCGACCTCGCCGCGCAGGCTGGTCGCGACGCCCTCGGCGCCGTTGGCGGCGTTGTCGATGGAGTCGGCCATGTCGGAGAGCGACGTGGTCAGCGTGGAGTCGATGCCGGAGCGCACGCCCTCGATGTCGGCCTTGGCCTGGTCGGCCAGGCGGCGGATCTCGTCCTTGGAGGCATGGGCGTCGGCGCGCGCGGTCTCGACGTCGGTGGTGGTGGAGTCGATGGTCTGGATGAGCGTGTCGAGGCTTGCGATCGCGGTGCCCACGCGGGCCTTGAGGTCGGCGCACATGCCCGCGACGGCATGCGCGCGCTCGACGACGATCGAGGACTCGTGGACCGCCTCGACGCGGGAGGCGAGGTCGTTGGCCGCGCCCTCCAGGGTCTGAAGGCGGTCGTAGAGGTTCTGCAGGCCGTCGCGGGCGCGGCTCGCGATGTCGCGCGCCTGGCCGAGGCCGGAGACGAGCTTGTCGACGTCGCCATCCGCGGAGGCGAAGGCGTTGTCAATGGTGGCACGCACGTCGTCGACCGAGGCCGAGCCGCGGTCGATCGCACCGGTGACCGTGGCGCTGGCGTCACCCGCGCTCTGCTTGAAGTCGCGCACGCCCGAGGCCGCGTCGCGCAGGCGCTGGGCCGCGTCGACGGAGAGCGAGTTCTTGCCCAGCACGACGTCGGAGCTGGATGCGACGTCGCGCATGGCGGCGAGCACGGAGCGGTAGGCGCCGAGGTCGCCCGAGGCGCGCCTCAGCGACGAGGAGCTCTTGTCGAGCGCCGACTCAAGGCGGCTCGCGAGGCCGATGACGTTGTCGTCGCTCGTGAAGTTCGAGACGTCGTCCATAACGCTGGTGGCGGCCTCGCTGACGGCCGCCGTGAAGCCCTCGTCGATCATGGTCTTGACCGAGCCGGAGGCCTTGTTCGTGACGATCGAGGCGATGGCGTTGCGCTTCTGGTTGACGTAGTAGTCGAGCTGCGGGTGCGTGGGGTCGGAGCTGGCCACGCTGAGCAGGCGCTCGGTGAAGTCGCGCGGGATGACGACCGCGGCGTAGTACTCGCCGGAGGCCACGCCCTCGCGGGCCTTTTCCTCGCTGGTGACGACGTAGCCGATCTTGGTGCTGCCGGTGAGCGACGTCACGACGCGCTCGCCGACGTTGACGTGCAGCGGGATGACGGTGCCCTCGAGCCCCTCGTCGGAGTTGGCGAGCGCGACCTTGACCTGGCCGGTGTTTCCGTAGGGGTCCCAGCCGCCCGCGATGTTGAACCACGCGTAGAGCGACGGCATGAAAGCCAGGCCCACGCAGACGAGAAGGACGATGACGTTGTTGCTGACGTGGCGGAAGTCACGCCTGATGACGGCAAGGATGCGACTCATCACGCATCGCCTCCCCTCTCGTAATCGCTGTCTTGGGCGGTGTCGGTGGCGCCGGGGGCGTCGGTGGAATCGGGAGCGTCGGGGGCGCCGGGGGCGTTGATGGCGGTGGTGGCGTCGGGGGAAGGCGGCTCGCTCTTCTCGGCGTCGTCATGCGATAGGACGCGCTGGCGGATGGACTCGATGACCTGGCCCTGCCTCTCCTGCAGCTGCTCGACCCTCTCGCGGCGCCCCTCGCGGCGCTCCTCCTGGCGCTCGCGGCGCTCGTCCTGGCGCTCGAGCACCTTGTCGATGGGCGCGAAGGGCATGAGCTCGTCGCGCAGGGTGTCGTTGAGGACCTCGCGCAGCTCCTCGCGTGGCATGTCGGTCAGGGCGCGCTTGTGGGCGATGCGGTCGTGGAAGTACTCGACCACGATCAGGAAGGAGTAGATGAGGATGAGGGCGACGACCAGCAGCGCGATGGTGGGCAGCTGGGCGTCGAGGAAGAGCATGAGCAGGAAGAAGAAGAGCGGCAGCAGGAAGAGGGCGAGGATGCCGCCGCGCACGAGGCCGGGATAGGCGCGCTCGAAGGCGGCGCTGCGCTCGTCGAAGGTGGCGCGGTACTCGCGCGGACTGTGGTAGGCCTTGACGACCGTGGCCAGGCGGTAGTGGTTGCCCTCGATGGCGACCGGCTCGCTGACGGCGAGGTGGTCCGTCTCGCGCAGCCTGTGGTCGAACAGGGCGTTGACGTTGACGAGGTGGCCGCGGGCCGTCACGCCGACGAGGATCGCCGGGATGACGAAGACGAGCAGCATGGCCAGGTTGAAGGCGAGGTTGGAGCCGTAGAGGCCGGCGATGGCCTCGCGCATGGCGTTGTTGGAGTAGGTGAAGGGAAGCCAGGGGCCGATGGCCTGGAAGAACGGAGGCATCATCTCGATGGGATAGGTGCCGGCAGACCCCGGGACCTGCAGGATGACGAGGGTGAAGGCGAGTGCCTTGCCCAGGTGCTTGAAGGCCACGGAGAGCGCGTAGATGATGTTCACGAACGCGAACGACGCGACGATCGCGGAGAGGAAGAGCGCCCAGGGGTGCGCGCACTGGATGCCGATGACGAGGTCGCCGGCGACGCAGATGACGGCCTGCAGGACGCCGACGAGGACGAACAGCATCCAGCGGCCGAAGTAGGCCTGCCACGGGCGGACGCGGCCGACGCCCTCCTCGTCGACCTCGAGCTTGAAGATGGCGACCAGCGCGATGCCGCCGACCCAGAGCGCGAGGCTCGTGAAGAACGGGGCGACGCCCGAGGCGTAGTTCTCGACCGGAAAGAGGGCGACCTGGTTGACGTCGACCGGGGCGGAGAGGAAGTCGCTCACTCCCTCGGGGGTGGCGCCCGAGACGCCCTTGATGGTCTGCCAGGCGCTGGAGGCGCGGATGGCGGAGAGCTCTGACTCGATGTTGGAGACCTCGGTGTTGAGGTCCTGCACGGTCTTGCGGGTGCCGTCGAGGGCGCCGCCGGTCTTGTTGAGCGCCTCGGCGAGGCGGCGCGAGAGCGAGGAGGCCTGCGAGATGACGGGGTCGACGAGGCCCGCGGCGGTCTCGAGCTCCTGGCCGCGCTCGGCGAAGGTGTCGAGCACCTGGTTGACCTTGGTCAGCGTGCTGGTGACGGTCTCGTTCTGGGTCGTGGAGAGCGCGGAGGTCGCCGCCTGGACCCTGTCGTTGATGGTGCCGGACAGGCCCTTGACCTCCTGCACCGAGGCCTTGATCTTCTCGGACAGGGCCTTGAGCTCTTCGATCTTGGAGCGCTGCTCGTTGACGATGCCGTCGAGCGTGTCGATGTTGCCGGAGAGCTCGGAGCGGACGCGGTCCTTGATGGAGCGGGAGTCGGGGTCGACGGGGTCGATCGCGTCGAGGAGGTCGCGGGCGCGCACGAGCTGGTCGCGGACGCTCTCGCCCTCGCGGACCTGGGTCTCGAGGGCTGCGATGGCACCGTCGACCTGGGCCTGCGCCGAGGCGATGTCGCCCGAGAGCGCGGAGACGTCATAGGTCGCGCGCGAGGAGAGCGACGAGATCGAGCCGGACGCCGAGCCGAGGCGGCCGTTGAGGTCGGAGAGCAGGGCGTCGGCGTTGCTGCGGGTCTCGCCGAGGCGCGCGCGGGCGCCGGAGAGCTGGCCGCTGACGCGCGAGCCGAGGCCCTGCAGCGGGTCGAGCTTGTCGGCGGCGCCGTTGAGGGCGTCGCGCGCGGAGTTGATGCTGGTCTGGAGGTCGCCGAGCTGGGAGTCGACGTTGGAGAGCGCGGTGCGGACGTCGCCCAGGGTCGTCGAGCCGCGGCCGAGGGCGCCGTCGGTGTCCCCGGCGATCTTGTCGAGCGCGACGCCGACCTTCTCGGTGACGACCTCCCCCACCTTGGCGATGTACTTGCTGTCGATCTGGCTCTCGATGGTCGACGCGCCGGCGTCGGTCACCTTGGGGGCGATGGGGTTGACCTTCTCGTTGACGTAGTACTTGAGCTTGGCCTTCTCGGTGTTGCCGCTGAGGACGCCGGTGAGGTGGCCGGTGAAGTCGTTCGGGATCACGATGGCTGCGTAGTAGCGGCCGGAGCGCACGCCCTCGAGGGCCTCGTCCTCGTCGGTGAAGCGCCAGCCGATCTGGGTGTTCTCCTTGAGGGCGTCGACCATGAGGTCGCCGGCGCAGACGCTGCCGATGCTCTCGAGCGTGACCGCCTTGTCCTGGTTGACGACGGCGACCGGCACGTCGCTCGTGTTCTCGTAGGGGTCCCAGTTGGCGAGCACGTTGATCCACGCGTACAGGCACGGGACGACGGCGATGCCGATCACCACGACCAGGGCGACCGGGCTGCGGAAGATCCTGCGCAGGTCGCGACGAAATACTTCAAATGCCTTCTTCAAGATGCCACTCCAAGGTACGGTCTGCTTCTTGTCTCGGCCGCCGCACGGGTGCGCGCCTAGGCGGAGCCGATCTCGACGCGCTCGCCCTGCCGACATGAGGCGACGGAGCCTGCGGCGAAAGCCAGTAATGCCAATCCTAAATACCCTATTTTCGTACAAGTACGCAGTCGATGTAAGGTCAAATCGAATCACTATCCATGTGCGTGCGGACTGGCGACGAGACGCACTGGGTAAACGGAGAGACCTGCAGCTCAAAGTGGCCTCGAGGGCGCGAGTGCCGATGGCCCTCAGCGCAAAAGCGAGTCGAGGGCGCGAGTTTTTTGGCGTCTGCAGCGCAAAACAGCCTCGAGGGCGCGAGTTTTTGATGCCTTGCAGCGCAAATGCGGGTTGAGGGCGCGACCGTCAGCGCAGAATGGCCTCGAGGGCGCGACTGACCTCACGCCCTCGAGGCGGTATTGCGCTGCAGCTCACGCCCTCAACGGCATTCTGCGCTGACCCCTCGCGCCCTCGAGACCAGTTTGCGCTGCAGCTCACGCCCTCAACGGCATTCTGCGCTGACCCCTCGCGCCCTCGAAGCCAGTTTGCGCTGCAGTCGATTTTCGGTCACGCCCTCGAGGCACATTTGCGCCGCATGCATGACTGATGTATTCCGCGACCGCCAATCCCGGCGAGCGCCAATGAACCGGTTCGTTCGGTTTTTGATCTTATTTAGAAGGTAATTGAGGAGCCGCGCAACCCAAGGGCCCAATGATCGCCGAGCCCGATTTCTAACCTGCTGAAACATCCGCGTGTTGTGCATCTTCCGTGAAGCCCTAGTTGGGACCACGGCTCAGCACATCCACCACAACCCCATCTACCTGCTCCTAAAGATAAATGGTTCAGTCAGGTGCAAGCTGCAGGCCAGCCAGGGACAAGGTCGGAAGAGGATAACGTTCGCATGGACATCTACGTAACAGGGCCACGAGCCCTCGCGCTCATTCGCGAATCCCGCACCGGCGGAACCGCGCGCCTCCAGCCAGCTCCCAGCGCACAGGCGGGAACGGGCACGAGGCAGCTGCCCCCTGCGGAGCGCTTGTCGGTCGTCGCGCCCAAGGCTTTCGCGGACATTTCGGAGCGACGACCGCTTGACCTGACCTATGCGGACAAGGCCGAGCGCCGAAGGTCGAGACTAGTCCGGCCCCACTACGGCAAGGCCTCGGTGCCTGGCTCTTCCAGCAGGCTCGCGGTCCCGGCGGGCGTCCTGAGGTCCGCAGGACTTCCAAGCGACCTGCGGATCTTCGCAGACTCCCCCGCCCAGGCGTTCCTCAACGCGGCCGAGACGCTCTCGCGGCTCCAGGGCACCGGCAGCGTCGACCACACCTCGGCCGTCCTACGTCTCATATCGCTCGGCAGCGAGCTCTGCGGCAGCTACTCGCGCGACCCGCTCAGGCCGCACGGCGCCGACGTAACCTACAAGATCGCACCCGCTTCATCAGCAGAGGAAATCAGGTCTTACCTGCACCTCCGTGACCGTGTGCGGGGCATCGCGCTGGCACGGGAGGCCGCGGCGCACCTCACCGACGGCCTCGCCTCCCCTCTCGAGTGCGCGTTCTACTACGCCCTCGCCCTCCAACCCCGCCTGGGCGGCGCGTCCTTCCCAAAGCCCTTGGTCAACAAGCCGCTCGTGGAGGCGAGCCCAGAAGAGGGCGCCCCGTCAGCCGACTTCCCGTTCACGCACAACAGCAGGATCACGCCCGACCTCCAGTGGCCGCTCTCCAGCCTCGGCATCGCGGTCGAGGTCGACGGCTTCGTCTTCCATTCCGACAAGCAAGCCTTCAACACCGACCGTCTCCGCGACCAGGACTGCGCGCAGCACGGCTACCAGGTCATCCACGTGACGCACGAGAACCTCGCCTCGGTCGAGAGCCTCGAGCGCATCCTGGCGCTGCTGGTCGACAAGGCCGCCGACCGCCTTCCGCCCTCGCGCGTCGCCAACCTGCGCAGGAACCTGGCCAACCCCAAGGCGTCCGAGAGACGCGCGACCCTCATCGCCATCCTCGGCTGAACACGCCGGCCGCCGGCCTGCCCGCCGAGAAGAGCCTACGCATCGGACCCCACGATGCCTCGCGCCTAGCAGGCGACGACGCCTCCGAGCCAGCCCCAGCGCGGCTGGACGCTGGCCCCGTAGTAGGCCACCCACTCGGACAGTCTCATCTCTCGGACATATCCGTACACGGAGTCGCGGATCGAGCCGTTTCCGACGTAGATGCCCACGTGGCCGTAGATGGACCCTGCCTCGGTGTGCGGGTGGCTCGAAACGGCCACGATCATGCCGGGGCGGATGTCGGAGAGGCTGCCGCTCGCGCAGTACCAGTCGTAGAGGTCGCAGGCGTTGCCCATGAAGTCGCCGAGGCCGGCATTGGCGACCACGTTCTCGACCCAGGCGGCGCACCAGCCGGCCGGCGTGGCGGGCGTCCAGTGGGCGGCGTCGAGCAGGGTCGAGAGAATCCCGGATGCGGCGCTGAGCACACCGTCATTGTTGGCCCACAGCCACGAGCCAAGCCAGACGGCGTCGTTTCTCAGCTCGAATCCGTACTCACCGCGACCGAAGTAGCGCAGGCCGTCGACGACGAACTCGCCCACGCGGGCAAGCGACCAGCCGCCGTGGGTGCCGAGGTAGTAACGCTGCGTGCCCCGGCCGAAGGCGTCGGTGATAAGCCAGCCGTCGCCCGCGGCCAGCCGGCCGTCGCCGTTGGCGAGCCAGGCCCAGCCGTCGCCGCGGTCAACCGCGCCGCGCACCACGGCGCCCGTGCCGGTGGCGTACGCATAGTAGCCGGAGCCCTCGGACGCCTCGACGACGCGGTTGCGCGCGAGGGCGGCGTCGGAGCCGACCCAGTAGCGCTCGAGCGTGCCCCAGGAGCTGGTTACGAGCCAGAACCCGTCAATCCTGAGCTGGGCGTGGGAGGAGGCGCGCCAGGCCTCGCCCTCGCCACGCCAGCCGGCGGCGCGCAGGACGGCGTCCTCGGCGGTGCTGGTCGTGAAGTTGTGCGTGCCCGACGTAGCGTAAGGGTTGTACTGGCGAAGCACCGCCAGCGAGGCGGACGTAGCATCGGAGTACCAACCGATTCCCTCGTAGCGCCAGCCGACCGCCACGAGGTGGTCGCGCTCGACGGTCGAGAGCGTGTAGTGATGGTCGCCGCCGTAGGGATTGTAGAGGCGATAGACCGGGTCGCCCGCGTCGGGCGCGACCCAGCCGACGGACTCCCACTGCCAGCCGGCCTCGGCGACAGACTTCGCCTCGAAGAGCGAGGCCGTGTAGAAGTGCTCGCCGGACCACGGGTTGTAGAGGCGGTACATGTTGGAGTAGGTGGGCTGCGCCGCCTCGGCGACCTCCGCCTTGGCGGCGGGTGCGGGCTGAGTGGCGGAAGCGGACTGCGGTGCGGGCGTGACCTTGGCGGCGGGCGTGGGCTGCGCGGGCTCGGTGCCGGTGGGAGCCCCGCCCGGGTTCGCAGGCAGGGATGCGCTCTTCTCGGCGGCGCCCTCGTCCGGGGACGCGGGACTGGGCTTGGCGGTGGGGTCAGCGGTGTGGTCGACGATGGGGTCGGCGGTGTAGTCGACGGGCAGCGCGGCGTCCTTCGCTGGCGCGTCGGGGTCGGCGGCGTCTCGCGGGGACGCTGCATCGACGGGGGTCGCGGACGCGTCGGGCTCCGTCAGGCCGGCCGGCGCAGGCGTGGGAGCGCACGCCGGGGTGTCGGCGGGCGCGGAGGCGAAGTCGAGGGCGAGGGCCGCGTGCGGCGCGGCGAGCGCGAGGGCGATTGCGAGCGGGGCCGCGCGGAGCAGCGTGCGTGCGGGGAGGCGAGATGTCATGGGCCGACCAATCGGTTGCGGGATGGCGCAAAGACGAGCGCATAGCGCTTGAAAGTGCGAGGATACAGCACCCGCGCGGCCGATGGGGCGCCCTTTCGGCAGACGCGGCTAGAGCTCGAGCTTGGACTTGAGCGCCTGCCAGAGCTTGTGGGAGCCGGCCGACGTGGGGTGCACGTTGTCCTCGTTGAAGTCGGCGGTACCGACCGTGAGCGTGTCGAGCTGGGAGACACAGGTGCGGCCCTGCTCCGCGCAGACGGCCTCGAGCGCCGAGGCGATCTGGTCCATCCCGTAGAGCGGCGAGGCGTCGGTGCGCGCGTTGTCAGGCGGGCAGACGACCACGAGCTCCTTGCTCTTCTCGGCGGCCGCGGCGATGCCGGTTGCCGCGAAGGCGCGGAACTCGTCGACGGAGCAGTGGCAGGCGTCGTTGGTGCCCAGCATGACGATGGTGAGGTCGGCGCCGTCGGCGAGCCAGGCGTCGGGGGCCTGCGCGAGGTACTCCATGCGGAAGCCCGGGATGCCGGCGTTGACGAAGCTGGTCACGCCGTGGGCGGACGCCCACGTACGGAAGTCGTTGGCCCAGCAGGCGACCTGCGGGGACGTCTCGTTGTAGGTGCCCTGAGGGCCGGAGTAGATGACGACGTCGGTGTCGGGGTACTCGCCGAAGCCGTCGCAGAGCCAGCCGGCCGTGATCGAGTCGCCGATGAGGCGGATGGACCTGATGTCGCCCGCGGCGATCATCTTGGCGAGGCGGCCGTTGCCGAGGGGGTCGGCCGTGGTCGTGGCCGTGGTCGCGGGGGCGGCGGAGGTCGAAGTCGCGGCGCTGCCGGAGGAGGCGGACTGGGACGCGGTATCGGAGCTGGTGGACTGCGAGCGCGCCGGGGCGAGCAGGCCTCCCGGCTGGCTCAGCAGGACGAAGGCGGCTACGCCGCCCGCAAGCAGGACGAGCGTCGCGGTCAAGGCGATGGTGGCGCGACGTGCTGTGCTCTTCTCGGACATGAGGCCTGCCTTTCGATGCGGCGCAAGGCGCCGGGACGTTTGTCCCACAAGTCTAGCGCAGGGGGCGGGTGCCGCCCGAGGGCGCCGCGCCTACTGGAAGAGGCGGATGACGCCGCGGGGCTCGCCGTTGTCCCACATGTTGGCGACCCAGACGGAGGTGCCGGGGCCGGCGGCCTCGATGATGGTGTCGTCGCCGAGGTAGATCGCGACGTGGCCGACCCAGGAGATGAGGTCGCCGCGGCGGCGGTCGCCAAGCCCCACGTGCATGGCGCTGCCGTAGTCCCAGAGGTTGTTGGCGTCGTGGCTGTGCCAGCCGTCGTCGCCGGTGGCCATGTGGTCGAAGGGGTTGAACTCGCCGAGGTCCATCCCGACGGCGTAGCAGCACTGCATGACGAGGCCGACGCAGTCGACGCCGTCGCCCGGCGCCATGGCGTAGTTCCAGCGGTAGGGCGTGCCGAGGTACTCGGTCGCGCGCTGGATGAAGGCCTCGACACAGGCCTCGCGCGAGGCGTCGGGGCGGATGCGCGAGGGCGTCACGTAGGTGAAGTAGCCGTTGGCGTACGAGGGAAGCCGCACGTTGTAGGCGCTGACCTGGTAGAAGCCCGCGGGGTTCTGCCAGCCGATCTTGCCCGAGTCGATGCGCGAGGTCTTGCCGTCGCCGTCGGCCCAGTACCAGCCCGACGAGCGCCAGATGCACTCGTTGCACGAGACGTAGCCGCGCGCGGGGTCGGCGTAGTAGGTGGCGCCGTCCTGGTCGAACCAGCCGACGCGCGCCAGCGCATAGCCGCCCTGGTCGTGGAACCAGTAGCGCCTCAGGTTGCCGCCGTCGTAGGCGCCCGTGACGACCCAGCCGTTGCCGGTAGCGAGGCGGCCGTCCTGGTCGGCGTACCAGGCCCAGCCGTCGCCGCGGTCACGCGCGCCGCGCACGACCGCGCCCGAGCCGGTCGCATAGGCCCTCCAGCCGGAGCCCTCGGAGGGCTCGACCAGACGGTTGCGGGCGAGAAGAGCGTCGGCGCCGACCCAGTAGCGCTCAAGCGAGCCCCAGGCATTCGTTACGAGCCAGAACCCGTCAATCTTGATCCTGTCGTGCTTGGAGGCACGCCACGCCTCGCCCTCGCGGCGCCAGCCGAGGGACGCGAGGTGGCCGTCCTCCATCGTGCTGGTCGTGAAGTTGTGCGTGCCCGACGTAGCGTAGGGGTTGTACTGGCGAAGCACCGCCAGCGAGGCGGACGTGGCATCGGAGTACCAGCCGATGCCCTCGTAGCGCCAGCCGACCGACACGAGGTGGTCGCGCTCGACGGTCGAGAGCGTGTAGTGGTGGTCTCCCGCATAGGGGTTGTAGAGGCGGTAGACCGGGTCGCCCGCGTCGGGCGCGACCCAGCCCACGGACTCCCACTGCCAGCCGGCCTCGGCGACGGACTTCGCCTCGAAGAGCGAGGCCGTGTAGAAGTGCTCGCCGGTCCACGGGTTGTAGAGGCGGTACATGTTGGAGTAGGTGACCGTGGCGGCCTCGGCGACCTCGGCCTTGGAGGCGGGGGCCGCGACGGGCTTCGGGGCGTCCGCCGGCTTCGGGGCGTCCGCCGGCTTGGCAGACGAGGCAGCAGGCTGCGCGGGAGCGGCGTCCTGACCGGCCGGCTCGGCCGCGGGCGCGGCGCCCGTGGTCCCGGAGGCGGCCGCGAGCTCCTGTGGGAGGCTCTTCTCGCCGTCCGCGGGCGTAGCGGGAGACTGGGACGTAGGCTCCTCCCCCGCACCGGAGGCGGTCGGCGCGTCTGCGGCCTGCGGCGAGTCGCCGCCATGGCCGTCCGCGGGCAGGTCGCCCGTCGCGGGCGCGCCGGACGGGGCGTCGGCCTTGTCGGAGGAGGCGGGCAGCGAGACGCCGGGCTCGGCATCCGCCTCGGCATCGCCGAGCGGGACGACGACGCCCAGGGCCTTGTCGTCGGTCGGGGCCATGCCATCGCTTGCGAGCGCAAGCGACGGGGCGGCAAAGGTCAGCGCGGCCAAGATCGCAGCGGCGCACACCGCGCCGCGCGCAACAACTCGTCTCTCCATGACGTCACCCTCGTCAGAATAGGCAGCCCATGCAGGCTGCGACATATCAATGGCTGAATCAGAGCGTTAGCGCAGACTCTAGCACTAACGACGACGGGCAGCCCACAGACAAAGGGAAGAGCGCACAAGGTGAGCCTTGTCGCGCAGTGTCGCGAGAGGGGTCGTGGATTTGCAGGAGGTCCGCCCCGCTAGCCGCGGCGCATCCGACGGCGCGCGCGGCGCGCAGCCACACCCAGCACCACAAGCGAGACGCCCGCGGCCACGGCCATCGCAACGAGCGCGAGCGCAGCGGGGTCTCCCGTGGCCGCAAGCTGCACCACGTCGGCCGGCGTCGCGGCTGGGGCCGCCTTGGCCGCCGCGATCTCGTAGGTGGAGAAGCGGTCGGACGAGAAGGACAGCGTCGCGCCCGCGACCTCGTGGTCGACCAGGGCAGCCGAGCCACCGTGGTCGCGCGCCACCGCATAGGGGCCCGCGGCGAAGCCGTCGGGCAGGTCGAGCGCGACCACCACCGGCTCGAGCAGATCGCTGACCTGGCGCGGCTCGGCGTCCCCCACGCGCAGCCAGACCGTCACGTCGAGGTACGCCGCCGGGCCCACGTCCGGGCCGACCGCAGCGTCGAGCCTCGCGCGCACGTCGCCCGCGACGGTCGAGCCCACCTCGGCGACCTTGACCCACACGACGCCGTCCACGCCCGCGGCAATCAGCACGCGCTCATCCTCCGTGAGCTCGACCGAGCGCGCCAGCGTCGCGTCATCGACGCCCAGCCGTGCGCTTCCCCAGTTCTCGGGCCTGAGCTGCTGCGTGATCGTGCCGGGGTCGGTCGGCTCCCACTGCGCGTACAGCGTGTCGCCCCCGAGCGAGAGCGTGAACTCGTCGCCGGGCGAGAAGAGCCTGCCCGACCCGTCGGCGGCCGTGTTCCAGCCCGTGAAGCGATGCGCCGGGTAGAGGTAGTCGCAGGCCGCGACCGTGACCTTCTCGCCCTCGCGCCCGAGCTGCGTCTCGACCGATCCGAGCGGCGCGCCGTTGGCGTCGTAGGCAAGCTCGCCGGGCGGGAACCACTGTGCGAAGAGCACGTCGTCCTCCTCGGTCAGCGTGTACGTGTCGCCGGCCGCATACGCCGCACCCGACCCGTCGGGCTTGGTGTTCCAGCCCACGAACTCGTGCTTCTCCCATGAGAAGCCACCCTCGGGCACGATCACGCCCTCGCCGGTGCGGCCCTCCACGGCAGCGGTGCCGCCCGTCACGCGAGACCCGTTGGGGTCGAAGGTCAGCGTGTCGGGCACCACCTCGAAGGCAACCACGCCCTCGATGCCCTCCCAGTTGTCGGTCTCGTCCACGCGTGCGCGCATCTCCCACGAGCCGGCCTCGCCGGGCGCATCGGGCGACCACGCGTCCTCCCCCGCGCCGACGCGGCGGTACTCGAACGCGACCGCGCCGAAGCGCGCCTCGCCGACAGGAACCGACGGCGCCTGGCCGGCCACCCAGCCCTCGATGGCGGGCGCGACCACCCACTCGTTGGGCGCCTGCGTGACGCGCCAGGTGTGCGAGAGCTCGGGCGCACCCACGGCCGGCAGCTCGTAGTTCGCGGCCCTCTCGCCCGCAAGCGCGGTCGCGGTGAGGTCGTAGGCGCCGACGTCCGTGGCCGCGAGCCGCCCCTCGTAGGTGCCGACCGAGACATCGTCTCCCGCCAGCGCGTTTGCCAGCGCGGCCGCGGCGTAGCTCTTCTCGGCGCCGTCGTATACGAAGGAGTCGGGCGTGGCCCACGAAAGCTCGGCCACGCGCCGCGTGACCGTGAGCGCGGCGTCAACGAACGTCACATCATAGTTCGGCGAGCTCAGACCGCCCGGACGGACCGCGTAGGCGCCCACGTCCCATCCGACCTGGTAGGGAACGAGGTCCGCACCCTCGACCTTGCCGAACGCGTAGGTCAGCGTGCCGAGAAGAGCGCCCGCCGCGGGCTCGGGCTCGGCCGCGGAGGGGTCAGCCACGTCGGCCGGGGCGAGGTTCTCGAAGGTCACGCCGGCACCCTCGGGCACCTCGCCGTAGGTGACCGTCACCGGGCGGGCGCCCACAGTGAGCGCGCGGCGCCCCACGGAAAGCGGCCCGGCCACGTAGGAGAGCCCGTAGTTTCCGGCCACCGTCGCGCCCGCGGGGATGATCTGGTAGGTTCCGGCGGCGCTGCCCGGCGCGTAGGCGGCGCCCGAGCCGTCGGCGCGCTCGTTGTAGGCGTAGGAGACGCTCAGGCCGCCGAGGGCAGACTCACCCTCGCCCGGCGCGAAGCCCGCGAAGTCGACGCCGTCGTTGGCCGCCGCCTCGCCGTAGGTGACGGACGCGGGCCTGGCCGTGGCCGTGAGCGGGCGACGGGAGATGGCGAAGGCGGCCTTGGCGGTGGCACCGGCGTAGTCCGCGGTCTCGGCGATCGTGGCCCTGACCCAGTAGTCGCCCGCCTGCGTTGGCGCGCCCGACGGCGAGAGCTGGGTGGCCGGCGTCTCGCAGGCCTCGTCGGTGAAGTATGCGTAGGTGGCGGTCTCCGCACCGAAGTCCGCGGTGGTCACCGGCGCCTTGGCGGCCTCCCCGTAGGTCCAGCCCTCAATCGATACCGTGGCCGCGTTGGTTGCCTGAAGGATGTGCCACTCGTGGGAGGCATCGGCGGGAAGCACGTAGTTGGCGGCACGCGCACCGCCAAGCGTCGCGGCCGTGGCGGTGTAGGCGCCGGCGTGCGTGGCCGAGGTGGTGCCCGTGTACGAGGCGACCGTGACGGAGTCGCTGCCCACGAGCCCGCCCGGGGTCGCGCCGCCAAAGCTCTGCTCGGCGCCGTTGTAGGTGAGGTCTTCGGCCCACGAGAGCGTGACCGTCTTGGGCGTGACCGTGAGCGCGCCGGAGGCGATGGTGACGTCGTAGTTCGCGGCCGTGAGGTGTGAGGGCGTGATGTAGTAGGTGCCCGCGTCGCTGCCCGCGGCGTAGGCGGTGCCCGCGCCGGACGCGGCCGTGGTGTAGGCGTAGGCGGCCGTGCCCTCGACGACGCCCGCCTTGGGCTCGTCGCCGTCGCGGTCGGCGTCGACGAGGCCCGCATAGGACACGCCGTCGTTGGCGGCCGCGTCGCCGTAGGTGATGGTCTTGGGTTTGGCCGTGACCGTGAGCGGCGCGGGCGTGACGTCGAAGTTCGCCGAGACGGGACGTGCCGCGCAGACGGAACCCGCGGCCGTGGGCGTGACGGTGACCGTCGCCTTGGAGGAGGCCGAGGTGACGTTGACGTTGTTGTCCCAGCTGAGGGTGTAGTCGACGCCCTGCGTGAGCGCGCGACCATCGTCGTCGGTGACGGCGAAGGCTGGCTCGCGCCCGGTCCCGGCGTAGGTGGCCGAGGGGACCGTGGGCACCGTGAGCTCGATGGGCTCCCACGCGGCATAGAGCTCGGTCTCGCCGGCGACGCCCACGCGGTCGGACGGCGACCACACGCGGCCGGATCCGTCTGCCGTCTCGCACCAGCCGCGGAAGCGCCAGCCGCGCGGGACCTCGATGCCGGTCGCCGTGCGCTCAGGCAGGCTCACCTGGCCGTTGTCCGTCTCTGCGCGCAGGTCGGCGCCGGCGTAAGCAACGGGCGCAAGACCGGTCGAGGACGGGTAGTTGGACTCGAGCGTGACCTGCGGTCCCGCAGGCGCGGGCGCGTCGCCGTAGGCGGCGTAGACGTCGGCGTCGGAGGAGAGCGTGATCGTGCCGCCCACGAGGCTGGCCGGGTCGCCGAGGCTGGTGGTCGGGTCCTGGCCCGCCGACCAGCCGAGAAAGGAGACGGGCTCGCCGCCCACGGTGGTCGCCTGGAGCTTGGGCGCGTCGAGGTTCACGCGGGCTCCCGAGAAGAACGTGTTGGGGCTCCGCCTGCTCGTGCCGTCCGCGTCGTGGTAGGTGATCGTGCAGACCTTGCCGCTGATCCACTTGGCGTGGAGGGTGGTGTCGGCCGTGACGCGGTCGACCTCGAAGTCCCAGGGGACGAGGAACTCCTCGTCGCGGTACCAGCCGGCGAAGGTGTAGTCGACGGTCTCGCCGCCGATCTCCTCGCTGCGCGTCGGGTCGACGGGGCGCTCGAGGCGGTCGCCGGAGTCGACGGTCACGGGGTCGATGGGGCTGCCCTCCCCCGTGTCGAAGGTGACCGTGCGCTTGACGGGGACCCAGCCGGCGTAGGCGACGGTGTCCTTCTGCATCGTGTCGGAGGAGAAGTCGATACGACGGACCTGGGACTCCTCCTTCTCCGGGTTGTTCGCGGCGTCGGTGTCGAGGAACCAGCCCGCAAAGCGATAGGTGCGCCCGCCGATCGTGCGCGTGGCGGACCCGGTCAGGCCGGGGTCGAAGCTCGTGAGCGGCATGCCGAAGCTGACCGTGCGCGAGGTGGGCTCGACGAGGCCCATGCTCGCCCAGTCGACCGCCTCGACGTTCGCGAAGGAGAGCGTGTAGCTGTTGCGCGTGTAGTAGTAGTCGAGGCGATAGACGCCGTTGTCGTTGTAGGCCTTCTGCGGGTTGCGCTGTGTTTTCGGGAAGGCCTCCGTTATTTTGGCATTGCTGTTGTTGCCGCAGCTCCACGCCCACTTCGAGAAGCCCTCGGTCGAGAAGTACTCCTCGGACGGCTCCACGCGGATCTGATGATCGCGCCAGGCGTACGACGTCTGGCGGTCGCGCGTCTTGGCGGGGTCGGAGCGAAGCGTGCGCGTCACGCCGTCGAAGGTCACCTGGATGACCTCGCCCTCCTCACCCGAGGGCTCCTCGTCGCCGTCGATCACCTCGTAGTAGAAGGTCTCGCGGATGGACGATGCGTACACCCACAGGTAGACGTGCATGTTCATGCTCGTCTTGTCGGGCAGGGCCATGCTGGGATACTGCGGGTACGACGAGGTCCAGCTCAGGTTGTCGCTCAGCGACACGGTGCTGACGCTCGACTCGAAGACGCAGTAGCGCGTGCCCGCCGAGTTGTGGCACTGCATGAGGTACTCGCGCACGCGCCCCTGGGCGTCCCAGACCTCCGGGTCCTCGCCCCACTTGACGTAGCCCTCGTACTTCGGGTCGTTGCCGACGTCGATCGGGGTGGACGCGTTCTGCTTGTAGTAGGAGGGCCGGTACCTGTTGCGGTTGTGGTACACGTTCTTCGTCGCGATCCCGTCCGGCGTCACGGTCACGACCGTGGCATTGGCGGCCGGCCCGGGGCCGAGCTCGCCCTCGCCCGCAATGTGATACTCGGCGATCTCGTAGGGCTCGAGGGCGATTTCGCTTCCCACCGGCCCGACTCGCGACTCGGTGCTGTAGTAGGCGTAGGTTCCCTCGCCGGGGCCACCCTCGGGTCCCTCGATCCAGTGGACGATCGAGTAGGTCGCCTGGTCGGGGACCCACTTGGCATAGACGACGGCAGTGGGGTCGTCGATCGTCCTCTCGGGATCGTCGGCCGTGATGGGGTCGGAGTACTCCCAGGTCTCGGGGTCGTCCCCCGTGCGCGTGAGGTACCACCCGTCGAAGACGTAGCCCTGGCGGAATCCCGCGGCAGAGGCGGCTTCGGTGGGAAGGTCCTCATAGGAGAGCGTCCAGCGGTTGTCGGTCCCGTCGACGAGCGGGGCGAAGACGTTCGAGAGCGAAGGGGCGCCGGACATGTCGAGCCTGACCCACTGGCCCTGGGCGAGCACCGGGAAGAGATGGGCATCGGCCGAGAGCGTGATCTTCGCGTCCGCCCCATAGGTGGCGATGTACCTGTCGCCGTCGTAGGCGTCCCAGCCCACGAGCTTGAAGCCGCCCTCCGGCGCGAAGGACGAGCGCGAGAGGTCGCACTCGCCGCCCGCGGAGGACTTGACGCTGTCGGCGACGAGGCCGGAGTTCTCCTCGCCGTGGGGAGCCTTGTGCAGGTAGGCGCGCCAGCCGACGCCGAAGTCGGCAGTGGCCGTGAGGGCGCTGAGGTTGTCGGCGCCCGCGACCGCGCTGCCGAGTGCGGCGAGCGCGGCAACGTCGGCCGCGGCGAGCGTGCGGTTGAGGTAGGGCGTGATGTCGGTGTCGCCGACCTTCCAGGCGGCGAGGACCTTGCCGTCCTCCGGCGGCGTGGGGTCGGGCGCCTCGATGGTGTCGCCCTCGCGCACGACCTGCGTGGAGAGAAGCACGTGGTTGCTCGTGAAGGTGACGCTCGCGCGCTGGAAGACGTCGGGGCGTGTGACGTCGCCGACGATGCCGTAGACGGAGAAGTCGGTGGCCGCGAAGTCCGCGCGGGAGGGGTCGGCGCCAGCAACGACCTCGGCCGATCCGTCGTCGCGGACGTGGACCGCCGAGAAGGACTGGCCGTCGGGCGCCCAGAGGGGGCGCAGGCTGACGCTGACGGAGGTGCCAGCCGCGGGCTCGACCTCGTAGCCGTCGGAGATGAACGAGATGTCGACCGCGCGGGCGTCGACGGGGTCGCCGTCGACCACGTTACGGGCGGCGTCGAGGAAGGCGTCGCGGTCGGCGGAGCGGACGCTTGCGACCGTACCCGCGGGAAAGGCGCCTTCAGGCGCGTGGAGCTCGACGATCACGCCGTTGCTCGCGGACATGACGAGGTCGAGGGCTGGGGCGTCGGAGGAGGCGGGATCGGCAGGGGCGGCGTCCGGGGCGGCGGCGTCCGGCGTGGCGGCGTCAAGCGCGGCGTCCGGCCGGGCGACGTCGTCAGTCAGAGCGGCGCCGTCGGAGGAGTCGGTGGCCAGGGGTGCTGACTCGCTCCCCGAGGCCTGCTCGGACAAGGATTGCGCGCTCTTCTCGTCGAGCCCTGACGCTGCGGAGGGAGCCTCGTCGCCCGACGACGGCGCCGCCACCGCGACGGCGCGCGCGGGCATGCCCTGCGTCGCAAGCGCGACGGAGAGCATGATCGCTGCGGCGAGCCGTGCGCCGCGCTGCTTCCTGTCGGTTCGAGGGTGGCGCATCGCCGTTCCGTCTCTCGCGTGTTTACGTGCCGTTTGAGCAGTGCGTTCTCACCAGAAACGTACCAAAGGGCAGATGGTCGCACAAGGAATTGTCGGCGTCGTAGCAGCATAGGGACGCGAACGATGCGGCGGGCGGCGCGGCAGGCGCGGCCGCCAGACGTATCTGCAGCGCAAAATGCCGTTGAGGGCGTGAATCAGCAGCGCAGAAGTGCCTCGAGGGCGCGAGTTTTTCCAGCATTCGTGCATCCACTCGGCATCGTACTTGCTTCATACGTCCGTGTACCCCTGACGCCCCAACAGGCTCTGCCGCCGCTCACGGCTCCGAGCTGCCCGTCGTTTGCAACCTCCTTGCCAGATGAGGCAATGACCGCAGATAATCTTGCATACATTGATGACGCCAACAGTTTTTTATCGCCTTGTAGTGCAAGAGCCGAAAACCAGAAGGCGAGGACTCGTCTCGAACCGCAGACGGTACATGAGCTCAGCGAAGTGTTTTGAAAGAAAACGACTTGAATGACGACAGCTCGATATGGGGCTGCGGTGAAGATGGACAAGGGCGTGACTGACACGAGTTATTCGACAGCTGGGACGGAGGCGGCTGCGTCATGAAGAGGGTATCGAGAGAGCCGAAGAGTCTTTTGCTGGCATTGGTGCTGGCCATTGGGTTCTTGTTTGCGACGAGTGGGACGGCATATGCGGTCGAGAATGTCAGCTACGTCGAGAAGAGCTGGGACGGCACGAAGGTCACGTCGGAAACGAAGACCGCCGAGTGTGCGCCCATTACAAAAGACACTGAGAGCATACAAGGCTGGTACTACGTGAGCGGTGACGTCGAGAGCAAGAATAGAATCAAGGTTGCGGAGGGGGCGGAGGCCAACATCATCCTCACGGACGGTTCCAAGCTCACGCTGGAAAAGGGCATCAATGTCTATTGGTCATCGAAGATCAACATCTATGCCCAGCAGGGAGAAACAGGCGAGCTAGTCTGCTATGCCGACACCAGCAAAGAGAACGCGCCAATAGGCTCCGACAATAACACGGGTCCGAACGGCCCCATCACGATTCATGGCGGCAAAATAACTGCCAATAACGATAACAATGACGCTCACGCAGCGGGCATCGGTGCCGGCAAAACGGGTGCCGGCGGCACCATCACCATCTACGGCGGCACGATCGAGGCACGTGGCGGCAACGGCTCCGCCGGCATCGGCGGCGGCGATGCCTACGGCCCAGGCCGGGACGGCGGCGTAATCACCATCTACGGAGGCGATGTCAAGGCGTACGGCGGTGGTGGGGCCGCCGGCATCGGCGGTAGTAGGGGCGGAAACGGCGGCACCATCACCATCTGGGGCGGCAAGGTCTATGCAAAAGGCGGCCCTCAGTCATCTTATAGCTTTCCCAATGATAGCGGCGCAGGTATCGGTTCGGGCGACGACGACGCGGGCAGCACGGCAACCACTGGCGGCACGATTAGCATCTACGGCGGCGAGGTCGAGGCCTACGGCGGCCCGGACGGCGCAGGCATTGGCGGTGGCGATGGCTGCATCGGGGGTAACATCACCATTGCCGGTGGTACTGTGAAAGCCTCGAGCAATGGCTACGCATCGGGTATCGGTGCAGGTGATGACACCGACGGCAGGGTCAATGCCAGCACTATCAATATCACTGGCGGCACTATAGAAGCTACGGGCGGCAAGTATGGGGCCGGCATCGGCGGCGGCGAAGGCGGCGGTGGCGGCAACATCAACATTTCCGGTGGCGCCGTAACTGCAAGCGCTGGATCCGATGCAGCTGGTATCGGCGGCGGGAAGGGCGGCAACGGCGACAACGTCACCATCTCCGGCGGCACTGTTGTAGCCACCGGCAACGCAGGCGGCGCGGGCATCGGCGGCGGCGACCGTGGCGCCGGCACCACCATCACCATCAGTGGCGGCACCGTAGAATCCATAGGTGGCGCCAATGGATCTGGCATCGGCAACGGTAAAGATGGAACCGGCCTTGCGACCACCATCACGCTGAAGTACGCCGAAGACGAATACGACATAAGTGTCAAAGCGACTTCTTACCGCTGCAACAACGAAGATACGTCAGTCACACTGACGATGGAAAGACCCTTCACGGACAAGAGTACAAGGGAAGCCTTTGCGGCCACGAGTTATACTGCAGCTAATCTTGACACGCTTAATAACAAGACTTTGGTTCGTGCGAGCACCTTTGGGGTTACCGCGTCTGAGGCTCAAG
Source organism: Olsenella intestinalis (assembly GCF_023276655.1). Taxonomy (GTDB): domain Bacteria; phylum Actinomycetota; class Coriobacteriia; order Coriobacteriales; family Atopobiaceae; genus Olsenella_J; species Olsenella_J intestinalis. Next base: position 1,222,023 of record NZ_JALGRK010000001.1, on the reverse strand, counting down.
GCGGCAGCGTTGTCGTCGGCAAGTCTCGTGCGGTGCCGGGTAGCACAGTGACTCTCACCGTAGCGCCGGACGCAGGCGGCTGGGTGCTAAAGCCCGGCACACTGAAGGCTACAGCTGGAGAAACCGAGCTCGCGCTCACTCAGGATACAAGCGATTCTTCCAAATACACCTTCGCCATGCCCGCGGCAGATGTGACCGTAACGGCAGAATTCGTGAGGAAGGTTGCCGTGGAGAGCGTCTCGCTCAACAAGGAGGAAACCAATCTTGTCGTAGGTAACACAGAGACACTGGTGGCCACGGTTTCACCCGAAGGCTCTGACACCATCGTGGTGGACAAGACCGTCACCTGGAAAAGCAGCAACGAGAGCGTCGCCACGGTGGATAGTACCGGCAAGGTGTCCGCCGTTGCTGTGGGCGAGTCGACCATCACCGTCACCGCGACCAACGGAACGGACGATACAGCAGATGACAAGACTGCAACCTGCTCGGTAAAGGTAACCCATGCGCAGGTGGCTGCACCTGAGATCGATTCCAAACCCTACACAGGCGAAAAACAAGTCGCCGACGTGCCCGCGAGCGACCTATACACCGTGACAGAAAACAAGGGCGGCACGGAGCCTGGGACCTACCCCGTTGTGCTCACGCTGAAAGACCCCACCAAATACGCGTGGGAAGGCGTCGAGGGCCCGACCGTGACGCTGGGCTTCGTAATCCGCGAGAGCGAGCACGACTGGAACGATCCCATCTATACATGGAATGAAAACAATACCCAGGTCACGGCGAAGCGCGTCTGCAAGAAGGACGCAAGCCACGAAGAGACAGAGACCGTGGACGTCACCTCCGAGGTGACCAAACAGCCTGAGGGAGACGAACTCGGCGTGAGAACGTATACGTCGGGCTCCTTCGCCAATCCGGCCTTCACCGTGCAGACCAGGACGGAAACGATTTCGGCAGAGGGGCACTCACACAGCTGGACAGAGCCGACTTACGAATGGGCGGCCGACAACATGGAAGTAAAAGCCTCGCGCGCCTTGACGGATAATCCAAGCTTCGTAGAGGTCGAGACGGTTACCCCCATCATTACGGACGTGAATCCAAAATGTACCGAAGCGGGCTCAAGAACCTACACGGCAAGCTTCAAGAACATCGCCTTCGCGACGCAGGCGAGGACAAGCGAGGTTCCCGCGACAGGCCATACGGCCGCCGCGCCCGTGCGTGAAAACGAGGTGGCGGCCACGTGCGAGAAAGCCGGAAGCTACGACGAGGTCGTCTACTGCTCGGTTTGCGGCGCCGAGCTTTCTCACGAGGCCAAAGCCATCCACCCGCTCGGCCATGACTGGGGCGATCCGACCTACGAGTGGGCGGCCGACAACGGCAGCGTGACGGCGACGCTCATCTGCAAGAGGGACGCAAGCCATGTTGAGACGGAAACCGCCAAGGCCACGTCGGCGGTAACCAAGGAGCCGACGGAAGCCGAAGAAGGCGTGAAGACCTATACGGCGACCTTCACAAACCCTGCCTTCAAAACTCAAGCCAAGACCGAGCCGATCCCCAAGCTGAGGCCAGATGAGGGCGTTTCCTACAGGAGCGTCGAAGGCGACGGCCTGCGGTGGACGAAGGGCAGCTCGGCGACGGCAGACTTCGCGTTCAAGCGCTCGGTGGACGACAGCGTGACCTTCTCCCACTTCACCGGCATCCAAGTGGACGGGAAGGACGTCGACGCGGCCGACTACACGGCAGAGCCTGGCAGCGTCATCGTGAAGCTGAAGCCGGCCTACCTCGAGACGCTGGCCGTGGGCGAGCATACCCTGAACGCGATATTCGATGACGCCGGCAGCGTGGATGCGAGCTTCGAGGTGCTTGAAGCGCCTGCCGCGAGGGGCGCCGTCTCGAGGGGCGGCGCCGTGGTGGCCAACACCGGCGACTCCACGCCAGTCGCGCTGCTTGCGTCGCTCGCCGCCATGAGCGCCGCCGCGCTGCTCGCGGTCGCGGTTGAGACCCGCTTCCGCCGTTCGGCGCATGTGGGCAAGCATATCCGCCGCTAGCTTGCAGGAGGTCCGCCATCTCCATGCCGGAAGGCGTGCCCATCCCGAAGGCGGAAGCCACCCGCAGCTACGGCGGCGAAGTCGCGCTGGCACCAGGCAACTACGTCGATGCAACGGCGGAAGTCGCAAGGCTGGCCAAGGAAGAGGGCCTCACGTTCGCCCATCTCTTCGCCGGTCCGTTCGTGATCGCGGGGCAGGGCACGCTTGGCTTGGAGATCTTGGAGCAGGCGCCCGATGTGGAACAGATCGTGGTGCCCGTCGGCGGCGGCGGGCTCGCCACCGGCGTCGCCGTGGCGGTTAAGTCCATCCACCCCAACGTCAAGGTGATCGGCGTGCAGGCGCCGAGCATCCCCTCGATGTCTGTATCGGTGACAAGCAGCGAGGTCACCACCATCAAGGACGGCCCCACCAATGCGAACGGCATCCACGTACCCACCCCGGGCAACATGACCTTCGACCTGGTGAGCCGCTATGTGGACGATGTCGTGACGGTAACCGAAGACGAGATCGCGGCGGTCATCGTGGCGCTGCTGGAAGGCCCGAAGACCATGGCGGAAGGCGCGGGCGCCTCCAGCGCGGCCGCCGACCTGTTCGGCAGGGTCGACACGCCGCTCAAGGCCGTCGCCCTGGTCTCCGGCGGCAATGTGGACATCACCACGTTGGCCTGGATCATTATCAGGGGCATGCAGCAGACCGGGCGTATCGCAAGGCAAGCCACGAAGTTCGTGGACAAGGCCGACAACCTAGCCAAGCTAGTACAGCTGGTGACCGACGATGGTGCCAACGTGCTGGAGATTTATCAAGGGAAGACGCGAAGACGGAGGTCAATTCCTGCACGCCTCGAGCGGGTTTTGCGCTGACGGCTACAGCGCGTACTTGCGCACGACCCTCCTGATGGAGCGCTCCCACGGGAGCCAGATCAGCGCCAGGAACACGACGGTCGACGTGGCGTGCATGAGGTCGTACGGGGCGGCGAGCGCGATGGCCCCCAGGGCGCCCGGCCACGTCAGCGGCTTGACGTAGCCCAGGATGTAGAAGCCGTTGAGTATGAGCGCATATCCCAGCGACGCGACGAAGCCGAAGGCGAGGGTCGCCCAGCGCCTTGCGAGCAGGCCGTGGTCGGCGAGCATGCCGGCGACATAGCCCATCAGGCCCCAGGCGTACATCTGCCAGGGCGTCCACTCCCCCTGACCGAAGAAGAGGTTGGAGGAGAGCGCCGCGAGCGCGCCCACCATGAAGCCGTCGCGCCTCCCGAGCGCGGCGCCCGCGACGATCACGATCGCGGAGACCGGCTGCACGTTGGGGATCGGCGCGAAGACGATCCGCCCCGCGGCGGCGACGGCGGCCAGGGTCGCGGCGGGCATGATCTGGCGAAGCGCCGGGCGCGATGCCTCGTAGCTCGCGAAGAACAGCACGAGGGTGAGCACGACCGAGAGGAGCGTAAGCGCCGCGGCCGCGGGCACGCCGAAGTACGCGCAGGCGCCCATCGTCGCAGGTACGAGCACCAGCGACGCGGTCCCGGCGACGCGCAGCACGCGAGACGCGAGGCTGACGGGCACAGCCCTTCCCTCCGGCGCGCTCATCGCGAGACTCCCCAGAGCCACGAGGTCTCGAAGAACTCCGGCGTGGGCTCGGTCGAGATGACCTTGCCGTCAAAGATCATCGACACGCTCGTCGCGCAGACGCGCACGAACTCCAGGTCGTGCGTGACCAGAAGGACCGTCGCGCCCGAGTCGGCGACGCGGGACACGGCACGCGCCACGGCGGCGCGGGCGGCGTCGTCGAGCCCCTTGGTAGGCTCGTCCAGAAGCAGCAGGCGCGGGCGCGTGAGCAGCACCTTCGCGAGTGCCACGAGCTGCTGCTGCCCGCCGGAGAGGTCATAGGGGTGCGATGCCAGCAGCCCCTCGGCAAGCCCCAGCTCGCCCATGGCCGCAAGCACGTCCCCGCGCGCGTACCCGACGGCGCGCGACCACTCCATGAGCTCCTCCTCGACGGACTCCGCCGTGAGCAGCGCCTTCGGGCTCTGCGGCAGGAGCGCCTGGCAGGCGGCGTCGGCGACCTCGACGCGCCCCCTCTGGGGCCTCGAGATCTGCGCCACGGCCGAGAGGAGCGAGGACTTGCCCGAGGCGTTTCCGCCGACGATGGCCCTGACCTCGCCCGCGCTCACGTCGAGGTCGCATCCGCGCAGGACCCAGGGTTCCTCGCGGCCGTAGCGCCACCAGACGTCGCGCAGCCGGACGCTCGCGCGCGCGTCGGCGGCGCGCGGGCCGTCGGCGGGCTTGGCGTCGTCCTCCCGGGCGACATCCGCCAGCCGCCCGCGACGCTCGAGGGCCGAGACCTCGACGGGGCGCACGGCGCCCTCCCCCACCTCGACGGCCATCGTGGCGAAGGGGGCGAGCGGCGCGGGGGCGTGGGTGGCGACGACCACGGTGACGCCGAGCTCGAGGTTCACGCGTTGCAGGAGCGACGCGAAGCTCTTCTCGGCAATGGGGTCGAGCATCGAGGTGGGCTCGTCGAGCAGAAGCACGCGCGGGCGCATGGCCAGCGTCGCCGCGAGCGCGAGCACCTGGCGCTGGCCGCCGGAGAGCTCGGCGGTCGGACGGGAGAACCACGGCTCCATGCCGAAGAAGTAGCTGACCTCGGCCACGCGGCGGCGCATCTGGGGCTCGGGGACCGCGAGGTTCTCGAGGCCGAACGCCATCTCGTGCCAGACGGTGTCGCAGACGATCTGGCTGTCGGGGTTCTGGAAGACGTAACCGACGGTCTCGGCGGAGGCGCGGCCGTCGAGCTCGCGCACGTCGCGGCCGCAGGCGAGCACGCGCCCGTCGAGGCTGCCGGCCGGCGCGATCTCGGGCTTGGCCAGGCGCAGGAGCGTGGTCTTGCCCGAGCCGGTGTCGCCCACGAGCAGGCAGAACGCGCCCTCGGGGACGCTCAGGTCGCAGCCGTCGAGCACGGGCCGGGCGGCGGCCGCATCGGAGGCGCCCTCGGGCGCGGGATAGGCGAAGCTCACGCCCTCAAAGGAGAGCGCGGCGGGCGTCTGCCTCGCCGCGGACGCGGCTGTGGTGTTGGCATTCGTCACGAGAGGGACCTCCAGCTCATCTCGTCATAGGTCGCAAGGGCACACGGCAGCAGCACGAGCGCGGCATAGGGCACGTAGCCCCACCACCAGCCGAGCTCGGCCATCGTGGGATAGAACCACCACGCCTGCATGGCCAGGGCCACGAGCAGCGCGTTGAGCGCGATGAGGCCCAGGACGCAGGCGAGAAGAGCGGCGTCGCGTGCGCGGAACTCCTGCCGGCGCCAGGTCGTGCGGCGCTCGCTCGCGCCCCACGCACGGGCGCGCATGGCGTCGGAGCGCTCGAGGGAGTCCTCCATCGCCCAGCTCATGAGGACGCCGGAGAGGCGCGCGGCGCGCACGTGCGGCGCGGCGGCGGGCGTGCGCGCGGCGGTGCAGGCGTCGAGGGCGCCTCCCACGGTGCGCGAGCGGCGCATGAGCTGCGGCACGAGCTGAGACACCATCACGACCATGGTCGAGACCACGGGCATGCGGGCGCCCAGAAGCGACAGCACGCTCTCGCTTGAGACGGTGGCCGCCGCGTTCTCGAACCACAGGACGGACGCCGCAAGGAGCGCGCCCATCGTGAGGCCGAAGGCCAGGCTCTCGGCGTAAACGCGCACGAAGCCCAGTTGAAGGACGAGGGTCGTGCCCTGCGCCGAGAAGAGCGGGTTGGCGAGGGCGACGATCGCGAGCATCGGCAGCTGCCAGCGCAGCTTGAGAGCGGTCGCGCGGAGGCCGCGGCACGCCAGCGAGTACGCGAGCGCGCCTGCGAGCGAGAGGGCCACGTAGACGGGCTGCAGCGCGAAGAGCGCGAGCAGGATGGTGCCGGCGAAGTACACAATCGGCACCGAGGCGTGCGCCGTCTCGAACGCGACGTGCCTCCGCCCTGCCATCAATCAGCTCCCGTCACGTAGGTCCAGCTCAGGTAGTCGCCATCGCCCATCTCGTACGACGAGCACGCCACGTTGACGCGTCCGCCGTTGACAGTGTAGACCCATCCGCTCGTAGGGCCGGCCTGCTTCTCAGCGACGCCGTTGATCGCGTCGACGTATATGCCGAAGCCCGTGGGGCGTGCGCTCACGCTCACGCCCGAGGCGAGCAGGGCGTCGTATGCGGTGGCCCCACGCTCGAGCGTGACTGTGGTCGAGCCGCCAGCCGCGCCCACGAGGCTCGCGTCGATCGAGACCGTGACGGTGATCTGCGAGGACTCCTCGGGCGCGGGAGCGGAGTCGGGCGAGCCGCCCTGGTCGGCGGGGGCGCTCGTCTGGCCCGAGCCGCCGCCCTGGGCGCCGGAGGTATCGGAGTCGGGGGCACCGGCGCCGTTGTCGGACGAGGCGCCATCGCTGGTGGTGCCGCCGGTGCCGTTGCCGCCTGCGCCTGCGGAACCCTGGCCTGCGGGGTTGCCGCCGGAGGCTGAGTCGGCCGAGCCGGCCGCGGGCGCGGCGGACTGTGCGGAGCCTGCGGAGGGCGCCACGGACTGCTTGGCCCGCTCGCCGCCCGAGGGGGCGCCGAAGGCCGAGGCGACGATGGCGATGGCGTCCTGCCCCTGCGAGTACGCATAGGCGGCCCACGAGAAGGCGGCGATCGCGATGACAGCGAAGACCGCGACGATCACCGGAGCCGGCGACAGGCGCGGGGCGGGCGCGCCGCCACGGGCGGGGGCGCCCCCGTCAGGGGCGTCTCCGTTGTGGCGGATGTAGGCGACCTTGGTCTCGCCGGCGGGTGCGGCGGGAGCGGAGGCGCTGCGGTCGGCCGCCTCGCTCTTATCGGGCGTGGGGCTCTGCCTCTCCGTCACGCTATCCCCTTTTCCTCATGGCGACGAGGGCGCCGGCAAGGACGACCACGCCAATGCCGATGCCCACGAAGGGCCAGACGGGCATGGAGGGCGCCTCGGCCTGGTCCTGCGTCTGGGACGTGGACTCGGAGCCCTTTCCGTCCTTCTTGGCGTCGGTGGTCGCAGCGGACGTCGCGGGCGCGGCGGCCGTGTCGGCGGCCTTGGTGCCCTGGTTCGAGGATGCGGCGCGCGGGGCGACGCTGCCCGAACCAGAGTTGTCATAGTCGACATCGTCAACGGAGTCGTCGCCGGCGTTGTCGGTGTTGCCGCCGTCGGTGTTGCCGCCCTCGGACGGAGCCGGCGCGGGGCTGGCGCCGCTCGCGATCTTGAAGAGCGTGCCGGAGTCGTTGGTGTAGTAGAGGTTACCGGCCGCGTCGCAGACCACCGAGGACATGCAGTAGTTGGCGTGGTCGGCGTCGGGGACGAAGATCTCGCGAGCCGCGGACCCTGCGGCAGGCACGCCGTAGACGGCGCCCGGCTCGGTGTTGCACGTGAAGTAGACCCAGGTCTCGCCGCCGGTTACGGAGACGAGGGGCGTGCTCTTGACCTCGGCGGGAAGGAACGCGCCCGACTCGAGGGTCGTGACGGTGAAGACGACCGTCATAGAGGAGAGGTCGATCGTCGCGAGCGCGCCCACGCTCTTGGAGCCGTTGCGGACCGCGCCACCGACGTACGCGCGGCCGTCCTTGATGGTGGGCGTGCCGGTGGAGTAGTCGCAGAAGTGGACCGAGCCGGTCTCGGAGAGACGCGCGCCCGAGAGCACGAGGCGATGCAGCACGCCGTCCTCGGTTACCACGTAGTAGGCGTCGCCGCCACGGACGATGCCGGCCCTGCAGGCCGCGCCAAGGTCGTGCGAGGCGAGCACGAGGCCCGAGGTGATGTTGAAGAGCTGGACTGCGCCCTTCTCGGATGCGGAGAGAAGGCCCGCAGGAGAGAGCGCCATGTTGGCCCAGTAGTAGCCGGCGCCCTCGTTGTCGTGGCGCCAGCGGGTGTGGCCGGACGCGAGGTCGATGCAGGCGACGCTGCCAAAGGAGCCGGGGACCGTGGCGTTGACGTAGATGCAGCCGTCGCCCACGACCACGGCGGAGTTGGCCTGCTGCAGGGTACCCTTGACGTCGGGGAGCTGGGCGCTCACCCAGAGGGTCTCGAGGCCGCGAGCCGTGATGGCCTGCACGCTGCCGCCCTGGAGCGGCACGAGGATGAGGCCGTCGGCGTACTGGATGCGCGAGACGAAGCCGATCGTGCCGGCGAGGGGCGCGGAGCCCTTGATGGCGCCGGTGGCAGAGTCGCGGACGTAGAGCGTGTCGCGAACAACCTGGTAGACATTGCCGTCGACGAGCAGGACGTCACTCGTGTTGGCGAAGAGCTCGCCCTCGCGCTTGAGACCGACCTGCCATGCGAGGGCGGCGGCAGCCTTGGGCGTGCTCCTCTCGACCACGCCCGTGCCGTCGTTGCCCTTGAAGCCGGCCCAATCGTGGGAGACCTCGGGGTGGGCGGCGCCGGGGTTGATGGGGACGTCGCTGGTGGGGATCGAATCGCCGTACGCGGCGTAGTACCAGACGATGGAGTCGCCGTCGCCCAGCTGGACGGAGCTCGCCCCAAGGTCGGAGGACTTGCCGTTAACGAAGAGCTGCCAGTAACGGCCGGTGGCCTCTTCGTACCCGGGCGACCACGTGGGATCAAAGGGCGAGGTGATGGAGTTGAGATAGAAGCCAAATTTGCCATAGCCGTAGTCGGCAGTGATGCCCGCGTCGCGGAGGATGTCCACGGTGAGCTTGTCCGCGGTGGTCGGGAAGTCGACGCTGCGCGAGGTCTCGGGCAGCCACGTCTCGACGTTGCCGAGGGCGTCGCGGCCGATGACGGTCACAGAGGCGGTGTTGGTGGGGAGGCTGTCGCCGTAGGCAGAGTAGTACCAGACGACGGAGTCGCCCTCATAGAGCTGAACGGAGCCGGCGCCGAGGTCGGAGAGAGTGCCGTTGACGAAGAGCTGCCAGTAGCGGCCCGTGGGCTCGTCATAGGCGAGGGTTCGCGCGCCGTCGGGCGAGGTGATGGACTTGAGGTAGAAGCCCCAGGTGCGATCAATCTCGGACGTGAGTCCCGAGGAGGCAAGAACGGACTCGGTGAGGTCGGAGGCCTTGGAGAAAGTCGGGACGGCATGGGAGGCCTCGCCCACCCACGACTCGGGACGGCCGTCGGCGTCGCGGCCGATGACAGACATCGTGACCGAGGAGGTCGCGGGTGGCAGCTCGTCGCCAAAAGCGGAGTAGTACCAGACGTAGGTGTCGCCGGCCGCGGGATGCACGTCGCTCGCGCCGACGCTGGAGGCCGCGCCGTTGACGAAGAGCTGCCAGTAGCGGCCGGTGGCCTCGTCGTAGCCGAGGGTACGCGCGCCGTCGGGCGAAGTGATGGTCTTCAGGTAGAGGCCGTACTCGGTGACGGAGTCGTAGGTGAGGTTGGATGCGTTCAGCGCGCTCATCGTGAGGTCGCCGGCGTTGGAGGTGGTGGGCACGGAGTAGTCCGTCGCCGCGGACCACGACTCGGGACGCCCGTTGGCATCGCGGCCGATGATGGCCATCGTGACGGAGACGGTTTCATCCTGGGTCGAGACGGGCGTGGCGCCGGCGTTGGCAACCTGCGCGGGGGCAGCGGCCTCGACGGGCGCGCTCACCGCAGGAGCGTCGTCGTCCTTGGAGGATGCCTCGTCGTCGGGGGCGTCAGCCTGCTGGTCGGAGGCGTCGCCCGAGTCGGACGGCACGCTCTTCTCGGCGGCGTCGTCGGATGCGACGGACGGCTGGGCCTCGTCAGGCGCCTCGGTCGCAACGGGAACGACCTCGTCGACGGACGTGTAGGAGGACTGGGCATCGATGGTGAGCTGGGCGTCAGCTCGCGCCGGCGTGCCGGCGACTGCGAGCGCGATCGCAAGGGCGCACGCGAGCGCGCGCCGCCAGATGGGGTTGTTTTGGGAAGTCATCGCCTTGCCTCTCTCCGCGTGGGCGGAATCATGAGGGCAGGCGCTGTTCGGACGGTGTCCGATGCGCAACGCCAGGCGCCGGCGCGGCAGGCGACGTCCGGGAGCGGGCGCGGCAGCCAGCGTGCGACGCGGGTGCGTTGCAACCTTGTGAGCACGGCTTTCGCAAATCCGGAGTCAAACCGGAATCCTTTTTCCGAGGCCTATGAGCTTTGGCCATGCCCTCGTGCGTATGTTGTGACAGATTCTATCAGACAGGTGCCAGCTAAAGGCCAGCTACGACGCTATACACGAAAACCGCGAGTGGGTATGGGCGGCTTTGCACGCAGGCGGCGCCCGAGGCAGGGCGGGCTCGCGGCACAAAGAGACCCCCGAGGCCTGCTTGCGCTGCAGGCATCGGGGGCCGTTGGGCCTCAGTTGATCGGAAGTCACTCCTGCTCTGCGGCGGGGGCGGGCGAGAGGAGCCCGCGCTGCGGCTCGTTGCGCCGCAGTGCCAGCACGACGACCATGACCCCAATGATCACGAGCGGGACCGAGAGCACCTGGCCCATGGTGAGCCAGTCGGTGCCCAGGAGGTATCCGACCTGCTTGTCGGGCAGGCGCACGAACTCGACGGCGAAGCGGAAGACGCCGTAGAGCGCCAGAAAGACGCCCAGGAAGGTTCCCTGCGGGCGCGGCGGGCGGCGACGCGAGAGGGCCAGCAGCACGACGAAGATCACGAGACCCTCGAGCAGGGCCTCGTAGAACTGCGAGGGGTGGCGGTAGATCGCCCCGCCGCCGGCGTCATCGAACATGACGCCCCAGGGCAGGTCGCAGGGCTTGCCCCAGAGCTCGCCGTTGACGAAGTTGGCGCAGCGCCCGAAGAAGAGGCCGAGCGGGGCGCCGATAACGGCGAGGTCGCACATCGTGGGGATGGAGTAGCCGATGGAGCGGCACGCGATCGCGCCGCCCACGACGGCACCGGCGAGGCCCCCGTGGAAGCTCATGCCGCCCTCGGAGAACGCGAGGATCTTGAGGGGGTTGGCCAGGTAGTAGCCGTCGCCGTAGAAGACGACGTAAAAGAGGCGCGCGCCGATGATCACGCCGAAGGCGATGCCGATCATGACGGTGGTGAGCTGGTCGACGGAGAGCCCGACGCCCCAGCGGCGCGCGACGCGATAGATCACGACCGCGGCGCACACGAAACCGAAGAAGTACGCCAGGCCGTACCAGCGGATCGCAAGCGGTCCGAGCTGCAGCGCGACGGGATTGAGCGAGTGGTAGAGCGCGTCAAGCCACATGCGACTCCCCTAGTCCTTGAGGCGGCTGGACGGGGTCGCGCCCGACTGGCCCTGGTAGTGGCTGCCGAGCCCCTTGCTGCCGTAGGGTCGCTCGGAGGGGCTGCTCATGCGCTCGAACGACATCTGACCGATCCTCATGCCGGGGTGCAGCACGATCGGCAGCGTCGCGACGTTGGAGAGCTCGAGCGTGATCTCGCCGTCCCAGCCCGGGTCGACGTAGCCGGCCGTGGAGTGGATCATGAGGCCGAGCCTGCCCAGCGTGGACTTGCCCTCGAGCTTGCCCAGGATGTCGTCGGCCACGGCGATGCGCTCGAGCGTGGTGCCAAGCGCGAACTGCCCGGGGTGCAGCACGAAGGTCTCCCCCTCCGGCACGTCGATCGACTCGGTGAGGCCGTGCTGCTCGACCGTGGGGTCGATGTAGGCGTTCGACGAGTTCTTGAAGATGCGGAAGTTGGACCCCAGGCGCACGTCGACGGAGGCCGGCTGGATGTCCTTCTCGTCCAGCGGCTCGACGCGAATGCGCCCCGCGGCCAGCTCGCGCTTGATGTCCCTGTCTGAAAGCACCATGCTCACTCACCCTCTCAAGCTGCCGAGAAGAGCATGCCTACGCTCTTCTCGGCGGCCTGCCAAAACGAATGTCGGTGGACGCCCAGGCGCCCACCGACGATTCTAGCCAAGCGTATTGTGCCTGTCGAACTGGCCGCACCGCACTTTTCGACCGTTGAGGGCCCGGCCAAGCCGACGAGGCGGGCGCCCTGCCACGACGACCCTATAATCTGTGCTCGTACGGTGTCCCTGCAAGGCACGGCCGATGGTCAGGAGGACGTTGTGCAAGAGGAAACCCGCAAGGCGTCAGGAGACGGCCTGAACGACTACATCCGGGTGAGCAGCCCGGGGGTCCTGGTCATCATCGGTGCGCTGTCGCTCGTGCTCGTCGCCACCATCGTGTGGGGCTTCATCGGCAAGATCCCCGTCACCACCACCGTCACCGGATGCGTGGTCGACACCGAGACGCTCATCAGGCAGGCGCAGGTCATCGGCAGCAGCGAGGAGGAGGCCCACGAGGCCGGGGGCCACTGGGTCGTCTGCTACGTCGACTCCTCAAAGTACAGCGCCGAGCAGCTCTCGAAGTTCGGCAACGATGTCACGATCACGATGCCCGACCGCACGACGACCAAGGGACAGATCGAGGCCGTGTCCGCCATCCCGCTCAATCGCGAGGAGGCGCGCGCGTACCTGAACGACGGCGCGTGGATCGCGGAGGAGTGCATAGACAGCAACTACAGCTGGGGCATCGCGGTCCATGTCCACGATGACATCTCTAACCACCTGTTCACGACGCCCGACGTCACGATCATCACCGACGAGGTCCCACCGATCCGATTCCTTGCGAGGTAGCCATGGGCAGAGACGTCGTCAAGGTACCCGTTGTCCTACAGATGGAAGAGCTCGACGGCGGCGCCGCATGCCTCGGGATGGTCATGGGCTACCACAACAAGTGGGTCGGCCTCGACCAGCTGCGTGGCGCCTGCGAGCTCTCACGCGACGGCATCCAGCCCGATTCGATCAAGCGCGCGGCCGAGGGCTACGGCCTCGACTGCACAATCGAGCGACTCGGCGTCGACGAGCTTCGCTCCGCAAGGCTGCCGGCAATCGTTGTGTGGAACGAGACCAACTACGTGGTGCTCTGCGGATTCGACCGCAAGGGGGTCTGCGTCAACCACCCCGCCCAGGGGACGACACGCCTTGACCTCGCGCAGTTCGAGAAGAGCTACGAGGGGACCTGTATGCTCTTCTCGCCCGGCGCGTCCTTCGAGGCGAGCGGCCAGAAGCCAGGCCTCCTCGACCACCTGAGCGCCGCGCTCGCGGAGCACGGCTCCATCGTCCGGCTCGTCATGGTCACGAGCATCCTCGCGACGTTCGCCGCAATCCTCTCCCCCATCTTCACCCGCATCTTCACCGACTACGTCCTGGGGCGCGACGGCTCGTCATGGTACCCGGGCGTGCTCTACGTCTTCGCGGCCGTGATCGCCTTCCAGCTCATCGCGTCCATCATCAACCAGGTCCTCATCATCCGCTCGAAGGGAAAGATCGCGGCGACGTCGAGCGCGCGGTTCCTGCGGCACGTCCTGTACCTTCCCATCGAGTTCTTCTACCAGCACAAGGCGGGCGACCTGGCCGACCGCCAGAACTCGAACAACGAGATCGCGGAGACGCTCATCGGCCAGCTCGCGCCGCTCGTCATCAACCTTCTGATGCTCGTCTTCTACCTCGTGGTCATGGCCCAGTACAACCTCTTGCTCACGGGGATCGGCGCCGCGACCGTGGTCATCAACCTCCTCGTCATCCGCAAGGTCGGGTCGATGCGACGCGAGATCACCGCGGTCGGCGCTCGCAACCGCGCGAACCTCAGCGCCACGACGGTCTCGGGCATCGACATGATCGAGTCGATCAAGGCGACAGGCTCCGAGGACGGCTACTTCAAGCGCTGGAGCGGCGTCCACGCCAGCCTCGCGAACACCAAGAGCAGGTTCACCAGAAAGACCATGTACCTCGGCAACTTCCCCGCCTTCATTCAGGAGGTCTCGGACTACGTCGTGATGTTCATGGGCTTCGTCCTGATCGTGCAGGGCCAGTTCACGGCAGGCCTGCTCCTCACCTTCCTGCAGTTCCTCAAGGCTATGATGGACCCCGTCAACATGCTGCTTGAGGCGGGCGAGAACCTCCAGGTCATGGGGGCCGCCATCGACCGCGTGAATGACGTGATGGAGTGTCCCGAGGAGGACGGCGCCCGCGGGCGCGCAGACCCCGCCTCCGTGCGCGACGCCCAGAAGCTCACCGGCGAGCTCGAGATCCGCAACGTGACCTTCGGCTACTCCCACGCCGCCGAGCCCCTCATCGAGAACTTCAGCCTCCGCCTCAAGCCCGGGCAGCGGGTCGCGCTCGTGGGCGGGTCCGGCTCGGGCAAGTCCACCATCGCAAAGATGCTCGTGGGGATCCACCAGCCCTGGAGCGGCGAGATCCTCTTCGACGGCAAGCCGATCGAGAACATACCCCGCCCGGTGTTCAAGGGGTCCCTCACGATGGTCGACCAGCAGGTGGTCCTGTTCCACGACACGATCCAGAACAACATCAAGATGTGGGACGACACCATCGAGGACTTCGAGATGGTGCTCTCTGCGCGCGACGCCGGCATACACAAGCAGATCTCGTCGCGCAAGGGCGGCTACCAGATGATGGTCGAGGAGGGCGGTCGCAACCTCTCGGGCGGCGAGCGCCAGCGCATCGAGATCGCACGCGTCCTGTCGAGCGACCCCTCCATCCTGATCATGGACGAGGCCACCTCGGCCCTGGACGCACGCACCGAGTACGAGATCTCCGAATACATCCACGCGCGCGGCATCACCTGCATCATCGTGGCGCACCGCCTCTCCACCATCCGCGACTGCGACGAGATCATCGTCCTCGACCGCGGCAAGGTGGTGCAGCGAGGCACCCACGACGACCTGATGTCAGACGGTGGCCTGTACAAGCAACTCATCATGACGGCGTAGGCACAAGGAACGGATGACCATGAGCCTATTTGGAGAACAGCTCGAGACGAGGCTGCAAAACGACGCGAAGGCGGTCGCGAGAAACGAGCGACAGCTCGGCGCCGCCCTGGGCGGAAGGCGCTCGTCGGCCACGGGCTCGAGGGTGTCCGCGGGCAGCGTCACCGAGCAGATGGACCTCATTGCCGGCTTCTTCCACATAGACGCGCCGGAGATCGCCGCAGAGGGCCGCGACGCCGACGAGGTGATCGCGGAGTACCTGCGCGTCACCAACATCGCCCAGAGGAGCGTGCTCCTGACCGGCCCCTGGTGGAAGGACGCCGACGGGCCGCTCCTCGCAAGGACCAAGGACGGCACGAGCGCCGTCGCCCTCTTCCCTGGTGCCCTGTCGGGGCTGTACTACGTGGACGGCGCCACGGGCAAGAGGACGCGCGTCACGAGGAAGAATGCGGGACAGTTCGGCGAGGAGGCGATCTGCTTCTACGAGCCCCTGCCCGCACGCCCGATGACGGGGCGCGAGTACTACCTGTTCATGCTGCGCCAAATCAGACCCGGAGACCTGGTCCTGTACTTCGTCGCCTCCGTCCTCATGTCGGTTGCCGGCATCGTCGCCACGACGGCCGTCAAGATCGCCTTCGACCGGATCATCCCCACGGGAACGATGACTCTGCTCATCTCGCTCTTCATCTTCCTGGTCGCGCTCGCCCTCGCGAACTTCCTCATGCGCTCGGCGCGATTCTCGCTCAACATGCGCATCCAGAACCGCCTCGACGTGTCGGCGGGCAGCAGCGTCATCCACCGCATCCTCAACCTCCCCGTCTGGTTCTTCGGGGAGAACACGGCCGGCGGCCTCTCGCAGAAGGTGCTCGCGCTGAGCACCCTTCCCAAGACGACCACTGACCTCCTCTTCGTGATCACCAACACGCTCGTCTCCGTGATCATGGCGCTTCCCATCATGTTCGTCGCGCCGGAGCTGCTTCCCGCCGAGCTCGGCGCCATCGCGCTCGTCATCGTCATCTACGCCGTCACCGTGATGCAGGAGCAGAAGCTGGCGTCACGCGAGCTCGCCAGCACCGAGAGGAACGGCGGCGTGGTGTTCGACCTCATCTCGGGCGCGCAGCGCTTGAAGCTCAGCGGCAGCGAGGACCGCGCATACGCACGCTGGCTCAGGGGCTATGCGGAGCAGGCCGGGACGACCTACAACACGAAGTTTCCCCTGTGCGCCCGCGCCCAGCTCATCACCATCTCCCGCCTGATCGGCATGCTCGCGGCCTTCTACCTCGCCTACCAGGGTCACGTCTCGGTGGCGAGCTTCGCGGCCTTCTCCACCTCCTACGGCATGGCAATGGGCTGTCTCAGCGCGGCCGCCCCGCGCTTCAAGTGGATCGCGCAGCTGGGGCCGTGCCTCAAGCAGGGGGAGCCGATCCTCCAGACGGCCCCGGAGTACGGCGAGGGAAAGGAACTGGTCTCGCAGCTCACGGGAAAGATCGAGCTCAACAACGTCACCTTCCGCTACGAGCAGGACAGCCCAGCAGTCCTCAACGACCTGTCACTCACCATCGAGCCGGGCGAGTACGTGGGCATCGTCGGCAGGAGCGGCTGTGGCAAGAGCTCGCTCGTGAAGGTTCTTCTCGGCTTCGAGACCCCGCAGGAGGGCACCGTCTCATACGACGGGCACGACACGGGCTCCACCAACCTGCGGACGCTTCGCAGCTGCATCGGCACGGTGCTGCAGGACGGCAAGCTGTTCGCGGGCGACATCTACTCCAACATCACCATCACCTCGCCCGGCCTCAGCGTCGAGCGCGCTTGGGACGCGGCGGAGAAGGTCGGCATGGCCGAGGACATCCGCCGCATGCCGATGGGCATGCACACCCTCATCTCCGAGGGCAGCGGCGGCATCTCCGGCGGCCAGAAGCAGCGCCTGATGATTGCGCGCGCGATCGTCGGGCGGCCAAAAATCCTCATCATGGACGAGGCCACGAGCGCGCTCGACAACCTGACGCAAAAGACCGTGACCGACTCGCTCGACGCGCTTGACTGCACGAGGATCGTCATCGCGCACCGCCTGTCCACCATCCGCTCGTGCGACCGCATCCTCGCCCTGGACAAGGGGCGCATCGTGGAGAGCGGCAGCTACGACGAGCTCATGGAGAGGAACGGCTTCTTCGCCGACCTCGTCAGGCGCCAGCAGATCGACGAGGCGTAGCCACCAAGAGGAGCGCGCCGCCATAGGCCCAACACGGCCCGGAAACGACGCGGACGCCGCTCTCGCACCCCTTCCCACGCACGCAAGAGGGGCGGGCCCGCCGGACTTCCGACGGACCCGCCCCCTCGCATGCGCAAATGGCCTTCCGCAGCGTCAGGCCTGACCGCGCCTCGCTAGTTGTCCCTTAGTTGTCCCTAGGAAGGTGCGCCGAGATGACCTCGACGACGTTGGAGAGCGGCATCGTCTGCAGGTAGATCGTGCCGGGGCCAGTAAGGACGGTGTTGAACAGGCCCTCGCCACCGAACATGACGTTCTTGGCACCCTGGATCTTCTCGACGCGAAGCTCGACGCCCTCGGTGAACCCGAGCACGTTACCCGTGTCGACGACCATCGACTGGCCCGCGGCGAGCTCATAGCGAACGAGCGAGCCATCGCACTCGACGAACACCATGCCCTGGCCGCTCAGGCGCTGCATGATGAAGCCCTCGCCGCCGAAGAACCCGCTGCCCAGCTTCTGGTTGAAGAAGGTCTCGATGGAGACGCCCATCTCCGAGGAGAGGAACGCCGTCTTCTGCGCGATGAAGTCCTGCCCCGGCTTGATCTCGATGGGCAGGATCTGTCCCGGGAAGCACGAACCGAAGGCGATCAGGCCGTCATCCTCCGCGGTGTAGACGTTCTGGAACATGCTCTCGCCCGAGAGCATGCGGCCGAACATCTTTCCGATGCCGCCACCACCGGTGTTGGTCTCCATCTTCATGACGGGGTCCATCCACACCATCGAGCCGCGCTCGGTCTTCATCTGCTCGCCGCGCTGCAGGTGACACACGACCGCGGGATATGGCTCGCCAACGATTTCGTACTTCATGGAGACTCCCTTCCGACCGCCTTGCCTGACATGACACACGAGCGACTATAACAGCCGAAACGAGGCTCCCCGACCCAATCGGGCGAACCCTACGGCCGCCGTCACGCATTCCAAGGCAAGCGACACCACCCGTCGCGCCGCGCGCACGAGCCGCGACCAAGGAATGTGCCAACGACCCCATAGGCCGAGAAGAGCCTACGCGGCGCAGTGGCAGATCGCCGGCACAGCCGCAAACTCCTACCCCGCAACGTCGTAGGGCGCCATACTACACAGGCCAAGCGGGCCCCTGTCCCTCACCTCGCAGTCGATCCCCACCGAGGAGAGCTCCTCGAGCAGCGCGTCAACGAGCCCGTCGGATGAGAAGTTCTGCGCGATCGCCAGGAAGAAGCCGTGGTTGATGCAGGTGACCTCGCAGACCACGTCCGTGACACCCGGCTCCGACAGCACGTAGAACTCCTCGACATAGGGGTCGAGGGGGCCGAAGGACCTGCCGCTCACGTAGGAGACCGACATGCTCCACCGCGGCGCGCTCATCGACTTTGCGATGGCCTCGAGCTTCACGTCCAAGGGGACCTGGGCGAGCCTCTCGGCGTTGGCCTTCCTCTGCCTCAGCGCCCAGAGGGAGTTCTCCGGCTGCGCCTGCGCGATGATCTGTCCGCGGGCGATGGTGCAGGCCCTCGCTAGGTCGTCCAGCGCCCGGTCACTCGCAAAGTCGAGCTCGACCACGCTTGCGAACAGGCGATAGTTGTCGTGGTTTCCCAGCATCGCCTTGTGGTCGATGGCGACCGCGACGCTGATGGTCTTGTCGCTTTCGGACTCGCTGCGTCTGGCCGCACGTGCCAGCATCACGGCCAGAAGCGCGTTCGGGCTCCCGTCGTTGTCACGGCAGAACCGCATCACCTGCGCCTCGGGCATCCTCACGTACGTGACGCGGGAGTCCGCCGCGGAGCCGTCGCTCGGTCGGAGGAAGTCGGTCGTGTGCTCCTTGACGTAGAGCGGCTCCTCCGCACCATCGATGTCGAGGCCCGCAAAGGGGTTTCCCACCTCGGACTCCGGAATCGCGTCGCCCGGCAGGCGGAAGCCCTCGCGGTCGAGGGAAACGTCGTACCTGCGCGACACGTAGAGCCACAGCGCGCTCTTGAAGTACGGGAGCAGCCCCGCCCCATCCGTGAGGGAGTGCGAGATCTCGAACGCGAGGCGTCTGCCCTCGTGCTTCCACGCGCCCAAGTGGAGGTTCGACTCCTTGGAGTTCAGGTCGATGGGCTCCCACGTCCCCCTCACCGTCATGGGAAGCGGATTGGCCTTGGGCACCAGGTCGTCGCCCTCGACGACGGCGCGAACGTAGAGGTACGGAAAGCGACGGCGCAGGTCATCCACGACGCCCGAGAGGATGTCATGGTCGACCTCGTCTCTCAGGGTGACGGACATGCCCATCGTGTTCGGGTGCTCGGGCGTAGACAGGTACAGCGTCGGCTCATAGAACTCTGCCATCCTCGACCCCCCTTCCGTGGCATCGGCTCATGCCTTGCGGCGCACGTGACCACCAGTCAGATTCGGCGAAAGCGCAAGCGCCACGAGAAGCGGCGCCTGGTAGACGAAGGGAACGATGTAGCGCGGCAGCGGGATCGGCCCGACCACGAGCGTGCCCCACTGCAGGAGGACCGCGAGGAGCACCGGGTAGGCCCAGCGCGCGCGACGGCGCAGAAGGGCGGCCGTGCACGCGAGCGGGATGAGCGTGACCCAGGCGTACTTGGCGAACAGCGGCGCAAGCACGTTGGCCACGTACAGGTAGATGCCATCAAGCGCAGCCGAGGCTCGCGAGATGGCCGGCGCGCGGAACATGCCGTCGAAGGTGGCGACGATCTCGTCGTAGGAGGCGTAGTCGCCAAACCAGTTCGCGAGCTGCACCTCGTGGCCCTTGGGCTCGGCGTCGGCCGGAGCGACGTTGTCGAGGTAGAACAGCAGGCTCTCCTCGCCCTCGCTCGAAAGGTCGAACCAGAGGATGGGCAGGTCGTTGGCCGCGCCCGCAAGCACGAAGGTGGCGGGGTGGCGCAGCGCGGCGCGCGCGTACCAGCCCAGGAACGCCGCACGGTCGGCGGCCGAGGCCGACTCCCTCCAATGGAGCTTGGTCGCGTCCGCGCGCGTGGGCACATAGGTTGCGGCCATGGCATCAAGGTCGTCGTAGACGGCAAGCAGCGTCTCGCGATCGGAGTCGTCCATCTCGTCGCCGTAGTTTCGCAGGTAGAGCGCAACCTGCTGCGACGGGATGGAGAACATCTCGCCCGACGGACCCTTTGCGATGCCGAGGGCCGGCAGCACGACGGAGCCCCACGCGACAAACGCCGCAAGCGCCACGGCCGCGGGCACGGCAGCGCGCCACCAGAGCCGGCGGCACCTGATCGCGAGCACCACGAACACGAGCGGGAAGATGTAGGCGCCCGTCTTCTTGGTGAGGGCGAGAAGAGCGAGCAGCGCCGCCAGGGCGACCATGCGCGACGGCGTGAGAGTGCGGCCCCGCGAGATCGCGACGTCGGAGACGGCCATCAGGAAGAGCACCCAGACCCAGGCGAAGAGCATGTCCTTTGCCATGGCCTGCGCGAAGAGCGCGATGGGCGGAAACAGCGCGAAGAAGAGCGTGGAGACGCGGCAGGCGGTCGGCGGCGTCGAGAGCCGCTCGCGCATGAAGGTGACGGCAAGCGAGAGGACGAGCGCCGTGATCGCCATCTGCCCCAGGCAGTAGAGCGCGAGCGGCACGGCGTGCGTGCCCACGAGGTCGCCCAGGTGCCAGACGCCGCCAAAGAGCAGCGTGTCGAAGGCCGGGTGATGGTCGCTGGCCGGTGCCATGCCGTAGGTCTGCAGAATCTGCCACTGCGTGTCGGGGTCGAGGTTGCCCGGGAAGCGCACGAGGAAGTAGGGCAGCCACGCGCAGAGGATCGCGGCCGCGCGGCGCCACGAGGCGGCGAGCGCGGCGCGCAGGAACGGCGCGGGCTTGGCGTCGGCGTCAGCCCCAGGCACGGCGTCGGGCACGGGGTCGCTCTTCTCGGCGGCGCGAGCGGCCGCGGCATCGGCGCGGTCGAACGCGAAGGCGAACGCGCGCTCGGCGAGCACGAGGAGGACGACGGCGCAGAGCGCGACCACGAGCATGCCCGCGAGGCCCTGGGTGGCGCCCGTGGCCTCGACGACGCGGTCGTTGGCGAGCGCGGCGAGCGCGAAGAAGGCCGACACGACGACCGCGCACCCCCACGACCAGGCCGAGTGGGCCGGGTTCGTGGCGAGCGCGCGGATGCGGGCGGCTAGGCCCGTCGCGGGGCTAGCGGGCGCGAGACTGGCGGGCGCGGCCATTACCACTCCATGGCGGGCATGACCTTGGTCACGCCCGGCACGTGCTCCTTGAGGATGCGCTCGATGCCCTCGCTCATGTCGTAGCTAGAGAGCGGGCAGCCGGCGCAGGCACCCTGCATCTCGAGGGTGACGACGCCCTCGTCGTCGACGTTGACGAGTGCGACGTCGCCGCCGTCGGCCTGGAGGCTCTGGCGGATGACGTCGAGGGTAGCCTCGAGCAGCTCGCGGTTGACGGGGGTCTTCTCGGTCTTTGCGTCGTTTTCGGCCATGTGAGGCACGTCCTTCCTTGCGGATGCGGCGGGCGGCGGGGCCGGCCCTGCCGGTTTGCTTGCGAAATCTTACGTCAGTCTACCCAAAGTCGCCCGCACGATGCGCGGCGCGGCGGTCGCGGGCTCGTGCTACGAGATCGCCATGAACAGGTGACCCGAGGTCGCGCCCTGCGCGCGGGCGGCAGGGCGATGCCCGGCGGCCACGGACTCGACGGCGCGGACCACGCGCTCGACGGCCTGGGCCGTCTCCTCCGCGGTGAGCAGCGTGCAGTCGGCCATGAGGCGCGTGACGCCCGCCGAGAGGAGCTCGCCCGCCTGGGGCGTGGCGTCGAGCGGGTGCGCGGCATAGATCCGGCTGCGGCCCTGGAGGTCGGTGCGCACGGGCATGAGGGCCCCGTTGTGGTCGCGCAGCGAGAGGCGACGGGCGCGCAGCGGGCAGCGGGCGCAGTCGTGGATGCAGCGGTCGGCCGTCTGCAGGACGCAGTGCTCGCTGGTCATGGCACGCGCGCGGCCGGAGACGACGAGGCCCACGGGGACCGAGGCGCGCGAGGCGAGGGCGCAGGCCTCCTCGAGCGTGAGCTCGCCGGAGAGCCAGACGCCAGCGACGCCCGCGCGCTCGAGCTCCACGAGGCAGCTCTCGTTGTGGATGGGGATGCAAGGCCTGACCTCGGGGTGGGCGCCGCGCTCGACGGCGAGCGCGAGCTCGGAGACGTTGCCAACGGCAACGGCGGCGCCGGGTGCGACGTGGCGGTCGAGGCGGTCGTGATCGCACTCGCGGCAGACCTCGTCGAGGGCGGGCACGAGCTCGACGCCCTCGGGCCAGGCCTTGCCCGCGCGCTCGGCCTCGGCCAGCACGTCGGAGGTGGCGTAGAGGCGAGTCGCCCCTGCGGCGTGCGCGGCCGCGGCGGTCTCGGGCGAGGCGACCAGGGCGCAGACCTCGGCGGCAGACGCGGCCTCGGACGCGGAGGTGGCGGCATGCGCGGGCTCGGCGATGCCGGCGGCGCTGCGGACGCCCTCGTTGGAGGCGGCGAGCGCGGCGTCGTCGGGCACGGGGGCGAGGCCCTCGGCGCGGACGTCTGCCGAGGACGGCGCCAGGATCTTCTCCTCCAGCAGGCGGCAGGCCTCGGCGCGCACCTTGTGCACCGCCGAGAAACCCATGCCGCAGCCCTCGTCGAGCTCGACGTCGATCGAGGCGGGCTCGAAGGGCGTGGTGCCCATGCGGCCCACGTGCTCGCGCAGGTCGTCGGCCGTGACGGAGCGGGTGCGGGCGGCCTCGACGACGAAGCCCTCGGCGCGGGCGACGACAGTACCGCGGCGGGCGTCGTCGGCCTCGAGCTCGACGGCGAAGGGCTCGCCGAGGCGCGAGGTCACGCGCACGCGGACGGCACGGCGCGGGGCGTCCTCCCCCTTCGCGGCGCGGGCGCCGGCGTCCATGGCGCGCTGCGAGCGGATGACGCGCACCGGTGAGCCGGCCTCCATGGGACGCTTGGCCAGGCAGGTGATGACATGGCCGGCGTCGGCGTCGGCCTCGGCGTGCACGGTGAGGAACTGCGACGGGTCGTCGACGGGGCGGATCTCGAGCAGGTCGCCGGCGCCGACGGGGTGCTCGAGCTCGATGTCGACCTCGGCGCGCGTGATGGTGCGGAAGCGGTCGCGGCCGCCGGCGCGGCCGCCGCGCTTGACCTTGGAGCTGCCCAGGTCGCGGCTCGCGAGCACCTGGCCCACGAGCTCGCCGCGGTTGTTGGAGCGCTCGTAGCTCATCATGTCGTTGTCGGAGCGGTGGTCGAGGTAGCTGTTCGTGAAGTCGCGGTTGAAGGCGCGGCGCAGCAGCTCGCGGCGGCGCTCCTGTGCGCCCTCGTCGGGCGTGCGCTCGGCCTCGAGGTCGTCGAGGACGCCGCGGTAGGCGCTCACGACGGAGTGCACGTAGTCGGGGGCCTTCATGCGGCCCTCGATCTTGAGCGAGCCGAGGCCAGCCTCGGCCAGGCGACGGACGTCGTCGAAGGTGTTGAAGTCCTTGGGGCAGAGGGGACGGTCCCACCCAGGCGGCGCGATCCTCTCGCCCGCCTCGTCCACGAGGTCGTAGGTCAGGCGGCAGGGCTGCGCGCAGAGGCCGCGGTTGGCCGAGCGGCTGCCCGCGAGCGCGCTCATCTGGCAGACGCCGGAGTAGCAGAAGCAGAGCGCGCCATGGCCGAAGCCCTCGAGCTCGACGCCCTCCTCGGCGATGCGGGCGATCTCTGCGACGGAGAGCTCGCGCGAGAGCGTCACGCGGTCGACGCCGAGCTCGCGGCACCACGCCACGCCGCGCGCGTCATGCACGTTGGCCTGCGTGGAGACGTGGCACTCGATCTCGGGCCAGAGCCTGCGCACCTCGGCGAGCAGGCCCCAGTCCTGGATGATGAAGGCGTCGGCGCCGAGCAGCCACGCGCGCCGCACGAGTGCGAGCGCGGCCGGCATCTCGTCGGTGCGGATGACGACGTTCTCGGTCACGTAGACGCGCGCGCCGGCCAGGTGGGCGGCGCGGCAGGCCGCCGCGAAGGTCTCGTCGTCGAAGTTGCGCGCGCCGCGGCGGGCGTTGAAGTCCGTCCCCAGGCCGCAGTAGATGGCGTCTGCCCCGGCCGCGAGCGCGGCGTTGAAGGGGTCGGGGCCACCGGCCGGCGCCAGCAGCTCGGGCGCGCGGTGGGTCGCCCTGAAGGGCGCCACCCTCTCGGAGCGCTCGGCCATGGCCTAGACCAGCCTCGCCCAGCGCTTCTTGCCGGACTGGACGGTGGTTCCCGCCGAGAAGAGCGCGGGGTCGACGTTGTAGCTCTTCGGGGCCACGGCCTCGCCGTTGACCTTGACGCCGCCGCCGTCGATGAGGCGACGACCCTCGCCGGCCGACTTGCAGATCTCGAGGTCGGCCAGGAGCTTGGCCAGGTAGACCTTGCCCTCGTCGTTGGTGGTGACGAGGCTCATCGGGAACTCCTTGACGTCGTCGGGCACCTCGTTCTTTTTGAACTGGGCGTCGAAGGCGGCCTCGGCCGCGACGCCCGCGCCCTCGCCGTGGTAGAGGTCCACGATGTTGCGGGCCAGCTGGCGCTTGAGCTTATAGGGGTCTGCGCTGCCGTCCTCGAAGGCGGCGTCGATGGCGTCGACCTCGTCGACCGGAAGGGTCGAGCAGAGGCGGAAGTACATGGGGACGATCTCGTCGGCGATCGACATGATCTTGCCGTACATGTCGTTGGGGGCGTCGGTGAGGCCCACGTAGTTGCCGTAGGACTTGGACATCTTCTTGTGGCCGTCGAGACCCACGAGCAGGGGCACCGTGAGGGCGACCTGGGGCTCCATCCCCTTGGCGCGCATGAGGTCGCGGCCGGCGAGGAGGTTGAAGATCTGGTCGTTGCCGCCCATCTCGAGGTCGGCCTCGATCACCACGGAGTCATAGGCCTGCAGCACCGGGTAGATGAACTCGTGCAGGCTGATGGACAGGCCGTTGGTGTAGCGGTTGTGGAAGTCCTCGCGCTCGAGGATGCGGGCCACGTTGAACTGGCTCATGAGCTCGAGCATCTTGGAGAGGTCGAGGGGCTTGAGCCACTCGCCGTTGTGGACGATCGTGGTCTTCTCGGGGTCGAGGACCTTCATGGCCTGCTCGACGTAGGTCTTGGCGTTGGCCTCGACCTGCTCCTCGGTGAGGGGCGGTCGGGTGCTGTCGCGGCCCGACGGGTCGCCGATGAGCGCGGTGCCGTTGCCGATGATGAGCGTGACGCGGTGCCCCAGGTCCTGGAACTGGCGCATCTTGCGCAGCGGCACGGCATGGCCGAGGTGCAGGTCGGGGCTCGTGGGGTCGACGCCGAGCTTGATGTTGAGGGGCACGCCCTTCTCGAGCTTCTTCTTGAGCTCCTCGAGGGGGACCACCTGCATGGTTCCGGAAAGGATCACCTTGAGCTGTTCGTCAACGGAAAGCACGTCATTCCTCCAAGTTCAAAGGGTCTGCCCGCATGTCCTGGGTGCGGCGGGCGTGAAGTCACATGCGTTACAGAATAGCGCAGGCAGGCCGCGTTCGCGTCCTCTACACGCACAAACAACGGCGCCCACACGTTCGTCCGACGCGCAAGTTATAGAGATGTGCGCCATACGCCGCCGCCAGACGGCGGCGGGCAGGCTGGCTGCGCTATCCTTGGGGAGTTGAATTGCACATCAGGCACCTCGTACGGAGGACTCATGACTGAGAACAGTGGCACGAACATCAAGATCTTCGTCTCGTCGCACAAGGGTGGGGTGAAGTTCCCCGACAGCGAGCTGGTCTGCCCCATCGAGGTGGGCGCCGCCCTGCACAAGAGCAAGGTCGAGGGCATCCTGCACGACGACGAGGGCGACAACATCTCCGAGAAGAACCCCCGCTACTGCGAGCTGACCGCCCAGTACTGGGCCTGGAAGAACGCCGACGCCGGCTACTATGGCTTCATGCACTACCGCCGCTACTTCTCGTTCAACCAGGGCGAGCAGTTCGAGACCAACCACTTCGGCGACGTGCTCATGGCCGCCAACGACGACAAGGCCATGCAGCTCATCGGCTACGGCGACGACGAGAAGATCGCCTCGCTCATCAGCCAGTACGACCTCATCGTGCCGCAGAAGGGCTCCTTCGTGGACAACTCCACGATCGGCGACGCCTACGCGAACGCCTGGGAGCAGCGCAAGGAGGACCTCGACTGCGTGCTCGAGATCATCGACGAGCGCCACCCCGAGTTCTCCCAGCCCGTGCGCGACTACCTCAACCAGACCGAGGGCTACTACTGCAACATGTTCATCATGCGCAAGGAGCTCTTCCAGGACTACTCCGCGTGGCTCTTCGACATCCTCGAGGAGCACGAGCGCAGGCGCGGCGCGGCCCTCGACGAGTACGACGTCACCACCAACCGCGTGAGCGGCTACCTCGCCGAGCGCCTCTGCGGCGCCTACCTCACGTGGCTGATCGACCAGGGCCACTCCTACACCACCCTGCAGCGCACGCTCTTCGGCGACGTCGACGGCGTCGAGACGCTCAAGCCGGCGTTTTCCGACAGCGCCAGCGAGCCCGTCGCCGTGGTCTTCTCGGCGAACGACTACTACACGCCCTACCTGGGGACGCTCCTCAAGTCGGTCGTGGACAACGCC
Organism: Olsenella intestinalis; assembly: GCF_023276655.1. Taxonomy (GTDB): domain Bacteria; phylum Actinomycetota; class Coriobacteriia; order Coriobacteriales; family Atopobiaceae; genus Olsenella_J; species Olsenella_J intestinalis. The sequence goes on along the minus strand of NZ_JALGRK010000001.1, from coordinate 1,195,469 downwards.
TCCGACGACCGCAACTACGACCTGATCGTCCTGCACGAGGACTTCTCGGCGCGCAACATGGCTCTTCTCCGCGACCTTGTCGTGCGCGACAACGTGAGCCTGCGCTTCCTCAAGGTCACCGCCGCGATGCGCGAGTACCAGAGCAAGCTGTTCCTGCGCGGCCACTTCAAGCTCGAGACGTACTTCCGCCTCCTGCTGCCGCAGCTGCTGCCGGACTACCATAAGGTCCTCTACCTCGACGCCGACATGGTCAACCTGCACGACGTGGCCGACCTCTACGACGCCGACGTTAAGGACGTGCTGGTCGCCGCCGTGCGCGACGCCGACACCGCGGGCCTCTACAGCGGTGCGCCGCACAGCGGCACCAAGATGCCCAAGAAGGAGTACATGGACACGGTCCTCAAGATCGACAAGCCCTACGACTACTTCCAGGCCGGCGTCATCCTCTTCAACCTCGACGCGTGGCGCGACACCTACACGCCCGACGAGATCTTCGCGTTCGCCTCGTCCTACGACTGGCAGCTGCTCGACCAGGACGTCCTCAACTACCTCTGCCAGCACCGCGTGAAGTTCGTCGACATGGCGTGGAACGTCGTGATCGACTGGAGGGGCATCCGCATCAACGACATCATCAAGCGCGCCCCGCGCTGGATCTATGAGGCGTACATGGAGTCGCGCAAGGACCCCTACGTCATCCACTTCGCCGGCCCCGACAAGCCCTGGGTCAACCCGGAGAGCGACCTGGCCACGCACTTCTGGAAGTACTGCCGCCTGACGCCGTTCTACGAGACCGCGCTGCAGCGCATGGCCATCTCGATCGCGACCGCCGACGAGGGCAAGCCCGCCGCCATGCGCGCGAAGGAGTTCATCTACCGCAGGGTCGCCGTGCCGGCCGTGCACAAGATCCTCCCCGAGGGCAGTAAGGGCCTCGAGCTTGCGCGCTACCACTACCGCAAGATCCACCCGCGCCGCCACGAGGACTAGCGCCGGATCCAACCCCGCGATGTGACAGCGGCCCCACCTTGGTGGGGCCGCTTCTTGTGTGCGACGGATGCGATCCAGACGACGTCGCCGGCCAAGCGGGCCTGCAAACAAAGACGAACCCCGAGGGCGACCATGCCCCCGAGGCCCGTCCCATCTCACCGCCGAGGCGGTGGCTCTTCTCCCCTACCTCAGCCTGAACTGGGCGTCCCACTGGCTGAAGCAGTCGTTGATCGAGGGGTCGCCCATGGCGAAGCGCTCGCCATGGCGGCCGGCCAGGTGCGCATACTCCTGCAGGAAGCGGACCTGGTGGCGCCTGTCGGTCGCCTCGCGCCCGCGAGACGAGAACTCCTTGTGGTGCAGCTCGGCCCACGGCGTGTAGGTCACCTCGTAGCCGGCGTCGCGTGCGCGCAGGCAGAAGTCGCCGTCGTTGAAGGCCACGGCCAGCTCCTCGTCGTAGCCGCCGAGCTCCTCGAAGACCGAGCGGCGCACCATCTGGCAGGCGCCCGTCACCATGGTCGCGTCGTGCGGAAGGGCGACGTTATAGTCATGGTCGAGCAGGTCGGCCGGCGTAGTCTCCCCCATGTGCATGAAGTAGCCGTTGGGGTTGTGCGCCATGCCCGCGTGCTGCGTGAGCCCGTCGGGGAACACCAGCTTGGCGCCCACGACGGCCACGTCCTCGCGCTGCGCCAGCGCGGCGACCATCTCGTCGATCCAGCCGGGCGCGATGACGTCGGTGTCGTTGTTGAGGAACAGCAGCAGTTCGCCGGTCGCCTCGCGCGCGCCGTGGTTCACGATCGCCGAGTAGTTGAACGCGACGTCGCCGGTCGGCTCCCACGTGGTCACGCGCACGCGCGCGTCGGCGGCGCACACCTCGTCGTAGTAGGCGAAGGTCGCCTCGTCCTCGCTGTTGTTCTCGACGACGACGACCTCGAAGTCAGGGTAGGTCGTCTTCTCCAGGATCGACTCGAGGCACGGCCTCAGAAGCTCCAGGTGGTCCTTGTTTGGGATGATCACGCTCACGCGCGGCGCCTTGCCGAGAAGAGCGTAGCGCACGCGCCAGGTGCCGGCTGCGGGACCGGGCTCCACCGTGGCGGCTGCGCCCATGCGCTCGAGGTGACCCTCGAGCGCATGCTTCTGCGCCTCGAGCTCGTCGGCGTCGAACGTATGCGCGGGAACATGCGCGAGCACGCGGCACACGTGGTCGATGCCGCCGGTGAGCTCGAAGGCCCTCAGGTGGCGCCAGTAGGCGCGCGCTGCGTCAAGGTCCTCGGGCAGCGCGCCCATCTCGTCCACCAGGCGCCTGCTCATGAGCGAGAGGCTCCCCAGATAGTCGTATGCACGGAGCTTGCCCAGGTTCGGCCCGCACTTCAGCTGCGGCCTCAACAGGTGCCCACCCTCGAGCACGTCCTCGTCGCAGTACGCGAGGTCGACCCTCTCGCCCGCGTCGACCAGCTGCGCCAGGCACTCGAGCGCGTCAGGCTCCAGCACCACGCCGTCGTCCAAGAAGCACACGTAGTCGCCCGTGGCCTTCTCAAGCGCGGCCTGCTCGAGGGCAGACACGCTCGCGCATCCCTCGCGCACGAGAAGCCTCAGGCGGTCCTCCCCCTCGCTCACGGAGTCACCCTCAGCCGTGCTCAGCACGCCACGCGCGCCGGCGATGGCGACCTCGCGCGCGACGCTCGGCTCATGGTCGCCCACGATCAGCAGCTCCCACCTCGCGTAGGTCTGCGCCGACAGCGACGCGACCGTCTCACGCGACACCTCCGAGGTCGTCGCAAGCACCACGCTGATCTTCGGCGCAAGGCTCACGCTGTCGCGGCGCTCGACGGCGCGCGCGGGCGCGACGCGCTCCTGCATGAGCCAGCCCTCGTAGCACCACGAGTCCGCGGCCCCCGCCGGATAGCGCCCAAAGTCGCGCCAGAACTCGCCCAGGTCCTTGGGCATGATGACCTTGAAGTCGGCGTTCACGTCATCCGCGCCCAACGACGTGGCGAAGTAGAAGTACTCGACGTCGGCCGGCAGGCGCATCGAGAAGGTCACCTCGCGCACCGTGTCGGAATCGGTCCCGTCGGGAACCACCTGGTCCTCGAGCACCATGAACTCGCTCGAGATCTCGCGCGCGCCCATGTCGCACGCCACGATCCTCGGCGACACGAACTCGCACGGATTCGCGAAGCGCACGTGCACGCGCCACACCACGTCACCGGCACCCATGCGCCACGCGCCACTCACGACTAGGGGCGACGCCGCCGAGGGACGCCTGCGCTCGATCCCGCGCATGAAGCCCGCAAGCTCTGGCTTGCGCCTGGTCAAAAGCCTCGATGCCACCTTCGACGGCATCACGTGGAACGGGATGTCGAGAAGAGCCTGGCCTTGCTCGCCACGCGCGAACACGCTGAGGTCGACGTCGCAGTCCACGAGGGGAAACACTGCGACCCACGTGCGCTCACCGGCGACGGGCAGCGTCTCACGGCAGCCGTCGCAGACGAGCTTGCAGGGGATGGCGCGACCGTCCGCGGTGTGGGCGCGCACCACCGGGGTGAGCGAGGTGTCCATGCTCGAGAGGAGCGCGTAGCCATGGCCTTCTCCCCTGCACATGCCAACGAGGTTGATGCGTCCCATCCCATGCTCCCATCAAAAATGGCAAGCCCCTCTCGTCGAGCCCAAGCCCACAACGTGGCATCGGGCGCGGCCGAGAGGGGGATGCTGTGTTATCTACCTACTGATGCGTGTTCCAAACCCTACTGGCCCTGCTTGGCGTACTTGGCCTCGGTGGCCTCCTTGACGGGACGCCACCAGTCCTCGTTGTCGCGGTACCACTGGATGGTCTGGTCGAGGCCCTCCGAGAAGTCGGTGTGGGTCGGCTGCCAACCGAGCTCCTCGACGAGCTTGGTGTTGTCGATCGCGTAGCGGCGGTCGTGGCCGGGGCGGTCGCGCACCCAGTCGAAGGCGTCGGCCGGCTGGCCCATGCGCTCGAGGATCGCACGCAGGACGTCGATGTTGTTCCTCTCGCCGTTCGCTCCGATGAGGTAGGTCTCCCCCATGCGGCCCTTGGTCAGGATGTCCCAGACGCCGCTGGAGTGGTCCTCGGTGTGGATCCAGTCGCGGACGTTCTTGCCGTCGCCGTAGAGCTTGGGACGGATGCCGCAGATGACATTGGTGATCTGGCGCGGGATGAACTTCTCGACGTGCTGGTAGGGACCGTAGTTGTTCGAGCAGTTGGAGATCGTGGTGCGCAGGCCGTAGGTGCGCGTCCACGCACGGACGAGCAGGTCGGAGCTGGCCTTGGTGGAGCTGTAGGGCGAGCTGGGCTTGTAGGGGTCGTCCGGGCGGAACTTGCGCGGCTCGTCGAGGGCGAGGTCGCCGTAGACCTCGTCGGTGCTCACGTGGTGGTAGCGGATGCCGTACTTGCGCGTGGCCTCGAGCAGGCGGTAGGTACCCACCACGTTGGTCTGCACGAACGGGTCGGGGTTGGCGATCGAGTTGTCGTTGTGGGACTCAGCCGCGTAGTGGACGATCGCGTCGTGGCCGGGGACGATGCGGTCGAGGAGCTCCGCGTCGCAGATGTCGCCGACGACGAGCTCGACGCGGTCGGCGGGAAGGCCCTCGATGTTCTTCGGGTTGCCGGCGTAGGTGAGCTTGTCGAGCACGGTCACGTGCACGTCGGGGTGGTTGTTGACGACGTAGTGCACGAAGTTGCTGCCGATGAAGCCGCAGCCGCCCGTGACGATGATGTTCTTGAACTCCTCGGCCATGCGAGGTCCCCCTTCTCTCGGTGGGTGATGGTCAACTGTTATCGCGGAAGGGTCTCCAGGTACTCCGCGAGCTCGTCCTCCCAGTCGCGCGGCGAGAAGCCGGCCTTCTCGAGGCGGTCGAGCGAGAGCGTGGAGTAATGCGGGCGCGGGGCGATGGGGCCCTCGGCGTTCGCGTAGTACTCCTCGGTCGTGACGGGCTTGACCGCGTCGGAGTTGCCGTTGCGCGCGGCGAAGACGTCGGCGGCGATGTCGGCCCAGGACTTCGTGGCGCCGGAGCCCGTGAGGTCGTAGGTACCGAAGGGAGCGGGCTCGACCGCCATGGTCTGGCCCTCGCGGTAGCCCAGCAGGTGGAAGATGGCCTTGGCCATCTCGTCGGTGAAGGTGAGGCGGCCGAGCTGGTCGCTCACAACCGTGATCTGATCGAGGCCGTCAGAGGGGTCGGCCACGCGGTCGGAGAGGGCCGCCATGGTCTTGACGAAGTTCTTGCCGTCGCCGATGACCCAGCTGGAGCGGCAGATGAAGTGCCTGGGGCAGCCCGCGACCGCGAGGTCGCCGGCGGCCTTGGACTGGCCGTAGACGGAGAGCGGCGCCAGCGGCTCGTCCTCGTCGTGCAGCTCGCGGGTGCCGTCGAAGACGTAGTCGGACGAGACGTGCACGAGGGTGATGCCGTGCTCCGCGCAGGTGCGCGCCATGAGGGCGGGGCCGGTCGCGTTGGCGGACCAGCAGATGGTGCGACCCTCGGGCGTCTCGGCGCGATCGACCGCGGTGTAGGCGCCGCAGTTGATGACCGTTCCGTAGAGGTCCCAGTCGTACTTCTCGTAGTCAGCGGGCTTCGAGAGGTCGAAGGTGTCGATGTCGCAGTAGTCGAACGAGGAGGAGAGGCCGCTCTTCTCGGCCAGGGCACGCACGGCACGGCCGAGCTGGCCGTTGCAGCCGGTCACGAGGGTGCGGCGCGGGGCCATGGGCTTCACGTCGGCGAGCATGGGGTGGGCCTGGTCGGCCTCGGAGAGCTCGCATTCGGCAAGCGGGATCGGCCAGTCGATGGCGAGGTCGGGGTCGGCGAGGTTCACGAAGGTGTAGGTCTTCTTGAGCTCGGCGGACCAGTGAGCGTTGACCAGGTAGTTGTAGACGGTGCCGTCCTCGAGCGCCTGGAAGGAGTTGCCGACGCCGCGCGGGACGAAGATGGCCTTGGAGGGGTCGAGGATGCAGGTGAACACCTTGCCGAAGGTGGCGCTGCCCTCGCGCAGGTCGACCCAGGCGCCGAAGACGGAGCCGGTGACGACGGAGATGAACTTGTCCCAGGGCTCGGCGTGGATGCCGCGGGTGACGCCGCGCTCGGCGTTGAAGCTCACGTTGTTCTGGACGATGCGCAGGTCGGGAATGCCGAGGCCGACCATCTTGGCGCGCTGCCAGTTCTCCTTGAACCAGCCGCGGGAGTCGCCGTGGACGGTGAGGTCGAGGACCTTGAGGCCGGCGATGCCGGTCTCCTGGACAGAAAGCTGCTTCGAGAATTCCATTACCTTACTCCTCGCCATCCCTGCTCGGCGCAATGCCGCCCTCGGCGACAGTCCTGAGGTGCTTGCCGTAGTCGCTCTTGCCATAGCGCTCGGCGCACTCGAGCAGGCGCTCGCGGGAGACCCAGCCGTTCTCGAAGGCAATCTCCTCGGGCACGGAGACGGGCAGGTCCTGGGCCTGCTCGACGGTCTTGACGAACTGGCTAGCCTCGAAGAGGGACTCCATGGTGCCGGTGTCGAGCCATGCGAAGCCACGACCGAGGGTCATGACGTCGAGGGTGCCGTCCTCGAGGTACATGCGGTTGAGGTCGGTGATCTCGTACTCGCCGCGAGCGGAGGGCTCGACCTTGGCGGCGAGCTCGCAGACGCGGGAGTCGTAGAAGTACAGGCCGGTGACGGCGTAGTTGCTCTTGGGCTCGGCGGGCTTCTCCTCGATGGAGACGGCGTTGTAGTCCTTGTCGAACTCCACGACGCCGAAGCGCTCGGGGTCGTCGACGCGGTAGCCGAACACCGTGGCGCGGCCGTTCTCGGCGGCGCGCACCGCGTGGCGCAGGCGCTTGGAGAGGCCGTTGCCGTAGAAGATGTTGTCGCCGAGGACGAGGGCGCAGGGCTCGCCGGCGCAGAAGTCGGCGCCGATCACGAAGGCCTGGGCGAGTCCGTTGGGCTCGGGCTGCTCGGCGTAGGAGAGGCTCACGCCGAAGTCGGAGCCGTCGCCGAGGAGGTGCTTGAAGTTGGGGAGGTCCTTCGGCGTCGAGATGATGAGGATGTCACGGATGCCCGCCAGCATGAGAGTGGACAGCGGGTAGTAGACCATCGGCTTGTCGTACACGGGAAGAAGCTGCTTACTCGTTACCGTGGTGAGAGGGTACAGGCGCGTACCGGATCCACCAGCAAGGATAATTCCCTTCACGCTCGTCTCCTTTGGCGAAGTGATGTCAGAAACACAGTCTTTTATAGTCTAGCAGGCCTGCGCGGGTGCACAAAAAACGCTCTTTGCGAACACGCGGACGGCGGCACGGGAAGGCGGGCCGAGACCCTCTGCGGCCGCGAAACGAAACGGCCTCGGGGCGCGGTCGCGCCCCCGAGGCCGTCTGGCACCCAAGCGACTTACTCGACGGGGGTGCTGAAGTAGCCGAAGTAGCGATTGCGGACGCCGGCGTTGGGCGTGTAGTAGGGGTCGCTCCCCACGAACGCCTCCGCATGGCGCGACATGAGCAGTCCTCCCTCGCGCACGTCCGCCAGGCGGCTCGCGACGTCGGAGCGACGGGCCGGCCGGTTGGCAAGCGTGACGATGACGTTGTTCTGCTGGAGCGCGGGGCGTCCCTTGGCGGCAAGGCCGAGGCAGAGCGAGACGTCGAAGGTGCGTGGCAGGTCCTCGGCAAGGCCCTCGGCCGCGTCCCCGCGGCGGAGCAGCATACACGAAGCGGAGACCGCGCTCGCACGGTGCGGCAGCACGTTGTACTCGTAGTAGCCATCCGCGCGGGAGGGGTAGCCCTCAAAGACGCAGCGCGCGGGACGACCGTCGCCGACGAGGTAGCCGGCGCAGGCGATCGAGCGATCGAGGTGCTCGACCTTGGCACCGGCGCAACCCGATCCGGCGAGCGCAACGGGACCCACGAGCTCATCGAGCCAGTCGCCCCCCTCGAAGGCACAGGCGTTCTCGTCGAGAAGGAGCACGTACTCCCCCGTCGCGCGCTCGATCGCGCGGTTGAGCAGGGCAGGCACGTTGTTCGCGACAGACGGCGCACTCGAGGCGAGGCCGTCGACTACGACGAGCGTGCGACCGCTCCCCATGGCGCCGTCGAGGCGCGCCCGCTCATCCGCGGTGAGCGTGCCCGAGACGACGACCTCGAGGTTGGGCCAGTCGGTGCTCGAGATGAGCGCCTCGACGCAGGCGACGAGGTTGGGGTTGCCGTCGGAGTGGGCGATGCAGGCCGAGACGCGGCTCTTCTCGGCGAAGTCGTAGACGAGGTCGCAGCGCATGGGGCGGCGGCGCTCCATGGCGGCGGTCGCGGGGACGCCGAGACGGTCGAGGTGGGCCTGGACGGCGCGGCGCTCGGCCTCGAGCGCGTAGGACTTCTGGCCGACGCCCTCGGAGCCGGCCGTGGAGCCGGCGTGCATGCGCCAGTGGTAGAGGACGCGCGGGACGTGGCGGACGGCGTGGGCGTGGTCTCCGATGAGCAGGGTCATGTTGTGGTCCTGCGCGCCGTCGAACTCGCGGCCGGGCAGGCCGGTCTCGGCCGTGACGGCAAGCAGGGTCTCGCGGCGGACGCAGAGGAAGTGCGTGACGTAGTTCTCAAAGCAGAGCAGGTCGGGGTCCCAGTCGGGCTTGTAGAAGGGACCGATGCGGCGGCCGTCGAGCAGGTGGTCCTCGTCGCAGTAGATGAGGTCGACGTCGGGCGTCTCGAGCGCGGCGCGGGCGTAGAGCCAGAGGGCGTCGGGCTCGATTGTGTCGTCGTGGTCGAGGAAGCAGAGGAAGTCGCCCGTGGCCGCGCGGATGCCGGCGTTGGTGTTCTCGGTGATGCCGAGGTTGGCGTCGAGGTCGATGCGACGGACGCGGGAGTCGCGCGCGCAGGCGGCGTCGACGGCGGCGGAGAGCTCCGCGTTCTCGGGGCTCGCGTTCACGAGCAGGAGCTCGAGGTCGGGATAGGCCTGGTCAAGCACCGAGTCGAGCATCTCGGCGAAGAAGTCGGGCGGCGTGTTGTAGAGGGGCACGATGACCGAGAAGAGCGGGCGCTCGGGCATGAGGGGCAGGGCGGCGCGCATCTGGGCGAGGCGGCGCGTGCGATCCGCGTCCTCATGCTCGGTGCGGCGCTCGTACTCGTCGGTCTCGGCCGCGGATCGATAGCGAACCGCAGTCTCCTCGCGCAGGCGCTCGGCCTCGAAGGGCTCGAGCGTCTCGAAGGCGCCCCACTCCGGGAAGCCCTCGAGGCGGACCCACACGATAAGGCCCTCGCAGCTCCGGGAGAGCCTGGTGGAGAAGCGAAGACGGCGCAAGAGCGAGCCCGTGGGGACCCCGTTGGGAAGCGGGTTCGCGCCGGTAACGCCCTCCGCCGAGAAGAGCACGTCATCAAGATGGGCACAGGCCACGCTGATTGAGTCGCCCGAGATTGCCAGTACGTCGACGGAGATGGGTGCGAGCGCAATGGCCTCGTCGCGCACGCACAGCTCGACGGTTCCGCGGAGAAGCTCTTCTCCGCCGTCTCGAAGGAGCTCGTCGACGGAGAGGCGCACGCCCGAGGCACCGAGTTTGCGGTCTGCGTTTCGGATGGCCTCGGCGACGGGGTCCTTGCGCAGGGTGTTGATCGACGAGCTGATCTTGGACCGATAGCGGCCAAGGACCTTCCGCCCGCCGCCCATGACGCAGCCATCTGCGTCGAAGGCGTCGACGAGCAGTGTCTGGTCGCCCTCGACGACGGAGACGAAGGCGACCCAGGACTCATCGTCGATCCGCAGACAAGACGCGGGCAGAGAGCGGCCGCCCTCCCCCTTCGACGAGACGCCGATGCGGCTCGCGCCGGGAGCGCCCACGAGCACGAACACCTTGCCGCCGCCACGCGTGACCTTGCCGAACGTGACGCTCACGCGGTTGCTCATAGGAAAGCCCTCCCATAGCCCGGGCCGTAGTAGCCGAAGGCGTCGAAGATTTCAGAATAGTAGCGGCTCGGGGCGCAGGCCACCTGGGGCCAGCGGGACCTGAGGACGGCGCGGTCGCGCACGAGGTTGAGCCTGTCGGTCCCGGCCGAGGCCGGGACGCCGGTCGTGGAGGCGTCGAGCGCCGCGTCCCAGACGGGGAGGCGCAGGTCCTCGCGGACGGCATCCACCTCGACGAGGGCCATGGGCACCTCGACGCTCTCGAGGCCGCGGTCGCGCGCGGCGAGGCTCAGGCCGACGGACCAGAAGCCGCCGAGGTCGGCGTCGAGCCCCAGCTCGAGCAGGAGCTCGCGGCGAATCACGACGAAGTGACCGGAGACGGCGTCCACCTCGTGCGGGAAGATCTCGAACCCGCGGGACTGGTGGTCGCCCTCGGGCATGGCGCGGTCGACGAGGACCGGTCCCTCGTCGCTGAAGGCATAGGCGCCGCCGCACTTGGTCCCGTCCGGAAGGACGGCCTTGCCGCTCGTGAGGCCGACCTCGTCCCTCTCGGCGACGACGAGGAGGCGGCTCAGCAGGTCGGACACATGCGGACGCGGCCTCAGGGCGTCCGAGAGGATCACGAAGTCGGACTCGCTCGAGCGCGCCGTGTCGAGGGCGGCCCCGATGCGCTCGCAGCGGTCTCCCAGGTTCCTGAGATCGACGACGTCGCCGATGCCGGCGAGTTCCCACGGTGCGCCGACAGAGGCATCAGCCCCCTCCCCCATGAGGACGAGCGTGCAGCTGGGGAGCCCCGCGTCGTCGTTCATGAGCGAGACGTAGCAGTGGGCCATCATCGGGACGTTCTCGACGTGCGCACGGACCCCGATGCGGTCCAGATGCTCCTGGATCGCACGGCGACCTGCCTCGAGCGACTCGGGCTTGGCCTGGCTGTTGCCCGCCGTGGAGGTCTCGCTCACGCGCCAGTGGTAGAGCATCTTGCGCGCGTGGAAGGTGTGGCGCAGGTGCTCGGAGGCGACGAGCCCCAGGCGGTGGTCCTGCGCGCCGTCGTAGACGCGCGTGGGAGTCGGCAGGCTGCGCAGCAGCTCGCGGCGGACCGTGAGCATGTGACAGACGTAGTTGTTCGTCTCGAGCAGCTGGAGCGAGAAGTCCGGCTTGAACGTGGGGAAGAAGTAGCGACCGTCCTCGAGCTTGTCCTCGTCGCAGTAGAGCAGGTCGATCTTGGGGTCGGCCCCGATGGCGGTGGCATAGTGGAAGAGCAGGTCGGGCTCGATGATGTCGTCGTGGTCGAAGAAGCAGACGAAGTCGCCCTTCGCCACGTCGATGCCCGCGTTGGTGTTCTCGGTGATGCCGAGGTTGCTCTCGAGCTCGACCACGCGCACGCGCTCGTCGGCGGCCGCAAGGTCGCTCACGGCGCGGGCGAGCGCGACGTCCGCCGGCGTGGAGTTCACGAGCACGAGCTCGAGGTTGTCGTAGGTCTGACAGAGAACGGAGTCGGCCATCTCGAGGAAGAAGTCGAGCGGCGTGTGGTAGAGGGGCACGATGATCGAGAAGAGCGGGCGCGTCGGCAGCGAGGCGGCCGCAAGGCGCTGGTCGGCCAGCTCCGCGACGCTCGTGCGCTGGGCGCGAAACCATGCGTCGTAGTTGGCGGCGGGCTCGATGGCGAGGCGGTGCCAGCCGAACTCCTCGCGCAGGCGGTGCAGCTCGTCGCCGTCGAGCGAGAGCTCGAGGGAGTGCTCGCCGCAGGTCACGGCGACGCACAGGGCGTCCTGCTCGCGGCCGATCTCGATCGAGACCCAGGCGTCGCGCCAGCGCACACCGAGGGCGGCATCCGGCGTGACGGTGGAGCCGAGGGTGAGGCCGTCGCTCCTCTCGCCCGTCGAAGGGTCAACACCAAGGGAGGCGATGGGCTCGTCTGTGCGCTCGTCGCCGCGCAAGGGAAAGCGCACCCCCAGCTGGATACGGTCGGTCGCGACCGCAGTCGCGAGTACGCGCGCACCCGTGAGCGTCATGTCTTCTGTCACGTTCTTCTCCTGATCTCTCGCCCGAGGGCCGCTAGTCGACGTACTTCTTGAGGCAGCGGTGCTCGTTGTGGCGGACGAGGTTGGGGTTGAGGTAGGGGTCGCCGTCCACGAAGTAGCGCGGGTAGAGCTGCATCATGCGGCCGTTCTCGGCGCAGGAGCGGTGCGCCGCGGGGCCGCGCGAGGCCTGGCCGCGCGAGATGGACTCGTGGTGGTAGAGGACGACGTCGGGGTTGTAGAGCACGCGGCGGCCGTGCTGCTGCGCGCGCAGGCAGAAGTCGATGTCGTTGTACTCGACGGCGAAGGTCTCGTCGAGGCCGCCGAGCTCGTCCCACGTCGCGCGCGAGCACATGAGGCAGGCGCCCGTGACCGCAGTGAGGTCCTGCGCGAGGTTGCAGAGGTTGAAGTAGTCCTGCGTGTCGGAGGGCAGGGTCTTGCCGAAGTGGCCGGGCGCGTCGAAGTGGAAGAAGACGCCGGCGTGCTGGATGAGGCCGTCCGGGTAGAGGAGCTTGGCGCCCACGAGGCCGATGTCCTCGCGACGGCAGGGCCCGGCCAGGCGCTCGAGCCAGTCGGGGGTGATGACCTCGGTGTCGTTGTTGAGCATGAGGAGGAACTCGCCCTTGGCCTGCGAGAATCCGTAGTTCACGGTGCGGGCGAAGTTGAAGGTGCCGTCGGCGGTGGGCTCGCTCACCACGCGCACGTTGGGCCAGCGGCGCTGGGCCTTCTCGTAGTAGGCGAACGTGGCCTCCTGCTCGCTGTTGTTCTCGACCACGACGACCTCATAGTTGGGGTAGGTGCTCTTCTCGGCAATCGAGACGAGGCAGCGGTCGAGCACGTCGGCCATGTCCTTGTTGGGGATGACGATCGAGACGAGCGGGTACTCGCTGAACGTGTAGTCGACGTGGTAGGTGTTGGGCGTCCGCTCGTCCATGCGGGCCGTGGCCTCGACGTGGGTGCGCTCGAGGTGGCGCTGGACGGCGAGGGTGCCGGCCACTGAGGTGTAGCTCTTGGAGTCGGGGTTGGCCGCCGTGGACTCGGGGTGGACGCGCCAGTGGTAGAGGACGCGGCGCACGTGGTAGACGTTGCGGGCGACCTCGCCGACGCGCAGGGTCATGTGGTGGTCCTGGGCGCCGTCGAACTCGGCGCCGGGAAGCTCCATCTTAGCGACCACGGAGGCGCGCACGCACAGCAGGTGGCAGACGTAGTTGCACGAGCAGAGGAGGTCGGGCGACCAGTCGGGCTTGAAGAAGGCCTGGCAGAAGTGGCCGTCCATCAGCTTGTCCTCGTCGCAGTAGAGGAGGTCGGTGTCGGGGTGGCCCTCGACGGCGCGCGCGTAGTGGTAGAGCAGGTCGGGCTCGATCACGTCGTCGTGGTCGAGGAAGCACAGGAAGTCGCCGCGGGCGGCCTTGATGCCCTCGTTGGTGTTGAGCGTGATGCCGCGGTTCTCGTCGAGCTCGACCACGCGCACGCGCCCGTCGCGCCCTGCGTAGGCGGCGACCTCGGCGGCGAGCCCCTCGTCCTCGGGGCTCGCGTTCACGAGCAGGAGCTCGAGGTTGGGGTAGGTCTGCGCGAGCACCGAGTCGGCCATCTCGCGCAGGTAGGCGATCGGCGTGCGATAGAGGGGCACGATCAGCGAGAAGAGCGGGGCGCCCTCCCCCCAGCTCGCTCGGCGCTGCGCCTCGAGGTCGAGCTCGGTGGCGCGCAGGTGGTCGAGGAACCAGCGCTCGTACTCGCCGTCGCGGTCGGCCGAGCAGGTGCGACGCCAGAAGTCCTCGCGGCGCTCGCGCATGCGGAAGGACTCGACGCACACGAAGGCGTCGCCGAGGCTGGCGGCGGCGCTCTGCGCCCAGAGGACGACCTGGCAGTCGCGAGTGGGGATGCGCACCGAGAAGCTCACGGTACGCACGAGCAGGCCGGCGCGTTCGGCGTCGGCGCGCAGCGTGTCGCCCATGACGATGACGTCGCCCACGTTGACGGACGTGCCATGCGCGCCGAGGACGCGCACCTCGATGTCGGCCCCGGCCTCGGCGCGATCCCACGAGAGCACGCGGACCTCGCCGCGCAGGACGTCCTCTCCCCCGCCGCAGACGATCTCGTCGGTGTGGGCGATGGTGATGCCGCAGGCACCCTCGCGCGGCGCGGGCGCGTCGCAGTTGCGGATCCTCGCGGCGACGTCGTTTCGAGTGGCGGTGTTGATCTGGGACCGGAGGCGCGACGAGCGCGCGGAGAGGCTCTTCTCGGCGTGCGCGATGGCGGCGCCCGAGGCGTCGAGCACGCGGACGCTCACGTTCTGGGTGACGTCGAGCACGGGCAGGACACAGACCGGGCCTGCGACGCCAGGCACGCTCACGCACGTGGCCGGCAGCTGGTCGCCGGACTCGGTGTGCGAGGAGACCTCGACCGTGGCGCCCTCGGGCGCGCCCTCGAGGGCGAGGTGGCAGTAGATCTTTCCCGAACCGCGCGTGAGCTCTGCGAAGCGGACTTCCATACGTTGGACCCCTTGGTACGGTGACGTTAACCCATCCATTGAATCACAAGGGCGCATCCTGCGCGGCGCCTCGGGGGCGGCGGCGCAAAAACAACGCGGCGCCGGGCGAGAGGAGCGCGGCCTTCGCGGGCACGCCCTGCGGGTCGCGCGGCGCCTCGGGTCACGGCGCTAGTAGTAGGTGACGACCGTCGTGGACGAGGGGACCTCGGCGTTGATGTAGTAGGCGTCGTTGATGTCGAGGCGGACGCAGCCGTGCGAGACCGACGCGCCGAGCGTGGGGTCGAGCGGCTCGAAGGTGCCCTCGTAGTAGAGGGTGGAGTGGAAGAGGTAGTCGCCGTAGAACTGCGTCCAGTAGTAGCAGGTGAGGCCCGAGCCGAACGAGTAGCCGCGGCTGCCGATCTGGAAGACGCCCTCGACAGTGGGCGTCTCGGGGGCGCCGCAGCTGCAGGCGAAGCCGCGCTCGAGGCGCCACGCGCCCGCGCTGCCGCGGAAGACGCCGACCTGGTGGTCGGAGAGGTCGACCATGATCAGCCAGGACGTGGGGCTGTCGTATCCCTGGGCCCGGTGGAACATGTCCTCGAAGCCGGGCGGGGCGACGATCTCGGTGAGGCGGCCATCGGCATCGGCCTGCCAGATGCGGCCGTCGATGGTCCAGGTGGCGTTGATGAGGCAGTAGCCAGCGCCGGGGATGCCGTAGTAGGTGCTGCCGCCGAGCGAGAAGAACCCGACGCGGGCGCCCATGAGGCCGTCGCCGGGCGCGGTGTCGATGCGGTAGCGGCAGAGGTAGCCGTCGTAGACGTCGGTCACGAGCCAGCCCTCCTGCCAGGCAAGGCGACCGTCGTTGTCGGCGAGGAGCACGCCGTCGCCCCAGCTCATCTTGCCGCGCAGGACGTAGCCGGCGGAGGTGCCGAGGTAGTGCGCGCCGTCTCGCTGGAAGTGGCCGACGCGCGCGAGCGAGTAGTCGCCGCGGCTCTCGAGCCAGTAGCGCTGGAGGCCCTGGCCGAAGGCATCCGAGACGACCCAGCCGCTGCCGGTGGCGAGGCGGCCGTCCTGGTCGGCGAGCCAGGCCCAGCCGTCGCCGCGGTCGCGCCCGCCGCGGACGACCGCGCCGGTGTGGGTGGCGTAGGCGAGCCAGCCGGCGCCCTCGTCGGGCGTGACGAGCCTGCTGCGGGCGATCTGGCAGTCGGCGCCGACCCAGTAGCGATCGAGCGAGCCCCAGGCACCTGTGACGAGCCAGAAGCCGTCGATCTTGAGGGTCTCGTGGTTGGACGCGCGCCAGGCCTCGCCCTCGCGCCTCCAGCCGACGGAGGCGAGGTGGGCGTCCTCGGCGGGACTCGTGGTGAAGTTGTGCGCACCGGCCGTCGCGTAGGGGTTGTACTGGCGCAGCACCGCGAGCGAGTCTGCCGAGCCGTCGGAGTACCAGCCGATGCCCTCGTAGCGCCAGCCGACGCTCACGAGGTGGTCGCGCTCGACGGTCGAGAGGGTGTAGTGGTGGTCGCCCGCATAGGGGTTATACAGGCGGAAGACGGGGTCGCCCGCGTCGGGTGCGACCCAGCCCACGGCCTCCCACTGCCAGCCGGCCTCGGCGACACGCGCGGCCTCAAAGAGCGAGGCGGTGTAGAAGTGCTCGCCGGTCCAGGGGTTGTAGAGGCGGTACATGTTGGAGTAGGTGACCTCGGGTGCGGGCTCGGGGTCGGCCGGGGTGGCCGGGTCAGGCTCGGGCTTCGCGTCCGCAGCGGGCGACGTCGCAGACGCGGGGGCCTCCGATGCGGGACGGGTCGCGGGGTCGGCGGTGGCTGCGGGGTCGGCAGGCGTTGCGGCGTTGGTTGGGGTCGCGGGGTCGGCGGTGGCTGCGGGGTCGGCGATGGTCGCGGGATCGGCGACCCCGGCATCGCCCTCTGGATCGGGGGCGCCGGGTGCCTCGGGGACGTCCGCGCCCGCAGGGGCAGAGGCGCCGGGGGCGAGGGGCAGGCTCTTCTCGCCCGCCTGGGCCGCGTTCGGCGAGGCGGCCTCTGCGGGAGCCAGGCCCGACGTGGGCGGCGTCGCCTCCTGGGCGAGGGCCGCGGTCGCAGGAAGCGCCAGGAGCGTCGCCGCAAGTGTCGCCGCGAGGGCCATTCGATGGGTCATGCGCACGCCAGGTTGGATGCAAGCCATGGGAACCTCCGCGACTAGACAACGTGAGGCGAGGGTAGCACCGCCCGGGCGTGCGGGCTCGGCCGCGTCGAGCTGCGGCGCGAAAGCGCGAGTCGACGGCGCGCGACATAAAAAGTGGCCCCGTCCGCAAGGGACGAGGCCACCGTGCGAGCGCCTTTGCGCGCGGTCTTACCAGCCAGCCGCAACCTGCGCGGTCGGCGAGGTGTGCACCTTGAGCGGCGAGGTGGCCGACGGGGAGACCGTGACGGTGTAGCTGATGGACACGGTCCCCTCCATCGGGATCGTGATGCGCGTACCCCAGACGTTGAGGCCGGTGTAGGTGAAGTCGGTCACCTCTGAGCCGTCGCTCACCGTGATGTTGGACAGCTTGCCACCGCCGGGAGGCGTGAGGTAGACGCCCTCGACCATCGAGGTCTTGTCGAACCGATCGGCATGTCCGAGCACGTAGTCGGGGGCGATCTTGGCGGTCTGCGGATCGAGCATGTTGGTGAAGCTCGTGGTCACCTGGTACGAGGTGGTGCCGTCGGCGTTCTTGGTGGCGGCGCCGATGGAGTTCTCAAGCTTGAGGTACCACTCGATCTTCGAGAAGGTCTGGTCGTTGAAGTAGACGCCGGCCACGGGGTCCTTCTCGTCGGAGGCGAAGTTGCCGCTGAGGTCGAGCTCGGTGATCGCGCGCTCCTCAGCGGCGTCCTTCATCCAGACCTGGACGCGGCCCTCCTCGGCGCTCTTCTGGACCTCCTCGAGCAGGCCCGACATGTCGACGCCGCCCAGGTTGCCCATCAGCTGCGCGAAGGAGCGGGCCGCCACCTCGGCGAAGAAGATGTCGGTCTGCTCGGGCTCCATGTTCCAGTAGGAGTCGTGCAGCAGCGCGGCGGCAGCGTTCGTGCCGTCGACGACGGTGCCGTCGCTCGTCGTGATGCCGCCGGCAAGGCGCAGCAGCGTCTGCAGGAAGACGGGGTCGACCGCGATGGTGCCGTCGATTGCCTGGCCCGTGAGGCCCTCCCAGTACTGGGCGGCCACGTCGCCGGCGCGGCTGAAGTCGTAGAGGTAGCCGGTCGAGCCGGGGTTGGAGCGGATGTGGTCGCCGAAGACGGTGATCTCGGCGTCGGTGACGGAGGGCATGATGTCCTCGGTGATCTCGGTATTCTGGATCTTCTGGGACCCGCCGAGCTCGATCTTGCCGTCGGTCACCGTGAGCACGCTCCAGGAGCCGTAGAAGCCGCCGGTGGAGCGGGCCTCGGCGTTGTTCTGGGCCACGAGCAGGTAGTTCCTCGTCTGGCCGTTGCCGCCGAGCATCTTGGGCAGGTGCGGCGCGATGAGGTTCAGCTTGGTGACGGCGTCGGAGGCCGTGGAGATCTTGCCCGTGACGTTGCCCATGACGTCCTTCACCTGCGGGATGTGCGCCTCGGGCAGCGCCTTGAGCGTGGCGTCGCTGCGCTGGATGACGGGGGCGGCCTGCTGCAGCGCGCTGGCAAGCTGCTCGAAGACGGGCACGTTAACGGCGCCGGCGCTCATGAGGTTGCTGAGCTTGACGGCGTCGGAGTTGGACGCCAGCGGCGTCAGCGCGTTGTCTGAGAGGTCGACCATGACGTCGCCCAGGGCGCGCACGCTCCTGACGTCGTCGCCCAGGACGGGCACGAGCGACGCGAAGGTCCAGGCCGGCGAGGCGAGCTCGTTCTGGATGTTGTGCGCCGAGACGTTGATGTCGGACGAGACGCGCGAGAGGGCCGCGGCGTCGCCCGACTTGGCGGCCGTCTTGAGCGAGTCGACCGACCCCATCGCGACGCTGGCGTCGTTCTTGATCGTCTTGACCGAGTTGAAGAGGAGGAACCCCTCGACGCCCGCGACGACGACAAGCAAAAGCACGATGGTCAGGATGACCTTGGCCGCGGTGTGCCTCTTCTTGGGCTTGCCGAAGTTGGAGTCGTCGAAGCCGGAACCCTGGTAGCTCGCGCGCGGTGCGCGGGAGTAGGCGCCGTAGGGGCGGGCCGGCTGGGGCGCCTGCGCGAAGCTGTGCGCGGCAGTCGCCTGGTGCTCGGCCGAGGGGCCGTTTGCGAAGTGTTTACCCATGCTGCAACCTATCCGTTTCGATACGTATGACCTGCGGGCGAGACGAGACGCAGCCAATAGCCACAAGAAACGCCCACGCTAAACATCTAATTAGTGTTGCACATCCAGGCAGGTATGCCCGCGAGAACGTCGCAAATCGCCTACAAATTCCTAGTGAGGGCAGTCGAGTGGAGAAGACGAGAAGAGCTGCCGCCAGGGCCGCGGGACGGTGATGGCACCGCGACGGCGGCAAAACCCCTGCCGCACGGCAGACGCGCAGCTAATCGGCACAAACCCGCATGCTAGCATTGAAGAATAATGCACTCTTCGTCCGTGATGCACTGGAGGCCCACATGCCGAAGCAACATGCATGGCTCTTCTCCGCCCTCCTGGTCCTTGTTTGTGCCTGCGCCTCGATCGCCTACGCCGCTGCGAGCGGCAGCGCCTACCCCGTTACGGGCGAAGGCGCGAAGCCACGCGTGCAGGTGAGCTTTGTCGCCGACGGCGCCGTCACGTCGCGGCAGATCGTCCACGAGGGCGACACCCTCGAGGCGCCCGCCTCCCCCGCCGCGGGCGACGGCAAGGTCTTCCACCACTGGCAAACAGGGTCGAGCGACCTGACCGCATACCTCGGCACTCCCCTCACGTCCGCGCAGATCGCCGCCCTTGGGGACATGGGGTCGCGCACGGGCGACAACCTCTCGCTTGTCGAGGCGCAGCCATCCTACGCCGACGGATACACCGTCTCGTTCCACCAGTACACGCGCGAGGAGTGCGCCGAGGACCCCTCCCTCGCCGACGTCTACTCGTACTCGACGCTCTGCGCGGGCTCCGCCTCCCTGACAGCGGCCTCGCGGGCATACGTGCCCATCGTGGAGGGCGTGGACGCGAAGCTCGCCATGTGGGACCGCTACGACGGCGCAGCCGCGGAGCCCACGGCCTCATACGCGACGACCGCGACCGTGCGTGGTCTCACCTCCGACGTCGAGCTCTACCCGCGCCTTGCGAGCGGATTCTGGGTCACGCTCGACACCGGCGGGGGCGCCCCTCCCCTGGACGCGCTCTTCGTTGCCGACGCAGGCTCAGGCGCGGGCACGCTCGCCTACGACAGTCTCCCCACCGAGAAGAGCCTCGCTGGCGACGCGTATCACGAAGACACCGACAGCTACGACGAGGGCTACCGCGGCTGGCACCAGGGCTGGAGCCTGGAGGGCTGGTACGAGGACGCGGGGCGCGAGCACAAGGTGGAGGCCGACAGGCAGATCACGCAGGACACGACCCTGTATGCCAAGTGGACCCCGCGAACCGACACGCCCTACACCGTCGTTCACTGGGTCGAGGGGGCCGACGGCACGCCCGGCAACGGCACCTACACGCAGTACGGCAAGGAGCTGCTCACGGGCGAGACCGGGGCCGCTCCCGGCGTCGCCGGCGGCTGGTCGGGCCACTCGTACCGGATCGGCTACTACTACGCGCTGGACGCACCCCACACGGGACGGACCGACTGCCCAGTGGGCAGCGACACCATCGAGGCCGACGGCTCGTCCGTGGTCAACGTATACCACGACCGCACCTACTGGGTCATCAGGTTCACCAATCCCAATACGACGAGAACCATCAAATGGGGCGAGGGGCCAAACGACTATGACCCCGACAGCTCCATTCGCAACAAGACATCCTGGAGCAAGCTTCCCGCCACGGTTGCGTGGCATGGAGGCAATGCCGAGAACACCAAGGGATACACACTCTTCCTGGGCGGGCTAAGCGGCTCGAACACGACCCTTCCCACCCTTCCGTTCGGCCGTGGCAGCACGATCACCCTTGAGCGCTACAACAAGACCATTAACCACTTCCAGGAGTACGACGTCTACCACGAGCTCCTCGACTCGGAGCCGGACTGCGATCACATGGTCACGCTAGAGCGAGTCGGCGAGAAGCGTCGCTTCGTCTACTCGCACACCGACGACCACCTCTGCACGACAGGCGACAACAACTCCTGGGGGTACGTGCCCGTGAACGGCGAATACGTGTCGTGGTGCGTGCGCAAGTCCGACGGCACAATCAACTCCTCAGGGTGGACGGTGGGCGCCAAGCACGAGGAGCAAAACTACGGCATGACCCGCGGCACGCACCCCGAGAGCGACGGCGTCTCGCGCCCGCGCGCCGACGGCAGCAAAGTGCGCTACGTGGAGGCGTTCGAGGTCCGTTCGCGCCACAGCATCGTCTTCTCAAACACCACTGGCGTGCACGACGCAGAAGCGCCACAAACGGTCGAGGGCGTGCAGTTCGGCGAGACGCTCGGACGCGCGTGCTCGCCCGGGTTCGTCGAGGGCGAGACAACGCGCACGGTCGGCGGCGTCAACTACGTGTTCAGGGGCTGGTTCTACGACAACGCGAGCGCCGAGTACCCCACGAGGCCCGAGTCGCAGGCCCAAAAGGTGGACTTCGCAACGGCCACAATGCCCGCCGCGGACCTCGTCGTCTACGCCGGCTGGGAGAGCATGTCGTGCGCGGTGACGTTCGACGCCAACGGCGGCGCCTTCGCCGGCGGCGAGCCGACGCTGGTGGAGACCGTGGCGAGCGGGTCCCTGCTCACGCGCCCCGCGACGCCCGTCAAGGTGGAGGGCGGCGTAGAGTACACGTTCGTGGGCTGGTACAGGGACCAGGATCTCACCGAGGCCTGGAACTTCGACTCCTCCACGATCAAGGAGCCCACCACCCTCTGGGCGAAGTGGGTCAAGGGTCGCGTCTACGGCGTGACGTACAGGGCCGAGGACGGGACACCCATCGAGGGCGCGGACGCGCAGCGCTACCGCTACGGGGCGAGCGTCACCGTCGCGGCCCGAGAGCTCGCGCCGGCGGGTGACAAGCCGTTCCTGGGATGGTCGCGCGTCCGCGACAACGCGTCCCACATCGTGGGGCAGACCTTCACGATCACCAGCAACACCGACCTGTACGCCGTCTACGGCGACGCCATGCCGGGCGCCGCCGAGGGGGACGTCGCGCCAGGCGCCCCCACCGTGACCCTCGCGTCCAACTACCCGCCGGACGTCACCCCGCCGGAGGTCACGCGCACGCTCCAGGTCGAGCGCGCGAACGCCACGGCCTCCCTCCCGACGACGCTTGCGGGGGCGACCGCTCCGGCGCGGCACATCGCGAGCTGGAACACGGAGCCCGACGGCAGGGGAACGTCGTTCGACCTCGGCGAGACGATAGCCGTCCCGACCGACGACGTCCTGTACGCCCAGTGGTCCGCAAACGAGTTGTCCGCCACCCTGGACGCGCACCTCACCTACGACGGAAGCGAGCAGGAGCCCGTGCCCGACGTCACCGGCTGGGACGGGGCCGCGCTTACCAAGGACGTCGACTTCGAGCTCAACTACAGGGACAACGTCGACGTCGGGACGGCCGAGGTGACGGTCACGGGCATGGGCGAGCACGCCATGAGCGCGCCCGTCACGCTCACGTTCGAGATCGCGAAGCGGCCCGTGACGCTCACGGCCGAAAACGCGGCGAGCAGAAAGGACGAGAATCTCGCGCCCCTGCAGTGGACGATGACGGGAGACCTCGCGAGCGAAGGCGACCTCGGCGAAATCCAGGCGACGACGACGGCAGACAAGACCACCGTGGGTACCTACCCCATCACGGTCGGCTACGATTCGAACGACAACTACGAGGTCAGCGTCGTCGAGGGAACCTATCGCGTGAGCGCCGCCACGCTCGCGGTGAGCCCACAGGGCTGGAGCGGCACCTACGACGGCGGCGCCCACGGAGCCGCCGTCACCCTGGCTCCCGAGGCCGCCATTGCCGATGGCGTCAAGGTCTGGTGGTCAAGCACGCAGCTCAATGACGACAACTACTCGACCGGCTCGCCCGAAGCCCCATCACTCACGAACGTGGGCACGCAGCGCGCCTACTACTATGTCCAAGGAACCGCGAGCTACATGCCCGACGAGGGCGCCAAGGCCGGCTACGTCGACCTGGTCGTGACGAAGGCGCCGTTGACATGCCAGGCGCTGCCCGCCTCCATTGACTATGGAGAAGAGCCTGCCAACAAAGGCGTCGAGCTCAGCGGGCTGAGGGGCGCCGACACGCAGGAGAGCCTGGGGACCGCCGGGCTGTCCTTCTCCTATAAGACGCGCGACGACGTGCCCTACGCCGCCGGCAGCCCCGCCGGATCCTACCGCATCGTGCCTTCGGGACTGAGTTACGACAACTACGACGTGACGTACAGGGCGGGCGCCCTGACGGTCAACCGTCGCGTCGTGACACTCGCGTGGTCCGAGGCCACGGAGCTTGCCTACACGGGGTCGGTGCGCACGTACGCGGGAGCGAGGGTCACCAACGCGTTCGGAAGCGACGCGATCGCGTGCGACATGGCGGGGACGAGCGCCACGCACGCGGGCGAGTACACGGCCAGCGCCACGGGCCTCCTGGGTGCCAACGCCGCGAGCTACGCCCTCCCCGCCGACGGCACGACGGCCACCTGGAGGATCACCCAGGCGGCGAACGCGGTGAGCGCGGCCATGGACGACTGGACCTACGGCGGCGTGCAGGCGCTGCCGAGCTGCATCGCGGGCTTCGGCACCGAGACCGCCACCTTCGCCTACGCCGATGCCAAGGAGGGACCCTTCGCGCCCGAGGCGCCGCTGACGGCGGGGACGCACTACGTGCGGGCGACGATCGAGGCGACCGACGACTACGCGGGCGCGCAGAGCGAGCCCGTCGCGTACGAGATCGCCAAGGCCCCGCTCACCCTCACCGCCAACGACGTGACGCTGTCCTTTGGGGACGTGCCCACGGACGCTGGCTACAGCCTCTCGGGCCTCGCTGCCGGCGACACCCCCGAAAGCGTGGTCATAGACGGCCGCGTAACCTACCGCTTCAGCTGCACGGAGCGAAGCGGCGTCGGCACCTACACCATCGAGCCCGACGTGAGCGGCGCCAGGGCGGCGAACTACGACCTCGTCGGTGCCGCCGGCACCGTCACCATCCAGAAGGCCACCAACACGTGGACGCAGGAGCCCGCCATGGACAGCTGGGTGGCCGGCCAGGCACCGAGCGAGCCCCGGGGCGCGTCACGTTTCGGAACCGCGCAGCACTCCTATCGCCAGCGGGGAGCTGGCGAGGACGCGTGGGTCCCCGAGCGTCCCGAGGCCGTCGGCCTCTACGAGATGCGGGCCCACACGCCCGGGACCGACAACTACTCCGAGCTGACAGCCGTCGTCCCCTTCGAGATCGCCCCCGACCACCTGGCGTACAGCGCCAACAGCATCCTCGCGCAGGGCACGATGGAGCCGCAGACGGCCGCAACAGGCGAGCCCGTCGAGGTGCAGCCATGCGGCTTCGACTGGGACCGCCACGACTTCGTTGGCTGGAACACGGCCACCGACGGCTCAGGGACCTGGTACGAGGTCGGGACGCCCTACGTACTCACCGGCGGCGACGACGTGCTCTACGCCCAATGGAACCCGCAGGGCGAGCTTGCCTACGACGGCAACGGCGCGGACTCGGGAGAAACACCCGCGCAGCCGGGGCACGCCGGGGACGAAGTGTTGGTCGCCGACTGCGGCTTCGCCCGCGACGGCTTCGACTTCCTTGGGTGGAACACTGCCCGGGACGGAGGGGGCAGGGCCTATGCGCCCGGCGACACCCTCGCGCTCTCGGCCGGCGGCGACCTGCTGTACGCGCAGTGGCGCGAGCACCCGCAGCCGGCAGGCCGAAACGCGATGTATCGCCTGTACAACCCCTACACGGGCGAGCACTTCTACACCGCGAGCCCCCTCGAGCGCGACGCGGTTGCCGCGGCGGGCTGGAGCTACGAGGGCGTGGGCTGGGTGGCGCCCGCCGAGGAGGGCGAGCCGGTCTACCGCCTCTACAACGCCTACGCCGGGGACCACCACTACACGCTGTCCGCCGGGGAGCGCGACGTGCTGGTTACCGCAGGGTGGAACTACGAGGGCGTGGGCTGGCTATCGTGCCCCGAAGACGCCCAGGGCGCTCAACCCGTGTGGCGCCAGTACAACCCCTACGCGCGGACCGGCGCGCACAACTTCACGACCAGCATGGGCGAGCACGTGGCCCTGTGCGAGATGGGATGGCGCGGCGAGGGCGTCGCCTGGTACGGCCTGGCATAGCGGGCGCACGTACATGGAGGCCGCGCGGGCGGCGGGAGGCAAGGGTGCCGCCCGCCGCCCGCGCATGTGTCTGCCGCGACGAGGGAGGGAGAGCATCCGCCAGGGTGCGGCCAGGGTCGCCAAGGCACGCTCCCTCTCGCCCGCTCCACCCCTCATAGTGCACGTTCGGCACGCACAATCGCCGAGTACAGCGGGGGCGTCCGTACAATAAAAGAATACTGTAATTGGCTCATGTGGGGAGCATTTATGGACACCAAGGGCCTTGCCGTATCCACCCTTCGCGGAGTCGCCGCGCTCGCGCTTGCCGCCTGCGTATTCGCACAGCCGGCCTATGCCGCGGGCGGGAGCGCGGGACGACTGCGCGCCGCCACGGTCGAGCGGCTTAGCGTGCAGTCCGGGGAGGCGACGTCGCCGCTCGTCTACCCCGTCACGGGAGAGCGCGCGAGCAGGCGCATCGAGCTCACGTTCATGAGCTCGAGCGGAGAAGGCGCCGTCGTCGTTGAGCGGCGCATCGTGCACGCGGGCGAGGCGCTCGACGTCCCGAGTCCCGTTCCGGAAAGTCGCAACAGCACCCTTGACGCGTGGGTGGCCAAGGACGACGCTTCGGTGAACCTCAAGGAGCTCGGGTGCCTCGACGGGGCGCTGACCGAGGGGCAGATCGCAGCGCTGACCGCGGGGCTCACGCCCGAGGTGACCCAGGTGGCGGACGGGAGCGGCACCATGCAGGACGTCAGCCTGTACCGCCGCGAGATCGTGCCCACGTGGCACACGTGCCAGCGCGTATACCTGCGCCAGGGGACGAAGGGCAACGTCGACCTGCGCGACAACGTCGCCGCGGAGCTCGTCACGGACGCCGAGGGCAACGTGGACCTGAGCGTCGTCGACCCCAAGCCGTTCGAGGCCGTGGGCAACGTCAAGCTCGTCGCATGGGAGACCGAGGACGGCCGCACATTTGGCGCCTCCACCACCGCGACGGGCATCACGGTTGACACGACCCTCTACCCCATCCTTGCTCAGGGCACGTGGATCACGCTCGACGCCGGCGAGGGCGTGAGCGGGGTGCCCCGCGTCTTCGGCAGCCTGCCCGAAGGCGCCACCGGGCCCATCTTCGACGTGGACATGGAGGACCTCATCTCGTCTGGCGAGTACCTGGTGAACGGCTGGAACCCCGGCTACGACTTCGCCGGCTGGTACACCGAGGCGGGCGGCGCCGGCACGCAAGTCGTGACCGCCACCGTCAACGACGACGGCAGCGTCACGTGCGCGGCCGCGGAGGGCCAGGGCGACACGTACCGCCTCGAGGGCGAGCAGACCCTGCACGCCAAGTGGGTGGCGCGCACCGACACGCCCTACACCATCGTCCACATGGTCGAGGGCCCCGAGGGCGGCCCCGGCGAGGGCGTCTACACGCGCTACGCGTCCATCTGCAACAGCTCAACGGTTGGGAAGACGGGTGACCCCATTCCCGACAGCGCCTGGAACACCTACAAGATCTCCAAGTACCACCGGCTGGGCGCCAACGACTCGAGCCTCGGCTTTGCCGAGAAGCACACCACCGCGCCGGACGCGAGCAACAGCACCCAGGTGACGATCGCCGCCGACGGGTCGGCCGTCAAGTACATCTACTGGAACCGCGACCGCGTGAGGCCACGCCTGACCAACAAGGACAGGCTACCGTCAGGCGCCAGCAAGAACACCTACCTGCTCGATTACACCAAGGCCTCGTCCTCCTACAACAAATACGTCAAGTGGGGCATGAGCTCATCGCTCTGGGACCCGCAGAAGATCGCGTTCAACCTGACGACGCGCGAGGACCAGTGCGCCATAAACAAGAACCGCTACTACTTCGAGTTCTACAACATCGGCACCTGGATCGCGTTCAACTTCAACTCAAGCGGCGAGAACACGTTCCCCCAGAGCCCGTTTGCCGACGGCACCGACGGAACCACCCAGTACGTGGGTTCGGCCGGCAAGATCAAGATGACCAAGCTTGTGGACTACATCTACTACTACGAATCCGCAGACGGCACGGGTCCCAGGACCGCCACGCTCAGCGGCGTGACCAAGACCTTCGGCGAGCCCGTGACGCACCGCCTCTTCATGGACCGCGGTAACGGCGAGGTCAACCTCGAGTCCATCTGGAACATCGGCCTCATCGACGACATCGGCGACTCCCCGCGCTTCAAGCGCTGGGCATACGCGACCAAGGGAACCACGCTTCAGAAGATCACGGCCGCCGAGGGCGTGCCCCAGGCCATCTACAACATCAAGGACGTGACCGGCGACGGCGTGTACGACCTCGAGGTGTTCATGACCAGGCGCAGCTACAAGCTGTCGTTTGCGGAATGCGACGGAGTCGTGGGCAAGGCCGTTCCCACGGGCGCGAGCGGCGTCATGTACGAGGCGCCGCTTGCCACGTACGACCCGCACTTCGAGGTGGGCGTCACGCGTCGCTACCACGCGGGCGCGCTCTACGAGTTCAAGGGCTGGTTCTCCGACCTGACCGCGGCCAAGGACCCCGACGGGGCCGAGAGCGCCGCGTTTGCCGTCGACATCGCGAACGCGGGAATGCCCGAGCACGACCTCACGCTCTACGCCGGGTGGAAGCCCGTCGACCACACCGTGACCTTCGACGCCAACGGCGGCCACTTCGGCGACGACCCTGCCGCGACAACGGCCACGGTGACCGTCGCCTCCGGCAACCACGTGAGCGAGCCCGAGGCAGAGCTCAAGGACGAGAAAAGCCGCGTGTTCGCGGGCTGGTACACCGACTCCGCCCTGACGCACCCCTGGAGCATCGAGATCGACAACGTGGCCCAGGACGGTCTCACCCTGCACGCGCGCTGGCTCGACATCAGCGCCTACACGGTGACCTACCACGACTACGAGGGTGCCGAGGTGGAGGAGCTCAACGTGGGAACGAAGTACGTCGAGGACTCCAAGGTACCCCTCTCCCCCGTTCCCGCGGACATGCGCGAGCGGACCGAGGGCGGCGCGACCCAGGGCTTCCTGGGATGGAGCCGCGAGTCCGACCCCGCGAAGCGTGCGGGCTCCTTCCTCACCACGACCGTGGACATCAAGGGCGACGTCGACCTCTACCCCGCCTACGGCGACGCCGTGGACGAGGCCGGGCCCAGCGTGTCGCTCTCGACCAACTACGAGGACAACGCCAAGCAGTTCAAGCCCACGCTGACAGACGTCACCTTCACGCTGCCGGCCGTCGCACACCCGGGCGACGTCACCGTGCTGCCCACGCCTTCCCCGGACAGCGCAGAGTACCCCATCGAGGAGGTCGGCTACACCTTCGCGGGATGGAACACGGCCGCCGACGGGTCGGGCACACTCTTCTCGGGAGGCGAGGTCGTGGCCGCGGCATCGGAGACCACGCTCCACGCCATGTGGCAGGCGAAGGACGACAGCGTGTCGTACGAGGCCAACGTGCCTGCCGGCAGGACCGCCACCGGGTCGACGGCGCCGACGACGGGACGGACCTTCGACAGCGTGGCGGCCGCATCGTGCGGCTTTGCCTGCGAGGGCTTCCACTTCACGGGGTGGAACGCGGCCGCGGACGGGGGCGGCTCGTCCTATGCGGCCGGCGCCCCCTATCGCCTGACGCCCGACGACAACGTGCTCCACGCGCAGTGGGCCGGCAACTCCTACACGGTGAAGTTCAACGCCAACGCCTCGGGCGCCACCGGGACGATGGCGCCGCAGGAGCTCACCTATGGCGCCGCGGCCGTGCCCCTCAGGGAGAACGCGTTCGCGCGCAAGGGCTACACCTTCGACGAGTGGGCGACGGCCGAAGACGGGTCGGGGACGCGCTGGGGCGACAAGGCGGACGTGAGCGACCTGACGCCCGTGGACGGCGGAACCTACCAGCTGTACGCGCAGTGGGAGGCCAACGACTACGAGGTCACGCTGTCGGCGCCCGACGCCACGACCGCGGGGGCCGACAAGGTGACGGCGACGTTTGACGCGGCCATGCCCGCAGCCACGATGCCCGCGCGCACCGGCTACGACTTCGCGGGCTACTGGGACAGCGCCACGGGCGGCACCTGCTACTACGCGGCGGACGGCTCGAGCGCGAAGGCGTGGGACAAGGACGGGGCCACCACGCTCCACGCACGGTGGACCCCCAAGAGCTACGAGGTCACGCTGTCGGCGCCCAACGCCACGACCGCAGGCACCGACAAGGTGACGGCGACGTTTGATGCGGCCATGCCCGCGGCGACGATGCCCGCGCGCAACGGCTACGACTTCGCGGGTTACTTTGACGCGACCGAGGGCGGGACCTGCTACTACGCGGCGGACGGCTCGAGCGCGAAGGCGTGGGACAAGGACGGGGCGACCACGCTCCATGCCCAGTGGACGCCCAGGACCTACGAGGTCACGCTCCTCTCGCCCGACGCCACGACCGCGGGCACCGCAAAGGTGACGGCGACCTATGACGCCGGCATGCCCGAGGCGACGATGCCCGAGCGCATCGGCTACGGATTCGTGGGGTACTTCGACGCCGCCGAGGGCGGGACCTGCTACTACGGCGCGGACGGAGCGAGCGCGCACGTCTGGGACAAGGACGGCGACGCCACGCTCTACGCGCGCTGGAAGGCCGGCGAGTACACGGTGACGCTGACCGCCCCGGACGCCTCGACGGGCGGCACGGCGAGCGTGACGGCCACCTATGACTCGGACATGCCCCTCGAGGGCGTGACCATGCCGAAGCGTACGGGCTACCACTTCCTGGGATTCTGGGACGAGGACGAGGCCACCTGCTACTATGCCGGCGACGGTGCCTCCGCTCACACGTGGGACAAGCCGGGCAACGCGACGCTTCACGCGCGCTGGCAGCCCAAGTCCTGCGACATCACCGTGAGCGCCAACGGCGGCACGAACGCGCCCGCGGGCGTCGTGGCGACCTACGACCAGGGGATGCCGGCGCTCTCGGGGCTTCCCACCCGCGCCGGCCACACGCTCACCGGCATCACCGACGCGGAGGTCGGCGGCACGTTGTACTACCGGGCCGACGGGACGCCCGCGCGCGCCTGGGACCAGGACGTCGACTCCGCGATCCTGTACGCGCAGTGGGAGGTCCGCAGCTACCCCGTCGACTTTGCAAGCGAGCTTGCCGGCGTCGAGGGCATAGAGGACGCTCTTCTCGCCTACACGGACCCCGACGTCACGACGGCGTCCGTGGCCTATGGGGGCCGCGCGCCCGAGATCGTCACCGCGCCCGTCGACGTCTTCCAGTCGAGCGGCGCAAGCACCATCCACCACCGCCTGATCGGCTGGACCTGGTCGTACGTGGGCGCGGACGGGATGGAGCACGCGGGCACGCAGGCCGCGGGCGCCACCTCCGGATCCGACTCGTCGTATGCGAGCGTCGAGCTGTGGGGCCTCGAGG
This sequence comes from Olsenella intestinalis, assembly GCF_023276655.1. Taxonomy (GTDB): domain Bacteria; phylum Actinomycetota; class Coriobacteriia; order Coriobacteriales; family Atopobiaceae; genus Olsenella_J; species Olsenella_J intestinalis. The sequence continues at coordinate 1,165,372 of NZ_JALGRK010000001.1, read as the reverse complement.
ACGCCGCGCTCGCCGAGGGCACGACCATCACGCTCACGGCGGACTACACGATCATGCCGTACGTGAGCGCCACAGCCGAGAACGGCAAGGTGGGCGTCGCCCAGGGTTCGGGCGCGACGCCCGGGGCAAGCGGAACGTCGGCCTCGGTGGACACCACGGAGGCGTCCTCCATCGCCGACGTCACCGTGCGCTTCGAGCCCAACAGCAGGAACTGGAAGCTTGCCGATGGCGGGATCACCGTTCGCGACCAGTACGGCAACACGGGCCAGGTCGACGTGGGCGCCACGACGGAGCAGACCGTCTCGCTCTGCCCGGCCGGATCCACGACGCCGGCCTACACCGTGTCGGTGCTGCTCGCCTACGACGCCGGCTCGATCGACGCGGGGTATCTGACCATCACGAAGAACACCGCGAGCACGGAGGCGAGCGTTCCCCTGTCGGTGAGCTTCGCCTATGTGTTCGACCGCGTCCAGGCGACCTATGACCACCAGGTCATGCTCGAGCAGGCCGACGGGACCTACGTACAGTCGGGACCGACCGTCACGCACGAGGCGGTGGACGCGGGGTCGGAGGCGGCCGTCGAGCCGCCCGCGGCGCCCGCCGGCTACTCCTTCGCGTACGTGAGCTACCTTGACGGCGAGACGGGCGAGACGAGCGAGGCGCTGCCGGTGAGCTGGGACGACTCGACGGTCCTGAGGTACTACTACAGCCTGAACCACTACAGGGCTACCCTGAGATCTGCCGACGCCTGCTCGCTCGTGGGCGCAGAGGGCTGGGACGTAACCGAGCCCAGCGCCGCCTGGACGCGCACGTTCACCGTGCTGGACAGCTTCGACCTGCCCGTGGCCCGCGCAGACGACTACAGGCGCGGCTTCCTCGGCTGGAGGCCCACGGGCGGGGCCACCTGGCAGGAGGGCGTCGAGGCGGGGACGGCCGCGGACCTCGCGTTTGCGGCGGAGTACCGCGACCTGCGCGTGGTGCCGCGGCCCGCTACGTCAGGCGCGCTCACGTACACGGGAGCCGAGCAGGCCGCACCGGTGATCGTGCCCGAGGGCTTCACGCTCGTGGGCTACGACCTGGTCGACGGCGACGGCGTTGTCGTGGGGTCTGGCGCGGGCGAGCTCGCGGGCACGGATGCGGGCACCTACGACGCGACGTTCACGGTGAGCGACGGATCGGTCTGGGAGGGCGGCGGAAGCGACGTGCTCGCGCTTGCCTGGACCATCGAGCCCGCCGACGCGCGCGAGGCGGACGTGGCTGTCGGCGACTGCGTGTTCGACGGAACGCCCCAGAGGCCCGTTCCCGCGGTGACGCTTGAGGGCGTCAAGCTCGTGGCCGGCCGCGACTTCGACGTGACCTACGAGAGCAACGTGGAGGTCGGCACCGCACGGGCCATCGTCACGTTCAAGGGCAACTACGCGGGCACGGCCTCGGCCACGTTCGAGATCCTGAAGCCCAGGGACACGGGACAGGTGATGTACCGCCTGTACAACCCCTACTCGGGCGAGCACTTCTACACCGCGAGCCCCCTCGAGCGCGACGCGGTTGCCGCGGCGGGCTGGAGCTACGAGGGCGTGGGCTGGGTGGCGCCCGTCGAGGAGGGCGAGCCGGTCTACCGCCTCTACAACCCCTACGGCGGGGACCACCACTACACGCTGTCCGCCGGGGAGCGCGACGTGCTGGTTACCGCAGGGTGGAACTACGAGGGCGTGGGCTGGCTCTCGTGCCCCGAAGACGACCAGGGCGCTCAACCCGTGTGGCGTCAGTACAACCCCTACGCGCGGACCGGCTCGCACAACTTCACGACCAGCATGGGCGAGCACGTGGCCCTGTGCGAGATGGGATGGCGCGGCGAGGGCGTCGCCTGGTACGGCCTTGCGCAGTAGCGAGGCGCAGTTGACAGAGAAGCGAGCGCGGAGGCGCCGCATGCCCGAGATGGCGGGGCGTGCGGCGCCTCGCTCTTCTCGGCCGCTTGACGCCATGACCGCGCATGGATGGCGCATTTCGGCGCGGCGGATAGGGATGCGTTCTGATTTGGTGTGAAGACCTGCCGTTTCGGGCGCTTACGGTGCGCCGCTCGGTTTCTTCTCTATAATAGTTCCGTCTGTATCTAGTAGGAGGAATCATATGAGCATCCGCATCCGCAGGGCCCACCTGCACTCCCGCACCCACATCGTTGGGTTCGGAATCGCAGCGGTCTTCGGTTTCGTCGCTCTTCTCATGGCAGCGCTGTTCCTGTCGCTCAGCTCGCTGGTGAGCAACTGGCTCACCGACCTGCCCGACTACACGTCGACCGACGCCTACCTCGTGGCCGAGCCCACGACGGTCTACGCGGCCGACAACTCGGTGATAGCCGAGTACTACCTGCAGAACCGCCGCTCGGTCGACCTCGACAAGATCTCCGACTACGCCAAGACCGCGATCGTCGACACCGAGGACGTCCGCTTCTACAAGCACAACGGCGTCGACCCGCAGGGCATCGTCCGAGCGGCCGTGGCCCAGGTCACCGGCGGCTCCGAGGGCGCCTCCACCATCACGCAGCAGCTCGTGCGCAACACCGTCCTGTCGGACGAGCAGTTCGAGCAGTCGCTCAAGAGAAAGGTCCGCGAGGCCTACATCTCGATCCAGATGGAGAAGATGTACACGAAGGACCAGATCCTCAACATGTACCTCAACACCATCTACTTCGGCCACAGCGCCTACGGCATCCAGGCGGCGGCCGTCACCTACTTCAACAAGGACGCGGCCGACCTGACGCTCGCCGAGGCCGCGACCATCTGTGGTCTCCCCCAGTCGCCCTCGGCCTACGACCCGCTGCAGAACCCCGAGGCCGCGACCGCGAGGCGCAACAAGGTCCTCGAGCGCATGTACAACGCGGGCCACATCTCCAAGGAGCAGTACGAGTCGACCTGCGCCGAGCCGCTCGTGACCCACGAGGGCCACTTCGCGGATTCCGTCGGCGCGTACCCGTTCTTCTCCGACTACGTCAAGCAGCTCCTGCTGGAGGACTTCGACTCCGAGACCGTCATGCAGGGCGGCCTCAAGGTCCACACCACCCTCGACCCCGCCACGCAGGAGGCCGCGCAGAACGCCGTGACCGCCCGCATGGACGCCATCGGCAACGACGAGCTCGACGCCGCGCTGGTCGCCGTCGACCCGACGAACGGCTACATCAAGGCGATCGTGGGCGGCAAGGACTACAACACCAACCAGTACAACCTCGCCACGCAGGCACAGCGCCAGCCCGGCTCCTCCTTCAAGACGTTCACGCTCGCGACCGCGATCTCGCAGGGCATGAACCCCAACATCTACATCAACTCCAACTCGCCCATGACCTTCTCGCCCGCATGGAAGGTCCAGAACTTCGGCAACACGAGCTACGGCTACATCCCGCTGTCCCGTGCGTTCGCCGTCTCGTCCAACACCGCCTTCGCCCAGGTAATCCAGGCGGTCGGCGCGACGAACGTGGTCAGCATGGCCAAGCAGATGGGCGTCGACGTCGACATGCCCGCCTACGACTCGATCACCCTCGGTACCGTCGGCATCCCCGTCGTCCAGATGGCCGAGGCCTACTCCACGATCGCGAGCGGCGGCCAGCACCGTGACGCCATCGCCATCACCAAGATCCTCGACCGCAACAACAACGTGGTCTACGAGCACAAGGACGCCCCGTCTCAGGTCCTCACTCCCGAGGTCGCCTCGGCCACGATCGACGTCATGGAGGGCGTCACCAGCGGCGTCGGCACCGCCAACGACGTCTCCGCCCAAATGACGGTCAACCAGCCGGTCGGCGGCAAGACCGGTACGTCCGAGAACTACCGCGACCTCTGGTTCTGCGGCATCACCCCGCAGCTCTCCGTCGCCGTCTGGTGCGGATATCGCCAGGAGGACACGGTCATGGTCTACGGCGACTACGGCCACCCGTACAACACCGCCGTCCCCATCTACATCGACTTCGTCAACAACGCGCTCAACGGCATCGCGCGCGCCGAGTTCCCGAAGGGTTCCGGCAGCGTCAACTACAAGCCCAACAGCTCGTGGTCGTTCTCGAACACGAGCTCGTCGGCGAACAGCTACTCATCCAACAGCTACTCCAATAGCTACTCCAACAGCTACTCGACGCAGAGCTACACGAGCGACACGTCGAGCGACACCCAGAGCCAGAGTCAGAGCCAGACTCAGGACCAGAGCCAGGGCCAGCAGGTCGAGACCAACGCGACGCAGCAGACGACCGGCGGAACCACCGACACGACGCAACAGACCCAGACGACCAACTAGGCCGTCGCACAGAGCGAGCACCGAGGCGCCCCGTCCGATTGGATGGGGCGCCTTTCTTGTGGCCGTCGAGGGCTCGGGGCCCTCCCCTGCCGACGGACGTCAATCAGGCAGGGCATTGCCCGGACGGCCCTCGGGTGGCGCGAAGGCAGCCAAAAGAAAAGCGGTCCCACAGGGACCGCTTCCAAGGTAATGGCCGCACGGGGGACGGTACCCCAGTGCGGGTTGGAGCCTAGTTGCGCGTGTCGCGAAGCTTGTTGACGAGGTGGACGAGATCCTCGGCGGCCTCGGTGCTGCCGGAGACGACGAGCACGGTGTCGTTGCCGGCGACCGAGCCCATGACCTCGGGCAGGGCGGCGGCGTCGACGGCGGCGGCGACGCCGGGGGCGGTGCCGGGCTGCGACTTGATGATGACGAGGTTGTCGGCCCTGGAGACGGTGCCGACGAACTCGGAGACCATGCGCTGGAGGTGGAGGTCCTCGGCCAGGACGTAGATGCCCTCGGCGAGCTTGCGCAGGCCCATGTCGGCGATGTCGCGCGAGACGGTGGCCTGGGTGCAGTTGAAGCCGATGGCCTGAAGCTCATCGACGAGGGCGCGCTGGGTGTGGATCGACTTGCCGCGAACGATGTCTCGAATCGCATCCTGCCTATTGTTGCGCCTCTTGACCATAGGGCCGCCTCCAGTGGACTAGCTAAACAAAAAATGAATATCAGTACGTCTATTTTCGCACGTATGATTCAAACTACGAGAGATATTGACGCATGTCAAGCGAGAACGCCCCGTCTTCACGCAGGCGGTGGCTCCGCTTCCGATCAATTTAGAAGCCCTGCGCTGTCCATCGGAATCCAATCACTTCCAATCAGGGCAGGCCGGGCGATGGGCTAGCAGGGCCGTGACCGTTTCGATGACGCGCCCGCACATGAGCCCAAGGCGAAGCCCATGGGACGGCGAGCCCCGTCCCATGGGCCAGTGCATACTACGGCTCGGTCCTATGCTCGATCCAGCCCGCGTAGACGACCAACGGCTGGGTCGAGGTCCAGGGCACGGCAAGAACGCTGCCGGAGACGACCGCGCCCGTCGGCCCGATAAGTTGGTCGCCCTCGCGACCGGGTGCAGCATGGTAGCCGGCGAACTCGTAGCTGAGCAAGGGGTCAACGGACGCGCGCACCGGCACAGAATAGGTGGATGGCGGCCTGACACCATAGGTGAGCGTCGCCGTCCCCTGGCCACCTGAGCCACCCTGGTCGTCAAGCGTCAGCGTATAGGTCGCACGGTCGTAGAACACGTCAAGCGTGACGCTTCCGTCCGAGAGGACCTCCGTCTGCGTGATGGTGGGCGCCACGAAGCCAGGATAGTCCTGCGCCTCGGCGGACGTCTGCCCGCCGACGCGGCCCTCGAGGGTCTGTGACAGCGCAAGCGCGTAGTCGGTGCACGTGGGCTGCTCGCCCTCCGCGACCGGTTCCGTGACGGTGCGGTCGGTGCCGGCGACGGCCGTGGCGTCGGCGTTCACCTTCTGCTGCCAGTGGCGCACCGTGTAGGTGGCCAGGGGTGCCCACTTGGCGTAAAGCTTCGTGTCCGTCTCGAAGTTCCAGGGTCGCTGCCAGGTGCCGGTGGCATCCACGTAGCAGTCTCCGCCTCCCCCGGGAGCGCTGTAGTAACCGTCGAACTCGGCGTGTTCCTTGGTCGGAAGGTCGGTGAGCGGGTCGGGCACCTGGGTGTAGGGGACCTCCACCGTGGAGGTGGCGGGCGTCGCACCCTCGCCGTTGTCGAGCGTCGCGGTGAGCTTGGGATAGTCGGTCAGCTCGCCGTAGTAGGGGTATCCGTCATTGATGGAGTCGTCCTGCGTCCAGGGTCCACCGAGCTTGTTGCCATTGAGCTTGAAGGCCATGACCTTGGACTTCATCACCTCGGTCGAGCGGCCGCCCGCGCCGTTGTTTGAGCCGAAGCACTTGGAGTTGTCATAGAAGCAGTTGCTGACACTGCCAAGGGGGGTGATGATGTTTCCGTTGATGGGTCCGGCGTTATAGGAGTTTGAGACCCTTGTGGCTCCAGCATTGTACTTCCTGCCGTCTGGGTACTGCGTTCCCAGGAAACCGCCCTTGCTCCGCCCGTCGACCGACGCGGTGATGAAGCAGTTTTCCGCCACGAAGTAGGGCCTGGAGCTGCTATACAGCGTTCCGAAGAAGCCGCCGGTGTAGTACCTAGCCGATCCCCGCACCGAGCCTCCTTGGACCGAACACTGGTAGAAGCAGTAAGCTCCTCCACTCATGGTCCCGCCGCTGATGGCGCCCACGCCGTCACTGGAGCCATAGACCGTGCTGTTGCGAACGTGGACGTTGGTGAACGTCGTCGAGGCCTGGAAGAGTCCGACGACGATGGCGACGCGGTCTCCGCCGGAGGCGGAGGAGTCGGCAAACGTGAGGTTGCTCATGGTCGTGACTCCGCGTGCTATGCCAATGAACCCGATCTTGTTTCCGCTTGGCATTCGCAGGTGCGAGATCACATGGTCATTGCCCTCGATGGCACCGCTGAAGTTGCCCATCGGCACCCACGCGAGCGCCTGCGTCTCGCTAGCACCCCAGCGCAGCCCCTGCATGTCAAGGTCGGCGCAGATGGCAAATGTCCTTCCCGTGCCTTCGGGGATCTTGTTGTTCGTGTTGATGTAGGCGACGTAGGCCAGCTGCTCGGGCGTCGTCACCTGCCAACCGCCGGCTTCGGCGTCAAAGGCCGGCGGGTCTCCCGCGCCAATGGAGGAGTCTGCGTCATAGACAGCCTTGCCGACCGAGCCCCAGTTGTCGATCTTCACCCACTTGACGTGGAGGACCCTGGGCTCCAGCTCGCGCCAGTCGTCGACCCAGGCGCCGTAACTGTCCACGTACATCTTGCCCGTGCCGCCCGCACCGCTCCAGTAGCCCGCGAACACGTACCCCGAGCGCTTCGGCACCTCGATGTTGGACGGCCGCTGCAGGAAGTAGACCTCCTGCTGCCGCGTACCCTCCAGCCCCGCGTCCGCGCCCGCGCTGTCAAGCGTGATGGTGTAGGGCGACTCGTCGAGGAGCCTGCCGAAGGTGGGATACCCCGCGTTGGCCGCACCCTCGACGGCCGTGTCGCGCGACCAGGGCGTGGTCGACCAGTCCGCAAACAGTTCGCTTCCGTTGAGGACATAGGCCTGCGTCTTGTTCTTGAGGTCGGCGGGCGCCACGCGCGCGCAGGCCCCGTCGGCGCGGCTGCCCTTGAACGAGCTCGAGGTGTCCACGAAGCAGTTCTCGACCGTGGCCCCGGAGTTGTTGATGCTCTTGCCCGAGAGCGCCGTGGTGGCGAGCACCGCGCCGCACCGGTTCTGGCGCACGTTCGAGGTGACCGCGCGCGCGACCCCCTGGAAGTAGGCGTTGCTCACCCGCGCGCCCGCCTGCGACGCCACGCAGATGCCGGCGGCCGTCGAGCTCTGGTAGCGCCAGTTGTGGTTGGTCGCGTGCGTGCTCACGTTGGTGCCGCGAACGTACACGTCCTCCATGGACGCCCTGCCGCGCAGCGTGCCCACCATGCCGGCGACGCGCTCGTTGTGCACCGACTTGCGATGGTCGATGTAGACCGAGCCGCCCTCGATGCCCACGCGGTTGATGCGCGTGGAGCCCTCGGCGATGCCGGCCAGCGTCGCCGTGGTCGAGAACGTCGTGCGTCCCGCCTTCTTGGTGTTCTGGGCATAGACATTCGGCTCCTGGATGATAAGGTCGTGGACGTTGGCGTTCACCAGGCGCTTGAATATGCCAGTGGCGTTTCCGGTGGAGTAGTAGCCCTCGCCATGGCGGACGCCGCCGGAGGTGGAGCTGAAGACGTTGCTGATCTTGAGCGTGGTGAGCCGGTGCACGACCTCCTGCCCCGCGGCGTCGGCACCGAGGCCGGAGAACTCGCCGGAGTAGTTGTTGCACGGCGTCCACAGCAGGGGGCTGCCCGAGCTGCCGCCCAGGGTCACCTCGCCCTGGGAGCTCGCGTAGGTCTCGGAGCCCGTGAGGTCGATGTCGGCGGTCATGAGCATGTTCGTGGTGCGGCCGCGCGGGATCTGGCCGTTGTTAACGGCACCCACGACGTAGGCGAGCTCGAGGTTCGTGGACACGTTCCACCTTCCCGAGGCCGCGTCGTAGGTGGGGAGCTCGGGATAGCCGTCAATGCGATCGCGCATGGGGAAGTAGGTCTGCCCCCAGGTCTGGGCGGGTCCCATGACGTAGTAGGCGTACAGGCGCACCCCACCATTGTGCCCCGCGGGCAGCTCGGTGAGGACCTCGCCCTCGTTGTCGATGCGCCACCCCACGAGCCTGGCACCTGGCGTGACGCCCACCTCGGCCTCGGAGGGAAGCGCCTTCGCCTCGTCGGTGTTGTAGAACGTCCAGCCCTGGTCGAAGAGCGTCTTCTGGGGCAAGCTCTTCGCCCACGAGTAGGGGAAGACGTAGTCGATGGTGTTGCCCTTCCAGTTGGCGTGCAGGGTCGCGCCCTCGGGCCTGTCCCAGGGGACGAGCCAGTCGCCGTTCTCGTCGATGTACCTGGTTCCCCTTCCGCCGTAGTCGGAGTAGTACCCCTCGAAGGTATAGCCGTCCAGCTGAGGCGGCACGATCTTCTCGGCCAGCCTGCCGTACCAGACGCGCTGGGAGTCCGTGCCCGCCTCCCCCGCGTTCGAGCGCACGCAGTCGAGCCTGACCGTGTAGGGCGAGCCGTCGGACAGCTTGCCGAACACGGGATAGCCCGCGTTCTGCGCGTTCACCTGCGTCCAGGGGCTGCCAAAGGCAGACCCGTTGAGGTAGAACGCGGTGCTGGGGCGGCACATCTGCTCGGTCGCGTACGCCGTGAGGCCTTCGTCGGAGGCGTCCATGCACGTGGGAAGCAGGTCCGCGTCGTAGTAGCACACGTCATAGCGGGCGTCGCCCGAGGCGATGGCCCACGAGGTCGCGAAGTCCGTGACGGCGCCGGCAAAGTAGGCGTGCGCGACGTCCACGCGGACCCCGTCGTCGGCCAGCACCAGGCCGGCGGCATCGTCCGTGGCGTTGATCTCGCAGGTGGCGTAGGCGTTGTCGATGGTGACGGGCGCCTCCGCGTGGCCGATCAGGCCGCCCACGCGCCCGTGACCGTCCTCGCAGGAGCCAAAGGCGCTCACCACGCCCTGCTGGACGCCCACGAGCCTGAGGTCGACGCGGCCCTGCGCATGGCCGCAGACGCCGCCGCAGGGAGCCGCCTCGGCATCGATTTCGCAGTCGAGAAGAGCGCACCCGTCGCACTCCAGCGCGCAACCCTCTGACGTGTGCCCCACCAGGCCCCCGGCACGCGCGCCCGAGGCCGTGACGCCTTTGAGGTTGGCGTCGGAGATGCGGCACGCGGTCCCCGCGGCGTCGGCCACCAGGCCGCCGACCGACCCTGCGCCAAAGACGCCCAGGTTGGTGGCCGTGACGCCCGTGACCTCGAGGTCGCCGCCCGCATGGGCGACGAGGGCGGCGGCGTCAGCGGCCGCGGACTCGACCGTCCAGTCGCTCGCGGCAAGGTCCTTTATGGTGGTGGGACCGGTCGTTGTCGCTATGAGCGCCGCGGCACCGTCCTCGGACACGCGCAGCCTCGATATGGTCCTGCCGTCCCCGTCAAAGGTGCCGGCAAAGCTGGCCATGGGGGTCCAGAGCAGGGGCTCGTCGCTGGTCCCGCCATAGGCCTCGCCCGTCATGTCGCAGTCGCCGGTAAGCATCACGTCGGTCGTGGTGCCCGCCGGGAGCAGGCCGTGGTTCGCCGCATAGCAGACCCAGGCAAGCTGCTCGGGACCGCTCACGTGCCAGGAGCCGGCCTGGTAGGTGGGCTTCTCGGGCAGGGTCACCTCCGCGCCGTCGTGGACGGGCTTCGTCCCCTCCTCCATCATCTGGCCGATGGTCTCCCACCGCGTGATGGCCGCCGCGTCCCACTTGGCCCACAGGGTGAGGCCGCCGACGGGCATCGAGAGCGTCGCGAAGTCCACGGGCTCTCCGTCCTCGCGGTCGAGGCACCATCCCGAGAAGACAAAGCCCGTGACCTCGGTCGGGGGACCCGGGTCGACTATGCGCGCGCCATAGGGGACCGTTCGCGCGGACGGCGCCGTACCGTGGCCGTTTGCCTGGAGGTCGAGCGCGTACGGGATGCGGTCGTAGTAGATGTCCACCACGCTCGAGCCGTCCTCGGCGATCGGGACCTGCGCGAAGGCGTGGCCGCGGAAGCCCTCGTAGGATTTGAACTCGGCGGCCGTCATGCTGCCCGCGTCGCCTCGCAGCGTCTGCGTGTCGGACGCGACGAGTTCGTAGTTGTCCGGCGTGCGCTCGCTTCCGGCGACGTCGGCGCCCTCCGCGTTCAGGCGCTGCGTCCAGTGGTTGACCGTATAGGGGGTCGTGCCGTCGGTCGCCCAGAGCGCCGTGAGGTACAGGTTCTCATCGCCCGTGAAGTCCTGGAGCCAACTGCCGTCACGCGCGACGTACTGAACGTCGAGCTCGGCGTCGCCCTCGACCACGCCCGCCCAGTACCCGCAGAACACGAAGTGCTCGCGCGTGGGCACCGCGACGTTCTGCGGGCGCTCGCCATACACCAGGTCGCAGGTCTGCTGCCCGCCCGTTCCGCCGTTGTCGTCGAGGTTGGCCACGAACTGCTTGGGGCGCCAGTCCGCGTAGAGCGTCAGGCCGTCGGCGGGCATGGTGTCGCTGCCGAACGCGAACACGTCGGCACCCGACTCGTCCTGGCTCCATGCGGTGAAGTCATATCCCGCGACGGCGGAGGGATTGCCCGGGTTGGGCACGAGGGCGCCGTAGACGGTCGGGTTGGCCTGGGGCACCGTCGCGCTCTTTCCGTTGGGCAGAAGCGCCGGCGTGAGGGACTCGCGCTCGTAGTAGACCTCGATGTTCGTGGAGCCGTCGCCCGCGATCGTCTTCTGCTCGAACGGCGTGACCACGAAGCCCTCGATGCCTCCCACGTCGGCGCTCGTGAGCTCGCCGGTGGTGCCCTCCCAGGACGCATCGTCGTCCTCGTCCACATAGCGCTCGAAGTTGTCCAGGTTGTGCTCGGTGCCCATGACGTCGGTCCCGGCGGCGTTGAGCTTTTGCACATAGCGGGTGACCGAGTAGGGCGTGTCCGTGTTGGCCCTGAAGTAGGCGGTGTAGACGCCCTCCGCCGGCCAGTAGCCGCTCTCGACCGTCGGGCGGAAGGTCTGCTCGCTCGACACCATGCGGCCCGTGGGACGCGACCCGCTCGCGACCTCGCCCTCGTACCACCCCTCGAAGGTGTAGCCCAGCTGCGCCGAGGTGACCGTCGCGGAGAACTCGGCGTCGGTGGCGAGCCTGCTCGGCAGGTGCGTGACGACGGGCTCGACCGTGCCGCCGGCGACGCCGGCCGTGGAGGAGGCGGCGACCATCCGGATCGTGGCCTCTCCGTCGAGGTCGGCCCACACCTTCGCCTGCGCGCTCACGTTGTCGTCGCCATAGGAGAGCGCGACCTCGAAGAAGCCCACGCCGCCCTCGGCCGACGTGGCGGCGATGCCGCCGTCGTCAAGGGAGAGCGCGGAGAGGTCACCCCGCTCTTCTCCGTCGACCCACAGGCGCGCGCCCATGTCCGCAAGAAGCCGGTCGCGTCCCAGCTCGTCTCTCGTCCGGTACGCCTCGGCGGGCTTGTGCGCGAAAATCGCCGCGCTGTGGCGCGGGTCGTCGTCGTTGTCGCGGGCGATGACGGTGCCGTCCGGCACGATGGTGACGGTCGTCTCGAAGCTCGCCCGCACGCCCGCCTCCGAGCGAGCCGAAAGCGTCAGCGAGTAGGTGCCCTGCGTGCCCGCGGAGATGGCCGCGATCTGCCCCTCCGTCAGGCTGTCCTCCAGGCGATCCGAGTCCAACGCAAGCCCCCGGCCGTCCACGCTCGCGCGCACGTTGAGAACCTCGGGGCCATAGAGGCGCCGAGAAGAGCCATCGCCCTCCCCCATGAGCTCCCTCGCCCGCGAGCTCGTGATCACCCCATGGCACGACCAGACGCTCGCCCAGTGGGCGGGCGCGCCCTCGTCGGGGCCGGACGCGACGGCGGACCCCTCGCGCGGCACGTAGACGTGGATGGTCGCCTCCTTGCCGGACGACGAGCGCACCACCACGGTGGTCTCGCCCTCGCCCACCGCCGTGATGCGACCCATGTTGTCAACGGTGGCCACGGCCGGGTCCGCGCTCGACCACGTGATGTCGTCGTTGTGGTCCTCCGGGGTTATGTGGATGTGCGGGGACGCGTCGAAGACGGTCCCGCAGGGCAGCGTGACGCCCGAGATGTCGGCCACGATGTCCCTCACGGGCACCTCCTCGGGAACCGCCCCGTACCAGGCAATCCCCTCGCCACGCCAGCCCAGCATGCAAAGGCTGAGGTGCTCACTCTTGGACGTCGAGAAGTTGTGGGCGCCCGTCAGGGCGTACGGGTTGTACTGGCGCCAGACGGGAACCTCCTCGTTGGCGTCGCTCAGCCAGCCCACGCCCTCAAAGTTCCAGCCCACTCCCACAAGCGCGTCGCGCTCCCCGGCGGACAGCGTGTAGTGGTGGTCGCCGACGTAGGCATTGTACAGGCGGTACACTTCTGCGCCCTCGTTCTTGGGCGCATACCACCCGATGCCCTCGTAGCTCCAGCCGGCGGCGACGGTCGCGTCGCGCTCGTAGACGCTCGCCGTGTAGAAGTGCTCGCCCGTGTAGGGGTTGTACAGGCGATGCATGGCGGCCGCGTCGCTGGGACGCACGATCGCCGCCGCAGGCGTCGCAACGCCGGCGACGGCGAAGCAGAACATGACCAAAGCTAGTGCGAACTTCCTCAGAACAGACATGGGAGTCCCAATCTTTTGGCACATATATGACAAATTTTATCCTGCAAAAGCCCCCATGCTCAACATGCGAACCGCGTACGGAGGTCGCGGGGAGCTCAACGCCGTGCACAAATCAAATCAGGACGATCCATGCCTCAGGCCAGGGCGATGACCCTCCTTCCCACTGATGGTGTGACCACAGGCGCCAGCCCTAAAGCGGCTCCAGCACCGTATCCGAGGCGGAACGCAACCATGGGCAACCCCTGGCCTGCGCCGACGAGGCCGACCATGGCGACGGCCAGAGGCTCGAGGAATGCCACAAGGGCCATTCATCCGCAATGGGCTCGCCTTAGCAGGTGCTAAAGGGAACCTCAAATAGACTCAACTATTGATGCTGCGAGCACGTGAGAATCGTCTGCTAGCGCACGCTTCGCCTCGAAGAGACCCGCCCCCAGCAACCCCATGAGAGCGCCGTTCCCATAATTGAGCAGCAATCGGCGTCGCTCTGCCATATGATTAGTGGGTGAAACTAGGCACTCTCATGGCTCAAACACACAACACAGCGCCCGAGGTGAGAATCATGCCCTACTCGCTCAACGACAATCACCGCCAGCCACGTCGCGACCACCCGCGCGGACCGTCGGACGAGAGGCGGGGCGGGGCACAGGGCCGCGGCCGCAAGGGGTCGCGCAAGAGGTCCCGTCGCCCGCAGGGCAGCGACCCGCTGCGCGGGGGCCAGTACAAGAGCAACCACAACTACCGCAGCCTGACCGGACACGACACGGGCTACAACCTTCGTCGTGGCGGCCTCGGCTCGAGCTTCAGCGGAGGCCTCGCCCCGCGCGGCATCGACCGCAGGACCGCCTTCCTGCTCGGCGCGGGCATCCTCATCATCGTCATGCTCTTCATCGTGATCTCCAGCTGCACGCGCAGCTGCTCGGCCCAGCAGGCCGAGGAGGAGGTCAAGTCCCAGGCCGAGGTCAACTCCTACGACACCAGGGTCTCCCCCGGCGTCTCCGAGGCCCTCACCAAGAAGTTCACGCCCGTCCTCGACCGCAACGACAAGCTCACCTGGATCGCCCAGAACGCGAGCAAGTACTCCGACGAGCGCCTGCCCGAGCTCGCCCTGCGCGAGAGCGCGGCGGTCAACTTCGTCGCGAACGTCCCCAACCACGACAAGACCGAGTCGGGCTACGGCGAGGGCACCGAGAAGGGCTCCTACCCGCAGTTCTACGACTGGGACGAGCGCTGGGGCTACCTCGACTACGGCGTGAGCAACGTGGGCGTCAACGGCTCGGCCCTCACCACGATGGCCATGGCCTACATGGGCCTCACCGGCAAGAACGACCAGTCCATCTCCAACCTCGCCAAGCTCGCGACCGACGGCAAGTTCGTCTCCAACGACGGCGACACCGCCAACGAGTTCTTCACCACGGTGGCGCCCACCATCGGCCTCGCCACGCGCGAGTACACCCCCTCCGGCGAGAACATCACGCTCGCCCTCGAGGGCAAGACGCCCGTCGCCGTCCACCTCAACGCGGGCCTCACCACGCCCTACGCGCACTGGGCGCTCGTCGTGAACGCCAACGGCGACGGCTCGGTCACCCTCTACGACCCCGACAGCTCGTCGGCGACCACGCGCACGTGGGCGCCAGGCACGATCGGCGCAAAGACGTCCAAGATGTTCGCCCTCTCCCTCGCCTCCGACGCAGGCACCTCGAGCGAGGGCGACGCGAGCTCCAACGCCTAGCCGAGAAGAGCCTCCCCGCGACCCTCGCCGCGTGCGGGGCCACGACATTCCACAGTCCACGCAAAGGGGCGGCCCGACCATCCGGTCGGGCCGCCCCCACTCGTGCGGTCCTGTGGCCCCATCGGGCCTGGGCCACTCCTACTTGAGGATGGCCTCAGAGGCAGCCTGGAGCTTGTCGCGGACGGCCTCGGACTCGGCGCGCGTGGCGCCCTTCGAGAAGAGATACGCCTTGACCTTGGGCTCGGTGCCGGACGGGCGGAAGATGACCTTGTTGTCGCCCTCGAGGCGGAACTCGATGACGTTGGCCGGCGGCAGCACCTGCGCGGCCTCCTTCTGCAGGCCAGAGGTGCGCGGCATCTCGGGGCCCGTGGCGTAGTCGGTCATGCCGACGACCTTGTAGCCGGCGATCTCGGTGGGCGGCTGCTTGCGCAGGCCGTCCATGATCTGGGCCATGCGCTCGGCGCCGGCCGCGCCCGGGTAGGCGGCGTTCACGGTGCCGTTGAGGTAGTAGCCGTACTTCTGGTACAGGTCCTCCATGGCCTCGTAGAGGTCCTTGCCCTGCGCGGCGTAGTGGGCGGCCATCTCGACGCACATCTCGACGGCGACGATGGCGTCCTTGTCACGCGCGTGCGTGCCGATGAGGTAGCCGTAGGACTCCTCGAAGCCCATGAGGTAGCGGTCCTCCTCGCCGGCGTCCTTGAGCTGGTCGATCTGGTCGCCGATGTACTTGAAGCCCGTGAGCACGCGGCGCAGCTCGAAGCCGAGGTCGGCCGCGAGCGCGTCCGGCATCGAGGACGAGACGATCGTGGTGACGGCGACCTTGCGGGCGACGTCCTCGCCCTTCTCGGCAGCCATCTCGGCGAGCCAGTTCATGAGCAGGACGCCCATCTCGTTGCCCGAGAGGAGCTTGTACTCGCCGGCGTGCGGGATCGCCGTGCCCATGCGGTCGGCGTCGGGGTCGGTGGCCACGACGAGGCTCGGCTTGACCTCCTCGGCGAGGTCGAGCGCGAGCTGGAGCGCCTCGCGGAACTCGGGGTTGGGGTACTTGCACGTGGGGAAGTTGCCGTCGGGCTCGCTCTGCTCGGGGACGACGGAGACGTTCTCGACGCCGACCTCCTTGAGGATGCGGCTGACGCACTCCATGCCGGTGCCGTTGAGCGGCGTGTAGACGACGGAGTAGGACGGGTCCGCCTTGAAGCCGGGGATGGAGACCTTCTTGACGTGCTCGATGAAGGAGTCGAGCACCTCCTCGGGCGTCCACTCGATGAGGCCCTTCTCGAGGCCCTCGTCGAAGTCCATCATCTTGACGCCGCCGAAGGTGTCGACGCCGGCGATGTTGGCCGAGATCTCGTTGGCCGCCTCGTCGGTGATCTGGCCGCCGTTGTCGTTGTAGACCTTGTAGCCGTTGTAGGCCGCGGGGTTGTGCGACGCCGTGAGGACGATGCCCGCGGAGGTCTTGAGGTAGCGCACGGCGAAGGAGAGCGTGGGGACCGGCTCGATGCGCGGGTAGAGGTAGACGTGGATGCCGTTGGCGGCGAGCACGCCGGCCGCGACCCTCTGGAAGTCCTCGCCCTTGAGACGCGAGTCGCGCGCGAGCGCGAGCGTGGGGTTGTCGTAGTGCGCGTTGAGGTAGTCGGCGAGGCCCTGCGTGGCCTGGGCGACCACGTAGACGTTCATGCGGTTGGTGCCGACGCCGAGCACGCCGCGAAGGCCGGCGGTGCCGAACGCGAGGTCGCGGTAGAAGGCGTCGTTGAGCTTCTCCTCGTCACCGGCGGCGACCAGCGCCTCGAGCTCCTCGAGCAGGTCGGCCTCCTTGACGTTGTCCCTCCACAGCTGGACCTTGGCCTCAGTTTCCTTGTCCATACATCTCTCCCAACGTGATTGACCGTGGGCGCATGGCGCCGCTTCTTGCATAACCGCCTAAATAATAAAACTTGCGCGCGCCCGAGACAGCGGCAAGCCTTCCAAACGTAACGCACGGGCGGGGCAGCGTGCGGCCGAGAGGAGCGCACGTCCGCGCCCGCCGGCCGCGCCTGGGCGCGCACATCCCCCTCAGTTGTGGGAAGTCGCTGGTATGCGGCGTGCGGCGCAGCCCACGCCCGTCCAGGCCCCTATGATGGTGTGACTTGAGGAATGGGGCCGCGCGCCCCCGAACGGGCGAAGGGTGTCCCGCATGACTGACAACGAAAACGACCAGAGGTTCTTTGCGACCTGTCCCATGGGCTTCGAGCAGCTGCTCGCAGGCGAGCTCGCCTCGCTTGGCATCGAGCGCCTGCGACCCCTCAAGGGGCGCGTCAGCTTCGAGGGGCCGCTCGAGGCCGCCCTTCGCGCCTGCCTCTGGTCTCGCCTCGCCTCGCGCGTGATCTGCGTGCTCGGCCGCGTCGACGCCACGAGCGCCGATGCCCTCTACGAGGGCCTCTCCCAGATCGCGTGGGAGGACCACGTGCGAGTCGGCGCCACGATCGCCGTCGACGCGCACGGCACCAACGCAGAGCTCCGCAACACGCAGTTCGTCGCCCTGCGCACCAAGGACGCCGTCGTCGACCGCCTCATGGCGCGCCGCGGCTCGCGACCCGTCGTGAACGTGGCCGCCCCCGACCTCACCATCTCCGTGCGCGTCGCGCGCGACCACGCCACCGTGGGCATCGACCTCTCCGGCGAGCCCCTCTTCAGGCGCGGCTACGAGTCCTCGCGCGGCTCGCGCTCCCCCATCGCCCCCGTGCGCCCCGACTACGCCGCGGCCCTGCTCGCCGCCGGCGGCTGGTACCGGTGCCTGCGCCACGACGACGCGGCCTGCGCCGTCGCCTTCCCGGGCGCCGGCACGGTCCTCGTCGAGGCCGCCGCGCAGGCCCTCGACGTCGCGCCCGGCCTCCTGAGGGCCCGCTGGGGCTTCCAGGGCTGGTCCGGCGCAGACGACGGCGCCTGGCAGCGCGAGCTCGAGGCGGCCCGCGACCGCAGGGACACCGCCTGCGGCCGCACCCCGTCCCTTCTCGCCTGCGAGACCCGCGCCGGCGCCGAGGCCGCGGCACGTGCGGCCCTTCGCGGCGCCGGCCTCGACGTCGACGTCACCTTCGACTCCCCCGCCGCGTGCGGGAGCGCGCTCGCCAGCCGCGCGGGCGCCCTCGCCGTGGCCGACCTCAGCTGGATCGCCGAGGACGACATCGCGAGCGAGGCCTCTGCCCTCTCCGAGCTGCGCGCCCTCGGCCGCAGCCTCGCGGACGCCGCCCCCGCCTCCGCAGCGTCCGCGGACGAGAAGGGCGGCGCCGCCCTCGTGGCCCTCTCCCACAGCGCGGCCGCAGACGCCGCCCTCGGCGGGAAGCCGAACGCCACCCTCGACGTCATGGTCGGCAGGAGCCCAGCCACGATCCGCGCGTACGACACGTCCGAGCTCGAGGTCTCCGCGCACGAGGCCACCGTCGTCGACCGCAACGGCCGCCAGGTGGGCGTACCCGTCTTCCTCCCCACGAGCGAGCAGTTCGCGCGCCGCCTCGCCAAGGTCTGGCGCCAGCGGCGCAAGTGGGCGCAGCGCGAGGACGTGACGTGCTTCCGCATCTACGACGCCGACCTCCCCGACTACGCCGTCTCAATCGACCTCTTCCAGGAATCCGAGCTCGCCGGCGGCGCCAGCGCCCGCGGCCGCTGGCTGCAGATCTACGAGTACGCCGCCCCGCGCGAGATCGACGCCGCCCTCGCCCGCGAGCGCCTGCTCGACGTGCTCGCCATCGCCCCGCGCGTCCTCGACGTCAAGCCCGAGGACACCTTCGTCAAGGTGCGCACCCGCTCGCGCGGCGGCTCCCAGTACGCCGACGAGGCCGAGCGCGGAGCCCGTGGACAGCGTGGCCGAGAAGAGCGCGGCGCCCGTGGCCGCGACGGGCGCGGGTCGAGGGGCGCCCGTGGTGGCCAGCCCGCGCTTCCCGCCGGCGCCCACCTCGTCGACGAGGGCGGCCTCACCTTCGAGGTCAACTTCTCCCGCCGCCTCGACTGCGGCATCTTCCTCGACCACCGCGACGCCCGCTCCCTGGTCCGCGAGATGATGAAGCAGACGCAGGGCTCCAAGCGCTTCCTCAATCTCTTCTCGTACACGGGAACCGCGACCTGCTACGCGGCGGACGGCGGCGCCAAGCACACGACCACGGTCGACCTGAGCCGTCCCTCGCTCGAGTGGGCGCAGCGCAACATGGAGCGCAACGGATTCGCCAACCGCGGGCGCGAGCGGCCGCACGAGTACGTGCAGGCCGACGTCGTCTCGTGGGTGAGCGAGCAGCGCCACACGAAAAACCGCTGGGACCTCATCTTCTGCGACGTGCCCACGTTCTCCAACTCGAGCCGCATGCGCAAGGGGTCCTGGGACGTCCAGCGCGACCACGCAGAGCTCATCATCGGCATATCCCGCCTGCTCACGCGTGGTGGAAGCGCGATCTTCTCGTGCAACCTGCGCACGTTCAGGCCGGACACCGAGACGCTTGCCAAGGCGGGCGTCGAGCTCGAGGACGTCACCGCGCAGACCATCGGGGAGGACTTCTCGCGCAACGCGAAGATCCACCACGCCTATATCGTCCGTCGCGTGCGGTAAAGTGATGCAGATGCGAGGCCGTGCCCCACATCACGGATTAGCCAGGTTCACGTTTTTGGCACGCAATTGTGTGCTCGGCGAACGACGCTTGCACGGGGCCGCGCGAGTGGTATCTTATGCGGGTTTGAATTTCGCCAGTACGCTGGCGCCATAGAGGTGCAATTCGACCAGGAGGTCAATATGTCAGCGGCAGCAGCCGACAGGCGCGCACACAAGGGAGCGATTCCCTTCTCAATGGGCATGGTCCTCGTGACCCTGGGCGTGGTCTACGGTGACATCGGCACGAGCCCGATGTACACCCTCAGGGCCATCATGACCGGCAACGGCGGCCTTCCCACCATGAGCTCCGACGTCGTGCTCGGCGCGCTCTCGCTCATCATCTGGACGATCACCCTCATCACCACGGTCAAGTACGTGCTCATCGCAATGAGGGCCGACAACCACCACGAGGGCGGCATCTTCGCCCTGTACAGCCTCGTCAAGCACTGTGGGGCCTGGCTCCTGTTCCCCGCCATGATCGGAGGGGCGGCTCTTCTCGCCGACGGCATCCTCACGCCGGCCGTCACCGTCACGACGGCCATCGAGGGCCTGCGCACGATCCCGGCGCTCTACGCGATCATGGGCGACAACCAGGCGATCGTCATCGTCATCACCGTCGCGATCATCAGCGCGCTGTTCCTCGTCCAGCGCGCGGGCACGTCCATGATCGGCAAGGCGTTCGGCCCGATCATGACCGTCTGGTTCCTGTTCCTGGGCATCAGCGGCGCCGTCAACATCTTCGGCGGCGCGGGCCTCGAGGTCCTGCGCGCGCTCAACCCCGTGCGCGGCATCACGTTCCTGTTCTCCGACATCAACGCCGCCGGCCTCATGGTGCTCGGCAACGTCTTCCTCTGCACCACGGGCGCCGAGGCACTCTACTCGGACATGGGCCACGTCGGCAAGGCGAACATCCACGCCAGCTGGCCGTTCGTGAAGGCGTGCCTCATCCTCAACTACCTCGGCCAGGGCTCCTGGATCCTGGCGCACGCCGGCAGCCCCACGCTGGCGGCCATGGACGACCTCAACCCGTTCTTCCAGATGGTGCCCGCCCACCTCAGGGTGTTCGCGGTCATCCTCTCCACCCTGGCGGCGATCATCGCGTCCCAGGCACTCATCACGGGCTCGTTCTCGCTCGTCTCGGAGGCCACGAGCCTCGACCTCATGCCGCACCTGCAGGTGCGCTACCCCTCCGACACCAAGGGCCAGCTTTACATCCCCATGGTCAACCACATCATGTGGGTCGGCTGCGTGCTGGTGGTCCTGCTCTTCCAGACGTCGAGCCACATGGAGGCGGCATACGGACTGGCAATCACCGTCACGATGCTGATGACGACGCTCTTGCTCACGACCTACATCGCCAAGATCATGCACGCGCCGGTGGCGGCCGTGCCCTTCGCGATCGCGTTTTTGGCGCTCGAGTCGACGTTCTTCTTCTCGAGCCTCACGAAGTTCATGCACGGCGGCTACTTCACCGTGGCGCTCGCCGCCGCGATCTTCGCCATCATGTACGTGTGGAGGCGCGGCACGGCGATCGAGCACACCCAGTCGGTCTTCCTGGACGCTAAGAGCTATATCGACCAGCTCTCGCGCCTGCGTGACGACGAGCGCTACCCGCTTCTGGCCGACAACCTCGTCTTCCTCACGAACGACTCCTCGTTCGACAAGCTCGACCGCGACATCCTCTACTCGATCCTGGACAAGGGCCCCAAGCGTGCCCGCGCCTACTGGTTCGTGAACGTCAAGGTCACCGACGAGCCGGCCGCGCACGCGTTCACGGTCAACGACTTCGGCACCGACTTCATCTTCAAGGTGCAGCTCAGGCTCGGCTTCCGCGTGAACCAGCGCGTCAACCAGTACCTCTACCAGGTCGTCGGCAGCCTCGTCGAGCAGGGCCGCCTCGCCGCGCAGCCGCGCAACTACTCGATCTACCGCGAGAAGGGCGCCGTCGGCAACTTCCGCTTCTGCCTCATCCACAAGATCGTGACGCCCGAGACCGACGTGAACGCCTCCGACGCCCGCGTCCTGAGCGCCAAGTACGTCATCCGTCGCCTCTGCGGCTCGCCCGCCCAGTGGTACGGCCTCGAGAACTCGACGATCATCTACGAGAACGTGCCCCTGTTCGCCAAGACCCGCCGCGAGCACCGACTCGACTACATCGAGCTGCGCGACCGCACCTCCGCCAAGGCCGCGGCCGTCATCGCGGACGAGAAGCGCGCCCAGGAGTCGACCGCCGCGGTCGAGGACGTCTTCAGCGCACGCATGGCGTCGGCCCGCGAGGCGACCAAGGACACGATCGAGAAGCTCGTCATCGGCGGCGACACGGCGACCTT
This sequence comes from Olsenella intestinalis, assembly GCF_023276655.1. Classification (GTDB taxonomy): domain Bacteria; phylum Actinomycetota; class Coriobacteriia; order Coriobacteriales; family Atopobiaceae; genus Olsenella_J; species Olsenella_J intestinalis. Next base: position 1,143,595 of record NZ_JALGRK010000001.1, on the reverse strand, counting down.
CCGCCCACTGACCATCGAGGACGGCGTGGTCGTCGAGGACGAGGACGCCTCCGACTCGACGGACGCAAGCGCAGGCGAGAAGAGCGAGCCTGATTCCAGCAAGGCCGATGCGGGCACCCAGGAGGGTGACGGGCAGTAGGCCACGCTCCTCTCCCCCACGCCAGGCACGAACATGCGAGACCGCTCCGCCACACGGCGGGGCGGTCTCCTTTTGACGGGCCGAGGGAGGCCGTGCGGGCGCGGGCCGAGGGTGATCTGCGCCTAGAGCAGCGGCGCGAGGTGGCGCGCGACGCCCGCGTGGTCGCAGTCGTGGGCGCTCACGCAGGTCGCGGCGGCCTTGACGTCGGGCGAGGCGTTGGCCATCGCGACGAAGGTGCCGACGGCGGGCGCCATCGAGAGGTCGTTGGGCGAGTCGCCGAAGGCGATGGCGTCGGCGGGCGCGACGCCGAGGTGGGAGCAGAGCCAGCGCGCGGCGGAGCCCTTGGAGGTCGCAAGGTCCATCACCTCGACGTTGGTGGGGCCCGAGCTCGTGCAGTGGAGGGTGTCGTCGGCCGCGGCGGCGGCGAGCGCGGCGGCACCGGTGGCGTCGTCGGCCCAGATCATGGTGACGCGCTCGACGTCGGGGAGGCTCTCGAGGAGCGTGGGCACGTCAACGTCGAGCGGCGTGCGGAGGCTCATGATCGTGCGCAGGTCGTGCGGCTCGATCGGGAAGGTCGAGAGCAGCTCGAGGCGGCGGCGCTCGCTATAGACGCGGCCGTCCCAGAGGACGTCGAAGGTCACGGGCAGGTCGCGCACGCGCTCGTAGAGCTCGCGGGTGCGACGGACGCCCATCGACGAGAGGTGCAGGCGCATGGCCGGGCGCTCGTCGGCGGATGCGGTGTCGGGTGCGGTGGCGGGTGCGTCGTGGAGGCCCATGACCACGGCACCGTCGGAGCCTATGGCATAGCGCGTCGCCGGGTGGGCGAGCACCTCGGCCGGCAGCCCCCTCCAGATCCGGCCGGAGCAGGGCACGAAGGGCACGCTCTTCTCGGCCAGGCGGTCGAGGAGGGCGAGGTTCTCGCCCAGGACGCGCTTGTCGCGCGTGAGGAAGGTGCCGTCCATGTCGCAGAAGACGACGCGGATGGGCATGGCTAGGCCTTGCGCTCGGCGATGGGGACGTAGGTGCGGTCGGAGAAGACGGAGTTGTACGCCGGGCGGATGATGCGCGCGGGGCCGTAGATCTCCTCCATGCGGTGGGCGGCCCAGCCGGCCATGCGCGCGATCGCGAAGATCGGAGTGAAGAGGTCGTCGGGGATGCCGAGCATGCGGTAGACGATGCCGGTATAGAGGTCGATGTTGGCGCAGAGCGGCTTGGTGATGCCGCGAACGTCCCGCATGACCTCGGGGGCGAGGCGCTCGATCTTCTCGGCGAGCTCGAACTGGGCGGCGAGCTCGGGGCCCTTGCGCGCGGCCATGGTGCGGGCGTAGCCCTTGACGACCTGGGCGCGCGGGTCGCTCTTGGTGTAGACGGCGTGGCCGATGCCGTAGATGAGGCCGCGGCCGTCGAAGGCGTCGCCGGCGAGGACGCGGGCGAGGTAGTCGGCGACCTGGTCGTCGGAGGAGGGGTCGGCGATGTGCGCGAGGGCGTCCTCCACCATGAGGCCGGCCTTGGCGTTGGCGCCGCCGTGGCGCGGGCCCTTGAGCGAGCCGAGGGCCGAGGCGTAGGCGGAGTAGGCGTCGGTGGCCGAGCTGCTCAGGACCCTGCAGGTGAAGGTCGAGTTGTTGCCGCCGCCGTGCTCGGCGTGGAGCATGAGCATGACGTCGAGGAGCATGGCCTCCTCGCGGCTGAAGCCCTCGGGGCCGCGCAGCACGTCGAGGACGGTCTCGGCCATGGAGAAGTCCTCGCGCGCGGGCGGGATGACGAGGCGCTCGCCACTCTCGTGCGCGACGTAGGCCTGGTGGGCGATGCTGGCGACGCGCGGCCAGCGAGCGAGCAGCGACAGGGCGACGTCGACCTCGTGGACGGGGTCGGTGTCGTCGGCTGACTCGTCGAAGGCGTAGAGGAGCAGGGTCGCGCGCTGCAGGACGTTCATGATCGAGTGGCTGTAGGTGGCGCGCGGGAAGATGCTGATGTAGCCCTCGGGCAGCTGGCGGCGACTGCCGATGCGCGCGGAGAAGTCCGCGAGCTGGTCGGTGGTGGGAAGCGAGCCGGTCAGCAGCAGGTAGGCGACCTCCTCGTAGCCGAAGCGGCCCTCGCGCTGGGAGGCCTCGACCAGGTCGCCGACGTGGTAGCCGCGATAGCGCAGGTCGCCCTCGTCGGGCTCGACGCGGCCGTCGACGCGGCGGTAGCCGTGGACGTCCGAGATCGTGGTGAGGCCGACCAGGACGCCCGAGCCGTCGGCGTTGCGCAGGCCGCGCTTGACGTCGTACGTGGCGTAGAGCTCCGGGTCGACGTCGTCGACGGTGCGGCCGCCCTCGTAGAGGAGGCGCGCGGCGTCGCCGATGCCCATGCCCTCTGACGGCATGGGATACTCGTCCGCGATGTGGACGAGGGCGGAGGTCTGCTGCCTGGTGAGAAAACGCCTCCTCGGCGTGAGGGGGCGGGAGTCCTGAGCCATCGATCACTCCTCTCTCGAACGCCCGGTGCGCGGCCGCGCGGCGCGAGGCCGCGACGGCTAGAGCCGGTACATGAAGTTGAAGACTTCCTCGCGCTGCATGGTGATCTGCACGCCGAGCCTGCCGGAGAGCTCCTGCAGCTTGTCCTGGAGCTGCGCGAACTCCACGTCGGAGCCGGACAGGTCAACCAGCATGGTCATGGTGAAGATGCCCTGGAGGATGGTCTGCGAGATGTCCAGGATGTTGGCGTCGTGCTCGGCAAGGGTGCCGGCGACCTCGGCGACGATGCCGGAACGGTCGCTACCGAGCACGGTGATGATGGCGCGCGACTTGGACTCTTCGTTAGCTGTGGCCATGGTTCTCCCAACGTTCGTCGATACTTTCGCCATTGTACCCAACGCGGTGTCGCCGCCCCCGCACCTTGCTATAGTGAACCAGTATCGAAACGTTGACACCGCCGGAGCGCGGCACAAGGCCTTGGAGGCATCATGAACGACTTCGCGTGGACCTCTCCCACCCAGTTCGTCTTTGGCAGGGACGCCGAGGAGAAGATCGGTCCCTGGGCAGCCTCCGCGGGCGCGAGGCGGGCTCTTCTCGTCTTCGGACAGGGCCACGTCGTGAGGTCGGGCCTGCTGGCACGCGTCAAGGCGTCGCTCGAGGGCGCCGGCGTCACCTGCATCGAGCACGGCGGCGTGCGTCCCAACCCCGAGATCGCCCTCGTCCGTGACGGCGTCGCGGCCGCGCGCGAGGCCGAGGTCGACCTCATCGTGCCCATCGGTGGCGGATCGGCGATCGACACGGCCAAGGCGATCGCCTGCGGCGCCGTCTACGACGGTGACGCCTGGGACTTCTTCCGTCGTCCGAACCCCGTCCAGCCCACCGACGCCCTGCCCATCGCCGCGGTCCTCACGATCCCGGCCGCCGGCAGCGAGGCGTCCAACTCCTGCGTCATCCAGAACGACGCGGAGCACGCCAAGCGCGGCATGAACGCCGACCTCTTCAGGCCCCGCGCCGCGTTCATGAACCCCGAGCTCACGATGACGCTGCCGGCGTGGCAGACGTTCTCCGGCGTGACCGACATGTGCGCCCACATCTTCGAGCGGTTCTTCTCGTCGACCGGCTCCGTCGCGATGACCGACAACCTCGCGCTCGCCGCGCTGCGCACGATCCGCACCGAGGCGCTGCACCTCGTGCGCGACCCCGACGACTACGATGCCCGCGCGACCATCATGTGGGCGTCGACGCTTGCCCACAACGGCCTCTTCGGCGTGGGTCGCGACGAGGACTGGGCCTCGCACGGCCTCGAGCACGAGCTGTCCGCCGCGCACCCCGAGATCACGCACGGCGCCGGGCTTGCCGTCATGTTCCCCGCGTGGATGCGCCACGTCTGCCACGTCAACCCCGCGCGCTTCGTGCTGCTCGGCCGCGAGGTCTTCGGCCTGGTGCCCACCGGCGACGACCTCGCCGACGCGATGAGCGCCATCGACTGCGTGCAGGTGTTCTTCTGCTCGCTCGGCATGCCGCGCACGCTCGACGAGTTCAACATGACGAAGGACGAGGTCGACGGCCTGGTCGAGTCGATCAAGCTCAGCAAGGGAGAGCGCTTCGGCAGCTTCATGCAGCTGACCCCCGAGGACGTCCGCAAGATCTACCTGAGCGCGTTCAAGGACTAGCGAACCGGCGCCCCCTCGGGGGCGCGACCACAATCAGCCGATGCCAAGAAAACGGCCTCGGGGGCGCGAGTCGCCCTCGAGGCCGTCTGACGTCACGCGATGCGGCGGCTCCGCTACTGCGCCTTCGCGTAGTCGTCGGCGCGCTCGAACATGCCGAGCACCTCGTCCTCGGTGAGGTCGAGCGCGACGGAGAGCTCCTGCAGCGAGCGCTCTGACGCCTGCTTGAGCAGGCGCTGGTAGACCACGGGCGGCTTCTTGTTCGCCGCCTGCGCCTCGGCGATGCGACGGCGGAACGTCTTCACGACGCGCACGGCGTCACCGCAGGTGCCGAAGCGCAGCTCGTGCTTGAAGTGCTCCTCCTCGAGCGCGACGCTGCCGCCGTCGGTCTCCTCGACGTCCATGTCGCCGTAACCGTCGATCAGCCCCTGCGCCTGCTCGCGCGAGACGACGGGGCGCAGCCTCGACTCGCTCTCGACCGGGAAGCTGATGCGCATGCCATGGGAGTCGCTCAGCGGGTGCAGCATGTAGACGGACATGTCGCTCTCGACGACGCCCTCCACCCTGCAGACTCCCTGGCCGGGATGGACGATATACTCCCCTACCTGATACATGCGCACCTGCTTTCTCCTGCGGTTTTCCTAAAAGTCATGCTAGCACACGCGTTTGAGCCGCCCTGCAAATCTGCACATCTTGGGACGTGTCAACGCAGGCGAGAAGAGCTCGGCCGCCACGGCAGGAGCCGCGACGGCCGAGGACGACCAGCCTATGTCGCGACGCGAGCGTCCGCTACGCCGTGGGCTCCGGGCAGCAGGAGACGACCCAGGACACGAAGTTCGCCTGCGGGTCGCCCTCGCGCTCGGCGAGCTCGAAGCCCTTGCCCCAGACCTCGGTGAAGTCGACCTTCTGGACGCCGTCGAAGTGCGAGAGGGCGAGCGCGAGGTTGGCCTCGCAGGTCATCGAGACGTTGGTCTGGAAGAGACCCGCGTTGATGCGCCAGTTGGGCGCGACCGAGGCGGCACCGTAGCCCGCATAGTGGCCACTCAGGTGGTAGAGCGGGTTCATCGCGTTAACACGCTGGGCCATGTCGGCGTCCTGAGCGTCCTTCAAGACGACGTCGCCGGACCAGTCGGCGAGGTAGCTCTCCTGCCAGCCGGCAGCCTTGGCATACGCGTCATGGTTCTTGGAGACCAGCGACGCGATCGTGCCGTCGAAGTGCAGGGTCGACTTGTCGGCGATGCCGAAGAGCTGGTTGGCGACCGTGGAGCGGTCGGCGGCGTCGAACGCGCCGACGGAGCGATCAGGCCTGCGGCAGTGCGTGACGAAGTCCCAGAGTCCTGCCACGCGCGTCGTGTTTCGCGTGGAGCTGTGCGTGATCCAGCGGTAGTCGGAGTTGAGCGCCGCGATGTAGCTCGCGGGCGTGTCGTAGACCGTTGCCTCGACCGTAGAGACGCCCACCTGCGCGGCGGAGGGGTCGGCACCGGCGACCGCGGCATCCGTCGCGGCGTTCGCGCCGGCGGTCGCCACGGCGGCGTCCTGGGCGGTGCCCGCCATGAGGTCGACCTCGGCGGCGGCACCGGCCACGAGGTTGGGGTCGCCGGGGAAGGCCGGGTCGAGCACGCGCGAGGGCGTCTCGGTGTAGGGGAACTCGGTGCGCGAGAAGAAGTCGTTCGCGGCCGACTCGATCAGGTCGACCATGTGCTCGTAGTAGGAGCCCTCGAGGTACATGCCGTCATCGACTGACTCGAGCGTGAGGTGGGTGTCATTCTCGTCGCGCAGGTCCATCTGGTTGATGTAGTCGCCGTAGGACGCGGCGAGGTCGCGCGAGAGGGCCTGCGTCCAGGTGCCGTCGGCGCGGGCGCCGTCGTTTGCGAACTGGCCCATCATCCACTCGTAGGAGCTGTCGGCCACGTCGAACGAGGTGATGGGACACCACGACGCCGAGCCGAAGATGCGGTCGGAGATCGTCGCGCCCTTGCCGTCGTGAGTCGCCGCGCCGATGGACTCGAGGTACTTGGTGAACAGCGCCGAGTCGCCCGAGGCGCCGAGCACCGTCGAGACCCCGCCGCCGTAGCCATAGCCGAACGAGAAGATCCTCTCGGCGTTGCAGGGAAGCGCCTCGGCGTTGTAGCGCAGGTACCTGATGGCCGCCTTGAGGTCGACGACGGGCCAGGGGGCGCCTCCGGGGTACATCTCGGTGGAGCCGCTCACATAACCGCCCGACCTGCCGCGGAATCCCGCGTAGACGTAGATGAGGCCCTGCGAGAGGTAAGTGCCCAGGCCCTCGTAGGAGTAGGCCGCGGGGCAGGCGCGCGCGGCGAGGTTGGCGGAGTTGATCGGCATCACGATCGGCGCCGTCTTGGGCGTGAAGGAGCCCACGCGCGCGTCGGCCTTGGGCGTGCAGGTGAAGGTGTCGCCGTTGGGCTTCGCGTCGAAGTACGCGCCGGGGACGAAGATCGCCAGCGACTCGTAGCTGTCGTTGGCGGGCTTGAGGCAGTACTTCACGCCGAGCTGGTAGTAGCAGTCGTGCTCGGAGTCGTACTTCCAGGCGCCCTGGTTGAGCTCGAGTCCCTTGAACTCGTTGAGGTCGACCTGGGGCTCGCTCGGCTGGTCGTTCGCGGGCTGCGCCGGCTGGGCGCCCGCGCAGGCGGCAAGCCCCATCATCGAGGCCACGCCCGTCAGTGCGAGGAAGTTTCTCCTGGTGTAGTTCATCGTTCCTCCTAAGGCGGAAGCCGACTCCGCCGTCGTCCAACTCATCGAGCCTGGCGCGCACGAACGCCATGATGGGTGCTATTGTACGGCTTGACGCAACGGCCAACGCCACGGGGAGGCCCAGTGACGGCGAACACCAGCAAATCGACGGAAGGCGCGCACGAGCCGGGCGGGTTCGGCGCGCTTCGCCGCCTGCACCTCTCGTACGCCGGCGAGGTCCAGGGCGTCGGCTTCCGCTGGGCGTCCAAGCTCACCGCCGAGCGCGTGGGCTGCACCGGCTGGGTCAGAAACGAGCCCGACGGCACGGTCACGCAGGAGCTCCAGGGCACGCCTGACCAGATAGCGACCTACTTCGGCGCCTTCTCCCGCGTGTTCGCGGCCCACCCCATCGAGTACGTGATCGCCGAGAAGAGCGACATCTCCCCCATCGAGGACGAGCGGCTGTTCACGGTCAGGTTCTAGCCCCGGCCGAGTCTAGATGCAGCACCAGTCCACGCCCTCGCCGCCCGCGGCCTCAAGCGCCTCGTTCGCGCGCGAGAAGGGCCGAGAGCCCAAAAACGCCGGCAGATCCGCCGTGGCGCGACGCGCCGACAGCGGCGACGGGTGCGTCGACGCGATGACGCTCACGCTTGGAAGCACGTGCGACGGGACCGACTCGATGGTCGAGAGCGCCTGCTTGCCCCAGGCGAGCACGACGGTCGGGCGCCCCTGCGCGAGCGCGCACTCGAGGACCGCCGAGGTGACCTGCTGCCAGCCGAGGCGGGCGTGGCCGTTCGCCTGGTGCGGCGGGACCGTGAGGACGGTGTTGAGCAGGAGCACCCCCTGGCGAGCCCACGGCGTGAGGTCGCTCGAGGAGGCTACGTGGCCGAGGTCGGCCTCGAGCTCCTTCAGGATGTTGCGCAGCGACGGCGGGACGCGCACCCCCTCGCGCACCGAGAACGAGAGGCCCATGGCCTGACCCGGCTCGTGGTAGGGGTCCTGCCCCGTGACGATCACGCGGACCGCGTCGGGCGCGGTCTGCCGAAGCGCGTTGTAGACGTCCGCGCGCGGCGGGAAGAACTCCGCCTCGCCCGAGAGCTCGGGCAGGTTCTCCATGCGCCTCATCTGCTCCACGGTCTCGCGCGGAAGCACGTCGAGCCACGAGGCAAGGTGATCCTCGTGTCCAAGGTCGTCTCTCGGCGAGAGCATCAGGCTCCTCTCGGCCATCTAGGCCACCCCGTACCAGGCGACGCCCTCGTCGCGCCAGCCGAGGCTCACGAGGCAGTCACGCTCGTGGGCGCTTGTCGTGTAGTTGTGCGTGCCACACCAGGCATAGGGGTTGAACTGGCGCCAGAGCGGCACGGTCTGGGCGTCGTCGGAGTACCAGCCGACGCCCTCGTCGTTCCAGCCGACGCTCACGAGGCAGTCGCGCTCGTAGGCGCTCGTCGTGTAGTGATGGTCGCCGGCATAGGGATTGTACAGGCGGAAGACCGGCGTCTGGGAGGTCTCGGGCGCGACCCAGCCGACGCCCTCGTACCACCAGCCGACCTCGTTGATGCACTGGGCCTCGTGGCTGCTCGCGGTGTAGAAGTGCTCGCCGCTGAAGGGGTTGTACATGCGGTACATGCTGCCGGGCGCAACGTCCTCGGGGATGTCGACGACGTGACGGACGGGGCCAACGCCGAAGTCGAAGTCGATGTCGACGTTGCCGTTGATGCCGTTGACGTGCCCGCTCGAGGTCGCCTGCCAGAGCTGGTAGCTTCCGCCGTAGGTCGGCAGGAACTTGCCGTACTCGGGGTGCGCCCACTCGGCCAGCCAGTAGGTCCACTGGTCGAAGCAGGGGTCGGTCAGGAAGTTGCGACGCCAGTTGAGGTTCGAGTAGACGCCCGGGGTGTAGCCGGCCTCGTAGATGCGGTTGCAGAATGCGGTCGCCATCTGGCCGAGCATCCAGGCATTGTCGGAGGAGGCCATGTCGGCGTCCTCCAAGTCGAGGTAGACGGGGTAGCTCAGGCGCCTGCCACCGAGCTCTGCGACGACGGCGTTTGCCTCGTCGAGCACCTCCTTGACGTTGTGGGCCTCGCTGTAGCAGTAGACGCCATAGGGGATGCCAAGCGCGTCGCAGGCGTCGGCGTTCTGGCGCCACTTCGTGTCGACGTGCACGCCGCTGTTCTTGCCGGCGCCCTCGTCCCAGTGGTAGATGCGGATGATCGCGAACGACACGTCGTCGGCCTTGACGGCGTTCCAGTCGATGTCGCCCTGGTAGTAGCTGACGTCGACGCCACGCGCCCAGGCGCCGTAGATGGGCGTGGACCCGTCCGCGCTCACGTAGTGGGAGCCGTCCCAGGAGAACGGCGCGGCGGCATGGGCCGCGAGCGGGAAGCACAATGCGCCGACGAGAAGAGCGGCGACTACGAATAGGGCCGAGGCAAACCTGGAGTGCGTCATGGCAAATCCCCTCTCGGGTGGCATCTCTCGACATTTGCCAATGTATATGAAAAAAGCCAGGGGCACAAACCCCTGGCTTCTTCATGTATGGTGGCGGGGAAGGGAATCGAACCCCTGACACGGGGATTTTCAGTCCCCTGCTCTACCAACTGAGCTACCCAGCCGAAGTGCCTGCGAAAGCAAGCCTATTCAATATAGCAGAGTTTTACCGCGCGTCAACGACGTTCTGAAAATAGGGAAGATTTCTTGAAAAAGGCAGGTCACATGCCCTGTTTGACATGCGACCCGCCTGATTTGGTGCCCATGCGCGGCAATTAGAAGGCGCCACCGCCGCCTCCGCCGCCGAAGCCGCCGCCACCGCCGCCGGAGAACCCGCCGCCGCCACCGCCGCCGGAGCTCGACGACGAGGAGGAGAGGGCCGCGGTCGAGACCTTATGGGCCTCGGACATGGAGTTGCGGAACGCGTCGGCAGGCGCGCCGAGGCGGCCGCCGTAGTAGTACCAGCCGTAGACGGGCATCATCATCGGGTCGTCGAGCACCTGCGGCGCCACGACCTTGAGCTGCTTGATGACCTCGTCGGCGACGCCAAGGCTGACGGCCATGACGAGCAGCCTGTTCCAGAGGATGACGTCGGTGGGCACGGCCTCCTCGAGGCGCGTGAAGTCCTGCAGCCAGCGGCGCAGGGCCTCAAGCTGGGCCCTGACCTCGATCGCCTCGCGCGAGAGGTCGCGAGCCGAGCCGGCGACGACGAACATCAGGACGGCCGCGCCGACCAGGAGCGCGCCGCACGCGATCGCGATCAGGGGCTGGAGGATCTCCATCACCAGTAAGAAGACCATGAGACCGGCGCCGAGGAAGTCGAGGGCGCCGAAGGCGATGAGGCCGCCGGTTCCCAGCGGGTTCTCGTCGTTGAAGAAGCCGCGCTCGGTAGCGAGGTCGCTGACGGACTCCGTCCAGCCGGAGTAGGCGCGCTCGTAGGCGCTCGGGTGCTTCTTAGCAATCTTCTTGAGGTCCGAGAAGAACAGCACGCCGTCGGCCTTCCCCTCCGCCTCGGTGCGGTCGCTCTTGCGCGCGAGGTCGCGGAAGAGCATGTCGAGGGTGTCCTCGTCAAGCCTGCGGGTGATGTCGTTCGCGCGCGAGTCGCGGTAGTTGTCCGTCCGCGTGACGCGGTACTCCTCCGCGCTCTTCTCCTTGCCCATGAAGCCCTTGGAGGTCTCCTTCACGAGGTCGAGCTTCATCGCGCCGATGTCGGTGAGTCGCATGAGCGAGGCGGTCATGTCCTCGGTCGTCGGCTCGCCGTTGTGATAGAGGGCGCCGAGGATGGCCGGGTGGTCGTTCGTCGGCACGTCACGGAAGTACTTGTCGTCGAACTGGGGCTTATGGCTCTGCTTGTACTTGCGGCGGCGCGTCGCCGCGAAGATGGCGGAGACGACGGCGAGAAGGACGCCCGCGCCGCCGATGCCGTAGTTCAGCATGCGGGCGGCGTCGCGCTTCGCGTTGGCCTCGTCGGCCCACTTCTGCTCCTCGCCGAGGATGGTGTCGAGGTGGTTCTGCGCCACGGGGGTCGCGTCGGAGAGCCACTCCGACGGGAAGGCGATCCTGGCCTCGGCGAACTCCTCCGTGCCCACGCCGGGCACGTTGTACTTGACGCCGTACTCCATGAAGCCGACGTTCGCGTCAAGCGGGCCGTGGCCCCACGCACGCACGTTCTCCCCCGCCTTGACCGAGGCGCCGGCGGGCACGGGAAGGTGGACCAGGCAGGTGACCTTCTTCGACTCGACGTCCCAGCCGTCGGAGACGAACTTCCAGTAGAGCTCGCTGGTGTCCTGGTAGCGCGTGGCGAGGCCGGCGTCGGTGTAGTTGATGGCGAAGCGGGCACGCTCGTCGGTGTGGCGCGAATAGATCTTCACCTGGACGTAGTTGCCGTGGTTCGTCACCTCGAAGGTGCCGTCAGCGCCCGAGCTCGACTGCTCGAAGGGCTGGAACTGGCCATTGGTGACGATGCCGACCTCGCCGACCACGGGCACGATGTCCTTGCCCTGGTAGGTGCCGGCGGGAATCTTCCAGTACACGCCGTTGAACGACCCGTCGAAGTCGAAGAGTCGCTGCTCGGAGATCGCGACCGAGCCGTCACTGGATACCGTCGCGTCGATGTCGACCTGGTCGATCGTGTACGACTTGGCGTACGCCCTCGCCCCGAGCGCGAAGGATGCGACAAGGGCAAGGGTGACTGCGAGAAGCGCGCGGAGCAACCGCGATCGCCTTGCGCCGAGAGCCTTAGACCTCATGACCTACCCCCATGGTGTCGTGGTGCCGATTAGGAAATGAATCATGGCGCAAATATACCAAATGGCACCCACTCCCACCCTATGCGGAGCACGGCCGGTTAACCCACTCGACGCACGGCAGGCGCGGCCCTACAGGATCCGCTCCGTCCCGCAGCCGTCCATGGCGCCAAGCTCCACCACGGTCAGCCGAATGCCGCAGACGCCCACCGAGTCGCCGGGGGCAAGCACCACCTGCCCGCGAATCGGTCGCCCCCGGTACATGGCCGCGTTCTTCGCCCCGAGGTCCTCAAAGAGCACGCCGTCGCTCACGCGGCTCAGCCTGAGGTGCATCCTCGAGACCGCGGGCGAGCGAAGCGTGATCGCGCACCCCGGAAGCCTGCCGACGACGACGGGTCGCCCGATCGGCACCGTCGCCTCCATCGTGCCGGACGCGACCCTCACCCCGAGCGCGTCGGGTCCCCACTCGCGATTCCCCGCATCCGCGGCCACGCTGAGGGGGCAGTCCGTCAGCGGGGCCACAAGCACCTGGGTGTCCTCCATGCCGCACTCCTCCTCGATCGGCGGCATCCCCCTGTCCCACGGCTCGTCCTCGCCCAGGCCGTCCACCTGGGCGATCTGCGGTACCTCGGGCTCGTGGTCAAAGTCGAAGAGGCACCCGTAGCATATGTTCATGTCCTCGAAGAGCTCCTCGCCGCAGCGCGGGCACACCTTCGTGCCGATGCCCGCCGCGGACCCCTTCGCCGTCGTTCCTACCCCTCGCATGTCGCGTCTCCCTTCTCGCAGCCTTCCATCACCAACGACTCGCCCACCTCCGGCCACGGCGCCTCCGAGACCGGCCGCTCGAGGGCGACGCGCGCCCCATCGGCCGACGCCACGCAGCAGGCGCCGAGCCCCCTGGCCGAGAAGAGCACCCTTCCGCCCTCGTCGACCAGGGCCACGTCGATGGCGAACCTCATGCCAAACGTGTGAATCGAGCGGCACCTCTCTATCAGCACCGCCCTCCCCCGCTCCGGCGGACCGAGCAGACCGCATACGCGGGCGAGCCACGAGGACAGGACCTCGAAACAGCCGTAGCGCCCCGGTTCCGGGGCAGTGCCGACGCGCACCATCTCGCTCATGCGACCACCCCCGCCCTGAACCTGTCCACCACGATCGTGCGCTCATGCGAGAGGAGGGCCGGGGCGGAGTAGGCAACGCCCGCGATTTGGAACGTGCCGGGCCACGGGCGGAAGCGAAGCGTGCAACGATAGGTGGTGAGCAGCGGCGAGACGGGAAACGAGAGGCCCGCGCTCGGACCCTTTGGCGCCCCCTGCTCCGCCGTGACCTCCACCTCGCACGACGCCCCGTCGAGCGCGCCCGCGATCGCGTCGCGCACCTCGCCGCAGGCGCTCGACGAGGTCTGGTCGCCGGAAGGTGCCACGCCCTGTGCGAGCGCCGCGTCGAGGGCGACGCGGTCGAACACCGCGCACTGCCCGCAGAAGCGCACGAGGTTCGCCACGACGAGGCCCACGACGACGATGACGGGGATCATCACGGCAAGCTCGACGGTCATCTGCCCGCGCGTGGCCCTCCCGCCGGCGCTCATGGTGCCACCCCCATGAGGTCGCCGACGTTGATCGTGAGCGGGATGCCCTCGCCGTCGAGACCGGGTATGGGAATCTCCGCGATCGTGACCTCGACCTCACCGAGCGACTCGCGCACCTTGTCGCGACACGCCGCGAGCACCTCGTCGGGGTCCTTCGGGAGACCCTCGACGAACTTGCGCACCTCCTGGACGCGCGATCCCCCGTAGCCGTCCATGACGTTCTGCGTGTTCGTGAGCACGGGCTTCCTCAGCCGCATGTCGGCCGGCTCGAACCCCGCGGCGCTGACGACCTCCGAGATCTTGCCGCGCAGCCACGAGGCGACCTTGCCCCCGAGGACTCCCCCGACCCCGTCGAGGAAGCTGTCGGCGGCGCCCGAGACGCTCGACGCGGCCGACCCGTAGCTCACGAGGAGGTTTCCCCAGAGGCTCGCGATGCCGTCGAGCAGGCCGCCGAGAAGAGAGCGCTCGGAAAGCGAGTCGAAGACGCTCGACAGCACGTTGTGCCCGTCGGTCGCGTCGTCGGGCGCGAGGGTCGCCGCAGAGATCGCCACGCCGGGCGGAAGCGAGCGCGCCTCCATGAACGAGCCCACAAGCTCGCCGGGCATCTCCGTCTCGGAGCCGCGCATGACGAAGGCGACGCAGCCGAGGTGCCCCGGCGGCCTGAGCTTGGGCCGGTCGACGGACAGGACCGCCATGGCCCTCTCGAACGCGGAGCCGCTCTTCTCGGCGGCCTCCTGCATGCGCTCGTCGCACTCCTGCTCCTTCTCGCGGGCCGCCTGGTAGTCGCGAGAGGCCTCGACGACGATCCGCCAGTAGTGCTCGAAGCCGTTGTCGATGTTGGTCGAGGCGTCGGCGACGTTTCCCATCGCCGCTGCGTCCATGCGGCAGGTCGCGCAGCGCGATGCGCGGCCGGCGTCGATCGCCTCGAGGGAGTCCAGGCCGGCGTCGGCCCCGGTCGCGGCGGGACACGAGCGCGAGCAGTGCAGCACGCGGCGGCCTCCCTCCGTGGTGCAGGGCCAGACGGACTCGCGGTAGAGGGACGTGCCCCTGACGCCGTCCGTGGTGTGGGGGAGCTCGGGCAGCTCGATCAGGGTCACGTCGCCCTCGATGCAGGTCGCCTCGGATATGACCTCGTGCGCATAGGGATAGAAGCGGGCGCGGGCGCACGAGCGCTGCAGCAGGTCGGGGCTGGACCCATCCTCGGTCGCGTCGAGCGAGCGCGTGAGGTAGTAGTTGGCCGCCCTCACGCGGGCGTAGTCGAAGCGCCACTCGTCGGGCGACGCGTAGTCGGGATTCGCGGCACCGTCGAGCCCGGCGAGCGAGGCGGCCCGCGACCTCATGCACATGGGGTCGTCGACGCAGTCGGCCCGCCAGGCGCGCTCGCGTGCGTCTCGGGCGCGCTCTGCCGCCTCCTCCTTCTCGGCGGACGCCTGGCGCAGCTCCTCGGCGGCCTCCTCCATCTCCTTGGGGTCGAGCTCGTCGTCGAGGCGCGAGAAGTCGGACTCCCCCTCGGGCGGGAACGGCACCGCGAGGCCGGCGTAGCCCACCCGCCCGCGGGAGTTCGCCGAGACCGTCGAGGCGGAGTTGGCCGCGATGAGCGCGGGCAGCGCCGACTCGAGTCGCTCGAGCCCCTCGGAGGCGGAGCGAGCGAAGTCGCGACGGGCGTCGAGGATCTTCCTGCCGGCGTCGATCACGGCGGGCGCGCTCGCCTGGAGCGCGGGTATCGCCGCGAGCACCATTCCCGCGCCAAAGACGATGACGCCGAGCAGACCCATGCTCAGCACGCAGGCGTCGAGCACCTGTGCCACCGTCGAGTACGCCGCGACGACGTTCGAGCCCGAGAGCGCGGCGGCGTCGGCGACAGACTGGACGTCAGCCGAGCGCGCCATCCCCCACCCCGCCGCGGCCACGCCGAACACCAGCGTGAGACTCACGAGCAGCGCGACGGCGACGGCGACGGTCGTGTAGCCTCCGTCGTGCCTCACGAACGCGGCTATGCCGAGGCGAAGCCTTGCCCCGTCTTCGCACGGCCGATCACCCCCAAACCTTCTGCCAATCAGCATACGAACCTCCCAACCACGCAGGCCTGGACCGCACGCTCACGCGCGCGGACAGGACGACGCCCGTCTCGTCGCTCTCCGCAAACGCCGAGGCAACGACCCCCATGAGGGGCAGCGGGCGCGCGTGCCCGCGCACGACCAGGGTCGCGTCGCGCTCCCCCCTCTCGATCGAGACGTCCCAGTCGTCGGCCCCTCCCACATGGAAGAGCGGAACGTCGGGCACGCCCTCGAGCCTCCTCAGGACGAACTGCCGGCAGTCCTCGAAGTCGCCGTCATAGTCGGTCGTGACCGCGCGCGCCGCCTCCGACGCCGCGGAGCGCATGACGACGAGGGTGTAGCCCATGCACGCAGGCTCGAGCAGAAGCGCGAACAGGAGCATGAGCGAGGGCAGAAGGACCGCCGCCTCGACCGTCGCCTGCCCGCGGACGCCTCCCCTAGAAGAGGAGGACGTCCTTGAGCGAGGAGACGAAGTCACCGTCGAGCACGTGCGACGCGGACTCGACGGCACGACCCGCCAGGCCGCCGTCTCGCGTCGCGGCCCAGACCGCGCCCAGGGCGAGGACGACCGAGAGGAACGCCGCGAACACGAGCGCGTACTCGGTCGTCGCCTGGCCTGACGTGAGACGGCGGCGACGCCCGGCGGCAGGGGCGCGACCGATACGGGGATGCTCATGTGCCATCACTACCTCCCACTCCCGAGGCGGCCGCCGAGGCCGCCCACTCCGAAACGCCCATGCGGGTCGTCGTGACCCGCGAGCCGGACGAGCCGTCCGCCCCGACAACGACGACGTCGACCCAGCCGGGGCCCTGCACGGTGCATGACCACGTCCCTCCCAGCAGGTCCAGGTAGCCGGCCTGCACGAGCACGCAGTCATGCGCGTCGCGATACGCGGACAGGACCGAGCGCGCCTCGTCGGCGACGGCGAGCTCGGACTGCCTCCTCCATACGCCGGCGGCGGGCACGTCCTCGCCCGGGCCCGAGTCTGCCCCGGGCGAGGACGCGCTCTTCTCGGAATCGCCCCCGCCTGCCGCGGCTGAGGAGCCTCCCGAGGGCCGATCGGCAGGAACCGTGGTCGCCGTCGGGAAGAGGCCCGACAGGGCGGGCCAGGCAACGGCCAGGGCGAGGGCGAGCAGGGCCGCGGCCGCTACAGGGAGCCGATGCCACTTGCGATCGCGTCCCATAGCTCCTGGATCCTTCCCCTAAAGCTCACGATCGCGATGATCGCGATGACGACCAGAACGCCGACGAGAATCGCGTACTCCGTGGTGCCCTGGCCGCGCCTTGCGCGCACGCGACCCGCGAGGTTGCGGGCGCACATGCGCACGCGGCTTGCGATGCCTTCCATGGGTGCCTCCTTCCCGGGCGCGAGCGCCCTTACCCGAACAGAGTCGAGGAGCCGACCAGCGGCCCCAGGATCGCGAGAAGCATTGCGGGGACGACGAGGGTCCCCAGGGGGACGAGCATCTTGACCGGCACGCGCTCGATGGCCTCCTCGACCTGCGAGCGCTGCTCGTCGCGAAGTGCCTGAGACTGGCGCTCGAGGGCCGCGGCGAGCGGCGAGCCGAACTCGAGCGCCTGCGAGACCGTCGCGGCGAAGCTCTCGAGCGACGCAACCCCCAGCTCGGACGCCACGCGGGAGAGCGCGTCCTGCCTGCTCTCGGCGCCAAGCCTCCAGGAGAGCTGGGCCTCGGCGAGGGCGGCGGCGAGGTCGTCGTCGTAGCGCTCGCAGTAGAGCTCGAGCGAGGCGTCGAACGACAGGCCCGACGAGAGGCCGAGCGTGAGCACGTCAAGAAGGGTCGGCATCTCCCTCAGGCAGCGCGCCCTTCTCGCCTTGAGCTCCTCACGCTCCGCGACCAAGCGCAGGGGCGCGAGCGTGCGAAGCCGGACGAGGACGCCCTCGCCTGCGCGGGGCCTCGTGCGCGCTCCGCTCGCGGCCGCCTTGGGCGAGCAGAGGAAGAACGCCGACGCAAACGTCGTCGCGGCCGCGAGCGAGCAGGTCGCGAGTGCCTCGGCGCCCATCAGACGATCCCCCTCATGAGGGCGCGGATCGAGACGACCGCGACGGCATCGAGGACGGCGGCGACCAGGATGCAGCCGAGCCCGACCGGCGTCATGACGCCGCGCTGGAAGTCGGGCGAGATGAGCGAGAGCGTGCCGACCATGATCGGCGGCAGCGCGCTCACGACGCGCACCGAGAGCCGGACCTGCGCGGTCTTGACCGAGAGCAGGCGCTCGAGCTCGCCCTGGCGCTCGACGAGCGCGGCGGCGCGGTCGAAGAGGGAGCGCAGCGGGGAGCCCGTCCTCTGCGAGATGAGGAGCGCGGTCGTGAGCAGGCCCACGCCTGGCGCATCGAGGTCGCGCGCGAGTCCGCCCAACGCCTCCTCCGCAGAAGAGCCGCACCTGAGGCGAAGCGATGCGTTGGCAAACGCGTGCGCGGCCGGCCCCCTCTCGTGGGCGGCAAGGTACTCCACCGCCTGCGAGAGCGTCTCGCCGGAGGCGAGTGCCATCGAGAGCGTCCTGAACACGGACGGCATGGAGCGCACCAGCTCGGCCTTGCGCCTGCGCTCGCGAGCCGCGTCCATGGCGGGAATGCCGACGGCGAGCGCGACGGCGGCCACGACCGCGCCGACGAGGGAGCGCGAGACGAGCGAGAGGAGCGCCGCCGCAAGGACGGAGAGAAGCACGAGGAGCGACACCGCCTCGTCGTCGGAGGCTCCCTGCAGCCCCGCACGCTCGCACAGCTCGAGAGACGTGCGGACCCAGGACGGCCGACGGGCGAGGGCCCGGACGAGGGGAAGGCGGGCCACGCCCCGCACGACCCCCCTCACCCTCCGTCCCGCGCGAAGGCGGCGCAGGGCACGGGGCGTGGGAGCGCCGGATGAACGCGCGAGGGCGAAG
The DNA here is from genome assembly GCF_023276655.1 of Olsenella intestinalis. Taxonomy (GTDB): domain Bacteria; phylum Actinomycetota; class Coriobacteriia; order Coriobacteriales; family Atopobiaceae; genus Olsenella_J; species Olsenella_J intestinalis. Next base: position 1,125,362 of record NZ_JALGRK010000001.1, on the reverse strand, counting down.
GCGCAGAGCCATGCCGTCAGGCCGCAGGCCGCGGCGATTGCGATCTCCATGCGCGCACCTCCTCCTCTGTCGCGACCCCCGCCTCGACCACCTGGGCGACGAACGGCGGCTCCCTCACGAGGGTCCACGTGCGCGCCGCCTGGTCGAAGTCGACGAGCGTCTCGAGGCTCACCCCCCCGTCCTCGGCACGGCTCACCCCGGCCATGGAGGTGATGCACCTCGAGCCGTCGGGAAAGCGGTTCGACATGACGATCAGGTCGATCGCGGTCGCCACCTGCTCCTCGATGATGTCGGTGGGTAGGTCCATGCCGAATCGCGCCATGAGGACGAGCCTCAGGATCGCCTCCTCAGGGGTGCCCGCATGCAGCGTGGTGAGCGACCCGTCGTGGCCCGAGTTCATGGCCTGGAGCATGTCGATCGTCTCGCCCGAGCGGACCTCCCCGACGACGATGCGGTCGGGGCGCATGCGCAGCGCGTTCTTGACGAGGTCGCGGATCGTGATCTCGCCCGTTCCCTCGATCGAGGCGTCGCGCGCCTCGAGGCGCACCACGTCGGGATGGGCGTCGAAGCGCAGCTCCGCCGAGTCCTCGATCGTGACGATGCGCTCCCCCTTGTCGATCTCGCACGACAGCGCGTTCAGAAGCGTCGTCTTGCCCGAGCCCGTGCCGCCGGCGACCGCGATGTCCTTGCGCGACCTGACAGCCCACGTGAGCAGCCTCGCGTACCAGGACGGGATCGAGCCGAGCTCGACGAGCCGCCCGAGCGACGTGATGCGGTTCGAGAACTTTCTGATGGTGACGGCCGGGCCGTTGATGGCCACCGGGTCGGCCACGGCGTTCACGCGGTCGCCGTTCGAGAGGCGCGCGTTCACGATGGGGTTGGCGCGGTCGAGCCTGCGCCCGAGCGGTGCCAGGATGCGGTCGATCGCCATGAGCACCTGCTCGGTCGACTCGAACGTCGCGTCGGAGCGGCAGAGCCTCCCCTCGCGCTCGAAGAAGATCGTGTCCGGCCCGTTCACGATGACCTCGCTCACCGAGTCGTCGTCGAGAAGCGGCTGGATGGGCCCGAGGCCGCATACCCCGTCGATGACCTCGCGCGCGAGACGCTCGCGCTCCTCGGCGAGAAGCGTGTCGTAGCGCTGGTCGTTGAGGATGGCGGAGCAGGTGACCGCCAGCTCCGACCTCACGTGGGACGTGTCCTCGGTGGACAGCATGTGGGCGATCGCGTCGAGGCCCAGCCTGTCGATGAGATCCGACCTGAGCGCAGACCTGAGGGCGCCGAGTCGCGCGGCGCTCGCGGCACCCGCGTCCGGCTCGGGGGCCGTGCGCCTGATTCTCTCGAGCACCGACATCAGAGGGCCGCCTTCCTCTTCGAGAAGAGCGAGAACACGGGCCTGTGGGCGTGGGGCTCGAGCGCGCGGCGTGCCGCCGGGGAGTCGGGCAGGCGCCCGAGCTCGGAGAGGGTCTGCGCGAGCATCGTCTCCACGCCCGAGACGTAGGGGACGTCTCCCGCGACCAGGTCCACTACGTGCCCGGTCGCCAGCATCTCGGACACCTCGGCACCACCGTCCGCCACGGCAAAGGCACGGGCGCCCTCGAGGCCCTCCTCGGCCCTGCCGCGCGAGAGGTCCATCCGCTGGCGCGGGTCCATGAAGTTCTGGACGCGCATGATGCGCGTGCGGGCCACGCCGAGGCGCACCGCAAGCGCGCTCGTCCTCGCGAGCGAGGCCACGGATCCCGAGGCGTCGTCGTGAACCAGCAGCAGGCGGTCGCACCTCTGCACCACCTCGGCGACAGCGTCGGTGAAGGTGGTCGAGGTGTCCGCCACGACGAGGTCGAAGCGCTCAGAGAGATAGGTGAGAAGCTGCCCGACGTGAGGCATGGCCACCTCGCTCATCTCGGGTCGCTCGCAGGGACCCCACAGGAACAGGCCATCGGCACAGCGCGCGCAGCCCCTCCCCATGGCCTCCTCCCGCGGAAGCTCGTCCGAGGCGAGCCGGGCGAGGTCGACCGGCCTGACCCCGAAGCACGTGAAGAGGTTGCCGCAGGAGAGGTCGAGGTCGCAGACGGCGACCCTCAGCCCCCACTTGGAAGCGACCGCGGCGGCCGTCGCGACGAGCGCGGTCTTGCCGACGCCGCCCCTCGAGGACGCGAACGCGAGGATGGGAGCCCTCGATGCGCTCGGGTCCGGCTCGTCGAGGGGAGGCTCGTCCTCGGACGGCGTCGCCTCCGCGGATGCGGGCGCAGGCTCGACCCGCGACGCATGATCGACCCGGCAACCCCTTGCCTCGCCGACCGACGTCGCCGCGGGCCCAGCCTGCGCGTCCGCGGGAGGCGCATCCTGGGCGTCCAGCTCGTCGAGGTCGATGACCTCACTCACGTTCGCGCGGGCGGCCCTGGAGCGCAGCGACCCCGAGGCGCCGCGCACCACGAGCACCACCCTGCTCGCCCGACCGTCGCGGGCGACGGCCGCGGCGAGGTTGAGGTCGGAGACCCCCGCCTCGCTCAGGCCGACGATCGCCCCCACCGTGCCCGGCTCCTCGTCGAGCAGGGAGAGCCTGAGGTCGGCCGCGCTCTCGGCGAACCCGAGGACCGCGAAGGGCTCGATCGAGCGAAGCGCTCGCGCGAGGTCGGTGCGCCCGCTGCGGGACGTGTGTGCAATCCAGACGTCGGTCATCACATCCTCCCCTTCTCCGCCGTGAGGTCGGCGGGTGCCTTGCCTGAGTCTGAGAGCTGCGCCGCGTCGGCGGCAGGCATCACGATCCTGAGGTCCCCCGACGCGCTCGCCGCAAGGACGCGCGTGACGACCTCCGGCGCGACGGCGAGCGTCAGCTGGCCCTGGGAGCCGACCGAGGCGGACTTGGACTGCGGCGGGACGAGGACCGTGAGCCCCTCGGCAATGAGCGAGGAGGAGGTCTCGCGGACCTCGTAGGCGGCGACGGTGGCACCCGCGCGCACGCCGCGCGTGATCCCGAGCTTGTCGGTCACGGGAACGCTCACCGCGACGCGGCCCGAGGGCACGTCCACGGCATCGGACGCGTCGCGAAACGCGAGCTCGGTCACCGGGGCGTTCGCGGCCACCGGAACCGTCACCTCTCGCCCGACGACGTCGTCGAGGTTCGTGATGGCGTTCGCGGGAGCGAGGTCGCAGAGCCAGTCGCGCATCTTGACGTCCGAGGCCGCCACGACGTCGCCCGGCTCGAGCGCGCGCTGCGTCACGGCTAGCGACACGACCTCGCCGCCGTAGCGGGCGATCGCGTCACCGCGCACCTGCTCGGCCTCGGCTCGGACGTGTGAGGCGAACAGCGAGAAGAGCGCCACGACGAGCACAGCGCACGCGGTAGCAAAGACTATGCGGAACCTGAGTGACATGTGAGACCCCTTGGGAGACGAGATCCTTCGCTTGAGGAAATTCTCACTCCGCACAGGCCTCTACCTGCGAACTTTTTAAATTAGCGTTGTCAGTCGCTGGCCCGTTTCTGGCACTTGTCTGAGCACGCAAAAGGGGCAGGTACGAGAAGAGCCCGGCACCAGCTGGCACCAGGCTCTCATGTCGAGGGTATGATGACGCCCCTACAGGACGACGTCGGGGTCGAGGCTCGTCGCGCTCTCGCGCATCTCGGCGGCGAGCGCCACGTAGGCGTCGAAGCGGACCTGGCTGTACTCGCCGGCCTCGAAGCGCCTCCTCACCTCGCAGCCGGGCTCGTGGGTATGGGTGCAGTCGCGGAACCTGCAGTCGAGGGCCGCATCCGCGATCTCGGGGAAGACCTTCGCGAGTCCACGCTCGTGCCCGACGAGCGGAAGGCTGCGCAGGCCCGGCTCGTCCACGACGATCCCGGCACCGGGAAGCGAGACCATGCGGCGGGCCACCGTCGTGTGCCTGCCCGCGTCGTCGGAGTCGCGGACGGCGCCGGTCTCGAGCGCCTCGTGCCCGAGCAGGGCGTTCAGCATCGTCGACTTGCCCGCGCCGGACTCGCCGAGCACGATGGCGCACTCGCCCTCGGGGACGAGCGAGCGGGCGCCGTCCTCTCCCCAGCGCGCGCCATGCTCGAGGGCCACGCGCTCGAGGGCCGCGACGTCGGCCCCGTCCTCGGGCGCGGCGGCCATGACGACGACGTGCACGGAGGAGCCGATCGCCTCGTGGATGAGGTCGATGTCACGGGCGAGCTCCTCCTCGCTCACGCGGTCGGCCTTGGTGAGGACCACCGAGACCTCGACGCCGCAGTCGCGCGCGATGACCGCGCTGCGCACGACGCGCTCGAAGAAGACCTCGCGCGCGCCGAGCGGCTGGACGACGAGAACCGTGTCGACGTTGGCGGCGAGCGTCTGCTTCTTGCCGCGCGAGCCGCCCTTCCAGCGGGCGACGTCGCTCTCACGCGTGAGGATCTTGCAGAGCAGCCCCATGTCGTGGCCCGCAGGATGGCGCGCCACGACCCAGTCGCCCACGGCGACGTTGGAGTTGTCGGAGCCCTTCGTGAGGGCTGCGGAGAACTCGCACCTCGTTACGCTCTTCTCGCCCAAAACGGCGGGAAAGCCGCGGTCGAGCCTGACCACGCAGGCGAGCTCGACCTCGGAGGGGTCCACCCCCTCCTGCGAGGCGAGGCGGTCGCGCTCGGCCTCGAACTCGGCGCGCTGGGCCTCGCTGGGAGACAGCTCGCCGGGGGCGGGCAGGTCGATGAGGGACGAGAGCGCCGGCAAGGCCTCGGGGGCCCTGCCGGCGTCGCGGCGCCTACCTTGTTTGCGTGAGCGCTTGGCCATTGGTTACTTGCCCTTCTCGACCGCTCGCATAATGGCCTTCTCGATCTCGACGATCGGGATGATGACGAAGGCGAGGCCCATGGCGATCGCGTACTCCCTGATGCTGATCTCGGCGAAGCCGAAGGCGTGGGAGAGCGGGGTCTCGATGACGACGAAGGTGAGGATGAGCGCGACGACGAAGGAGCCCCAGAGCCACAGGTTCTGCCTCTTGAGCCTGAAGATGGACTCTCGGCGGCTGCGCATGTTGAGCGAGTGGAACATCTCGACCATCGACAGCGTGAGGAACGCCATGGTCATGCCGTGGATGCCGGCCTTGGGGTCGGCGAGGACCTGGCTGATGTCGAAGGTGCCGAACTCGAGGTAGTGGCCGATGAAGTAGCTCAGGAGGGTGAGCGCGGCGATGATGACGCCCTGGACGAGGGTGTCGACGCCGAGGCCGCCGGAGAAGATGCCGTCCCTGGAGTCGCGGGGCTTGCGCTTCATGATGCCCGGCTCGGCGCCCTCGGTGGCCATGGCCAGCGCCGGCAGCGAGTCGGTGATCAGGTTGATCCAGAGCAGGTGCGTGGGCTCCAGGATCGTGAAGCCGACGAGGGATGCCACGAACACGGAGATGACCTCGGCGAGGTTCGAGGAGAGCAGGAACTGGATGCACTTGCGGATGTTGTCGTAGATCCTGCGACCCTCCTCGCAGGCGTGGATGATGGTCGCGAAGTTGTCGTCGGCGAGGACCATGTCGGCGACGTTCTTGGTGACGTCGGTGCCGGTGATGCCCATGCCGATGCCGATGTCGGCGCGCTTGATGGAGGGCGCGTCGTTCACGCCGTCGCCGGTCATGGCGACGACCTTGTCGCGGCGCTTCCACGCGTCGACGATGCGGGTCTTGTGCTCGGGTTGGACGCGGGCGTAGACGCCGAAGCGCTCGACGGCCTCGACGAGCTCGTCGTCGGAGATCTTGTCGAGGTCGGCGCCCGTGATGGCCTGGGAGGCGTCCTTCACGACGCCGAGCTCGCGCGCGATGGCGACGGCGGTGTCGATGTGGTCGCCGGTGATCATGACGACGCGGATGCCGGCGGAGTGGGCCTCCTCGATCGCGTCCTTAACCTCGGGGCGGACCGGGTCGATCATGCCGCAGAGGCCGATGAAGGTCATGTCGTGCTCGAGCGCCTCGGGCGAGAAGTCCGTCGGCGCGGTCGTGCCGTAGTTGACGCGGGCCGCAGCCATCACGCGCAGGGCGTCGTCGGCCATGGCCTTGTTCTGCTCCATGACCTTCTCGCGCCACTCGTCGGTGAGGGGCACGTCGCCCTCCTTGGTGCGGATCTTGGTGCAGCGCGCGAGGACGACGTCGGGACCGCCCTTGGTGTGCTGGATGTAGTTTCCGTCGGGGGCCTGGTTGACGACGGACATCATCTTGCGGCCGGAGTCGAAGGGCGCCTCGCCCACGCGGGGGTTGGCGGCGTCGAGGTCGGTCGTCGTGAAGCCGATCTTGGCGGCGTCGGCGACCAGCGCGGCCTCGGTGGGCTCGCCCACGGCCACCTCAGCGACGGAATCCCACTTGGCGTCGGAGCACAGCGCCATGGTGCGCACGAGCCTCGACTGGTCCCAGGTGAAGTGGCGGACGACCGTCATCTTGTTCTGCGTGAGGGTGCCGGTCTTGTCGGAGCAGATGATCTGCGTGCAGCCGAGGGTCTCGACCGCGGAGAGCTTGCGGATGATGGCGTTCTTCTCGCTCATCTTGGTGACGCCCATGGAGAGGACGATGGTGACGACGGCCGCGAGGCCCTCGGGGATGGCGGCGACGGCGAGCGAGACGGCCACCATGAAGGTGTCGAGCACGAGCGTGATGTCCGAGAGGAACGCGCCGCCGTACTTGATGAAGCCGGTGAGGAAGATGACGACGGAGATGCCCACGACCAGGAGCGTCAGGATCTTGGAGAGCTCGGTGAGCTTCTTCTGGAGCGGCGTCTCCTCGTCGGCGGCCTGCGAGAGGGCGTCGGCGATCTTGCCCATCTCGGTGTCCATGCCGGTCGCGACGACGACGGCACGGCCGCGGCCGTAGACCACGACCGAGCCCATGTAGCACATGTTCTTGCGGTCGCCGAGGGGGACGTCGTCCGTGCCCTCGGGGACGCTCAGGGCCGCGACCACCTTGTCGGCGGGGACGGACTCGCCGGTAAGGGCGGCCTCCTCGATCTTGAGGCTCGCGGCCTCGAGCAGGCGGCAGTCGGCCGGGACGGCGTCGCCGGCCTCGAGCAGGATGACGTCGCCGACGACGAGCTCGGCGGAGGGAAGCGTGACGATCTTGCCGTCGCGCACGACCTTCGACATCGCGGCGGACATCTCCTGCAGCGCGGAGAGCGCCTCCTCCGCCTTGGACTCCTGCACGACGCCGAGCACGGAGTTGAGGATGACGACGAACATGATGATGATGACGTCGGCGAAGTCGGCCTCGCCCTTGGCGATGCCGGTCGCCGCGGAGATGGCGGCGGCCACGATCAGCATGATGATCATGGGGTCGGCCATCTGCTGGAAGAATCGGACGATGAGCGGGGTCTTCTCGGCCTCCTTGAGCTTGTTGAGGCCGTCGCGCTCGAGGCGCGCGGACGCCTCGGCGGCGGAAAGGCCGCTCTTCTCGTCAGACTTGACCTCGGAAAGCACGTCCTCGGTCTCTTGCAGGTACTCTCTCACGATTCCCTCCTGGGTTGGGTATGCCCGGCAGATTGATGCCCGATCATAATTCCCCAGGAGGGGCAAGGGCTCACCAAGGCTGCCATGCCGGGCAGCCAGTACGACATGACAAATAGTACCAAAGGCCGACGAGGCGTCGGCAGGCCTTCACACATAGGTTCGCGCGCGAGGGCGGGCCGGGGGCGGGCGTGGACCGCAGCTAAGCGTGCCATCGGGGAGGCCTCCCGCATGAGGACGGCCCGGCGCATCGAACGGGGCCGAGGTATGGAGGAAATGTATCGTATGCGCTAGACAACCAGTTGAATGAATACACACGAGCACTAAATCGAGCGTATGAGCCCTCCCCTGCTGTAAAATCGGCAAAGCATGATTTTGTTAGAGCGTTGAAAGGAAATGGGAATGAAGGTTCTCTTCTACGGCACCAAGAGCTACGATCGCCAGTCCTTCGAGAAGGAGCTCGTCGACTACCCTGATGTCCAGATCGAGTTTGTGGAGACGAACCTGACCCCCGTCACGGCCGCCCTCGCCCAGGGCTACGACGCCGTCTGCGCCTTCGTCAACGCCGACATCTCGCCGATGACCCTCGAGATCCTCCGCGGCCTCGGCGTCGGGCTCGTTCTCATGCGCTGCGCCGGCTTCGACGCGGTCAACGTCGACTACGCCAAGCAGGTCGGCATGAAGGTCACCCGCGTCCCGGCCTACTCGCCGGAGGCCATCGCCGAGCACGCCATGGCTCTCGCGCTTGCCGCCAACCGCCGCATCCACAAGGGCTATAACCGCGTCCGCGACAACAACTTCGACCTCACCGGCCTCGTCGGCGAGACCCTCCACGGCAAGACCGCCGGCATCATCGGCACCGGCCGCATCGGCGCCGCCCTCTGCCGCATCTGCAAGGGCTTCGGCATGACCGTCCTCGGCTCCGACCTCTACCCCAACCAGTCTCTGGTTGACCAGGGCATCGTTGACGAGTACGTCGACTACGACACCATCTACGCCAAGAGCGACATGATCAGCCTCCACGCCTTCCTCAACGAGGAGAGCCACCACATGATCAACGACGAGTCGATCGCCAAGATGAAGGACGGCGTGATCTTCGTCAACACCGGTCGCGGCGGCCTCGTCGACACCCAGGCCCTCATCCGCGGCATCATCTCCGGCAAGATCGGCGCCGCCGGCCTCGACGTCTACGAGGAGGAGAACGAGAACGTCTACCAGGACCGCGCCGGCGAGGTCATCGACTCCGTCACCGCTCGCCTCTGCTCCTTCCCCAACGTGGTCATGACGAGCCACCAGGCGTTCTTCACCAGCGAGGCCCTCGGCCAGATCGCCCGCGTCACGCTCGACAACGCCCACGCCTATGCAGAGGGTACGGATTTCGTCGACCGCAGCGTCGTCTGCTAGGAAGCGGGACGTATACTCTCTCGCTTAGGTCTCGTCCAGCAACGCGAACCGACACCATGAACCCAAGCTGGCTGGCCCAAAAACCAGCCAGCTCACTTATGACGAAAGGAATGAGATGCAAGACAAGAGAACGAAGATCATCTGCACCATGGGCCCCGCGACCGAGAGTGATGAGGTTCTTCGTGAGCTCATCAAGAACGGCATGAACGTCGCCCGCTTCAACTTCAGCCACGGCTCTCACGCCTACCACCGCAACAACATCGACCGCGTTCGCCGCATCTCCGACGAGCTCGGCATTCCCGTGGCCATCCTGCTCGACACCAAGGGCCCCGAGATCCGCACCGGCGAGCTCGAGGGTCACGAGAAGGTCGAGCTCAAGGCCGGCGAGACGGCCATCATCACCACCGACGAGGGCGTCATGGGCACCGCCGAGCGCTTCTCGCTCGACTACAAGGAGCTGCCCAAGGAGGTCGAGAAGGGCTCCACGATCCTGATCGACGACGGCCTCATCGAGCTCACCGTCGACCACGTCGAGGGCAACGACATGCACTGCGTCATCGAGAACGGCGGCATGCTCGGCGAGCGCAAGGGCGTCAACGTCCCGAACGTCGAGGTCGGCCTCCCCTCCGTCACCGAGCAGGACCGCGCCGACATCATGTTCGGCTGCGAGCTCGGCATCGACGCCATCGCCGCGTCCTTCATCCGCAACGCCAAGGCCGTCGAGGAGATCCGCAACATCTGCGCCGAGAACGGCATGCGCAACGTCTACGTCTTCCCGAAGATCGAGAGCGCCCAGGGCGTGAAGAACTTCGACGAGATCCTCGAGGCCTCCGACGGCATCATGGTCGCCCGTGGCGACCTGGGCGTCGAGGTGCCCGCCTCCCAGGTCCCCCACATCCAGAAGGAGATCATCAGGAAGTGCGGCCTTGCCTACAAGCCCGTCATCACCGCGACCCAGATGCTCGACTCGATGCAGCACAACCCGCGCCCGACGCGCGCCGAGGTCAACGACGTCGCCAACGCCGTCTACGACGGCACCGACTGCGTCATGCTCTCCGGTGAGACCGCTGCCGGCGCCTACCCGGCCGAGGCCGTCAAGATGATGGCCTCCATCTGCCGCGAGACCGAGCACTACCTCGAGGAGCGCCACTCCTTCCACGACCGCGGCGGCCTCTTCAACGTCAACGCCGCGATCGGCCACGCCGCCGTCGACATCGCCGCCCGCGTCGACGCCAAGGTCATCATCTGCCCGACCCACTCCGGCCGCACCGCGCGCCTCATCTCCAACTTCCGCCCGAAGCTGCGCATCGTCGCCATGCCCCCCTCCCAGCACGCCATCCGCAAGACGTGCTTCCTCTGGGGCGTCGAGGCCTTCAAGACGACCGAGCAGGGCTCGCTGTCCGCGACCTGCTACAACGCGCTGACCGTCGCCAAGGAGCGCGGCGTCGTCGAGACCGGCGACCTCGTGGTCATCACCGCCGGCGACCCGCAGACCTCCCCGTCGCTGGGCGACTACATCACGTCGACCAACATGACGATGGTCTCCCAGATCCAGTAGGGATCGCCCACGCGGCCCCGGGCCGCAGCACCGAAACGCGTGCATGACAGAGCCTCCCGTCCAATCGGATGGGAGGCTCTTCTCGTTGGCGTGATTGTCGTGACGAGCGTAGCGGGCGAGAGGAGCGTGCCTCAGCGCTTGGGGGCGTGCCTCAGCGCTCGCAGAGCCATAGGTGGCAGGAGTTGGGCTCGACCTCGGAGCCTGCGCCGAAGTCGTGGAGGGCGCCCGTGGTCAGGTCCGTGGCCTGGCCGCACTGAGCGTCGAAGTGGAAGGTGTAGGGCTCGTCGGCGGCGTTGATCGCGACGATGAGGCGCTCGTGGTCGCTCTTGCGCTGGAAGAGGAGCTGCTTGGGCTGGACGGCGATCTCGGTGTAGTCGCCCCAGGCGAGCGCCTCGGCGCCGGGCTGGCCGGGCGTGCGGGCGTGCGCGAGGGTGGCCACCTGGTCCGTGAGGTCGTTCCACTCGGGCGCGTCGAGGGCGGGGCGCAGCTCGTGGTCGCCGAAGCGCTGCTCGCCCTCGATCCCCCACTCGGATCCGTAGTAGACGCTGGGCACGCCGGGCATGGCGAACATGAGGCCGAAGATCGCGGGCAGGTGGGCCGCGTCGGACAGGCGCGTCGCGATGCGTGGGACGTCGTGGTTGTCGACGAAGTTGAGCAGGTGCTTGCCCGTGTAGAGGTCCCAGGGCTCGCTTCCGCTCTGGCGCTTGAGCGCGTAGGCGACCTCGTACATGTTGGCCTCGTTGAAGGACGACCACAGGCCCTTGTAGGCCTCGTAGTTGGTGACGGAGTCGCAGGCGCGGTCCCCCATCCACTGGTTGTAGTCGCCGAACATGGTCTCGCCCACGAGGACGAACTTGCCGTCGCGCTCGCCAAGGCGCTCGGTGCGCTTGGCGGTCAGCGCGTTGGCGATGTCGCGCAGGTAGCCGAGGTAGCCGATGTCGAGGCAGTAGGCCACGTCGAGGCGCAGGCCGTCGATGTCGAAGGTGGACTCCCAGTCGCGGATCACGGTCGCGAGGTAGTCGTTGAGCGCGAAGTTGGCGTGGTTGAGCTTGACGAGGTAGGGCACGCCCTGCCAGGTCTCGTAGGAGAGGTGGTCGCCGTACTCGTTCTCGCCGCCGAAGTCGATGTTGAACCAGCCGGCGTAGGGGCTCTCCTCGCGCCGCTCGAGGACGTCCTTGAACGCCCAGAAGCCGCGGCCCACGTGGTTGAACACGCCGTCGAGCAGGACCTTGATGCCCGCCTCGTGGCAGGCGTCGACCACGCGGCGCAGGTCGTCGTTGGTGCCGAGGCGCCGGTCGACGACCGTGTAGTCGATGGTGTCGTAGCCGTGGGCCACGCTCTCGAAGACGGGGTTCAGCATGAGGCAAGTCGCGCCCAGCCGCTTCATGTGGTCGACCCAGCCGTTGTCGACGAGCTGCAGGATGCGCGAGACGGGCTCGCTTGCGCAGTCGTTCTCGTACGGGGCGCCGCAGAGCCCCAGCGGATACACCTGATAGACAACGGATTCCTCGTACCAGCTCATGCTTCCTCCCCGATCGGTTCAGGTGGACGGGTGGCCTCAGTCGTGCTGTCGTGCGGTGGTGCTGTCGTGCGGTGGTGCGGACGTGCGATGGTGCTGTCGTGCGGTGGTGCGGTGGTGCGACTCGTGCGGACGTGCGGGCGAGAAGAGCGCAGGCTCTTCTCGGCAGTCATCTGCTAGCTGTAGATGGCGGAGTCCCTGCGCGTCTCGTTGGAGATGACGCAGCGGTTGGCCGGCAGCCACACGCTGCCCCACTCGAAGGGCGTGCCGTCGTCGAGGCGGACCAGCTGGTCTATCTCGAGGACGGGTGCGTGCTCGTCGCAGTCGAGGTAGCCGCCGCGGACCTTGCCGGCCGTGCGCGCGGTGTAGACCATCTCGGAGCGGCCGATCTGGCGCCCGCTCGTGCGCTCGACGGCGGCGAAGAGCGCCTCGTTGTCGAAGTCCGAGCGCTCGATGCCCGGGCAGACGCTGAGGTTGATGTGGCTCTCGATGAACATGACCGCGCGGTTGAGCACGTAGCGCACGCGGCAGAGGTACAGGAAGGGGCTGCCGACCTCGAGCTGGAGGTTCTCGGCGCAGAGGGCGGACGCCTTGCGGATCTCGCGCTCGACGACCTTGGTCTCGAACGTGATGCCCTGGGCGCTCATCGACTCGCCGAACGAGAGGAGCCTGTTCGACGACGGGCGCGCCATGATGGGCTGCACGACGAAGGTGCCGCGGCCGCGCTGCTGGACGAGGAGGCCCTCGTCGACGAGCTGGCGGATGCCCTTCTGGACGGTGCCGCGCGAGAGGTGAAGCATCTCCATCAGCTCGTGCTCGGAGGGGATGGGCTCGTCGACGCCCCACTCCTTGGAGTAGATCTTCTCGCGAACGAAGTCGGAGACCTGCACGTAGAGCAGCTCACCGTCAGACTTGTCAAACCTAGGAGGCATGGATCATCCCTTGCTAGCTCATCAGCGTTGCGCGCATGCCATGGCTGCGCATTGCATGGCTCTCTATTCTATCAGCTATCGCCCGGCGTGCCCGCGAAGCCTGGCCGCGAGGAGCTCGTGCGCCTCGGCGGACGCCTCCGAGAAGAACTGCGGCGTGAGCAGCTCGTAGGTCGGGGTGCCCTCGACGTGGCGCTCGCGGTTCTCCCCCACGACGCGCGCGAGCGAGCGCACGGCTGCGCGCACGTCGACGGCGCTCACCGGGTACTGCGGGAAGGCCGCGGCGGCGGCCAGGAGGTCGTCCGTGGCCTCGAGGCGCGACGTGATGTCGAGGGTGCGCCCGAAGACGTCGAAGTCCCCCTGCTTGAGGATGCGGATCCTCTCGCCCGCCTTAAGGGCACGCTCGGCGAGAAAAGCGCGGGTGTGGGCGTTGTAGACCGCGTCGGTCGCGAGGTGGCACCATGCCCCCAGCACGAGGTCGAGCTCGGCGGCGGGGGCGTCGGGACTTGCGGCGCGCTCGACGTAGCGGCGCCAGAAGGCCTCGTGGTCGGGAAGCGGGATGAACTCGGCCTTCGTCAGGTGCGTCTCGGCGTAGGGGATCTTCCTCGTGATCGGCTGCACCATGTAGCCGACGTAGAGGTCCGGCAGGAGGTTGCCGAAGAGGAACGCGTTGGCGTCGCGCACGCCCAGCGCGGAGGCCCCCTCGCGCGTGAGGAGGCGCTCCACGTGGGCGGTATGTACGTTCCAGCTCGGCATCGGCGCGACCTAGCTGCGGACCTCGCCGCCGGTGGACTTCATCACCTTGGTCACGAGCTTGCCGTGGGCCTTCTCGACCTCCTCGGAGGTGAGGGTGTGGTCGGCCGCGCGGTACGTGAGCGAGAAGGCCATGGACTTCTTGTTCGCGCCCACGCGCACCGGGTCGCGGTAGACGTCAAAGAGGCGGACGTCGGCGAGCAGCTTGCCGCCGGCGCTCTTGATGCGCTGGGTGACCTGCTCGAAGGTCATGTCCTCGTCGACGACGAGGGCGAGGTCGATCGAGACGCCGGGCAGGGTCGGCACGTCCTCGTAGGGAAGCTCGCGCTGCGCGAGGCGCAGGAGCGCCTTGACGGAGAGCTCGAAGGCCACGACCGGAACGTCGATGTCGAAGTTCTTGAGGTTGGCGGGGTGGATGTTGCCGACCCAGCCGAGCAGCTCGCCCTGGGCGATGACCTCGGCGCCACGGCCCGGCTGCAGCCAGCCGTAGGCCTCGGGGTCGGCCGGCTTGAAGCGGACCTTGGTGATGCGCAGGGCCTCGAGGACGCTCTCGACGACGCCCTTGGCGTCGAAGAAGTCGAGCGCCTTGTACTTGCGGCTCCACTGGTCGTCGTCCCACGCGCCGCACATGACGCCGGCCACGTAGCTGGGCTCGTCGGGCTGGCTCTTGTGCTCGTGTCCGAAGAAGACGCGGCCGATCTCGTAGAGGTGCACGTTGGGCACGCCGTGGTCGATGTTGTAGGCGACCGAGCGCAGGAGTCCCGGGATCATGTCGCGGCGCATCTCGGACTGGTCGGCGACGAGCGGGCGCATGATCTTGACGGGCACGCCACGGCCGACCTCGCTCATGCCGAGGCGCGTGAGGTCCTCGGGGTCGGCGAAGTTGTAGGTCGTGGTCTCGGAGAGGCCGCTGGCGCGCAGCACCTGGCCGATCCTGCGGACGCGTTGCTGCTCGACGGTGAGGCCGCCGGCGTGGTTGCGGGCGGCGGGGATGGTCGGCTCGACGTCGCCCTCGCCCCAGAGGCGCAGGATCTCCTCGACGAGGTCGATCTCGCGGGTGAGGTCGGGACGGTTCGTCGGGGCGACGACGTGCATGGCGGCGTGCTCGTCGGAGCCGCGCTCGACGGTGCAGCCGAGGCGCTCGAGGCGACTGGCCATGAACTCGGTCTCGATGGGGGCACCGCAGAGCGAGCGGACGCGGTCGGGGCGCAGGTCCATCTCGGGAGCGGGCACCGGCGCCGGGTAGACGTCGACCTTGCCCTCGCAGACGTCGGCCGAGCAGCACTGCTCGAAGAGGGCGGCGGCGATGTCGGAGACCTCGGCGCAGCGCTCGCCGTCGACCTGTCGCTCGTAGCGGATCGAGGCCTCGCTCATGAGGCCGAGGTTGCGGCTCGTGCGCGAGGTGTGGCCGGAGTCGAAGACGGCGCTCTCGAGCAGGACGTCCACGGTATTCTCGTCCACCTCGGAGTCGAGGCCGCCCATGACGCCCGCGAGCGCGATGGGGGTCTTGCCGTCGTCGGTGATGAGGGCCATGTCGGAGTTGAGCTCGCGCTCCTGGCCGTCGAGGGTGGTGAGCTTCTCGCCGTCGGCGGCGGCACGGACCACGACGTGGCGCTTGCCGTCACGCTCGGCGAGCTTGCCGAGGTCGAAGGCGTGGAGCGGCTGACCGGTCAGGAACATGACGTAGTTGGTGACGTCGACCACGTTGTTGATGGGGCGGGCGCCGGCGGCGACGATGCGGCGGGCGAGCCACTCCGGGCTCGGGCCGATCTTGACGTTGCGCACCACGCGGGCGGTGTAGCGGCCGCAGAGGCTCGCGTCGTCGATCGTCACGTCGACGAGGTCGGCGGTGCGGCCGAACTCGGCGCTCTCGTTCTGGATGGCAGGAAGCTCGATGTGGGTGTCCTCGTCGAGCATGGCCGAGACCTCGGTCGCGATGCCGCACATGGAGAGGCAGTCGGGACGGTTGGGGGTGATCTCGCAGTCGATCACGGTGTCGCTCATCTTGCGCCACTCGCAGAACTCGAGGCCCACAGGGGTGTCCTCGGGAAGGATCATGATGCCGGCGTGGTCGGCGTCGAGGCCGAGCTCGCGGCTCGAGCAGTTCATGCCGAAGGACGCGATGCCGCGGAGCTTGCCCTTCTTGATCTTGACGTCGCCGGGGAGCGTGGCGCCGACGAGCGCGGTGACGGTCTTGTCGCCCTGCTCGAAGTTCTGGGCGCCGCAGACGACCTGCAGCAGCTCGGGCTCGCCCTCCTCGTTGACGTTCCAGGAGCCCACGTCCATCTTGCAGACGAACATGTGGTCGGAGTCGGGATGCGGGACCTTCTCGACCACCTGGGACGTGACGACCCTGGTGATGTCGGCGCCGACGCGCTCGACGGCCTCGACCTCGGTGCCGGTGCGCACGAACTCGGCGACGAGCTCGTTGGGGTCGGACGGGACGTCGACCATGGTCTTGAGCCATTCGTATGAGACACGCATGTGATTTGCCTTTCCTCTGCGGGGCGGGCCCCGCGCTTGGTCTGTTGGGTAGCCGCGACGCGGCCGGGACGCTCTGCTAGAACTGCCTCAGGAAGCGCATGTCGCCGGTCATGAGCATGCGCAGGTCGGGCAGGTCGTAGCGAAGGGCCGCCACGCGCTCCACGCCGATGCCGAAGGCGAAGCCGGAGTACTTCTCGGAATCGATGCCCACGTAGTTGAGGACGTTGGGGTCGACCATGCCGCAGCCCAGGATCTCGAGCCAGCCGGTGTTCTTGCAGAAGCGGCAGCCCTCGCCGTGGCAGACGCCGCAGGAGACGTCGACCTCGCAGCTGGGCTCGGTGAACGGGAAGAAGTGCGGGCGGTAGCGCGTGGCGCGGTCCTTGCCGAAGATCTCGCGGCAGAAGTAGTCGAGGGTGCCCTTGAGGTCGCCGAAGGCGATGCCCTCGTCGACGACGAGGCCCTCGACCTGCGTGAACTGGGGCAGGTGGTTGGCGTCGGCCGTGTCGGGACGGAAGACCGTGCCCGGGCAGATCATGTAGATGGGAGGCTCCTTCTCCTCCATGACGTGCACCTGCACGCCGGAGGTCTGGGTGCGCAGGAGCACGTCGGACTCACCGAGGACGTGGGACTCCTTGCCCTCGGGGGCGTTGTCGACCACGTAGAAGGTGTCCTTGGCCGAGCGACTCGGATGGTCCTCGGGGGCGTTCAGCGCGGTGAAGTTGTAGTAGGTGGTCTCGACGTAGGGGCCGTCCTCGACGGTGTAGCCCAGGCCACAGAAGATGTCCTCGATCTCCTCGCGAATCTGCGAGATGAGGTGCTCGGTGCCGCGCGACAGGCGACGGCCGGGCAGGGTCACGTCGGCGGTCTCGGCCGCGATTTTCTTCTCGAGCAGGGCCTTGCCGAGGGCCACCTTCTGCTGCTTGATGGCGTTGTCGACGTTGGCGCGGACCATGTTGGCGAGCTTGCCCATCTCGGGACGCTGCTCGGGCGGGACCTTGCCCATCATGTGCATGATCGCGGTGAGCGAGCCCTTCTTACCGAGGGCGGCGACGCGAAGCTTCTCGAGGTCCTCGAGCGTCTGCACGCCCTTGAGCTCCGCCTCCACCTTTTCCTGAATCGCCTTCAGGTCGTCGGACATTGACATCGAATAGCCCCTTTCAAACAAAAAAACGTCCCTGAGCACTCTGCCCAAGGACGGATTATCCGCGGTACCACCTTGATTGATGTTCACGTTTTCTCTCGCGAGCACCCACTCGTTGAGCCCCGTGCCGTGGGGCGGACGGCTTCCCTACTTGCGTGCGCGTTCAGGTCGCGGCTGGTGGAGTGAACTTCGGTCGTCGGTCGCTGCGGGCGCCTCTCAGCCAAGGGTGCCCTCTCTCATGCCGCGACCACGCGACGGCCGAACCTCTCCGTCATCGCCTGAGTGAGAAGGATAGCACAGACGTGGCACGGCGCCATGCATTTGCACAAAACGCATGGGGGACGGGCGACGCCAAGAAGAGCGCGCCCGGGTTGCAGGAACTAGCCCTCGAAGGGCCACTCCCCCGCCACCAGCGCCTCGATCGCCTGCGCGACGGCGTCGTCCTCGCAGCGACCGATGTGCCAGCGCGCCGCGGCGGCGGCCTCGTCGGTCGCGTTGGCGACGGCGACGGAGTTGGGAACCACCTCGAACATGGGGAGGTCGTTGCCCGCGTCGCCGAAGACGACCACCTGGTCGAGGCCGATGCCCATGCGCCCTGCCAGGAGGGTCACGCCGGTGGCCTTGCTCCAGCCCGCGGGCATGACGTTGGAGTAGCCGGGCTGCGGGTAGTCGAAGTCGAGGCCGTCGACCCTCTCGTTGAGAAGCGCAACGAGCTCGCGCGTGCGAGCCTCGCTGGCGGGACCGAGCACGCCGTCCGCGCCGGGCTCGGCGACGAAGGCCGCGGCCTTGGCCACCGGGAAGGAGACCTCCCCCACGCCGCGCCCGCGCCCGTCGTGCACGCACGCGCGACCGTAGGCGGCAAACGCGCCCGTCAGGTCCTCGACGGTGCCCTCGACGAGCACGGGCGTGGCGCCGTCGAAGGCGATGAGGCCCGCGCGCGCCACGTTGCGCACGACCTCGGCCGCCGGGGCGAGAAGAGCGGACATCTCGGCCTCGCGGATCTTCTCGCCTGCGAGGAACACCTGGTTGCCGTTGGTGGCGACGCACGTCTCGACGCAGTGGGCGTCACCGTCGAAGAAGGGCGGAATCCAGTCGACGCCGCGGCCGGACGCCACGCCGCAGGCGATGCCAGCCTCGCGGGCCGCGAGGAAGGCGGCGCGGGTGCGCGGCGAGACGCTCGCGTCCCCATAGGGAAGGATCGTGCGGTCGATGTCGCATAGTATGAGGCGGACCGGCCGCCTGTCTTCGCCTGTCATGGTCTCCCCCGTTGACGCGTGCGCTAGATGACGAGGAGGCCGGAGACGTAGGTCGCGGCCACCGTGAGGTCCGGGTTGAGAACGTTGAAGTCGGCGGCTCGGCCGAGGAGCATCGAGCCGCAGATGTCGTCGATGCCGCAGGAGGCGGCCGCGACCTCGGTGCCCATGCGGATGGCCTGCTCGGCCGTCGCGACGCCCCAATCGACGAGGTTCTTCACGCCCGAGGCGACGGTGGTGGCGGCGCCGGCGAGGTTGCCGACCGTGCCGTCCTCCGCGATCAGGCGCGCCGTCTCGCCCTTGAGGCGGATGGGCAGGTCGCCGAGGTAGTAGTCGCCGTCAGGCATGCCGCCGCAGCGCAGGCAGTCGGAGATCACGGCGACGTGCTCCCAGCCCTTGGCAGAGACGAGGGCGCGGATCGCCTCGGGCAGCACGTGGTGGCCGTCGCAGATCAGCTCGGAGTAGGTGCCCGTGGTCGACATGGCGCAGCCGACGAGGCCGCCCTCGCGGTGGTGCAGGCCCTCCATGGCGTTGTAGGTGTGGACGAAGACGGTGGCGCCGGCGGCGACGGCGGCGCGGCCCTCGGCGCAGGTGGCGGCCGAGTGCCCGAGCGCCGTGACGACGCCGCGGTCCCTGAGCGCGGCGCAGTAGACAGCCGAGCCCGCGCGCTCGGGGGCGAGCGAGCTCTTGCAGATCAGGCCGTGCGCAGCCTCCTGCCAGCGGTCGAAGAGCTCGACGGAGGGGTCGAGCATGTTGGCGGGGTTCTGCGCGCCCATGTGCTTCTCGGTGAAGAAGGGGCCCTCGAGGAAGATGCCCTCGATGCGGGCGCCAAGGAAGTCGTCGTCGCGGCGCTGGTCGGCCTCCCACACGCTCGCGCACGCGGCCTCGATCTCGCCGGCGGGCTGAGTGAGCGTGGTGGGAACCCACGAAGTGGTGCCGCGGCGTGCGAGGGCGAGCGACGCCTCGTTCACGCCGTCGGGATCACAGTCCATGACGTCGTGGCCGGCGAAGCCGTGCACGTGAGTGTCGACGTAGCCCGGGGCGACCCAGGCGTCGCCGAGGTCGACGACGTCGAGGCCGTCGGGACGCTCCGGCGTCCAGGCGCCGAAGGTACCTTCATTGATCTCGAGGTATCCGCCGAAGGCGAGAGACCCCGGAAGGACGAAGCGAGCGGCCTTGAGAGCGTACGTCGACATGTCTGCCCCTTTCACGATGCGAATTGCCCCCTAGTGTAGAGCAAGCGCACGTGCACCCCGCGACGCCCAGAAAAAAGACGGCCCGCCCCGAGGGGCGAGCCGTCCGCGAGCGCCCGCGGGGCGCACCTGTGCGTTTTTGCCTACTTGAGGAGGCCGTCGTTGATGCGGTCGGAGATGGAGGCCGCGTCGTTGTCGGCGATGGTGGCGGAGCGGAAGGACTCGTCCATGAGCATGACGGCGACCTTCGAGAGGAGCTGCAGGTGGGTGGCGGGCACCTCTCCGTCGGGAACGAGGAGGGCGATGGCGACCCTGATGGGCTTCTTGTCCATGGTCTCCCACTCGACGTCACCGCTGAACTTGACGACCAGGACGCCGACCTTCTTGATCGAAGCGCTCTTGGCGTGCGGGATGGCGAAGCCCTCCATCATGCCAGTCGTGCCCTCGGCCTCGCGCGCCTTGAACGCGTCAAGCGTAGCCTGCTTGTCGTCGGCAAGACCGAGCTCGACGGCCTTCTCGGAGATGAACTCGAGCGCCTCGTCGACGTTGGTGGCGGGGGTGTCGAGGAAAACGTGACTTGCATCCAGGAACTCACTCATGCGGTACTCCTTATTTTGAAGCGCTTAACCTAATGCACAATTGTATTAGTTGATGCAGCGTAATGTAAATAAAACGTAAAAGAGCCGCAGCTCTTCATCTGGGACCCAAATTCTTGCGCCCGCGCGGCAGGCGCGGCAAGGCAGGGGCCCGACGCCGCGGCGCCAGGCCCCTGGTATGCCATATCGTGCGAGTCCGTCCGCTATGCCTCCTGCGCGACCTGCAGCGCCGAGTAGGCGGCGCCGTACATGCCGGCCTCGTTGCCGAGGCTGCACGCCCTGATCTCGGCGCCGGCGCTCGGCTTCAGGCAGTGGCCCCTGAACGCGTCTTGGAGCTTCTCGCCGAAGAGGTCGAAGCCGCCGGCGACGCCTCCGCCGATCAGGAAGCACTCCGGGTCGACGACGCAGCTGATCTGCGCGAGGGCATAGCCGAGGCGGTCGACCATGGTGTCGATCGCGGCCGCGGCGGCCTCGTCGCCCGCGCGGCACGCCTTGAAGACCGCGAGCGTGTCGGTCTCGTGCGCGACGGCGACGCCCTCGACGCCGCGGTCCTCGCACTCCTTGCGATAGAGGTAGACGATGCCCTTCGCCGAGGCGTACTGCTCGAGGCAGCCGCGACGCCCGCAGCCGCAGACGCGCTCCTCCCCCTCGCGCACCGTGATGTGGCCGATCTCGCCGCCCGCGCCGAAGGCGCCGGAGACCAGGCGGCCGCCGCAGACCACGCCGCCGCCCACGCCCGTGCCGAGCGTGACCATGACGAAGCTGCTGACGTCCTTGGCCGAGCCCTGCCAGAGCTCGCCGAGGGCGGCCGCGTTGGCGTCGTTGATGAAGGCGAGCGCCGCGCCGGGGAAGGTCCTCAGGATGGCGTCCTTGAGCCCGTCGGCGTCGAGCGTGATGTTCGCGAGCATGCCGATGCGCCCCTGGTCGTCGACGGGGCCGGGCACGTCGAGGCCCACGGCGCGCACGTCGGACGCCTCGCGTCCCTCGGACGTCACGAGGCGCAGCAGGCCGGTCGTGACCTCGCCGAAGGCGGCCTCGCCCTCGAGCTTGCCGGTCGGGATCGTCTCAGTCGCGAGGAGCTTCCCCTCGACCGAGAAGAGCCCTGCCTTGATGCTGGTACCGCCGATGTCGATGCCAAGAACGCATTCCATGTGTCTCCCCTTTCGTCTCGTCGCGAACAGTATGGACCAACGCAGGGCGCCACGAGGCCCGCGCGCCCAAATTCGCCCGCCGCGGCGAGCGGTACGGCCGCGGGCGGCCCCTGCGCGCGACGCGCATCGGCGCTAGACTTCAGGAGATGGAACGTCGACCCCAAGGAGAACACATGGCAGACGAGAAGAGCACCAACGAGCCCCAGGGCCAGGCGGAGGGCGCAGGCGCCGTCCCCACCTTCCTCACCGACCCCGTGCAGCAGCAGCTCCCGGGCACGCCCGCGGCCCCCGCGCCGGCGGCGCTCAACAACCCGCGCGCGGACATCGCCGCCCTCAACAAGCTCGAGATGCACCTCTATGCCCACCGCTACGCCCAGACCGGCATCAGCTCCTACGGATCCTCGATCGATCCCGAGGCCGCCACGGCCGACCGCGGCGAGGCCCAGGCCATCCTCGAGGCCGAGGACAAGGAGCTCCTCTGCTCCGACGAGACCGGCCGCCTGCTCGACCGCCTCTCGACCATGGAGGACCTC
Source organism: Olsenella intestinalis (assembly GCF_023276655.1). GTDB lineage: Bacteria > Actinomycetota > Coriobacteriia > Coriobacteriales > Atopobiaceae > Olsenella_J > Olsenella_J intestinalis. The sequence continues at coordinate 1,103,409 of NZ_JALGRK010000001.1, read as the reverse complement.
CTGACCGACACCCAGGTCGACCAGGTCAGGATCCTCAAGCGCGACCGCAGCCGCCTCGCCGACGTCCCCGACGAGGTCCAGGCCGACTTCACCCGCCTCACCACCGAGGCCGACGCGGTGTGGCGTCGCGCCAAGGTCGCCAACGACTGGGCCTCCTTCGAGCCCTACCTCGACCGCATCGTGGCGAGCATGGTCCGCATCGCGCGCTTCCGCAACCCCAACGCCGACCCCTACGACGTCTGGCTCGACGACTTCGAGCACGGCTGCGACCGCGCGTTCTACAACAACTTCTTCAACCAGGTGAAGGACACCGTTGTCCCGCTGCTCGCCGACATCCAGAGCCGCGGCAGCCGCATCGATCGCTCCGTCATCGAGGGCCGCTTCGACGTCGCCCGCCAGTGGGACCTCGCCCGCGACCTCATGGACCTCGAGGGGCTCGATCCCAAGGTCATGTTCCTGACCGCCACCGAGCATCCCTTCTCGGACGCGCTCACCACCAACTACGCGATCATCGCGGCGCACCCCTACGAGAACGACGTCATCTCCAACGTCTACACGATGCTGCACGAGGGCGGCCACGCCCTCTACGAGTGCGGCGTCGACCCCTCCTTCAACTACACGTCGCTCGCCGGCGGCACCTCCATGGGCATGCACGAGGCCCAGTCGCGCTTCTTCGAGAACTACGTCGGCCGCTCGCGCGCCTATGCGCCCACGCTGCTCGCCGCCATGGCCAAGCACTTCCGCGGCCAGCTCGGCCGCGTGACGGCCAACCAGTTCTACGCCGCGACCAACAAGGTCGAGGGCTCGCTCATCCGCACCGAGGCCGACGAGCTGACCTACCCCCTCCACATCATGATCCGCTACGAGATCGAGCAGATGCTCTTCTCGGGACAGTGCAAGGCGGCCGACGTCCCGCGCATCTGGGCGGACCGCTACAAGAGCTACCTGGGCGTCACCGTGCCCGACGACGCGCACGGCGCGCTGCAGGACACGCACTGGTCGGGCGGCGCGTTCGGCTACTTCCCCACCTACGCGCTCGGCGGCGCCTACGGCGCGCAGATCCGCCACCAGATGATCGCCGAGGGGCTCGACTGGGAGGGCACGCTCGCCTCGGGCGACCTCGCGCCGATCCGCGAGTGGCTGCGCCGCCGCATCTGGCGCTTCGGACGCTCCCGCGACGCGGCCGACCTCATCAAGTCGGCCTGCGGCGAGCCCTTCGACGCGCGCTACTACACCGACTACCTGAGCGAGAAGTTCTCCTCGCTCTACAACCTCTAGCATGCGCGCGCTCATCCAGCGCGTCAGCCAGGCGCAGGTCGAGGTCGACGGCGAGGTGGTCGGCCGCTGCGGGCGCGGACTGGTCGTCCTTCTCGGCGTCGGCCCCACCGACACCGAGGCCGAGGCGGCCCAGCTCTGGGACAAGATGCTGAACCTCAGGATCTTCGACGACGGCGACGGCAAGATGAACCTGTCGCTTGCGCAGGTCGACGGCGAGGTCCTGGTCATCAGCCAGTTCACGCTCTATGCCGACTGCCGCCGCGGGCGGCGGCCCTCGTTCACGGGCGCCGCCGGCCCCGAGCTCGGGGAGCGCCTCTACGAGCACTTCTGCGGCCTGGCCGAGAAGAGCGTGCGCCACGTGGGTCGCGGCGTCTTCGGCGCGGACATGCAGGTCTCGCTCGAAAACGACGGGCCGGTCACGGTCTGGCTCGACACCGACGAGCTCAGCCGCCCCAGGCGCGCATGACAGGCGCGCTGCCGGGCGCTACGATGGTTTGAGATTTGTTGCAGGGCCGCGCCGGCGCGCGGCATAAACGCCAAGCGAGGGGGACGGGACATGAAGAAGTTCGCATCCGAGTTCAAAGAGTTCGTCATGCGCGGCAACGTTATGGACATGGCCGTGGGCGTCATCATCGGCGGCGCGTTCACCGGCATCGTCACGGCGCTGACGACCAACATCATCAACCCCCTCATCAAGGCGATCACCGGCGGCGGCACGGGCATCTCGGGACTCGTGGTCCCCGGCACCGAGATCGACTTCGGCGCCTTCATCAGCGCGATCATCAACTTCCTGATCGTGGCGCTCATCGTGTTCATGCTGGTCAAGAGCGTCAACAAGCTCGAGCACGCGGCCGCCAAGCTCACCAAGAAGGGTGAGGAGGCCGCCGAGGAGCCGGCGATCCCCGTCTGCCCGCACTGCCTCGAAGAGGTGAAGGAGGGCGCCACGAGGTGCCCGCACTGCGCCGGCGAGATCGAGGGCGGCGCCAAGGCGTAGAGGCGCCGTCCCCTCGCGGGACTCACAGGATCTTGATTGGATGCGCGGCCTTACTCCAGAGCGAGCAGGTCGCGCATCTGCATCTCGACGTCCTCGCGGAAGCGCACCTCGGCCTCACGCGGGCGCAGCGAGCGGTCGAGCCAGACGGGCTTGCCCACGCGCAGCTCGAAGCCGGGCAGGCGCCGCACGACGCCGTTGAGGCCGCGCGTGACGACCGGGGCGAGCGCCACCGGCACGATCGGGGCGTCGAGCACGGCCGCCAGGAAGAACGGTCGGTCCGACAGTTCGCCGAGCTGCCAGCGGTACGGACGCGGCTCGCGCTCGGGGAACTCGAGCACGCACTCCCCCATGTCGAGGCAGGCGCGAACGGCCTCGGTGCGGTGGCGCACCTCGGTCACGCTGCTGCCGCGCTCGTGGTAGACGGCACCCACCTTGTCGCGCAGCCAGCGCGAGCCGTAGGTCGCGGCAGCGGCCCCGCTCGGCACGTCCGGATGGATGATGGCGTCGGGGAAGGCGCAGCTCAGCATCGCGTAGTCGAGCTTGGTGGGGTGGTTGCACATGAGGATGGCGCCAGAGAGGTCACAAGGCTCGTCTCCCCTGCGCACGTGAAAGCCGAGCCAGACGCGGCAGTGCACGCGCATGAGGGCGCGGTAGGCGGCGAGCAGGGCGCGCGGGCGCCTTGCGGAGGTGACGACCTCCACCGTCCTGTCGTTGAGCTGAATCGTGGATTCCAAGCTAGGTCCTGTTCCAGAAGCGGCGGAACTTGTCCACCGTGCCGTCGGCGGAGTGCACGAACTGCGGGCAGACGTTGTCGTCGCGGAGGTATTCCTTGCCGAAGGGGTCGATCGTCGGCACGAGCCCTTCGGGCTTCTCCGAGAAGAACCTATGCGGGTCTTGCGTCTCGTGCGGGTCGCACAGGCGGTACCCGCGGCTGCACGAGCCCTGGTACTTGCCCCACTCCTCGTTGTACGAGAACTCTCCGTAGACGCAGTCGGTGCAGTGCAGACCGGGCATGGTGCCCTCCCTCGCATCCGTAGGCTCTCACTCAGAAAAGGCCGTCCGGCGCTTGCGCGCCGTCGACGCCCAACAGTATGGCACGTTCGGCGCGCGCCCCGGCACTCTTTTCTGCGACATGGGCGAATGCGCCATGCGGGGCGCGGGCGAGCGGGGCTCGAGCCCAGGCGGCGCTAGGCCCCGCGCCTCCTGCGGCGGCGCAGCCGCGGCGCGCTCTCGCGACGCGTGATGATCGCGCGGAAGTCCGGCGACTCGGGGTCGGAGCCCGAGAAGATGTGCAGGGTGCCGACCTCGCCGGCGATGGTCGAGCTCTGCCAGGGGTGGCCGGCGTCGCCCTCCGCGAAGGCCGCGCAGGCGTCGAAGCTCCCCATGAGCTCCTCGCGCGCGAAGCCCTGCGCGTGGTGTCCGGTCCAGAACTCGTCGAACGGCAGGGCCGACATGCGTGCGAGCGTCGCGCGGTACGCGGAGACGGCAAGCGACTCGGGCGCGTAGAGGCACATGACGGGCGTGACGGCGTCGCCCGAGAGGAGCATGCGCCGCTCTCGCACGAGGTAGCCGAGAGACCCCGCCGTGTGGCCCGGGAGCCTGACCGCCTCGACCGTGAGCCCTCCCAGGTCGAAGACGTCGCCGCCCCGCACGACCGAGAGGCGTGCCGCCGGCGCGTCGTCATAGGCCCACGGCCCGTCCGCGCCCACGAGGCCCCGCGAGCGCTGCGTGGCGATCGCCTCGCGGGCGTCGGCCTCCTCGGCGGCCACGAGCGGCAGGTCCTCCGGCGAGACGAGCGCCTCGCCGAACCAGCGGGCGCCGCCCGAGTGGTCGTAGTGGCTGTGCGTGAGGACGACGGTCGGCTCCATGTCGCAGAGTGCGCCCACGGCCGCGCGCAGGTCGCCGAGGCCCGAGGTCGCGTCGACCAAAAGCGCACGCTCTTCTCCCCTGACGAGGTAGCAGCGGTCGTCGAGGGCGTCGGACAGCTGCCATACGCCGCGTGCGATCTGGGTGGACCCGATGGACTCCATGCGACCTCCGTGGGCTGGCGGGCGTTGCGCGAATCGTTTGGTGCTAGGGAGAGCATAGCCCAGCGCGGCGGCGCGGGCGCGCTACAATCGTCGCGTGCGCAGGCCCGACCCCTGAGGCCTGGCAGGCAATGCTGAGGAGAAGAGCGTGGTCCATACCATGGCGGCCCTGCTGGGCTGGTTGCGCGACGCGGCCGGGAGGCTTGCGCTCGACGAGCACCTCGTCGAGCGCTGCCAGACGCTGGCGGGCACCTGCTGCGTGGTGGACACCCACGACGCCGACGGCGCGGCGGTCCGCGTGCTCGAGGTCGACGGGACCTGGCAGAGCGCCTGCTACCTGGGCGACGCCTGGGCGGAGCCCGTGTTCGCGTACCACCGCCTCTACGAGCGGCTCTTCGACGTCACGCCCGGCGCGCGGCGCCTGCTCGTGCTCGGCGGGGGCGGCATGTCGTTCCCCACGGCCGCCATCGCGCGCCACGACGACGTCTCGGTCGACGTGGTCGAGCTCGACGCCGAGGTCATCCGCGTCGCCCGCGAGCACTTCGCGCTCGGCCGGCTGGAAGAGCTCACGCACGCGCAACGCGACGACAGGCTCCGCATCGTGCAGGGCGACGCGCGCAGCTTCCTCGAGGACGCGGACGCGCGCTGGGACGCGATCCTCAACGACTGCTTCTCGGCGGAGGAGCCGCTCGAGAGCCTCATGACCGCCGAGGCCGCGCGCACCATCCACGAGCGACTCGCGCCCGGCGGCGTCTACCTGACCAACGTGGTCTCCGCACTCGAGGGGCCGCGCTCGCAACCCGTGCGCGACGTGGTGGCGGCCCTCGAGGGGCACTTCGCCCACGTACGCGTCCTGCCCTGCGGCGCCGACGAGCCAACCCTGCCCGACAACAACGTGGTCGTCGCCTTCGACCACGACTGCGAGCTCGCGCCCACCTGGGAGCTCTCGGACGCACCCGCGCCGCGCGTGCGCCACGACGCCTAGCCCAGCCGCCCACCGCCCGGGGCGCGCCACGCTCGCGGACGGGTGCCCCCGCGCGGGGCCGCCCACCCATATACTCGACTGCGACCACAAGAGCAGAGCCGCGCCGCACCGGCGCGAGAGGGAGGGTTGCGCATGCAGCAGCAGGCAACGGGCGAGATCGGACGGTACGACATCTCCTTCGACTCGGCGGACGGGCGCTCGCTCATCCGCGGCTACCTGTGGTGGGGCGAGAACCCCCTCGAGGCGGGCCTCGTGGAGCCGCGCGGCGTGGTCCTCCTCGTCCACGGCATGTGCGAGCACATCGAGCGCTACGACGCCTTCGCGCGCGACCTGGCCCGCCACGGCTACCTGGTCTGCGGCCACAACCAGGTCGGGCACGGCTCCTCCACGACGCCCGACAGGCTCGGGTGCCTGCCCGTCGACGGGCGTGACGTGCTCGTCGCCGACGTCCACGAGCTGCGCCGCATCGCGTGCGAGCATGTGGGCGAAAAGGTCCCGCTCTTCGTGTTCGGCCACTCCATGGGCAGCTTCGTCACCCGCAGCTACGTCTCCCGCCACGGCGGCGGGCTCGCGGGCGCCATCCTCTGCGGCACGGGCTTCATCCCGCCCGCCAAGTCGCGGGCCGGCCGCACCCTCGCGCGCCTCATCGCGCGCGTCCGCGGCGTCGATTACAAGAGCCCGCTTCTGCAGTCGATGGCCGAGGGCAGCTACTCGTCCATGATCGAGGACGCCCAGACCCCCTCCGACTGGCTCTCGTTCGACCGCGACAACATCAACCGCTTCCTGGCCGACGACGAGTGCGGATTCACGTTCTCGGCGGGCGGCTACGCGACGCTGACCGACCTCACGGCCGAGGTCTGCACCCTCGAGTGCGCCCAGCGCGTCCCCCACCAGCTGCCGCTGCTCTACATCGCCGGCGCGCAGGACCCGGTCGGCGACTTCGGAGAGGGCGTGACCGCCTCCGCCGAGCTCGCGCGCCGCGCCGGCTCCGACGACGTCACCTGCAAGATCTACGAGGGCATGCGCCACGAGATCCTCAAGGAGAAGAGCCGCGACGTCGTGGTCGACGACGTCCTCGCGTGGCTCGACTCGCGCGGCGCCGTCGCCGAGGCGACCACGGCGCCGTTCAGGGCGCCGGGACAGGAGGCGTAGCATGGCCGAGACCTACGTCATCGCGCTCGACCAGGGCACGACCTCCTCGCGCGCCGTGCTCATCGACCGAGGCGGTGCCATGGTCGACTGCGTCCAGCGCACCTACCAGCAGATCTACCCCCAACCCGGCTGGGTCGAGCACAACCCGCAGGAGATACTCTACTCGCAGCTCGGCTGCCTCACCGAACTCGTCAGCAAGCACCGGCTCTCCCGCGACAACGTCGCCGCCATCGGCATCGACAACCAGCGCGAGACCACCATCGTATGGGACCCCACCACCGGCGAGCCCATCCACAACGCCATCGTCTGGCAGTGCCGCCGCACGGCGGGGCTCGTCGACGAGCTCTGCGGCACGCCCGAGGTGCGCTCCATGGTCCAGGCCAAGACCGGCCTCCTGCCGGACGCGTACTTCTCGGCCAGCAAGATCTCCTGGCTGCTCGACAACGTCGAGGGCGCCCGCGAGCGCGCCGAGGCCGGCGAGCTGCTCTTCGGCACCGTCGACACCTGGCTCGTGTGGGTCCTCACGGGAGGGCTCGTCCACGCGACCGACGCCACCAACGCGAGCCGCACCATGCTCTTCGACATCCACCGCGGCGTGTGGGACGACGACCTTCTCGCCCTCTTCGACGTCCCGCGCTCGATGATGCCCGAGGTCAGGCCCTCGGCGTCCTTCTTCGGCGAGACGAGCTACCCCGGGGTCCCGGCCGGGATCCCCATCTGCGGCGTCGTCGGCGACCAGCAGTCGGCCCTCTTCGGCCAGTGCTGCCTCTCGGCCGGCCAGGCCAAGAACACCTACGGCACGGGCTGCTTCCTGCTCATGCACACCGGCGCCGAGGCCCCGACGTCGAGCCACAACCTCGTGACCACGATCGTCGCGTCGCCTCCCGGCTGCGACCACACCGAGTACGCCCTCGAGGGCAGCGTGTTCGTGGCGGGCGCGCTCATCCAGTGGCTGCGCGACGAGATGCACCTCATCAGGAGCGCCGAGGAGACCGAGTTCCTCGCCCAGAGCGTCGACGACACCGGCGGGGTCCACATCGTGCCGGCCTTCACGGGCCTCGGCGCGCCGTACTGGAACGCCGACGCCCGCGGCCTCATCTGCGGACTCACGCGCGGCACCACGCCCGCGCACATCGCCCGCGCCGCCCTCGAGGCGCTCGCCTTCCAGACCTACGACCTCGTGCGCGCCATGGAGGCCGACGCGGGCGTCTCCCTCGACACCCTCAACGTGGACGGCGGCGCGTCGCGAAACGGCTTCCTCATGCAGTTCCAGGCCGACGTGCTGCGCGCGACCGTCCACCGGCCGCAGAACATCGAGACGACCTCGCTCGGCGCCGCCTACCTCGCGGGCCTCACGAGCGGCTTCTGGTCCGGAACCGACGAGCTCGCCGCCATGCGCGAGAGCGACGACGTCTTCGAGCCCCAGATGGACGCAAAGGCCGCCGAGCGCGCCGTGGCCGGCTGGGCCGACGCCGTGCGCCGCGCCATGTGACGAGAAGAGCCTGCGCCTCGCCTGCGCCCTCGTCCCCTACGCGCGCTCGAAGGTGCCCGCGGCGTAGTCGATGACGTAGCCCTTGGCGCAGTTGTAGACCTCGACCTCCTCGTCGATCGAGCCGTCCGAGGAGCGGGCGTCCACCACCACGCTGCGCGGCACGAGCTCGCCGGCCACGTAGAGGGGCGTGGCCACGTAGGAGATCGTCTGGTCGGGAAAGTCACGCAGCCACGAGCGGCACGCGGTCTCGACCATGGCCATGCCGCCCTGGCCGTCGTTTGCGCCCACGTTCTGCATGCGCGTGCCGCAGACCAGGTTCTCGAGGGCGTCGGCCCCGCCGAGCGACTTGGCCAGCAGGTGGCTGCGGTTCCAGAACCAGCCGCGGTAGACGCGCCCTCCCGGAAGCTCGATCTCGGCGCGGGCGTTGTGGCCCCAGCCCGCGGGGTCGGGAAGCTCTGCCGCGCGCTCGCGGGCCACGCCCTCCTCCACCATCCGAGCGGTGACGCAGGCCTCGACGCGACCGGCACGCCCCAGGGCGTCGAGCGGCGCGTAGCGAACCTCGCCAGGCGCGAGCGTCTCGGCGATGCGGGCGGTCCCGGCGAGCCTGACGTAGTTGGGGGACTCAGCCTCCACCCACTCGGTGGGCTTCTCGAGCGAGCCACCCGCCGGCGCGGATGCCTGCGGGCGAAGGCCCGGCAGCACGCCCTCGAGGCGAAGCGCACCAATGCCTGCCGCGCAGGCCACGGCCGCGGCCACGGCCACGGCGGCCGCTCCTCTCGCCCTGCCTCGCGCCATGTGAACCGCCCCCTTCGACAAGACAACCATCGCGCGTGGCGCGCATGCATTAGCGACGCATAAAACAATGCGCCGTTTTCATGAGAAAAAATCCACAAAGCAAGTACACTACTAGTCACGTGCCCGCGTGGCGGGCGCGCGAGCACCCGCCAATCCAATGGAGTGTAGCGTATGACGCCCAAGTTTTGCCCACACTGCGGGGCCTCTCTCAGGCCCGGACAGATCTACTGCATCGAATGCGGGACCCACCTCGACGAGTGGGCCACCGCCGACGGCGGCCAGAAGCAGGGGCCCGGCGAGGTCACCTCGATCATGAACAAGATCAACCTCGCGGTCGACGAGGGAATCGCCTCGCCCGACCCGCAGCCCGAGGCGCCGCTTGCGCCCCACGGCGCCGCCCAGGGCACCGCGCCCGACGAGGCCGAGGACAGCGAGGCAAAGGAGCACGGCGTCGAGGATGCCGCGGGCGACGAGAAGGGCGAGCGCCCGGGCGAGCAGCGTGCCGCCACGACCACGATCGTCTCGCCCCTGGCCGTCAACCCCCACCACGAGGAGCGCTTCAAGGGCGAGGACGAGTGGGAGAGCGGCAACCGTCGCTACCTGATCATCATCGGCGCGGTCGCGCTCGTGGCGATCGGCCTCGTCTTCATCCTCATGCGCAGCTGCGGCAGCTCCAACACCGACCCGCAGGCCAAGAACGTCGCCAACGTCGTAAACGGCGCCGCCCAGAACCAGCAGAACAACTCCGGCCAGAGCTCCAACTCGAGCTCGAACTCGAACTCCGGCGACTCCTCCAGCAACTCCGGCAACTCCGGCGACTCCACGTCCAAGGACGACGGCGAGACGGCGCAGGAGAAGGCCGACCACGAGAAGGTCAAGGCCAACCTCGACAAGCTCGACGCCGAGGCCGAGAAGGTCAAGGACGCCGTCGAGACCTACCGCACCACGCACACCAAGACGAGGGCCGAGCGCGAGCAGGTCGCCCAGGAGATGAAGGCCCTCGCCGACGAGGTCACGGCCGCGCAGGACAGCGCCAGGACCTCGGGCATCGCCACCTCGTCGAAGTACAACACCGCCAACCAGAGCATCGTCTCGTGCTACGACAACCTCAGCGCCGTCATGGCCGAGGTCAACAAGTTCTGGGGCTGGGACCTCGGATTCAACTACCCCGAGTACTACCCCGAGCAGCTCACGACGCCCTTCGAGGAGTCGTGCGCCGCGACCGGCGCCATCGGGTCGGCGCTCTCCAAGTACGACACGACCTACCGCACGATCAGCGTCTAGCGCGCGGCACAGAGCACCAAGACGACGGGAGGGGACGAGCTTGCTCGCCCCCTCCCCTTTTCGTGCGCGGGCCACGGTCATGAGCGGGCCACGACCATGCGCGGGGCACGACGCAGGCTCTTCTCGCCCGCGCTACTCCCGAGACGAGGCGCTGCCAATCTCGTCATCCGGGCCCTCGATGCGGTCAGGCTCGACGGGAGACGCGTCCTGCTCGGAGAGGGCCTCGAAGCGCTCCGCGAGCATGGGGCTGCTCTTGGTGAGGCGCTTGATCGTGAGCTCCTCGGCCTTCTTGTTGGCGCGCGTGAGGTGCGTCTCGGTGAGCCGGAAGGACTCCTTGATCCTCTCGAGCTGCTTGATGGCCTTGTCGATGCCGTCCATCGCGTCGGTCAGCTTGGCCGAGGCGTGCTCGTAGTCGCGGCCGAAGCCGGCCTTGAACTCGCCGAGCGCCTGGTTGAAGAAGCCGATGTCGACGCTCTCGCTCTTGAGGCGCTCGACCTCGCGGCGATACTTGACCGACGACTTGGCCGCGGCCGAGAGGAACGACAGCAGTGGCATGAAGAACTGCGGGCGGATCACGAACATGAGGTCGTGGCCCGACATGCCCGACACGTCGACGATTCCCTGGTTGTAGAAGTCGTTGTCCTTCTCGAGTGTGCTCACGAGCACCGCGTACTCGCAGTTCTTCTTCTTGCGATCGCGGTCGAGCTTGTCGAAGTGGTCCTGGTTGCGCTTCTTGTGGGTGGAGGACTCCTCCTCGTTCTTCATCTCGAACATGATCGAGAGGTACTCGGTCCCGTCCTCGTCGAACGCGCGGAAGATGTAGTCGCCCTTGGTCCCCTCCTCCACGGTGTTGTCCTTCCCGAAGGTGGCATTGGGGAAGGCGGCGCGCATCTTGTTGAACTCGGTCTCGCAGTGCTGCTCGAGCTCCTCGCCGACCATCTTGACGGTCTGCTGGGCGCGCAGGTTCTTGATGTTCTCGATCTCCTTGTCCTTCTCGCGAATGAGCTGCTCGAGGTTGAGGGCCGCGTCGCGCCTCTGGACCTCGGCGCTCTGCTTGAGGGCCTCGTTGTCCTTGCGCGCGAGCTCGGCCTCGTGGCGGAAGCGGTCGCGCTCGCCCTCGAGCTGCTGGCGCACCTCGCTCACGGCGAGGGCGCGGTCCTTCTCGAAGGACTCCTTGGCGGAGGCGAGCTCCTGCTCGAGGCTCTTGATGCGCGCGGCCCGCTCGCCTGCGGTGCGCTCCACCTCGGCGCGCTTGCGCTCGCTCTCGAGCGCGGCCTGCGAGAGCGCCTCCCTCACCTTGGACTCGGCCGCGTCATGCTCCTGCTTGACCTGCTCGCGAAGGACGTCGGCCTCGCGGCGTGCCTCCGCAAGGCGCGTCTCGACCTCGAGCTCCTGACGCTTGGCCAGGGCCTCCATCTGGGCCTTGAGCGAGGCGATCTCCTCGTCCTTGCGCGACGTCTCCTCGCGCGCGTCGCCGGCGGCCTTGGCCAGCTCGGCCTCGAGCTCGCTCTTGTGTGCCGCCTTGATGGTGGCGACCTGCGCCTCGAGCTCCTTGTGGAACTCCCTGTCGCGCACCTGCTGCACGATGCTGGCGAACTTGGACTCGTCCTCCTCGAAGACGGTGTGGCACTTAGGGCACTCGATCTCGATCATCTTGCACGCTCCTCAACGATCCTCAGCTGGATGGCACCGCGCGGGCGGGCCTTGCGTCCGCCGGTCGCCCCACGTCACAAGCTTACGCGTTCGACCGGACAAAATTTATCTGCCTATCGGGAGGCGCGACGCGCGTCCCCGGCGGGCTCCGACTGGAGCCACAGCTCTTCTCGGCGTGCGGCGCCTACGACCTCGAAGCCCTCTCCCGCGTCCTCGGGGCGGTCGAGAAGAGCGAGCTTCTGGGCGCGCGACATGTGATGGAGGCGCCACTCGAGCTTGCTCGCGGCCGAGCGGCCCTCGCAGCTCCAGAGGCCGACGAGCTCGGCCGCGCCGTGGCGGCGTGTGTAGCGGGCGGCCGCGGCGGAGCCGGAGCGGTGCTCGCCCATCCGGCGCGCGACGTCGGTCGTGATGCCCGAGTAGAGGGTGTCGTCGTCGCAGCGCAGGACGTAGACGTAGTAGGTGCTCTCGCACATGCTAGGCCTCGTCATCGAGAGCAGCGCGGATGGCGGCCGAGATCGCGCCGAGGCCGGGTGCGCTCGCGGCGTCGGGGGCGTCGGCGTTGGCGGCATCGGCGTCCGCGGAGTCGGCGGGGGCGTCCTGCGGCAGGTCGGCCACGGCGTCGGCGACGGGACCGTCGGTCCCCCACGACACGGGCGCGCCGAGCGAGCGGAGGGTCGAGACGAGCGCCTCGAGGCCCGCGGGCGCGGCGGCGCGGCCGTAGCCCTGGGTGCCAAGGCGGGCGCCGACGGCCTGCACGGACCAGCCCCAGTCGTCGAGGGAGGGCGTGCGCGCGGGGCCACCGGAGGACCAGGGCCCCAGGTCGAGGCCCTCGAGGGCGGAGCGCAGGCTCTTCTCGGCAGTGGGATCGAGCTCGGCAAGGAGCGTCGCGCGGGAGGAGCCGCGCGAGAACCAGAGCTCGAGCGAGCCCGACTCGGCGCGGCCGACGAAGGCCTCGAACGAGCGGGCCACGTCGATCCCGCGGCTCACGCGCAGGTGGAGCACCGCGAGCTGGGCGGCGAGGTCGGCCATGTTCTCGGGCCCGGCCGGCTCCATCGGCTCGACCGAGGCGGTCGGGACGCTGAGCGAGTAGTCGTCGGCGCCGGGGTCGATGAGGCCGACCTCGCAGACGCCGTCGTCGGACGCCGCGAACACGATGGCGTAGGCGGCGGCCGCCGGGACGTATACCAGTGAGTCGCGCTGCACGCTTGCCTCCATGCGGGCCCGCGCTAGGCGCGCGCGAGCGCCTGCTCGACGTCGGCGATCAGGTCGGCCGCGTCCTCGAGGCCGCAGGAGAGGCGCACCATGGCGGGGCCGATGCCCGCGGCGCGCAGCTCGTCGTCGGTCATCTGTCGGTGCGTCGAGCTGGCGGGGTGCAGGCAGCAGGTGCGCGCGTCGGCCACGTGGGTCTCGATGGCGCAGAGCCTGAGGGCCGCCATGAAGCGCTCGGCCGCCTCGCGACCGCCGGCGACCTCGAAGGAGACGACGCCGCACGAGCCGTTGGGCAGGTACTTCTCGGCGAGCTCGTGGTAGGCGTCGCCCGGGAGGCCGGGGTAGTTGACGGCCTCGACCTTGGGGTGCGCCGCGAGGAACTCGGCCATGGCCTGGCCGTTTGCGCAGTGGCGCGGCATGCGGACGTGGAGGCTCTCGAGGCCGAGGTTGAGCAGATACGCGTTCTGCGGGCTCTGGATGGAGCCGAAGTCGCGCATGAGCTGGCTCGTGGCCTTGGTGATGAAGGCGCCGGCGTTGCCGAACTTCTCGGCGTAGACGATGCCGTGGTATGACTCGTCGGGGGTGCAGAGGCCGGGGAACTTCTCGGCGTGGGCCATCCAGTCGAAGTTGCCGGAGTCGACGATCGCGCCGCCGACGCCTGCGCCGTGGCCGTCCATGTACTTGGTGGTGGAGTGGGTCACGATGTCGGCGCCCCACTCGATCGGGCGGCACATGACGGGCGTGGGGAAGGTGTTGTCGACGATCAGGGGCACGCCGTGGGCGTGGGCCGCGGCGGCGAACTTCTCGATGTCGAGCACCGTGAGCGCGGGGTTGGCGACCGTCTCGCCGAAGACGCACTTGGTGTTGGGGCGGAAGGCCGCGTCGAGCTCCTCGGGCGTGCAGTCGGGCGAGACGAAGGTGAGCTCGATGCCCATCTTGTGCAGGGTGTGGGCGAGCAGGTTGAAGGTGCCGCCGTAGATGGACTGGCTGGCCACCACGTGGTCGCCGCACTCGGCGATGTTGAAGACCGCGAAGAAGTTTGCGGCCTGGCCGGAGCTCGTGAGCATGGCCGCCGAGCCGCCCTCGAGGGCGCAGATCTTGGCGGCGACGGCGTCGTTGGTGGGGTTCTGCAGGCGCGTGTAGAAGTAGCCGGACGCCTCGAGGTCGAAGAGCTGGCCCATGTGCTCGGAGGTGTCGTACTTGAACGTGGTCGACTGCACGATGGGGATCTGGCGGGGCTCGCCGTTGCCCGGGGTGTAGCCGGCCTGGACGCACTTGGTTCCGATAGAGCTCATTCGTTCCTCCTTAGTTCGGGGTGCGCACATGCGCGTTGCGCCGCAGCGCTCCCCCATGATGCGTCCGCCGCGTTGCGCGAGGGCCGCGAGTAGGTCACTCGTAAGTAAACGGCAACGCACGAGTCGATAACAAATCAACTTACATGGCCGCGTTTTGCACCCCGTTCTGCGGCCCAACTGCTAGAATTCTAACCTTGATGGGACACTCCGGCACCCATGGGTTGAGAGTGCAACGGTCGAGACCGAGGAGACTGATTATTGTGAAGCGTGAGCAGTATACAAGCAAGAGCAAGGCGCTGGGCCAAGACCTCTCGATGATCGTCTACGGCGAGAAGGGCTACCCCGTCGTCGCGTTCCAGACTCAGAACGCCAAGTGCGGCGAGTTCGAGGAGAAGGGCATGGTGGAGACCCTGGCCCCGTTCATCGATGCGGGCCAGATCCAGCTCTTCTCGGTTGACAACATCGACGAGCAGAGCTGGTCGCTCTACGACGGCGACAAGAACGCCCGCGCCGAGCGCCAGGAGGACTACTTCCGCTTCGTGACCGACGAGCTCGTGCCGCGCGTGCACGAGTTCAACGGCACCAGCCGCCGCCCGCTTGCCGTGGGCTGCTCGATGGGCGCCGTCCACGCCGCGCTCGCCGCGATGAGGCGCCCGGACCTGTTCCAGGGCTGCATCTCGCTGTCCGGCGTCTACCGCTCCAACCACTTCTACGGCGACTGGATGAGCTCCACGCTCTACAACAACGACATCACGGCGTTCCTCCCCAACATGGCGAAGGATCACCCCTACGTCGACATCTACAACAAGCGCCAGATCGTCTTCTGCGTCGGCCAGGGCGAGGACGACGGCATCGGCGACGTCCGCTTCATCAACGACCAGCTCAACCGCCTCGGCGTTGACCACTGGTGCGACTTCTGGGGCCGCGACGTCAGCCACGACTGGTTCTGGTGGACCAAGCAGATGAGCTACTTCCTCCCGTTCGTGCTCGAGGACATCGAGAAGACGACCGCGGGCGAGAAGTTCGAGACCGTCAAGAAGCCCGCTGCCAAGAAGGCTGCCGCGAAGAAGCCGGCCGCCAAGAAGGCAGCTGCCAAGAAGCCGGCGGCGAAGAAGGCTGCGGCGAAGCCTGCTGCCAAGAAGGCCGCCACGAAGACTGCCGCCAAGCCCGCCGCGAAGAAGGCCGCTCCCAAGGCCGCAGCCAAGCCCGCCGTGAAGGCCGCTGCCCCCAAGGCTGCCGCGAAGCCGGCCGTGAAGGCCGCCCCCAAGGCCGCTGCTCCCAAGGCTGCTGCGAAGCCCGCGGTGAAGGCCGCTCCCAAGGCCGCTGCCAAGCCGGTCGCCAAGGCCGCCGCTCCCAAGGCCGCTGCCAAGCCGGCTGCCAAGGCTGCCGCCCCCAAGGCTGCTGCCAAGCCGGCTGCCAAGGCTGCCGCTCCTAAGGCCGCTGCCAAGCCCGCGGTGAAGGCTGCCGCTCCTAAGGCTGCTGCCAAGCCGGCTGCCAAGACTGCCGCTCCTAAGGCCGCTGCCAAGCCCGCGGTGAAGGCTGCCGCTCCCAAGGCTGCTGCGAAGCCCGCGGTGAAGGCCGCTCCCAAGGTCGCTGCTAAGCCCGCCGCCAAGGCCGCTGCCCCCAAGGCTGCCACGAAGCCGGCCGTGAAGCCCGCTGCAAAGCCGGCCGTGAAGCCCGCGGCCAAGCCGGCTGCCAAGCCGACTGCCGCCAAGCCGGCCGCCAAGCCCGCGACCAAGGTTTCCGTCAAGAAGAACAAGTAAGCTCTTCTCGCAAAACTCGAAGGCCCGCCGCGCAGTTCAATTACGTGGCGGGCCTTTCTCGTATGCGTCCTGCGGCGCGCGGAGGGATCACACTTGAACTTTGTCTTCATATCACCCCAGTTCCCGAGCTCGTACTGGCAGTTCTGCGACCGCCTGTCCAAGCGGGGCGTCACGGTGCTCGGGATCGGCGATACCCCGTACGACCGGCTGGCGGACGAGGTCAAGTCGTCGCTCGCCGAGTACTACTGGGTGTCGTCGCTTGAGAACTACGACGAGGTGAGCCGTGCCGTCGCCTTCCTCATGTGGAAGTACGGGCGGATCGACTGGATCGAGTCGAACAACGAGCACTGGCTGGGGCTGGACGCGCGGCTGCGCAGCGACTTCAACGTCGGGACCGGCCCCGACGCCTTCGAGGCGCAGGTGCTCACCAGCAAGGCCGACATGAAGGTCTACTACGCGCGGGCGGGCGTGCCGAGCGCAAGGCAGACAAGGCTACGCGGCCGCGAGGATGCGGTGGCGTTCGCCGAGGGGACGCCGACGCGCGCAGGCGTGGGCTGGCCGATCATCGCGAAGCCGGAGCGCGGCGTGGGGTCGCTCGGCGTGCGCCGGCTGGACGACGCCGAGGCCCTCGAAGCGTTCCTGCGGGAGTGGGACGGGTCTGACTACCTGCTCGAGGAATGCGTGTCGGGCACGATCGTCGCCTACGACGCGATCGTGGACTCGCACGGCGAGCCGGTCTTCGAGAACATGGACGTGTTCCCGCCCTCGATGCTCGACGTCGCGACGGACGGGCTCGATCTGACCTACATGACCCCACCGACCGTGGACCCCAACCTCGCACGCGTCGGACGGCGCTGCATCGAGTCGTTCGCGCTCAGGAGCCGTTTCGTGCACCTGGAGTTCTTCAGGCTCGACCATGACATGGAGGGGCTCGGGCGTGCCGGCGACTACGTTGGCCTCGAGGTGAACGTGAGGCCTCCCGGCGGACTGACGCCCGACATGATGAACTTTGCGCACTCTTGCGACGTCTACGACATCTGGGCGGCAATGGTCTGCGAAGATGGGTGCTCTTGGCGAGACGAGGGCGACCCGTACTGGTGCATCTACGCGTCCAGGCGCAACGGGCGTCCCTACGCGCACTCGCGCGACGAGGTTCGCGCGGCCTTTGGAGGGCCGCTCCTGATCGACAAGCCGGTGCCAGGTGCGCTGGCCGGAGAGATGGGCGACCACCTCTACATCGCCCGATTCGAGACGGAGGGGCAGGCACAGGAGTTCGCCCGCTACGTTCAGGAGACGCTCTAGCAGGAAGGAGACACGTGGCCATGGAGATCAGGCGCGCAGTGACCGCTGACATCGAGAGGCTCGAGGCTCTTCTCGCCCAGGTGCTCGAGGTGCACGCGACGGGCCGTCCGGACCTGTTCAAGCACGGGACGACGAAGTACACCGAGCGCGAGCTCGAGGAGATACTGGCCGACGACGCCCGTCCGGTGTTCGTCGCGTGCGACGGCGACGGCGTCGTGGCGGGCTACGCCTTCTGCGTGTTCCAGCGGCACGCGAACGACAACGTCCTGCAGGACGTGCGCACCCTCTACGTCGACGACATCTGCGTGGACGAGGCGTCCCGCGGGAGCGGCGTGGGGCGGGCGCTCTACGAGCACGTGGTCGCGTTCGCACGCGAGGAGGGGTTTTACAACGTCACGCTCAACGTGTGGTCGTGCAACCCCGGAGCTATGCGCTTCTACGAGAGCCTGGGCATGAGGCCGTACAAGATCGGCATGGAGGAGGTCCTGTGAGCGACCTGCCGCTGCTGGGCAGCCCCGTCGAGGCGGGGTCGGTCACGCTCAGGAACCGCATCGCGATGGTGCCGATGGCGACCGGGAAGGCGACGCCCGAGGGCGCCGTCACGCCCGAGCTTGCAGAGCACTACGCCGCTCGTGCGCGCCACTCGACGCTGGGCCTCGTGGAGAGCGAGCACCACTTCGTGTGCGCGGACGGCCAGGCGAAGCTGGGCCAGCCCTCCGTGTCGCGCGACGAGGACGTCGACGGGCTCGCGCGCGAGTGCGCGGCCGTGCACGAGTTCGACACCCCCGTCATCATGCAGATAAGCCACGCGGGCTCCGCGGCGAGCCGTGACGCCATCGGGGTCCAGGCGATCGCGCCGAGTGCGGTCACCTGCCCCGGCGCGAAGGTCGGACACCCCGTGCCGCGCGAGATGAGCCTCGCGGACATCGAGCGGGTCACGGAGGCCTTCGCGGCGGCGGCAGCCCGTGCGCGGCGCGCGGGCTTCGACGGCGTCGAGGTGCACGCAGCCCACGGCTACCTGCTCGACGAGTTCCTCTCGCCGCTCACGAACAGGCGCGAGGACGAGTACGGCGGCGACCTCGCGGGGCGCACGCGCATCATCCTCGAGGTCGTTCAGGCCGTGAGGTCCGAGCTCGGATCGGGCCAGGTTCTGTCCGTGCGCCTGGGCGCCTGCGACTACATGGACGGCGGCACGACGGCCGACGAGGGCGCGGCCTGCGCCGTCGAGGCCGTCCGAGCGGGGGCGGACCTCATCTCGGTCTCAGGCGGGATGTGCTACTACTCGCGCCGCGACACGCTGGAGCCGGGATGGTTCTCCGACACCTCGACCGTCGTGCGCGCGGCGCTGCGCGAGGAGGGGCTCGACGCCCCGGTCATCCTCGCGGGCGGCATCCGCAAGCTCGAGGACGCCGAGCGCCTGCTCGAGCAGGGTGCCTGCGACATCGTGGGCATCGGGCGACCGTTCCTCAACAACCCCGACTGGGGGCGTCGCCTGATCCGCAGGCTCGGCGCGAATGAAAGGCCCTCCGAGGGGCGGCCGTGAGGACCGTGCGCGGGCGGATGCGAGCGCAATTCACCCCCTCCGTGGCAAGATTTCGGATTCGCTTTTGCAAAACGTGCGCTCCGTGGCAAGGTCAAGGCGAGGCCTCGCTTCAAGTTGCTCGATTTTATGGCATAGGCTCTGACGTCTCGCCTGTTGGCACGTGAGAGGTATGCATCTAGGTTTCGCGACCGCAATTTCGAAGCCCGCGAAGTTGTACACAGAGGGGCAAAACTGCGAACGCGATTGGCAAATCTTTCCACGGAAGGGCGGAATTGCACGGGCTCGGCGGAGATGGCACTAGAGGCGAGCCCTCGGCCCCAAACTTTGCGCCTGCACCTTCCCCACGGCCCCCGCATGGCGTAGCATCAAACATCGCATGAACTTGATCGAAGGCAGACACATGGCAGACGACACCACGGCAGCAGAGACGACCGACGCGACCGAGCCCGCCACGCTCGGCGCCCTCATCCCCTGGCCCGACGACGACACCTACGCGAACATCCCCGCCGACGAGGCGCTCGACCTCTTCCTCGGTTGGGCGTCCTCGCGCGGCATCGAGCTGTGGGACCACCAGGAGGAGGCGCTGCTCGACCTCGCCTCCGGCTCGCACGTCATCCTCGGCACGCCCACCGGTTCGGGCAAGTCGCTCGTCGCGCTCGGCATGTGCTTCATGGCCGTCTGCACCAACCGCCGCGCGTACTACACGGCGCCCATCAAGGCGCTCGTGAGCGAGAAGTTCTTCGACCTCGTCGACCTGTTCGGCCGCGACAACGTCGGCATGATCACCGGCGACGTCACCATCAACGCCGGCGCGCCCATCATCTGCTGCACCGCCGAGATCCTCGCCAACGACGCCCTGCGCTTCGGCGCCGACGCCGACGTGGGCTGCGTCGCCATGGACGAGTTCCACTTCTTCGGCGACCGCGAGCGCGGCTGGGCCTGGCAGGTCCCCCTGCTCACGCTCCCCCACGCGCAGTTCCTGCTCATGAGCGCCACCCTCGGTGACACCTCCCGCATCGCGGGCGTGCTGGCCGAGAAGAGCGACCGCCCGGTCGAGACCGTTGCCAACGCCGAGCGCCCCGTGCCCCTGGCCTACCGCTTTGTCGACACTCCGCTCGAGGCCACGGTGAAGGTCGCCCTCGAGGCCGGCGAGGCGCCCCTCTACATCGTCCACTTCTCCCAGGAGGCCGCCGTCAAGAGCGCCACGTCGCTCGCGAGCTTCGGCGTCTCCACCAAGGAGCAGCGCGCCCAGATCAAGGAGGCCATCGCGGGCACGCGCTTCACGACGACCTTCGGCAAGACCCTGCGCCGCCTGCTCACCTGCGGCGTCGGCGTCCACCACGCCGGCATGCTCCCGCGCTACCGCCTCCTCGTCGAGAGGCTCGCCCAGCAGGGGCTGCTGCCGGTCATCTGCGGCACCGACACGCTCGGCGTCGGCATCAACGTGCCCATCCACACCGTGCTCATCACGGCCCTCAGCAAGTTCGACGGCCATCGCATGCGCCACCTCAACGCCCGCGAGTTCCACCAGATCGCGGGTCGCGCGGGGCGCGCCGGCTTCGACACCGAAGGCGTCGTCATCGCCCAGGCCACCGAGTACGACATCGAGAACGCCCGCGCGCTGGCCAAGGCCGGCGGCGACCCCAAGAAGGCCCGCAAGGTCAAGACCAAGCAGCCGCCCAAGGGCTTCGTCGGCTGGAAGGAGGCCACCTTCGACAAGCTCGTCGCCGCCGAGGCCGAGCCGCTGCGCCCGCGCATGCGCGTCTCCCACTCGATGGTCCTCGCCGAGGTCGAGCAGGGCGGCGACGCCTTCGAGCGCGTGCGCACCCTCATCGACGACTCCATGCAGGAGGACGAGGAGAAGGCCCGCCTCCACCAGCGCGCCAACGAGATCTTCGCGACGCTCATCGACGCGGGCGTCGTCATCCGAGAAGAGCTTCCCGACGGCTCGGCGGCCTACTCGCTGACCGTCGACCTCCCCGAGGACTTCGCCCTCGACCAGCCCCTCTCCCCCTTCCTGCTCGCGGCCCTCGAGCTCCTCGACCCCGAGAGCGAGACCTTCGACCTCGACCTCATCTCGCTCGTCGAAGCCACCCTCGAGGACCCTCCGCAGATCCTGCGCGCGCTGCAGCGCCAGGAGCGCGACCGCGTCATGGCCGAGCTCAAGGCCGACGGCGTCGACTACGAGGAGCGCATCGAGCAGATCCAGGACGTCACCTACCCCAAGCCGCTCGAGGAGCTCATCGCGGCCGCCTTCGAGCGCTACTGCGAGGACGTCCCCTGGGCGCGCGACTTCGAGCCCTCGCCCAAGTCGGTCCTGCGCGACATGGTCGAGACCGCCTCCGACTTCAAGGGCTACGTGCAGCGCTGCAACATCGCCCGCTCCGAGGGCACGCTCCTGCGCTACCTCTCGGACGCCTACCGCGTGCTCTCGCGCACCGTGCCCGAGGACAAGCTCACCGACCGCCTGCGCGACGTGCTCGCGTGGCTGCGCCTCGTCGTGCGCACGGTCGACTCGAGCCTCATCGACGAGTGGGAGGGCACCGAGTCCGCCGAGGTCGACGCAGGCGCCGCGCCGGGCGTCGACGAGGTCGTCCGCGACAGGCGCGCCCTCAGGCTCCTCGTGCGCAACGCCCTCTTCTCGCGCGTGCGCGCGGCGGCCACGGGCGACATGGAGCGCCTCGGCGAGCTCGACGGCGAGTGGGGCTGGCGCTCGCAGCGCTGGTCGCACATGCTCGAGGCCTACTTCGAGGTCCACGAGGAGATCCTGCTCGACGGTGACGCCCGCTCGGCCGACCTGCTCCAGGTCGACGAGTCCGACGAGCGCGGCGACTCCGACGGCCGCCACGTGTGGCACGTGCGCCAGATGTTCCTCGACGAGGACGGCGAGCGCGACTTCGGCCTCTCGGGAGACGTCGACCTCGACCGCACCCAGGAGGAGGGCGAGGTCTGCTTCTTGCGCTACCAGGTCGGCTTCATAGAGGACCTCATCGACAGCGAGCGCTAGGGCGCCTCGACGCCCCGCTCGTCACGATCGTCGCCCGCCTTGCCGCTACAGCTCGCGGTAGTGGAAGGAGCGCGCGCCGGAGGCGTAGTCGGCCACCACGTGACCGTCGCCCACCAGGCGGTACTTGTACGTCACGAGGCCCTCGAGCCCCACGGGGCCGCGCGCGTGCAGCTTGCCGGTGCTGATGCCCACCTCGGCGCCGAAGCCGTAGCGGAAGCCGTCCGCGAAGCGCGTCGAGCAGTTGCGGTACACCCCCGCCGAGTCGACCATCTGCATGAAGTACTCGGCCGCCTCGTCGCTCTCGGTGACGATCGCGTCGGTGTGGTGCGACCCGTAGCGGTTCACGTGCGCCACGGCCTCGCGCACGCCGTCCACAACCGCGCAGCTCATGACGTAGTCGCCGTACTCGGTCGAGAACTCGTCGGCCGCCATCTCCTCCACGGGCTCGATGCCCTCCACGCCGCCGAGAAGAGCACACACCTCGGCAGTGCCGCGAAGGCGGGCTCCCTTCTCGCCCAGCGCTGCGGCCACGCGCGGCAGAAACTCAGCCGCCACCGCGCGGTCGACGAGCAGCGTCTCCGCCGCGTTGCAGACGGCCGGGTACTGGGTCTTCGCGTCGACCACGATCGAGACGGCCTCGTCCAGGTCGGCGTCCGCGTCCACGTACACGTGGCAGACGCCGGAGGAGTGACCCATCACCGGGATGCGCGTGTGCTCCATGATGTAGCGCACGAACTCGTTGGAGCCGCGCGGGATCAGCAGGTCGACGTCCTCGTCGCAGCCCAGCAGCTCGTCGATCTCGCTGTGCAGCTCGGCCTGGAGCAGGGCGCTCTCCGGCAGCCCCGCCTCGACGGCGGCGGCGCGGATCGCCTCGAACAGCACGCGGTTGGTGTTGGCCGTCTCGCGCCCGCCCTTGAGCACCGCGCAGTTGCCGCTCTTGATGCACAGCGACGAGATCTGCACGAGCGCGTCGGGGCGCGCCTCGAAGATGACGCCGATCACGCCGATCGGGCAGGTCACGCGACGCAGGACGAGCCCCTCGTCCAGCTCGCGGGCCAGAAGCACGCGCCCCACGGGATCCTCGAGGGCGGCCAGCTGGCGCAGCCCCTCGATGCAGTCGGCGAGCTTGCCCTCGTCGAAGCGAAGCCTCTTCTGGACCGTGGCCGCGACGCCCGCCTCGGCGGCGGCCGCCAGGTCCCTCTCGTTCGCCGAGAAGATCGCGTCGCGCTTGGCCTCGAGCGCCTCGGCGACGAGCGCGAGCGCGCGGTTGCGGCTCTCGATCGAAGACGCCGCCATCGTCGGCGCCGCGAGCTTCATCTCGTGAATCTGGTTCCTGACGTCCATGCGACCACCAATCTCCTCGTGTCTTGGGTGCTTAGTGTAGCGTGTCCGGGTCGCCCGTGCGCGCGCGAGGCCTCGGGTACAATCAAGCGGAAACCCACGTCCCTGGAGGAGAGATGGCCAGACTCAAGTACGAGACCGCGCGCTTCGAGGCGTCCTATGGCACCGTGGCCCAGCTTCCCGAGCCCACCACCCCCGAGGTCTCCTTCGTCGGGCGCTCCAACGTGGGCAAGTCCTCCCTGCTCAACAAGCTCATCGGCCGCAAGCAGCTCGCCAAGGTCTCGAGCCAGCCGGGAAAGACCGCCAACATCAACTTCTTCGACGTCGACGGCGTTCGCTTCGTCGACCTGCCGGGCTACGGCTTCGCCAAGGTCTCCCGCTCCGAGAAGCAGCGCTGGGCCGACCTCATCGGCGGCTACTTCGAGCAGGAGCGCAGCTTCAACCTCGTGGTCGCCCTCGTCGACATCCGCCACGACGCGCAGAAGCTCGACCAGGAGATGCTCGCGTTCCTCATCGAGGCGGAGCTGCCCTTCGTGGTGGCGCTCACCAAGGCCGACAAGCTGAGCCGCAACAAGCAGATGCAGCAGCTCGCCAGCCTCTCCCGCCAGTTCGGCCTCTCCAAGGACCAGATGATCGTCACCTCGTCCGAGAAGGGCACCGGCATCGACGAGCTGCGCCGCACCATCGAGGACGCCTGCCTCTAGCACGGCCGCACGCCCCTGGCACGGCCGCACGCCCCTGGCACGGCGCCTGCCCCTAGCAACGGCGCAGGCTCTTCTCGCCCGCGCGAGGCTAGCCCGAGAAGGGCTCCAGGTCGCGCACCGCGTCGGCCACGTCCATGCGCGCCTCGCCGTGGTCGAGGTCGACCAGCACGTAGCGCACGTTGCCCATGCCGAGCTCCTGCATGTAGGTAAGCTGGCGCAGGCCGTGGCGGGTCTCGATGCGCTCCACGAGGTCGTGGTGCTCGTCCTCGCGCATCGCGTAGACGATGTCCACGCACGCCTGGTCGATCGCCACGATGTCCATCGACGCGAGGATGCCCACGTTGGGCGTCACGACGGGCTCCGCCGAGGTGCCCTCGCAGTCGCACGAGACCGACATGTTGCGCATGACGTTGACGTAGCAGACGCGCCTGCCGAAGTGGTCGATGGTCGCCTTGGTCGACTCGCTGATGCGCTCCATGAGCTCCTCGGTCGCGATGCTCCACTGCCCTCCGTCGGGGTACGAGTGGATCGCCTTCTTGCCGATGCGCCCGTCCGCGCAGCCGATGCCGATGTTCTTGTTCGAGCCGCCGAAGCCGCCCATCATGTGACCCTTGAAGTGCGTGAGCGTGACCATCGAGTCGTAGTCCAGAAGGCCCTCGCCCACCGTCATGTGGTCGAACCACTTCCCGCCCTCGACGGGCAGGTCGGTCGTGCCCTTGTCGTCGATGATGTCCACGGGGCAGAAGTCCCAGCCGTTGACCGCCAGCGTCTCGCGGTGCTGCTCGGTGGTGTAGCGGTCGCCCTCGTAGTACGTGTTGGTCTCGATGATGTGCGCGCCCGGCAGGTCCTGCTCCACCAGCTCGCGCACCCACGCGCGCGGGATGATGTTGGGGCCGTTCTTCTCGCCCGTGTGCAGCTTGATGCCCACGCGGCCCCCAATGGTGCCGTTCACCTTGGCGTACGCCTTGCGAAGGCCCGCCGCCGAGAGGTCGCGGGTGAAGTAGACGATCGACTCGTTGCCGGTGCGCTCGCCATAGCGCACGAAGCGCTCGCCGCCGGTACCCGGACGCGGATTCTCCTGCATGGGACCTCCTCAGAATGACTGCACACAACACTGCAGTCTACCTGCCGAGAAGAGCCTGTACCTACGCTCGCGGCCCCGCCGTTCGGCGAAAGGTGCCCGGCTCGCGCCGTCACAGGCGACGTCCCTGGCTGACGTCCCTAGGCGGCGCCGGCGCCCTTTGAATCCACCCGATCGGGCGCCACGATCTCGAACGGGAAGGTCCCCGTCCTGTTGAACGCCGCAATGAACATGCGGATCGCATTGGAGGGTGTGGTGCCGATTTGTTCCGTGGCCTCGAAGAACCGGTCCTTCTCGGACGGCATCACCTTGGCCACGATAGGGGTCATCTTCTCTTTCATGGGTCCCCCATTGCTACGTTTGAGGTATGACTTGGTATGTTTTTGTTATACCCTCGCAGACAAGTTAACCACATCGCCAGAGCCACGCAACCGAGATCTTTCAGAGGGGCACAAACGGCACACATTCCGCCGCGGGCGGGCAGGCGTGCCCATCCGCCGCGGGCGCGTCGCCGCAACGGCGCAACCAAGAAGAGCGCCCCGCCCCGGAGCATCCGGGACAGGGCGTCGCGGCCGAATCCACAGTTCGTGGCCGAATCCGTCACGGCTTTAAGGTCGATCCGCGCTGAGCCCGCTCGACGGCAAGGTTGACGAGGCCGTCGACGGTCGTCGCCTCGTCCTCGTAGGCAATGCCGGCGCGGGCACGCACGGTGCAGCTGATGCCCGCGACCTCGCGTATGTCGGAGACGGCGTCACACGCTGCCTGCGCCGTGCGCTCGACCTCCCCCATCGCCTCGTACTTCATGAGGATCACGAAGGCAGAGCCGTACAGGCGCGCGACGGTCGCGCTGGCCCCCGCGAGCGCCGCGAGCCTCTCCGAGGCCTCCCTGAGGAACCGCTTGCCGACATCGTCTCCGTACTCGTCGCACAGGCGCAGGTACTCGGCGGCCGCGATGACGATCGTCGCGAAGCGAGATCCGTGCACGAAGTAGTCCTCGGTGTAGGCGAGCATGGTCTCCCAGAGCCCGCGCGCGCTCGTCACGCCCGTGACGACGTCGACGACGCCGACGTCGGCAAGCTGCGGCTGGTTGACGGGCATCGCGTCGGCGTCGACGAAGTAGCCGATGAGGCCCACCACCTTGCCGTCCTGGTAGAGGGGGAACTTGTTGGCGACGATGTTGTGGACCACGCCGCGCACGATGCACTTGCCGGGGGCGTCGAAGAAGCGCTTGCCCTCCTCGATCACGGCAAGCTCGTCATCGCGGAACGGCTCGTTGTCGACGTGCCAGCCCATGTCCTCGTCGGTCTTGCCCACGATCTCGTCAAGCGATGCGAAGCCATAGAACTCGAGGAACGACCTGCTTGCGCCCACGAAGCGACGCTCTCTGTCCTTCCAGAAGTACTTGACGTGCGTCCCGAGCATAAGGTTGTCCCAGAGAAGCTCTGGGGCCATGGAGGACTCTCCTGACGCCGAGAGGCCCGTGCTCGCGGCGACGAACTCGAACGCCTCGCGGTCGTTGATGGCCGACGTCTGGATGCTGAGGAGCAGCATGTCGTCCTCGTCGAGCGCGCGCGCGAGCGTGAAGAGCTTCCACGAGTAGGTGCCGTGCGCGCCACGGATGCGGAAGTAGGCCATGCACTTGCCGTCGCGGGCGGCGTTCAGGCGCTCCATGGCGCTGTCGGGATCGGAGAACTGGGCAAAGCGCTGCCGGTCCTCGGGGAACACCTCCTCCAGGAAGCGCCTCGCGGCATCGGCGAGGCTCTGCTCGTCCGGCGAGGGACCCGACGCCACAGCACCGGAGAGCAGCGCCTGGATGTTCCTGGTCGCGATCGAGATCAGGTAGACGGCGTCGTAGAGGAGGTAGAGGCTACGCAGGGCGAAGTCCATGCTCTCGCGGGCGCGCACCGACGTGTCGGCCGACATGTTCGCGACGTAGCAGCAGAACATGTAACGCCCGGCGTTCTGCGCGACGAGGCGGAAGGTGTAGCGGATGTAGTCGCCGTGCTCGATGTAGGTGATGACCTCCTCCTCGCCCGTGGCGATGGGGGTCTGGACGAAGCCGATGAACTTCTCGCGCAGGATGGACGTGGAGGCGTTGAGGTGACCCTCGATGTCGGAGACGCTGTCGGTCTCGCGCCTCGAGACGATTCTGCGGTAGCCCTCGTTGGAGAAGAGGATGCTGAAATCCTCCCCGTCGAACTCCATGAGGCACATCGACTTGTCGGTCATGAGGTCGACGCGGCCGATCTCGTCGAAGTAGTTGCGCCAGGCCGCGGTCTCGACCTTGAGGCCGAGGCTGCGGCAGTGCTCCATGGTGCGCTCGTAGGGAAGGGGCGCGCCGAAGAGGTAGCCCTGGACCTTCTCGCAGCCGATGGAGCGCAGGAACTCGAACTGCTCCTGCGTCTCGACGCCCTCGGCGAGCGTCTGCACGCCGATGGTCTTGGCCATGTCGACCGTCGACGCGATGATGTCGCGCGAGCGCTCGGTGAAGCTCGTGAGGAAGCCCATGTCGATCTTGAGCTCGTCGAACTCGTAGTCCTTGAGGACGTTGAGCGACGAGTAGCCGCTGCCGAAGTCGTCCATCCACACCTGGAAGCCGGCCTCGCGGAAGCGCCGGATCACCTCGCTCATGCGGATGCCGTCGCTCACGAGCACGCTCTCGGTGATCTCGATGTGGAGCATGTCACGCGGGACGTCGTAGCGCGTGACCTCGGCCTCAACGACCTCGAACATGTCGCGCAGGGCGAAGTCGAGGCGGGAGAGGTTGAGCGAGACGGGCACCTGCACCTCGCCGGCGTCTGCGCGCTGGCGGTAAGCGCGGCACACCTCGTGGACGACATGGCAGTCGAGCTTGTCGATCTGGCGGCTGCTCTCGAGCTCCTCGATGAAGACGCCGGGCGAGAGGAGCCCCCTCTCGGGGTCGTCCCAGCGCGCGAGCGCCTCGAGGCCGCAGAGGTTGCCCGAAAGCGAGCGTATGACCGGCTGGAAGTAGACCTTGATGTGGCCGCGCTCGATGGCCTCGTCGATGGTGCAGCTCGCGAAGCGGCGGAGCCCCACGCGCTCGCTCAGGGCGGGGTCGTAGACGGCGACGCCGACGCCCACCTCGTTCTTGATGCTGTCACAGGCCAGGCGCGCCCGGTCGCAGGAGACGCCGGCGGTCGCGTCGCCGTCGCAGCGGTAGAGACCGGCCTTCATCTCGATCTGGAGCTCGGGGTGGTCGATCGCAAGCAGCGAGATCACGCGACGAACGCGCTCGTCCACGTCGTCCCTCGTCGTGTAGACCGCGAAGTGGTCGTCGGAGATGCGGCCCACGACGTCACCGGGGAAGGTGTAGCGCACGCGGTTGGCGACCTTGATGAGGAAGACGTCGCCAGCGTCGAGCCCGTAGGCGACGTTGTAGGCCTTGAAGTTGACGATGTTGAAGAAGACGATCGTCCCGCCGGGCACCCCTCCGGCCTCGCGGGCGGACGAGAACGCGTCGCTCACGCGGCTGAGGAACGCGTGCGTCCTCGGAAGCCCGGTGAGGCCGTCGACGCCTCGCAGGTCGACGCCAGCGTCAAAGCGCGAGAAGAGCGCGACGACGCAGCTGCCGAGCTCGTCGTCGGCCTCGAGGCGCCCCCTCACGACGACCATTCGCTGGTCGCCCTGCGACGTGCGAATGCGCAGGTCGACGGAGAACGAGTCGCGCCCGTGCTCGACCTGGGCGCGGGCCTGGCCGACGGCATGCTCGATCTCGGCAGGCTCGCCCAGCCCGTCGATGACGCCGCCCGTGAGCTGCTCGAACTCGTCGTGGTCCTCGCAGCCGAAGAGCTCGACGAGCCCCTTGTTCGCATACAGGATGGCACCGTCGCGTAGGGCGAAGAGGACGACGCCGTCCTCGAGCCGGCCGAGCCCATGCAGAAGGAGCTCATGGCGGCGCGAATCTACGTCATGGCGGTCGCTCATGCTCCCTCGCTCAGAACGGATGCGGCGGCTACGTGCCGATTCACAGCCACTAGCATACGCATTTGCACCTCGGATCATCCCGGCGCGGCCGCACCTCGCGCTCACGTCCGATAGGGTGCCTTTCGCGACGGCCTTGCGATGGCCTCGCGGCGAGGGGTGACGATGCATACAATGGTTGCGGAAACGACGACAAGGAGACGCGCATGACCTCAACCGGCGAAGAGCGAGGCGACCTCGACCTCAGGTACAGCAGGCTGCTCGCCCGCGACTTCCCCAACCGCAAGGCAGCGGTGAGCGAGATCATCAACCTCGAGACGATCCTCTCGCTGCCCCGTGGAACCGAGCACTTCGTGAGCGACATCCACGGCGAGCACGAGGCCTTTCTGCACATACTCAACAACTGCTCCGGCGTCATCCGCGAGCAGATACGCGTGCTCTTCTCGGGCGAGCTCGACGAGCTAGGCCAGGCGGAGCTGAGGACCCTCGTGTACTACCCCCACGAGAAGCTCGAGCGCGTGCGGGCGGCCGGCCTTACGACGGAGGGCTGGTACCTCGTTACGCTCTACCGCCTCGTGAGGCTCGCGCGCTGGATCGCGGGCAAGTACACCCGATCCAAGGTGCGCAAGTCCATGGAGCCCGAGTTCGCCTACATCCTCGACGAGCTCATGCACGCCACGCGCGACGAGGAGCGCGTCCGCCACGAGTACCACCAGTCGATCCTCGCGTCGATCGTGGCCACGGGCGCCGCGGACGACTTCATCGTGACGCTCGCGACCCTCATCAAGCGCCTCGCGGTCGACCGCCTGCACGTCGTGGGCGACATCTTCGACCGCGGGCCGCATGCCGACCGCGTCCTGCACGACCTGTCGCGCCACCCCTCCGTCGACGTCCAGTGGGGCAACCACGACATCGCCTGGATGGGCGCCGCCTGCGGCTCGCTGGCCTGCATCTGCTCGGTCGTCCGCACGAGCGTGCGCTACGGCACCCTCGACGCCATCGAGAGCGCCTATGGCATCCCGCTGCGCCGCCTCGCGCTGTTCGCCGACGCGACCTACTCCGCCGACGAGGCCATCTCCCCCTTCGAGAAGGCCATCGACGTGATCCTGTTCAAGGTCGAGGGGCAGACGTTCAGGCGCCACCCCGACTGGCACATGTCGAGCCGGAGGCTCCTGCTCGACAAGATGGACCTCGAGCGCGGCGTCGTGCGCATCGGCGAGAGGGAGTGGGAGCTCAACACGCGCGACTTCCCCACCCTGGACCCGGCCGACCCCTACGCGCTCTCGAAGGAGGAGGCGGAAGTGCTCGACGGGCTCGCCGAGTCGTTCCGCGAGAGCGGCCGCCTGCGCCGCCACATCGGCTTCCTCTACGAGCGCGGCTCGCTCTACCTCGTTCGCGACGGGAACCTCCTGTTCCACGGCTGCATCCCCATGCAGACCGACGGCAGCTTCTGCCGCGTGCTCTGCGAGGGCACGCCGCTGGCCGGCAGGGCCTACCTCGACTTCTGCGACCACATCGCCCGCAGGGCATGGGGCCAGGGCGACCAGGCGGCACTCGACTGGATGTACTACCTCTGGTGCGGAGCGCACTCGCCGCTGTCGGGCCGCGTCGTGAAGACCTTCGAGCGCGCCTTCGTGAGCGACCAGGCCGCCTGGAAGGAGCCGCGCGACCCCTACTACGAGCTCAGCGACGACGAGGACACCTGCGTGCGCATCCTCGCGGAGTTCGGCCTCGCGGGCCCGCAGTGCCGCATCATCAACGGCCACACCCCCGTGCGCGTCGCCGAGGGCGAGACGCCCGTGCGCGCGAACGGCCGCAAGCTCATCATCGACGGCGGCTTCTGCGAGGCCTACCACGAGACCACCGGCATCGCCGGCTACACCCTCGTCTCGGGCTCGCACGACATCCGCATCAAGGCGCACCGCCCCTTCCGCGGCATCGAGGCGGCCCTCGACGACAACGCCGACATCATGAGCGAGTCCGACGTCATCTGCCGCTACGACCACCAGGTGCTCGTCAGCGAGACGGACCGCGGCGGCACGATCTCGGAGCGGATCGAGGACCTCACCAGGCTCATAGGCGACTACCGTCAGGGACGCATCGCCGAGCAGGTCACGAGCGACGGGAGCGCGCGATGAGCTTTCTGCCCGTATGCAAGGCCGACATGGAGGAGCGCGGCTGGGACCAGTGCGACTTCGTCTACGTGTGCGGCGACGCCTACGTCGACCACTCCTCCTTCGGCATGGCCATCATCACGCGCACCCTCGAGGCGCACGGCTTCAAGGTCGGCGTCATCGCACAGCCCGACTGGCGTGACGAGGAGAGCATCGCTCTTCTCGGCGAACCGCGCCTGGGGTTCATGGTGTCGGCCGGCAACATGGACTCGATGGTCAACCACTACACCGTCGCCAAGCGGCGGCGCGAGCGCGACTTCTACTCGCCCGGCGGCGAGATGGGGCTCAGGCCCGACCACGCGACCGTGGTCTACGGCAACCTGATCCGGCGCAGGTTCAAGCATGTGCCCATCATCCTGGGCGGCATCGAGGCGTCGCTGAGGCGCCTGGCGCACTACGACTACTGGAGCAACTCGCTGAAGCGATCGGTGCTGCTGGACTCCGGCGCCGACCTCCTGCTGTACGGCATGGGTGAGCACTCGGTCGTCGAGGTCGCCGAGGCGCTCGACGCGGGCCTGCCCATCGACCAGGTGACGTGGGTGCGTGGCTCGGTCTGGAAGTCGCGGACGCTCGATTTTCTCGACGAGCCCACGATGCTGCCCACCTGGGAGGAGATGCAGGCCGACAAGCTGAACTACGCGCGGAGCTTCGCCGTGCAGGAGAAGAACCTCGACCCGTTCAGTGCGCACACCCTCGTCGAGGAGTACCCCCACGGCGTCTATGTGGTGCAGAACCCGCCGGTCATGCCGCTTTCGACCGAGGAGATGGACGCCACCTACGAGCTGCCCTACGAGCGCACCTACCACCCCATGTACGAGGCGGCCGGCGGCGTGCCCGCGATCCGCGAGGTGAAGTTCTCCATCGCCAACAACCGCGGCTGCCTGGGGCAGTGCAGCTTCTGCGCGCTCAACTTCCACCAGGGGCGCATCATCCAGAGCAGGAGCCACGAGTCGATCCTGGCCGAGGCGCGCCTCATGACCGAGGACCCCGAGTTCAAGGGGATCATCAGCGACATCGGCGGTCCCACGGCCAACTTCAGGATCCCGGCCTGCGAGAAGCAGCTCAAGCGCGGCGCCTGCACGAACCGCCGCTGCCTCTCGCCAAAGCCCTGCCCCAACCTGCGCGTGACCCACGAGGACCTCGTCCAGCTCCTGAGGGAGCTGCGCGCCGTGCCGGGCGTGAGGCGCGTGTTCATCCGCAGCGGCATCCGCTTCGACTACGCCATGCTCGACCCTGACCACACGTTCATCAAGGAGATCGCCGAGCACCACACCTCAGGCCAGCTGCGCCTGGCCCCCGAGCACATCTCCGACGCGGTGCTCTCGGTCATGGGCAAGCCGAGCAACGAGTCCTACCAGGGCTTCTGCAAGGAGTTCGAGCGCTTCAGCCGCGAGGCGGGCAAGGAGCAGTACGTTCTGCCCTACCTGATGAGCTCGCATCCCGGCTCCACCATGGCCGAGGCCGTCAAGCTCGCCGAGTTCTGCCGCGACCTCGGCTACAACCCGGAGCAGGTGTCGGACTTCTACCCGACCCCGTCGACCGTCTCGACGGTCATCTACTACACGGGCGTCGACCCCCGCACGATGAAGAAGGTCTACTGCCCCACCAACCCGCACGAGAAGGCGATGCAGCGCGCGCTCATCCAGTACCGCAACCCCAAGAACTACGACCTGGTGGTCGAGGCGCTCAGGCGCGCGCACCGCGAGGACCTGATCGGCTACGGCCCCAAGTGCCTCGTGAGGCCGACCAGGCCGAAGGCCACGGGCGGCGGCGAGCACGGTCGCGGTCGCGGCAAGGGTGCGGGCAAGGGCCGCGGCAACGGCCACGGCAAGGGCGGAAGGCGCCAGGCCTCCGGAAGACCCGCGGGCAAGGGGCCGCGCGGCAAGGGCGGAAAGAGGGGCTAGCCCCTAGCGCATGAAGCTCGGCAGGCGCCCCTCGCGCGCGGAGCGGGCGATGTCCTCGAGGGCCGCGGCCACGGAGTCGTCGGCGCTCGAGCCGATGTGCCAGCGGGCCGCCGCGGCTGCCGCGGGCGTGGCGTTGGCGACGGCCACGGAGTTCTCGACCTTCTCCATGATCTGCAGGTCGTTCTCGGCGTCGCCGAAGAAGACGACCTCGTCGGAGGAGATGCCGAGCTCGTCGAGGAGGGCGCCGAGCGAGGAGCCCTTGTTGACGCCGGCGGGCACGATGTCGACCCAGTTGGGGACCGGCTGGATGAAGTCGAACTCCGGGCAGAGCTCGGTGCCGATGGCCTTGAGCTCGTCGAGGTCGGCCTGCGTGCCCGAGCACGCGAAGGTGCCGCCGATGAGCTTCTCGTCGGGCACCCTGTCGGCGATGCGCGGCTCGAAGGCGAAGCGTCTGCCCCAGACCTCGGCGACCTCCTGCGTGACGCCGATGCAGTAGACCGGGTTCTCGAGCGTGGTCTCGAAGGGGTAGGCGGTCACGAAGCAGTCATCGCGGTCGGCGATGCGGTCGGCAAAGCGCTGGAGTGCGGCGTTGTCGACGAGGCTGAGGCGCCTGACGTCGCCGTCGACCACGACCTTCTTTCCGTTGGAAAGCAGTCCCGTCGAGAAGCAGGACTCGTCGCCGGCGAAGAAGCGCATGAGCTCGACGTAGTCGCGCCCCGTTGCGGGTCCGAACTGGATGCCGGCGGCACGCACCTCCGCGATGGCCGCGCGGGCGCGATCCGAGACCTGGTGAGATCCGAACGGCAGGAGCGTGTTGTCCATATCCGACAGGACGAGCTTGATCATGATTCCCCTTCGCACGTGGCTTACGACCCGATGATAGTTGAGCCGAAACCACAGACGACCACGCTCCCCCATACCTCACCACATGTCCAGACGCCCTGCAGCGCAGAATGCCCTCGAGGGCGCGAGGGGTCAGCGCAGAATACCCTCGAGGGCGCGAGGGGCCAGCGCAGACGGTATGTTCATCAGCTTCGAACCTGTGAGCCGTTCGCAGCAGGGCGAGCCGAAGGGGCTCCCCTCCTGGACTACGCTCGGTTTGCAGGAAAAAAGGGCCGGCGACGGTCCGAAGGAAAGGAGCCCCTGATGAACGAGTATAGCGCCCGCCACTACCAGAGCTTCGCCGCAATGGACGTACACGCCCGCTCGATCGCGATCGCCACGCTCGACACCTCGACGGGGGAGGTCGCCAGCACGACGCTGCGCGGCTGCCCGGGGGCGGCCGAGGTGATGGGGTGGGTCGGCGCCCACACGACCGGCAGGGTGCTCTACGCCTACGAGTCCGGCCCCACCAAGTCCTCCCTCTGCAGGTCGATCAGGGACCTCGGCGGCGACTGCGGCATCGTCGCGGTCGCCACGCTCCCCCGCTCAACGAAGCAGGCGCAGCGCAAGACCGACCCCGGCGACGCCAGGGCCCTGCTCATGCTCATAAGCGCCCCCGCGCACGACTTCTCGTGGTGCTACGTCCCCTCCAGGGAGGAGGAGCAGGCGCGCGACCTCTGCAGGGCCTACCGCCTCTCCGCCGACGAGCTCGCCCGCGCGAAGCAGAGGGTCTCGTCCTTCCTGCTGGGCAAGGACATCGTCTGGAACGACCGCACCGAGGCGGGCAACCTCAGGTCGACGTGGACGAAGCGCTACGTGACCTGGCTCAACGGGAAGACGGCCGGGCTGGGCGGCGCCGACGCGCTCACGCTCTCGCTCTACCGCCAGGACGTCGAGGACTGGAGGGCGAAGGTCGACGAGCGCAGGCGCCTCGTCCTCGCCCTCTGCCAGGAGGACAGGTGGAAGCCGTACGTCGACTCGATCTCCCAGCTCACGAGCATCGGGCCCGAGACCGCGCTGCTCGCCGCCGCCGAGCTCGGCGACTTCAGGCGCTTCCGCTCCGGGCGCCGCGTGCGGAGCTGGATGGGCCTGACGCCCAAGGAGCACTCGAGCGGCGAGAAGGGCTCCCGCGGCCCGATCACCAAGAGCGGGCCGAGCTGCCTGCGGAAGTGCCTCGTCGAGGGCCTCGGCACGTTCCCGAGGCGCAAGTCCGCCGTCAAGAGGACGAGGGAGGGGCAGGAGCCCGTCCCCGGGACGAGGGCGGAGGCCGCGAAGGCCAACGCGAGGCTCATGAGGAGGTACAGGGCCCTCGAGGACGGCGGCAAGTCGGGCAACAAGATCAAGGTGGCGCTCGCCTCCGAGCTGGCCGTCTGGGTCTGGCACATCGGCGTGATCGTGGCCGAGTCGCTCGAGTAGCGGCTGGCCGGCCCTGATAGCGGATTGACCGCCGCGCCGGCTGGGCCGGCGCCGGGAGGAGACCTGCGACCACTTTATGTGCGCGGCGCCCGCGTCCCCGGGTCGCCGTATGCACGTGCGCAGACTGGCCTTGGGCCAAGAGCAACCCTCCCTACGGATCGTCGTTGTGTGGGCGGACTGTCGCCGCACCCTGGGCGGCATGCCGTATCCACGGATGTGAAACTGTGCACGTTGGCCCGGTCCGCCCGCGGGCCGGGATGCGGTGCCAGACGGCGTGGCGGATGATCTTTCTCGCCGTTCGGCGGCAAGGTGGCCTAGCTAGCCACCGAGCCGCCGAACCGGTGAGCCTTGCGCGCTTGACACGCTGATGAACATATGAAAGTGCCCCCGAGGGCGCGAGCTGCAGCTCAAATGGGCCTCGAGGGCGCGACTCAACTCACGCCCTCGAGGCCTGTTTGCGCTGAGGGTCGCGCCCTCAACCAGCTTTTGCGCTGCAAGGCCCCGGAAAATCGCGCCCTCGAGGCCCATTTGCGCTGAACTTTACATAACATTCGCGCCCTCGAGGCTATTCTGCGCTCACGCCAGATCAGAGTCGCTCGAGCACGAGGTATCGGTTGAGCTCGCCGGACCTTCCGTCCGAGCAGAAGTCGTCGCGCAGCCGCGCCAGGTCGGAGACGCCCCCAACGAGCCCCTCGACGTCCCCGTCCGAGAAGCTGTGGCAGTAGCGCCAGGAGCCCCTCCTCCCCTGCCAGCCCAGCAGCCAGTCGCCGTCGCCCAGTTGGCCGGGCTCGATCCCCAGCTCCCGCACGGCGTCCGCGGTCGTCTCGCGGGCACGCTCGGCCAGCGTCGGCTCCTCCATGAAGCGCCAGAGGGAGACGCAGCACACGCCTCCCGGCCTCGTCTTCGCAAGCAGGTCCCTCATGAGGGCGACGCGCAGCCGCTCGGTCGGCACGTGGTGGAGGAACCCGAAGCAGACGCACAGGTCGCGCCCGTCGCAGTCGATCGAGCGCTCGAGCGAGCCGCCGAGAAGAGCCTCCACGACGTCGAGGCCCTGGTACCGGACGCACTCCCTCGCCTGCCGCGACGCCGACTCCGTCAGCTCGTCGCAGCTGTCGACCGCGACGTAGTCCAGGTCGGCGCCCACGACGCCCGCAAGGTAGTCGAAGAACCTGAGGTTTCCTGACGCGACGTCCAGCACGCGGACCTTCCCCGCGCCCTCGCGAACGCCCGCGACGCAGCGCTCCCAGCCGGGCCAGGCACCGTGGCGTGTGCCAGAGAACGACGCCGCGTTCTCGCGGTAGAACTCCTCGTTGAGCTCTGCCATCCGGCGCACGAGCGCCTCGTCCATGTCCCTGCCCACGTCGATGCGCCTCCCCTTCTGCACCCGTTTTCGTGCGCAATTGTCGCACAACGGCCGCACCACGCGCGGTGCGTATAATGGTCGCCTATGGAATCCCTGCTGCTCGACATACTGGCCCGCCTGCGCGAGAGGCCGGACGCCGACGCGCTCGCCCCCGTCGAGGTCGAGCGCCTCGTGCGCGCCCACAACCGCGGCATCAAAGACAACGCGCGCCACCTCGCGAAGAAGCGCATCCTCCCCTTCTACCTGCACATACGCGAGACGCAGCCAGAGAGGTGGGCCTCATGGCAGGTCGACGACGCCCTCGAGCGACGCCTCTTCGCCACCCTTCGCATGAAGCCTCGCCGCACGGCGTCGGGCGTGGCGACCATCACGGTCATCACCCGCCCGCACCCCTGCTCGAGCAACTGCGTCTTCTGCCCCTGCGACGTGCGAATGCCCAAGAGCTACCTCGCCAACGAGCCCGCGTGCCAGCGCGCCGAGCGCGCCTTCTTCGACCCCTACCTGCAGGTGACCTGCCGCTTGCGCGCGCTCGACCAGATGGGCCACGCGACCGACAAGGTCGAGCTCATCGTCCTCGGCGGCACCTGGAGCGACTACGACGTGCCCTACCAGCTCTGGTTCGTCCGCGAGCTCTTCCGCGCCCTCAACGACTGGGGCGACACGAGCGAGGGCGAGCGCGAGCGCCGGGCACACTACCGCCGCTGCGGCCTCTCCGCAGACCCCGACGAACTCGCCTTCCGCTGCCGAGAAGAGCAGCGCCTGGTCTCGAGCGGCGCCATGAGCTACAACGACGCCGTCCGCCGCATCTACGGCGCGACAGACGCGGACGCGCCCTGGGCTCGGGCCACCTCCATCATGCACGCCACCATGGACGAGCTCGAGGCCGAGCACAGGCGAAACGAGACCGCCGCCCACCGCGTGGTCGGCCTCGTCATCGAGACCCGCCCCGACCGCATCACGCCCGAGAGCCTCACGCTGCTTCGCCGCCTCGGCTGCACCAAGGTGCAGATGGGCGTCCAGTCCACCCGCCAGGAAGTGCTCGACGCCTGCGGCCGCAGGACCGACGTCGGCCAGGTCGTCCGCGCCCTCGCCCTGACGCGCCTCTTCGGCTTCAAGATCCACGCGCACCTCATGGCCAACCTGCCCACCTCGACGCCCGAGGCCGACAAGGAGGACTTCCGCACCTTCGTCGAGGACCCGCGCTTCCTCGCCGATGAGATCAAGCTCTACCCCTGCTCGCTCGTCTGGGGCACGCGCCTCGTCGACCTCCACGAGCAGGGCGCCTGGCGCCCCTACACGCAGGAGGAGCTGCTCGACGTACTCGTGAGCGACACCATGGCCACGCCGCCCTACACGCGCATCTCGCGCATGGTGCGCGACATCTCCGCCGGCGACATCCTCGTCGGGAACAAGCAGGCCAACCTGCGCCAGCTCGTCGAGGCCCGCATCGGGAAGTCCGGCCTCGCGCCCCAGGTGCGCGACATACGCTTCCGCGAGATCAACCAGGGCGCGGTCGACCTCGCGACCCTCACCCTCGACGAGGTCGCCTTCGACACGAC
Organism: Olsenella intestinalis; assembly: GCF_023276655.1. Taxonomy (GTDB): domain Bacteria; phylum Actinomycetota; class Coriobacteriia; order Coriobacteriales; family Atopobiaceae; genus Olsenella_J; species Olsenella_J intestinalis. The sequence continues at coordinate 1,065,264 of NZ_JALGRK010000001.1, read as the reverse complement.
CGTCACGCGCGAGCGCTTCCTGCAGTGGGTCACGCCAGAGGGGCAGATCGTCGCCTTCCTGCGCCTCTCGCTGCCGCGCTGGGACGTCATCGCCTCAGACGCCTGCTCGATCGACGCAGCCGCGCTTCCCACGCGCCCCGGCGACGCCATGATCCGAGAGGTGCACGTCTACGGCCTCGCCGCCCACCTCGGGAGGAGCGACAGCGCCGCCCAGCACCAGGGGCTCGGCCGACGCCTCGTCGAGCGCGCCCGCCAGATCGCGACAGACGCCGGCTACGAGCGCCTCCACGTGATCAGCTCCGTCGGCACGCGCGCCTACTACCGCCGCCTCGGCTTTTCCGACACAGGCCTCTACCAGACCGCGGTCCTCGCAGACGACGCCTCCTAGCCCCGTCCGCGGCCGAGACCGCACGCGGGCCATGCCCCTACTCTTGGCCCTCGGCTTCCTCAGCCTCGCCGTCGACCGCGAGCTCGCTCGCGTCGTTTCTGGTGTACGGCGCGATGGCGAGAAGAGCCGCGTCCCTGGCCTCGCGCGCGTGCGTGGCGTCCTTCAGCACGAACCGCAGCTTGGCCCACACGCCGTACTCGCCGATCTGCGTCGCGAGCATCCACGGGTCGCGCTCGAGCGGCGCAAGGCGCTCGACGGCGTCCTTTGCGAGCAGCTCCATCGTGCGGAACGTCTTCGCGAGGTCGCGCCCGTCGTTGTTGAGCACCACGGTCGTGCTCACGATCAGGGCCGGCTCGACCTTCACGACCTCGGCCGAGCTCATGATCGCGTTCGGGATGAGGTGCAGGTTGTGCTCGTAGTCCAGCACCGTCGTCTGGCGCCACGTCACGTCCTGCACGATGCCGTCGGTCGTCCCCACCTGGATGTGGTCGCCCGGCTTCACGATCTTCATGAGCGTGACCTGCAGCCCGCCGATGAAGTTCTTCATCGTGTCCTGCAGGCCGAGCGAGATCGCGATGCCGCCGACGCCGATGGCGGCGACCAGTCCGTTCACGTCCACGCCAAAGCAGGCGGACAGCACCGTCGAGAGGCCGATCACCCAGATCGCCGCGCGCGCGATGTTCACCAGGATGCTGCACGAGGGCAGAGGCACGCCGTCGGAGCGCAGGATCCTCCGGATGAGCCTGGTCGCCAGGCTCGAGAGCACCACGGTCACGGCCACGATCACCACCGCGACCACGATCGTATGAATCATGCCGCCCTGCGCGGACGCGCCAACCTTGTCGATGAGCTCGCTCACGTGACCCCTCCCTCGGGTACCGCACCTCGACCCCGCACGACGCCGCACGAGGCCCCGCCCGTGAGTATACGGCATGCCGCACACGCCACCGCGAACGCGAGTTCAGAGTCGCGACACCCTCCGTTTGCTACGATTGTCCAATCAACGAAGCACACGGTCACGCCATGCGCGCGGCACCGGGCCGGAAGGACACACCATGATCGAGCTCAACCACGTCTCCAAGACCTACGCCGGCAAGAGCGTCAAGGCCGTCGACGACCTCACCTGGACGGTGGAGGACGGCAAGATCACCGGCTTCTTCGGCCCCAACGGCGCGGGCAAGTCGACCACGCTCAAGATGATCTGCTGCGTGCACGCCGCCGACGAGGGCACCATCGCCATCAACGGCCACGACGTCGCGACCGACGCGCTCGAGGCCAAGCGCCAGTTCGGCTACGTCCCCGACGACCCGGACCGCTTCCTGCGCCTCACCGGCATCGAGTACCTCACCTTCATGGCAGACGTCTATGGCACCCCCGCCGAGAAGAGACAGGCCTTCATCGAAAAATACGCCAAGCGCTTCGAGATCTACGACGCCCTCTCCTCGCGCATCTCCGACTACTCCCACGGCATGCGCCAGAAGGTGCACGTCATGGGCGCCCTCATCCACGACCCCAAGGTCTGGATCCTCGACGAGCCCATGGTCGGCCTCGACCCCAAGGGCGCCTTCGAGCTGAAGGAGATGATGCGCGAGCACGCGGCGCGCGGCAACTCCGTGCTCTTCTCGACCCACGTCCTCGAAACCGCCGACGCCCTCTGCGACAACGTCTGCATCATCGCCCGCGGCCGCATGGTCTGGAACGGCACCCTCGACGAGCTCAAGGCCGCCCACCCCGGCTCCTCGCTCGAGCAGATCTTCCTGGAGATGACCGACCATGAATAGCGTCCTCATCCTCACGAAGGTCGAGATCCTTCAGGCCATCGGCGGCGCACGCGCCATGGTCGAGAAGAGAACGGGCAAGAGCGGCGCCATCTCCGGGACGCTCATCATCGCCATCGCGCTGCTCGCGGGACTTGGCTGGTTCGGCTTCAAGGCGCACGAGCTCTTGGGCGCCCTCGGCCTCGACGCCATGCTCTTCTCGACGCTGCTGATCGCCTGCGGGTGCATGACCTTCATCTTCTCGCTGCCCAACATCCTCGGCTCCTTCTTTGCAACCTCGGACGCGACCGACCTGCTGCCGCTGCCCGTGACGCCTCTGGCCATCGCGATCTCCAAGGCGCTCCAGGCCCTCGCCAGCTCCTACGTCTGGACGCTTGCCTTCGTGGCCGGGCCGCTCGTGGGCTGGGGCATCGGAGCCGGGGCTGGCCCCGCATGGTGGCTCGCGCTGGTCCTCGTCGTCCTGCTCGCGCCCTGCACGCCCGTGGCCTACGCGGGCACCATCTCGATCGTGATCGCGAGCGCCTCCAAGCGCCTGCGCAACAAGGACGCCATCACCACGCTCACGACCATCCTCACGATCGCCATGTCGCTTGCCGCCTTCTTCCTCGCGCAGCGCACCAACGGGCAGCCCGGTGCGGCCGAGATGCTCACGAGCGTCAACGCCGCGCTCGAGGGCGCGCTCGTCGTCTTCCCTGCCTTCAAGCTCGCCGTCGCCGCGCTCTCGGGCGACCTGGTCGCGTGCGCCCTCTTCTGCGCGGCCTCGCTCGCGGCCTTCGCCGTCTTCGTCGTCGTCGTGCGCTTCCTCTACATGCGCCTCGTGACCCAGCTCACCGCCGGCTCCGGCAAGGCGGCCGCGTACGCGGGAGAGGGCGGGAAGGCCGCGTCCTCGTCCTTCCAGGCGCTCATGTCCTGCGAGGTCAAGCGCATCGTGCGCAACACGCCGATCCTCATCTACTACGTGGCCTACCCGCTCCTCGTCACGCCCGTCCTGATAGCCTTCGTGCTCATGGGCAACTCGACGATGTCGCTGCTCGAGAAGCTCCCCCACCTCGACGACGCGACCGGCATCGTCGCCGGCTTCGGCCTGTGCCTCTTCATCTTCCTCGCGGTGCTGAGCGCCTCGAGCAACCGCCTCGCCGCGACCCTCTTCTCGCGCGAGGGGTCCAACTGGTTCTTCATGAAGTACGCGCCCGTGCCCATGGGGACCCAGATCCGTGCCAAGATCGTGCCGGCGTTTGTCGTGAACGCCCTGATCACCCTCGTCCTCATGGGATTCGGCGCCTACGTGCTCGTCGTGGGCCTGCACGTGAGCGCCATAGTTTACGCCGAGGGCGTGGTGCTCGCGCTGGCCGCCGCCTGGCTCATGGTCTGCATGGGCGCCTGGAACGACAGCCGCCGCCCCAACGTCGTCTGGGGCAACGACAGCGAGCTCAACCCCAAGACGCTCAAGGGCGGCGGAGGCGAGCTGCGCGCGCTGGTCGTGGGCCTCGTCTTCGCGGCCCTGCCCCTTGTCGTCTCGCCCCTGACCGGCCTTGACCCCAACGTCTTCATGCCCGTCGTGATGGTCGCGGGCGTCGCGTGCGCGATCTTCTTCGGCCGCGCGCTCCTGGCCGCCGCCGCACGCAACTTCGAGTCATTCGAATAGGCACGCCAGCCCCCGACAGAAAGGACCGCCATGCCCTATCCCAAGAACTTCGCCGTCCGCCTCATCATCTGCGTCGTCGGCTTCCTGGTCATCTTCAACGGGATCTACTACCTGATGGACACCTTCGTGAGGCACCAGGCCTTCAACTTCAGGCCCATCTGGAACGTCGCGATCCCCGCGTTCTGCGGCGTCCTCCAGGCTATGAACTGGAAGGACCCCGCAGAGAAGGCCAGGGAGCAAGAGCCTGAGGCCAAGCAGGACGAGAAGAGCGACGACTCCGGGCAGGACACGGAGTAGCCAGACCCCGCCCCACCGTGCTCGACAGAAGCGAGGGCGGCCCGCACCCGCGGGCCGCCCTCGATCTTTGTGGATGTCCCCTGTGGCTCGGCGCCGCCTAGCGCCCGCGTCCTACGAGTCGAAGAACGTCCGGCCGTCGTCGGTCACGAGCCGCTCGGAGTGCGGGTACTCGACGGTCTGGGGCTCGTCCGCGTGCGCCTCGAGGTAGTCGGCGAAGCGGCGTGCGTGCCACTTGGCGAGCCAGAGGTTGTGCAGCAGGTAGTTGCCGCAGTTCTCCTCCGTGGCGCCCGGCACCTCGTCCGCGCCCTCCACCGAGCGGAACGCCGCGAGCACGAGGTCGAGCACCTCGCGCGGCGCGCGGTCGCCCTTGAGGATCAGGTAGAAGCCCGTGAGGCAGCCCATCGGCCCCCAGTAGATGACCTCGTCGGCCCAGTCGGGGTCGTTTCGCAGGTAGGTCGCGATGAGGTGCTCGAGGGTGTGCATGGCGGCCACGTCGACGCACGGCTCGGCGTTGGGGCGCGTGACCCTCACGTCGTAGGTGGTGACGACCTGGTCGCCCAGGGTGTCGACGCGACTCGTGAAGACGCCGGGGACGACCCTGGTGTGGTCGACGGTGAAGCTGGGGATGAGGTCCATGGGGCACTCCCTCTCGTGTGGGTGGCGGTTGTGGGGATGGGCCAGGCTCTTCTCGCCCGCGCGATGCGGACCTCGAGGCGCAGCCCGTCCCTCGTGGGCATTATAGAGGACGGCGGCGGCGCGCAGGCATGCGGGCAAGCCGCAGGTATACTAGACACACGACCACGCGAGAAGAGCACGGGGGACCCAAAGCCGCATGAACGCATACGACTTCGACGGAACCATCTTCCCCACCAACTGCACCGTGGGCTTCGGCCTCTGGTGCATCCGCCGCCATCCCTCGCTGCTCCTCCGCTACGTGCCGCGCGTCGTGTGGAGCTTCGTCCGCTACAGGCTCGGCCGCATCCCCAACGTGCGCATGCAGCGCGAGCTCTTCCGCTACCTCACCCTGGTCGACGACGTCGACGAGCAGGTCGAGCGCTACTGGGACGCGAACGAGCGCCGCATCGTCCCCTGGTACCTCGAGCAGCGCCGAGACGACGACCTGATCCTCAGCTCGTCGCCGCTTTGCATCGTCTCCCCCATCGCGCGCCGCCTGGGCGTGAGGATCGCCGCGACCGACTACGACCGCGAGCTCGGCGTCCTCGTCGACAACCTCATGTACGCGCGCGAGAAGGCCCACTACATCTTCGACCAGGGCTTCCCCAGGATCGAGAACTTCTACTCCGACTCGCTCTCCGACACGCCGCTCGCGCTCTGCTCCGAGCGCGCCCACCTCGTCTCCCGCCGCGGCACGCGCGTCGAGGACTGGCCCGAGCTCGACCCCAGGACGGCCGAGCGCGTGCGCCGCGAGATCGAGACCGGCTGGAACATCCACCTCACCGAGGACGCCTAGCGCGCAAGGAACGTCACGAAAGACGCCCGGCACCTCAGGCACCGGGCGTCGCGTCTACTTCAAGCAGCCGAGAAGAGCGTCACTCTTGCTCCGCGTCCCCCTCGTCACTGTCGGCGCCACGCAGCGTCGAGCCCGCGGCGATGGCGGCACCCGCCACCGCGGTTGCGGCAATTGCGGCCCCGAGGCCGATCGACGGGTCGTCCGTCTGCGCGATCTTGCCGCCGGCACTCGTCGGCTTCGCGCGCTCGGCCTCGGCCACCGGGTCGACCTTCGAGCCGCCGCCGGCCGCGTCTCCCCCGTCTCCCCCGTCGCCGGAATCTCCCGAGTCACCCGAGTCTCCCGAGTCTCCCGAGTCGCCGGAGTCGCCCGGGTCCGTGCTCCCGCCGGGGTCCACCGGCGTGGGTGGGTCGTCCGGCGTGCCCACCGAGTTCGCCACGTGCAGCGTCTCGTTGCCATAGTCGAGCTCGCCATAGTCGTCGCCCAGCTCGATGTAGCCCGGCTCGTCCGCCGAGCCGTCCACGTCGTCATCGTCGACCTGCTCCGTCACGCTCCTGAAGCCCGCCTCGAACGCCGACGCGAGCATCGAGTGCTCGTCGAGCCCAACGGTGTCGCCATAGGCCTCATCGTGGTAGCACACGGTGACCTCTTCGCCCTCGCGCGGCACCTCGAACAGGTCGGCAAGGCCGTACTCCACCTGGATGTAGTCGCGGTATCCGTCATCGGCGTCCGCGTCGCCGGCGTTCGTGAGCAGGAGCATGCTCGAGCCGTACACCTTGTCGACCGGGTAGGTGACCTTGATCATCTCGCCCTGGAGCCCCAGCTCGTCCATGCCCTCGACCAGAAGCGTCCCGTCGCTCACGGTGTACCAGACGCAGAGGTGCGCGCCAACGGCAGGCAGCGCCAGGCCGCTCGACCCCAGCGACATGGGGTACTTCGCCATCCCGCTGACGCTGAGGGTGAACCCCTTCCCGTCCGCGGCGAGCGCGTCGACCGACCCCGTCACGAACAGCAGGTCGCTGCGCTCCTGCGCGTAGTCGATGGACTTCGCCACGTACGAGAAGTCGGCGTCGTCGGCGGTCGTCCCCTCGAGCGCGTAGGTGATGCTCAGATTGCCCGCGTCCTCGTCGAGCCGCTCGCGCCCGGGCGTGTCCGCCGGCACCGTCATGACGCTCGTCTCCAGCGAGTCCATGTCGCGCACGCCGATCACGCACGAGCCGTCATCGAGGCTGACCATGCTCTCCACGAACATGCTCGCGGTCTCGTAGGTCTCGTCCTCGTCGTCATCGTCGTCATCGTCGTCCTGCGTGGCAAGGCCCATGCCGAGAAGAGCCTGCGCGCCGCCGTCGGCGGACGTTGCCAGCTTCTTGCCCTTCGCGCCCGCCTCGAAGATCGCCACGAGCGCCGCAACCTTGCGAAGCATCTCGTCGTCCTCGCCCCGCAGCGACCCCCGCAGCTCGATGTTGAACTCCTGCAGCATGCCGCGCAGCTTCGCGAGCATGGAGATCATGGCATGGCAACCGTTGCAGCCGACGTTCGCCACGAAGCTCACGCGCGCCTCGTCGGTGAGGCTCTCGACGCCCTCAAAGATCCCGTTGATGAGCGCAATCAGGCGCTTCTCGCCCTCTGCGTCGTCCCAGATCGACTCCCCTTCGAGTCCGGCCTCGACGAACTTGCTCTTGATGGTGTTGTAGTTGCCCGAGAAGTACTTGTGCGCGCCGCGCTGCCACGCGTTCACGGCGTTCGCGGCCTCGAGGACCTGCTTGTAGTTGGCCGAGATGCCCGCCTTGGAGTACGCGCGCTTGAGCGACTTGATGGGCGAGATGACGAACGTGGGCGTGTGCATGCTGCGACGCCCCGCGTCGCACACATATGACTGGCCCTTCTCGTCGAAGTACGTGACCATGACCTCGCTCTCGAGCCACGCGCGCACCTCGGACCACTCGTGGTTCGCGTAGAAGTGCTCGAACAGCTTCGTGATGCAGTCGACGGCCTCGTTCATGCCGAGCGTGTTGAAGCAGTCGTTCGCACCCTCAAGCGCCGCGGCCATCGCGTCGTTGGTCGCCTTCGCGAGCGTCTCGGTGCCCGGGTAGTCGCCATTGTTCCCGCGCGTGAGCGCCTCGCGCCAGTTGACGGTGTTCTTGACGTCGGAGATCGCATAGCGGTCGAAGGGGATGTGGTATCCCGACATCGGCGACTTGTTGCCGTTCTGCACCTTGTAGTTCCCGAAGGCGAGAATGGCGTTCTTTGCCACGCCGTCGCCGTCGCGGTAGGTGCGGATCGTGTGCGAGGGGCACCAGAAGTCCTCGAGGGTGTGGCACATCATGCCGAGGGCGCGCAGGCGAAGCCGGCGCGCGGGGAGCTTGGTCGAGGCCTCGCTGTCGCTCGCCTTGAGCGACACGCGCATGCCATGGGCGCTCTCGTCGAGCTGGCCGTACGTGTCGATGAAGCCCTTGAAGATCTTCTGCGCCTGCTCGACCGTCGGGACGTCCGCGGTCGCCTTGACCTCGCCGGTGCGCGCGTACTCGTAGGCGACGCTGAGCCACTGCAGCGCGAACGTCTTAATCTCAGCCTGCGTGAGATGGGCGGCATGGCTGGCCGTCGAGGTGAGCATGCCGTGGATGAAGTTGTTGCGGTCGTTCATCGTGAACTGGACCAGCGCGTCCAGGCCGCCGATCGTGTACGTCTTGTTCTTCTCGTTCGTCTCCCAGATGTGCTGGCCCACGTCCCAGGCGCCCGTGTAGTGGTCGGGCCCCGAGAACTTGGGCACGCTCTCGGCGTAGAAGCACGAGTAGCCGAAGTCTGCGAGCGTGTCGGCCGCGGCGTCGTTCCAGAACGAGCCGATGCGCAGATAGGCAAGGTTCTCGCGATAGATGCGCTTGGCGAGGTCTGCGGCGTCGGCAAACGTCTTCCCCTCGCCGATGTCCAGGACGCAGCCGGCAGCGTCGGCGTAGCGGTTGTCGGAGTCCCTGATCGTCCCGCACCAGGGACTCAACAGAGACTCGGTGGGGTCCGCCTCTTCCGCGTCGGCCCTGTGGCTGCTGATCAGGCGCGCGTAGGCGATCTGCACGAGGTCCTCGTGGATGCAGTCGCCCATGCCGTACTTCTTGAGCTGCTCGGAGGTCGCGTTCGTCCACGAGCTCCATGCCCAGGCGCGCTCGGCCGGCCATGCCATCGCGGCAAGCCCCGCAAGGGCGCCTGCGCCCAGGAAGCCCCTGCGCGTGAGGGTGTGACGGGAGCCCTCCCCCTCGCGTCCGCTCGCCTTGGTGACGTTCGGCCTCTCGCGCCTCTGTCCGTCAGTCATGGCCCCTCCGATCGACGCATGCGTGCGATGTTGCCGACGCGCGGTCAGGCATACTTATTTAATTTTTAAATGAGCTCACACCCACATGACGTCACCAGTAGGCGAGTCGGCACCCAGGGTCGACGAGCGCGAGTCTCCTACGCTGGCGTGATGGCCTCTATGCCCCGCTCGCCCGTGCGGATGCGGATTGCCCGGTCGATCTCGTAGCAGAAGATCTTGCCGTCACCCGGCTGGCCGGAATAGGCCGATTGCTGGATCGCGCTGATGACGCGGTCGGCCCACTCGGGCGTGGAGACGACGATCTCGAACTTGATCTTGGGTAGGAGCGTCGCGCTCACCTTGCTGCCGCGCACCATCTGCGTGTAGCCCATCTGCGTGCCGCAGCCCATGACCTGGCTCACCGTGATGCCGCGGATGTCCTGCGCGATGAGCGCCTCCTTCACGTCCTCGAGCGCCTCCTCGCGGACGATCGCCTCGACCTTGATCATGCCCTCCTCCTTTCGCGCTCGTGCGTCGCGCTAGTCATCGAGTCCGTTGAACGACGGGTAGGCCCGCTCGCCGTGCTGCGTGACGTCGAGCCCGACGCGCTCGTCGCGCGCCGAGACGCGCATGTCGCCGAGCAGCCTCACGACGCACACGCACGCAAGCGTCCCCACTACGGCCAGCGCGATGGTCACGACGACCGAGAGCGCCTGCGCCGAGAAGAGCCCGACCTCGCCGAACGCGAGCCCGTTCCAGCGGATGGCGGGGTTTACGTCCTTGCAGGCGAAGATGCCGGTGCAGAGCGCGCCGAAGATGCCGCCGACGCCGTGGCAGCCGAAGGCGTCGAGGGCGTCGTCGTAGCCGAGAAGGGGCTTCAGTCGCGAGACGCAGAGGAAGCAGATGGGGCTCGCGAGCGCGCCGATGACGAGCGCCGCCCAGAGCGGCACGAACCCGCAGCCCGGCGTGATGGCGACGAGCCCGATCACGACGCCCGTGCAGGCGCCGACCAGGGTCGGCCGCCCGTCCGTCGCGACGTCCATGAGCATCCACGTGCACTCGGCGGCAGCCGCGGAGATGATGCTCGCGGCGAAGGCGTGGGCGGCCAGGCCGTCCGCGGCAAGGGCGCTGCCCGAGTTGAAGCCGAGCCAGCCGAGCAGAAGCAGCGACGTGCCGATGGCCACGAGCGGGATGTTGTGGACGCGGTAGGTGGCCTGCCCCCACTCGACGCGACGGCCGAGCACGAGGCAGAGCACGAGCGCGCTCACGCCCGAGCTGATGTGCACGACGTTGCCGCCGGCGAAGTCGACCGAGCCGATCGCCGCGAGCCAGCCGCCCTCGCCCCAGACCATGTGCGCTATCGGGTAGTAGACCACGAGCGTCCACAGGACCACGAACGCGAAGAGCGACTTGAAGCGCATGCGTCCCGCCACGGCGCCCGTGATGAGGGCGGGGGTGATGACGGCGAACATCATCTGGAACATGGCAAAGGCAAGGTAGGGAACCGTGCCCGCATAGGGCCCGGGCTCCTGCCCGACGCCCGCCAGGAACAGGTGCTCGAGGCCGCCGATGACGCCGGCGTGGTCGGCGCCGAAGGACAGCGAGAAGCCCACCGCCATCCACATGATGGTGGCGACGCCGATGATGAAGAACGATCCCATGATCGTGTTGACGACGTTCTTCCTCCTGCCGAGGCCGCCGTAGAAGAAGGCGAGGCCCGGCGTCATGAACAGAACGAATGCCGCGCATATGAGCACGAAGCCCGTGTCGCTTGCGTTCACGTCCGTCTCCTTTCCGACTGGTGGGGCGCCGCGTCATGCGCGGCGCATCGCGGGCGCGACGCAGCGCGCCCTCCCGCCGGCAGGAGGGCGCCTCTGTTCGCGCGTTAGTCGAAAAAGATATCGGCCGCTTGTTTCACGATTGCGTGCCTAGCGGTTCCCATTTGCGCACCACCGCGTTACGTCCGGATTGCGCCGGGCGTGCGCCGCGGTGGCAGGCCCCTCAGTCCCTCGGCGTCAGCTCGGCGTAGGCCTCGCCCATGAGGACGTGCTGGTAGCCGTCAGTCCCCTCGGCCGCGGGCGCGCGCATGTCGACGTTGACGCCGCTCTGGAACACCATCACGATGTCGCTGCCGCCGAAGAGGAAGTAGCCCATGGGGTCGCCCTTCTCGACTCGCTTGCCAACCTCAAGCCCCTCCTCCCAGTTGCAGGAGGAGATCTGCGACATGCCGATGGGCAGCACCGCCACGAGGCCGTGGGCGTCGGTCTCGATGATGACGCAGTCGCGGGTCTCGATCATCTGCCAGCCGGGGATGGCGTCCTCGAGGACGTAGCGGCCCGCGGAGGCGTCCCACACCGTGATGCCGCCCGCGCCGTTGGTGGCGGGAATCTTGCGGATCTCGCGGATGGTGCCGCTCACGGGGAAGTGGTAGCGGTGGTAGTCGTTCACGTCGAGGAAGGTGTGGGTCAGCGTGCCGCCGGCGAAGGCGTCGGCATAGGCCGTGTCAGGGCCCAGGAGCTGCGCTATCGACGTGAAGTTGGCCGACTTGATCTTGACGCCCTCCTTCTGGACGAGCTGGCTCTTCTCGTCGATGGACCAGACGCCCTGCGGCTTGGAGTCGGCGGGGGCCACCACGGCGACGTCGGCTATCGGGCGCACCGAGGGGTCGACAAGGCGGCGCGAGAACCAGTCGTTGAACGAGGTCCAGACGTTGGTGTCGGCGTACCAGCCGCGCTGCATGTTCATGGTGGGGTCGTTCTTGATGCGCTGGTAGTACTCGTCGTTCCAGCTCTCGGGCGTCGAGAGGAACGAGCCCCACTGCTGGGAGTACTCCTTGAGCCAGGACGAGATCGGCTCGTGGTACTGCAGCGTGGGATAGTAGTAGCCCTTGCCCTCGAGCTCCTCGAGGGGCTGGTCGAAGATGAACCAGATGTAGTCGACGCTCTGGTCGATCGAGTCGTAGAGCGTCGGGTAGGACGCGTCGCGCAGGACGTTCCAGGGCATGCAGGTGCAGAGCCAGTCGACGTAGTCGAGAAGGGCGTCCACGCTGTCGACGGGGTTGGTGTCGTGGCTCGGGTTGACCTTGTGGGCGGCCGCGATGGACTTCTCCAGGAGGGTCCTGAGCGAGGGGTCGCGCGAGAGCATGGCCTCCAGGTCGGCTCGGGCCGTGGAGTGGGCGGCCTGGGCCTGACCAGACTCCTGGGACGCGGGCGCCGGCGCGCTCGCCGGCGGCGCCGCGCACGACGAGAGCGGAAGCGCAACCGCGAGCGCAAGCGCGAGCGTGACGGACAGGGTCGTGATGCGCGTCTTCCTCATGGCGTACTCCCCCTTCAGGGTGCGGTCGGCACGTTCTGGGCCATCACGCCCACGAGGGCGTGGGGCACGTAGGGCTCCTCGAGGTAGGCGATGGCGGTGTCGAAGAAGTTGATGCCGGCGTCGAGCGCGCGGGAGACGATCGCGCGGGTGTCGGCCTCGCCGAGGGTCCACGAGTGCTGGCCCGCCGCCGGGTCGCCAAAGCCCATGCAGCCCAGGCAGATGCGCGAGACCGTCAGGTCGCTTCGGCCGAGGCGCGCGTACTGCATGGCTAGCCCCTGAGCGCGCGCTCGGCCCAGCGGGCGAGCTCGTCTGCGGAGGGCGAGCCGTTGAGGAGGCCGCCAGAGAGCACCGTCGCCGCGGGCGCGAGGTTCTGCATGCGCATGGGGGCGCGGCCGAGGCCGCTGCCGCCGCTCGTGGCGAAGGGGACCACGGTCTTGCCCGCGAGGTCGCACGACTCGACGAACGTGTCGACGATGCGCGGCTCGACGTACCACCATACGGGGAAGCCGACGAAGACCGTGTCGTAGGCGGCCAGGTCGGCGACGGTCGAGGCGATTGCGGGGCGGCAGGACTCGTCGGCCATCTCGCGCGAGGAGCGGCTGGCCTTGTCGGTCCAGCTGAGGTCCGCCGCGCTGTAGGGCTCGGCGGGCTCGATCTCGAACAGGTCCGCCCCGATCGCGGACGCGAGGTCCGCCGCCACGCGCGCGGTCGTCCCGCTCGCCGAGAAGTACGCCACCAAGGCCTTGCCCATGCCGTCCCCCTTCGTCCCGTCGCGCCGCGCCGGGCGCGAAAACCACTTGGATGAGTCCCATAGTACGACCCGCTACGAGGCGGCGGCGCACAGGCTCCGCGGGCGGACGCGACCGACGGGTCAGGAGCGGGGCGAGAGGAGCGTGGCGCCGGCGCTGTGATAGAGCTTGGCGGGCTGGAGCTCGCCCGCGCGCCAGCGCACCTTGACCCACTGCGGCATGACCGTGAGGGCGAGCCGGCCGGGCGCGCCGCCTGCGCCCTCGACGTCGATGGCGCGCGCGAAGGCCGCGCGGGCAGCGTCGCGCCAGCGCGCGTCGGCGGCGCCCCACGACTCGAGGAGGCCCATCGTGCGCGCGCCGACGCCGGAGGAGAAGCTCTCGAGCACGGCGGAGGGGCGCTCGACGCCGAAGCTCGCGTCGATGGCGAAGGTGTCGCCGATGCCGCCGTCGGGATACACGTCGAACTGGAAGTCCACGGACGGCGGCGCGGCCGCGAGGAGGGCCGTGACCTGCTCGAGCATGGCCCCGTCGTAGGCGGCAAACCCGATGCGGTCGAAGGCCGCGGCCAGACGCGCGGCGTCGGCCGCGCAGGCGAGCTTCTCCTCCAGGGAGAGGTAGCCGCAGACGCGCAGCGGCGATGCGGGCCTGCCGCGAAACATCCCGAAGAACGAGAGGGGCCAGGCCCTCGGCATGCGAGCCGCGAGGTAGAGGTAGAGGTCAGCGCGGCCGGGCTCTCCGGCCGCCTCGCAGAAGGGGCGGACGTACTCGAGGTGCGCGCGCGGCTGGAAGTGGACGGCCGCCTCGGGCAGGGACTCCGCGCTCGTATCGAGCTCGAAGCCGAGGTTGACACTGCCCCCGGCCCGGTCGATCGAGGCGTACCAGTCGAGGAGCTTTGCGTGCTCTCCGGCGGCCGGCGAGTCGATGCGCGTGTTGGCCTCAACATCCGCGAGGAGCAGCGTCACGTCGAGGAAGGGGTCGCCCGCGAGCGGGTGCTCGAGGTAGACGTCGGGAAACCGACGCCCCACCAGAAACGGGGGCACGGCCTCCCAGGCTCGCTCGAAGGAGTCGCCGAACAGGGCGTCGCGCCGCCCGTCGTCGGCGGCGACCAAAAGCAGCGTCTGGAACGACTGCGTGAAGTCGGGCGCGAGCATGGTCACGCCCCCTCGGTCTCGATGCGCGCGAGCAGGTAGGCCTTTGCGTCGGCGGGCAGGCCCGCGCGCCAGCGGAGCTTCACAAAGGCGGGCAGGCACGAGAGGGTGACGGCGGCGTCACCGTGGGCGAGGCGCTTGGCGAAGGCGCAGCCGGCGAGGTCGCGCCAGCGCGCGTCGGAAAGGCCCATGCCCTCGACCCAGCCGGCGAGGCGCGCGATCTCGGCGCGGCGCGCCGGCTGGGCCCAGTCGTCCGGCTGGAAGCGCACGCTGGCCGAGAGGCGCGGCAGGGGCCGCCCTCCCTCGCCGACGTCGAACTGCAGCTCGAGCGGAAAGGGCGAGCGCGCGAGTCTCGAGACGGTCGCATATGCGTCGTCGGGCAGGCCCGCCATGCCAAGCCGGGCGAGGTCGTCGCGAAGGGCGCCCTCCCCTGCCGCGTACGCGGACTGGGCCGCGTCCCCGACGATGCACTCGACCCGGACCCACGCGCTCTTCTCGGCTGCGTGACGACGGGGGAAGCAGCCCTCGTAGCAGGCGAACCAGCCCGCGGGCATGCGACCCGTGAACGCGCGGTGGGCTTCGGCGAGGCCGCCCTGGCCCGCCGCCTCGAGGAATCCCGCCGCGACGGAGGAGTCGGGGCGGCTCACGAGGAGCTGCACGGCCGGGGTGTCGACGTCGCCGGCCGAGGTGTCGAAGCTGAGCGCGAGCTGGCGCACGTCGCGGGCGTCCTGGGAGGCGAACCACGCGAGGGCGCGGTCGTAGGCGTCGGAGAGGTTCGCGAAGGCGAGGCGGCGCGTGCCGGCGGCATCGGCCGCGGCGCGCGCGTCGTCGTGCGAGACGAGCGCATGGAGGTCGAGCCAGGGCTCGCCCGCAAGCGGCAGCTCGAACCAGAGCTCGGGAAAACCCGCACCCACGAGGCTGCGCGCGAAGGCCTCGCCCACGGCCGGCGTGCGCTCGCCGAAGAGCGACTCCTGGCGCCCGTCGGCGGCAAGGAGCGCGCACAGGATCTCGAAGACGAACGTGCGGTCCACGCGATCCACCCCCTACTCGTCGGGCAAGAGGCTACGCTTGCTGCCGCAGGCGGCGTCGCCCTTCTCGCCGATGCGCGCGTGAAGCGCGAGGACGAACGACTCGGGGTCGTCACGGTAGGCGACGCAGGGGCGCGACCCCGCGAGCCGCCGGTTGGGGCAGCCGCCCGCGCAGTGCGGCAGCCATACGCACGCGCGGCACTCGTCGTCGGGCAGCGGCGCCGCGAGGTTGAGGTACTTGGTCAGGTTGTCAGCGCGCGAGGCGGAGGCGATCGGGTCCTTGGGGTCCCAGTCTCGCGCGTGGCCGAACGAGTCCTCGACCTTGTCGACGGACTCCCAGCACTTGTAGAGGTTGCCCTTGTCGTCAACGCCGACGCTCCAGAGCATGCAGGCGCCACAGAAGGATCCCCTGCCACGCACAAAGCGCCTCGCCTCCTGACGGACGCCGACCTCGTTTGCGGACGAGTCGCACAGGAGCCCGACCTGCTCGCCGCGGACGTCCGCCGCCTCGGAGCCGCTCACGGGCGCGGGGTAGTAGTCGAGCCGGTTGCCCGACTCCTCGGCCATGCGCTTGACCAGGGCCTCGAGCCCGTCCATCTCGGCACGGTTGTCCTCGTGGACGTTGTGCCTGATGGTGACCCTGAACGGGATCTTGAGGCCGCGGAGGTTGGAGGTGATGCGCTCGAAGGTCCCGCCGCCGCCCGCGAGGCGCCGCGTCGCGTCGTGGGTGGGCCCGAGTCCGTCGATGGTCACCTGCGCGGTGTCGACCTTGGCCTTCGCGAGCATGTCGACGACGCCCTGGTCGAGCAGGTAGCCGTTGGTGATGATGCCGGCCTTGTAGGTGCAGCCCCTCTCCTCCGCGAGGGCCATCAGGCGCTCGGAAAGCGACTCGATGACGTCGGGGAACAGCAGCGGCTCGCCGCCGAACCAGGTGACGGCAAGCCGGCGAACGCCGGAGGCCTCGAGCATGCGCTCGGCGAGCGCCACGACGTCGTCCTGCACCTCCCGGCTCATCTTGCCGGCGCGGTGGTTCTCGAAGCAGTACGGGCAGTCGAAGTTGCAGCCCATCGTGGGACAGATCGTGAGCGAGACGATGCCCGGGGCGGCGCATGCAGCGCGGCCGAGCGTCTCGACGGCGGCGAGCTCGTCGAAGTTCACGACGACGCCGCGACGAGAGAGCCTGTCGATGATGGGGTGGCGCTCGTCGATCTCGTCGAGCACGGACAGCAGGTAGAGCTCGATGGGCGTGTACTCGGCGCATGTGCCCCTGAAGAGGTTCGCTATCGCGACGTTCTTGCTGCCGGGCACCCTCGCCATGAGGTTGTACCTGGACGCATGCCATCCCGCCTGGGCCGCGGTGCGGCCATGGCCCTGCTCGTTCTCTCCCACTGCCTGCGCCTTCCCTCGTCTACTCCAGACCATATCGCATGGTGCGGACAGGGCGCGAACGCACGGCCCGCACCCGACTGTATGCACAGTACGCTGCGGTCATCACCAATTCTTGAGGAACGCGATGACGTTTCGGTCACCGTCGCGGAGATAGGCGGCGTCATCCATGTTCTCGAGCGCGAGCTTTACGCCCATGCCCGTGAGGAGGTTGCCGTCCCCGGGGACGGAGGGCTCGTACTTGAGCGGGTCGAACGGCCTGCCCCAGTCAGCGAGGCACACCACGATGGAGTCGGGCTTCGCGTTGTACACGTAGGAGACCTGCACGTCGCCGGGCTCGTCCTGCTGGTCGTAACCATGCTCGCACACGTTGACGAACAGCTCCTCGACGATGAGCTCGATCTGGCGGCGCACCTGCGGCGGGCACTGGAACTTCGAGAGGTCGAGGTCCATGCGGCGCCTGACCTGCTCCGACCCTTCGGTCGTGGCGCGCACCGTCAGCAGACCCGTCACCTCGGGCGGGACGCCGTACTCGAGGCAGAGCATGGTGATGTCGTCAGACTGCTCGGCGCCGTTGGCCCACCGGCGAAGCTCTGCCTGAAGCAGGTCGACGAGCATGCGCGGGTGCGAGGCGCTGTTGCGCTGGAGAAACTCCTCGAGGCGCGCGTTGCCGAACTCCTCGCCGTCGGGGTCGAAGGCCTCGTTGACGCCGTCGGTGTAGAGGAGCAGCTCGTCGGTCGGCTCGATCGTGATGGTCGAGGAGGTGTACTTGGACTGCTCGAACAGGCCGAGGATGGGGCCGTTCTTCTCCTTGAGCCACGTCCACTCTCCGCCATGTCGCAGGAGCGGCGGGTTGTGGCCCGCGTTGACGTAGGTCAGCTCGCCGGTGTTGTAGTCGAGCGTGCCGCACCACGCCGTGACGAACATGGTCGCGTCGTTTCCGGCGCAGAGGTTGCGGTTGGCGCTCGCGACCGCCTCGGCGAGGTCGATGCCGCGCTTCATGTAGTTCGCAAGCTCGGTCTTGGCCGTCATCATGTACAGCGAGGCGGGGATGCCCTTGCCGCTCACGTCGGCGATGAGGAAGCCGAGCGTGTGGTCGTCGATGAGATAGAAGTCGTAGAAGTCGCCGCCGACCTCGCGCGCCGCGTTCATCGAGGCGTAGATGTCGAAGGCCTCCACGTCGGGGAAGGGCGGGAAGGTCCTCGGCAGCGCCGACGACTGGATCGCCTTGGCCGTCGCGAGGTCGCGCTCGATGCGCTTGCCCTCGGCCGCGATGGCGTCGCGCAGGGCGGCGACGGTGCGGTTGATGTCGTCGGAGAGCGACGAGAACTCGGAGCTGTGCCTCACGTCGACCTTGGCCTCGAGGTCACCCGACGTGATCTCCTCGAGCGTCCCGTTGACCTGCCAGATGCTGTTGACCACGACGTGGCGGATGAGGATGAAGATGGCCGCGAACAGTGCCGCGAACACGAGCACCTCCATGAACGAGATGACGAGGACGGCAAGGTCGCGCGTCTGGACCGCCTCGGCCACGGGGAGAAGAGCGATGGCACGCAGGCCCTCGACGTCCTCCTGGTAGGCGAAGTAGTCGACGCCGTAGAGGCTCGTCTGGAAGAGGGTGTCGGTCCCGTTCGACTTCACGTCCCCCACAAGTGGGCTCTTCTCGGCGGAGAAGAGCGAGACGTCCTTGCGGGTACCCACGAACTCGCCGTCCTCCTTCATGACGATGACGAGGCCGTCCTGGCCGACGTGGCGGTTCGCGACGGCCAGGCACACCTGCGCCACGATGTCGTTGAGGAACTGGCCGCCGTCATAGCCGCCCTGGATGAAGCCGCCCTGGATGCGGACGCCGGCGAACTTGCGCCACTCGTTGCCGTCGGCGGACATGGGGCGGTAGTCCTGCACGTACTGGATAGAGCGTCCCGCGGGAAGGAGATCCAGGAAGGCGGAAGACTGCTCGCCAGAGCGCATGTCGAAGCCGATGTAGGTCGGGTTGTTGCTGGCTACGATCCGGGCCGTGTTGTCTACGACGTAGATGTCGCTCACGTTGTGCTCGCGCGCGACCGCGGCGAGGTCAATGTTGGCCGCGTCCGCGACGGACGGGACGTCCTTGGAGATCTCCCACGTCCTCTGAAGCAGGTTGGCGTCGGAGGCGTCGCGGATGTCGGCCTTGACCTCGTCGAGCGATCGCTTGAGGGTCGAGGTGGCCGACGCGGTCATCGTGCTCTGCTGCAGCGCGAACATGAAGCCGACGGTAATGCAGAAGCCGACCGCGACGACGCCGAGCATGCCGACCTGAATGACCTGAGAGATCTCGCGCGTGCTGTGGGGGTTCATGAGCTTGCGCCCGTTCATGAGCGTCATCGCGGCGCTGGAGAGCGCCACCGAGATGCCGTTGCAGCTGATCATGGGAACCGAGCAGGCCTGGACGACCAAGAACGCGTGGGAGGCGTCGTTGAGGTTCGTGAGGAAGACGAGCAGCAGGTGCAGCACCTCGGCGACCATGCCGATGGCCAGCGCGAGCGGCCAGGTGGGCTTGCGGTCCTGGAAGAGGAACTTGTCGAGCAGGGCTGCGTAGAAGCCGATGGCGATCGTCGCCACGCTGCACGCCACGCGCGTGTACATGCCGCCGCCCCACAGGACGGAGAACCAGCGCTCGACGCCGCCGATGATGCCCGCCATGATGCCCGCGGGGCCGCCGAAGTAGAGGCCCGCCACGAGCGGCGCGGCATCACGCACGTTCATCGTGGCGTCCGCGGTCTTGATGCCGAACTCGTTGCCGAAGATGGCGATCATGCCGAAGATGAGGCCGCAGAGGACCTGCTTCTGCCAGAAGCCCATCTTGGAGAGGCCCGTCTTCTTGAACGCGAGGGTCAGAAGCGAGCTCGCGACGACAGGCAGGAGGGTCGCGAACGCAAACTGCAAGATGATGCCGAGTTGCCCGGAGGGTAGCACGTGGATCACCCCTTACATTCCAACCGTTAGGTGGTGTGTATTATCCCAAAGGCACGGCTTCGCACCTACAGGATATGCTGCGAGATGCGTGGATTGGGCTGCTCGCGGCGCAGGCGGCCCCAGGACGGCTAGAGGCGCCGCAGGAGGCGCGCCGGGACGCCGCCCACGACGGTGTTCTCCTCGACGTCCCTCGAAACGACGGCACCCGCGGCGACCACCGCGCCGTTCCCGATGGTGACGCCGGGCAGCACCGTCACGTTCGCGCCGAGCCACGCGTCGTCGCCGATGCGAACGGGCGCGGGCAGAAGGTTCGCCCTCCTGACCGGGTCCATGTTGTGGTTGAGCGTCGCGATCACGGCGTTGTGGCCGATAAGAGCGCGCTCGCCGATGTAGATGCCACCCTGGTCCTGGAAGCGGCAACCCGCGTTGATGAACACGCCGGCCCCCACGTGGGTGTTGAGCCCGCAGTCGGTCGTGAACGGCGGGAACAGCCCCACGCCCTCGGGCAGCTCGCACCTCCAGAGCTCCTCGAGCTGCCGGCGCACGTCCGAGAGGCTCTCGAAGCTCGCGTTCATGCGCGAGGTGATGCGCATCGCGCGCTCGGAGGCGGCCGTCATGAGACGGTGCATCTCAGATCCGCCCTCGACCTCGCGCCCGCTGTTCATGTACGCCACGAAGCGCTCGATCTCGTCGTCGGTCATCTCGCGCGAGTCCTCGTAGTTGCCCCTTGCCATGCGATTCCCCAATCGGTCGTCCCGTCCCTCTCGCCCGCGCGACGCCTAGGGCACGCGCAGCGTCATCTCCACATCTGCGTCGCCGAGCGCCTGCGCGAGCTCGTCGGCCGAGACGCCCTCGACGTGCCCGAGTCGCGTGTATGCCCAGCTGTTGGAACCCGTGAACACGCAGACCTGGTTGCCCTGGTAGAGCATGACGTCGCCCGGCTCGGCCCTCAGCTGCTCGTCGCTTGCGGGAAGCGCCCACGGGAGCGCGCCCACGCGCTCGAAGCCGCCGTACGAGCGAAGGCTCAGCGTGACGGGCCCCTCGCGCAACCTCTCTGCAAGCGCCGAGGCGGCCGCCGTGTCCGCGGTCGCGACCGTGAGGCGACGTCCCGCCACGTCGAGCGCGATCGTCGCGGCCGCGGCGTCAGTCACGGCCCCCTGGCCCTGTCCCTGCCCCGAGGCCTCGCTCTTCTCGGCCTGCGAAGCGCCTGCAGCAGGAGAGCCACCCTGCCGAGAGGAGCACCCGCCAAGGCCGACGCCCGCCAGGACCGCCAGCGCGAGCGCGGCCGAAGCGACGGCCGCCGCAGTCGCGCGGGCGGCCGTCCCTGAGCGCGTCACGTCCATGCAGCCCCCTACGCCGCGTTGAAGACGTCCTTGGGCTGCTTGCAGCGCGGACACCTCCAGTCGTCGGGCAGCTCCTCGAACGGCGTGCCGGGCGCGATGCCCGCGGCCTCGTCGCCGACGGCCGGGTCGTACACGTAGCCGCAGACCGAGCAGACGTACTTGCCCGAGCGCGTCTTGAAGGTGACCTCCCCCACCGGGATGGTCTCGGGCGGCATCTCCAGGTCGACCACGCGCTTCGCCTCGAGGTTCTCCACGCCCAGCGGCGTGTGCGTCGAGAGGTAGACCGTGGGGTTGGACGCGACGAAGGCGCGCACGCGGTCGAGTGTCTCGCGCGCGGCGGCCGCGTCCTCGAACACCACCGAGAGCTTGTTCTCGTAGAGCGCCTCGTCAGTGTAGGTGACGTCGCCGTGGATCATGTAGAAGAGCCCCTCGTCAGCGTCCTCCACCACTACGATCGCGTTGCCGCGCGTGTGGCCCTCCGCACGCAGGTACCAGACGCCGTCGGCGATGCGCTGGCTCTCCGGGAAGTTCTTGTACGCGCCGTCCGTGAACGCCACAGGCTCGACGTTGCCCAGGCCCCGCAGCTCGTCGGCACCCACCTCGTTCTCGTTCACGTAGATGCGCGCGTTGGGGAAGCTCGCGAGCTCGCCGGAGTGGTCGCCGTGCTTGTGGGTGAGAAGGACCTTGCCCACCTGCTCGGGAGCGTAGCCCAAATCCGCAAGTGCCTCGAGGTAGCCCATCCTGTCATGCCCCGTGTAGATCATGGTCGTCTCGTCGGGCGACTCCTCGGGCGTCCCCGCGGGAAGGCCCGTGTCCACGAGGATGACCTCGTCGCCGGTGTCGATGAGGTAGTTCTGCAGGCCCGAGCGATAGCGCACCGAGGCGTCGAAGGCCTCGGGCCCCTCCTCGCCGCCAAAGGCGAACGGCTGCGTCATGAACCCGTCCGTGCGAAAGATAACCGGAAGCACCTTCATGATGAATCTCCCCTCTCGTTTTGAATCCTCTCGCCGTGCACGTCGAATGCGTACGACGTCTGCCACTGTTGGAACGACCAGACCTCGAGCGTACGGGCGGCGTTTCGATACATGGAGCTGAACTGGGTGAACGACGTTCCCACGGCCTCCGTCCGCTCGTTCTGCGCGACGCTCTGGAGCATGACGAGGGCCTCGGCCTCGGACATGCGCGTCCGGTACGTCTCCGAGGTCGTGTCGCGGTGCATCTCGAGCTGGCTCGCCAGCGTCACGAAGCGATGGTAGCCGTGGCCGTAGCCGAACCGGTAGCGCTGGGCGCCGCCCTCGTCGACCAGCCTGACGGCCTCTTCGCGAAGCCTTCCCTTGTAATACGAGTCGGCGATGTCGTCGCTCCCGACGTAGAAGTTGGTGACCACGTCGGTCTCGACGGTCGACAGCTCGCCGTTGCGGCTCTCGAGGACGACGCTTCTGCCGGCGGCGTCCGTCACGAAGAGGTGACAGCTCTGCCAGTCGGCCGGCGTGAGGTCGGACGTCCTCGCGTAGTCGATGGCCTCGGCGACGTCAGCGCAGTTGTCGACGAGGCGGCGCAGCATGATCGACGAGCCGGCGGCCATGCGCGCGCCCTCCTCCCCCTCCCGTATGTCGACCATGAGGACCGAGACGGCCAGCCCCCTCTCGTTCATGGCGTCCATGCACTGGTAGGGAATCGTGTCGAGGAGGTCTGCGCTGAACCCCTCGACGTCGGGTCCGCCGCGCTTGAGCAGCGGGTTTTTGGTGTCGCAGTAGACCGCGTCGGCGGCGCCTATGGACTCGTACTTGCCCGCAGGCGCACAGTGCAGAACCACGTTGAGCCCGGTGATCGTGCGGTCCTCGGCAGACACGCGATGCGGCTCGTCGAAGTTGCGGCACGTGAGCGGCTCGCCCTCGAGGGTGTGCGTGAAGAAGGCCGAGCAGGACGGCCTCGTCGCACCGGACTCGTCGAGCTTGCGCAGGACCTCCTCGGAGTAGTAGTCCTTCGCGTAGTCGAGGTAGTACAGATAGCCGTCGTCGTCGAGGCGCGCGGGCTCGCCGGCTCGCGGACTCCAGGAGCCGGCCTCGGCGTACGCGCCCTGGCTCTTCTCGGCCGAAGGCGCCGAGGGCGCCTGCGCGCAACCCGACAGCGCGAGCATGCAAGCGAGGGCGCACGCGGCTAGACCGCGCAGCGGCGACGCGACTCGAAGCGAAACAGGTAGCCCCATGGTCATCCCCTCTCGCTTTGCGGGCGAACGACCCGGTCGTGCCTGGCGGCGCGCCGGCGTCGCGGATCAGAGCACGGGGCGGCCGTGCCTGGCGAGGAGCTCCTGCGCGGTGAGGCAGGCGAGGCAGTCGCAGTACTTGGCACCCTCCTTCTTGCGCTTAAGGGCGTGCGCCTCCATGTCGGCGGCAACGTCCTCGCCGAGCATCTGCTTCGCGGCGCCGCGGGCGAAGACGAGGACCTCGTCGATGGTGGTGTGGTGCCCGTCGAGGGCGTCGAGCAGCTTGGTCGTCGCCTGGTCGGCGTCGGCGCCGGCCGCGATCGCGTCCTTCCACGCCTGGCACGCGGCCAGGGTCGTCTTGGAGCTTGACGGCGCGCCAAGCAGCACGTCGACCTTCTCGGTCGTGTAGTCGAGCAGTTCCTTGTCCATGGAATCCCCCTTCGAAAACGCTCCGTCACACACGCGTGGGGTCATTGTCGCATGCGCCCGCGCGGCGGGGACCATCCCTTCGGCAGGCGCTACACGGGGCTGGACCTGACGCCGCGGATGGTGGAGGTGGCGGACGCGAAGGGGATCGGGAACGCGCGCTTCGTCGTGGGCGACGCCGAGGACCTGCCGTTCGACGATGCGAGCTTCGATGCGATCATCTGCGCAAACAGCTTCCACCACTATCCGAACTCACGGGCGTTCTTTGGCGAGGCCTCGCGCGTGCTGCGTCCCGGTGGCAGGCTGGTCCTGCGCGACTACACGACCGCGGCGCCCATTGTGTGGCTCATGAACCACATAGAGATGCCCCTGGCGAACCTCGTCGGCCACGGCGACGTGCGCGCGTATACGCTCGACGAGGTCCGCACGCTCTGCGAGGGGTCGGGCCTCTCGTGCGAGAGGCTCGAGGCGCAGAGGCGATTCCGGCTGCACCTGGTCGCGCGCAAACCAGCGACGCCCAGGGCCTAGGCCTCGATCTGGCTCAGGTTCGTCCAACCGGGCAGGGACCGCACGATCTTCTCGCCTGCGATGGCGTTTTCGGGCCGGGGTTTGCCGAATCGTTTCATCGCGACTACCAGCAAGCTTGCACGGTTGCCCAATTGAGCGCATCCAAACATCCTAATTGCCTACTACGGACCCACGGTTCCATGTCGTCCAGGAGAAGGACAAACCCGAGCTTGCACAGATAGTCCTTCACATTCTCCGGCACCCAATACTCATCAAGCCCGTTCGTGCACATGCGTCACCTCCGATAGTCCAGCCGGTAAGGTCAGGTGAAGTGTCCGCGTATGTCACAAAAAGCCCCGTCACTTAAAATGCCGAGAAGAACAAACTGCAATCGGATCTGACGAGGTGTGCCAGATGAAGAATGGGAAGATGCCGAACCCGAACACCGTTCACCCCATAGCCGGCTACGAGAACGAGATCTATGTGAAGCCGACCATCACGAGACCGAACATCATCGTTGGAGACTTCACCTACATCGCGGACTCCGAGTTCGAGAGCCACGTCACGCACCACTACGAGTGGAACGGGGACAAGCTCATCATCGGGAAGTTTTGCCAGATAGCCGCAGGTGTCGAGTTCGTGATGAACGGCGCGAACCACCAGATGAACGCGGTCTCCACGTTCCCGTTCTACACGCTGGAAGGTTGGGAGATGGACCCTCCGTCACCAGAAGACCTTCCTCTCAAAGGCGATACGGTCATCGGTAACGATGTCTGGATCGGACAGAACGCGGTCATCCTGCCAGGCGTTCACATCGGCGACGGCGCGATTATCGGTGCCAACAGCGTGGTGGGGAAAGACGTCGAACCCTATACCATCGTCGCCGGCAACCCCGCCAAGATCCTACGCAAACGTTTTGACGACGAGTTAATCGACCTGCTCCTGGAGTTCAAATGGTGGGATAAGAAGATCGTGGAGATAAACGCCCTCATCCCGCTCCTCACATGCAGTGATTTGGAGAAGGTGAAGAGCGGGCTGGAAGCACAGCTCTAACCATCAGCCGAGAAACGCGAGAAGGGCCAAGGTAACCAGGGCACACGCCAGCAGCCGCAAGAATTCAATGTGACCTCCGACGCCGGCGACGGATCCACCGAGGGGTCGCCGAGGGCCCAGGGCGGCTAGGACCCGATCTGGCTCAGGTTCGTCCACCCGGGCAGGGACCGCACGATCTTCTCGTACCAGCCACCCTCGAAGTAGCGGCACTTGGTGACGTCCCTGCAGGTGAGGCCCGAGAGGTCGCGCCTGCCCGAGAAGAGCAGGCCCAGGGCGCGGCATCCCCCGCCGCAGTAGTCGAGGTGCTCACACGTCGCGCACGCGCTGCCGGCGAGGTCCCCCACGGTCATGTTCGCCGTCCTCGTGTACGCGCCGTCACCGAGCAGCTCCGCCAGCGGCGTCTCGCGCACGTTGCCCAGGCTGATCTGGTCCTTCAGGAAGAAGCCCGACATCTGGCTGCAGGGCATGACCTCGCCGTCGGAGGTCACCGCGACCATGGTGTGGGTGCAGTTGCAGCAGTGCCGCACGCCCGGGCGGGCCGGGCCCGCGAACTTGACGGGCTTGAATATGTTCGCGACAAGAAGGCAGTAAACCTTGGGATGGGTAAGTGGCATATGGGCACCAAGCCCCTCACGTGCGGCAACTAGCCAAAAGGCCGTTGCGGCCACTGTTCATGCCTTTACTAAAAGAAGACATGTCGCCTGCCTGGTTCTGTCGATACGCGCGCCAGGCGCTCGTGTCGCGCAACGCGCCCCTTCGCAAATGCCAAACGGCATACATGACGTCGGCAGCGAGGCCTCCGACATCGAAGGCCTCGGCAGGGTTCACGTCGGCATGCGCGGCGGTGGGGCGCCGACAGTCGTCCCCTATTCCCTGATGAGGCACCTGTCTTGGTCATCTTCCTCCGGGTCGGCAAACCGCTCCACGCGCATGTGGGGGTCGTGCTCGTCGCGGAGCCGGGTGATGCACGCCATCATGGGGGGGACGCGTGATGCTCGTCGAGCGCAGCCTGGTCACGCCAGCGACCGCTAGCGGTTGTCCCAGCTTCCCTCCGTGGAGCCGACGGTCTGACCCACGCCGCGCGTGCCGTTGATCGTGACCGTGTACTGGTAGCCGTCTTCGAGCACGGTCAGGTTGGGAGCCCCCTCGACCTCGTCGAAGACCATCGTCTCGTAATAGCCGTTGGGACCGAACTGCTCGTTCTCCCCGTACCACTCGGTTCCGATGGAATCCTTCACGGAGTACTCGCCGCCCGGCAGCCACGTCTGGACGGTGCCGCCTCCCTTGATGAACAGGGTCTCGGCCAGCTTGTTGTCCTTGGTGAATACCGAGATGTAGCAGCCCTTGTTGGCGTCCTCCTCGTTGACGACGAATTCGAGGATCATGCTGTCGCTGGCCATGTCGGGGTCGTGGAAGAGCTCGCCAGTCTCGGGCATGACCTGCACGCATGCGGCGGCGCGCTGCTCCCAGTCGCCGTAGGCGCTCTTCTCGAAGGCCTGCTTCGCACTGTAGAACTTGCCCTCGCCGAACAGGGCGCTCGCGCGGTCGTACTCGGCCTTCGCGGCGTCTTCGACGCTGGTGTCGGCCGGCTTGTCGCCACCGGATTGCGCAAGAGTCGAGGGCGAGGCGTTGCCACCGCAGCCGGCAAGGCCCAACGCCAACATGAGCGCGCAGCACGACAAAACGCTTACCAGGGATTTCCGCATAGGTCCCACCCCTCCCAAACGCTTGCGAACCGATGCTTTCATTTTACCTGCGGGCGGCTCGGAGCCGATTTGCGAACCGAACCAACGGCCGTTCGCGTAGAGGAAAGGCGCCATGGCGCACGCGGGCGAGAAGAGCCTCGTCCGTCATCGCATGACAGGCGACCCCGAACAGCCCCGAAAGGCCAGCACATAGTCGGTCGCGGGAACTGGGTTTGTACCAACAACCTCCGGATTATGAGAACGGAGAGCCACGGCATCAAACATGCTACTTTCAAACGGGCGTCCCGTTTGACAAAGCCATGGGAACACGTCGGGGGTCCTTCCTTGTGGGCAGGGGCAGACGGCCATGCTGGACAACGTTCTGAATCCCTTCTTGTGTCGAGCCGTTTGAGGTCAAATGGCAACAGCCAGCCAATGTTTCGAGGCAGTTATGCTGCATTTTTCGTAGCATAGATTCTGAGTCTGCAACTGATGGTCGTCGGGTGTGGTAGCCGTCGCGGAGAGGACGTGCGCTTAAGGCTGCAATGCAAGCGGCAGCGACGGCAACAGAAGGAGGACTGCCATGGAGTCGAGGAAGATGCGGATCATGGGCATCCTACTTGGGCTGGCGATGGCCCTAGGTCTGATGCCGGGCCTTGCGCTTGCAGAAGGCGGTGAGCTCCAGGCGGCCAGCAGCAAGCCGCCGCAAGCCATTCAGGCGACCGTCATGTCTGTTTTCACATCCGATACGGGGAAAAACATCGACGCCAAGGTGGTTGAGGGCGGTGGCGCGCTCAGCTACGCCGTCAAGAGTGGTAGCGAGAACTACATCGCCGTGAACGAGTCGACCGGAGAGCTCACGATCAAGTCCGCTCCGTCAGACAACGTAGCCTACGTCACTGCAACCGCAGCGGAAACCGATGCCTATGCGCAAACCTCCGTGGATGTGCCCGTAAGGGTTTTCGACAAGTACAAATACGAAGTCAGCTTTTGGACGATTCAGTACTCGGCTGGCTACAGAGTTTACAACTTGAGCTCGCTGGACATTAAGCTGTTCGACAAGAGCGGCACGAAAGTGGGAGAGACGACCGTCGAGAACCCAAAAAAGGGCGATAAGGTTGAGGTACTCGCAACAAACTTCGCAGACAGAGTTGAGATGACTGCGCATATTCAGCTTCCAAAGCGCGACCCCTTCACGCTCACCGGATCCGGCGGAATAGGCGGGAGCATCAATGTGTGGAATCCATCGAGCTATTCGGGAAAAGTCTTCACCTGCAACTACGGGATGAATGCGCCGGAACCAGACTATGCTGCCCCCGTCGCCAAGACCACTCTGACTGCCAACGGCACCAAGCAGACGCTACTCTATCCGGGAAGTGTCTCAGTCGGCGGACAGATGCAATATTGCCCTGGAACTGAGTCCGGACCGAATTGGAACGAGTGGTGGACTGGGTGTCCGAGAGCAGTTGATCCCGGCACGTACTACGTGTGGTGGAGGACCCATAACTATGCTGGCCGCAGCGCTAGTTACGTCGGCCAGGGACGTAGTGAGGTGGCACCGCAGTGCATTGAGGTGACAATTGGCAAGGGCACCATCAGCCCAACCGTCGATATGGAGGGGTGGACCTACGGAGAAGAGGCCAAGACGCCCACCGTCACCGGCAACACCGGCAACGGCACGGTGACCTACGAATACAAGGTCAAGGGCGCAGGCGACGACACGTACACCGCGACCAAGCCGACAGATGCGGGCGAGTATACCGTGCGGGCATCCATTGACGACACCGAGTTGTACAGCGGAGGGACCGCGACCAAGGACTTCACCATTGCCAAGGGCGCGGCGTCCACTCAGGACGTTCGCATTATGGGAGTCTTGTCTACCAGTGATGCAGATACTGCCTGGGTGGCCAGCGTCGAGCAGCCTTTGGCGGGCATGATGCCCAGCGACGCGGGCGCGCTGGCCTACGAGGCCGGCGAGGTCAAATACGCGGATGGCACAACCACATTGCCCGCCGGCGTCACGTCGTTTACTTCTCATGTGGACTCGGACGGCAAGGTCACGGCCAGGCTCGAGATCCCGTCAACGGCGACCGACATACCCGAGGCCGTGCGGGAAATCACCCTGCCCTTGACCGTGAGATCCCAGAACTACGAGGATTCGACCATCAACGTCGTCGTGGTGCCCACGAAGAGGACAGAAAAGACGGTGACCATAGCGGGCGCCCCCGGCTCCAAGACCTATGGCGACGACGCCTTCACCCTGACCGCCACCGTGGATGGCGAGCAAGGCGAAGCGAGCGACTGGTACTGGTACAGCAGCGACCCCAACGTGCTCGAGGTCGCGAACACGGGCTCGAACGAGATGCCCGTCACGGTCAAGGGCCCCGGCTCCGCCATGATCATGGCATGGTACGAGCCGAGCGATCCCGCGCGTCAATACATCGGCGCGGCGACAACGGAACCCATCACGGTCAACAAGGCGAGCATCAGCCCCAGCGTCTCCATCGATGGGTGGACCTATGGCGAGGCGGCCAAGGCGCCCAGCGTTACCGGCAACACCGGCAAAGGCGCGGTGACCTATTCCTATAGCGGCACAACCAGCGGTGAGACGGCCTTCGGGCCCTCCGCCGACGCCCCAACACAGGCAGGCACATACACCGTCACGGCTACGGTTGCCGAGACGGACAACTACCTGGGCGCCACCTGCACGAAGGACTTTTCCATAGCCCCGAAAAAAGTCCCTGTCACCGTGGTTGCCGAGGATAAGACCTACGATGGCACAGCCGATGCGACCGTGGTTGCTGCCATGAAAGCCAGCGACCTGGTTGATGGCGACTTGCTAGAAGGCACCGTGGTTTATGAAGATGGCTCCGTGACGTTCCCTGGCCTCAAGGGCAGGTTCGAAGATTCGAGCGCTGGCCAGAACAAACCAATCACGCTCGACGCCACCGACGTCACCTACCCCGTTGCGGATGTGGCGAGCTATGAGGCAGTGATATCTGAAGAGCCTACGGCTTCGATTCAGCCGCGTCCCGTCTACGTCAAGGCGGACGACAAGACGAGTAAGCACGGCCAGGCTATCGCCGAGCTCACCTACAGCCTCGAAAGCCCCGACAGCTCCAGCGGACTCGTTGGCGAAGATACCTCTGCATCTCTTGGTATCACCGCCTCCACTGCGGCCAGCAGCAGCTCGGATGTGGGCGAGTATCCCATCACGCTTTCCGGGGGCACAGGCAATGGCAACTACAATGTCTTCTTCGCCGAGGGCGGCACGTACACCATCACCAAGGCGGACGGGCTGACCAGGAGCACCAACGTTATGGGAGTCTTGTCTTCCAGTGACGCTGATTCTGCTTGGGTGACCAGCATCGAGCAGCCTTTGGCGGGCATGATGCCCAGCGATGCGGGCACGCTGGCCTACAAGGGCATCACGACCAAATACGCGGATGGCTCAACCACATTACCCGAGGGCGTCACGTCGTTTACCTCTCATGTAGGCTCGGACGGCAAGGTTACGGCCGCGCTCAAGATCCCATCAACGGCGACCGACATACCCGAGGCCGTGCGGGAAATCACCCTGTCTGTGACCGTGACATCCGAGAACTACGAGGATTCGACCATCAACGTCGTCGTGTTGCCCACTAAGAGGGAAGTGAAGGCGGTGACCATAGATGGCGTCCCCGACTCCAAGACCTATGGCGACGAAGCCTTCACCCTGACCGCCACCGTGAACGGCGAGCAAGGCGAGGCGAGCGACTGGTACTGGTACAGCAGCGACCCCGACGTGCTCGAGGTTCCTGCGATAACAGATCCGCCTAGCGGCTCAAACACGGTGACCGTCACGGTCAAGAATCCCGGCTCTGCCATGATCATGGCATGGTATGAGCCGAGCGGCGGTACCACGATCGGCGCGGCGGTAACGGACTCCATCACGGTCGACAAGAAGGACATCAGCCCCAGCGTCTCCATCGACGGCTGGACCTACGGCGGCACGGCCAACGTGCCCGTGCTCGCCGACGGGTCGAACCCCGGCGGGTGCACGGTGACCTACGAGTACAAGGAGAAGGACGCCGATGACGACGCCTATGTCGAAGATACTCCCCTCCAGGCCGGCGAGTACACCGTGCGAGCAACCGTGCTCGAGTCGACCTACCACAAGGGCGGCGTCTGCACGAACGATTTCGCTATAGCCAAGAAGACCATCGCCGCCACCGTGACCGCCGAGAACAAGACCTACGACGGCACGAGGGACGCAAACGTGTCCGCCGCCGTGAACGAAGGAGTGCTCGAAGGCGATGTCGTGACAATGCAAATAAGTGGTGCGTTCGCAGATCCGAATGTCGGCGAGGGCAAGGAAATCACTCTCGACGCCAGCAGTGTAAGCCTTGCCGGCGAGGGCTCGGCGAACTACGAGGCGGAGATGCCTTCCAGCCCGATTACGGCCTCGATCCTACCGCGCCCCATCGTCGTCAAGGCAGACGACAAATCGAGTCGTAAAGGCGAGGCCATGGTCGAGCTCACCTACGGCCTCGATGGGTCAACCACGCTCGCCGAAGGCGATACCCTGGCATCTCTCGGTATCACTGCCTCCACCACGGCTACCAGTAGTTCGAATGTGGGAGAGTATCCCATCACGCTTTCCGGAGGCACGTCCAACCCCAACTACGCGGTGACTCTCGGCGAGGGCGCAAAGTACACCATCACTGAGCCTGCGCCGGCGCCCGAGCCCGCGAAGGGCACCTTGTACCGCCTGTACAACCCATATAGCGGCGAGCACTTCTTCACGGCATCTGAATACGAGCGCGACGCCGTTGCTGCCGCGGGATGGACCTACGAGGGCGAGGCTTGGACGGCTCCTGAGTCCGGCATTCCGGTTTACCGACTCTACAACCCGTATGCCGGCGAGCACCACTACACGATGAGCGCGTTCGAGCGCGACTGCCTCCTAAGCCTGGGCTGGAACGACGAGGGCACGGGCTGGTATTCAGACGAGGCCGAAAGCGTGCCGATCTACCGCCTCTATAACCCCTACGCCTCCTCGAACAGTCACCATTTCACGGCCAGCGCCTACGAGCGTGACTGTCTGGTGTCGCTCGGCTGGAACGACGAGAACATAGGCTGGTACGGTTTGTCGTAGGTACGCCTTGCCTAGACAATAATTGAGGTCAAAGACACGGGTGGACCCCACCTCCCTCTCTTCGGGGAAGGTGGGGTCCCTGTGACATCGGGCTCGTTGCGGGCAAGGCATGTGGTGACTGTCGCCGCGCCCTACCTCGTCGCCCCTCAGCCGAGGCAGCGGGCCACGGTTTCGGTGACGGCGGGGTGGTGGGTCGTGCCGACCTGCACGCAGTCGTATCCCACGAGACGGTTGAGTCGAGTCGGCCCCCCAGATAGGAAACACGCCATGTTCGTCGCAATACTTGTTCATGTACTCGGAGATCGCGGCCGCATGGGCCTCGTTCTCCCCGGCGCCTTCCCAGGGATAGTCATTTACCCAGATGACGTGGCCGTCGGAGGACAGAACTGCGGGCTGCATCTCGTACCTCGGCCTGTCCTCGTACACGGGCTCGCCCCTGGCGGTCTTGACGGCGTGCGTCTCCGTGCGCCAGGCCTGCACGTGGTCGCTCATCGTCGTTGTACTTATGGACAATGGTCCCCTCGACGCCGGGGACGAGGTCCTCAATATCATTCGTCAGCGAGCGCAACCCCGTTCGTTCATGCTATCAGCCCTTCTTACTAGGCACGGCTCTTCCGCAACCAGGTACCGTCATCGTCAACCTTGATGCCCCAGTGCCTCTCGTAGGCATCGACGAACTCGAGCACGACCGCCCTGAACGTCTTGGCCTCTACACGCGTGCCGCCGCACTCGCAGTCGAAGACGTAGTGCGAGTCGTCATCGCGATTGTCCCACGAGAGCTCGACCATGCCAGCCTTGTACTCGAAGTACATGTGGGAGAGAACCGCGCCGCCGCTCTCATGACTCCAGGTGTGATTCCATGCCCATGTGTTGATCAGGTCGAAGTAGGCGTCGAACGCTTTCATGTCTTTGGAGTCGAACTCGCGTGCCGCATCATCTTTCTGCGCCGCAAACTC
This sequence comes from Olsenella intestinalis, assembly GCF_023276655.1. Lineage (GTDB taxonomy): Bacteria > Actinomycetota > Coriobacteriia > Coriobacteriales > Atopobiaceae > Olsenella_J > Olsenella_J intestinalis. The sequence goes on along the minus strand of NZ_JALGRK010000001.1, from coordinate 1,032,511 downwards.
GCCCTCGACTTCCAATGGATATGGATCGTTTACCATATTGTCAGCGAATGACTTGAGCCACGCGACGAGGCCTTCGAGATAGGCCCAGCGGGTTGTGCAGTGCTCGCCCTCTTCCGTGAAGCCCAGCAGATTCCTGTCTCTCGCATACATTGAGAGAACGGTGAATCTGTCATCGCCGATGAACCTGTACCCAATGGCAAAGTCAGACGGATCGCCTATGACATGATCGACGTCGTCATTCTCCATCATGACGCGAAAGTCAGTCTCGGAGTTTGCTTTCGGCATTTACTTTCTCCTCCTGTCGTTGCCTTTTTTAGAGCAAAGCGACAGCATCAAGACACTCTGTCAGGCGCAGCCTATATAAACGAAAACAGGCCCCGAAGGGCCTGCGTCAATGTTGGTCGCGGGGGCAGGATTTGAACCTACGACCTCCGGGGTAGGACACTCCAACAATATTTCCCCTGTATACAATTAGTATACATAGATTTAGCTGCGGAAACAATGACTCGTAAGTAAACTGGAATACACCGCAGTACACTGGAATCCACGACGTAATGTACATACTAACCTACATACGATCTTTGACCAGAGCCTCGAGAGGATCCAGGTCGACGAGGTCGGTATAGTAGCGTGTGTTGACCTCACTACTTTGACCAAAGTAAGCAGCGCGGCGCTCGACGGGCACACCGAGGTTGGCCCACTCACTGTTCAGAACACGACGCCAAACGTGGGTCGAAACCCTTGCAAGGAGAGGGATGCCGAGATCCTCGGAGAGCTCGTCATAGAACGACCGCATCGCCTTGCTGACGTTCCGCGCATCCCAGACAGTGTTGGAGACAGGCGAGGGGAACAGCAGGGTGTCTGGGTCTCCTGGGAGACGATTTAAGCGCTCTATGATACGATCAGCGACTCTCAAATCCATGACTGGGACGACACGTCCCTTGTGCGTTTTGGACGCGCTGGGAGAGACCGTCAGGGTTAGACGCCTCCCATCGTCCTTGACACTAGCACGCGTGAGTTGCCGAACCTCCGAGATCCGAAGACCACAGGTCGCCTGGACAAGGGTCATGTCAATGACATTCGACCGCTTCGCCGTCATCTGCTCGGCAGTCCAGCGTTTGCGGGCAGGCGAGGAGGGATCGAGGGAGAGCAGATGCTCGACGACACGCTTGCGCTCGGCAGGGAGCAGAGTGCGCTCATCAGCAACGTCCACATCCCTGACCTCATCGACCGTGGTCTCGACAGAATACTGCCGCATGGGATTAAACTCGATGACGCGGTTCTTGACCAGCAAGCCCATCACATACCGGGACACCACCTTGGCAGTCTGCTTCGCAGTGGGGTTGCCCGAGCTTACGGCAATAGACTTGAAGCAACGCTCGAGAGAAGCGGGCACGATGGCGTCAGCGATACGCAGACCCTCGACCTGCTCCGCATAGCGCGTCAGACACCGGACGTACGCATCGACAGTACGATCACGCAGCTTACGTCCATAGTTGTTCTCACGGACGGTCGGTATGCACACGTCACGAACGAACGCGTCCATCGGCTTGAACTGGTCCCATGTCCCATCACCCGGCAGCCTTGAGAGAGCCATGAGCTCGGCGAATCGCCTGTTCGCAGCGGCATAGACCTCGGCCCGCGTCGCGTCCGTGACCTTGGTCATGTGCCGCTTGGTAACACCGTCGACGTTGGCGTGCCATTGCAGGCTCCAGGTGTGGCCACGCTTGCCAGGCGTCTTCCCGTGATCGTGCGCGGTGCAGTTAGAGATGTTGTTCTGGCCGGGCTGGAGTCCTTTTCGCGGCATGGCAGTGCCTCCCTCAGGATTGTCGTTACCTACATACAGATTAGACCAGAAATAGTTACCACTAAAGCGTTGACGCCGAACGCCAGACCATGATAGGGTCCAATTGACATAGAAATCGGGGCGCCGTGGAACCTACCAAGACACGGTAATCTCGTTGCGAAGAAGGCCATAAGCCCGGGACGGTAAACCGGCAGACCAAAGACGCACACGAAACGATTTGATGGGCTCACCAACGAATGAATTAGTGTCGCGTTAGCGACACGCGAAGAGCTTAAAGGTACTGAGCCAAAACCCCAACATTCCGCGTACGGGTCGCGGATCCAAACACACCCCATTTCGGGGTGGGAAAGGATCCGGCCATGAAACGCGCGGATGAGCTCTTCGAGCCAGCAGGCCCACAGGACGTCAAACCCCTCGTCGTCGACACAGAGACAGCAGCGGAGATGCTGTCGATGGCGCCAGGGACCCTAGCGAACATGCGCTACACAAAGGGACCGTACAACGGCCCCAAGTTCGCGAGGATAGGCAAGAAGATCGTCTATCCCGTCGCTGAGCTTGAGCGTTACGTCACCGAGCACCTGGTGGTGATGTAACCATGTCAAGCAACAAGAGGTACCGCCACGCGACAGACGCATCTACCGACCTCTCGCAAATGCTGCACGACCCCTCCAAACGGCAGATGTTCGAGAAGGCCGGTTGGGACGTCGACGTTTTCGAGCCAACAAAAGACAAGAACTACAAAAGGGATTTCGACGTGTTGCACAGAAGGGTTCAGAACCCCGTGACAATGCGACAAGCACCGAATCAAAACAACGTCAACAGCTTTGGAAATTTGAAATTTCCAAAGACAGAAAACATCGTTTCAGCAGATCAGACAGCACGGGGTCAAGTTCCCTCTGGGAACCCAGACAAAACTCGACCCCACACGACCAACAGCTCTCCCTCCTTCTCTGGAGTCGGGCCCTCGCTGACTGACCCGTTCGACCCTTCGGATCTCGAGACTCTCAAGCTCGTCAAGCGGGACTCCCTACGCCTCGTCATTGCCTTGGATACAGAGTTCTACTATCCAAACCCTGAAAGTCTCGAGCGTATGATGCTGACGTGGCAGGTCGCGTTTGCCGACCCACGCGATCCTGGCGAGATCCACGAGCTTGTGTTCGCCTCGAACAACGGTGAGCGTATCGGGTTCGGCGCGATGCATTCGTACATAATCTCTCGGTTCGGGCTTGAGAACGTTCTAAGAGATCTCGGTCTGACGAAGTGCCCGCCTAGCGGGTATCAGTATAAGGATTCACGTCGCTGGGATGTTCCCAAGGTCGACACGAAGGGTCTTCTCTGGGCTGACCGAGCTCAGAATCCCGATGATTGGGGCTCGTTCACGAGCTTCGAGGATGCCTGTGACGCCTGTGGGGACCCCGCGTTCAAGCGCGCGTACGATGAGCTCAAGAGTCATGATCGCCCCTCTGCACACAGGCTCGAGGTCGATTGGGGGACGCAGGAGTATCTCGGTCTCGCAGGGTACCGCAACGACTACTCTGACTTCCATCGTGACAAGAGGCACGTCCCCATCACGGTCCTGTGCCATGCCGGCAAGGCTGATCTCAGCGCGTTCGATCTGAGCGGTCGTTCTTGCGAGAAGGACATCATGCGGCGCGTCTCTGACGTGCAGGGGGGTCTCGTCACAATCCGCACGTTTCAGATGAACCCCCGTCACAGTGTGAAATGGTGGCGCTTCTATCCTCTCTCGGTAGAGGTCCGTGACACGATGTGTTACGCGCCCTCTGGCCTGAAGTCTCTGGACGCGCTCGGCAGGACGATTGGGGTTCCCAAGCGCGAGTTGTCTTCTGGGTACTCCAAGGACGACATGCTCTCCTATCTTGTCGGCGACCCCCTGTCGTTTCTCGACTACGCGTCGCAGGACTCCCTCGTCACGTTGGGCTACGCCGGGAAACTCTTCGAGTTCAACAGAGCTATGCCTGTCACTGCTTCAGCTGCTGCCGCGAGCGTCGCTAAAAACGTCATACAGCAGGAGCACGATCTTAACAGTAACAGCGAGTTCGACCAGTGGTTCAGGGGCCTCGTCTCTGTCGATGAGGGCATGGTGATGGATCAGAAGACAGGGAAGCTGCGTCCTGACAGACGCCTGGAGCCCCTCAACGACGACTGCGGGTTGTTGCAGGTGTACGCACGGCAGAGCTACAAGGGCGGTCTTAACGGTTGCTCGTTCGTGGGGTGGGTCGACACGCTCACCCACGATCTTGACCTCGAGTCCGCCTATCTCACGGCCATGGCGCTCGTGTTCGACATAGATTGGGGTAGTCCCAGGCCTATCGCTCGCGAGTGGATTGACGAGTGGATGCGGTCACAAGACTTCGTCACCCCTATGGACCCGATCTTTGCCTACGTCGACAGGTTCGAGTTTCCCCCAGACTGTCCGTACCCTTGCATCCCGATCGTCGTTGGTGGTAAGCCCGTCTATCCGCTGTCCCTCGGCGAGCGCGATGGTGTGTACGTCACGGGTGTTGAGATTTGGCTCGCCCTTCAGCTCGGTGCCAGGGTCCATGTAAGGCGTGCCGTTCTCGGGACGTACCGCACTGATGGGGACGGAAAGCCGACGCGATCCCTCTTCGATGCGTCGCATGCCTTCGTTCGTGACCGCAGTCTTGTGAAGTCTCACCTCGGTTCACAACCTGAGCTGGGTGTTTTTGAGCAGCTGTTGAAGACGATGGGGAACAGCCTCTATGGCAAGACCGCACAGAACGTGCTCGAGAAGTCTTCCTGGAACGCTCTCAAACAGGAGATGGAGAACATGGGTTGCTCCGCTCTCACCAGCCCAACCCATTGCTCAATGACTACGGCTATTGTGCGGTGCACGCTGCTCGCTGCTATGAACGAACTCGACCTGCAGGGCAGGAAGACTTACAGCTACACCACCGACGGCATGATCACCGACGCGACCGCCGACGAGGTCAACGGTCTGACTCTTTTCGGGCTCGAGCCTTACCTCCGTGCGGCTCGTATGGACCTCGTCGGTGACGGGACTGTGTGGGCTGAGAAGCACGAGCAGGACTCATTCCTCAACCTCACGACGCGAGGGAACGTGGCTCCTGTTGAAGGGGGTGTGTGCGCACACAACAGCTACAAAAGCTGTTTCGAGAAGGACAGCCTCGGTGACCGTCTTCACTTCCTTCACATCTGCTTGACTCGCACCGGCAGGGTCGAGTGTACGCACGACTCATGGCCGAGCTTCAAGGACATGAGTGGCAAGGAGAGTCGTGTGGATTTCAACGTGCATCGTAAGACACGGCACCTCTCTATGGACTTCGATCTGAAGCGTAAGCCTGACGAGTCCAGTGTTGTTACGGTACATCCCTCGTTGTACGGCGAGACGTACGAGGTCGCGAACGTGGAGACTCTACCCTACAAGACGCCGGAGGAGTTCGAGTGGTGGTACAAGCGGGGACGATCTTGTCGGTGCCTGAGGACCGAGGGCGAGTGGCGAACGCTCTTCGGGAAGGTTAGGCTTAATCCAAGCGAAACCGCCAAGCGCAACGTGCGTGACTGGGATTGGTCACGTATCATGACGTGCGTAATGGGTCACAGACTTGGGGTGTGGCGGATCCCCACTCTCGACGATCCCTCTCTCACGGTCGACGAGAAGTGTGACTGGATCAACACGTTCAACGAGTCTAAGACTCGATTCAAAAAGTGCAACTGGAAGAACGCCAATAAGCAGCAACGCCAGAGCCAGATGCTTCCTCGAGAAGACGTTATCGACTTGCTCAAGGCGATGGGTGCCGAAGGTTTCTGATCGTCTTTGATTGGGGTCTCTTGGCTTCCGTTATCGCGCCCTATCCTTAGGCGCCTTCGTATCGTATGGGTGATTGCCCTCCGGCTGCACCGCGTCCGAATACCACTCGGGCGCGGTGTTTGCTTGTTCACCGTCGATCATGAGTCTGGCGATGGCCGAAACACGACTCATATTGTCACGAATGCAGCAAACCATCCTATTGTCGAGTGGCAGAATTGGTCTGACGCGACTGGAATCTCTGGTGTTGTCAAGAACAAGGTCTTCACTGGCGGTCTCGACATCAAGAAGGTCGACTCGACGTACTGGGGTGACAAGAGCTCTGGTCTGCCCGACAAGAAGATGGAGACGGGACAGGGTGACGCCACGCTGGCAGGGGCTAAGTTCCGCGTGTACAACGTGAGTGACAATCCCATCTACCTGAACGGCGTGCGCAAGGACAGCGTCGGCAAGGTGACGCTCACTGACGAGCAGATGTCGAGCGGCAAGATTACGTGGCTCTCTGACCTGGACACGTCCGTGCATATCGATGACAACACGCCGTACGTGGCTGAGCTGACCACGGACGAGAAGGGCGAGTGTCACATGGACATGGGGTCTTTGCCGTACGGCACGTACGTGCTGCGTGAGGTTGCTCCCCCGTCGGGCTACACCACGGGCGAGCAGTGGCGCACTGGTGCGGTCTTTGCAGTGCGCGAGGACCAGCAGAAGGTGAGCTTCTCTCAGCTCTTGTCGAGTGGCCACTACAGCGGTCGTGACGAGTGGGACGAGAGCGTTACGTACGAGTTCGGGATGAGTAAGTAGTTTCTAGCAAGAGCCTAGGTAACAGCTAGAAAAAAATAAGCCACCCCTTCATTACGAAGGGGTGGCTTTTGTTCGTAGGTGGCTTATTATTGGAAGTCGATAACCTTCTGGCTAACCTTACCAGGGACGGTGCGAGTGGCCGTGCCGGCGTCATGGTGCTTCCAACCGTCGTGAACCTTGACGGAGACGTTGTTGTAGGAGAGGCTCTCCTTGTACCCACCTGCAGACCACCAATCCATATACTCGTCATAATCCTTGAAGTACTGGTGGGTGTAGGGGCAGTAGACGCGGCTCTCATAGTGGTAGAGCTCCTCGTCCCACGCCTCCTTCTCGATGTAGGTCTCGGTGGTGTCGGGCGTCTCACGAGTGTAGATGATGGCGGTAAAGACGTGGTTCTCAGGGCCAAGCTCGAGAACCTTGATGAGGTCGCCTGGCTGGTTGGTGTCATTGAGGTAGTACACACGCTGGGTCTTAGCCTGCACGTCTACGCTCGTTGCCTGCGAGCGCCACCAGAGGCCGTCCTTGGACGCGGTGTAGTCGGCCGCATCAGGCGTCTGCTGATTGGCATTGTTGGCGTTGTTGTTGGCGCTGCCGTTGTTGTTGTTGGCGTTGTTGGCGCCGCCATTATTATTGGTGTTCTTGGCATCCTCGTTGCCTGCAGAGGCAGACTGCTTGGTGCCGTACCAACCGATGCCCTCGGCGTTCCAGCCGATGGAGGCGAGGTAGTCGTTCTCCGTCTTGCTGGTGGTGTAGTTGTGGCTACCAGAGGACGCATAGGGGTTGTACTGACGGTAGAGAGGGACACCATCCTTGGGGTCTGCACTCTTCCAACCGACACCCTCGTAGGTCCAGCCGACGCCCACGAGGAAGTCACGCTCGTTGGTGGACAGGGTGTAGTGGTGGTCGCCCGAGTTGGGGTTGTAGAGGCGATAGACGTTGTCGCCCGTGTCAGGGGCGTCCCAGCCGACGCCCTCATAGTTCCATCCGATGCGGTCGAGATGGTCGCGCTCGGTGGTGCTGGCGGTGTAGAAGTGCTCGCCTGAGTAGGGGTTGTACAGACGGTACATAGAGGCCGCTTCGGCAGTGGCGGGGGTGGCGACGGCGGCAGCCGCTACCAATGCGGTGATGGCAAGGGTCTTGCAGAAGGTCTTCATTTCAATCAGCTCCTTTTGACGCCCTAAAGCCAATTATAAAATATTAAAGTGGGTTTCTGCACGCCTGAGGGTGACATTTCTCCGACACGTCTACCAATCGTTCATAAGCCTGTTTTAAGGCAGCCGTGGGTGCAGACGTTCACATTGTGCGACCAAACACGCCCGTTCTAGCTTTTTGTTTGACCCTCCCCTCTTGTCAACCCACCTAGAGCCCAGAGTGGGGCTTGAGCGGGCCACCGCTGGCCCGATGGGGCCCACCTGTGGTCAGTCGTGGGTGTGTGGATCCCCATAGAGGCCAACCGAGGCCCACCAAGAGCCCAGCAGTGGGCGCGACACGGTTCGCCGTGGACCAGGTTCGATCTCGAGCTCCAGCCGTGCTCTCTGGGCGTCGTCGGAGACTCATGGTCTCACCAGAGGGCCTCAGGGTGGCCTGAGACCTCGTGGTGAGACCGTCGAGCCGGAGGCGACGAGGGCTGGGCATGCCGTCGGCTCGGGTGCCAAACCCCGATAGAGACCGGGTGGGCCCAGCGGCAAGGGCAGAGCCCTGCGAGCGCGGGCAAGGCGCCGATGCGCCGCGCAGCCCTGCGCACGCGGGAGCGTGCCGCCTGGGCGGAGGGCAAGGCGCCAAGGCGCCGCGCAGCCCGGCACACGCTATGGCGTGCTGCCTGGGCGGAGGGCAAGGCGCCAAGGCGCCGCGCAGCGCACAACGGGCCGTCGCATTACGACGGCGATGTTGTGTGCGGAGAGCCCCGCAGGGCAGGTGGCAAGACGTGAGCACAAGCGTGTCTTGCCTAACCTGCTACTCAAGAAGCTCTTGAGCTCTTTGCTCTTCGGCGTTATCACATGGCTCTCTGCCAACGTCCTGTCGCTTGCACGTTTTCCTTCCCTGACGCTCTTCGCGGTGCGTGTCGCCGTGCGTGTCGATGGCTGCTAGAGCGCCCTGTCCCATGTGCCTTGGAACCCAAAGAAACTTTGGGTTTGATTGAAATTCTTATCTCTGTTTTGGGTATACGTTATATAACGTTTTTAAGAAAGTTCGCTTTGGGAGGTGGTCCCGATGGCAAACCTACAGGGGTACACGCGGAGTGCCGTGGGCAACATGCTCAACCACTACACGCGGCACGACGGCGATCCCAACCAGGAGCGCTATCGCTACCAGAACCAGAAGATCGACTCCTCGAGGACGCACCTCAACTACGCGCTGTTAGACCGTCCCGATCCCCAGGGCTTCATCGACGAGAGGGTCGCCTCGGCAGACTCCTCCCCTCGCAAGACCACCAACGTCCTCTCGGACTGGGTCGTGACGCTGCCCAAGAGTGAGCGTCTCGCCGGTCGCGAGGCCGAGTTCTTCGAGGAGACCTTCGACTACCTCTCGGGGCTCGTCGGGCGCGACAACGTCGTCGGCGCCTACGTCCACCTCGACGAGACGAGCCCACACATGCACTTCTGCTTTGTCCCCGTGGTGGAGACCACCAAGACGACGAACGACAAGAGCCAGCCCCTCCGCTGGACCAAGCGCGACGAGGCCAGGAACCCCGCCCACAAGGCGGGCGAGGTCAAGCGCGACCGCAAGGGCACGATCCGCTACAAGCGCGTCGTCGCCCGCGACGCCGACGGAAAGCCCATCGTCAGCAGGACGGTCTCCCAGAGCAAGATGTTCGACCGCCAGGCGATGCTCGAGTTCCACCCCAAGCTGTCGGCACATCTGAAGGACCACTTCGGCTTCGACGTCGGCGTTGAGCTCGAGGACGAGGGCGACCGCGTGCTCTCGAGGCTGGACCACGACGAGTACGTCGCCGCCAAGACCACGCTCAAGAGGACCGAGCGCGACGTGAGCCGCCTGGAGGCCAAACGCGAGGCCGTCTCCAGCGACGTCGCCGTCGAGACCGACAGACTGGAGCGTCTTCAAGAGGCGCGAGTCGACGCTAGTGAGCGCGTTGAGGTCCTGGAGTCCGTCGCTTCCGAGTGCGACGCCGCCAGCGACGCTCCGCTCAGCAGGCTCCGCGAGATCTTCGATCGCATCGTTGCTCTCTGCACTCGATTCCTTGAGCGTCTAGGCGTCCGCGTGCGTTCGTCCGACGACCGTCCCCAGGGCGGTCTCACGATCGGCGTCCGTGGCGGGACGCCCGTGGGAGGCATGACGCCCACCGTCACGAGGGCGCCACCAATCGTCGTTCCGGGGCCGTCGCTCGCCCCGCAACCCCAGAGGCAGCTTAGCCTCTGACGCGCCCTCGGCGCTCGCAAGCAAGGTTTCTATCCAGGAAGGATTTGGTCACTATGATTAGAGTAACGGTCACCTACAAGGACGGCAGCGTCTGGACGTGCGACGTGCAGCCTATGGGAACGGCGGACACCAGTCGCGCCTGCGCGGCCTCCTGCCACGTCCGGCTGGACCACGACGGCAGGCTCGTCTACGAGCCCCGAATCCTGGTCCACTTCGACAACGAATGGAAGTCGCCCCAGACGGGGCTTCACGAGCGCGTCTGTTCCTACAGCGTGGACGCCACCGACCCCGACGTGCCCCTGCCGCACGACACGGACGTGAAGGCCGAGGCTTCGGTGGTCTCCCATCGCGAGTTCGAGAGCAAGTCGACTCACCTGCCGCGCTACACCCTGCGGGACACCGCCGAGCTCAAGGGTGCCGTCTCCGTTACCGTCGACGGCGTGCTCGCTTACGTCGAGGAGGACGGCCGGCTCGTCTCCGCCTCCGGCGGCGGTCTCGGCGGGGGCCAGGCGCCCGAGGGCGGCATGGTGGACGACTTCGCCACCACGAACCACCCCGAGCCCTATCGCGGGGCCGACGCGCTCGCGCACGAGGCCTCTCAAGGCGGTGAGGGCCATGAGTACTAAAGGACCCCACGCCCTCGAGCGGCGCCACACGCGCCGTGGCGACTTCGCCACGTGGCCCACCACGACCGGGGGTGACTTAATGCTCGCCCACAGGCTCGAGGCCCTCGTGCGGCTCGGCGTGCTCCCCAAGCCCAAGCATCGTGACGTGCGGGCGCGCGGGCTCGGGGACGACCAGCGCGAGCACTGTGGCCGTGTGGTCGTGACCGTCGACGACTTTGAAGACGACAACGCCTGCCTGGGAGGTGATCTGGAGGTTTAGGCGCTGGGCGCTTTGCGCGTGAGCCGGGCAGCGATTTAATGTCGCTGCCCGGCTCATTCTCTATATTAAGAGCCCTCCACTGCATCTTGCACGAGAATCCGATGGTGATCGAACGGAACGGCCCCTCAAGATGGGCTCCACACAAGAGCTCGATGGGCGGCGTCCGCGTTTCGATGCCCGCTACAAATGGAATGTCGTAACATACATCGTAATGTACATACGAAATATAGGTAAATAAAAAGTCAGAGCGAATATACGCTCTGACCTGGTCTTTGGTCGCGGGGGCAGGATTTGAACCTACGACCTCCGGGTTATGAGCCCGGCGAGCTACCAGACTGCTCCACCCCGCAATGTATGTTCGCTGCTTTGCTCGCCTTGCTCCGTCAAGCAGCGAAAAAAAATATTACTCAGCTCCGGACATCCGCGCAAGTACGGATCTTCCGTTCACGCCGACTCCACAATCATCAAAGTGACGCCGAAGGCATGGGCGCTGGCGCACGTGGCCTCGAGGGGGCCGGACGCACGGGAGGGTCCGGGGCAAGGCGCAGGCTCTTCTCGGCGGGACGCGTCGTGGGCCCTTGTCACAATCGTCGAAACAGCGGCGGGCGAGAAGAGCCTGCCCCGCTCCCCCACCCTACAATCATGCCCAGGAACACGACGGATTGGAGGGCCATGCCCATCATCGACGCGCATGCGCACATCTACCCCGAGAGGATCGCGGCGAAGGCCGTGTCGGCCGTGGGCAGGTTCTACGGCATGGAGCGGGCCATGACCGGCAAGGGGTCGCCCGCCGACCTGCTCGAGCGCGGGCGGGATGCGGGCATCACGCGCTTCGTGGTGCACTCGGTCGCGACGACGCCGCATGCGGTCACGACCATCAACGACTTCATCGCGGCGCAGTGCGCCGATCACCCCGAGTTCATCGGGTTCGCGACCATGCACCCCGACTTCGAGGACATGGAGGGCGAGGTGGACCGCGCGCTCGCGATGGGGCTGCGCGGCTTCAAGCTCCACCCCGACACGCAGGAGGTGAACATGGACGACGAGCGGCTCATGCGCTTCTACGAGATCATCGCGGGGCGCGCGCCGCTCGTGGTCCACACCGGCGACTACCGCCACGACTTCTCGCACCCGCGCCGCCTCGCGCGGATCCTCAAGGCGTTTCCGGACCTGGTGGTCGACGCGGCGCATCTCGGCGGCTGGTCGGTCTTCGACGTCGCCTTCGACGTGCTTCACGAGGACCTGCTGCGCGAGGAGCGCCTCTTTGTGGACGCGTCGAGCTCGCTGGCGTGGGTCGGCAGGCGCCACATGCGCGAGCTCGTGAGGCTCTGGGGAGCCGACCGCGTCATGTTCGGCAGCGACTACCCCATGTGGGACCCGGGCCTCGAGCTCGAGGAGATGCGCGCCTGCGGCCTGAGCGACGACGAGCTCGAGCGCGTGCTCTGGAGAAACGCTGTAGCGTTCACGGGAATCGAGGCGTAGGGCCAGCTCAGACCCCTCGTTTGCGAACGTGGCCGGGCCGGGGCGCCTAGCTCTTCTCGGCGCCTTGCGCTACATTGTCGCTTGGATTGAAACGGTGCAGCCGAGCGTCCGCGCCGCCTGCACGCGACAGCATGGAGCGCACGTGGCAGACGAGCAGAGCACAGACCAGAGCACCGACCAGAGCACCGACCCCACCTTCGTCGAGGAGCAGGAGCACCTGAGCGCGATCTACGCGCAGCTCGAGGAGATCCACGCGGACCTGACCGAGGAGATCGAGGTGCGCCACAAGAATGCGGCGCAGGACCTGCGCGACCTCTCCGACGAGATCCGCATCGACTTTGGCGGGGCCGACGAGACGATGGAGACGCTCGCCGCGATCGAGACGCTCAACTCGGTCATCGACACCTACAACCAGCAGCACGACTTCACGGTCGAGAAGCTCGGCCGCGCGATCATGCTGCTGGGCCAGCCGTACTTTGCCAAGGTCCGCCTGAGGATGCGCCCCGGCCGCCCGCCGCGCGACGTCTACATCGGCTCGGCGGGCATCACCGACAAGAACCGCATGCCGCTGATCGTGGACTGGCGAAACCCCATCGCCGAGACCTACTACAACCAGGAGATGGGCCCGACCTCCTACGTGGTCGACGGGCGCGTGCGCCACGTCGAGCTCGAGCTGAGGCGCCAGTACGACATCGTGCGCGACAAGCTGCGCGCCTACTTCGACACGACCGTCGCGATCGAGGACTCGCTTCTGCTCTCGGCGCTCACGCGCCACCACACGGAGAAGCTCCAGGCGATCACGGCGACAATCCAGAGGGAGCAGAACGAGGTGGTCCGCCACGAGGACGTGCCGGCTCTTCTCGTCAGCGGCATCGCGGGGTCCGGCAAGACGTCGGTGCTGCTGCAGCGCATCGCGTTCCTCTTCTACCGCAACCGCGAGACGCTCAGCCCTGACCAGGTGTGGCTGTTCACGCCCAACTCGGTGTTCGAGACCTACATCGACAACGTGCTGCCCACCCTCGGCGAGGCGAACCCCAACACGTTCACCTGGAAGAACTTCCTCGCGAGCCTGGGGCTCGACAACCGCGGCACGGGAGCCGACGCGGGGCTCGACTCGCTTCGCGCGCTCGAGGCCGCCATGGACGGGCTCGCCCTTACGGAGGACGACTTCCGCGAGGTGCGCCGCGGCGAGACCGTGCTGCTCAAGGTCTCGCAGGTCAAGAGCGCCGTCGAGAAGTTCTCGCAGTTCGACGTCGGACCTCGCCTGATCGCGCTCGTCAAGGACGAGCTGCACGACAGGCTGAGCCGCCGCATCGCGCAGATGGCCCACGGCGAGGAGGCCATGGAGGAGACGCTCGCGCTCGACGTGGAGCAGCAGATGGAGCTCTTCGGCGAGGTGATCGCCCCCGACAGCGACGACGACACCGCCAGGTACGCGAAGAAGCTCCTCGAGAGCCGCTTCGCCGACGCGCACGACGACATCGAGAACCTCACGTGGCTTCGCCTCGACCGCATCGGCCAGCGCATGAGCGGACGAGCGAGCCTGAGCGCCGCCGAGTGGCTCTACCTCAAGCTCCTCATCAGCGGCCACGGCGCCGACGACGCGCGCTTCGTCATGATCGACGAGGTGCAGGACTACACGACCACGCAGCTCGCCGTGCTCGCGCGCTACTTCCCGCGGGCCCACTTCCTGCTGCTGGGCGACCCCAACCAGGCGATCTACGAGGGCTGCGCGAGCTTCGACGAGATGCGCGAGATCTTCTCGGCGTCGCACGGGTCTGTCGAGGAGTGCCGCCTGACGACGAGCTACCGCTCGAGCCCAGAGATCACCGAGCTCTTCGCGAGCCTGCTTCCCGAGGAGGAGCGCATCACCATCAGCTCGGTGCACCGCCCGGGCGTGGAGCCGACCATCACGGAGGTCGCCGACGGCGAGAAGAGCGTGGATGCGTACCTCGACGCCGTCCGGTCCCTGGTGGCCGAGGCCAGCCGCGAGGAGGGCCTCGCGGCCGTGATCGTGGCGGACCGCCGCCGCGCCGTGTGGCTTGCCAAGCAGCTCGAGGGCGAGGTCACGCACGTCAGCGGAAACGACCCCATGCCCGCCGAGGGCGTCGTCCTGATCGACCTCGCGCTCGCCAAGGGACTCGAGTTCGACCGCGTGATCGTGGCCGACGCGCAGGCGGCCGTCTACGACGACACGCCGCTCTCGCGCCGCCGCCTCTACACCGCGATCTCGCGCGCCATGCACCGGGTCGACATCGTCTCGCAGGGGCCGCTCACTCCCCTGCTCGCCCGCGACTAGGCACGACCGCGCGCGACCAAGCGCGACCGAAAACCGCCTGCAGGCAAGATCACATGTCGTCGAGGACCTCGAAGCGGTTCACGCGCAGCAGGACCTGCTCGACGTCAACCATCCCCCACAACCTGATCACGCGCGGATCGTCGCCTCCGACGTAGAGTCGCACGTCATGCTGGCCGGAGAGCACGGCCGCAGGCGAGCGCTCGATGCGCTCGATGTCGTTGTACGCGACCGCGACGGGCGCGCCAAGCGGCGGCGTCACGTCCATGTAGTCGGCGTAGGTCACCACGCGATAGCGCCGCATGCTCGCCCAGAGCACGAAGGTGACGACGACGAAGCTCGCGAAGAACGCAAGCAGCACCAGGTCGTTGGCGGAGTAGACCCCCAGGCGGCAGAGCCACGCCAGAAGGATCCCCAGCACCGACATGAACATCATGACGATCACGAGCGCCCGCAGGAAGTTGGGCGACACGGAATAGGAATCGTGGTGGCGGTGGTGGCGCTCGGCCATGCCGGCGCTGTCCGCGAGCTGCATGGAGAGCGCCACGAGCGGTGCCGCGAACGTGACGATGCCAATGACCATGCGCATCACGACGACCACCCCCTCACGGGCGGGCGACCCCACGCTGTAGCGAATCCACCCATGCTCTCCCCCATCAAAGCTGCCACGTATCCAAGGTTACGACAGGGCGCAGGTAGCAGATGCGATGCGGCGACGCACGGCCGCACGGGCACGGCAAGCGCACGGACATCGACGACCGCGCGCGGCAAAGGGTCGGTTTTGCATGGCGAGCGGCAGTAGCACGCCAACGACGCCGAGAAGAGCGTGCCGCCGCGCACGAAAGAAGGGGGCGGGCACAAGGCCCACCCCCTCTCAGACGCCAGACGTCGCGTGCAGGCGCGTGACTACCTCACGCCGGCCTTGTGCTTGGCCTGCTCGATCTGCTCGAGCTGCGCGGGCGAGAGCGTGATGGAAGGCTCGCCGGTGCCGCAGGCGTGAGCGGAGCCGGAGGTCGCGACACCCGCGGCCGCGGTCGGGTCCGCCGGGTTCTCGATCCTGAAGGCGGCGCCGTTCTTGAAGTTCTCCTTGGCGACCGAGATCATGAGCTTGATGCGGTTCAGCTGGTTGACCTCGGAGGCGCCGGGGTCGTAGTCGACCGCGACGATGTTGCTCTCCGGGTGCATCTGGCGCAGGCGCTTGATGACCGACTTGCCCACGACGTGGTTGGGCAGGCAGGCGAAGGGCGACGCGCACACGATGTTGGGCGTGCCGAGCTCGATCAGGTCGATCATCTCGGCCGTGAGCAGCCAGCCCTCGCCCATCGTGTTGCAGAGGGAGAGGACCTTCTCGGCCTTCTCGCCCAGCTCGTAGATGCTGCCGTAGGGCTCGAAGCGCTCGGAGCGCTCGAGCATCTTGTTGATCGGGGCGCGCATGCCCTCGATGAGCTTGATGCCCGCGGCGTGCGTGAGGCGGCTCGTCCTCTTGGTGCCCAGCTCGTCCTTCATGTTGAGCTGGTTGGACGTGCCGAACAGGAAGAAGTCCACGAGGCCCGGGACGTCGGCCTCGCAGCCCTCGCCCTCGATGACCTTGACGACCTCGTTGTTGGCCGTCGGGTGGAACTTGACGAGGATCTCGCCGACGACGCCCACGCGCGGCTTGCTGCGGTCACCCGCGAGCGGCAGCGCGTCGAAGCGCTTGACGGTGTCCTCGCACAGCTCGTAGAAGGCCTTGCGGTTGGTACGCGGGATGAGGGTCTTGGCGCGGCTCATGAACGACTCGTAGAGGCGGTCGGCGCTGCCGGCCTCGGCCTCGTACGGACGGGTGCGGTAGAGGCACTTCATGATCAGGTCGCCGTAGAGAAGAGCGTACACGGCGCGCTTGATGAGCCCCGGCTGCAGCAGCTTGAACCCGGGGTTGTCCTCGTCGAGGCCGCCCGCGACCGACAGCGAGATGACAGGCACGTTCTCGTGGCCGGAGTCCTTGAGCGCCTTGCGGATGAGCGCGATGTAGTTGGTCGCGCGGCAGCCGCCGCCGGTCTGCGAGATGAGCACGGCCGTGCGCTCGAGGTCGTACTTGCCGGACAGGACGGCCTCCATGATCTGGCCCGTGACCAGGATCGACGGGTAGCAGATGTCGTTGTTGACGTACTTGAGGCCCGTGTCGACGGCAGCGTGGTCGACGGAGGGAAGCAGCACGACGTTGTAGCCCACCGAGCGCAGGAGCGCCTCGACGATCTCGAAGTGGATGGGGCTCATCTGCGGCGCGAGGATCGTGTAGCCCTCCTCCTGCATCTTCTTGGTGTAGCGCACCTTCTTGAACGCGGCGCTCTTGGCGGCGCGGTAGACGGGCGGGCGCCTCGACAGGTCGGTGGCGCGAGCGTGCTCGAGCGAGCCGTCGGCCAGTCGGACCTCGTCGGGCATGACCTCGACGGCGGTGCCTGCGGCGGTCTGGCGCTCGAGCTGGGCGCGCTCCTCCTTGAGGGCGGCCATCAGCGAGCGCACGCGGATGCGGGCGGCGCCGAGGTTGGAGACCTCGTCGATCTTGAGCACGGTGTAGATCTTGCCGGAGGCCTCGAGGATCTCCTGCACCTGGTCGGTGGTGAGGGCGTCCAGGCCGCAGCCGAACGACTGCAGCTGGATGAGGTCGAGGTCGTTGCGGGTCGCGACGAAGCGGGCCGCGCGGTAGAGGCGGCTGTGGTACATCCACTGGTCGACGACGCGGATCGGGCGCTCGGGGCTCATCTTGTGGGCGACGCTGTCCTCGGTGAGGACGGCGAAGCCGAAGCCCTGGAGCATCTCGGGGATGGCGTGGTTGATCTCGCCGTCGTTATGGTACGGGCGGCCGGCGAGCACGATGCCGTGGGCGTCGTTGTCCTCGATCCACTGCAGGACCTCGTCGCCCTTGCGCCTCATCTGCTCCTTGAACTCGAGGTCGGCCTCCCAGGCGACGTTGACGGCCTCGTCGACCTCGGCGCGGGTGATGTCGTCGCCCTTGAAGCGGCCCTTGCCGGCCGCGGCGTCCTCGCGACGCTTGACCTGCACGAGCTCGAAGAGGCGACGCTTGAGCTCGCTCTTCTTGTCGTACGGGATGAACGCGTCGATGAACTCGACCGTGGGGTCGGCCAGCTCGTCGACGTTGAGGCCGAGCGCCTGCGGGTAGCTCATGACGATCGGGCAGTTGTAGTGGTTGCCGGCGGTCTCGTCCTCCTGGCGCTCCCAGCGGATGCAGGGCATCCAGATGAAGTCGGTGTCCTTCTCCAGCAGGTTCATGATGTGGCCGTGGCTGAGCTTGGCGGGGTAGCACACCGACTCGGACGGCATCGACTCGGTGCCGGCCTCGTAGGTCTTGCGGGTCGTGGGGTCGGACAGCACGACCGAGAAGCCCAGCTTCGTGAAGAACGCGTGCCAGAACGGGAAGTTCTCGTACATGTTGAGGGCACGCGGGATGCCGACGGTGCCGCGCGGCGCCTCGTCGGCCGAGAGGCCCTCGCGCTCGAACAGCAGGCGGTTCTTGAACTTGAACAGGTTCGGCGCCTGGGACTGCTCGCTCTTGGGCTTGCCCGAGCCCTTCTCGCAGCGGTTGCCCGTGATGAAGCGGCGACCGTTGCCGAAGGAGTTGATCGTGAGCAGGCAGTTGTTGGAGCAGCGCCCGCAGTGGGCGTTGGTGTGCTTGACCTCGAGGTTGTTGATCTCGTCACGCGAGAGCAGGTTCGAGGTGCCGGCCGCACCCGCGCGGTCGCGGGCGAGAAGAGCAGCGCCGTAGGCTCCCATGACGCCGGCGATGTCGGGGCGGATGACCTCGCGGCCGGTGAGGAGCTCGAAGGCGCGCAGGGTCGCGTCGCTCATGAAGGTGCCGCCCTGGACGACGACGTACTTGCCGATCTCGTCGTAGTCACGCAGCTTGATGACCTTGAAGAGCGCGTTCTTGATGACGGAGTAGGACAGGCCCGCGGCGACGTCGCCGATGGTCGCGCCCTCCTTCTGCGCCTGCTTGACGCGGGAGTTCATGAAGACGGTGCAGCGGCTGCCGAGGTCGACGGGCCTCTCGCCGCGAACGGCCGCGGCCGCGAACTCGCGGACGTCCATGCCCATGGAGTCGGCGAAGTTGGCGATGAAGGAGCCGCAGCCCGAGGAGCACGCCTCGTTGAGGGAGATGTGCTCGATGATGCCACCCTTGACCTGCAGGCACTTCATGTCCTGGCCGCCGATGTCGAGGATGAAGTTGACGTCGGGGACGAAGGCCTTGGCGCCCCTCAGGTGCGCGACGGTCTCGATCTCGCCGGAGTCGGCGCCGAGGGCCTCGATGAGGATGCCCTCGCCGTAGCCGGTCGTGGTGACGTGGCCGATCTCGCAGTCGTCGTTGAGGTGGTCGTAGATGTCGTTCATGATCGTGCGGGCGGTGCCGAGGACGTCACCGTTGTTGTTGCCGTACCAGGTGTAGAGGAGCTGGCCGTCCTCGCCGACGACGGCCGCCTTCATGGTGGTGGAGCCGGCGTCGATGCCCATGTACACGCGACCGTGGTAGTCGTCGAGGGAGCCCTTCTCGACCACCTCCTTGTCGTGGCGGGCCTTGAAGGCCTCGTAGTCGGCCTCGGTCTCGAAGAGCGGGTCGAGGCGCTCGACCTCGGAGCCCTGGGTGTCACCGAGGTTGTCGAGGTCGCGGATGACCTCGGCGAAGGTGACGTACTTGTCGGACTCGCCGGCAAGGGCCGCGCCCGTGGCGACGAAGAGGTGCGCGTTCTCGGGGATGAGGCGGTGGTCCTCGTCGAGCTTGAGCGTCTTGTAGAAGCGGTCGCGCAGCTCGGAGAGGTACTGGAGGGGTCCGCCGAGGAAGGCGACGTAGCCGCGGATGGGGTGGCCGCAGGCGAGGCCGGAGATGGTCTGGTTGGCGACCGCCTGGAAGATCGAGGCGGCGACGTCGGCGCGGGCCGCGCCCTCGTTGAGGAGCGGCTGGACGTCGGACTTGGCGAAGACGCCGCAGCGCGAGGCGATCGGGTAGATGTGCTCGGCGCCCTTGGCGAGCTCGTTGAGGCCCGAGGCGTCGGTCTCCATGAGGGACGCCATCTGGTCGATGAAGGCGCCCGTGCCGCCGGCGCAGGTGCCGTTCATGCGCTGCTCGATGCCGTTGTCGAAGTAGATGATCTTGGCGTCCTCGCCGCCGAGCTCGATGGCGCAGTCGGTCTGGGGGATGAGGGCCTCGACGGCGTTCTTGGAGGCGATGACCTCCTGGACGAACTCGACGCCGAGCCACTGGGCGAGCAGCATGCCGCCGGAGCCCGTGATGGAGACGCGCATGGGGGCGTCGCCGAGGACGGCCTGGGCCTTCTCGAAGACCTGGCGCGCGGTCGCCTTGACGTCGGTGTGGTGACGCTCGTAGTTGGCGTAGATCAGGTTGTCGTTGTCGTCGATGACGGCGAGCTTGACCGTGGTCGAGCCGACGTCGATGCCCAGGCGCAGGTGCGCGTGGGAGAGGTCGATCGGCCTCTTGGGCCTGAGCTCTGCCTCGAACTGCTCGAGCTCGATCGCCTGCCTGGCGCCGGCCTGCGCCGCGTTGGATGCGGAGTGGTTAGTCATCAGGATTTCCCTTCGTCGCGAGTGCCCCGACGCCGATGGCGGGGATGTCGAAGTCGATCTTCCTTCCGTAGAGGTCGCCCGGGCGCACGAACATGAGCGCCGTCATGATGCGGGCCATGACCTCCACGCTCTCGTGCATGCCGCTGGTGAGCCAGCGCACGAGGACGCCCACCTCGGCCGAGATGGCGAAGGTGAGGTAGTACTCGAAGAACGCGCCCGATGCGAGCGGGACGAGGCCCTCGCTCGCGCGGTCGCGCACCGCGTCGCGCACGACGCAGGTGAGCTTCTCGGCGAAGCCGGGGTCTCCCCCGTCGCCGAGCAGTGCCGACAGATAGGTGCCACGCTCCTTGAAGTAGGTGAGCAGCTCGACGCCTCCCGGGCACGGCTCGAAGCGGGAGATGGACTCCTGCAGCTCGCTGAGGCGCGTGTCCGCGATGCGGCGGACGAGCTCGTGGGACTCGCGCACCGTCTCGTCCTCGATCTGGCAGACGAGGTCGGCGATGTCGCGGTAGTGGGAGTAGAACGTGCGTCGCGTGACGCCGGCGCGGTCGCTCACCGCGGTGACCGTGACCTGGGAGAGGTCACCGGTCTCCTCGATCTCGGCGGCGAGGGCGTCGCGCAGGGCGGAACGGGTTCGCACGCTCCTGCGGTCGGTGCTCTGCGCGGCGTCTAGCTCGCGCAATGCTGGTCGCATCGAGGCGTACCTCCTGGTTCTTCACATGGTGTGCAGTATTACACAGCATGTGAAGTATTACACAAGGTGAGAAGAAACGCAGGCGCGCGGCCATGCAATATAAGAACCTACACATTTGCCCCACGAGTACGAGGGATGAGGCTGCGTACGTGGGGTGATGCGGGGCACGGCGGCAGGCTCTTCTCGGCGTGTATGCAGATTGCTCTCGTGGTTATGCAGAATTGTGCGTTTGAGGATGCGCGTATATCGTTTGAACGTGTTTTCAACGGGTGTTTATAACCGTTTTGTTAACAACGGGCGAGGGCGGGCGCAGGTGGCGGCCGGTGGGGCGAAACTCTTCGCCAACGCACGGAGCAACCCCCGGGCGAGAGAGGCGGCTGCGGCCGCGAAGCAAATAGGGACGGAGGCCCCCATGGCTATGGACGCGAAGACGAACGCGAAGACCCCGCTTGAAAGCCGACTCACGCGACGAGGATTCGTCACGCTCTGCGGACTGGGGCTGGCGAGCCTCGGGCTTGCCGCGTGCGGCGCGCCGTCCGGCGGGACGGCGACCAACGACAAGGGCTACACGCTGGTGGAGGCCGGCACCCTGATGGGCGTCTCGGACATGGCCTACCCTCCCCTGGAGTCGATTCCCGACGGCGGCGGGAGCCCCGAGGGCTTCGAGATCGACATGATGGACGCCATCGCCAAGAAGCTTGGCCTCACGATGAAGTGGCTGCCGGCCACCAAGTTCGACACGATCATCCCGCTGATCAAGCAGGGCGGCAAGGCGGACGTGGGCGTCTCGGCGTTCACGATCACCGACGAGCGCAAGCAGGAGATCGACTTCACGGAGTCGTACCTCGACTCCAACCAGGCACTCGTCGCCCCGGCGTCGGTGGGCTCGCTCACCAAGGAGCAGCTGAACGTGGCCGGCACGCAGGTCGCCGTCCAGTCCGGCACCACGGGCGAGTCGTGGGTGAAGGAGAACCTGCCGCAGGCCACGTGCGTGCCGCTCGACGACGCGATCCAGGCGCTGACCGGCGTGCAGACCGGGCTCTACGCGGCGGCCGTGGCCGACCTGCCCGTGATGTCGTACCTCTGCAAGCAGTCGTACACGAGCCTGAAGGTCATGATCGAGATCCCCACGGGCGAGCAGTACGGCATCGTCGTGAGCAAGACGAACTCGAAGCTCACGGCCGACATCAACAAGGCCCTCGCCGACCTGCAGGCCGACGGCACCATGGACGCGCTCAAGCAGAAGTGGTTCGGCCAGAAGCTGTAGCGCGGGCGGAGACGGGCGCCACACGGCACGAGAACAAGACGACTGACTGATGCCCGGGCGGGCCTGCTCGCCCGGGCAACGCTACCCGCCACCTGCGGGGAAGGGGATTTCTTATGAACTCGAACAGCATGACACGCAGGAACTTCGTGAAGATGTGCGGCCTGGGCCTGGTTGGCGCGGGGGTGCTCGGCCTCGCGGGATGCGGCCAGGCGTCCGGCGGCACCGGCGCGGGCACGAAGACGGCCGCAGGGTACGAACTGGTCAAGGAGGGGAAGCTGACGCTCGTCTCGAACTTCTACTTCCCTCCCTTCGTCTCGATGAACGAGAAGACCGGCGAGCACGAGGGCTTCGACGTCGACCTGTACAAGGCGATCTGCGCAAAGCTGGGCCTTGAGCCCAACATCCTGCCGACCGTCCAGTTCGACACCATCGTGCCCACGATCAAGCAGGGAGGAAAGGCGGACGTCTCTCTCGGCGCCATCACCATTACCGACGCGCGGGCCCAGGAGATCGACTTCAGCGAGCCGTATCTGGACTCCAACCAGTCGATCGTGGTGCGCAAGGATGCCGCGGCCACGACGAAGGAGCAGCTCAACGCCAGCGGCATGCAGATCGCGGTGCAGTCGGGCACGTCGGGCGAGTCGTGGGCGAAGGAGAACCTGCCGAGCGCGACCATCGTGCCGCTGGACGACATCATCCAGGCGCTGACGGGCGTGCAGTCCAACCTGTACGCGGCGGCCGTGACCGACCTGCCCGTCTCGAGCTACGAGATCAAGGTGGCCTACAGCGACCTGACGATCCCGACAGGCGGCGAGATTCCCACGGGCGAGCAGTACGGCGTGGTCGTGAGCAAGTCGAACCCGGAGCTGACGCGCGCGATCAACAAGGCGCTTGCGGACATCAAGGCGGACGGCACCATGGCCGAGCTGCAGAGGAAGTGGTTCGGCAAGGAGGTGTAGCGCAGGGGCGTGGCGCATGCCTGCTGACGAGGAGGGACCCATCGCGGCTGCGGCTGCGGTGGGTCCCTTTGCGCAGTCGCAAGGCACGGTCGCGCGAGGTGCTACATGAGGCCGAGCGCGCCCATGAGCGGGACGAGCGCGATGGGCATGAACGCGGCAGGGAGCATGTTGGCGACCTTGAGGTCGGTCACCTTGAGGAGGTTGGTGCCGACGGCGAGCAGGAGGATCGAGCCGGTGACGGCGACCTCGGTGACGACGGCGTCGGTCAGAAAGCCGGCGAGCACGCTGGCCAGGAGGCTGAGGGCACCCTCGTAGACGAAGAGGCTCACGCCGACGAAGGGGACGCCGATGCCCATGGTGGCGGCGAAGGGGATGCAGACCACGAGGTCGATGAGGCCCTTGGCGATGAGCGTGTCGTGGTTGAGCTGGATGCCGCTGGCGAGCGAGCCGACGATGGCCATGGCCCCGGTGCAGCAGAAGAGCGTGGCGTTGACGAAGCCCTCGGAGAACGAGCCGAGCTTTTCTCCCCCGCTGAACTTGGCGTTGAGGGAGCGCTGGGCCCAGTCGCCGAGGCGGCGGACGTGCCCGTCGAGGTCGAGGACGTAGCCGACGAGGCAGCCGAGCGCGAGGGCGAGCGTGACCACGACGACGCTGCCGCCCTTGGTCATGCCCTGGACGGCGACGAGGATGACGGCGAGGCCCTGGCCCTTGATGAGGAAGTCGCCGAGGTCGTCGGAGACGTGGCTCTTGAAGAGCAGGCCGATGACGCCTCCGATGAAGGCCTCGAGGGCGTTGAGCAGGGCACCGAGCAGTACCACGGGAACTCCTTTGGTTGGCGGCGGGGGCCGCGCGGACGCAACGCGCAGAAGGATATACCTTTTATGGTTGCGGGCAGAAGGTCTGGCGGTTGCCCGCAGAGAATTCAGATCGGGCGAGGCTCGATGGCGAGAGCGGCAGGTGCGGGCCTGCGGGCGCGGGCACCTTGCCATGCGTGCGGCGGGTGGGGAGAATCATGTGCATGGGACGCGCGACCGGGAGTCGGGAGGGTGCATGGCGCTCAAGCTGATCATTTCGCCTGCGAAGAAGATGCGGGTCACAGACGGGGAGCCGGTCGCGAGGACGAGGCCGCTCTTCTCGGCGGAGGCACGACGCCTGGCAGAGGAGCTGGCGAGCCTGTCGTACGAGGAGGCGAAGGCGCTGTGGAAGGCGAGCGACGCGATCTCGGGGCCGAACTATGAGCGGCTGGCGACGCTGGCGGGCGACATCGGCGGGGAGCCGGCGGCACTGACGGCGGCGGTCGTGGCGTACGACGGCATCCAGTACCGGCACCTTGCGCCGCAGGTCATGAGCGAGCGGGAGCTGGCGTGGCTGGAGCGGAGCCTGCGGATCGTGTCGGGGATGTACGGGATCCTGCGGCCGCTTGACGGCGTGGTGCCGTATCGGCTGGAGATGCAGGCGCGGCTGGCCGTGGGCGGGGCGCGCGACCTCTACGAGTTCTGGGACAGCCGCCCGTATGACGCGCTGTGCTCGGAGCGGGACGCGGACGCGATCGTGAACCTGGCGTCGGTGGAGTATGCGCGGGCGGTGCTGCCGCACGCGCTGCCGGACGGGCCGCCGATCGTGACGTGCCTGTTCGGGAGCGTGCGCGAGAGCGACGGGAGGCTCGTGCAGCGGGCGACCGAGGCCAAGGCCGCGCGCGGGACGTTCGTACGGTGGTGCGCGGAGCGGCAAGTCGCGGACGTGGAGGAGCTCGGGGCGTTCGCCGAGCGGGGCTACTCCCTGGACGAGGGCCGCTCGGACGAGGGATGCCTCGTGTTCGTGCGCGGGTAGCGTGGCGGGGCGGGCCGGACCGGGCCGGGGGCTAGTCGCCCAGGAGCTCGATGAGGTCCTCCTTGCGAAGCGAGGCGAGCGACGCTCCCCCACCGACGCCGATGACCTGCTCGGCCACGTCGCGCTTCGACTCCTGCAGTGCGAGGATGCGGTCCTCGATCGTGCCCTTGGCGATCACCTTGTAGACCGTGACGTCGCGGGTCTGGCCGATGCGGTGCGCGCGGTCAGTGGCCTGGTTCTGCGCGGCGGCGTTCCACCACGGGTCCGCGTGCACGACGACCGAGGCCCCCGTGAGGTTGAGGCCCGTGCCGCCGGCCTTGAGCGAGATGAGGAAGACGGGCGTCTCGTCGTGGTTGAAGGCGTCCACCATCTCGATGCGGCGGCGCTTGGGCGTGGAGCCCGTGAGCATGTAGTAGCGCACGCCGTGGTCGTCGAGCTTGGACGCGATGATGTCGAGGAAGCTCGTGAACTGCGAGAAGATCAACATCTTGGACTGGGCGTCGACGATGGACGAGACGAGCGAGAGGATCGTGTCGAGCTTCGCCGAGGAGCCCTCGTACTCGTCGTAGACGAGGCTGGGGTCGCAGCAGAGCTGGCGCAGCCGAGTGAGCTCGGCGAGGACCTGTAGCTTTTCTCGGCTGAAGGAGGCGTCGGACTGCCTGGTGAGCGCGAGGCGCAGGGCCTGCTCGTGGGCGCGGTAGAGGCGGCCCTGCTCGCCCTCGAGCGGCGCGAGGACGACCTGCTCGAGCTTGTCGGGCAGGTCGCGCAGGACCTCGGACTTGAGGCGGCGCAGCACGAAGGGGGCTGTGAGGTTGCGCAGGCGCTCGGCGGCGTCGACGTCGCCTGAGGCCATGGGCAGCTCGAAGCGGTCGCGGAAGCGCTCGTAGCCGCCGAGCAGGCCGGGCATGAGGAAGTCGAAGATGCTCCAGAGCTCGGAGAGGCGGTTCTCGATGGGCGTGCCGGTGAGCGCCATGCGGTGCTCGGCGCGGACGGCCTTGGCGGCGCGGGAGACGAGCGTCTCGTGGTTCTTGATGAACTGGGCCTCGTCGAGGAACTCGCCCCAGAAGCTCATACGGCCGTAGTCCTCGATGTCGCGGCGGAGCAGGTCGTACGAGGTGATGAGCACCTGGTGGGACTCGTCGGAGCGGATCTGGCGGCGCTCGGCGGCGTTGCCGACGACGGGCGCGACGTCGAGGGAGGGCGCGAACTTCTCGAACTCGGACTGCCAGTTGTAGACGAGCGACGCGGGGCAGACCACGAGCGAGCGGCCCTCGCCGGCGCGGGCGAGCAGCAGGGAGATGAGCTGGACGGACTTGCCGAGGCCCATCTCGTCGGCCAGGATGCCGCCGAAGCCCATGTCGCACAGGGCGCTCATCCACTGGAAGCCCGCGCGCTGGTAGGGCCTCAGGCGCCCGGCCAGCTCGGCGGGCGGCTCGTAGGCGGCGGGGTCGACGGAGCGGAAGCCCTCGACGCAGCGGACGAAGGACTCGTCCTTCTCCTCGTCGGACATGATCGAGTCGAGGAGGAACGCCTTGTACGAGGGGATCTCGATCGTGCCGGAGGCGAGCTCCGCGGCCGTGAGGCCGAGCTCGTCGGCGAGGCGCGCGGCCTCGGAGAGGTCGCCCTTCGAGAGGTCGACGAACGAGCCGTCGCTCAGGCGGTGGAAGCGCTGGTTCTTGCGGTAGCTGTCGAGAAGGGCGTAGAGCTCGGAGAGCGGCAGGTCGTCCGCCGAGACCGAGAGGCTGATGAGGTTGGACTTGACCGCGAGGGCGACGCGGACGGAGGGCGTGACGCGCGAGACGAGCGCGTCGAAGGCGGGCGTGGTGATGACGCGGCCCATGCGCCCCATCTCGCGGGTGCCCTCGAACACGAGGCGCGCGATCGCGTCGGCGTTGCGCGCGGGGATGCGGGCGAGGTCGGTGCGGCCGAGGGTGAGGTAGCGGCCCGCGAGCTGGCGGGCGTCGGCCTCCGCCTCGGCGTCGCGGCTGGCGTCGAGCGCGGCCGAGGCCTGCCTCTGGGCGACGTGGAAGCTCTTCTCGCCGTAGACGGCCACGACGTCGCAGGTGACGCCCGAGCGGTCGCGGTCGAGGCGGAACTCGATCGAGACGGGGTCGGGACGCAGGGCCTCCATCTCGGGCGGGACGTCGACCGAGATGGCGCGCTCGAGGCGCGGCAGGAGCGTGGCGGCGAAGCGCGGGGCGTCGCGCTCGGAGAGCATGAGGCGCGTGGTGCCGCCGGCGAAGGCGACGGTGAGGAAGGGCGCGAGCTCGCGCAGCTCGGGCGGGCAGCGGATGATCGAGTCGCGGTCCATGGCGTAGAGGCGCTCCTCGGTCGCGTAGAACTCGAGGGCGCCGTCGTGGGCGAGCTCGAAGGAGCCGTGGTCGCCCTTGGAGCGGATGAGGACCCGGGGCCTGGGGTCGCCGTCGCGCACCTTGAGCGGGCGGCCCTGCGTGGAGGCGCCCTCGCGGCGGGCGTTGACGTACTCGACCGTGGAGCCGACGAGCATCTCCATCAGCTCGTCGAGCTCGGGGCCGGAGAGGCGCAGGTCGCGGTTGGCGCCGCCCTGCGACGAGCCGTACACGCCGAGGGGGCGCGCCTGCAGGCCGTCTGCCGCGAAGGCGCGGCGGTTGTGGATGGCGCGCACGACGAAGCGGGCGAGGCGCGCCGACGGCTCGTCGAACATGTCGAGCGTGTGGGCGAAGGCGAGGCGCTTGCCGTAGGAGAAGAACGAGCCCTGGCTCACGTTGTCGGCGAGGCGCGCGATGCTCTTGACGGCGTAGGCGCCCTGCGAGCCGACGATGCGCAGGCGCAAGTTGATGCCGTGGTCGCGCATGATGACGGGCACGAGCGAGACCGTGCCGGGCTGCTCCGCGGTGTCGCCGGTGGGCCTCAGGCGCACGGCCGAGGCGTCGCGGCCGAGAAAGGCGAGCAGCGCCGGGCTGGTGCTCACGTGGAAGAGGCGGTCGTATCCGGTGAAGGACTCGGTGTCCTTGTTGAAGGCGAGCGCGAGCGCGATGCTGTGCTTGCAGGCGCCGCTGAAGCGACGCGCCGCCGGGCAGGTGCAGGTGTAGTCGTGCACGACGTCGGTCGACTCGTCGAAGGAGATGGTGGTGACGTAGGTCTCGCCGTCGCCGGAGGTGGACGCAACACGGGCGCTCAGGCAGGTCACGGGCCCGTCGTAGGAGCAGACGCGCTTCCAGATCCCGTCACGCGAGCGCGCGATCACGCGGGCGCGGCCGAGCACGGCGGGGCGGCAGGCCTCGCCCAGGGCAGTGTCTGAAATCACGTGGTGCCTCCCCGCTCGAACGCGCCCCGACGGGCGCAAATGACCTCATAGAACATCGCATCCCCCTAGGGTAGCGCATTCCCACGTGCGCGAGCCCCTTTTCGAGCGGTTTGGAGCGGTCTAGTCGCGCGCGAGGGGCGACCTCGCACCGAGCCATGCGCCGATGATCGGCGCGAACTGGCTCACCAGCACGGACGCGAAGATCAGCACGAAGCCGCCCAGGAGCGCGGCCGTGATCTTCTCGCCTGCGAACGCCACCGAGAAGACCGCCGCGAACACGCTCTCGAAGGAGAGCAGAAGCGCCACCTGCGCCGACGGCACGCGCTTCTGCGCGACGTTCTGGACGAGCACGCCCAGCACGGTCGAGAGCAGCACGACGTAGGCCATCTGCCACCAGAAGTCGGGCGTGAACGCCTCGGCCTGGGGCATGGGCTCCGAGGCGAACGCCCAGGCCAGGCACACCACGGCACTCAGCACGAAGGTGACGAAGGTGATGGTGACCGCGTCGTGGGCGGCGCCCAGGCGCGCGACCGCGACCATGTTGAGGGCGAACATGAGGGCCGAGAGGAGCGTAAGCGCGTCGCCCAGGCCCAGGCCAAGCGCACCGTCCTCCCCCTTGAGGGAGAGCAGCGCGACGCCCGCGAGGCACATGAGCGCAGCGGCGACGTTGCCCAGCCGCGGGCGCCGGTGCTCGACGGACCAGGCGAGGAACGGAACCATGACGCAGTAGGTCGCCGTGAGGAAGGCGCTGCGCCCCGGCGTGGTCATCGTGAGGCCGACGTTCTGGACGAGGAAGCCCACGGCAAGGGGCAGCCCGATGACCGCGCCGGCGAGCATGTGGCTGCGACCGAGGCAGGAGGCTATTCTCCTCCCGAAGACGAGCGCCATCACGACAGACGCGATGGCGAAGCGGATGGCGAGCAGCCACGCCGGGCTGACCGCGAGCATGGCCTCCTTGAGCACGACGTAGGAGCCGCCATAGGCGACGGTGGTCCCCACGAGCGCGAGCTCGAAGACCCAGGAGGGTGTGTTGGCTGGAATTCGCATGGGAGCCATTATAGGCACGCGCGCCCGCGCGCCGAAGGCGGTCCGCAGTCGTGGAACGAATGTGGAGACGGCTCGACGCAAATGAATACGGAGTTGCGCGCAACTGGCGCGTTTCATCCACAAGACAACATTTTTTCGGCATCTTAACCATGCTGATGCGAATCGGCGTCCCCGTGACATAAAATGAACGCGTCTGGCCGCGTGGCCAGCAACACCGGACAACTGCGCGCGGGACGGTCCCGTCGCGCTTTATGTGGTGGAGAGGAGAACCATGCAGTATTCCGCAGAAGTGGAGAGGATGTGCCCCGTCGCCAAGGGCGCATACCACGGTCCTGCACCCATCCCCGAGGAGGGCAAGTGGGTACAGTCCAAGGAGATCAAGGACATCTCCGGCTACACGCACGGCATCGGCTGGTGCGCCCCCCAGCAGGGCGCCTGCAAGCTGAGCCTCAACGTTAAGGAGGGTGTCATCGAGGAGGCCCTGGTCGAGACCATCGGCTGCTCCGGCATGACCCACTCCGCCGCCATGGCTGCCGAGATCCTCCCCGGCAAGACCATCCTCGAGGCTCTCAACACCGACCTCGTCTGCGACGCCATCAACGTCGCCATGCGCGAGCTCTTCCTCCAGATTGTTTACGGCCGCACGCAGACCGCCTTCTCCGAGGACGGCCTCCCCGTCGGCGCTGGCCTCGACGACCTCGGCAAGGGCCTTCGCTCCATGATCGGCACCACCTACGGCACGAAGGAGAAGGGCGCCCGCTACCTCGAGCTCGCCCAGGGCTACGTCACCCACCTCGCGCTGAACGAGAAGAACGAGATCATCGGCTTCGAGTTCCTCAACCTCGGCAAGTTCACTGACGCGCTCAAGGACGGCGTCGACCCCAAGAAGGCCGTCGACGACGCCATGGGCCGCTACGGCCAGTGGGACAAACCCGCCAAGGTCATCGATCCGCGCAACGAGTAGAAAGGGAGGCGGAAATAATGGCAGTTACGTTCGAAGGCTACGAGCGTCGCATCGACAAGATCAACAAGACCCTCGCCGAGTATGGCATCGCCGACCTGGAAGAGGCTCAGAAGATCTGCACCGACCTCGGCTTCAACCCCTATGAGATCACCAAGGACATCCAGTCCATCGCATTCGAGAACGCCGCCTGGGCCTACACCCTCGGCTGCGCCATCGCCGTCAAGAAGGGCTGCAAGACCGCGTCCGAGGCGGCTGCCGCCATCGGCATCGGCCTGCAGGCCTTCTGCGTCCCCGGCTCCGTCGCCGAGGACCGCAAGGTCGGCCTTGGCCACGGCAACCTGGGCGCCATGCTGCTCGGCGAGGACACCGAGTGCTTCGCGTTCCTCGCTGGCCACGAGTCCTTCGCGGCCGCCGAGGGCGCCATCGGCATCGCCAACAACGCCAACAAGGCCCGCAAGAAGCCGCTGCGCGTCATCCTGAACGGCCTCGGCAAGGACGCCGCCCAGATCATCGCCCGCATCAACGGCTTCACCTACGTCCAGACCAAGTTCGACTACTACACGGGCGAGCTTGAGGTCGTTCAGACGATCCCGTACTCCGACGGCCCGCGCGCCAAGGTCAACTGCTACGGCGCCGACGACGTCCGCGAGGGCGTTGCCATCATGTGGCACGAGAACGTCGACATCTCCATCACCGGCAACTCCACCAACCCGACGCGCTTCCAGCACCCCGTCGCGGGCACCTACTTCAAGGAGCGCACGCTCGCCGGCAAGAAGTACTTCTCCGTCGCCTCTGGTGGCGGCACCGGCCGTACGCTGCACCCGGACAACATGGCTGCCGGCCCCGCCTCCTACGGCATGACCGACACCATGGGCCGCATGCACTCCAGCGCCCAGTTCGCCGGCTCCTCCTCGGTGCCTGCGCACGTCGACATGATGGGCCTGATCGGCATGGGCAACAACCCCATGGTCGGCTGCACCGTCGCCTGCGCCGTCGCCGTCGAGCAGGCCATGGCCTAAGACACGGCCAAAGCCTCGCCACCAGGCGATCAGCTGAGCACAGAGCCCCGTCTCGTGAGAGGCGGGGCTCTTCTCGTATGCGCAGGGTTTAGGATGCGTGGGGCGCTCGAGGCGCATGCGCGATGTGCGGCCGCACTACAGCTCGATCGAGTCGACGCCGGACTCCCTCATGCGGCCCGCGATCTCCTCGATGATCGCGATGCTCGCGCTGCAGCCGATGCGCTCGGCGCCGGCGCGCACCATGGCGAGGAGGTCGTCAGCGGACCGTATGCCGCCGGCGGCCTTGACCTTGACGCGCTCGTCGACGTGCTCGCGCATGAGGCGCACGTCCTCCACCGTGGCGCCGCCCGTGGAGAAGCCCGTGGACGTCTTCACGAAGGTCGGCTGCACCTCGCTCGCGATCTCGCAGAGGCGGATCTTCTCGTCCTGCGTGAGGAGGCAGTTCTCGAAGATGACCTTCGAGGTGGCGCCGGCCTCGTTGCAGGCGTCGACGATCGCGCGCATCTCGTCGCGGACGTAGTCCCAGTTGGCAGCCTTGACCTCGGTGAGGTTCACGACGTAGTCGATCTCGTTCGCGCCGTTGGAGAGGGCGTCTCTCGTCTCGAACGCCTTCGTTGCGATGCTCGTCTGTCCGAGCGGGAAGCCGATGGCCGCCCCCACGTGGACGTCCGTCCCCTCGAGCAGCCCGCGGCAGAACGCAGACTGCGCCGAGTTGACGCAGACCGTTTTGAAGTGGTGGAGCCTGGCCTCGTCGCACAGCCGCTCCAGGTCGGCGCGCGTGGCATCGGGGTGCAGGTTGGTGTGGTCGACCAGCTGGGCAAGGTCGTCGAGCGAGTATGTGCGCATGGTTCCCTCCGGGTCCGCGGCGCCGCGTTGCGCGAGGGACGCACCCCCTGCCCTGCGGAGAAGAGCGTCCGCGACGGGCCGCGCTGCGGTGCCAGGGTTGGCATGACGTACAAAGTCTATCCGAACGGCCGCGCGCAGACCGCACCTGTCGCGCGACCGACCCCCGAAAGCCAGACGAACGCCGCGGTCGAACGTCCAAAAGGCCCTCCGATGGGTTAAGCTAGAACAACCATCGTGCGCGAAGGGAGAATCGTTTATATGGCTGACTACATCCTAAGCTGCTGCTCGACCGCCGACGTGTCCGAGGAGTTCCTCGAGAGGCACGACATCAAGTACCTCTTCTTCAACTACGAGCTCGGCGGCGAGACCTGCAAGGACGACTTTGGCAAGACGCACTCCCCCAAGGACCTGTTCGCGCGCATGCTTGCCGGCGCCGATGCCAAGACCTCGCAGATCTCGGTCGGCGAGTACATGGACTTCTGGCGCGGCTTCCTGAAGGAGGGCAAGGACGTCCTGCACGTCACGCTCTCCTCGGGCATCTCCGGCACCTACAACTCCGCCTGCACCGCCGCTCGCGAGCTTCAGGCCGAGTTCCCCGACAACAAGGTCGTCGTGGTCGACTCGCTGGCCGCCTCGGCCGGCTACGGCCTGCTGATGGACAAGCTCGCCGAGCTGCGCGACGGCGGCATGGGCATCGACGATCTCGCCGCCTGGGCCGAGGAGCACCGCCTCGAGGTCCAGCACTGGTTCTTCTCCACCGACCTCACGTTCTTCATCCGCGGCGGCCGCATCTCCAAGGCCGCCGGCATCGTGGGCGGCGTCCTCAAGATCTGCCCGGTCATGGACGTCGAGCCCGACGGCAGCCTCGCCGTGCGCGAGAAGATCCGCACCAAGAAGAAGGCCATCAAGCGCGTGGTCCAGCTCATGCACCAGCTCGCTCAGGACGGCGACGCCTACTCCGACAAGGTCTTCATCATCAACTCCGACTGCCTGGCCGACGCCAAGGAGGTCTCGACCCTCATCGAGGCCGAGTTCCCCCAGATGAACGGCGCGGTCCACCACTTTGACATCGGCGCGACCATCGGCTGCCACACCGGCCCCGGCACGGTCGCCCTCTTCTTCTGGGGCAAGAGCCGCGCCTAGCGGCCGAGAAGAGCCTGCCCCTCGCAGGCAGGCGCACACCAAAATGACGGGCGGAAGCCGCTTGGCCCCCGCCCCATCTTTTTGCCAATCGATCGGTGCCCACGGCGGGGCGAGCGTCTGCGCCCTCCCCCACTCGCGACCTGGAAGCTAGAAGTCGAGCTCGTAGAGGTCGTGGTAGAGGCGCATCTCCTCGGCGCCCTGCTTGCTCGAGCGGAAGCTGACGGTCCCCTCGTGCGACTCGTCGCGCAGGAGCCCTCCCGCCTCGAGCAGGCTGCGGGTGCGCCGCGCCGTGCCTTCGGCGCCGTCGAAGAGCTGCACGTCGCCCAGGACGCGCTTGATCTGGCGCCTCACGAACGGGTAGTGGGTGCAGCCGAGCACCACCGAGTCGACCGTGCCGCGATACTCCCCCACGAGGTCCTCGAGGAGCTCGTAGAGGTCGTCTGCCTCGAGGTTGCCCTGCTCGATGCGGCTCGCGAGCCCGACGCAGGGCACGCCGATCACCTCGGAGTCGGAGCCCCACCTCTCGGCGAGCTTGTGGAACTTGTCGAGCCGAAGCGTCATGGGAGTCGCCATGACCAGGATGCGGCCGTGTCGCGGCGCAAGCGTCGCGGGCTTGAGCGCGGGCTCGACGCCCACGATGGGAAGCTCGCCGTACTCGGCGCGCAGCGTCTGCGCGGCCGCGCTCGTCGCCGTGTTGCACGCGATGACGATGCACTTGGCGCCCTCGGCCACGAAGTCCTCCACGATCGAGCGGGAGAGCCCGAGCACCTCGGGCGCGGTCTTCTCGCCGTAGGGGGCGTTGGCCGAGTCGCCGAAGAACTCGAAGTCCTCGTGCGGGAGCTCGGCGACGAGGCTCCTCAGGACGCTGATGCCACCGACGCCGGAGTCGAAGACGCCGACGAAGCCGTCGGGCCGTGCCGTGACAGCCATCAGAAGATCACCCCGGATCCACGCGTTCCGTCCATGTCGGGCACGGCCTGGTCGATGCTGGCCGCACGCAGGCTGCCCGACTCCATCTTGTACGATGCGCGCGCGATGCGCTCCGCGAGGTCGGTGCGCGTGACGATCAGCACCGTGCGCGCGGGCGCGAGGCGCTCGACGCTGCGCAGGAAGCGCGCCTCCTCGAGCGGCCCGAGGTCGCCCGTGGGGTCGTTCATGACGATGAACGGCGCGTCCGACAGGATGGCGCGCGCAAGGCCGATGCGTTGGCGCACCTCGGCCGTGAGGCGCGGGCTGAGCTCGGGGTCGTCGACCTCGAGGCCCAGCACGTCGCCCTCGGAGACAAACGACGCGAGCCCGGCCTCGCGGCAGGCGTCCACGAGGTCGGCGTCGGAGGCGCTCGGCCGCCCGATGCGCAGGTTCTGCCTGATCGTGCCCGTGAACAGCGGGGTCTTGCGCGTGACGGGCACGACAGTGTGGCGCAGCGACTCCTCGCTCATCGCCTCGATGCGCACGCCCGAGAGCGCGACGAAGCCCTTGTCGGCCTCGTAGTGGCCAAGGAACAGGCCGCACAGCACGGCGCGCTCGCGGTCGTCGTCGCACTGGACGCTGACCACCGAGCCCGGCTCGATCACGAGGCTCGCGTCGTGCAGGACCTCCCCCTGGACGTCCGAGCTCGCGACGGCGTGCACCTCGGCGCCGCCGAAGACGGAGACGTCGGCGGCCACGGGCTGCTCCTGCGCGGGCGCCTGCGTGAGGACCACGTCGATGACCTCCGCGGCAACGCGCGCCTGCGCGTGCTCGACGATCACATGGGGGCGATACGCGAGCGAGAAGAGCACGGCCGTGGCCGAGGCCAGGACGCACACGCCGGCGTGCCCGCCGGGAAGCGCCCCCTGGCCGAGGAAGACGACGATGAGCGCCCAGCACAGGGCCAGCGCCGCCATGCCGCAGGCGATGCAGGCCGAGCGGATGCCGAGCACCTTGGAGCGCGTACGCGCGTAGATGCCCATGTCGGACACGAGGCGCGAGTTGCGCGGCACGCCCGACTCGTACTGGACGAGGTCGCGCGAGCGCAGGATGGAGTCGTGCGCCTGCGCCTCGATGCCACGCTCGGTGGAAAGCGCCTTGGTGGCGAGCCCGAGCGTGAGCCTGCCCGAGACGGCCGCCACGACCGGCAGCACGAGCACGAGCGTCAGAAGCGAGAGCAGCGCCGCGACGGGCGAGACGCACACCATGAGCAGCGCGCAGCACGCGGAGGCAAGCGCGATGGGGATCGCCTCGAAGAACACGCGCTGGGCGGCGATGCTGTTCGACACCTCGGCCACGAGCATGCTGTCGCCGCGCTCCTCGTCCCAGGGCGACTTGGGCGCGCACACGGCAACGAGCACCGCCGTGCGCAGCCTCGAGAGCGTCTCGGAGACGTAGGCGTCCTTCTTGCCGTGGTACGCGGCGCCGGCCGTGACCGCGAGCGCGCCCGTGGACAGGAGCGAGACGGGCAGGTACTCGCCCGCCGCCTCGAAGGGCCCGAGGTTGACGCCCGTGACCATGGCGCACGCGAGCGCCGCGAACGCCGTCGCGGCGACCCAGGCGAGCACGCCGAGGCACACGGTGAGCACGAGCTGCGGCGCCGTGCGCCTCGAGAGCGCGAACGGGCGGACGCGCGCGAAGGGGCTAGTTCGCCGCATGGGCGTCACCTCCCTTCGCAAGCACGACGGTCTGGTCGCTCGGCATCGCCGTGAGGCTGAGTGCGCGGTCCTGCTCCTCGAAGGCGAGGCGGTACTCCTCGCAGCTGGCGAGAAGAGCCTCGTGCGTGCCCGACGCGATGATCCGGCCGCCGGACAGGACGTACTCGAGCTTCGCGAAGCGCGCCTGGGACGGGTGGCGCGTGAGGTAGACGACGGCCTTGTAGCGCGCGATGGCACGAAGCGCCATCATCGCGCGCTCGCCGTCGACGGGGTTCACGTCGTCCATGAGGGCGTCGATCACGAGGACGGGCGAGTTGTGCAGCAGGGCGCGCGCGAACACGAGCCTGAGCCGCTCGCTCTGCGAGAGCTCGACGTCTGCCGCCGAGAGGTCGTAGTCGAGCCCGCCGCGGCGGCGGATCTCGCTGTCGAGGCCCACGGTCTCGAGCACGCTCCACATCTCGGCCTCGGTGGCCGACAGGTCGGCCATCTGCAGGTTCTCCCTGACGGAGGCCGCGACGAGCCCGCTCGCACCGTCGACGTGGGTCACGTAGCGCAGGCGCGCCGTGCGCGGGAAGTCCCTGAACTGCTTGCCGCCGAGGAACACGGTCCCCTCGTAGTCGGTCACATGGCCGGAGAGCACCTGGGCGAGCGTGGTCTTGCCGCTGCCGGCGGGACCCACCACGGCCGTGAGGCCGACGGCGGGCACGTCGAGCGAGACGTCGAAGAGCGCCTCGTCCTCCCCGTCGTGGGAGTAGGACACGTGGCTGAGGGCAAGGTGGTCGCCCGGCTCCGCCACGGCCGAGCCGTGCTCGGCGGGCTCGCGCAGCGCCAGCAGCTCGACCATGCAGCCCTGGGCGACCTCGGCCTCCGCCATGTGCGGGATCGAGATCGCGAGCATGGCGATGCGCGCCGTCGCGTAGGCGCACACGAGCGCGAGCGCCAGCGCGAAGAGGGGGCTCAGCTCGCCGGCGCGCGAGAGCTGCGAGCAGATGTGCCCGACGACGACCGCGCCGCAGGTGCCCACGGCGAGCGTGAAGGTGATCAGCATGAGGCCGCGCTCGGCGCGCTGCAGGCGCACGTGCTCGGCCTTGGTGCCGCGCGCGGCGGCGAGCTCCACGAAGTCGGACTCGACGTGGTAGTCGCGCAGCGTCTCCGACTCGCGCATGACAATGGCGAAGTAGTCGGCGGCCGAGGCCGACACCGCGTGCATGTCGTCGATGCGCTCGTTCATCACGCGGTTGCGCTCGGAGGCGGCGCCGGTCACGAGCGACGCCAGCACGGCCACTGCGGTCACGAAGAACGTGACGCTGACCTGCCAGCACACGAACAGCGTCGCGACCGTGACGGGGAGGGCGAGCGCGAGCGCGCCGATCATGCGGGGCAGGACCTCGCCGAAGAGCTCGCCCAGGCGACGCGCGCCCTCGCCGGCGCACCACAGGAAGTCGGGACCGTAGTCGTCCGCCTCGCTCGCCCAGCACAGGCGCGCGTACTTCTCGCACAGGCGACCGTTGGCCTCGAGGGCCGCGGCGGCCTGCGCGCTGACGCGACGCGCCGAGCGGGCGTAGGAGAGCGGTGCGCGGAGGAGAAGAGCAAGCGGCAGGGCCGCGACGGCGGGCCAGGAGGGCGCACCCTCGAGCACCGAGGTGATGACGAGCGCCAGCAGCACGGCGCAGACGGCGTCAAGCGAGAAGGTCGCGAAGCAGAGCAGCGCATATGACAGGGAATCGCGCTCGCAGCCGCGCACGACCTCCCACACTCTTCGATCAAACATACCAGGCCAATTCCAGCGCCCGGCGACCGCACGCTTTCGTGCGGCCATGGGCGGCGTCAAGTCGTATCATGTTAGTTCTTGTATCCATTATCGGACAACGCGCGCCCGCGCGAAAGTCCGAACTCCGATTAGGCAGGAGACACCGTGAGCAACGAAGGAAAGAACGTCAAGGTCCACTACGTCGGCACCCTCGACGACGGAACCAAGTTCGACTCGTCGCGCGACCGCGGCGAGGCCCTGGCCTTCACCTGCATGGCCGGCCAGATGATTCCCGGCTTCGACGCGGCCGTGAGGGACATGGAGGTCGGGCAGACCGTCAACATCCGCCTCGAGCCCGCCGACGCCTACGGCGAGCGCCGCGACGACCTCATCCAGAGCATCCCGATGGCGCAGCTCGCCGGCTCCGAGGAGCTTGAGGTCGGCGCCCGCATCGTCCTCTCGAGCCCGGAGGGCCACCCCTTCCCCGCGACCGTCGTGGCCAAGGACGACCAGATCATCACCTTCGACATGAACCACGAGATGGCCGGCAAGGCCCTCAACTTCGAGATCGAGCTCCTCGAGGTCGAGGACTAGCGCCCAGGCAAGACGGCACCAGTCAGCAAGGAGAGACATGGCACCCTCGTCGTACAAGGCAAAGCAGATGATCGTCATGAGGCGTGACCTCAAGATGCGCAAGGGCAAGATCGCCGCGCAGTCGGGCCACGCCTGCGTGGAGGCGATCCTCATGGCGCTCGCGCGCGAGCAGCGCCTGGAGCAGATCCGCGTGACGCCCGGCGGCGAGTGGGTCTACCTCGAGGACGACGGCCGCGAGGCCACCGCGCTCTCCGACTGGTTCGACGCCGGCGTGGCCAAGGTCTGCGTCTACGTGGACTCCGAGGAGGAGCTGCTCGAAGTCGCAAACGCCGGGCGCGAGCGCGGATTCGCCTGCGCGCTCGTGCGCGACGCGGGACTCACCGAGTTCCACGGCGAGGCGACCTACACCTGCCTCGCGTTCGAGCCGCTGCGCGCGGAGGACATCGACCCGATCACGGGAGGCCTCCCGCTCTACTAGCGAACGTCGACAGAGGCGAGGCTCTTCTCGCCTGGCGCATGCGCGCCGTGGGCCGAGGCCTGCGGCGCGCTTTTCGACTACGTAAACCGCCCGTGCAAGCGGCTCCTCGGGCGGGCGCATCCGATACGATGGGACAACGATGTGCGAGCGCCGGAGGCGCGACGAAAGGGGGACCCATGAGAATCAGCGACATCCTGAGCACCAAGCAGACCTTCTCGTTCGAGATCTTCCCGCCCAAGGGCGAGATGTCCCAGGCGCAGGCCATGGGCGTCGCCGAGCAGCTCATGGACTTCGACCCCGACTGGATCTCGGTCACGTTCTCGGCCGGCGGGACCGGCGGCACCGAGAGCACCGCCGACATCGCGAGATCGATCGAGGCCACGGGGCGCACCTCGGCGCTCGCCCACCTGACCTGCCTGGGCTCCTCGGAGTCCGACGTGGACTACTTCGTGGCGCGCCTCAGGTCCGCCGGCGTCGA
The DNA here is from genome assembly GCF_023276655.1 of Olsenella intestinalis. Lineage (GTDB taxonomy): Bacteria > Actinomycetota > Coriobacteriia > Coriobacteriales > Atopobiaceae > Olsenella_J > Olsenella_J intestinalis. The sequence goes on along the minus strand of NZ_JALGRK010000001.1, from coordinate 993,495 downwards.
GAACGTGCTCGCGCTTCGCGGCGACCATGCGCCGGGGCGCGAGGTCGTGGACTTCGCGCACGCGTCCGACCTCGTGGCGTACCTGCAGGGCAGCGGCATGTGCGTCGGCGCCGCCTGCTACCCCGAGGGCCACGTCGAGTGCGAGAGCCTCGAGCGCGACATCGAGAACCTCAAGGTCAAGCAGGACAGCGGCGTCGACTTCCTCGTGACGCAGCTCTTCTTCGAGAACGAGGACTTCTACCGCTTCCGCGAGCGCTGCACCCGCGCGCGCATCAAGGTGCCCATCGTCTGCGGCATCATGCCCTTCACGAGCGTCAGCCAGATCCAGCGCATGGCCTTCAGCTGCGGCGCGTCGATCCCCTCGAAGGTCGTCCGCCGCCTCGTGCGCGCCGGCGACGACGCCGCCAGCCAGCGCGCGGCCGGCATCGAGTACGCCTGCGAGCAGATGCTCGACCTCGCCGCCAACGGCGTCGACGGCATCCACGTCTACAGCATGAACCGCCCCGACGTGGGCCGCGCCGCCCACGACCGCCTGCTCGAGGCCGGCTACCTGGGCGCCACGCGATGATCGTCGACCTTCCCGCACACGACGCCGACCCCGCCGAGGTGCTGCGCTACCTCGGCCGTGGCAGCCAGAGCGTCTCGAGCGACATCGAGGGCCGCCTCGAGACGCAGATGGGGCGCGCCCGCGAGCTGGCCCGCCCCCGCGCGAGCATCAAGTGCTTCCCCATCGCCTCGCGCGACGCCGAGAAGAGCACGATCTCGCTCGAGGGCTGCGCGCTGGGGCTCGAGGGCGCCTCGATCGCCGAGCACCTCGCCGGCGCCCGCGCCGTCGCGCTCATGGCGGTGACCATCGGCATGGCACTCGAGCGCGAGCTCAGGCGCCTCGCTCTTCTCAACAGCCTCGACCAGGCGCTCTTCGACGCGGCCGCCACGACCCTCGTCGAGTGCGCCGCCGAAGACGCCGAGGCGCTCGTCCGCTCCCGCGCGCGCGAGCAGGGCCGCTTCGCCAACGCGCGCTTCTCGCCCGGCTACGGCGACCTGCCGCTTGCCTGCCAGCCCACCCTGCTCGACGCCCTCGACGCGCGCCGCCGCCTCGGCATCACGCTCTCGCCGAGCCTGCTCATGACGCCCACCAAGAGCGTGACCGCCGTCATCGGCATCTTCGACGAGCTGCCGCCGCGCATGCGCACGACCTGCGCCGACTGCCCGTGCCACGAGTACTGCACCATCCACAGAAGCGGAGGATCCTGCCGTGGAGACTAGGACCAGCGCCACCACGCATGCCACCACAACGAACGCCGCCGAGAAGAGCCGCCTCTCCCCTCGCGGCCGCCTCGTCGAGGCGGGCGCCCGCATAGCCGACGACCACCTGCGTCGCGTGCTCGAGGGCAGGGACTTCCTCCTCTTCGACGGCGCCATGGGCACCCAGCTGCAGGCGCGCGGCCTTGCAGCCGGCGAGACGCCCGAGCTGCTCTGCCTCACCAACCCGCGCGAGATCGCCGAGATCCACCGCGCCTACGTCGAGGCCGGAAGCGAGGTCGTCACGACCAACACCTTCGGCGCGAGCGCCCCCAAGCTCGCCGGCGCCGCCACGGTCGAGGAGGTCTTCTCCGCGGCCGTCGCCTGCGCGCGCGAGTCGGGCGCCCGCTACGTGGCGGCCGACATCGGACCCACCGGGGCGCTCCTCCAGCCCATGGGCACCCTCTCCTTCGACGACGCCTACGACCTCTTCGCCGAGCAGGTCCGCGCCGCCGACGCCGCGGGCGCCGACCTCGTCGTCATCGAGACCATGGCCGACCTCGCAGAGGCGAAGGCGGCTCTTCTCGCCGCGCGCGAGAACTGCAGGCTGCCCGTCTTCTGCACCATGACCTTCGACGAGGACGGTCGCACGTTCCTCGGCACCACGCCCGAGGTCGCTGCCCTCACCCTCTCGGGCCTCGGCGCCGACGTCATCGGCATCAACTGCTCGCTCGGCCCCGCCGACGTCGCCCCGCTCGTGGAGCGCATGCTCCCCTGGGCCTGCTGCCCGGTGATGGCGCAGGCAAACGCCGGCCTGCCGCGCGTCGAGGGTGGCGTCACCGTCTACGACGTCACGCCCGAGCAGTTCGCCGATGCCGTGGGCGGCATGGTCGACGCCGGCGTCACCGTCATCGGCGGCTGCTGCGGCACCACGCCCGCATACATCGCCCGCGAGCGCGCCCTGCTCGAGGGCCGCACGCCCGCCCCGCGCGACGTCCGCCGCGACTTCGCCGTCGCCAGCTCGCAGCGGCTCACCGTCCTGCCCGACTCCCACGTCGGCGTCATCGGCGAGCGCATCAACCCCACGGGCAAGCGCCGCATGAAGGAGGCCCTGCGCTCGGGCAACCACGACCTGATCATCTCCGAGGCCATCGCCCAGGAGGAGGCCGGGGCCCAGATCCTCGACGTCAACGCGGGCCTGCCCGAGATCGACGAGCGCGCCACGCTCGCCCGCCTCATGTCCGAGCTCCAGGGCGTGACCGCCCTGCCCATCCAGGTCGACTCCGCGGTCCCCGAGACGATCGAGGCGACGGTCCGCAGCTACCCCGGCAAGCCCGTCATCAACTCGACCAACGGCCGCCGCGACACGCTCGACGCCGTCGTCCCCATCGCCGCCCGCTACGGCTGCGCCCTCGTCGGCCTCACGATCGACGAGGAGGGCATACCCCCCACGGCCGAGGGGCGACTCGCCATCGCGCGCCGCATCGTCGCCGCGACCGACGCGGCCAACATCCCGCGCCAGGACGTCGTGATCGACTGCCTCTGCATGGCCGCCTCGACCGACCAGAGCGCACCACGCACGATCCTCGACGCGATTGCGCTGGTCAAGCGCGAGCTGCCGGGCGTGCGCTGCGTGCTCGGCGTCTCCAACGTGAGCTTCGGCCTTCCCTTCCGCCCGCTCGTGAACGCCACCTTCCTCGCGGCCGCCTTCGCCGCCGGCCTCGACCTCTGCATCATCAACCCGCTCCAGCAGCGCATGATGGACGTCGTCAGGTCCTGGCGCGCCCTCACCGGCGAGGACGAGAGCGCCCAGGCCTACGTCGCCGCCTACGCCAACCGCACCGACGACGCCGCCGCGGCCACGACCACGGCCGCCGCAAGGCAGGACCCGACCAGCTCCGACGCCGACTCAACCGGCGACGCCCAGGACCCCTGCGAGCGCGCCCGCAGCCTCGTGCTCTCGGGCCGCAAGCAGCCCATGGCCGACGCCATGGCCCAGATCCTCTCCGACCACGACACCCTCTTCGCGATCAACGAGGTGCTCGTGCCCGCCCTCGACGAGGTCGGCATCCGCTTCGAGCGCGGCACCTTCTTCCTGCCGCAGCTCATGGCAGCGGCCGAGGCCGCAAAGGCCGGCTTCGACGCCATCAAGGCGAGCGCCGCCTCCGCCGAGGCGACCGCCACCAAGGGCACGGTCGCCATCTGCACGGTCAAGGGGGACATCCACGACATCGGCAAGAACATCGTCAGGATGCTGTTGGAGAACTACGGCTTCGACGTGCTCGACCTCGGTCGCGACGTCGACCCCCAGGACTTCTGCGACGCCGTCGTCGAGCGCCACATCCGCGTGGCCGGCCTCTCGGCGCTCATGACGGCGACGGTGCCCGCCATGGCCGAGACCATCACGCTGCTGAACGAGCAGGCCCCCTGGTGCAAGACGATCGTCGGCGGAGCCGTCCTGACCCCCGAGTACGCCGAGATGGTCGGTGCCGACTACTACGCCAAGGACGCGACCGAGACCGCGCGCATCGCCCAGGAGATCCTCGCCCAGCCCGAATAGGCCGAGGCCAAAAGGACCTCGAGGACGCAACCGCGCCCTCGAGGCCCCTCTCACATCATGCAATCAGCCACGCGCCCGCGGGCGCACGCGCCGGGCCAACACACCAAGCCCGGCGCACGCCGGCTAGATCCACCCTTCGCGCGGATCGTCCTCCTCGACGGAGCGGACCCTCACGACACCGTCCCCGTCGTCGCGCTCGGCACGCTCCCCCAGCTCCTCGAGCCAGGTCTGCGGCCGCTCACACACGGCAACGGCAGGCTCCATGTCGTCGTCGATCCAGGCTAGGCCGTAGCCCGCGCCCTCCGCCGACTCGCGCTCTTCGGTACTCCGGTCCTCACTCATGCGAACCACCTCCTTGGGCGCTTTTGATAGCGTCACACTACCCTGCCCCGCGCCGCCCGCGCGCCACGCGCGAGCAGTCGATTCGAGAGGGATACCGGCTCTAAACAGACTTGAAACGAAGGCAGAAAGGGGCCCGCACCACGCCGGTGCGAGCCCTCCGAGTCTCATGTGAGCCATCGCTACGCCGAGAAGAGCGAGCCCTCCGAGCCGCCGGCCGAGCCGCCGGTCGAGCCGCTGGCCGAGTCGCCGGCCGCACTGCCGGCCGAGCCGCCCATCGCGCCCCGACCACCCGTCATCCCGCCGCCGCGGCCGCCCATGGCGCCCATGCCGGCAACGTCGCTGTAGGTGGTCCCGTCAAGCGTGACCTGCTGCTCCTGGCCCGCCACGCTCAGCGTGTACGTGCCGCCGCTGGCCATGCCCGGCGCACTCGCGATCACGCACGAGAACGACTTCGTCGCCGTGAAGCTCGCCAGCACCGTGCCGTCAGAGCCGAGCACCTTGACCTCGTCGCCGGCAGACCCCGACGCCGAGACGAGCATGCTGCCCTGGCTGGACGACGAGTCGAAGCCCTCGGCCATGCCGCTTGCGCCCAGCGCGATCAGCGTGCCGCCGGAGACGGTCGCCTTCGAGCCGTCGCCCACGTCAATCGGAGCATTGCCGCTGTTGGTGGGCCCGCTCACGAGCACGGTGCCGCCGCTGACGTCGATCGTGCCGTTCGAGTCCAGGCCGTCGCCGCCCGCGTCAACGGTCAGCGTGCCGCCGGTGATCGTGAGCGACGCGGACGAGTCGGAGCCCATGCCACCGCCCATGCCGCCGCCCATGCCACCGCGCATGCCGCCGCCCTTGTCGCCGCTCGGCGGCGTGGGCGCGTCCGTGGGTGCGGTGCCGCCCTCGGTGCCGCTCGTCGGCGAAGCACCGCTGGTGCCGCTTGCAGCGCCACCCGACGGCGGCGTGCCACCGCCACCAGCCGCGGCGCCGCCAGCCGAGCCACCGGCACCACCGGCACCACCAGCCGCAGCACCGCCAGCCGTCGACGCGTTCGCGTCCGAGTCGCCAGACGCGTTCACGCCGTCGTCCGTCGCCACCACGTTCTGCGTGCCGCCCGAGATCGTGACGCGCGCGCCTTCCAGGCCCTCGTTGCTCCTCGTGACCGCGATGTCACCACCCGCGATCACCAGGTCACTCTCAGAGTGCAGACCGTCGTCGCCGGCGGCCACCGACACCCTGCCGCCGTCCACCTGCAGGATGTAGCCCGCGTCCATGCCATCGCTTCCGGCCTCGACCTCGATCGTGCCGTCCGCAACATAGATGTAGCCCTTAGTCGCGTCCGAGTCGTGCGCGGCATGCAGGCCGTCCGTCGTCGCCGTGACCTTCCACGAGCCGCTCGCCACACGGATGCTGTCGTTGGCCTGCACGCCGTGCGCAGCGCCGGTCAGAGTCGCACTCGCCTGCGCCAGCACCACGTCGTCCTTGCCCACGACGGCGCTGCCCTGCGCGCTCGTCACCGAAAGAGAGCCCGTTCCGTTCAGCGTCAGGTCGCTGGTCGAGAAGAGCGTGCCGTCCAGGTTGTGGTCGTCTTCCGTCTGCGCGGCACCCGTGGCGGCGAGCGCGTTGGTCGTGCCCTCGGCCGACGTCACGAACACCTTGTCCGCGCCCTTCACGTAGATCGCGCTCGCGCCAGAGCTCGTCACGCTCGCGCCGGCGAGCACGATCTGCACCTTCGCGTTCTCGTCAGCGTCCACCACGATGCGCCCGTCCGCAAGTGACCCGCTCAGCACGTAGGTCCCCTCGGCCGTAATCGTGACCGTGTTGCCGCTGACGCTCACGCCCGAGCCCGAGACGGTGCTCGCGCCGTCCGCCAGCGTGACCTTCGTCGCCGACGACGCGTCGTAGCTGCCGTCCAGGTCGCGCTTCGAGAACATGTCCGACGTGTCGAGCGCGCCCGACGCCGTCGTGGCCGACGCCTGCGTCGCCGTGCTCGCGCTCGTCTCGCCCGTCGTCGTGGCGGCCGACTTCGCGCACCCCGCCATCGGCAGCGCCACTGCCAGCGCCAGGCCGCATGCCACGATCGCGCGCGGCACCGCCGAGAAGCGCCTCGGCCTCCAGTCCCCAGCCATCATGTCCCTGCCTTCCGTCGTGCCTTCCATCCCACGTTCCTTCACACCTGCGTCCTTGCTAAATCTCATCGCTAGCCACCTCCTGGTGGGACAGGGCAATCTCGAGGTTGCCGTTGCGGCAGCGCAGCTCGTCGATGAACGCGCGCTCCTGGTCGGGGTCGGAGAGCCCCACGTTGTAGATCAGCTTGTAGAGGCTACCCATGTTGGTCGTCTTGACCGAGCGCAGCTCGTGGTAGGTCGTGAACCTGTCGAACAGGTCGTCGAACAGGTGGGTGTGGTCCAGGTCCTCCGGCACCGTGATGCGCAGCGTGCGGTCCACGGTCGCGCCGGCGCGCCCGAAGCCGGTCGCCTGCAGAAGCAGGTTCACGCCGCCGATCAGCGCCGTCACGATGCCGGCGATGCCGAGGTAGCCCATGCCGCACACGAGGCCGACGCACATCGCCAAAAACACGAACGCGATGTCGCGCGCCTGCCCCGGCACGCTCCTGAAGCGCACGAGGCTGAAGCTGCCGGCCACGGCGATGCCCGCGCCGATGTTGCCGTTGATCATCGTGATGACCACGGCCACGATCGCCGGCAGCGTGACCATCGTGATCACGAAGCTTCGCGTGTGCCGGCTGCGGAAGCAGTAGATCAGCGCGAGCGCGAGGCCCAGCGCAAGCGCGACACCCACGCTCGCCAGAAACGGCACGAGCGAGACGGTGCTGGTCGTCGCGGTGTCGGTAACTCCAAAGACAGACTCGAACATGGCTCTCATCCTTTCTGGGCAGGCACGCGCCTGCAAACAATGGGGACGGGGGTCGATTACTTCAAATGACTACTGGTCTCGCCAGGCGCGTCGCCCGGCCGAGAAGAGCGTGCCCCTCGCTAGGAGGCGAAGCGGACTGCGCGCCCCGCTCCCACGCTCGCGGCGAGCGGCAGGGCACCAACCTCGCCCCAGGCGGGAAGCCCCGCCTGCGGGACGCGTCGCTCCCCGACGCCCGGGCGCGCCGGCCCTCCCGCGAGGTGTCGGGCGCGCCGAGCCTCCAGCTCGAGCTGGCGCGCCCAGGCCGCGCCGTACTTTGAGAACGACGCCTTGCGGAGGCACTCGGCGTCGAGGAAGTGCGCGAGCCAAAGAGGCATCGCGCCGACGCCCTTGATCTCCATCAGGCTCTCGCCCTCCCCCAGGAGCTGGATGCCCTCGGTCGACCCCTCCAGCGTGACGTCGCTCCAGCGACAGCGCACGTTGCGGTCGAAGGTGATCCTGAACTCGTGGTCGTCGCGGGCGAAGAAGGCCTCGCGGTCGTAGGCCAGGTACATCGCGGGATAGAGCCCCTCGTAGCGACCGGCCGAGAACGCGATCTCCCGCTCGATCTGCCCCTGGGGCGCACGGCTCCCGTCAAGCGTCGCCTGGGCCTCACCCAGCGGGAGCACCACGCGGCGCTTGTACACGATGCCCCGAACCTTCTTCTTGAGCTCGAGAAAGACCGGCGTCTCGTCCGTGACGTCCGTGTAGCTCCTGATGCGAAGCTTCTCCTTGTACGTCGGCTTCTCGGTCGAGCGCCTGATGATGAGGTGGCTCGGCGTGTCGTAGTAGACGTTGCGGACCGTCGACGGCCCGTGCTCGTCGGCAGCCATGTAGCGCTGCATGACGAACTCGAAGCGGGCGCGCTGACCCTCGTCGAGGCGGTACTTGATCTCCTGGCGCTTGAAGTTGAGCTGTGGCATTTCGTCCTCCCTTTCCGAAGGTGAGGACAGTATCGAAAACGAACCTTGAGGCCGCCTTAAAGAAATCCCCAGCTCACGAATGCTCGACCATGCTTACAGGAGCCTGAAAGAACTCCTTGGCGAGCCTTGGTGCCGCCGCACCCCGCACCCGCGGCACCCACGCGCGTCCGCGCCTCGAGCCTCCCGCCACTCGCCCGACCACCATGACCGCTCACGGCTCAAAACCATCCGTTCACGGTCAAAACCAGTCACGCTCACCAGTCATGCCACACCAAAAATCCCTGCATTCGATGCGGCCAATCACGCCATTTACCGTCAATCCCGACACATTCCGTCAACCTATGTGAAAACTTCTGGTTGTTTTTGAACGATTTTGGGCGATAATGACACGCAGCGTTTGAAAGGCACCTTGTGCCGCCGCGTTTTCGACGACCACGTACCGGGGGGACCATGCTCGCAGAGGAGAGACATCGCAAGATCTGCGAGACCGTCCTCTCTCGCGGCACCGTCACCACGGTGGAGCTGATGGAGCTCCTCGACGCCTCCGAGTCCACGGTCCGTCGCGACCTCGCCGAGCTCGAGCAGAGGCGCCGCCTCGTCCGCGTCCACGGCGGCGCGTCGCGCATCGGCAACGGCTACGTCCTTCGCGACCAGGCCCTCGACGAGAAGCACTTCCTGCATGCCAGCGAGAAGCAGACCATCGCGTCCTTCGCCGCCTCGCTCATCAAGCCCGGAGACTTCGTCTACCTCGACGCTGGCTCCACCACCGAGGCGCTCGCCGACTGCATCGAGGAGCGCGACGCCACCTACCTCACCAACTCGCTGCCCATCGCGCGCAAGCTCCTCGCCCGCGGCTGCAAGACCCTGCTTCCCGGAGGCACGGTCAAGCCGCTCACCGAGGCGCTCGTCGGCGAGGAGACCATCGCTTCGCTCACCAAGTACCACTTCACGATCGGCTTCTGGGGCACCAACGGCTTCTCGCCCAAGACCGGCTTCACCACGCCGGAGCTCAGCGAGGCCAAGGTGAAGGAGTTCTCCATCGCGCAGACGCTCAAGCCCTACGTGCTCTGCGACTCCAGCAAGCTCTCGAAGGTCTCGCTCGTCACCTTCGCGAAGGCCGGCGACGCGACCATCATCTGCGACCACGTTCCCGAGGGGTCGGGCCTGGCGGGCCTCGACAGCCTCATCGAACTCGAGCCCGCCATAAGTGCCTAACTGCCTGGCTAGCAGGCTGTTGTACAGGGGAAGAAAGGGGAGAAAGTGAAGATCACTGATCTGCTGAAGCCCGAGGGCATCAAGATCGGCGCGAGTGCCGCCGACCAGTCTGATGCCATCGACCAGCTCGTCGCCCTCCAGGCGACGGTTGGCAACATCTCGGACAAGGATGCCTACAAGGAGGCCATCCTCAAGCGCGAGGCCGAGTTCAGCACGGCCGTTGGCGATGGCATCGCCATCCCGCACGCAAAGACCAACGCGGTCAAGAAGGCCGGTCTCGCGGCCATGACCGTGAAGGGTGGCGTCGACTGGAACGCCGCCGACGGCAAGAAGAGCGACCTGGTCTTCATGATCGCCGCTCCCGAGGGCGAGGCCAACACTCACCTCGAGATCCTTGCCAAGCTGGCCCAGATGCTCATGCACAAGGACTTCGCCGACGCCCTGCGCGCCGCCAAGACCCCCGAGGACTTCCTCGCCGTCATCGACGGCGCCGAGGCCGAGAAGGACGCAGAGGCCGCGGCCCCTGCCCCCGCCAAGAGCGGCCTTCCCGACATCCTCGCCATCACGGCCTGCCCGACCGGCATCGCCCACACCTACATGGCCGCCGAGAACCTCGAGAAGAAGGCCGCTGAGATGGGCCTGACCCTCAAGGCCGAGACCCAGGGCTCCGCGGGCGCCAAGAACGTCCTCACCGCCGAGGAGATCGCGCACGCCAAGGGCATCATCATCGCCGCCGACAAGAACGTGGACACCTCCCGCTTCGCGGGCAAGCAGGTCTACACCACGACCGTCTCGGCTGGCATCAACGAGCCCGAGAAGCTCATCAGCATCATCAACAACAACGAGGCCCCCATCCAGGAGGGCACCGCTGCTTCCGCCAGCGCTCCCGCCCAGAAGACCTCTGGTTGGCACACCATCTACAAGCACCTGATGAACGGCGTCAGCCACATGCTCCCGTTCGTCATCGGCGGCGGCATCCTCACCGCCCTCGCCTTCCTGGTCGACCAGCCTGGCCTCGGCACCGCGGCCTATGGCTCCTCGATCCCGGCTGCGGCCCTGTTCAAGACCATCGGCGGCGAGGCCTTCGGCCTGATGCTCCCGATCCTCGCGGGCTTCATCGCCATGTCCATCGCGGACCGTCCCGGCCTCGCTCCTGGTATGGTCGGCGGCTTCTTCGCCAAGGTCGGCTATGACTTCGCCTTCCTGTCCACCCTGGACGACACGACGCTGATCTCGGGCGGCTTCATCGCAGCGCTCTTCGCGGGCTTCGCGGCAGGCTACATCGTGCTCGGACTCGAGCGACTCTGCGACCACCTGCCCAACTCGCTCGAGGGCATCAAGCCGATGCTGATCTACCCGCTGCTCGGCACGCTGATCATCGGCGTCATCATGCTCGCCCTCAACCCGATCTTCGCGATGATCAACACCGCGCTGAACGGCTGGCTCGACAGCATGGGCACCGCTAACATCGTCCTGCTCGGCGCCATCGTCGGCGGCATGATGTCCATCGACATGGGTGGCCCCTTCAACAAGGCTGCCTACGTCTTCGGCACCGGCGCCCTCGCTGCTGGCACCGCCCAGGGCCAGGTCGTCATGGCCTCCGTCATGGTCGGCGGCATGGTTCCTCCCCTGGTCATCGCCCTCTCGACGACCTTCTTCCGCAACCGCTGGACCAAGCAGGACCGCAACGCCGGCCTCGTGAACTACATCATGGGCCTGTCCTTCATCTCCGAGGGCGCCATCCCGTTCGCGGCTGCCGACCCCGGTCGCGTCCTGCCCTCCTGCATCATCGGCTCCGCCATCGCCGGTGCGCTCTCCGCCGCCTTCGGCTGCACGAGCCCCGCGCCCCACGGCGGCGCCTGGGTCGTCGCCGTCATCGGCAACCCCGTGATGTGGCTCGTCGCCCTCCTCGTGGGTTCTGTCGCCGGCGCGCTGATCCTCTCCCTCATCAAGAAGCCCCTCTCCCCCGAGGAGTCCGGCCTCGCCAAGTAAGGGACGCGTCTCACGCGACGCAAAGCACGTATCATGGGAGACGGTCGCATCCGCGGCCGTCTCCTTTTCTATGTCAAGGGGCCAGGCCCCAGGGAGGTTCTCATGGGCATCGTGCTGCCGTGGAGGAGAAGAGCGCGCGGCAACGACCGCGACACGTCCGGCTTCGTGAGGCGCCGCCTCCGCTTCACGGGCAGGGTCCAGGCCGTGGGATTTCGCTACACGGCGACCTGCGTGGCCGACGAGGACAAGGTGACCGGCTGGGTCAAGAACCTCCCCGACGGCGACGTGCTGCTCGAGGTGCAGGGTCTGCCCAAAGACGTCGACGCCTACGAGCGCGCCCTGCTCGACGAGTGCGAGAGCGACCGAACCTGGATCGAGGCCACGGTCACGAGCCGCGAGAACGTCCCCGTCATCGAGGGCGAGAAGAGCTTCAGCGTCACGTACTAGGCCACCGGCCAGACGACGCCCATCCGCACTTCCGACAAAAGAAGGGCTGCCCGGCAATCGCCGGGCAGCCCTCGTCCTTTATCGCTCCGTCACGCGCAGGCTACAGCCCGTACCAGCCGATGCCCTCGTACAGCCAGCCGAGGCCCACGAGGCACTCCGCCTCGAAGGCGCTCGTCGTGTAGTTGTGGGTGCCCGCGCTGGCGTAGGGGTTGTACTGGCGATAGACCGGCACGCCGTTCTCGCCGGCGGAGTACCAGCCAACGCCCTCGTCCGTCCAGCCAAGCTCGACGAGATGGTCGCGCTCGAAGGCGCTCACCGTGTAGTGATGGTCGCCCGCGTAGGGGTTGTACAGGCGGTAGACCGGCGCACCCTCGGCCGGGGCGACCCAGCCAACGCCCTCGCCATGCCAGCCAAGCCCCACGAGCGCATCGCGCTCGTAGGCGCTCGCGGTGTAGAAGTGCTCGCCGCTGTAGGGGTTGTACAGGCGGAACATGTCCTGACCCTCGGCCGGCTCGGGGCCGGGAGCCGCCTTGACGGTCACCGCGCAAGCGGCCGTGGCCTCGGGGTTGTCCACGCTCGTCGCGGTGATGGTGGCCTCGCCGGGGGCAACCGCGGTCACGACGCCATCCTCGACGGTGGCGACCTTCTCGTCGGAGCTCTTCCACGTCACGGACTTGTCGGGGGCGTCGTCGGGCTTGACGGTGGCCTTGAGCGTCACGGCCTTGCCGACCTCGAGCGTCGCAGTCGCCTGGTCCAGCTCGACGCTCTTGGCGCGCACGGGCTCATGGACGGCAAACGTCACTTGCACAGCGTTATCCTCGGCCTCACCAAACTCCTTCACGTAGATGCCGTCGGAGGTGGTGGTTGCGGCGTAAACTATGCCTCCAACACCCGAAAACGTAGAATAGATGGAATAGCTATTGCTTCTATCCTTAAAGGAGTAGTAGGGGCCACTGTCTGACTCGACGACCCCCTCAGTCCCCGGTTTGCTTGTGTCGACATCGCACCTTACCAAAGTCCATGGCCTTTCGTGTGTGTCCAACGACATTTCCGTATTAGGGACATACACGGTCGTCGAGTTGATGGTGTCGCCCACGTGAAGGACGTCCCCCACGCTCAGGGTCGTGTACTCCTTCGCATACGCCGTCGAGCCGAGGCCCAGCACGAGCCCCAGCGCCGCGACGAGCGCGACCGCGAAGGCCGCGAGCAGCCTGCCCATCCGTTTGCGTTCCATACGATCACTCCCCTGGAATTCGAACACTACCTGCATAGACACATATAAAAGGATACGGAATGCACCTATGCCGACCCGTGTCGTTTCGACCGAAGGTGCCCCACATCCTCCCTGCGGCCCGAACGCACCCACTCGTCCACGCCAAGCACGCAAGAGCGCGCCCCACACGAAAAAGGCCGCCCGGCACATGCCGGGCGGCCCACGACCGTTCTCACTATGTCGCGCGCGAGCAGAGCCCCACTCTCGCTAGACGCCCACGAGCGCCTGACGGATGAGCTTGGCGTAGACCTCCATCCCCTCGGCCGTGGGATGGGTGCCGTCGGCAACGATGTAGTCGTCGTGGCCCTCGGAGGCGCCGTTCCAGTCGATGATGCCCGCATTCGCGTTCGTGGCCGCGTTGGCGCGCAGCATCTCGTTGTTGGTGTCCTGGATCGGATAGGGATTGCGCACGGTCACGAAGTAGATGGGGCGTCCGCCCACTGCGTCGACGGCGTCCTGGATCATGGCGTCGTCGCGGATCGCCCCGTTGGAGCCGAGCGCGACGATCACGACGTCGGGATCGTATCCGTCGGCGACGTCCTCCGCATAGAGGTCGGGCATCGTGTAGAACTGGCGGGAGACCGCAGCGTCGATGCGGGCGTTGGGAAGCATCTCCTCGAGAAGCGGGCTCACGCCGGCGACCACCGAGTCGCCGATGACGAGCACGCGCGCGCTGCAGGTGCCCGTGGCGGCGTCGTAGGTCCACTTGGTCGTGTCGAGGTTCTCGGGGACGCGCTCGGCGATCGCGGCGGGCTTGGCGGGCGCCGCCTCGACGGCGGGCACGTTGGCCTGGTCGGCGGCACCACCCGAGCCGGTGGTCTCCGCGACCATGCGGTCCCAGTCGAGAGGAACGAAGGTGACGAGAAGCGCGGCCGTGAGGCCCAGCGCGACCGAGGCGGTGCGCACGCGCTCGGCGGGAGCCTTGGAGAAGGTCTCCCCCACCTTCTCGCGGGCGTGGGCAACGCGACGACGCCCCGCCTGAACCGCAGCGGCATCGCGAAGGTGGGCACCAACGCCGACGGGGGCAACGCGGGCGTCGGGAGCGGGCGCCTTGGCGGGCACCTCGAAGAGGTGGTAGGAGAGCTCGCTGACGACGGCGATGACGGCCAGCTCGACCAGCCACCCCCACCAGGGCAGGTCAGAGGTGCGGTTTGCGGGGTTCATGAGGCGCAGCAGCGGGTAGTGCCAGAGGAACAGCGAGAAGGAGCGGCGGCCGAGCCACGCGAGCGGGCGTGCGGATAGGAAACGGCCGATGAGGGTCTCGCCGGAGAGGGCCGCGCGGACGACGATGGCGCAGCCGAGCGCGCAGACGAGGAAGCCGCCACGGAAGAGCAGGTGCGAGGAGCCACTCACGAAGAAGCAGGCGACCACGAAGAGCGCGAGCAGCACCCAGGAGACGCCGTCCTCCCAGCTGCGCACGTGGTCACGGCCGCGACGCAGCATGGGGTAGCAGACGCCGAGGAAGGCGCCGACCATCATCTCGGCGAGACGCGTGTCGAGCCCGTAGTAGACGCGCGCCGTGTCGGCGGCGGGGTCGAAGAGCAGGGCCATGAGCACCGTGGACGCGAGCGCGAGAAGCCCCACAACGTAGCCGAGCGTGCGACGGCGGCGCGCAAGGGCCCACAGGACCAGGAGCACGGGCGGCCAGAGCAGGTAGAACTGCATGGAGAGGCTCGTGAACCAGAGGTGCGTGAGCGGCGACGGGAGCCCAGCCGCCTGGAAGTAGGACACCTGGCTGGCGATGTAGTGCCAGTTGCTGTAGAAGAGGGCCGACGGCATCGCGTCGGCGTGGACCTTGACCAGGAGGTTGGCGCTCAGGATCGCCGAGGCGACGATCGTGACGAGGACCATGGCAAGCATGGCGGGCGCGATGCGCTCGAGGCGGCGGCGGGCGTAGCGCACGAAGTCGAAGGACCCCGAGCGCCGCTGCTCGACCCAGACGCTGCGCGTCGTGAGGAAGCCGGTGAGCACGAAGAAGACCGTCACGCCGAGGAACCCGCCCGGCACCTGGGCCGGCCAGGCGTGGTAGCAGATGACCGCGATGATGGCCAGCGCGCGCAGGCCGTCGAGGGCGCGCACGTGGTTCGCGCGGGCGAAGCTGCCGCGCGGGGCGCGACCGGCGAGCTTGCCGGTGTCGCCCGCGTCGAGCCTGCCGGTATCTTCTGTCGAGACGTCGGCCGCCATAGGGCTACTCCTCCCCCTGGGGCGCCTGCCCCGTCTCGAGGATGCGATCGAGGGCGGCCTCGTCCAGGACGGTGACGCCGAGCTGCTCGGCCTTGGTGAGCTTGGAGCCTGCCGCAGCGCCGGCCACGACGTAGCTCGTCTTCTTGGAGACGGATCCGGAGACCTTGGCGCCGAGGGCCTTGAGCTGGTTGCCGGCCTCGGTGCGCGAGTACTTCTCGAGCGTGCCCGTGAGGACGAAGGTGAGGCCCTCGAGCGTCTGCTCGCGCTCGTTTGCGACGCGCTCCTGCTCGAGGACGACACCGGCCTCCTTGAGGCGCGCGACGACGGCGCGGTTCTTCTCGACGGAGAAGAACTCGAGGACGCTGGCGGCGATCTTGGGGCCGACGCCGTCGACGGCCGCGATGTCGTCGACGGAGGCGGATGCGAGGGCGTCGATGGAGCCGAAGTGGTTCGCGAGCTGCTCGGCGACGTTGGCGCCGACGTGGCGGATGCCGAGGCCGAAGAGGACGCGGGCGAGGCCGCGCTGCTTGGAGGCCTCGACCTGGGCCATGATCTTGGTTGCGATGGTCGCGCCCATGAGGATGGGGTCGCCCTCGAGGTGGTCCTTGGTGGAGGTGGCGTAGGTACGGCCGGTGTCGACGGCGGCGAGATCCTCGGCCGTGACCTTGTCGTAGAAGTCGGCCACGTCGGTGAGCAGGCCCTGGTCGACCATGCGGTTGACGATCTCGTCGCCGAGGCCGTCGATGTCCATGGCGGCACGCGACCCCCAATGGATGAGGCGCTCGGAGGCCTGCGCGCGGCAGTCGATGGAGACGCAGCGCCAGGCGACCTCGTCGTCCTCGTGGACGACGGGCGAGCCGCAGCTCGGGCACGTCTGGGGCATGTTCCAGAGGGGGCGCGCGGCGTGGGCCGCGGCGAGGTCACCCTCGAGCAGGGGCCCGACGACCTCGGGGATGACGTCGCCGGCCTTGTGGACGACGATCGCGTCGCCCTCGCGGACGTCCTTGCGGCGGACCTCGTCGATGTTGTGCAGGGTGGCGCGGGCGATCGTGGAGCCCGCGACCGTGACGGGGTCGAACTCGGCGACCGGGGTGAGCACGCCCGTGCGGCCCACCTGGACGCGTATCTCGCGGAGGATGGTGCTCTTCTCCTCCGGCGGGAACTTGAAGGCGATCGCCCAGCGCGGGGCGCGGGCGGTGAAGCCGAGGGCGGCCTGGCTCGCGAAGGAGTCGACCTTCACGACGACGCCGTCGATGTCGTAGTCGAGCTCGCCGCGGTGCGCGAGGGCCTGCTCGCAGAACTCGTGGACGGCGGCCGCGCTCGTGCAGCGGCTCGCGTTGGGGTTGACGTGGAAGCCGCAGGAGCCGAGCCACTGGAGGAACTCCCACTGGCTCGAGACGGCGAGCGGCTCCTCGTCGGCGACGGCGTAGATGAAGGTCTCGAGGTCGCGGTGGGCCGTGACCGTGGGGTCCTTCTGGCGGAAGCTGCCGGCGGCCGCGTTTCGGGGGTTGGCGAAGACGCTCTGGCCCGCGCCGTCGCGCTCCTCGTTGAGGCGGACGAAGCTGCGCTTGGGCATGTAGACCTCGCCGCGGACCTCGATGGAGCTGCCGAAGCCGCCCCCGGCGACGCGCTCGAGCCCGGCGCGGGCGAGCGAGCGCGGGATGTCGGAGATCGTGAGGGCGTTGGCCGTGACGTCCTCGCCGGTGGTGCCGTTGCCGCGGGTCGCGGCGCGCACGAGGCGGCCGTCGCGGTACGTGAGCGCGACGCCGAGGCCGTCGATCTTGAGCTCGCAGGTGTAGGCGACGGGGTTGGCCTCGCTCGCGCCGAGGGCCTCGTCGGTGCGGGCGAGCCACTCGTCGAGCTCGGCGAAGTTCATGGCGTCGTCCATCGAGTACATGCGGCGGGCGTGGGTGACCTCCTCGAACTGGCGCGAGAGGTAGCCGCCCACGCGGTGCGTGTAGGACGCCGGGTCGTCGAGCTCGGGGTGGGACGCCTCGAGGGCGATGAGCTCCTGCAGGTAGAGGTCGAACTGCGCGTCGGTGATCTCGGGGTCGTCGAGCGCGTAGTAGCGGTATGCGTGGTAGTCGAGCAGGCGGCGAAGCTCCGAGACGCGCGCGGCCGGCTCGGTGGCGCGCGTGTCGGCCGGGCGCTCGGGCTCGGGCATGGCCGCGGCCGAGGCCGTGCTCTTCTCGGCGGCGGACGGCGCGGCCGGCGCGGGCGTGGGCTCGAGGCCGTCCCCGAAGAGGGCGAACTGCTCGGGCTGGTTGGTGGTGTCGTTTGGCACAGGTGCTCCCATCGTTGCTTGAACATCAATCGTAGCGCAACGAGGCGGACGCGCGAGGGCGGCGCCGGCGTCCGCCGAGGGAGCACACGGCGACGCTAGGCGAGACGGGCCTTGTAGCCGGCGGCCTCGACGGCGGCCACGAGGTCGTCGTCCTTCACGAGCAGGCCCGCGTCGACGGTCGCGCTCTTCTCGTCCAGGCTGACGCGGACGTTCTCGACGCCGCGGACGGCCTCGAGGGCCTCCCTGACGTGGGCGACGCAGTGCTCGCACATCATGCCCTCGACGTTCAGCTTCTTCTCTGTCATGTCTGTCTCCTTCTGGTCTGATGCCGCGGGCGCGGCACTGGTGGCGGATGGGGCGGGCGCGGGCGCGGGGGCGGGCGCGGCGGCGGGGTTTGCGTCGCGGTCGGGCGCGGGCCTCCAGGCGCGCAGGCGCAGGGCGTTGGTCACGACGAAGACCGAAGAGAAGCCCATCGCCGCGGCGCCGATCATGGGGTTGAGCGTGACGCCCGCGCCCGCGAGGGCGCCGGCGGCCACGGGGATGCAGACCGCGTTGTAGAACAGCGCCCAGAACAGGTTCTGGCGGATGTTGCGCAGCGTGGCGCGTGAGAGCTCCATCGCGCGGGCGACGTCGGCGGGGTCGGAGCGCATGAGCACGACGTCGGCCGAGGCAATGGCGACGTCGGTGCCGGCGCCGATCGCGATGCCCACGTCAGCTCGGGCGAGCGCGGGGGCGTCGTTGATGCCGTCGCCGACCATGGCGACGCGCAGGCCCTGGTCCTGGAGGGCGCGAACGTGTGCCTCCTTCTCGCTTGGGAGGACGCCTGCGATGACCTCGTCGACGCCGACGGCGGCCGCGACGACGTTCGCCGTGGCCTCCTGGTCGCCGGTGAGAAGGACGCAGCGCACGCCCTCGGAGCGCAGGCGGGCGACGGCGGCCGCGCTCTGGGGCTTGATGGCGTCGGCCGCGGCGACCACGCCGAGGGCGCGACCGTTTGCCGCGACGAAGAGCGGGGTCTTTGCGGCGGCGGCCATCTCGCGGGCGCGGGGCGCAAGCGCGGAGACGTCGACGCCGCGCTCGCGCATGAGGCGCTCGTTTCCGGCGAGGACGTCGAAGCCCGCCACGGTGCCCGAGAGCCCGCCACCCGCGACCTGCTCGAAGTCCGCGACCTCGGCGTCGGAGGCCACGTTGTTCTCGTCCGCCCAGGCGCAGACGGCGGCCGCCAGCGGGTGCTCGCTCTTGCGCTCGAGCGCGGCGGCCAGGCCGAAGAGCTCGTCGGGCGCGACGCCGTCGGCGAGCTCGTAGTCGACCACGCGCGGCGCGCCCTCGGTCACGGTGCCGGTCTTGTCGAGCACCACGACGTCGACGGACGACGCGACCTCGAGGGCCTCGGCGTCCTTGAACAGGATGCCGCTCGCGGCGCCGCGCCCGCACGCGACCATGATCGCCGTGGGCGTGGCCAGGCCGAGGGCGCAGGGACAGCTGATGACCAGCACGCTCACGGCGAAGTTGAACGCGCGGGAGACGTCACCGGGCGCGAGGACGGCGAGCCAGAGGGCGAAGGTGAGAAGAGCGATGGCGATCACGACGGGCACGAAGACGCCGGCGATGCGGTCGGCCGTGCGCTCGATGGGCGCCTTGGAGCTCGTCGCCTCGTCGACCAGGCGGATGATGCCCGCGAGCGTGGTGTCGTCGCCGACCGCCGTGGCCTCGACGGCCATCCATCCGCTCGTGCTCACGGTGGCGCCCGTGACCCGGGAGCCTGCGCTCTTCTCGGCGGGAAGGGGCTCGCCCGTGATGGCCGACTCGTCCACGAGCGCCGAGCCCTCGACCACGACGCCGTCGACGGGCACGGTCTCGCCGGCGCGCACGACGACGCGCTCGCCCACGCGCACCTCGGCGGTCGCGACCTCGACCTCGGCGCCGTCGCGCACCACAGTCGCGCGCTTGGGCGCAAGGTCGACCAGCTTGCTGATCGCGTCGGTCGTCTGGGCCTTGGAGCGCTGCTCGAAGTACTTGCCGAGCGTGATGAGGGTCAAGATCATGGCAGCCGAGTCGAAGTAGAGGCCGTGGGCGGCCGCGTGGGTCGCGGCGTGGTCGTGCACGCCGAGGGCCGCCGCGAGCGCGAGCAGCTGCGCCGTGCTGTAGGCGAACGACGCCGCCGAGCCCAGCGCGACGAGCGAGTCCATGTTGGGCGAGAGGTGCGCGAGCGTGCGGAAGCCCACCGCGAAGTAGCGGCGGTTCGCGAAGAGCACGGGCACCGCGAGCAGCAGCTCGACGAGGCCGAGCACCATGGCGTTGGCGTCGCCGGCGAGCACGGGCGGCTGCGGCCAGCCGAGCATGGGGCCCATCGCCACGTAGAACAGGGGCACCGAGAAGAGCAGGCTCACAGCCAGCTGGCGCCTGCGGGCGGCGAGGTCGGCCGCGGCCCTGGAGCGCAGGTCGTCCTCGCCGGCGGCCGCGGGGAGGGATGTGCTCTTCTCGCCCGCGCCCTGCGCCGTGGCGGCGCTCCAGGCACCCGACGTGCGCGGACGTGCGCCGTAGCCGGCGCGGTCGATGGCCTCGACCACGGCCGCGACCGTCTGGGGGCGCCCGTCGTAGACGAGTTCCATCGTGTTCTTGAGCAGGTTGACGTTGGCCTCGGCCACGCCCTCGACCGCGCCGGCAGCCTTGCCGACCCGCGCCGAGCAGGCGGCGCAGGTCATGCCCTCTATGTCGAACGTCTCGCGCGACGTCGCGTCTTGCATTGCGTGCCTCCCTCGGGCCGTGCCTACATGAACTTCTTGAAGAGGGACATGACCTCGTCGGTCACCTGGGTGTCGCCGTCCTGGATGCGCTCGACCACGCAGGTCTCGAGGTGGTCCTGCATGACCATGCGGCTGATCGCCTTGACGGCGCTCTCGACGGCGGCGAGCTGCGTGAGGACGTCGCCGCAGTAGCGGTCCTCCTCCACCATCTGCTTGATGCCGTTCAGCTGGCCGACCGTGCGGTTGATGCGGCATCCCACGTCGTGCTTGAGCTTGTCGGAGCGCGGCGTGTGCTTGTGCGCGGCGCAGGTGCAGGCGGAGCGCTCGCTCTTCTCGGCCATGAGCCGTCCCTTCTTTCGGTTGCATACCCCCATGGGGTTCCTTCGAGACACACTATACCCCTATGGGGTACCTTCAAACCAGATTCACGCGTCCACGACAAAAGGAGGGGGACCCGCGATGCGAGTCCCCCTCCCCTGACGCTATGTGTTGAGGCTACGCGGCCTCGCCCGTGACGCCGGCGCTCGTGTCGTACGAGCCGCCACGGTTGTTGTACAGGTACTCGTAGATCCTCTCGAGCATGTCACTGTTCGAGCCGTTGCCGGTGCCGTTGCCGATGCCGTTGCCCGTTCCGTTGCCGATGCCGGAGCCCGTGTCGCTCACGGTGTTCTGCTTCTTCTGCTGCTCCTGCAGGGCCTCGTCGGAGCCGAGCGTGACGTCGACGGTCTTCTCCTCCTTGCCACGCATGAACGTGACGGAGACGGTCTGGCCGACCTCGTGCGAGCGCACGTCCAGGATCATGCCGTCGGCGGAGGTGATGGCCTTGCCGTTGACCGCCGTGATGATGTCGCCCTTCTGGATGCCGGCCTTCTCAGCGGGACCGCCCGAGGCGACCTCGGCCACGTAGGCGCCCTGGTTGACGGACAGGTTGTTGGCCGTCGCGTTCTGGGCGTTCACGGTCTGCATCGAGAGGCCGATGTAGGCGTGGGTCACGGTCTCGCCGGCGATGATCTTGTTCGCGACGTTGACGGCGTAGTTGACCGGGATCGCGAACCCGATGCCCGCGAAGGACTCGGTGTCGGACGAGAACAGCGTGCAGATGCCCACGAGCTTGCCCTCGGCGTCGACGAGCGCGCCGCCGGAGTTGCCGGGGTTAACCGCGGCGTCGGTCTGGATGAGGTTGGTGTAGAGCGTGTAGCCCGAGGTGGACTGCATCATCTGGTTGCGAGCGAGCGAGCTGACGATGCCCGCGGAGACAGACTGGTCGAGGCCGAAAGGGCTGCCGACGGACATGACCCAGTCGCCGGCGACGAGCTTGTCGGAGTCGCCGATCTCCATGGGCGTGACCTGCGTGTCACCGAGGTCGACGTGCAGGACCGCGAGGTCGCTCGTCGGGTCGGAGCCCACGACCTTGGCGTCGAGGCTCTTGCCGTTGACGGTGACCGACACGGACGTGGCGCCGTCGATAACGTGGTAGTTGGTGATGATGTTGCCCGAGGTGTCGTAGACGACGCCCGAGCCCAGGCCCGACCCCTGCTGGGTGGTCACGTTGACGACCACGACGGAGGGCAGCGCCTTCGCCGCGGCGGCCTTGGCGACCGACATGTTCTCGCCGTCGGCCGTGATGTTGATGGACTGGCCCGTCGCGCCGTCGGTGGTCTTGATGCCACTCACGCCACCGAAGAAGCCGACCGCCTTGAGGACGAAGACGATGAGGGCGGCGCCGATCAGGCCGCCGACGAGGCCAAGCGCGATGCTCGCCGCGGGACGCGTGCCCTTGGGTTTGCCGTCGCCGTCATGGGACGCCTTGCCCGAGGGGCGAGGCGACTGCGGCGGCGTCGGGGGAACCTGGCCCTGTCCGGGCGTGGGCACCTGCTGGGTCGTAGCCGCGTGCGCCTGGGCGGTCGGCTGCGCCTGGGTCGGCTGCGCCGGCACCTGCTGCGTGGGCTGCACGGGCTGCGCAGGCGTCGCCTGGGGCGGGACCGGCTGGGCCTGGGAGTTGTCATCCATGCCAGGAATCGGAGGACGGCCGTTATCGAACGTGCTCATGATCATTCCTTCCCAAAGCAATAGACCAATAGGTTTCACATCGACTACTCTACCCATCTCACGAAAAAAGACCCGTCTCCCCTCGGACGAACACCTTAGGAAGACAAGCCTTTTGGTTTCCTGAAAACGGGCCTTAGTTTGCCTCGCGGGACCGGATGGCGCGAGCTACACCTTGAAGAGGTAGCCAACGCCGCGCACGGTCACGATGTGGGCTGCGACCTGCGGGCCGACCTTCGAGCGCACACGCCTGATGTGCACGTCTACCGTACGCGTGCCGCCGCAGTACTCGAAGCCCCACACGCGGTGCAGCAGCGTCTCGCGCGAGTAGGCGCGCGCCGGGTGCGTCGCCAAAAACGACAGCAGCGAGTACTCCATGAGCGTGAGGTCGACGGGCTCCTCGTCGATGTAGACCTGATAGGTGGCCAGGTTGATCGTCATGTTGTCGATGGTGACGATGTCGGCCGGGGCGCTCTCCTCGCCAGGCCACAGCAGCAGTGCGCAGCGCACCTCGAACTCGGCCTCGCTGGCGCCGGCCATGATGAAGTCGTTTCTCCCCTGCGACGGCAGGTGAAGCGAGCTGAGCTTGCCCTCCTCGCAGATCACGAGGGTCGGGATGAAGCCGTTGTCAGAGACATAGGAGTCGATCGCGTTGAGCGTGTCCTGATCGAGGTTGTCGGAGTCGACGATCACGAGGTCGAACTCGTGGCCAGAGGAGATGGCCTGAGAAAACGTGTCGGGGGTACTGGGGAGAATGGAGACGTCCAGCGCGTGCTTCAGCTCGCGCATACGCTCGATGTATCGCGAAGTCCTGCTCACCAGCAGGATGTTCTTATGGTGCATTCGGCGACCCCCAAGCTCGGCAAATCCAACACGGAGCGAACTAACAGTCGAAGCGCTGTCGCACTCCCCTGAAGAATCGTACGACCTCCATATTGTAGCGTTGTAAATTGGTTGCCGCCGTAAACAAATGTAAACGCTCCCTCGACGAATCCCGCACATTACGACCAGTCACACCACGTTTCGCAAAAAGACCCCGCGTGGCAAGTTTTGAAAGTCGCGAACGCAATTCTTGCCTCTGTGGCAAGGCAAGGCTGGCCCCTTTCCCCGAAAGGCATCGCAGGCATGCATACTACTGGGCGCCAACTGGCGCGCTTCGTTGTTTTATGCAGGCCTTTCCCGCGCGTCGCCCCATGCGTCACAAATCCTTGTACACGAGGGGCAGTTTTTGCTCACCGCCAATCCGAACCTTTCCACGGCACCCTGGTTTTGCACGACGAGGCGTCGAGGACACGGCATCTGCCGCCCGGCACACCCATGCCGCCCAACCGACGCGCGTTCGTCGTGCGGCCGCAGCAAATAGAACGGGCCCCTCATCGAGGGGCCCGAATGGGGAACGCACTGTGTTCTTGTTAGCGGATGCTGCCGAGGAACTGCTTCGTGCGCTCCTGCGTGGGGTTGTCGAAGACCTGGTCGGGCAGACCCTGCTCCGCCACGACGCCGTCCTCCATGAAGACGACGCGGTCGGCAACGTCGCGCGCGAAGCCCATCTCGTGGGTGACGACGATCATGGTCATGTCGCCGTTGAGGGCGAGCTCGCGCATGACGGCAAGGACGTCGCGGACGAGCTCGGGGTCGAGCGCGGACGTGGGCTCGTCGAAGAGCAGCACCTTCGGGTGCATGGCCACGGCGCGCGCGATGGCGACGCGCTGCTGCTGGCCGCCCGAGAGCTGGGGCGGCTTGAAGTCGGCGCGGTCGGCGAGGCCCACGGCCGTGAGCTGGCGCATGGCCTCCTCGCGCGCCTCCTCCTTCGACTTCTTGAGCACCTTGGTCTGGCCCACCATGACGTTCTCGAGGGCGGTCATGTGCGGGAACAGGTTGAAGCCCTGGAACACCATGCCCAGGTCGCGCCTGAGCTCGTTGACGTTGGTCTTGCTCGCGCCGGTGATCTCCTGGTCCTCGATCAGGATGTGACCGGCCGTGGGCGTCTCGAGCAGGTTGATGCAGCGCAGCATCGTGGACTTGCCCGAGCCGGACGGGCCGAGCACGACGACGATCTCGCCGTTCCAGACGTTGAGGTTGACGTCGCGAAGGACCGGCGTGTCGGTAAAGGTCTTGTTCAGGTGCTCGATGCGCACTACGGGGCGCTCGCCCTCCACGAAGTGGTGCTTGGAGCGGCCCTTGTCCTGCTCGAAGGCGAGACGGGCGGCCTCCTCGGCGTCGAGCGCGGGCGGGACGTCGATCTTGGCGGTGTGGTGGTTGATCTTAGGCAGCATCTCTTACGCCTCCTGCGTGGGATGGGAGCGGAAGGGCGAGGACAGGGCGTCGACGAGGCTTCCCCTGTCGTCGGACTTGGCAGGGGCGCATGCCGAGGCGATGCCCTGGGCGGCGTCCGCGCTCTCCTTGGCGGGCTGGACCTCCTCGTCAGCCGGCGCGGCCGCCTTCGGACGCGGGCCTCCGCCGCGCTCGGAGTCGGCCATGCGCCTCTCGACGATTCCGACGACCTTGATGAGCGGGATCGTGACGATGAGGTAGTAAATGGCGGCGGCGACGTAGGGGGTGATGTTGCCCGAGACCGTGGTGAGGTTCTTCGAGAACATCATGAGCTCCATGACGCCGACGGAGGAGAGCAGCGACGTGTCCTTGTAAGAGGTGATGAAGTCGCTCGTGACCGTGGGGATGACGCGGCGCACCATCTGCGGGAGGATAACCGTGAACATGGTCTGGCCGCGGTTCATGCCGAGCGACGCGGCCGCCTCGTACTGGCCCTGCGGGATCGACTGGATGCCAGCACG
The DNA here is from genome assembly GCF_023276655.1 of Olsenella intestinalis. GTDB lineage: Bacteria > Actinomycetota > Coriobacteriia > Coriobacteriales > Atopobiaceae > Olsenella_J > Olsenella_J intestinalis. The sequence goes on along the minus strand of NZ_JALGRK010000001.1, from coordinate 968,544 downwards.
GAAGATCTCGGCCTGGTAGGCGGAGGAGTTGATCGCGATGACGATCACGCCGAGCACGTTGTTGTCGATGTTGATGCCCATCATGGGCAGGCCGAAGAACATGATGTAGATCTGCAGGAAGAGCGGGGTTCCGCGCAGCACGTTGATGTAGATGCTCGCGAGGATGCGCAGGATCCTGATGTGGGAGATCTTCATCATGGCGAAGAGCAGGCCCAGCGCGATGGCGAAGGGGTAGGCGATGATGACGAGCAGGAGGCAGAGCAGCCAGCCCCAGAACAGCGAGACGAACGAGGTCACCATAAGCTGCGGCTTGAAGAACATGTTGAGGAACGGCACGGAGTTCCACGCGTCGACCCAGGGCTGGGCGTCAAGCCAGTTGACGATGGCCTGGACCGGCGTGTTCGCGATGACCGCGATCGAGGGCGACTCGTCGAGCGTGCCCTTGGCGCCCGAGGCGCTGACGTAGGAGCCGCCGACCTTGTAGTCGCCGCCCGCCGAGGGGAACTTCATGTCGGTGACCTCGAGGCGAAGCAGTGCGCCCGTGGGGACCGGCGTGGCGAAGCTGACGGTGACGGAGTCGCCCTTGGGCTCGGCCTTGCTCTCGACGTTGACGCGGTCGAGGCCGGAGAGGACGGTGACGCGGGTGGTCGAGCCGTCGAAGCTCGCGCCCTCGGGAAGGGACAGCGTGACGCTGGAGACGCCACCCTCGACGCCGACCGTGCCCTCCCAGGTGAGGCGCGTGTTCTGGCCGCCGATGACGCCGTCGCCGCCGCTCTCGTTCGGGCGGGCCGTGGCCTTCTCGACCTTGATGGAACCCGTGACCGTGGCGCCCTCGACGGGCGTGGCGGCCGCGGCCTGCGCGGCGTTCTCGGCCTTGGCGGCCTCGAAGTCGACGCCGAAGAACTTGAGCTCGAGCTGGGAGAGGGTGCCGTCGGCCTTGGCGTCGGCGAGGGCCTTGTCGAGGGCCTTGGTGAGGTTGGGGTTGTCCTTGGAGACGACGAAGCCGTACTGCTCGCCCGTGGCGATCTCACGCGCGACGGCGAGGCCGGTGTAGGCGGTCTTCACCTCGTACTCCATGACGGGAAGGTCCGCCATGGCCGCGCGGTAGAGGCCGGTCTGGACGCCCGTGAGCGCCTGAATCGGATCGTCGAGGGCGACGATGGTGGCGTGCGGGAGGTTCTCGCGCGCCCACGCCTCGCCCGTGGTGCCGCCCTGGACGGCGATGGAGGCATCGGGAGTGTCGAGCACGGTGAGGTCGGCCTTCACCTGGTCGGCGAGGGCCGCGTCGGTCGCGAGGCCCTGGTTGGAGTCGATGTAGTGCTCGGTGAAGTCGACCTCCTGGCGGCGCTCGTCGGTGATCGTGAAGTTGGCGGCGCCGACGTCGGCCTTGCCGCCCTGCTTGATGGTGGGGATGATCGAGTCGAACTTGAGCGGGGCGAGGTAGGTGCACTCGAGGCCCATGCGCCCGGCGAGGTTCTGCATCAGCTCGACCTCGAAGCCCGAGGGGGTCTCCCCATCCATGTAGTCGAAGGGCGGGTTGGAGAGGTCGGAGACGACCGTGAGCTTGCCGGACTGGACGGTCGAGTAGGAGCCGTCGCTTGCTGTGGACGAGCCGCCCTGCTGAGCCTGGCATCCGGTCACGAGGAGCGCGACGGCAAGGGCCAGGCCCGAGGCGATGCCAAGGAGACGCGTCCGTCTGTGGTTCGTTGCTCTTCTCGGCGTATGTATGCTCATAGACTCACTCTCCCGGCGAATGGAGACGACGAGCCCTGGGCCGCCGGCGCCAATCGCGTACGGATATGACCGTGCGCAGACGCTCCGGGGTGCGTGCCCCGGCCGTCGGCGGCACACCGCGGTCGCGAACAATGCATGGTCATTTTCTACTACAAAACGTGTATATGTAGTAGGCCTGTTTACGGTATTAGTCAATACCGAAACAGAGTTGATACTATTTCGAAGCCGAGATTCAAAAGGAATCGGCGAACGGGAATCCCCTATTGAGCTGGGTGAAGCAACGCCATTTGGAAACAAAAATGCCGACGCATATTGATGCGTCGGCATGAGTCGTATAGCGTTTTAAGATTATGCAACTGAGGCAACTGGACCGGGGCGCGACGAAGGCGCCGACGCCCGAGCTAGACGCCCGCGTAGTACTTCTTGCACTCCCAGTCGGTCACCACGGAGCAGTACTCGTTCCACTCCTTGCGCTTCTCGGCGATGAAGAAGTCGCAGATGTGGTCGCCGAGGACCTCGCGGACGAAGGAGCTGGACTCGAAGGCGTCGATGGCCTCGCCGAGGGTGCGCGGCAGGCGGACCATGCCGGCCTTCTCGCGCTCGGCGGCCGTCATCGTGTCAGGGTCGCAGGAGACCTCGGGCTTGAGCTCGAGCCCCTCCTCGATGCCGCGGATGCCGGCGGCGATCGAGACGGCCAGCGCCAGGTAGGGGTTGGCCACCGGGTCGGGGTTGCGCAGCTCGATGCGGGTCGACTGGTGCTTGCCCGGCTTGTGGGTCGGGATGCGGACGAGGGCCGAGCGGTTCTTGCGGCCCCAGGTGGTGTAGTTGGGGACCTCGCCGTTGGCCACGAGGCGCTTGTAGGAGTTGACCGTGGGGTTGGTCACGAGCGTGAACTCGGGGGCGTACTTGAGGATGCCCGCCACGTAGGACTGGGCCAGGGGCGAGAGGTGCGCGTCGTTCTCGACCTTGGGCGCCCAGAAGAGGTTGGTGCCCTCGTGGTCGAAGATCGACTGGTAGAGGAACATGCCCGAGCCGGAGAGGTTGGTGAGGGGCTTCGGCATGAACGACGCGAACATGTTGTTGGCGTAGGCCTCCTGGCGGATGACCAGGCGCGCGGTCATGATGTTGTCGGCGCAGCTCTTGGCCTCGGTGAAGCGCAGCTCGACGGCGTTCTGCGAGGGGGCGTTGGCGTGGTAGGAGTACTCCACGGGAATCGACATCTTCTCGAGCATGAGCGTGGTCTCGCGACGGAGGTCGGTCGCGACGTCGCTCGCCGTGAGGTCGAAGTAGCCGGCGCGGTCGAGCGGCACCGGGTTGGTGTCGTTGTCGAAGTAGAAGTACTCGATCTTGGGGCCGACGTTGGTGACGTAGCCCTTGGCGTCCGCCTCGCGGAAGACGCGCTCGAGCACCGAGCGCGGGTCACCGTCGAACGGCTCGCGCGACGGGGTCTTGATGTCGCAGAAGATGCGGGCGACGCCCTTCTCGGAGGGGCGCCACGGGAGGATCTGGAAGGTGGTGGGGTCGGGGAACGCAAGCATGTCCGACTCCTCCTGGGGCACGAACCCCTCGACGGACGAGCCGTCGAAGCCGATGCCCTCCTCGAAGGCCTCCTCGAGGTCCTCCGACGCGATGGAGAACGACTTGAGCCCGCCCAACACATCGGTAAACCACAGGCGGACGAAGCGGATGCCGCGCTTCTCGACGGTCCTCAGAACGAAGTCGATGTTCCTGTCGCTCATGCGAGAGTCCTTCCACAACACTCAGACGGCAGATGCGTCCCAACATAAACCGGGACTACCATTGCACAGCGAGATTTCGCCTCTGTTTCGAAACCCGAGGCGTGGAGGAGGCGTGGACGCGATCCTCCGCGAGCGCAGGCGGGCCTCGAGGGCGCGATTCCGGGCAGAGGCCCCAAACCGACCTGCCCAGCCTGGGCTCCCCTACTTCTTGAAGGCGGCGTCGGCCTTGGCGACCATGTCCTCGGCAACCTTGCAGGAGCCCTTGCCGGTCTTTTTGGAGGTGCAGCACGAGCCGGAGGCGCAGTCGGCGCACTGGCCGGAGGCGTGGCGGACGAGGTTGCGCACGCAGAGCAGCGCGGCCACGGCGACGACGGTGATGATGACGATGTCGATCAAGCTCATATGACGCTCCTTAGGCGAGTTCGCAGGTGGGCGCGACTCGCAACTCGAATATATCAGCCGCGCACGCGCGGTGTCGGTCTAGAAGAAGTCCCGCCGGCGAAGGAAGGGGGCACCGGCGGGACCGAGGCCCATCTTGTGCGGGGAGAGGGACCGCATCGACAGGCAGAGGTAAACGCTTCTCGGACGGTGCTCCGTCCGACGTGAGATACCTTACGACTTCCCGCCAAGTTTGTAAACCTCGGTTAACTATTTCTTCAAATTCGAGAAGAGCTTACGCGTCGTCGCAGATAGAACGCCCGTCGCCTCGAACCGCTACGTTCGCGCCCGAACGATTTGCGTAGGGTTTGTGTACGATTGTATCGCGCACGATGTTTTCGACCCACACCGCCCTCTCCCCTGTTACATTGGTCTCGTAAAAGCACATCCGCAAAGGAGGAACCATGAGCTACTTCGACTACAACGTCACCGCCCAGGACGGGTCCACCGTCAGCCTCAAGGACTACGAGGGCAAGGTCCTGCTCATCGTCAACACGGCCACCGGCTGCGGCTTCACGCCCCAGTACGAGGACCTCGAGCGCATCTACAAGCAGTACCGCGACCAGGGCTTCGAGATCCTCGACTTCCCCTGCAACCAGTTCGCCGGCCAGGCGCCCGAGTCCGACGAGGAGATCCACCAGTTCTGCACCATGAAGTTCGGCGCCGAGTTCCCGCAGTTCAAGAAGATCGACGTCAATGGTGACGACGCCGACCCCCTGTTCGCCGCCCTCGCCACCGAGAAGCCCTTCGCCGGCTTCGGCCGCGGCCTCAAGGCCAAGGGCCTCGAGAAGTTCACGAACATGAACAACAAGAAGTTCGGCGACAAGGCCTACATCAAGTGGAACTTCACCAAATTCCTCGTCGACCGCGAGGGCAACCTCGTCGAGCGCTTCGAGCCGACCGCCGACATGGCCGACGTCGAGAAGAGCATCGCGGCCCAGCTGTAGCCCTTCCCCGGGCCTCGCCCGAACCGACACGCGACTCACCACACGGCCCCGTGCGCTTTCCCCTGCGCGCGGGGCCATCTCGGTACTTCAATGTAAGCCTTGTCTAACTTATACTGGAGCCAGGACATCACCCTGGACGAAAGGAGCCATCATGGCAGACAGCAAGACCGCCGGCGCGGACACCATGAGCCTCGTGCTCATCCGCCACGGCGAGAGCGAGTGGAACAAGCTCAACCTCTTCACCGGCTGGACCGACGTCGACCTCACCGACACCGGCCGCCGCGAGGCCGCAGACGGCGGGCGCGCCCTCGCCGATCAGGGCTTCGACTTCGACGTGTGCCACACCTCGATGCTCAAGCGCGCCATCCACACCCTCGACATCGTCCTCGACCAGATGGACCGCAGCTGGCTGCCGGTCCACAAGGCCTGGCAGCTCAACGAGCGCCACTACGGCGCGCTCCAGGGCCTCAACAAGGCCGACGCCGCCCGCGAGCACGGCGAGGACCAGGTCCTCATCTGGCGCCGCAGCTTCGACGTGCGCCCGCCCGCGCTCGATCCCGGCGACCCCCGCGACCCGCACGTGCAGGAGCAGTTCCGCGACGTGCCCGCCGACGTCCTCCCCTACACCGAGTGCCTCGACGACACCATCGCGCACGCCTGGCCCTACTTCCAGAGCCACATCCGCCCCGAGCTCGAGGCCGGCCGCCGCGTGCTCGTCGCCGCGCACGGCAACAGCCTCCGCGCGCTCGTCATGAAGTTCGACCGCCTCACGCCCGACGAGATCCTCAAGGTCAACATCCCCACCGGCGTGCCGCTGGCCTACACCTTCGACCGCGACTGGAACGTGATCGACAAGCGCTACATCGGCGACCCCGACACCATCGCCGCCAAGATCGACGCCGTCGCCAACCAGGGCAAGGCCAAGTAGCAGAAGCCCACACGGCTCAAGCTCGCGAAGCCGAGAAGAGCCTGCCCATAGTCGCAGCCCGCACGGGGCCGCAGCCCCTCAGTCGTCGAGGCTGGGCGGGCGGCGGCCCCGCTTCACGTCCGAGCGCCGCCGCTTGCCCTCGAGCCTGCGGCGCACCGAGGCCTTCGTCGGCTTCGTGGCGCGCCTCGCCTTGGGAGCGACCGCGCGCCGCCTCAGCTCCGCGCGGATCTTGCGCAGGCACGCCTGCCTGTTTTGGAACTGGCTGCGCGACTCGCGGCTCACCACCACGATGCCCGTGGGCACATGGCGCATGCGCACCGCCGAGTCGGTGGTGTTGACGCCCTGCCCGCCCGGCCCGGTGGCGCGAAACGCCTCGGCCTCGCACTGCCGGTAGAGCTCGTCGAGCCCCAGCCGCGCGAAGCGCGCGTAGTCGCGATATGTCAGGTTCCTTGCCATACCCCGAGCGTAGGCCATGCGACCTTCGCACGGCAAGGCACATTTGCGCGCAATCCCCCACCGCACGCCGCCGTCGGCGGCCGCCAGACGCCTCCGTATACGGAAGAAAACTTCCGCATAAAAGGTCCAAGGGGTACATTTCCAGGCACGGGTACGCCGGCGAATCCGCAACAAGGGAGGCACGCGTGGCACGGCCAAAGACCCCCGCCAACAGCCCCGGCACACGCGAGCGGGCCGTCGCGATCGAGAACATCCTCTGCCGCTACTCAACGTCCTCTGAGGGCCTCTCCATCGCCGAGATACTCGAGCTCCTGGAGAGCGAGTACGACATCGTGGCGACTGAGCGATCGGTGCGCGAGCAGCTCAAGACCCTCGTCGCCATGAGCGACGAGGGCAAGCTCATGCGGACCATCTCGCGCCAGCAGGGCGAGGGCCGCCGCGTGCGCTGGATCGCAGACCAGATCTTCTCTGAGGCGGAGCTGCGCCTGATCGCCGACGGCCTCACGATGGCGCGCCTCGAGAACGAGGACCTCCTGGGCATCATCAAGAAGCTGCAGGAGCTCGCCGGCGACGCGAGCGGCCGCACCATCAGCCACGTCAAGCGCTACGGCCAGGAGCGCGGCATGGTCACCCACGTCTCGCTGGGCACGATCATCAGCCTGATCGACGCCATCGAGCGGCGGCGCGTGGTGAGGGTCGCCTACACCCACCGCGAGACGGACGGCTCGCTCGCCCCCAACCTCGACGACGCGGGTGCCGAGAAGAGCTACCTCCTCGAGCCGTACCAGCTTGCCTTCAAGAACGGTCACTACTACCTGATCTGCCGTCCGCACGACGGCGCGCTCGCCGACGGGCACCCCTGGTACCTCCGCGTCGACCACATCGCCGACGTGCGGGCGACGCGCCGGGGCTTCGACGCGCCCCCGTCGAACGTGGAGCTCGGCGGCGACCACTTCGACGCCGTCTCGCACATGGACGAGATGGCCTACCCCCTCGGCGGCAGGGTCGAGCACGTGCGGGTGCGCACCACCCTGCTCGACGCCATCTACGACTGGTACCCCACGGCAAGCGTCCGCAGGGTCGACATGGGCGATGCCCAAGAGCCAGTCTACGAGGCGGAGTTCGACACCGTCCTTCTGCCGACGTGCTGGTGGGCACTCCAGTACGCGGAGTACGTCGAGGTGCTCGGCCCGCAGGCGCTGCGCGACATGATCGCGCAGAGCGTCCGCACGCTGGAGCGCACCTACGACATCGAGCCCGAGGCACGATCGAACGAGGCACAGCGCAGCAAGGCGGGCCAGAACGACCCACGTCACAGCGACCCGCAGCAGAGCGACCAGAAACGATAACGCCACAAGCGAGAGGAAACGCACATGAGCATCTATGCGATGAGCGACATCCACGGTTGCCTGGACGACCTCGAGCGGCGGCTCGCCCACCTGAGGGCGCTCGGCTTCTTCGACGACGCCTGCGAGGACCAACTCGTCCTCATCGGCGACTTCATCGACCGCGGCCCCGACGGCCTGGGCGTGGTGCGCCGCGTCATGGCGCTCGAGGACGAGTGCCCCGGCCGCGTCACCTCGCTGATGGGCAACCACGAGGCGGAGATGCTGGAGTGGGTCGGCATGGCGCCCGCCGAGAAGAGCGACGCCGCGCTGGAGGGCGACCTCCCCGACGACGAGCGCGCTCTTCTCGGCGAGGTGCTTGCCGAGGGTACGGACGACGAGGTGCTCGCGCGGCTGAGGATGTGGCAGGGTGCCGACAAGGGCGGCCTGTCCATGCGCTCGTTTGCGGGCGAGAGCGCGCTGGCCGACATCGAGGCCGCGGTGGCCGCGCACGACGACGCCCTCGCGGCCGCGGCGTTCGGGCGCGCCTGCGAGAAGATCAGCTCCGACTGCGCGGCCGAGCTGCGGTGGATGGGGCGGCTCGCGCCGTACCTCAAGACCGCGCGCCACGTCTTCGTGCACTCCGGGATCGACGAGTCGCAGGGCGCAGAGTGGGAGCTCGCGACGCCGCGCGAGCGCATGCTTGCCGGGCGCGAGACGCCGTGCGGTCCGTTCGTGCTCGACGTCGTCTGCGGCCACACGCCGGCGGCGATGGTCGCCGAGAACGTCACGGGCGACGGCTCGGTCGAGGGCGTCTGGTGGGACGGCGCGTCTCACTTCTACGTCGACGGCGCGACCGCGTACACGCACCGCCTGCCGACGCTCGTCTGCGACGAGGCGGAGGGCCGTCACCTCGAGCTCGACGGGTGCGGCCGGCCCCGTGAGATCGCGTCTGCCGCTCACCGGTAACGAGGCTGCAGGAACGCCACAAACACCCCCATCCAACAGGCAAAATGCGCAATCCATGAACGCGGAAGAAAACTTCCGCGCCCCTTACTCCACCTCTATAGTGACGAACCCGGCTCATAGAGATTGGAGCGTGCATGAGGTACTTCATGGCAGTGGTGACGACGCGGGACGAGAACCTCTCGCCGGTGAACGCGGAAGGCCTTGGGGAACTGTTCGAGCAGCTGGACAAGCGAGCGCTTGTCGTGCCCGGGTCGCGGCGCGGCATGCGGAGAGCCTGGCACTACGACAGCGAGCGGGAGGCGAAGCAGTTCCCGGTCTACGTGTTCGCCGGCGCCGCGCGCATGAGCACCGAGGACGCCGAACACATCGTGAGGGAGGCCTGCGACATCTGGCACCTCACGAGCGTCGATCGCGTCGACGTGCAGGACGCGACGTTCTCGGACGACCTCAACAGCGAATCCGGCTGGGGCCAGGTGATAAGCCGCTCGGTCGCACAGAGGGCAAACCTGTTCGAGATACGGGACATGGCCATGGCGAGGCGCGTGTTCAAGGACTGGATGGTGACGAGAAGAGACGCAACGACCTGCCTGGCAAACATCCGCTACACGCCGTGCTCGCAGAGCCTGGGGACAGAGGCTGCGCGCATGTTCGCTGCGCACGAGGCGGCGCGCGCTGATGCCGGCATGGTCCCGGTCCACTACATCGTGGAGGGAAGCGAGAGCGTCAACCACGAGGCAAGCGTCGACGCCCTTCTCGAGACGCTGCTCTCCTGCGATCGCCTGCCGTCCGAGCACGCCTTCCGCATCGACTTCGACAGCATCGACCTGCAAGGCACGACAGCGTTCGAAATAAGCAAGAACATGGACGAGATCATCAACGACGCGTTCGCGAACGCCCTTGCCGGCAACGTCGTCGTCGCGCGGTACGGAAGGATGGACGAGGACGGCCGCTTCAACGACAGGATCTACGGCAACTTCTGCCACTTCGTCGAGGCGATGCGCCCCTACCTGGCCGACACCCTGCTCGTCTTCAGCATCCCAAGCGGAAACGAGGACCTGAGGCGGCGCATCCGGAGGCTCGTCAGGGTGCCGCTCGTCACGATCGGGACAAACGCCGCCGCCGACGCGCGCACCATGAGCCGCGCGCAGGCGATGGCCACGCTCGAGGACAGGGCCGCACGCATGGGCTGGGAGGTTGACGGGCGGCTCGGAGAGATGCTCGACGAGCGCCTCGAGGACGCGAGCTTCTCCGACCTCGACGGCCTGCTCGAGGACTGGCACAGCGAGAAGGTCATCAACGAGCAGTACCCCGAATACAAGGCCGAGCTCGAGGAGACGACGAGGCTCTTCTCGCAAAGGGAGTCCGACGCCATGGCGCGCCTCGACGAGCTCGTGGGGCTAGGCGAGGTCAAGCGCCAGATCAAGGTGATTCTGGCCCGCTTCCGCATGATGCGCGAGTCGGCCAGGAAGGGCCTGCCGGTCCAGCCGTTCTCGATGCACCTTGCGTTCCTGGGGGCTCCCGGCACCGGCAAGACCGAGGTCGCGCGCCTCTACGGCCAGATCCTGAAGGAGACCGGCGTGCTCAGCGAGGGGCGCGTCATCTCCGTCTCGGGATCCGACGTCGTCAGATCGGACGTCGGGAAGCTGTTCGACCGAGCGCGCGGCTCGGTGCTCTTCATCGACGAGGCCTACGCAATGACGCCCGCATCGGTCACGATCTCAGAGCTCATCGCGCACATGGAGAACAGGCGCGACGACACCGTCGTCATCCTGGCGGGATACGGGGGCGAGATGAACCGCCTTCTCGACTCGAACCCCGGCTTTCGCTCGAGGATCGGCTTCACGCTGCACTTTGCGGAGTACGACGAGGAGGAGCTGCTCGAGATCTTCGACCTCATGTGCAGGCGCGCCGACCTCAAGGTGGAGGACGACGCGCACCGGAGCGTCCGCGACCTTCTCGCCCGAAACGGGCGCAGGCCCGACCAGGGCAACGCGCGCTATGTCCGCAAGCTCTTCGAGGACTGCCTGGGCGCCCAGCAGGCGCGCCTCGCCGCCGAGCTCGACGAGAAGGGCGAGGCACCGAGTCGCGAGGAGTTGCAGACCCTGCTCGCGTGCGACGTCGAGGAGGCAGGCGACCTCAGGCGCGACGAGGTGCCGGCACGCGAGGAGCTCGAGGCCCTGGTTGGCCTCGAGAAGGTCAAGGAGCTCGTCTCGGAGAGGATCGCCTTCATGAAGGTGCAGAAGCTGCGCCGTGACGCGGAGCTGCCCGCCGACGCCGTGCCGATGCACATGGCCTTCCTGGGCGCACCCGGCACGGGCAAGACCGAGGTGGCCCGGCTCATGGGGCGGATCCTGCGCGACGAGGGGGTGCTTTCGGTCGGCGAGTTCTACGAGTGCACGGGGTCGCGTCTGCTGTCGGGCATGCCCGGCGAGAGCACCCTCATCGTGCACAAGCTGTTCCAGAAGGCGCGCGGCTCGGTCATCTTCATCGACGAGGCGTACTCGCTGCTGGCACCACATGCGGACGAGGCGATCACGGCCCTCATCGCGGAGATGGAGAACTGCCGCGACGAGGTCGTGGTGATCCTTGCGGGGTATGACCGCGAGATCAGGCGCCTGCTCGAGGCGAACCCGGGGTTCGAATCGCGCGTGCGCACCAAGATCGAGTTCGACTGCTACTCAGCCGACGAGCTGGCGGAGATCTTCTGCCTCATGGCGCGCAGGCAGGAGCTTGAGGTTGCACCCGAGGCACGCGAGCGCGTGCGCGAGGTCATGGAGCGGGCGCGCCGCGCCGAGGACTTTGGCAACGCGCGCTTCGCACGGAACCTCCTGGAGAACGCGCTGCTTAGGCAGGGAGTGCGCCTCGCGGGGACCGGGGGCGAGCCGAGCGCGGACGAGCTCTGCGAGATCCTGCCCGAGGACGTCGAGTGGAGCGAGCCGGCCGAGAGTCGACGCGCACCGATGGGGTTCACGGCGTAGCGACGCGAATGGCGACGGGGCGAACACCCGGATGGGTGTCCGCCCCGCTTGCTCGCTCTTCTCGGCGGCGCGATGGTGCGAGATGGCTGATGGCCGATGGGTGCTGCGGCGCTACTCGGCGAGTCGCTTGCCGAGGGCCGTGAGCTTCTCGATGGCCTCGTCGTCGGGCTCGAGGTTGGCGATCACGCAGTCGATCACGTTCACGCCGGCGTCCGTGGCGGAGTCGCGCCAGGTCTCCATCCACTCGCCCGTGCCCCAGTCGTAGGAGCCAAAGAGCGCGACGGGCTTGCCGCCGAAGTTGGGCACGCACTCGTTCCAGACCTCCTCGAAGTCGCCGTCGAGCTCCTCGGCGCCCATGGCGGGGCAGCCGAAGGCGAAGGCGTCGAAGTCGGCGACCGAGGCGGGCGAGAAGGTGGAGACCTCCGTCGCCGTAGCTCCCGCGGCGGAGGCGACGGCCTCGGCCATGGCCTCGGTGTTTCCGGACTGGGACCAGTACACGACTGCAACCTTGCTCATGTGAACCTCCAAATCGTCAGCCCCTGGCGGGGCACAAATGGCTTGGTTTCGCGCGGGCACGACGTGCGGCGGCCGGGCGCGGGCGTGCGGGTCAGGCGGCCTGCAGCAGCGCGCGCAGGGTCGCGCCGGAGCGGAAGCGGCTGCGACAGCCCCGCTCGACCTCGGCGATCGCCGCGAAGCGGGCGCGGGCCTGCTCGGCGTCGCCATAGGCGTTCCAGGGGCCGCGGCAGGTGACGCGCGCGCCGTTCATGAAGCCGACCACGTCCTCGAGCGGGTAGCCGAAGAGCACGCCCATCGCGTGCGGGAACTCGGCGCGCGCCGGGCGGGCGTCGGCGGGAGCCTTGGGCCGCGCGGCGAGCTCGCGGTAGTAGGCGGCAAGCTTCTCGCGCATGGAGCGCACGAGCGAACGCGAGTTGGTGGTGGCAAAGCCGTGCGCGGCGAGGAAGGCGCGGTCATCGGCGTCGGCGAGCACGGCGGCCACGAGGTCCTCGCGGTAGGCGATAAGCGTCGTGCGCTCGCCGCGGACGAGCAGGGCCTCGAGCGAGATCCCGTAGGGGGCCAGCTCGCGCGCGTAGACACGGACGAGCTCGCGAAGCGCGGAGCGCAGGCTCTTCTCGGCACCCGCTGCCTCGACGGCGGCGGAGGTGGGCGCGAACGAGAAGAGCGCGACGGGCTTGGCCGAGAAGATCACGCCGGCGGCGCAGCGCACGAAGGTCTGGGCGAACTCCTGGCAGAGCAGGCTCTCCCCCGCCGTGCAGCCCTCGAGGTGGTCGAAGTCGTAGGTGACGCTCATTGCGCCCGATCCGCTCATCTGGTTCCCTTCGTCCGTGGCGCCGCGCCGCGCGTCTCACAAGATGCGCCGCCGGCAATTGGGGGACCGGCGGCGCTGGTACCACGTCTGCGGGGAGAGGGACCGCTTGGTGGCGTCGAACAACGAAATCAGGAGGCGGTTACGTCGCGCCATGCGTCGTGCGTGGCGTTGCGTTAGGAGTTAACCGCTTCTAACTTCAACACCTAGAGTACACCATGTCTAACTATTTGCAAGCGAGAATGTGCGCAGGAGAGAAGAGCTCCATTCGGACGGGTCGGGCCTGCGACGCGGCGAGGTTGCACAGAGCGCTCCGAGCAGAGAGCCGGCCCGCGATGCGCCGGCGCGTGCGCAGTTTCGCCCTCTTGTGGTAAGTTTCGCGAACTCGGCACGCAGTTTATGGCCTCCGTGGCAAACTTCTGACTGCGCCTTTCGGCCCCTGCGTGATTTCTATTGCATAGGAACTCACGAAAGCGCACGTTGGGATGCGAACGTATGCACACACGGAGTCACGCGTCGCGCGGGGGCCGGCATCGGCTTGCCACGGAGACCCAAAATTGCGCACGCGAAATCGAAATCTTGCCACGGAGGGCATGTTTTGCGCACGGCAGGCCCGTCTTCGGCCTCACGAATGAAAGGCCCGCCGCCCCAGCGAGTTCGGGGCGGCGGGCAGGCTCTTCTCGGCGGCGCGGGTAGCCTGCTGCGATGACGTCGCGGCGCGCCCCTACTCCTGCACCTTGAGCGCGTCGGCGAGGCCGATGCGGCGGATGCGCCAGAGGTGGATCGCGGCGACGACGGCGTAGGAGAGCGCGCCCATGGCGACGACCTGCACGAGCAGGTACCAGGGCACCCACAGCTCGATGTTGCCGGAGTAGTCGGCCATCACGACGTCCATGAGAAGCCCCGTGAGCCAGCACACGAGCGGCAGCGACAGCACGAGCGAGGCGAGCACCGTGATGGTGATCGAGCGGACGTAGAGCGCCGAGACCTCGCGGCTGTGGTAGCCGAAGACCTTCATGTAGCTGATGTAGCGCGCCGAGCGGCCGATGACCGTCTTGGTGAGCAGGTAGATCAAGACGATGGAGATCGGGATCGCGAGCATCATCACCATGCGCATGACCTGGCCGAGCGAGCTCTCCATCTGCGTGGCGACCTCGCGCATCTGCTGGGGCGTCATCTCGGAGGAGACGTAGCGGTCGGTGAGCGCGAGCGGGGTGTCGGAGGCGTAGCCCGAGAAGTCGTCGGGGCTCTTGTGGAAGAGCTCGGCGAAGGTCGCGCGGCTCATGTAGACGTTCATGTCGGTGGGCTCGCCGCCGATGGCATCGGGGGCGATCTCGTAGGTCTTGTTCTCGTAGCGGTCGGTGAACGTCGTCTGGCTCCCGGGGGCAAGTCCGCACTTGCGGGCAAGGCCCGCGCCGACGACGATCTTTCCGCCGGAGACGTCGAACTTGAAGTAGCGCGAGCCGACCTCGACACCATAGACCGTGACCTGCTCGCTCTTGCTCGAGCGCAGGCGGCCCACGTCGAGCGTGGTCGCGCTGAACCTCTCGGCGTCGGCGATCGCGGAGGCGTCGTTGGCGCGGGAGTTGAGGGGGTGTCCTGCGGCCACGCGCGCGTCGCCGGCGATCGCGGAGGCGCGCGAGAGGAGGTCAGCCAGGTCCGCCGGCGCGAGGTCGGCCGCGGGGTCCTCGTGGTCGAGCAGCTCGTCGGCGGCCGCGGCGGCGTCGCGCTCGGCGTCGCTCACGTCGATCTCGAGCGGAGCCTTGAGCAGGTAGAGGTGATCAGCTGCCACGGAGTCGGCCAGCTGGTCGGAGTAGTGGCGCACGAGCGGCATCATGCAGAGGCCGTAGAGCAGAAGCAGGCTCGAGAACATGATCCCGACGAAGAGCACGGCGAAGTGCGAGGCGTTGCGCAGAAAGACGCGGGCGCGGAAGCGCGCCGGGAAGGCCCAGCGCTCGGGCAGGGGCAGGTTCCGGCGGTGCGACTTGCGGCCGACCTCGTGGCGCAGGAACGCCAGCGGCGTCGCCCTGAGCTTGCGCAGGACGCCCACGAGCGTGATGAGCATGAGCAGGGCGAGAGGAGCCACCGTCGAGGCCGCGAAGACGTCCCAGAAGAAGTGGGTCGTGTAGGGCGGCAGCGAGTACGACCGGTAGTAGAGGCCGCCCATGACGTCGACGAGCAGGCCGTAGCCGACGAGGTTGCCGACGACCGACGCGCTGACGCCGACGATGGCGGGTGCGGCGAGGTAGTGCACGACGAGCTCGCGCTTGCGGTAGCCCGAGGCGAGCAGCGTGCCGATGGTGGCGCTCTCCTCCTCTATCGTGGCGTCGGTGAGTACGACGAAGACGAAGGCGCAGACCACGAGCAGCACGCCGCAGAGCACGACCCACATGGCCTGGTCGCCCTCCATGTCGTCGTTGGCGAAGGTCATGGAGTTGTTGGACTCGCGGTCGACGAGGTCGACCACGCGCGCGCCGTGGTCCTTGAGGGCGGCGGCCGCGTCGCCCTCGAGGTCGACGCGGTCGGAGAGCGACATGCCGTTGTCGTTCAGGAGCACGGCGTAGTTGTAGATGGTGCCGGCCGCCAGCTCGTCGAAGGCGGCGTCGGTCACCTGGCAGACGGTGAAGGTCTGGGCGTCGAACAGGAGGTCGGAGTTCTTCTTCACGAGCGCCTGGTAGTCCGAGAGGACCATGATGCCCGAGACCGTCATGCTCTTCTCGCCCACCGTAACCGTGTCACCGACGGAGACGTTGTGGTTGGTGGCGAATGTGCGGTCGAGCGCGACCTCGGAGTCGGTCGCGGGCGCGGCGCCCTCCCAGTACACGGCGCGGTCGAAGTCGACGCGGTTCTTGTAGAGGCGGGCCGTCATCTGGGTGTCGCCGGACGTGGCGAGCGAGAGGCTGACGTCGGAGTAGAAGTTCTCGTGCACGCGGGAGCCGGCGCCGAGGGCCTCGACGGAGGCGACGGCCTCGGGCGACGCCTTGAACTGCGTGGCGAACGAGTAGTCCTCGGTTCGCATGTCGTCGTGGGTGTCGGCCAGCGTGCGCTGGATCGAGCGGACGGCCACGAGATAGCCGGAGACCATGGCGATGGTCATCGCGATCAGGACGAAGAGGCCGAGGTACTTGCCGAGGTCATGATGGAGTTCGCGCGGGATGCGCCTATTGAGCGGGGACATGCGCACCTACCATTCCAGCTCGGCGGCGGGCACGAGCGCGTCGTTTCGCGCGTCCTCGACGAGGCGGCCGTCGCGCAGGCGCAGCACGTGGTGGGACATGTGCCGGATCGCGTCGTTGTGCGTGACGATGACCATCGTGCAGCCGAAGGTGCGGTTGACCTCCTCCATCAGGCAGAGGATCTCCTTCGACGTCTTGTAGTCGAGGGCGCCCGTGGGCTCGTCGCAGAGCAGGAGCCCCGGGTTCTTGACGAGGGCGCGGCCGATGGCGCAGCGCTGCTGCTGGCCGCCCGAGACCTGGTTGGGGAACTTGCTGCGCTGGTCGTAGATGCCAAGCGACTGCAGCAGGTCGTCGACGGGCAGCGGGTCCTTGGAGAGGTGCTGGCAGACCTCCACGTTCTCGCGGATCGTGAGGTCAGGCACGAGGTTGTAGAACTGGAAGATGAAGCCGAGCTCGCGACGGCGGTACTCCACCAGGTCGCGGTCGGAGAGCGAGCAGATGTCGGTGCCGCCGACCTCGATCTGGCCGGCGTCGGGGCGCTCGAGCCCGCCCACGAGATTGAGGAAGGTCGACTTGCCCGAGCCGGACGGCCCGAACAGGACGCAGATCTCGCCGCGGTCGACCTGGCAGGTGATGTCGCTCAGGACCTGGACGTGCGCGGCGCCCTGGCCGAAGCCCTTGGCGAGCGACGCGATGCGAAGAAACGGTTCGTTCTCTGTCATGGTTCCCCTCAGAAATTAGATGGAGCTAACTTTTCATACGGGAGCCATGCTATCCCTCGCGACGGCGGCGCTTCCACTCCGAACGGACCGACCAGGCCCGCGCGGACGGCCCTACCCCAGGCCCACGTCGAGCGCCATCATGAGCGTGAAGCCGACCGCGAAGGCGAGCACGCCGAGGTTGGAGTGGGCGCCCTCGCTCATCTCGGGAATGAGCTCCTCCACCACGACATACATCATGGCGCCGGCGGCGAAGCTCAAGAGGTATGGGAGAAGAGCCACGACCTGGCTCGCGAGCGCGATCGTGACCAGCGCGCCGATGGGCTCGACCACGCCCGAGAGGAAGCCGCCGAGGAAGGCCCTGGCTCTGCTCGCCCCCTCGGCGCGAAGCGGCATGGAGATGATCGCGCCCTCGGGGAAGTTCTGGATCGCGATGCCGATCGAGAGGGCGAGCGCGCCGGCGGCGGTGACGCCCACGCCGCCCGCGATGAGGCCGGCGTAGACGACGCCGACGGCCATGCCCTCGGGGATGTTGTGGATCGTCACGGCGAGCACCATGAGCGTCGTGCGCTCGAGCCTGGACTTGAGGCCCTCGGGCTCGGTGTCGGACTCGCCCAGGTGCAGGTGGGGCAGGACGTGGTCGAGCGCGAGCAGGAAGAGGATGCCCGCCCAGAAGCCCACGAACGCCGGCAGCCAGGCCATGCGGCCGAGGTCGGAGCTGTCCTCGATGGCCGGGACGATGAGGCTCCAGATCGAGGCGGCGACCATGACGCCGGCGGCGAATCCCGTGAGGACGCGCGTGACCATGCGGCTCATCTGGCCGCGCATGAGGAAGACGAGCGCCGCGCCGAGCGTGGTGCCCGCGAACGGGATCGCGAGGCCCCAGGCCGTGAGCGTGGCGGGATCGAGCGTGATGTCCATTGGTGATACCTCCCTATGGCATGCGCCCGGCCCCGGGCGCGGTGTCTGCTGGGGCTACCATACCCCTGGGGCCATGTTGTTAGACACGGCTAACTTAACGTACACGAGAGACGCTCTTCTCCTCCCCCATTGGACGCGAACCGAAGAAACGCGCTAGAGCCGCGTGGACGCCATCGCGCGGCGCCACTCCCGCGGCGTCATGCCCATGGTCTCGCCGAAGGCCTTGGCGAACTTCGAGGGGTTCGAGTACCCGACGGAAAGCGCCACCTCGGCGATCGACTCGCCGCCGTGGATGAGCCGCCTCGAGGCAGCCTCCATACGCAGGCGCCGGTACCACGCA
Organism: Olsenella intestinalis; assembly: GCF_023276655.1. Classification (GTDB taxonomy): domain Bacteria; phylum Actinomycetota; class Coriobacteriia; order Coriobacteriales; family Atopobiaceae; genus Olsenella_J; species Olsenella_J intestinalis. The sequence continues at coordinate 950,550 of NZ_JALGRK010000001.1, read as the reverse complement.
TAGACCGGCATCCCGTACACCTCCCTGAAGGACTCCTTCAGGATCGTCGGCGAGGTGCCGCAGATCCTGGCGAGCGTGGGAATGGTCTTGGGCTGGTCGAGGCGATCGCGCATCGCGCGTGCGGCGGCCTCGGCGATGCGGCGGTGGCTCCCTGAGACGTCGATCGCCACAGTCGACCCCTCGAGGCCCGCGACGATGGTCGACGCGAGCTCAAGGGTGCAGAGGCGGATGCGCGCAACGTCGTCCTCGCGGGAGGCCGCGACGAGTCGCGCGGCGGCGGACATGAGCTCGCTTCCGCAGTGCGCGACGCAGGCGCCCTCGGCCTCGTCGAGAAGAGCCTCCACCCTGTCGAGCGGCGCACCCAGGGACGCGCACGCCCTGCGGGCGGCGTCGCTCAGGCGCTCGGTGGCGACCGACAGCGCGATTCCGCCCGAGCTCTCGATCGAGTTGAGGATGGTCGCCTCGCCGGGCCTCACGAGGAGCGCTTCCCCCGCGCCCACACGGATCTCCCTGCCATGCGAGCACAAGAGCAGCGCGCCGTCCACGAGGGCGATGGCCAGGATGTCGGCGCACTGGATCTTGGAGAGGTCAGAGGTGCCGCCGCGCTCGAAGACGCCGGCAGAGATCGCGACGCCGCAGGTGAGCTCGAACGAGCGGGCACATGGCTGCATTGGTTCCTCCCAGTCAGACGCGAGGCCCGGCGGCCTCCCCTACCCCAAAAAGACGGCGCCGGCAGCCCAGGGGGCCACCGGCGCCGAGACGCTCGCTAGGCGACGGACTCGCCGAGCTTGGTGGCGATCTTCTGCTCCTTCTCCTCCCACTTGGGCATGGGACGGAAGAGCTGGAAGAGCATGGCCGCCAGCAGCACGAAGGCGACGATGGTCCAGAGGCCGAAGCTGCCGAAGGCGATGAGCTCGTAGAACTGGTTGATGAACAGGGCGATCACCCAGCCGAAGGCACACTCGTAGCCGATGGCGAAGGCCGTCCAGCGGGCCGAGCCCATCTGCTTGCGGATGGTGCCCATCGCGGCGAAGCAGGGGGCGCAGAGCATGTTGAAGGCGACGAACGCGCACATGGCGCCAACGTGCAGCGCGCCCTCGATCGTGAACATGCCGGCGAATCCCGCCCACATGTTGACGGAGTTCTCGGTGGCGTCGCCCAGGCCGTAGAGGACGCCGAAGGTGGAGACGAGGTTCTCCTTGGCGATGAGCGCCGAGATCGAGGAGGCAGTCGCCTGCCAGTTGCCGAAGCCGAGCGGGGCGAACAGGAAGCTCAGGGCAGAGCCGACACCCGCGAGGATGGAGTAGTCCATGAAGTCCTCGCCGACGCCCTCCATCTCGGGGAGGAAGCCGAAGGCGCCCGTGCCACCCTCCCAGCCGGCGACGCCGAAGTTGGAGAGGAACCAGATGGCGACCGCGGCGGCGAAGATGATCGTGCCGGCCTTCTTGACGTAGGCGGCGACGCGCTCCCACACGTGCAGGGCCCAGGACCTGATGCTCGGGAAGTGGTAGTCGGGAAGCTCCATCACGAACGGGACGGGCTCGCCCTGGAAGGGCCTGGTCTTCTTGAGCATGATGGCGGAGATGATGATGGCGGCGATGCCCATGAAGTAGAACATCGGCGCGACCCACCACATGTCGGAGCCGCCCATGAGGACGCCCATGACGAGCGCGATGATCGGGAGCTTGGCCGAGCACGGGATCATGGTGGTGAGCATGGCGGTCATGCGACGGTCACGCTCGTTCTCGATGGTGCGGGTGGCGAGCACGCCCGGCACGCCGCAGCCGGAGGAGACGATCATGGGGATGAAGGACTTGCCGGAGAGGCCGAAGCGGCGGAAGACGCGGTCCATGACGAAGGCCACACGGCTCATGTAGCCGCAGTCCTCGAGGAACGACAGCATGACGAACAGGACGAAGATCTGCGGGATGAAGCCGAGGACCGAGCCGACGCCGCCGATGATGCCGTCAACCACGAGCGAGATCACCATGGCGGAGGCGCCAGCAGAGGTGAGCCAGCCGGTCACGGCATTGGGGATGGAGTCGATAAAGCCCGGGTAGTCGTGGGGGTCGGGCGCCTTGGCGCTTGCGGCCTCCTTGAAGTCGGAGGAGGTGACGGTGTCGATCACCTGGAGCGTCTGCCCCTCCTCGAGGACGGCATTGCCGTCAGCGTCGAGCTTGGTGATGACGTTGTCCTCGGTGTCGAGGAAGTTGCCGTCCTCGTCGGTGACGGGCACGTCCTTGGCCACGACGGAGGCAGAGGCCGTCTCGAAGCGCTCGACGATGGCATCGCTCTCGGCCGTCGGCTCCTCGGCGGCGACGGCGTCGGCAACGCCCTCGGTGTTGATGCCGGCGTCTGCCGCGGCGGCGATGAAGCCGGAGACCTTGTCGCCGTAGTGGTTGTCGTTGAAGGACTCGGTGTCGGCCTCGTACTGCTGCTGCGAGGCGCCGTTCACGAAGAAGCCGTCGCCGAAGAGGTTGTCGTTGACCCAGTCGGTGGCGGCGGTGCCCACCGTGGAGATGGCAATGTAGTACACGAGGATCATGACGCACAGGAAGATCGGCAGGCCGAGCCAGCGGTTCGTGACCACGCGGTCGATCTTCTGCGACGTCGTGAGCTTGGCGGGCGCCTTCTCGACGCAGGCGTCCATGACGGTCTGGATCCAGTCGTAGCGCTCGGACGTAATGATCGACTCGGCGTCGTCGTCGCGGGCGGCCTCGACGGCGGCGATGACCTTCTCGGCCTCGTCGAGCTTCTCCTTGGAGAGCGCAAGCGGAGCGATGGCCTCGACGTCGCGCTCGAAGACCTTGATGGAGTACCAGCGCGAGAGCCCCTCGGGCGCGGCGATGATCTTGGCGATCTTGGCGAGCGCGTCCTCGACCTCGGCCGAGAAGAGCTTGATGCCCTGGCTGGGCACGCTCTTCTCGCCTGCGTCAATAGCCTTCTGGACGAGCTCGTCGAGGTTCTTGTTGTGCAGTGCGGAGACCTCGACGACGGGCACGCCGAGCATCTTCGAGATCTTCTTGGCGTCGATGACGTCGCCGCGCGAGGCGAGCAGGTCGCACATGTTGAGGCCGACGACGACCGGGCGGCCGGCCTCGAGGACCTGCGTGGTGAGGTAGAGGTTGCGCTCGAGGTTGGTGACGTCGATGAGGTCGATCACCGCGTCGGGGCGCTCGTCGACGAGGAAGTCGCGGGAGACGACCTCCTCCGGGGAGTACGGCGAGAGGGAGTAGATGCCGGGCAGGTCGGTGAAGAGGACGTCCTTGTTCTGCTTCCAGTGCGCCTGCTTCTTCTCGACGGTGACGCCGGGCCAGTTGCCCACGTAGCCGTTCGAGCCGGTGAGCTCGTTGAACAGCGTCGTCTTGCCGCAGTTGGGGTTGCCGGCAAGGGCAATGTTGATCGTTTCTGACATGTGAGACCTTTCTTGGCTCTCGTTGGGCGCGGATATGGCACCGCGCCACGCACACTTGTTAGATGGGGCTAACTCTGGCCCCAAAAAAAGAGGAGTCGAACCCGAGGCCTACGCCCCGGCGATCCCCGTGACCTCGACGCAGCTCGCCTCGTCCTTGCGCAGCGTCAGCTCGTAGCCGCGGACGGTGACCTCGATCGGGTCGCCCAGCGGGGCCACCTTGTGGACCAGGACGCTCGTGCCCTTGGTGAGGCCCATGTCCATGATGCGGCGCTTGATGGGACCCTCCCCCGTGAGCTTGGCCACGGTGCAGGACTGGCCGACCTTCACATCCCTCAGACTTGCCATGTGTTCGATTCCCCCTTGAGAGAAAGACAGGCCGCGGCCATGCCGCGGCGATGTACAGACGACTGGTTGTGCTAGCAGGTGACGATCCTCATCGCCATGTCGCGGTTGAGGCCGAAGGTGGCGCCCTTGACGCTCACGACCACGTCGCCGTTGACGCGGGAGACGACCTTGACCTCGGCGCCCTCGACGAAGCCGAGCTCCGCGAGATGCTGGCGCAGGGCCTGCGCACCGCGCACGCGGCCGACGCGGACGACCTCGCCCTCGCCGACCATGGCGAGCGGGAGCTGTGCAGACGAAACGGTGCGGCCCGCCTCACCCGAATGCATGTGAGACTGCGAGCCTGCGACTACGGCGTCCATCGCTTGTCCTCCTTGTGGGCCCGACGCTTGCCGATTGCCCGTCCGATAAGTTCAACCTGGCTAACTAAAAAGTAGTATAAGGCTTACTTCCCATGCTTCGGACCCAAAAGTAAACCTTTCTTAACTTTGAGCCCAATCGGACGGCCTCCCCCTATCGGACGGCGCGACCGGCGTGGTCGAAGCGCAGGTCGCACGCATAAAAAGGAACCCGCCGGCCAAAGGGGCCGACGGATTCCGTCAAGACGGTGTGGAGGCGCCTGGCTATGCGGCCTGCTCCATGGAGGCGGCTGCCGGGTTCTCGCTCTGGGAGCGGTTGGGGCCCGCCTGCTCGGAGCTCCAGGTCCACCCCTCGTCGAGGCTCACGCCGTCGCCGAAGATGGTCTTCCACTCGTCACGCTCGCTCACGGCATGCCAGCCGTTCTTCTCGCACGACTCCTTCATGGACTGGGCCTTGTCGAGCTCGCCCCAGTCGCGGGTGGTGTCGTCGCACATGAGCATGAGCGCAAGCGACTTGTACTTGTTGTTGTTCACCACGTAGTTGGCCATCGAGCTGTCGCCCGACGAGTTGCCCAGCGAGATGACCGGCTGCTTGCCGATCTCGGTCGCGATGATCGTGGGCTTGTTGGCCTTGACGTCCTTGATGACGAGCTGCCCGCCGAGGGTGGGGACGTCCGTCTTGTTCCAGGTGTAGTCGAGGCCATCCTTGTCGCCCTGGCCCGAAGCGACGACGGTGCTCACGCTGCCCTTGATGTGGTCGGGCTTGATCTCGGGGAAGTAGTCCTTGAGCAGGACCTGCAGGACGTTGCGGTCGGTGCCCGAGACGATGTAGCAGTCGAAGTCATTGGCCTCGAGGTACTTGACGAGCTCGACCATGGGCTTGAAGTAGGCGTCCTTGCGCTTGAGGTTCTTGAACTTGGGCGCGTCGGTCTCGGCGAACTCGGCGACGTAGGCCTTGAAGTCGGAGACGCTCATGCCGCCGAAGACCTCGGCCAGGCACTTGGCGTGCTGGGCCTCGAGGCCGGAGGGGAACTTGCGCGTGCGCTCGACCTCCTCGACCTGGCGCGCGACCTCGACCTGCTCCGGCGTCGGCGTGTAGGTGGAGTCCCACAGCACGCGATGCACGTACATGGCCCAGTCGAGGTAGATTGGGTCGAGCTCGCCGTAGAGGGTGCCGTCCCAGTCGATCGTGACGACACGGTCCTCCTTGGGGATGAAGTCGGCGCTCTTCTCGTCGGTCACGTTCTTGACGTAGTCCTTGACGAGCTTGATCGTGGGCGAATCGTCGTTCCAGCTGGCGAGCGACGCCTCCTGCTGCGTGCTGCTGGACTGCTGGTTCGACGCCTGGCCGGACTGGCCGGCGGGCGCGGCGCAGCCGCCGAGCGCGAGCGTAGCCGCGAGGGCGACCGACGCGATGGCATGACGCGGGTTCTTCATGGGTTCTCCTCGTCTCTCGGCACGAATACGCACTCATTCTAGTCCGAGGACGGCGCGTGCCAGACGTCTCATCGCGGAGCGGCAAGAGGGATGGGACGTGACCGGAATAGAAGATCAGGGGCTGACCGGAGGCCGTTGCGACAGAGGACGACAAGGCACGCAAGAGAAGGGCAAGCTGGCCCAGATATGGCATAAACCTGCAGGTAGAACCTGTGAAGTTCTTGGCAATCCGGCTTGCGCGAAAACGGCTGCGGCCTATGCTTGGGCACAGGCTGACGGCAGGCCTCACGTGCAGGGGCGGCGCCTTCCGAAGGGAGGTGTTGCCTATGGACATACTCGCCATCGCGTTCCGGATGGTCCTCGGGATCGTCAAGCTCCTCAGGGCGCTCGTCGAGCTCGAGACCGCGAAGAGCAGACGGAGGGAGGTCCGTGCCGACGCACGTAGGCATAGACGCCTGAAATAGTTCGAGCCTCGAGGTGCTGGAACACCTGAGGCTCAAAACCTACAACGGCGCCGCCTAGCATTCCCCGTAGGCCGCCGTCGGCTTTATCATCGCACCCAGGTGGCGGAGAGTCAATCTCGCCGCATTGGACACGCAAGCCCATTCGACGAACGAGGTCTCGGCCCTTCCGAGGGGAGGTCCGTGCCGACGCACGTAGACATAGACGCCTGAAATAGTTTGAGCCTCGAGGTGCTGACACACCCGAGGCTCTGAACAACTACAACGGCGCCGCCTAGACAGAGACGTAGGCCGCCGTCGGCTTTATCATCGCACCCAGGTTGCGGAGAGTCAATCTCGCCGCGATAGAGACGCGGAGTCGTCCGACAAGCGAAACAGCGGCGCCCGAGGCCGAGGCCGCGGACGCCGCGTGGCATGCCGATCGCATCGGGTGCGGGCGCAATACGCCTGCGCCGTGGCCAAAATCAGCCCGTGTTCTGAAGGCCCGCGGCCACTCCGGAGACGGTGCAGAGGATGAGGTAGATGTAGCTCTCGCGTTCCTCCGGGGAGAGGGTGTCGCCGGCGTCGCGCATGAGCTTGAGCGCATGCGCCTGCGTGATCGAGAGCACGTCGACGAAGGGCAGGCGGGTGCGGATGACGGGACCGAGGACGCGGCGGTGCTGCAGCGGCCACTCGTTGCCGGTGATGGAGAGCACCCACTTGCGCGTGAGGCGCATCTCGTCGAGCACCATCTCGCTGAGGTCCTCGCGGTCACCCAGGTCGAGGTACATGCGGGCAATGTGGTCGTTGGTCTTGGAGAGCGACATCTCGACGTTGTCGATGAAGGTCGTGAACAGCGGCCACTCGGCGTAAGCCTCGCGCAGTCGGTCGAGGTCGCCGAACTTCTCGCACGCCGTGCCCAGGCCGTACCATGCGGCGAGGTTGATGCGCGCCTGCGACCACGAGAAGATCCACGGGATCGCTCGCAGGTCGTCGAGGGACTTGGCGCCCAGGCCGCGCTTGGCGGGACGGCTGCCGATGGGCAGCAGGCCGATCTCGGTCAGGGGCGTGACGGTGCTGAACCACTCGGCGAAGCCCTCGGTGTTGAGCAGCTCGAGGTAGCGCTCGCGCGAGTTGAGCTCGAGCGACTCGGCGATGTCGGAGAACTTGCCGTTGGTCTCGGTGTTGACGTACTCGACCGAGGGCGCGGTCTGCAGCAGCGTGGCGCCGGCGATCGACTCGACGTGGCGACGGGCCAGCGTGGCGTTGCCGTAGCGCGCGAAGATGACCTCGCCCTGCTCGGTCAGCTTGAAGCGGCAGTTGACGGAGCCCTTGGGCTGCGAGAGGACCGCGCGGTTAGCCGGGCCGCCGCCGCGGCCGACCGCGCCGCCGCGGCCGTGCATCAGCAGGAGGTCGATGTTGTTCTCCTCCGCCCACTGCGCGATGCGCTCCTGCGCGGCGTGCAGGACGAGGGTCGCCGAGGTCGGACCGGCGTCCTTGGAGGAGTCGGAGTAGCCGAGCATGACCTCGAGGCAGCGGCCGGTCTGCGCGAGGCGGCGCTGCACGTCGGGGATCTTGATGATCTCGTCGAGGGTGTCGACGGCGTTCTCGAGGTCCTCAACCTGCTCGAACAGGGGGATGACGTCGAGGGTCGGGACGTCCTGCTCGTGTGCGAAGGCGAGGCGCGCGAGCTCGTAGACGTCGGCCACGTTCTGGGCGCTCTTGGTGAACGAGATGATGTAGCGGCGCGCGGCGTTGACGCCGTTCTTGCGCTGGATGGCGCCGATCGCGCGGAAGGTGTCGAGCACCTCCTGGGTCATGGGCTGCAGCGGACCGCGCTCGCCCCAGCGGCCGTTCTCGCGGATGTCCTCGAGGGCGCGGGCGTGCACGACGGAGTGCTGACGGAACTCCATCTCGACCATGTGGAAGCCGAAGGTCTCGGCCTGCCACACGAGGTCCTGCACCGGGCCGTAGGCCGTGCGGACGGCGCCGGCCTTGGCCAGCGAGCGCTGCACGACGCGCAGGTCCTCGATGTACTCCTCGGCAGTGGAGTACATGATGTCGGCGGTGCGGTCGATGGTGGCCCTCAGGCGCTCCGCCATGACCAGCATGACCGCGCGGTGCGTCTCGCGCGACGAGATCTCGAGGGCGTGCGTGCTGATGGCCTCGCTCATCTCGACCTGGTGGCTCCAGAGGTTGACGAGCTGGTCGGAGGGCGGCGTAGAGATCGTGTCGACCGTGAGGTTGCGGCCCACGGTGTGCGTGGCCTCGGCCAGCGTCTCGAGCATGTGCACGCGGTACTTCTCGGCGACCTTGCGGCTCACCTTGGCGGTCACGTTGGGGTTGCCGTCACGGTCGGAGCCGATCCAGCTGCCGGGATGGAAGAACGCGGGGCAGACGGGCGGCACGGTGCCGGCCTTCTCGCCCAGCTCCCAGTCGCTGAAGCGACGGTAGACCTCGGGCACCATGTTGAACAGCGTGCTGTCGAAGATGTCGATGACGGTGTTGGCCTCCTCCACCGGCGTCGGCTTCTTGTGCGCGATCGGCGAGGTGCGGAACAGCGCGTCGATCTCCTGCAGCATGCGGCGCTCGTTCTCGGCGAGCTCGGCGCCGGCCAGCTTGGGGCGCTCCTCGAGCAGGGCCGAGATGCGCTGGATCTTGCCCTCGACGGCCTTGCGTCGGGCCTCCGTGGGGTGTGCGGTGAAGACCGGGTGGAACTCCAGGCGGTCGAGAAGAGCCATCGCCTTGCCCCGGCCGCACTCGTCGACGAGCTGTCGGTACGCGACCGTGATGTCGTTGATGGGGTCGGCGTCGGCGCTGAGGGGCACCTCGGACTCACGAGCCCTCAGCGAGGTGACGCGGTAGTTCTCCTCGCAGATGTTGGCGAGGTGGAAGTAGGTGGCGAATCCCCTCATGAGCAGCATGGTGCGCTCGACGGGCAGCTCGTCGATGATCCTGACGGCGTCGGCGAAGGCCGCGTCCTCCCCCTCGGCGTCGTCGCCCGCGCGGTTGGCGCGGATCGCGTCGGCCAGGAGCGCGTCGAAGGTGTCGCTCAGGTCCTCGTCGTACTCGTCGATGACCTCACGGGTCAGACGAAGGAACAGGACCATGTTCTGCTTGAGGTCGCTCGGAATGTCGAACTCGGAGAGCGTGCTCGCGGCGAGCGAGTGCCCATGCACGTGCTCGGCCCTCTGGTCGAGGTCCTCGCGGGCGAGGCGGATCTGGCGGCTGATCCGCTCGATCACCTCGTCCTTCAAACGGTCGATTTCGGACACTGCAATCCCCCTTGTCATGCGTGGGCGCGCGTCCGTGCGAGGGCGCGCGCCTCACGTCAATCATGCCGACGCGCCCAGACTGCGCCGGGCGCGCCGCGACTTGCAATGGATGCTGTACCTACCTTAGCGCTTGGAAGCTGGCAACACACGCAGGCAACGCGACCGAAACTGAGAGTTCACCGTGGCGGACGCGTTGCCGCTCGCATGCAGGAATGACCGTTCGTGGATGTTCGTGTAGTTTCTCTGAAGCGGGAGTGAAGATGTGATGTAAGGTCTCCTTACGTTCAGATTCAGGCCTATCCGTGTTACGAGCACATTGGAGGTTGCCATGAACCAGCAGCAAGCACTCGAGTACGCCGCCGGAGGTGCCGTCCTTGGCGGCATGATTACCACCATGATGATCGTCAGCCTGGTTATCTGGGTTCTCCTGATCATCGCCTACTGGAAGATGTTCACCAAGGCTGGCGAGGCCGGCTGGAAGTCGATCATCCCCATCTACAACAACTACGTCCTCTTCAAGATCACCTGGACGACCAAGGACTTCCTGATCTGGCTCTGCAGCGGTATCCTCGGCGCAATCTTCATGGGACTCAGCGGTGCCTACACCACCACGTCCAGCGGCGCCGTTGTCGCCTCCTCCAGCGGCGGCAACATGATTCTGGTGATCCTCGCGCTCGTCGCGCTGCTCGTCTGCCTGGTCTGGTCCATCCGCCAGTGCTTCAAGACGGCGGCCGCCTACGGCAAGGGTGCGGGCTTCGGCTTCGGTCTCCTCCTCCTCCCGACCATCTTCACGCTCATCCTGGGCTTCGGCTCCGCCGAGTACGTCGGTCCGCAGGAGTAGCCACATCTCACATCGCACGCAAGGCCCTCGCCTCGGCGGGGGCCTTTCTTTGTGCCGAGGCGGCGCGGGGCAGGAAGGCACGCTCCTCTCGCCCGCGCGAGAGGCACCCGAGGACGCCCAAAGAACGTAGAATTGAGGCTCGTGAAGGCAAGGCGTCGGCCAAGGCGGCCGCGATCGGGAGAGAGCATGCAGATTCGTCGAGACAGGGGCAGGCACGTGAGGGCGCGCAGGGGCGAGAGCTCGGCCGCGGGAAGCCTGCGCGAGGTGCGCGAGAGCGCCAAGGGCGGCGAGGACAAGGGGTGCGAGTGGCGGCCCGGGCCGCTTCGCAGGCTCGTCGACCACTGGTGGGACCGCCTGATCGGCGCGGTGTACTCGGGCTCGCTCGCCGACCAGACCGCGCAGTACAGCGCCCACCACGCCAAGCGCGACTACTTCTTCAACTCGATCGGCATGGGCGTGTGGGGCGGCCTCTTCCCCATCCTCACCGTCATCGCGACGCACCTCTCCGGCGCGGAGCAGGCGGGCATGTTCGCCATGGCGTTCGTGATCGCGAACCTGCTGCAGTTCATTGGCAACTACGGCGTCCGCACCTTCCAGGTCTCCGACATCGACGAGGCCGAGTCGTTCGACGCCTACCAGATCCACCGCTACCTGGCCTGCTTCCTCATGGTCGCCATTGGCTACCTCTTCTGCGTGGTGCGCGGCTACGGCGGCGACATGCTCGTCATCTGCTGCGCGACGTTCGCGTTCCGCGCGATCGACGCCGTGGCCGACGTCTACGAGGGCAGGCTGCAGCAGCTCGACAAGCTCTACCTCTCGGGCATCTCGCAGATCGTGCGCTGCGCGCTGGTGGTCGTGGTCTTCACGCTCGTGCTCGTGATCTCGCGCAGCATCCCGGCCGCGAGCATCGCGATGGCGATCGCGTCGGCCGTCACCCTCGTGGGCGTCACGATCCCGCTGACGCTCTTCGAGACGCCGCGCTCCCGCAAGTGGGACTCGCGCGAGGTCATCGAGATCTTCCGAGAGTGCTTCCCCGCTTTTCTCGCCCAGTTCCTCTTCGCGCTCATCGAGGCGATCCCCAAGTTCGTCATGGAGGGGACGCTCAGCTATGACAACCAGCTGTACTTCAACGCAATCTACTTCCCCGCGCAGGGCGTGCTCATCACGGTGAGCCTTGCGTACAAGCCGCAGCTCGTGCGTCTGGCCAAGATCTGGTCGGACCCCAGCCACCGCAAGCGCTTCGACTTGATCGTGGTCGCGGTGCTCGCGGGCACGGCCATCTTCACGGCGGGCGACCTGCTGGTTACCGCGTGGATCGGCATCCCCATCACGAGCCTGATCTACGGCCTCGACTTCGAGCCGTACCGCATGGCGCAGTACCTCATGATCATCGCGGGCGGCATGTCGGCGGCCATCGACTTCCTGTACCAGATCATCACCGTGCTGCGCCAGCAGGAGAAGGCGACGAGCGCCTACGGCATCGCGTTCGTGGTCGTGACGGCGGCCTCGTTCGCGCTCGTGAACATCATGGGGTTCCAGGGCGCCGTGTGGGCCTACTTCGTCGTTATGGTCGTCCTTCTCGTCCTGCTGGTCATCCAGTACGTCCGCGCGCGCCTGAACCCGAAGCGCTACTAGCGCGGGTGGCGACGCGGCGGCGCCGGCGCGCGTTGGCGGGAGCCGCCGGACGGGTGCGGCCTAGGCGGACTTGGTGAGGTCGACCGCGAGCTTGCAGCTTGCGGGGTCGTAGCCGGAGCCGAGGACGTCAGAGACGAAGGACTGGACCCACTCGGGCGTGCAGGACGTGCTCGAGCCGTAGCTGATCTCGTTCGTGGCGGCGAGCGCGTCGGTGTAGTCGCGCAGCATGTACGTGGTCATGTTGGCGCCCACGCCCTTGTGCGTGACCGTGGGCTCGAAGGAGTAGCGCGCCACGGAGCAGGAGCCGTCGGAGTCCTTGCGCAGGGTGACCTTGGCCATGCCGCCCACGAGGTTCTCGTCGTCGGGCTGGGTGCTCACGAAATTGCCGATCGACCAGAAGCAGACGCCCTTCTTCCCGTTGGCGAGGTCGATCGTCTCGACGGGCTCGATCACGTGCGGGTGGTCGCCGATGATGACGTCGGCGCCGAGCTCGACGAACTTCCTCTCCCACTCGAGCTGAGAGTCGACGGGCTGGGTGTGGTACTCCTCCCCCCAGTGCGGGAAGACGACGATCATGTCGGCGGACTCCTTCGCCTTGGCCATGGTCTTCTTGATGTGCTCGTCCTCGAGCATGGAGACCGCGCCCTCGGCGTCGATGTATCCGTTGAGGCCGTAGGTGTAGTTGAGCAGGGCGACCTTGAAGCCGTCCTTCTCGTACACGTAGACGTCGTCGAGCGAGCCGTGGTTGGGGTCCTGCACGTCGATGGCGCCGAGGACGTGGACGTCCGGGTGCTTGGACTTCCAGAAGCTCAGCTCGCTGTGGATGCCGTTGTAGCCCATGTCCATCGTGTGGTTCGAGGCGCGCAGGACCACGTTGAAGCCGACGGCCGCCTCGGCGTCGCCCATCTCCTGCGGGCCGTTGAACGAGGGGTAGCCCACGTAGTCGGCGATCGTGCCGCCGAGGATCGTCTCCTGGTTGAGGACCTTGACGTCCTGTCCGTCGAGCTCGCCGGCGATGTGGGCGAAGATGTGGTCGAAGTTGTAGGTGCCGTCGGAGCGCTCGCCGCTCTGGAAGACGCCGGAGTGCTGCAGGATGTCGCCGATCATCATGAGGTTGATCTCGGTGGGCTTGGACGCTGCGGCCGCGTCATGGACGGCCGGCGTGCCCGAGGCGGCTGCGGGGGCGGCGTCGCCGCCGGGCCTGCCGAGGATGGGTACGACGACGAAGACGACGATGGCAAGCACGATCGCGGCGCCGGCGATGGCGACGAGGCGGCCGCTGGAGCCGCGGGCCGGGGCCGGGCGCGAGGCGGCGCGCCTGCGCTGGGGCGCCCCTCCGGAGAGGTGCCTGTCGTAGGAGGCGCCGTGCTGGCGGGACGCATGGGAGGCGCCGCGAGCCGGCGTCGCGTGCGCGCTGCGGCGCGGGTCATGGCCTGCGGCCGCGGGGCGCGCATGGGACGGGCGCGAGGCGCGCTGCGCGGGGTGCGGCCGTGGCTCTTCTCGCCCGGCGACGCGGTGCCCTGCCGGGACGTGGCCGGCGTGGCGCGGCACGTCCTCCCGGCGCGTGGCGCGGCGGTGGCCGTGGCGGGCCGGCTGGTTTGAGTTGGCGCGGTACCTCTCGTCAGACATGCGTGACATCCCTTCGCGCGGGTGACCTGTGCACATGATACGCCTGACGGGCGATGTCGGCAGCTGGCGAGGGTCGCTCCCCTGCCGCGGGCCCGGCTTGGCCTCGGCGGCGCGCATCAAAACATATAAAAGGGCGGCGCCCCAGGGGACGCCGCCCGGATGCGAGCGTATGTCGGCCGCGGACCTACTCGTGCGAGATGGTCTTCAGCGAGACCTCCTCGAGCTGGCGGTCGGAGACCGGCGAGGGCGCCGCGCTCATGAGGTCGGAGCCCGAGGTGGTCTTGGGGAACGCCATGACCTCGCGGATCGAGTCGGCGCCGGCGAGCAACATGCAGACGCGGTCGAGGCCGAGCGCGAAGCCGCCCATGGGAGGCGCGCCGAACTCGAGGGCCTCCATCAGGAAGCCGAACTGCTCCTTGGCGCCCTCCTCGTCGAAGCCAAGCATCTTGAGGATGCGCATCTGCAGCTCGGCGTCGTGGATGCGCATGCCGCCACCGCCGGCCTCGAAGCCGTCCATGACGAAGTCGTAGGTGTGCGAGCCCACGGCAAGCGGGTCGGAGTCGAGCAGGTCGATCTGCGACTCCTCGGGCTGCGTGAAGGGCTGGTGCTCGGAGGCGTAGCCGCCGCGCTCCTCGTCCCAGTGGAACAGCGGGAAGTCGACGACCCACAGGAAGTCGTGGCCCTCGCGCTCGATGCCCAGGGCGTCGGCCATGTGGTTGCGCATGCCGCCCATGATCTCGTCGGCCTTGAGGCGCGAGTCGACGGCGAAGAGCACGAGGTCGCCGGGCTCGACGGCCATCTCAGCGCGCAGGGCGTCCATCTCGGCGTCCGAGAAGAACTTGGCGATCGGGCCCTTGACGGAGCCGTCCTCGTTGAACGCGACGTAGGCGAGGCCCTTCGCGCCGAACTCGGCGGCGACGCCGGAGAGCTTGTCGATCTTGGCGCGCGCCCAGGTGCCGGCGCCCTTGGCGTTGATCGCCTTGATGTAGGTGTCGGGGTCGGCAGCAGCGGACGAGAAGAGCTTGAACTGCGAGTCGCCGAACAGGTTCGTGACGTCGTGAAGCTCCATGCCGAGGCGCGTGTCGGGCTTGTCGGAGCCGTAGGTGTCCATCGCGTCCCAGTAGGAGATGCGGCGCAGGGGCAGGCTCATCTCGACGCCCACCTTGGCGAACGCCTTGGAGAGAACGCTCTCGAGGCAGTTCATGACGTCGTCCTGCTCGACGAAGCTCATCTCGACGTCGACCTGGGTGAACTCGGGCTGGCGGTCGGCGCGCAGGTCCTCGTCGCGGAAGCACTTGGCAACCTGGTAGTAGCGCTCGACGCCGCCGACCATGAGCAGCTGCTTGAGCAGCTGCGGCGACTGCGGCAGCGCGTAGAAGTGGCCCGGCTGGGTGCGGCTCGGGACCAGGAAGTCACGGGCGCCCTCGGGGGTCGACTTGAAGAGCGCCGGCGTCTCGACCTCGCAGAACAGCTCGTCGTGCAGGGCCTGGCGGATCGCGAACGAGAAGTCAGAGCGCAGGCGCAGGTTGGCCATCATGGACGGACGGCGGATGTCGAGGTAGCGGTAGCGCAGGCGGATGTCGTCGGCGGTGTCCATGTCGTCCTCGATCGGGAAGGGCGGCGTCTTGGAGGTGTTGAGCACCACGATCTCGCTGACGATGACCTCGATAGCGCCGGTGGCCAGGCGGTCGTTGGCCTGCCCCTCGATGCGCGGCTGCACGCGGCCGACGACCTTGACGGGCCACTCGGGACGGATGGTCTCGGCGGTGCGGAAGCACTCCTCGTCGCACAGGTCGGGGTCGAACTGCAGCTGCGTCAGGCCCTCGCGGTCGCGCAGGTCGACGAAGATCAGGCCGCCGTGGTCGCGGCGGTGCCAGACCCAGCCGGTGAGCGTGACGGTCTTGCCGACGTCCTCGCGCCGAAGCTCGCCGCAGGTGTGCGTGTGCATGCTGAACATGTGATTCCTCTCCTCTTCCGCCCCGTGCCGTGCCGGGCGGGCTTGCAGGTGATGCGCGCGTCCCGTAGACCGCGGGCGCACGCGGTGTCACATGATAGCAGTGCGCCCTGCCGCCAATGTGCAGACTGAGTGTGCTCCGCGCCGCCCCGCGCGGCCGAGAAGAGCCTGCCTTTCGGCCCACGCCGCCCGCCGCACGCGGGTCTATAGTGATTGCGACACACGATGCGACAGCGAGACGCTAGCGACGGAGGAGCCATGGCATACAAGGCGGTCATCTTCGACCTCGACGGGACCCTGCTCGACACCCTCGAGGACCTGCACGCCTCCGTCACGGCGGCGCTCGAGGCCAACGGCATGCCCGCCCGAAGCGTCGACGAGGTCCGCGCCGCCCTCGGCTTCGGCGCCCGCGAGCTCATCCGCCGCTGCGTGCCCGCCGGCACCCCCGACGACGCGCAGGAGCGCGCCTACGCCTCCTTCAAGCGCCACTACCTCGCGAACAGCTCCGCCCACACGCGCCCCTACCCCGGCATACCGCTGCTCGTCCGCATCCTCAGCCAGGAGGGCGTCCAGCGCGCCATCGTCTCCAACAAGCCCGACGCCGCCGTCCAGGACCTCGCCGCCGAGTACTTCTGCGGCAGCTTCAACGCGGTTGCCGGCGAGCGCGAGGGCATCCGCCGCAAGCCCGCGCCCGACACCGTCCTCTCGGTCATGGAGCGCCTCTCGCTCGAGCCCGCGAGCACCGTCTACGTCGGCGACTCCGAGGTCGACATCGAGACGGCGGCAAACGCCGGCCTCGACTGCGTCAGCGTCTCGTGGGGCTTCCGCACGCGCGAGCAGCTCCAGGGCTTCGGCGCCACGCGCATCGCGGACACATGCGAGCAGCTCGCCGAGATGCTCCTCCTCTAGCCCGCCCCCGGCTACTCCTCCACCTTGCCGCGCGTGGCCTCCATCGACTCCTCGACCTCGCGGTCGACGTCGTCCTTGGTGAAGCCCTGCTCGAGCATCGGCACGAGCATGCGGTAGGCGTTCTCGGTCGCGTTCTCGCGCGGCGAGCGCTTGGCATAGCGCTTGACGGCGCCCGTGGACTTGTTGATCGCCACGAGCGTGCCCGCGCCGGCCACGCAGCCGCCGGGGCAGGCCATGCCCTCGACGAGGTAGCCGGGGTACTTGCCCTTGACGGCGTCCTTCATCATCTTGCGGCACTCGTCGAGCCCCTCGGCGTTCACGACGTTGACCTCGCGGTCGGGGTAGCGGCGCTTGATCGCGTTGGCCACGGCGTTGGCGACGCCGCCGGCAACGGCGAAGTTGCGCGCGTCGGCGCTCGCGACGTCGAAGTCGGAGTTGTTGTCGTCCTCGAGGCTTAGGTAGTCGATCTCCTTGGCCTCCATCATGCCGGCCATCTCCTCGAAGGTGAGGACGAAGTCGACCTCGCTGCGGACGCTCCTGCGCATGGCCTCGAGCTTCTTGGCGGCGCAGGGCCCCACGAAGACGATCTTGGCGTTGGGGTGCTGGGTGCGGATCATGCGCGCCGTCAGCGTCATGGGCGTGAGCGCCATCGAGATGCACTCGGCGTGCTCGGGGAACTCGCGCTTCGCCATGACCGACCAGGCCGGACAGCACGACGTGCCCATGAACGGCAGCTTCTCGGGCACCTCGTCCAGAAAGTCGTTGGCCTCCTGGATGGTGCAGAGGTCGGCGCCGAGGGCGACCTCCTCCACGCCGGAGAAGCCCAGGCGCTTGAAGGCCTCGCGGAGCTTGCCCACGTTGCCCTTGCCGCCGAACTGGCCCACGAAGGCGGGCGCCACGGCCGCGATGACCTCCTGTCCGGAGTTGATCGCCCAGATGACCTGGCCGATCTGGCTCTTGTCGGCAATGGCGCCGAACGGGCAGTTGATGAGGCACTGGCCGCAGCTGACGCACTTCTCGTAGTCGATCTCGGCGCGGCCGTGCTCATCGGAGCCGATGGCGTGCATGCCGCAGGCGGCGGCGCAGGGGCGCTCGTGGTGGTGGATCGCGTGGTAGGGGCAGGTCTTGGCGCACATGCCGCACTTGATGCAGGCGTCCTGGTCGATGAAGGCCTTCTTGTCCTTGAAGCTGATGGCCTTCTTGGGGCAGATCTCGCGGCAGGGGTGGGCGAGGCAGCCCTGGCAGGCGTCGCTCACCATGTAGACGTTGTCCTTGCACGCGTTGCAAGCGAACTTGATGACGTTGATCAGCGGCGGCTGGTAGTAGACCTGGTCGCCGGTCTCGGCCTCGCTGAAGCCCTCGCTCACGCGCGACGGCTTGTCCATGCTCGAGAGCGGCAGGCCCATGGCCAGGCGGATGCGCTCGCCGATGATCGCGCGCTCCAGGAAGACGCTCTCGCGGTAGGTGGCCACATCGCCCGGCAGGATCTTGAAGGGCAGCTCGTCGAACTCGCGGTCCAGGTCGTCGTCGGTCTTGCCCGACGCGGGGTCCATCGAGTAGCAGATCTTGGCGACCTCGCGGAACACGCTCCGCCTGATGTCGGTCAGGTTGGTGTAGACGCCTCGCATGGTATCTGGCATGGTCGCCCCTCTCTTGCCGACGTGCCCCTCACGCCGGTCGCATGGCCTCGCGCAACGCGTTTCGACCGTGTTTCGTGCGAACTCTTTAAGTATGCCTTATCTGCGGGTAGTCACGGGCCGAAAAATCCCGCTCGAAGCGTTTAGGCCACGGCGCCCGAACCGTCAGGCGCTCGCCGGTCACGGGGTGGAGAAGAGCCTCCTCCAGGGCGTGCAGCATGAGGCCGTCCGCGCGCGGCCCGCCGTAAAGGGCGTCGCCCGCGAGCGGGAAGCCCATGCTCTGGAGGTGGACACGGATCTGGTGGCGCCGCCCGGTCTCGAGCTCCGCCAGAAGGAGCGAGCGCCCGTTGGCCTCGCCGAGCTTTCGCACCCGCGTGGCCGCGGCCTTGCCCGAGGCGCTCACGCGCATGCGACGGGCGTCGTGGCGGTCGCGCCCGATGGGCCGCTCGATGCGCCTCTCCCCCTCCGGAAAGCCCGCCGCGACCTCCAGCAAGTAGCGCTTGCGCATGTCGTGCCCGGCGACGAGCGCGTCGAAGCCGCCCTGGAACTCCTCGGTGAGCGAGAAGAGCACGACCCCGGTCGTGTCCGCGTCCAGGCGCTGCAGGGCCTGCACGGAGCAGCCAAGCCCGCGCCCGTCGGCCCAGGCCTGCACGCGGTCGGTGAGCGTCTCGGATGAGCTGCCGTCACCGTGAACGATGAGCCCCGCCGGCTTGTCGACCGCCACGAAGAAGCGGTCGTGGCAGATCACGCTCGCAGGCGCGCTCGCGCGCCCGGGGCGCGCAGACCCGCGCCCGGCCGTGCGCGCAAGCTCGAGGCACACCTCGTCTCCCGCAGCGAGCCGCGCGCCCTCGCGGACCGGCTCGCCCGCACGCGTGAGCGACCCGCGCGCGAGGATGCGCCCGGCCTCTGCCTTCGAGACGCCCGCGCCCAGCAGCGCCTCGCGGGCGGCGCAGTCGCGCGTGACCTCGAAGCGCACCTCGCGCACGCCCGCGTCCCGCAGACGCAGCGGCCGCGGACGCGCGCTCCTCTCGGCGGCATGCATCTCGGCGTCGCTCATGCGCGGGCCCCCTTCCTGCCATCGGCGCCCGTCGCGGCGCCCGCGTCGGCGATCGCGTGCGGGCGCGCGGCGAAGTGCTCGACCAGCACGTCGTAGAAGTCGGTCACCACGCTCCAGACGTGGTCGGAGGCGCGCCAGGCCACGTCGATGTCGATGTAGGCGTCGGCGCCGAGGCCGGCCATGAGCAGGCAGCCCTCGCCGTGGCGCGCGATGGCGTCGGTCGCGAGCTCGAAGGGGACGAAGCAGGCGCCCACGTCGCGCGCGGCGAGGTCGATCAGGGTCTCGGAGTTCTTGGAGTGCACGGCCACGCGGGGCTCGACGCCCGAGCGGGCGAGCAGCCGGCGCGCGAGGTCGCCGGGCTCGTCGCGCTCGCCGAGCATCATGAGCGGCACGTCGGCCAAAGGCGCCAGGTCGCCGTCGCGCTCGAGTCGCGCGAGCGCGGCGGGGGCGTCGTCCGCCAGCGTCCGCCCGATCAGCGCGCGCGAGGCCAGCAGCACGACCTGCTCGCGGTAGAGGGGGCGCACCACGAGGTCGGCGCGGCTGTGGTCGACGGTCGCGACGGCCATGTCGATCTTGCCGGCGTGCAAGAGCTCGAGCAGCTGGTCGTTCTCCTCCTCGTGCAAAAGCACGCTCACGCCCGGGTGCGTCGCGCCGAAGCTCGAGATCGCCTCGGGCATGAGCATGTGACCGCGCGTGCTCGCGACGCCCACGCCCAGAAGCCCCTGCTGGTCGCCCGCGATGTCGAAGAACTCCTGGCGCATCGAGCGCTCGAGCGACTGCAGCCGGCGGGCGTAGCCCAGAAAGACCTCGCCCGCATAGGTGAGCGTCAGCGGCACGCGGCGGTTCACCAGGCGCACGCCCAGCTCGCGCTCGACGTTCGCCACGTGCGCCGACAGCGTCTGCTGCGTCACCGAGAGCCTCTCGGCCGCGCGTGTGAAGCTCCTCTCCTCCGACAGCGCGACGAAGTAGTCCATCGACGTGAAGTTCACCGCGCGGCACCCCCTTCTCACAAATCCAATTTGTAATACCTATCAAATATAACAGTTGGACTTGGAGAAGAGCGCAGCGTACCTTAGGTGCTCGATGCATCTTCGACAGACGGGAAGACCATGGCAGAGTCCCTCATTCTCATAGCGTTCGCCACCATGCTCGTGGCGGGCATCGTCATGGGGATCCCCCTGCTCTTCACCCTTATCGCGGGGCTCGTGCTCTTCTGCGGCTACGGCCTCGCGCGCGGGCACAAGCCGCGCGCCGTGGCCGGCATGGCCCTCGAGGGCGTGCGCACCATCGGCGGCGTCCTCCTCTTCTTCGTCATAATCGGCGCCCTCACGGCGTCGTGGCGCGCGGCCGGCACGATCCCGTCCATCACCTGCTGGTCGGCCGAGGTCGTCAGCCCCGAGACCCTCGTGGTCGTGAGCTTCCTCCTCTGCGCGTTCATGTCGATGGTCACCGGCAGCTCGTATGCCGCCTCGGCCACCGTGGGCGTCATCTGCATCACGATCGCGACCGCCATGAAGGCCAACGCCGCCATCGTGGGCGGCGCCATTCTCGCCGGCGCCTTCGTGGGAGACCGCTGCTCGCCGCTGTCGTCGGCCGCCGCCCTCGTCGCGACCATCACCCGCACCCAGGTGTTCGACAACGTGCGCCGCATGGTCCGCACCGCCGCCATCCCCTTCGCGATCTCCTGCGCCGCCTACGTCGCCCTCGGCCCCATGGCCGCCGGCAGCGGCATGGCGCCGTCGTTCACGGGCTCCTTCGCCGCGAGCTTCGACCTCTCGTGGGTCACGATCATCCCCATCGCGATCATCCTCGTGCTCTCGATCGCCAAGGTGCGCGTCAGGACCACCATGCTCGTGAGCCTCGCCGCGGCCCTCGCGATCTGCGTCACCATCCAGCACATCAACCCGCTCGACCTGCCCGGCATCCTCGTGTTCGGGTACCAGTCGCCCAACCTCGCCATCGCGCGCATGGTCAACGGCGGCGGCATCCTGTCCATGGCCGAGATCATCGCCATCGTGGGCGTCGCGGCCACGTACTCCGGGCTCTTCTCGGGCACGGGCCTGCTCGTCGGCCTGCACGAGTACGTCACCCGCATCGCGCGCCGCTCGACGCCGTTCATCAGCGTGCTCGCGACCTCGATCGCCACGTGCACCGTCGCCTGCGACCAGGTGGTCGCCATCATGCTGACCCGCCAGCTCTGCGACGAGGTCGAGCGCAGCGACAGCGCGCTCGCCCTCGACCTCGAGAACAGCGCCGCGATCATCTCGTCGATCGTGCCGTGGTCGACCTCCTGCATCGGCATCATCGCGTTCGTCGGCATGCCCATGGAGAGCGTCGCCTTCAACTTCCTCACGATGCTCATCCCGCTGTGGACCCTCGCGATCTCCGTCTACCAGCACCGCCACCCCGGCTTCTCGCAGACGCGCGCCGCCCGCGCGCTCGGCCTCGACACCCGAGACGACGCCCGCCTGTCCTCCCCCGCAGACGCCGACCCCGACGCCGACGCCGACGCCACCTCCGACGGCCCCGACGCCTCGGGCACGGCCGCAGGCGCCCCCGCCGAGAAGAGCCGCGCCCTCGTCGCCTAGCCCTCCGGGGCGCGTCCGACACAGAGTCCGCACACGAGCGACCGCACAGGCGGTCGCTCTTCTCGTCTGTCGAATATACCTACACGAACGTGCCAATTCCCTGCGCGCGCACGGTATGCTTTCCTGAATCAGCTGCCGACCACGCCCGCGCATCCAGGCGACGGGCGCGACAGAAAGCGGGGTTCAGATGGAGCGCAACGAGGACGTCCGGACACGCGATCAGATCGGGCAGGAGGGCGACGCGGCCGGAGGCGCGCCGCAGGACGCGCCCCGGGCCGCCACGCGCGGGCTCAGCCGCCGCTCGTTCGTGGAGGTGGCCGTCGGCACGCTCGCGACGCTGCCCTTCGCGACCGTGGGCAGCTACGTGCTCGCGCCCGCGGGCTCGGCGCTCGCCGAGGAGGCCGACGAGTCCGAGGTCGACGGCGGCGACGCCAAGGGGCCGAGCCTCAAGATCATCGCGGCCAAGCCCTACGAGACGAGCTTCATCGTGGCCGACATGGCCGACGGGGCGCAGACCGCCGTCAAGGGGGCCAAGGTCAAGGTCACCCGCCAGGACGGCAAGGGCTCGGCCGAGGGGGTGACCGACGACAAGGGCATCGCGATCATCGACATCGCCAAGATCGCCAACAACCCCAACGGCAACAAGGACGTCTACAAGATGAGCAGCTACGTGCTCGCGGGAAGCATCAGCGTCACCGCGAGCGGGTACCGCGACTTCGAGGTGGGCCTCACCTACGTCGAGGGCGGCCAGCTCATCGAGGTGCCCACGCGCAAGCTCTCCGAGAACCTCCCCTACCCCGCCTGCGCCACGATCGCGGGATGGGACATGCTCTACACCAAGAACGACTTCCTGCTCGACAGCGCGAACACCGCCAACGTGGACGCCAAGGTCGTCGTCAAGAACCTCGGCGCCGGCGAGTGCACGCTCTCGCTCACGCACGGCAAGACCGGCGAGGCGTTCGCCCAGGCCAAGGTCACGCCCACGGGCGGCGTGGCGACTGCCACCTTCACGCAGGAGCTCCTCAAGCGCGACTCGGCCAAGGCCTTCGCCGAGAAGGACAACTACCTTCGCATAGAGCAGGGCGGGAAGTCCTTCGTCACGGCGCTGTCGCCCACCTTCTCGAAGCCCGCGGCCAACAAGGCGCCCAACGCCTCGGGCGTGAAGTTCTCGCCGCTCAGCATGGACGGCAAGGCCATCAGCGGCCTCGGCCTCAAGTGGCCCAAGTCGATCCCGGTCATCGGCGGCTCCGACGTCAAGGTCTGGACGCCCGACTGGCTCATCAACGTCGACTACAACCCCTTTGGCTACCTGCGCATCACCATCCCCATGAAGCGCTGGGGTAAGGACTACAACACCGACACCAAGAAGTGGACCGACGGCTTCTCGATGCCGCGCAAGTCCATCTCCGAGCAGTTCAACAAGCTCCTCAAGACCGCGGGCGACATGTCGGCCAAGGCCGGCAGCGCCATCTCGGGCGGCGCCATCGAGAAGATCGACACCTTCGGCAGCGTGTCGTTCCGCCTCAACTTCCAGCTGCTCCTGGGCGCCCAGTGGGACAAGGGCACCGGCGCCCTGCAGTACTCCGGCGGCCTGCAGCTCTTCGGCTCGATGGACGCCTCCTACACCATGAACTACATGCTCGGCCCCATCCCGGCGCTGATCATCTTCGGCTTCAACGCGACGGCCGACGCCTCGGGCACCCTCGGCGGCCGCCTCGTCCAGAAGGACAAGACCCGCTCCTTCATCGACGACATGTTCGACTGGTCGCTCGTCGAGTGGGACCCCATGAACACCGGCCTGTCGTTCCGCATCACGCCGGTCGTGAGCGCCTCGGTGGGCGTCGGCATCCGCGGCGTCGCGTCGATCTGCGTCAAGGGCAGCATCGGCCTGGCCTTCTACATCGCGTGGTCCCCCGCGGCGCCGAAGGACGGCAAGTCGCAGCTGCACGTCATCCTCAGCTTCATCGCGAGGCTCGACCTCGTCCTGCACATGTTCCTGTTCACCAAGACGTTCCTGCTCGCCGACGGCAGCAAGCCCAACTGGGTCGACAACTGGAAGAACCAGCTCGGCACCTCGGCCGAGGGCGACGACCTCGAGACCATCGACCCCTGGGCAAACTACACCCTCGAGGAGCTCGCCGACTCCCTCGTGTTCATCTCCGACGGCATGCTCGAGACCATCCGCGAGGACGAGCTCGGCACCATCAACTACGACGAGACGCTCGTGCCCGACGGCTCGCCCGACAGCTACGAGACCAATTACGATGATTGGGACGAGAACGTCCCCGACGACGACACCTGGGGCGAGGACGACTGGGCGCGCTGGTACGGCATCGACGAGCTCACCGGCCAGTCCGACGACCACCCCACGAACCTCCGCATCGGCTTCAGGCGCGGCGAGGACATGGTCGCCCCGCTCGAGGACGGCACGCCCATCCACTACTACACCTACGACTTCGGCCTGCTCGAGCCCGAGCCCACGCCCGCCGACGCCCAGACCCAGGCCCAGAAGGACGACGCCGAGAAGAGCAAGGCCTCAGACGCGGCCCAGGCGCAGAAGCAGGGCGATGCGCAGGCCGCCACGGCGGACCGGGCGAAGGACCCGACCGCGGATGACGCGACCGACGCCAACGCGACCGGTGCCAACGCGACCGGCACGACCGACGGCGATGCCGCGACGGGCGACGCCGCAACAACGGACGCGAACAAGCAGACGGGCGACGCGACGCCTGGTGCGGCCGTCGCCGCAGGTGCCGCGGCCGCAGGCGCGGCGGGCACCCTCTCCCCCGACGAGGCAGCGACCGCGAGCGCCACGCCCCTCTCGGACGGTGAGGCGGCCACGCCCGATGCCAGCACGTCCGCCCCCACTGCAGGCGCGACCGACGCAGGCACGACGGACCAGACGGGCGCGGCAGATGCCGGCGCGACCAGCGAGGCAGGCGCGGACGCGACCTCCAAGGCGGACGACACTACCGGCGACAAGGCAGACGCCGCGACGGATGCCGCGGACGCCAAGGACAACGCCACTGACAAGGACAAGCTCGGCACCCAGGCGCAGGAGACGGCCCAGACGCAGGGCGAGCAGCCGAGCCAGGAGCAGCTCGACGCGGCCGCCGAGACGGCCGCCGCGGCCGGCGCACCCTTCCTCAACACGCAGTTCGCCGTGGCCGCAGACGCGCCCGTCGGCATCAAGGGCGTCGGCATGGACGGCGGACTCAGACCGACCTCCGACACGAAGATCAACGCGAACGTCTTCGGCGACCCGCGCTCGAAGGTGATCACGGTCAACATCGGCAGCGAGTCCAAGACCTACCTCTTCCGCCTCGGCACCGCCAAGGTGCGCGCCTTCGACATCTCCAAGAGGAAGGCCTGGATCGTCACGCGCACGCGCCTGACCGCCACCCTGCTCACCGGCGGAGCCGCCGGCCAGACCCACAAGTTCGACATCTACGTCAACCCGAGGAAGCCGCGCGACGGCTTCAAGCGCTGGGAGTACTACGACTACGACTACGACCTCGAGTTCCTGCCCAGCTCGAGCGGCGGCACATTCTCGGTCGCCATCATCTGCGGCAAGCGCGCGAATCCCGAGGGTCAGACGATCGCCTCGCTCGACGGCGTCATGGCCGAAACCGCCTTCCTCTTCTTCAAGGTGGATGCCCGCGACATGACGTCGGGTGCGACCTCGCGCATCTCCAACTGGTTCGTCCGCACGTCCGAGCAGGTCTTCGGCGACGGGTCGTCCAACAAGATCCACTCGATCTCGAACCTGTCCTGCCACCTCCAGGGCTCCACGATGCTCGTCAACTACCTCGACCGCTGCGTCGACAAAGACGCTGTAGGCGAGCTCGTCAAGAGCGAGAACGTCGAGACGAAGCTCGGGGTCATGTTCGTGAACTTCTCGTCCAGCAAAAGGAACGTCAACCCCGTCAGGATCGCGAGCTGGAACGACATCTCGGCCAAGATCGGGGCGCTTCCCAAGGACCTCTTCGAGATGCAGGTCAGCGAGGCCGTCGGCGGCGAGCACACGATCATGCTGCGCGGCGGCAAGCGGGTGACCTTCCTCATCATGAAGGTCGACTACGCGACCAGCGGCGGCGTGCTGCAAAACATCGTCAAGGGCAAGACGGTCTACGAGTTCGACGAGAAGGACCCGGTGGGCTCAATGCCGCCGCGCCTCGTGCCGTGGCGCAAGCACGAGGGCTTCCTCTGCTCGCATGGCGGCAAGCTGCAGCAGGCCAAGTGGAACAGCAGCTACGACCTCGAGTTCACGCCCGTCGGTCCGACCGAGTACGGCGTGCAGGCCTTCGGCATCAGCCGCAACGGCAACCTCATCTTCTGGCCGCAGTCGCGCGACGGCGACCAGGTGAGCAAGGTCGACGACGAGACGGGCGACGTCACGACCGAGCGCCAGAAGGTCTTCCACATCATGGCGTGCCGCGTCTGGGGAGCCAATCACTTCTCGGATCCGTTCATCATGGCGGACCTCTCGCACGACGCCGACCAGCTGTCCGTGGTTGGCGTGGGCGGCTCGGCGCTCGACCTTCTCATCACCGAGCTCGTGAAGGGCAAGGACAGCGACCTGGAGTACGGCGCGAACCTCTGGCGCACGCGCATCCCACACGTCAAGAGCGTCACGGCGCTGCGTGCCGAGGCACCCAACGCGCGCGTGACGCCCGGCGGCTCGGCCAACTTCGACGTGACGCTGCGCAACGACGGCAACACGTTCATCTCGGGCTGCAAGGTCGTGATGTTCTGCGACAACGAGAAGGTCAGCGAGACCCAGCTCACCTTCAGCAAGGACACGCTGCGCGAGTCGGTCTACAACCAGAGCGACGAGAAGGGCAACCCCACCAACGTCGAGAGCGACTGGTCGCTGGCGCCCGGCAAGACGCAGACGCACCGCGTGTCGATGCCGATCCCGGCAGAGTGGCGCGGCGAGAAGAAGGTCGGCTTCCAGGCGACGAGCCCCACGATGGTCACGTCGGGCGGGCTCTACAACCAGGATGACGACGACTGGGACGAGGGCGAGGTCATCGAGTACGAGAACGAGCCCATCGACATCATGGACGAGGTCTGGACCGAGGAGGACGACGCGGACTGGAGCGATCTGAACGACGCGCCGGTCGAGGTGCTGGGAAGCACCGCCTCGGCCCCCAGGAGCAGCTCGCGCCTGCCTGACACGGCAGACCCGACCACGGGCATCGTGCCGGCCGCGCTGGCTGCGGCAGGGGCCGCGGCCCTGGCCTACGAGCGTCGCCGCAGAAAGTACGAGAACATGGTCGAGGAGGACGAGGAGTAGCCTCGGCGAGACACACGTGACGGATTCGGGGCGGGGTGCCAGAGGTGGCGCCCCGCCCCCTCGCGTTACCGGCGTTTGGCGGACGCGCCTTCGTGGGCGCGCAGCCCCATCAACAATGCTACGGTTGGGAAAACGACACCCCAGCCCGCCACTCGACGGGCGGCCCGTGCCGCAAATAACGACGCTCGGAGGTACGAGAGATGAGATTCTGCACGAACTGCGGCTCGAGGCTGCCCGAGGGTGCGAACTTCTGCATCGAGTGCGGGGCGCCCGCGAGCGCGTCCGAGAAGACGACGAGGCTCGAGAGGCCCGAGGGGACGCCGAGCGACGAGGGCGCCGCGAATGCGGCCGCACCGGAAGGCGCCGACCAGAAGACCACGGTAATGCCCGCGGCGGTCCAGGCACCGGTCTCGGTGCTGGACGAGACACGACGCGCGAGCAGGGCCAACGCAGAGGGAGCCCACGCGCCCGTGAGCGCAGGCGTGGGCGCGAACGCGCGTGCCGGCGCGGCCCCTGCGACGGACAACCCGTACCTCCAGGGCGAGGGTCAGACGGCAGGCACCCAGTCGAAGGCCAAGGCGAAGCCGTCGGCCCTGAAGCCCGCTCTTATCGGCGGGGGCATCGGCCTGGCGTTCGTGCTCGGACTGGGGATCGCGTTCGCGGTCTCGGGGGCGAACGCCAACAAGGAGGCCGCGCCCGTCCCGCAGGTGCAGGAGCAGCAGAAGGGCGACAGCGGCGCCTCGGCGAAGGCCGGCGGAAACGCGGCCGGCGCGGCGGATGAATCGAGCTCGAACGGCGACGTGAAGCCGAGGGCGTCGGTCGAGCAGTACTCGTGGGGCGAGCTGGGCAAGGTCGCGCAGAAGATGTACGCGGCGGGCTCGCGCAGGGCGGCGCTCGACGTGGCGGAGGAGTACGGCCTGGCGCGCGGGGGCAAGCTCGTCTCGGGCGTGAAGGCCGTCAAGATGAGCGACGGCACCGAGGTGCAGCTGCGGCTCGTGGGGCTCATGCACGACGACAAGGCCGACGGCAGCGGGCAGGCCGCGATGACGTTCGTCGCGAAGAACGCGAACTGGTCGCGGCGGATGGCGAGCGGGACCACGACCGACGGCGGCTGGAAGGGCTCGGAGCTGCGCACGTGGATGAACGGCGAGCTGAAGGACAAGCTGCCCGAGGAGCTGGCCAAGGTGGTCGTGCCCGTGCAGAAGGTCTCGAACAACGTGGGCAAGGCGAGCTCGGGGATGGTCACGACGCCGACGACCGACACGCTGTGGGCGCCGTCGATCATCGAGCTGACGGGGGCCGTGGACTGGAACTACGACTCCGACCCCGCGAACAGCGCGTTCTACAACTCGGTGTTCAACGGCGAGGGCGACCAGTACGAGTACTTTGCGCAGCAGCGCGTGGTGTCTGACGCGAACAACTCGTGCCTGGCGTGCGGCGGCTCGTGGTGGCTGCGCTCGACGGCGGCGAGCTCGGGGCGCGGGCGCCATGTGGACGCGAGCGGCAACCCGTCGACGTACGGCAACTCGAACGACTCGCTCGGCGTGGTCGTAGGGCTCTGCATCTAGGGCAGTGCGACACGCGGCAAGGAAAGGGCGCGCGCCGGCCGATGGTCGACGCGCGCCTCTTGTTTGGCTGGCTGCTCTAGCGGGTGATCGCTAGTCGAGCTTGCCGCCGCAGTTGCCGCAGAAGTGGGAGCCGGGCTCGTTCTTCTCGCCGCAGGCGGGGCAGACGCCGGGCTCGGGGGCGGACTCAGGCTCAGGTGCGGGCTCAGGCTCCGGCGCGGGTGCGGGCTCGGGCTCCGACGCGGGTACGGGAGCGGGAGGCTCGGGAGCCGCGGCCGGGGCCGTCGGCGGAACGGGGGCCGCAGGCGCGGGAGCCGGCGGAACGGGAGCGGGCGCGGGGGCAGGGGCAGGCTCTTCTCCGCCAGCGGACTCAGTGGAGACGATGCCCCTGTCCTGCTCCATCATCCTCCTGATGGAGATGGCGTTGCGCGCCGTCACGATGCCGAGCATGAGCAGCTCGAAGAGGGCGCGGTGCATCACCTGGTAGAGAAGGCAGAGGAGCGCGCCGCCAATGAGCGCGGCCAGGAAGGCGACAATGCCGCCGGACAGCGAGAGAAGAATCATCACCACAGTGAAGGTGGCGGAGGACACGGCGCCGAAGATGTAGAGGACCTGCAGGATCTTGTCGACGATGAAGCTGTCGAAGCGGAAGAACTTGTCCCAGGTGGCGTGATCCTTGAGCTTGAGGCCGCCAGCCGCCTTGTTGGAGACGAAGCGGCGGTAGATGATGACCGTGAGCACGATCGAGGCGATGAACGCGACGAGCAGGAGAGCGCCCGCAAAGCCCGAGCCAAGACCGAACATCGATGGGTAAAGCGAGCTGCGAGTTCCGTATCCGTACATGTGGTCCCCTTTCGTCAGGCCGCCCGTCGCGCGCGACACGACGGCACGATCAAGCGCGTAACAAAAACCGTACTACACGGCGCGAACGGGTTGGCGATGCAATCCAGAAGCGGCGGTGCAAACGAAAAGCGAGACGGCCCCGAGGACCGTCTCGCTCGTTGTCTTGCGTTGTCGGGCTGCGCGGGCTACGCGAGGCGCGCGGCGACCTCCGTGGCGAGGTCGGCGATGGGCACCTGGACCTGCTCGTGGGTCTCCATGTCGCGCAGGGTGGCGACGCCGGCCTCGACCTCGTCGGAGCCGAACACGACGCAGAGGCGGGCGCCGAGCTTGTCCGCCTGCTTGAACTGGCTCTTGAGGGAGCGGCCCTGGTAGTCTGCCTCGGTGCGAATGTTGGCCTGGCGAAGCGCGAGCGTGGCCGAGAAGACGGCGTCGCGCTGCTCGGAACCGGCGCAGGCGACGTAGACGCAGGAGGGCTCGTCACCCTCGAGCGACGCGCCCTGGGCCGCGAGGGCGAGCGCGATGCGCTCGAAGCCCACGGCGAAGCCGATGCCCGGCGTGGGCTTGCCGCCCTCGAGCTCGACGAGGCCGTCGTAGCGACCGCCGCCACCGATGGCGCCGACGCCGGCGCCGACCGCCTCGATCTCGAAGACGGTGCGGGTGTAATAGTCGAGGCCGCGGACGAGCGTCGGGTCCTCCACGTAGGCGACGCCGGCCTCGTCGAGGTAGCGCTTGACCTGAGCGTAGTGGGCGGCGCAGTCGTCGCAGAGGTTGTCATTGGCGAGCGGGGCCGCGGCCATGACCTCGTGGCAGTGCTCGTTCTTGCAGTCGAAGGCGCGCAGCGGGTTGATCTCGGCGCGCTCGAGGCAGTCCTCGCACATCTCGTCGGCGTGGTCGAGGATGAAGGCGCGGACCTTCTCGCGATAGGCCGGACGGCAGGCCGCGTCGCCCATGGAGTTGATGGAGAGGCGCAGGTCCTTGGCCTCGAAGCCGAGGCGCTTGTAGAACTCCATCAGCATGATGATGCACTCGGCGTCCGCCGCGGCATCGGGGGCGCCGAGCCACTCGACGCCGACCTGGTGGAACTGGCGCAGGCGGCCCTTCTGCGGGCGCTCGCCGCGGAACATGGGCGAGGCGTACCAGAGCTTGGCGGGAGCCGCGCCCTGCGGCACGAGGTTGTGCTCGACGACGGCGCGCACGACGCCGGCCGTGCCCTCGGGGCGCATGGCCATGCGCTGCTTGGCCTTGAGGCCGTCCTCGTTGCCGGCCTCGAGGAGGTTCTGGAAGAGGGCGCCCGATACGACGCGGAACATCTCCTTGCGCACGACGTCGGTCGACTCGCCGATGCCGTGGACGAAGGTGTCGACCTGCTCGATGGCAGGCGTCTCGATCATGTCGAAGCCGTAGGCCCCGAACAGCTCGCGCGCGACGTCCTGCATGTGCTGCCAGGCGCGCATGTAGCCGCCGTACAGGTCCTCGGTACCCTGGATCCTCTGTGCCATGGTGATCTCCAATCGCGCCTTTCCGGCGCATCCGGCCGTGGCCACAAACGACGCACGGCGCGCGTCGCCTTCCACGGCTGCAGTGGCAAAGTATAGCGCACGCGCAGGTAGCGCGGACGAACTGCAGGGCGCCCACACATGGGATGCGCTCGCGGGCGCGCAAAAACGTGCCTCCGTGGAAAGATTGGCGATCGCCCTGCGCGAAAGTGTGCCTCCGTGGCAAGGTCTCGACTCTCCGATTTAGCCAGCCGCCACATTCGCCTGCATAACAGACGGTACGCAACTGGCCAAACCCCAAAGTCTATGCAGACTTTTCCACGCCTCCCCCGCCGAGGGGCTCAGCGAGTTGTACACAGAGGGGCAGAATCGCGCATCCGAATCGGAAATCTTTCCACGGAGGGGTGCTTTTGCGTACGCGACGCAATCGAATGGCACTGCGCCCGGATCCGCGCGGCGGCCGACGTACGCGGCACCCCGCCCACGACAAGCCACCGCCCCTGGCGGCCAGGCGAGTTCGCGGCAAAGCCGCGTGTTCGAGCCCGGGTGCCAGGGGCGGTGGTGCGTTTGTCCTGAGGTTATGCGCTACTCGACGTCGATCTTGTGGACCCAGCCGAGCTTGTCCTCGATGGCGCCGGACTGGATGCCGGTCAGCGTCTCGCGGAGCTTCTGCATGACGGGGCCGACGTGGTCCATGCCGTAGACGACCGTCTTGTCATCGGCGTCGACCTGGCCCACCGGGCTGATGACGGCCGCGGTGCCGCACATGCCGCACTCGACGAACTGATCGATCTCGTCGAAGCGCACCTGGCGCTGGATGACCTTCATGCCGAGGTACTTCTCGGCGACGTCGACGAGCGAGCGGCGCGTGATCGAGGGCAGGATCGAGTCGGTCGCGGACTGCGGCACGATGAGCGTGCCCTCCTTGTCGACGAACAGGAAGTTGGCGCCGCCGGACTCCTCGACGAAGGTGCGGGTCTCGGGGTCGAGGAACATGTTGTCGGCGTAGCCCGCGGCGTGTGCCTCGACGGAGGGATAGAGGCTCATGGCGTAGTTCAGGCCGGCCTTGATGTTGCCGGTGCCGTGCGGAGCGGCACGGTCGTACTTGGAGACCTGCAGCTTGACGGGTTTGACGCCGCCCTTGTAGTAGGCGCCGACGGGCGTCACGAGGATGCGGAACTGGTACTCGTCAGCAGGCTTCACGCCGATGACGTTGCCGGTCGCGACCATGAACGGACGGAGGTAGAGGGTGGCTCCGGTGCCGAAGGGCGGGACCCAGGCGGCATTGGCGCGCACGACCTGCTCGACGGCCTCGACGAAGCGGTCCTCCGGGAAGGCCGGCATGCAGATGCGGCGGGCGGAGTCGGCCATGCGCTTGGCGTTCTGCTCCGGGCGGAAGCAGACGATGTCGCCACTCTCGGTGGTGTAGGCCTTGAGGCCCTCGAAGACCTCCTGACAGTAGTGGAAGATGCCCGCGCACTCGGAGAGGTGAAGGCTGTGGTCGCTCGTGAGCATGCCCTCGTCCCAGGCACCGTCCTTGTAGTTCGAGACATAGCTGTAGTCAGTCGGCTGGTAGGCGAACGTGAGGCTGCCCCAGTCCAGGTCCTTCTTCTCCATCGCAAACTCCCATCGTGTCGTGGGTCATGTAAGGCGCGAACCAAAGGTTTTGATGTGGTCGTGCGTTGAGTGTGAGTGTACTACCTCGCCCGTAGCGCGCACGCACGCGAGACGGGACCGAAACATGACACGCCAATGCGGACTGCGCCGGTTCCCGCGATGACGCCCTGGCCCATTGGCGCCCCAACCGACCAAACAACCAGTCGCTCAACGAAGAACTGCGGCGCCACCCCCATGCCCAGTGCCGAAACTGCAATCAATCACACCTAGCACGCGACCGCCTTTCCAGGGGACGTCCGCCTTCTGGCCCCAGAGACCTCGCCGTCTCCCCTGGCTTTCGACTGCCCGGCTCGCGGCCGTCCGGCCCTGCGCTCCTCGGCAAGGCGAAGCCGCACCGACTCCAAGCTCACCATGCGCGTGCGGCCCACCGTCCAGCTTTCCAGATGCCCAGCCTTACAGAGCTGGGAGACGCGGGCGCGGCTCACGCCCAGAAGACCCGCGGCCTCCTTTGCCGTGACGGCCGGAATGTCAGACAGGCTCGCCTCCACGACCATGGTAACGACACGGCCCCCCTGCCTCGGCTCGTTGCCCAAGGGAAGTTTCGGCACGCTCGCTCCACGCATCTCACAGTCAAGAGCCATCTCTCGAAGCCAATCGGCAGCCATCTCCACGGCGTCGTCAAGGTTCTCTCCCTGAGTTCCGCCCTCCACGCCGGGCCAGAACGGCCAGCACAGAACGCAATCGCCATCGTTCACCAACTCGAATTCACACATGTACAAAGACATGATTCCCCCTGCTTCTTACCGCAGACTCAACACCGAGCTCCCGTGCTTGGTCCCTCCAACATGCCTGAACCCGCCGACTCCAGTTCACGAATGAGAGCTCTCCGCTTAGTTATCTTGAGCGATCTCCCATTTAATATTACCTCAGTTAATAGTTAAAACCTGCACAATACGACAGGTGCAGGCAAAGTCACCAGAACGCGTCAGTTGGCTTCGAGAGATGCCAGCCCCACCAATCTCGAGGTGATTACTGGATTGATACCCGCATCATGGGTTGACCCCGCACGGCAACCTCAACAAAAGGCTCAGCGGGCAGGAACGACTCGCACCGGCGGCTCGAGCGCCGTGCCCATCGCAGGACTTGCAAGCCTGCGCTCGAACATGCCAAAAAGAACAAAACCTTATTTATAGATGAGCCATAAATAAGGTTATCGGATAACCTAATTTATAAAGTGCGCTACTAGACCATCTCTACGGCATTCACCTGCGACTTCGCCACGTGCGTGCGCGGCCTACTCCAAGCCCTCCCCCACCTCGTACGGCAGACGCTCGACCAGGAAGCCGTGCTCGTCCAGGGCCTGCTGCACCTCGTCGAGGATCTCCTCGGAGGGCGCCGTCACGTGATGGAAGTGGTAGCCGGAGGTGATGCGCGACAGCGGCGTCGACTTGCTCGTGGCGATGTCGGCCAGGTAGCGCGTCACGTCGCGGCGGCTCGACACGCCGAGCGCCACGCTGATCACGCCGTAGCTGCGGTGGTTCACCACGACGTCCTCCACCGTGGCGCCAAGGTCGACGATGAGGTCGAGCTCCTCCTGCACGCGCTCCTCGCCGTGGCGGACCTTGAACATGCGCCGCGGCACGCTCGGGCGCGCGAGCACGTAGCCGCGGTGCGTCGAGGCAACGTCGACGCCGTCGCGGCGGATCAGCGCGATGTCCTGAACGATGACCTGTCGGCTCACGCCGAGCTCCCGGGCCAGGTCGGCGCCCGACACCGGGACGTCGGCACTGCCGAGAAGAGCCACGAGCCGTTCCCTGCGCTCTTCTCCCCCCATGGCTACTCCTGCCCCTCGCGGCCCGTGACCGTGAGGTGCTTGAGGGAGAGGTCGAGGATCGGCGCCGAGTGCGTGAGCGCGCCGGACGAGACGATGTCGACCCCGAGGTCGACGAGGGCCGCGGCGTTCTGGGCGTCGACGTTGCCCGAGACCTCGACCTCGGCCGCGCCGTCGATGATGGCGATGGCCTCAGCCATGGTGTCGTGGTCCATGTTGTCGAGCATGATGATGTCGGCGCCGGCGGCCACGGCCTCGCGGACCATGTCGAGGGTCTCGACCTCGACCTCGACCTTGCGCACGAACGGCGCGTAGGCGCGGGCCGCGGCGACGGCGGGCGCGATGCCGCCGGCCGCGTCGATGTGGTTGTCCTTGAGCATCACGCCGTCGGAGAGGTTGTAGCGGTGGTTTGACGCGCCGCCCACGCGCACGGCCTCCTTCTCGAAGACGCGCATGTTGGGGCAGGTCTTGCGCGTGTCGACGAGACGGGTCTTGGTGCCCTCGAAGAGACGGGCCATGCGGCGCGTGTAGGTGGCGATGCCGCTCATCCGCTGCAGGTAGTTGAGGGCGACGCGCTCGCCCGAGAGGAGCGTGCGCACGTGGGCCGAGACCGCGCCGAGGTCCTGGCCCGCGCTGACGTCGTCACCGTCTGCCACGGTGAACTTGCAGCGCGCGCCCTCGTCGAGCAGCTCGAAGGTGCGCGCGAAGACGTCGAGGCCGCAGATGACGCCGTCCTGCTTCGCGATGAGGCGCACCTCGCCGAGGGCGGCCTCGTCGACGACGGCGTTGGTGGATACGTCCTCGCTCGTGATGTCCTCGCGCAGGGCCGCGAGGATCAGCGGCTCGGCCTCGAGCCTAAGCGTCACAGAGTTCATGGTGTCTCCTCCTCACGATGTCGCGCGCGGCGAGGCGCGCGAACACCAGGCTTTCCAGAAGCGAATTGCTTGCCAGGCGGTTCTTGCCGTGGACGCCGTTGCAGCTCGTCTCGCCCGCGGCATAGAGGTGCTCCATCGTGGTGCGCGAGTTCTGGTCCACGTGGATGCCGCCCATGAGGTAGTGCTGCGCGGGCACCACGGGGATGGGCTCGCGACGGATGTCGTAGCCCTCCTCCAGGCAGTGCTCGAAGATGTTGCGGAAGTGGATGGTGATCGTGCGCTCGGGCACGTTCTCGAAGGAGAGGCGCACGTAGCGCGAGCCCTCGCGCTCCATCTCCGCGAAGATCGCCTTGCTCACGACGTCGCGCGGGAGCAGCTCGTCGACGAAGCGCTCGCCGGCCGCGTTGATGAGGATCGCGCCCTCGCCGCGGCACGACTCCGAGATGAGGAAGGCGCGGCCCGGGCGCTCGCTGTAGAGCGACGTGGGGTGGATCTGCACGTAGTCCATGTGCTCGAGCGCGACGCCGTGGGCCTCGGCCACGCGGCAGCCGTCGCCGGTGAGGCAGGCGTAGTTGGTCGAGCGCTCGTAGGTGCCGCCGATGCCGCCCGTCGCGAGGATCGTGTCGCGCGCCAGGAGCGTGACGCGGCCGCCGTCAGCGAGGCGGGCGCGGACGCCGAGGCATTCGCTCTTCTCGACCACGAGGTCGTCCATCGTGACGTGCTCGTAGATGGTGACGTTGGGCAGGCGGCAGGCCTGCTCGAGGAGGCGCAGCGTGATCTCGGCGCCGGTGAGGTCGGCGTGGTGGAGGATGCGCGGGCGGCTGTGGGCGCCCTCGCGGGTGTAGTCGAGGTCGCCGCCGGGCGCATGGTCGAAGCTCACGCCCATGCGGATGAGGTCGTTGATGACCTCGCGGCTCGACCAGATCATGGTGTCGACGCTCTCGGCGCGGTTCTCGAAGTGGCCGGCGCGCATGGTGTCGTCGAACCAGGAGTCGTAGTCGTCATGGTCGCGCATGACGCAAATGCCGCCCTGCGCGAGCATGGAGTCGCAGGACTCGACGTCCTCCTTGCAGATCATGGTGACGCGGAGGCTGCGCGGGAGGTTGAGCGCGGCGTAGAGGCCGGCGACGCCGCAGCCCACGATCACGACGTCGCTCTCGTGGGTGCCGGGCGCGAGCGTGGGGTCGGGGGCGGCGGGCTTGGGGGCGGTGCGGGGCATGGGGGTGGTCACTCTACCTCGCCGCCAGTTCCAGCATGCGCTCGAGCGGGGCGCCCGCGGCCTCGGGGCACTCGGGCAGGGCGACCTCGCCGGAGAGGTCCTCGAGGCAGGCGAGCAGGCGCTCGGGCTTGACCTTGGCCATGTTTGGGCAGATGGGCGTGGTCGCCGGGAAGTAGACGCGCTTGTTCTGGCCGGGCGTGAGGCGCTCGATCTCGGCGGCGACGCCGGCGACGGTGAGGACGATGAACTCGGAGCCGTCGCTTGCGGCGACGCGGTTGATGATCTCCTTGGTGGAGCCGATGTAGTCGGCCTCGGCGAGCACGTCGGGACGGCACTCGGGGTGCGCGAGGACCTCGGCGGCGGGGTGGGCCGCCTTGAGGTCGCGCACCTCGTCGAGGGAGATGACGTCGTGGATGGGACAGCAGCCCATGTTGAGGATGACGTTCTTCTCGGGCACCTGGCGCGCGATGAAGCTGCCGAGGTTGGCGTCGGGGATGAAGAAGATGTTGCGCTGTGGCAGCTCGCGCACGACCTTGAGCGCGTTCGACGAGGTCACGCAGACGTCGGCCCAGGTCTTCACCTCGGCGGTCGTGTTGACGTAGGCGACGACCGCGACGTCGTCGTAGGTCGCGCGGATGCGGTCGACCTCGGCCTTCTCGACCATGTGCGCCATGGGGCAGTCGGCCTCGGGCGCGGGCATGAGGACGCGACGGCCGGGGTTGAGGAGCTTGACGCTCTCGCCCATGAACGAGACGCCGCAGAGCACGATGGTCTCGCACTCGAGGGTCTTCGCGAGGCGGGCGAGGTAGAAAGAGTCGCCGACGTAGTCGGCCAGGGCCTGGGTCTGGGCCGGTGTGTAGTAGTGAGCGAGGACGACGGCGCCCCTCTCGCGCTTGAGCTGCTCGACGCGACGCGCGAGCTCGTCTGGCGACGGCGTCGCCTGCTGCGCGGCCAGCGTTGCCGCGCGATCGTTTGCCACCATGTGTGTGGGTCCCCTCTCGGTTGGTCTTCGCGTGCGGGAGGGTGCCGGTCGGCACGCCCGCGCGCCACTGGTATGACAGTATCCACCCTGTCTTGCCATCTGACAAGACAGTTCTTTGGGCCGAGGGCAGGTTATTCGCGAAGGCGCAGGTGGGTGGGGTTGGAGGGACGGTGTGATTACTCAGATTACGGAAAGGACGCACTTTATTACTCAGATTTCAGTTTTGACACCGCCGATTACTCAGATTACGGATTCGACGCACGCCGCCAAGGCCTTGGCTTAGCGCGAACCTCGTCTACCTGCGGTCCTACGAAAAGGTCTGGGCGGGGGCCGGTGTCGATTCCGTAATTCGAGTAATAATCGGTGCCTTTTCCGTAATCTCAGTAATCCGCCGTGACAAATCCGTAATTCGAGTAATTATCTGCGTCCTTTCCGTAATCTCAGTAATTCTCTGCGTCCTTTCCGAAATCTGAGTAATCGGCAACAGCGCGCGACCGGGCGCGCACTTGGACGGGGCACGCCGTTGCCGTACCATCGAAGGCCACGTGAAGCGGGCGTGGCGCAGCAGATCGCAGTCGCGCCCATGACCATCGAGGGGCGATTGCTCATGCGGATGTTTCGGAACGACTACTCGGAGGGCGCGGCGCCGGAGGTGCTCGAGGCGCTCGTGCGCACCAACGACGAGCAGTGCGTGGGCTACACCGAGGGCGACCCCCACTGCGAGCGCGCCCGTGAGCTGATCCGCGCGGCGTGCGGCCGGCCCGACGCGGACGTCGAGTTCTGCGTGGGCGGGACGTCTGCCAACGTGATCGGCGTGACGGGGATGCTGCGCGACTGGGAGGGCGTCATCTGCACGAGGGACGCCCACATCAACGTGCACGAGACCGGAGCCATTGCGGCATGCGGGCGTACGGTACTCCCGACCGCGGACGCCGACGGGTTCCTGACTCCCGACGAGGCCGAGCGCGTGTGGCGCTTCCAGACCTCGACCGGGCGGCACATGACGAGGCCCGCCCTGGTCTACATCACCAACGCGACCGAGATCGGCGGCGTGTGGGACCGCGCGCGCTTCGACGCGATCTGCGACTGGGCGCACAGCCACGACCTGCGCGTGTTCCTGGACGGCGCGCGGCTCGCGTCGGCACTCACGTCCGACGAAAACGACCTCACGCTCGAGCACATCGCGCAGAACGTCTCGGCGTTCTACCTCGGCGGAACCAAGAACGGCCTGCTGTTCGGCGAGGCCATGGTCATCTGCGACGACATGCTCAGGGAGTCGTTCCCCTACCTCCAAAAGGAGCGCGGCGGACTCATGGCGAAGGGACGCCTGCTCGGTGCCCAGTTCGAGGCTGCGTTCACGCCGGGCGAGAAGAGCGAGGCGCCGTGGTGGCGCTACGCCCGCAACGCCAACGCGTGCGCGGCGCGCCTGCGCGACGGCCTGGTGGACCTGGGCTTCGAGCCGTATGGGCACTCGGCGTCGAACCAGCAGTTCTTCCGCGTGAGCGCCAGCCAGGAGCAGGCCCTTGCCGACGCCTGCGGGTGCGAGACGTTCTACGTGCTCGACGACGACACGCGCGTGGTGCGCTTCGTCACGTCGTGGGCGACGCGCGAGTCCGACGTGGACGAGCTGCTCGCGTTCGCACAGACCCTCGCGCGCTAGGGACGCACGGCGGCGGTCGCACCCGTCGCCCGCGCCCTCAGGCCAGGGCGATGCCGCGCATCCAGCCCCAGCGCGGCTCGTCGAGGGCTCCGTAGCCCATGAGCCAGAGCGACAGGGGCACGGTGCGGACGCCGTCCGAGGTGCAGTCCATGACCTCGCCGTCGCCCACGTAGATGCCCACGTGGCCAAAGCGCAGGCCATCGGTCGAGAAGGGATGGCGCGGCGTGGCGA
The DNA here is from genome assembly GCF_023276655.1 of Olsenella intestinalis. GTDB lineage: Bacteria > Actinomycetota > Coriobacteriia > Coriobacteriales > Atopobiaceae > Olsenella_J > Olsenella_J intestinalis. The sequence continues at coordinate 911,414 of NZ_JALGRK010000001.1, read as the reverse complement.
CGATCATGCCCACGCGCAGGTCGGCTGGGTCGTCCAGGGTGCAGTAGCGCTCGAAGAGGTCGCAGGCGTGGCCGTCCTCGAGGCCGAGGCCCGCCCACGAGAAGACGCCCTCGACCCAGGCCGCGCAACGGTTCTCGCCCTGCGCGGGATAGCCCTTCGCATGGACCACGAGGCTGCGCTGGCCGCGGCTCGCGGCGGCAAACGCCTCGGGCGCATGCGCCCCCGACAGGTCGACGCGACGGACGTCAAGCCCGCGCGACTCAAGCCGCTCGGCGAGGGCGGCCTCGGCGCGGCACAGCTCGTCAGGGTCCACTAGGCGCTCTTGAGGACAACGCTGCGAACGATCGCGGCCACGTGGTCGCAGGCGTGCATCGTGTTCTCCATGCGGTCGAGCAGGCGCAGCCACGCGACCGTGACCTTGCCCTTCTCCTCCTCGCGGAAGAGACGGCGCAGGGCGGCCTCGTAGACGGTGCCGCCCTCGTCCTCCATGTTGGAGATCTTGGAGGCGATCTCGAGGACGCGCGGCTCCTTCTTGTAGTTGGGCAGCAGGTAGATGAGGTCGTGAACCTCCTTGACGCAGAGCAGCGCGAGCTCGGCGAGCTGCGGGGCCTCGTCGCGGGTCTCCTGGATGTTGAAGAGGTCGAGCCTCTTGGTCACGCCGTTCATGCAGTCGATGACGTCGTCGAGGGCAAGCGTGAGGTCGGAGATGTCCTCGCGCTCGAAGGGCGTGATGAACGAGGTGTATAGCTTGCCCATGATGGCCTTGACCCGCTCGTCGCACTCGGTCTCCATGACCTTCATCTGCGGGATGCGCGAGAAGGTGTCGGGGTAGCCGCAGACGATGTCGCGGTAGAGCTCGGCGGCCTCGAGCAGCTCGTCGGAGAACTCCTTGAGGAGGGTGTAGAAGATGTCCTCTTTGCCGATGCGTGCCATGTGAGATACCTCCGATTGTGCGTGAGCGTGCAGGTTGCGTCTAGAAGACCATGAGGAAGAAGCGGGCCAGGGCGTAGCCGATGATGCCGCAGCCCGGGAACGTGAAGACCCAGGTGTAGACCATCTCCTTGGCGACGTTCCAGTTGACCGAGCGGACGTTCTTGGCGGCGCCGGAGCCCATGATGGCGGCCGTCTTGGCGTGCGTGGTCGAGACCGGAAGGCCCGTGAGCGTCGCGACGAGAAGCGATATGGTCGCGCTGATCGACGCCGAGAAGCCCTGGTACTTCTCGAGCTTGACCATCTCGGTGCCGACCTTCTTGATGATGCGCTTGCCGCCGACGCCGGTGCCGATCGCCATCACGGCGGCGCAGAGGATCTCGATCCAGAGCGGGAAGCCACCCATGTCGGCGACGGTCATGTTGGCGGACAGCGCGATGGCGAGCATCGCGGTGGACATGAACTTCTGACCGTCCTGCGCGCCGTGCATGAGCGCGACGAAGGCGGACCCGACGACCTGAAGGCGCCCGAACGTCTCGTCGGCCTTGATGCGGTTGACGTTGCGACAGACCTTCTGGATGAGCCACGCGAAGAACCAGCCCGCGGCGAACCCCAGCACGGTCGACAGCACGAGGCCGTAGATGACCTTGATCCACTCCCCCATGTTGACGCCGCCGAGGCCCCCGTGCACGGCCAGGGCCGCACCGGTGAGGCCGGCGATAAGAGCATGGCTCTCGCTCGTGGGGATGCCGAAGACCCAGGCCCCCAGCCCCCAGACGACGATGGCCACGGTCGCCGCGGCAAGCGCGATCATGGCGGCGTGCGAGTCGCCGCCGAAGTCGACCATGCCGCTGATGGTGTCGGCGACGGCGGTCGAGACGGCCGTCATGGCGACGAGGCCCACGAAGTTGCAGGCCACGCTCATGAGGATGGCGGTGTTGACCTTGATGGAACGGGTGCCGACGGCCTCGGCGATGGCGTTGGCCGCGTCCGTCGCACCGTTGACGAAGATGGTGCCGAGGACCAGCGCGATGGTCACCGCGAGAAACGGGTTCTGCGCAAGCATGCCGAGAAAGGTGGAAAAGCTTATCAAGAGCAACTCCCCTCGCCGTCTCAGAGCATCATACCCCAGCTACGTGCCAGGTTGCGCGGCAAGCAGTGCTAGTGGCCCTTGATCGAGTTGAGGAAGTCGCGGGCGCGCTCACTCTTGGGGTGGTCGAAGAACTCGTCCGGCGCGGCCTGCTCGACGATCTGGCCGTCCGCCATGAAGACCACGCGGTTGGCGACGCGGCGGGCGAAGTTCATCTCGTGCGTGACCACGACCATGGTCATCCCCTCCTGCGCGAGCTCGACCATGACGTCAAGGACCTCGTTGATCATCTCGGGGTCGAGGGCGCTGGTGGGCTCGTCGAAGAGCATCGCCTTGGGGTGCATGGCGAGCGAGCGGGCGATGGCCACGCGCTGCTGCTGGCCGCCGGAGAGCTGGGCGGGCACCTTGTTGGCCTGCTCGGCGACGCCCACGCGACGCAGGAGCTCCATGGCCTCCTCCTCGGCCTGGGCCTTCGGCGTGTGCAGGACCTCGATGGGGCCCATGGTCACGTTCTGCAGGATGGACTTGTGCGCGAAGAGGTTGAAGCTCTGGAACACCATGCCGACCTCGGCGCGAAGCGCGGCGAGCTCGCGGCCCTCCTGGGGAAGCGGCGTGCCGTCGATCTTGATCTCGCCGGAGTCGATGGTCTCCAGGCGGTTGATCGTGCGGCAGAGGGTGGACTTGCCCGACCCGGACGGGCCGATGAGCACGAGCACCTCGCCCTTCTCGACGGAGAGGTTGATGTCGTTGAGGACATGAAGCTGTCCGTAGTGCTTGTCGACGTGGCTCATCTCGATGATGGGCGTGGCCGCGCCCTCGTTCGCGGCGGCGGCTGCGGTGGTCTCGATGTCAGGCATGTCTCTCCAATCGGCGGAGGTTGTGCGTGCGGTTCGCGTGCGGCGTGCGGGCGGCGCGGGCTAGACGGGGTCCTCCTGGTTGCGCGAGATGACCCTGGTGCCGGAGCGGCGCGCCACGTAGATGGACGCCTGGTTGATGGCGAAGTTGATCAGGATGTAGATGATGGCGACCACGAAGTAGGTCGAGACGAGCGCGTCGTAGTTGGTGATGAGGACGCGCGCGTTCTGGAGCATGTCGGGGTAGCTCACGACGTAGGCGACCGTGGTGTCCTTGACCACGACCACGAGCTGCGAGATGAGCGACGGGATGACGAAGCGCACGGCCTGCGGCAGGATGATCTTGCGCATGACCTTGCCCTCGCTCATGCCGATCGAGAGCGCCGCCTCGCGCTGGCCGGCGGGCACCGCGTTGACGCCCGCGCGGAAGACCTCGGCGAGCACGCCCGACGCGGTCAGCGAGATGGGCAGCGCGAGCATCCAGAAGGACGACATCTTGATGCCGTAGGCGGGAATCACCAGGAAGAAGAAGTAGATCAGAAGCAGACTCGGCACGCCGCGGAAGAAGTCGATCACGATGCGGAAGATCGTGCTGACGACCTTGTTCTTGCTGATGCGACCCAGCATGAACACGACGCCGAGCACGAGCGCGATGGCGCCCGCGGTGAGCGCGACCTCAAAGGTGCCGAGCAGGCCCGAGAGCAGGTAGTTCCAGGTGGACCACTTGGTGAAGAACTCCCAGTACTGCGGCGCGAACTGGCCCGTGATGTAGAAGCGCCACGCGACGGCCGCCACGAGCGCCACGAGGGCGATCGACGCGATCACGGTGCCGATGACGATGCGACGGCGCGTCTTGGGGCCGGGGGCCTCGTAGAGCGCGTCGCGCATGGAGATGGTGTCAGCGCTCATCGCAGGATCCTCACTTTCTTGTCGATCCTGTTGCCCACGATGCCGATCAGGAAGGCTGTGCCGGCGTAGCCGACGGCCGACACGAAGAACGGCAGGATGCCGCCGACGGACCTCGTGTTGATGTACGAGACCAGGCCGGTGAGCTCAGGCGGGTCGAGCGGCACCTGCGAGGCAAGCGCCGTGGTCAGCATGACGGCGATCAGCAGGTTGGTCATCGGCAGCACGGCCGAGCGCAGCGCCTGCGGGATGACCACGTGGCGCAGGATCTGCCCGAAGCTCAGGCCGATCGAGCGCGCGGCCTCGATCTGGCCGACGCCGATGGTGTTGATGCCGCTCATGAAGTTCTCGGACCCGAACGCCGACGCGACCAGCACGGTGGTGACGATCACGCAGGCCTCGTAGTCGAGCACGACCCGCAGGTTCGGCAGTGCGTAGACGCAGATGATGAGCAGCGACACGCCCGGGATGTTGCGGAACACCTGGACGTAGAAGTCGCCGAGCTTGCGCAGCGGCGCGATCGGCGACACGCGCGCGACCGTGACGATCAGGGCGAGCGCCATGGCCCCCAGGTACGACACGACCGTCATCCTCCAGGTGACGAGAAGAGCCTGGCCATACATGCCGCCATACGTGGAAAGCAGCTCCTGAAGCCCCATGATCACCTCCTATACAAGAGGGACCCCCTGCCACAAGACAGAGGGTCCCTGACTAGGCACACCTACAGAGTGTACCCGCGAGCGATGGTTTCAGACGCGCCCGACGTCACAATTTGAACAACACCGAAACGTTGCGGCACGTCCTACGCGCCGACGGCCGGAAGCTCGGGCGCGGTCTTCACGTCGGTGCGGTCGCCGATGGCAACCTGCCACAGCGCCGTCCAGGTGCCGTCGTCCTCGATCTTCTTGAGGAAGGCGTTCACGAAGTCGACGCCATCGGAGTCCTTGGGCATGCCGACGCCGTAGTTGTCCTTGGGGCCGAACGGGTCGCCCACGATCTTGTACTTGCCGGGGTTCTTGACGATGGCGCCCATCTGCATGGTCTGGTCGATCACGTACGCGTCGACGCGACCCTGCTCGAGGGCGGTGCGCGCCTCCTCGTCGGTGCTGAACTCCTGCGTGACGGCCTTCGGCGCCAACTCGGCGACGATGCTGGGGCCGGTGGAGCCGGACTGCACGGCGACCTTCTTGCCCTCGAGGTCCGCGAGGCCCTTGATGGCGTCGTTGCTCTTCGCGACGAGAATCGCCTGCTGGGAGCTGTAGTACGGGCCGGCGAAGGAGATGACCTCCTTGCGGGCGGGCGTGATGGAGTAGGTCGCGAAGACGCAGTCGACCTGGTCGTTGGTGAGCACCGACTCGCGCGTGTCGGAGGTGACCTTCGTGAGCGTGTACTTCTTCTCGTCGCCCAGGATGTAGCGGGCGAGCAGCTGAGAGATGCCCGCGTCGAAGCCGCGCAGCGAGTTGTCCTCGGCGTTGCGCAGCGAGAAGAGCGTGGAGGTCTCGACGCCACCGACGCGCAGGGTGCCGGCCTGCTTGACCTTGGAGGCCCAGGAGCTGGCGGCGATGTCGGCGTCGGAGGCGACCTTGCCGCCGGCGATGATCGTGTCGTAGACGGCCGTGTTCAGCTGGCCGTTGTTGCTGGTCGAGTTGCTGGTCTCGGGCGCGGGAGCCGGCGCGGCGCCGGAGCAGGCCGCGAGGCCCATCGTGGCGACGCCGCCGAGGCCCAGGGCGACGGCCTGGCGCCTGTCGAGGATGATCTTGTCGAGCGGGTTGGTGGTGGTCATGGTGTCCCCTCTCTACTGGATGGCCCAAACGCATCGGTCTGTCGTGCGAGCCACGCTCTCTGCGCGGCGGTGAAGCCTTGCAGCATAGAATGCCACGGACGAGCCGCCCTGCCTAGCCCTCAGCCCATATTTACGGGAGGCGAAACAATGCGCCTGCTACGCGGCAGCACTCTCCCCCTCGGCGGTAGGTGCGCCGGCCGCGCCAACAGAGGGAGCGCCCACAGCAGGCGCGGCCCCGTCGGGAGCCCCTGCCGCAGGCGTGCCGGCCGCAGGCGCGCCGGCCGCGGGAGCGGACGAGGCGTCGGCCACGTAGCGCCAGACGAAGTACTCCTCCGGCGACTGGGTGCCGCGTCCGATGGACTGGACCTTCTCGGCGTGCACGGCCTTGCCCGTGTGCTCGGCGAGGTAGGTCTCGACCATGTGGGCGATGCGCTCGCTGCTGACGCTGACCATGCCCTTGTCCTCCACGAGGTAGGACAGGTAGTGCGTGCGGTCGAGCCCCGCGCGCGACAGGTAGTTCTTCCACGGCGTGGTGTAGTACTCGTAGCCGCCGCCGATCATCACCACATTGTCGGGCACGTCCCAGCGGTCGAACGCGAACGCGTCGTGGTTCTCGATCACGCCCTGCGAGCGCAGGAACAGCACGGTCTGGTCGGGATGCGCGTCCACGTAGGACTGCGCCTTGGCCGTGAGCTCGGCCGAGAGCGAGCGCTGCAGCGGGCGCGCGTACTTGACCTCCACGAGCGCGGCGAGAAGGGCGAAGCACACGATGCCCATGACGGGTGCGGCGACGCCCAGCCACTTCGCGAGGCGCGGCGCGCTCGGCTGCTCGCCCTGGGCGTCAGCCTCCCTGTCGTTGAGCGCGGCCACCACGAGCGCGAAGATCGTCGCCACGAACAGCGGCAGCACCACGTGCACGCGCGGTCGCGCGCGCAGGAACAGCAAGAACGTCACCACGAGCGTCACGCCGCAGACCGCGAACGGCAGCCAGCGGCTGCGCATCGCCCGCCCGCGCCCGGTGGCGATCACCACCGCGGTCGCGAATGCCAGGGCCTGCAGGCCGAAGACGACCATCGTGTAGGACACCCTCGAGCGCACGGCGTCCATCAGCGTGCGCGTGCTGAACGTCTGCACCGCGCCGTCGATCGCCTGGAAGGTCTCGAGGCTGTAGGGGTCGGAGTCCACGAACATGAAGTCGTACAGCATGTCGACGTCGTTCTTGGAGAGATGGGGCGCCACGCGGCTCACGTCCTCGTAGCTGACGCGCGGGTAGTCCGCGATCGACGACGCGGCCTCTTGGTTGGGCACGTAGTCCTCCCAGCCCGGGCACGTCCTCCACGCAACCTGGCCCGACACGTAGCTCACCGCGATGCACGCCACGACGCCGAGCGCCATGAGCATGGTCCGCAGGTTGCGGTTGTGAATGACCGCCCAGACCAGAAACGGCACGAACACCAGCGTCGCCGCCAGGCAGACGTCGTAGCGCACGGCCACGCCCACCAGGACGAGCACGTACCCCAGGGCAGCACCCGCCCCCAGCGAGCGCGGGCGAGAAAAGCAGCCCCTCGCCAGCACAAGCGACATGCCCGCAGCGAACGCCACGACCGCGGTCGCGGAGAACGTCAGGTAGTCGCAGACCGCGAACTCGCAGAGCGCGAGCGCCGCCAGCACGAACACGCGCAGGGCGACCGACGCCTTAATCTTGCGACCCAGGTTGAACAGGGCCGCGAACGACACCGCCTGGATGGCGAGGAGGGACAGCGGGTACCAGGGGACGGAGGGCAGAAGCCCGTAGAGGAAGGCCACCGGCGCGCTGTAGATCACCATGGAGTACGGCATGAGGTAGCTGGTCGTGTCGAACAGGGCGCCGCGCGCGTAGAGCGCCTGGGCGTAGTCGTCGATGTCGGCGGCGTACTTGGGCACGTGCAGCACGCACACGAGTCCCGCGATAAGCACGGCCGCAAGCAGGCACACAAGGACCGGCACCATGCCCTCGGCGGCGAGGCGGTCGCCGAGCACGGAGCGGCTCTTCTCGGCGGGCTGCGCCTCGGCGGAGTCGTCGCGCAGGTGGCGCGAGGCATGGCGGACCTGCGAGACCGCCTCGGCGGTGTGCTTGGCGCCGGCCTTGGGCTCGACGGCCTCTGCGGGCACAGGTCCGGAGGTGTCGTCTGCGGTTGGCTTGATGTCGTTGTCAGTCACGGAAGTCTCCCCTGCTGAGATGCGCACTTGGTTCTTGCAATGATGATAGACGATACAGCGCGTCCGCACGAATGCGTGTCCGCACGAATGCGCATCATTGCGGCCGCCCGGGGACACGGCCGCGCGACATGAAAAAGGCAGGCACCGAAGTGCCTGCCGAAAGAAACAATGGAGCCAGCTATCAGACTTGAACTGATGACCCCCGCTTTACGAGAGCGGTGCTCTACCAACTGAGCTAAGCTGGCGCTCCTATGGCTGCTCGCGCAGCGAATACCTACTATACGAGAGGCCGCGGCCTTTGGCAAGGGGCAGTTTTGCGGCGCTCCCCCGCCAATCACGACCTCTCCAAATGCGAGCCGCGAACGCGAGCCGGGCGCACGAGCCGCAGCAAGCGCTACAGCAGGTGAAGCACGCCGCGCACCAGGCGCTCGAAGTCATCGTCGTACGCGCTCGCGGCGCTCCTGACCTCGCCGTGCGTGACGGCCGCGGCCCCGCTCTCGTTGGTCGCGAGCGTGAGACCAAGCACGTTCATGCCGAGCGCCTGCGCCATGATGACCTCGTTGGCCAGCGACATGCCCACGTACGAGACGCCCATCGTCTTGAGCATCGCGGCCTCCGCGCGCGTCTCGAAGCTCGGTCCGAGCAAACCCGCGAACACGCCCTCCTCCACGGTGATGCCCAGGTCGTCCGCAACGCCGCGCGCAAGCGTGCGCAGGTACGGGCTGTAGGCGTCGGACATGTCCACGAACGGGCTCTCCAGGTCGCGGATCTCGTCCCACTCGGCCAGCGGGTTCTTGCCCGTGAGGTTGATCTGGTCGGTGATGATGCCCAGGCCCTCGTGGGCGTTGCCCGCGATGTAGCCCGTCGCGCACGAGAAGAGAATGTCACGGCACCCAAGCTCGTGCGCGTGACGAACGAGCGACGTGACCTCCGGGGCGCTGTAGCCCTGGTAGAGGTGCGGGCGCCCGGGGTAGACCACCACGGGCACGCCGTCGATCGTGCCGATGGTCGCCTCGAAGCTGTGGCCGGGCACGGGTCGCGCCTCGCGCGGGAAGCCGTCGATGTCGTGGTAGTCGATGCGGCGCACAGGCTTCACGAGCGTGGCCAGATGACCCAGCCCGGTGCCCAGCACGATCGCCACGGGATGCTCGACGGACGGTTTGCACTTCTCGACGATGTCCTCAGTAACCACGCAGATCCCCTCTTTCTCAAGCAGGCGCGCGAACACGCCGTCGCCCGCAACCAATCGTCCGGTGTACGTTCCATCGTAGATTACGCCACTGCCGCACGACGGACTTTTTGCCTTCAGAACCGCAAGCGGCGCGCCTGCGCGAAGCGCCTGGGCGAGACAAGCCTGCGCCCCGCGCCCAAACTCCTCCGTGACGTCGGTGCCGTCGCGCAGCCACACGCGACCGTCGCGCTGCTCGGCCGGCTCGCGCGGCACGGGCAGGCCCGCGGCGCGCTCGGGGCAGACGCCGGTGGCGCCGACCTTCGCACAGAGGTCGCGCACCGCGGCGCAGGGCTTCGACCCGCCGTCGTAGCGACAGGCCACGCCCAGCAGGCACTCGCTCACGATAACGCGCATAGCACCCCTCCCCGGGCGGCCGGACGGACGGCCGGCGCCCACAAAAAAGGGGTGGGACCGAGGCCCCACCCCATCGCATGCTCCTGGCAGATGCCCGCGCCTACGCGACGAGCGTCGAGAGCTGGATCGACGCGTTGGAGAGCAGGCCGTTCACGAAGTCGGTCCACTGCGTCGAGACCGAGGACTGCTTGGTGGAGTAGTCCTGGTAGGCGACGTAGTAGGCAGCCTGGGCGGCCTCGTAGGTCGCGCCGTCGTTGGTGACGGTGTAGTCCTTGAGCGCCGTGGCGTAGGGGCCATCGGTGGAGGCCCACTTGTTGTTGGCGCTATCCCACTCGCTGCCGGCGAGCTTGATGATGTACTGGGCGTACTCGGGCTTGGGGACCTGCTTCTGGTCCTCGGCGGCCTCGGTGGGGGCCGTCGGCGCCTCGCCGGCGTCGGACTCGGTCACGACCTGCTCGCGAAGCTTCTTCATCATCGCGGACTGCTTGATGAGCTTCTTGGCCGTGTCGGCGTCCATGCCGTAGCTGGAGGCGATGCTGTCGAGGTCGTCGGAGCCGAGCATCTCGCTGGCGTAGCTCTTGATGTCGTCGTCGGAGACGGAGATGTTGCGCTTCTCGGCCTCCTTCTCGATGATCGCGGAGCGCGCGAACGAGAGGGCCTCGTCGGCGGACGGAATCTTGTAGTTGCCCTTGTCGTCCTTGGCGCCGTCGAGCGTGCCGGAGCTCGTGATGACGTCGCGGACCGTGACGGTACCGTTGGTGCCGGCGTAGGAGTAGGTGGCCATGGCGCTGTTGAGCTCGCCCTCGCTCACCGTGGTCTTGCCAGAGACGCCGCCCGCGCCGATGCCGCCGAGAAGGAACTTGCCGATCAGGACGCCCACGATCGCGCAGGCGACGGCGATGCCGATCACGGCGGGGGTCTTCAGGGAGCCGGAAGCCTTGGGCAGCTTGACGTCAATCGGCGCCTTGGCCTCCGTCTTGGGTGCGTTGGACTCTGCCATTGTTACCTCCATCTGCGGTCGCGTCGCGAGCCGCCTCGAAGAAACGTATGCACATCGATGATGGTGCGTTCAACGTGAACACCTTACACCAAAGGGGACGTGCGCGCCGCGCATGCAGCGCTTGGAGCTGCGGCTGCACCGCTCGCACGTCACGCTTGACGAAAGCTGAAAGAACTACTCCTGCGCCGCCTGGACGATCTCGGCCGAGAAGGCCTTGACGTAGCCGCGGCCGCTCTCGGCGTCGAAGGAGATGCGCTCGACGAGCGCGGCGCGCGTGGCATCCGAGATGTCGCCACGGACGAAGTCGAGAAGAGCACCCAGCATGTCGCGATACTCCGGGTCCCCGTGATAGCACTGGATCGCCTCGTCGAGCAGCGGCCAGGCGGCGTCGGAGGCGTCGGGGGCGGTGGCGCCGAGGCGGGCGATGAACCTGAACGCGGAGAGGCGCGCGGCGGCGGAGTCCTCGTCGAAGAGGGAGGCCTCGGCGGCGTCGGTGGCGCCCATGACCGAGGGGGCGTCGAGCGCGACGAGGGCGGAGAGGGCGTCGAGGATCTCCCAGCGGGTCTGGGCCTCGGGGTTCTCGAGCGCCTCGACCAGCGGCTCGGCGTGACCGACCAGCTGGTCGGGCGTGAGCGACGCGACGGCCGCGATGATGCGGGCCGCCTCCTGGCGCTGGCGGCGGTTGGGGCTCGAGAGCTGGGCGAGGACGTCCTCGATCGAGGCGCCGTCCAGGTTGATCTTCTCGGACATGTATGACTTCCTTTCTTGCACTACTCGCAGAAGCCGTCGACCATGACGGTTCCGCTCTTGGGGTCCTGGTGGATCTCGATGAGGCCGAGCTTGGCGGCCTCCCTGAGCAGCATGGAGAAGGAGCGGTAGCCATAGCTCCTCTCGCTGAACTGCGGCCTCTTGCGCTTCATGGTGTCCTTGAGGCGCGACGCGAGGATCGAGCTGTCGGTCTCCTCGCCCTGGAGGGCGTCGATGGTGTCGAAGAGCAGCTGGTAGCAGGGCTGCTGCTCGGCGGGGACCTTGGAGGCGAAGTCGGGGATGCCACCGGTGCTCACGATGTCCTCGTAGAAGAGGAACTCGTCGCAGACCTCGGCGAGAAGCGAGCTCGTGGACTCCTTCATGCCGACGCCGATGACGGTCTTGCCGAACTCCTTGAGCTTGGCGACGAGCGGCGAGAAGTCCGAGTCGCCGGAGAGGATGGCGAAGGTGTCGATGTGCTCCTTGGTGAGGGCGATCTCCATCGCGTCGACCGAGAGGCGGATGTCGGCGGAGTTCTTGCCGGTGTAGGCGCGGTCGGGGATCTCGATGAGCTCGATGCCGAGCTCGTGGAGGGGCGTGATGGCGTCGTCGAAGCGCTGCCAGTCGCAGTAGGCGCGCTTGGCCGTGATGCGGCCCTTGTCGACGAGTCGCTCGAGGATGCGCTTGACGTCGGGGCGGGGGCCCGCCTCCTGGTGGCCGTTGCGCTTCCGCTTGCCGGTCCCGAGCGCGAGGTTCTCGTAGTCGATGAGGACCGCGAGCGAGCTCTGGTAGGTGTTGGTCATGTGGTGGGTGGTCCTTTCGTTGGTGCTAGTTGGAGGCGCCGGGGTCGCTCTTCTCGTCCTGGGCGCTGTCGTCCTGGACGCTGATGACCTCGGGCACGGGCTTGTTGTCGCGGCGCGCGCGGCGGACGGCCTCGGCCTGCGGGCTGCCGGCGCGGCGCACCTGGTCCTTGTTTACCCGGAAGAAGGTGTCGTGAGCCTTCCAGGGGCCGACGCTCTCGCCAAAATCCATCTTCAGCGCGGCGACGGCGCCGGCCATGCCGCCGATGGGGATGCCGGCGAGCAGGAGCCAGCCGGTGGCCGTGACCAGGGCCGACACGACGACGCCGACGCCGATGATCTTGAGGTTGGCGATCCAGTACTCCTTGCGGGTGACGCACTGCTTGGCCAGCTCGCCGCCGAGCTTGACGCCGATGATGATGCCGAGAAGCAGCAGCAGGATCGCGACGATCGCCATGGAGAACGCTGCCATGCTAGGCCTCCTCGTGGTGGTGGCCGCAGCCGCACTCGTGGTCGTGGCCGTGGTCGTGGCCGCAGCCGCACTCGTGGCCGTGGGCGTGGCCGGCGTGCGCGACGTCGTGCGGGTCGGCCGCGTCGGGCTCGAGCAGCGACCAGTCGAGGCCGGCCGCGACGCCCGTGGCCTCGTCCTCGTAGAGCAGGGTGAGGGCCTGGCCGCCCAGGCGCGAGCCGCCGATCTGGCAGAGCACGTCGTAGAGGTTGAACGCGCACTCGGCGCCCGGCAGCGTCAGGTCGCGCTCCTCGGCGTCGCGAAGCGCGAGCGCGAGGTCCTTGCGCAGGAACTCGGCGAAGAAGCCAGGGCGGAAGTCGCCCTCGGCCGACTTGGGCGCGAGGCGCTCCATGGCGACCGAGCCGCCCATGCCGTCGCAGATCATGTCAATCACCTGGTCGGCGTCGAGGCCGGACTGCTTGGCGAGGGCGAGCGCGTCGGCGTAGCCCACGATGCACGAGGCGAACGAGACCTGGTTGCAGAGCTTGGCGACCTGGCCCTGGCCGGCGCGGCCGAAGTGGTAGACCTTGCTCGAGAACGTCGCGAGCACGTCGGCGAGCGGCGCGGCGCTCATCTCGTCGCAGCCCAGCATGAGCGTGAGCGTGCCCGCCTCGGCGCCGGACTGGCCGCCCGTCACGGGGCAGTCGACGGCATGCTTGTCCATCACCTCGGCGGCGTCGTGCAGCTCGCGCGCGAGCTCGGGCGAGCTGGTCGTGAGGTCGACCATCCACGAGCCCTTGCGCGCGGCGGACAGGATGCCGTTCTTGCCCAGGTAGACGTCCTCCACGTCGGTCGGGTAGCCGACCATCGTGAACGTCACGTCGGCCTCGCGGGCGGCGTCGGCCGGCGTGTCGCACCAGATCGCGCCGCGCTCGACCAGGCGCTCGGCCTTCTCGCGCGTGCGGTTGTTGACGTACAGGCGGTAGCCGGCGTCGAGCAGGTGCTCGCAGATGGGCGCGCCCATGATGCCGGTTCCGACGAAGCCGACGGTGCGAATGCGAACTGGAGTCATGCGTGGGACCTCTCTTGCTTGGGTCTGAAAAGCTTACGTGGAGGAGAAGAGCCTGCTCAGGCTAGGTGCCCGCTCGGGTCGCACAACCCCTCCCCCATATCCCGCGACCTCGGCCGCGCATGCGGTCGAGGTCGCGTCGGGTGCGATGTGGGGTGCGCGCTAGTCCTTCTTCACCTTGCGCGCGATCCGGTCGGTGAGCGAGATCTTCTCGCGGCGGTCGGTCCCCCAGAAGACGAGGGCCACCATGCCCGGGCCGACGTGCGTGCCCAGGATCGGCGAGACGGTGCTGCGGATGATCGCGACGTCCTCGCAGCCCTTCTCCTTGCGGACCTCCTTCTCGAGCCAGTCGGCGTCCTTGTCGGCGTCCGACGACACGATCGCGAGCGGAAGCGACGGGTCCTTCGCGTAGTTCTCGCGGAAGTCCTGCATGATCGCGCGCAGGGCCTTCTTGCGGCCGCGGCACATGCCGCGCAGCGTGAGCGCGCCGTTCAGGTCGTACGACAGCTCCGGCTTGATGTCGAGCTTGCCGCCGACCGTGGCCGCCGCGGGCGGGATGCGCCCGCCTGCCGCCAGCGCGTCGAAGCTGTCCAGCGTGAAGTAGCCGTGGATGAAGTTGCGCGCGTCCGAGGCCCACTCGTAGAGCTCCTTGGCGGACATGCCGTTCGCGGCCAGGCGCACGACCTCGATGGCCAGAAGCTCGCCGGCGGCGGAGTCCACCTTGGTGTCGAGCACGTAGATCTCGAAGTCGGGGTGCTTCTCGCGCACCATCTCGGCCGCGGTGCGGGCGTTGTTGATGGCAGACGACAGGCCCTCGGTCAGGCCCAGGTAGATCGTGGGCAGGCCCTCCTCGGCGGCGCGCTCGAAGTACTCGAGGTAGCGCCCCGGCGTGACGGCGACCGTGGTGTAGTGCTCGTCCGGGTTCTTGCGCATGTGCTCGTAGAACTCGTGCGGGTCGGTGTGCTCCCACATGTCGTCGGTCTTCTCGCCCTCGGGCGTGACGTAGGTGAAGGGAATCACCTCGACGCCCAGCTGGCGCGCCACGCCGGGGGCGTAGTCGGCCGTCGAGTCGACGATGATCTTCACGTTGCGCTTCTGATGATAGGCGCGGCCGGCGCTTGCGACGCCGGCCGGAACCTGAGACTCATCAGTTGCTGGGTTCTTCTCACCCATGTACTGACCTCTAACTCCTACATCCCATCCTCGGTCTCGAGTTTGGGCTTGATGATTCCGTACCCACCATTATGACGGTGATAGATGACGTTGACGAGACCAGTCGTCGCATTCTCGAAAACATAGAAATCGTGCCCGATGAGGTCGGTCTGGACGAGCGCCTCCTCCTCGGTCATCGGGTGCAGCTCGACGAACTTCTCGCGCACGAGCGCGTCGTCGTCATCCTCGATGAGGTCCGCGAGGTCCGCCACCGGCTCGGCCTGGATGCGGACGTCCTCGCGCTGGGAGTGGTGCTTGTGGTCGATCACGCGCGTCTTGAACTTGCGCAGCTGGCGCGTGGTCTTCTCGGCCGCGATGTCGATCGCGGTGTACATGTCGTTGTCGGAGGCCTCCACGCGGACCACGTTGTCGCGCACGTACACGGTGACCTCGGCCGTCTTGCGGTCGGGGTTGGAGCGGTTCTTGTCAACGCGGAGCACGACGTCGCAGCTCATGGGCTTGATGTCGAACACCTTGAGGGACTCGCCGATCTTCTCGTTGACGCGGTCGCGCATGGCATCGGTCACCGAAACCTTGCGACCAGAGATCTTGATGTCAGTCATATGAACCTCCTCGTATCGCGTGTCTTGCGTGGGTTCGCGTGCTCTTCTCGTACCCACTCCTGATGTCTCCTGTCCTTCCCTTCGACGAACGGCCAAGGGCCGCGTGGGCGAGAAGAGCGGAGCGGCAACGGTAGCTAGGCGGGCGGCGCCGCAGCGTTACCTCCCACCGTAAGGCCTCCTCCCGAGCTGTCATCGGCGGTTGCCGCACTCACCGACTTGGGCACGTCCTTCACCTGCTCGGCGGCAGTGAGGACGGGCAGGTCTCCAATCCAGTGGCTCCTGACGATGTCCAGGCAGCCGCCCATCTGGGCGGCGCCCATGGCCTCGCCAAGGGCCTTGAGCAGCGAGCTGTTGGTGGACGCCACGGCCACGCCGGCGGTCTGGGGCACGTCGATCGTGCCGGCGAACGCCAGGCCGTTGTACATGCGCGCCAGGTAGGCGCCCGCGTACGCGTCGCACAGGACATAGTCGACGCTTCCCGCGGCCAGCGCGTCGAAGCAGTCGTTGAGGGAGTCGAAGGTCTTCTGCGTCATCGTGAGCCCCGAGTCGCCGAGCGCCTTCTGCGAGACCGAGCCGCCCTGCAGGCCGACGGTCTTGCCGTTCAGGTCGGCGGCCGAGACCGCCCCCGATGCGCCCTTGTGGAAGAAGGCGGTCGACTGCTCGGCGTAGGTGCCCACGATGCGCGCGCCCGCCACGTCCGAGTTCGAGGCGGTGTCCATCACGATGTCGCAGTCGCTCTCGAGCCCCTTGGAGGTGCTCGCCACCGAGACGAACCTCACCTTGAGCCCGAGCTCGCTCGCGAGGATCGAGGCCACGTCGACGTCGATGCCCGAGGTCTCGCCCGCGTCGGTCGCGAGGTAGAACGGGATCGTGGAGCGCGCGGTGCGCAGCCCCACCGTCAGGTAGCCCTGGTTCTTGAGGGAGGAGCCGTCGACCTTGGGCTTGAGCGCCGCCGTCTGCGCGGCGCGGGCCTCGTCGTAGGTCTTGGTGGTCTGGGAGAGGACCGGCACATTGCAGCCCGAGAGCGTCACGGTGATCGCGGCCCCAAAGGCCAGCGCTATGGCTCCGTAGGTGCTGCGTTTAGTCATCTAGTCGTCTCCCGTTCGTTCCGTACGTCGTCTCATCCAGCTGACCTGGTATTTGCCCCCACACACGCGTACTGGGACGTTCGCTTCGGGGCTTCACGGCCCCCCACTACTTGCCCTCTCGCCCGGGAGGCCCTGTGCCTCCTAGTGACGGGCGGTACGACTTACTTCTAGAACGAGCCATGCTCGCCTGGCCGCGCACGTCCAGACTTACGTGGATCCTTTTGGCCTCGTCTGCCATGGACTTGGAGGTTCCCGAGGGCGCCTCCGCAACCACAGACCTGAATAAGACGTAGCAAGAGTATACCAATCATCCCCGCGCGACGCGCCTACCAAACCCGGGCGAGCGCGCAGACGCTCACGTCGCGCGCACCTCGCTCGAGCAGCGCGTTCGCGCACGCCCTCACGCTCGACCCGGTGGTGATCACGTCGTCGGCCAGAAGCACCGAGAGGCCGGCCACGTCGCCCACGACCTCGACGGTACCCGCGAGGTTGCGCTCGCGCTCGGCCTTGCCCAGCCCCCTCTGGTCGCTCGCCGCGTGGCGCGCGAGCACATCGGCAAGCGGCACGCCAACCATGCATGAGAGGTCTCGCGCCACGAGCTCCATGTGGTCGAAGCCGCGCCGCGCGTACGCCCCCGCGGTCGCCGGCACGAAGCACAGCACGTCCACGTCATCGGCCGAGAAGCGCGCGCGTCCGTCCTCGGCAGGCCATGCGGACGCCTCGTCGAGCGCCGTCGCCATCGCCGCCGCGATCACGGGCGCGAGCCGCATCTCGTGCTCGTCCTTGAAGCACGTCACCATCCGCGCCGGCGTCCCGGCGAACGTGAGCGCCGCCACGGTCGAGCGCACGCCCCAGTCGCGCTTGCACTCGGTGCACGTGAGCCAGCCGAACGGCGCGCCGCAGTGCGGGCACGCCCAGCGCTGGCAGATCCAGGGAAGCGCCTCGCGGCACTCGTCGCAGATGAGGGACCCGGGCATGTCGCAGCGCACGCAGCGCGTGGGAAAGGCCAGCTCCAGGGCGCCCTGCCCCAGCGTCCGAAGCGCCTCGGCCACGCGCCCGCCCGGGCGTGGCCCCGCATCGGCCATCGGCATCAGCACGACTCCCCCTCACGCGTCGGCGTGCAAGGGGTTGCCGGGTTGTGTGGCCAGTCTAGTCGCGCCGGCGCCCGCGCGTCGCAAGCGATCCGCGCGCGGCACGTCGCCTCAGCGCCATCGGCGCTACGCCGAGAAGAGCCTCCGCGCGTTCTCCCAGAGTGCGTCGTAGGTTCCCTGCCTCGTGAACCCCACCTCCTCGCGCACGTCCGCAAGAAGCCCCGCCGTGAACGCGCACATCGCCGGCTCGCACTCCTCCCCGCGCAGCGGCACGGGCGCCATGTACGGCGAGTCAGTCTCGAGCAGGATCTGCCCCGTCGGGCACGCGGCCGCCGCCGCGCGGATGTCGTCAGACTTGGCAAACGTCACCGCGCCGCCAAACGCCACGTGGCACCCCAGCTCCACGAACGGCGCCATGACCTCGGGGCCCTGCGTGAAGCAGTGCAGGTCGCACCCGCGCGCGGGCACGCCCTCCTCGCGCAGCACCTCGGCCGCCAGCGCGTGCGCGCGGCACGTCGCATCATTCGGGTTGTCGCGGATGTGCAGCTCCACGGGCAGGTCATGCTCGTGCGCCAGACGCAGCTGCGCGCGAAACGCCCGCAGCTGAACGTCCTCGCCCAGCTCGTTGTAGGGCCCGAAGTCCAGGCCGATCTCGCCCACGCCCACGCAGCGCTCGCTGCACAGAAGAGCCTTGATCTCGCCCAGCGCCGCGTCGTCGAGGTCGGCCGCGCTATAGGGGTGCACGCCCACGACGATGCGCACGTTGTCCACGAGCGCGGGCGCGTCGTAGCCGGAAAACTCCGGCACATAAAGCCCGTGCTCGGCGCACTCCTCGATGCGCCGCGCGGCACCCTCGACCTCGGCGTCCAGCCGCGCCAGGAACTCCTGCGCCGTCGCAAACTTGCGCGGCACCTCGTCCACGGGGTCGAACGGCACCACCAGCATCCGCACGCCGGCAAGCGCCGCGCGGCAGATCGCCACCTCGGGGTCGTGCCGGTGGAAGCTCGTCAGGTGGCCGTGGCTCTCGGCCAGGGGCGCAAGCGGCCGCGGCCACTCCTTCACGCGGCCCTTGCGGTCGTGGAACAGCTCGCCGTCCTCGAGCGTCAGCTCGTCAACGGACACCTTCTCCTGAGCCATCGCTACTCCCCCGCCTCGCCGGCACCGGCGCCATCGCCGTCCGCGCCCGCAAACGCGCCCGCGCCCTCGAGCGCCGCGGTCAGCCGCACGAAGTCGGCAACCTCGAGCGCCTCCGCGCGTGCCGTCGGCGCAATCCCGCACGCCTCAAACGCCGCGTCGAGCGCCGCCTTGTCAAAGCCGTTCGCGCCCATGGAGTTTCGAATCGTCTTGCGCTTCTGCGCGAACGCCGCGTCGATCACCTCGACGGCCCGCGCCAGCCGCGCCGGCGCCACGGCCTCCGCAGTCTCGGGGTCGACCATCTCGCGCCGGTCGATCCTCACCACGGCCGAGTCCACGTGCGGCGGCGGCATGAAGTTGCCGGGCCCCACCTCGAAGCGCCCCGTGACCTCGCCATACAGCGCCAGCTTCGCCGTGTACGCGCCAAACGCGCGCGTCCCGGGCACCGCCGCGATCCGGTCGGCCACCTCGGCCTGCACCATCACCACGCAGCGCCGCACCGTCGGCATTTCCATGAGCGTCTTCAGGATGATGGTCGCAGCCACCTGGTACGGCAGGTTCGAGACGAGCTTCGTCGGCCGCGGGTCGAGCCCCTCGATGCCAAGCGCCTCCACCGCCTCGACGAGAGAAGCCTCCCCCACGCGCAGGGCGTCGCCCATCACGAGGGCGAAGCGCTCGGAGTCGCGGGCGCACGTGTGGGGCAGCACGGCCTCCAGGGTTCGGTCCGCCTCGACCGAGCACACGGCCCCGGCCTGGCCCAGCATCGTCACCGTCAGCGTGCCGATGCCCGGCCCCACCTCGAAGACCACGTCGTCGGCGCCCAGTTCCGCAAGCGCCAGGATCTTCCCGATCACGTCGTCGTTCACCAGGAAGTTCTGCCCCAGCCGGTGCTTGGTGTAGAGGCCGAACTCCTCCAGCACGCCCTTGGTCTCGCGTACGTTGGCCAGCCACGAGTGCGCCATCGCACCCCTCCTAACAAAAATAGGGCCGGCACGCCGCCAGGGCATCGCCCCAACGCCGCACCGGCCCGGCAAGCGTCCCTACTTCTCCTGCGCCAGGCGCGGGAACAGCGCGTCGCCCTTGGTCACGGCGACGCCACCCTTAAGCCCGCCCCACGCGCAGGCGGCGGCCAGGTCCTCGCACTCCACCTCGGCCTCGAGGCCCATGCGACGCAGCACCTCGGCCGACGTCTCCGGCATGATCGGCGCGAACAGGTGCGCGCAGATGCGGATGCTCTCGAGCAGGTGCGAGATGATCACCTTCAGCTCGCCGGCACGCGCGGGGTCCTTCGCCACGGTCCAGGGAGCCGAGTCCTCCACGTAGTGGTTCGCGGCGTGCACGAGCTCCATCACCACGTCCTTGGCGCCGGCGTAGTCCAGCACGTCCATGCGCTCGGCGTAGCGGCCCTCGATGCCCTGGGCAATCTCGCGCAGCGGGCTCTCGGCGTCGAGCACGCCCCCGTCGAGCTCCGGCACGCAGCCGTCAAAGTACTTCGCGCTCATGTTCAGCGCGCGGCTCACGAGGTTGCCCCAGCTGTTGGCGAGGTCGGCGTTGTAGACCTGGTCCATGCGCTCGAAGCTGATGGCCGAGTCCTCGCCGTGCGTCACGTCGGTCATGAAGTAGTAGCGATACCCCTCCACGCCCAGGCGCTCCACCACGTCGGCGGGCGCGATCGCGTTGCCGCGCGACTTGCTCATCTTCTCGGCCTTGCCGGTCTCGCTGTTGCGCACCGTCAGGAAGCCGTGCGCGAACACGTGCTCGGGCAGCTCCTCGCCAATGGCCATCAGCATGGCCGGCCAGATCACGCAGTGGAAGCGGATGATGTCCTTGCCCACCACGTGGAACTGCGCGGGCCAGCGCTTCGCGTACTCGGCCTTGCCCTCGTCCGTCTCGTCGGCAAATCCCACCGCGGTGGCATAGTTGAGAAGGGCGTCAAACCACACGTAGGTGACGTGCTTGTCGTCGAAGGGCACCTTGATGCCCCAGTCAAAGCTCGTGCGGCTCACCGACAGGTCCTGCAGCCCGCCCTCGACGAAGCTGCGCACCTCGTTCATGCGGAAGTCCGGCTGCACGAACTCGGGGTGCTCGTCGTAGAGCGCAAGCAGCCTGTCCTGGAACGCGGAGAGCTTGAAGAAGTACGACTCCTCCTGCACGCGCTCCAGGGGACGACCGCAGTCCGGGCACAGGTGCTGGCCCACGCACTCGTGCTCCTCGTCGGACTTGCGCACCTGGTTCTCGGTGAAGTACGTCTCCTCGGGCACGCAGTACCAGCCGTCGTAGCTGCCCTTGTAGAGGTAGCCGCTCTCGCGCATGCGCTCCCACAGGCGCTGCACCGCACGCTGCTGGCGCGGCTCGGTCGTGCGGATGAAGTCGTCGTTGGCGATCTCCAGCTCGTCCCAGAGCCCGGTGAACAAGGGCGCCTGCGAGTCGCACCACTCCTGCGGCGTCATGCCGTGGGCCTCGGCGGCCTCGGCCACCTTCTGTCCGTGCTCGTCCATGCCCGTCAGGAACTTCACGTCATAGCCCGCCGCGCGACGGTAGCGCGCCTGCACGTCGCAGAGCATCGTGCAGTAGGCGGTCCCCAGGTGCGGGGCGGCGTTGACGTAGTAGATGGGCGTGGTGATGAAGAAGGACGGCTTCTCGGTCTGGTCCATGGTGCGGGTCTCCTCAAGTGTCTGTGTACGGGTGCCCAGCAGGCGCCTCGGCGCCCGTCGGCGCGACAGACGATTATACAGCAGCTGGCAGGCGCCCCACCCCAGCCCCCGCGCCCTGCGACGTTTCTGCAAACGCCCGCCACCGCGCAGCCGAGAAGAGCCTGCCCCGCGCCCGCGCCCAACCGGGCGCGGCACGGTCGCCTCCGCCGTCACGCCGGGCTCACGCAGCCACCTCCGCGCCCTCCCCGTGGTCTACGATGGTGACCCACACGAAGAAGACCACGCTCAACCGAACCGCCATCGAGCGCGACCGGCACCGCGGCCACCGCCGCAACCGCCGCCACGAGGAGCACCATGGACCAGATCGACAACGCATCCCTCTCGCAGGCCGGCGACGTCGCCCGCGGCCTGCTCGACCTCCTGGCCACGGCCACGCTCATCACGCTCGCCGTCGCTGCGCTCGTCGCCGTCGCCATCCTGCTCAACCACCTCGCCCGCAGGCGCCTCGTCGATCGCCTTACCGCACCCCGCCTCGCGCAGATGCGTGCCCTCAACGAGCGCTACCGCCAGGCCCTCGGCCCCGAGGTCGACGCCCTCGCGCACCTCAGGCAGCACGTCGCGCTTCCCAGCAAGGACGCCTTCGACCGCTATGACCCCACAGCAGGCCTGAGTGCCTACCTGACCGACAGCGCGCCCTCGCTCGCCGCAGTCCCCGCAGATACCTGGCGCGCCTACGCGGCCGAGGCCCGCGCCATCGTCGACAGCACGCCGCGCCCGGCCGTCCCGTGGCACCTCCTCTGGAGCGCCGACGCCCCGCACGAGCAGGCCACCAGCCAGCTGCGCGAGGCCGAGCTCGTGCACATAACCTGGGTCTGGTCCTACGTCTCCCCCAAGGGACGCAACCGCTACATCGCCAACCGCGCCTTCGACGCGCAGGACGTCTACGTAGCCCTCGTCGCAAGCGAGGAGCGCGCCCGCCACGAGGCCTCGCGCGAGCACCAGCGCGCGCTCATGACGCCAAGCCTGCGCTTCGACATCCTCAAGCGCGACGGCTACCGCTGCCAGCTCTGCGGGCGCACCGCCGCCGAGGGTGCCAGGCTCGAGGTCGACCACAAGGTGCCCGTCGCGGCCGGCGGCCTCACCGTGCCCGAGAACCTCTGGACCCTCTGCCACGACTGCAACAACGGCAAGTCGGCGAAGGAGCTGTAGCGCCATTACTGCTCAAACGTTAACAAGTTGATACACCAAATTAAAGAGACCATTGTGATTGCGTGGCGGAATTAACTGCGTTGAAGGGATTCGCTAAATTGCCGCACGGATTGACATCAGCCCCACTTACGGGTGACATGAATTAATTGTTCAACAGCGCACCTAGTATCAATAAGTGTCCTGCTTCGCCGAATTCCCGAAGGAAAGGAAACGACAATGTACGGATTCTCGCTTCTGATACTCCTCGCGTTCCTGGTCGGTTACTTTATTTCAATTCCACTCCTTATCCAAGCCGCAAAGGAGAAGGGACATTACCCGAATGGAGGCACGGGCATGCTTTGGGCTGTCGGGATCCTTGCCTCTCCAGTCGTATTAGGTCTCTATGTCTGTGCACTGCCGGACATGCACTTGTGGAAATTTGCCGCCGCGAACGGCAATTCAACCGCCACGTCCGCAACCGAACAGGACGAGCTCCCGAGCATATAGAAGGGTTAGACCATGGCCGATTACAAGGTTGTCTTCCGTTCCGACGGTACGACCAACGGAGAGCATCGACTGCTCTGGTCGCCCAAATCCCCCGCTCTACTGACGGCCGTACAGGTCTCCCGCAACACACAAACGGCAACTGCTTTCCTCCAAGTAAAGATTCGCAACGTTTCCGACGAAACAATCCGTTCTGTCGGATGCAGCGCAACGCTTTTCTACTCCGACGGCACTAATGAGGTCGTAGAGTTCGATGATCTAGACGTTGACCTTGAACAAACGGCGGAAAAGCCGCTGAAGGCACAGAAACTATCTCGAGGCGACGTGGAGGCGGCTGACGTCATCTTGACGAACGTCACAACAGACGAGCAGAAATGGAAAGCCGAACAGGATCCCATTGATGTTCCGAAGCTCGACCCGCTCTGCTTCAGCAAAAGGGCGATGAGACGGCGGCATCAACTACTGAGCAGGAGCGGAGGGAACAAGCGAGCGTGGAACAGGCCAGTGTTCGACAGTGAAGGTTGGTGGGTCTGCTCATGCGGCCAGTTAAACGTTGGCCGCACTGCCTGCTGCGAATGTGGGTTAAACAAGAGCTTGCTGTTGAGTACCGAAGATGAGACCGAGCTCTTGGCTTCTGCCGACGAAAGGGACGACGCCATCTATCAGAAAGCCGCCATTCTTTCAGAGCATACGGGCGACGAGAAGGCGATGTCTCAAGCGATTGAACTCTTCCGCCAGATTCCCGGCTGGAAAGATGCCGACAAGCGGCTGACGGCCTGCAACGAAGCCGTGTCAGCTAATAAAACGCGGTTGAAGAGGTACATTGCCATCGGCGCAGTCGTTGTGGTAGCCACCGCCCTCCTTGCCGTCTTCGTCATCGCTCCCGCTATCACGCGCGAGACAAAATATGGATATGTCCAAGGTCATCTGAGCAGGAACGACGAGACGACATATAACTACCTAAGAGAATTGAAGGGGTCCGGCTATAAAGATTCAGCGGAGCTCTATTCAAAACTCTTCGACTGGCGTTTCGAAATTGGTTATTCGTCTAGTCACTCATATCGTTCCATTAAAAAAGGAAACGAATGGCCAGACGAGCAAACGATTAGGGATGACGATCGCGATAACTCTACTGACCACGAAAGATATCCTGTTTACCTCTACGTGAGAGCGACAAGCGGGCCTCCGAGGAGCACCAAGCGGCTAAAGATCTCAAAGCAGATTTACGGTAGTGACGGTAGTACATGGGGCTGGGTGAACACGAATTTAGGACTTGGCGGAGCGCGTGACTTGAGTTGCTACGACATAAAGTCCGATGGAACCGTTCTGTCAGGTGAGCTCTATAAATGTACGCCCGGCACCCAAAATCTCTGGTCGGACGAGGGCTGTGGGTGCAAGGTTAAGGTTACTGATTACGATTCCGGAGAGGTGATTTACGAGGGCGAGGCCATCAAGCGCTAGCCACCCATAAGCTGCTGCCGAAGGCCGTTACCAAGGAATCAATCTCCAACTTGCAGCACGTTACGGCGATGCCCGTGCCAGCAAAGGTGCGGGCATCGTGTTGTGTCAGCCCGCCTTTTCGAAGAGGGGCAGGACAGCCATAGACAATGGGGCGATCGCGGCCAGGCAGCCCCGCACCCTACCACATCCGCTTCTCGAACCGGAACATGCCCTCCGGGAACTGCCCGTCCCCCGCGAGTCAACCATATCCGGGTCGTTCGGGTCGGGGTGGTGGCTGTTGAAGAACTCCACGATGTGGAAGCCGCACCGATTCACGTAGAAGTGGATGTTCCTAGTCTCGAAGTACGGCGTCACGAGGCCCCACGCCCGCACCTGCGGGTACATCCGCTCGATCGCGCACCACGCGACATAGCCCACGCCCCTGCTGTGGACGCGTGGGCTCACGAAGAGGATCTCGAGCTCTCCCCTGTCGCCCTCGACCTTGACGATGGCGCCGCCGACCTTCTCGCCGTCGCACGCGATGCGATAGGCTTCGCCTTCGCCGAGACAAGCCCCAATCGTGCTCCGGGCAATGATCTGGTCCCTATCCTCAAAGTGGTCGTCGCGCCGGCCGAACTCCTCGAGCGCGCCGTAGTGGTAGCGTACGCTCAGAAATACTTCGTCAAGAGGCCGAGTGCCATCTCAGGCGCTTCAGGATGCTCCTTGGCAAGGCGTTTTGAGTCCCTTGCGTATAGCAGCGCCCGCTCGTCCATCCCGCTCTCTATGAGAGCCTTCGTGCAACTGATTCTTATAGACGTGCCTGTGGGTTTGGAGTCGAAGCCTTTCTCAAAGAGCCTATCGAGAAGCTCCTCCGAGCTGCCTCGCCAGTTTCGAACGGTCTCGTACTCGCACACGAAGAACCAGAGTCCGACGCTCCGAAGCTGCCTGAGCCAGTTGTCGGACATGTTGCACAACTCCAGTTGGCGCCTGCGAGGCGTGCGCTCCATCGGCTTCCGAGCACCCTCCCCATTGAAATTCGTTTCTGCTTGAAGTGGCCTGATGCCCGACTTGAGAAGGTACTCGAACGTCTCGTCATAGTATTGCGGCGGCCTCGTGGGGTCGTATTTCGAGCCTTTCGGGACGTAGATGACGTACCCCTGCCGTGCACGCGTTAAGAGCACCCGGTATCCGTTCTTTAGATAGCGTTGGAGCATGACGTCGTGCACGTCCTGCCACTTGTCGCCGTAGAACCGGTGGTGACAGAACTCGCCATCGTGGTATCGGTAGTCGCCCTCCCAGGCGACGACGGCGTAGTCGATCTCGAGTCCCTGGATCTTGAACTCCGACGCGGCTATCTCCATGAAGTAGGACGAGTCGATGTTGTCCCTTCCCCTCAGGAACCACTTTACAGCGTCGAAGTCCATCGGCACGAGGATGCCGTCCGCTCTGATGCGCTGCCCGTACGAATCGGCGACAATGCCGTAACGATCCGACGGACGCTTGGTCATCGATCTAACCCAGTCCTTGGCGTCGTCGATGTTTCGCGTAACATAAATTGGATAGTCGGCCTCAATAGAAGCGTACAGCTCTCGGGCGCGCTCCGGCTCGTTCGAGACGACTGCCTCGGCGAATGCCGCGACGTTCTTGTTTCTGAAGCTTCGCATGTCAACGGCGAGGTGCAGCTCGTCGAGCTGAGTCGTGTTTGGCGCCAGCGTCTTCAGGTCGGCGTCTCCGAGATAATTCTCGCCGCGAATTGAATCGGGGGCGTACACATCCCATTCCGGGAAGTGATCCTTCAGAGCCTTGAACCACTCGATGATGCCCGCCTCACCTTTGTTTATCTCCTGTCCACCGCCGACGAGGCACACGATACAGGCCCAGTTTTCATGGCGGTCCATGTACTCGATGAGACACTGCGGCTCCGACTTGTGGACCTCTCGCTTGTTCTGCCTGCGCGTCTTCATCTTGTAAGAGAGCTGCTGCTCGGACCAAGCCCGCTGTGCCTCGTCGAAAATGGCTATGTGTTCGGGCGGCGGCCCATCCGTCGTGAACAGCTCCTCTCGAAATAGGTGCACGCCCTGCACGAACGACTTCACCTCGGCCTCGATCTGGCGTTTTGTCTTCTTAGCGAAGCACGTGTCGCACGATTCGTTGCCGCCCATGCGCCTGCACGCCTCGCACTCGGCGGCGTTACGCGCCTGTTGGTCCTCCACTAGGGACGCCTGTAAAACGGTGATAAGCGGCCCGTTTCCCGACAAGAAGACCGCAGTGTCCTCGCCATGCCTGCCGCCCTCCGAGCGGCGCGTGCTCGCGATGTTGAGGCCGACGAGCGTCTTCCCGGCGCCTGGGACGCCGGTCACGAAGCAGATAGACTTCCTACCGTTTTCCCGGCTGTAGTCGACAATGGCGTTCACACACTCGGTCGTCCGCATGATGTTGGTGAGGCCCGCTTCGTTGCGCGATATGTCCTCGACCGTGTTGTGCTGGTAGAGAGCCTGTGCAGCCTCAATGATAGTGGGGGTGGGCTTGTAATCAGACGCAAGCCATGCTTTGTGGTTAAACGGACCTCCGGAGAGTCGTACGCAATCCATGGTTCCGTCGATTACCTCGAGCAAGTTGGAGGAGTTGGCGCGCTGGACGCAGCAGATGCCGTCATCCACTTTGAGGGGCCTGACGAGTTCGGCAGGCGCATCAGTGCACACTAGGACCGGGAAAAGCGCCCTCTCATGACTACCTTCGTGGAAGTTCTTCAGGTCGAACGCGTAGTCCATAACCTGGCTTGCCGCAGCCGCCGGATAAGTTGTCTCACCAGCTTTGAACTCGACGACGAATATGTAGTCTTTGATGAGTACCATGGCGTCCACGCGTCGCCCCATCCTGGGGATCATGTACTCGAAAGCGACCGTACAGTCGGGATGGGAGGACGCTACTGGCGACAACGCCGATAGCTCACGCGTCCATGCAAAAAGCTGCGTTTCTGCTAGCGAGAACATGCCAACGTGATGGCTCGTCAGCTCTGCAATAGCCTTGTCGACGAAGTCGGGGCGAGCGAAGTCGCTTCCCCTGCACGTGAAGAAACTCCGGTCTCTCATGACGCCTCTCCTGGGGATTAGGTCCAGGATCCGGCAACTGCCCGAATTTGTCAATCAGGAGAGCACTTATAACGCATGCCGTTACGCTTTTTGATGAGGATGTTGTCGATGCTGCCTTTGCCGCTATCAAGACGCTGCTTTTGAAGCCTTGGCAGAGATTGCATCGAGCAACTCCGGGTCCCGCATAGCGTTCCATCCGAGCGTATTGAGAATCGAAAGTGCTACCGCATATGACATTTTGGGCGGCACGGCGTTTCCTATCTGACGGTATCGCGAACTCTGCGAGCCGTGCCATGGCACGTCCTTCGGGAACGACTGGATGGCAGCAGCCTCTTGAACCGTAATCCGTCTGAGCCTGCTCGGTATTGTTGTAACCACCTCGCCGCCGCCCATCAGCGAATCGTGATACGTCTCGACCCACTGCTTCGCGCCGGTCTCAAGTGTCTCTTGATCCACGATGGGCGTGCGGTTGCCGCCCATCGACGCTGGGAGCGTCGGTGCGGGCCGATTCATGTCCATCGGACGGCCCTGGCCGTTGAAGAGCATCCCCGCGAACGGCGACTGCCTGAGAATCGGCTCCTTGGCCGCCGTGACTTTCGCCTTGCAGGTTTGGTCATTACCCGGCTGGCCCATGGCCGGAAGGCTCCTGAGCGCCTGTGCCACGCCGACATGCTCCTGAACCGACGGCGCAGGATATTCATACTCGACGCCGCTGTCGCGGAATCCCACCAGGAACATCCTCTCACGCGTCTGCGGCACGCCGTAGTCCGCGCTATTGAGGACTTCTAGGTACGTCTTGTAGCCGATCTTCTCGGCCTGGCTCCTGATGTCGGCTATTGTGCCAGCCCAGCGCTTGTTCCGCGCCAGCGCCTTAACGTTCTCCATCACGAACGCCTGCGGCTCGACGCGCTCGACCATCGCAAGAAAGTCGAACACGTGACGCGAGCGGGGGTCGTTTGGATCCATCTTGCCAGCGACCGAGAAGCCCTGGCAGGGCGGACCGCCGATAACAAGCTCAGCACAGCTCTTTTCGGGAAGATGCTCCACCTGGCGTATGTCCCCAGTCACGATCTCATGGTCGAACGGCACGCCGGCGCGCTGGGAGATCATGTCCATTGTCGCTGCGTACGTCTCCATGGCGTCGGCGTTGATGTCATTGGCGAACACCGGAGTGAACCCGGCGGCGATGAAGCCGAGGTCGAGGCCCCCGGCACCGGTATACAAGCTGACGAATCTGGGCATCTCCACTCACTTTCTAGATGAGCTCATTCTGTTGTAGAATGAGCCCTATGGATGATACCATATCGCACGTAACGCAAAGAAGCGAGAGCGGGATATCCGAATGACCGACAAAAGCACCAGCCTAGGCGCGCTGCTCGCCAAGTGGCGCAAAGCCGCCGGGCTGTCACAGGCCAACATGGCCGACGCGCTGGAGACGCAGCAGGCAACGATATCGAAGCTCGAGTCCGGCGCCTACAAGCTGAGCGTTGCGCAGCTAATCTCATTCCTGAGCGCGTGCGGACTTACCGTGTCCGACGTCGCCGGGGAGATCGACGCCGCAACGAGAGCGGAAGACAGGCCTTTGTGGGAGAGAATCGATGAGTAGCGAAGCCATATCAAGCGTTGCCGATGCGTTCCTCGCATCGTCTATGCCTATTGACCCGAACACGACGGACCAGGCGGCCGAGAGGGCGATCTCCTTCTACAGAACCGCGCCGGCTGCGATCTCGCTTCCCGAGGAAGAGGTCGCAGAGCGTTTCTCCGAGATGTGGGACCTTTGGTTTGCCGAGGGCGGCACCCCCTCGAAGGAGTTGCGTGACGCCGTGCGCGAGGCCGTCGGCGTCGACGCCAACATGAAGAGGCTTGCCGGGGAGTACTTCAGGCTCGTTGAGAAGCTCGAGCAGAAGTTCTACATGAGCCGCGCACACGCAGTCGCGCTCGTCGGTTGCGCGCCGCTCATCCGCACGCTGGTAGTTGAGCAGCACCTTGGCCTAGACCGCATCAGGTCCATCCTCAACGTGCCGGGCGCCACGTTCGACGCGATACGCAGCGTGCTCGGCGCAATCGGCATATCGGCCGCATTCGTCGTCGACAACATCGACGCGATACACCAGGCCGACACCGAGGACGTGTCCGCCTATTTCGGCGACACGCCCGCCGACGAGTCGGACGGGACCTTCAAAGGCCTGCTCGGCAACTTCTCCCGCAACGAGGAGCTTTGGGAGGAAGTCACAGAACTCGTGCGCGTCGGGTTCGAGCCATACCTGTTCATGCTTTACTTCGAGCTGCTAACGCTCGATACCACCGACAGGTTCCCCGGCAGGGCAATCTACGAGTGCGGGCCGCGCGGCCAGAAGGTCCAGGCGCTCTGGAACTCGATGTACCACCCAACCCAGGCGAACCCATACCTCAACAACGCGAAGTCGGTCTACTCGCTGGACACGGCATGGGCCGAGACGAAACTCTCGCACGAGACCCAGAACGGCTCCATCATGCTCGCCGACATATTCGACATCATGAGCGAGCTGCCCTACACGACCCGGCGACGAGTCGCGCATGTGATCAGGTGCTACCTCGTCCACGAGGCGAACGAGAAGCAGGCATCGACGCCCCTGCCCAGCATCACACCAGCAGGCATCCGCTCGTTCGTGGAGCGCGTGGCAACGTCGAACAGCCGCACAAAGGGCGTGCTCGACCAGCGATTGGTGGACTTCCTCACCATGTGCTCCCACGACTACGACAAGTGGGGGGCCCGTGGGCTCGGTTCTTCAGTCAACGAGACGAACACATCGGGCAGAAAGTTTGGCGACGTCGAGTACCTGAGCCTTGAGGACAGGAGAACCTTGCACGCCTACGAGGCGCATGGCGGTGGCCTGCGGGACGAGTACGTGCAAGACCACATAAACTCTCTCGTCCAGACAGTTGACTACTTCAAGCGCGATGCCAAGGATCGCGGCGAGGAGTTCATGCGCAACGTCGAGGTCGCTTACGTTGCGCACGACATATCAAGGCTAAGCCGCTTCAAGGACGGCCACGCAGAGACAATCGGCGACATCCCGTTCACCTTTCGTTTCATGACCTTCTATGACTTGCTTGAAGAGGCTGGTGGCATTGATTCCGTGTCAATGCAGACGGAGCTGTTTGACGAGCTTGTGCACCACCGTATTTCGAGGCTACCCGACGCATACTCCCTCAAGGAGAGATATGCACTCATGCTTGACACAGCGCGGAGTTGATGCCTTTGCACTGTCTTTAGACAAAACAATTTCGAGTAACACGAAATGATGTTGTAAATGGACGATCATAAAGAACCCATTAGATACTTAGACCTTTGCAGCGGCATTGGTGGTTTTCATCAAGCTATGGATAGGCTCGGATGCATTTGCGTCGGCGCGTCTGAGATAGACCAGGTCTGCATTGATACATACCGCGCGAACTTTCCCGACACTCCGATGCTGGGAGACGTGCGAGACCTTGATCCAAAAGACCTCCCAGATTTTCAGTTTGTATGCGCAGGGTTTCCGTGCCAGCCGTTTAGTAAGGCCGGCAAGAGAAAGGGCTTCAAAGACGAATCGAGAGGCCAGCTTTTCTATACAATCATGGACATCATTGACGCGCATGACGAGGTTGAGTTCATCCTCTTTGAAAACGTTAGGAACCTGGCGGATCGCAAAGAGTACTGGGAAACAATACAGGAAGAGCTAGCAAAGCGCGATTTCACGATAACGACCAGACCGATTATCCTTTCGCCCTCAGACTTTGGCATCCCCCAGATCAGAGAGCGCGTCTTCATCCTCGGCATCAGAAGCGACGTCAAGAACCATGATCTTCTGCCGTACGGCCAGATAATCGAGGACGACCTTTGGCTTAGAAAAGCAACATGCAAGCCAAACGCGGCATTCGATATCCTTGATGAGACTCCGAGCAACCCAGTCCGCCTTGCCCCAGACAAGGAAGAGGCCCTGTTCGCATGGGATGAGTTCAGGGAAGAGATCGGTATTACCACCATTGGTTTTCCCATTTGGCTCAGCTGCTTCGGACTTGGCATAGAATTCGATCGGACATTCTTCAACCAGATCGGCCTAGAATCGATGCCCGGTTGGAAGCAGAACTACGTGCGCAGGAACCGACACCTATACCAAATGAACCGTGACTACATCGACGCCTGGGTTCGACGTTACAACATGCTCGACCGCACTAAGCTGCTGCAGAAATTCGAGTGGAACTGCGGCGAAGACGTGCCCGATATAAAGCATGGGCTCGTTCAGATCAGGCAATCAGGAATCCGCGTAAAGAGACCCGACTGCTTCCCCTCTCTTGTTGCCATGGCGACAACGCCCTTGATCTGGGACGAGAGCATAAATCATTTCCGGGAAATAACAATCCGTGAAGCTGCGAGGTTGCAAAGTTTCGATGAGGAGTTCGTATTTACCGGAAGCAGTAAACAGGTGTACAAAGAGCTAGGAAATGCAGTGAACGTCGAAATCGCATACCAGCTTGCCCAAGGCTTGCTGAGACTGCGAAATAGTGGACTGAC
Organism: Olsenella intestinalis; assembly: GCF_023276655.1. Lineage (GTDB taxonomy): Bacteria > Actinomycetota > Coriobacteriia > Coriobacteriales > Atopobiaceae > Olsenella_J > Olsenella_J intestinalis. The sequence continues at coordinate 879,500 of NZ_JALGRK010000001.1, read as the reverse complement.
GCTGAAATAGAAGTTCGGGAGCATCAACTGCACATGAGCTACGACGGTGACTTTACATTCGACATGAGGCCCCAGGCGGGCATACTCAACGTTTTTTCAAGGCTTAGCTATAAGCCGCAATATGCCATAGGCGAGTTCGTGGACAACTCGACTCAATCCCACCTCCTGCACAAGACAGAGCTCATCGATTCTGAGGACTACTATCGTCTGAGGATTGATATCGAGTACGATCCCGGGGCCATGACACTTACAGTCACCGATAACGCATATGGCATGGAACGAGACAGGTTTCTTGACGCCATAAAACTCGACGCAAAGAACTCCGATCAGATGAATAGCCGTAACGAGTTTGGCATGGGCCTCAAGACTGCAGCCTCCTGGTTCGGAAGTGTTTGGAGCGTGACCAGCACCCAGCTCGGCTCAACAAGACAATTCAAGGCAACCGTCGACATCCCCTACCTCCACGAAAGCGGAGAGAGCAATATCAATATCCGCGTAACCAATGTGCCGCCATACACTCACGGCACGGTTGTAAAGATAGAGAAGCTAACGAAGAAGCTTGCTGGTCGCTCGATAGGCAAAATCAAGGATATGCTAGGCAGCATGTACCGGCGCGATCTTGCTAATGGTGACGTTGAAATAATGTTTAACGGCCAACCCATAACCTTCGAGCAGTTCCCGATACTTCGCTTTCGGGATCAGCAATGGAAGAAGCCACTTGATTTCGAGTTCGACTTCGGGCCAGAGAAGCATCATGTGACCGGTTTCGTGGCAATCATGGATCCCGGCTCCTTCATCAAGGCGGGATTCGCCTTATTCCGCCGGGGGCGAGTTGTCCTTGGCGGTGCTGACGCCAATTACAAACCACGAGAGATCTTCGGTAACGCCAACAGTGAGATATCGCTGAAGCTATTCGGCGAACTGGACCTCGACGACTTTCCAATCAACCAAGCCAAGGATGGCTTTGTTTGGGAGGACGGTCTGGAAGATGCCTTCATTGAGGCACTTAAGATGCAAATAGCCGACTTCCGCAAAATCGCCGACATGACGAAGAAGGCGCGGATGCAGGAGTCGCAGCTAGCGACACCGGCTTCTAACAGGGTTGAGGCCCAGGTCACGGACACAATAACCCGACTTAACAACGGCTTGAACAAAGCGAGAGACGACGTCGAGGAAGCGCAACCAGAAGAAGTGTGCGCCAACGATACAGGCGAATCGGCGGAGAGTCGCTACGTGCAAAACTACCGCAAGATGCAGCGCGAGGAATCAAAGGTCCCGGATGAGTTGCTCAGCGACGTACGCACCTATCCCATAAAGGTCAGTTCAACTCAAACCAAGACCATCGAGGTGCGCTGGTCCATTGAAAGCGGCGAGAAGTGGATCGGCGTAACGTACCCCACGGATGATTCCGTTGCCGTGACCATAAACCTGAACCACCCGTTTTTCAAGCCGTATTCGAGGGAAGAGGACTTTCAGGTCGTGTTGGAGAAATTAGTCATAGCTTTCGTGGCGTCCGAGGAGCAGGCAAAGCTTAACTCGACGCAAGCTGGCATGATTATTTCGTCGGCAATTCGCAGCAACATGAACCGAATACTATATGCGATGGCGGTGAATGGCAATGGATGATGTTTACGCCCATAACGCTAGTGCACAGGGCATAGTTATCGAATACGGGCATTATTCTGAGCTCGTCAATTCGAAGCACGAAAAGGCTTACGGTCCAGAAGGCGCGACCAGCACCCGTGATGCTGCCACACGCATTCTATCTGACGCCATGAGGCAAACAAAGGACGCGAGTCAAAGCAACAACGTGCTGCTTGTTGGGAAGGTTCAATCTGGTAAGACTTCAAACCTTGAAATGCTCAGCGCCCTCGCATTTGATAACGGGTTCCGAATTCTCGTCTTGTTTGGCGGATACACCGCGAACCTTCTCGACCAGAGTGTGAAGAGATTCAGAAAGACATTCGACATCCCTGATTACGACGAAGACTTCGACCTTGAAGACTCTGATGCCCCGGTGCTCATGTCCACTGCCACTAATAGCGAGATATCTTTAGACATAAGCGGTTGCAACGAGGATTATCTGCGCCACGTTCTCGAATCGGGCAATCCCATAATCATTGCCTGCCTCAAGCATTACGACAGAATTCGGCAGGTAGCGGAAAAACTCGCCCTGCTCAGAGGGGTGGAAGGCAAGGCCTTGATCATCGACGACGAGGGTGACCAGGCGAGCCTCAACAACGCGAAGGACAAGGCTACTGACGCATCGTCTACCTACAAGAGCATCTGCGCCCTCAAGGATGTTCTGCATGATCCGCTGTACTTTTCGGTAACAGCGACTCCACAAGCGAACGTATTCTTGAACGAATTGAGCCAGCTCATTCCTTCGCGGCTGCATCTCCTCAGTCCCGCAAAGGGATACTGCGGCGCCGAAGTGTATCATCTTAGCGACCCTGGTGTGGTGATAACCAGCGACGATGACTTCGAGGCGTGCCTAGAAAACAATATGAGCCCCGAGTCGTTCCAGACTGCGATACGGCATTTCCTCGTTGCGAGCGCCATTCTCACGACACGTAAGGATGTCAAGAGACGCAATAAGTCAGATATGGTCATCCATGCACGCAAGGAAATCAAATACCACGAGCAAATTTCACAGTGGGCCGAGGCGTATCTCAACGATTTAAGGGGCGTTCTCTCTGATGCAATCGAAGGAGACGACGATGCCGCCGTTGCGCTGTTCAAGCCTATATACCTGAAAATCTTTGATGAATGCACTCGGGAGGCCGTGCCATTTGACAGAGACTTCATCGAGAAACTATACAAGGTTGCTGACAGCAGTGTCGTGTTGCGACAGAACTCGAGAGAGAAGAGCACAAATAGCAATTCAATAATCTATCAGCACCGCATCAACATAGGAGCCGATCTTCTGCAGAGAGGCATCACCTTCGACCATCTGCTTACAACGTATTTTGTCCGCTGGGCCAAATCCGGCGGAAACATGGACACGAACCTCCAACGCGCGCGCTGGTTTGGATACAGGTCCCAGTACGTGGAACTCACAAGGCTCTTCACGACGGAGGAAATCGCCCAGGAGTTTTCGTATCTTGGCGACATGGAAGATGACCTTTGGACGCAAATGGAGGAAGTCGAAGACGGCACTCGAGAAATCGGAGCTATACGAATTCTTGCCGAAAGAACCAAGCAACAGCCGACCAGGAAATCGGTAGTAAACTACTCAATTATCAGAGTCGATGACTGGACGAAACAAAGCAACGGCCTGTTCGACAAGGACAAGGCACGACGCAACAGGGACGTGATAGAAGACTTCGTGACACACCACTCATTCGTGGGCGTTGACTATGGTAGACAGCTTACGAACGAACCGACAGCCCTCATGAGCATGGCGGATGTGCACGACGTACTCAAGTTGATCCAAACCCTCGATGATGCGATTTTCGATGGCGACGGTGGCAGTTTTGCGAAAACGGAATTGCTGCAAAGAATTCGTACTGCGAAGAGCGTAGCCGTATTGCAGATGTCCATGGGACAGGAACGCAGCCGCAGCTTTTACAAGGACAGCCACAGAATCAAAGCTCTCCAGCAAGGCCGCAGTAGCACTAGCGTCGAAGAGTCGAAGTACATTGGCGATAAAACGGTTATTAACCCTAGCGCTGATATCTCGATTCAGATTCATCACATTGTTCCGAAGATAGATGAAGTCGACTATCAGGAATACGAACAATACCTTCTGGCGATATATGACTCCAGAAAGTCGCCGAGGGCCTATGTGAAAGTGTAAGGGGGGTGCTAGGGCATGGGCATCATAGACGCGATTGGCGAGTACCCACATGATGGACGTTTTTATCTACTCGAAGAGATAACCGATCGGGCAGGTTTTTTCGTAGTCGATGGACTTCCTGTTTATGGCGTTATTGCGAAAGGGCATAGATCAACAGCCCCCGTGCGGACCGCATTGCTGGAACTCAATACGAGGATCGACCTCCTGCCGATACGCAATGGCAAAGAAACTACCGTGCAGACATTCGACCTAATCAGGATGACGATCATACCTGACCAGCGCGAAGCCGATGCCTTCTTCACTCTCTGTAGAGATCACGCCAAGGGCAGCAGTGATTTGACCCTTCGAGAATTCTTCTTCGCAGCTTCTAAACTCTTTCGTCAGAAAAGTGCACAAGGAAAAAGAAATGCCATTGGTTTGTTCGGCGAGTTGACCGTTATGGATCTTGGGTCAAAGCATGGCGTCGACTTGAGCGGGGGCTGGCAAAAAGTCGGTGCCGATTCAAAGTATGATTTCTCATTTGACGATTGCAACATCGAAGTCAAAACAACCACTCGACGCGAGATGATTGCCCTAATTAAACATGCTCAGCTCTTCAACGAAGACAGGAACATCCTTTGCTTCTGCCGAATTGAAAAATCACCTGTTGGAACCACGCTAAATGAGTTGTCGCAAAAACTCAAGGACGGCAACGTCTGCTTTACGACACTTGAGTCAAGACTCGCGCTCGCGCGAGAACTCCTTGCAATCGAAGATGCAGACCTCAATACTCCGTATAAGCTGGTCGGCATCACCTTCTACGAATGCGAAGACATCAACCCATTTTTGGAGGTTTCTGACCGCGTCGCATCCCTATCTTATGAATACGACTTATCTGGTCTTCCAACAATTGCTTTCTCCGAAGCACTGAGCCCATCCTGAGCGACTGAAAAATGACCATGTGACACCCCTAGACAATGCCCGTACCGGAAAAGGTGCGGGCATTGTTAGTCTCTGCCCGCCCTGCGAGACGAAAAACAGACAGGAAGATAGACGGTGAGACTAGTGGCAGCCTGGAAGCCACGCAGGATGCGCAGGTCCAGGAGCAGCAGGAAACGCAGCAGAGCCAGTCGCAGATAGGAACTCCGACTACGAGAAGCAGAATACAGATCGCACGAGAAGATCGCATCGCTCAGCCCTGGCGGCCGAAGCGACCAAGAACGCCGAGAACGCCGAGTGGCTGCGCGACGAAGTCGCCAAACTCGAGGCCCAGGAAGAGTCCGATCGGATCGATTTCAAACTGCGGCTCGCGGTCGTGCGCAACATCAAGGCGGCACACGCGCTCCTCTCCGATCACGGCAACGACGTGAACAAGCTCAAGGAAGCCGAGTCCTAGCTCTTCGAGGCCAAAGGCAAGCGCGCCAAGGGTATCAATGCTGGCGGCTCCGGCACGACCGGCCTGCCGAATGCGGGGACTGCCGCCGACGAGAGCAGGACGCTTCGGCACTGGTGCGAGATCGCGGGACTTTCCGACGACGACAAGAAGGAGTAAGACATGCCGAGCAACAGCATCGCATTCGCGAAGAACTACGTATCGGTCATCGACGAGGTGTACCAGCGCGCGTCCGTCTCGGGCGTGCTCAACAGCGGCAAGCGCATGGTGCGCGCCGGGCACAACGCCAAGGAGATCCTCGTCCCTAAGATCTCCGTCACCGGTCTCGTCAACTACACCCGAAACGTGGGCTAAAAGACCGGTGCCATCACCTACGAGTTCGAGACCAAGACCCTTCCCGCAGGCGCTACACAGACTTACACGGTCCGAGTCACATCAGGCAAACGAGCATTTCGTCACTGACCAGAAAGGCAACGGGGCTACGAGGGCTGCACTGACTCACCCCTAGTCGAACACCTCAATCGTGAGTACGTTGAGCCCGTCCTCGTAGCGGTAGCTCACATCACTCGCGAGGTCGCGCACGAGTCGCATGCCCATGCCGCCGAACTCGAGGTCCTCGAACTCAGGGTCGGGCGCCTCGGCCGTGGTGAGGTCGAAGGGGTCGCCATCGTCGACGAGGGTCACGCTGAGTCCCGAAGGCATCTCCTCAACTGCGTACCACGCATGCTTGGCGCCCGAGTATGACACGACGTTCGCGAAGGCCTCCTCCACCGCCAGGGTCGTGCGGCGCTTGAGGGGGCCGTCCGCGCTGGTGGCGAAGATGGCCTCCTTGACCGCGTCCATCGAGGTGATGTCCGCAGGAACCTCGTGGGCGCCAGCGACGGGGAGGCTCTTCTCGGCGGGGGTTGGAGGCGTGTGAGTGAGGGCGAGGGCCGTGAGGTCGTCGAACTGCTCGTGGCCGGCGGCGTGGGCGTCGACGATCTGGGTCGTGGCGTCGACCACGGACTGTGCCGAGGCGAAGGGCGCGCGGGCGGAGAGGCGCTCGGCGAAGGCCGCGTCGCCGAGGAAGGCCTTGTTCTTGTCGACCGCCTCGGTCACGCCGTCGGTGAAGACGAGGAGGGTCTCGCCGGGCGCGAGGGTCACGGTCTCGTCGACGAGGTCGATGTCGTCGAAGAGGCCGAGCAGGGTGCCAATCTCCTGCTTGAGCGGACGGGCGTCGTCGCCGACGACGAGCGGCGTGGTGTGGCCGGCGTTGGCGAAGGTGACCGTGCCCGTCGCGGGGTCGATGACGCAGGCGAAGACCGTGACGAACATGCCCTCGGGGTTGGACTCGCAGATGTGGTCGTTGACCTCGTTGAGAACCGTGGCGGGGCTGTCGCCCGCGGCGAGGCCCTCCTTGATCAAGGTCTTGACCATCACCATGAAGAGGGCGACGGCCATGCCCTTGCCCGAGGCGTCGCCCACGGCCACGGCGACGCGGTCGCCGTCCAGGCGGACGACGGCGTAGAAGTCGCCGCCGACCTCGCGCGCGGGACGGGAGAGGGCCGCGACCTCGAGGCACGGGCGCTCGAGCTCGAAGTGGCCGGGCACGATGCCGAGCTGGATGCGGCGGGCGACGTCGAGCTCGACCGAGACCTGCAGGCGCTCCTGCGTGAGGGCCTCGATGCTGTCGAGGTACTCGGAGATGTCGCCGGCCATGCCGGCGTAGGCGTCGACGATATCGCGCATCTCGTCGTTCTGGGGCATCTCGGGGATGCGGATGTCGCGGGCCTTGTCGGGCTTGAAGCGGCGCATCTCGTCGGCGATGGCGCGGACCGGCCTGAAGACGTAGCGCCTGAGCACGGCGAGCTCGACGGCGAGGAGCAGCAGCGTGACGAGCACGAAGGGGACGATGATGCTCAGCACGGTGTGACTGACCCGTTCGCGCTGGAGGTTGACCGGATAGCTGGACGCGGCGAGGACGTCGTCGTCGAACGCGTCGACAGGCGCCACCCAATCGAGCGTGTTGCCGTAGGCGTTGTCGTACTCGTGCGCCTCCTGGGTGACCTCGCCCACGAGCGCGCGGACCTCGGCGTCGGTGAGCTCGCGGTGCGAGACGGCGCCGTAGGGACACGAGCGGACGAACTCCTTGTCCTCCTCCTCGTCTGCGGCGGCGACCAGGAGGTAGGTGCAGGTTCCGGCCGCGCGGTCCACGCGGTAGGCGTAGAGGTAGCCCATCTCCTCGTCGATGCACATGTTCCTCAGGGCCTGGTGGTAGTACTCGTACTGGTCGGGGTCGGAGAGGTCGACGTTGGGGTCGTCGATGATGCCCATGAGGATCGCGCACTGACGCGCGGCCATGAGGCCGTCCTTGTCGGTCTGGTCGTGCTCGATGCCGCGCACGTAGCTGAAGGTCGCGAAGGACACGAGCGCGACCACGATCACAAGCGTCGCCAGGAACGCGGCGACGATGCGTGACGTGACCGAGCGGAACACGGGCCTAGGAGATGTTGAGGCGCGGTGCGACGCCGGTGAGCCTGAGCACCTCGAGCACCTCTTCGCGGACGTTGGTCAGCACCATGTGACCGCCCATACGCTTGTGCGCGGCGACGATCTGGCGGATGCCGGCCGAGGAGACGTACTCGAGGTCCTTGAGGTCGAGCGTGAGCGAGGTGACGCCCTCGCCGAGGCCGTCGAGCGCCTTGGCGAGCTGGGGCGCGGTCTGGGTGTCGAGCCAGCCCTCGATCGCCATGGTGGCCTGCGTGCCGTCAATCGCGGTGTCGATCGTCATGCTCACTCCCATCTCGTATGCTCGCGTGCATTGTAGCGCCCAAGCGCGGCCCGACGCCCCACCCATGGGACGGACGGCCGCCACCCCTCCCCCATCGGGAGCGGGGCGGCGGCCGCAGCGTCGCCGGGCGCGAGGAACCATCTAGTGAACCGTGCCGTCGCCTGCGGCGGGCTCGGCCTCGGGGTCGGCGTCCGGGTCCTCGTCGGGCGCGAGCTCGAAGAAGCCGAAGCCCTCGAGCAGCTGCAGGAAGCGCTCGATGTAGAGGGTCGAGGTGGGGTCCCAGGAGAAGCCCATGCGGTAGAGGACCTGCATGGTGTAGGCGTTGCCCGCCTTGGGCGTTACGACCGGGCGCGAGGCGCGCGTGCGCGCATAGGCGAGCATGGAGGTGAGGACGCGGGCCATGGCCGGGTCCGCCTCGGCGTCGTGCAGGACATGGGCGAACTCGGAGCGCTCGACGGGGCGCACCGGCAGGTCGCAGGCGCGCATGGCCTCGAAGACGTCACCGTAGAAGATCTGGTGGTGGTTGAACGCGTGGAAGAGCACGCAGTCGTCGGGCGTCTGCGAGAGCAGCACGATCGCGCGGGCGGTCTGGTCGATGGGCGAGAACTCCATGGTGGCGTCGAGCTGGTCGAAGGGCGCGCAGCCGAGGAGGGCGAACGACTTGAGGCGGCCCATGGCGGCGTTGGTGCCGGAGTTGACCTGGAACTCGCCGTCGGAGGTGCGCGGCGCGAGGTTGCCGACGCGCATGACCTTGGCGCTGAGCCCGCGGCGGGCGACGGCGTCGAGCACGAGGCGCTCCGCGAGGAACTTGGAGCGCGCGTACTTGTTGGTGAGCTCCTGGCCGATGTAGAGCTGGCGCTCGTCGACCTTGCCCATGACGGAGGCGTCCGGGCGCAGCGGGCACTTGACGGTGGAGCCGGTCGAGACCTGGACGAGCGTCGCGCCGCGCGCAAGGCAGAGCTCGACGAGGTTGGCCACGCCGCCCACGTTGACGTCCTCGATCTCGGTGCCGCTCGAGAAGTGCTTCACCACGGCAGCGCAGTTGACGACCGTGTCGATGCGGGCGTCCTGGGGAAGGGGCAGCTCGCGGGTCACGTCGCCGTCGAGCACGACGATGCGGCTGCCGAAGAGCTCGGCGTAGTTGCGCTCGAAGTAGTAGAAGAGCTGGAACTTGAGGCGCGTCTCGGCGGAGAGGTCGCCGCGAGAGCGCAGGAGGCAGTACGCCACGCCGTCGTGGTGCTCGAGGAACTCGTGCAGGACGTGGATGCCGAGGAACCCCACGGCGCCCGTGATGAGGACGTTGCCGAGCTCGCGCTTGCGGCCGTCCGCGAAGGAGCGCAGGTTGTTGTGGGCGAGCAGCTCGTCGATGGCGGAGTAGTCGAAGTCCTCCACCTCGGGGTCGGCCGCGCTCTCCTCGTCCGCGGACGCGTCGGAGCAGAGCGCCGCGAGCGCCCGCGGCGTGGGGTTCGCGAAGACGTCGGCGTAGGAGATGGGGTATCCCGCCGCCTCGGCCTCGACCATGACCGAGATCGCCATGAGCGAGGTGCCGCCGATGTCGAAGAAGCCGTCGGTCGCGCCGACGGAGGGCAGGCCCAGGATCTTGGCGAAGGCGTCGCAGAAGGCCTGCTCGACCTCGTTGGCCGCGGGCTCGGAGCCGCCCGTCGCGAGCAGCTCCGCCTGCGGGAGCGCCCTCCAGTCGACCTTGCCGTTGGGCGTGAGGGGAAGCGCATCGAGGCGGCGCCAGGCCGTGGGCACCATGTAGGCCGCGAGCGTGCGGGAGACCTCGTCGCGCAGGGCCGCCGGGTCGAGCGCGGGCGCGTCGGCGCCGTCGGTGCCGGGCGCGGTCGCGTAGTAGGCGCAGAGGTGCTCGAGGCCGCCGATGCGCTCGATGCGCACGACGGCGCGCTCGACGCCCTCGACCGCCGCGAGCGCGCTCTCGACCTCGCCGAGCTCGATGCGAAGGCCTCGCAGCTTGATCTGGTTGTCCGTGCGGCCCAGGATCTCGACCATGCCGCCCTCGGTCCAGCGGGCGAGGTCGCCCGAGCGATAGAGGCGCCGGCCGTCGCGCTCGACGAAGGACTGCGCGCTCTTCTCGGCGAGATTGTGGTAGCCCGCCGCGACGCCCGGGCCGCCTATGAGCAGCTCGCCCACGACGCCGGCCGGCAGCTCGTTGCCGTCGGCGTCGACGACGCACTCCCACACGTTGTAGAGCGGGCGGCCCACCGTGATGCGGTCGGCGCTCGTGAGGTCGGCCATGTTGGACGAGACCGTGGTCTCGGTGGGGCCGTAGGTGTTGATGATGCGCGCCTGGGTGGTGCGGCGCAGGAGCGGCAGCAGGCCCTCGGTGTAGCGCTCGCCGCCCGAGAGGACGACCTTGCAGCGGCCGATGGCCTCGGCGAAGGCGGGCAGCGCGAGGTACTGACGCAGGCGCGAGTGCGTGGCGTTGAAGGCGTCGGCGCCGGTGCGCGCGAAGAGGTCGGCCAGGCGCGCGGGGTCGGTGGCCTCCTCGTCGGAGGCGAGCACCACGGTGAGGCCGTTCACGAGCGGCGTGCCGACCTCCTTGACGGACATGTCGAACGAGAGCGTGGTGACGGCGAGAAGGGCGTGCGCCTCGCGCACGAGGGCGTGGGCCAGGATGTTGGAGGGCACGTCCTCGTGGAAGTTGCAGACGCCGGCGTGGGTGAGCATGACGCCCTTGGGGCGGCCGGTGGATCCGGAGGTGTAGATGAGGTAGGCGAGGTCGTCGCCGGAGACGGGGACGTTGGGGTTGGTGTCGTCGTCGCAGGCCAGGAGCTCCTCCACGTCGACGGCGCCCGCGAAGTCTGAGGCGCGGCTTGCGGTCGTGATGGTGACGGGGGCCGCCGAGTCCTCGAGGATGTGGCGGACGCGCTCGTCGGGGTAGGCCGGGTCGCAGGGGATGTAGGCGCAGCCAGCCTTCATCACGCCGAACATGGCCGCGATCACGCGCGAGGTGCGCGGGAGCAGGAGCGCGATGCGGCTGCCGCGTGCCACGCCGCGCCCGATGAGCGCGTGGGCGATGCGGTTGGCGGCTGCGTTGAGCTCGGCGAACGTGAGGGTGGCGTCGCAGGCGACGAGGGCGCGCTCGTCGGGGCGGGCGGCCGCCTGGCGCTCGAGCCCCTCGTGGTAGCAGGTGAGCGTGACCGGCCCCGTGGCCTCCTCGCGGAAGCGGGCGAGCTCGGCGGCGCGGGCGTCGTCGACGAGGCTGAGCGAGCGGACGGGCGCGGCGGGCGCGGCCGCCAGGCGCTCGGCCGCAATCGCGATCGAGCGCGCGAGGCCGGCGGCGAGGGCCTCGGTGTAGAGCGAGTCGTCGTAGGCGACGCTCACCTGCGGGCCGGCGGCACCCTGCTCGATGCGGACCGTGCAGGGGAACTTGGCGGCGTCGGCCTCGAGGCTCGTGGTCGAGGCGAGGTGCGGCACCTGGGCGTCGTCGTCGGTCACGACGCCGAGCTGGTACTCGTACATGAACTGGGGCGCGAAGGAGAAGTCCGCCGCGACGCGCGCGAAGGGGTAGCGCTCGTGGGCGATGGCCTCGCCGAGCGCGTCGGCGCAGGCCGCCACGAAGGTCGCGCGGTCGTGGTCGGCCACCTCGATCGCGAGCGGGAGCGTGTTGACGAACATGCCCACGGTGTCGGCGCAGCGCACGTCGGAGCGGCCGGCGCTGATCGTGGCGAGGTAGACGCGGCGCTCGTTGGCGTAGCGCGAGAGCGCGTAGGAGACGGCCGCGAGCATGAGGCCGGCCGGCGTGACGGAGGCCTCGCGGCAGTGGCGCTCGATGGGCGCGAAGTCGAGCGGGGCGCTCGCCTCGCGGCGGCGTCCCGTGGCGCCCGAGGCGGGGCGGTCGGCGGGAAGCGCCGTGGCGTGGTCGAAGTCGGAGAACAGGGCCCGCAGGCGCTCGCCCTCCGCGGCGAAGTCGGGGCCCTGGGCGTAGCTCTTCTCGGCGGCGGCATGCGCGGCGAAGGAGAGGGCCTCGGGCTCGACGGCGCGGCCCTCGAGCGCGGCGGAGAGGCCGCGCAGGAAGATGCCCATGGAGGCGCCGTCGAAGGCGAGGTGGTGGAAGTCGGCGACCAGGCAGGGGCCCACCGGCGTGTCGAGCACGGCGAGGTGCGCGAGCGGGCCGGTCGCGAGGTCGAAGGGGCGCACGAAGGCGCGGGCCACGTCGTCGACGGCGGCCGCGGGCACGCTCGTGCGCTCGACGACGAGCGGCTCGGTCGCGGCGACCATGAGGGTCTCGTCGCCCTCCTGCACGAAGCGGGCGGCGAGCGTGGGGTGGGCGCTCGCGACGGCCTCGGTGGCGGCGGCCAGCGCGTCGGCCGTGACGTCTGTGTCGAAGCGGAAGAGGGCCGGCACGTTGTAGGCGAGCGAGCCGGGGTTCTTGAGGCACTCGAAGTAGACGCCCGCCTGCGCGAAGGTGAGCGGCGCGCGCAGGGGCGCAGCGGACGCGGCGGCGGGCGCGGCGGTGGCGTCGGTGGCGCCGGGCGCGAGGGCGCCCGACATCCAGGCGGAGATGATCGCGTTCTCGATCGTGACGATCGAGGCGTCGTCGGGCAGGTCCTTGGCGCGCAGCGACACGCCGAAGCGCTTGTAGACGAGGGTGAGCAGCTGGATCGACTGGATCGACGTGAGGCCGCAGCGCACGAGGGGCACCGTCACGCCGAAGCCCTCGGCGCCGATGACCTTCTGCGCGATGGCGAGCAGCTCCTCCTCCAGCGCGTTCAGGGTGCGCGGCGCCTCGTCGGCGAGGTCGTCGGCGGCGACGAGGGTGGGCTCGGGCAGCGCGCGATGGTTGACCTTGCCGTTGGGCGTGAGCGGGATCTTGTCGATCTGCACGATGGCCGCGGGCACAAGGTAGGGCGGCTTACGCTCCCGGATGAAGTCCGCAAGCTCCGAGGGGTCGATCTTCTCGTCGGACACGACGTAGGCCGCGACGTACTTGCCGCCGCTCGCCTGGTCGAAGGCGCGCACGGTGGCATCACGCACGGGCGGGTAGTCGCGCACGACGCGCTCGACCTCCGAGAGCTCGATGCGGAAGCCGCGGATCTTGACCTGCCCGTCGCGCCGGCCCACGAACTCGATCTGGCCGTCAGAGCGCCAGCGCACCACGTCGCCCGTGCGGTAGAGAGGAGCGTGCGCTCCGCCCTCGAAGGGGTTGGTGCCAAACGCCTCCGCCGTCTTCTCCGGGCGGTTGAGGTAGCCGTCGCCCACCTGCGGGCCGGCGACCCACAGCTCGCCGAGGGCGCCGGGCGGCACGCGGTGGCCGGCCGCGTCGACCACGTAGGCGCGCATGTTGTCGGTGGGCGCGCCAATGGGGAAGCTCTTCTCGCCCGGGCGGAGCTGGTGGGCCGTCACGAGGACCGTGGACTCGCTGGGGCCGTAGAGGTTGTGGATGGCCGGCGCGCCCGCGCCCGCCGGCACGTCGAAGGGGACGAGCGCCTCGCCGCCCATGGAGAGGTGGCGCAGGCCCGCATAGAGCGCGTTGATCGCGAACTGGCGGGCGACCTGCGTGGTCATGAACGCGATGGTCACGCCGTTCGCCTCGAGGTAGGCGCTCAGGCCCATGAGGTCGAGGCGCAGCTCCTCGGGCACGATCACGCTCGTGGCGCCCGCGCAGAGGCAGGGGTAGGTCTCGAACATGTTTGCGTCGAAGCCGTAGCTGGCGTACGCGCTGATGCGGTCGTCGGGCGTGACGGCGAAGTAGCGCTGGTACCAGTGGATGTGCGCCACGAGGTTGCGGTGCAGCAGGCGCACGCCCTTGGGCACGCCCGTGGTGCCCGAGGTGTAGAGCAGCACGAAGAGGTCGTCCGGGGCGGGCGCGGACGCGGCCAGATCCGCGGCGGCGGGGCTGCCCTTCTCGGGCGCCTCGCCAAAGTCATCCGAGAAGAGCGTGTCGCCGTCGTAGTCGGCAACGAGGGGCCGCAGCTCGCGCGTGGTCACGAGCAGGCGCGCGGCGGAGTCGGCCACCATGAACGACAGGCGCTCGGGCGGGTAGGTGGGGTCGAGCGGCTGGTAGGCGCAGCCCGCCTTGAGCGCGCCGATCGAGACGACGGGCATGAGCGTCCCGCGCGGCACGAGGGTCGCCACCACGTCGCCGGCGCCCAGGCCGCGCTCGCGGATGCGGGCGGCGAGTGCGTCGGTCACGGCGTCGAGCTCGCGGTAGGTCAGGCGCTCGTCCTCGTAGATGACGGCCGTGCGCTCGCCCCAGGCGGCCGCGGCCGAGCGAAGGAGCGACACGACGGTCTGCGTGTCGTCGTAGGCGACGTCGGTCTGGTTGAACGAGTCCAGCAGCTCGAGCTGCGCGGCGCTCGCGACCTCGACGTCGGCCACGCGCTCGCACTCCAGAAGCCCGCGCATCACGCAGGCGTACGACTCGACCATGGTCGACACGAACGCAGCCGAGTAGCGGTCGGCGCGGTACTCCGCGCGCATGCGCAGGCGCCCGTCGACGAGGAACACCTGGAAGTCGAGCGGCGCCCCCGTCGCGTTGAACTCGAGCGGCACGCGCTCGTAGGCGGCGCCGCAGACAGTCCCCAGGTTGAGGTAGGCCCCCTGGTAGGCGAAGAGCACGTCGCTCGTGACGTCGGCGATGGCGGCCACCTCGGCGAACGAGAACAGGTCGTTGGCCATCGACTGCAGCACCTGCTCCTTCACGGCGCGCAGGTACGCGGCCACGCGGGTCTCGCCGTCCCACGACACGTGCACGGGCAGGGTCTTGACCATCATCGAGACCGTGCGCGCGTGGCGCATGTCGGCGCGCCCGTTGTAGATGGTCGAGAAGAGCGCCTCGCCGTCGTTGGCATACGCCCCCAACAGACGGCCGAACGCGGCCGTGGCGAAGGCGTTGGGCGTGACGCCCACCTGGCGGCAGAAGCGCTCCACGAGGCCGGCGTCCACGTCGAGCTCGGCCTCGTACGAGTCGTAGGCGACGGCCGCGCCGCCCGCATCGCCCGCGGCGTCGGCAGGTGCGTCCACGTCGGGCACGGGCAGGCTCGACACGTCGAGCGAGCCGAAGGTCTCTTCGTAGTAGGCGCGCGCCTCGGCCAGGGCGTCGGTCTCGCGAGCCCGGGCCTCCTCGAGCGCCACGTGAAAGCCCGTGATGCGCTCCGGCTCGATCTTCTCGCCCGCGTAGGCGCGGTCGATGTCGCCCATCAGGATGCGCGCCGACGTGCCGTCGTAGATCAGGTGGTGGAAGTCCGTAAAGAGGTAGAGCCCCTCGGGCGTGCGGATGATGCGGATGCGAAAGAGCGGGCCGGCCGCAAGGTCGAAGGGCGCCACGAGGGTCGTCTTGAGCACCGCGAGCTTTGCCTCGCTCATCCGCTCGACCGACTGGTGGTAGGGCGCGCGGCCGGCCACCATCTGCGGCGTGCCGTCGACGTCCTCCTCCACGTGCGACTTCACGTACGCGTGCGCCTCGACGGCCGCCTCCACGGCGCGCGCCAGGCGCTCGTCGTCGAGGCTGGCGTCCAGGCGCAGCAGCACCGGGTTGTTGTAGGCGGCCTCGCCCGCGCGCGCCATGCTCTCGGCGTAGATGCCGAGCTGCGTCTGCGAGAGCGGTGCGCGGTCCACGGGCTCCACGTCCGCACCCGCGCCCGCCGCGCCCGCCGCGAGCTCCGCCTCCACGGCGGCCGCGATTTTCGCCGGCGTGCGCTCCGCCGAGACGAGCTTCGTCGTGAGCGGCAGGTCCTCCAGGAGCTGCTGCAGCTTCATGACCCGGATGGAGTCGCCGCCCAAGAGGAAGAAGTCGTCGGCCCGTCCCACGCGCTCGAGGCCGAACACCTCGCAGAAGGCCGCGCAGACGCGCTCCTCCAGCTCGGTCGCAGGCGCCACGTAGCCGCTCTGCAGCGCCGAGGCGTCGGGGGCCGCGAGCACCTTGCGGTTGACCTTGCCGTTGGGGAGCAGCGCGAACTCCTTCACCGCAACGAAGAACGACGGGACCATGTAGGGCGGCAGCGTCGAGGCAAGCTCTTCTCGGATGTCGTCGCCCGACACGTCCGCACCGTCCTGTGGCACGAAGAACGCGCACAGGTACTGACTGCCGCCCTCGTTCTCGAAGGCCTTCACCACGGCCTGACTCACGCCCTCCACGCCGCGGATCGCGCCCTCGACCTCGCCGGGCTCGACGCGCTGGCCGTTGATCTTGGCCATCCAGTCCTTGCGGTTCACGTAGACCAGGTTGCCGTCGGGCAGCTCGCGCAGGATGTCGCCCGTGTGCAGCCAGCCGCCGCGGTAGAGCTCGGCCGTGCGCTCGGGGTCCTTGTAGTAGCCGTCGCAGTAGACGCCGGAGAGGCACATCTCGCCCTCCTCGCCCACGGGGACGGCCTTGCCGTCGTCGTCGAGCAGCGCCCACGTCTCCTCCGGCTTGCCCACGGGCGTCACGTCATAGGGCTCGGCCACCATGAACGCACACACGGTGCCGCCGGTCTCGCTCATGCCGTAGCAGTTGGCCAGCTTGTAGCCGTCGCGCGCGCACTGGCCCGTGAGGCGCTCGCTGCCGGTGAACACGAGCTTGAGCGTCTCGGAGCGGTTGTGGAAGTTGGAGAGCATCGCCGGGCTCAGGAACGTGTACGTGATGCCGTGCTCGGCGATGTAGTCCTCGAGCCGGCGCATGTCGCGGTAGGTCTCGCTCGCGTAGAGGTGCAGCTGGCCGCCCTCCTTCAGCACCTTGAAGCACGTGAGCGACGCCACGAAGTACAGCGGCGCGCCCATGCCCCAGCGCTCCTCGGGCGAGTACTTCAGGCCGACCTTGCTGGTGTGCTTGACGGCCAGCCCCTCGAACGAGTGGACGATGCCCTTGGGCGCGCCCGTCGAGCCCGAGGTGTAGAGGAGAAGAGCCGCCTGCTCCTCGGGAGGGTATGCGGGTCCCTCCTCCCCCACCGCCGCAGGCTCGCAGGCGGCGATCTCGTCCCACGTGGCCTCGCCGATCGTGAGCGGCGCCTCGCAGTGGCCGCAGATGTAGTCGATGCGCTCCTGCGGGAAGGCCGGCCCCATGGGCACGGCGGTGCAGCCCGCCATCCAGAGGCCGATCTCGCAGGCGAGGTACTCCATCGACTGCGGCAGCACGATGGGCACGAACGGCGCCTCGCCCAGGTCGCGCTCGCGCACCCACGTCATCACGCGGCGGACGTGCTCGCCCAGCTCGGCGTAGCTGGTCTGGCGCGTGCCGTCATGGTCGACGATGGCCGGGTACTCGGCGAACTCGGAAAACGCGTTCCACAGCGGCTCAAGGTACTCGTTGCTCATGCGTGACACCCTCTTCGATCTCGATCACCGTCTGGTTCAGGCGGAGCGTATGCCTATGGTCGACGCTCGAGGCGATTGCCAGGAGCGCTTCTATCGCGTCGGGTCCCGCGTCGGGCGCGGCGGTGCTCGCGGCGGGCGCGGGTGCGGTTACGGCGGGCGCGGCGGGCGCAGGCGCGGCGGTGCTCGCGGCCGCGTCCGCACCCTCGTCGCGCACCGTGGGGTCGAAGGGCCTGCCGTTGTCGCGCAACGTCACCTGCACGCAGTCCGGAAGGCGGCTCACCCGCACGTCGAACATGACGGGCGTGCGCGCGCCGTCGTTGAGCCGCGCGGTCGCGACCATCATCTCCTCGACGCCCATGGCCGCGCGCCCCGACACGCTCGCGGTCGCGCCGCACTCGTCGAGCGCCCCCTTCACCCCATGGGCGAGGTCCACGGCCGCCTGCGCGGTCGCCGGCGCCGACGCCTCGAGCACGACCTCGCGCGGCACGGCAGGCACCAGCAGCACCGAGGCAAGCTCTTCTCGGCGGCGAATGGCGCCTGCGACGAGCAGGGTGAGAGCCGTCGTCAGCGCCTCGGCGCACACGAACGACGCCACGGCGCCCACCAGGCCAAACGCGTGCGTGAGCACCCAGATCAGCGGCAGGTACAGCACGATGTTCTCGAGCGCGATGAGCGACAGCGCCATCGCGCGGCGCTGCACGACATTGAAGTGGTACAGCAGCACGTAGTTGACGGACATCGGCACGAAGCCGATCACGTACAGGCGCACGAGCCAGTCCGAGCCGGCCACGCCGCCGCGCACGAACAGCCCCATGATCTGCGACGGGAACAGCCACACCACAAGCACGAGCACGGCCACGCACGCCAGGACCACGCGCAGCACGTAGCGCACGAGCAGGCGCAGCCCGCCAAAGTCGCGCTCGCCGAAGAGCACGCCCTCGATCGGCATGGCCGCCTGCCCGCCCGCGCCGAAGAACCCCACGGCCAGCAGCTGGATGTTGCCGCAGACCGCGAGCACCGTGATGCCCTCGACGCCGACCACGCCGCCGACCACGTAGTTAAGGAACAGAAGCGACGCGCACGAGAAGAGCATGCGCAGCGAGCTCGGGGCGCCGTTCTTGAAGATGGAGGCAGCCATCTGGGTCGCGCCCGCCCAGGCGGGGCGGCAGAGGCACAGCGTCCGGTCGGGCCAGCGGAAGTAGAGCAGGGCCAGCAGCACGCCCGCGAGCATGCCCATGTCGGTCGCGAGCGCCGAGCCCTCGACCCCCATGCGCATGGCGCCCATGAACACGAGGTCGAGCCCCGCGCTCACGGCGCCCGACGCGGCGAGCACCACCGATGACAGCTTGATGCAGCTGTCCGAGCGCAGGAGCAGCGCCAGGGTCGACGTGAGGATGTAGGCGGGGCTGCCCATGGCGACCACGCGCATGAACGCCGTCGTGTGCGGCACGGTCTCGGGGCTCGACGAGATGGCGCGCGCGATGGGCTCCGCGAGCGGCACCACGATGGCGGCGAAGACGGCACCCAGGGCGAGCGACAGCAGGATCGACGTCGTGAACGCCTCGTTCGCGCCGTCGCGGTCGCGCCTGCCCATGGCGATCGAGGCGAGGGTCGAGCCGCCCACGCCCACGAGCGTCGCGAGCACGCTGAGGAGGTTCACGATCGGCGACGCCACGCGCACGCCCGACATTGCCACGGGCCCCACCAGCTGCCCGACGAAGATGGTGTCCATGATGATCGTGACCTGCAGCATCATGGCGGCGGCAATCGACGCGCCGAAGAACCGGCGGTACTGCCCGCCCAGCACGGCGGCGCTGCGGCCGTAGGTGCGGCTCTGCTCTGGGTCGCGCGACGAAGGCTGCACAGCTGACCTCCCCTGAGAAAGGTCGTCACCAGGCTCTGCGACGAGGCGAATGCGACGCGGCCGAGAGTGGCCGCAGGTGCGCTCAATCTACCACACGGAACGTGCTCTTCTCGGCGTTTGGAACGTGCGAACCCGCAGGCGGGAGCAGGAATCGGAGGAGGGACGGAAGGGTGCGGGGCGGGGCTGCAGCGGCTATACTTCTGTATGGCAGAAGTATTGCCGATGAAGGAGGGTCTCATGGCCAGCGCTCGCGACTACGCATCCACCCCGGGCGAGGTCCTGCTCGAGGAGTTCCTCGAGCCGAGGGGCATCTCGCAGTACCGGCTTGCCAAGGCGATCCACAAGCCCCAGTCGGCGATATCCGACATCGTGCACGGCCGTCGCGCCATCACCGTAGAGATGGCGTACCTGCTGGGAAAGGCCCTTGGGACGAGCCCGCAGTTTTGGCTGAACCTGGAGATGACGTACCAGCTCAAGACGTTCGATCCGAAGGGGCTGCCGCCGGTGGAGGCGCTTGCGTAGCGGACATGGCAAGCGTGACGGAGACGCGTCATCGACCTACGCAGACGCGTAGCTCAAAGAGCGATCGAGGCCCTCGTCCTTCCACATGGTCAGACAGAAGCGCGAAGGACCTGCCTGCAAGTGTGCGGGACGCAAGCCCTGGCGGCGGAGCGATTCTTGGATCTGCGCGAAGCCGGTGCCCTTGTTCTCGACGACGAAGCCGCGCTCGGGGTAGCCCTCGGGGTAGGACACACTCTCGAGGATGCGCGAGAGGAACTGGTTGCGGCTGGATGACGCACCGTAGGTGCCGATGTCATCGACCGTGACCAAGCCGTACAAGCCGCCTGGGCTGATTATCTCGATGCGGTCGACAAACATGTTGACCTGGACCTGGGAGCCGAGTGCCTCAGGCGAATAGTCGCGATGTGTGAGAGCGTTGGCGACGGCCTCGCGGACAGCGTCCTCGGGATACTCGGGCACATCGATGCGCGAGCCGCCGATGACGTAGGAGGCAATGCGCATGTTTCGACGGACGGAAACGAGGGTCTCGGCGACCATCACGGGGATGGGGCCGATGATGGTGCGGGAGTCGAGGAAGCGACCACCCGCAAGCGGATCGGACTTCGGGCCCCAGAAAGCGATGAAGGCGATGTTTGCGCTGGGGAAGTGGGCCTGAGGGTGGCGACCGAGGGCCATGAGACCAGCGAGGGTCGGTCGGATAGTGCCGGACTCGTCACGCCGGGTGACACCGAGGGCAAGGAGGATGTCCTCGTCCGAGAGGAGCCCAATGACACTCGGAGACACGGCGCGCTCACGGACAAGGAAGTCGCCAAGCAACTCCGGGTCGAACTCGTCGATGGCCACATCAGGGATGGGACGCGCGTCAAAGGCAGGCCAAGCTCGCTCCCCCACCGCGCAGTCCTGAGTACGCATTATGCCTCCCCGCAACGGGCCGAATGATACGGGCACCCTTGGCAATCGCATCTTGTGCGCTAAAAATCAGCGTGTTCATCTATCGCAATACGAGCGCCACACAACATAGCAAGATCAAATTACTTGAATTCAGTAATCAAAATGCGCCCCTGCTCCGATGACCAGCTGTCGAGCCTATGCCACTTTTGCTTTGACAATTCACGAAGCTGTAGAAGATCTGGCCAAATTTCGTCAACCTGTTCAGCAATTTGTTCCCGAGTGAAATCAGGGTTGTCCGAGTCGAGATGATCGATCCACTTGTCTTTGTCGCCAGAAAGGGAGAGGTCAAATAAGACGTCAATCCAGTCCTCGCCTACCATGTGATCGCCATTACCGGAAACGTACCTTATCGTCTTTGCGGCCGGAGGCAGCTTGATCGTTTTGACCGTAGCGTCGATGTAGCAAGTATTTGAGAACGAATTCCAGTCGTCCGGCATGTACTGGCCACCCTCGTTGAGAACGCGCAAGGGATAGTACAGAGTGTCTGGATCATTCACGTCGTACCAGGCAGTCCGACCGTTCATCCCTCCAAACCTGATAATGTCTGCCTCCCTGGCCTTTTCAGCGAATCGCGGCATAGGCGTGAAGTCGCCCGTATCCTTATCATAGGAAATGACTCGCGCCTCAACTCCCGTGTAGCAGCAGAGCCAGGCTATTCCCTCTCCTCTCCATCCGTGAGTGACCAAGTAAGTCTCTTCTGCGGAGCTGGTAGTGAAGTTGTGTGCGCCTGTCTTTGCATTGGGATTGTACTGCCGACTGACGAGCGCATCGCCACCCGACTTCCATCCAACGCCTTCGTAGTTCCATCCGACTGAAACGAGATGATCGCGCTCTACTGCGCTCAAGGTATAGTGATGATCACCGGCATAAGGGTTGTAGAGCCTATATACGTCGTCACCCTCGCGCGGAGCCACCCACGCAATTCCCTCGTAATTCCAGCCAACCTTTACCAGATAGTCACGCTCATGCAGGTCAGCGGTATAAAAGTGCTCCCCGCTGTAAGGGTTATACAAACGTTGCATCTGATCTCGCCCATCATCGGCCAGAGCGGGCGTAGAGACTGTCAGGATCGCAACAATGCCAGCGGCAATCGTCGCCATGGCACGATTACATGCTCTCATTACGACTCCCTTTTCAACCCAGTCGGAAATGTGGTCGTTGCCTAATCGGCAGTCATTGCATCTTTGTTCTAAAGCATAGGCGTTTGCCTCACCGGTCGAATGCAATACAGCACGTATTCGGTAGAGAGGCAGACAGTAGTTGCCCTGTGGCTCTTACCTGAACAGCCAGGCAAGCTATGAATGCCCCACCCCATATCACGCCTTCTTCGATCCGCGTACTGCAAATTCTGACCCGTAACCCCTAAAGATATAAGGGGTTGCGCACCCAATATTGCAGTAGCAACCCTCTTGGGCCTTGAAAGGAGCACTAGGCGCGACGGTCTTTCGCACTGCATCTCTTCCCGTCATGCACTCGACCCCGCCAGTAGGCCCCGAGAGCATCGCCGCTCGCCCCTCCCCTTGCGGACCGAGACGTTTCACGACCATATAGTGAAAAAAACGGGCAGGTGCAAGCCGTGCACGCGCACGATCTGCCGAGGCGAGGAGGCGCGCATGGGCAACGAGGGAAAGCAGCCAATTGGACGCATTGTCGTGGCGTTTCTGGTGGGTGTCGCACTCGCGGTGGGCATCTGCCTGTTCGTGCCCCAGGTGAGAGCCGCCATCGCAGGCGGACAGCAGACGCCGGCGCAGAGCGCGGCCTCGGGCTCCAACGACACGCAGGCCCAGGCGAGCTTTGACAACGCGCACATCGACTACTCCAAGACGTTCCCCTCGTGGAACAAGGACAGCGCGGCCCTGGCCGAGCTCGTCTCGTTCGTGTCTAACGCAACGGACCCCGCGAGCAAGGGCTACGTGGAGCCGGCGGACCGCGTCGCCACCTTTGACATGGACGGGACGCTGGTCTGCGAGAAGGCGCCCGTGTACTTTGACTTCTGCCTGACGATGCATCGCGTGCTGGACGACGCCAGCTTCAGCGCCACGCCCGAGGAGCGCTCCGCAATGGAGGCGACGCGCGAGCAGGCCAACCAGGGAAAGGTTTACGACCCAAGCGATGGGCCCACGAAGTCGGACCTTGTGGCGTCGGCGTTTGCCGGGATGACGCCGAAGGACTTCCGCGCGTACGTGAACGACTTTGCGGACAAGACGGCGGCCGTGGGATTCGCGAACATGACCTACGCGCAGTCGTTCTACAAGCCCATGACCGAGGTCGTGGACTACCTGCGCGCGAACCAGTTTGACGTGTGGGTGGTCTCGGCGTGCGAGCGCGAGGTGACGCGCGCGATGGTGAGCCGCATTGGCGTGCCGATGGACCACGTGGTCGCCACCGACGTGGCATACGCGAGCACCAAGCAGAACGGACAGGTGGCCGACAAGTACAACATGGGCCTCGACGAGGACGTAGTCCTTTCGACGCCGCTCGACGAGGTCGAGTGCGGCAAGAACGGAAAGCCCCTGGCCATCATGCGCGAGATCGGCAAGAGGCCGATCCTGGCGTTCGGCAACAGCTCGGGCGACTACGCGATGCTGAACTTCACCGAGAGCAACCCGGAGCACAAGGGCATGGGCGTGCTCGTACTTTGCGACGACACCGTGCGCGAGTACGGTGACGCGGAGCGCGCCAAGGAGCAGACGGAGGAGTCGGCACGCCAGGGATGGACACTGTTCCACATGAGCGACCAGGACTGGGCGACCATCTACGGCGAGGGCGTGACCAAGACGCAGCTGCCAGGCGCACAGGAGGGCGCGCAACAGCAGGCGGCGTAGGGCGCGGAAGTCCTTACAGCCCCATTGCGTCGAACATCTCTGCAGCAGACGCGTAGCCAGAACCACCCGCATCGATGATTTGCCCTGCCTCACGAATCGACTCAAGAGACTCAGCATTGGGCTCTGTACCCAGAAGATCGGGCAGAATCCTGTTCTCGCGGACAATCTGCCGAAGGAAAGCGCGCGTAACGGAGGCGAGGTCGAGCCACGCAACGAGGCCGGCTGCAAATATGGCCCGTGATGGCAAGATTTCAAATCTCGATTTGCAATTATTGCGTTCCATGGCAATTCGAAGGCCCTTCGAGGACCCGCCTCCAAAGAGGAGGCTGCATGACATTGGCCGCCTAACTGGGCAGAGGCATGACCGTATTCAATATATTCTGAGGTAAACCAGGGGAGTCTACGTTTCGGTTTGCCACGGGGATGCGTTTTTGCAATACGGGACCTCAAAACATGCCACGACGACCCAAAATTGCGTAGTTCCTTGTCGTCCTGCGCCCAACGGCAACATGACAGCGGAACCGGGGAGAAGAGACATGCTCTTCTCCTCGGTTCCTGAGGCGATGGTGCGTCGATGCAATCCCGCGCGGATGGGGTCGCGCGGGTCGCGACCAATGGAGGAGGAGCCGCGATTGGGTGTGCACGGGGGTCGTGCAGGCTGGCTGCGATGGGGGCCACATTGTGCTTACTGAGGGAACAACCAGTCGAGAGGTGAAGCGAAGTCTCCGGGCGCCCAGGCGGGTCGGGTGCACCACGTCCGGCGAGCGAGGCGTCCGGCGGAGGAATCTGTTGCGGCGACGCCGTACCTAGCAGCGCTTGGCGATGGCGTCGATGATGCCCTCGGGCGTGTCCTGGGACATGATCTCGGCCGTGGCCTCCTCGTCCATGAAGATGCCCATCATGGCCTGGAGGACGGCCACCTGGTCCTCGGCGTGCGCGAGCAGGCCGAGGTTGATGATGAGCTCGGTGTGGACGGGGTGGTCGACCATGTCGGCCATGGGCGCGAAGTCGATCGGCGCCTTGGGCTTGATGATCGCGATGTAGGGCTTGACGATGTTCTCGGGGTCGACGTGCGGGATGGCGACGCCGATCTTCTCGAACTGCAGGCCCGTGGGGAAGCTCTTCTCGCGCGCGCAGATGGCGTCGTGCCAGGAGTCGCGGACGTAGCCCTTCTCCTTGAGGGTGTCGCTCATCTTGGCGAAGAAGTCCCACTCGTCGGTGGCCTCGAAGTCGAAGAAGACGAGCTCGGGCCTGAAGAGGGAGGTGTCTACCTGTGACATTGGATCTCCTTAGTGCGCTACGCGATGGGCGCCGCGCCGTTTGCGAATACCTCGATGACGTGCTTGAAGTCGGCGTACATGCGCTCGTAGGCGGCGACCGTCATGTCGTGCCAGTAGACGGGCGCGTCGGCGCCGTGGGCGCCCTCGAAGTCGCGCACGAGCTCGCGGACGGCGTCGCCGGCGTACTTGACGCCGTACGTGTAGTAGTTGACCTTGCGGATGCCCGCGTCGATGGAGCGGTGATAGTCCTCGTCGGAGACGCCCGAGCCGCCGTGCATGACCAGGGGCACGCTCACGCGGTCGCGGATCTGGCGCAGGACGTCGAAGGAGAGGTGCGGCTCGCCCTTGTAGATGCCGTGCGAGGTGCCGAAGGAGCAGGCGAGAATGTCGAGCCCCGTGCTCGCGACGAAGTCCTTGGCCTGGTCGGGGTCGGTGTAGACGGCCTCGGAGACGTGGTCGTTCTCGTGGCCGGCGCCGTTCTCGCGCGTGCCCATGGAGCCGAGCTCGCACTCGAGGCCGCAGTCGAAGGCCGCGACCATGTCGGCGGCGCGGGCGGAGTTGGCGACGTTCTCGTCGTAGGGCAGCATCGAGCCGTCGAACATGGCGCCGGTGAAGCCCATCTCGAGCGCGCGGCGCATGTACGAGAGGTTCTCACAGTGGTCGAGGTGGACGCAGACCAGGGCGCTCGATCGCTCGGCAAGCGCGACCATCATGGGGCCGACGTAGTCGAGAGGGGCGAAGGGGTCGTGGCCCTCGGCGTGACTCAGGATGACGGGGTATCCGCTCTCCTCGGCCGCGTCGAGCGCGGCGCGGGTCGCCTCGAGGCTCGGGACATTGAAGGACGCGATCGCCATGTTCTTCTGCTCGGCGATGGCGCAGATGTCACGAAGGTTGACGAGCATGGGTGCTCCTTTGCGGACGTTGCTGGGTAGGGGTGGTCTAGCGCGCGGCGCGGGCCGTGCGCGGGATAGTCGAGTTTGGTGGGTGCGGGATGAGGGGTGCGGGGCGTGCCGCGGGGTGCGCGGGGTGTGGCCCTCCCCTAGCGGGCTGACTTGGCGGCGCGGGCCTGTTCGCTCGAGCGGCGGGCGCGCGACTTGAGGCTCGTGGGGTCGAGGCGATACTCGAAGTCCTCGATCCACTGGAAGAGCTCCTTGCCGTCGTTCATGTAGAGGAGCTGCAGCCAGTAGCGGCCGCGGAGGAGCCCGCCGCCGTTGACGCGGACGTAGACCTTGGCGTCGCCGCCGACCTCGCGCACGCTGAAGGACTCGATGTCGGCGAGGCGGTAGGTATCGCTGCGGCCGAAGGCGCGGAAGCTGATCGTGTCGTCGTCGATGACGACGTCCTGCGGGTTCGCGATGGCGACGAAGGTGTTCCAGACCTGGTAGGCGCAGACCATGAGGAGCAGGGCAGCGATCGGCGCAGGGACGACGTCGATGACGCCGGCAAGGCAGAGCGCGGAGGTGACGAGGAGCGCGACGCAGAAGACTCCGGTCGCCGTCACGGAGACGTTGAACTTGGCCTGATCGTATCTGTAGGTCTTCATGCTCTTCTCCCCAAGGAAAGGGGGCGGGACCGGGGGGATGGTCCCGCCCCAGGGCTCGCTGGCAGCGAGCCGCCGATCGGACTAGTGGGCGGAAGCCGCGGAGGCGTCGGTGGTCTCGACGGGGGCGTCGCCCTCGTGGAGCTGGGCGGCCTCGCGGATGATGCGGGTGCGGTTCCAGATGGCGAGGGCGATGACGGCTGCGCCGGGGACGACGAGGCCGATGCCGTTGCCGAGCTGACCGAGGCGAACGATGACCCAGGTCAGGGGGTTGGCGCCGTCGCAGATGGAGGAGATGGCGGCGGCACCGCCCATGTCGAAGTTGACGTTCGAGGCTGCCTGCGTGATGAGCGGCGAGAGGTCGGTGGCGATGTAGAGGCCAACCGCGAGGACCACGATGCCGCAGAGGATTCCGCGGAAGCCGTTCTGGTGGACGATGGGGGTCACCAGGACGAGCATGTACGGAATGCAGGCGAGGTCAGCAAGGGGCATGACCTTGTTGCCAGGGAGCACGAAGGAAAGGGCGATGCAGAACGGCACGAGGATGAGGGCCATCGTGAGGGTCACGGGGTGGCCGGTGCCGACGGCGGAGTCGAGGCCGATGTAGATCTTGCCGCGGTTCTGGAAGTGCTCGGAGATGAAGCTGGAGGCGGCGTCGGAGATGGGGAGCAGGCCCTCCATCAGCAGGGCGGCCATCTTGGGGATGAGGACCATGACGGCGCCCATGTAGACGGCCGTGGCGAGGAAGGACGGGGTCGCCTCGCCGGCGGCGTCGACGCCGGGCAGGAAGCCGTAGCCGGCGAGGATGCCGATCACGAGACCGATGATGGAGCCGAGCAGGATCGGGTCGCCGAAGACGCCGAACTTCTTCTGCATGTTCTCGACGTTGATGTCGATCTTGTTCAGGCCGGGGATCTTGTCGATGATCTTGTCCATCACCCAGGCGATGGGCGCGTAGGCGCCGGCGAAGCCGTGCGGGATGGAGACGCCGGGCAGGCCGAGGGACTCCTCGACGAGCGGGGCGGTGACGTCGCCGATGATGAGGACGACGACCTCGTTGATGACGGCCGCGGCGATGCCGAGGGCGACGTTGTTGGTGATGATGGCGACGAGGGCACCGGTGAAGGCGAAGTGCCAGTAGTTCCAGATGTCGACGTCGGCGGTCTGCGTGGTGTTGGTGATGAGCATCACGATGTTAACGAGCAGGCCGAGCGGGATGATGATGGTGCCGACGACCGAGCCCATGGCGATGGCGGAGGCGGCGGGCCAGCCCACGTCGATGATCGAGAGCGACAGGCCGAAGCGGGTGACCATGGCGGTCACGGCGCCGGCGAGGTCGGTGCCCATGAGCTGGTTGATGACGAGGTTGAGGCCGATGAAGCCGATGCCCACGGTGAGGCCGGCCTTGAGGCTCTTGCCGAAGCCGCATCCGAAGAGGCAGCCGATGATCGTGAGCACGATCGGCATGACGACCGACACGCCCAGACTGGACACGCCGGTGAAGAATCCTACGATTGCATCCATGATGTGTGCCTTCTACTCTTGGCGGAGGCTCTTCTCCCCCGCCCCCTTTGCTTGGTCGAGCATGCATGGTAGTGCGTGGTGCTAGGTGATGCGTGGTGCGTGGTGCGTGGCGCTAGGCGTTGGCGGCCATGAAGTCGAGGACCTGCTTCTCGGCGTTGGCCTTGCCCATGCCGGTCAGGAACGGGATGCCCGAGATGAAGGGGCAGTCGATCCCGCCGGGCTTGACGGTGGTGGCGATGACGAGGTCGGCGCCCGCGGACTTGCCCACGGCGTCGGCGATCGAGCACGTGGTGATCTGGAACTTGCCCGCGAAGCCGTTGCCGTCGAGAAGGTCCTTGACCTTTGCGGCCACCGCCGTCGAGGTGGCGATGCCCGATCCGCATGCCAGAAGAATGTTGACCATTTCTTCCTCCTTTCGCAAAGACTGATGGTGTGGTTGCAAATATTGGGTACGCGCGCGGCGGGGCCGGCGCGGTTACTCCCTGGGTGTCGACGAGGTAGGTGGCGCTGGCGGCGCTACTCCCCCATCACGATGACGCGGAGCTTGCGTGTGCGCTCACGGGTGCGGTCGTAGTCGACGAAGAAGATGCTCGCGAGGCCGTTCATCTGGAGGGCGCCGGCCTCGACCTCGAGGGTGACCGAGCCGCCGACGAGCGTGCTGCGCAGGTGGGCGTCGCCGTTCCAGAGGGCGCGGCGGTCGCCGCCGGGCAGGTAGGAGGCGGCGTCGGGCCAGGACTCGACGGCCTCGAAGTGGGCCAGGCCCGGGTAGCGGTAGGTGTTCCAGTCGTGCTGCTCGGGGAAGACGACGTCGAGCCCCTCGTTGAGGTCGGCCTGCAGGAAGGTGTCGCCGGCCGGGGTGTGGTCGTGGTCGTACTCCTCGGTGAAGACGGCGCAGGTGGTGTGCTGGGAGATGCAGGTGACGATGCCCTCCTTGATGCCGCTGGCCGCCACGATGGCGCGCACCTCGTCGGTGACGTCGGTGTAGGTGGGCTTGTCGGCGAGGGTCTCGACGATGACGCGGTCCTTGTAGACGGCCATGGCTAGGCCTCCTTTGCGAGGTCGGAGCGGACGCGGTCGAGGGAGGCGAACATCTCCTCGAGGACGGCGAAGGGGTCGTCGGCGGCCACGATGCCGGAGGTGCCGCCCGTGGCGTCGCCGCCGTAGATGATGGCGTCGTAGACGTCCTGGCCGGAGGAGATGCCCGCGGCCTGCAGGACCATGGTGTCGGGCGAGACGGACTTGACGGCCTCGGTGGAGGCGCGGATGTAGTCGGGGCCTGCGATCTTTCCGGTGCCGATGAGCTCGTTGAGCTCGCAGGTCATGATGTCGGGGTGGAGCTCGGCGATGGCGCGGGCCTCGTCGACGGAGTCGGCGCAGACGCAGGTGAGGATGCCGACCTCGCGGGCGCGCTTGATGGTGCGGGCGAGCTCGCCGACGGTCATGGGGTTCTCGGCGTGGTTGAGGAAGGTCGCGCGGACGCCGGCGGCCGCGAGCGCCTCGGGCAGGATGTGGCCCATGCCGCGGCCGGGTTTGAGGCTCTCCATGTTCTGCGCGCAGGGGATTAGGTGCGGGCAGTTCTCGGCGACCCAGGCGAGGTCGATCAGCTGCGCGGTGAACAGGCTCTGGAAGCCGTAGCGCTCGCAGAGCTCGTCGGTCTTGCGGGCGAGGGCGCGAAGCTCTTCTCCGTAGAGGTACGACTTGGGGTTGACGACGAAGAACGGTCTCCGCAGGGCGATGGGTTGCATACGACCTCCCGATCCGATGGCGTTGATTTCCACTCGAATCTTAGGGTTGTTCAACCTAGGCTGTACAAGTCATTCCGATGGCCGACTGGTGCTTGAATTGTGTTGCGTGAGTGGCATTACTGCATGAGCGTATGAAATTGAGCAGGTAAACGCTGCGAGTATGCAATTTCGGGACGCGTTTACGCTTCGCTCGAGTTGTACAAGTTGGACGATTTGGTTTTGCCAGCGGTCGAGAAATGCCGCCGAACGGTCGTTTTCGTCCACAATTTTGTGTACAAGTGACGCCTGGCGATGGGTTCTTCTGTGTACAAGTTGGCCCCGCTAGCGATGCCATACGGACGGGGCAATCGCAAACGGGGCGCGTGTCGCGACGCGATGTGACCGGGCGAGTCGCTAGATGGACGTGGTGCCCGTGACGGTCTGGCCCGGCTTGAACCAGGTGCGTCCCCACGAGACGGGGCGGCCGTCGTCGAGGGAGATGAGCTGCTCGAGCACGAGCACGGCGGTGGACTCCTCGCAGCCAAGGCTCGCACCGAAGTCGCGCCCGACGTTGCGTGCGCTGTAGGTCATGTGCGACTGCTTGATCTTGTGGCCGCTGATGCGTTCGATCGCGTCGAACATGGTCTCGGTGGCGTAGTCGACCTGGTCGACGCCGGGGCACTCGACGAGCGAGACCCAGTCCTCCTGGCAGACCATGGGCTCGCCGGCGACGCAGCGCACGCGCTGCACGTAGAAGCACGGCACGCCGGGCTTGACGTCGAGCGCGACCTGGATGGCGGGAGGCGGCACCTCGACCTTGGAGCCGACGACGTGCGTCTCGAACGACTTGCCCTGGTCGGTGAGCGACTGGGCGATGGAGAGCGGGAAGCGGCTCACGTCGTGGGTGATGTCGGGGCGCGAGACGAAGGTGCCTCGGCCGTGCGCCTGCTTGAGCAGGCCCTCGTCGGCGAGGATCTTGATGGCGTGGCGGGCGGTGCCGCGGGCGATGTCGAAGTGGTCCATGAGCTGGTGCTCGGAGGGGATCTTCTCGCCCGGCTCGAGCTCGTGGTTGTAGATCATACCGCGCAGGAAGTCCGCCACGGTCACGTAGCGCGGGACGAAGGAGCCGTCCTTGTCGGCGCCGCCGTCGGCCGTCGAGCCACCGTTTGTCATGACGTCCTCGGACACGATCGTGCTCCCAACCCGTATCTCGTGCGACGCGCAGGCCGCGTCGCTTGCGAACATGTGCCTTAGGTCAATCTAGTACAAGATAGCCAAAAAATCGTGTACAAGTCGAGCGCGCGCACCTCCAAGCACGCCGAGAAGAGCCTAGATACGGCCCCGAACCGCCCCTTCACGCGCAGGTCATGCTGCCCTTACGCTGGGGAAATGACATATCGACGACCACATATGCACAAATTGCGTTCTTTTGCGCCAGCCGATGCCGCCAAGCGCGCATCGCGCGACGGCCCTAACGCTTGAGCGAGCCGAAGATGCCGCGAACCAGCTGGCGCGACGCCTCGCGGCCGATGGTGCCGATGATCGACCCGGCGGCGCGCTTCATCTGCTCGACCTGGCGCTCCTGGGCGCGGCGCTGACGCTCTGCCTCCTTCTCGGCGGCACGCTCGGCGCGCTCGGCGGCCTTCTCGGCCTCCTTCTGCTGGCGGGCAAGCTCGCGCTCCGCATCCTTGGCGGCCTTGGCCTCCTCGGCGGCGCGCTTCTTCTCGAACTCGGCCTTCTCCTTCTCGAAGGCCTCGCGCTCCGCGGCGAGACGAGCGCTCTCCTCGCTCGCGGCCCGCTCGGCGCCGATCATCTCGAAGGCGCTCTCGCGGTCGACGGCCTCGCCGTACTTCGCCTGCAGGTCGGCCTGGCCGGCAATCACGGCCTCAAGCGCGCCCTGGCTCGCCGCGGACATCGAGCACTGCGGGAAGAGCACGCGGGCGCGCTCGACCATGCAGGGGCTGCCGTCCTCGCCGAGGAACGACACGAGCGCCTCGCCGGTGCCGACCTCCTGCAGCGCCTGGGCGGAGTCAAAGGCGGGGTTCTCGCGGAACGACGCGGCGGCCGCGCGCACGGCCTTCTGCTCGGCCGGCGTGTAGGCGCGCAGGCCGTGCTGGACGCGGTTGGAGAGCTGGGCCAGCACCTCGTCGGGGATGTCGGAGGGCGACTGCGTGATGAAGTAGACGCCGACGCCCTTGGAGCGGATGAGCTTGACGACCTGGACGATCTTGTCGCGCAGCTCCTTGGGCATGTTGTCGAACAGCAGGTGCGCCTCGTCGAAGAAGAAGACGAACTTGGGCTTGTCGGGGTCGCCCACCTCGGGAAGCGTGTCGAAGAGCGACGAGAGCATCCAGAGCAGGAACATCGCGTAGATCTGCGGCATCTGCACGAGCTTGGCCGCGTTGAGGATGTTGACGTAGCCGCGGCCGTCCGGCGCGCACGCGAACCAGTCGGCGAGGTCGAGGTCGGGCTCGCCGAAGAAGACGTCGCCGCCCTGGTCCTCCACGGCAATCAGCGCGCGCTGGATCGCGCCGACCGAGGCGGTCGACACGTTACCGTAGGTGGCCTGGATCTCCTTGGCGTGCTCGGAGAGAAAGCCCAGCATGGCGCGCAGGTCCTTGAGGTCGATCAGCAGCATGTTGTTGTCGTCGGCCACGCGGAAGGCGATGTTGAGCACGCCCTCCTGCACGTCGGTGAGGCCGAGCAGGCGCGCGAGAAGGACGGGCCCCATGTCGCTCACGGTGATGCGCACCGGGATGCCGCCCTCCCCCAGCATGTCCCAGAGGCGCACCGGGCAGCCGGAGAAGTCGATGGCAGCCGGGTCGAGGTCGAAGGTGTCGGCGCAGCGCTTGGAGATGAAGTCGGTCAGCTCGCCGGCCTCGGCCATGCCGGTGACGTCGCCCTTGACGTCCGCCATGAACACGGGCACGCCCGCGCGCGAGAAGCCCTCGGCCATCACCTTGAGCGTGACGGTCTTGCCCGTGCCGGAGGCGCCGGCGATCAGGCCGTGGCGGTTCGCCTGGCTCAGCAGCAGGTTGCAGGCGACGTCGCCCTGGGCCATCCAGATCCTGTCGTTGTCGAGCATGCTGACTCCCTTCCGTTCCGCGCGCGTCGCGCGCCGTGGTCGAACCGGGAGCCCACGCGCTAGTCGCGCTGGCTCGCGGCGAGAATTGCCTCGTATGCCTCGGACTTGCTTACCGAGAAGAGCTTGGCGACGCGCTTGGCGAGCGCGCTCTTGGGCTCACCCGCGGCGAGGCCCTCGGCGATGGCCTCCTCCATCGTGGCCGCGCCGCCCGCCGCGGCCTGCCTGAGCGCGGCAAGCTCGTCAGGCGCCGGCGCGCCGATGACGATGACGCACTCGCCCTTGACGACCTCGCGCGAGGCCACCTCCGCGGCGACCGTGGCGGCCTCGCCGCGCACGACCTCCTCGTGGAGCTTGGTGAGCTCGCGCACGAGCGCGACCTGGCGCTGCGGCAGCACGCTCGCGATGCGCCCGAGGGTCGCCGCCACACGCCGGGGCGACTCGTAGACGACGAGCGCGCCGGGTATGGGCGCGAGCTCGGCGAGGCGTGCCTCCATGGCGGAGGCTTTTCTCGGCAGGAAGCCCTCGAAGAAGAAGTGGTCCATGGGAAGCCCCGACGCCACGAGCGCGCAGGTCACGGCAGACGGCCCGGGGATCACCTCGACGCGAAGCCCCTCGTCGAGGGCCGCGTCCACCAGGCGCTGGCCGGGGTCGGACACGCCGGGCATGCCCGCGTCCGAGACGAACGCCACGCGCTCGCCGGCCGCCACGCGCTCGAGCGTCGGCGCGATGCGCGACGCGAGCACGTTGTCGTCTGCGCGGGTCAGCGGCGTGTGCACGCCGAAGTGTGCGAGCAGCTTGCCCGTCACGCGAGTGTCCTCGCAGAGGATGACGTCCGCGGCGCGCAGGGTCTCGACCACGCGCGGCGAGGCGTCCGCCAGGTTTCCGATGGGGGTCCCCACGACGGACAGCACGCCGCCCGCGGGCCTTGTGGCATCACTCACGCGAGCATCCTCCGCTCGAAGGACGAGAGCGACACGCGCGCGTCCCACCCGGCGAGGCGCCCCTCGGTCTTCCAGGTCTGGAAGAACCACGCGGCGCAGGGCTTGAAGGTCGCGAGCTGCTCGGAGATGTAGATGCGCTCGAGGGCGATGCGGCCCTCGGGGGTGGTGATGGTGTCGGCGAAGGGAAGCGAACCCGACCACTTGCCCACCATCGCGGGAAGGCCGCTCTTCTCGACCGCCCTGAGCGACGCCTTGGAGCGCTCGACGAGCTCGCGGATGCCGGAGGGGCCCACGCGGTCGACGCGGTCGTTGTAGTGGAAGAGGTGGCAGTCGATCAGGACGTTCTCGTAGCGGTCGTGCGCCATGAAGCGGTTCCATGCGCCCGGGCGGCCGCCGTCGGGAATGACGAACAGCGGGTCGGCGCCGGCCTCCTCGCGCACGATGTCATAGGCGTCGCGGTAGTAGTTGCGCAGCTGGTGGAGGGCGACGCCCTCGCTCACCGAGAAGCCGCGGCGCGTCTGGATGCGCGGCGTGTCGGCGACCTCGATGCCGGCGAACGCCACGCGCGAGCCGTAGCGCTTGCACAGGCCGCGCACGACGTCGAGCATGTCGTTCCTGTAGTGGGCGAAGTCGGTGTGGTTGCGCACGAGGTCGGCCTCCGCCCCCTCGGCGCCCGGCGTGATCGCGAGGTCGAGCACGATCTTGAGGCCGATCTCGTCCGCCCAGTCGAAGGCGTCGTCTACCTGCGCGAGGCAGCCCACGAAGGGCCCGGGGCGCGGGCCGTCGGTGCCGAAGACGTACCAGGGGACGGGCAGGCGCACCGCGTTGAAGCCGCGGGCGGCGATCTGGTTGAAGTCGGCCTGGCGCACGAATCCGGAGCGGTGAGCCTCGAGGCGCCTGCGGTACTCGTCGCGGCCGATGGAGCCGATGAGCGCGCTCTCATCGAGCGCGCCGGAGTCGGCAAACAGGGTGGGCGTGACCCATGCCTCGAGCGTGAGCCATCCGGTGAGATTCACGCCATGCAGAGCGCGCTGCGCCATAGGTCCCTCCTGCCGTGCGGTTGCCCCATCAATTCAGACCACATACGAGTATACGCACAACGGCGGACGGTAACTCCCATGCTTTTGCGGCGTGCGCGCCTCGACGCCCAACGTGCGGCTCGCGCGGGCGAGAGGGTGCGGGCGAGAGGAGCGTGCGCCCTTTGCCGATGCGTCCGCATCAAACCGAACGTTTATTGGTAAAGGTTACCTATGCACTGCAATCCGAAGCGTTATGTGACAGGAGGATGCTACATGGATCGTAACTACTTTGACCTCTCCGGACAGGTGGCCATCGTCACCGGCTGCTCCACGGGACTCGGCGTCCAGATGGCCAAGGCGCTGGCGAGCCAGGGCGCCAACATCGTCGTCGTGGCGAGGCGCCAGAACCTCATCGAGCAGGTCGCCAAGGAGATCACCGACGAGTTCTGGGTCAAGTCCCTGCCCGTCGTATGCGACATCACCGACACCCAGGCCGTCGAGGCGATGGTCGACGCCGCGCTCAAGAAGTTCGGCCGCATCGACATCCTCATCAACAACGCCGGCACCGGCGCCGTCGCGCCCGCCGAGGACATCACCGACGAGCAGTTCGACAACGAGATGCAGATCGACCTCTTCGGCTCGTTCAGGGTCGCGCGCTCCGTCGCCAAGAAGGCCATGATCCCGGCCAAGTACGGCCGCATCATCAACATCGCCTCGATGTACGGCCTCGTGGGCAACAAGGTCGCCGGCTCCGCCCCCTACCACGCGGCCAAGGGCGGCGTCGTCAACCTCACGCGCGCGCTCGCCGCGGAGTGGGGCAAGCACAACATCACCGTCAACTCCATCTGCCCGGGCTACTTCTACACCCCGCTCACGCAGGAGACCCTCGACTCGGACTTCTTCCAGCAGAACGCGAAGACCATGATCCCCGAGGAGCGCTACGGCAACGAGGGCGAGCTCGACACGGCGGCGCTGTTCCTGGCGTCCAAGGCCTCGAGCTACGTCACGGGCGTGCAGCTGCCCGTCGACGGCGGCTACACCTGCATGTAGCCACCCCCTCGCCCACGCTCGCGACCACGCGACCATGCACGGGCGACCGCGCACGGGCGACCACGCGGGCGAGAGGAGCGTGGGCCTCGACCCACAATGACTGCGGGGCGTCGGACATCCGGCGCCCCGTTTTGTTGGCTCTTCTCGACAGGCGTACCGTGCGCTACTCCCAGAGGCCCGTGCACGAGACGGCGTAGAGGGGAACGTTGACCATCCAGTCCTGCCTGCGATGGGGCGAGAGGCTGAACCGAACGGCGCGCACCTCCGGATGTGCGGTCTTGAACGCGCGGAGGCTTCTTGCCCGCAGGTTCTCCTCCGCCTTCACCTCCACGGCGAACACGCTGCCGGAGACCTGCGCGAGGAAGTCGATCTCGCCGGAGGAGTTCTCGGCCGACCAGTAGCTGGGCACCACGTCCTGCTCGGCCACGAGCTGCTGACAGACGTACTGCTCCGTCAGCGCGCCCTTGAACTCCGTGAAGACCCTGTTCCCCTCGAGGACGTCCTGCGGCTCGAGGCCGCTCATGGCACCGAGGAGCCCCACGTCGACCAGGAAGACCTTGAACGCGTTCGTGTTGCAGTATGCGGAGAGCGGCACGCCAGGCTTGCTTGCGCGGCGCACCTTGTGGATGAGGCCGGCGTGTTCGAGCCAGGCGAGGCACTCCTCGAAGTCGGCCGCGCGGGCGCCCTTGCGCACACAGCCGAAGACGAACTTCTTGTTCTCCTGCGAAAGGTGCCGGGGGATTGACTCCCAGGCGAGCATGGTGCGGGCAAGCAGTCGGAACGGGATGTGCTTGGCGAAGTCGTTCTGGTACCCGGAAAGGATCTCGCGCTGGACATCGCGCGCGTTGCGCACGTCGCCGGTCGCGACGTAGGCACAGACCGCCTCGGGCATGCCGCCCACCACGTAGTAGCGTCTGAGCTGCTCGGTGAGCTTGCCCGAGAAGGCGGTCATCATCTTGGTGTCAGCCGCGGCGACAGGCCCGCCCAGGCGCTCGTTGCCCGTCGCGTCGAGGAACTCTCGGAAGGTCAGCGGGTGCAGGTCGAGCAGGTTGACCTTGCCGACGGGAAAACCGCTGCCCTCCGTGGCAGACACGCCCAGCAGCGAGCCCGCCGCGGCAACCGCGTACTCGGGCGCGTTCTCGCAGAAGTACTTGAGCGACGTGATGGCCTTGGGGCACGCCTGCACCTCGTCGAGAACGATGAGCGTGGTCTGCGGCTTGATGTCGATGCCAAGCTCGAGCGAGAGCGAGGCGACGATCCTCTCGACGTCGAAGTCGGACTCGAAGTAGCCGCGCGCAAGGGAGTCGTTATCGAGGCTCACGTATGCGACCTCGTTGAAGTGGAGCCTGCCGAACTCCTTCAGCAACCAGGTCTTGCCGACCTGGCGTGCGCCGTTCAGGATGAGCGGCTTCCGCCGCGGGCTGTCCTTCCAGGCAACCAGCCGGTCCATGAGAGCCCTTCTCATGTCGCACCCCTCCCCTGCGGTTTCGCTTTCCACTGGTAATCGGTTTATACCACATTTTTAAGGCCTTAGAAACGCGCGACTCATCATTTTTAAGGCCTTAAAAATGAGTAACAGCACACTTTTCAGGCCCTCATGCAGCCGAGAAGAGCTCGCAAAAAGAGTGGCTCCCCCGTACGGAGGAGCCACCCCGTCAACGATCTGGTGCCGTGGGCTTAGCCCCTGAGGCCGTACCAGCCGATGCCCTCGTCGCGCCAGCCGATGGAGACGAGCATGTCGCGCTCCTGGCTGCTCGTGGTGTAGTTGTGCGAGCCCGTGGAGGCATACGGGTTGTACTGGCGCCAGAGCGGCACACCGTCCTCGCCCGCAGAGCGCCAGCCCACGCCCTCGTAGTTCCAGCCCACAGTGACGAGCATGTCGCGCTCGTGCGCGCTCGTCGTGTAGTGATGATCGCCACCGTAGGGGTTGTAGAGACGATAGACCGGCGCGCCGTCCCTGGGGGCGATCCAGCCCACGCCCTCGTAGTTCCAGCCAACCGAGACGAGATGGTCGCGCTCCGTGCTGGATGCGGTGTAGAAGTGCTCTCCCGAGTAGGGATTGTACATGCGGTACATCTCGACTCCGGCAGACCCGCCCTGACCGATGGTCGCGGCGACCGCCCTCGCTGTGACGTCCGCGTGGTTGGCGTCGCCGGTCACGCGGTAGAGCACGGCGTAGGCGCCCGACGCGGTGGCGACGGGGACGTTCGTCGACCAGGAGATGCCGTCAAGCGAGTACTCCATGGTTCCACCCTGGGCGGAGCCGGGCGTTACGAGGGCCTGAGGTCCACCCGTGTAGGAGAGGTGCGCGGGCGCCGGCGCGGTGACGGTCGGGTCGGCCTTGGCGATCACGACGTCCTTGAAGCCGATGACGGGGCTGTAGTCGTCGGCGATCACGCAATAGTACACGCGGCGGGAGCCTGCGTCGGTGAACGTCGGGTTGACGAGCGTGCCCGCAATGGGTGCGGTCTCGGGAGTCAGGTCCCTCTCGGCGCTGTAGTACACCTTGGCGCTGGCCGTCGTGGGCAGCACGTCCACGGTGATGCCGTGGGCCCGGCCGTCGTAGGTGCCCGCATAGGACTCCGCGACGACGGTCAGCTCGGCCTTGGTGATGGTGAGCTTGCCGGGGATGACGGCCACGTCGTAGTTGCAGTTGGGGACGACGGACTCGTCGAGGTCGACCACGATCTCGTACTCGCCCACCTTCTGCTCGTAGTCGCAGTTGAGCGTGTAGACGAGCTCGTCGCCCTTGACCGGTGTGTACGCATGGGCCGTAAAGGGCTCGGGCACGCTCTGTCCAATCTGGATGGTGACGTCGTCTGCCCAGACCGCAGCCCAGACCTTGTTGATGGTTCCCACGGTGGTCTCGGGGAGCGTCACGTCGTAGTTCTGCGAGCCCCTGCCGGAGACGACCGCGCTGCCCTGGTCGACGTTGACCTGCTTGACATCGCCGGCGTTGGCGTCCGCGAAGGAGCCGCTTACGACACCTATGGTAACGCTGTCACCCGCAAGGACGTCCTCGTCCTCCACGTAGGCGACAAGCGTCGCTGTGGTAGTTCCGTCGTAGTCCTTGTCGGCGGCGATCACCGTGGCGGTGATGGGCTTGCGCGCGACGGAGAAGTCCGACGTGTACGTGCCGTCGTATCCGGTGCCCGAGGCCTGGACGACCGCACGCACGGTGTAGTCGCCCGCCTGGGTAGGTTGCTCGGACGAGTACGTGGAGTCGTCTGCGCCCTTCACCTTGTAGGAGTAGGTCACGCCCGTGGTGATGGGGTTCTCGCCGTCGCTGAACACGGGGGTCTTGGCAGGGCTGCCGTAGGTCCAGTCCTCAAGGACGACGCCGGGCTCGAGCGCCTTCGCGATAGTCCCGATGACGGGCGTCGGCGCGACGTCGTTGTGGTTGGCGTCGCCTGTCACGCGGTAGAGCACGGCGTAGGAGCCCACCTCGGTCTTGGAGGGCAGGTCGCCGGACCAGTTCACTCCGTCGAGCGAGTACTCCATGGTTCCACCGACGGCAGAGCCTGCCGTGATGAGGGTCTGGGGATTGCCGGTGTACCTGAGGTTCGCAACCGGTGTCGGCGCGGTGACGGTCGGGTCGGCCTTGTTGATCACCACATCCTGGGAGCCGGCCTGGGTCTGGCCGTCGAACGAGACGACGTAGTAATACACGGCGTTGGTGCTTGCGTCCTTGAAGGTGGGGCTGATACTGGTGCCCTTGTCCTTGTAGTTTTCGGCGGTAAGCTCCTCGGTACCGTAGTACACCTCGGCCAGTTTGAAGTTCTCCACGGCCGTCTTGAGCTCGGACTTGGCCCACTCGATCCACATGGCCCACTCGCCGTCGGTCCAATCCTCCTCGGGCACCGTGACATCCAGGCCTGCATACTGCGCCCACAGCGCAAGACCAAGCCAATCCTCATGCGTCAGCTTGTCGATGACGGAGGGATCAAGCGGTGGAATGCCAGGGTTCTTGACGTCCACGGTAATGCCGTGGAACTCATTGTCAAAGGGGCCGTTGAAGCCCGTGGCGGTAACCTCGATGGGCCTGGTGACGGTGAGCGTGCCGTTGGTGCACACGATCTCGTAGTTGACGTTGGCCCCCTTCGTCGGATCCGCCGTCGCGACGATCTCGTACGTGCCCGGACTGTCCATGTTCGCGTCGCAGGCGAGGTCGTACTCGATGTCCTCCCACAGGACGGGCGCATTGACCGTAGCCGTGAGCTCGGGGAAGGGACTGCCCATGGGCACGTAGAGGTCGTCGGCCATGACGAGGGCCCAGGCCTTCTCGATCGTGGCGGTGGCAGAGGCCGGGATTGTGACCTCGTAGTTCTCCGCGCCCTCGCCAAAGAACGTGGCCTTGCTCGCATCAATGGCCACCGGCTTGTCCTCGCCGGCGTCCTTGTTGGTGAAGAAGCCTGTGACACCAGCGACCTCAACCTCGTCTCCCTCAACCAGATCAGAGCTGTTCACGGAGACGTTCACCGTCGCGTCCGTCATCCCGTCATAGGACTTGCCCTCGACATACGCGGATGCGTTGATGGGCTTCTTGCTGATGGTCACGGCGGCGGACCCCACAACCGGCTCGTAATGGGGAGCCGTCACGAAGTAGTACACCGTGTAGGTGCCCGCGTCCCTGTACTTGAACAGCTCGGCCGCAGACTCATCGGTCGCGGGAGTGCCGTCGATCATGTAGTTGTCACTGGTGAGCTCCATGCTGGAGAGGTATGCGGTGGCGCCTTCGGGCACCGTCACGCTCAGGCCATGGGTGGCTCCGTCATAGACGCCCTCAAACCCCTGTACGCTCACGCCCGCGAGCGGGGCTCCCGTGACCGTCACCTTTACGTCCTTGACCGTCGGCGCATAGAAGTCGGTCCCCGCCACCGTGACGGTGACGTAGGTGGTCCCCAACTCCTTTGCCTCGAGGATACCGGTGGTCTTGTTCACCTTGATGATGTCGTTCTCGCTCCACTCGCTGTCCGCGCCCGTGGTGCCGCCAGCGCCGCCGGTGTCTGTGGCGAATTCGTCCACCGTGCTCTTGGCGGCATAGCTGATCGCGCCAGTCTCATGGGTTCCGTCACCCGTGGCCTGCGCATCGACGCCCTTGCCCGTTTCACCATAGGTGTACGTCACCTCGTCGGGGGTGATCGTCGGACGCGGCTTCTTGTTTATCGTCACGACGATCTGCCCGTCCAGGGGGTCGTGGTTCTCGTCCGCCGAGGAGACGACGTGGACGACGACGCTGTCGGGGTTGGCGGCCGTGGCAGAGGCGGCGGGAATCTTAAGGACGCTGCCTTCCACGACGAACCCCTTGGCGGCCAGAGAGCCGTCTGGGTCGTCAAGCGCATAGGTGACGACATCGCCCGCGTTCTTGACATTGGCCGAGAGGTCGATTGTCTTCGCCGTGTTGCCCTCGTCTATGACGGCATTGTCGACGAGGCTCGGCTTGGCCTTGGCCACGGTATAGACCACGTGGGCCGTCGCCGTGTTGGTTCCTGCGCCTGCGCTCTCCTCGTCCTCGCCGCTGAGCGTCAGCTCGGCCCAGTAGTGCCCTGGCGCCGTAGGAATCTCGTACAGCTGCTCGGGGTCCACCGCGCTCGCCCTCGAGCCGTCCGGATTCGCGAGGTAGTAGGCCACCTCCGCGTCGCCGATGTGATGCTCGTCGGTGACGATCACCCCGGCGTCCTTGCCGTCGTCGTACATCGTGTGGGGTGGCTTGCTGAGGATCAGCTTTGCCTGTTTGTTGTCCACGGGGTTGTCGAGGTCACAGCCCTCGCCGCCCTTGCACGTGGCGATGATGGTGTCGCCAGGCTCGTTGGTCGTGGCCGTGGTGTAGGTGAAGCTGTGCTTGTGGGCAGGCTCCACTCGTATGTGCTTGTACTTGTTGTGCAGGAGCTTCGTGTCGCCATACTCCTCGATCTCCTCCGCACCCGTAAGCACTAGGGTGCGGTAGTCCAGCTTGGCCTCGTGCACGGTGTCATCGGCATCGTTGTGCGTAGTAAAGGTGACGCGCTGGAACTGGGTCTCTTTTTCCTCGAGATGGATTCCACCCTCGTCGGTCTCGCTTGCCCTGACCATCTGCTTGATGGCGCCGCCAGAGCCAGGCCCGGGATACATGTCCACGGTGGCTCCGCTGAAGTGAACGACACCCTTCTCCCAGTCGCGATTTTCTGAACTGGTCGTGCCAATGACGTTGCGATGCTCTTCCTTGATGCCCTGACGCTTTCTCAGGTCGGCCGAGTACGCCTTGATGCTTCCGCCGTTGAGATAGATGTTTCCCGTGAAGTAAGACTCGTATGTCATGTTGAGGGAATTGGCCGCATGCTCGATGCCGCCCGTGCCAATCGCGGCGCCAGGCTCAGCGTTCTTCTCGTTGCTTTCGAGCATGTCACCCGCCCTTGCCACGATATCGCCACCATTGATCGTGACGTTGACCGTGTAGAAGGTATCGCCCGTGTGATAACACCCGGCGCCAGATCCGATACCCGGGCCACCATTGTTGCCACCAATGGTGATAATGGTTCCTCCATTGATGACAATGGGCCCAGACGGCCCCGTCTCGCCACCGCCGATGCCCGCTCCACCGTAGCCACCCCAAGCCTTGACCCAAGGATTGCCTTGTATCGTGATGCCAACCTGACCGGAGTAGTACGCATCGGTATGGCCGGTCGTCCATTCTCCGGAGCCAATGCCCGCTCCGCCGCCCCATCCGTCAGTCGTGACGTGAGCGTTGCCCTCTATGAGAATGGTTCCGCTTCTTCCGCCGGTGCGTCCACCACCGATGCCAGCGCCGCCCTTACCACCATTCGCTCGAACCCACGCGTTGCCCTTGATCACGATCGTTCCGGCGCTCTCGGCATCCTGACCGCCGCCGATGCCGGCAGCCTCATCACCACCGGTCGGCTTGATTGTTCCTCCGGTGAGCGTGATGGTGCCGCCCGCTCCATCCTGGCCGCCGCCGATGCCGGCGCCATAACGGCCGCCATTCGCCGTGACAGTACCACCGGAGATGAGCACGTTGGCAGAGCCATCCTCGCCGCCGCCGATGCCGGCGCCGTCGCCACCGCCCGTGGCCGTGACGTTGCCGCCAGAGATCTCGACATTGCCGTCCTTCTTCTGGCCTCCGCCGATGCCGGCGCCGCCGCCGTCCTTGTCGGAGCCACCTTGAGCCTTCACGGTGCCACCGGTGATCTTGATGT
This sequence comes from Olsenella intestinalis, assembly GCF_023276655.1. Lineage (GTDB taxonomy): Bacteria > Actinomycetota > Coriobacteriia > Coriobacteriales > Atopobiaceae > Olsenella_J > Olsenella_J intestinalis. The sequence continues at coordinate 836,786 of NZ_JALGRK010000001.1, read as the reverse complement.
TCTTGCCTTCGCCCTGGTCTCCGCCGCCGATACCGGCCGCGTCAACGGCGCCCTGTGCCTTGGTGATGTTGGCGCTGTCTCTGATGGTGATGTTCTCGCCGTTCCCCTTGCTGCCGCCGCCGATGCCGGCGCCGCCCAGAACAGAGAGCTTCGTGCCACCGGTGGCGCTCACGGTGCCACCGGAGATCGTGATGTTCTTGCCAGCGGCCTTGTCGCCGCCGCCAATACCGGCCGCGCCGCCACCTCCGGTGGAGCTTTGCGTGTTGGCCGTGGCGGTCACGTTGCCGCCACTGATGGTGATGCCGTTGCCCTCGCCCTCGTCGCCGCCGCCGATGCCTGATGCGAAGGCGCCGCCAAGGGCGCTTACCGTGCCGCCGGAAATGGCGATCGTGCCGCTTCCGCCCTTGCCGCCACCACCAATGCCAGCGCCGCCCTTGCTGGTCACAGAGCCGCCAGTCGCCTTGACCGTGCCGCCGGAGATGGTGATGGTGCCGCCGTCGCGCTCCTCGCCGCCACCAATGCCGGCCGCGTCGGCACCGCCAACGGCCGTGACGTCGCCGCCGTATATCTGTATGCTGCCGCCCTTGCCGTACTCGCCGCCGCCGATGCCGGCGCCGTACCAGCCGCTTGCATTGACGACGCCGCCATAGATCTTGATGTCGTTGCTGCCGCCGCCGGTGCCGTCGTTGCCCTCTTTGTTGCTGCCGCCGCCAATGCCGGCGCCCTCGTTGCCGCCAGCGGCCTTGACAGTACCGCCATAGATCCTCACGGTGCCGTTGCCCTGCCAGCCGCCGCCGATGCCGGCGCCGCCATGATTGGAGCGGGAACCGCCCGTGACGTTGATGTCGCCGCCGTAGATGTTGACGGTGCCGCTGCTTTCCTTTGAGTCACCGCCGATGGCAGCCGTGTCGGCCTTCGACCTGTCAACCTTGAACTTGCCGTAGTTACCCGACTGCCCATAGATGTTCAGCGTTGCTCCGGGAGGAACATGGATGCCGTCCCTGAGGTGCACATCGCAGCCGTTTTCCATGATGATGTTGACCGTGCCGCTCACGGTCGGCCTGTCGCCATCGCCCCAGTCGCCGGTCATGACGTACCAGCCGGAATTCAGGGTGTAATGGCTTGAATCAATGTCGTCGAGAATCTCAGCATTGACGGTCTTCCAGGTCCATTCGCACGCGGACCCGTTCCACGAGCCGTCGTAGTACCCCACGCTCTTGCTCTCGGCCCACGCCTGGGTCGGAGCAACGACCGCCAGGACCAACAGGGTCACCAACGCGCCAAACAGAGGCGCCAACCAAACCCGTCTTCCCATCTGTCCCCCCTTGCAAGAACGGCAGCATTGCGAAGCGCTGTATCCCATCATGCTAGTAACAAAAGGGTCCAGATGACATGCGTCATCGACGAGCGAAAGGCAGCATGCCGCCCATCGGACGGGAACTTAAGATGCGGGCCGATCGCGGGGTTGGGTGACTCAGGCGCGCGCGTCGTCGGCGAAGTAGCTCGCGCAGTTCATCGGCGTCTCGTAGACGTCCACCTGGGAGACCGGAAGCCCCTCCTCGCGCAGGCGCTCGCAGAAGTGGCGCGCGAGGTTCTCCGCCGTGGTGCGAAACGGCAGCACCGTGAGGCTGAAGCCCTCGCCCTCGAGCGCCTCGACGGTCGCCGCCGAGAGCGAGCCCTCCTCCACCAGGAAGGTGTGGTCGAACTCCTCGGCAAGCGAGCGCACGCGACGCTTGAACTCGCCGAAGTCGAGCACCATGTCACGCATCGTGCCCTCCTCGCGCAGCTCCCCCTGGCGCAGGTAGACCACCATGCGCCAGCGGTGCCCGTGCAGGTTCTCGCACTTGCCAAAGTAGTCCGTCAGAAAGTGCGCGCTGTCGAAGCACGCCTCGGTCTTGAGCCCGAACATGTTCGCCCTCCCGGCCGCGCGACGCGTGTGCGCCGACGCGCTAGTAGCGGGCCTCCACGAACCAGCGGGACCCCTCGAAGTACAGAAAGGTCGCGCGGCCCTCGACGCAGATGGTGTAGCGCATGCCCTTGCCACCCGTCCGCGGCGACCAGGCCTGGCGCCTGTCGAGCACGCGGTCGATCTCAAACCGCCTGCCGTCGTCCCACACGACCACCAGGGGCACCATGTGCCCCTCCACATCCGTCGAGGATACCACCTCGACGTAATGCTTCACCCTGCTCATCCGGCCGTTCATTCCACCTCCCCACGCGAGGGCCCAGCGCCCCCGCCAGAACACAGTTATAGAACACTTGTTCGTAGTATGGAAGGCTCGCCGGACAAATATTCGGCCAAGCCGCACAAGCCGCACGACGCCGCACGACACCCCGTCGCGCCCCGCCATGCCCCGCCGCACGCAACGAGGCGACGCCCGAAGGCGCCGCCCCGCACTGTTCGCTTCATGTCGCGTAGTTCATGTCACGCAGGCGAGAAGAGCCTGCGCCTGGCTGGCTACTCGCTCGCGCCCCCGCCGTTGCCGGAGCCGCCGTTCGAGCCGCCGCCGTTGCCGTCGCCGCCGCGCTTGCCGCGACCACGACCGCCGCGATGGCGCCTGCGCCTCTTGGGCTTGTCGCCGCCCTCGCCAGACCCGGCGCCCTCTCCCTTGGGGGCGGGGCGACCGCCCTGCTGCTGGGCCTGCTGGCCGCCGTGGTCACCCGGGCGACGGCGCCTCTTGGGCTTGTCGCCGCCCTGGCCCTGGGCCTTGCCCTCGGAGCCCGCGCGGGCGCGCTCGGAGCCGCCCTCGGCAGAAGCGCTGTGGTGGCGCCTGCGACGACGAGACGTCTGCTGACCGTCGCCCTTGGACTGGCCGCCGTTGCCGCCGTTGCCGCCCTGGCCCTGGCCCTGGCCGGCCTGGCCCTGCGCGCCAGAGGACTTCTTGCGGCGGCGCCTCGTGCGCGTGGACGAGCCCTCGCCCGAGCCGCTGCCGGAGCCATTGCCGGAGCCGGAGCCGGAGCCACCGTTGCCACCGTTGCTGCCGCCGGCGGAGCCGCCCTTGCCGGACCCCTTGCGAGAGGAGCCCGTGCTCTTCTCGGCGGCGTCACCCTTGCGCGAGCGGCGGCGGCGCGACGGCTTGGTGTCGACGAAGATGTCGGACGAGTCGAAGGTCTCGTCGGGGATGACGCCCATCTGGCGGTCGAGCTCGGCGAGGGCCATCTGCACGTCGGGCGACTCGAGGCGCTCGAGCGCGGCACGGGTCACCGTGTCGGGGCGGCAGGCGCAGCCCAGCTCCTCGCTCTTCTTGTGCGCGGCCTCGGAGGCCTCCATGCCGGAGAGCGGCACGCGGACCTGCTTGCCGTTCTCGAGGCGCAGGCAGATCTGCTCCTTGGGGGTGTCGTACTCGACGATCTTGGCCTTGCCGAGCGGCGTCTCGATCACGGCGTTGCGCTTGGGCGCGCGCTGCTTGAAGTCGCGGTACGCCTCGAACTCGTAGCGCAGGCAGCACATGAGGCGGCCGCACGCGCCCGAGATCTTGGTCGAGTTGAGGGGCAGGTCCTGCTCCTTGGCCATGCGGATCGAGACCGGCTCGAACTGGTGGCCGAAGCGCGCGCAGCACAGCTCCTGGCCGCAGTGCGCGAAGCCGCCCACGATCGCGGCCTCCTCGCGCACGCCGATCTGGCGCATGTCGATGCGCTCGTGCAGCTCGCGCGAGAGGTCGCGCACGAGCTGGCGGAAGTCGACGCGCTCCTCGGCCGAGAAGTAGCAGACGACCTTGCCGCCGCCGAAGAGGTACTCGACGCCGACGGGCTTCATGTCGAGGCCGGACTCGTGCACGAGGTTGCGGAAGGTGGGGAACGCGTCGTCGGCTCGGCCGGCGAGCATCTCGGCGCGCTCGAGGTCCTTGTCGGTCGCGACGCGCACGACCTGCTTGAGCCGGTTCACGTCGCCGATCGCGTGGGCGAGCTCTTCTCGGCTCATCTCGACCGCGTCAGAGGTGGCGAGGCCGATCTCCTGGCCGCGCTCGGTGTCGCAGATGACGTGGTCGCCCTCCTGCGCACCGGTGCCCGCGGGCTCGAACCAGAGGTCGCGGGCGGCGTACTTGAACTTCACCGAAATGACGGTGGGCATGCGAGTGCCTCCTTGATGGAAAGAAGCATGACCTCGATGGTCAGCTGGGGTGTTACGTTGCGTGCGAGGTCTCTCGACGCGCGCGTGACGCAGTCGAGCGCGGCCAGCACGCCCTCGGTCCCGGACGCGGCGGCGATGCGGTCCACCACGTCGGCGGCGTCCTCGTTCACGATGCGATCGCTGACGCCCTCGCAGCGAATGAGGACGTCCCTCAGCAGGGAGTCGCAGGCCGCGAGCGCCTCCATCATACCCGAACGCTCTCGGGCGGTTAGCTCGCGCTTGTTGGCCTCCTCAATTTGTCTCATAGCTGAGCTGGCAAGATAGTCGGCCCGCTCGCCCAGGGCGGCCTCCTGCGCACCCTTGAGGTCGGCGAGAGGAGCACGCACGGCCTCGACGATCTCTCGGGCAGCGACCAAAACGTCCCAGGAGTCGTCGCGCGCGAGGCCCGCGACGGCGCGCACCATGAGGCGGCGCACCTCGCGGCGCTCGGCCGAGGCGAGGAACTCCGCCGCGCGCTCGGGGGTCTGCGCGACCGACAGCGCGATGCGCGCGTCCGTCCCGCCGATGCCGCAGGCGAGCTCGACGCTCTTCTCGGCGGCGTCGACCGTCGTGGTCGCGAACGGGATCGCCTGACAGCGCGAGGCGATGGTGGGAAGGACGGACGCCACCGAGCGCGCGATCAGGATGAACATGACGCCCTCGGGCGGCTCCTCGATGGTCTTGAGCAGGGCGTTTGCCGAGGCGCCGCGCAGAAGCCCGGCGTCGTCGATGATGTAGACCTTGGACCTGGCGCGCACGGGCGCGAGCGGCACGTCGGCGATCAGGTCGCGCACCTGCGAGACGAGGTAGCCCGTGGCGCTCTCGGGCTTGAGGTAGCGCACGTCGGGGTGGGTGCGATGCGCGATGCGGATGCAGTCGTCGCAGGAGGCGTCGCCGCCGTCGGGGCAGAGCGCGCACTGGGCCACGGCGAAGGCGGCCTCCACCATGCCTGCGCCGGGGGCACCCACGAACAGGTAGGCGTGACTGAGCCTTCCCTCGGCCACGGCGGCCGCCAGGAAGCGCTGGACGCGCGGCTGCTGCGAGAGGACCTCGAGAGCGCGCGGGATGGGGGCCTGGGTGGTGACGTCGCTACTCATGGCGGGCACCGTCCCCGACGAGGTCCGCAAGGGCGGAGAGGATCCTCTCGGCGACCTCGTCGACCCCTCCGTCTGCGTCGACGAGGCGCACGCGGGCGGGCTCGGCCTCCGCAAGGCGCAGGTACGCGTCGCGCACGCGCTGCTGGAAGGCGACGCCCTCGGCCTCGAGGCGGTCGGTGCCGTCGGCCGTGGCGCGCGCGAGGGCGCGCTCGACGTCGAGGTCGAGCACGATCGTGCGGTCGGGGTGCACGCCGCAGCAGCCCAGCTCGTTGCAGCGCTCGACGAGCGACTCGTCGAGCGAGCGGCCGCCGGCCTGGTAGGCGAAGGTCGAGTCGTAGAAGCGGTCGCAGAGCACGACGGCGCCACGCTCGAGCGCGGGCACCACGACCTGGCGCACGAGCTGCGCGCGCGAGGCCTCATAGAGCAGGAGCTCGCACTCGTCGGCCATCTCGGCGTTCTCTGGGTCGAGCAGGATCTCGCGGACCTTCTCCGAGATGCGGGTGCCGCCGGGCTCGCGCAGGCGGACGACCTCGCGGCCGGCAGCCTCGATCTTCTCGGCGAGAAGGGCCGCCTGCGTGGACTTGCCGCAGCCGTCGATGCCCTCGAGCGTGATGAAGGTTCCCGTGCGGGTCGCGTCAGACATCGCGACCCCCTACTCGGCGTCGGCGGCGCCGGAGTCTGCGTCGGACTTCTTCTTGGCGGACTTCTTGGTCGACGACTTCTTGGTGGTCGGCTTCTTCGCGGTCGACTTCTTGGTCGTCTTCTTGGCGGTCGACTTCTTGCCCGTCGACTTGCGGCCGCGCGTCTTGCGCTCCGCGGCGCGCTTCTCCTTGCCGGGGCAGTTCATGTTCACGCAGATGCGCCACGGGCCGCGCTGCGTCACGATCTCGACGATCGGGGCGCCGCAGTCGGGGCAGGTCTCCCCCGTCGCGTGGATCTCGCCGCGCTGCGGGAGCGGGTAGCTCGTGTTGCAGATGTCGTAGTTGGTGCAGCGGATGAAGCGCTTGCCGGTGCGCTCGCTCTTGTGGGCGATCAGGTCGCCGTGGGAGCCGTCGGCCGCGCACGCCGCGCACTCGCCGACCTTGACGTCGGGCTCGCGGTTGGTCTCGCACGCGGGGTTCACGCAGATCTCGTACGCGCGGCTGCGGAACGGCTGCACCTTGATGCGCGGCGCGCCGCACTCCGGGCACACGCCGGCCTCGCCCTCGATGGGCTGGATGCGGCCCTTGGGCACCGGGTAGGTCACGTCGCAGTCGGGCCAGCCCATGCACCCGATGAAGCTCGAGCGCGTCTTGGCCGAGTTCTTCATGACGAGGTCCCTGCCGCACTTGGGGCACGCGCCCACGCGGGCGTCGGCGGTCACGGCGTCGGCGATGGCCTCGCCCAGGTCGTCCTTGTGCTCGATCAGGGCATCCATCATGCTGGCGAGAAGAGCACGCGAGTGGTCGACGACCTCACCTTGGGTGTCCTTACCCTCGGCCACCTTGGTCATGTCGGCCTCGAGCTCCGCGGTCATGTCGGGGCTCGTGATGTGCGGCGCGTACTCGGTGAGCGCGTCGATGACGGCCATGCCGAGCTGGCTCGGCTCGCAGGGGTCGTTCTTGAGGTACTTCACGTCGTAGAGGCGCTGGATGATCGAGGCGCGCGTGGACTTGGTGCCCAGGCCCCTCTTCTCCATCTCCTGGATGAGGCGGCCCTGGCTGTAGCGCGCGGGCGGCTCGGTCTGCTTGGCCTCGAGGTTCATCTCGTGCACGTCGCAGACGTCGCCCTCGGAAAGCGCCGGCAGCTGCTCGTCGCGCTTGAGGCCGTAGGGGTAGATCGCGCGGAAGCCCGGCTTGACCAGGACGCTGCCGGAGGTCACGAACGGCTCGCCCTCGACGTCGAAGGTGAACTTGGTGCTCTCGGAGACCGACGCCTCGGAGAGGGTTGCCATGAAGCGCCTCGCGATGAGGTTGTAGAGCTTCCACGCCGCGGGCTCGAGCTTGTCGGGGTCGGCCGGCGCCGTGGGGTAGATGGGCGGGTGGTCGGTCGTCTCCTCCTTGCCGCGAGTGGCGGTGAGCTTGTCCTTGGCGAGCAGCTCGTTGCAGTACGGGCGGTACTGCGGCACGGCCGAGATCGTCTTGACGACGTCCTTGAGGTCGAGCGAGCTCGGGTAGACGGTGTTGTCGACGCGCGGGTACGAGATGAGGCCGTCCATGTAGAGCGACTCGGCGATGCGCATCGCGCGCGCCGGGCTGATGCCCTCGCTGGCCGCCGCGGTCTGCAGCGACGTGGTGTTGAGCGGCGCGGGCGGCTTGGTGGTGCGGCTCTTCTTCTCGATTGCCGTGACGGTCGCGGACTTCGCGCCCTTGACCTTCTCGTAGGCGGCGTTCGCCTTGGCCTCGTCCTTGAAGCGCGCCGTGGCGTGGTTGACCTTGAAGCGGTCGTCCTCGTCGGCCTTGCCCGCGGGCGAGAGGGCGCCGGAGAGCACCCAGTAGTCCTCCGGCACGAAGGCGTTGCGCTCGCGCTCCTTCTCGACCACGATCGCAAGCGTGGGCGTCTGGACGCGGCCCGCGCTGCGGACGTTGCCGAGGCCGCCGAAGCGGGCCATCGTGAGATAGCGCGTGAGGACCGCGCCCCAGATGAGGTCGATGTACTGGCGCGACTCGCCGGCGTCGGCGAGGTCCTGGTCGAGCTCGACGAGGTTGGAGAAGGCGTGGTCGATCTCGCCCTTGGTGAAGGCGGAGTAGCGGGCGCGGCTGACGGGCGTGTCAGGCGCGACCTCGCGCATCTGGCGCAGGGCGTCGGAGCCGATGAGCTCGCCCTCGCGGTCGAAGTCGGTGCCGATCACGATGGAGTCTGCCTTCTTGGCAAGGTTCTTGAGGGCGCGGATGATGCCCTTCTCGGCGGGGCGCTTCTCGATGGGCGCCCAGACGAGGTACGGCAGGCTCGGAACCTTCCAGCCCTTGATGTCGACGCCGTCCTTGAGGAAGGGCTTGCGCTTGGTCTCGAAGGGCGGGTGCGCGAGGCTGTCGGGGATGTTGGCGGGCAGGATCTCGCCGTCGGCGGTGATCGCCGTCCAGCCGTCCTTCTTGGTGTAGTGGAGCTGGTGGGCGAAGTCGGGCGCGAGGATGTGTCCGCGCAGGCCCACGGTGACCCACTCCTCGCCGTCGACCTCGAAGCGATAGATGGGGGTGTCGTAGACCTTGTCCTGCTTGGGCTTGCCGACGGTCGCAAGCAGCCTGGCTATCTGCTGCGCGGCGTCGTTCTTCTCGGTGACTACAAGCTTCAACCTGGTACCGGCTTTCTGTTGCTGTGGAACGTGCTGCGGCGGCGTGGTCGACGCACGCCAGTGGATGATGTCACTTTATCATTTGCGCCGTAAAACCCCTATCTTCAGATATATCGCAGGCGAGAAGAGCCTGCTTCGCGATCGCGCCCCCGCCTTGGCCGCAGCTCATGCGCGCCCCATCGTCCTCCGTTACGTTGCTTGAATGACCTTCTGTTGCGCGTGATGAAGCGCGCGTCCTGCTTTTTTGACCGACGAGATGCGCAAAACGGGCTGCTGTGTACAAATCTGAGCCACTCACGATTTATTGCTGCCACCTGCGGAAACAACCTTTTCTACGAACACGTGTTCGGTAAGATATTGATATAGAAAGCGGTGGATGATAGGAGGGGAGCGATGAGTAAGGTCGATGGCGCAGGGGACATTCGTGATGGAAGCCACGACCTGCGCGAGGAGTTCCCCTGGCTCAAGCGCAGGCTGCCGTCGCTTTGGACCAACAGCTACTTCGTCTCGACCGTGGGAGGGGCGCCGCTTGCCATCGCGAGGCGGTACATCGAGGACCAGAAGGGCGTGTAGGGATGGACAAGACGTTCGAATACCGCATATATCCGAACGCATCCCAACGGGAGCTAATGCAGAAGACCTTCGGCTGCTGCCGCTGGGTCTACAACAAGGTGCTGTCCATGCGCCAGGAGGAATATGCCGCAGGCGGGAGGACAAGGGGCATCAACTCCTACATCACGCTAATACCCCAATGGAAGAGATCCGAGGCCCCGTGGCTCTCGGAGGTCGACTCGATGGCGCTCCAGCAGTCGCTGCGCGACCTGGACAGGGCGTACAAGAACTTCTTCCGAAGCCCCGGCAAGGTCGGCTTCCCCAGGTTCAAGTCCAAGCGCGCAGGCAGGAAGTCGTATCGCACCAACAACGTCACCATCGTCGACGGCAAGCACATCAAGCTGCCAAAACTCGGCCTGGTCAAGGCCCGCATCAGCAGACCGACTGAGGGACGCATCCTGTCGGCGACGGTAAAGCAGGTCGCAAGCGGCAAATACTACGTGGCCGTGTGCTGCACGGACGTGCCCGCGCCGCAGATGCCGCAAGGCCCCGTCAAGGTCATGGGAATAGACGTGGGCATCCACGACCTGATGGTGCGCTCCGACGGCGTGAAGGTCGCCAACCCGAAGAGCCTCGCCAAGGCGGAGAGGAAGCTCGCACGCGAGCAGAGGCGGCTCTCCCGCAAGCAGAAGGGGTCCGCCAACCGCGCCAAGCAGAGACGCAAGGTCGCGTTAGTACACGAGAAGGTTGCCAACAGGCGCAAGGACGCCATCCGCAAGGCCACGACGAGCGCGGTGCGCGAGAGCCAAGCCATCGCCGTCGAGGACCTGGACGTCAGGGGGATGTGGGGCAACCGTCGCCTCGCGAAGGCGGCGTCCGACGCGTCCATGGGCGAGGTGCTGCGCCAGCTCGAGTACAAGTGCGCCTGGTACGGGCGTGGCTTCGTCAGGGTCGGCAGGTTCTACCCGTCGAGCAAGACCTGCGGGTGCTGCGGTGCGGTGCACGATGGGCTGACGCTCGCGATGCGGGAATGGAGCTGCCCCGAATGCGGCTGCGTCCATGACCGCGACCTGAACGCCGCGTGCAACATCGCTCGCGAGGGCAGGAGGATACTGGAGGGTACCGCGGGACGCGCGGGAACCGGCGCGAAAGCGCCTACGCTTGTGGAGCAGGCGTAAGACCCGCCCCGCCGCAAGGCGGGGAAGGCTATCTGCGTCGAAGCAAGAATCCCCTGGCTTTAGCCATGGGGAGAGTCAAACACGATTGGCGCCTGCCGGCGCCAATCTTGGTGTTGCCTAGAGCTTGTCGAGCTCGTGCTGCTCGTATTCCTCTCGGGTCCACTTGAGCGACTCCTTGCCGTCGCGTGCGATGAGCACGTAGCGTGCGACGGCGAGCGCCACCTCGTAGAGGCCGATGAGGGCCGCGAACATGAGGACCATGGTCACGGGCGAGGCGTCCGGGGTGACGATGCCCGAGAGGATCATGAGGGCGACGTAGATGGTCCTCCACTGCGAGCGGAACGTGCGGTACGGCACGATGTGCAGGATGGAGAGGTAGAAGATCACGAGCGGCAGCTGGAAGGCGATGCCGAAGCCGACCTCGAGCAGCATCATGATGTTGAGGTAGTCCTCGGCGTCGGCGATGACGCTGGCGAACTCGGTGGTCTGGTCGATCATCCAGCCCAGGGCGGCCTCCTGAATGATGAGGTAGCAGAAGGTCATGCCGAGGAAGAACAGGGCGATCATGGCGGCGACGGTGGGCACGACCCACTTGCGCTCGTTGGGGCGCAGCGCCGGCAGGAAGAAGGCCATGACCTCCCAGACGATGATCGGCGTGCAGATGATCATGCCGAAGAACAGAGCAACCTTGAAGCGGATCGTGAAGCCGCCGAGGACGGAGAGGACCGTGAGGCCCGCGCCGTCGGGCAGCGCCGAGCGGATCGGGTCGATCATGAAGTCGATGAGGACGGGGGTCGCGGCATAGACAACGATCGCGGTGGCGAGAAGGGACACCACGATGATGGTCAGGCGGCGGCGGAGCTCGCCGAGGTGGTCGAGCAGGGGCATGCGCGCTGGTCCGATGGGCATTACTGCTCACCTCCCTCGGGGGTCGAGTCGTCGGTTGCGGTGTCGTCGTCGGTGTCGGCGGCGGCGTCGTCGGCCGGCTTGGGCTCGGCCTTGGGCTCGGCCTTCTTCTTGGAGCGGGAGCTCTTCTGGGAGCCGAGCGAGTAGAGCGCGGCAGCCGAGGTCGCGGAGGGTGCGGGCTCGTCGTCGGCGGCGTCGGTCGCGGCCGAGGCGCCATCGGCAGACGTGGCGTCCTCGTCGGCGGGCGTCGCGTCTGCGGCGGCGGGGGCGTCGCCGTCAGCGGGGGCGTCCGCGGAGTCGGAGGGCTCGCTCTTCTCGGCGGCGTCCTTCTCGGCGGCGGCCTTCTCGGCGGCCTCGCGCTCGGCCTTCTCGCGAGCGAGGCGCTCGCGGCGCGCGGCGAAGGTCTCGCGCCTGGGGGCGTCCGCGTCGTCGTCGGAGTCGATGTCGGCGTCCTCGTCGAAGGCCTCGCTGCGCTCGCGGGCGCGGCGGCGGGTGTCCTCGTCGGAGTCCTCGTTCATCACGCTGTTGAGCGGGTCCATGACCTCGGTCTGGACGACCTCGGTGAAGCCCTCCTGGGCCTCGCGGAACTGGCGGAGCATGCGGCCGATCGTGCGGCCCATGCCGGGGAGCTTGTCGGGGCCGAACAGCAGGAAGCCGAAGACCACGATGATCACAAGCTCGGTCTCACCTATGCCAAACACAAACACACCTCCTGGGTGTCACTGATGCGGGGGCTAGTCGGTCAGCCCCAGCTCGCTCTCGACGCCCAGCATCCTGAACACACGGGAGACGTTTCTCTGCGGGTTGGTCACGTGAAGCTCGGCCTTGGCGTCGGCTGCCCTGTGGGCGGCGCCCACGAGCACGCCGATGCCGGTCGAGTCGATGTAGGGGACCTCGGCGAGGTCCACCTCGAGGGAGGCGGGGTTGGTCGCGAGTGCCTTGTCGGCGGCCTCGCGCAGCTCGTCGGCGTTGGAGACGTCGACCTCGCCGGCCACGGCGATGCGAAGCCGTCCGGCCTCGCCGGAAGTCTTGATGCTGATGCCCATGTGGAAGTCCTTACGCTTAGAGGTTCAGGCCGCTCGAGGCGTTGAGCGCGTCGGAGAGGCCGGAGGTGGACGAGGAGGTCACACCCGAGTCGGTCGAGACGTTGGAGGCGTTCATCTGGGCGAGGCGGCGCTCGGCGAAGGACTTCGCGCCGTACTCGTCGTTGGGGTCGGTCTCCTTGGCCTTGTCGTAGGCGGTCTTGGCCGCGTCCTGGTTGCCGGCGATCTCGTTGGCGAGGCCGAGGTTGGCCCAGGCGGGGCCGTAGTTGGGCGACTTCTGCGTGAGCTGCTCGAGGGCGGCGGTGGCGCCGGCGGTGTCCTCGGAGTAGAGCTGGCAGAGGGCGCGGTTGACGCGGACGGCGTCGGAGTCGTTCTTGGCGAGGTACTGGTCGTAGTAGCCCATGGCCTTGGCGAGGAGGTCGTTGGCGTGGCTCTTGTCGCCGTCGGCGGAGGAGTACGAGCCGACCTGGTAGCCCCAGTTCATGTAGTCGTTGCCGAGGTTGAGCAGGGTCGCGATGTTGTTGGGGTCCTTGGCGAGCTTTGCCTCGAGGGCGCTGACGGTCTTGGAGTAGTTGGCGTCGACCTTGGCGACGCTGTTGGCCGTCTCGGAGGACTCGGAGTTGGAGCTGTCGCTCGAGCTGTTGTTGGAGTCGCTCTGCTGGGACTGCTGATCCTGCTGCTGGCCGTTGTTCTTGTTCGCGAAGATCGGCGCGAGCGAGGGCAGCATGAGCGAGAGCGCCATGACGACGGCGAAGACGACGATGACGACGCCAGTGATGACCTTCTTGCGGTCGAGGGTGCCGTCGGGGTTGTGGAGGTGGCGCGCGACCGAGGAGGAGCTCTTGCCCGCGGCGTGCTTGGAGCCGGAGCGCGTGCTCTTCTCGTCAGCGGTCTTGACCTTGGCGCGGGCGAGGCGCTTCTTGCTCTTCTTCTTGTTGCTGGCCATGTGAACCTCCTTGGCGCCGCGTGCGACGCCTCATATATATGTTGTCGCCGTGCGGCGAGCTCACGTTTGCTCTGCCCATTCTACAAAAACGTCCGACGTTGCCAACGCAACGTCACGGTCGACCATTGTAGCGCAGGGGCGGGGCCTGGGCCGCGGCCTATCGCGCGGCGGCCTGCTCGCGGGCGATGCGGGCGCTGACGAGCTTGACCGCGATGACGAATACGTCGAGCGCGGCGCCGAGGTCGTCGAGGGAGGGGTAGGTCGGCGCGATGCGGATGTTGGTGTCGCGCGGGTCGTCGCCGTAGGGCCAGGTCGCGCCCGCCGCCGTGAGCTTGACGCCGAGCTCTGCCATGAGGGAGACGATGCGCTTGGCCGAGCCGTCGGGCCCGTCGAAGGAGACGAAGTAGCCGCCGTGCGGATGGGTCCAGCTGGCGACGCCGAGATCGGCGAGGCCGGCGGAGAGCTTCTCCTCCACGAGGGCGAAGCGCGGGGCGACGATGGCGGCGTGCTTGGCCATGTGCGCGCGGACGCCGGCCGCGTCCTTCAGGAAGCGGACGTGGGCGAGCTGGGAGAGCTTCTCGGGGCTCACGCGCTCGACGGCGAAGGCAGCCTTGATGTCGGCGATGTCGTCGGGGCTCGCCGCGACGAAGGCCATGCCCGAGCTCGGGAAGGTTATCTTGGCCGTGGAGGCGAACTCGTAGACGAGGTTGTCGGCGCCGGCCTCGGCGAGGGCGTCGAAGATGTTGAGGAGCTGGTCGTCGGCGTCGGCGAAGCCGTGGACGCAGTAGGCGTTGTCCCAGTAGATGCGGAAGTCGGGCGCGGCGGGCTTGAGCGCGGCGAGGCGGCGGACGACCTCGTCCGTGTAGGTGATGCCCGTGGGGTTGGCGTACTTGGGCACGCACCAGATGCCCTTGACCGATGCGTCGGTCTCGACGAGTCGCTGGACCGTGTCCATGTCGGGCCCGTCGGCGCGCATCTCGATCGGCACGTTCTTGATGCCAAGGTGCTCGGTCACCGTGAAGTGGCGGTCGTAGCCGGGCGCGGGGCAGAGCCACTTGATGTCGCCCTGCCTGTACCAGGGATCGCAGCCGGCGACGCCGTTGGTGAAGCCGTGGGCCACGAGGTCGTGCATGAGGTTGAGGCTCGAGGAGCCGGAGACGATGACGTTGGCCGCGTCGACGCCGAGGAGCTCGGCCGCGAGCGCGCGGGCGGACGGCAGGCCCTCGGGCGTGCCGTAGTTGTCGACGAAGGCGTCACCGTCGACGAGAGGCGTCGTGGAGGTGAGCTCGTCGAGCATGGGGCGGGCCAGCGCGACCTGCTCGGCCGACGGCTTGCCACGGGCCATGTCGAGCGCGAGGTTCTTGGCGCGGACGTCCGCGGCCTGCTGCTCGAGACGGGCGATCTCGTCGTCAAGCTCCTCCAGGGACATGTTCTCGTACACGTTGGCCATGGGTCCTCCCAGGGATGCGACGCGCGTCGGCGCAAGGTTTAGGGCGTGCGCGGCGTGCGGCGGCGGGCCGCACGACGGCTCTCCCGAGTATATCGCCGTACGCCAGGCGAGGTGCATGTGCCCCCGAATTGGAAGCACAATCGCAACCGGTGGCCGGGTGCGGGCGGGTACAATCAGGCACACATCACGACAGATTGGACTGACATGACGAGGACGCCGGCACCCTCGGGCAGCACGCCCGCACCCGAATACGGAGAGCTCCAGCAGCTGGTCAACGAGCTGTACGCGCGCAAGCCGTCCGGCTACGTCACCAAGCTCGAGGCGATCGAGCGCGCCGAGATCGACGACCTCAACGACGACCTCATGGAGGTCGTGAACCTGCTGCCCGGCGGCAGGTACAAGCGCGGGCCGCTCTGCGACCAGATGAACTCGATCATCACCGCGCACGGCTGGTCCTACGTCTACGGCACGGTGGAGTAGGCCCGCATCGAGAGGGACGCGCCAAAGGTGTGCGCGCCAAGACAGAGCGCAAAGAGAATCGCGCCGCCCGTGGAAGATCCCGCGAGCGGCGCGACGCGTGTCGATGTGTGGCCAAGGCTATGAGGCGAGCGAGGCCGCGCTCTTCTCGGCATCCGAGCCGTCGTCCGGGTCGTCGTCGGAGGAGTCGTCGCGCATCTGAACGAACCACTCGTGGGCGCGGACGAAGCCGATGCCGATGATTGCCGAGGTGAACGACGCCAGAAGAATCGCGACCTTGGCGGCCATGACGTCCTCGGGGTTGGGGAAGGCCAGGCCGGCGATGAGGATCGACATCGTGAAGCCCATGCTGCCCATGATGCCGACGGCGATGATCTGGTCCCAGGTCACGTGGCGCGGCAGCTTGGCGAAGCGGATCTTCACGAGGACGAGCGTGACGAGGATGATGCCGATGGGCTTGCCGAGCATCGCGCCGAAGTAGGCGCCCTGCGTGACGGGGTTCATGAGGACGCCGGTGAAGTCGACGCCGACGAATCGAACCTGGGCGTTTGCAAAGGCGAACACGGGCAGGACGAAGAAGTTCACGAGAGTCGAGACGTAGCGCTCGACGCGCTGCAGGGGCGGCGTGACGTGGTGCACGACGCGCTCGACCTGGAGGGCGCGGGCGGTGAAGCTGCGCTGGCCGAGGATGTGGGCGTTCTCGTCGTAGCGGTCGTCGAGCTCGATGGCCTTGGCGTTGAGCCAGTCGCTCAGGTTGGAGAGGCGCACGTCGGAGCGGGCCGGCAGGAAGAACGCGAGGATGACGCCGGAGAGCGTGGCGTGGATGCCGGACTTGTACATGCAGACCCACAGCAGCAGGCCGACGAACACGTAGGGCTTGGCCGAGTAGACACGTGCGCCGTTCATGGCCGCAAGCGCGAGCACGACGATGAGCGACATGGCGCACCAGGAGATGTTGGGCGTCTGGCCGTAGAAGAGCGCGAGCACCACAATGGCGAGGATGTCGTCGGCGATGGCGAGCGTCTGGAAGAAGACCTTGGTCTCGGGGGCGACGCGGTCGCCGAGAAGGGACATGACGCCGAGCGCGAAGGCGATGTCGGTGGCGATGGGGATGGCCCAGCCGGAGTCGGTCGAGCTGGGGTTGATCGTCAGGAAGATGAAGGCGGGCACGGCGACGCCACCGACGGCCGCGAGCATGGGGAGAGCCGCCTGACGCGGGCGGCGCAGCTGGCCGACGGTCATCTCGTACTTGAGCTCGATGCCCACGAGCAGGAAGAAGACGGCCATCAGGAAGTCGTTGATGAAGGCCTCGAGGGAGAGCTCCATGCTGATGGGGCCGACCGTCGCGGCGAGCGGCGTCTCGAGGAAGTGGTGCACCGCGGGGTAGGCGGGCGAGTTGGCGACGACCACGGCGAGAAGGGCGGCGGCCACCATGACCGCGGCGGCGATCGTGCCGTTGGACGTGATCTTGGAGACCGCGCTGCGGCGATCGAGGCGCTGGGCCACGAGCGGCTCGCGGATGATCGTCGAGCGCTTCGACGCCTTGGCGCGGCGCGAGCGCCTCTTCGAGTCCTTGCCCGCACCCTTCTTGGAGCCGTTGGTCGAGCCCTTGGGCACGCTCTTCTCGGCGTCCTTCTTCTTCGCGTCCTTGGCCTTGCCGTTTCCCTTGCCAGAGGTGGCAGTCATGCTCTCTGCTTCCCTTCGATTGCCCCACGCCGCGTGGGGAGGTCGAAACTCGCGTTACCGGGATGCGCCGCGCAAGTCGTCACAAGACGTCCGCGCCACCTGACGCGTCGCCGAGACAGTCGCGCGACCATCCCCGCAAAATAGCCTATCATTTTGAAATTGCCCCGCACGAGCGAGCCCGGCGACACCACGTTGTGGCCACTATGGGCGCGGATCCGCACGGGAACATGCCACTGAGACGCAGGACCGGAGGAACAATGAACGACCAGCGCATCGCCGTCATCACCGACTCGGGAACCGACACCCCCGCCTCTCTCCAGACCGAGCATGACGTCCGCGTCGTGCCCCTGCGCATCAACTATTCAGACGGGACGTCCTTCGAGAGCGGCGTCGACATCGACGCGGACGAGGTCGTCCGTCGGCTCGACGACGAGATCCCCTCGACGTCGCTGCCCTCCCCCGACCAGCTTCGCCAGGCCCTCCAGACCGCCCGCGACGACGGCTACGAGCGCGCCGTCATCGTGACGATCGCGAGCGCGCTGTCCGCGACCAACCAGACCGCGCAGCTCGTGGCCGACCAGATGGCCGACGTCATCCCCACGCTCGTCGTCGACACCCGCTCGATCGGCATGGTCGCCGGCATGGTCGTCGAGCGCTGCGTCGACTACGTCGAGGCGGGCGTGCCGTTCGAGGAGCTCGCCGAGAGGCTCGACCGCGCCGCCGAGGAGTCGGACGTGTTCTTCGCCGTCAAGTCGCTCGAGTACCTCTACAAGGGCGGGCGCATCGGCAAGGCCATCTACCGCCTCGGCACGGCGCTCAACATCAAGCCCGTCCTCATGTGCGACAAGGAGGGCTACTACACCATCGCCAAGAAGGCCCGCGGCTGGGACCGCTCGCTCGACACGATGATCGCCGTGGCGGCCGCGACGGCCAAGCGCTACGAGAGCGTTCGCCTGGGCATCTGCTGCAGCTCCGCCACGAGCCCGCTGTACAAGCCGCTCGAGGAGCGCCTGCGCGCCGCGATCGACAACATCGCGAGCGTCCAGGTGAAGGACATCTCGGCCGACCTGATCGTCCACACCGGCCCCGACCTCGTGGGCGTCGGCGTGCAGAACGCCGCGCTGTAGCCGCACAGCCACCAGAAAGGCGGGCCCGCGACACAGCCGCAGACCCGCCAACACGAACTTGCTTGAACCCACGAACGCGTCCCAAGGGGGCGCGTTCGCTCTTCTCGCCTACCGTGCGGCGAGGATCTCGACGAGGCGTGCGGTGATGCTCGCGCAGTGGTGCGCCGCCTCGCGCTCGAAGGTCGGGTAGTCGACCGACGAGCTGCCATTGGCCTTGTCCGAGATCGCACGCACGATGACGAAGGGCACGCCGTTGCGATGGCACACGTGCGCGATCGAGGCGCCCTCCATCTCGCAGCACAGGCCGCCGAAGGCCTCGCGGATGGCGGCCTTCGTCTCGGCGTCGCCGACGAACTGGTCGCCCGACGCGACGCGGCCCTCGAACACGCCGATCTCGGGCGCGACCTCGTGGGCGGCCCTGACCACGGCGGCACGCAGCTCGTCGTCCGCCTTGAACGTGAGGCAGTCGAGGCCCGGCACCTGGGCGCGCTCGTAGCCCAGCGGCGTGAGGTCGAAGTCGTGGTGTATGGCGTCGGTGGAGACGACGAGGTCGCCGATCTCGATGGCGTCGTCGAGCGAGCCCGCCACGCCGGTGTTGACGACGTGGGTCGCGTGCAGCTCGCCGATGAGCGTCTGCGCGCACATCGCGGCGTTGACCTTGCCGATGCCGCACTGCACCACCACGACGTCCGCGCCCGCGAGCCTGCCCTCGAAGAAGCGCATGCCCGAGCGCTCGGTCACGTTGAGGTCCTCGAGCTCGCCCTTGAGCGTCTCGACCTCGACCTCCATGGCCCCGATGATTCCGATCTTCATCCGCAACTCCCTTCGGCCCGCGCGGCTACTGGATCTTGACGATGGGGGCGAACCCCTTCATGAGCTTCTTGGTCTTGCCCGTGCGCGAGAAGTACACCTCGATGGTGTCGCCCGAGACCGAACGTACCACACCGGGGCCGAACGTCTTGTGCGACACGCGGTCGCCGGCGGCAAACGTCTCCTGGGCCTTCGCGGCGTCGCGCCTGACGGGCTGCGCCTGGCGAGAGGAGCCTGCCCCTCCCCTGGCGGCGGAGCCACGGGACGCGGCCCCCCTGGAGCTGCGCGCGCTCGAGGGCCTGCCGGGCCAGCTGGGCGCCTCGCTCGGTCGCGAGCCGCCCGTCGAGCGCGTGCGCGAGCCGAAGACGTTGCCGCCGTAGACCGACGAGCCCCTGCCGGAGCCGTAGGTGCCGTGGCGGTCGCCACGCTTCTCCCAGCCGACGCCCGAGAAGCCCGACGAGCCCACGCCGATGAGGTCCATGTCCTCGAGGGGGATCTCGTCGACGAAGCGCGAGCGGGGGTTCGCCTGCGTGGAGCCGAAGACGCGGCGCGTCGAGGCGTACGTGAGGTAGAGGCGCCTCTCGGCACGGGTGATCGCGACGTAGGCGAGGCGGCGCTCCTCCTCCATCGAGGCGGGGTCGCCCTCGTGGCCGCGGTGCGGGAAGATGCCCTCCTCGAGGCCCGCGACGAAGACCACGGGGAACTCGAGGCCCTTGGCCGAGTGGACCGTCATCATCGTGACCGCGCTCGACTGGCCCGCAAGCGCGTCGAGGTCGGTCCTGAGGGCAAGCCACTCCATGAAGGCCGGGAGCTTCTCGGCGGCGACCGCCGGGGCGACGGGCGCCTCGGGCGCGGGTGCGGGCGCGGGCGCCTCGGCCCCTGCCGCCGCGGCGTCGGCCATGCCCGCCTCGCGCAGCTGCCTCAGGCTCTCGAGGGTCTCCTCGACGTTGTCGTGCGTCTCGTCGAACTCCTGCGCAACGCCGAAGAACTCTCGGATGTTCTCGACGCGGCTGTCGGCCTCGACGCTGTTCTCCGACTGCAGCGCCTGGATGAGGCCCGTGCGATCGATGATCATCTCGACGACGTGCGAGAGGTCGCCCGAGAAGTGGCGGGCCGCCTCGATCGTGGACGTGAACCCCGCGAGCGCCGTGCGCGCCTTGGCCGTGAGCAGGCCCTCCTCGGCGACGCAGGCCTGGGCGGCCGAGAAGAACGAGATTCCCGACTGGGCGGCGTACTCGCGGATGCGATTGACCGACGTGGTCCCGATGCCTCGGCGCGGCGTGTTCACGACGCGCAGCGCGGCCACGTCGTCGTCGGGGTTGATGACGAGCTTGAGGTAGGCCGTCACGTCGCGGATCTCGGCGCGGTCGAAGAAGCGCGTGCCGCCCACGATCTTGTACGGGACGCCCGCGCGCAGGAACATGTCCTCGAGCGTGCGCGACTGCGCGTTGGTGCGGTAGAAGACCGCCATCTCGTCGTAGCTCGTGCCGCCGTCGTGGAGCTTCTCGATCTCGGAGCCGATCCAGCGCCCCTCGTCACGCTCGTCCGACGCCTGGAAGACGCGGATCTTCTCGCCGTCTCCCGCATCCGTGAACAGGCGCTTGGCCTCGCGGTTGGCGTTGTGGCGGACCACCGCGTTGGCGGCGTTGAGGATGTGGCCGGTGGAGCGGTAGTTCTGCTCGAGCTTGACGACGGTGGCGTCGGGGTAGTCCTTGCGGAAGGACAGGATGTTCTTGATGTCGGCGCCACGCCACGAGTAGATCGACTGGTCGTCGTCGCCGACGACCATGAGGTTCTTGTACTTGCGCGCGAGCAGGTTGGTGATGGCGTACTGGACGCCGTTGGTGTCCTGGTACTCGTCGACGCTGATCTGGCGGAAGCGCTCCTGGTAGTGGTCGAGCACCTCGGGGTACTTCGAGAGGAGCTCGAAGGTCTTGACGAGGAGGTCGTCGAAGTCCATGGCGTTGGCGCGCTCGAGGCGGCGCTCGAGCACGTGGTAGACGCGGGCCGCCGCGCGGTCGACCGGCGACTGCGCGTGGGCCTCCATCTCCTCGGGCGAGACGAGGCCGTTCTTGGCCTGCGAGATCTTCGAGCGGATCGAGGGCAGCGGGCACTGCTTCTGGTCGATGTCGAGGTCGCCCATGATGTTCTTCACGAGGCGCTTCGAGTCATCGTCGTCGTAGATCGTGAAGTTGGGCTGATAGCCCAGAAGCTCGCCGTCCTCGCGCAGCATGCGCACGCACATCGCGTGGAAGGTGCAGATCCACATGCCGCGGGTGCCTCCCGGAAGGAGGTTGCCCAGACGCTCGCGCATCTCGGCGGCCGCCTTGTTGGTGAAGGTGATCGCCAGGATCTGCCAGGGGCGCACGCCCTCGTCGTTGATCATGTGCGCGATGCGGTAGGTCAGCACGCGCGTCTTGCCCGAGCCCGCGCCCGCGAGCACGAGCAGCGGGCCCTTGGTGCACTCGGCCGCCTGGCGCTGGGCGGGGTTGAGGGTCGAAAGGTCGATCACGGGAGCCCCCGCGCTCGACGGCCGCGCGGCAGGCGCAGGGGCGGGTGCTGCCGGCTGGGTCGGCTGGGCCTGCGGACGTGCGGGCGCGGCCGGCCTCGCGCTCTTCTGGGCTCCGAAGGAAAACAGTTGCTGCTGCTCTGATGACATGTGACTCTCCAGGTGCGCTGCCCCGACGGGCAGTACGGTCGTTTTGCAGTAACGAGTCTACCCGCACCGACGGACAGCATTGGCCGAGCGAGGGGCAACTCCGCACGAATAGCGGAGGCGAGCGGAGAGCAGCCAACTAAGATCGCCCGCCATTCCCTCCATGCCGTTCGCGCCGGCCCGAATGGGTAGACTGAACCCAGCGCCGGACACCTGCCGCATGGTGCGTCAGGCCAGACCGCGCACGGGAGAGAAACCATGACCAACTGGCTCGTCCATCGCTTCGTCAAGAACGCCGACGACACCTCGTCGCCTGCCGTCCGCGACGCCCACGGCATGCTCGCGGGCATCGTCAGCATCATCTGCAACGTCGTGCTCTGCCTCGCCAAGGGCGCCGTCGGCCTGGCCTCCGGCTCCGTCTCGATCGTGGCCGACGCCGTCAACAACCTCTCCGACGCCTCGAGCAACATCATCAGCCTCATCGGGTTCCGCCTCGCGAGCAAGCCCGCCGACGCCGAGCACCCCTACGGCCACGGCCGCATCGAGTACATCGCCGGCGTCGTCGTGAGCGCCCTGATCATCTGCATCGGCGTCGAGCTCCTGAAGACCTCCGCCGAGAAGATCCTGCATCCCTCCCCCACGGAGTTCTCGGCGGTGCTGGTCGTCGTCCTCGTCATGTCGATGGCCGTCAAGCTCTGGATGGCCTACTTCAACCACGTGCTCGCCCGCCGCATCAGCTCCGTCACCCTCGAGGCGACCTCCGTCGACTCGAGAAACGACGTCATCACCACCGCGGCCGTCCTCGCCGCCGCCGTCGTCTCGACCCTCACGGGCTTCGACCTCGACGGCTGGGCGGGCCTCGCCGTGGGCGGCTTCATCGTCTGGAGCGGCATCGGCCTCGTGCGCGAGACCATCGACCCGATCCTGGGCAAGGCGCCCGATCCCGCCCTCGTCGAGCACATCCACGACAAGATCCTCTCCTACCCCGGCGTCCTCGGCACCCACGACCTCATGGTCCACGACTACGGCCCCGGCCGCCAGTTCGCGAGCGCCCACGTCGAGATGGCCGCCGAGGTCGACCCCCTCGAGAGCCACGACACCATCGACAACATCGAGCAGGACTTCCTCGAGCAGGACCACCTCCACGTCGTGCTCCACTACGACCCCATCGTGACCGACGACCCCAAGGTCCAGAACCTGCGCAACTGGATCGCCAACGAGGTCGTCCGCATCCACCCCGACCTCACGATCCACGACCTGCGCACCGTGCCGGGCACCACGCACACCAACGTCATCTTCGACTGCGTGCGCCCGCACGGCCTCGCCATGACCGACGACGAGCTGCGTCACGCCATCGACACCGCCGTCCGCGCCAAGTACCCCACCTACCGCTGCGTGATCACGGTCGACCAGAGCTACGTCAGCTCCAACTGACGCCGAGAAGAGCCCGCCCCTTCCCCGCACCCTCGGCTCAAACCGCGAGAATATCCAATCTTTGTGAACCCGCTTACACGCCTGCGTCGGGCTCTGCTAGGGTGACAACCAATAATTGGTAGTCGCAGACAGCATGGCTGATCGAGATGAAAGATTCTCGGTCGGCCATTTTTCATGTCGCGACCAGACGAAAGGATTGCGCCCATGCCCAAGACCAAGTTCGAAGAAGTCGTGTTCACCGCCGTCATGTCCCTCGTCATGGTGTACGGGATGATCTGCTACAACATCGCCCTCAACCTGGGCGGCATGACCAACGACGTCTTCGCGATGGCCCTCGGCGAGCTCAAGATCATGTGGCCCGTCGCCTTCGTGCTCGAGCTGTTCGTCATCGGCCGCGTCACCCCGCGCCTGGCCTTCAGCTTCATGCGCCCGACCGACCGCCCGCAGTTCATCACCTACGCGATCTCGTTCTGCACCTGCGCGCTCATGTGCCCGACCATGAGCCTCATCGCGACCTTCCTCTTCAAGCAGCCCAGCCTCGCGACCTTCGCCCAGACCTGGGCCATGAACCTTCCGGCCGCCCTCCTCTGGCAGTTCGTCGTCTGCGGACCCGTCGTCCGACTTGCCTTCCGCTGTGCCTTCCGCCGCGATGAGGCCGCCGAGAAGAGCCAGGGCCTCGAGCCCGCAGAGCCCTCCGAGGCCTAAGGCCTCCGGCCGCTCGGACAGAGACCCTCGCGCAACCGTTGACCCGCCCGGTCACGCGTGCGAAGATGTAGCTGGCGACGTCCTACGGTTGTGGGTAGGCGGCGCCGGGTTTCAGGTCCCGCGATGTTGGCGCATCACGGGACCCTACTTGTGAATCAGGTGCCGAGCACTACGTGCGTCGGCCTGGCCCTCCTTCCGAGCCCTCATGGTCGCGCAAGGCGCCATAGAGCTCAATCGCGGCCTTCAGCAGCCCGAACAGGGCCGTCAGAAACGCCATGATCAAGAAGAATTGCTCCATAGGCAACACCCCCCTCGAGAGGCGCCGCCCCGCACGTAGGTCCGTCGACCAGCGTGAGTGGAGCATAGCGCGCGAGGACCTGAAAACTCGCGAGAATGCCCTTCCAATCCGTAGAAATCCTTGTCTCTAGCTGGGCTTTTACTGGCCCGGAGCTGGCCTACGTCACACCCCGGAGGGCAGCGCGCGCCCAAAAACCGCTAGACTTGGCTCAATGCCCCCCGCGGCACCACACGACAGGCCCGCGCCGAGCATCCCTACCCGGCGCTCGCATTTGAAGGAAGTCCGCATGGCCAGCAACAAGCACCGCGTCCTGCTCTACACGCTCTCGGGAGACACCACGCTCGCCGACTCCATCCTCGACGGGTGGGGCGTCCGCGACCAGATCGAGCTCGTGGGCATCCCCCACGACGTCTTCGTCCCCATCACCGAGGGCGCCCCCGACGAGCTCGAGCGTGGCTGCGACGCCATCGTCAACGAGATCGCGGGCATCTCCGAGGCGGGCGCGCCGGCAGTCGCCGCCTCGGGCGCGCGGCTCTTCGCGAGCCTCTCCATCGGGGTCAACCACATCGCGACCGACGCGCTCGCCCGCGAGGGCGTCCTGGCCACCAACTGCCCCGGCTACTGCACCGAGGACGTCGCCCTGCACACCGTCGCGCTCATGCTCGACCTCATGCGCAAGGTCACGTCGTCGAACCGCGAGGTCGTCGAAGGACGTTGGGACCCGTACTTCGGCTATCCCGTGCACCGCCCGTCCACGCAGACGCTCGGCCTCGTCTACTTCGGCCGCATCGCCCGCGCCGTCGTCCCCATCGCGCGCGCCCTGGGGATGCGCGTCGTCGTGTGGGCGCCCACCAAGTCCGCCGAGGAGCTCGCCTCCGCCGGCGTCGAGAAGGCCGACACCCTCGACGACCTGCTCACCCGCGCCGACGTCGTGAGCCTGCACTGCCCACTCATCCCCGAGACCGAGCGCCTCATCGGCGCGCGCGAGCTCGCACTCATGGGTCCCGACTCGTTCTTGATCAACACCGCCCGAGGCGGCTGCGTCGACGAGGAGGCTCTTCTCGGCGCGCTCGAGACGGACACGATCCGCGGCTGCGGGCTCGACTGCCTCACGCGCGAGCGCGACCTCTCCCCCACCGCGCTGGCCATCGCGCGCCACCCCAACGCCGTCGTCACGCCGCACACGGCGTTCGCGTCGGAAGAGTCGGCCGAGGAGCTGATGCGCATGGGGCTGCAGTCGGTGCGCGAGCTGCTGATCGAGGGGCGGCTGCCCACGTACGCCCTGAACGCCGACGGCGTCGCGGCGGCAATGGCGGGCGGTGTTGCGGCCTCGCGTGCGGGTGCGGGCGCAGGCGAGAAGAGCGTGCGCTAGAGCTGCTGGAGCATGGCCGTGCAGCCGAGCAGCACGTCGCGGTAGGTGGCGTCGAAGTCGCCCGTGTACCAGGGGTCGGCGACGTCGCGCTCGACGCCCGCCCATGAGAGGAGCTTCGTGACCTTGTGCTCGGGGTCGGCCGCGGCCGCCTCGGCGGCGGGCAGAGGACGCCAGCTGTAACCGGCGCCGCGCATGCCGGAGAGCAGGCACTCGATGCCCACGATGTTCTCGGAGTCCATGCCCACGATGTGGTCGAAGCGGTCGTAGTCGGCGGCCGACATCTGGCGCGACGCATGGTGGCCGCAGGGGACGCCCGCCTGCTCGAGCTTGCGGCGCGTGCCGGGGTGGACGTCGTTGCCGAGCTCCTCGATGCTGGTGGCTGCCGAGTCGATCTCGAACTCGCCCTCGCGCCCGGCCTCGCGCACGAGATGCTTCATCACGAACTCGGCCATGGTCGAGCGGCAGATGTTGCCGTGGCAGACGAAGAGGATGCGCGTGGGGCGCCCGGACATCGCTCCCCCTTACCCGCGCAGCGCGAAGTACGCGATGACGGCGATGCCCAGCGCGATGCGGTACCAGCCGAAGGGCTTGAAGTCGTGCTTCTTGATGTAGCCCATCAGGAAGCGGATCACGAGGATCGACACGACGAAGGCGACCACGCAGCCGACGAGCAGGATGGCCGTCTCCTGCGGCGCGAAGGAGTTGCCCTTGAGAAAGAACTTCACGAGACGCAGGCCGCTCGCGCCGACCATGACGGGGACGGCGAGGTAGAAGGTGAACTCGGCCGCCACGGTGCGGGAGCACCCCAGGAGCAGGCCGCCGATGATCGTGGAGCCCGAGCGCGAGGTGCCCGGCACGATCGAGAGCACCTGGAAGATGCCGATGCCGATGGCGGTCTTCCAGTCGAGCTCGGAGATGTCCTGCACGCGGGCGTCGGCGTCGGCCAGCTCGGCCACGGTCGCGACGTCGCCGGCAGCGGCAGCGTCCGGCGCCGCGAGGTGGCGCGGGGCGGAGCCGTGGCTCTTCTCGGCGGCGACACGCTCGGCCTTCTTGCCGCGCATGGTCTCGATGACGATGAAGATCACGCCGTAGACGATCAGCGCTGCGGCGATCACGAAGGGACTGCCGAGGTGGTCCTCGATCCAGTCGTCAAGCGGCAGGCCGATGACGGCGGCGGGGAGGCAGGCGACGATGATCTTGGCCCAGAGCGACCAGGTGCCGCGGCGCTCGTCGGCGCTCTTGCGGCGCGAGAAGGGGTTGAGGTCGCTGAAGAACATCACGCACACTGCCAGGATGGCGCCCAGCTGGATCACGACGAGGAACATGTCCCAGAAGTCCTTGCTGGTGTTGAGCTTGACGAACTCCCCCACGAGCAGCATGTGGCCCGTGCTCGAGACGGGCAGCCACTCGGTGATGCCCTCGACCAGGCCGAAGAACGCGGCCTTGAGCAGTTCGATGATGTCCAAAACGACCTCCCTGACGCGTGGAACGTGCACTCCCCATGATGACGGAACACGCGGCGGCGTGCTGCGGGCCGCGCCTCTCGGCCACAAGACGACCACGGCGAGGGGGGGAAGTCGGGGTCGGCAGGGAGTCCTCGCCGTGCGCCACGAGCTCAAACAGACCCGAGGCGCGATTCTGCAGCACAGGCTGGCCTCGACACCCGCAAGCGCCATCGGCAACGCAATACTCGCAAGGCGCAATGCAACGGGGGGCGCGACGCACCGCGCGCCGCGCCCCCGCAAATAGGCCATGCTCCGTTGTTCGCTACTGAACGAGATGTCCTCCGACATAGGTCTCGCGAAGCGAGAGGTCCTCGCCAAGCACGACAAAGTCGGCCATGCGACCCGGCGCGATCGTACCGCACAGGTCAGCGATGCCTGCGGACCGTGCCGCGACCTCCGTCGCCATGCGAATCGCGCGCTCGGCGGGAACGATGTTCCAGTCGACCAGGTTCTTGACGCCCTCGGCAAGCGTAAGCACCGACCCAGCAATGCTGCTCATGTCGGACAAATAGCAGAGGCCGTCCTTCAGGACCACTTCCATACCGCCGCTGACGTACGTCCCGTCAGGGAGACCTCCGCAGCCCAGGCAATCCGTAATGGGGACCACGTGATCGGGGCCCTTTGCACGAACGAGCGTGCGCATTGCAGCTGGGTCGACGTGCTTGCCGTCACAGATAAGCTCGGCATACGTGCCCTCGCTCACCATGGCGCACCCGACCACGCCCGGCTCACGATGATGAAGGCCGCGCATGCCGTTGTAGGTGTGGACGAAACAACCCGCGCCGGCGTCCACGGCACGCATCGCCTCCTCGAAGGTTGCATCGCTATGGCCGATGCAGCCCACCACGCCGCGACTCCGAAGCCCCGAGACGTACTCGACCGAACCGGCCCGCTCGGGCGCAAACGCGCTCTTCCGGATGAGGCCTCCCGCGAGACCCTGCCACCGATCGAGCAGCTCGATCGAGGGGTCGATGAGGTATGCCGGGTTCTGCGCTCCCACGTGCTTCTCGGTAAAGAACGGGCCCTCGAGGTAGATGCCCTGGATTCTAGCGGCCGTGCTCGTGAAGTCGCGCCGTTTCGCTGCCCATGCGATGGCAGAACAGGCATCCCCGATCCTCTCGGCATCATCCGTGAAGGTCGTCGGGAGCCACGAGGTCGTGCCCCGACGTGCAAGCTCCAGTGACGCCTCGTCGATACCGTCCGGGTCGGCATCGGTGGTCGCATGTCCGAAGAACCCGTGGATGTGCGTGTCCACGAACCCAGGGGCGACCCACGAGTCACCCGTGTCGAGCACCTTGGTACCCTCGGGCGCCTCCGGTGTCCAAGAGCCGAAGTGCTCGCCACCAACCATCAGAAATCCGCCGTCACAGACGCGCCCCGGTAGCACGAAGTGCGCGGCATGAACCGCATAGCTCGCCATGACGCCCCCCTACGCCCGATAGGGGTGGATCGTGACGCCCTTGACCACGCGGTTGACCGTGCCCGAGGGCGAGGGCGTGTCGGGGGTGTTGTCGACCTTGACAGACGTGTTGAGCGAAACCGTCTGCGCAACCATGACGAAGGGAAGCGCAAGGTAGGCCTCGGGGAGCAGCGTGTCGCCAAAGGTGATCGACTCGCCGCCATACATGAGATCGGCCTCCTGCTGCACCGCGACCACGTGGCGCGCGATTCCATCGGCGGCAATCTCCTCAAGAATGTCCACGTCGTACTGACGCGTGTACGGGTCGTTCGAGACGAACACAAAGACGAGAGTGCGCTCGTCCACGAACGACTTGGGCCCGTGGCGATACCCCATCGAGCTGTCATAGGAGGTCGAAACCAGTCCATGCGTCAGCTCGAGGATCTTGAGCTGGGCCTCCTTGGTGAGCGCGCCGAGCGAGCCCGAACCAAGGTACGTGATGCGATTGAAGTCGTCGGCGAGAAGAGCCGAGACCTCGTGCTCGCGGGCGACGACCTGGCGCCCAAGCCGTGCGGCCGTTGCAACCCACTCGCCCTTCTCCTCACGCGAGGAGGCATCGAAGACGAGCGCCGCGAGGAGCTCCATGCAGGAGAACGAACCGGTCATCGCGAAGCCCTGGTCGTTTGCGCGCGGAATCAGAATGGTGAGGGCATCCTCGCGCCCCTCAGACTCCACCGCAAGCCTTCCCTCGGGCGCACACGTGATGTTGAGATAGCAGATGTTGTTGCAGACCTGGCCTGCGCGCTCGACGGCCGCAAGCGACTCGGGGCTGTTGCCGCTGCGCGCAAACGAAACCAGCAGCGTCGCGTCGTCCGGTCGCAAATAGTCCTCGGGTGCCGCAACGATGTCAGTGGACGCGAGCGAGAGAAACACGAACGAGTCGTTATCGCCCTTGCGACGAAGGTACGGCACGAGAGTGTTGCCGACATATTCACTTGTACCTGCGCCCGTAAAGACGACGCGGCAGCGGCGGCCGTCACCCATGGCCTTCGCGTCGTCGAGGAACGCCTCGATGTCGCGGCGCCTCTCGTCGTAGATTGCCAACGTCTCTTCCCAAAGGTCTGGCTGCTGCTGGATCTCGCGGGTCGTAATCCTGGCACCGCGGGATTCCAAAGTCTGGTCGTCCGCCTCGAACATGTGCCGTACTCCTTTCGTCAGCCAGACGCTCCGTCTAGCTTCTGTAATGTGAGACCTTGTATTTGAACTGGTCCGCGCGAGCCACGCTGTGCGTGTACTCAATGACCAGGTTCTTTTCGTCGTATGTCGTCCTCACGAGCTTGAGGACGGGCGAGCCCTCCTGGATGCCGAGAAGCCGCGCCTCCTCGAGGCGGGCGAGGCTCGCCCTGAACTCCTCGTCGGCAACCTTGATGACCTCGTGGTAGTCCTTCTCGATGATCTCGTAGAGCGGCTTTCGCTCGAGGTCCTCGAGGGTGAGCCCGACAAACTGACTCACCGGCAGATAGGTCCTCTCGAGCATCATCGGGATGTCGTCCGCGATGCGCAGCCGCCTGATGCGATAGACCTTCTCTCCCAGATGCACGCCCAGGTGCTCGGCGACATGCTTGGGTGCGTCGACGATCTCGAACTTGAGCGTCTCCGTGCGCGGGACGCGGCCCATCGAGCGCATCTGCTCGGTGAAGCTGTATCCGCCCATGAGGTCAGCAGGCTCACCGTGGGCCTCGGCAACGAACGTGCCCTTGCCATGACGCCTGATGATGAGGCCCATGTTCTCAAGTTCGGCCATCGCAAGGCGCACGGTCGTGCGTGAGAGACCATACCTCTCAGATAGCTCGCGCTCCGATGGCAGGGCGTCCCCTGGGGAGAGCTCGTTCTCGATCCGATCCTTAAGTACGTCTACGAGCTGGTCATACAGTGGTTGCTTGCGTGAGTTCTTCGCCATTGCCCATCTCCTGTCGCGGTGTGCTGGCACATAAACTGGTTCTGTTATCGCTACCAGTACTATACCTGCGTTGCTCCAAGGCCCCGAGAAGGAGAAGGTGAGGGGTGGGGCGCATGACAAAAGCGCCATGCGCCCCAAGGGGAGAAGAAAGCGGGCGTCAGCCCCAGATGCTTGGCCAGAGGCCAAAGGGTCCGGCTCCCAGGATGCCCAGAACGAGAACGAGCAGGATAGCCTTCATCGGCGTGAAGTTCTTCTTAGCAAACAGGAAGTAGAGAAGCATGACGATCGTCAGCGGGATCAGTTTCGGACAGATGCTGTCGAGGATCTTGGCGATGTCGATGGTCACCGGGGTCTCGGTGTACTCCATGTAGGTGACCTCACTCATACCGTTGCCAAGGTCGGTGACGCCAGCGGAGACCTCCTCACCCTCGGCATCGGTCGTGGTGAGGTAGTTGCCGTCGGAATCCTTCATGCCGGAGAGGGTGACGCCCTCATCGTTGGACTTAATGACGTCGAAGCTCTTGACGCTGTCGTTGGGCACGGTAGCCGTATGGGCAACGTAGGCCTGCGTGGTGCCGTTGGGGATGACGGCCTTGATCTGGGTGCCGCCCATGGTGACCGTAAGGCAGCCGACGATGAACACGCCCATGATCGAGGCGGCGCGCGTGAAGGGCTTCATGACGCCCATCAGCGAGTCGATCGCCGAGGAGCCCATCTTGTACGACCAGTTCATAAGCGCGAAGCGCAGAACGAACTGGACCACGTTGAAGATCAGCAGGAACAGAATCGGCCCGAAGGCGTTGCCCTGGATGGCCATGTTCGAGCAGATGCCCGCCGTGATGGGCACCAGCGTCATCCAGAACAGGGCGTCGCCGATTCCGCCGAGCGGACCCATGAGCGAGACGCGGACGGCGCGAATCGTGGGGATGTCCACCTTCTTCTGCTCCATGGACAGGATGATGCCCATGGCGAAGGTGACCAGGAACGGGTGGATGTTGAAGAACTCGAGGTTGTGCTCCATCGACGTGGACAGGTCGTCCTTGTCGGTGTGGATTTTCTCGAGGCCAGGCAGGATCGAGTAGAGCCAGCCGGCGGCCTGCATCCTCTCGTAGTTGAACGACGCCTGCAGGAAGCAGGAGCGCCACGCCATCTTGTTGAGCGTTTTCTGGTCCAGATCGGCAGCCGGCTCGAGGTTCTCGTATGTGGTCTTCTGATCCTTAGATGCCATCTTCCTCACCTCCATCGAACTCCTGTGCAGCACCCTTCAGCTCGGTCTGCTGCTGGAAGTCCCAGTAGGCGATCCCGAAGCCGATAAGAGCCAGGATGAGAAGGGCGGGAGTCGCAAGGACCTCGTTGGTCGACACGACGAGCGCAAGGCCGAATCCCAGGAAGTAGAAGCCCCACATGTCGCGGTTCATCATGAACTTCAGGAGGATTGCAAAGCCGACGAAGCGCATCATGCCACCAGCAGCGGAGAGTCCGTCGGAAAGCCAGGTGGGAATTGCATCCACAACGGCCTGACCCATGGTCGCGCCACCAATGAAGAACAGAGTGACGACGGCGCCGAAGACGAGGCCGAGAAGAGCCATGGCAAAGTAGTTGATTCGTTCGATGCCCTTGGGGTTTGCCTCCGCGGCGTACTGGTCAGCCTTGCCCATGAGCGGGGACATGAGCGTAAAGATGAGAGTTACACCATACTGACCGAGCAGCGAGAACGGGATCGCGGTCGCGACCGCGATGTTTGCGTCGAGCTTGAGCGAGATGGCGAGCACACACGCCATGATGCCACCGACGACCGCGTTGGGCGGCTGGGCACCTCCGATAGGCATGTTGCCAATGGTCATGAGCTGATAGGTTCCACCCACGACGAGGCCGGTTCGGACATCGCCGAGGATGAGGCCGATCACCAGACCCATGACGATGGGCTGGTAGAGCGACTCCAGGAAGTTGAACTGGTCGATTGCTGCGATGAACGTGACGAGGAAGACCAGAACCACCTGGACGATCGAGTACTCCATCCTTGCTCCTCCTTTCTTACGGTTGACTATGTACACAGAGCTATCGCCAGCACCCCTCATCCCCACATGAGGAGTACGCATGGCCGTGCAAGAAGTTGTGCGAAGGGTGGCGCGAGCCTACTTGAAGAGCTTGCTCACGTCCTCCTCGGGAATGCTGGGAACGCGCTGGATCTGCAGCTCGACACCTGCGTCCTGAATCGCGTGGAAGGCCGCGACATCCTCGTCGTCGACCGCGACGCTCGTGGCAACCTGGCGCTTGCCGTCAGACATGTGCATATTGCCGACGTTGAGCTTCTTGATCGGAACGCCGCCCCTGATAAGGCGCAGCGCGTCCTCGGGAGTCTCGACGATGATGAAGATGTGCTGTCGCGGCGCCGCCTTGTGAATGACGTCTATCGTCTTCTGAATCGAGAAGTAGCGCGTAGCTACACCCTGCGGCGCAGCCATGTTCATGAGGTTCTGACGCATCTTGTTTCCCGCCACCTCGTCGTTCGCGACGAGAAGGAGATTCGCGCCGATGGAGCTCGTCCACTGGGTGGCGACCTGCCCGTGTATGAGTCGATTGTCGATTCGCGTCAGAAGGATGTTCGGTTCAGCCATGCTCATCTCCCTTTCCTGCCGCCCGAGGCGGCACGTTGTCATTCGATCTCGCTGCGACTACGCCTCGATGCCCTGGATGGCGAAGCGGGAAACTTCGGCAACGGCACCCGACTTCAGTCGGACGTCGCACGTCTCTCCCCCAACCCGGACGAGCTCGCCGATGAGCCCGCCCGAGAACTGCACCCTCTGGCCAACCTCGAGGGACTTGTGCAGGTCGGCGTAATAGCCCCTCTGGCGCTTTGCCTTGACATATCCAAACGCCGCAAACACGAGGCCCGCGAGCGTCATGAGGGCGAGAAGAGCGATCGACGACGCAAGGAGCGTCTCTCCAAAGGATGCGTTCATTAGATGCCGTCCTCTCCGGTCGACTCGTCACACATCTCGCCGGTTACGGAAAGGTGAGCGACGCCACAACGGCCCGCCTCCTCGGCACGGTTGGCAAGATCGACGGCGCAGGCGACCTCGTCTCGACTCGTAAGGCACTCGAGCAACATCGGAAGATTCGCGCCCGCAACGACCTGCACCTTGGGATTAGACTCGGTCAGCAGCATCGCCTGGTTGAACGGGGTGCCTCCGACGAGGTCACAGAAAACGGTGCAGGAGCCATTGCGCTCGACCATGTCTCCCACAGCATCAGAGATGGTCTTCGTGAACTCCGCAGCGCTCTCTTCGTGAAAGACCACGGGGCGAAGTTCGTCCTGGGGACCGGCAATCATCTCAAGCGCGCTCGTGAGACCGAGAGCGAAGTCGCCGTGACCCGTTACAACACAACCAACCATTACGTCCCTTTCTCAATCCAAAATGCCCGTACACACAACTGAAAGCACATTGTGCGAACCGCGTTTCGTCTGACGGCACGATCTAGTCAACTGGTTACAACCACATGACGTGAACGCACAATACATCCACCCACACTCATCGGTCAACGACATTTTTCGATTTTGTTCCGAGATTTTCCAACCCTGGCAACCAAACAACCGTGTCTAGCATTGACGCAGGTAGATGGTTCTATCTCTTTGATACCAGTGAGTTTTTCCGCAAGCGGAGAGCGCTTTGAGCGCAACTGGCCTCTTCCACTCCCCAAGACCGACGAAACCCGATTCTTGACAACTGGTATCAATTTCGTCTATTCACTGAAACTCGTAAGCAGTCACACGGTCGAATTCAGTGGAGAGGACGCCCGCATGATTCTCACCATCACCCCAAACACGTCCATCGACAAGGCCTACCAGCTCTCTGAGCCCCTGATTGACGGCACCGTCATGCGCGTTCGCCAATGCATCAACGTCGCGGGAGGCAAGGGCCTCAACGCGTCACGGGCGATAGCGACCTGCGGCGAGGACGTCATCGCAACAGGGTTCTGCGGTGGCAACAACGGCAAGCTTCTACGCGAACTGCTCCTTGAGGATGGCATCAGCGAGTGTTTCGTCCGTGTCGAAGGAGAAACGCGCTGTTGTGTCAACGTCCTCGAGCCCGACGGACGCTCAACAGAGTTTCTCGAGCCGGGAAGCCCGGTGAGCTCCGATGACGTGGAGCGCCTCTCAAGCAAGGTCGACGAGCTCCTCTCGACTGCCGACGTGGTCACCATCAACGGAAGCGTGCCCGCGGGCTTTGGCTCCGACTCATATGCGGCGCTCGTCCGCAGCATCCGCAACACGGGAACGCCCGTCATTGTGGACGCCTCCGGCGAGCTTCTTGCACGCGGGATCGAGGAGCGGCCTACGATGGTCAAGCCGAACACCGACGAGATCGGCCAGCTCCTAGGCAGAACCGTTTCGTCAACAGAGGAGGTCGTCGCGGCGGCCGAGGCGCTGCGTGAGCGCGGCGTCGAGCGCGTAGTCGTGTCTCTGGGCTCGAAGGGCGCCATCATGTCCTGTGCCGAGGGGACGTTCAGGGGCGTTGCACCCGCGATTGACGTCGTGAACCCCGTGGGCGCAGGCGACACGATGGTTGGGGCCTTTGCCGCAGGAATGGCGCGCTCGATGCCGGCGGACGAGCTGCTCGCCTATGCCATGAGCTGCGCCACGGCAAACTGCCTCTCCGCTTCCACGGGTCACTTCGACGCCGCGGTCGCGCGCGAGCTCCTTGCCGAGACGCGCGTCGAGAGGATCGCCTAGCCAGCCCGGACAGATCAAGCCACCGGATCGGCGACGACGAGACGAACGCTCTTCTCGGCGGCCTCTTCGGCGAGCAACCCCTCGGGATCGGCGTCGCACACAAGAACGTCGAGGTCATCCATCAGACCGAAGCACATCAGCCCGGATGCACCCACCTTGGCGTAGTCAAGCAGGGCGACCGTTGTGTCAGCGGCGGACAGGAAAGCCCTCTTGAGCTCGGCCATCCCCTGGTAGTTGGTCATGAGCCCGCGGTGCGGAACGAGCGCCGTGGGAACGACGAACGCCTTGTCGGGATGGAGCATGCCCAGAGCCGAGAGAGTCAGGGGACCGCACGTGTAGCGGTGACCCTTCCTGAGGGAGCCGCCGAGCATGATGACGTCCATGTCCGGCATGGAGCGATCCACGTACTCGGCGACCGTGAAGTCATCGGTCACGACGGTGACGCCACAGCGTCCCGTGAGCGCGCGGACGAACTCGAGTGCCGTGGTACCGGAATCGACGAGGATCGAGTCTCCGTCAGACACCAGCGACGCCGCCGCGAGCGCGATTGCCCGCTTGGCGCCGACGTTAACGTTGACGCGCGCATCCTGGATTGAGACCGTCAGGGTCTTGGAGAGCGAGACCGCCCCGCCGTGCGTGCGCCTGAGCTTGCCGTCGCGCTCGAGGGCGTCGAGGTCGGCACGAGCCGTCACCCGGGAGACACCGAAGGCCTCGGCGATCTGCGAGACCTGGATCGAGGAGGCCTGCTCGAGCATCGACAGAATCGCCGCGCGACGCTCCTCAACGTAGAGCTTCTGCCGGCTTGGATCGTCCCCCTGCACCATGGAGCCTCCCGTCCACCTACCCCAGTAATTGTGCCGCTTGTGGAGCACCTGTGTTTCTTTTCCTTTTCTTAAACGAAAGTATACGCCTTTTCTTCCCTTAGGGGACTGATGGACGGTTTAGGGGAATGTGCACGCATTTCGCTTTCAAAAGCAAATGAACAACGTTTTGCCTTTCAAATCTATGCAGTTTCGAAATCGAAAACAAAAACCGAAAACGAAAGTCTTCGTAGAATTGCGGCGAGAAGAAGGGGGCCGGGTCTCTTCCCGGCACAAGAGAAGGGTCGGAACATGCTCGTCACCACCAAGGACATGCTGCTTCGCGCCCAGGACGGCCATTACGCCGTCGGGGCGTTCAACGTCGAGAGCCTCGAGTTCGTGATGGCCGTTATCGAGGCCGCCGAGGCATCGCACTCCCCCGTCATCATGCAGACGACCCCCGGCA
Organism: Olsenella intestinalis; assembly: GCF_023276655.1. Taxonomy (GTDB): domain Bacteria; phylum Actinomycetota; class Coriobacteriia; order Coriobacteriales; family Atopobiaceae; genus Olsenella_J; species Olsenella_J intestinalis. Next base: position 800,802 of record NZ_JALGRK010000001.1, on the reverse strand, counting down.
CCGTTAAGTACGCCTCTCTCGACTACTTCCATGCGATGGCGCGCGTTGCCGCCGAACAAGCCTCGGTGCCCGTCGCCATCCACCTGGATCACGGTGACGGATTCGATCGCTGCGTGGAGGCGATGCACGCGGGCTATACCTCCGTCATGATCGACGGGTCGCACGACTCGTTCCTCGACAACATTGCACTCACGTCATCGGTCACCAAGGTTGCCCGACCGTTAGAGATTCCCGTGGAAGCGGAGCTCGGAAAGGTTGGCGGCAAGGAGGATGACGGCCCGTCCGTAGAGGATGAGAATCCCTATACGGATCCCGACGAGGCGCAGGAGTTCGTACAGCAGACGAATTGTACGAGCCTGGCCGTGGGCGTCGGCACCGCACATGGCGTCTACAAGGGGACTCCCCACATCGAGCAGGGTGTGTTGAGAGAGATCCGGTCGAAAGTGGACGTTCCCCTGGTGCTGCACGGCACCTCAGGCGTTCCGGACGACCAGGTGGCAGAAGCCATCTCCAACGGCATCTGCAAGGTGAACTATGCCACCGAGCTTCGCCAGGCATTCACCCATGGCTACATGGGGTTCATGGCAGAGCGTCCCGAGACCTTTGACCCCAAGAAGCCCGCGCGCGCGGCGATGAACGAGATTCGCGACGTGGTGATGAGCCACATGGAGAACCTCGGCTCAAAGGGAAAGGCATAGCGCTGGAACAGCATTGACCCCCCACTCGCCTTGGGCGGCCCGAAGATCCGGGCCGCCATTTTTTGTCGCACGCGGATGGGACGATGAATGAAACTAAGATGCGGGCCGGGGAGTCAATCCCCGGCCCGCATGGGTAGCTCTGTCGGACGTGCCGTTACCTGTCGCGGCGGCGACGGCGGCCGTAGGCGAGCGCCCCGGCGCCCGCGAGGGCAACCGCGAGGACGGCGAGCGTCGGCGTCGCGTCGCCGGTGGGCGCGAGGCGCGCCGCGATTACCTCGAGCGGGCCCGCCGGCAGCGTGCCGTCGCCCTGGCCGGACGGGAGCTCCTCGTCGCGGTAGCCGACCGTGAAGCCGCTGAAGAGGTTGGAGCCCATGACGACCTTCAGGTCCGTGCTCGGACCGCAGAGGACCTTGGCCTCGCCCTCGTGGGCGCGGACGCCCCAGAAGGAGCGCTCGAAGCCCGCGGGCGCGGTTACGATGTCCTCGGGCACGTCGAAGGTGATCGTGACCTCGGGCCCGCCGGTGTCGGTGATCTGCGTCGCAGCGTGGGAGCCGACCTGCTTCCAGAGCGTGACGTCGAGCCTGAGCGCGGGCGTGGCGCCGAGCTCCTCGAACTTGGCGACGGTCGGGTCCTCGTCCTCGGCCGCCAGCTTGTCCACGCGCTGGACCTGGAGGTAGAGGACGCCGGTGGCGCCCGCCTCGACCTCGGCGAGCTCCTCGGGGGTGAGGAGGCTGCGCAGGAGCTCCACCGTGAGGCCCTCGACCTCGATGGTGATGCCGTCGACGAGCACGTCGGTCTCGAGGACACCCTCGCCGTCGCCGATGGCGCCGCGGCCGACCTCGGTGCGCTTGCCGGTGACGCGCCAGCTGCGCGAGAGCTCGCCCGCGAAGTTGCCGGTGCCCGCGAGCGTGAACTCGTGGGTGCCGAACTCGGCGGAGGCGGAGGTGCCGGAGAGCTCGAAGTCGCGGCCCTCGACGAGGTCCCAGTCGCGGGCGTCGGCGGCGTCGCCCGTGCCTGCGTCCGCGGGCATGGTGAGGGCGATGCCGGGCTTGAGCATGGCGCCGGTGTGGACGAGGCTGTCGGGATCAAGCGTGAGCCAGGCGTCCTGGATCTGGCGCGGCTGGACGCTGAGCGTGCCGGGCACGTAGGTGATGTCATAGTTGGCGGACGTGAGACCGGAGGGCGTGATGGCGTAGTCGCCGACGTTGCCGTAGCGCTGGTAGGCGTGGGCGAAGGCGAGCGTGCCGTCGAGGACGCCGGGCTCGGGTCCGGAGGCCGTCCCCTCGCCCTCGACGAAGCCCTCGTAGGTGGCGCCGTCGTCGGCGGGGGCGTCACCGAAGGTCACGCTGGCGTCGAGGGCGGTGACCGTGAGCGGGGCGCGCTCGACGCGGGTCACCTTGGTGCCGACCATGGGAGTTGGCGTGTAGTTGGCGGTCTCGACGAGGTAGTTGACGCTCTTCTCGCCCGCGGAGGTCTGGGAGACCGAGGGGTCGAGCGGGTCGGTGGTGCGGTAGGCCTGGCCCGGCTGCTCCTCTCCCTTGACGGGCACGGAGGCATAGGTGGCGGGGTCGAGCGGGGCCGTGGAGTACCAGACCGTGACCTCATCCGGGGTGAGGGTCTCGGCGACCTGGACGGAGATGCCGTGGGGCGCCGCGTCGTAGGTGGCGGTCGTGTCGGCGGCGGCCACGTTGAGGTTGGCGCGGCTGACGGTGTAGGTGCCCGCCTCGGCCGTGACGTCGTAGTTGGCGTTGGCCGTGTAGCCGAGGTCGATGGGATAGGTGCTGACCATGGAGGTGGGCGTGACGTCGCAGGTGGGCGTGAAGGCCAGGCTCTCCTCGTCGCCGGCCACGACACTGCCGGACGTGACGGAGAAGGTCAGCGGCGCGGTCTGCATGCCGTAGCCGGAGCTCTTGTCGTCGGCGACGACCGTGACCGGGCGGCGCGCGATGGTGAAGGGCGTCGTCGCGCTCACGAGCTCGCGGTAGTCGGACGTGGCCGGGACGTGGGCGCGGACGAGGTAGTCGCCCGCGGCGGAGGGCACGGCCGTGGTCCAGGCGTCGTCCGCGGCGTCGGCGGGCTTGTACTCGTAGGCGAGCCAGCCCTGGCCGAAGAGGGCCTGGGCGCTCGGCGCGCTCGGAATGTCGCCGTAGGTCCAGCCGGCGATGGCCGGCGCGAAGGTGCCCTCGCCGGCGTCGCGCCCGGCGGTGAGGCGGTTGTCGGCCACGTCGATCTGCCAGGCCTGCGTGGTGGCGGCGCCGTCGGCGGCCGGGTCGATCGCGTAGTTGGCCGCCTTGGTCCCGCCGAGCGAGAGGGCGCGGGCCGTGTAGGCGCCGGCCGAGGTGGCGCGGTTGGACTGGTAGGAGGCGACCGTCACGTCGTCGTCGCCGAAGCGGTTGGCGACCGCGGCGTCGACGCCGTGGGCGGCTCCGTCGTAGGTGAAGGCGAAGCCCGCCGCCCCCTCGGTCGCGTCCCAGGCGAGCTGCACGGCACGGCGGGCGACCGTGAGCGTCGAGGTGGTGTAGGTCGGCTCGTAGTTGAGGCTCGCGACCGGCGTCGCGGTGACCGTGTAGGTGCCCGCGTCGGCGCCCGGGGCGTAGCCGCCGAAGGAGAACGTCGGAGCCGAGACGCTGGCGGCCGTGTCGCTCCCCTTGAAGCCGGCGTAGGAGACGTCGACCGCGGCGGGCGTGGCGTCGCCGTAGGTCACGCGCGCGTCGGCGAGCGTGCCGGCGAGCGGCGCCTTGTCGATGCGGATCGTGCGCGTGCCGACGATCGCGTCGGGGTTGTAGTTGCGCGAGACGATCAGGAAGTGGACGTCCTGCACTCCGGCGTTCACGCACTCGGGCGCGGCCGAGAAGACCTTGCCGTCGTGCTGGGCATCGGAGAGGAGGGCCTTGAGCGTCAAGAGGTTCGCGTTGGAAACGTCGGGGTCGGGATTGTTCACGCCGGCCACGAGCGTGTCATAGCCTTCGATGATCTCGGAGAAGAGACGCGTCGCGTAGTAGACGCGGGCCTGGCTCGTCTCGGCGGGGCCGAGCGACGTGGTGACCGCGATGGAGTGCGGGCGCGCGTCGTAGGTGCCGGCATAGCCCCTCGAGGAGATGGTGATGTCGGTCTTGGTGATGGAGAGGGTGGCCGCGACGATCGTGGCGTCGTAGTTGGGGTTGGAGTTCCAGGTGGGCGTGACGGCGTAGGTGCCGTAGGGGTACGTGCCATCCGCGTCGCCCGGCGCGAGGTCGAGGCCGAGGCCGAGGTCGTCGCCGGCCACGTAGGAGCCCTGGACGTCCGGGTCCCGCAGGAGCGCGTGGAGCGAGTCGTGCGTGGCCGCCGGGTCGTAGCGCCTCGAGGCGTCGGAGGCCGAGATCGTGATCGGGGCGCGCGCCACCTGGAAGGTGGCGGGCTCGGAGGTCGCGCCCGCGTAGTCGGTCGTCTCGGGCACCGTGGCGCGCACGAGGTAGGAGCCGGCCTGGGTCGGCACGGCGTCGGACCAGGCACCCTCGCCCGCGTCGGCGGCGCGGTACTGGAAGGTCGCCGTCGCGGCGCCCCAGGTGGCCGTCGCGCGCGGGGCGTTGGCCGTCGCGTCGCGCCTGCCGTAGGTCCAGCCGGCGATGGCCACGCTCGCGGCGTTGGGTGCCTGGGTGACCTCCCAGGCGTGGGAGGCCGTGGGCTCGTCGGGGTCGAGGAGGTAGTTCTTGGCCTTGGCGCCTCCGAGCGCGGTCACGCGAGCGGTGTAGGAGCCGGCGCCGATGGCGGCGTTGCCCTCGTAGGAGGAGCAGGTCACGTCGTCGGTGCCGAAGGCGTTGGCGACGCGCGCGGTGGCCTCGTGGGTCGTGGCGTCGTAGACGAAGGAGTCGCCCTCCCACGCGAAGGTCGCGGGGCGCCTGTCGACGGTGAGCGTGCCGGATGCATAGGTCACGTCGTAGTTGGAGAGAACGAGACCGGAGGGCGTGATCGCATAGGTGCCCGCGTCGCCGCCCTGGGCGTAGCCCACGGTGACGGTCGGGTTGAGGCCAAGCGACTCCGGGGTCTCGGTGGCGACCAGTCCCGCATAGGTCACCCCGGCGTGGGCAGGCTCTTCTCCGTACGTGATGGTCTTGTTGTTGGCCGTGACCGTGAGCGGGGCGCGCGTGACGTTGACCTCCTTGCTGCCCGCGACGTCGTCGTAGTTGTCGGAGTGCGCATAGTAGTAGACGCGCGTGGTGCCGGCCTCGGTGCGCATGATCTGCGGGTCGAGCGGGTTGGTCGAGCCCGTCAGGTAGTTGGACGCGTTGAGCTCGAAGGCGGCGTAGTACATGGTGACGCCGGCCTTGGTGGGCGTCGCCGTGATGGTGTGCGGGCGGCCGTCGTAGGCAGCGGAGTAGCCCTCGGCCACGACGTCCATCGCGCCAGAGGGCGTGATGCGCAGGGTGCCCGCGCGGCCCTCGACGGCGTAGTTGGGGTTGTCGACCCAGCTGGGTGTAATCGCGTAGGAGCCCACGGGGTAGCCGCGGGTGGAGTCGACCTCGGCGGGCGGGTAGGCCAGGTCGAGGGTGACCTCGAGCTCGTCGCCAGGCACAAGCCCGGCAACGTCGTAGGCGCTGGGCGTGCCAAGGGACGCCTCCGAGAAGAGCCCGTCGTGCGAGAGGCCCTCCTCGTACTCGCGCGAGTAGTCGCGCGCGGTGACGGTCACGGGCGCCTTGGCGATGACGAGCTCGGCCGGGGCGCTCGTTGCCGCGGCCCAGTTGTTGGTCTCGGCGACCTGCGCGCGCACGTAGTAGGTGCCGGCCGCCACGGGAGGCTCGCCGGCGTAGGGGCCGGCAGGGTTCTGGGCGTACTCGAAGGCCATGGTGGACTGGCCCCAGGTCGCGGTCGCCGAGGGGGAGGCGTGGCTGGTCCCGTCGAAGGTCCAGCCGGCGACGCCCACGGCGCCGATCGCGTTGGGCGCCTGCAGGATCTGCCAGTCGTACTCGGTCCCGGTGGCGCCGCGCATGTCGTAGTTGTCAGCCTTGGCGCCGGAGAGCGACGTGGCCGCCGCGCGGTAGCTGCCCGCATCGGTCGCGACCGCCTGGGCGTAGCCGCCCGGGACGACGTCGTCGCCCGGATAGGCGTTAGCCACGACCGCGGCGACCGACTGGGGCGCGCCGTTGTAGGTGAACGGCCCGCCGGACCAGCTGAGCTGGGCCACGCGACGCGAGACCGAGAGGGTGCCGGGCACGAAGGTCACGTCGTAGTTGGCGCCGTAGACGCCGAGGGGCGTGACGTGGAAGGCGCCGTCGGCGACGTCCTGACCCTGTGCGTAGTCGAACGAGTAGGCGATGGTGCCGAGAAGGGCGCCCGAGGTCTCGCTCTCGCCCGGCGCGAAGCCCTCGTAGGTGACGCCCGTGCCCGCCGGCGCCTCTCCGTAGGTGATGGCCACGTCGTGCGCGGTGACGCGCAGGGCGCGGCGCTGGACCGTGACGGTCGCCTCGCCGGAGACGGGAGTGATGGTGTAGTTGGCGGCGTCCACGTACCAGTAGACGGTCTTGGACCCGGCCTCGGTCTGCGTGACGGAGGGGTCGGCCGGGTTGGTGGTCTTGGGGACCGTGTTGTCGGAGAGGGAGGCGGCGGTCAGCGGGACCGTCGAGTAGTAGGTGGTCGCCTCGCCGGCGCCGAGCACGCGGTCGAGCGCAACCTCGATGCCATGAGGAGCGGCGTCGTAGGTGACCTCGTAGCCATGGGCGCTCGCGCCGACGGTGGGCGCGACGACGGTGTAGGTGCCGGCGACGCAGGTGACGTCGTAGTTGTTGAGGGCGGCGGCATTGGTCACCGAGGGCGTCACGGTGTACGCGCCAGCGGGGCTGCTCGCGAGTATCGCGGTCGGCTGCCCTGCGGCGTCGGTCACGGCGAGGTCGACCCCGAGCTCGTCGGAGTTCTGCAGGCCCTCGACGGTGTAGGTGAGCTCGGCCGGCGCGCTGAGGTAGTCGGAGCTCTTCTCGTCCGCCTTGACCGTGAGGGGCTGTTTGGCGACCGTGAACGGGACGTCCGTGGAGAGCGTGTCGTAGCTGCCCGAGCCGGGCGCCGTGGCGCGCATGACGTAGTCGCCCGCCTGCGTGGGCGGCTCGCTCGAGAGGGCGGAGTCGGGGGCGCCGGCGGCCTTGTACTGGAAGGTGACCTCGCCGCCCGCGGTGAAGCGCGACGCCGCCTGCGGCGCGGCGTGGCTCGTCCCGTCGTAGGTCCAGCCCTCGACGGCGGGCTGGGTCACCCATTCGTTGGCCGAGCGCGAGATGGTCCAGACCTGGGTCGCGTTGGTCGTCGCGGAGAGCTCGTAGTTTCCGGCCGAGGCGCCGGAGATCGCCGTCGCCGTCGCGCTGTAGGCGCCGGAGGCGGTCGCGGCCGTGGTGCCGTCGTAGGCGCTCACGGAGACGTCGTCGGCCTCGCGCGCCTTCTGGACCGCGGCGGACACCGAGTGCTCGGCCTCGTCGTAGGCGAAGGCGCTCTGCGACCAGGCGAGGGTGACGGGCCTGCGCGCGACCGTGAGCGCGCCCTTGGCGTAGGTCACAACGTAGTTGGTCGTCTCGGCGGGGCCGGAAGGCGTGATGTCGAAGGTGCCCACGTTGCCGTACTGCTCGTAGGCGATTGCGTTGGCGGGGGCGGACTCGCCGAAGACGGCGACCGTCTCGCCGTTCACGAAGCCGTCGTAGGCGATGCCGGGGTCGGTCGGCGCCTCGCCGTAGGTGATGCTCGCGGAGCGCGCCGTGGCCGTGAGGGCGACCTTGTCGATGCGCACCGTGAGCTCGCCGGACTGGGGGCTCGGCGCGTAGTTGTCGGACGCCACGTGATAGTAGACCGTGTAGGTCCCGGCGTCGGTGAAGGCGGGCGGCGCGCTCTGGCCGTGGTCGCGCGCGTCGGCCGCGCTCGTGATGGAGTAGGTCACCGTCGCCTGCGTCGGGATGGCGGGAAGCACGCTCACGGTGTGGGCGGAGCCGTCGTAGGCGCCCTCCCACCCCGTCGCCTCGACGGCCATGGGGGTCTTCGAGATCGTGTAGGTGCCGGGCACGCAGGTCGCGTCGTAGTTGGCGTTGGCGACCGTCGGCGTGAGCGCGTAGGCGTCGGCCGGGCTCGTGCTCGTGAGCGAGCTGACGCCCTGCCCGCGCGAGTCGGTTATCTGGATGGTGACGCCGAGGTCGTCGCCCGCGGCGACGGTGCCGCCCGAGAGCGTGTGCGTGATCGCGGCCGTGGGCTCGCCGTACATGGAGCCCTTGGTGTCGGCCGTGACCGTGATCGGGCGCTTCGCGATCTGGAACTCGGCGTAGTCGGCCGTCGCAGTGCCCGCGGCGCCGTAGTCGGCCGTCGCGGCGATGCTCGCGGCCACGTAGTAGGTGCCCGCGTCACGCGGGGTGCCCGAGACGGGCACGAAGGACTCCCCCGCCTTGGTGTAGTACGAGAAGGTCGCGCTGCTCGCACCGAAGTCCGCCGTGCAGGAGGGCGCCTTGGGCGACTCGCCGTAGGTCCACCCCTCGATCGAGACGGACGTGACGCGGTTGGTCGCCGCCGTGATTGCCCACGCGAACGCGGTGCTCGCGGGGAGCTGGTAGTTGGCCGCCTTGGCGCCCGCGAGCGCGGCGACCGAGGCCGTGTGCGCGGCCTGCGCCGTGCCCACGTTGTCGGCGTAGCTACCGACCGTGACGTCGTCTGCGTTCACGACGTTGCCGAGGGTGGCCGTGACCGTCTGCGGCGCGCCCGTGAACGGGTACTCCGCCTGCGCGGGCCACGTGACGTCCACGGTGCGGCGCGCGACCGTGAGCGTGCCGGGCACGTAGGTGATGTCATAGTTGTCGGCCGCGGCGGCAGGCGACGCGATGGCCGGCACGATCTGGAAGCTGCCGCCCGCGACGTCCTGGTACTGGGCGTAGTTGTAGGAGAAGGTCATCTCGCCCAGGCCCTGGAGGGTCTCGGCGCCCGCAAGTGCCGTGCTCGTGACGCCCGCGTTGGCCGGCGCGTCGCCGTAGGTGATGGTCTTGTCGGTCGCCGTGACGGTCAGCGGCTTGCGCGCGATGTCGACCTGGCGGCTGCCCGCGAAGACGTCGGGCGTGGTGTCGCTCGAGACCACGAGGAAGCGCACCGTGTTCGACGACTGGTTGGTGAACGCGGGGCTCTCCTGCGTGACGCCCGCCCTGCCCGCGAGGGCCGCCTCGATCGCGGCGACCGCGGACGGGTAGTCCTCGTCGCGCGTCGTGCGCAGGGCCTGGACCTTGGCGTCGACGTCGGCGCCGAAGCCGTCGGCGTTCGTGGTGTAGTAGATGTGCCCGGCCGTGACCAGGGTGCCGTCGCTCGCCTTCTTGGTGGTGACCGCGATGGCGTGGGGCTGCGCGTCGTAGTCGCCCGAGAAGCCTTCGGCGCTCACCGTGACGTCGTTGCGGCGGACGGTGTAGGCGCCCTTCGCGAAGGTCACGTCGTAGTTGGCGGCCGCCGCGCCGGCGTAGGCGGGCGTGATGTCGTAGACGCCCGCGTGGTCCTTGTTCGCGTCGGTGTCCACGCGCACGAGCGCGCGCAGGGCGTCGGCGTCCGCGGCCACGAAGTCGCCCGACACCGTGTAGGTGAGGTTCGAGACGAGCGCCTCCTCGCGCGCGGTCGACTGGTTGTCGCCCGTGACGGTGATGCGCGCCTTCGCGATGCTGAAGTTCGTGGTGCTGGCGAGAGGAGCGTAGTCCTCGCTGCCCGCGACCGATGCGCGCATGACGTAGTCGCCGGCCTCGGTGGGGACGGTCGTGGCATAGGCGGAGTCGGGGTCGGAGGCGCGCTTGTACTCGAAGGTGACCGGGCCGCCGAAGCGCGGCGTCGCGGTGGGCGCGCTCGCCGCCTTGCCGTAGGTCCACCCGGCGATGGCGGGCGCGGCGACCCAGGTGTTGGCGACCTTCGCGATCTCCCAGGCATGCGAGGCACCCGACGCCTCGCCGATCTGGTAGTTGGACGCCTTCGCGCCCGCGAGCGAGGTCACCGTGGCGGTGTAGGAGCCGGCCTCGGTGGCGACGTTGCCCTGGTAGCCGCCCACGGTCACGTCGTCGGAACCATAGACCGACGACGCGGCGACGCTCGCGCCCGTGTAGGCCTTGGGCGTGCCGTCGTAGGAGAAGTCGGACGCGGCCCACTCGAACGTGACCGGGCGCTTGGCGACCGTGACGTCGGCGTCCTGGTAGGCGATCTGGTAGTTGGCGCTGACCGCGTTCTTCACGCGGGCGCGGTAGGTGTCGACGGGCGCGCCCTGCGTGTAGGTGCACTCGAACTCCCAGGAGCTCACGGCGCTCTCGAGCGTGTCTTTGGGCGCAAGGCCGCTGGCGGCCTTGAGGACCACGGCCGCGTCGCCCTTGGCCGGGACGGCGTCGCCGTAGGTGAGCGCGATGGGCTCGACCGTCAGCGTGAGCGTGCCGGTCCCGATGTACCAGGCGTGGCTCGCGTCGGACGCGTTGAACGTGTAGTTGCCGACCTTCGCCGAGCCCGTCGCCGTGAGCGAGGCGACGCGGGCGGTGTAGGTGCCGGCGTCGGTCGCGACGTTGGTGCCCGCCTCGAAGACGGCCTCGAGCGAGTCGCTGCCAACGGTGTTGCCCACCGAGGGCGCGGCGTAGCTCTTCTCGGCGCCGTCGTAGGTGAAGGAGTCGGCGGTGGACCACGCAAGCGACACCGTGCGCGGCTTGACCGTGACCGAGAGCGTCGGCTGCGCGAGCTCGTAGTTGGCCGCCGCGTCGCCCGCGATGGCGTAGGGCGCGGCCGGCGTCACGGGGTAGGGCGCGTCCGCGGCGTCGAAGGTCGAGCCGTCGATGGTCGCCGCCGTGGGCGCGACGAGCGTGACCCTGCCGGCGTCGGCCGCCATGACGCCCGAGAGCTCGCCGCCCTCGAGCGTGACGTCGCCGCCGCCGTCGTACTGCTTGGTGACGGCTGTGGCGCCCGCGACGGAGAGCGGCGCCTTGGTCACGGTGACCTTGGCCGAGCCGGTCGCGTCGGCGTAGTTCGCGCTCGAGACGGTGTAGGTGACGACGTGCTCGCCGGCCGCCGCGAAGGCGGGCCAGGCGCCCGAGAGGAGCGTGCCCTTGTAGTCGGCGGTGGCGACCTGGGCCGCGCCCGCGTCGTCGGTGTAGGAGTAGGTCACGACCGCGTCGTTGGCGTAGCCCTCGTCGACGGTGACCGCGGGGAGCTGGTGCGCCGCCGCGTTGTAGGTCGCGCTGGCGTCGCGCGCGCTCACGGGCAGGGCCGAGGCGTCGGCCTTGGTGATCGACCAGGCGGCAGAGCGCGTGGCGGCGTCCTCCCAGGCGTAGTTGTCCGCGGAGGTGTTGGCGCCTGCCGCGATCGAGGCGACGCGCGATGTGTAGGCGCCCACGTCGGTCGCCGCGGCCGTGGTGACTCCGGCCGACTCGTAGCCGGTAACGGCGAACGACTCGCCCGCGACGCCGGTCTCGACGCCCGTGACGTTGAAGGACTTCTGCGCGCGGTCGTAGGTGAAGGAGTTCGTGCTGGGCCAGGTGAAGGAGAGCGAGCGCTGCGTAATCTGGACGGTCACGTCGCCAGGCTGCTCGATCGTGTAGTTGGCGGCGCGCTCTCCCGCGAGGGAGAAGCCGCTCACCGTGACGGCGCGGGTTCCGGCGTCCTTGCTGGCCGCGACGCCCGTGGCGCTGCCGGCGAGCGAGACGGAGGCGGCGTCGGAGGGAAGCAGGCCGCGCGAGCCGCTCGAGGCCTCGAGGGAGGCAAGCGAGGCGTCGACGCCGACGGCCGTGGTGCCGTCGTAGACGCGCTCGATCCCCGTGGCCCCGACGACCGTGACCGGACGAGTGTCGATCGTGGTCGTGAGGGTGCCGGTCGCGGGACGGTAGTTCACGCCATCTATATAGAAGTAGGTGGTGTGGGTGCCGGCGTCCGTGAAGGAGGGCGCCGTGGTGGAACCCGCGGTCCTATAGTTGGAGTCGTCAAGCTCGACGGTGGCGTAGTAGATGGTTCCCGCGTCGGGCGTGGTCGGCGCGACCGCGACGGTGGACGCGTGCGCGGCGCCGTCGTAGGTACCCGAGTACTCGGTCTTGGTGACCTTGAGGCCGTCGGCCTTGGCGATCCGGAAGGTCTTGATGACGGGATCCGCGAAGGCGAAGTTGCCCTTGCCGTTCACGGTGACGGTCGCGGTGCCGGCCGCGACGTTGTCGACGAAGGTTGCGGTGTAGTCAGAATTGAGTGCGATCACGCTCGTCTGGCCGTCCGCCGTTCCGCGCACGGTGAGTGCCGGCGTGACGGCCGCGCCCGTGTAGGTCTGCTCGGCGATGTCGTCGACCGTGAAGGTGTTGGTCGTCCACTTCGCGTAGAGCGTGGTGTCGCCGGTCACGGCAGAGTAGAGGTCGTTGACGAAGGCGCCGTTCTCGTCGATGTAGCGCGTGCCGCCGCCGTTGGGCTCGGTGTAGTAGCCCTCGAAGGAGTAGCCCGTGCGCGTGGGCTCCTGGATGGAGGCGATCTGCGTCGTGCGGGAGGCGTCCGAGTAGTACGCGTTTTCGCTCCACTTGAAGTAGACGGCTGAGGTGCCGGCCGTCGTGGCGCTCTGCGAATCGAGCGTGATCGTCGGCGTGTTGAGGTTCCACAGGGCCTTGAAGGTGACGGTTCCGCTGGTGGCGCGAAGGTTCTTGAAGGTCGTCGCCTTGGTCGAGGCGATGGAGGTGGCCGTGGTGGTCGAGTCGCCATAGAAGTGCGAGATGGAGTCCATTCCCGTCACGTTCCAGCCGGCGAAGCCGTTGCCCCTCTTGGTGGGGTTGCTCACGGTGAACTCGGAGTCGTAGGTTGCCGACGTCGGGTGCGTGGCACCGTGGGTACCGCCGTCGAGGTTGTAGGCGACGGTATAGGTGTTGAGCGTCCACTTGGCATAGAGCGTCTTGTTCTCGGCGACGCTGTTGTAGGGGCTGTTCGTGACCGATCCGTCAGAGGCGACGTACTGGGTGCCGCCGCCGTCCTTCTCGGTGTAGTAGCCACCGAAGGTGTACCCGGTGCGCGTGGGGACGGCGACCTTGCTGATCTCCTTGGTGTGCGCGGCGTCGCTGTAGTACTTGTTCGTGTCGTAGCGGTAGTAGAGGCCCGTCTGCGTCTGGGTGACGTTGTCAGCATCGGGGTCGAGGGTGAAGGCGTAGTCGTTCGCGGTCCACTGGGCGGTGAAGGTCTTAGACGCGTTGTGCTCCCTGTTGCCGTTGGGGTTCGTGATGGTCTGGCCGTCGGTGTAGGTCTTGGAGCCGTCCGACCACTTGGAGAAGGAGTAGCCCTTCTTGGTGAATGTGTTCGCCTTGATGGCCGTGGCCTCGCCGACGTTGAAGGTCTGGTCGGTCATCGTGCCCGACCCGCCGCCCGAGGCGAACTTCACCTTCTGCACGACACGGACGAACTTGAACATGGACCACTGGTTGAACGGGGTGTTGTCATACGTGTAGCTCTCGCCCCAGGTGTAGAGGGCGGTGTTGGAACTTGAGATGGTTCCGCTGCTGCCGGTGAGCGACCACATGACGCGCCAGCGGTCATGAAGCCTCAGGATGTAGCGCCCGGCATTATCGCCCGTGCCCTCGTCGATCTCCCAGGTCTGCCTTCCAAGGGTGCTGTTGTTGTACGAGTAGCACTTGAGGTACTGCTCGCGGGCCGCCGCACCAACGCCGACGACGTAGGTGGGCGCCTGGGGAATGAAGATCGACCAGTCGCCGTTGGAGGCCTTTTTGAGCTGGAAGAACCAACCGTCCGACCACCCGTCGGTCTCGAAGTTGCGGCTGTCAATCCAGACCTTGACGCCGGTGGAGCCGCTGACAATTTGAGTTGCCGTGCTGGCATCGTAGGTAATGGGATAGAGCTTTCCGCCACCGTTGTAGGGGCAGATGAAGTAGTAGCCGCCGTCGACGAGGCTCGCGGCCGCGTGGAACCCGTTGTCAGCGGCCTCGGGTGCGGGCTCTGCGGGCTGCTCGGGCTTGGCGAAGGCTCCGCCGTCGGAGAAGGTGCCGTCGGCGATGGCCGCGGCGACACGCTCCTGCCAGTCGGGGCCGACCTGGTTGGCCGAGAGCCAGCCGGTCATGGCCGCGGCGGCCTGGGAGGTTGAGGTGGCCTTACCGTAGGCGTCGACCGTGGCGCCGAAGTTCGAGCTCGCGATGCGCGCGCCGGAGTCGTCGCAGGCGCCCATGACGAGCGCGGACGCAACCCCGCCGGGGATCGTGTAGGAGGCGTCGGTTCCGGAGTTGCCGGCGGCGCCGACCACGATCGAGCCCTCGCGCACGGCCTCGTCGATGGCGTCGGCGACGACCTCGTTGTCGGCGCGGCGCCATGCGGAGAGCGAGAGGTTGATGACGTCGGCGCCGGCGGCGCGGGCGTACTCGATGGCGGCGTAGACCGACGAGACCGTGCCGCGGCCGTCGGCGCCGAGCGCCTTGATAGAGACGATGCGGGCGCCGGGGTGCGCCTCGAGGATGCGCTCGGCCATGGCCGTGCCGTGGCCGTTGTCGTCGGCGGCGGAGGTGCCGAGCACGGCCGCGGAGTCGACGACGCCCGCGCCCGCGTAGCCGGTGTCGACGAGGGCCACGGTGTAGTTGCCCGAGGGCGCGGCGCCGGGGAGCTCGGCGTTGAGCTCGGCGAGCGGGTTGTCGCTCTCGCTCATCTGGCCGGGGGCCACGGCGTCGGAGGAGCCGGCGCCCTCGGCCGCCGAGATCGTGGTGTCGGGCTCGACGAGGGCGGCGCCCAGCTTCCCCTTGTAGAAGAGGTAGGCGTTCCTGGCCTTGTCGGCGGTGTCGAACTGCGTGAGGAACATGCCCGCGTGCTCCGAGAGGACGCGGGTGGCGGGCGTCAGCTGCTCGCGGGAGACGCCGGCGATCAGGAGTCGCTGGCTCGAGAAGTCCTTGCCGGCGGCGATGCCCTCGTCGACGCCCTCGGGCGCGAGCTCGAAGGCGTCGCGCCTGGCCTGCTCCTCGGCCTTCGCCTTGGCCTCGGCCTCGGCGCGCGCCCTGGCCTCCGCCTCGGCGGCGGGGTCGGCCTGCGCGGGGGCTTGGGACTGGGCAGGCTGCTCTGCCGGCTGCGCCGGGGAGGCGGCCTCGGCGGGCTGCGCCTCTGCGGCGGCGGCCGCCTGCTCGGCCTCGCGGGCCGCGGCCTCGTCGGCCTCGCGCGCGGCCTCCTCGGCGGCGGCGCGCCCCGTCTCCTCGGTCTCGCGCTCTGCCGAGGCGAGCTCCTCGCTTGCGCCAGAGGCGGCCGCGCCGGTGACGTCGGCCGTGGCAGCGTCATTTGCCGCGGGCTGCGTCGTCTCGGTGACCTGCTCGGGCTCGGAGGTGGCGGAGAGCCCCAGCACGTCGGCGATCGCGTCGGTGTGCAGGCCCGCCACCACGAGGGAGGCGGTCAGCACGACGCTCAGCGCGACGTGCCAGGGGCGGACGCCGCGACGCCCCGAGGGGGTCGGTGTCTCGTCTGGGCGCAGGTGCTGTGGCGTTTTGAAATGCCTGGGGGTTCGTTTTGGGCTGCGATTGTCGTTGTGCCCTGCATGCCTGCTCGCGTTGTCGACCATATCGGTCTCCTGACTCGTGAGATAAACATACAAGGTAATTATGCTATATCACAGGTATCGTTACTAGACCCGCGCAGGACAGAAGGCGTTTTCCGCCATATGAGTGGCACCCCTTCAGGGGGGGGACCACACACATCAGACGTCTGCGCACTTTCCGTCGAGGGAGGGGCATGCTCTTCTCGGCGGGAGCGGGGCAGGACGCGGCCGCTCACGCGATTGTTCGCGCCCGTGCGTGGGCGCGGAGACTACACTCGAGACATGACACGAACCGGGGCGCGCGGCCCCGTCGGCGACCGAGTTTGGAGGCTCCCATGAGCACGTATCAGGAACTGGGCTATGACAAGGTGTTCGTTGCGCTCGACGGCACGGAGGCCCAGCAGAAGGTGCTCGAGCGCGCGATCGTGGTCGCGGCCAACAACAACGCCGAGCTCTACGTGGGCTACGTGATCGACTCGACCGCGCTCGAGACCGCGGGGTTCTTCCCGGACGAGCTGCTCAAGAACCTGGAGCGCGACTTCAGGGCGTCCATCGACGAGCTCATCAAGCAGGCCGAGGCCGCCGAGGGCATCAAGAAGGTCGAGGTCATCGTGAAGTCGGGCCGCATCCGCGAGACGCTCAAGGAGGACATGCTCGACGTCATCGAGCCCGACCTGATCATCTGCGGCGCGCGCGGCCTCTCGTCGATCAAGTACGCCCTTCTCGGCTCGATCTCGACCTTCCTCACGCGCAACGCGAAGTGCGACACGCTTGTGCTCAAGTAGGTCGCCCCGAGGGGACGACGGCATGGCGCTAGGCGCGATTCGGCGTGGCCCGGGCATGGTCCGGGGGCGCCTGACGTGCGGCGCGGTAATGGAGTGTCTGCGTAGCGAGCGTGGCTGCGGGTACAATCGCTCTGTTGGCCCGACGTCGAGAAGCACCGGGAGCAGAGCACGTGACAGTGAGACCAGCCAGATACGCAGCGACAATCGGACTTGCCGCCATCCTCGCATGGGGCGGCGTGGCAGCCGCGCCGAGGGTCGTGCGCGCCGACGAGGCAGAGCTCCAGGCCAAGGTCGAGTCGACGATCCGCGAGTACAACGACGCGCGCAGTCGCGTGAGGAGCATCGACGAGAAGATCGCCGAGGGCGAGGCGCGGGCCAGCCGACTCGAGGGCGAGATGCCCGAGCTCAAGAGCCGCGCGTCGTCGTCGATCGCGACGCTGTACAAGATGTCGCAGTCGAGCAACAGCCTGATCGACCTGCTCCTCTCGGCTGACGACTTCAACGAGCTCATCACCACGATCCAGTACCTGGACATCATCGCGACCAAGAACAACGACGCGGTGCGTCGCCTGGTCGACGCCGAGAACGAGATGAACGAGACGCGCGACGCCCTCAAGGTGGAGCGCGCCGAGGCAGAGCGCGCCGCCGCGGACGCCGAGCGCGCCATGAACGACGCCGTCGCCGCGCGCCAGGCGGCCGCCGACGCCGCAGCAGCGCAGCTCGCGCAGCAGAAGGCCGAGGCAGAGGCCGCGGCCGCCGCCACCTCCGCGGGCGACACGTTCACCACCGAGTCGGGCAACGTCGCCACGGTGCCCGAGGCCCCGCAGGACTCGGCGCCCGTGGCCGACCCCGGCCAGGTCACCTGGTCGGAGCGCGACCAGTTCGTGAACGAGTGGGCCGGCCGCATCGACGCGTACCTTGCCGGCTCGCCCCTGGGCGGCCACGGCAGGACGTTCGCCGAGGCCGCATACGACGCGGGCATCGACCCGCGCTTCTCCCCCGCGATCGCCACCGTCGAGTCGAGCAACGGCGCCTACTGCTTCGCCGAGCACAACGCCTGGGGCTGGGGCGGCGAGAGCTGGGACGACTGGGACAGCGCCATTCGCGACCACGTCGCAGGCCTCGCCCGCGGCTACGGCTACACCGCGACGCCCGAGGGCGCGCGCAAGTACTGCCCTCCCAACTGGGAGCACTGGTACTACTCCGTGGTCGCCAACATGAACAGCATCTAGCGCGGGCGATACGGGCACGCTGCAGATCGCGGGCGAGAAGAGCGCGCGATGCGTGGCAGCGTCCCGGCGACCGGCGGCGGGCGCGGCTATGCCGTGAGGAACACCATGAGGATGATCATCGCGAAGCCGGCGAGCTCGGCCGGGGCGAAGGTCGCGCCGAGCCAGACCACCGAGGTGACCGTGGCCATGACCGGCTCGGAGGTGGCGAGCATGGAGCCGCGCACGGAGCCGACCTCCTTAACGCCCTGCAGGTAGAGCGCGTAGGCGCCGAAGGTGCCGAGCACGACCGAGAGCGCGAGCAGCACGACGCCGGTCGCGTCGAGCGCAGGCATGTGGGCCCAGGGCTGGTAGACGATTGCGAGCACGATTCCCGAGAAGAGAAACGCCAGGCCGTTGACGGCGAAGTTTCCCCAGCGGCCGATCATGCGCAGCGGCTGGATCGACAGGAACGTGGCCGCGACCGCGCAGCACATCCCCCAGAAGAGGCCCTGGGGCGGCAGGCGCAGGGCGCCGAAGTCGCCGGCCGTCGCCACGAGGTAGGTGCCCACGAGCGCCAGCACGATGCCGGCGACCTCGCGGCGGCGCGGGCGGCGCCTGCTATGCAGGCAGACGAATACCATGACGATGACCACCGAGAGGCTCTGCAGGATGGTGGCCGTGGCCGAGTTGGTCCACTGGATGGCCTTGAGGTAGGCGACCTGCGAGAACAGGATGCAGAGAATCGCCGTGCCCAGAATCGAGAGGACCGATCGCGGGTCGCGCAGGGCGCCGGCGACGCTGCCGGGCGTGCGCACGTGGGCGGCGGCGAGGAAGAGCCAGCAGGCGGTAAGCTCGCGCACCGACGCGAGCCAGAGCGGCTCGATGGCGTAGGCGTCCATCAGGACCTTCGAGAGGGTCCCGTTGATGCCCCAGAGCGTGCCGCCAAGCAGGGTGAACGCGATGCCCCGCCAGAGGTGCGAGTGGTGCCGCACGCTCCTCTCGCCTGCCTCTTTGCCTTCGAAGGCCACGTTTCCGGCCACGCTCGTCCCTCCTGGGTTCCCTTGTCGTTCATAGCGAATCGACACGATAGCACCGCGCGGGAACGGCGGGCGCGCCAAACGGGTAAAGTTGGTCACATACAAAACAATCAGCACGAAGGAGACCACATGAGCGATGAGACCAAGGCGCGCTACGCCGAGGCCGATCCGAAACTGGCAGTCGGGACCCACCACGAGGGCTTCACGGTGACGCAGGTCGAGCCGCTGCCCGAGCTCGAGGGGTACGCCTACGTCATGCGCCACGACGCCTCGGGCGCGCGCATGATGTGGCTTGCCGTGGACGACGACAACAAGTCGTTCTCGATCTCGTTCAAGACGCCGCCGGCCGACGACACGGGCGTCTTCCACATCCTGGAGCACTCGGTGCTGTGCGGCAGCGACCGCTTCCCGGTGAAGGAGCCCTTCGTCAACCTGCTCAAGACGTCGATGAAGACGTTCCTGAACGCGATGACCTTCCCCGACAAGACGATGTACCCCGTGGCGTCGACCAACGTTGCCGACCTCGAGAACCTGATGGACGTCTACCTCGACGCCGTGCTGCACCCGGCCATCTACCAGCGGCCGCGGATCTTCGAGCAGGAGGGGTGGCACCTGAAGGTCGACGACGAGGGCAAGGCGCTCAGCTACAACGGCGTGGTCTACAACGAGATGAAGGGCGCGCTGTCGGACCCCGGCGACGTGCTGGCGCTCGAGCTGGGGCGCGCGCTCTTTCCCGACTCGCCGTACCGCTTCGAGTCGGGCGGCGACCCGCGCTCCATCCCCACCCTCACCTACGAGCAGTTCATCGACGCGCACGCGCGCCACTACACGCTGGCCAACAGCTACACGATCCTCTACGGCAACCTGGACATCGACCGCGAGCTGGCCTTCGTGGGCGAGCGGTTCGACGGCGCGACCGACCGCGGCGCGGGCGCGCCCAACGAGCTGCCCCTGCAGGCGCCCGTGACGCCTGCGCCGGTGCGCGTCGAGATGGACTGCGCGCGCGAGGACGCCACGGTGGGCCTGGGCTACGTGTGCGGCACCGCGGCCGAGCGCGAGCGCATGTGCGCCCTGGACGTGCTGGTCGACACCCTCACGGGCTCGAACGAGGCGCCGCTCAAGCGCGCGGTGCTCGACGCGGGCCTGGGCGACGACTTCACGGCGACAATCCTCGAGCACGGCCTGCAGATGGAGCTCGTCTTCCGCCTGCGGGGCGCGAAGGAGGGCATGGCCGAGAGGTTTGCCGAGCTCGTCGAGGGCGAGTGCGCGCGCATGGCCTCTGAGGGCATCGAGCGCGAGCGCCTCGAGGCGTCGCTGGCCTCGCTCGAGTTCGGCCTGCGCGAGCTCGACCCCGGCTCGACCGGGAACGGCGTGTACCTCTCGATGCGCTCGCTCTCGAGCTGGCTCTACGACGACGAGCGTCCCGTTGACTACCTGCGCTTCGAGGAGTCGATGGACCACATGCGCGCCGGGCTTGACGGCGGGTACTTCGAGGACCTGCTGAGGGATGTCGTCTGCGAGAGTGACCACCACGTGACGGTCGAGATCGTGCCCGTGGAGGACGGGGCCGCGGCCGAGGAGGAGGCTCGTCTCGCAAGCCTGCGCGCCACCATGTCCGACGAGGACGTCGAGGGCGTGCGCCGCGAGGTGGCCGCGCTTCGCGAGATGCAGGAGGCGCCGGACTCGCCCGAGGACCTCGCCACGCTGCCGTGCCTCACGATCGACGACATCGGCGAGGCCGACGAGGAGCGACCGCTCGAGCAGGTCGACGCCCCCCTGCCCTGCCTCTTCCACGACCTGCCCACGCGCAGGATCGGCTATGCGTCCTACTACTTCGACCTGGGACACCTCTCCTTCGAGGACCTGCCCTACGCGAGCCTGCTCGTCGAGCTCCTGGGCGGCCTGTCGACGGCGCGCCACTCGGCGGCAGACCTCGACACCCTGATCGAGCTCGAGCTGGGTTCGCTCTCCTACCGCCTCGACACCTACGTGCGCGACTACGACACCGAGTTCTGCCGGCCCGTCCTCTCGGTGCGCGCGAGCGCGCTCTCGGAGCGGCTCGCGAGCCTCGCGACGATTCCGGCCGAGATCTGGGGCGAGACGGACTTCTCGGACACCGAGCGCATGCGCGCCCTTCTGACGCAGCGGCGCATCGGCCTCTCGCGCTACTTCGCCATGATGGGACATGCCGCGGCGATCGCACGCCTGAACAGCCAGTACTGCAACTCGGGGAAGGTCACCAACGCCACCTCCGGAATCGACTTCTACCTGTTCCTGCGCGATCTTCTCGACCACTGGGACGAGCGCAAGGACGACCTGGCGGCGCGCCTCGAGCGCCTGTGCAAGGAGGTCTTCACCGCGGACAACGTGACCGTGTCGTTCGCGGGGTCGCGCGAGGACCTGCAGCGCTTCTGGGAGCAGGCCGGCAGGCTGTCGCTCGCCGACTCGCCCGCGGCACGCGAGCACAACCTGCGCGTCCCGAAGGCCGCGCCCGTCGACGAGGCGTTCGTCGTCTCGTCGAACGTGAGCTTCGTGGCCGAGGGCATGGCCATGTCCGAGCTCGACCGCGAGACGCTCGGCACGTGGCAGGTCGCCTCGCAGATCCTGAGCTACGGCTACCTGTGGAACGAGGTGCGCGTCAAGGGCGGCGCCTACGGCACGGGGTTCCGCCGCAGCAACCTGGGCCTGCCGCAGTTCTACTCGTTCAGGGACCCCAACGTGGACGAGACGCTGGCGCGCTACGAGGCGGCCGGCGAGTGGCTCAGGACGTGGGACGGCGACCAGGACGAGCTCGACGGCTTCATCATCACGGTCGTGGCCGCGCATGACGCGCCCGCCACGGCGAAGGCGATCGCACGCCGCCAGGACGCAGAGTTCCTCGCAGGCAAGCCCGCGAACTGGCGCGACGAGCTTCGCAAGCAGGACCTCGCCTGCACCATCGAGAAGATCCGCTCGCTCGCGGACGCCCTCTCGGAGCTGCGCGAGAGGCGCTCGGTCGTGGTGATCGGCCCGAAGGAGGCCATCGAGGGCTCCTCGATCGACTTCCAGGTCACGAACCTCGTCGACGAGGCGTAGCCGAGAAGGGCATGCGCCCAAGGGCCGCGCGCCACGAAGGCGGCAGGCTCCTCTCGGCGTGAAGACGGGCCCCTGGCGGCCGTCCTACTGGACGTGCGTCAGGGGCTCGATCTGTCGGTAGCGGATGCCGCAGGAGTCGAAGACGCGCTGGCTGATGAGGTTGTCGGTGGTGCCGCGGTACTTGTCGTCGAGGTAGACCACCTCGCCGATGCCGACCTGGACGAGGAACTTGGCGCACTCGTGGCAGGGGAAGAGCGTCACGTAGACCGTGGCGCCACGCATGTCGCGCAGGCTGCCGCGGTAGTTGAGGACGGCGTTCGCCTCGGCGTGGACGACGTAGCTGTGCTTGTCCTGCAGGGGGTCGTCGCTCGCGCCCCAGGGGAACTCGTCGTCGGAGATGGCGTGCGGCGTGCCGTTGTAGCCGACCGACAGGATGCGGTGGTCGCCGTCGGCGATGCAGGCGCCGACCTGCGTGTTGGGGTCCTTGCTGCGCAGCTGCGCCGCGATGGCGACGCGCATGAAGAACTCGTCCCAGGAGATGACGTCGCGGCGCTTCTCTGGCATGTTCGGATCGCTTTCTCGCATGGCCGCGACGGCGGCCTGACGACAGAAAAAGGGGCCGGACGCTCGCGCGCCCAGCCCCTAGGTTAGCCTTGGCTTGCCGTGATGCGCAAGGGCTACTCGAAGCCCTTGGCCTCCTTGGCGGAGACGGGCTTGATGTCCGGCTCGGGATAGGGGGAGTCGGGGCCGCCGACGCCGGCGATGAAGTAGAGGCCGGCCTTGGTCTTGTAGAGGGACTCCTCGTAACCGGCGGGGTCGCCGTACTCGCCGAAGGTGCGGCCAGCGAGGCGGTCGGCCTTCTCGGTGTCGTACACGTGGCGCTTGCTCTGGAACGTCTTCGTCTTGCGCATGGTCAGATCCAATCCGTCAGGCCGCGAGCCAGCGCGGCAACAACCCGTTGCGAAGTGACTTCGCGTTTCAGTGCGGAATAATAGCCAATCTCCTGCCGTTATTCAAATCAGGTAGGCCCCATCTGCCTAAACGGATTCCAAACAGCAACATTAGTCGATAGATCCGCAACTTGTTGCGTCTTCGCGCATGGCGTTTCCGGTCGTGCGGCTAGAGCCACTCGACGATCTCGGAGCCGCGGTTCTGCTCGTGGCGCGGGGCGGGCTTCGCGTCGTCGGCGGCGTACCCCAGCGGGAAGAGGCCGACGAGGCGGCATCCGGCCATCTGCGGGAAGCGCTCGACGAGCTTGTCGGGATGGAACTTGCCGATCCAGGTCGTCGCGAGGCCCAGGCTCTGGATGGCCAGCACGATGTGCGCGCCGACGATGCCGCCGTCGAGGTCGGCGAGGTTCCAGCCGTCGTCCTTGCGGACCCACGCCTCGTCCTCGCGCACGCCGAGCACGAGCATCGCCGTCCCGCCGTAGTCGAAGTCGGAGGTCTCCACGACCTTCGCCATGGCATCGGGGTCCTCGATCGCCCAGATGCGCCAGGCCTGGAGGTTGACGGCCGTCGGCGCGGCGAGCGCCGCCTCGACGATGGCCTCGATCTTCTCGTGCTCGACTGCCCTGTCCCCGCGGATCTTGCGGCAGGAGTAGCGCTCGTGGGCGAGCTTCAGGAATGCGTCCATGCGGTCTCCCTCGGTAAGAGCGCGCTTGCGCGGCCGGCCTCGCGCCATTCTCGGCGCACCCGTCGAGCGTAGCACGTAAGATGGGGCACGAACCATCGAATGGGCCAACGTGCCCAGAAGCGGACGAGAAGGAACGAGAAGGAACGACATGCAGATCAGATGCGCCACGCCGGCAGACGCCGAGGCTCTTCTCGGCATCTATGCGCCCTACGTCGAGCAGACCGCCATCACCTTCGAGTACGACGTGCCGACGGTCGAGGAGTTCGCCGCAAGGATTTCGGGCACCCTCGAGGAGTTCCCCTACCTCGTCGTCGAGGACGACGGGCGCGTGCTCGGCTATGCCTACGCAGGCAGGCTCAAGGCGAGAAGAGCCTTCGACTGGGCCGTTGAGACCTCCATCTACCTCGCGGGCGACGCGCGCGGACGGGGCATCGGGCGCGCGCTTCACGACGCGCTCGCGAAGGAGCTCGCACGGATGGGCGTGACCAACCTCTACGCGCTGGTCGCCGCGACCGAGGACGAGGACGACCCGCACC
This sequence comes from Olsenella intestinalis, assembly GCF_023276655.1. Lineage (GTDB taxonomy): Bacteria > Actinomycetota > Coriobacteriia > Coriobacteriales > Atopobiaceae > Olsenella_J > Olsenella_J intestinalis. Next base: position 777,355 of record NZ_JALGRK010000001.1, on the reverse strand, counting down.
TCGACGACGGCAGCATCCGCTTCCATGAGCGCATGGGGTACCGCGAGGCGGGGCGCCTCTCGCGCTGCGGCTACAAGTTCAACCGCTGGTACGACCTCGTGTTCATGGAGCTCGACGTCGCCGACCACACCTCGCCCGCACCTGCGAGGCACGCCTTCGCCGCGCGCTAGGGGCGCAGCCGACGCACAGGAAACGGCCCTCCCGGACGTCCGGAAGGGCCGCGATGCCATCGGTGCGCGCGAGCTACTTGCCCTGGCCGTAGTAGGCGTTGGGGCCGTGCTTGCGCATGTAGTGCTTGTCCTCGAGGTACTGCGGGGCGCGGCACTCGTCGATCGACTTGGCGGCCGCGACGGCGAGCTGCTCGGTGTGCAGCGCCATCTTGGCGACCTCCTCGACCACGACGGCGTGGTAGACGGCCGCGGCGGCATCCTTGCCCCAGGTGAAGGGGCCGTGGTTGCGCACGAGGCAGCCGGGGCGCGCGACGGGGTCGGAGCCCTCGAAGCCCTCGACGATGACCTTGCCGGTGTTGAGCTCGTAGGCCTCCTCGATCTCCTGCTCGGTCAGGCCCCTCATGCAGGGCACCTCGCCGTAGAAGTAGTCGGCGTGCGTGGTGCCGTAGCACGGGATGGAGCGGCCGGCCTGCGCCCACGACACGGCGTGCGACGAGTGCGTGTGCACGACGCCGCCGATGTTGTCCCACATCTTGTAGAGGTAGGCGTGGGTGGCGGTGTCGGACGAGGGGTTGAGGTCGCCCTCGACCTTGTTGCCGTCGAAGTCGCACACGACCATGTTCTCGGGCGACAGCTCGTCGTAGTCGACCCCGGACGGCTTGATCACGAACAGGCCCCTCTCACGGTCGACCTGCGAGGCGTTGCCCCAGGTGAAGACCACGAGGCCGTGCTTGGGCAGGTCCATGTTGGCCTCGTAGACCTGCTCGCGAAGTTCCTTAAGCATCATGTGAAGACTCCTTCTTGCGCGTCTCGCGCGCTATCGCTCAGCGGCCGCAGCCGCTCGTATGACCGTCGCGGCGTCGCCGCACACTCGCCCCATGATAGTGATTCGCCCGCGCGTCGAGCCGACCCCCGTGCGAGCGGAGAGATGCGCGGGTTAACCGTGACCCCGGCTGTTTACACGGGCGAGAAGAGCCTACGCCTCGGCCCAAGTATTGCCATTTCTTTCCAAGCCATATCGCGCGCGTGGCCAATCAGTATCATGTGACGTGGCAGGCCCCTGCCGCAGGCCCGACCCGCAACCCACCAGCGAAAGGTCAGCACACCATGGTTTCACGCGTGTACGTAGAGAAGAAGCCGGGATTCGACGTCGAGGCGCAGCAGCTCAAGCACGAGCTGCGCCACACCCTGGGGGTCAAGGCCCTCAAGGGACTGCGCGTCGTCAACCGCTACGACGTGGAGGGCATCAGCAAGAGCCTCTTCCAGAAGTGCATCCCCACGGTCTTCAGCGAGCCGCAGTCCGACGTCGCGACCACGCGCAAGCCCGCCGCGGGCAAGGCGACCGTGTTCGCCGTCGAGTTCCTGCCCGGCCAGTTCGACCAGCGCGCCGACTCCGCGAGCGAGTGCATCCAGCTGATCAGCCAGGGCGAGCGACCGACCGTGGCCTCCGCAAAGCTCTACTACCTCGAGGGCAAGCTCTCCTCGGCGGACGTCGAGGCGATCAAGCACTACGTCATCAACCCCGTCGAGGCGCGCGAGGCCTCGCTCGCCACGCGCGAGACGCTCAAGGTCGACTACCCCAAGCCCGCGAAGGTCGAGAAGATCGAGGGCTTCCGCCAGATGACCAAGGCGCAGCTGCAGGCCTTCATCGAGGAGCGCGGCCTTGCCATGGACCTCGCCGACATCAGCTTCTGCAAGGACTACTTCAAGGGCGAGAGGCGCGACCCGACGATCACCGAGATCAAGATGATCGACACGTACTGGTCGGACCACTGCCGCCACACCACCTTCGGCACCGAGCTCGACGACGTAAAGATCGACGACGACGCGGTCAGGGCCGCCTTCGAGCGCTACCTCGAGGTGCGCCGCGAGCTGAAGCGCGACAAGCGGCCCGTCACCCTCATGGACATGGGCACGATCGGCGCCAAGCACCTCAAGCACGAGGGCATCCTCACCAACCTCGACGAGTCGGAGGAGATCAACGCCTGCACCGTCAAGGTGAAGGTCGACGTCAACGGGACCGACGAGGACTGGCTCTTCCTCTTCAAGAACGAGACCCACAACCACCCCACCGAGATCGAGCCCTTCGGCGGCGCGGCCACCTGCATCGGCGGCGCGATCCGCGACCCGCTGTCCGGGCGCAGCTACGTCTACCAGGCCATGCGCGTCACCGGCGCGGCTGACCCGACCGTCCCCGTGAGCGAGACGCTCGAGGGCAAGCTGCCGCAGCGCAAGCTCGTGCGCACCGCCGCGGCCGGCTACTCTTCCTACGGCAACCAGATCGGCCTCGCGACCGGCCAGGTCAGCGAGCTCTACCACCCCGGCTACGTCGCCAAGCGCATGGAGATCGGCGCCGTCGTGGGCGCCACCCCGGCGAGCCACGTGCGCCGCGAGCGTCCGGCCGCGGGCGACAAGATCGTCCTTCTCGGCGGGCGCACCGGCCGCGACGGCATCGGCGGCGCGACCGGTTCGTCCAAGGCGCACAACGTCGAGTCGCTCGAGAAGGACGGCGCCGAGGTCCAGAAGGGCAACGCGCCCACCGAGCGCAAGCTGCAGAGGCTCTTCCGCCGCGAGGACGCCTGCCGCCTGATCAAGCGCTGCAACGACTTCGGAGCGGGCGGCGTCTCGGTCGCCATCGGCGAGCTGGCCGACGGCCTCCACATCGACCTCGACCGCGTCCCCAAGAAGTACGAGGGGCTCGACGGCACCGAGCTCGCGATCTCGGAGTCGCAGGAGCGCATGGCCGTCGCCCTCGACGCCGCCGACGTCGACGAGTTCCTCGGCTACGCCCGCGAGGAGAACCTCGAGGCCACCGTGGTCGCCGAGGTCACGGCCGAGCCGCGCCTCACGATGGTGTGGGAGGGCGACACGATCGTCGACGTGAGCCGCGAGTTCCTCGACTCCAACGGCGCCGCCAAGCACCAGGCGGTCCACGTCACCAAGCAGGGCACCTACAAGCACGCGTGGGCCGGCGAGACCGTGGCCGAGCGCATGGCGTCGGTCGTGGGCGACCTCAACGTCGCCTCCAACAAGGGCCTCTCCGAGCGCTTCGACTCCACCATCGGCGCCGCCACGGTCCTCATGCCCTTCGGCGGCCGCACGCAGCTCACCCCCGCACAGGCCATGGTCGCGAAGCTGCCGGTCTTCGGCGAGACCACCACGGTCTCGGGCATGGCCTGGGGCTTCAACCCCTACCTCATGAGCGCCAACCAGTTCACGGGCGCCTACCTCTCCGTGGTCGAGTCCGTCTGCCGCCTCGTCGCGGCGGGCCTTCGCCACAAGGACGCCTACCTCACGTTCCAGGAGTACTTCGAGAAGCTGCGCCAGGAGAGCGAGCGCTGGGGCAAGCCCGTGGCCGCCGTGCTCGGCGCCCTCATGGCCCAGCTCGACCTCGGCATCGGCTCGATCGGCGGAAAGGACTCGATGTCCGGCTCCTTCGAGGACCTCGACGTCCCGCCCACGCTCGTCTCGTTTGCAACGGCCGTCGGCGACATCGACCGCATCGCCTCGCCCGAGTTCAAGCACACCGACAGCAAGCTCTACCTCGTGAGGCCCGCCTACCAGGCCGACGGCCTCACGCCCGAGCCGGCCTCGCTGCTCAAGGTCCTCGACTTCGTCGAGCTCTACCTCGGCACGCACGACGCCGTCTCGGCCGCCACGCCCGGCTACGGGTGCCTCGCCGAGACCCTCTTCAAGATGGCCGTGGGCAACAGCATCGGCTTCGGCCTGACCGACGGCTTCGACGCAGACCAGCTCTTCTCGCCTGCGTACGGCAGCTTCGTGCTCGAGGTCTCCGACTGCACCTACATGCCCCGCGACGTCGAGGGCTTCGAGGTCGTCGACCTGGGCGGCACCTCGGCCGAGTACGCCATGTGGGCGGCGGGCGAGAAGATCGACCTCGCCGACCTGCAGGAGACGTGGGAGTCCGCGCTCGAGGGCGTGTTCGCCTACCGCGGCGCGGGCAAGGCCGTCGACGCCGTGAGCTTCGACGTCGCCGAGAAGGGCGTGGCGCGCCCCGCCCCGGCCATCCGCCTGGCGCGCCCGCGCGTCATCATCCCGGTGTTCCCGGGCAACAACTGCGAGTACGACTCCGCCGCCGCGTTCGAGCGCGCCGGCGCCGAGGCGCACACCTTCGTGGTCAACAACCTCACGCCCGCGGCCGTGGCCGAGAGCACGCAGGCCTTCGTCGAAGAGGTCGCCAAGAGCCAGATCATCATGATCCCCGGCGGCTTCTCCGGCGGCGACGAGCCCGATGGATCGGCCAAGTTCATCACCGCGTTCTTCCGCGCGCCGGCCGTGACCGAGGCCGTGCGCGACCTGCTCCAGCAGCGCGACGGCCTCATGCTCGGCATCTGCAACGGCTTCCAGGCGCTCGTGAAGCTCGGCCTCGTGCCCTTCGGCGACATCCGCGAGATGGACGAGAAGTGCCCCACCCTCACGTTCAACACCATCGGCCGCCACCAGAGCCGCCTCGTGCGCACGCGCGTCGCGAGCAACCTCTCGCCCTGGCTCTCGAAGACGAGCGTCGGCGACGTCCACACGATCGCGATCAGCCACGGCGAGGGCCGCTTCGTCGCGCCCAAGGCGCTCCTGCGCAAGATGGCCGACGCGGGCCAGATCGCCACGCAGTACGTGGACGAGAAGGGCGTGCCCTCCATGGACCTCGACGTCAACCCCAACGGGTCGGTCCTTGCGATCGAGTCCATCACGAGCCCCGACGGCCGTGTGCTGGGCAAGATGGGCCACACCGAGCGCGCCGGCGCCGGGCTCTACAAGAACGTCCCGGGCAACACCTACCAGGAGCTCTTCGAGGGAGGCGTCTCCTACTTCGCGTAGACGCCGCGCAGCAGTCACGCAAGCTCTTCTCGGACGCTCATGACGAGGCGCCGGGGCCCACGCAATCGGGTCCCGGCGCCTTCCTTGTCAGCCGTTCAGGTTAGGTGCCCCGCGCGGGGCGCTCCCCTACCGCGGGACGCGCAGCGCGCGAATCGCGTTCAGCACCGCGATCACCATGACGCCCACGTCCGCGAAGATCGCAAGCCACATGTTGGCGATGCCGAAGGCGCCCAGCGCCAGGCACGCGAACTTGACCGTGAGCGCGAGGCCGATGTTCTGGTAGACGATGCGCAGGCACTTGCGCGAGATCTTGATCGCCTTGGCGATGCTCATCGGGTCGTCGTCCATCAGCACGACGTCGGCCGCCTCGATCGCGGCGTCGGAGCCCATGCCGCCCATCGCGATGCCGATGTCGGCGCGCGCGAGCACCGGCGCGTCGTTGATGCCGTCGCCCACGAACGCGACCTTGCCGCGGCGCGTCTCGCGGCGCCCCTCCTCATCTCCGGGGCCGTCCTCGCCCGCCGGCGCCTCGCCGACCGTGGCGCCCGCCTCGACGAGAAGAGCCTCCACGCGCTCGACCTTGTTCTGCGGGAGCAGCGAGGCGTGGACCTCGTCGATGCCCAGGCTCTCGGCGACGCTCTCGGCCACGCGCTGGGTGTCGCCCGTGAGCATGACGCACTTCTCGACGCCCGCGCCCTTGAGCGCGGCGACGGCCTCGGCCGCGTGGTCCTTGGCGACGTCGGAGATGACGATGTGCCCAGCGTAGGTGCCGTCGATGGCCACGTGCACGATCGTGCCCACGTCATGGCAGTCAACGTGCTCGGCGCCGACCTGGCCCATGAGCTTGTCGTTGCCCACCGCAACCGACTTGCCGTCGATGGTTGCGACGATGCCGGCGCCGCTGATCTCCTGCACGTCGCTCACACGGCTGCGGTCGAGCGGCTCGCCATAGGCGCGCTGCAGGCTCTTGCCGATGGGGTGCGACGACGCGACCTCGGCGAGCGCCGCCAGCTCCATGAGCTCGCCCGTCGGAAGCGGGCTGTGGTGGACGCCCGTCACGTCGAACACGCCCTTGGTGAGGGTACCCGTCTTGTCGAACACGACGACCTTGGTCTTCGAGAGCGCCTCCAGGTAGTTTGAGCCCTTGACCAGCACGCCGGCGTGGCTCGCGCCGCCGATGCCCGCGAAGAAGCTCAGCGGGATGCTCACGACCAGCGCGCACGGGCAGCTGATCACGAGAAACGTCAGCGCGCGGTAGATCCAGACGTCCCACGCGGCGGCCTGGCCACTCAGCACGAAGAAGACCGGCGGCAGCACCGCGAGCGCAAGCGCCGCATAGCAGACGGCTGGCGTGTAGACGCGCGCGAACTTCGAGATGAAGTTCTCGGACTGCGACTTGTGCGAGGTCGAGTCCTCCACGAGCTCGAGGATCTTCGAGACCGTCGACTCCTCGAACTCGCGCGTCGTGCGCACGCGCAGGACGCCCGTCAGGTTGATGCAGCCGCTCACGACCTCGCCGCCCTCGGCCACGTCGCGCGGCACGCTCTCGCCGGTGAGCGCCGCGGTGTCGAGGCTCGAGGCGCCCGAGATCACGACACCGTCGAGAGGAACGCGCTCCCCGGGCTGGACCACGATCGTGGACCCGACCTCCACGTCGTCGGGATCGACCTTCTCGACCTCGCCGTCGACCTCGACGTTGGCGTAGTCGGGCCTGATGTCCATGAGCTCCGAGATGTTCTTGCGGCTCCTGTCGACCGCGTAGCTCTGGAACAACTCGCCGACCTGGTAGAACAGCATGACGGCAATCGCCTCGGCGAAGTCGCCCGACCGCTCGTAGAGCGCAAGCGCCAGCGCGCCGACGGTTGCCACGGTCATGAGGAAGTGCTCGTCGAACACGCGGCCGCGCCCGATGTTGCGCACCGCCTTGAGCACCACGTCGTAGCCGATGACCAGGTACGCCACGAGCCAGAGGCAGAAGTTGGCCGGCGTTGGCAGCTCCACGCCGACGCGCGGCAGCAGCTCGAGCGCGCCCCACATCAGCGCGGCGACGATCACCCGGGCGAGCATCTTGCGTTGCTTCGCGTTCATCCCACGACTCCAATCAATCTTATGAGCATATCTTCATATACCCTGCACAACACAGCGCCGCGCGACCGCGGCTCCCCTAGAACTCGATCGAGCAGTCCGGCTCGACGCCCTTGCACGCGGTCAGCACCTCGGGCATGACCTGAGCGGGGTCGGCCCCCTCCTCGAACTTGACCGTCATCTTGAGCATCATGAAGTTGACGGTGGCCTTCTTGACGCCCGCGACCTTGTTGGCCTCGACCTCCATGAGGTTCGCGCAGTTCGCGCAGTCCACCTCGATGGGATAGCTCTTCCTCATGCCCACTCCCCTTCCGCAGCTGCCGCCGTTCGTCGGTCAGCTGCTAACTATTAAGCATATGTTTAATGATGCACATTATACTAGGACGAGAAGAGCCAATGTCAAGCAAGAGGAGAGTCGTCCGCAAACGGTCGGGCCAACCCAGCCGCCGCACGTGCGGACGACGCGCGAGAAAGGAGCCGTCCCCATGGCCGCACACAACCCAACGCCCGAGACCCTCGAGGCCGCCGCCGACGACTTCCGCCTCCTGGGCGACGCGACCCGCCTCAGGATCTTCTGGACCCTCTGCCACGAGGAGCTGAGCGTCGCGGCCGTGGCGGAGCGCATGGACATGACGAGCCCCGCGGTCTCGCACCACCTGCGGGCGCTTCGCGACACGGGACTCGTGTCGGCGAGGCGCGACGGGCGCGAGATGCGCTACCGCGTGTCCGCCGGCGAGCGCTGCGACCTGCTCCACCACGTGGTCGAGCAGGTGCTCAAAGTCGAGTGCCCCGAGGCCTAGCGCCCGCGCCCGGCGGCGCGGCTACGCCTTGAGGCAGAGGATGTCGAACGGCTCCACGGCGAAGGGCAGCAGCACGCGATAGCGCTCCATGGCACGAGAGAGCTCCTGCGCGGGATGCCAGCTCTGCTCGTCCGCATCATAGTGCTCGAGGCCGGCAAGCGCGCACTCGCGGATGGGCTCGTGGGCGGAGAGCACCTGCAGGGTCTCGCCCGCGCGCGCCTTGTTGCGGCAGAGCACCTCGGCGACGAACGCGCCTCCCCCGTCAGGCGCGGCGTCCGGCGCGGCCTCGCAGCGCTCGACCGTGGCGACCATCAGGCGGTCGCGCGCGTAGTCCACGCGACCGGGGTTCTGCGTGGGGTTGCCGAAGAAGAAGCCCGTCGAGTAGGGGCGGTGGCTCACGGCGTCGAGCTCGCTGGCCCAGCGCGCGGCCGGCTCGCCGTCGAGCACGTGGCGGTAGGCGTTGGTCACGCAGGCCGTGTAGTAGGAGCCCTTCGCGCGACCCTCGAGCTTGATCGCGTCGACGCCGGCGTCGGCGAGCTCGCCCAGGTGGTCCAGCATGCAGAGGTCGTTGGACGAGAGGATGTAGCTCCACTGGTCGTCGGACTCGAGCGGCATGCGGCGCTCGTCGGGGCGCGACTCCTCCACGAGCGTCCAGCCCCAGCGGCACGGCTGCGTGCACGCGCCGAAGTTGGCCGAGCGCTCGCGCCCCACGAGCTCGCTCGACAGCAGGCAGCGGCCCGAGACGGCCATGCACATCGACCCGTGCGCGAAGACCTCGATCTCGAGCTCGCGCGAGACGCGGCGGCGCAGCTCGGCCACCTCGGCGATGCTCATCTCACGCGCGAGCACGAGGCGGCGGGCGCCCAGGCGGGCGTAGGCCTCGGCGGCGCGGGCGTTCATGATCGACGTCTGGGTGGACGCGTGGATCTCGACGTCGGGTGCCTCCGAGCGCACGAGCCCCATGGCGCCCAGGTCGGCCACGATCGCCGCGTCGACGCCGACGTCGTTCAGGAAGTGCAGGTAGTCGGGCAGCTTGTCGACGTCGGCGTCGCGCATGAGCGTGTTGAGCGTCACGTGCACCGACACGCCCGCCCCGTGCGCCGCCTCGACCGCGGCCGCAAGCTCCTCTCGCGAGAAGTTCCTGCTGCGCGACCGCATGCCCCAGCGATCGCCGGCCAGGTAGACCTCGTCGGCGCCAAAGTGAATGGCCTGCGCGAGCTGCTCGGGGCCGCCCGCGGGCGCAAGCAGCCGCATGGGCAGCGCCGCGACCGCGCCGCGCCCGGCCGTCTGCGTCTCGCCGTCTGACATGTTCCCTCCCCTGCACGGGGCCGCCCCCGCGTATAGAATGTGCTTCCCCATCATATGAGACGAGCGCGCCCGCCCGCGCGAAAGGACCGAAGCCACATGAGCGACAAGCACGACACGACCGCCCGCCACGCCGCCGCGGACGACGCCACGGGCGCCGCCGAGAAGAGCCGCGCCCCGAGGGTCGCAGCCGTGGCCGTGGCCTGCGTCGCCGCGATAGGGCTGGCGGCCGTGGCCTATCTCCTCTCGCCCGCCAGCCCGCTCACGACCCACGCCAGTCAGGAGGCCGCGTCGCAGCCCCAGGTGCGCGAGGCGTCGGCGCCCGACGCGAGCGCCACCGCGACCGCTGCCGCGGGGGCGAGCGCGACGCCCGATGCGCCGCAGCGACCCGCGCTCGTCGAGGACGACTCGCCCTTCGACGCGGGTGCCCCCACCGCCGAGGTCACGAGCGACGCCGGCGTGCACGTCGTCGCGCCCGAGGGATTCGCGGGCACCACGAGCGCGCACCGCCTCGACGACGTCGTGCGCGGCTTTCGCGAGGGCGGCTATCGCCTGGGCTTCGCGCTCGAGGACCTTTCGACCGGGCGCACGCTCTCCTATGGGACGAACGAGATCTTCTACCCCGCGAGCTCGGTAAAGGCGGTCTACTGCACGATGGTGATCGAGCAGGGCGGCGACGCGGCCGTGGCGGCGTCGGGCCCCACGATCGAGAACTGCCTCGTCAACTCCGACAACGACGCCTTCCGCTCGCTGATCGCGGGCTACGGCTATGACGACTACGCCGCGTGGATGGGGCGCTTCGCGCCCGAGTCGGCGAGCCAGGCCGCGTACAAGAACTACCCCACCATGACCGCGGCGGGCATGCTGTCATGCTGGAAGGAGACCGCGCGCTTCTGCACGTCGGACGAGCCCGGCTCCTCCTTCCTGGCGGACTGCCTCTCGCAGACGCACAACTCCTGCCTGGGCGGGCTCATGCGCGACCGCTACACGGTCTGGTCGAAGCCCGGCTGGTACTACGGCTTCGACGGTGAGGACTCCGCGCCCTCCACCTGCGACTGCGGGCTCGTGCGCTCCGACTGCGGCGACTACGTCGTGGCCGTCCTGAGCGACGCACCCGGCGACTTCGACGCCCTGATGGGCGTGGTCGACGCGCTCAACGCGGCGCACGGAAAGATGTGCGGCGGCAGCTCGGCGCTGCTGGACTGGGAGGGCACGGAGCTCTCGTAGGAAGCGGCGGGGCGGCCTACCTCAGGGCCCACCACCTGCCCACGGCCCCGGCGATGCGGTCGGGCAACGGACGCAGGGCGCGGTCGGCCTCCTGGATCTTCTCGCGGATGGGGATGTGCTGCGGGCAGTGCGACTCGCACGTGCCGCACCTCACGCACGCGCTCGCGAACGCCGGGTCCCTCTGCAGGCCCACGGTTTGCAGGTAGACGTGGCGAGCGTGCGCCTTGCCGTCGGTCGCCATCATATTCCACGCGCTGAAGAGCGCGGGGATGTCGATTCCCACGGGACACGGCTGGCAGTAGCGGCAGCCGGTGCAGCCCACCTTGGTAGCGGCGAGGATCCGCTCGCGCACGTCGGCCACGAGGGCAAGCTCTTCTCGGCCGAAGGACCCGGCCTCGCAGCTCGAGGCGACGCGGCAGTTCTCCTCCAGCATCTCGATCGAGTTCATGCCCGAGAGCACGCAGGTCACCTGGGGCTGATCCCACAGCCAGCGCAGGGCGAGCTCGGCCGGGGTCCAGCCGTGCGCGTCGTCGGCGATTGCGCGCGCCGCGCCGGACGGCAGGCGCGTGGCCAGCGTGCCGCCGCGCAGCGGCTCCATGATGATGACGGGGATGTTGCGCTCGGCGGCCGCATGCAGGCCCTCGCGCCCGGCCTGAGACGTCTCGTCGAGGTAGTTGTACTGGATCTGGCAGAAGTCCCAGTCGTAGGCGGCGAGCACCTGCTTGAACATGGCGGTGTTGCCGTGGAACGAGAAGCCGATCTGGCCGATCTGGCCCGACTCCTTCTTGCGCGCGATCCAGTCCTCGATGCCAAGCGCGACGAGCTTCTCCCACGCCGCGATGTCGGTCAGCATGTGCATGAGATAGAAGTCGACGTGATCGGTCCTGAGGCGCTGGAGCTGCTCCTCGAAGTAGCGGTCGATCGCGCCCGCGCCCTTGATGAGGTACTGGGGCAGCTTCGTGGCGATGCGCACCTTGTCACGCACGCCGTTCTTCTCGAGGATGCGACCGAGCGCGTCCTCGCTCCCGGGGTAGATGTAGGCGGTGTCGAAGTAGTTCACGCCCAGTTCGATGGCGCGCAGTATCTGGCGCTCGGTCTCCTCGAGGTCGATGCGCGGCCCCTTGCGCGCAAAGCGCATGCAGCCGAAGCCCAGAATCGAGACGGGCTCGCCCGTACGATCGTGGCGATACTGCATCTCCTGCATGTGGCTCCTCCCCAGGTCGCTCTCGAGGCGCCGGCGCCCCTCGTGCACGTAGCCACATGATACGGGCTTCGGGGGTCGCGCGAACGGTGCAAAAGCATGCCTCCGTGGAAAGATTCGGAGGGCGGACGCGCAATTCGGGCGCCCCGTGGCAAGGTTATAGCGACTGCATACCGCCCGCGTCGCCTGGCACTGCATAAGGATCCACGAACTCCCATATACAAGCGAAGAACTATGCACATACGCAAAGCAGCCTCCTGGCAAGGCCGCGCGTTAGCTTGCCACGGAGCATGGTTTTTGCGCACCAGACGTCCCTCCAGGACACCCTCAGGAGGGAGGGGCGTAATCAGGACGCATAAACATCGGCATCGCCGCAGATAGCTGCAAAGAATATGCAATACCGCAATTATCGCGGAACGCACGAAAGGCGGGGCTACCTCCCGCCCGCGTACACGACCGCCTCGAGCGAGCGCAGCCTCCCGGGCACGGGGCATCGTGCGATGCCAGCGCGACATCAAATCCCCTGACGATCGTCGCGTCATACAAGACCTCACTGTTGGAAAAGTTCGCGAGCACCACGGCCCGCTCCCTGCCGTACGCCCGCTCGAACGCGTAGATCTCCTCGCTCTCGGAGAGGAGCTCGAGGTAGTCGCCCACGACGAGGACGGGCAGGTCGCGCCTCAGGGTCGCAAGCCTGCGGTACCACAAAAGCACGGAGTCCGCGTCAGCTTCCTCCGCCTCGACGTTCTGGCCCGCGAAGTCGTCATGGACGGGGAGCCACGGCTCGCCCGACGTGAAGCCGGCGTTGTCCGTTGCGTTCCACTGCATCGGGGCGCGGGCGTTGTCCCTACTGAACGAATGCACGCATGACCCGCCGTGCGTGCGTTCCCGGAGCCGCATGAACTCACCCGTTGACCGCACGCCCCACCCACCACCTGCCGTCCACAGAAGACACGTATACTGGTGCGTTGGCCGCGCACGCGGCCCAAACCAACCGAAAGGACCCCCATGAGCGAGAAGAAGGACCCGAAGGACACCACCGTACTCGTCACCGGTGGCGCAGGCTTCATCGGCAGCCACACCGTGGTCGCCCTGCTCGAGGATGGCTACAAGGTCGTCATCGTCGACGACCTCTCCAACGCGAGCGAGAAGGTCGTCGGCCGCATCGGCCAGATCGTCGGCGACGAGGCTGCCTCGCGCCTCGCCTTCCGCAAGGCCGACGTCAACGATCGCGCCGCGCTCGACGCCATCTTTGACGAGTTCGCCATCGACCGCGTCATCCACTTCGCCGGCTTCAAGGCCGTGGGCGAGTCCGTCCAGAAGCCCGTCGAGTACTACTCCAACAACCTCGGCAACACCCTCACGCTCGTCGACGTGATGCGCAACCACGGGTGCAAGTCGATCGTCTTCTCGAGCTCGGCGACCGTCTACGGCGACCCCGACGCGCTGCCCCTCACCGAGAAGAGCCCCAAGAAGCCCGCGACCAACCCCTACGGCTGGACCAAGTGGATGATCGAGCAGATCCTCACCGACCTCACGGTGGCGGACCCCGAGTGGAACGTCGTCCTTCTCCGCTACTTCAACCCCATCGGCGCCCACCCCTCGGGCCTCATGGGCGAGGACCCCAAGGGCATCCCCAACAACCTTCTGCCCTACGTAGCGCAGGTCGCCGTCGGCAAGCGCGAGTGCGTCCACGTCTTCGGCGACGACTACGACACGCCCGACGGCACCGGCGTGCGCGACTACATCCACGTGATGGACCTCGCCAGCGGCCACGCCGCGGCGCTCGCCTGGATGAACGGCCGCGAGGGCGTCGAGGTATTCAACCTCGGCACCGGCAAGGGCACCTCGGTCCTCGAGATCATCAAGGCCTTCTCCGCCGCCTGCGGCCGCGACCTCCCCTACCAGGTCGACCCGCGCCGCGCCGGCGACGTCACCGCCAACTACGCCGACTGCTCCAAGGCCAAGGCCGAGATGGGCTGGGAGGCCAAGTACGACATCGCCGACATGTGCCGCGACTCCTGGAACTGGCAGTCCAACAACCCCAACGGCTACGAGGACTAGGACGTGCCCGTGAGCGACACCCAGACCCCGAACACGGCCGCGTTCGTCTCCTACCTCGCCGAGAAGAGACCGCTCATCGAGTCGCGCCTCGCCGGTGCCTGCCCGCACGCCGCGGCCGCGGACGGCACCTGCGCGGACGACCTCGAGCGCTACCTCTACCGCCCCCTCGAGCGCTTCTGCGCCTCGGGCGGCAAGAGGACGCGCCCGGCACTCTGCCTGCTCGGAGCTGAGGCCGTGGGCGGCAGCGCCGAGAGCGCGCTTTCCGCCGCCGTCGCGGTCGAGACGTTCCAGAGCGCCGCGCTCATCCACGACGACATCGCCGACGAGGGCGAGCTCAGGCGCGGCGTGCCGTGCCTGCACGTGAGCGACGGCATCGGCATCGCGACCAACGTGGGCGACCTCGCCCTCGTCGTGTCGACCCAGGCCATCCGCGACGACGAGGCGCTGGACGCGGGCGTGCGCCTGCGGCTCATCGACGAGCTGATAGGGATGGAGCGCCGCACCCTCGAGGGCCAGGCGCTCGACCTGGGCTGGGTCCGCGACGGCCGCTGGGACATCACCGTGGACGACTACCTGTACATGGCATCCCACAAGACCGCCTACTATTCCGCCGCGGTCCCGCTCGTCATGGGCGCGATCTGCGCCGGCGCAAGCGAGGGGCAGATCGAGGCCCTGCGCTCCTTCGGCATGGCCGCCGGCCTCGCCTTCCAGCTCCAGGACGACCTGCTCAACCTCGTCGGCGACGCCGAGGCGCAAGGCAAGGACTTCCGGAGCGACATCACCGAGGGCAAGCGCACGATGGCCGCCGTGTGGGCGGTCGGCCACCTTCCCGAGAAGAGCGCGGACGAGCTTGTCGAGCTCTTCTCGGCGAAGACGACGGACGCCGCCAGCCTGGCACGGGCCGTCGAGCTCATGGAGGAGTCCGGGGCGATCGAGAGGGTGCGCGAGCGGGCGCGCGAGCTCGCGGACGAGGCGAAGGGTCATCTCGCTTCTGCGGACTTTTCGCCCAGCGCGCGACGCACGCTCACTTCTATGGCAGACTTCTTTGTAGAGCGCCTTGGCTAGCGCTTCACGATTCACGTTGGGAGAGGGATACATGGACCCCATTCGCGAGGGCGCGACGGGCGCCGCAGTCGAGGACATTCAGGAGAGGCTCGCCTCCCTGGGCTACGAGATCGACGCCGCCGAGCGCGACGCCAAGTCGTTCGGCAGCTCCACCACCTCCGCGGTCGCCCGCTTCAGGATCGACCACAACATGCCGCTGGGCGGCGAGATCGACTCCGCCACCTGGATCGAGCTCGTCGACGCCGGCTACGAGATGGGAGACCGCACGCTCTACCTGAGGCTGCCCAACCTGCACGGGCACGACGTGTTCGAGCTGCAGGAGAGGCTCAACATCCTGGGCTTCTCGTGTGGCGAGCCCGACGGCTGCTTCGGCGTCCACACCGAGGCCGCAGTCAAGCAGTTCCAGGAGAGCCAGGGCATGCTCGCCGACGGCATGGCCTTCCCCGACACCTACGACGCGATCGACCGCCTGCACCACGTGTGGGGCGGCAAGCCCGCGGCCGGACCGCACCCGCAGGGCGGCATGGGCTTCGCGCGCGCCGCGTCGGTGCTCGAGAACGTCCAGCTGTCGATGACGGCCGAGGACCCCATCTCGCGCAACGTCGCCGGGCGCATCTGGAACCTCGCCTCCGCGACGAGCGACCACAGCGGTCTCGACCTGATCGAGTCGCCCGAGCACCCGCGCGAGGGGGACGCCGCCGTCATCGTGCTGTCGACCCTCGAGCACAAGGGCGCGAGCGGGGTGGCCAACCTGAGCACCGACGACATCGACACGCTGCCGCAGCGCATCCGCACCACCTGCGAGAGCACCGCGGAGGGCAAGACGCCGGTCATCCGCCTCGAGCTGCCGCACGGCCTGGGCTATGACGGCACCTTCACCGTCGGTGACGCGCAGACCTTCGCGGTCATGCTACTCGACGCGATCTGCTCGGCCTTCGACTTCTGATACACTCTCTCTCGCGGTGGCAGGGCCCGCCCGCACCGCGCGCGGCGACCAACGCCGAGAGGCATTGGGGCATCGTCCAGTGGTTAGGACTGCGGTTTTTGGTGCCGCCAACCTAGGTTCGAATCCTAGTGCCCCAGCCACGAGTTTTCGCAGGTCAGTCGCGGTGTTGCGGCTGGCCTGCTTTGTTTGGGCAACAAGGTCCCTGTTGCCACGGGCAACACAAGGCCATAATCTCGCACACAAAAGGTGCCTGAGGTATTTGCACCTATTCCAGCCTTTCATCGCTCCATCAAGATAAAAGGGGCTGTATCAAAAGCCCCTGAACAGATGGCCCGCAATCACAGAATCGGCTGTGGCTGCGGGCCATCGTTTGTGCGCAAGGGGCGGAACAAGCCCTACACCGCAAGCGCGTAGGCCATCTTGCGGATGTTGTGGCCCATCGCGACCATGCGCATCTCGTGGTCGACCTTCTCGAGCCCGCGCAGGAGGAATCGCCTGAAGCCCCAGTTGCGCTTGATGTCGCCGAAGATGGTCTCGACGTCCACGGACCTGCGCCTGCGAAGCATCGAACCGCGCTCGGTGTGCAGCATCTCCGATGCCCTCCTCTTGAAGGCGTCGAGGGTGGGGTTCACGCGCAGGACGCGCACCGCCTCCGGGTCCTTCGACCTGAAGCACCTCCCGCGCAGGGGGCATGCCGGGCAGCCCTCGCCCACGTACACCCTGGTGGTTGACTCGTAGCCCAGGTCGGTCCTGGTCGCCTCCTCCCTCCGGAACGAGAGCGTGTGCCCCTCCGGGCACGCGTACGCGTCGGCCTCCCCGTCGTATGCCCAGTTGGCAGGCCTCATCGGGTCCTCGCGCCACCTGGAGTTCCTGCACTCGCGGAAGAACTCGTTGTGCTTAACGTAGGCGTCGCACCCGCGTTCCTCCAGCCACGTGTAGTTCTGCTCGAAGCCATAGCCGGCGTCGGCGACGACCTCGGAGGGCAGGTGGCCCATGGTCCCCTCGGCGTGCTCCAGGTGGGGGACCATGCACGCAGTGTCGCCGGGCCTCTGGTGGCAGGTGACGTCGAGTATGAACTGGCCCTCGGTGCCGGCCTGCACGTTGTATCCGGGCTTGGTCTGGTTGGTGAGGGAGTCCTCCTTCATGCGCATGAAGGTCGCGTCGCGGTCGGTCTTGGAGTAGCTGCCGCGGCCCGCGTGGGTCCTCTCCTGCTCCTCGTAGCGGGCCATGCGCTCAGCCCACTCGCCCTCGAGCATGCGGCTGGCCCTCCTCAGGGCCCTGCCCTCCTCGTCCTTCGGGCGCTTGCCCACGCCCTTGCGGCCGATGCGCTCGTTGATCCTGCGCGCAGCCTCGGCGATGGCCTCGGAGTCGATCTCGGACGGGTCGTCGGGGGCCAGCGCCTCCTCCTCGTCGTCCATCTCGTCGATGGCCGCGAGGTGGGCGCGCACCCTGGCCCGGAGCTGCTCCTTGTACCTCCTGGTCGACTTCGCCCACACGAACGTGAACCTGTTGGCGTTAGCCTCGATCTTGGTGCCGTCCAGGAAGTAGGTGTCGAGTGTCACCAGGCCCATGTCCGCGAGGAGCTGGATGACCTCGGAGAACACCTCCTCGAAGACGGGCCGCACCCGCTCGGTGCGGAAGCGGTTGACCGTGCAGTGGTCGAGTGGCCGCATGCCGCATATCCACAGGAACCCGACGTTCTCGCGGGTGGCCCGCGCGATCGCGCGGCTGGAGTAGATCCCGGAGGCGTAGGCGAGCAGCACCACCTTGAGCATCATCTGCGGATCGTGGGCGGGCGCGCCGCCGCCGGGATAGAGAGCCGTCAGCGTCGACCTGTCGATGGAGCGTACCACCATGTCCACGACGCGCGGCATCGAGCCCTCCGGCACCAGGTCGCCTATGTCCGGCGGCAGCAGCATCGGCTGGTCCTGCATGCAGGGCTTGAACCTGGGCTCCGGCATCCCCATCTCCTCTCGCTCTCCTCCCATTATACCTGGATTGACAGCATAACCGCAGGTAGATTAGGTAGTCGGGCAATGTGCGAGGCAATGATGCGGCATCCCGGAGCACGAGAACGGGTGGGCTCCTCGCGGAACCCACCCGTTCTACTCAGGGTCTTTTGATACAGCCCCGTTGTTGGAGGGTCGTAGCTTTGCCTTACTCCAACCTTGTATCGAACTCGAAGGAATTCGTGTCGCCACGATAGGTGGCGATGGAGTACTCTGCGTGCCTACCGTCGGCGTTTTGGGCAACCGTGTGGAACACGAACACGGGCGAGGCGACTTCGATACCAAACGCAGTCGCGACCTCTCGGTCAGCGAGGGCGACATCGAGCTTTCGATGCGCCCGCACTACGGGTGCGCCCATTGATCGCATCGTGGCATAGAGTGAGGTTGTTCTGAAGTCGGTCGTCTCGATCCCGGGGTACAGAGCGTGCGGTACGTATGTCTTTACCAGCACGTTTGGCAGCCGGTCGGCATGTCTCACGCGCACGAGGCGCATGACCGGGTCACCCTCTCCTAATCCCAGCTGAGTTGCCACATGCGAATCTGCAGGACCGACCGAGCACGCAAGGACATCGGTCAGCGCCACGCGGTTATGCGAGCGCATCTCATCGTGGAACGACCGAATACTCGTGGCGAACCCCTGCTCGATCTTGGACTCCAGGACCATCGTTCCCCGATGCTTTCGACGGTCGACCAGCCCCTCGGACTCAAGCATCTGCAGAGCATGGCGGATGGTTGGGCGGCTCACCCCAAAGGCCTTCGCCAGCTGCAGCTCGGTAGGCAGGACCGTCCCGGGCACAAGGGGCCCCGATGTGATCTGGCCCAGAAGGTCACGGTAGACGGTCTGATAACGATGCATTGGATGCTCCCTTATATGACTTATTGCTTTATATGTCATATTCTCATCTGAAGTTTAGGCTAGCTGGCGTCGCATGGGCCAAATGGAAGCGATTCTGAGTCATGGTCTTCATAACTGGCAACTCCATGAGAGGAGCACTCATGAGCGCATGGACCCTTGACGACCTTGCCCGTCTGATCGACCACACCAACCTGCACGCAGACGCCACCGAAGCCGACATGGCAAAGCTCTGCGACGAGGCCAAGCACTATCACTTTAGGATGGTCGCCATCAACCAAGTCCAGTCACGCTTCTGCTCGCAGCAGCTGGCTGGCACCGACATCGACACGGGAGCCGCCATCGCCTTCCCCTTGGGGCAGACCTCCATTGCCGCCAAGGTGTTCGAGACCAGAGACGCCCTGGCCAACGGTGCCAACGAGATTGACTACGTGGTCAACGTCACGCATGTCAAAATGCACGATTGGGACTATGTCGCCGACGAGATGCGCCAGATCGTCGCCGTGTGCAACGAGGCTGGAGTCCCCTCGAAGGTCATCTTCGAGAACTGCTACCTTGACGACGACGAGAAGCTCCGTCTGTGCGAGATTGCCCGCGAGATCAAGCCGACGTTCGTGAAAACCTCGACGGGATTTGGAACGGGAGGGGCGACCGTAGCCGATGTTGCTCTCATGTTCGACAACGTGGGCGACGAGGTGCAGGTCAAGGCGGCAGGCGGCATTCGAGACGCTGACACGTTCCTCGCCATGGTCCGTGCTGGCGCCCGTCGCATCGGCTGCTCGGCAAGCATTCCAATCATCGAGGAAATCCGCTCGCGCATGGAGGCCGAGGGCGTGGACACGATCGAGATCTAGGACACGGGAGACAGGCATGGGCCCCTTGCTGCTTACCTCGTTCTACCTCTCCCCCATATGGGGAGGGTCGCGCATAGCCCGCACGCGCGGCATCGACTGGTCGGACGATGACCGCCATGGCGAGGCGTTTGACGTCTCTGCCCACCCCACCACGATGGGCGTCGTCCGCAACGGGCCATGCGACGGCATGACGCTAGCCGATGCTATCGCATCCTACCACCAAGAGATTCTAGGAGACGTTCCTGACGACGCACCTCTGCAGGTTACCTTCATGGACCCTGTCGAGACCCTTTCGGTCCAAGTGCATCCTAGCGAGGAGTACGCGCAGGCGGCTGAGGGGGACCATGGCAAGGTCGAGGCCTGGTATGTGCTGGATGCCGAGCCAGATGCGACGCTCATTGCCGGCTGCACGACCAACGACACCGAGGCGCTGCGCGTAGCCGCAGCAGACGACTCCATCGGCGATCGGTATGGGCAGCGCATCGAGATGCACGAGGGCGACTTCATCCTCATTCCCCCTGGAACCATGCACGCCCTTGGTGCCGGAATCTTTGCGGTCGAGGTGTCCAGCCTCGGCAACACCACCTATCGCATCTGTGACTGGGGACGTGGTCGCGAACTCCATGTGGACAAGGCCTTTGACGTGCTTGATACTGCCAGCAAGCCTGTCGTGACGCATCTCGGCGCATATGATCCCGGACAAGTTAATCGTGAGCGCTTGGGTGTCAACGCGGGGTTTTTTCGGAGCTACGTCGTCGACACACGCGACAGCCAAACGTTCACCTGTGACCATCGCTATGCTGTGCTGACCTGCGTGGAAGGCTTCGCGCGCATCGAAACGGCTGACGGCTGCGTCGACCTCGGGCCGACCGAGTCCTGCCTTATCCCCGCATCAGCTGGCTCATACACCATCATCGGTCCCTGCCGCGTACTTCGTTCGGTTCGGTGTCCATAGGGCTGACGCCTGTACACGAAAGGGATATCCTCACGGACTGCATCCGCCCAACAACCATGAGGAGGTCGCATGCAACGCATCGCAATAACGGGAGCAACAGGTTACTTGGCAAGTCTCGTACAGCTCTACAACCGTGACCGCTACGAGTTTGTGCCCGTCAGTCGCAGAGACGTCAACTACACCCGTCCCGACGAGGTCGAGAGATTCTTCCTCGACCTTGACTTTGACCTGCTGTTTCACACCGCAGCCAACGCAGCGACCGCCGACTGTGAAAACGATCCCGCGGGAACTGGGCTCGTCAATCGTGACTCAGCCATAGCAGTCGCACGCGCTTGTGCGGCCAAGGGCAAGCGCATGATGTTCATCTCGACCGAGCAGGTCTTCAACGGACTCTCGGTACCCGGTCCCTTTGACGAGCATGTCGAACCCTGCTGCGTCACGAAGTACGGCTTGCACAAGGCAGACGTTGACGCCTGGATGGCACGCGAGATGGACGACTATGTGACCATTCGCCTCTCCTGGATGTTTGGTATGGCACTTCCCCACGTCAAACCATCGCCTGGCATCGTGGGCAACGTGCTTAAGGCGCTGCGTACGCATACGCCTACCAAGTTCACCGCAAACGAGCGTCGGTGCATGACCTACGCGCAGCGCCTTGCCGACCAGTTTGCCTCCCTGTGTGAGCTACCAAGCGGTCTCTATCACTTTGCCAGCGCAAACGATCTCACGACCTACGAGAGCGCCTGTCTGGTCGCACATAAGCTCGGCGCCTCGAACACCGAAGTTGAGCAACTGATCCTTCCCGACCGCGAGCGCTATGCCGAGCGTTTCCGCGATTATCGCCTTGATGCGAGCAAGGCACGCCAAGCGGGCATCGAACTTGGCACTTTTGAGGAGGACGTTGACCTCTGCTTGCGTGACTTTGGCTGGTAAAACACGAATAGACGAGGGGTTCGTGGACGATGTTGGACCTATGCACGCGTTCGAATCCTAGTGCCCCAGCCACGCACAACACGCAGGCCAGACGCGATCTCGCGCCTGGCCTGCTTTCGTTCTACGAACCCCGTCACGCCGGCATCGCCGACCGCTACTCCCTGCGCTTCCTTCGCACGAGGGCGACAGCCAGCGCCGCGACGCCCATCACGCAAAGCGCCGATGCCGTGCCAGGCAAGGCGGCGTCCCCGGTCGCGGGCATGGCCCTTTCCGAGTCGCTCCCGCCCTCCCTTGCGGCGGCACGGCTCGCGACGGTGAACGTCGCGGTGGCGCTGCCGTCCTCGAAGATCGCCCTCACCGTGTGCTCGCCGTCAGAGAGCGTCGAGAGCCAGGCAGGCTGCAGGTTGAGGACGAGACTGCCCGACCTGGCCGTGTAGTTGGCGTCGCCGGAGAGGCTCTTCTCGCCCACGGCCACGCCGTCGACCTCGATGCCCTTGAAGAGCGAGAAGGTCAGCTCATCGTCGACCGAGCGCTTGAACGTGAGCTCGAGCGGGGCAGTGTCGCCCCTCGTCCACGTCAGGTTCTCGTCGCCCACGTAGCGGTAGGAGATCGAAGCCGGGATGGCGCGCGTCTCGACCTCGCCGCAGCGGGCGCACGTGCGCGACTCCTCCCCATCCTCGGTCTCCGTCGCGGGCCTTGTGACCTCCCACGCACTCCAGTCGTGGCCGAGCGCGGGCATATCCGCGCCGTCCTTCGCCTGGACGAGGAACGCCCCGTTCTCGAAGGGCTGCGAGACCTTCAGCGCCTTGCCCGGCGTCGTGCAGGTCGGCTCGAGGTAGGTGATGTCATCGACCCCGACGGTCTCGCTCTCCGCGTGCGACGCGTCTCGCAGGCAGGTGCGCCTGGCACTCACCGTGGCATCGCCGGTTCCCCACTCGTAGGTGGGCTCTGCCCACTCGTGGCCGAGCGCGTGCACGACGACGGCCTCCTCGTGCACCCACTCAATGCCCGCGGGGTCCCTGAACAGCATCCCGCAGCCCTCGTCGGCGCACTTCCAGTACTCGATGTTGCCGTCCTCGGTGCACGTGGCGGGCCTTGCCGCGACGCGCACGAGCTCGTGGATGTGCCCGACCTTGGGGATGTCCCTCGTCTGCATGTGCGTGAAGTCGTTGTGGCAGATGCGCAGCATCTCGCCCTTCTCGCTCTCCGTGGCCGGCTTGACGATGCGCCAGTCGCCCCAGTCGTGGCCGGTCGCGTGGACGACGGTCGCCTCCTCGTGCACCCAGTCGGTGCCGCCCTCGTCCGCAAAGCACAGGCCGCAGGGGTCCTCGCCCTCCGTGCACCTCCAGTACTCGATGTTGCCGTCCTCGGTGCAGGTGGCATCCCTCGCCTCGACGTGGGTGAGCCCATGCACGTGATTCAGCTTGGGGACGATGCGGAACTGCACGTGCAGCGGGTCATGCTCGCATTCGCGCCTCTCGATGCCGACCACGGTCTCCGAGGGCGCGCGCACCACGGTCCACGAGCCCCACTCGTGCCCGGTCGCGTGGACGACCGTCGCCTCCTCGTGCACCCACTCGGTGGCGGCCGCGTCGGCAAAGCGCATGCCGCAGGGGTTCTCGCCCTCGGTGCACTCCCAATACTCGGTGTTGCCGTCCTCGGTGCACGTGGCCGGCCTCGCCTCCACGTGCGTGAGCCCGTGGACGTGCCCGGTCATGGGGATCACGCGCGACTGCGTGTGGCTCCTGTCGCGCGAGCACGTGCGCGTCTCCATGCCCACCTGCGTCTCCGTGGCCGGCCTGATGGTCTGCCAGTCACCCCAGTCGTGTCCGAGCGCGGCGACGTCCTCATTCGCATCCGAGAAGATCTCGCCACACCCCTCGCAGTACTCCACCGTCCGGCGCAGCCCCTTGGTCGTGCACGTGGGCGCCACCAGCTCCGCGCTCACCGTCTTGTGCACGTGCTCGTGGCTCTCGAGCGCGTTGCTGACGAGGAGCATGCCGCCCGTCTCGTCGGGCGGATAGACCTTCGTCGTGTAGCCCTCGACCGCCTCCTCGGTGACGGTGTAGACCGCGTCCCAGTACGTTCCGGGCACCTCGAACTGCATGGCCCAGATTCCGTCCTTGTCGGCCGTGACCTCCTGCGAGTCGATCTTGTTGCCGTCCTTGAGCAGGTTGATCGTCACGCTCTTGGGGCGCGTCTTTCCCGCGTTGTCGTCGTCCGCCCAGAAGACCATGCCACTGAGCGTCGTGCTCTGCCTGGGGCCGTTGAGGACGTTCGTGACCTCGAAGCCCCTCGCATAGGTGAGGTACCCCTCGACCTCGTCCTCCCCCACGGCGTAGGTGACGCGCTTGCCGTCGACGAACGCCGGGCGCTCGCCCAAATCCCACGTCCAGCCGCCGGCGGCCGTGGCAGTGGTCGAGTCGATCACGCGGTCGTCGGCCAGAAGGTGGACGACCACGCTGTCGGGACGCTTGCCCTCCGCGTCGTCATCGTCCTTCCAGTGGACCTCGCCCTTGGCCTGAACCTTCTCCTGGGGCGTGTGGGTGAGCACGATCTCGAGGCCCGGGCCACCCTCGCGCTTGCGCACCTTGCAGGCATACGTCCCCTCGCCGTCTCCCGCGATCTTGTCCCACGTGACCGTGACGTCCTCGGGGGCGTACCCGCCGTCGAGCGTGACCCTCCAGTTCGCGGCCGGCGTGATGCTTACGGGGTCTGTGATGCCCGCGACCGAGACCTGCAGGCTGTCGGGCCGCAGCCCGTCCTCGTCGTCGGCATCGTTCCACAGGACCCGCACCGGCGTGTTCTGCTCGCCCCACGTCGCCGTGAACGTGACGTCGCCGTTGACGATGAACTCCTGGCCCGGGAAGACCTTCCAGGTGTCGCCCCCGACGATGTTGTCGTACTTGGCCTCCCAGCACTGGAAGTACTTGCCCTCGGAGTTGGGGTTGGCGTAGATGCACTCCGAGACGGGCAGCTTGGTCCCATAGAGGACGTAGGTCGAGTCGGAGACCTCGTCGCCGAAGCCCGACTTCACCGTGACCTTGCAGTACTCCGTCCCCGCGAAGAAGTTGGACGACCACACAACCTTGCTGTACTCGGCGTTCTCGCCGTCCATGTTGATGCGCCCGATGTACTTGCCTGCCTTGTCGACGACGAGTCCGCCCTCGCCAAACATGGCCTCGAGGACCTTTTTGGCGATCTCGAGTGGCGTAGCACTGGGCTCGTCCGTGCCGTTAAGACCGACGAAGTACATGTAGTCGATGGCCTCCCCCGCCGTCCTGGGCAGGTCGTCGTAGCCATGGTCGGCGAAGAACCTCTTCAGGTTCCTGATCTTCGCGTCAGCGTTGTCCGAGTGGTCGCCGTCGGGTCCCTGGACGCTCGTGACGACGTTCTCCTTGACCACGCCACCCAGGATGTCTGCGTCGGCGTCCGAGCACTCGAGCACGACCTGCCCGCGGCAGTCCTTGAGCTGCGGGTACTCAGTGAGCCTCTTGCCGAACACGCCGTCCTCCATGTAGAGGTAGGGCTTGCCGGTCGAGGGGTTGATCTGCGTGGAGAGCTCGTCGTGCAGGTGCTTGCGGATGCGCGCCATGCCCTCGTCGTACACGTCGTCCACGCTCTCGATGGACACCACCATCGTGAGCGTCTCGGTCGGGTGCTCCTCCAAGAACGTCTTGATCCACCCGAGCGTCTTCCTGAACGTCAGGAAGTCGTAGTCGTCATGCTCGACGTCGGAGGTTCGCCTGTCGAAGGCGAAGTAGGTCCCGCCGTCCTCGTCCTTGCCGTGGCACAGGTAGAGGTCCTCGCCGTTGTCCTCGTTCGGCCCGGGCGGCCAGCCGGGCTCGACGTAGTACGTGTTGAGTCGAAGGTCGAGGTGACGGATGCCATCCAGGAGCTGCTCGTCGATGTAGCGCTCCTGGCACCTCGCGAACTTTTCGGCGATGGCGCTGAAGACCGACGCGCCAAGGATGTTGATGACCACGGTGGCGGGAAGCCCGAAGAACGTGCTCGCGATGTCGCCGCCCAACTGGATGTACTTTGCGATATTGCCCGTGGTGAGGTTCGCCACGACGCTCTTGGTCGCGGAGTCATGCGTGCCCGGGACGTTGATCTCGTTCAGGCGCCGCTCGCCCGAGAGGCCGCTCATCCAGTTCACGCCCGTGAGGGTGCCGACGTCACGGTTGACCTGGCTGCCCGGTTCGACAAAGCTCTCGTCGTCGACCGTGACCTTCCTCGTGGAGACCTCGCTCCCCTCGAGGTACACCTCGTAGCCGTCGTTTGACGAGAAGAGCGTGGCTGGGTCCTTGTCGGCGTTGTCGTTTGAGTAGCCGCTCGTGAGGACGACGCCCACGCCCTTCTCGGCGCGCACGCCGATGCTCGCCGAACCCGCATCGTCCCCGAGGGGGCCGCCCACCGTGAGCACCTTCCCGTCGGCGAGGTAAACGTCGCCCGAGCCGTCGTTTAGCCCCACCGTAATCGCGCCCTTTACGACGACGGCGCCGGCGCCGCCCTCGACCATGACGCCACCACCGAGGTTGGTCGTCGAGTTCTTCGTGACGGACGCGCCGTCGATCGTGAGCGAGCGGGCGCGCACGAGCACGCCGCCGCCCGACTCCCTGGCGGAGTTCTCGCTCACGGTCGTGCCCGCGAGCGTCGTGTCACCGCTCGTGAACACGCCGGCGCCTCCCGCGTCGGCGGTGTTCTTGCTGATGGTGGAGCCGTTGACGGTCATGGTGCCGTACGCCGCCACGCCGCCGCCGAGTCCGCCCGAGTTCTCCTGGATCGTGCAGTCGGCGAGGGTCGTGCCCGAGTCCACGCCGGCGTAGATGGCGCCGCCCTCGGCGCCCGCGTGGTTGGCCGCAAGCGTGCACGACGTGAGCTCGGCCGTGCCCTTGTTGTTGAGGGCGCCGCCACCCGCCTCGGTGCCGTTGCTCGAGATGGTGGCCCCGGTGACGGTGAGCAGACCGCCCTGGTTGAAGATGCCGCCGCCGTCGGTCTTGCCCGTGTTTCCGGTGATGGAGCCGCCGTTCACGGTCACGACGCCGCGCACGTACAGGCCGCCGCCAAAGTCGTTGGCGTAGTTGTTGGCGATGGTGGTGTCGTTGACGACGACCGTCCCGTAGCAGCACAGGCCGCCGCCCCCACCCGAGGAGTTGTCGGTGACGGTGCAGCCGTTCAGCGTGAGCTGCCTGTCGCCGTTGTAGATGGCGCCGCCCTCGTTGCCCGCGACGTTTGTCTTGACGATGCAGTTGGTGAGCGTCGCGTTGCCCTTGTTGTTGATGGCGCCGCCACCCCATTTGGTGGCCTTGTTGCTCACGATGACGACGTTAGTGAGGTTCGTGGAGCCGTTTCCGTCAACGAACACGGCGCCGCCCGACTCGGCCTCGTTCTGCGTGATCATGCCGCCGCTCATGTTGAGGGTGCCGTACACGTAGAAGGCGCCGCCCTCGTCCTCGGCTCGGTTGCCGATGAAGGTGCCGCCCTCGACGTTGCAGGTGCAGCCCTCGTGAACGTTGACGGCACCGCCGTGCTCGGCATAGCCGCCCGTCACGCGACCCGCGCCCGCACTGTCCTGAATGGTGAGCGTGGAGCCATTCACAAGCTCGAAGACGTGGCCGTCCGAGTCGGACTCGTCGAGGTTTCGGTTGAGCGCATGGCCGCCCAGGTCCACGATCACGCTCTTGCCGTCAAGCAGCAGGCGGTCGTCGTCCTCCGTAGCAGTGACGTCGCCGCCCAGGCGAATCACCTTGTCGCGGTTGGCCTCGTCGTTGATGGCGTTCTGCAGCGCCTGCCAGTCGCTGACCGTGACGACGTCGGCGCTCTGCGTGAGATAGAGCTCGTCGTCGCGGACCTCGAGGCGACCGGTCGCCTTGTCGTAGGTGAAGACCTGCAGCGCCACGTCGGCGCTGCCGCTGGCGGTGAGGTTGGAGGTGAGCGGACGGCCGGGAGACTGCGCGACGAGGTCGATGCGCGCGTCGGCGGCAAGCGCGTCGTCCACGTTGGCGGCGACGTCCGAGGCCAGCAGGAGGTTGGCGCCCTGCGGGGCGACGTTGTCCAGCACCCTCACGGAGCCGTGCACGTTCAGCCTCGAAGATGCCGCCGTGAAGACGCCTCCGCCGCTTCCCGAGGCGTCGTTGCCCGTGATCTGGCCGCCGTACAGCCAGGCCACGGGCACCTCGTCGCCTGCGTTGGCGAGGCATACGCCGCCGCCGTCGGCGTCCGCATGGTTCTGCTGGACGGTGCCGCCCGTCATCTCGAAGATGGCGCCGGGGCACACGAGGACGCCGCCGCCGGTCTTGGCCCTGTTGCCCGCGATGTTCCCCCCGAGCAGGTGGAGCTCGGCGAGGTTGAACACGACGGCGCCACCGCCGTCGCCGTAGCCTCCGCAGATCCTTCCCGCAGCGCTCTCGCTCGTATCGGTGACGTTGAGCGTGCCGTACACGCTGAACACCTCGCCTGCGTCCTCGTAACCCGTGCGGGCGCGGTCGATGGTGTGGCCGTTGAGATCGATGGTGATGGTCTTGCCGGAGGCGATCTTGAGCGAGACGTTCTGGGGCGCCGCCTTCCAGTCGCGGTCGAGCACGAGGGTCCCGCCGTCGGCCGTCTGGTCGATCAGCCGCTGGAGCATGGGCCAGTCGGAGGCGACGAGCTGGGCCTCGCCCTCGGCGGTCGGAATGGCCCACATGCCAGCCGGCGCCAGGAAGAGCGTGGAGGGGTCGACGCCGGCCTCGTGCGCCGCGAGGTTGATCGTGAACTGACCCGTGCCGCGCTCGAGCCCCACGCCGATCTGGGAGCCCTCGATGGCGTCGACCACGTCGAGGCACTTGTCGCCCGCCATGAAGAAGTCGTCGAAGTCGTTGCCGGTGATGCTCACCTTGCCGGCGACGCTCACGTAGTTGGTGTCCCAGGGAATGTAGACGCCGCAGCCCTGCAGCGAGCAGGAGTTACCGGTGATCGTAAGGTCGGACGTCCTTCCCAGCAGCCGCAGCGTGCCCTCATGGTTGGTCAGCACGCCGCCGCCGTATTCGGTCGCGGTGTTTCCACTGATGGTGCCGCCGTCGATGGTGGTGTCGCCGTGGATGCAGATGGCACCGCCGTTGTTGTGCGCCTTGTTGTTAGTGAAGGTGCAGTTCGTGAGCGTGGTGGCGCAGTCGGTGCAGAGGGCGCCGCCGGAGGACATGGTGGACTCGTTGTTCGCAAACGAGCAGTTCGTGGCCGTGACGGAGTCCTCGTCGTTCGAAAAGATGGCGCCGCCGTCGCCCGGGGCGCTGTTGTGATCGACGGTGCAGTCGCTGAGCTGGAGCGAGCCGCCGTTGGTGATGGCACCGCCGCCGTGCTCGTTGGCCACGTTGCCCGACAGCGTCGCGCCGCTGATGGTGACCGCGCACTCGTTGTTGAAGATGGCGCCGCCGGTCTCGGCGGAGTTCTGCGAGAGGGAGCCGCCCTTGACGTCAACCCTGCCGTCGTTCAGGAAGATGCCGCCGCCGCGGTGGCCGCCGCCGCTGTAGTTGTCGTTGACCTCGGTCTGCTCGAGGGTGAGCAGCAGGTCGCTCCTGTCCACGTTGAAGCCGCCGCCGTCATCGTCGGAGGACCTGTTGTTGTTCACCGAGCACTGCAAGAGACGCGCCGTGGGGCAGCGCAGGTCGAGGCCGCCGCCTTCGTTTCGCGCCGTGTTGGAGGAGACGTTGGCACGGGAGAGGTCGAGGCTCGCGTCGCTCTCAGCGTAGATGCCTCCGCCGTTGTCGTCGGCCCGGTTGCGCACGATCGAGCAGCCGTCCGCGTTCAGGGTGCCGAGCGAGTAGACGCCGGCGCCGTCCGAGTCGGCGGAGTTGCCGATGACGGCGACGCCCTTGAGCTCGAGTGACGAGCCGCCATGCACGTAGAGGCCACCGCCGTTGTCGGCATAGCCACCGGTTATGGTGCCCGTGCCCACGGTGTCCGCGATGGTGACCGAGGAGTCGCCGTCCACCTCGATGACGTGGCCGTCCGACCCCTCGCTCTCGGTCAGGTTCCTGTTAATCGTATAGCCGCGCAGGTCGAGCGTGAGGCTCTTCTCGCCATCGATGCTCAGGCTGACGTCGTCATCGTCGGCCGTGACGTCATTCTTGAGTCCGATGGAGCCCGACGCCGGCGGGTTGTCGAGGGCCTCCTGGAGCTCGTCCCAGCTGCCGACCTCGACGGCCGCGTCGCCGGGCGTGACGTAGAGCTCGCCGTCGCGCTCCTGCAGGTTCGAGTCGTCGTGGTCGTCGGTGGTGAAGCACGACTTCGCGCAGCCAGTAGCGGTGAAGCCCGAGGTTATGGGGCGGGCGATGTCACGCGTCAGGACGTCCAGCCTGGCCGCAGACTCGCCGTCCGCAGTGAGCGCCTCCTCGACGGTGATGACGCCTGCCTGGTCAAGCAGGATGTTCCTGCCGATGGTGCCGACGTTGCCCGTGACCCGCGGGGCGCCCTTGACGCCGAGCGTGGCCCCGGCGCTGAAGATGCCGCCGCCGTCAGCCGCGGCATAGTTGCTGGTGACGGAGACGTCCTGGAGGTGCAGGGTCGCCCCCGCCAGGAGGCCCACGCCACCGCCGTTGCCCCAGGCCGAGTTGCCTGAGATGTCGCCAGCCGCAAACGTGGCGGTCCCGCCCACGGAGAAGAGGCCGCCGCCGTTCTCCAGGGCCTTGTTGGAGGTTACGGAGAGCGGCGTGCCGCCCCGGTTGACCTGGAGCGTACCCGCCTGCTGGTATATGCCTCCACCGCTGCGGATTACCCTGTTCGAGGAGATCGAACCGGACTCCAGGGTCGTAGAGCCCGAGCTGTAGACGCCGCCGCCGGAATACTTGGCCGTGTTGCGCGAGATGTCGCAGCCCTCGCCGACGAAGGTGCCATAGGTATACACACCGCCGCCATCCATCTCGGAGATGTTGTCGCAGATGACCCCTCCGTAGGCCTCCAGGGTGGCACTCCCCTCCACGCATACGCCGCCGCCAGCTGACCGGGCATGGTTGTCGCGGATGGTGCCGCCTTGGAGCTTGAGCTTGCCGCCCTCGTAGACGCGGATGCCACCGGTGCTGCCGAATCCGCCCGTGACGGCGCCCTTCTTCTGCTCCGAGTTGTCCACGAGCCCCAGCTCGCCGTAGACGGCGATGACCTCGCCGCCGTCGACGTAGGAGGAGCGGTGGCGGTCGATCTCGTAGCCGTTGAGGTCGATGGTTATGCTCTTCTCGGCGGGAATCGTGAGGGCGACGTTCTCGTCGACGGCCTGCCAGCTGCGGTCGAGCACGATCGCGGAGCCGTTCTCGGCGGCGTCGATCTTCGCCTGCAGCTCGACCCAGTCGGACGTGATGACGCGCGCCTCGCCGTCGCCGTCGCGGATGCACGAGAAGCCGGGCTCGGCCACGAAGACGGTGTTGGGGTCGGTGGCGGTGTTGGTGGACGCGAAGCCGTAGGTGAAGCTGCCGCCGATGGCCTCGAGCGCGACACCGATCCGCGTCTCGGGGGCGAGGGACTCGGCGACCGTGACGCGCCGGTCGCCCGTGAGGTAGATGTTGTTGGCCAGGTTGCCGGTCACGTTGAGGCCCGAGCCCACGCGGACCTCTCCCATCTCGCCGGCGACGAACACGCCGCCGCCACCCTTGTAGCCGGTGTTGCCGGTGATGGACGTCGATTCGAGGAGGCCAAGCGTGCCGCCGTTGTTGCCGTAGATGCCGCCGCCGTACCAGGTGGCCTCGTTCTCGTTGAGCGTGCAGCGCCTGAGCTCGACCGTACCACCGTAGACGCGGATCGCGCCGCCCGAGGCCTCGGTCTTGTTCTCGTTGAAGGTGCTGCCGGTGACGGTGGTCGAGCAGCCGTAGCTGTACAGGGCGCCGCCGTCCTGCGCGGCGGTGTTGCCCGTGAGGGTGCAGTCGTCGATGTACGTGATGTTGCGGGTGCTGACGGCGCCGCCGGTGTCCGCGGTGGCGTTGCCGCTCATCGTGGTGCCACTCAGGTGGAGCTCGCCCTCGTTGTAGACGCCGCCGCCGGCAAGGGCCGCCGAGTTGTTCGAGACCGTGCAGCCAGTGAGCGCCGTGTACCCCTTGTTGTTGATGCCGCCGCCCCCGGCATCGGTCGCGGTGTTGCTCGTGACGGAGACGCCCGTGAAGTCGATGGTGCCGCCGGCGACGTAGATGCCTCCGGCGTCGCCGCCGGTGTTGCCCGTGACAGAGCCGCCCGTCGCGAGCATGTGGCCGTAGACGAAGACGCCGCCGCCCTGGACGCCGCGATTGCCTGCGATGGAGCCAGACTCGAGGTTGAGCGTGCCCTCGCTGCCGATGACGACGCCGCCGCCCCTCTCGTCGATGCCGCCGGTGATCGTACCGCTCTTCTCGGCGCTCGTGTCCCTCACGACGAGCGTGCCCTTGTTGACGTCGAGCACGTGGCCGCCGTTGTCCTCGTCGAGGGAGGAGAGGTTGCGGTTGATGGCGTGGCCCGCGAGGTCGATGGTGATGGTCGCGCCCTCGCGCACGAACGCGATCGTGCGGTCGCCGTCGCCTGCGACCACGTCCGCCGTGAGGGTGATCGTGTGGTCGCTCGCGATGTCATTGACGGCCGTCTGCAGGTCCGCCCAGCTGGCCACCTCCATGTCGCCGTCGGCCTGGGGCGCGAGCGCGCCCTCGGCCCGGGGCGCGGGGTCTGCCGGCGCGGAGTCGGGCGCGGCGGCGGGCACCGCGGCCGCGTCGGGCGCGGTGGGGTCGAGCGACGCGGGGTCGGTCGGGCTTGCGACCTCGCCCGCGACGGGCCCCTCAGGCACGTCAGCCATCGCGCGCCGGGGTCCCGCCGGGGACAGGTTGAGCGTCAGTGCGACGGCAAGCAGAACGGACAACGGCTTCTGGAGTCGTTTCATGGCGCACCCCATCTCGAACGATTGGGTCAGGCACTCGCATCAGGCACAGGCATGCAAATTAAACATACGCCGCTCGCGGGCGCGGCACGCCGTTACACCAGCTGAAAGGCCGATTTCAAGCCGTCGGGAGGGGCGTTTCGAGAAGAGCGCGCCCGCAGCCCCAGGCGCGCCGGGGAGCGAGAGGCGGGCTCTTCTCGGCGGCGCAATGTGTGCAAACCGTCTGCGGGCTGTGTTAATCATTTGCCTTGGGCCGTGCGTCCGTAAGCGTGCAGGTGCTGCGGTATCATTGAAAGGCCGTAAAAATCACCGTGGTCGCTGGCGCGGCCGCAACATATGCGTTGGAGGCACGCACATGGGTGTAACCGCGATAGTCCTCGCTGCCGGCGAGGGTACGCGCATGAAGTCCCGTCACCCCAAGGTGATGCATCGATTGCTCGACCGACCCCTCGTGTGGTGGGCCGTCAACTCCGCTCGCAAGGCAGACGTTGAGCGCATCGTTGTCGTCGTCGGAAACGGCGCCGACGAGGTGCGCTCCTATTTTGCCGATGACGCGGACGTGGAGTTCGTCGAGCAGACCGAGCGCCTGGGCACCGGCCACGCCGTGCGCGTGGTGCGCGACGCCCTGGGCGGCTTCTCCGGCCCCGTGGTCGTGCTCTCCGGCGACTCGCCGCTCGTGCGCCCCGAGACGATCTCGTCGCTCGTGGAGCAGACGAAGGCGGCGCACAACGCCTGCACCGTGCTGACCATGACCCCGCCCGACGTCTGTGGCTACGGCCGCGTCAAGATGGACGCCGCGGGCAAGGTGGCGGCCATCGTCGAGCACAAGGACTGCACCGACGAGGAGCGCGCGACGCTTCTGGAGTGCAACTCCGGCGTGTACTGCTTCTGCGGCGGGCGCCTCTCCGAGAACATCGACAAGATCGGATGCGACAACGCGCAGGGCGAGTACTACCTGACCGACATGGTCGGCATCTACGTGGGCATGGGCGAGCCCGTCGCCTCCGTCCACTGCGACGACTACGCCGAGCTGCTCGGCGTGAACAGCCGCATCCAGCTCGCCGAGGCCACCAAGGTCATGCAGCGCCGCATCAACGAGCGCCTGATGGCCGAGGGTGTGAGCATGCTCGACCCCGACCAGGTGTGGGTCGGCGCCGAGGCCACCATCGGCCGCGACACGACGCTCCTGCCCCAGACCTTCGTGTGGGGCAAGACCGTGGTCGGCGACGACTGCGTGATCGGCCCCAACAGCCGCCTCGAGAACGCCCGCGTGGGCAACGGCTGCACCGTGGACGAGACGATCATCGTCGACTCGCAGATCGACGACGACGTCTGCTGCGGACCCCGCGCCTACCTGCGCGGCAACACGCACTTTCTCAAGGGCTCCAAGGCCGGCACCCACGTCGAGCTCAAGAACTCCACCGTGGGCGAGGGCTCCAAGGTCCCCCACCTCTCCTACATCGGCGACACCACCATGGGCGCGCACGTCAACATTGGCGGCGGCTCCATCACCTGCAACTACGACGGCGTCAACAAGAACAAGACCACCATCGGCGACGGCGCCTTCGTCGGCTCCGACACCATGATGGTCGCGCCGGTCAACATCGGGGCGGGTGCCATCACGGGCGCCAGCTCCTGCATCACGCGTGATGTACCTGCCGAGGCGCTCGCGATCGAGCGCTCCGACATGCACATAGTCGAAGGATACGCACAGCGTCGTCGAGCTCGCCTCGAGAAAGGGAACAAGTAGATGTACGAGAACCTGAGTAGCCCCCTGAACGTCGAGAAGAACATCCGTCTCTACACTGGAACTGGCAACCCGGAGCTCGCACAGAAGATCGCTGAGATCCTCCATCTCGAGCTCTCTGGCCTCAAGCTCGAGAAGTTCGCCAACGGCGAGACCTACGCGCGCTTCGAGGAGACCGTCCGCGGCTGCGAGGTCTTCTTCATCCAGACCATCGCCGGCCAGAACGTGAACGACCTCCTCATGGAGACCCTCATCGTCGCCGACGCCGCAACCAGGGCCTCGGCCGCCAACTTCACGGTCGTCATCCCCCACTACGGCTACGCGCGCCAGGACCGCAAGGCCGCCTCGCGAGAGCCGATCACCGCTCGTCTCGTCGCCAACCTCATCGAGGCCGCCGGCGTCGACCGCGTCATCACGCTCGACCTCCACTCCAACCAGATCCAGGGCTTCTTCGACATCCCCGTCACGCACCTGACGGCCCTGTACCAGTTCGGTGACTACTTCGCCGAGAAGAACTTCGACCTCAAGAACACGGTCGTCGTGTCCCCCGACATGGGCCGCGCCAAGGTCGCCAAGAAGCTCGCCGACTACCTCAACTGCGAGGTCGCCATCGCCCACAAGAGCCGCCCCAAGCACAACGCGGCCGAAGTCATGGGCATCATCGGCGACATCAAGGGCAAGACCTGCATCGTCAACGACGACATGATCGACACCGCGGGCACGCTCGTGGGCTCCATCACCAAGCTCAAGGAGATGGGCGCCGGCGACATCTACATCAGCGCGACCCACGGCATCTTCTCGGGCCAGGCCATCGAGCGCCTCGAGAACGCCCCCATCAAGGAGTGCGTCGTGACCGACGCCATCCCCTGCGCCTACGCCAACAAGCCCGGCTCCAAGATCAAGTCGATCTCGGTCGCCCAGGAGATGGCCGACGCCATCTATGCCGTCTACGCCGACAAGCCCGTGTCGACCGTCTTCGGCGGCAACTCGGAGATGTAGCGCCAGCTACACAGATGCATACGCGGGCCGCGCGCCCGTTCACGCGGCCGAACGCAGGTGCCAGTCACCGGTTCGGCCGCGTTTTGGAAGGAGGAGCATGCCCGCCAAACCCAAGGAGATCACCCTCGTCTGCGGACTGGGCAACCCCGGCGACGAGTACGCCCGCACCCGTCACAGCATCGGGTTCGCCACCGTCGACGCGCTCGCCGCGCGCGCAGGCGTCACCTACTGGAAGAGCCAGGCCGGCTGCGAGGTCGCGACCATGCGCGTGCGCGGCGAGGACGGCCCGCGCGAGGTCGTACTCGCAAAGCCCCAGAGCTACATGAACACGAGCGGCGGCCCCCTCTCGAAGCTCATGCGCGAGCTGCGCGTCTCCCCCGCCGAGGTGCTCGTCGTGCACGACGAGGTCGACCTGCCCGTGGGCACCGTGCGCGTGAAGTTCGGCGGCGGGCTCAACGCCCACAACGGGCTGCGCTCGATCTCGGACAAGCTCAAGACCCGCGACTTCTCCCGCGTACGCTGCGGCATCGGCCGCCCGCCTGGAAAGATGAGCGTGGCCGACTGGGCGCTCCGCCAGCTCAAGGGCAGCTTCCTCGAGGAGTTCGAGCTGCTCGCCCAGGACGCCGCCGACGCCGTCGAGACGTGCCTGACCCGGGGCGTCGACGAGGGCGTGAGGCGGACGTCGTAGCCGCCCCAGCGAACATGAGCGCCACACCACGCGCCCCCGCCGACATTCGGCGGGGGCGCGCCTATTAGAACGGACTTACCGAGAGGTGACCTACGACGGCGTCTACTTCATCCCGTACCAGCCAACGCCCTCGGCCCTCCATCCGACCGAGACGAGCATGTCGTTCTCCTCCCTGCTCGTCGTGTAGTTGTGGGTGCCCGAGGTCGCGTAGGGATTGTACTGGCGATACAGGGGGACCCCCTTGGCGTCGTCGGAGTACCAGCCGATGCCCTCGTCAATCCAGCCCACGGCCTTGAGCTGGTCCCTCTCCTCGGCCGAGGTCGTGTAGTGGTGGTCGCCCGCGTAGGGGTTGTAGAGGCGGTAGACGGGCGTGTTCGACTGCTTCGGCGCGACCCAGCCCAGGCCCTCGTAGCTCCAGCCGATGCCGGCGAGGTGGCACATCTCGTCCATGCTCGCCGTGTAGAAGTGCTCTCCCGAGTAGGGGTTGTAGAGGCGGTGCATGTTGACGCGCGCGGGCGTCGGGGTCGGGGTCTTCCCCTCGATCCTGAACGAGGCCGCGGCGGCCCCCTCGTAGTTGCCGACTCCCGTCAGGACGACGGTGGCGATGCCGGGACTCACGTTGTTGAAGTACCAGACCGAGAAGTCTTTCCCCGCCACAAGTGTCCTGCCGCCCACGGTCGCGGTCGGCACGGGCTCGACCGCGCGGCCGGTCTGCTCGTAGCTCGCCGCGGGGAGGGTGACCTTCGCCGACGAGAGGCTGGCCCTCGTGATGGCGAAGGTGGCCGAGGCGGAGCCGGAGTAGTTCCCGATGCCGGTCGCGACGGCCGTGGCGGTCCCGGCGTCGACGTTGCCCTCGTACGCGACGCTGAAATCGACGTCCTCGGCGAGTGCGACACCACCGAGCTCGACCTTCGCCGCGGGAGTCTTGGCGTTGCCGTCATAGGTGAACGAGGCGGGCTCCAGGCCGACGGTCGCACCCGAGATGTCGAACGGGGGGACCGCCTCCTGCACATAGGCATCGGCAACATTCGAACGCGTCGCCACGATCTCGTCCCTGCCGTAGAGCTCGCCGGTCTCCTCAGACCGCCAGAGGCAGCCCTCGTCCGGCTCGGGGACCATCGCGGCCTCCACCATCTTGTAGCGGTCGCCCACCCTGAACGTGGCCGGGTGGGTGTTCGCAAACATGGACCAGGCGCCCGAGACCTTCGATGTGTCCCATCCCGAGAGGTCCAGCGTGGCAAGCGACGGGCACTCCTGGAACATGTAGTGCATTTCCGTCACCTTCGAGGTGTCCCAGTCCGAGACGTCGAGGGAGGCAAGCGACGAGCAATACTCGAACATCGACGACATGTTAGTGACTTTAGACGTGTCCCATCCGGATGGGTCAAGCGCAAGGAGCGACGCACAGCCGCGGAACATGGCCTCCATGGTCGTTACCTCTGATGTGTCCCACCCCGAGGGGTCGAGCGTGGCGAGCGATGAGCAGCGCGAGAAAAGGGCCTCCATGCTCGTTACGGACTTGGTGTCCCACCCCGAGACGTCGAGCGAGGCGAGGGCGGAGCACTCGTAGAACATGGCCTCCATGTCCGTCACCTTCGAGGTGCCCCACCCTGAGACGTCGAGCGAGGCGAGCGACGAGCAGCTGCGGAACATGTGTCTCATCGTCTCGACCGCCGACGTGTCCCAGCCCGAGACGCCGAGGGAGGTAAGGGCGGAGCAGCCGCGGAACATGCGCTCCATGTTCGTCACGGCCGACACGTCCCAGCCGGAGATGTCGAGCGAGGTGAGCGAGGAGCAGCCCTCGAACATCCACCTCATGCTTTTCACGCCCGAGGTGTCCCAGCCGGAGACGTCGAGGGAGGAGAGCCTTGAGCAGTTGCGGAACATGTATCCCATGTCCGTCACGCCCGAGGTGTCCCAGCCGGAGACGTCGAGCGAGTGAAGGGCGGAGCAGTGGCCGAACATGTCCGCCATGTTCGTCACCTTCGAGGTGACCCACCCCGAGACGTCGAGGGAGGAGAGCGACGAGCAGCCGATGAACATCCACTTCATCGACTCGACCGACGACGTGTCCCAGCTCGAGACGTCGAGGGAGGCGAGCGAGGAGCAGTAGTAGAACATGAGCTCCGTGTCCGTCACCTTCGAGGTGTCCCAGCCGGAGAGGTTGAGGGATGCAAGCGAAGAGCAGCCGGAGAACATCTGGCTCATGTCCGTCACGGCTGAGGTTTTCCAGTCCGAGACGCCGAGGGAGGAGAGCGAGGAGCAGTATTCGAACATCCGCCCCATCGTCTCGACCGACGACGTGTCCCAGCCCGAGACATCGAGGGAGGCGAGCGATGAGCAGTGCCAGAACATGCTGTCCATGTTCGTCACCTTCGAGGTGACCCAGCGCGAGACGTCGAGCGTGGCAAGCGAGGAGCAGCGCCAGAACATGTACCTCATCGTCTCGACCGACGACGTGTCCCAGCGCGAGACGTCGAGCGAGGCGAGGGCGGAGCACTCGTAGAACGTGCTGTTCATGTCCGTCACCTTCGAGGTGACCCACCCCGAGACGTCGAGGGAGGAGAGCGACGAGCAGCCGAGGAACATAACCTTCATTGTCTCGACCGACGACGTGTCCCAGCCCGTGACGTCGAGGGAGGTGAGCGAGGCGCACTCGCGGAACATCGCGGCCATGTTCGTCACCAAGGAGGTGTCCAGGCCCGAGGCGTCGATCGACGTGACGGCGGAGCACTGGTAGAACATCGCCTGGCAGTTCTCGGGGGCCGTCACACCTGGCTCGAACACGACGGACTTGATGTGCTCCCTGCTGCCGTACCAGGGAACCAGGGAGGTGTTTCCCATGTTTTCGCCCGCGCCCGCGTGTATCACAAGCGCGCCCTCGGAGTTGATCTCCCAGGCGCAGCCGCCCCACGTGCCGGAGGCGATGTTGTCGCCGGACGCCTGGGTCGCGAGCCCGGTGCCGTCCTCCCCAGTCTCCTCGGGGCCCGGGTCGGGCTCCGTCGCCCGGCCGGCCGCCTCCGGCGCGACGTCTTCCGCGGGCGGGGCGACGGCGTCGTCCGCGGCTACGTCGAGGGGGCTCTGCCCCTTGGCCGGCGCAGTGTCGGAGGCCGGGGTCGCCGCCGTGTCGGCGGAGGGCGCCTCGCCGGCGGCCTCGGACGCGACGTCATCCCCGCCACGCGCGAGGGCCGCGGTTGGGACGCCGCTCGCAGCGAGCGCGATCGCGGCGGCGACGGCGACCATGCGCCGCAGGGGGCCGGTCGCTACGGGATGGGAGGCTCTTCTCGTACGCATGGGGATCATCTCCTAGCTCACACGCATGACAAACGCGACGCGCTCGATTCGAATGCCTTCTCGCAACACGGAACGTCGGGGCGCCCGATGGGCCACCGGCACGCCGCGCCCCGAGGCGCCTACTTCATCCCGTACCAGCCGATGCCCTCGGCGTTCCACCCGACCGAGACGAGCATGTCGTTCTCGACCTTGCTCGCCGTGTAGTTGTGGGTGCCCACGGTGGCGTAGGGGTTGTACTGGCGGTAGAGCGGCACGCCCCTGGCGTCGTCGGAATACCAGCCGACGCCCTCGTCGTTCCATCCCACGGCCTTCAGCGCGTCGCGCTCGCCGGCCGAGGTCGTGTAGTGGTGGTCGCCCGCGTAGGGGTTATACAGGCGGTAGACGGACGTGTTCGACTGCCTCGGCGCCACCCATCCCACGCCCTCGTAGTTCCAACCGATTCCGGAGAGCGAGTCGCGCTCGTAGGGGCTCGCGGTGTAGAAGTGCTCGCCGGTGTAGGGGTTGTAGAGACGGTACATCTCGGCGCGCTCGGGCGTCGGGGACGGGCTCGGCGTCGGCCCGGGCCCCGGGGTGGGCGAATGCCGGACGATCTGGAACGTCGCCGACTTCATGCCCGCATAGTTGCCCGTGCCGGCCACGGTGACCGTCGCCGTGCCGGGGTTCACGTTGTCCCTATAAGACACGGCGTAATCTACGTCAGCAACAAGGGGCTTGCCGCTCAGAATCACCTCAACGGCGGGAGTCTTTGGAGTTCCGTCATAGTAATACGACGAAACCGGAAGAGACAACGACGCACGAGAGACGTCTGCCGGAGTGACCTCGAAAGACTCCTCAGCGATACCGCCAAGGTAATTCTGGGTCTCCTCCACGACGGCACGAACAACATAGGAGCCGACATCCACGGGAGGCTCGGCAGAGCCCGATTCGGCCGTCTCGCCAGCGGGATAGTAGCAATAAGTTACGGCACCGGCCCCGGTATTACCCGAAACGCTAGGTATTGACGGTTCTTCTCCAAAGGGCCATCCAGCAATGGACACCGTTGTGGCAATCGGCGCCTTGGCGATTTCGAACTCAAACGCCACGTCATCCGGAAGGCTATAGTTGGAACTAGTTAAAGCCGTCGCCGTCGCGACGTGAGGTCCCGCCTCCGCCGCTGCTCCCGTGACGCTAACCCCAAGTTCGTCCCCGTAGACTGTTCCAGACGCAACGACTGTCGGACAATGTTCTTCTCCGTCATAGACGAACGATGACCCAGACCATTCAAGCGACACCTCCCTCGGGAGAACCGAGAGGCTACCGTTTTCAAAGGAGATATCGTAGTTGTCGGACGTCAGGCCAGAGACGGATACCGGGTATTCACCCACGCCGGATTCAGGCTTGAAGGTAGACGAAATCGATGCGGTGCCGGAAAGGACGTCCTCCCCGTCTCGGCCCGCGAGGCCCTCAACGACATAGCCGCCATATACGGGTTCGTCACCATAGGTCACGGAACAGTCCCTCGCGCGCACGACGAGAGGCGACTTGACGATTTCAAAGGCGGTGGTTGTGGAGCCGTCATACCTTCCGATTCCACTAACCGTGATGGTGGCCGTTCCCGTATTCAGATTGTTTTTATACGAGCACTTATAGTCGATTCCGCAGCGTAGGTTGCCCTCGTCAAGCACCAGAGACGGAATTGGCCTTATGGCTCTTGCGGCATACGCAAACTGATTCTGCGGGAGAGTCACTGAGGCGTTGCCGATAGGCGTTCTAGAAGAGGCGTCGTAAGAAGTATAGGTGTCTGCTATGCCTGAACGATTCTTCAGAATCTCTGTCCTGCTGATCCAGCGTCCCTCGTTAAGCGAATACCACTGACTCGCATTGCTAGGAAAAGATTCATCTGTATATAGCTGGTCATACGCATCCGTAGAAATACGCTCGAGCGAAGAGCACCCGTCATACATGCCTTTCTCATAGATGCCGTATCTCACCCCCGTCAGATCAGGCAGGTCAAGTGACAGCAAGTTGCTGCAGCCGTAAAACATCGAGTTCCTTCTCTCGAGCTTGGGCAACTTCCAGTCCGAAAGATCCAAAGACTCCAGAGAGCTGCAGCTATAAAACATATGTTCCATAATAGTCACATTTGACGTGTCCCAACCCGAGACGTTTACGCTCTTAAAACGACTTCCCCTGAACATGCTAAACATGTTCGTTACGGATGAAGTGTCAAGATACGAAAGGTCAAGGGAGGCCATCTTACATCCCTCTAACATATATTCCATGTTCTTAACTTTAGACGTGTCCCAAGACGACAGGTCGATTTGCCTCAAGTCACAGCCAGAAAAAAGACCACTCATATCAACGACTTTAGATGTGTCCCATCCCCATCGCGGTATGTCTAGAGGGGTGAAGCTAGAACAACCTGAGAACATCCTACACATATTTGTGACTTTACCTGTGTTCCAGCCCCAGTTCTCAATATCAAGTGATCGTATACTCGAGCAATCGCGAAACAAGCCAAGCAAAGTCGTGTTGACGTCGGCTTAAATCAACCAACTAGCGTCGGGCGTTTCCAACCAAATTGAGTCGGGCGAAATCAACCAACCACATCCCAGCTCTCCTCGCGTCGTCGTATCTAGTTTGCATCACGCCGGCGATCGCATCGTGTTTACTGTGGACTACGCAGTCGCGTCTCGCATGCCTCTTTGCTTCGTGGCCGACGGCACGGCCTCGACGGAAAACGTGTCGAGCTCACGCCCGCGGTAGCTCGGGCCTCGCATCATGAACACCGAGGCCTTGTCGAACACGCGGTCCAGGGCGCACAGGAGCGTGTCGTCGCCCTCGAAGAACTCGTGCCAGTCGCTGGCGACGGCGTTGCTGGTGAGAATCATGGTGTTGGGCCCCTCCTTCTCGTAGCGCCGGTCGATGACGTCAAAGAGCAGGTCCGTGCACTCTCGGTCGAACTTCCTCCTGCCGACCTCGTCTATGATCAGGCACGACGGCTTCACCAGTGTGTTCACCATGCGCGACGCGTTGCTCCTCTTTATGGCCGACGAGATCTTGTCCGCGAGCTCGCTGGCCTTGACGTAGTAGGTCTTGAGGCCCCTGAGGCAGCACTCGCGCCCGTAGGCCTGGGCAAGGTGCGTCTTCCCGATTCCCCCAGGTCCGATGAACGCTATGTTGCGACCCGCGTAGAGGTCCGAGAGGGCCGACAGCTCCGCGAGCGCGCACGCGTCGCGGCCCTGAATGCGCCCGAAGTCGAAGTTGTCGAAGGTTTTGGGCTCCTTGCTCGGCAGCCTGCTCAGCCGCAGGAGGGTCTCGACCGTGGAGCGCCTCCGCTTCTCGGCGAGGTAGCCGAACACCGTCGCGATGGCCTCGACCTCCCTTTCTCGCATGTCGTTGTCCGACGCCAGGCTGGCCAGCTCCTCCGGCCCGATCCTGATCCTCAGCTCCCCGGCGGCGGCGCACGCGCGCTCGAACGGGGTTGAGCCTTCCGATGCCCGTGCCGCCACCGCTACATCACCTCCCTGGAGAAGTCGAACTTGGCGAACGCGGTGTCCGCCCTCGGCTTGGCCCTCGTCACCGTCGTCGTGACCTCTTGGCTCGGGGACTCCTCCGGCTGCGAGTCGGGCCACTGGCCATCGCACCACGAGTCGGCTCGGGACCTGTCGACCTCGTGGCAGACCAGCTCGCGGGAGAGGTCCTCCGAGTAGATGTGGAGGGTGCCGCCCTCGCGGCTCACCCGGCACGTGCTGCCGGAGTACCAGTACGGGACGCCGTACCTTCCGCCCTCGAAGCTGACGAAGCCGTCGAACGAGATCCTCCTCAACGGGCAGAGGTACCGCTCCGCGGCCGCGGGATCCCTCACCTCGCGGGCGTGGGCGGAGCAGAGGCGGCTGTGAACCTCGGCCGGGACATGGCCGGCCGACCTTCGGTACCTGCCGGCCTGCGCGTCGCACCAATCCAGGGCGTCCCTGTTGAGCGATTCGAGGTCCTCAAACGTCCTGCCCGCGAGGAAGCTCTCCTTCACGAAGCGCACGAGCCTTTCGACCTTGCCCTTGGTGAACGGGTGCCTTGGCTTGCATAGCCTGGTCGTGAAGCCGACGCTGTCCATGAACGCCTCGTACTCGCCGTTCCACACCGGCCTGCCCTCCGCGTCCCTGCGGCTCACGACGCTCTTCATGTTGTCGGTCAGGACCCCGTCGGGCACCCCGAGGCGCCCGAACGCGTGGAGCATGCCGATGAACAGGTTCTCCTGGCGCGCGTTGGGGAAGAACTCGACGTAGGGCGTCCCGCAGTGGTGGCACACCATTGCGAAGCACGCGACCCTGTACCTGCGGCCCGCCCAGTCCTCGACGTTCGCGAA
Organism: Olsenella intestinalis; assembly: GCF_023276655.1. Classification (GTDB taxonomy): domain Bacteria; phylum Actinomycetota; class Coriobacteriia; order Coriobacteriales; family Atopobiaceae; genus Olsenella_J; species Olsenella_J intestinalis. The sequence continues at coordinate 734,115 of NZ_JALGRK010000001.1, read as the reverse complement.
CCCCCAGTCCATCTGGTAGGATTCGGCCGGTCCGGACCGAAACCGCTGGCCGCTCCCTCGCTGGGGGCCGGTCGCCCGCCGCTTGGCGGGAACGAGGTCGGCGTGGTCTGCCATGTAGACCTTGACGGTGGTGAGGCCGCCCTCGTACCCCTGCTCCAGCAGTCGCTCGTAGACGACTTGCGAGTTGGTGACGCCCTTGCGAAGCTGGTCGTCGACAAAACCGGTGTGGCCGCTGAGCACGGTGCTGCCGGCCTTCATCCCAAGTCGGCCGTGGGGCTTCACCCTGAAGCCGTTGGCCTTGATGGTCCTGGCCCTCTGCCTCGTGAGCCCGGTCCTGCGGCAGAACTCCGCTAGGTTGCACTCCTGCGGGTCGAAGTCTCCGGTCGACTCGGCCTCCATGGAGGCGAGGGCCTTATCTATAATCTCCTGTAGGCCATCGAACTTGCTATCCATTCATCTGTCCTCCTAACGCCGGCGTGATGCAGCACCAGCATAGGAGACGCGGGCAGGTTCGATGGCCTGCCTTCGATGGAGGGGTCTGGTTGATTATGTTTGACTCGGATTGGTTGATTAAGTCCGACGATTAAGGGTTGATTTAAGCCGACGCTAACAGTCGTAACGTTTGAAACGTCCCAACCACTTAAGTCAACACTTGTTAGACTTTCACACGTATTGAAAACATTTATGGCTGAGGAAAGCTTCCTCGTATCCCATTTTGAAACGTCAATTTGAGGGAGGGACTTGCATCCTGAAAACATCCAGTCTGCGACTCGCAGCGATGAGGTATCCCAGCCGGACATGTTCACCGAGGTGAGTTTGGTGCAATCTTGAAACATTCTGCCAGCATCTTGAACCTGGGAAAAATCGACTTTCGAAAGATCGATCGACTCGACGTAATATTTGGCCTGAAATAAGCTTCTGCATTTTTTTGGAAATACGACACCATCGTCGAAGATCGCCCGCACGATCTGTCTGTTGCTTAAATGCCATGGCGCACCATGTTCGTCAACGATATCGGCACCGGTTCCCGCACGCACCCGCAACGTGCCGTCAGAAGAGATATTCCAGGCACATGTACCCCACATGCCCGAGTCCGACGATGCCTGGGCCGTCAGCGAAAGAACAGGATCGACAGGGTCACCGCCATCGTCATCTCCGAAAATGCCCCTATCGCTCCAACCCAACTCATCCAATATCCGTCCGTTCGTCTGACTTGATGTCGCCATTCCCACGCGGCCGCCCTCGTCACCCCCTGTTGTCACCTTGCCTTGCGCCAGCACAAAGGTGGGGACGGTGCCTAGGCCAAGCACGCACGCCATGGCCGCGACAAGCACATGACAAAATAGGCGGCTGCCAAAGAGGGTGGTCTTATTAGTATTCACGAGGCATCAACTCCTCTTGATGAAATTCCTTCCGTGCCGCACTCTCTTTTCGTTGCCCATAACGAGACGCGCCGTCCATAACCACTGACACACCCCACGCGCTCTCACTCGTCGTCTTCGATGTACTCCCTGAAGACATCCATGATGAAGTCGGCGTTTTCAGGCGTATAGGCAGGCGATTGAGCAAGAACCACGTAATCGAAGTCGCCGTTGAAACGAACCCCCTCGACTGTCGGAACGATTCTGAAGCCCACTACGGGCTCTCCGCCCATCTGCTCCGTACCATCCAACGACGCATTGAGGCGTAACTTGCCATCGCAAGACAGCCCCATTTCGGCTTTCTCCTTAAGTCCCTTGCTTATTTCTACAAGAGGCGGATCGCCAAGCCCGTTCGGCTGGTCTGGGATGTCATAGTGATCGCCGTTTGGGTTGGCGCAATAGACCAACTCATCAATCCACCGTGCGGCAATCGCATACAGGAGATAGTTCCCCTGGTCGATGTTAAAAAACCTACCATCCACATCGATACGTTTGCAGTACTTCGGCGCTCGCAACCTAACGTCTCTGTGCAAAACATCCCATATGGCCGCGTTATTAACTCCGAGGCCGAGGTCGGCATGAGAGTCAACGTGAACGACCGAGAACGGCGTATCCAGACGCCCCTCATCGACCAGCTCCTCCCAGCGCAGCAACGACTCGTTATGCTTCACCACAACTCGACCCGGTATCCTGCGCGCTCGAGAAAGCCCGAGATTTTGCTCGAGGAAAGCGCGGACCCGATTCTCGGGCCATACGCTGTTGACGTACTTCTCGTTGGTAGGCCTGACTCCCAAGTCGTGATCCGAGGGAAAGTAGACCGGACAGTCGAGAAAGTAATCCATGTCAAGGTCTAATACTCTCATCGCAACCTCCCCTTCAACGGATGACGGGGCATCCGACAGCCGAACCATTCCGTGCGGGCCGATTACTCGGCCAGGCGTCCAATCGAAGCGATCCAGTCGGTCTGGGCCTCGCGCGTCAGGCGGTATCGCCGCGACGGCGAGGGAGGTTATTCTGGCGGTAGAGCGCAAAACCGCACGCTCGTTGTCCCGGCAATAATGCAGGTAGACGCGATGCGTGCGGCGTTTCTGGCCATGTCATCAAATACTGTACCACTTTAGTGGTACGAATCAACTCACCTCGCCCCTACTATCGGTGCATGGTTGCCGTCGAATACAATTCGCATCGCGAGGAGCTGGCCCGGCGCATCAAGGCCCTCAGGATCGAGCAGGGATACTCGATCCGCAACTTCTCGCTCATGATCGGCATCAGCAAGACGCACCTGGCCAACGTGGAGTCGGCTCAGGCGAGCCCCACCTTCGACATGCTGGAGCGCATCGCCGCCGGACTCAACACGAAGGTCTCCGACCTCGTCACGTTCAAGTAGGGCTCAGAGGCAGGCATGGGGCGTCGCTCACCCACTCCCTCGCTCACAACAAAAGACATATGACGGTCCCCGATGGGGCCGCAGCCGAGGGGCATGCTCCTCTCGCCTGGCGTATGAAACGATTCGGCCAATTTATGCACCCGCACGCACATCTGTCGGCGTGGGTCGACCGCGCAATGGCTAACATGTTGGCTTGTGGGCTGCGCCAGCGTGGCGCAGCAAGGAAATGCGGATGTTTCCGCGGCGTCAGTGTTTGTGAGAGGAGTTCGTTGATGTACAGGATCCTCGAGAAGACGCAGTTCTCCGAGAAGGTGTTCAAGTTCCGCATCGAGGCACCGGAGATGGCCAAGCATGCCCATGCCGGCCAGTTCCTCATGGTGCGCCCGAACGAGTGCGGCGAGCGCGTGCCGTTCACGTTCGCGGACTGGAACGCCGAGGAGGGCTGGGTCGAGTTCATCTTCATGGTCGTCGGCAAGACGACCACCATGCTCTCGCGCTACGAGGAGGGCGACTCCCTGCTCGACGTGACCGGGCCCCTGGGTCAGCCCACCGAGATGGGCCCCGGCACCTGGTGCGTCATCGGCGGCGGCGTGGGCCTCGCGATCGCGTTCCCCGTCGCGCGCCAGCTCGTCGAGACCGGCCACGAGGTGCACGCCATCATGGGCGCCCGCACCAAGGACCTGCTGCTGCTCGAGGACCAGTTCCGCTCGATCCTGCCCGAGGACCACGTGCACATCACGACCGACGACGGCTCCTACGGCGAGAAGGGCGTGGTCACCGCGCCGCTCGAGCGCCTGCTCGAGGCCAAGGCCGTCGACCAGGTCTTCTGCGTCGGCCCCGTGCCGATGATGAAGTTCTCGACGCTCACGGCCGAGAAGTTCGACTGCCCGATCACGGCGTCGCTCAACCCCATCATGGTCGACGGCACCGGCATGTGCGGCTGCTGCCGCGTCGAGATCGCGGGCGAGACCAAGTTCGCCTGCGTCGACGGGCCCGACTTCGACGCGACCAAGGTCGACTGGGACGACCTGCGCGCCCGTCAGGCCGCGTACCGTACCGAGGAGGGCCAGTCCCTCAAGGCCTATGAGGAGGCGAACTGCGCATGCCAGAGGTAAACGGCCGTTGGGTCGCCGACATGAAGGCACCCCGCACTGCTGACAACGAGGAGAGCGCCGAGGAGCGCGCCCGCGACTTCCGCCCGGTCGACCGCGGCTTCACCGAGGAAATGGCCGTCGCCGAGGCGGCGCGCTGCCTGAGGTGCAAGAAGCCGCTCTGCGTCGAGGGCTGCCCCGTCAACATCAACATCCCCGCGTTCATCGAGAAGATCTACGAGAAGGACTTCGGCGCCGGTCTCGACATCATCCGCGAGTCCTCGATGCTGCCCGCCATCTGCGGCCGCGTCTGCCCGCAGGAGACGCAGTGCGAGGGCAAGTGCATCCGCGGCAAGAAGAGCGAGCCGGTCGCCATCGGCCAGCTCGAGCGCTTCCTGGGCGATCAGCCCGAGCTCGCGAGCAAGCCCGAGATGAAGCCCGCGAACGGCATGAAGGTCGCCGTCATCGGCTCGGGCCCCTCCGGCATCACCTGTGCCGGCGAGCTCGCGCGCAACGGCTTCGACGTCACCGTGTTCGAAGCGTTCTTCACCGGCGGCGGCGTGCTGGTCTACGGCATTCCCGAGTTCCGTCTGCCCAAGGCGGTCGTCAAGCGCGAGATCGACGGCCTCAAGGAGATGGGCGTCAAGTTCGAGTTCAACTCCGTCATGGGCAACCTCGCCGACGCCGAGGAGCTGCTGGGCGAGAAGGGCTTCGACGCCATCTACGTGGCGACCGGCGCCGGCCTGCCCAAGTTCCTCAACATCCCCGGCGAGAACCTGCCGAACGTCTTCTTCGCGAACGAGTACCTCACGCGCGTGAACCTCATGAAGGCGAACCAGTTCCCCGAGTTCGACACGCCGACCAAGCACGGCAAGCAGGTCATCGTCTTCGGCGGCGGCAACGTCGCCATGGACGCCGTCCGCACGGCCAAGCGCCTGGGCGCCGAGCGCGCGATCATCGCGTACCGCCGCACCGAGGACGAGATGCCCGCCCGTAAGGCCGAGCTCCACCACGCGAAGGCCGAGGGCGTCGAGGTCATGCCCCTGGTGTCGCCGCTCGAGTTCCTCAAGGGCGAGGACGGCAACGTCTGCGGCGTGCGCGTCCAGAAGATGGAGCTCGGCGAGCCCGACGAGAGCGGCCGTCGCCGCCCGGTGCCCATCGAGGGCGCCATCGAGGAGATCCCCTGCGACGTGGCGATCTCGGCCATCGGCACCAACGCCAACCCGTTCGCCAAGAAGATCGGCGGCATGGAGCTCAACAAGTGGGGCTACATCGTGGCCGACGAGAAGACCGGCCGCACCTCCAACCCGAAGATCTGGGCTGGCGGCGACATCGTGACCGGCGCCGCCACGGTCATTCTGGCCATGGGCGCCGGCAAGGCGGCCGCGGCCGACATGACGACCGTGCTCACGGGCCAGGAGTAAGGCAGACCCGAAGGCGAGCACGAGCGTCGCAAGAGCGAGAGAGGGGCGTCCCCGCAATGTGTCGGGGGCGCCCCTTTGCTCTTCTCGGCCGCATGCGGCGTGTGGGGCGCCCCTGCGATAAGATGGTTCGAGACGATTTGGCGATAGGCGCGCGGGCGCCGCAGGGAGGCCTCATGCAGGACTACAAGCGCGAGTTCATCGAGTTCATGGTTGAGAGCGACGTGCTCAAGTTTGGCAGCTTCACGCTCAAGAGCGGGCGGACGTCGCCGTTCTTCATGAACGCGGGCGCCTACGTGACCGGCGAGCAGCTGATGAGGCTGGGGCGCGCGTACGCCCGCGCGATCCACGAGAGCTTCGGCGACGACTTCGACGTCGTGTTCGGGCCGGCGTACAAGGGCATTCCCCTGGCCGTGGTGACCGCGATCGCGTACCACGAGCTGTTCGGGCGCGAGGTGCGCTACTGCTCGGACCGCAAGGAGGCCAAGGACCACGGCGCGGACAAGGGCCAGCTCCTGGGCGCCGAGCTTGCGGACGGCGATCGCGTGGTCATCGTCGAGGACGTGACGACGTCGGGCAAGTCGATCGACGAGACGTACCCGAAGCTCAAGGCCGCCGCCGACGTGGAGGTCGTGGGGCTCATGGTGTCGCTCAACCGCATGGAGGTCGGCCGCGGGGGCGTCCACAGCGCGCAGCGCGAGATCCAGGAGCGCTACGGCTTCCCGGTGGCGAGCATCGTGAGCATGGCCGAGGTCGTCGAGGAGCTGCACGGCCGCGAGGTCGGCGGGCGCGTCGTGATCGACGACGAGCTCAAGGCCGCGATCGACGCGTACTACGAGCAGTACGGCGCGCGCGACTAGGTGCGGCCGCGGGGCGAGGCCAGGCCGCGGGGCGAGGGGTAGGCTCTTCTCGCCCGCGTGGGGCGTCGCAGGCATGCGTGAGATGGAAAAGGGCGAGGCATCCCGAGGGAGCCTCGCCCTTGTTCGTTGCCGTTGGGACCGACGCTAGCGGTTGGCCTTGAGGGTCGCGAAGACGCGCGTGTTGTGGCGCTTCACGAAGGAGATGAATTTGCCCTCACGGTAGGCCATGCGGACGTCGCGCTTGCGGATGGGCGCGAGCATCATCTTCATCATGCGGGTGCGCGGGCGCGCGACCGCGACGGCGACCTGGGCGCGCTCGCTGGAGATCATGGCCTCGATCTGGGCGAGCTTCTCGTCCTCGGGGAGGTTGCACTGCGGGTTGCAGACGTTCTCGATGCAGCCGACGAGGCGCTCGATGTAGCGACGCTGAACCATCTCCATGCTCGCGGGGTCGCCCTCGAGCCCCCAGTGGCGGTAGAGGTCGAGCATCCAGCCGTGCTCCTCCTCGCGCTTGTCGTACATGTCCGGGCGCCAACGGGCGGTCTCGGACTCGCTGCGCTGGCGGATGAAGTGGTAGTACGGGCGCGAGATGACGCCGACCTTCTCCACGTCGCGGATGTAGTCGAGCACGAAGGGGAAGTCGTCCCAGAAGGTGGGGCGGAAGCGCAGGCCGATGCGCTCGATGCGGTCGCGGCGGAACAGCTTGTTCCAGGGCGGATAGAGCTGGTTGGCGTCAAAGAGGCGCCATGCCGCCGCGCGGAACTCCTGCTGGGTCTCGAAGATGCGGTCAGGGCAGTTCTTCACCTCGGAGGTGTGCTGGTCGGCCGAACCGTAGTAGGTGTCGATGTAGAAGCCCGAGACGACGAGCTCGAGGTCGTTCTCGTCACCCACGCGGACCATGTCGCCGAGCATCTGGGGCTCGGCCCAGTCGTCGGCGTCCATGAACATGACGTAGGTGCCGCGGGCGCGGTCGAGGGCGTTGTTGCGGGCCGCGGGGGCGCCGGCGTTGTCCTGGTGGATGACCGTGACGCGAATGTCGCGGTCGGCGATGGAGTCGAGGATCTGTCCGGTGCGATCGGTGGAGCCGTCGTCTACGGCGAGGAGCTCCCAGTCCTCGAACCTCTGGTGCTGCAGGCTCTCTACGGCGCGTCGCACGTACCTGTCGACGTTGTAGGCGGGCATGATGATCGAAATCTTGGGCAGTGCTGGACTCATTACTCGAAGTCTCCAGACTACGGACGGGCTCCGTACCTAATTAAGTCAAAGATGCCGCCGCGCGAGGCGGGGCGTGAATCGATTTCGATTATGTACCAGTGTGCGGTCGAGGTTGTGCACGCCCCGTGTACTCCAGCGGAATACAGCATATTCACAAACACGCACCGTACGTGCGATTCATGCGGGAGCGCATGGATTGCGGCGGGAGTTCAAGCATGCCCACAGCCGCGATTCGCGAGATTACGGAATGGACGCAGAGAATTACTCAGATTACGGAAAGGACGCAGATAATTACTGAGATTTCGGAATCGACACCGCCGATTACTCAGATTACGGAAAGGACGCACCCCGAGGGACTGCTGTGGGGGCTGCGCAGGCAACCTACCTGCAGCCCTGTGAAAGCAGCCGTCTGGAGGGCGGTGTCGATTCTGTAATTCGAGTAATTGAAGGTGACTTTTCTGAAATCTCAGTAATCGGCGGTGTCAAATCTGTAATCCGAGTAATTATCTGCGTCGATTCTGAAATCTCAGTAATAAAATGCGTCGATTCCGTAATTCGAGTAATCGTCGCTGCACGGACGGGGCCGTCGCGCTCCCCTACTCGCCCTCGTCCTCCTGCTGCTGCGGCTCGTCGGCAACGAGAAGCCCGAGCTGCGCACCGAGGTTGTTCTGGTCGATGACCGACCAAGTGCCGCCGGCACCGTTGTCCTCGGGATTGACCGGGGCGTCGATGTGCTTGAAGGTGCTGACGCCGATGGACTGCACCTGCTCGGCGAGGTCCAGAAGCTCGCCGATGCCCATGTCGGTGTTGATCTGCGCCAGAAGGTCGGCCGAGGAGCCGAGAATCGCCGAGAGCCCCGCGCCCTTGAGCGACGCGATCTTGTTCCAGACGTCGTCGGTCGAGACCACGACGTGCGTCATGCGCAGGTTGGCGGCCGTGGCAAGCGGCGCCACGCAGGCCGACGCGCCCTGGTTGGCGTAGAGGTCCGCAAGCGTCACGGGGGCCTCGCCGGTCACGACCTTGGTGTCCAGCGGAAGGTTGGCCGCCGTCGCGCTGTGCGCGGTGGTGTCGATCGCGAGGATCGACGCCTTCTGGAGCGCGGGCTTGGCCGCGGCCGCGTCGTCGACGGTGAGCACGAGCACGTTGGTGAACTTGTCGCCCGAGAAGGAGTAGCCCGCGGGCGCCGAGGCGCTGTTCTGCGTCTTGACGGCCGAGGTCAGGTTCGAGTCGCCCAGGCGGATGGGCTTGCTCGCCTTCGACCACAGCGTCGCGATCAGGATGCCAAACGCGACGAACACCACGACGAGCACGCCGATGGCCAGGTAGTTGTACTTGGGGTCATACGACCAGACGTCGGTGCGTTCGAATCGCTCGCGCTTCCTGAAGAGCATGCTTCCTCCTAACGAGCCCGCGCCGGCGGGCGCCCTCCTGAAAATGATAGCGAATCTGCCCTGGCGAGTGCGCGCGAGGGGCTTACGCCCAGGGGAGAAGAGCGCCCTCCACGTAGTCGACGCCAACGAACGTCAGCCCCTCTGCCGGGGCCGTGGGGCCTGCGGCGCGCCTGTCGCGCGCCTCGAGGGCCGCGGCGAGCCACGCGGCGTCGCGATGGCCGCGCCCCACCTCGACGAGGCTCCCCACGATGATGCGCACCATGTTGTGCAGGAAGGCGTTGCCACGCACGTCCACCACCACGAGGTCCTCCCCCGCCTCGCGCTCGCGGCTCACGCGGACGCTCTCGAGGCAGCGCGACGTCGAGCGGCCGTCGGCCTCGAGCAGGTGCGCCGAGGTCGCCTTACAGAAGCTCCTGAAGTCATGCTCGCCCACGAGCGCCTGGGCCGCCTTGTCCATGGCGCCGACGTCGAGGTCGGCAACCGTGCGCAGCCACCACGCGTGGTCCCACGCGAGCACCGGGCGCGCGGGCCCGCAACTCATGCGGTAGCGATAGCTCCTCGCCTGCGCGTCGAAGCGCGCCGAGAAGCCCGCCATCGCGCGATAGAGCGGACCGATCGAGAGGTCGTCGGGCGTGAGCGCCACGAGCGACGAGCGCAACCTGCGCCCCTCGCGCACGAGGTCGCCCTCCACGAGCGGCACGCTCACGCACTGCCCGATCGCGTGCACGCCGGCGTCGGTGCGCCCGGCGCACTCCATCTCGACGGGCCGCCTGAGCGCGACCTCGAGCGCGCGCCTGAGCTCGCCCTGCACCGTGCGCTGCCCGGGCTGCTCGGCGTAGCCGCAGAAGTCTGCGCCGCGATAGCCCACCGTCAGCGCCAGCGTGCCCGCGCACGCCTCGGTGCCGCCCGCGGCCTCGCTCGTCATCACATCGCCCATGCCAGAAAGTCCCTTCACGCTCGCGCGAGGCGCCGTCGCCCCGCACGTCACTGCAGTATATCCGCCGGCCACGCGTCCGGCCCACACGCGCCTACAGCAGCGCGCACGCCACGGCCAGCGCCAGCGAGCCGAGCGCCAGCGCCACGTCGCGCGCGCCCATGCGCGCCTCCATGACCATGCCGCCCGCGCCGGAGTAGCAGCGGTCGCGCATGGCCAGGGCCAGCTCGTCAGCGCGGTCGAACAGCCCCACCACGAGCGGCACGAGCACGCTCGCCCACCGCGAGAGCCGCACGCGCACCGACCCCTCGCCGAACCTGGCGCCACGCGCCCGCTGCGCCAGCACGATGCGGTCGAACTCCCCCATCGCCTCGGGCAGGAAGCGCAGCGCCATGCCCACGATCATCGCCACGTCGCCCACGGGCACGCCCACGCGCGCCAGCGGCCGCAGCACGCACACGAGCGAGCGCGCCACGTCGGCCGACGACGTCGTCGCCGTCACCACGCACACGAACCCCACGAGCAGCACGATGCGCAACACCGCCACCGCGCCCCTCGCCAGGCCGTCGAGCTCGATGCCCACGTACCCGATTATCTGCACGTCAAAGCTGCCGTCCACCACGATCGTGTTGGCGAGAAGAGCGAACGCCAGGACCACGGCGGTCGGCTTGACCGCACTCGCGAGCGCACTCGCACCAATGCGCGCGACGCGCAGCAGCGCCACGAGCGCGACGACGAGAAGGGCCAGCGCCCACGGCGTGCGTGCGACGAACGCGGCGACGCTGAGCGCCAGCAGCGCGAACAGCTTCGCGCGCGCGTCGACGTCGTGCAGCGCCGTGTGCCCCGAGACGTAGGCGCCAAGGGGAATCGACCTAGCCATGAAGCACCTCCCCGAGCCGAAGCGCCAGCGGCGCCACCAGGCCTACCGCCTCGAAGTCCGCGCGCGTCGGCCGCGCGCTCTCAAGGTCGACCTCGCGAACGACGGCGCTGTCCGCCACGAAGGCGATCCGCGACGCGAGGTGCAGCCACTCGTCCGCGTCGTGGGTCACCACGACCACCGCGTCGCCCTGACGCGCGAGCCTCAGCGCCACCGAGCGCATCAGCTCGCGCCCGGCCCCGTCGAGGCCAGCCGTCGGCTCGTCGAACACGTAGGCCGCGGCCTGCATCGCGCAGATGCCCGCAAGCGCCACGCGCCTGCGCTGCCCGCCCGAGAGCGCCAGCGGGTTCTTCGCAAACAGCGCCTCGTCCACGCCGAGCTCCGCCAGCGCATCGCGCGCCACGCGATCGGCTTCCTCCGCGGCCAGCCCACGATTCGCAGGCCCGAACGACACGTCCGCAAGCACGCTGTTCGCAAACAGCTGGTCATCCGGACGCTGCAGCGACAGCCCCACGTCACCAGCGCGCACGACGCGCCCCGCAAGCGTCGCGGGAGAGCCCTCGGCCTCGAGCAGCCCCGCCGCGACCAGCGACGCCGTGGTCTTGCCCGACCCCGACGCGCCCACCACGAGCGTCACCGCCCCGCACGGCGCCGCAAGCCGCATGTGCGACAGCGCGACGTGCCGCGACGCCCCGTGCCCGTACGCAAACGACGCGTCCTCGACCACGAGCCCCTCAGACGCCTCGTCGCCATGCTCGCGCCCCTCGCCGCCGAGAAGAGCCTGCAGCCTCGCCCCAAGGCCCCTCTCCTCCGCGAAGCGCCCCATGGCGGCTGCGTCTGCGCCCGCAACGTCCATGCCCGCGCGCGCAAGCGCCGCAAGCGCGTCCAGGCCGGCGCCGCGCAGCCCCGAGAGCGAAAGCGCCTCTTCGTCGCGCAGGAGGGCGTCAGGCGAGCCCTCCCACGCGATGCGCCCCGCGTCCATCACGAGCACGCGGTCGGCGCGCAGCACGTCCTCGACGAGGTGCGTGATCTCGAGCACGCCGCGCCCCGCGGCGCACACGCGCCGCACGAGGTCGGCCACGAGCTCGCGAGCGGCAGAGTCCAGCTGCGCCGACACCTCGTCGAGCACCAGGTAGCGCGGCTCCATGGCCAGCACGCCCGCAAAAGCGAGCCGCTGCTGCTGCCCGCCCGAGAGCTCCATCACCGAACGGTCCGCGAGCCTCTCCAGGTCGCACGCCTCGAGCGCACGACCCACGCGACGCTCGACCTCTGCGGCCTCGAGCCTGAGGTTGCGCGGCCCGAAGGCGACCTCGTCGCGCACGCTCGACGTGACGAGCTGCGCCCGCGGGTCCTGCTGGACGTAGCCCACCTCCTCGAAGAAGGTGCGCCTCGCCCCCTCGCGCGACACCTCGCCGTCCACCTCGACGAGGCCCGCCGCAGGCTCGATCGAGCCGTTGGCAAGCCGCGCGAGCGTCGACTTTCCGCAGCCGTTGCTCCCGAGCAGCACCACATGCTCGCCCGGCGCCACCTCTAGCGAGGCGCCGCACAGCACGCGCTCGGAGCGCGGGTACGCAAACTCGATGTCACTCAGGCGAAGCATGCTTCCTTCCTACAGCAAGGGGGAGGCCCGACCGGACCTCCCCCTTGAGAATCAAGCGTATGAGACGAGCCTACTCGGCGTCGGTCTCCTCGGCCTTGGCCTCGGCGGCCTCCTCGGCGGGAGCCTCCTCGACCTTCTCGGCCTCCTCGGTCTCCTCGACCTTCTCGGCGACCTTCTCGACCTTCTTGACGGAGGTCTTAGCGGCCTTGGGCGCGACGGGCTCGGTCACGAGCTCGATGATGACGACCTCGGCGTTGTCACCCTTGCGGGGGCCAAGCTTGAGGATGCGGGTGTAGCCGCCGTTGCGGTCGGCCCACATGCCCTGAGCGGCCTTGTCGAAGACCTCGCGCACGACCTCCTTGTCGCCCACCTTGGCGATGGCGAGGCGACGAGAGTGCAGGTCGCCCTTCTTGGCCCAGGTGATCACTCGGTCCACGTCGCCACGGATGGCCTTGGCGCGCGGCTCGAGGGTCTTGATGCGGTCGTTGGCGAGAAGGGAGACGATCAGGCTCTTCTTCATTGCCTTGGTATGGCTGGCGTCGGTGCCGAGCTTCATACCCCTCTTCTTGTTGTGTCGCATGTTCTAGCTACTCCTCAGTAAAACGTACGGCGAACTAAGCCTTGAGGCCGAGGCCCATGGACTCGAGCTTGTCCTTGACTTCCTCGATGGACTTGACGCCGAAGTTGCGGATGTTGAGCAGGTCGTTCTCGGAGAACTCAACCAGCTGGCGGACGGCGTGGATGCCGGCGCGCTTCAGGCAGTTGTAGGAGCGAACCGAGAGGTCCAGGTCCTCGATCTGCTTGTCGAGCTCGGTGTTGTCCTCCTCGACGCCGCTGGCGAAGATGGAGGTGTCCTCGACGGGCTCCTCCTCGTCAGCGAGGGTCATGAAGGCAGCCATGTGCTGGTTGATGATGTTGGCAGCCTCGACCACGGCGTCACGCGGGGAGATCGAGCCGTTGGTCTCGACCTCGAGCACGAGGCGGTCGTAGTTGGTGTGCTGGCCAACGCGGCAGGGCTCGATCGCCCTGGCGCAACGGCGCACGGGAGAGTACAGCGAGTCGACGTGGATGATGCCGATCGGATCGGCGTCACGCTCGTTGTCGTCGCCGGACACGTAGCCGCGACCGGTGCCGATGCGCATCTGCATGCTCAGGTGAGCGCCCTCGCCGAGGGTGCAGATGACGTGGTCCTTGTTGATGAGGTCGAACTCGGCGGGGATGCGGAAGTCGCCGCCGGTCACCGTGCAGGGACCATCAATCGAGATGGAGGCGGTAGCCTCATCGCCCATGCCGTTGCTGCGGAACACGAGCCCCTTGACGTTGAGCACGATGTCGGTGACGTCCTCGTAGACGCCCTCGACGGTCGTGAACTCGTGCTGCACGCCATCGATCTGGATGGCCTCGACGGCCGCACCCTCGAGAGAGGAGAGCAGCACGCGACGCAGCGAGTTGCCGAGCGTGGAGCCGTAGCCGCGCTCAAGCGGCTCGGCGCTGACGCGGGCGAGGTTGTCGGAGATCTCCTCTACCGACACCTGCGGTCGGATGAATTCGGACATGAATACCTCCTACCGTCTCAGGTTTACTTGGAGTAGAGCTCGACGATGAGCTGAGCGTCGATCTCGAGGTCGATCTGGTCACGCACGGGGACCTGGAGAACGGTGCCCTGGAGCTTCTCGATGTCAACCTCAAGCCAAGCGGGAACGGCCATGTGCTCGGAGGAGATGAGGGCCTCCTTGATGGGGAGAAGGTCCTTCGCCTTGGCGGCGACGGCGACGACGTCGCCAGCCTTCACGCGGTAGGAGGGGATGTCGACGCGACGGCCGTTCACGGTGATGTGGCCGTGACGGACGGTCTGACGGGCCTCCTTGCGGGTGCGGGCGAAGCCGAGGCGGAACACGACGTTGTCGAGACGGAGCTCGAGAAGAGCCATCAGGTTGTCGCCGGTGACGCCGTTCATCTTCTTGGCCTGGTCGTAGTAGCCACGGAACTGCTTCTCGAGCACGCCGTAGATGAACTTGGCCTTCTGCTTCTCGCGCAGCTGCATGCCGTACTCGCTCTCCTGGCGACGACGGCGCTTGGGCTGGCGGTTAGACTTCTTGTTGATGCCCATGACGATCGGATCGATGTCAAGCTGGCGGCACCTCTTAAGGACAGGGGTCCTATCAATTGCCATTGCTACTGTCCTTCCCTACTAGTTACGACGACGCTTCTTGGGGCGGCAGCCGTTGTGTGCGATGGGGGTCTTGTCCTGGATGCCCGAAACCTCGAGGCCAGCGGCCTGGAGGGAACGAACGGCGGTCTCGCGACCGGAACCGGGACCCTTCACGAACACGACGACCTTGTGAAGGCCGTGCTCCATTGCTGCCTTGGCGCAGGCCTCGGCCGCGACCTGGGCCGCGAACGGAGTGGACTTACGGGAGCCCTTGAAGCCGACGGTACCACCAGACTGCCAGGCGATGACGTTGCCCTGGGGGTCGGTGATCGTGATGATCGTGTTGTTGAACGTGCTCTTGATGTGGGCCTGACCCACGGAAATGTTCTTGCGCTCGGCGCGACGGACGCGCGTGGTGCGCTGGTTCTTCTTAGGCATGCTTTACTCCCTAACCGCGCTTCTTGGCACCGATCTGACGCTTCTTGCCCTTGCGGGTGCGAGCGTTAGTGTGGGTGCGCTGACCATGGACAGGGAGGCCCTTGCGGTGACGGAGGCCGCGGTAGCAGCCGATCTCCATCAGGCGGGCAGTGTTCTGACGAACCTCGCGACGGAGGTCACCCTCGGTGGTGTAGTTCGCGTCGATGAAGTCGCGAATCTTGGTCACCTCGTCCTCGGTGAGGTCCTTGACGCGGGTATCGGGGTTCACACCGGTCTCAGCGCAGATCTTCGTTGCGCGGGTCTGACCAATGCCATAGAGATACGTAAGACCGACCTCGACGCGCTTGTCACGCGGCAGGTCGACACCATTGATACGTGCCAACTTCGAGCTCCTCTCTTAGCCCTGACGCTGCTTGTGGCGAGGGTTCTCGCAGATCACGTAAACCTTGCCATGGCGACGGATGACTTTGCACTTGTCGCACATCTTCTTGACCGAAGGACGTACCTTCATATGCGTTTCCTTCCGTAAGTACTACACGAACTGGTGGTGCTTCTGGCGAGGCAGGTGGAGCTGCCAGGCCTCTATCTACTCGCCCAGCCGCAGGCGTGAATATCCGAACGTGGCTGGTAGGTGCCGGGGCACCCTAAGATGGCTGCAGGGCCTACTTGTAGCGATAGGTGATGCGGCCGCGCGTGAGATCATACGGAGAGATCTCCACGACGACCTTGTCCCCGGGAAGGATTCGAATGTAGTTCATGCGAATCTTGCCGGAAATGGTGCAAAGGATGACCTTGCCATTTTCGAGCTCGACGTTGAACATCGCATTGGGAAGGGGCTCGAGTACGGTGCCCTCCAGCTCGATTCCTGCTTGTTTGCTCACCCTACCTACTTTCTCCCTGAAAGTTACAGCGACTGAATATCTTACATAAAGTGCAGCCTGGCGTCCACGTTGCACGGTTCTTCCACAAGATTTCGCCACGTCGCGACGGGTGCGCCCCGTCCTGCGGCAGACGCGCGCCCGAAATGGCCTCGAGGACGCGACCTTACAGCGCCAAGGGCACTCGAGTCCTTGGCTCCGCAGACAAGACCCGCCGCCCAGACGCGAGGTCCAGGCGGCGGGCGATACGTGCGAGCTTGTGGAGGAGGCGAGACGCTACTCGGCGCCCTGCTCCCCGCCCTGCATGGCGCACCAGGGACCCAGGTCGTCCTCGGTGAGGATCATCGGGCCGTCCTCGGTGATGCCGATCGTGTTCTCGTAGTGCGCGGCGGGCTTGCCGTCGTTGGTGACGACCGTCCAGCCGTTGTTGAGCACGTGGTTGGCGTGGGTGCCGAGGGTGATCATGGGCTCGATCGCGATGATCATGCCCGCCTGCAGCCTGACGCCGCGGCCCTTCTTGCCGTAGTTGGGGACGTTGGGGTCCTCGTGCATGTCGTGCCCGACGCCGTGGCCCACGTACTCGCGGACGACGCCGTAGCCGTTGCTCTCGGCAAGCTCCTGCACGGCAAAGCCGATGTCGCCCAGGTGGTTGCCGGGGACGGCCTGCTCGATGCCGGCCTTGAGGCAGTCGCGCGTGCACTCGCAGAGGCCCTTGACCTCGTCGGAGACGTTGCCGACGTAGAAGGTCCAGGCGTTGTCGCCGGCCCAGCCGCACTTGTTGGCGCCCACGTCGATCGAGATGATGTCACCGTCGTTCAGGAACACCTCGGGCGAGGGGATGCCGTGGACGATCTGCTCGTTGACCGACGCGCAGACGCTGCCGGGGAAGCCACCGTAGCCCTTGAAGCCGGGCGTGGCGCCGTGCAGGCGGATGAAGCCCTCGACGGCCGCGTCGATCTCGCGCGTGGAGACGCCGGGCTTGATCATGGCTCCGGCGACGCGCAGTGCCTGCTTGGAGAGGCAGCCCGCAGTAGCCTTGTACTCGAGCATGTCCTCCTTCGTCTTGATGTGAATCATAGACCCAGAAGCTCCTTGACGTCAGCGTAGACCTCGTCGACGGGACGGTCGCCGTCGACCTTCTTGAGGATGTTGTTGCCAGAGTAGTACTCCACGAGGGGCGCCGTCTGCTTCTCGTAGGTGTCGAGGCGCTTGGCGATGGTCTCGGGCTTGTCGTCGTCACGCTGGTACATCTCGCCGCCGCAGCGCGGGCAGACGTCGACGCCGGCGGGCGCGGTGTAGCCGCAGGCCTTGCACGTGCGCCTCGAGCTCAGGCGCTTGATGATCACGTCGGAGGCAACGTCGACGAGAAGAGCAGCGTCGAGCTCGATGCCCATGTCCTCAAGCTCGCTGCCGAGCACGACCGCCTGCTGGGTGTTGCGCGGGAAGCCGTCGAGGATGAAGCCCTTCTTGGCGTCGTCGGCCTGGAGACGCTCCTTGACGAGGTCGATCACGAGCTGGTCGGGAACCAGCTGGCCGGCGTCCATGTAACCCTTGGCCTCCTTGCCCAGCTTGCTCTCGGCCTTGACGGCCGCACGGAGCAGGTCGCCGGTGGAGATGTGAGCGACGCCGTAGTCCGCGACGAGCTTTTGGGCCTGGGTGCCCTTGCCGGCACCGGGAGCTCCAAGAAGAACGATGTTCATGCGCTAGACCGCCTTTCGAATCACGTTCATGCGTTCGTATGACATGCGCCGGCCGCAGCCGACGACACCAGTCTACCCATCCGACCCCACGTCACCAACGTCGCGTGCGAGAAAAACACGGGACTTCGGTGGTCGCAACCACGCGCGGCGCACCCGAAGCGCGGCCGAGGCCCCGCACCCTCCCCCAGCGCACCAGGCATGAAAAAAGCGGCCGGGCACGTGGCCCGACCGCTTGGTGACGCTGTGTTCGGCAGATGCCGAGAAGAGCACGTCCTTACTTGAAGATGCCCTCGTAGTTGTGCATCTTGAGCTGGCTCTCGAGCTGCGAGATGGTGTCCATCGCGACGCCGACGAGAATCAGCACCGAGGTGCCGCCGAACGACTGCATGAGGACGTTGCCCGTCAGAGAGAACAGGATCGACGGGACGACCGCGAGCACCGCCATGAAGAGGGCGCCCGGCAGCGTGATGTGGTCGAGGACGCTCTTGATGTAGGCAGCGGTGGCAGAGCCCGGACGGACGCCCGGGATGAAGCCGCCGGCCTTGCGCAGCTGGTCCGCCGTCTCCTCGGGGTTGAACACCATGGAGGTGTAGAAGTACGCGAAGAAGACGATCAGCAGGACGGAGAGGGTCCAGTTGACCCAGCCCGTCGAGAGCGTGTTGGCAAAGGTCTGCATCCAGCCCACGGTCGGGAAGAACACGGCGATCTGCGCGGGGAAGTAGAGCAGCGCAGAGGCGAAGATGATGGGCACGACGCCAGCCGTGTTGACCTTGATGGGCAGGTAGGTGGACTGGCCGCCCATGATCCTGCGACCAGTGACCCTCTTGGCGTACTGCACCGGGATGCGGCGCTGGCCACGCTCGATGTAGACGATCACCGGGATGATCGCGAACACGACGGCGACGGTGATGATCGTGATGATCATGCCGGTCGACGAGGTGTTGATCGAGTTGATGAGGGCGGAGGGCAGACCGGCAAGGATGTTGGTGAAGATGATCAGCGACATGCCGTTGCCGATGCCTCGCTGGGTGATGAGCTCGCCGAGCCACATGATGATGATGGCACCGGTGAGGAGCACGCCAACGATGATGATGTCCTCGATGATCTCAGGGAAGCCCATGCCCGAGAAGTCGATGCCGTAGCTCTTGAAGAGGAAGAGGTAGCCAATCGCGTTGATCGTCGCGAGCACAATCGTGAGATAGCGCGTGTACTGCGTGATCTTGCGCTGGCCGCTCTCGCCCTCCTTGGCGAGCTCGGCGAGGGACGGAATCACGGCCTGGAACAGCTGGAGGATGATCTGGGCCGTGATGTAGGGCATGATTCCGAGACTGAAAACGGAAACACGGGAGAGCGCACCGCCGGAGAACAGGTTGAGCACCGCGATGGCGCCGCTGCCCGCGGAGGCCGTCTGGAAGGCCTCCAGCATGCGCGAGAACGGCACGCCAGGAGCAGGCAGGTAGGCACCAAAGCGGTAGAGGAGCAAGATCGCAAGCGTGAACAGGATCTTGTTCCTAAGCTCCGGGATGCGGAATGCGTTTGCGATTCCCTTTAGCACGCGGGCTCGACCTTTCCTCCGGCCGCCTCGATCTTAGCCTTTGCAGAGGCGGAGACCTTATCAACCTTAACGGTGAGCTTCTTGGTGAGCTCGCCGTCCCCGAGAACCTTCACGGGGATGTAATCGTGCTTGATGACGCCCTTGGCCATGAGGCTCTCGGCATCGACGGTGTCGCCGTCGGCGAAGAGGCCCTCGAGACGGGCGACGTTCACAGGAGCGTACTCGACGCGGCTGTGGTTGGTGAAGCCGGGGAGCTTGGGGAGACGCATCGCGAGCGGCTGCTGGCCACCCTCGAAGCCTGCGCCCTTGCCGCCACCGGAGCGGGAGAGCTGGCCCTTGGTGCCGCGACCGGCAGTGGTGCCGTGGCCGGACGAGTTGCCGCGGCCGACGCGCTTGCGGGACTTCTTGGAGCCCTCCGCGGGACGAAGATCTTTGAGCTGCATTGGATGACTCCTAGTTCTCTTCAACCTCAACAAGGTGCTTGACCTTGAAGATCATTCCACGAACGCTCTCGTTGTCAGGCAGCACGGAGACGTCGCCGATCTTGCGAAGGCCCATGGCGAAGCAAGTGCGGGTCTGGTCCTTCTTGACGGACGCAACGGCGCTGCGGACGAGCTTAACGGTGAGCTTCTTCTCTGCCATCGTTATGCCTCCTTACCGTTGAACATCTCGCTGACGGTCATGCCGCGACGCTCTGCGGCCATCTCGGGAGTCGAAAGCTCCTTGAGGCCCTCGGCGGCAGCCTTGATGACGTTGAGGGCGTTGTTGGTGCCAAGGGACTTGGAGATGACGTTGCGGATGCCCGCAAGCTCGAAGAGCGGACGGACGGGGCCGCCGGCGATGACGCCGGTACCCTCGACGGCAGGCCTGATGATGATGCGGCCTGCACCATAGCGGCCCTCGATGGGGTGAGGCACGGAACCGCTCTCGGTGACAGCCACCTTGAACATGTTCTTCTTCGCGTCCTCGACGCCCTTCTGGATCGCCTGGGGAACCTCAGTGGACTTGCCCATGCCGAGGCCGACGTTGCCCTTGCCGTCGCCGACGACGACGAGAGCGACGAGCGACATGCGGGAGCCGCCCTTGACGGTCTTAGAGACACGGTGGATGTAGACTACGCGCTCCTGAAGATCGGAGTCATTCTGGCGCTTACGATCACGTGGCATTCAAATTCCTCCTAGAACTTCAGGCCGGCAGCGCGAGCGGCGTCTGCCAGGGCCTGGACGCGGCCGTGATAGATGTGACCACCGCGGTCGAAGGTGACCTCGGTGACGCCCTTCTCGAGGGCGCGCTCGGCAACGAGCTTGCCGACGAACTCCGCGGCCTCCTTGTTGGAGCCGACCTTGCCCTCAGCCTTGAACTCGGCAGAGAGGGTCGAAGCGGAGCAGAGGGTCTTGCCGCACGTATCGTCGATGACGGCGGCATAGATGTTGGCGTTGGTGCGGCGGACGTTCAGACGGGGACGCTCGGCCGTACCGAAGACCTTGGCGCGGACGCGACGCTTGCGACGCATGAGGCCCGCGCGCTTTGCCTTGTTCTTATCCATTCCTTCTCCTTAACCACGCCACCACCTGACGGGGTGATGGTCTTTCCTATATGCCAGCGAGACTACTTAGCAGCCTTGCCGAGCTTCCTGCGGATGTGCTCACCCTCGTAGTGGATGCCCTTGCCCTTGTAAGGCTCGGGAGCGCGCTTCGAGCGGATCTCGGCGGCAACCTGGCCGACCTGCTCCTTGGAGATGCCCTTCACCGTGATGTGGGTGTTGTCGGGGACCTCGAAGGAGATGCCCTCGGGAGCGACGTAGACGACGGGGTGGGAGTAGCCAAGGGAGAGGTCAAGATCCTTGCCCTTGAGCGTGGCACGGTAGCCGACGCCCGCGAGCTCGAGCTTCTTCTCGAAGCCCTCGGAGACGCCGATGACCATGTTGTTGATGAGGGTGCGGGTGAGACCCTGCTGAGCGTTGGACTCAGTCGAGTCGTCGTTGCGGGTGACGAGGATCTCCTCGCCCTCCTGCTTGATGGTCAGAAGGTCGGAGAAGGTGCGGTTGAGCTCGCCCTTCGCGCCCTTGACCGTAACGTGGGTGCCGTCGATCGTCACAGTGACTCCAGCCGGAACCGTGACAGGCTTCTTACCAATACGAGACATTGTCTCCTCCTATCGTGATTCTGACGAGTTACCAGACGTAGCAGATGACCTCGCCGCCGATGCCGAGCTTGCGGGCATCGCGGTCGCACATCATACCCTTGGAGGTGGAGATCACCGCGGTGCCGAGGCCGCCCATGACGCGGGGGAGCTCGTCAGCGGTGGAGTAGATGCGCAGGCCAAGCTTGGAGATGCGACGGATGCCGCGGATGACCTTGGTGTTGCGGGCGCCATACTTGAGCGTGATGTGCAGGGTCTTCTGAGGCTTGGTGTCCTCGACCTCATAGCTCTCGATGTAGCCCTCCTCGCAGATGACGCGCGCGATCTCGACCAGCACCTTGCTGGAGGGCATGGAGACCTCCTGCTTGCCAGCGGCGTTCGCGTTGCGGATGCGCGTCAGCATGTCTGCGATGGGATCAGTAACCTTCATTGATTCCTTCTCCTTCGATAGTGATGAAACTGCGCATGCGGTTCATGTGAGCCCGTGGCCCACACGCCTGCACGCGAGAGCCCCTTCTTACCAGCTAGCCTTGCGGACGCCAGGGAGCTCGCCCTTGCTCGCCAGCTCGCGGAAGCACACACGGCAGAGGCCGAACTTGCGATAGACGGAGTGGGGACGCCCACAGCGCTGGCAGCGGTTCTGCTTCCGCGTCGAGAACTTCGGCTCGCGGTTCGCCTTGACGATCATCGATGTCTTAGCCACAAATCCTCCTTCAGGAAGAGGCCCCGGCCTCGCCGGGGCGATTTACAAGCGTATTGACTAGTCCCTCTTGAACGGGAAGTTGAAGGCGGCGATGAGCGCCTTGCCCTCCTCGTCAGTCTGGGCCGTGGTCACGATGGTGATGTCCATGCCGCGCGTGCGATCGATCTTGTCGAAGTCGATCTCGGGGAAGATCAGCTGCTCGGTGACGCCCATGGAGAAGTTGCCGTGGCCGTCGAAGCTGTTCGCCTTGATGCCGCGGAAGTCGCGGATGCGCGGGATGGCGATGGCGATGAGGCGATCGAGGAACTCGTACATGCGGTCGCCACGAAGG
Source organism: Olsenella intestinalis (assembly GCF_023276655.1). GTDB lineage: Bacteria > Actinomycetota > Coriobacteriia > Coriobacteriales > Atopobiaceae > Olsenella_J > Olsenella_J intestinalis. Next base: position 712,019 of record NZ_JALGRK010000001.1, on the reverse strand, counting down.
GTCACCTTGGCGCCGATGGGCATGCCCTGGCGAAGGTGGAAGGTAGCGATGGACTTGCGAGCGCGGGTGACCATCGGCTGCTGGCCGGTGATGGCGCGCAGGTCAGCGACGGCACCGTCGATGGCCTTGGAGTCGGTGGCGGCCTCGCCGACACCCATGTTCACGACGATCTTCTCGATCTTCGGGATCATGTTGACGTTCTTGTAGTTGAACTGCTTCTGCAGCTCGTCGCGGATCTCGGAGGCGTACTTCTCCTTGAGGCGCGGGGTGGTGCTCTCTGCCATTTGCAACTCCTTACATCATGGGGTTTTAAGTGCGGGGCCTGTCCTCGCACCTCCTGCGTTGGCGCGCAGGAGCCGTTTGCGTCGCCGGTCAAGCTCGAGACATAGCTCTCCCCTAGCTAGAGACGCAAGGTAAAATAGTAGGCCTTCTCTGAGGGAAAAACCAGCTCAAAGGGAATCTCCACAAATCTTCGCAGGAAAGCCCCACCCCGACATGGCGAGACCCCAGTCCGGCGGGGCCAGGCTGGGGCCAGAGGTACCGAGAAGAGCTTGGGCTCGTGGCCCGGGCTCGCTAGTGCCTGTTGCGTCGCCTGAGGACGATCGCCGCGATGACCACGATCAGTCCGATGGCCGCGATCACGATGGCGGGCAGGTAGTTCGTGGGGTCGCTCGTCTGCGACAGGCGGCCGGCGGAGCGGTTGTCCTTGTCCTCCTTGGGCGTCTCGCGATGCTGGACGACCGTGCGCTCCCCCTCCTCGTGCTCGTCGAAGAGGCTGATCTGGAAGGCCTGCGTCTCCTCGCTGCCGCTGATGCTGTTGAACTCGGCGTTGGGCTTGCCGTCCGCGGTCGTGGCGCCCGAGATGACCTCGCCCTTGGTCTCGAAGTTGACCGAGCGCAGGACGAACTCGACGTCGTCGGCGACCTTGTAGCCCTCGGGCGCCGAGACCTCGTGGAGGATGTAGGGGTGGTCGACGTCGAGCTCGCGGGCCGTCTGCTCGGTCGAGCCGTCGCTCGTCCACTCGGCGACGACCGAGCCCGTCTCCTTGTCGATGATCTGCAGGCGCGCGCCCCGCACGTACTCGTGCGTGTCGCGGTCGAGCTTCTTGACGTTGAAGTGCACCGTGCGGTCGGCGACGGCGTGCTCCTGGGGTCGGTAGTCGAGAAGGACCTTCTTCTCGTCCGCGCGGGCGACGGCCGGAACGAGCGCCACCGCGACGGCGAGCGCGGCCATGACCTGAAGGTATCTTCTGAGCTTCTTCATTGGTGGTGCCTCTCGTCTGTGCCGGGCGGGGAGACCACTCCCCGCCCGGACGCTGCTTCTAGATCCTGCCCTTGAGGTCGGGTACCAGGGCGAAGAACTCGGAGTCGTACTGGTACACGAGGTAGTAGGCGCCGTTGGTGCCCTTGCCGATGGTGAAGTAGTCCGTCGGGTACGGGTCGACGAGGTGGCCGTGCGGGGCCTTCTCCTCGCGCAGGTAGTACGCGACGCCCTGGGTGGTGGGCACCTCGTAGCGCAGGTAGCCGTCGGCATCGGACACGGCGCTTCCCATGTAGACGTCGTTACCGTTGGCGTTGGTCATCCAGATGCCGTAGGTCGCGCCGGGCAGCGGGTCGTAGGGCGCCTCGCGCGAGCGCTTCTGGCCGCGGATCTCGATGGTGCGCACGTCGTTGACGAAGGTCGCCTCGTCGACGGGCTTGCCGTCGGGGCCGAGGTAGGTCTCCTTGGCCGAGAGCACGCCCTTCTCGTCCGCCGTGACCGTGACGCGGTAGCCGATGGCGTGCGTGTCGTAGACGATGCCGGCATCGGAGCCCGGGTCCTCGGTGAGGGTGAAGTCGTAGGTGCCCGGCGCGTCAAAGAGGATGCGGTCGAAGGTGACCGTGCCGAGGGCGTCGTTGGTCGCCGTCTGCAGCGCGCGGCCGGAGGCGTCGCGCAGCGAGAAGGCGAACTCGCCGGAGACGAGCGTGCCGTTGTCGAAGACCTTCTTGGCCTTCGGGTCGACGCTCACCTGCCTGGAGCGATCGTCCTGGGGCGCGAGCGGCGACGAGTTGAAGTTAAGCGTCACCTGGTCGTTGTTGTAGAAGGCCATCGTGTCGACGGTCGTGGTCGCATCGCCCGAGACGAGCTCGACCGTGCGGGACGCCGTCTGGTCGGGCGCGACCGTGACCGTGATGTGGTAGACGGCGGCGTCGTTGCTGGCGGCCTTGTCGTTGCGCTCGGCGAGCACGTAGCGGTAGGTGCCGGGCTCGAAGTAGACGAGCTTGGGCAGCTCGACCTTGGCGGTGCCGCTCTCGTCGAAGCTGCCGTTGTGGGCGACGACCTTGAAGGCCTGGCCGGAGTCGACCACGGAGTCGCGCCTCGCGGCGTCGACCTCGACCGTGCCGGAGTCGCCCGTGCGCGGCTTCCAGGAGTCGTCGGCTGCGGTCAGCTCGAAGTCGAAGGAGGCGTTCTTGTCGGCGCCGAAGTAGTGCTTCTCGAAGTCGAGGGTCTCGGTGGCCGAGAAGTACGTGTTCTTGAACTCGGCGGCCGTCATGCCCTGGCCGTAGTCGACCTTGGTCTCGAGCGTGCCGCGGCCGTCGTCCGTCACCGTGACGGAGACGTCGCGGACGTTCGTGTCGTAGGTCATGCCGTCCTGGCGGGCGTGGTCTGCGTCGACGCCGGCCGGGAGCTTCTCGCGAACCTTATAGGAGAAGGTGCGGCTCTTGGCGCGGCTGTCGCCGGAGCCGAGCGAGGCGAGGTCGTAGGCGATCGGCTTGAAGGCGACCGTGCCGTCGGCGGCGTTGGTCGCGCTCTGCAGCACCGCGCCCGTCTCATCGACGAGCTCGAAGGTGAACTCGCCCGCCTTGAGGTCGCGGCCCTCGAGCGTCTTGTGCGCGTCGATGGTCGCCTCGCCCTTGGCGGCGTAGCGGTTGGCGAACGTAAGGGCCTGCTTGGAGGGTACGCCGTCGACGCGGGTGTCGTCCGTACAGGAGAGGGTGCCGTCGCCGTTGTCGCTCACCTTGACGGTGACCGTGCGGGTGCGCACGTCGTTGGTGACGCCCGCGACCGTGCCGGACTCGGAGATCGTGTAGGTGTAGGCCTTGCCGGCGTTGGCAAGCGTGTAGTCGATCTTGCCGAAGTCCACGTCGGCCTGGCTGCCCTCGCGCGGGCTGATGGTCACGCTCGACCTCTCGGGCATCGGCGCGTCGGTGCCGTCGGGCGTCACCGTGAAGGTGTAGGAGTCACCCTCGTTGAAGTCGCGGCCGACCATAGTCTTGGTCGCGTGGAGCTCATAGGAGCCCGCGGCCTCGTAGTCGTTGGAGAAGATGAGCGTGGAAGCCGCCTTGCCGTCGACGAGGTAGCTCTTCTCGACCGCAAGGGTTCCGTCGCCCGCGTCGCTCACGCTGACCTGGACGCGGTGGGTGCGCGAGTCGTTGGTGACGCCCGCGACCGTGCCGGACTCCGTCACGTCGTACGAGAAGGTCTTGCCTGCGTCGTCGAGGGTGTAGGCGATGCTGCCGAAGTCGACCGTGGTCGAGTGGCCCTCGCGCGGGTTGATGGTCACGCTGGGGTGCTCGGGCAGCGGCGCGCCGGGGTTGGCCGCGTCGGCCGTCACCGTGAAGGTGTAGGAGTCGAGGTCGGAGAACTCGCGGTTCTCGATGCGCTTGATGGCCGTGAGGTCGACCGAGCCGGTCGCGGCGTAGCGGTTGGTGAACGTGGGGGCCGCCGTCGCGCCGTCGTCGTAGGTGACCTTGGTGGTCAGCGTGCCGTCGCCCTTGTCGCTCACGCTGACGTGGGCGGTGTGGGTGTCGGACGTGTACGTGACGCCGTCCTTCTCGGTCAAGGCCTTGCCATTGTCGTCGGTGGGCAGGACCTCGGCGATCGTGTAGTCGAAGGTCTTGCCGGCGTCGGCGAGCGTGTAGGAGATGGGGCCGAAGTCGGCGGGCGTGTCCTGGGCGGTCGCCACGGCGCGGGTGCGCTCGGGCATCGGCGTGCCGGGGCGTGCGCTCAGCGTGAAGGCGTAGGCCTCCCCCGCCTTCCACGCGCGGCCGGAGAGGGACTTGGTCGCCTGGACGGTCGCGGTGCCGGAGGCGTCGTAGGTGTTGTCGAAGGCAAGCGGCAGCTCGTCGCCGCCCGTGCGCTCGACCTTGAGGCGGCCCTGGCCGTCGTCGGTCACCTTGAGCGTCACGGTCTTGGCGGAGGCGTTCGTGACGCCGGCCACCGTGCCGGACTCGGTGACGGTGTAGGTGAAGGTCTTGCCCGCGTCGGCGAGCTTGAAGTCGATCGAGCCGAAGTCCACGGCGGCCTCGCGGCCCGAGGTGGGCTCGATGGTGACGGAGGTGCGCTCCGGCATGGGGGCACCGGCGTCGGCGGACGTGACCGTAAAGGTATAGCGGTCGGCCTCGGAGCCCGCGCCGAAGTCGCGGCCCTCGATGGTCTTGTGCGCCTCGAGCGGGAACTCGCCCGTGGCCTCGTAGGTGTTCTTGAAGTCGAGGCCCTGCGGGTCGGCGCCGGCGCTCGTGACCTCGAGCTTGCCGTCGCGCACCTCGTCGGCGACGGTCACGACCATGGTGTAGGTGCGGCCGTCGCTCTTGACGCCGTCCTTGTCGACCTTGTGCTCGCTCACCGTGTAGGTGTGGGTGCCAAGGTCGGCGAGGGTGTAGCTCAGCGTCGGGTAGTCGATCTTGGAGCCCGTGTTGCCCACGGTGACGGTCTTTCCGCCCTTCTCGGCGACGTCGAACTCGAAGTGGTCGCCCTCGGCGAGCTCGCGGCCCTCCATGGACTTGGTGCCCTTGAGCTCGAGCATGCCCGTGGCCTCGTAGGTGTTGGTGAAGTCGAGCTTGGCGGCATCGCCCTCGACGGTCGTCACCTTGAGGGTGCCGTCGCCCGCGTCGGCGACGCTGACCTTGACGGTCTTGGCGCTGTCGTTGGTGACGCCGGCGGCGCTGCCGGACTCGGTGACCGTGTAGGTGTAGGTCTTGCCCGCGTCGGCCAGCGTGAAGCTCACGTCGCCGAAGTCGAGCGCGGCCGTCTCACCCGTCGTGGGTGCGATGTGGACGCTCGGCCTCTCGGGCAGCGGCGCCTTGGCGTCGTCGGCGGTCACGGTGAACGTGTAGTCGTCGCCGGCCACGAACGGGCGGCCGGACATGTGCTTGCTGCCCTTGAAGGTCAGCTTGGCAGAGGCGTCGTAGGCGTTGGTGAGCGTGGTCACGCCGGCGTCGCTCTTCTCGTCCACCAGCTTGTAGCCGGCGGGCACGTCGCCCTCGCGCCAGGTGTAGGCGATGGCCTTGCCCTGCGCGTTGGCGGGCAGGTCGCGCGCCGTCGCGCTCCAGTTGTTGGACTGGTCGAGACGAGCCACGATGTCCGCCCCGGACGCGTCCTTGGCCTGCTGGCCATTGGCGAGCAGGTGCACGTCGAGCGACTGCGGGCGGTGCGCGCCGGCGCTCGAGTCGTCGTCCCAGACCTTGCGGACGCTGGCCTCGGTCTTGGCGGGCTCGTGGCTGTTGGTGATCGTGGTGGTCGCACCCGCGGTCGCCGTGGTCTCGGCGTAGCCCTCGGGGACCTCATCCTCGCGCCAGGTGTAGGAGATGGCGCGGCCGTCGCGCATCTTGTCGAGGCCGGAGACGGTCGCCGTCCACTTGTTCTCCTGGGAGAGCGTGGCGGTGTGCTCGGTCGGCTCGCCGTCGGCGAGCAGCGTGACCGCGATGCTCCCGGGGCGCGTGCCGTCCTGGTCGTTCGCATCGTCCCAGGCCTTGCGCACGGTGGCCGACGTCTGCTCGGGCTGGTAGGAGTTGGTGAGCGTGGTCACGCCCGCGGCACTCGCCTCACCCGTGAGGCTGTAGCCATCGGGCAGGCTCGCCTCGCTCCAGGTGTAGGCGACCTCCTTGCCGCCCTGGTACTTGTCGAGCCCCTCGACCTTGGCCTTCCAGCCGTTGGCGTCGGAGAGCGTCACCTTCTGGCCGCTCTCCCTCCCGTTGGCGAGAAGAGCAACCTCCAGCGTTGCGGGGCGCTTGCCATCCTGGTTGTTGGCGTCGTCCCACACCTTGGCGACGGAAGCCTCGGTCTTCTCGACCTCGTGGGTGTTGGTCAGGGTCGTGGCGCCGTCCTTGGTGTCGGTCGTGAGCTGGTAGCCCGAGGGCGCGCTCTTCTCGGCCCAGCTGTAGGCGACCAGCTTGCCGCCCTCGTACTTGGGCAGGCCGTCGACGGAGGCCTTCCAGCCGCCCTCGGCCGAGAGCGTGCGCTCGACGGGCTTGCCGTCGGCCGTCACGTCCGTGGCCGCGGCGCCGTCCACGCTCTTCTGGAGCGTCACGACGATGGACTCGGGACGCTTGCCGTCCTGATCGTTGGCGTCAGCCCAGACCTTGCGCACGCTGGCGCCGGTCGTCTCGGTCTCGTGGGTGTTGGTGAGCGTCGTGACGGTGCCCTCGGTCGCGGTACCGGAGAGCGCATAGCCCTGGGGCAGGGCCTCCTCGCTCCAGGCGTAGTCGATGCGCTCGCCGCCCGCGAAGACGGGCAGGTTGCCGATCTCGGCGGACCAGCCGTTCGCGTCGGAGAGGGTCACCTCGCCGACCTTTGCGTCGCCGGCCTTGAGCGCGACCTTGAGCTCGCCGGGGCGCTTGCCGTCCTGGTTTTCGGCGTCATCCCAGACCTTCTTGACGGAGAGGCTGGTCTTCTCGACGTCGTGCTTGTTCGTGAGCGTCGTGACCGTGCCCTCGGTCGCGTTCGAGACGAGCCTGTAGCCCGCGGGCTCCTCGCCCTCGTCCCAGGTGTAGGTGATGTCCTTGCCGGCGGCCTTCTTGTCGAGGTTGCTGACCTTCGCGGACCAGCCGTTCAAAGCGTCGAGCGTCACCTCGTCGACACGCGTGCCGTCGGCGAGAAGAGCCACCTTGATGCTCGACGGGCGCTTGCCGTCCTGGTCGTTGGCGTCGTCCCACACCTTCTTGACGGAGGCCTCGGTCTTCTCGACCTCGTGCGTATTCGTAATCGTGGTCAGCTCGCCGTCGGTCTCGCTCTTGGTGAGCTCGTAGCCGGTGGGCAGGCCCGCCTCGCTCCACGTGTAGGTAACCTTCTGGCCGCCCGCATAGACGGGCAGGTCGTCGACGGTCGCACTCCAGTCGTTGCCGTCATTGAGGGTGACCTCCTGGCCGCTCGAGAGGCGGACCTTCAGCTCGCTCGGGCGGATGCCGTCCTGGTTGTCGGCGTCGTCCCACACCTTCTTGACGGTGGCCTTGGTCTTCTCCACGTCATGCTTGTTGGTGAGCGTGGTCATGGTGCCGTCGAGCGTGTTCGAGACGAGCCTGTAACCCGCGGGCGCGTCGCCCTCGTCCCAGATGTAGGCGATGTCCATGCCCGCGGCCTTCTTGTCGAGGCCGGAGACCTTGGCAGACCAGCCGTTCTTGGCGTCGAGCGTCACCTCGTCGACCTTCTCGCCGTTGGCGAGAAGAGCCACCTTGATGCTTGCGGGGCGCCTGCCGTCCTGGTCGTTGGCGTCGTCCCACACCTTCTTGACGGAGGCCTCGGTCTTCTCGGCCTCGTGGGTGTTGGTCAGGGTCGTGGTACCGCCCTTGGTGTCAGTGGCGAGCGTATAGCCCGAGGGCACGCTCTTCTCGACCCAGCTGTAGGCGACCTCGCGCCCGCCCTCGAAGGCAGGCAGGCCGTCGACGGAGGCGGACCAGCCGTTGTCGGCGGAAAGCGTGCGCTCGACGGGCTTGTCGCCCTCGGTCACGTCCGTCGCGGCCGCGCCGCCCACGCTCTTCTGGAGCGTCACGACGATCGAGGCCGGGCGCGCGCCGTCCTGGTCGTTGGCGTCGACCCAGACCTTGCGGACGCTCGCGCCCGTCGTCTCGGTGTCGTGCTTATTGGTGATCGTGGTCACGGTGCCGTCGGCCGCCGTGCCGGAGATGGCGTAGCCGGCGGGCAGGGCGTCCTCGCTCCAGGTGTAGGTAACCTTCTGGCCGCCCGCAAAGGCGGGAAGGTCGCTCACGGTCGCGGTCCAGCCGTTGGCGTCGGAGAGGCTGACCGTGTGGTCGGTCGCCTTGCCGTTGGCCGCGAGCGTGACCTTGATCTCGCTCGGGCGGCTGCCGTCCTGGTTGTTGGCGTCGTCCCACACCTTGCGGACCGTCGCCTCGGTCTTCTCGGCCTCGTGGGTGTTGGTCAGGGTCGTGGCGCCGTCCTTGGTGTCGGTCGTGCGCTTGTAGCCCTCGGGCACGTCCTTCTCGGCCCAGCCGTAGGCGACCTTCTGGCCGCCCTCGAAGGCAGGCAGCTCGTCGACGGAGGCGGACCAGCCGTTGTCGGCGGAGAGCGTGCGCTCGACCACCGCGCCGGAGAGGGTGGCGTCGGCCCAGTCGGCGCCGCCGACCTTCTTCTGCAGGGTGACAACGATCGCGGCAGGGCGCTTGCCGTCCTGGTTGTCGGCGTCGGCCCAGACCTTCTTGACGGAGGCCTTGGTCTTCTCGACCTCGTGCGTGTTGGTGAGCGTGGTGACGGTGCCCGTGGTGGCCGTGTTGGTGAGCTGGTAGCCGGCGGGCGCGTCGCCCTCGTCCCAGGCGTAGGCGATAGGCTTGCCGTCCTTGTTGCGGTCGAGGCCGTCGACCTTGGCCGTCCAGTTGTTGGCGGCGGAGAGCGTCACGGTGCGGTCGGTCTTCTGGCCATTCGCCGTGAGCGTCACGCGGATCTCGCTCGGGCGCTTGCCGTCCTGGTTGTCGGCATCGGCCCAGACCTTGCGCACGGTGGCCTCGGTCTTCTCGGAGCCGCGGGAGTTCGTGAGCGTGGTGACGCCGGCGTCGGTCGCGGTGCCGGTGAGCTCGTAGCCGTCGGGCAGGGCATCCTCGGACCAGCCGTACGTGACGGCCTTGCCGCCCTGGTACTTCTGCAGGCCGTCGAGGGTGGCGCTCCAGCCGTTGTCGTCGGAGAGCGTCACGGTCCGGTCGGTCTTCTTCCCGTTCGCGGTCAGCGTCACCGTGATGCTCTGGGGGCGCTTGCCGTCCTGGTTGTTGTCGTCCGACCAGACCTTCTTGACGGAGGCCGAGGTCGTCTCGGGGGTGTGCGTGTTGGTCAGGGTCGTGGTGTCGCCCTCGACGGAGGTGGAGAGCTGGTAGCCCGAGGGCACGCTACCCTCAGCCCAGCTGTAGGCGACCTCGTGGCCGCCCTCGTACTTGGGCAGGCCCTCGGCGGAAGCCGACCAGCCGTTGTCGGCCGAGAGCGTCGCGGTCCTCACGACGCGCGAGCCCGCGCGGAGCTCGACGTCGATGGTCTTCGGCCTGAAGCCCTCAAGGTCGTCGACGTCGTCCCAGACCTTCAGGACCCTTGCGCCCACGGTCTCGGGCGTGTGGCGGTTGGTGATCGTGGTGACGGTGCCCGAGGTCGCGCTGCCGCCAAGCTCGTAGCCGTTGGGAAGCGACTCCTCGCTCCACGTGTAGTCGATCTTATTGCCACCCTCATAGACGGGCAGGTCGCCCACCGTCTGGGTCCAGCCGCCCTTCTCGGAGAGCGTCACGGTGCGAACCGTCTTGCCGTTGGCGAGAAGGTCGACGGAGATCTCCTGCGGGCGCTTGCCGTCCTGGTTGTCGGCGTCGGCCCAGGCCTTCTTGACGGTGGCGCTCGTCTTCTCGGGCACGTGACGGTTCGTGATCGTGGTGACGGTGCCGTCCTTGGTGTTGCCGGAGACGGCGTAGCCGCCGGGCACGGTGTCCTCCACCCAGGCGTAGTCGATCTCGTGCCCGGCGTCGTCGGTCTTGGGCAGGTCGGCGACCTTCGCAGACCAGCCGTTGCCCTCGCTCAGCGTCTCGGTGTGCTCGGTCCTGGCGCCGTTCGCCGTGAGCGTCACCTTGACCTCACCGGGGCGCTTGCCGTCCTGGTTGTCGGCGTCGTCCCACACCTTGTTGACGCTGGCCTCGGTCAGCTCGACCTTCGGCGTGTTGGTCACCTTGACGAGGTACGAGCCGTCCTCGGAGCTGGGCGGCACGACCTTCACGTCGCTCGTGCCCTCCTCGGGAGCCTTGCCGTTGACCTGCGTCTCGATCACGCGGTACTCGACCGACACGTCGTCGGCGTCGGGGTCGGAGAGCGACGCGGGGACCGCGAGCGGCAGATTCTTGAAGGAGCCCTCCCAGTTCGTGCCCGCGCTGATGGTCAGGTCCTTGGCGGGCGTGTCGGTCCACGCGGTGTCGGCGTCGCCCACGTGCTCGCGAATGGTGTCGGACCAGTCGCCGCCCGCGATGCGCTGCTGCAGCCGCACGACGACGCTGTCGGAGCCGTGGCGTGCGCTGCCGTCGGACCAGCTCTTCTCGACGTGCACGTCGGTGCCGGGATAGTTCTTCACCGTCAGGGTGTCGCCCATCTCGTAGATGCCGTGGTCGGGATCGGACGTGCCGTCCAGCGTGATCTTGAACGGGATGTCGTCGCCCGTGAGCATGTGGCCCTGCGGCGCGTGCGTCTCGCGCAGGTAGTACTGCTTGCCCTCGTCGAGCGTCCAGCCCTGGCCGGCCTGGTCGCCGCGGATGGTGGCCGTGCCGTCCGCCTTCGTCGTGAAGGTCACGGCGCCGGAATTGCCCTCCACCGGCTGCTTGTGCTCGTCGAGAAGAGCGAACGTCGCGCCCCCGAGGCGCTCGCCCATGTTGCCAGCCTCGTACTTGAGGAGCTTGACCGAGGGGACGGACGCCGTCGCGGTGCCGCTGTTCTTGCGGTACGCGGTCTTCTCGACGTCCTGCTTGTAGCCGCTCATCTCGGCCTTGTTCGAGAAGGTCACGCTCTTGGTCTCGCCGGCCTGGGCCGCCTCGGAGAACACGACGTGCGCCTCGTACTCGATGGTCACGGGCGTGGCGTCGGGGATCTTGTAGGTGACCGTGTGCCCCTGGACGTCCCACGTGACGCCCGGGACGGACGCCTTGATCGACTCGGGGTCGACGCTCAGGTGGTCGACGGTGTCGGTCATCGTGAGCGGGTTGCCGTCGTTGAGCATGACGCCGGCGGGGTTGAGGGTGACGCGGAACTTCGCGCGCACGTCCTCGTCGGTCTTGGAGAGCTCGGACTCGGGCGTGAGCATCTCCTTCTTGAGGGCCTGGTACTCGTAGTCGATGTCGGCGCCGTCGGTGTGGTCCTCCCACGAGACGCCGTTGTGGATCCATGCCTTGTGGTCTGACGAGTTGACCGACTTGTCGATGAGCTTGTGCAGCGCCGCCTCGTCCTTCACGGTGAGGTAGTACACGAGCTTGTAGTGGTCGTAGAGCTGGCCGCCGTTGGAGTTGTCCCTCGGCAGGGCGTCGGAGGGGACGTCGAAGCGCATGCCCTTGTCGGTCATGACGTGCGAGAACTGCCCGCCGCGATCGGACTGCGACCAGGTGCTGCCCCCGAAGACGTACCAGGATCCGTCCCACACGTTGTCGTCGGTCTCGTAGGGCTCGAGCAGCGACGTGTCGAACTCGTCGTAGACGGTCTCGGTGTCGGTCGTGGGGCGGGCCAGCACGACCTCGTACTTATATATGGGTAGGTAGGAGTTGCCGACCTTGCGGGTGCCCCAGGGCTGGACCTTCTTGCTGACGGCTGGCGCGGTGACCATGGTCTGGGCCGTCGCCTGCTTGGTGGTGCCGTTGACCTCGAGCGTCACCATGTTCTGGCGCTGCTCCCTGCTCTGGTCGGTCTTGGCCGCCTCGAGGAGCTCGTCAGAGATCTGGGTCTTGAGCTCGACGGTGACGGTGCGCTGCTTGCCACCGCGCAGGCCCGGCGTGGTGTGGGCCTCGTCCTGGTAGAAGGTGATGATGCAGCGGTCCTCGCCGAAGCGCTCGTTCGCGTTGTTGGCGTAGTCGACGGTGTAGGACTCGCCGGGAAGCAGGCCGCTCACCTTGATGCTGTCGTGGTTCGCCCTCTCGATGATCAGGCGCTTCTGGTACCACTGGTTGGGATAGTAGTCGGTGAGCACGGCGTCGGTGAGCCCCTCGGTGGGAACCGTGAAGTCGCTCTTCCAGCTGATCTCTCGGTTCTCGAAGTCGACCTTCTCGGCGCTCTTGTAGACCTGGACGTCGTTGTCGCCGATGGGCGTGGGGTGTCCCTCCGCGGTGGAGGACTTGCCGCCGTCGGTCGTGACCGTGTTCTTGACGTTCGTCACGCCGGTCTTGCCCGTGAGGTCGACGTCGGTCGTGTAGGTGATCTCGTAGTGGTAGGCGTGGCCGGCGTCCTTGGCGGGAACGACATAGGCCCACTCGCTGTCGGACTTCTGGGCGAGCTCCGACCAGGGCACGTTGTCGATGCGCACGACGTTGCTGCCCTCGATCACCTTCACCTGGATGCCGTCGCCGGAGTACTTCATGATCTGGCGGGAGCCCTCGTCGATGGTGTCGGTGATCCTCATGTTCGCCATCGAGACGTGCTGCTCGCCGTTGGCGTCGATCTTCCACTGCAGCGTCTTGGTGTGGCCGTTCTCGCCGACGAGGGTGCCCGTTGCCTTGGAGACGTCGGGCGTGTAGTCGATCGTGGTGTGGATCTCGGTGTCGTGCGGGGTCGGGTCGCCGTCGCTCTTGACGCTGACCTTGTTGGTGCCGCTCGTGATGACCTTGCCGTCATGCACGGGGATCTTGCTCACGTCGATCTTGGCGGAGTACGTGAGGGTGACGACCTCGCCGTCCGCCATCTCGGGGATCGTGTAGTCGAGGGTGTTGCCGGAGGCGCCACCCTTGAGGTCGACCGCATGCCCCTTGTTCGAAGTCGCGCGGACCGAGGATGCATCAAGCGTGAGCACGCTGCCCTCAATGGCGTCGTGCACCTTGACGTTCTTGCTGTGGCCCTTCGACACGATGGCAACCGTGTAGTCGACGGTGCCCCTGTCCTTGTTGACCACGGCCGACTTGGAGGCCGTGACGCTGTTCGAGGTGTCGACGTCCACGCTCTTCTCGACCCCGTCGGAGAAGTGGATCTTCTTGGCGTCCTCGGCGATGGAGCCCTCGAACGAGAGCGTGAAGGCGAGGTTGCTCGCGGCGCTCAGGTGCGAGAAGTTGGGGTCGGAGGTGTTGAGGTTGAGGTAGAGCGTGTCGCCCGTGATGTGGTAGCTGTTGCCGCCCACGGTGTAGACGGTGCCGCCGTCGTTGACCTTGACGTCGAACTTGCCCTCGTGACCGTCGGCGCTGAGCCCCTGGGGCAGCTTGTAGGTCATGGTGCGGCCGTCGTCCGGGAACTGCAGGCTCTTGTTCTCGTGGAACGAGAGCTTGAACGAGTAGCTCGTGCCCGGCACGACCACGTACTCGCCCTTGTCGTTGGTGGGCGCGACGATGGTGGCATCAGTCAGAAACGCCGCGAGGTCGGTCGACGTCTGCGCGTCGGTCACGTCGATCACGTAGGTCGAGCCGTCGGCCATGCCCACCCTCAGCACCTCGCGCGTCAGGAACGGCTCGCGGCTCGTGAGGCGCCAGTCGGAGCCGTCGCGCTCGACCTCGACGAGGTCGGGGTTGGAGAAGGTGACCGACGTGGCGTCCGCCGCGCTCGCGGAGATGCCGAGTGCCGAGAAGAGCTCGCCCAGCTTGATCGAGCCCTCGCCGGGAAGCGAGAACGAGTAGCCGTCGTAGGTGAAGTCGACGGTGTAGCTGAGCGCGAAGACCGACAGGCTCTCGGTCTTGACCTCGATGGCGTCGGAGCCCTTGGCGCGCACGTCGGAGCCGGTGAGCGTCTCGACGGTCACGTCGTCGGACGAGATCTGCCTCGCCTCCGCCGTGGTCTTGGCGCTGCGGCGGGCGTCGTCTGCGAGCGGCAGATGCGAGACGGTCACGTCAGAGGCCTTGTCAGCCGAGAGTTCGCGCGAGATCTGGCCCTGCTTGAACTCGAACGAGACGTTGACGGAACCCTCGGCGGGCTGGACCTCGACCTCGTTGCCGTCAGCGTCACGCGTGAGGAACGCCACGTCATAGAGCAGCGTGTTCTTCTCGTTGTGCTTCTTGGAGGCCTCGGCACCCTTGTTGAGCGCGTCGAGGTAGGCGCCGTAGTTGTAGTCGCCGTCGCTCGGCTGGACCTGACGGACCCTGAGCGTGGCGTCGGCCGGGATCGCGCCGCTCTTCTCGAGCTTGGCGGTGACCTTGACCGCGTCGTCCTCGTAGGTGAACTCGTCCTTCTTCTGCTGGTCGAGGGGGACGGCGGAGGTGGTCGCCTGCTCGGACTGCTGCGCGGTGGCCGCCACCGAGAGCGTGGCACCGCCCGCGAGCTGGTCGGCGGAGATGTGGTACGTGCCGTCGGCCTCGGGCGCGAGCGTGGAGGAGGAGGCGCCGGAGGCGAGCGTCACCTGGGAGACGGAGTAGCCGTCGTCGGCATGGGCGACGACGGAGGCGTCCTTGCCGGCGGGCAGGCTGACCTTGGTCGCGGGCGCCGAGACGGTCTGGCCGTCGACCTCGACGTAGGCATGGTCGAACGAGAGCGAGAGGTCGACGGTGCCCTCCTGGGCGGCATCGGCCGTCACGTTCGCCGCGGTCGCGGACTGCGCCTGGCCGGACTGGCCCTGGTCGCCCTGCGCGACGCGATCGGCCGCATAGCCCAAGGGCGTCTGGGTCGAAACCATCGCCACGGTCAGAAGGACGGCGATCGCCCTGCGGAACCGCATCGTCCTGTGCCTTGTCATCTTGTCATCCTGCCTGTACATACGCATGCTCATATCCTCTTGGCCTTGGGCGCCTGGCGCCGCCCGGCTCGTTTCCTGTCGATACGACGACGTCGGACGAGACGACTCGCCCGACGCCGAACCCTTACTCCTGCTCGCCTTCGCCCTCGTCACTCCTGCGCCTGCGCATCAGCAGGAACGCCACGAGGAGCACGGCGACGATGCCCGCGCCGATCCCGGCAAGCGCGACCGGCCTCTGCCAGGCGGGCATGGTCTGCCACGGCCCGAGCGGGTCCATCTGCGCGAGCGGGGTCTCGTTGTCCTCGATGCGGACCTCGTTGGTGTCCGCACCCGACCCGTCGGCCATGCCCGAGGCACCGGCACCGTCGACGGCGGTGAGCGCCGCCTCGGTGGAGGGCACCGTGACCGTGGTCACACCGTCAGACGTCGACGTGGTCGTGCCGGCGGCCTGCGTGCCGTCTGCGTAGATCACGCGAACGCGAACGATGCGCGCGGCGGCGAGGTCATCGGAGGAGTCGCGGTAGTAGATGGTGTAGGCGCGAGCGCTCGAGTAGTAGCTGTGCCAGATGGGCTCCTCCTGCCCGGCCAGCCTCACGTACTCGGTGTCGCCGGCAAAGAAGCTCTCGGGCGAGTCGATCTCGAGCTCGTCGCGAAGCTCGGGGCGCGACGTCACGCTCTTCTCGGCCAGCACCTCGCCCGTCGCGTAGTTCACGTAGCGCACCGTGACGTCGTAGGGCGCAGGCGCCACGTAGTCGTCGGGCACGTAGTAGACGTAGGTCACGGGGTCCTGACCGGCGGCGCCGAAGGTGTAGCTGTAGCTCTCCTTGGTCGAGGTCACCGGCACGAACGTCCTGTCGCCGACCGCAAGCGTGGCGTCAGGCGTGAAGGTCGCGGTCTCGCCGGGCCTGACCTCGAACTGGCGACGGGCGATCTCGCGGTCGGAGCCCTTGGGGTCGGCCGCGCCGTTCACGATCACGACGGTCCAGGTGGTCGCCGCATCCGACGGCTGCCTGTCGTAGGTGACGTCGAAGGCCTTGAAGCCGTCGGTCACGCCGTCCTTCGCCGAGTCGAGCTCGAGCGCACCCGCGTCGGAGAGGTGCGAGGCGGCGGCGTTCAGCACGTAGGTCTGGGCAACGCCATCGGCGTCCGTCGCGAAGAGCCTGGTGGGCGGCGTGTAGAGGTAGCGGCCGCACACGTTGAGGGAGTCGTCGTAGGTCGACGCGGCCTCGTCAGACGGGGCGAGCACGCGCCTGCCAGTCGCGGCGTCGACGAAGCGAATGCCCGCGAAGTAGTAGTTGCCCGCGTTGGCCGAGCCCTCACCCGAGGCGAGCGGGACGCAGCGCACGGTGAAGTCGCTCACGCCGGGATAGGACGCGTTGACCGACCCAGCGTATCCCACGGTGCGCCACCACGAGGCAGAGGCGCCCTCCTCCTCCACCGTGATGACGGAGGGGACGGGAACGCTGCGGTGCTCACCCTTGGCGATGCCCCTGATCGAGTCGGCCCTGAGGACCTTGCCCTGCGCGTCGACATAGCGAACGACGCCGTCGATGGGCTCGGCGGCGTCGGACTGCGTGTAGGAGAAGGCGAGGGGCGCCTCGGAGACGGGCGCGTCATTGGCGAGCTTGTAGGTGGCGTTGCCGAACGTGACGTTCGCAGGGGCCGTGAACGCGCGGTCGCCGCCGATCGCAACCGTTCGCAGCGCGAGCAGCCTGCGCGGCGCGCCATCCAGGTCGGCAAAGACGGGCGTGATGCTCCCCTCGAAGAGCGACTGGGTCTGCTCGCGGTCGGCGAACACGCGGACGCCATAGGTCGACATGGGCTGGAAGTTTGCGATCTTGGCGCTGACGACGCCCACGTAGCGGCCCGCGCCGTCGCGCTTGGCCGTGGAGTCGCCAAGCGTGAACGCCAGGTGGCTCGCGATCGTCACGCCATCGCGATCCATCTCGACGTAGACGGTCTGGTTCGCCGCACCGCTCACGCTCAGGATGTCCACGGACGAGTCAGCCGAGCCGGCTGCGGCCGAGCTGCCGTAGAAGTAGTCCATGCCCTCGACGCGAAGCCCCTCGTCGGCAAGGGCGACTCGCGCCTGTCCGAGAATGACGGCAACCACGACGGCGCAGAGTGCGACCAGCACACGAGGCGCCCGCGAACGTCCGCTCATAGTTCCTCTCCAAATCCCTTCGCCCAGCTCGTGGACGAGAAATAGTCAAAAAAATTGCAAACTGCAGAAACGATACTCTCGCACAACACCATTTTGCCTGAAATCGACCATTCTCCGCACATTCGACAGGACGAACGATGTGTACAAACCGCGAGCGCAGCACAGGTGTTCGCCGAGAAGAGCGTGCCCCCAAAGCGCGGCCCCGTGACGCCAGGCTCGGACAACACGCCTGCGGCGCGAACTCGCCTGGCGCCACGAGGACCGCGCAGCAGCCACCTCTCCCCTCACGCGGCATGCCCGACGCAAGGGGCGGGCCGGGGAATCGCTCCCCCAGCCCGCCCGTCGTCTGGCGCATGACCGCGCCGGTCGCTACCTGTCGTCGCGGCGGCGGCGACGTCCGCAGGCGATTGCCACGGCGCCCACGAGGGCGACTGCCAGGACGGCGAGCGTCGGCGTCGCGTCGCCGGTGGGCGCGAGGCGCGCCGCGATTTCCTCGAGCGGGCCCGCCGGCAGCGCGCCGTCGCCCTGGCCGGACGGGAGCTCTTCGTCGCGGTAGCCGACCGTGAAGCCGCTGAAGAGCCTGGAGCCCATGACGATCGTGACGTCGGTGCTGGGCCCGCAGAGGACCGCGGCCGCGCCCTCGTGCGCACGGACGCCCCAGAAGGAGCGCTCGAAGCCCGCGGGAGCCGACGCCAGGTCGTCGGGCACGTCGAAGGTGATCGTGACCTCGGGGCCGCCCGTGTCGGTGATCCTGGAGGCGGCGTGGGCGCCGACCTGCTTCCAGAGGGTGACGTCGAGCCTGAGTCCAGGCTCGGCTCCGAGCTCTGCGAGCTTCGCGAGCGTCGGGTCCTCGTCCTCGTCCACGAGCTTGTCCACGCGCTGGACCTGGAGGTAGAGGACGCCGGTGGCTCCAGCCTCGACCTCCGCCAGCTCCTCGGGCGTCATGAGCGAACGCAGCAGCTCGACCGTAAGTCCGTCGACCTCGATCGTGATGCCGTCGACGAGCACGTCGGTCTCGAGGATGCCCTCGCCGTCGCCGATCGCGGCGCTGGTGACCTCGGTGCGCTTGCCGGTGACGCGCCAGCTGCGCGTGAGCTCGCCGACGTAGTTGCCCTTGCCCGCCACCGTCAGCTCGTGGGTGCCGAACTCGGCGGAGCTGGGCTCGCCGGAGACGTCGAAGTCACGGCCGGCCACGAGGGTGTAGGCCTTACCCGTCTCGTCGGTCCACGCGAGCGTCACGGTGGGGGCCTTCTGCTTGCCGTCGTAGGCGATCGCAGACGGGTCAACCGTGAACATGTCGTCCTTGATCTCGCGCGGCTCGACCGCGAGCTCGCCGGCGACGTAGCGGATGGCGTAGTTGTGACCGGTGAGCCCGGAGGGCACGATGGCGTAGGCGCCGACGTCAGAACCAGGCAGGTACTCGGACCCCGCGGGAATGACGCCCGACGGGTCGGCCTTGCCGAAGGCGTAGGCGACGTCGCCGTCGAGGACTCCCGGCTCGGGGCCGGTGGAGGTGCCCTCGCCCTCGATGAAGCCGGCATAGGTGACACCGCCGTTGGCGGGCGCCTCGCCGAAGGTCACCTTGGCAGCCCCGGCCGTGACGACGAGCTCGGCGGGATTGACCACGACGGTCTTCCTGCCCCTGAGCGGAACGGCATCGTAGTTGGGCGCGTCGACGTAGTAGAAGACCTCGAGCTGCCCCACGTCCTTGATCGACACGGACTCGTCGAGGGGATCGGTCGTGCCGGTCTGGAAGTTTTCGGAGGTGAGCTCCTGCGTCGAGTAGTAGGTCGTGGCGCCGCCCTCCTCGTAGGTCTGCCCCACGAGCACGTCGATGCCATGACGCTTGGCGTCGTAAGTGTACGCGGTGTCGGACGCGGTGACGTCGAGGTGGGCGCGAGACACGGTGTACTGGCCGCTCACGAGGCCGCCGGCCGCGCCGCCCTGGAGGGCGTAGTTCGGGTTGGAGTTCCAACCGACCCTGATCTCATAGGTTCCGACGGGAGTCAGCGGTTGCATGTCGACGAGGCCCGAGGCGTCGTAGCACCCGAGGGTGACGCCGAGGTCATCGCCCGAGACGTAGCCACCCGTGACGTGGTACGTCAGGGCCGCCACGTCCATGCCGAACCCAGAGCCCTTGTCGTCGGCCGTGATCTGGATTTGGGCCTGGGCGACGGAGAAGGGCACCGTCGCCTCAAGCGAGGTGTAGTCGTCGGTCCCGGCCACGGTGGCACGCGCCACGTAGTCGCCCGCCTGGGTGGGCGGCGTGGCCGACCAGGCAGCGCCGGGGTCGGAGGCGAGGCGGTACTCGTAGCGCACGCCGGCGTCTCCGAAGGTGGAGTGGGCAGTCGGGGCGTTCGGCGCCGTGCCGTACGTCCAACCCTCGATGGAGAGCGCCTGCGTCCAGGAGTTCGTCGCACGCGTGATGCGCCAGGGCAGGCTCTCGTTGGTGAGCGGGTCAGCGGTGTCGAGGACGTAGTTGGAGGCGTCCGCGCCCGTCAGGCCGAGCGCCTGGGCGCTGTAGTCGCCCACGCCGACGGCGCTGTCGCGCGAGTAGTCCTCGATCCTCACGTCGTCGGGGGCAGCCGCCCCCGCCTTCGTCACGAGGTTGGAGACCGCGGCCTCGACGCCCTGCGACGCGCCGTTGTAGGCGAAGCTCTTGTCGCCGGGGTCGGTGTAGGACGTGCCGGCCTTGGGCGCCCAGCTGAGCTGGACCGCCCTGCGCGCGACCGTGAGCGTCGCGGGCACGCACGAGACGACGTAGTTGCCGTGCTCGGTGGCGGCACCGGAGCCCGTGATCTCGTAGGTGCCAGCAGGCGAGCCGACCCCGTAGCCGGAGAAGGCGAACGCGGGCGGGGTCGTCACCTGGGCCTCGCCGTCCGCACCCTTGAAGCCCGCATAGGTGACGCCGACCGAGGTGGGCGCGGGGTCGCCGTAGACAAGGTTCGCGTCGGCGAGGGTCGCCGTGAGCGGGGCGGGCGTGAGCTCGACCGCGCGGTTGCCGACGATGACGTCGGGGTTGTAGTTGCGCGAGAGGACGAGGAAGTACACGTCCTTCTTCCCGACGTTGGTGTAGTGCAGCTCGCTGGCGTAGGAGGCGAGTGCGCCCTCGAGCCCGGATACGAGGGCCGTGTTGTCGGCGCTGCTCCCGTTGAGCTCGGCGATGGCCGAGGCGATGGTCCACTGGCGACCCTCGACCGTGAAGGCGTCCTGCATCTGCGAGAAGTCGGCCTCGCTGTAGTAGACCTTGGACTGCTCGCCGGCCGTCCTGTTGGTCGCCGTGACCGCGATCTCGTGGGGCTCGGCGTCATACTCGCCGGTGTGCCCGGTGGCCTTGATGGTCATGTCCGCCTTGGTGACGTAGAGCCAACCGTCGACGCAGGTGGCGTCGTAGTTGGAGTTGTAGCGCCAGTTGGTGTAGATCGTGTACTTGCCGACGTTGTACGTGACGTCGTCCAGGCCGAGGCTCACGCCCAGCGGGTCACCGGCGACGTAGTCGCCCTCGACCTTGTAGGCCGTGCTCTTCCAGAGCTCGAGGTCGGACATCATCTGGTCGCGCGTGATGCCGGGCGTGTACACGTGCGCCGCATCATGCGCGGAGATGGTGATCCGCGCGCGGTCGATGGTGAACTCGGCGGTGGCGGTGGCGCCGGCCCAGTTGTTGGTCTCGGGCACCGTCGCCGTGACGGTGTAGCGACCGGCGTCCTCGGGAACGGTCGTGGTCGGGTCCTCGCCCACGGGCGCAAGGGTGCCGTCCTGGAGGAAGACCGCCGTGCGCTGATACGTGTACGTCACCGTGTCGACGCCGAAGTCGGCCGTCGGGCGCGGGGCGCTTATCGCGTCGTTGCGCTTCCCGTAGGTCCAACCCTCGATCGCGACGCTCACCGTGTTGGGGGCCTGCGTGATCGACCAGGCGTACGAGGCGGTCTCCTCGGACGACTCGTACGAGTAGTTCTTGGCGGACTCGCCCGTGAGGCCCGTGACGCGCGCCGTGTAGTCGCCCGCATCCGTGGCGCGCTCGCCCTCATAACCCAAAGGCTTCACGTCATCGGTCGCGACGGCCTTCACCACTGCCGCCGAGACGGACTTGGACGTGCCGTCGTAGGTGTAGGGGCCGCCGGCCCAGGCGAAGGTGGCAAGCGCGCGGGCGACGTCGAGCGTGCCCGGCGCAAAGGACGCGGCGTAGTTGGGCGTGTCGACACCGGAGGGGACGATCGCGTAGGGGCCGGCGTCATCGCCGATTCGGTAGGAGCACGTGAGGGTCGCGTTGAGTCCGAGCGACGCGGGCGTCTCGCCGCCGACCAGGCCCTCGTAGCTCGCGGTGAACGTGGGCGCGGCCTGGCCGTATGTGGTCTGCTTGCCGTCGGCGCGGACCGTGAGCGGGGCGCGGGCGATCTCCACCGACTTGGAGCCGGAGAGGTCCGCGCGGTTGGCGGAGTGCACGTAGTAGTACACGACGTACGCACCGGCGTCGGCGAAGGTGACGGACGCGTCGAGCGGATCGGTCGTGCCCGTGGCGTAGTTCGTCTCGTCCAGCGGGGTCGTGGCGTAGTACGTCGTCGCCTCGTCGGGCCTCGCCGGCCTGTCGTCAACGGTCGGGGTGACCGAGATGCCGTGGCGGCGCGCGTCGTAGGTGCCCGACCAGCCCTCGGCAATGGCGCTGAGGTCGCCGTCCGTGATGCGGTAGGCGCCCTTGGCGATGGTCGCCTCGTAGTCGGGGTTGCCGTTCCACGCGGGCGTGATGTCATAGGTGCCCACGCCGTAGCCGGTCTCTGCCGGGACCTGCGGGTAGGCGAGGTCGAGCGTGACGCCGAGGTTGTCGCCCTCGATGGGCTCGGGCGAGAGCGTGTAGGCGCTGGGCTCGGAGAGGCCTGCCTCCGCGAAGAGCATGTCGTGCGAGAGGCCCTCAATGTACTTGCGCGACTGGTCCTTCGCGGCGATGGTCACGCTGCGGCGCTCGACCGTGAAGGGGACTGCGACGGACATCGCGCCCGCCCAGTTGGTGGTCTCGTCAACCACCGCGCGCATGTAGTAGGTGCCGGCGTGCACGGGCACGTCGGTGGTGGTGGCAAAGTCGGCGCGGTCAGAGTACTCGAAGCGCATGGTGTCCTGGCCGAAGGCCGCGGTCGCGACGGGAGCCGCGTGCGTGGTGCCGTCGTAGGTCCACCCGGCGACTGCGGCGCCCGTGACGGTGTTGGGCGCCTGGGTGATCGTCCAGGCGTGGCGCACGCTCGTCTCGTCCGCGTCAAACGTGTAGTTGGCGGCCTTGGCGCCCGTGAGGCCCGCGACGCTCGCCACATAGGCGCCGACGTTGGTCTTCTGGTTCTCGGCGAAGCTCGCGGGACGGACGTCCTCGGCAAGGTAGGCGTTCAGGACCTTGGCCCTGACCGCGTGCTCGGCGCCGTCGTAGACGAAGGTGTCGGGCTCCCACGAGAAGACCGCCTTCAGCTTGTGGACCGTGAGCGTTCCGGAGACGTTGGTGATGGCGTAGTTGGGGTTGGACAGGCCGCCCGGGAAGATCCTGAAGCTGCCCGAGGCGACGTCCTGCCCCTGTGCGTAGTCGTAGGTGAAGGCGAGCGTGCCCGAGAGAGACCGCTCGTCCTCGCCGGGCGCGAAGCCAGCATAGGAGACGCCGTCGTTGGCGGGCGCCTCGCCGTAGGTGATGTCCTTGGGGTGCGCCGTGATGGTGAGGGGGCGCGGGTTGATAGTAATCTTGGTCGAGCCGGTCACGGGAACCATGGTGTAGTTGGGCGCGTGCACGAGCCAGTAGACGGTGCGCTCGCCCGCGTCGGTCCGCGTGAACTCGGACGGGTCGGTCGAGTGGCCGGACGGGTCGGCCGTCGGATCGAGGGGCGTGTCGGAGTAGTAGATGGTCGCCTCGCCGGCGGGCAGGTTGCGGCCGAGCGCGACCTCGATCGCGTGGGGCGCGGCGTCGTAGGTCAGCACCTTGTCGGGCGCGGTGACCGTGACCTCGGGTGCGAGCACATGGTAGGTGCCGTCGACGAGGGTGATCGCGTAGTTGTTGAGCGCCTCGGCGTCGGTGACCATCGGGCTCACGACGTAGGAGCCGGCGGGCGTGGTCGTCGTGACGCCGCCGGGGAGGCCCTCGACCACGAAGGTCACGCCGAGCGGGTCGTCGTTCTGGAGGCCCTGCTGGCTGTAGGTGAGTGCCGCCGGCGTCGTGCGGTAGTCGGTCGCCTTGTCGTCGGCCGTGACCGTGAGGTCGTGACGGCGGACCTGGAAGGTCGACGTGCCCGTCAGGTCGGGGTAGCTGCCGGTGCCCGCGACGGAGGCGCGCAGCTCGTAGGAGCCTGCGCGCGTGGGCGCCTCGCCCCAGGCGACCCACGGCTCGGCCACGGGGTCGCCCGCGCCGTCGGCGACGCGGCGGTACTCGAAGGTGACGTTGCTGCCGAAGCGCGGCGTGGCCGCAGGCGTGGCCGGCTGTCCGGCGTAGGTCCAGGAGTCGACCGTGGGCGCGCTGACCCACGTGTTGTCGACCACGGCGATGGTCCACACGCACTCGTCGTTGGTGGCCGGCGTCAGCTCGTAGTTGGCCGCGTCGGCGCCCGTGAGCGCCGTGACCGCGGCGGTGTAGGTGCCCGCCTCGGTGGCCGCGGTGGTGCCCGTGTAGGTGCCGACGGAGACGTCGTCCGCATCGCGCGCCTTGACCGGGGCGGCGGACACCGCATGCTCGGTCGCGTCGTAGTCGAAGGCGGAGGTGGACCAGGTCAGCGTCACGGGCCTGCGCGAGACCGCAAGCGCGCCGGAGACGTAGGTGACGTCGTAGTTGGCAGGCGCCTGGCTCGACGCGGTGATCTCGAAGGAGCCGGATCCGACGTCGTCGAAGCGTGCATAGGAGGTGGACGCGACGGGCGCGAGGCCGATGCCCTCGGCCGTCTCGCCGTTCACGAGGCCCGTCACCGTGGTGGTGAGCGGAGGAAGCTCTTCTCCGTACGTGACGGCCTTGTTGTCCGCGCGCACGGTGAGCGGCGCGCGGTCGATCTGGACCGTGAGGCGCCCCTCGCGCGGGGCGGGCTCGTAGTTGTCGGACGCGACGTGGTAGAAGACGTGGTGCTCGCCGGCCTCGGTGAAGGTCGGCGGCGTCGTGGTGCCATGGTCGCGGGCGTCGGCCTCGGAGGTCGTGCTGTAGGTGATTGTGGCCTGGCCGTCGGGCACGGCGGGCGTGACCGTGACGCCGTGCGCGAGGCCGTCGTAGGTGCCCTGCCAGCCGGCCGTGGCGACCGTGGCCGGCGCCTTGGTGACGGTGTAGGTGCCCGGGACGAGCGTGACGTCGTAGTTGGCGGCGTCGGCGGAGGTGACGGCGGGCACGATGTCGTAGTCGCCCGCGGGCGTGGTGGTGCCCAGGGGCGAGCTGGGGGTCAGCGTGACGCCGAGGTCCTCCCCCACCACGAGGTCCTCGCCCGAGAGGGTGTGGGTGAGGGTGGCGGGAGCCGTGCCGTAGGTGACCCGCTTGTCGTCGGCCGTGACCGTGACGTTGCGCGGCCGGATCCGGAAGGTCGCTCCGGAGAGGTCCTGCCCCTCGGAGCTGGGCTGGCCCGGCGTGGTCGACGTGGCCGCGTAGTTGTCGCCCGACGCGGGGATCGAGGCGCAGACGTAGTAGGTGCCGGCGGCCTTGGGCGAGCCGCTGGCATCGAGGTCCTGGGCCGCGACCTGCTCCCACGAGTAGGGCTCGGCGGCTCCGACGCGGCGCCAGTAGGTGTACTGGACGGTGTTTGCGCCGAAGGTGGCCTGGCACGTGGGGAAGTTGGGCGAGTCGCCGTAGCGCCAGGACGAGATCGCCACGCGGGTGATGCGGTTGACGGCGGCCGTGATCGACCACTCATGGGTGGCCGTGGCGCTGCCCTCGAGCGTGTAGTTGGCGGCCTTGGCGCCGGTGATTGAGGCGACGCCTGCCGCGTAGGAGCCCTTGGCGGTCGCGACGCTCGTGCCCGAGTAGGAGCCCACGCGGACGTCGTCGGGGGCGCCGCCGGGGGCCTCGAGGTTAGACGGGGCGGCGCTCACCTGGTGCGAGGAGCCGGTGAAGCCGGTCTCGACGGGATCGCGCGCCCAGTCGAAGGCAAGGGCCTTGCGCGCGACCGAGAGCGTGCCGGGGACGTAGGAGAGCTGGTAGTTGTCGAAGGCGCGCTGCTGCGCGGCCGCCGGGACGAGCGTGGGCGCGATGGAGAAGGCGCCCGAGCCGACGTCCTGGTGCTGGGCGTAGGTGTACTCGTAGGAGACGGTGCCCAGCTGGTCGAGGGTCTGTCCGCCCACGAGTCCCGCGCTCGTCACGCCGGCGTTGGCGGGGGCCTGGCCGTAGGTGACGGCGGCGGGGTTCGCGGTCACGGCGAGCGGCGCCTTGGTGACCGTGACCTCCTTGCTGCCGGTGATGATGTCGGGGTTGGTGTTCTGGGAGACCACGACGAAGTGGACCGTCTTGGTTCCCGCGTCCGTCTGGGCCTGGCTCTGCGTGGGATAGCCTCCCTGCTGCAGCGCCTGCCTCAGCTCGGCGATGGCCTCCTGGTAGGTGGCGGTGTCTGTGCTCCAGATGCGGTCGAGCACGTCCTGGGAGACGAGGTCGCCGAAGCCGCCCTCCGCATCGGTGTAGTAGACCGTCGCGCCGGGGACGGCGGCGCCCGCGCCGTCGGTCACGCTCACGGAGATCGCATGCGGCTGCGCGTCATAGGTGCAGGTGAGGCCCGAGGCCGAGACGCGCGCGTCGGAGCGCGTGAGGGTGTAGCTGCCGTTGGCCGGCGTGGCCTGGTAGTTGGGGTTGTCGCCGAGCGCGACCGTGATCGGGTAGATGCCGGCGTCGCCGCCCTGCGCCGCCGTCGTGGCGAGCGTCACGTCGAGCGCGTCGCCCTGGACGTAGTCGCCCGTCACCGTGTAGGTGAGCGCGACGGTCGCGGCGGTGCGCACCGAGGACTTGTCGTCCGCGGTCACGGTGATGGGCGCGGGCGCGATCGTGAAGCCCTTCTCGCCCGCGAGGGGCGCGTAGTCGTCGGTGCCGGCGACGGTCGCCCTGAGCGTATAGGTGCCCGCCTGCGTGGGACCGGAGCCCCAGGGGGTCTCGGGCTCGGTCACGCTCCTGCCGGCGCCGTCAGCCGTGCGCTGGTAGGTGAAGGTGACGTCGGTTCCGAAGCGCGGGGTTGCGGCGGGTGCCTGGGCGGCCTTGCCGTAGGTCCAGTCGGAGACCGTGGGCGCGCTCGTCCATGAGTTTTCGGCGCGGCGGATGGCCCAGGCCTGGCTGGCGTTCGAGGTGGGCGCGATGGCGTAGTTGGAGGCCCTGGCGCCCGCGAGCGAGGTGACCGTGACGGCGTAGGAGCCGACGGCCGTGCTCGTGCCGCCCTCGAAGGTGCCGACGCGGACGTCGTCGGAGCCGTACACGCAGGACGCCTCGATCGCGGCGCCCTCGTAGGACTTGGCGGTGCCGTCGTAGGTCGTGACGAAGGCGTCGCCGTCGCGCACGAAGCCGTCGGTGGCCGACCAGGCGATGCTGACGGGGCGCTGGTCGACCTGGATGTCGTTGTTCGCATAGGCGACGCGGTAGTTGGCCGAGACGGCGTCCTTCGCGCGGATCTGATAGGTGCCGACGTCGGCGCCCTGGGAGTAGGTCATCTCGATGTCCCAGGCGGAGAGCGCGGACTCCACCGTGTCGCCCTGCGCGAGGCCGCTGGCGACGAGGCGGACCTGGTCCTTTGTGGGCGCGGCGTCGCCGTAGGTGAGCCGGAAGGCGTCCTCGTCGGCGCCGTTGGCGGGCACGACCCTGAGGCGCAGCTCGCCGGCGCCGATGGTCCACGCCTGGCGCGCGGCGTCGGCGGGCACGGCGTAGTTGGCCGCGCGCGCCGCGCTGCCCGCGGCGGCCCTCAGGCCGGAGACCACGGCGGTGTAGCGGCCGGCCTCCGTGGCGCGGTTCGAGGTGCCCTCGTAGACGGGCTCGAGGGCGTCGCCGCCCACGGCGTCGGACACGGCCGCGGAGATGCTCTTCTCGGTGCCGTCATAGGTGAACGAGAAGTCATTGCCGCCGGTCCAGGTGAGCGTGACCACCTTCGGGGACACCGTCGCGGAGAGGGCGGGCTGCTCGCTCAGCGTGTAGTTGGCCGCGGCGGCGCCGGCCAGGGCGTAGGCGCCCGTGAGGGTGACCGCGTAGGGCGTGGCGGAGGCGTCGGCCGAGGCGAGGGTGCCCGCGGCGGGGGCGCCGGCCGCGATCGTGACGTCGTCGGTCCCCACGACGCCCACGAGGGCTGCCGCGGAGTTGTCGATGGCCACGACGTTGGTGCCGTCGTAGGCGCGGTCGAGGGCGCGGGCGCCCGCGATGGTGAGCGACTTGGTCGCGACGGAGACCGTGGCGGAGCCGGTCACGTCCTCGTAGTCGTTGCAGGTGATGGTGTAGGAGACCACGTGGTCGCCGGCCGTCTTGAAGCTGGGCGGCACGGCCTCGCCGACGTGCGCGGCGCCGGAGTCGTCGGTGTAGGCGTAGGTGATCTGGGCGTCGTCGGCCCAGCCGGCCTCGATGCGGACGGCGGGCAGCGCGTGCTGGTCGCCGTCGTAGGTGGCGGAGGCGCCCTCGGCCGTCACGTGGGGCTCGAGATCCGCGGCGGGCGCCTTGGTGATGGACCAGGCGTGGGCCCTGGAGGCCTCCCCCTCCCAGGTGTAGTTGGAGAGCTGCGTGTTGGCGCCGGGCGCGATGGCGGAGACACGGCTCGTGTAGGAGCCGACGCGCGTCGCCGCGGCGACCGTCGCACCCTCGGCGTCGTAGGCGGTCACGGTGAACGACTCGCCCTCGACGCAGCCGTCCACGCTCGACACGCGGTAGCGCTTCTGCGTGCGGTCGTAGGTGAACGAGCTCGTCTCGGGCCAGGAGAACGTCAGCTGGCGCTGGGAGATCTGGAGCGCGACGTCGTCGGGCTGCTCGATCGTGTAGTTGTCGGCGCGCCCTCCCGAGAGCGCGTAGCCGCTCACGGTGACGGCGCGGAGGCCTACGTCCTTGCTGGCAGCGACGCCCGTCGCGGCGGCGGACTCGAGCGTCACGTCATGATCGTCCCGGACGAGAAGGCCGCGTGCGCCGTTGGCGGGCTCGAGGGTGGCGGCAGAGCTGTCGATCGTCGCCGACGTGCCGCCGTCGTAGATGCGCCCAGTCGCCTTCGCGTCGCGCACCCTGACGGGACGGCGGGTGACCGTGGTCGTGAGGGTGCCCGAGACGGGCAGGTAGTTGATCGGCACGACATAGTAGTAACTAGTGTGCGTGCCGGCGTCGACGAACGCGACGCGGGACGGGCCGGTGTATACGCCGTCTGCCTCGGTGAGGTGGTCAGGGTCGATCTCGTGCGCCGAGTAGTAGATGGTGCCGGCGTCAGGCGTGGCCGCGCCGACCGACGCGGACGAGAAGTGCTCGTATCCGTCGTAGCCGGCGGAGGCGTTGTGCCTGTCGATGACGAGGCCGTCGGCGGGGACGATCTTGAACGTGGCGCTGGCGGGCTCGGCCGCGGCATGGTCGCCCTTGCCGGTCACCGTCACCGTCGCGGTGCCGACGACCACGTTGCTCTCGTACGCGGCGATGTAGTCGACGTTGAGCGCGAGCTCGCCGCCCGTGACGTCGTCGCGCACCGTGAGTGCGGGAGTCAGCTCGACGCCGGTGTAGGTCTGGTCGGCGATCGCGTCGATCGTAAGCTGCTTGGCGCTCCACTTGGCGTAGAGGGTTCCACCGTCGGAGTAGACCGCAGCGGGGTTGCCGACGATCGTGCCGTCCGCCGCGACGTACTGGGCGCCGCCGCCGTTCGGCTCGGCGTAGTAGCCCTGGAAGTTGTAGCCCGTGCGCACGGGGATGTCGACCTTGGTGACCGCGCTCTCGTGCCACTCGTCGGTGAAGTACGCGTCGGTGTCGAAGGTGTAGTAGAGCGCCGTCGTGCCGACCTGCGTTGCCTCCTGGCCGTCGAGCGTGAGGGAGTAGTCGTTTGCCTGCCACTGCGCCTGGAGGTTGACCGTGGCGTGCGTCGTCGTGGAGAGGTTGGTGACGTTCTCGCCCGGATTGAGCGTGGTGTTGAGCTTCCCCGAGTCCGCACCGCTCACGACCTTCCACCCGGTCATCGAGTACCCGGCGCGGGTGAAGCCGTCGGACGCCACGCTCTTCTCGTCACCGGAGAGCGGGTCGATGAAGAGCCTCTGGTCAGCGATCGTTCCCTCGCCGCCGTTGGGCTCGTAGTGGAGGGTGTAATAGCAGCGCTCAAAGTCCCAGAGCATGCGGTTGTTGTTCACGTTCGAATAGAGGTAGATGCCCAAGGAGGGTGACGTGGACTGCTGGGTGATGTATGCCTTCTGCGTGCCCTGCGTGGCCCTGCTCTGGATGGCGAACCTGTCGCCGACGGCGAAGATGTTATAGCGCCGCGTCTGGGGGTTCGAGCTGTCAAGGTACCAACGGACGACGTTGGTGCCGTCATCGGTGGATGACCAGTAGTTGCAGAAGAGGTACTCGCGGCCGGCCGTGCCGCCCGCGTCGATCGCCACGATGCGCCATGCGGTGTAGGCGGGGTCGTACACCATCTTGAACTGGTTCCTGCGCTGCATCCCCTTGGTCAGCGTGATCGCCGTGTCGTCGGCGGTCGGGAAGTTCATGGAATACGTGGTGTCGTACACCGAGCGGATCTGGTAGGTCGCGCCGTCCACGAGGCCAGCCTGGTTGGCCTTCCACACCGCGTAGAGGTTGACCGTGCCCTTGTGGGTGGTCGTGAGGTTGGTGACGGACTGCTTGTTCGTGTAGATCGTGCCCGAGCCGTTGGGGCTCGTGCTCCAGCCGATGAACTCGTAGCCCTCGCGCGTGAAGGCCTTGTCATTGAGGGCGGTGGCCGCATCCATCCAGATCTGCTGGTCGCCCATCGTGCCGTCGCCGCCGTTGGCATTGAACTTCACGGTGTAGTAGCAGCGCTCGACATCCCAGAGGTTCTGGCTCGTGTCGCCCGTTCGCGGTTGCAGGGTGAATCCACTGTTGCTGGCGGGATTCGTTCCCGATGCGGTGAGGAAGCCGTTCGTGGTGTCGCGCGTCGCGCGGCTTTGGATGTTGTAGCCGCCGTCGCGCTTATAGAAGACATACTTCCTCGTGTTCGTATACGACGTGCCATCACCCAGGTACCAGCGGACGATGGGCGTTCCGTTGCTGGTCCAGCTTTGGTAGTTGCAGAAGACGTAGTCGCGACCAGCTACGCCACCCGCGTCGATGCCGTGGATGTGCCACGAATTTGTAGAGCCGTCAAACGTGAACCTGAACTGGTTGGTACGGCCCTTTCCCGTTGCAAGGACGACGTTGGAGTCATCGGTTGTGGGGAACTTCATC
Source organism: Olsenella intestinalis (assembly GCF_023276655.1). Classification (GTDB taxonomy): domain Bacteria; phylum Actinomycetota; class Coriobacteriia; order Coriobacteriales; family Atopobiaceae; genus Olsenella_J; species Olsenella_J intestinalis. Next base: position 681,959 of record NZ_JALGRK010000001.1, on the reverse strand, counting down.
GAATAGTCGCCGTTGATCGTCGACTTGATCATGTACGTGGCGCCGTCGACGAGGTCGTCGCCGGGGGCGAGCGACCACTGCGCGTACAGCTTGACCGTATCGTGGTTGGTTGTCCTCATGTTCGTTACGGAGGCGCTGGGAGCATACTGTGCTCCCGTGCCGTCAGGTGAGGTATTCCAGCCCGCCAGCTTGTAGCCCGCGCGCGTGAAGGAGTTGGTCCTGAGGTTCGTGGCCTCGTCCATGTAGATGTTCTGGTCCGCCATCTCTCCCGAGCCGCCGTTGGGATCGAACTGGACGGTGTAGTAGCAGCGCTCAAGCACCCAGAGATCAAGTGGGTCCGTGCTGCTATACGACTGCAGGCTCACCGTGGGGTTCGATGCAAAGTTGCTGCTCGAAACGCTGACGCACTGGTTCAGCCCGTCGTTCTGGCTCTGCCTGCTCTGAATGCGATACTTATCGCCGACCAGCGTGCACGTGTACTGACGGGTCGTATAGGCCCCGTCAACGTACCACGAGACGATTGGCGTGCCATTTGAGGTTTGTCCCCAATAGTTCGTCCAGATGGGGTTACTGCCGGGCGCAGCACCCTTTGCGCGAATGTACCAGCTCGAACGGCTGGTGTCATAATCGAACTGGAACTGATTGTCCCTGCCGTGGGAGTTGGTGACGTTCAGGTTAAGCTCCCACTTCGAGCTGCCGGGCCAATGCGCAGAGTATTCAGTGTTTGCGGAATTGCGGATTTCGTACGTGGCGCCGTTGACGATGCCAAAGTACGAGTCGGCAGCCTGGAAGTCCTTGTCCTCGGACTCGCCCGGCGCGGGTTGCTCGGGCTTCTTGAAGGCCCCGCCGTCGGAGAAGGTGCCGTCGGCGATGGCCGCCGCCACGTGCTCCTGCCAGTCGGGGCCGACCTGGTTGGCCGAGAGCCAGCCGGTCATGGCCGCAGCGGCCTGGGAGGTCGAGGTGGCCTTGGCGTAGGCGTCGACCGTCGCGCCGAAGTTCGAGCTCGCGATGCGCGCGCCGGAGTCGTCGCAGGCGCCCATGACGAGCGCGGAGGCGACCCCGCCGGGGATCGTGTAGGAGGCGTCGGTTCCGGAGTTGCCGGCGGCGCCGACCACGATCGAGCCCTCGCGCACGGCGTCGTCGATGGCGTCGGCGACGACCTCGTTGTCGGCGCGGCGCCATGCGGAGAGCGAGAGGTTGATGACGTCGGCGCCCGCGGCGCGCGCGTACTCGATGGCGGCGTAGACCGACGACACCGTGCCGCGGCCGTCGGCGCCGAGCGCCTTGACCGAGACGATGCGGGCGCCGGGGTGCGCCTCGAGGATGCGCTCAGCCATGGCCGTGCCGTGGCCGTTGTCGTCGGCGACGGACGCGCCGAGCACGGTCGCGGAGTCGACGACGCCCGCGCCCGCGTAGCCGGTGTCGACGAGGGCCACGGTGTAGTTGCCCGAGGGCGCGGCGCCGGGCAGCTCTGCGTTGAGCTCAGCGAGCGGGTTCTCGGTCTCGCTCATCTGGCCGGGCGCCACGGCGTCGGAGGAGCCGGCGCCATCGGCGGCCGAGATCGTGGTGTCGGGCTCGACGAGGGCGGCGCCCAGCTTCCCCTTGTAGAAGAGGTAGGCGTTCCTGGCCTTCTCGGCGCTGTCGAACTGGGTGAGGAACATGCCCGCGTGCTCCGAGAGGACGCGGGTGGCGGGCGTCAGCTGGTCGCGGGAGACGCCGGCGATCAGGAGTCGCTGGCTCGAGAAGTCCTTGCCGGAGGCGAGGCCCTCGTCGACGCCCTCGGGCGCGAGCTCGAAGGAGTCGCGCCTTGCCTGCTCCTCGGCCTTCGCCTTGGCCTCGGCCTCCGCCCTCGCCCTGGCCTCCGCCTCGGCGGCGGGGTCGGCCTGCGCGGGGGCTTGGGACTGGGCGGGCTGCTCTGCCGGCTGCGCCGGGGAGGCGGCCTCGGCGGGCTGCGCCTCCGCGGCGGCGGCCGCCTGCTCGGCCTCGCGGGCCGCGGCCTCGTCCGCCTCGCGCGCGGCCTCCTCGGCGGCGGCGCGCCCCGTCTCCTCGGTCTCGCGCTCTGCCGAGGCGAGCTCCTCGCTTGCGCCAGAGGCGGCCGCGCCGGTGGCGTCGGCCGTGGCAGCGTCATTTGCCGCGGGTTGCGTCGTCTCGGTGACCTGCTCGGGCTCGGCCGTGGCGGAGAGCCCCAGCACGTCGGCGATCGCGTCGGTGTGCAGGCCCGCCACCACGAGGGAGGCGGTCAGCACGACGCTCAGGGCGACGTGCCAGGGGCGGACGCCGCGGCTGGCGAGGGCGCGCTCGCCCTCGTCGCGCAGGTGCTGTGGCGTTTTGAAGTGTCTGGGGGTGTGATTCTGGCTGCGGTTGGAGTTATGCCCTGTGCGCTTGCTCGCTCGAGTGGACATGGCGACTCCTATCGTGAGCACATAACATCATATGACCAATCAGATTAAGGGTACATTGGAAGTCGTCACAGTCACATATGCGCTAGGCACACGGCGCCCTTCCCGCGGCGTACGGTAGGCTCTTCTCGAGACACAAAAAGGGAGGTACGCCGTATGACGTACCTCCCTTGAAGTCCTATGGGTGATGCCTTAGAACTTGGCGCCGCACTTCTTGCAGACGCGGACCTTCTTGCCGTCCTCGACGTCGTGGCCGACGCGGGTGTGCTTGTCGCAGCTGGGGCAGACGAGAGCAACGTTCGAGACGTCGATCGCGGCCTCCTTCTCGACGATGCCACCCTCCTGGTTGGCCTGGGTCGGGCGCTGGGCCTTCTTGACGACGGCAACGCCACGGACGACGACCTTGCCCTCAGCGGGCATAGCCTTGATGACCTCGGCGCGAACGCCCTTGTCCTTGCCGGACAGGACCTCGACCGTGTCACCCTTCCTAACGTTCATCTTAGCCATGAGTGTCTCACTCCCTACAGCGTCTCGGGTGCGAGCGAGACGATCTTCATGTACCTGTGGTCACGCAGCTCACGAGCGACAGGCCCGAAGATACGGGTGCCCTTGGGCTCGCCCTCCTTGTCGACGAGAACGCAAGCGTTCTGGTCGAACTTGATGTAGCTGCCGTCCTTGCGGCGGGTCTCCTTGACCGTGCGGACGACGACGCAACGGACGATGTCGCCCTTCTTCACGGAGCCGCTGGGCGCAGCCTCCTGCACGGCGCACATGATGACGTCGCCGAGGCCTGCGTAACGGCGCTTGGAGCCACCCAGGACCTTGATGCACTTCACGCGCTTCGCGCCGCTGTTGTCAGCGACGTTGAGCATGGTCTCCATCTGAATCATTACAGTTCCTCCGAACGGGTTCTCCCAAGAGGTGCCCTAAGGCACATTGGGAGGTGGGTGAAAACGATCGCTACTTGGCCTTCTCCACGATCTCCGCGACACGCCAGCGCTTGGTCTTGGACAGCGGGCGGGTCTCCATGACGCGAACGGTGTCGCCGAGGCCGCACTCGTTCTTCTCGTCGTGGCAGTGGAGCTTCTTGTGGATGGTCATCATCTTGCCGTACTTGGGGTGGTGCTTGCGGTACGTGATCTGCACGGTGACGGTCTTGTCGCCGGAGAGGGAGATGACCTCACCGGTGCGGACCTTACGCGCATTCCTGCTTTCGGTATCTGCCATTTCTTACTCCTGCGAACTAGTTGTTGTCCGCGGCCTTGGCGGCTGCGATCTTGCGGGCACGCATCTCGGTCTGGACGCGGGCGATGTCGCGCTTGACGGTGGTCACGCGCGCCGTGTTGTCGAGCTGGCTGGTAGCCATCTGGAAGCGGAGATTGAAGAGCTCCGCTCGACCGTCCTCGAGCTTCTGAGCGAGCTCCTCGTCGGAGAGCTCACGAATGTCCTGGTACTTCATAGTTGACTACTCCTCCACGTCCGACTTGGCGCGGGTGATGATCTTGGTCTTGATCGGGAGCTTGTGCTGAGCGAGACGCAGGGCCTCCTTAGCGACGGACTCCTCGACGCCACCAAGCTCGAACATGACGCGGCCGGGCTTGACGACGGCCACCCACTCCTCGGGGTTGCCCTTACCGGAACCCATGCGGGTCTCAGCCGGCTTCTTGGTGATGGGCTTGTCCGGGAAGATGGTGATCCAGACCTTGCCGCCACGCTTCATCTCGCGCGTCATGGCGATACGAGCGGCCTCGATCTGACGGTTGGTGATCCAGTGGGCCTCGAGGGCAACGATGCCCCACTCGCCGAAGTGCAGCTCGGTGTTGCCCTTGGCGTGACCCTTCATGGAGCCACGCTGGACCTTGCGGTGAAGAACGCGCTTAGGTGCGAGCATTAACGGCCCCTCCTCTCGTTGCGACCGCGACGGGGACGGCTCGTGCCCTCGAGCGCCGGGTTGGGCGCAGGCTGGCCGGGGAGCTTCTCGCCGAGGTAGATCCAAACCTTGATGCCGCAGGCACCCATGGTGGTGCGGGCAGTGGCCTCGCCGTAGCCGATCTTGGCGCGCAGGGTGTGCAGAGGCACGCGACCCTCGCGGTACCACTCGCGGCGACCCATCTCGGCGCCGTTGAGGCGGCCGGAGCACTGGATACGGATGCCCTTGGCGCCGGCCTTGCGGGCGGACTGGACGGCCTTGCGCATGGCGCGACGGAAGGCGATGCGGCCCTCGAGCTGGTCAGCGATGGACTGAGCCACGAGCTGAGCGTCGAGCTCCGGACGCTTGATCTCGACGACGTCGACCTTCACCTGGCCCTTGTTGACGTGGGCGATCTTCTCGAGCTCGCCACGAAGGTTGTCGATCTCGGCGCCCTTCTTGCCGATGACGATGCCGGGGCGGCCGGTGTAGATCGTGAGGCGAACCTCCTCGCCGGCGCGCTCGATGTCAACGCGGGAAAGAGCCGCGGAGGCAAGCTTCTTCTCCAGGAACTTGCGGATCTCGAGATCGTTGCCAAGGTTCTTGGCGTAGTCCTTCTTATCGGCGTACCAACGGGAACGCCACTCCTCGGTGATGCCGAGACGGAAGCCGGTAGGCTGAACTTTCTGACCCATACTCCCCCTACGCCTCCTTTCCAGGTGCGACGACGATGGTGATGTGGCTCGTGCGCTTGTTGATGCGAGAAGCGGAGCCCTTGGCGCGAGGACGGATGCGCTTGAGCGTGGGGCCCTCGTCGACGTAGGCGTACTTGATCACAAGGTTGTCGGCGCGCATGCCGTTGTTGTTCTCGGCGTTGGCGACGGCGGAGCGCAGCGTCTTGGCGACGGGCTCGGCAGCGGCGCGCGGCGAGAACTGGAGCACCTCGAGCGCCTTCTCGACGGACTTGTTACGGATCTGGTCGACGACCATGCGGACCTTGCGCGGCGCCATGCGCACGTACTTGGCGGTGGCCTTGACCTCGTTGTTGTTAGCCATTTACTCCATACCCCCTGTTACGACTGCTTGTGGCCGCGGAAGGTACGAGTGGGCGAGAACTCGCCCAGCTTGTGACCGACCATGGACTCGGTGATGTACACGGGGACATGCTTGCGGCCATCGTGGACGGCGATCGTGTGACCGACCATCTCGGGGAAGATGGTGGAGGAACGCGACCAGGTCTTGATGACCTCCTTCTTGCCGGACTCGTTCATGGCAGCGACACGCGCAAGGAGGCGAGTCTCCACAAACGGGCCCTTCTTGAGACTTCTGCTCATTCTTAGAATCTCCTAATACTCGTGATCACTACTTGGAGTTGCGGCGACGGATGATGAGGCGGTTCGAGGCCTTCTTCGGGTCGCGCGTCTTGTAGCCCTTCGTCGGCTTGCCCCAGGGGGTAACGGACGGACGGCCAGAGGTGTGGTTCTTGCCCTCGCCGCCGCCGTGCGGGTGGTCGACGGGGTTCATGACGGTACCACGGACGGTCGGACGCACGTTCATGTGACGGTGACGGCCGGCCTTGCCGATCACGATGTTGCCGTGCTCGGCGTTGCCCACGACGCCGATGGTGGCGCGGCAGGTGAGAAGAACGCGGCGAAGCTCGCCGGAGGGCATGCGGAGAGCGGCGTAGCCGTTGTCCTTACCCATGAGCTGAACGGAGGTGCCGGCGGAGCGGGCCATGGCCGCGCCCTTGCCAGGCTGGAACTCGACGTTGTGGACGAGCGTGCCGACGGGAATCTCGGAGAGCGTCGTGCAGTTGCCCGGCTTGATGTCGATGTCCTTGGTGCCGGAGACGACCATGTCGCCGACGTGCAGACCCTCGGGAGCGAGGATGTAGGACTTGGCACCGTTCAGGTAGTGCAGGAGTGCGATGCGAGCAGAGCGGTTGGGGTCGTACTCGATCGTGGCGACCTTGGCGGGCACGTCATCCATGCGACGCTTGAAGTCGATCCTGCGGTACTGACGCTTGTTGCCGCCACCCTGGTGACGGGTGGTGATGCGGCCGTTGTTGTTGCGGCCAGCCTTCTTGGGCAGGGGCTCGAGAAGGGACTTCTCGGGCTTGTCGGTGGTGATCTCCTTGAAGTCGGAGATGGTCTGCCAGCGACGGCCTGCGCTCGTAGGCTTGAGGTGTCTAACTGCCATTACTTCTTTCCCTTTCTTTCCGTTGGCCGACCCGCTCAGGGAGTGGCGGGCGACACCGGATTACCACGGTACCGCGCGTATCCATCATGCGCGGCATAACAGCCCGAACCCCGAGGGGTCCGGGCGAATTACCTACTCCTCAGCAGCAGCCTGCTGGGCGGCGAAAACCTCGATCTGCTCACCCTCGGCGAGCGTGACGATGGCCTTCTTCCAGGTGCGAGTCTTGCCGGTGACGTAGCGCACGCGCTTGTTCTTGGGCTTGACCCACATCGTGTTGACCTTCTTCACGTGAACGTTGAAGAGCTTCTCCACGGCCTGGGCGATCTCCTCCTTGGGGGCCTTGGCGGCAACCTCGAAGGTGTACTTGCCCTCAGACATGAGGTCGAAGGAACGCTCGGAGACGACCGGGCGGATGATGACTTCGTAGGCGGAGTTCATTATGCGAGCACCTCCTCGAGCTGCTTGGCGACGGCGGTCGACATGACGAGGGCGCCGTTGTCGATCAGGTAGCGGGTGTTGGCCTCAGAGGCACCGATGACGGTGACCTTCGGGAGGTTCCTGAAGGCGAGGTAGGTGTTGACGTCGTCGTCAGCGACCACGACGGTCACGCGCTTCTCGGCAACGCCGAGGGCCTCGAGGGCGGCCTTGGCCAGCTTGGTCTTGGGCTCGTCGAACTTCAGCTCGTCAACGAGAACGAGCTCGCCGTCGGCAAGCTTGCCGGAGAGGACGCTGCGCATGGCGAGCTTCTTCTCCTTGTTGTTGGAGCGCTTGGCGTGGCTGTGGGGCGTAGGCCCGAAGACGACGCCGCCGCCGGCCCACTGCGGGGCGCGGATGGTGCCCTGGCGGGCACGGCCGGTGCCCTTCTGGCGCCACGGCTTCACGCCGCCGCCAGAGACGGCGGAGCGGTTCTTGGTGGAGTGGGTACCCTGGCGCATGCAGGCCTCGTAGGCCACGACGACCTGGTGGACCACCGGGATGTTCGGCTCAATGCCGAAGACGTCGGAGGAAAGCTCGACCGAGCCGGCCGCCTTCCCCTCAACGTTCTTAACTTCGATCTTGGACATGTTGTACTCCTTGGTTGCCTAGGGCTTGTCTTGTGGATGGGCCCTTAGGCCATGCGGATCGAAACGAGAGCGTTCTTGCCACCAGGGACGGCACCCTTGATGAGCATGAGGTTCTGCTCAGCGTCGACACGAACGAGCTTCAGGTTCTTGACGGTGACGCGCTCGTCGCCCATGTGACCGGCCATGTGGAGGCCCTTGCGGACGCGAGCGGGGTAGGCGCACTGGCCGATGGAGCCCGGCTTGCGCTGGTTGCGGGAGCCGTGGGTCATGGGGCCGCGCGAGAAGTTCCAGCGCTTGATGGTGCCCTGGAAGCCCTTGCCCTTGGAGGTGCCGGTGACGTCGACGCTCTTGACCTCAGCGAAGTCAGCGACGGTCACCTGGTCGCCGCAGCTGATCTCCTCGCCCTCGGAGACGCGAACCTCGCGCAGGTAGCGCATGGGCTCGACGCCGGCCTTGGCGAAGTGGCCAGCCATGGGCTTGTTGACGTGCTTGGACGTGATGTCTCCGAAGCCAATCTGGACGGCGTCGTAGCCGTCGGTTGCCTTCGTCTTCACCTGCGAGACGGTGCAGGGGCCGGCCTGGATGACGGTGACGGGAACGACGTTGTCGTCCTCATCCCAAACCTGGGTCATCCCGATCTTGCGGCCGAGAATAGTGTTGACCATTCCTGGTCCTTTCCTTCGGTGGTCATGGGACCAAAGGAGCCCATCGTGAGCTCTCCCCCAGCGGACCACATCCGACGTGTGCCGAACTTTCATGATTTGCCAGCTCAGCCACGGGCAGGCGCCCGCTCACAGGTGCGGACGAGTGGCTCGGCATAGCAATAGCCATAAAAGCGCAGCTTGTCTAATGTACACGCTCGGCACCGTGGTACGCACAAGAACTTTCAAGGTCACAATCCCTGCAAAACTCGCACATACGCCCGCCAAAAATGACGAGAGGAGCGTGCCGCCACGGCCGCAAGCGAGTCGTCAGCCCCAAACGAATCGGCGGCCCCCGACGAATCGGAGGCCGCCACATAAGGGGGAAGGAAGGCTTTTCCTTGCAAGGGGCACACGTGCCCGGCCGGCTAGGCGATGGTCAGCATGGGCTCGCCGGCGGAGGCCCAGCCGAGGTGAGCGATTCGGACGTCACCACCGTGCGCGTCGGTGACGATCACGAGGGTCTCGCTGCTCTTGCCCGCGGCCTCGATGGCCGCAAGGTCCATGTCGAGCAGGAGGTCCCCCGCCTTGACGGTGTCGCCCTGGGCGACGTGCGCCACGAAGGGGTCGCCCCCGAGCTCGACGGTGTCGATGCCGACGTGCAGCATGACCTCGACGCCGTCAGCGGTCCTGAAGCCGAAGGCGTGGAGCGTGTCGAAGAGCACCTCGATCTTCCCGTCCACGGGAGCGACGACCTTGCCGTCGCGGGGCAGCACGAGCGCGCCGGGCCCCATCATTCCCTTCGCGAACACCTCGTCGGAGCAGCTCTCGAGGGGCTTGATCTCGCCCTCCACGGGGCAGCGGACGGCAAGGCCCCGGCTCTTCTCGGCCGCCCGTTGCGTCGGGGCGGGTGCGGCAGGCGTCGAGGCTGCGTGCCTCACGCGGGAGAGAAGGCTTGCCAGCATGGCGACCACTACTCCCTCTCGAGGGCTTCGCGCATCTGGGTCGCGTAGAGCCCGGCCTTGTTGCCGTAGACGATCTGGACGCCGCCGCTGACGTGCACGATGCCGTTGGCGCCGAGCTCGCGGGTGAAGACGCCGTCGTCGGCGACGATGCTCTCGTCGGAGAGCTGGAGGCGCAGGCGGGTGAAGCAGGCGTCGGCGCTCTTGATGTTGTCGGCGCCACCCACGGCCTCGATGATCTTGGGGATGACCTCGCTGATGGCCTCGTCGCTCGCGGGGGCGTCAGCGGCGCCCTCCTCGTCGGAGAGGTCCTCGCGGCCCGGGGTCTTGAGCTGCTTCTTGAGGATGACGGTCTTGAAGAAGAAGTAGTACGCGGCGAAGTACACGGGGCCGAGGACGAGGATCACCATCCAGTTGGAGCCCTTGTCGGCGCCCATGATGCCGTTGAACACCATGGAGAGGAACGGTCCGCCGAACGCCGCGGAGCCGGCGACGTTGAAGTTCAGGAGGTAGGTCAGGGCGTAGGCGAGGCCGGCCATGATCGCGTGGAACACGTAGAGGATGGGCGCGATGAAGAGGAAGGAGTACTCGATCGGCTCGGTGATGCCCATGAAGAAGCACGGGATAACGACGGCGATCATGAGCGCGCCGACCTTCTTCTTGTTCTCGGGCAGGGCGGTGCGCCAGAACGCGAGGGCCGCGCCCGTGAGGCCGAACATGGCGAAGATGACCTTGCCGTTCATGACGAAGCGGCTGACCTCGATGTCGAAGGGCGTCGACGCGGAGTTGAGGATGCCGTTGTAGATGTTGACCGCGCCCGTGAGGTCGACGCCGTCGATGGTCGCGGTGCCGCCGAGGCTCGTGAACATGAAGGGCAGGTACACGAAGTGGTGCAGGCCGAAGGGAAGCAGGAGCCTCTCGGCGGAGCCGTAGACGAAGCCACCCAGGGCGCCCGCCGAGCGGATGAACTCGCTCAGCATGCCCAGCGCTCCCTGGATCGGCGGGAACACGAAGGACATGACGAGGCCGAGCAGGGTGCAGGAGAAGATCGTGACCGCGGGGATGAAGCGCGTGCCGTTGAAGATGGAGAGCACGGGCGGCAGCTCGATCTTGTAGTAGCGGTTGTGGAGCCATGCGACGAGGGCGCCGACCGCAAGTCCGCCGATGACGCCGGTGTCGAGCGTCGTCACGCCCAGGATCGCCGACTGTCCGGTGGCGAGGTGCGCCGGGTCGATGACGCCGAGGGTCGTGAGGAAGGTCCCCATGACCGTGTTCATCGTCATGTAGCCGAGGAACCCGCAGAGCGCGGCCGTGGCCTTCTCGGAACGGGCGAAGCCATAGGCGACGCAGATGGCGAAGATCGCCGGGATGTTGTTCATGACCACGTTGCCCGAGACCTTGCAGAGCGTGAAGATCATCTTGGGGACTATCGTGCCGAGCCAGGGCGCCACGGCAATGAGCGACTTACTGGTGAACGCGTTGCCGAGACCGACCAGGATGCCGGCGATCGGCAGGATGAGGACGGGCGTCATGAGCACCTTGCCCAGACGCTGGAACCTTCCAAGCACCTCTTCTTTATTCATCTTGAATCCTCTCGCAGTGAACGGTTTCCCATATCCCCTCGCATGGGACGGACTAGGCCCGGCCGGCGACAGCGCCGACCGGGCGAGAAGAGCTAGGCGAGCTCGGGCCAGTAGCCCTTGTTCGCCTCGATGAGCTTGTCGAGCACGACGCGGGCGTCCTTCGCGTCGTTGACGAGCCTGTTGAGCGTGAGCGCCTGGAGCGCCTTCTCGTAGGAGTGCTCGAAGTAGGCCTCGATCGCGAGGCGCTCGTAGGAGTACTGGTTGACCATGAGGCCGTGGTAGAAGGGGCCGATCTTGCCGACGGCGTAGGGCTCGGGGCCGTTGCTGCCGACGCTCGCGGCCACCTCGACCATCGCGTCATCGGGGAAGTCGGCGATGATGCCGTCGTTCTTCACCATGACGACGAAGGTCTTGCGGGTGTTGCGGTAGATGGCCGAGGACACCTCGACGATCATGTCGCCGTGGGCGTCGTTCTGGACGACCGAGGAGCCCTTGGCGGTGCCGGCCTTCGCGACGCGGCGGCACTCCTCGAAGACGCGCTTCTCTCGCCCGTTGATGACCTCGTCCGAGCGGGTGTAGTCCGGGTCGAGGTGCGCCAGCTTGTACTTGGGGTAGAGGTAGTACTGCAGGTACGTGTTGGGCAGGTAGTCCGGGAAGTCGCGCAGCATGTCGGCGACCATGGCGTAGGTGTCGAGCCAGGACTGGTCGCGCTGCTCGGCATCGACGGGCTTGAAGCCGTTCTTCGCGACGAACTCCTTGATGGTGGGAACGAGGTCGTTGCCGGCCTTGTCGTAGAGGTGCGTGAACCAACCGAAGTGGTTGAGGCCGAAGTAGACGGGCTCGAACTCGCTGGCGTCGCGGTCGAGCAGGCGGCCGTAGGAGCGCAGCAGGTTCACCGGCTGGTCGCAGATGTTGAGGATGTGGTCCTCCTCCGGGAAGGCCTTCTGCAGGCCGTAGGCGACGAGCGCGGCGGGGTTGGTGTAGTTGATGATCCAGGCCTTGGGGCTGCGGGCGCGAACGTCGCGCACGATCTCGATCATGTCGGTCATCGAGCGGATGCCGTAGGCCATGCCGCCGGCACCGACGGTCTCCTGGCCGATGAGCCCCATGTGCAGCGGGATCTTCTCGTCCTTGTCGCGCATCTCGTAGCCGCCGGTGCGGATCTGGCACAGGACGAAGTCGACGTCGTCGTAGGCCACGTCCTTGTCGGTGGTGTAGTCGAACTCGACGCCGGGGGCCTCCTCGGCGAAGAGGATCTTGCCGAACTCGCCGATGACCGCCTGGCGCTCGGCGTCGGTGTCGAACATGATGACGCGGGCGAGCGGGAAGATGTCCAGGTGCTTGGTGAGCGACTTGAGGATGCCGGGGCACCAGGTGGATCCGCCGCCGACGATTACGATGTTGAGCTTGTCCTTCATCGAAGACCACTTTCCTCGCATTGTTGAGACTGCCATGTGGCGCCCGTCCGCACCCGGGTTCGCGGGAGGGGCGTCGCAATTGTTGTAACGCCGAACCAATTTGCCGAACGGCGTTGCGAGCCGTTTTGGTGGGGCGATACACTTTTCGGGTTGTGACACGAGGTGGTGTATTCGTACACGCCGGGCGCGACCCGGTCCCGTCGACGCGGAGGATGCCATGGAGTTCTACGAGGCAGTGTCAGAGAACGCCGAGAGGCTCAACGACCTTGACGCGGACATCCTCCGCTACGTCATCGCGAGCAAGGAAGGCGTTCGCGACCTGACCGCCCGCTCGGTGGCCGACCACTTCTACGTCGCGCCGAACACGATCACGCGCCTCGCGCACAAGCTCGGCTACAAGGGCTTCAACGACCTCAAGACGTCGTACCTGCTGTCGCTCCGCGAGGCGGGGTTCGTCATGGAGCGGACGAGCCTCGACGAGCAGATCATCCGGACGAGCGACCTGCTGAGCGACGACCTCGTCGACCAGGTGGTCGAGGCGCTCGACGCGGCAAGGCGCGTCGACTTCTTCGCGTCGGGACTCTCGGCGCTGCCCTGCGAGGGCATGAGTCGCAGGCTCACCATCATGGGCAAGGACTCCGTCGTCTACACCGAGCGCCACGTCATGCGTCACGCCGCCAAGCGCGCCGAGGCACCCAACGTCGTATTCTGCGTGAGCGTCACCGGCGAGACCAAGGTCTCCGTCGAGGCGGCGGCGATCGCCAAGTCGCACGGCGCCACGCTCGTCACGCTGACGGGACTCTCGAAGAACCGCCTCGCGGCCCAGGCCGACATCGCGCTCTACGCGATGGACAAGCACATTGCCTACGACGGGATGGACCTCACGAGCCGCCTGTGCTTCTACTACGTGATGGAGAGGATCTTCGAGCGCTACTTCGAGCTGCGCTCGATGCGGGCTCAGGACGACGCGACCGAGCAGGCCGAAAAGAGCGAGGCCACGGCATAGGGCCCCGACCGGGACGGCACGCTCTTCTCGGCAGCTTGGGCTAGGCTGTCTCGACGATCGCGTCGCCGAGGCCCAAGAGCTCGATGGCCTGGTCGCGCATCTTGTACTTCTGGATCTTGCCGGCCTCGTTCATGGGGTAGCCGTCGACGAAGACCACGTACTGGGGGACCTTCTCCTTCGCGACGCGCGCGCGGCAGAAGTCGAGGACCTCGTCGACCGTGGCGGTCTCGCCCTCGCGCAGGATGATCTCGGCGCAGACGGCCTCGCCGTAGACCTTGTCGGGGACGCCGATGACCTGGACGTCCTTGGTCTTGGGGAAGGTGTAGAGGAAGTCCTCGATCTCCTTGGGGTACACGTTCTCGCCGCCGCGGATGATCATGTCCTTGAGGCGGCCGGTCACGCGGTAGTAGCCGTCGCTCTGGCGCAGGAGGATGTCGCCGGAGTGGAGCCAGCCGTCCTCGTCGATGGCGGCGGCCGTGGCCTCGGGCATCTTGTAGTAGCCCTTCATCGTGTTGTAGCCGCGGCTGCAGAACTCGCCGGGCTCGTTGTCGCCGAGCTCCTCGCCGGTCTCGGGGTCGATGATCTTGGTCTCGACGCCGAAGATGGGAAGGCCGACCGTGGTCACGCGCTGCTCGATCGTGTCGGTGGTCTTGCTCATGGTGGTTGCCGGCGACGCCTCGGTCTGGCCGTAGGTGATGCAGATCTCGCTCATGTGCATGCGGTCGATGACCTCGCGCATCTTCTCGATCGGGCAGGGGCTGCCCGCCATGATGCCGGTGCGCATGTGGCTGAAGTCGCAGGTCTCGAACTCGGGGACGTTCATCATGGCGATGAACATGGTGGGCACGCCGTGGAAGCAGGTGATCTTCTCCTTGTTGATGCAGGCGAGGCCCTTGCGCGGCGAGAAGGCCGAGATGGGGCTCATGGTCACGCCGTGGGTCATGGAGGCGGTCATGGCGAGCACCATGCCGAAGCAGTGGAACATGGGGACCTGGATCATCATGCGGTCGGCGGTGGAGAGGTCCATGCAGTCGCCGATGGCCTTGCCGTTGTTGACGACGTTGTAGTGCGTGAGCATGACGCCCTTGGGGAAGCCGGTGGTGCCGGAAGTGTACTGCATGTTGCAGACGTCGTCCTTGCGGATGGCGGCGCAACGGCGGTCGACCTCGGCCTGCTTGACGCGTCCGGAGAGGGCGAGCATCTCGTCCCAGGAGACGCAGCCGTCATGCGGGCCGTCGATGGTGACGACGTTTCGCAGGAACGGAAGCTTGGGGCTGTGCCACTCCCCCGGCCTGGCGTCGGCCATCTCGGGCACGAGCTCGTCGACGATGTCGAGGTAGCTGGTGCCCTTGTACTCGTCGATCATGACGAGCGTGTGGGTGTCGCTCTGGCGCAGCAGGTACTCGAGCTCGTGGATCTTGTAGCCGGTGTTGACCGTGACGAGCACGGCGCCGATCTTGACCGTCGCCCAGAACGTGAGGTACCAGGCCGGCACGTTGGTGGCCCAGATGGCGACCTTGTCGCCGGGCATGACGCCGAGGGCGACGAGCGAGCGGGCGACCTCGTTCACGTCGTCGCGGAACTCCGGGTAGGTGCGGGCGTAGTCGCACTCGGTGAAGCGGAAGGCGTAGCGGTCGGGATAGACCTCGCAGACGTGGTCGAGCACCTGCGGGAAGGTGAAGTCGATGAGGTGCTCCTTGGGCCAGGGGTAGGTGCCGTCGCCACGCAGCGACTGCTGGAGCTCGCCGGTGAGCTCGGTAGGCTCGCTCTCCACGGGGTGGTCCTCGGCGCGAGGCTGCTCGCTCTTCTCGGCCACGCCACCCGCGAGATAGTCGCGCATGTAGTTAATGAACTGCGGGAAGACGATGCCCGGCTCGCCGATGGCGGTGTCGGCGACGCCGCTGCGGATCCACTCGAAGGCGACGTAGCCGTCGAAGCCGGAGTCGCGCAGCGCGTCGAGCATGCTCGTGAGCGGCATGTCGCCCTCGCCCATCATGCGGTACTGGACGCGGCCGTCGACCTCGACGGAATCCTTGACGTGGCAGTAGCGCAGGTGGTGCCCGAGGTTCGCGAGCGTGGTCTCGGGCTCTTCGCCGAAGAGGCGCCAGGGGTGCTGGAGGTCCCAGAGGGCACCCACGTTGGGCGAGTCGACCGCGTCGAGGACGCGGGCGAGACGAGCCGTGTCGGCGTAGTCGGCCTCGGTCTCGACCAGGATCGTCACGTCGTAGACGGAGGCGAAGCCGGCGAGGTTCTTGAGGGCGTCGACGACCTGGGTGTCGTCGACGTCGCCGGTGGGACGGAAGTCGCGCGAGAGGAAGACGCGGACGAAGGGGCAGCCCAGCTCGCTGGCGAGCTCGAGGTAGGCCATGACGCCGTCGGCGGCCTCGAGGCGGCCCTCCTCGCTCTTGAGCTCGTAGTTGGTGGAGAGGCAGGAGATCTCGACGCCCATGCGCTCGAGCTGCGCGCGCGTGCGGGCGCGCAGGCGCGGCAGGAACGGCTGGGCCGTGGGCGCGAACGAGTTGCCCGCGACGCTGCGGATCTCGATGCCGTCAAACCCGAGGTCCTTTGCCATGGGGTAGATGTCGGTCCAGGCGTACGAGGGACAGCCGATGGTCGAGAACGAGAGCTTCATGGCACTTCTCCTATGGTCACTCGCGGCGTCGCGAGGCATATCGCTTGTGCGCATTTATACCATCCAAGCTGGGCGTAGGCAAAGTCTGGCGGAGTTTCTTACAGACGCGAAACACTGGTCGTCGGCGCGGCCGAGGTGCGGCGGGGTCACGCCGGGCCGCGAGCCCCAGATGGGCCACGCGTCCAGCGTCGGCATCGGGCGCGTATGGCAAAAGAAAAGAAGCCGCAGACCATGGGGCCTGCGGCTTCTTGAAACTCTCCTCGGTCGACCGGCCATTACGGCCGGGCTCCGGTTGCTGGAGTCGACTTAGAGCTTGATCTCGATGTCGACGCCGGCGGGAAGGTCGAGGCGCATGAGCGAGTCGACGGTGGTGGAGTTGGGGTCGAGGATGTCGATGAGGCGCTTGTGGGTGCGCATCTCGAACTGGTCACGGCTGTCCTTGTCCTTGTGCGGCGAGCGGATGACCGTGTACAGGTTGCGCTCGGTGGGCAGGGGGATGGGGCCGGAGACGCGGGCACCGTTCTGCTGAGCGGTCTCGACGATCTGCTTCGCGGACTGGTCGACGACCTCGTGATCGTAGCCCTTGAGGCGGATCCTGATCTTCTGGCTTGACACTTTCAATACCTCCAAAATGGCAGCGATGCTACCGTTGGCTACTTAACTTACGAGGCGGAGCCGCCGTTCTTGCTGACGATCTCGTCCTTGATGTTCTTGGGGACGGGCTCGTAGGAGTCGAACTGCATCGTGTAGGATGCGCGGCCCTGCGTCTGGGAGCGAAGGTCGGTAGCATAGCCGAACATCTCGCCCAGGGGCACCTTGGCGCGGATGACCTTGGTGTTGGAGCGGTCCTCCATGCCCTCGATCTTGCCGCGGCGACCAGAGAGGTTGCCCATGACGTCGCCCATGTACTGCTCGGGGGTCTCGACCTCGACGAGCTCGATCGGCTCGAGGAGGACGGGGTCGGACTGCTTCAGGGCCTCCTTGATGGCCATGGAGCCGGCAATCTTGAAGGCGGCCTCGGAGGAGTCGACCTCGTGGTAGGAGCCGTCGACGAGCGTGACCTTGACGTCCTGGACGGGGTAGCCCGCGATGACGCCGGTCTCGAGGGCCTC
Organism: Olsenella intestinalis; assembly: GCF_023276655.1. GTDB lineage: Bacteria > Actinomycetota > Coriobacteriia > Coriobacteriales > Atopobiaceae > Olsenella_J > Olsenella_J intestinalis. Next base: position 665,034 of record NZ_JALGRK010000001.1, on the reverse strand, counting down.
CTTGATGCCCTTGTCGACAGAGGGGATGTACTCCTTGGGGATGCAGCCGCCGACGGTGGCGTCGACGAACTCGTAGCCAAAGCCGGCCTCCATCGGCTCGACGTCGATGACGGCGTCGCCGTACTGGCCGCGGCCGCCGGACTGGCGGACGAACTTGCCCTGGACGTGGCTGACGGCGTGGCCGGCAGTCTCGCGGTAGGCAACCTGCGGCTTGCCCACGTTGCAGTCGACGTGGAACTCGCGACGGAGACGGTCGACGATGATCTCGAGGTGGAGCTCACCCATGCCGGCGATGATGGTCTGGCCGGTCTCGTGGTCAGTGTGGACCTGGAAGGTCGGGTCCTCCTCGGCGAGCTTGGCGAGGCCAACGGACATCTTGTCCTGCTCGGCCTTGGTCTTGGGCTCGACGGCGACGTCGATGACGGGGTCAGCGAAGTCGATGGACTCGAGGACGATGGCCTTCTTCTCGTCGCAGAGGGTGTCGCCGGTCTGCGTGTTCTTGAGGCCGACGCAGGCGACGATGTCGCCGGCGGAGCAGGCCTCACGGTCGACACGGTCGTTGGCGTTCATCTCGAGGATGCGGCCGAGGCGCTCACGGTGATCCTTGACCGAGTTGTAGACGTAGCTACCGGACTCGGCCTGGCCGGAGTAGACGCGGATGTAGGTGAGCTTGCCGACGAAGGGGTCGGTCATGATCTTGAAGGCGAGAGCGGAGAAGGGCTCCTTGGGGTCGGCGTGACGGACCTCGTCCTCGCCCTTGAGGTTCTTGCCGTCGATCTCGGCGACGTCGAGCGGGCTCGGCAGGTAGTCGATGACCGCGTCGAGGAGCTCCTGGATGCCCTTGTTCTTGTAGGCGGAGCCCACGAAGACGGGGTTCATCTCGCCAGCGAGGACGCCCTTGCGGATGGCGGCCTTGAGCATGTCGACGGAGATCTCCTCCTCCATGAGGACGGCCTCCATGAGCTCGTCGGAGAAGTTGGCGGCAGCGTCAAGCAGCTCCTCGCGCTTCTCGGCGGCAAGGCCGGCGAACTCGTCGGGGATGGCATCCATCTTCTCGGGGAAGATCATGCCCTTGTCGTCCTCCTTGAAGTCCCACGCCTCCATGGTGACGAGGTCGATGAGGCCCCAGAAGTTGGCCTCGGCGCCCATCGGGATCTGGGCGGCGATGGCGTTGGCGCCCAGACGATCCTTCATCGTGTCGATGGCGTGGAAGAAGTCAGCGCCAACGCGGTCGAACTTGTTGATGAAGGCGATGCGGGGAACGCCGTAGTTGGCAGCCTGACGCCAGACGGTCTCGGACTGCGGCTGGACGCCGGCGACGGCGTCGAAGACGGCGACGGCGCCGTCGAGAACGCGGAGGCAACGCTCGACCTCAGCGGTGAAGTCGACGTGACCCGGGGTGTCGATGATCTGGATGACGTGGTCCTTCCAGAAGCACGTGGTAGCGGCGGACGTGATGGTAACGCCGCGCTCCTGCTCCTGAACCATCCAGTCCATGGTGGCAGCGCCATCGTGGACCTCACCGATCTTGTGGGTCTTGCCGGTGTAGTAGAGGATGCGCTCGGTAGTGGTCGTCTTACCGGCATCGATGTGAGCCATGATGCCGATGTTACGGAGGTCCTCGAGCTTGTACTTAACTTTAGCCATTGGTCTCTTCTCCTCGCAGTCCTCTTAGAAACGGTAGTGAGAGAAGGCGCGGTTGGCCTCTGCCATCTTGAAGAGGTCCTCGCGACGCTTCACGGAAGCACCAACGCCGTTGGCGGCGTCCATGATCTCGTTGGCGAGACGCTCGGCCATGGTCTTCTCCTTGCGGGCACGGCTGAAGTTCACGATCCAACGGATGGCGAGGGTGGTGGCGCGACGGGAGTTGACCTCCATGGGCACCTGGTAGGTGGCGCCACCGACACGCTTGGGCTTGACCTCGAGGGTCGGACGGACGTTGTCCATGGCCTTCTTGAAGGTGGCCAGGGGATCGCCGTCGGTCTTCTCCTTGACGATGTCGAAGGCACCGTAGACGATGCGCTCGGCGACGGACTTCTTGCCGTCGAGGAGGACCTTGTTGATGAGCTGGGTCACGAGGCGGTTGTTGTAAACGGCGTCCGGCATGACCTCACGACGGACTGCTGCTGCACGACGCGGCATGTTATATCTCCTAAGAACTCGTAGCTAGTTTCGGAACGGTGGGGCTTACTCCTTGGGGCGCTTGGCGCCGTAGCGGGAGCGACCCTGCTTGCGGTCCTGAACTGCTGCGCAGTCGTAGGCGCCGCGGACGATCTTGTAACGCACACCAGGGAGGTCGCGGACACGGCCGCCACGGACCAGGACGATCGAGTGCTCCTGGAGGTTGTGGCCCTCGCCGGGGATGTACGCGGTGACCTCGATGCCGTTGACGAGACGCACACGGGCGACCTTACGGAGAGCCGAGTTCGGCTTCTTCGGCGTCGTGGTGAAGACGCGGGTGCATACGCCGCGCTTCTGGGGGTTGTGCTGGAGTGCGGCGTTCTTCGACTTGGCCTTGTGGGAAACGCGGCCCTGACGAACAAGCTGGTTGATAGTAGGCAAAGCTGTTCTCCTTATTCGAACTAACAGAGTGGGCGGTGCGCGAGCACCTATGTATCAGAGGAGACTCAGCACCGCCTCCTCGGATTGTTGGCATGACCTGCGCGCATAAACGCGCGAGGTTGCACTTTACGCGCTTGCAGGCCAGATGTCAAAACACCACGGTGCCGGGCGTATCCCTTTTCCACGACTTGCGCACAACCTACGCCCGACCAGCGGCTTGCCGAGAAGAGCTAGCCCTCTTCCAGAACGTCCTCCGCGGCATGCTGGAGACCCACGCGCAGCAGCTCCTCGACGTGCTCGTCGGCGAGGCGGTAGAACATGCGCTGGCCGTCGCGCCTGGCGCTCACCAGGCCGCGGTCGCGAAGCAGCCTGAGCTGGTGGGAGATGGCCGACTGCGAGACATGGCAGACCTCCTGCAGGTCAGACACGCTCTTCTCGCCGCCCACGAGCTCGCCCAGGATCTGGAAGCGCGTCGAGTCGGACAGCGCGTCGAAGATCTGCGTGGCGCTGTAGACCACGTCGTCGTTCTCGAGGTACGCGGCGAGCCGGCGCGTCGATGCGACGTCGCGAGCGTCTCGGGCGTCTCGGGCGCCGCCGTCGTCGTGGGCGCGGGCGTCGTGGGTATGGGGCGTGTCGTTGGCCATGGGCATCCTTTCGCGTGTCCCCGTTAGTGTACCCGTGCGCGGGCCAACGTTGCGGTTTGCGAACGCGCCTTGTGGGGCGGGCGTGCGTGCGCGATGATGGGCGAAACCACCCCGCGCGGAAGGACCCGACATGCACCCCACGCAGCCCGAAGCGACCTGCGACCTGCTCGACCTGCCCGGCATCACCGTGATCGTCGGCCACGCCGGCGTGGGCAAGACCACCTGCGCGATCGGCCTCGCGCTCGCGCACGCGGCGGCGGGCCGGCCCACCACCCTCGTCGACCTCGACATCGTGAACCCCTACTTCCGCTCGAGCGACTACCAGACGACCCTCGCCGAGAAGGGCGTGCACGTCTGCGCCCCGGTGTTTGCGGGAAGCACGCTGGACACGCCGAGCCTCACCGGCGAGCTCGACGCGCTCATCGAGCGCGCGGCGGGTGCGACCGACGACGCGCGCGAGGCCCTCATTGTCGACGTCGGCGGCGACGACGACGGCGCGACCACGCTCGGGCGCTACGCCCCGGCGCTCGCCGCGGCCGGCGCGCGCGTGCTCTACGCCGTGAGCTGCTTCCGCACGCTGAGCGCCACGCCCGCGGATGCCGCCGCCATCCTGCGCGACATCGAGCACCACGCGCACCTGCGCGCGAGCGCCCTGCTCAACACCTCCAACCTCGGCAGCGAGACCACGGCCGACCACGTGCGCCGCGGCATCGCCTTCGCGACCGAGGCCGCCCGCGCCTGCGGACTGCCCCTCGCGGGCACGGCCGTCCCGCGCTGCGCCATCGAGCGACTCGCGCTTGAGGGGCCGGCGCGCGCCGAGGCCGAGGCTCTTCTCGCCCACGAGGGCGCCTGCGACATCGACGCGGGCACGTATCAGCAAATTGCCGCCACGTTAACAGACGCCGATTCGTCGGCTGCGCCGCTCGTGATGATGCCTACATTTGTGGGCACGCCTTGGGACGCGCGGGACTAGCCCCGGCGCCCCCGACCGACATCGCGAACCCCGGGAGAGGGAGGGAATGCGAATGGCACGAATCATCGTCGACGAGGTGCACTGCAAGGGCTGCGGCCTGTGCGTCACCGCATGTCCCAAGGGGGTTCTCGCGCTCGACGACGAGAACATCACCCCCAAGGGCTACCACCCCGCAAAGCTTGTCGAGCCCGATGGCTGCATCGGCTGCTCGTCATGCTTTCTGACCTGTCCGGACGTTGCGATTACGGTGGTGAAGTAAATGGCTGACGAGAAGAGCACCCCCGTGGAGGACCGCGTCCTCATGAAGGGCAACGAGGTGCTGGCCGAGGCCGCCATGCGCGCCGGCTGCCGGTACTTCTTCGGCTACCCCATCACGCCGCAGACCGAGCTCGCCGCCTACATGGCCAAGAAGCTCCCCAAGATCGGCGGCACGTTCCTGCAGGCAGAGAGCGAGATCGCGGCCATCAACATGGTCTACGGCGCCGGCGCGGCCGGTGCGCGCGCCATGACCAGCTCGAGCTCGCCCGGCGTCTCGCTCAAGGGCGAGGGCGTCTCGTACATGGCGGGCGCCGACGTCCCCGGCGTGATCGTCAACGTCGAGCGCGGCGGCCCCGGCCTCGGCGGCATCCAGCCGTCGCAGTCCGACTACTTCCAGGCGACGCGCGCCATGGGCCACGGCGACTTCTTCATGCCCGTGCTCGCCCCGAGCACCGTGCAGGAGATGGCCGACCTCATCTACCTGGCCTTCGACCTCGCCGACGAGTACCGCACCCCCGCGATGATCCTCGCCGACGGCATGATCGGCCAGATGATGGAGCCCGTCACTCTGCCGCCGGCGCGCGACCCCGAGAGCCTGCCCAAGAAGCCCTGGGCAACCACCGGCACGCACATGGAGCGCGAGCACAACGTCGTCAACTCGCTCTACCTCACGCCGCAGAAGCTCGAGGACACCAACCGCGAGCGCTTCGAGCGCTACGAGAAGATCAAGGCCACGCAGCAGCGCCAGGAGCTCTTCATGGCGGACGACGCCGACATCCTGATCGTCGCGTTCGGCGCCTCGTCGCGCATCGCGCGCACCGCCATCCGCCGCGCCCGCGACAAGGGCATCAAGGTGGGCCTGCTTCGCCCCATCACGCTCTGGCCGTTCCCCGAGGACGCCATCAACCAGGCCATCGACGGCGGCTGCAAGGCGCTCATGTCCGTCGAGCTCAACATGGGCCAGATGGTCGAGGACGTCCGCCTCGCCGCGCACGGCCGCGCCGACGTGTCCTTCTACGGGCGCACCGGCGGCGTGCTCCCCACGCCCGAGGAGATTCTCGACCAGATCGAGGCGCTCGCCGCGCGAATCGGCTGCGCCCCGTCCGCAAAGGCAGGTGAGTAGCATGGCGATGGAGAAGACGCTCCCCAGCTACCAGCAGGACCGCATCAAGATCAACGACGGCGAGAAGATCGTCTCGGCCAGGCCCCACGCGCTCTCGGACAAGGTGTTCAACTTCTGCCCGGGCTGCACCCACGGCATCGTCCACCGTCTCGTTGCCGAGGCGATCGACGAGCTCGGCATCGAGGGTGAGACGATCGGCATCTCGCCTGTCGGCTGTTCGGTCATGAACTACGACTTCTTCAACTGCGACATGATCGAGGCCGCGCACGGTCGCGCCCCCGCGGTCGCCACGGGCGTCAAGCGCGTGCACCCCGACAAGATCGTCTTCGCCTACCAGGGCGACGGCGACCTCGCCTCGATCGGCACCGCAGAGACCGTCCACGCGGCGACGCGCGGCGAGCACATCACCGTGATCTTCATCAACAACGCGATCTACGGCATGACCGGCGGCCAGATGGCCCCCACGTCGCTCCCCAACCAGGTGACGCAGACCAGCCCGTACGGCCGCGACGTCTCCAAGGTCGGCTTCCCCATCAGGATGAGCGAGCTTCTCGCCACCCTCGACGGCCCCGCCTACATCGAGCGAGTCGCGTGCGACACCACCGCCCACATCCGCCAGGCCAAGAAGGCCATCAAGAAGGCGTTCGAGAACCAGGTCAACGGCGTTGGCTACTCGTTCGTCGAGGTCGTCTCGACCTGCCCGACCAACTGGGGCATGACCCCGCAGGCCGCCTTCGAGTGGCTCCGCGAGAACATGCTCCCCTACTACCCGCTCGGCGTGTACAAGGACGTCGTGGCCGACGGCTTCGACGACGCGTTGGGGGCCGCGGCCGCCCGTGCCGCAGACTGCCCCATCGCCCAGCAGAAGAGGGAGGCATAGCATGGCCATGCCACAGGACACTTCCATGAAGAACCCCGAGATGCTCTGCGTCCTCTCTGGCTTCGGCGGCCAGGGCGTGCTCTTTGCGGGCAAGGTCATGGCAAACGCCGGCCTGCTCGACGGTAGGCACGTCTCGTGGATGCCGAGCTATGGTCCCGAGATGCGCGGCGGCACCGCAAACTGCAACGTGTCGCTCTCCGACGACGCCATCGGCTCGCCGTTCATCACGCGCCCCACGGCGCTGATCGCCCTCAACCAGCCCTCCATCGAGAAGTTCGGCCCCACGCTCGAGAACGGCGGCGTCGCGGTGGTCGACACGACGCTCGCCATGAACGTCGAGGAGGTCGAGCTACCCGAAGGCGTGAAACTCTTCGCGTTCAAGGCGACGCAGATGGCCGAAGACGAAGGGCTCAAGGGACTCGCCAACATCATCTGCCTCGGCAAGCTCTGGGCCGAGACCCAGTTCGCCGACCTCGACGTACTTGAGGCGGCCCTGAAGAAGTGCGTGCCGCCCAAGCACGCAAACCTGCTGGAGCCGAACCTCAAGGCCCTCCACCTGGGCATTGAGCTGTAGACGCAGCGTAATCCGACCTGATCAATTGCGAGCAGAGCCTCCGTCGCATGCGTGTGACGGAGGCTCTTCGCTATCCATTTACTCTCGCGACAGATCCAAACACGCTATGCCAGGGGATGTCGCAGGAGTTCGAGGAAATACTCCTTCTCGTTGGCCGGAACGTCACAGGCAGCCACAGCCCTTTCGGGCGTGAAGCCTTTCTCTTCTACGAAATATCGCAGAACGATGGTCGTTTTCTCAACTCGCGTCTCGTCAAGGCCCTGAATATAGCCCTCTGCGAAGCCCTCTGCGTAGCCCTCCGCGTAGCCCTCCGCGTAAATCTCATCGCTGATCCTGCACATCTCGAGCACCCCCTCGTCGCACCACTATAACCAAGGACTCTTAGAACCTCATATCAAGGAGCCACCCGCTGAACATGGCCTCGTAATGCGCGCGCTCTCCGACGGGGACCTCAAGCCTCGCGAACGCCTCGGCCATGGACATGCCGCTCCTAACGAGGCTCCCGAGACAGGCGACCATGGTTTCCTCGCGGCCCTCCTCGAGGCCCTCCCTGCGACCCTCCTCGCGAATCTCGTCGCTGATCCTGCACATCTCGTAAACCCCTCTCGCCACGCCTCGCAAGACACGCCCCTAGGAACGTTGCGCCGGCAGGCTAATCGCCGAGCGCGGCCTCGTAATGTGCGCGCTCTCCGACGGGGACCTCAAGCCTCGCGAACGCCTCGGCCATGGGCATGCCGCTCCTAACGAGGCTCCTGAGACAGGCGACCATGGTCTCCTCGCGGCCCTCCTCGCGGCCCTCCTCGAGGCCTTCCTCGCGGCCTTCCTCACGAATCTCATCGCTGATCTTGCACATCTCGAGCACCCCCTCGTCATTTGTTTTCAAATATTGTACCCGCTCACGCAACATCCCGTCGGTTATAAGCCCAGGGTCGGACTGGCAGAAGTCCATCATCAATGCGCCGATCTCATCCTCTCCGCGATAGGACGCATTCACGTAGAGCAAGTGGGCTCCATCCTCCAGGACGCGACCGTCGTCAAGCGCACTGGCTCGATAGTGGCGAACGGGTCGATCCGGCCCCTCGGGATCACGCTCAAGCAACACCACGAGCCATCTCTCAGGCAGGTCATCGTACGGCGCGCCAGCCGGAAGCGAGTCGATGTCCATGGCAGACCCGTAGTATCGAAAGCGGCGAGGGTTGAGGTTGGATCCCGTCTGAATCTCAAGGTCATACTGGTTGCCGCTCTCGTCTTCGCCATAGACGTCGAGAACGACGCCGCGCGAACCCGTCGCACGGTTCAGGTCGCGCTGCGTCTCGCTCTCGGCAAGCACCAGCGTCGGAATCCCCGTGAGCTTGCGAAGGACGTGCTGCGCAAGCGGCAGCTGGTCGCGGAATGCGGCACGCATGAACGTGTCGTCAATCAAGCGGAAGCGCGCAAGCCGCTCGCGGTCACGCATACGGTTGCCCTCGTCGTCTCTCCTCCGGCCGCCTTCGCAGCCGTACCTTCGGCTGCGCCCGCTCTCGCGCACTCGCTCGCGCTTTGCCCCCTGACCCTTCGTTCCGCCGCGATCTTTCCCGCATCCAACCCGATCACCCATCGCGAACTCCCCTCACCTAGCGGATTTCCTTATCAAAATCTTACCCGAACACGTGTTCGATATTCAGTTATAGACCGCTGGTGGCAGGTATAGTCTGTGAACGGCAATCATTTGCTGGCGGATACTCAACATGCACGTGTGGTTGAGCACCCGACCGCACGCCCCCGCCTCGGGCGGGTGTGATGTCGGGCGCGCGGCCGAGACGCGACCAAGGCCACCGGCCAGCCACGGAGGCATGCTCCTCTCGGCGGCAGGCTCTTCTCGCCTGCGATTGTTGCCAACAGCGAAACGATTGGCCCCGCAGGCAGGGGTCTCGTGGGCGCGGCGCGCGGGCGATGCTACAGTCATGGCCAACACGAACAGTCGAGAGGCGACCCGGCCGATGACGGCCGTCGCGAGACGCGCGAAAGGAGAGGGCCGATGGACCTTGGTTCCGCCGACGAGCACCGCATGGAGATCGCAAGGCGCATTCGCTCCCTGCGCGAGGACAACGACCTGACGATCGAGGACATGGCCGAGGCCACCGGGCGCTCGGCCGAGGAGTACGAGAAGCGCGAGTCCGGCGAGATGGACCTCACCTTCACCTTCCTCTACAAGTGCGCCAAGCGCTTTGGCGTCGACATCACCGAGCTGATGACCGGCGAGAGCCCGCACATCAAGTGGTACTCGATCGTGCGCCCCGAGGAGGGCATGCACATCGACCGCCACTCCGACTTCGAGTACCTGCACAAGGCGCCGTTCTTCAAGGGCCGCCTGTGCGAGCCGTTCCTGGTCGACGTCCCCTACCAGGAGGAGAGCCAGAACGCCCCGATCCACCTGTCCTACCACAAGGGCCAGGAGCTCGACTACGTGCTCAAGGGCCACCTGCGCTACGCGTTCGAGGACCACATCGAGGAGGTCGGCCCCGGCGACACGCTGCTCTACGACTCCGGCCGCGGGCACGGCATCATCGCGATCGGCGGCGAGGACGCGCAGATCCTCGCGGTCGTGATCCCCGAGGCCATCACCAACGGAGAAGAGATTATCTAGGCATCGCCCGCACGTCGGACGGTGCCGAAAGAGCACGGCGCGGCAGGCCACGGCCACGCGCGACGGGCTCCCCAGACGTAGACGCCCCGGCGCCGAGCGCGCCATGCCGATAATCTCCGAAGGACATGCCATGCGTTATATAAGCGAGAAGTACCTATCCGAGTCACGCAACTTCGACGGCGAGGTCAGCCACATCTCCCTCCACTACGAGGAGGACTTCAACTGGGCCTACGACATCGTCGACGACATCGCCGAGCACGAGCCCGACCGCCCCGCCATGAAGTGGTGCAACCCCGAGGGCGAGGAGCACGTCTTCACCTTCGGCGAGATGAAGCTCTGGAGCGACAAGTGCGCGAACTTCCTAGCAGACCAGGGGATCCGCAAGGGCGACATGGTGCTCGTGGTGCTCAGGCGCCACTACCAGTTCTGGTTCGCGGGCCTGGCGCTGCACAAGATCGGCGCCGTGATGGTGCCCGCGACCTTCATGCTGCGCGAGCACGACATGCTCTACCGCCTGCAGGCGGCCTCGATCAAGGCGGTCATCTGCACCAACGCCGGCACGGTCGCCGACGTGGTGGACGCCGTGGCGCCCGAGTGCCCCGACCTGGACGTGAAGATCATCGTGAACGGCGGCGGCGCGGGCCTCTCGGACGAGGTTCACGAGGCGGGCCATCCCGTCGAGCGCGACGCCTGGCTCTCGGGCCCGGAGCACATCTGCGAGCTGACGTGCGAGCGCGAGGGCTGGGTCGACTTCAACGCCGGCGTGCGTGCGGCGCGAGAGTTCTGGATGCGCGTCCCCACGAAGATCCACGAGCCGATGATCATGTACTTCTCGTCCGGCACGTCCGGCCAGCCCAAGATGGTCCTGCACAACGGCACCTACGCGCTGGCGCACACCGCGACCGCGAAGCTCTGGCACAACACCACCGGCGACGGCGGCACGCACTTCACGATCGCCGACACCGGCTGGGGCAAGGCGGTCTGGGGCAAGTTCTACGGCCAGTGGACCATGGAGACGTGCGTGCTGACCTACGACTTCGACCGCTTCCACGCGGACGAGATCCTCGACCTCATCGCGCGCTGGAACGTCACCACGCTGTGCTGCCCGCCCACGATGTACCGCCTCATGATGCAGGCCGACGTTGACGCGCACGACCTCACGCCGCTCAAGTACTGCACCACCGCGGGCGAGGCACTCAACCCCGACCTGTACAAGTTCTGGAAGGACCACACCGGCATCACGATCTTCGAGGGCTTTGGCCAGACCGAGACCCCGCTCACCATCGCCAACCTCAACAACTCGACGCCGCACCCGGGCTCGATGGGCAAGGCCGTGCCGCTCTACCACATGGCGCTTCTGCACAAGGACGGCACCGAGTGCGACTACGGCGAGACTGGCGAGATCTGCATCGCCTACGACGAGAAGAACCCGCCCGACGGCATCATGATGGGCTACTACCGCAACCCCGAGAAGACCGCGGAGGCCATTCATGACGGCTGGTACCACACCGGCGACACCGCCTGGAAGGACGAGGACGAGTACCTGCACTACGTCGGGCGCAACGACGACGTGATCAAGTCGTCGGGGTACCGCATCGGCCCGACCGAGATCGAGAGCGTCCTGCTCGAGCACCCGGCCGTGCGCGAGTGCGCCGTGACGGGCGTGCCCGACCCCGTGCGCGGCAAGGCCGTCAAGGCGACCATCGTGCTGAACCGGGGTTTTGAGGGCTCGCCCGAGCTCACCAAGGAGCTGCAGGCCTACGTCAAGCGCGAGACCGCACCCTACAAGTACCCGCGCATCATCGACTACGTGGACGAGCTGCCCAAGACCGTCAACGGCAAGATCCGCCGCGTCGCGATTCGACGCGCCGACGAGGAGGCCGCGCGCCAGGAGCAGGTCGAGCAGGACAAGATCGACGGACTGGTGTAGTCGCCGCCCCGACCGGGGGCGCAATCTCTAACGGGCATCGGGGACGCGGGTCTGCGTGGCAGACTCGCGTCCCCGAGGTCGTTTTGAGCCGCGGTCCCAAAGCGCCGCGGCCGTCGCGCGAAGCCGCCCTCTTCTGTTGTCGTGCCGCCAACATAAACGGCAAAAGTTTCGAGAGTATTACCCGCTCCATCACGTACTATTGAAAGTACTGCTAATGCATGCCGCGAGGCATGTGCGCGCCAGCTGCGCAACGAGCGCGCACCCCGCTGGGGGCAAGGTGCGCGCTCTCGTGAGAAGGAGAGGACATGACCGACAGGAACGACAAGGCCACGGGCAGGCCCGAGGACCCGTACGGAGGAGCGTCAGTCGACGAGCGTGCCGCCGCAATGCGCGGAGACATGACCGACGAGGAGATTGCCGTTCGCAACAAGATCCCGACGACGGTCTCCAACGGCGACCCGATCAGGCAGATCGCCGAGGAGTACTTCTCGGAGAACGACGACGTCACGCACTACAAGCCTGAGAACCCCAACGACCCCGGCCCGGCCTCCAAGGCCGAGTCCAAGCCGGCAGTCCTGCGCGAGGCGGCGAAGATCACCGACCGCCTGATGCACAAGACCAACTACGACGATCCTGACTACTGGGGTCTCGCCAGCGTCATGACCGAGGAGGAGGCCCAGGTCACCAAGCACATGAAGGTGCGCGTGCCCGAGACCTTCGAGCAGGTCGTGGTCGGCTGCGGCCTGCCCGCGAAGCGCGTCAAGCAGCTGCTCGACGACATGTCCGTCAAGGGCATCATCGAGTACAACTGGGAGAACGAGGACGGCAAGAACCCCGCGCACGAGAAGCGCTACGTTCTGCCCATGTTCGTCCCCGGCTCCGCCGAGTTCACGGTCATGAACCAGCGCCAGATGGAGGAGCACCCCGAGATCGGCACCTTCTTCGAGCGCATGTCGTTCCTCCCGCTCACCAAGGCCACCAAGATGGTCCCGCCCGGAGGGGCCGGCATCGGCATGCACGTCATCCCCGTCGAGCACGCCATCAAGCAGGAGAACGTCACCGCATCGGTCGAGCACATCTCGCACTGGCTCAAGAAGTACGACCGCTACGCCGCCGGCGCCTGCTCGTGCACGGTCGCCGAGCGCGCCCGCGGCGACAACGCCGGCCGTGACCCCCAGAACTGGTGCATCGGCGTCGGCGACATGGCCGACTACCTCGTCGAGACCGGCAAGGGCCACTACATCAACTACGACGAGGTGATCGACATCCTGCTCGAGGCCGAGAAGTGCGGCTACGTGCACCAGATCACCAACATCGACGGCGAGAACAAGATCTTCGCGATCTGCAACTGCGACGTGAACATCTGCTTCGCCCTGCGCACGAGCCAGCTCTTCAACACCCCCAACCTGAGCGCGAGCGCCTATCGCGCCCACGTCGACGCCGAGAAGTGCGTGGCCTGCGCAGGCTGCGTAGAGGTCTGCCCCGCGGGCGCCGTCCAGCTCGGCCAGAAGCTCCACAAGGCTGACGGCACCAACGTCACCTATCCCAAGCAGCCGCTTCCCGACGAGCAAAGCTGGGGTGAGGACGACTGGGACCTCGACTACAAGAACAACAACCGCATCGAGTGCCACGACACCGGCACCGCCCCCTGCAAGACGGCCTGCCCCGCCCACATCTCCGTCCAGGGCTACCTGCGCATGGCCGCCGAGGGCCGCTATCGCGACGCGCTCGCCCTCATCAAGAAGGAGAACCCCTTCCCCGCGGTCTGCGGCCGCGTCTGCAACAAGCGCTGCGAGCAGGCCTGCACCCGCGGCACGGTCGACGAGGCCGTCGCCATCGACGACGTGAAGCGATTCATCGCGCAGAAGGACCTCGAGAGCGAGCACCGCTTCGTGCCCGAGCCGGTCATCCCCTCCACGCGCGGGCGCCTGCCCGAGAAGATCGCCATCGTGGGCGCCGGCCCTGCCGGGCTCTCGTGCGCGTTCTACCTCGCCAACATGGGCTACAACCCCGTCGTCTTCGAGAGGGACGCCATGCCCGGCGGCATGATGACCTACGGCATCCCCGCGTACAAGCTGCAGAAGGACGTCGTAGCCGCCGAGATCGACGTCCTGCGCGAGATGGGCGTCGAGATCCGCTGCGGCGTCGAGGTCGGCAAGGACGTCACCCTCGACGAGCTTCGCGAGCAGGGCTTCGCGGCCTTCTACCTCGCCATCGGCTGCCAGGGCGGCCGCAAGGCCGGCGTCGAGGGCGAGGACGGCGAGGGCGTCTCCACCGCCGTCGAGTTCCTGCGCCTCGCGCTCGCCAACCCCGAGCACGAGGTCTCCGGCCGCACGGTCGTCGTCGGCGGCGGCAACGTCGCGATCGACGCCGCCCGCGTCTCCGTGCGCTGCGGCTCCGACGAGGTGACCATGGTCTGCCTCGAGCAGCGCGACGAGATGCCGGCGCTGCCGCACGAGATCGTCGAGGCCGAGGAGGACGGCGTCACCGTCGAGAACGGCTGGGGCCCCGCCAAGATCGAGCTCGACGAGGCCGGCAAGGTCAAGGGCGTCACCTTCAAGCGCTGCACCAGCGTCTTCAACGACGAGGGCCGCTTCTCCCCCACCTACGACGAGTCTGACACCAAGACCATCGCCTGCGAGAACGTCGTCCTCTCCATCGGCCAGTCCATCGTCTGGGGCGACCTGCTCAAGGGCAGCAAGGTCAAGCTCGGCCGCGGCAACGGCGCCGTCGCCGACCCCGTGACCTACCAGACCGCCGAGCCCGACATCTTCGTCGGAGGCGACGTCTACACCGGCCCGCGCTTCGCCATCGACGCCATCGCCGCGGGCCACGAGGCGGCCATCTCCATGCACCGCTTCGTCCAGAAGGGCTCCTCGCTCACGCTCGGCCGCAACAAGCGCCACTACGTCGAGCTCGACAAGGACGACCTCAACCTCTCGGACAATCAGTACGACCGCTCCGGCCGCCAGGTCCCGGCCTGCGCCAAGGTCGCCAACGTCGTCCACAACTGGGAGGACCCCTCCAAGGAGCTCACCGAGGATCAGATCCGCACCGAGACCGCCCGCTGCCTCAAGTGCGGCGCCTCGATCGTCGACACCAACAAGTGCATCGGTTGCGGCCTCTGCACCACGCGCTGCGAGTTCGACGCGATCCACCTCACCCGCGATATGCCCGAGGCCTCGCGCATGTGGCCCAGCGAGGACAAGGTCAAGGCGGTCCTGCCCTACGCGGCCAAGCGCGGCGTCAAGATCCTGAAGAAGAAGATCTCCCGCAGCGAGTAGCCTCTCGCGCCGGCGCCGCACGAACGCCACCACCCACAGGGGCGGTCCCTCACATGATGGGCCGCCCTTTTTTTCATGCCGAGAAGAGCCTGCGCCTTCGCCCCTACGACGCCTCGCCACGAAGCCACTCAGCACACCTCGCCCAGGCCTGGCCTGCGACGGAGCCTGGGCCTGCCACACAAAAATAGGGCCCCGCCGAAGCGGGGCCCTTGGGTTCGGGCTCTGTGAGCGTGGGTTCTGAGGCTACTCAGCGTCCTCGCTGACCTCGCTCTTGTCGACCTGGCTCAGCAGGTCGTGCAGCGAGCCGAGGTCCTCGTTGATGACGGCGGAGTCACTCGAGCCCTCCTCGGCGGGAGCGCCGATGAGCTCGTCCTCGACCGAGAAGTTGTGGGTCGAGGGAGCGGCGGAGCCGAGCATGATGTCGCTGTCAGCGTCCGGCGAGAAGACCATGTTCAGCAGCTGCGACAGGTCCTCGCTGTCGGCCTCGTCCTCCTCGGGCTCGAGGATGTAGAGGAGGTTGCGGGCCTCGAGGCCGGCGCGGAGCTCCTCGATCGCCTTGGCACCGATGCCGTCGATGCGCAGGAGGTCGTCCTCGTTCTTGCCGATGAGGTCGCCCACGGTCTCGATGCCGACCTCGCTGAACTTGTTGGTCCAGCGCTGCGACACGCCGAGGTCGTCGAAGAGGTAGAGCTTCGCGTCCTCGGAAGAGAGCGTGTGGCCGTTCTTGGAGAAGACGTTGCCGTAGGCGTAGTCCTCGCCGATCCAGTCGAGCTGCTTGGGCAGCTGGTCCTCGATGCCCTTGAGGGAATCGGGAGCCCAGTCGGGCAGCGACTTGGCGTTGGGCGACGTCGGGCCGTCGATGGCCTCGCCGTGGTAGGTGAGCTGGACGTCGTCGTAGGCCTTGAGGCCGGTGCCGGCGGGGATCTTCTTGCCGACGATGACGTTCGACTTGAGGTCGAGCAGGTGGTCGACCTCGCCCTTGATCGCGGACTCGGTGAGGACGCCAGCCGTGCGGATGAACGACGCGGAGGAGAGCCAGGAGTCAATGGAGCTGGCGACCTTGAGGGTACCAAGAATGACGGGCTCGGCCTCGGGCGGCGTGCCGCCGGCAAGGGCGATGTTGCGGACCGTGTCGGCGAAGACGTAGCGGTCGACGTACTGGCCGAGCAGGTAGGTGGAGCTGCCCGGGTTGGTGACCTGGACGCGACGGAGCATCTGACGAGCGATGACCTCGATGTGCTTGTCGTTCAGGTCGACGCCCTGGGACGTGTAGACGTCCTTGACGGACTTGACGAACGTGTGCATCGTCGACTCGATGTCGGTCAGCGTGCGCAGCTTGCGGAAGTTGACGAAGCCGCGGGTGATCTGGTCGCCGGCACGGACCTCTGCCTGGTCCTCGATGCCCGGCATGAAGCGGACGGAGGCAGGCACGCGCCACTCGGCAAGGATCTTGGAGCGGTCGTCGGCATCGAGGATGCGCAGGAGGTACTCGGTCTGCTCCGGCGTGATCGAGAGGATGCCGCTGTAGAGGGCGAGGTCGGCCTCGCGACCGAGGATCTTCTCGTTGACGTTGCCGACGACGTCGAACATACGGGCGACCGTGGGGAGGCCCTGCGTGATGTCGTCAGCGCCAGCGACGCCGCCGGAGTGAATCGTACGCATCGTGAGCTGGGTGCCCGGCTCGCCGATCGACTGGGCGGCGATGATGCCGACCGAGGTGCCGATGTTGACGGGGCGACGGGTCGAGAGGTCCCAGCCGTAGCACTTCTGGCAGACGCCGTACTTGGACTTGCAGGTGAGAAGGGCGCGGAGCTGGATCTTCTTGAGGCCAGCCTCGACCATGGCCTGGAGCTGCTCCTTGGACTCGACGTAGGCACCCGCCTCGACGATGATCTCGCCGGTCTCGGGGTTCACGATCGCGTCAAGCGTGCAGCGGCCGATGAGGTCGGTGTCGACGTCGGTCTCGCCCGGCTTGATGATGTCGTAGGTGACGGACTCGTCGGTGCCGCAGTCCTCCTCGCGGACGATGACGTCCTGCGCGACGTCGACGAGACGACGCGTGAGGTAACCGGAGTCGGACGTGTGCGACGCCGTATCGACGAGGCCCTTACGGGCGCCGTAGGTGGAGATGAAGTACTCCAGCGGCTCGAGGCCCTCGCGGAAGTTCGCCTTAATGGGAAGGTCGATGGTGTCACCGGACATGTCGGCCATGAGGCCACGCATGCCTGCGATCTGACGCAGCTGCGTCTTGGAGCCTCGAGCGCCGGAGTCGGCCATCATGTAGATGGGGTTGTCCTCGGCGAAGCCGGCGAGCATCTCGGTGGAGAGCAGGTCGGTGCACTCCGTCCAGGCGTTGACGACCTCGATGTGGCGCTCCTGCTCGGAGAGGAAGCCGTCCTCGTAGTACTCGTTGATGGCGTCGACCCTCTGCTGGGCCTCCTCGAGCAGCATCGGCTTGTCCTCGGGGATCGTCGCGTCCCAGACGGAGATCGTGAGGCCCGCGCGCGTGGCGTAGTGGAAGCCGCTGTGCTTGATGGCGTCGAGGATCGGCTCGACCTCGGCCAGCTTGTAGCGGTCGCAGCAGTCGTTGACGAGCGTGCTGATGTCACCCTTGACGAGCTTGTAGTTCATGTAGGGGTAGTCGGCAGGCAGGCACTGGCGGTTGAAGATGACGCGACCGACGGTGGTCTCGAAGCGCACCGAGTGCTCGGTGACGTCGAAGTCCTGGACCTCGCCGCGACCGGTGTAGGTGCGGAAGATCTTGCGGCCGTCCTCCTCGACGTTGGCGTTCTCGGCAGAGACGCGCACCGAGATCCTGGCCTGGATGTCGAGGTTGTTGCGGCAGTCGTAGGCGTTGAGCGCGTCCTCGAAGCTCGCGAACACGCGACCCTCGCCGTCGACGCCCTCCTTCTCCATGGTGAGGTAGTACACGCCGAAGACCATGTCCTGGGACGGGACCGTGAGGACCTTGCCGGACGCAGGCGAGCGGAGGTTGTTGCTCGAGAGCATCAGGACGCGGGCCTCGGTCTGCGCCTGGGTGGACAGGGGCACGTGCACGGACATCTGGTCGCCGTCGAAGTC
Organism: Olsenella intestinalis; assembly: GCF_023276655.1. Lineage (GTDB taxonomy): Bacteria > Actinomycetota > Coriobacteriia > Coriobacteriales > Atopobiaceae > Olsenella_J > Olsenella_J intestinalis. The sequence continues at coordinate 647,099 of NZ_JALGRK010000001.1, read as the reverse complement.
GGCGTTGAAGGGGGCGCAGACCAGCGGGTGAAGGTGGATGGCCTTACCCTCGACGAGCACGGGCTCGAAGGCCTGGATCGAGAGACGGTGCAGGGTCGGTGCACGGTTGAGGAGGACCAGGCGGCCCTTGATGACCTCGTCGAGCACGTCCCAGACCACGGCGGTGCCGCGATCGATCGCACGCTTGGCGCCCTTGATGTTCTCGACCTTGCCGAGCTCGACGAGACGGCGCATGACGAACGGCTTGAAGAGCTCGAGCGCCATGGTCGAGGGGAGGCCGCACTGGTGCAGCTTGAGGTGCGGGTCGACGACGATGACCGAACGGCCGGAGTAGTCGACACGCTTACCGAGCAGGTTCTGACGGAAGCGGCCCTGCTTGCCCTTGAGGGCCTCGGCGAGCGACTTCAGGGGGCGACCGCCACGGCCGGTGACCGGGCGACCACGACGGCCGTTGTCGAAGAGGGCGTCGACGGACTCCTGAAGCATGCGCTTCTCGTTGTTGACGATGATCGCCGGAGCGTCGAGGTCGAGCAGGCGCTTGAGGCGGTTGTTGCGGTTGATGACGCGACGGTAGAGGTCATTCAGGTCGGACGCGGCGAAGCGGCCACCGTCGAGCTGCACCATCGGGCGCAGGTCGGGCGGAATGACGGGAATGACGTCGAGGATCATGTTCGCAGGATCGTTGCCGCCCTTGAGGAAGGCGTCGACGATCTCAAGGCGCTTGACGGCGCGCTCCTTCTTCTGCTTCTGGGACTCGTCGGAGGCGACGATCGCACGAAGCGTCTCGGCCTCGGACTCGAGGTCGACGTTGTTGAGGAGGTCGCGCACGGCCTCGGCACCCATGCCACCCTTGAAGTAGATGGAGTAGTAGCGCTTCATCTCGGTGAAGAGGGACTCGTCGGAGATGAGCTCGCGGGTCTCGAGCTGCATGAACTTGTCATACGCCTCGCGACGGAGCGTCTTCTCCTCCTCGTACTCCTCCTCGAGGTCGGCGATGCCGGCGCGGATCTCGTCGGCAGAGAGCGGCTCGATGTCGCCGAACTCGTCGTCGCCGTCGGACTCGCCCTGGGCCTTGAGGCGCTCGATCTCGTCGTCGCGCTCGGCGTCGAGCTCCTCGAGGTCGGCCGCCAGCTCCTCCTTGAGCTCGTCGGCGTCGGCCTCGCGGGCCTCGGTGTCGACCTCGGTGATCACGTAGCTCGCGAAGTAGAGGACCTTCTCGAGGTCCTTGCTCTTCATGTCGAGCAGGCGCGCCAGCGGGAAGGTCGCCGGGCTCTTGAAGTACCAGATGTGCGAGACGGGAGCGGCGAGCTCGATGTGGCCCATGCGCTCACGACGGACCTTGGCGCTCGTCACCTCGACGCCGCAGCGCTCGCAGACGATGCCCTTGAAGCGGATGCCCTTGTACTTGCCGCAGGAGCACTCCCAGTCCTTGACCGGACCGAAGATCTTCTCGCAGAACAGGCCGTCCTTCTCGGGCTTGAGCGAGCGGTAGTTGATGGTCTCGGGCTTCTTGACCTCGCCGTGCGACCAGCTGCGGATCTCGTCAGCGGAGGCAAGCGAAATCTTGATAGCGTCGAAGTCAGTGGTATCGAAATCAGCCACGTTCGCTACTCCTTATCGTTGGTGGTGTCGCCGATGAGGACCTCTTCGCCCTCACCGAGGTCGTTCGAAGCGGCGCCGATGAGGTCATCGGCACTGTCGGCGCCCGCGAACACGTCGACGGAGTTCTCGTCGGCGGTCTCGTCGGAGGCCTTCTGCTCGTCCTCGACCTTCTTGTAGGCGATCGGCTCGATGTCGAGCGCCAGCGAGCGGATCTCCTTGACGAGAACCTTGAAGGACTCGGGGATGCCCGGGCTCGGGACGTTCTCGCCCTTGACGATCGACTCGTAGGTCTTGACGCGGCCGTTGGTGTCGTCGGACTTGACGGTCATGAGCTCGTGCAGGACGTTGGAGGCGCCGTACGCGTAGAGCGCCCAGACCTCCATCTCGCCGAAGCGCTGGCCGCCGAACTGCGCCTTGCCGCCCAGCGGCTGCTGGGTGACCAGGGAGTAGGGGCCGGTCGAACGAGCGTGGATCTTGTCGTCGACCATGTGGCCGAGCTTGAGGATGTAGGAGGTGCCCACGGTGATGGGGTTCTCGAACTTCTCGCCCGTGCGGCCGTCGTAGAGGGTGGTCTTGCCGCCCTCGCTGAGCTGGGGCACGAACTCCTCGCGCATGTGCTCGCCGTAGAGGCGCATGGCCTTGTTCATGAGGTTGATGTTGGAGCGGCGCAGCGCCTCCGAGACCTCCTCGTCGGTGGCACCGTCGAGAACGGGCGTGGAGACGAACATCGGGCCGTCGATGACCTTGCCGGAGTCGGCGGAGTCGACGTCCCAGCCGTGGCTCGCGGCCCAGCCGAGGTGGCACTCCATGAGCTGGCCGACGTTCATACGGGAGGGGACGCCCAGCGGGTCGAGGAGGACGTCGACGGGGGTGCCGTCGGCCATGTAGGGCATGTCCTCGACAGGCAGGACGTTGCAGACGACGCCCTTGTTGCCATGGCGACCGGAGATCTTATCGCCCTGCTGGATCTTGCGGCGCTGGGCGACGAAGACGCGGACGAGCTCGTTGACGCCAGGCGGGAGCTCCTTGTCGGCCTCGCGGCTGAAGCGGACGACGTCGACGACGCGACCGTAGGCGCCGTGCGGCATCTTCAGCGAGGTGTCGCGGACGTCGTGGGCCTTGGCGCCGAAGATGGCGCGGAGCAGCCTCTCCTCGGCGGTGAGGGCAGTCTCGCCCTTGGGCGTGACCTTGCCGACCAGGATGTCGCCAGGGCCGACCTCGGCGCCGATGCGGATGATGCCGTCCTCGTCGAGGTTGGCGAGCATCTCCTCACTCTGGTTCGGGATCTCGCGGGTGATCTCCTCGGCACCAAGCTTGGTGTCGCGGGCGTCGATCTCGTGACGCGAGATGTTGATCGAGGTGAGCAGGTCGTTCTGGACGACGCGCTCGGAGACGATGATGCCGTCCTCGTAGTTGTAGCCCTCCCACGGCATGTAGGCCACGGTGAGGTTGGTGCCGAGAGCGAGCTCGCCCTGGTCGACGGAGGTGCCGTCGGTCAGAGCCTGGCCGGCCTCGATCTTCTGGCCCACGTGCACGACGGGGCGGTGGTTGATGCAGGTGCTCTGGTTGGAGCGCTCGTACTTCGGGAAGTCATAGCGCTCGAGCTCGCCGTCGCAGTCGAGCACGACGTGGGCCGCGTCGACCTCGACGACGGTGCCGGCGTGGTCGGCCATGATCAGCTCGCCGGAGTCGTGGGCAGCAGCCTGCTCGAGGCCGGTGCCGACGTAGGGAGCGTGCGGCTTGATCAGGGGCACGGCCTGACGCTGCATGTTAGCGCCCATGAGGGTACGCTTTGCGTCGTCGTGCTCGAGGAACGGAATGAGGTTGGCCGCGACGGAGAGCAGCTGCCTCGGCGAGACGTCCATGTAGTCGATGGACTCGACGGGGACGTCGGCGGGGGCGCCGAAGGAGCCGTCGAAGTTACGCGTGCGCGCGACGACGGTCTCGGGGTTGTAGACGTTGCCGTGGACGTCGGTCGCGACGAACTTCTTCGTCTTGGGGTCGAAGGGAGTGTTCGCCGGGGCGATGACGTGGTTCTCCTCCTCGTCAGCGGTCATCCAGTCGATGTCGTCGGTGACCTTGCCCTTGACGACGCGACGGTACGGGGCCTCGATGAAGCCGTACTCGTTCACGTGAGCGTAGAGCGCGAGAGAGCCGATGAGGCCGATGTTGGGACCCTCGGGGGTCTCGATCGGGCACATGCGGGCGTAGTGCGAGTTGTGGACGTCGCGAACCGCGGTCGGGACGTTGGTGCGACGGCTGGAGCCGGACTTGTGGCCGGCAAGGCCGCCGGGGCCGAGGGCCGACAGGCGACGCTTGTGCGTGAGGCCGGCGAGCGGGTTCGACTGGTCCATGAACTGCGAGAGCTGCGAGGAACCGTAGAACTCCTTGATGGCCGCCACGATCGGGCGGATGTTGATGAGCGACTGGGGCGTGATGTCGTCGGCGTCCTGCGAGGCCATGCGCTCGCGGATGACGCGCTCCATGCGGCTCATGCCGATGCGGAACTGGTTCTGGACGAGCTCGCCGACGGTGCGGACGCGACGGTTGCCGAAGTGGTCGATGTCGTCGAGCTTCTTGGAGGAGTCACCCTCGTGCAGCGCGATGAGGTACTTGAGCGCGCAGATGATGTCCTCGTCGGTGAGGACCTTCTCCTGGGCGTCGACGTCGATCTCGAGCTTCTTGTTGATCTTGTAGCGACCGACGCGAGCGAGGTCGTAGCGCTGGTTGTTGAAGTAGAGGCCCTCGAGCAGCGTGCGGGCGGACTCCACGGTGGGAGGCTCGCCGGGGCGCTGGCGGCGGTAGATCTCGATGAGGGCGTCCTCGCGGGTGGTGGCGACGTCACGCTCGATGGTGGAGCGGATGACCTCGGAGTCACCGAGGAGGTTCATGATCTCGTCGTCGGACTCGGCGATGCCGAGGGCGCGCAGCAGCAGCGTGGCGCTCTGGCGACGCTTGCGGTCGATGGAGACCACGAGATGGCCGTGCTTGTCGATCTCGAACTCGAGCCAGGCGCCGCGAGCCGGGATGAACTGGACGCGGTGGACGTCGACGCCGTTGTCGACCTCCTTGGAGAAGTAGACGCCAGGCGAGCGGACGAGCTGCGAGACGACGACGCGCTCGGTGCCGTTGATGATGAAGGTGCCGCGGTCGGTCATGAGCGGGAAGTCACCCATGAAGACGAGCTGCTCCTTGATCTCGCCGGTCTCCTTGTTGAAGAAGCGGACCTCGACGAAGAGGGGCGCCTGGTACGAGATATCCTTCGCACGGCACTCCGCAATCGTGTTGGGGGCATCACCAAACTGGTGGTCGCCGAAGGTGACCTCCATGGTTCCCGCGGAGTTCTCGATCGGGGAGAACTCGGCAAAGGACTCAGCGAGGCCCTCGGTCACGAAACGATCGAACGACTCCTTCTGTACCGAGATGAGGTTGGGCAGTTCCATCGCACCGGGAATCTTGCTGAAGCTCACGCGATTGCGCAGCTCCTGCGGTGCGGCTTGGGAAGACTTTGCGGTAGGCACCAGGCACTTCCTCCTTCGACTAGTGAAAAAAGCGGCAGTTGTCGCAATGTACTAACTTAACGAAGTTGCACATGGGGGTCAACATTAACGTCTTGACATCGGACCCGTTTTTTATTAGCAGAGGTCGGCGAGCCTTGTAGCTGCGCGTTTGCAAATCGAGTTGTGGAGTGCTTGTGTTCGAGAAGAGCCCCGTCCTTCGCCGGCGGAACACGCGCGTCCCGCAAGCGGCGCGAAGGGCAAAGGCACGCTCCTCTCGGCATACGAAAAAAGGGGCCGGACCAGACGGTCCGACCCCTTGGGTCGCGATGTTTCGCGAGAGCTCTACCGAGAAGCGATTTACTTCAGGGTAACGGTGGCGCCGGCCTCCTCGAGCTGGGTCTTGGCAGCCTCGGCGTCCTCCTTCTTGGCACCCTCGAGAAGAACGGTGGGAGCGCCCTCGACGGCCTCCTTGGCCTCCTTGAGGCCGAGGTTGGTGAGGCTACGGACGACCTTGATGACGGCGATCTTGTTGTCGCCGAAAGCGGTCAGCTCGACGTCGAAGTTGGACTTCTCCTCGGCGGCAGCCTCGCCACCAGCAGCGGGGGCAGCAGCAACGGCGACGGGAGCGGCAGCGGAGACGCCGAAGACGTCCTCCAGCTCGTGAACGAGCTCGGAAAGCTCGAGGGCGGGCATCTCCTTGAGGGCCTCGATGATCTCATCCTTGGTGACAGCCATGTCATTTCTCCTTTGTTAGCGGGCGCGTCCGGCGCCCAGATACTTTCTTGTTCTGACGTGCTTGGTGTTACGCGGCGTTCTTCTGGTCGGCAACGGCCGAAAGAGCGGTCGCGAGACCCCTGGCGGGGCCGGCGCAAACCTGGGCGATACCGGAGAGCGGGCTCCCGATAACGTAGACCAGCTTGGCCATGAGCTCCTCGCGGCTGGGAAGGTCGGCGTAGGCCTTGGCCTCCTCGGCGGAGAGAGCCTTGCCATCGGCGATGGCACCGATCCACTCGAGCTTGTTGAGAGCCTCGGACTCCTTCTTGATGACCTTGGCAGCCTCGACGGGATCGTTCTCGTAGAAGACGTAGGCGACGGTGCCGGTAAGGGCATCGACCTCAGGCATCTCGGCCTTCTCGAGGGCGAGCTTCACGATGTTGTTCTTGTAGACCTTCATCTGAGCGCCAGCCTCGCGCAGGCTGCGACGGAGCTCCTGAGTCTCCTTGACGGAGAGGCCACGGTAGTCGATGAAGAAGACACCCTTGGAGTTCTCCAGGGACTCGCTGACCTTCTCGAGCATCTCGACGTTCTTGGAATTGGGCATGCAGTACACCTCCTCTTGCTATGGTCGGGCACGAGCCGCCGACGCGGCGGGCCTTCGCATAAAAAGACCCCGCTTGGCGCAGCCAAAGCAGGGTCCAAGAAGTCTCTCTAAGACCACCTCGGCAGGCGGATTGCTCCTTTAAGCCTTGGGAAACCCCAGGCACCGGCTGTCTTTGGCAGCGGACGTGCGTTGTACACGTGCACACGAATCGCTTCGTGCAGGTGATAGTATGCCGCTCGCACCAGGCGAGGTCAAGCAGACGAACGAAGCGCCTGCTCGATTCACATTCTCACCTCATTCCGCCGGCGCTGGCCGAGAAGAGCGCGCCCCATGCCCCGCGCGCGGCCTCGACCTCGCGCATGCCGCGAGCGGCGACCCTACAATGGGGACGACAGTCGAGTGAAGGGCAGGCCATGGGCGAGATCAAGAACGTCGTGTTCGACATGGGCGGCGTGCTCATGAAGTACGACCCGGAGGCGTTCGCGCGGCCGCACGTCGAGAGCGACGAGGACGCGCGGCTCGTGGCGGAGCAGGTCTTCGGCGGGCGCGAGTGGCCGCTCCAGGACGCGGGCGTCGTCGACGCGGAGACCATCGGCTGGACCGCCGCGGGCCGGCTGCCCGAGCGCCTGCGCGAGGCGGCCATGCAGACGGCGCTCCGGTGGTTCGAGCAGCGCGAGTACTTTGCCGACGCCGACGAGGCGATCCGCGAGCTGAAGAGGCGCGGCTATGGCATCTACCTGCTGTCGAACGCCGGCGTGCAATTCGACCAGTACAAGGAGAGCCTGCCGGCGTGGGAGTGCTTCGACGGCGTCGTGGTCTCGGCGTTCGTCCACCTCATGAAGCCCGACCCCAGGATCTTCTCGCTGCTTGCCGACACCTACGGCCTCGCCTGCGACGAGTGCCTGTTCGTGGACGACGTGGCCGTCAACGTGGAGGGCGCGCGGCGCGCCGGCATGCACGGCCTCGTGTACACGGGAGAGATGGCCGACGTGTTCGAGGCGCTGGGCGAGGGCGTTCCGGCCTAGCCTGCACGACCGACGAAGACGGCCAGGCCCAGGTAGACAATGATGGTGAGCATCACGTTGAGGGGTAGGAAGGCCGATATGAACGCCTTCTGTCGCTCGTCGTCGCAGTAGGGCCCGATGAGCGTCGTCATCATGAACGACGGCGGCCCCAGGAAGTACAGGACGGTCGCGACGAGGAACGGCTGCTGCGCCATGCGGTCGGCGAACAGCAGGAAGAAGCCGCCGATGATGGCGGCGGCCGCGGTCAGGCGCAGCGCGAGCATGCGCAGCAGCGCGCCGATCATGGAAATCTCGAGCTTGAGCTCATAGCCGAGCACGAACAGCACGATGCCCTCGATCGGGCGGGTGATCATGTTCGCGACGGCGTCGTTGAGGCCCGCCAGGCCGCTGTCGGCCATGCCCTTGCCGACGCCGAGGGCGTTCAGGACGAGGCCGACGATCATCGCGATGATGATGGGGTTCCTGATGATTGCCTTCACCACGGTCTTGGGTGCGACCGCGCCCGCCACGTTCTTCTCGACGTAGGCGATGATGCTGAGCACGCAGAACATGCCGCCGATGTCGAACATGACGATGTTGAGCATGTTCTGGCTCGCCACGAGCGTGATGTAGAGGGGAAGCGCGACGCCGCCGCCCTCGGTGGTCGCCACGAGGAAGCCGGCGATGCGCCGGTAGGTCGAGCCCACCCAGCCGCCGAGCTTGCCGCAGAGGAACATGAGCGCGACGTAGGCAACGTAGATGTAGGCGATTATGAGGATGTAGTCGGCGCGCAGCTCGGCATGGAACGTGGCGTTGTAGATGAGGAACGGGAAGAGCACCTTGAACGCGATGTTCTTGGCGCCGTCGGCCTGCTCGCGCGTGATGTAGCCGGTCGCGCGCGCGCCGAAGCCCAGCGCGATCATGAAGATGACCGGGACTATGATCTCGAGGATGCGCACGCGTCACTCCCATTCCGGGGAGAAGTCCTCCCCCACCTGCAGGTACGACGAGCGGAGGTTCCAGTTGCAGTGCGACGACTGGTAGCAGCGGGCGCACTGGGCGGGCATGGCGCCCTCGCGGTTGACGGTCTCGCGCAGGCGCTGGAACGCAGGCGCGTTCCAGAGGTCGAAGAAGTCCGCGTCGGCGTCGAAGCGGAAGAGCTTCTGCGAGGTCGACATGCAGGGGCGCACGTAGCCGTCGGAGCCCAGGAAGAAGTCGCGCCAGGGCACGTAGCAGGGGCGGTGCAGCGCCGCGCCCGCAGGGTCCTCGCCCGGCACGTAGGGCAGCTTGAGGGCGACGCCCAGCCGCTCGGCCTCGCGCTCGGCCTCGGCGAAGGTCGCCTCGATCTTCTCGGCGTCTCCCCAGAGGACGCTGGGGACCTGGGCCTCGTCGAAGGCAGTGAGGTAGACGACCTTGACCTCGCGCACGCCCGTCTTATGGGCGAGGCGCACGACGGCCGGCAGCTCCGCGAGGTTCTCGCGCATGGCGCAGAGGACGAAGTTGACCCAGGGCGGCTCCTGGCCGCGCTCGCGGGCGGCCGAGAAGAGCGACCTGAGCGAGTCGCAGATCCTCGTGAGGTCCGACCCGCGGCGGATCGCGGCGTTGCTCTCCTGCGTGGCACCGTCGACGGAGACGGCGAACACCTCGACGTTCGTGTCGAGGATGACGTCGGCGAGCGCGTCGAGGCGCATGCCGTTGGTGCAGAAGTAGGCGCGGGCGCCGTGGTCGGCGATGGTGCGCAGCATGTCGGCGAAGCCGGGGTTGACCGTGGGCTCGCCCCAGCCCATGAGCGTGACCTCCTCCACGTGGTCCATCAGCGGCTCGAGGGCGCGAAACGTGACCATGTCGAGCGTGGTGGGCCTGAATGTCGCGGAGTTTCGCCCGCACATGACGCAGTTGAGGTTGCAGCGGTTGGTGAGCTCGAGCACGAGGCGGCGCGGATAGCTCTCGAGCACGGTCGCGCCGGCCTCCATCTCCCTCATGTTGAGCTCGCTGTTCGTGCGGTGCGCGCCCGTAAGGGGACGTCCCGAGAAGAGCGTTGCGGTCTTGGCGCGAAGGATCTCCATGGTCATGCCCCCTTCGGGGTGGAAGCGCCTGTCGCGCGAGGCGCGCCCGGCGCGGCGGGACGTATGGGCACGGGCGGCACCTGGCACTCCAGAGGCGCGCCGGCGGGCAGGTTGGGCCTGGCCTCTATCGTAGCGTCGACGGGAAGCTCGACGACGAGCGGCGCCCGCAGACGGTCGAGCGCGGGGCGAGCCGAGGTCGAAAGGTCCGCCGCTCGCACGTACGGCAAGCCGTAGGCCGCGGCGAGCCTGGCGAAGTCGGGCGTGCCGTAGCCGGAGTCGGCGGTCGTGAGCAGGAAGCCGGGCCTGTCGACCTCGCGGTCGCGGATCATGCCCGAGGTGGCGTTGTTGAGGATGACGACCGTGATGGGCAGGTCGAGGTCGCGCACGAGCTGGAGCTCTTGCGAGTTCATCTGCAGGCCCTGGTCGCCCACCGTGCAGACCACGTGCGGCGCGCCCGCGAGCGCCGCGCCGATCGCGCGGCCGAGGGCGGAGCCGAGCGCGCCGAACGAGTGCGAGTGGAGCTGGCGGTTCGCGAGACCCAGCTCGACGGTCGCGATCGAGAGCCAGTGCGAGTTGTTGCCGATGTCGACCGCGAGCCGCGTCTCGGGGTCGAGCCCCTCGAGCAGCGCCATGAGGTCGGACACCGGCGCGGTGGCGTCGGCACCCACAAGCGACGCGCGGGTGGCCTCGCACTCCGCAAGCCACGCGCGACGCTCGGGCGACGGGCCGGGCGATGCGGCCGGCGCGACCGCCGAGAAGAACGCGCGCAGGTCGCAGGCGCGCGCCTCGGCGCCGAAGGAGCGCGCGAGCTCCGCCTCGTCCGCATCGAGGCGCATGACCCTCATGCGGTCGATGACGGGCCTGAAGGAGGCGGAGGCGTCGGGAAAGCCCAGGCGGTTGCCGAGCACGAGCAGGTGGCTCGCGCGTGCCAACGCCGCGTTCGCCGCACGCGAGCCGCGGCTGCCGACGTATCCCAGGTAGCAAGGCATCCCGGCGGCAACGTCGACGGCAGGCCGGCTCGAGGCGACGGGCGCCCCCAGCGAGGCGAGGTAGCGCCGCGCGGATCCGTCCGCCGTGCGCGCGCCCTGCCCCACCAGGACCAGCGGCCGCTCCGCCTCGGCCAGAAACGAGCGGACGCGCGCATCGAGCGCCCCGGCCCCGTCGCAACGCGGGGCGGGCGGCCTGACATCAGGCACGTCGCCTTTGACCTCCTCCGACCACAGGCCCGCGCGCACGTCGAGCAGGGCGGGGCCACCGCGCGGCGCGTCGAGCGCGGCGAACGCGCGGCCCAGCGCCGAGAGTGCCTCGGCCATGGTGTCGACCCGCTCGCTCACGACGGCGACGGGCGAGGCCATGGCGACGACGTCAACCTCCTGGTTGGTCGCCAGGCGCCGCCCTCCCCTGTCGCGCGGGCCGGCGTGCGCGGTTAGGAACAGCACGCGCGCGCCCTCGCAGTAGGCGTCGGCCATGCCGGTAAGCAGGTTGGTCGCCCCCGGCCCCTTGGTCGCAAAGGCGCAGCCCCAGCCCTTCTCCTGGGCGTAGCCGCACGCCGAGAAGGCCGCCGACTGCTCGTTGTAGGCCATGCGCGGACGCACGCCCTTCTCGGCCGCCTGATAGAGGAAGTCGAGAAGGACGGCGCCGGGGATGCCGAAGGCGTCCGTGACCGAGCGAGCGGCGAGCGCCTCGGCGACGAGCTGGGCGAAGGTCATGGGAGCTCCCTTCCGTCGGGGGCGCGGCCGGCGGCGGCGAGCAGCTCGCGCAGGTTCTCGCGGGTGAAGCGGTGGCGCGCGTCGGGGCCGACGTCGTCGAGGTGGCAGAGGACGCGGTGGGCGTCCGCGTAGCTGAGGCCGAGCTCGAAGACGAGGGCGACGCCGTAGGCGTAGCCGCAGCGGTGGATCGCGGTGAGCGCGCTCGTCACGCCGTAGGTGCCGCAGTCGAGGCGCGGGTGACCCACGACGCGCTCCATGAGGGCGCAGCCGTCGAGGATGGCGCCCATGTCGAGGTCGAGGCCATGGTCGCGCACGAGGTCGGGCGCGATCAGCTCGGTCTTGAGGTTGCCCGCGCCGCGGCCGCAGCCGAGGACGCAGCCGTCGAGGTAGAGCGTGCGGTCCGTCGTGCGCGAGAACTCGAGCGCACGCAGGGCGTTGGCGTAGGCCATCTGCGAGTGGTTATGTGCGTGGAAGCCCATGGCGACGGACGGGTCGAGCAGCGCGTCGAAGGTCGAGAGCGCGCGGTCAACGTCCGCGGGGCGCATGTAGCCGTTGGAGTCCGCGCAGTAGAGGGCCGTGAGGCCGAGGTCGTTCGCCCTCGCGCAGACATGGGCGAGCTCGTCGTCGGTATAGCGCATGAGGAGCGCGACCTGCAGGAAGACTGAGTAGCCCTTCTCCCTCAGCATGCGGCAGAACGCGAAGGAGGCCTCCTGCTCCGAGTAGCGCAGCACCACGCGGACCGTCCCGCACAGGCCCGGGCGCCAGTCGCTCACGAGCTCGGGCGGGGTGTGGATGTCGTTGTACATGGCGACCCAGCGCCGCCAGTCGCGCTCGCCCTCGGGGATGAGGGCCGAGATGTCCTCCATGCTGGCGAACATGCAGAACTCGGGATGTGCTCTTCTCGGCTGCTCGACCTGGCCGAGCTCGATCGCGTCCACGCCGGAGGCGGCCATGGTCTTGCAGAAGGCGCATGCGACGTCCGCGGGGATGCGCTCGAAGGGCAGGCCGGCGTCGTAGGAGTCATGCAGCCCCAGCCCGCCGTCGCGCAGGGCGACCTCCATGAGGCGCACGCGGCCCATGGGCTAGCTCCACCTGATCCAGGGGGCGCGTCCCTCGCGCACGAGCTCGTCGAGGTAGGTTCGCTCCTGGAGGGTGTCCATGCACTGCCAGAAGCCGTCGTGCTCATAGGCCGCGAGCTGACCCGCGGCAGCCATCCGCTCCATCGGGCCGCGCTCGAAGGGGCCGTCGTCGTCGCCGATGTAGTCGAACACCTCGGGCTCAAGCACCATGTAGCCGGCGTTGATGGGGTCGTCGTCGACGTGTTCCTTCTCGCGGAACTCCCTCACCAGCCCGTCAGGCGTGAGGTCGATGAGACCCTTGGACTGGGGGCGGCGCACGCAGGTGATGGTAGCGGCACGCCCCGCCTCGCGGTGGCGGGCGAGAAGAGCGTCCAGGTCGATGTCGCAGACGCCGTCGGCGTAGGTCATCATGAACGTCTCGTCGCCGAGGTAATCGCGGACCGCCGCCAGTCGGGCGCCGGTGAGGGCGTGGCGACCCGTGTCGGCGATGGTCACGCGCCACGGCTCGCAGCGGCTCTCGTGCACCTCGAGCGCGGGGGCCTCCCCCGTGAGGTCGAACGTGACGTCGGAGCGCACGAGGAAGTAGTCGTTGAACCAGCGCTTGATCTGGCTCTGGCGGTACCCCGCGCAGATCACGAAGTCGTTGTGCCCGAACGCCGAGTACGTCTTCATGATGTGCCAGATGACGGGCATGTCGCCGATGGTGACCAGTGGCTTGGGACGCTCGCGCGTCTCCTCCATGAGGCGCAGGCCGGCACCTCCTGCCATGAGCACGACCTTCATCGCGCACCTCCCTCGCTCGCGCGGGCACGCCTGCCCCAGCGCAGCCACGCATGCGCGTGGGACAGCTGCTGGAACTCGCCGGCGTGCACCAGGGCATCGAGCTCGTCCGGACTCACGAGCTCGACGTGCAGAAACTCAGTGGGGTCAAGCTGCTGGTCGCCGACACGCTCGCAGCCGAGCGCGAGGACGCAGTGGTTGACGTCGCGACTGACCGTGGCATGCAGCAACACGCCGCCCAGATAGCGGAGTTCGCGAGCCACGTAGCCGGTCTCCTCCCGCAGCTCGCGTGCGGCAGCGGCCACGACCTCGGCATGGGACTCACCCGCCAAGGCGTCCGCCACGTCCTTCTCGTCGATGCCGCCGGCTGGCAGCTCGAGGATGACCCGCGCGACGCCAGGGCGGAACTGGCGGACGCATACGATCTGCCCGTCCTTCGTGACGGGGATGATGCTCACGGAGTCATGGGTCGAGTACAGGTAGTACGGTCCCGCCTCGGAGCCGTCAGGCAGCGAGAAGCTCGAAGAGTCGATCGTGATGAACCTGTCGTGGAACAGGGTCGTGCGAGACGTCTCGTCCCACGCCAGGCCTCGCTCGCAGTCAGTCGCGCGTTGCGCCATAGGCACCTCCCCATAGATGAATCAAAGTTTAGTTATGAGTCCGCACCGGACGGGGAAGCAATCGGCCAACAGAAGGCGCGGACGCAAAAAGGGCCGACCCGTTTGGGTCGGCCCTTGCAGGACGAACTATGTTCCGAACCTTACGCGAGGAAGTCGCGGGTGACGGAGGTGTCGACCTTGACGCCGGGGCCCATCGTCGAGGAGAAGGCGACGGACTTGACGTAGCGCCCCTTGGCCGAGGACGGCTTGACGCGCAGGATCTCGGTGTAGAGCGCGGCGTAGTTCTCGACGAGCTGCTCGACGGTGAAGGAGACGCGGCCCATGGGGACGTGGCAGATGCCGTAGCGGTCGGCGCGGTACTCGACGCGGCCAGCCTTGAGCTCCTTGACCATCTTCTCGACGTCCATGGTGACGGTGCCGAGCTTGGGGTTCGGCATCAGGCCACGGGGGCCGAGGACGCGGCCGAGGCGACCGACCTTGCCCATGAGGTTGGGGGTCGCGATGACGGCGTCGAAGTTGATGTTGCCGGCCTGGACCTCGGCGACGAGGTCATCGGAGCCGACGATGTCGGCACCAGCGGCCTCGGCGGCGCGAGCCTGCTCGCCCTCGGCGAAGACGGCCACGCGGACCTCCTTGCCGGTGCCGTTCGGCAGCGAGATGGAGCCGCGGACGTTCTGGTCGGCCTTGCGGGTGTCAACGCCCAGGCGGATGGAGACCTCGACGGTCTCGTCGAACTTGGCGCTCGCGAGCTCCTTGACGAGGGTCATGGCCTCCTTAGGGCTGTAGGCCTTCGTCTTGTCGAGCTTGGCCTCGGCGTTGTTGTAGTTCTTTCCGTGCTTCGCCATGTTGTTACCTCCTGTGGTAAGCGGGCGGCGTGGCCCTCCCACGTATCCGGTGGCTCATGCCACCTCTTGCAGACAGCGCGACGCCCGAGGGCGCCGCGCGAAAAACCAAAGTTACTCGGCGATGGTGACGCCCATGGAGCGGGCGGTGCCGGCGACGATCTTCTTGGCGGCCTCGATGTCGTTGGCGTTGAGGTCCGGCATCTTGATCTCGGCGATCTTGGTCAGCTGCTCGTCGGTGAGCTGGCCCACCTTGTCGCGCTGGGGAACGCCAGAACCGCTCTTGAGCTTGAGCTCCTTCTTGATGAGCTGAGCCGCGGGAGGGGTCTTGGTGACGAAGTCGAAGCTGCGGTCCTCGTAGACGGTGATCTCGACGGGGATGATGTCACCGGCCTTGTCCTGCGTGGCCGCGTTGAAGGCCTGGCAGAACTGCATGATGTTGACCTGGGCGGCACCGAGGGCGGGGCCGACGGGAGGCGCAGGGTTGGCCTGGCCGGCGGGAATCTGAAGCTTGATGAAGTTGACGACGTTCTTCTCTGCCATGGTATGTCTCCTGACAAACGCTGTTCTCTGTTGCTATCTGCTGTCCGACCCCGAGAAGCAATCCTCACCGATACGGGGACGGCCGTGGTTTTCTACGAGATGCTGGAAACCTGGTCGAGGGTAAGCTCGACAGGGGTCTCGCGGCCGAAGATCGTGAGCATGACCTTGACCTTGCCGGCCTCGGCGTTGACCTCCGACACGGTGCCGTCGAAGTCGGCGAGCGGGCCGGAGAGGACCTTGATCGACATGCCCGGCTCGAGGTTGGTCGTGGTGGTGTGCTTGGTCACCTCGACGCCCCTCGGGTTGGTGCGACGCATGATCTTGTTGAACTCGGAGCGACGCAGCGGCGTGGGCTTGCCGTCGATGCCGACGAATCCGGTCACGCCCGGGGTGTTGCGGACGCACGCCCAGGACTCGTCGTTGACCTCCATGCGAACGAGGACATAGCCCGGGAAGACCTTGCTCTCCTTGGTCTCGCGCTTGCCGCCGTCCTTGATCTCCGTGACCTCCTCGGTCGGGATCTGGATGTCGACGATCATGTCCTCCATGCCATACGTCTCGATACGGTGCTCAAGGTCGGTCTTGACCTTGTTCTCGTATCCAGAGTAGGTGTGAACAACGTACCAACGCTTCGCCATGGCTTATCCCCTCAGTCCAGTGAAGCCGACGAGAAGGGCAATGAAGCCAGTGTCGACGAGCCAGAAGAACACGCCGAAGACGATCAGCATGGCAATGGCCGCGACAGAGTAGTTCCTCAGCTCACGCTTGCTCGGCCACACCACGCGGTGCAGCTCGCTTTTGACATCGCGGAAGTACTTGCCGATCTTGGCGAAGATGCCGCCCTTCTTGGCGCTCTTCTCGCCCTTGGCCTTCTCGGCCTTCTTGGGGGCCGCGGCGGCGACCTCCTTGGCCTTGGGCTCGGAGGAGCCGGCCTCGGCAGTGCTCGCCTGCTTGGCCTCGAGCTCGGCGCGCTCGGCCGCGCGGGCCTTGCGCGCACTCCTCTTCTGTCGCTCCTTCTTTGCCATGTGCAAACCTCCTGGCAATGTCCTCATTCATAGAAACCGGCTAACCCCGAGGGGAAAGCCGGTGGTGTAATCTGGCACGCCAGGTAGGACTTGAACCCACAACAGCCGGTTTTGGAGACCGGTGCTCTACCAATTGAACTACTGGCGTGTGATGACTCCTAGGTTAGCGAGTCTCCCTGTGAAGGGTGTGCTTCTTGCACCACGGGCAATACTTCTTGAACTCCATGCGGTCGGGCGTGTTGCTCTTGTTCTTATCCGTGGTGTAGTTGCGACGCTTGCACTCGGTGCAGGCGAGAGTAACCTGTGTACGCATTGATCCTCCTGTTGACAGTCGCCGCCGAGAGTCTCTTCGATGGCGACGCGAAGAGATACGCTATCATTCGTCCACCGCAGATGTCAACCGCGGCGCAGGTTGTGCCGGCGCCTTTACAAAACCACCAAAATGCGATCCATTCCTGGCGCGCGCAGGCGACCAAAAAGGCGCCTTTGGCACGCGTCGCGGGCGGCCGAGAAGAGCCTGGGGCCGTGCTCGCGAGGCGCCACGGGGCCGAGGGCGTCCCGCGCTTACGGGACACGGGCGCCTGGGGCGCCCTTTGGTTGCGGCTGAGGGCGATCGCGCGTCTCCCGTGAGGGCGCGGGGCGTGGCGGCACGCTCCTCTCGCCCGGCGTGGCACGAGGGGTGCGGCTTGGATGCGGCGCAACAAAAAAACGGCGCCCCCTTGCGGAGGCGCCGAAGCAAGCATCTAAGGCCTTGTGGGCTCTAGTTACTCGACGATCGTGGAGACGCGGCCGTCGCCGACGGTGTGGCCACCCTCGCGGATAGCGAACTTGAGGCCCTGCTCCATGGCGATCGGGTGGATGAGCTCGCAGGTGACGGTGATGTGGTCACCAGGCATAGCCATCTCGACCTTGCCGCCGTTGGCGTCGGTGAGCTCCTGGATGTCGCCAGTCACGTCAGTGGTGCGGAAGTAGAACTGGGGACGGTAGCCAGAGAAGAACGGCGTGTGACGGCCACCCTCCTCCTTGGTGAGGACGTAGATCTCGCCGGTGAACTTCTTGTGCGGCGTGACGGAGCCCGGCTTGCAGAGAACCTGGCCGCGCTGGATGTCCTCGCGCTTGACGCCACGGAGGAGGATACCGACGTTGTCGCCAGCCTCGCAGAAGTCCATGGTCTTGCGGAACATCTCGATGCCGGTGGCGACGGTGGACTGGGTGTCCTTGATGCCGACGATCTCAACGGTGTCGTTGAGGTTCAGCTGGCCACGCTCGACACGGCCGGTGGCGACGGTGCCGCGGCCGGAGATGGTCATGACATCCTCGATAGCCATCAGGAACGGCTTCTCGTTGTCACGGGCGGGCGTGGGGATGTAGGAGTCAACGGTGTGCATGAGCTCGACGACGGAGTCGACCCACTTCTGCTCGCCGTTGAGGGCGCCGAGAGCGGAGCCACGGATGATGGGGAGGTCATCACCGGGGAAGTCGTACTCGGAGAGGAGGTCACGGGTCTCCATCTCGACGAGGTCGATGAGCTCGTCGTCGTCAACCATGTCGCACTTGTTGAGGAAGACGATGATGTAGGGGACGCCGACCTGACGGGCGAGGAGGATGTGCTCGCGGGTCTGGGCCATCGGGCCGTCGGTGGCGGCGATGACGAGGATGGCGCCGTCCATCTGAGCAGCGCCCGAGATCATGTTCTTGACGTAGTCGGCGTGGCCGGGGCAGTCAACGTGAGCGTAGTGACGCTCCCAGGTCTCGTACTCGACGTGGGCGACAGAAATGGTGATGCCACGCTGACGCTCCTCGGGAGCCTTATCGATGTTCTCGAAAGCGGTGTAGTCAGCCTTGCAGCCATCGGTCTCGGAGAGAACCTTGGTGATGGCAGCGGTAAGGGTGGTCTTGCCGTGGTCGACGTGACCAATCGTACCGATGTTTACGTGCGGCTTGCTACGATCGAACTTCTCCTTGGCCATGCCGTCCTCCTTTTGAAAACAACCTCTCGGCCATTACCTTAACTATGCCAAACGGGGCCGAAGCCCCGTAAGTGCGCTGGTACCGGTGACTGGATTCGAACCAGTGACATCGCGGGTATGAGCCGCGTGCTCTAACCAGCTGAGCTACACCGGCGTATGTGTGCCAGCTTGAAATGGAGCCCGCGACCAGACTTGAACTGGTGGCCTCTTCGTTACCAACGAAGTGCTCTACCGACTGAGCTACACGGGCGAATGGTGGGGATGCTTGGACTCGAACCAAGGAACCCAGAGGGAGCGGATTTACAGTCCGCCGCAGTTGCCGCTGTGCCACATCCCCATTCCGTTTTCAAGCTGCTCTGGAAGGGGCGTCCCTTCCAAGCGGAGGAAATATTACGTCGTGGGAAACTCATTGTCAACGTATACCACGCAACCGGGCGTATCCCCCTCATATTTCCTGCACAATGGCAGGTCAGAGGCTTGTTTGAGAGACCCTCTTCCTCACAGGTCTAACAAAAAGCGCCAAATCCCGTAAAAAAGATTTGGCGCGTTGAGTCCTGGAGCCAGCTACCGGACTCGAACCGATGACAGCCTGTTTACAAGACAGGGGCTCTACCAACTGAGCTAAGCTGGCGCGCATTGCATGATAGCGTCTTGGCGCGCACGGCGCCAGTGGGCGCGTGGGCGGGCAGGCCGCAGGGCCTATCCCCTACCGAGCAGCTTGTCGAGCTTGGCGCGGGTCTCGGGATCGAGCCTGCGCTCGAGCGTGAGGCGGCTCTTGCCCTGGTCGCGCACGACGGCCTCCATGTCGTCGTCGAGCTCCTCCACGTCCGAGACGAGCGCGTCGCTCGAGATGCGCTTCACGGGGATGCCGCCGACGGTGGCCCTGATCGTGTTGTCGGAGGTCACGACCGTGACGTCGCGCAGGGCGCGGCGCGACTCGCTCACGATGCGCTCGATGACGGTGTCGGCAGACTCCCCCGTCTCCGAGAAGATGCACTTGACGCCCGCCTTCGAGAGGTTGGGGCGCTCGGGAGAGACGTTGCCGGCCGCGTCGAACACCACGACGGCGCGATAGCGCCCCTGGGCGTATGCCGCGACGTCGGAGATGAGCAGGTCGCGGGCGCGCACGAAGGGGTCGTGCGCATCGCTCTCGTCCATGAGCGAGGTATAGCGGGGTGTCTTGTAGATGACGTTGTAGCCGTCGACCACAAGAAGCTCGA
Source organism: Olsenella intestinalis (assembly GCF_023276655.1). Lineage (GTDB taxonomy): Bacteria > Actinomycetota > Coriobacteriia > Coriobacteriales > Atopobiaceae > Olsenella_J > Olsenella_J intestinalis. Next base: position 627,818 of record NZ_JALGRK010000001.1, on the reverse strand, counting down.
GGTCACTCTTCGCCACGATCTCCCCTAGCCCTCGTGCGCCTGCGACTCGTGCGTGCGGCGGAGCCACTCGTAGCACATGACCGTCGTGGCCTGCGCGACGTTGAGCGACTCGACGCGGCCGCGCTGCGGCAGCTTGCACTCGAAGTCGCACTTCTCGCGCACCAGGCGCGAGATGCCCGACCCCTCGGAGCCCATGACCAGGCAGAGGCGCCCTCCCATGGGGGCCTCCCAGACGTCCTGCGTCGCGTGCTCGGTCGAGCCGGCGACCCAGAAGCCCGCCTCCTTGATCTGGTCGATCGCGCCGGCGAGGTTGGAGACCTGCGCGATGGGCAGATGCAGCACCGCGCCGGCGGAGGTCTTGTAGGCGCCGACGCCGACCTTGGCGGCGCGGGCCTTGGCGATCACGACGCCCGCGGCGCCGACGACCTCGGCCGAGCGCACGATGGCGCCGAAGTTGCCCTCGTCGGTCACGTGGTCAAGCAACACGATGAGCGCGTCGCCTTCGCCCGCGGCGCGAATCACGTCCGCGAGGTCGGCATACGGGAAGTCGCTCGCCTGCACGACGACGCCCTGGTGGGCGCCGTGCGAGCTCATCTGGTCGAGGCGCGCCTTGGGCACGCGCTCGACGGCGACGCCCGCGGCCTCGAGCCTCGACGCGATGCGCGCGAGGTCCTGCCCGTCGCGCGAGTCGCCGGAAAGCGACACGTACGCGCGCTTGAGGGGCACGCCGCACTCGAGCGCCTCAACGACGGCGCGACGCCCCTCGATCAGGTCGCTGCGAGAAGAGCCTGCGCCTGCGCGGGAGCCGCCGCGGGGACCACGGGGCCCCTTGCCGGCACCCTTGCCGGTCGGGCGCCCGGACGCGCCCTTCCCGAAGTCACGCCCCTTGCCTGCGCCCTTGCCGGCGCCCTTCGCGCCGGAGGGGCGGCCGGAGCCTGCGCGGGACGCGCCCGCGCGCGGGGCCTTGCCCTGTCTGCCCGAGCGAGCCACGCTAGTCTCCCATGCGCAGACGCGCGCCCGCGGCCGTGTCCTCGAGCACGAGGCCCAGGGCGCAGATGCCGTCACGGATGGCGTCGGCGCGAGCCCAGTCCTTCTCGGCGCGTGCCTTCTGGCGCGCCTCGATGAGGGCGTCGGCCGCCTGCTGGACGTCGTCGCCCGCAAAGCCCGCCTGCTCGCGCGCAAGGTCGACCAGGCCGGCGGGCAGCTCGTCGGCCGAGCCGGCGGCGAGGTCGATGCCGAGCACGTTGGCCAGCTCGACGATCATGTCGGCGGCGCGCAGCGTCGGCGCGGTCGCGATCGTGCCCGCGGCCTCGGAGAGGTACTTGTTGGCGCTCGTCACGAGCGAGAAGATCGCCGCGAGGCCGCCGGAGGTGTTGAAGTCGTCGTCCATCTGCGCGACGAACTCGTCGCGGGCCGCCTCGATGGCCGCGCCGAACGCGCGGTCGCACTCGGTCAGCTCGCCGTCCTGCGGGGCGACCTTGGCGGCCCAGCGCAGGTTCTCGACGCAGGTGGACAGGCGCTCGAGCGTGCCCACGGCGCCCTCGAGCTGGTCGGTCTGGAAGTCGAGCGCCGAGCGGTAGTGCGTCTGGAGCATGAGCAGGCGCACGGCGTCGGCGGGGTACTTGTCGAGGATCTCCTTGAGCGTGAAGAAGTTGCCGAGCGACTTGGACATCTTCTCGCCGTTGACGCGGAGCATCCCCGTGTGCATCCAGGTGTGCGCGAGCGGCGCGTCCCAGGCGCACATGGCCTGGGCGGTCTCGTTCTCGTGGTGCGGGAAGATGAGGTCCTGGCCGCCGCCATGGATGTCGATGGGCGTGCCCAGGTGGCGGTGGATCATCGCGCAGCACTCGGTGTGCCAGCCGGGGCGGCCATCGCCCCAGGGGCTCGGCCAGCTGGGCTCGCCGGGCTTGGCGGCCTTCCACAGCGCGAAGTCGAAGGGGTCGCGCTTCTCGTCGACCACCTCGACGCGCTCGCCGGCACGCAGCTGGTCGAGGTCGCGCCCGGACAGGACGCCGTAGCTCTTGTCGGCGCGGACCGAGAAGTACACGTCGCCGTTGGCGGCGGGGTATGCGTAGCCGCGCTCGATCAGGCGGGAGATCATGTCCTGCATGGTCTCGATCTCGCGCGTGGCGCGCGGGCGGATGTCGGGGTCGAGGATGCCGAAGCGGTGCATCTGCTCGATGAAGGCGTCGGAGAACTCCTCCGCGACCTCGGCGGCGGTGCGGCCCTCCTCGTTGGCGCGGTTGATGATCTTGTCGTCGACGTCGGTCAGGTTCTGCGCGAACGTCACCTGGTAGCCCTTGTAGGTGAGGTAGCGGCGGATCACGTCGAACGAGAGGAAGGTGCGCGCGTTGCCGATGTGGATCTGGTCGTAGACGGTGGGCCCGCACACGTACATGCGGATCTTGCCCTCCTCTATCGGGCGCAGCTCTTCCTTCTTGTGGGTCTGGCTGTTGTAGACAAGCATCGTCTCTCCTTGCATGCAGGCGGGCGACGGGCGGCCCCGGGCTCGCGCTGCCTAAACGTAGTTAGCGATTGTAACGCTTCGCAGGTGCGTCCCCTAAATCGCCGCAGGCGTCGTCGAGCAGGACGACGGCCCAGGCGCAGATGCCCTCCTTGCGGCCGACGAACCCGAGGCGCTCGGTGGTGGTCGCCTTCACGCCCACGCAGCTCACGGGCAGGCCCATGGCGCAGGCCAGGTTGGCGCGCATCTGCTCGCGATGGGGCGCGAGCTTGGGCGCCTGCGCAGCCACGGTGCAGTCGCAGTCGAGGACGCGCGCTCCTCTCTGCCGCACGACGTCCATGACGCGGGCGAGAAGAGCGAGCGAATCCGCCCCCTCAAACGCCGGGTCGTCATCGGGGAAGAGCTGGCCGATGTCACCCTCGCGCAGGGCGCCGAGGATGGCGTCCATGAGAGCGTGCGTCAGCACGTCGGCGTCGGAGTGGCCCAGGAGGCCGCGCTCGGCCGGGATGTCGACGCCGCCCAGGATGAGGCGGCGGCCCTCCGCGAAGGCGTGCACGTCGAAGCCATGGCCAATGCGCATCACAGCGAATCGCCCCCCTGCGCGAAGTCGGTGCCGCAGCCCTCCTCGATCAGGCGGTGCTCCATGAGGGCGCGCGCGACGGCGAGGTCCTCGGGCATGGTGACCTTGATGTTGTCGCGCGGCGACTCGACGCAGACCACGCGGCCGCCCGTGCGCTCGATGAGCGAGGCGTCGTCGGTGGCGACCACGGCGTCGCGGCTCGCGAGCGCGTGCGCACGGACGATGTCGAGGGTCCTGAAGACCTGCGGGGTCTGCGCCGACCAGTAGAAGCCGCGCTCGGGGGTCGCCACGATGGTGGAGTCCTCCACGAGCTTGATGGTGTCGGTCATGCGGGCCGCGCAGATGGCGCCGACCACGGTCTCGTCGCCGCGGACGCGCGCGACGGCGGCCTCCACGGTCTCGGAGGTGACGAGCGGGCGGGCCGCGTCGTGGATCGCGACGATCGGGTACTCGCGGGGCACGGCCGCGAGGCCGGAGCGCACCGAGTCCTGACGCGTGGCGCCGGCGTGCGCGATCGTCACCTCGCAGGTCAGGCTGATGCTGCCGAGCACGTCACGGCGCATCTCCTCCTCACGCTCGGGCGAGCACACCACCACGATGTGCCCGACCGACGGCGCGCGGTCGATCGCGAGGATCGCCCAGCTCGCGATCGGCAGACCGCAGAGGTCGACGTACTGCTTGCCCTTGGGGTCGCCGAAGCGCAGGCCGAGGCCTCCCGCCACGACGACGGCGCAGGTGTCCGCCACGCGCGCGGACTCCGCGACCGCCTCGGGCCGCGCAAGCGTTCCTGACTCGGCCCCGCTCATGCGCGCTTGCCCCACATGCGGTAGAGGCTGTCGGCCAGGATGGACGGGTTGTCGACGCCCACGCGGTCGAGGCGCGACGGGTTCTGCTCGATGTCGTCGAGCAGCTTCTGCAGGGAGCCGTACTCGTCGACGATCTTGTCGGCCATGCCCTCGCGCACGACGGAGACGTTCGAGAGGGTGCGCAGGCCGAGCGGGCGCATGATCGTGTCCTCGTTGCGGTCCTCGAAGCCGAGAAGAGCACCCACGCGCTTGGAGCTGCGCAGCTTCTCGTTGGCCGTCTCGTGCAGCGCCTCGCGGATGGCGCGCGCGTTCTCCTCGCTGGAGTCGCGGGCGTAGTCGCGGATGAGCAGCGTGTAGACGTCGGACATGCCGCCGATGAACTCCTCGCGCTGCATGGCGATGGTCTTGCCCTCGCGACCGAGCTCGAGGATGAGGTCGGCGAGCGAGTCGGCGACGGTCATCAGGACCTCGAAGAGGTAGATGGTGTCGGTGATGTCGGAGAGGGTGACGTAGTTGTCGAGCTCGAGGGTCGTGAGGCGCAGCAGCGAGCGGTCGAGCTGGGCGCGCGTGCTCTGCAGCGAGACGAGCAGCTGATTGACCGACGCCATGACCTCGGCGACCGAGCGAAGCTGGTGGCCCTTGCCGTCGATGTAGACGGTGACGACCTGGCGGCGCTCCGACACCGAGATGACCATGGCGCGCGTGAGCAGGCTCATGCGGGCCGCGGTGCGATGGCGCATGCCGGTCTCGGAGGTCGGCAGCGACGGGTCGGGGTTCAGGTGGTAATTCGCGCGCAGGATCTGGGTGAGGCTCTTGTCGACGACGATGGCGCCGTCCATCTTGGAGAGCTCGAAGAGGCGGTTCGCGGTGAACGAGATGTCGAGGCGGAAGCCATCGTCACCGGTCGCGAGCACCGCGTTGGTGTCGCCGATGCAGATGAGCGCGCCCATGCGCCCCGCGATGATCATGTCGAGGGCATGGCGAAGCGAGGTGCCCGGGGCCGTCTGCCTGATGGCGGCCCGCATGCGCTCCCGCGTGTCTGGCGCAACGTTCTCCGCGTCGATGCGATCCATCACTCACCTCCGTATTGAAGCTGGCCCGCAATGCGGGCCAGCGTGACATTCCCCTACAGTATATGACGGCTCCGGTCGCACATTGGCGCCGGGCGCACTAGTCCGCAGAACTTGCGCTGTCACCCGACGAGGTGCGCGTGGGGCGGCTGGGCTCGCTCGACCAGCGCTCGCGGGCGCGCGGGAGCTCCATATGGACGCGCTCCTCCAGGGCCGGGATCTCGCCCTCACCCTTGGAGAACACGATCTTCTCGCCGTCGGAATCGACGGAGATGATGGAGCCGGCGCCCCACTTGCCCATGAGGAGCTCCTCTGAGAGCGGGTCCTCGATGAGCGTCTGGATCGCGCGGCGCAGCGGGCGGGCGCCGAAGATGGGGTCGGTGCCCTCCTTCGCGATGAAGTCGCGGGCGGCATCGGTCAAATCGATCGACATGCCCTGCGCGATGAGGCGGTTGCGAAGCTCGCGCACCATGAGGTCGACGATGCCGCGCAGCTGCTCGGACGTGAGCGACTTGAAGACGACGATCTCGTCGACGCGGTTGAGGAACTCCGGGCGGAAGAGCTTCTTGAGCTCGCTCTCGACGCGGCTGCGGATCTCCTTGTCGGAGAGGCCACCATTGCCCTGGGAGCTGAAGCCCATGGGCGCCGTCTGTGCGATCTCGCGCGCGCCGATGTTCGACGTCATGATGATGACCGTGTTGGAGAAGTCGACCACGCGACCCTGGCCGTCGCTCAGGCGACCCTCGTCGAGGATCTGCAAAAGCACGTTGAACACGTCGGGGTGGGCCTTCTCGATCTCGTCGAACAGAACCACCGAGTACGGACGACGGCGCACGGCCTTGGTCAGCTCGCCACCCTCGTCGTAGCCGACGTACCCGGGAGGCGCACCGATGAGCTTGGAGACGGTGTGCTTCTCCATGAACTCGGACATGTCGAAGGAGATGAGCGCGTCCTCGCTGCCGAAGAGGAACTCGGCGAGCGACTTGGCGAGCTCGGTCTTGCCCACGCCCGAGGGGCCCAGGAAGATGAACGAGCCGCCGGGACGGCGCGGGTCCTTGAGCGGGGAGCGGCTGCGGCGGATGGCCTTGGCCACCTTGGTGACGGCCTCGTCCTGCCCGACGACTCGCTGGTGGAGCGCGTCCTCGCAGCGCAGGAGCTTGGACGCCTCGGCCTCGGTAAGGTTGGAGACGGGCACGCCCGTGATGTCGGAGACGACGTCGGCGATGTTGGACTCGTCGACGACGACGTAGTTGGCGTCCTGCTTCTCACGCCACGCCTTCTCGAGCTCGTCGCGCTTGGCCGCGAGCTCCTTCTCGCGGTCGCGCAGGCGCGCGGCCTCCTCGAACTCCTGGGCGTCGGCTGCCTTGGTCTTCTCGTCGGAGATGCGACGCAGCTCCTCGTCGACCTGGGCGAGCTCGGGCGGAAGGCTCATCTTGTGGACGCGGGTGCGCGCACCGGCCTCGTCGATCACGTCGATCGCCTTGTCGGGCAGGAAGCGGTCCTGCACGTAGCGGTTCGAGAGCGTGACCGAGGCGGCGAGGGCCTCCTCGGTGTAGCGCACGTGGTGGTGCGCCTCGTAGGCGGCCTGCAGGCCGTGGAGGATCTCGAGGGTGTCCTCGGGGGTGGGCTCGCCGATGTAGACCGGCTGGAAGCGCCTCTCGAGGGCGGAGTCCTTCTCGATGTGCTTGCGGTACTCCTCGGCGGTGGTGGCGCCGATGACCTGGATCTCGCCGCGGGACAGCGGCGGCTTGAGGATCGAGGCGGCGTCGATGGAGCCCTCGGCGGAGCCGGCGCCGATGATGGTGTGGATCTCGTCGATGAACAGGATGATGTCCTCGTCGTCCATCACCTCGGCGATGACCTTCTTCATGCGCTCCTCGAACTCGCCGCGATACTTCGAGCCGGCGACGAGCGAGGCGATGTCGAGGGTCCAGAGCTGCTTGGAGCGCAGGATGTCGGGGACGTTGCCGCCGGCGACGAGCTGCGCGAGCCCCTCGACGATGGCCGTCTTGCCCACGCCCGGGTCGCCGAGGATGAGCGGGTTGTTCTTCTGGCGGCGCGCGAGCACCTGCATCACGCGCTCGACCTCGCGGTCGCGCCCGATGACGGGGTCGAGCTTGCCGTCGGCGGCGAGCTTGGTGAGGTTGCGGCCGAACTGCTCGAGCATCGAGCCCTCGCCGGGGCCGGACGACTGGCCGGGCATGCCGGCGCCCATGAACTGCGGGCCGAAGCCCACGTCGGAGCCGACGTGCGAGGTGTCGTTGGTGCCGTCCTTCTCGAGGAGCTCGTCCACGGCGTTGCGGACCGCGTCGCCGGAGACGCCCATGCGGCCGAGCGCCGTCATCGCGCGGCCGTCGCCCTCGGCGACGACGCCGAGCAGCAGGTGCTCGGTCGCGATGTAGGACTGGCCGCGGGCCATCATCTCGCGGTAGGCGTCCTCGAGCACGCGCTTGGCGCGCGGCGTGTACGGGATGTGCCCGCCCGAGGGAGGCTCCGCCTCATCGGTGGAGATCTCCTTGATGGTGGCGATCACCTCGTCGTAGGTGACGTCGAGCTTGGAGAGCGCCTGGGCGGCGACGCCCTCGCCCTCCTTGATGAGCGCGAGCAGGAGGTGCTCGGTGCCCACGTACATCTTGCCCTGGGCGCGCGCCTCCTCCGTCGCGAGGCTCATGACCTTGCGGGCTTTGTCGGTGAACTTCTCGAACATGGCCCATCCTTCCCAAATCACTGGCCGCCGCCAGGGGCGGCCCTCGGTTGCACTCCAATTGTGTACCCCACTCGGGTCAATTGAAACAAGGACGGGAAAGATTGCGCCGAGAGGTGGAGGAACCGTGCACCCCCGGGCGCTCGGCGGCCGAGAAGAGCAGACCCCGACGCAGCGAGTGCGCCGGGGCCCGAGGTCGGTACGTGCTTGTGGGGCGCTAGCCCAGGACCTTCTCGTAGAGGTCGATGAACTCGTTCGCGAGGATGCGGAAGGTCTCGGCCTGCATGAGCTGGTCCTCGGAGTGGACCAGCAGAAGCGGCACGTTGGTGCTCCCCACGCCGGCGGCGTCCTGCTGCAGGAGCGACAGGTGCACGCCGTGTCCCTCGACGAAGATCTTGTCGCCCTCCTCGATGCTGGCGCGGGCCTCATCGAACTTGCCGGCCTTGGCCTGGCCGATGGCCTCGATGAACAGGGACTTTGCGGTGCCGACGGAGGCGATGATCTGGAAGCACGCCTCCTCCATCGCACCCATGCCCTCCTCGGGCTGCGGCTGCTCGCTCTTCTCGGTCATGCGACTCACCTCCCCGCTAGGCCTCGAGGGCCGCGACGGCCTCGGCGATGATGCCCTTGGCGTTCATGCGGCCGTAGTCGGACATCGGGATGACGAGGACGGGCTTGCCGTCGGCGAACTGCTCGGCCTCGGCCTTCGCGTAGGAGATCTGGGGCCCCAGCATGAGGATGTCGAAGTCGGCGACCGACTCGAGCGCCTTGTTGAGCGGCTTGGCCTCGATGGTGGCGTCGAGGCCCTGGGCCTCGGCCTCCTGGCGCATCTTCTGGACAAGCAGGCTGGTGGACATGCCGGCGTTGCAGGCGAGCAGAATGTTCATTTCGGGTCCTTTCGCAAGAGTTCGAAGTCGTGCGGTCGTGGCGGACGGGGGCGCGCCCGGCCCGAAGGCCGGGCGCGTGAGGAGGTTAGGCAGCCTTGACGGAGCCCTTGGAGGTCTTGTCGAGGGTGTGGACGTCAGCGGCCTTGGAGCCCTTCTCGCCGAGCTCCATCTGCTTCCTGGCAGCGCGCTCGGAGACCTTGATGAAGGGCAGGTAGATGGCCATGGCGCCCGCGATCTCGATGACCTGCCAGACGCCCGCGCGCCAGTCGCCGGCGGTGGCGAGCAGGGCGCTCAGCACGGGAGGCGTGGTCCAGGGCACCTGGACGACGCAGGGGGCGATGAGGCCGGCGCAGGTGAGGCCGTAGGTCGCGGCGATCAGAAGGTCGGGGACGAGGACGAACGGGATCATGAGGGGCAGGTTGAAGACGACGGGATAGCCGTAGATGACCGGCTCGTTGATGTTGAAGAGGCCCGGCAGGATGGCGAGCTTGGCGACCTCCTTGGAGGACTTGCTCTTGGAGAAGAGGAAGGTGTCGAGCAGGAGCGCGAGCGTGCAGCCGGAGCCTCCGATGAGGGCGAAGGAGTTGATGATCTGCATGTTCATGTAGTGGTCCTGCGGGACGGGCTGACCGGAGGCGAAGGTCGCCATGTTGTCGATGATCAGCATGGTGAGGATCGGCTCGGCGAGGACGCCCGAGATCGTGGACTGGTGGATGCCGAGGCAAAACAGGAGGTTCGCGAAGGTGTAGATCACGATGACGGCCCAGGGGCCCGCGTTCATGAGGCCCTTGAGCGGCGCGGCGATGCCCGTCGCGATGAGGGTCAGAAGGTCGGTACCGAGAGCCGCGAGGACGGCGGCGCCGAGGCCGAAGACGGCGAGCGTGAGCAGCATCGGGATCATGACGTTGAAGGAGTCGGCGACCGCGGGAGGCACGCCCTCGCCGAGGTTGACCTTCAGCTTGTCGAGGCTCGACAGCTTGATGAAGAGCGTGGCGGCGAGCAGGGCGATGATGATCGCGCCGAACAGGCCGTTGGCGCCCGTGTTGGTCGCGGCGAAGGCGCCCGTCGCGTCGACGCCGGTCAGGGCATAGCCGTCCGGCATGTTGAGGGAGCCCGCAAAGGAGTCGACCGCGTAGCTCACGGTCGCCGCGGTCTTGTCGGAGGCGCTCGTCGCATAGACGGCGTTGCCGACGGTCGCGACGATGGTCTGCGGCATCATGATGACGAACGCGGAGATGCCGACGACGACGCAGGCGATGGCGTTCTCGAAGCGCTTGTTGACGGCGAAGCAATAGCCGAGCACGCCGGCCAGGATGATTGCCGCGAAGTTGAGGGTGCCGAGGCTGATCGCCGCACCCCAGACCTGCGCGGAAGTGAGCGCGTCACCGGTGAGCACCATGGGCATGACCACCTGGCTCACCAGCACCGCGAGGCCCGCAAGAATGTAGAGCGGCATGATGGTCGCGAACGCATCACGCAGGGTCCTCAGATGAATCTGGTTTCCGATCCTTGCCGAGACCTCGGCGAACCTGTCCAGGAACGCCTGTCCCTTACTTCCCTCTGCCATGCTTGTTCTCCTTTCGTGAGTATTTTAGGCAGACTCAGAAACAAAACCCTCGGAATGAGGGGCAATCTCATGGGTCGTCGCGACCTCGCGAAGCCACGAGGCGGACTTCTTGAGGTGGCGGCTGTAGTTGTCGGAGAGGTTCACCTCGACGAACCCGTAGCGGTTCTTGAAGGCGTTATTCCAGGACCAGTTGTCGATGACGGCCCAGTAGTGGTAGCCGCGGCACTTTGCGCCGTCCTCGATCGCCTTGGCGATCCACTGCAGGTGCTGGCCGACGAAGTCGATCCGGTAGTCGTCCTGAATGGCGCCGGACGCGTCCTTGGAGGAGTCCTCCCCCTCGATGCCGATGCCGTTCTCGGACACGTACCACTCGAGGTCCGGGTAGTCGCGCTTCATGGTCATCGCGAAGTCGTAGATTCCCTTGGGGTAGATCTCCCAGCCGCGCGACTCGTTCATCACGGCGTCGGGCCAGACGTACTCGCTCGCGAAGACGGGGTTGCCGTACTCGTCCGTGTCGGAGGACGGCGCCTGGACGCGCGCCGGGTGGTAGTAGTTGAACCCAAGCCAGTCGACGCGGCCCTGGGCGAGGATCTGCTCGTCGCCCGGGCGGACGGGGACGTCGACGCCGCGCTCGGCAAGCGTCGCCATGACGTCCTGCGGGAGCGTCCCCTTGGTCACGAGGTCGAGCCACCAGCGGTTGTCGATGCCGTCGGTCATGCGGACGGCCTCGAGGTCGGCCTCGCTGGGATTCTCGCGGGTGTAGGGCGGCGTGAAGCAGTTGATGAGGCCGATCTTGGCGTCAGGGCGAACCGTGCCCGCGGCCTGGAGGTCGCGAAACGCCGCCACGCCGAGGCAGTGCGCCAGGGAGATGCCGTACTGCACGCGCCTGGCCTCGGCGAAGTCGTGGTGGAAGGGATACCAGGCACCGAAGGTGTAGCGGTTCTGGGGCTCCACGACCGGCTCGTTGAACGTGAACCAGTACTTGATTTCGCCGCCGAACTCCTCGAGGGCCGCGCGGGCGTAGTTGCCATAGGCCTCGACGACCTCGCGGCTGTCCCAGCCGCCGCGACGGAAGAGGTAGGTCGGCATGTCGAAGTGGTACAGGCACACGAAGGTCTCAAGGCCGGCCTTCTTGGCGTCCGCGAAGAGCTCGTGGTAGTAGGCCGCACCCTCGGGGTTGACACGCCCGTCAGCGTCCATGAGGCGCGACCACTGGATCGAGGTGCGCCACGAGGTCAGGCCGAGGTCGCGAAGGATGGCGAAGTCCTCGTTGTGACGGTCGGTGAAGTCGTTGCCCGCATACGACCCCACCCGGTTGTGGAAGTCCTCGATCCTCTCGTTGGACCAGGTATCCCACAGATTGTCGACCTTTCCGAAGCGACGCCAGGCACCCTCGGTCTGAGGGCCCGACATGGCGGCACCAAAGAAAAAGTCTGTGGGAAGCTTGCTCATCTGCAACGCGATCTCCTCTCGATCCTCTCGGCAGCATCTTTGTTCGAATCAATATTAGACATGTCTTTTCTCGTAATGGTTCATGTCCAAAAGATACTTTAAGAATTCTTTGTTTAGAGTCAAGGGATATTTTCTATTTCTCGCCAAGCGTGATTGCACATAGGCCAAAAGGGGGTTATTGATACAATGAGCCAGATAGAAGGGTGTCTCATGCTCAAATACGAATCCGTCGCAGACGACATCAGGGAGAAGATCGTTGGAGGGACCTACGCCCCCAACGACCAGCTGCCCACGACGCCTGAGCTCTGCGACGAGTACCAAGTCAGCAAAATCACCGTGAAGAAGGCCATGGACGAGCTCGTCGCACAGGGCCTCATCGCGCGCAGGCGCGGATCGGGCACCTACGTGAAGCGAACGACCGTCGCCGAGGCGAAGTCGCCCGCGGGCTGGGACATGTCCTCCCAGATGGCCGGCTTCTGCGCGGAGCACCAGGGGCATGAGGTCACGTCAGTGGTTCATGACTTCTCAGTCGTGCGCCCAGAGGCCGGGGTCGCGGAGATGCTCGGCATGGACAGCGACGAGTTCGCCTACCACATCGTCAGGACGCGACTCGTCGACGGCGTCCCCCATGTCGTCGAGTACACCTACATGCCCATCAAGCTCGTTCCCGACCTTCGCGAGAGAAACGTCGAGACCTCCATCTATGGCTACCTGGAGGGCGAGCTCGGCCTCAAGATCGGGAGCGCACACCGCGTCATCAAGGCGGTCCTGCCGACCGACGACGAGGCCACGTGGCTGGGCGTCGACCCGTCGCAGCCGCTGCTCGAGGTGAAGCAGGTCGGCTTCCTCGACGACGGGGTCCCCTTCGAGTGGTCCGTGGCGCGCCACGCCAACGACTACGAGTTCTGCTCCATCTCGACTCACAACTAGGCAGGGCGCCCCGGCGCCGGGGCGCCAACCGACACCACGTCTCCCGTTAGGCCTCATCCGATCTCGACTGTGCCTCGGACACCTTGATGAATGGCAGGTAGATGGCCATGGCGATTGCTATCTCAATGACCTGCCAGACAGCCGCGCGCCAGTCGCCGGCGGTGGCGAGAAGCCCGCTCAGCACGGGAGGCGTGGTCCAGTGGACCTGGACCACGCATGGCGCGATGACGCCGGCGCAGGTGAGCCCATAGGTCGCGGCGATCAGAAGGTCGGGCACGATGACGAACGGAATCATGAGCGGCAGGTTGAAGACGACGGGGTAGCCGTAGATGACGGGCTCGTTGATGTTGAAGGCGCCGGGCAGTATGGAGAGCACGGCAATCTCCCGTGACGACTTGCTCTTTGAGAACAGGAACGTGTCGAGCAGGAGCGCGAGCGTGCAGCCGGAGCCTCCGATGAGGGCGAACGTGTTGATGATCTGCATGTTCATGTAGTGGTCCTGCGGGATGGGCTGCGCCGAGGCGAAGGTCGCCATGTTGTCGATGATCAGCATGGTGAGGATCGGCTCGGCAAGCACGCCCGAGATCGTGGCCTGGTGGATGCCGAGGCAGAACAGGAGGTTCGCCAAGGTGTAGATCACGATGACGGCCCAGGGGCCGGCGTTCATGAGGTCCTTGAGCGGCGCCGTGATAAGGGCGGAGATCAGGGTCAGGAGGTCTGTGCCGAAGGCCGCGAGGACGGCAGCGGCAAGGCCAAAGGTCGCAAGCGAAAGCAGCATCGGGAACATGACGTTGAAGGAGTCGGCGACCGCGGGAGGAACGCCCTCGCCGAGGTCGACCTTCAGCCTCTCGAAACTCGACAGCTTGATGAAGAGGCTGACCGCAAGCAGGGCGACGACAATCGCCCCGAACAGTCCGTTGGCGCCCGTGTGCGTGACGTCGAAGGCGCCGGTCGCGTCGACGCCGGTCAGGGCGTAGCCCGACGGGGCGCCAAGCGAGCCGGAGAGCGACTCGATGGGGTAGCTCAACGCCGCTGCGGTCTTGTCGGTCGCGCTCGTGGCATACACGGCGTTGCCGACGGTGGCGACGATGGTCTGCGGCATCATGACGACGAACGCGGAGATGCCGACGATGACGCAGGCGATCGCGTTGTCGAACCTCTTGTTGGCCGCAAGGCAGTATCCCAGGACGCCTGCCAGAATGACGGCCGTGAAGTTGAGCGTGCCGAGGGTAATGGCGCTGCCCCAGACCTGAGCCGTCGTGAGCGCGTCACCCGACAGCACGAGCGGCATGACCACCTGGCTGACGAGGACGGCAAGTCCCGCCAGGATGTAGAGCGGCGTGATGGTCGCGAACGCGTCTCGCAGCGTCCTCATGTGAATCTGGTTGCCCACCTTCGCCGAGACCTCGGCGAACCTGTCGAGGAACCTCTTGCCCTTGCCAGTCTCCGCCATGCCGACCTCCCTCCGTTGCATTGTATGCCCCACAGATCCCCTGGCGCGGCGCCCGGAGGGCTGCTGGTCGGATGTCCAGGCCTTGCGGTCCGAATGGGGCCCGCACGCATCGTCCACCGAAAACCAAAGGGGTGAGGGAAGCCGCGCTCCCCTCACCCCTCGCAGGTCCAATCGATGTCGCCAGACGCGCTACTCGCCGTCGGCCTCGTCCTTGACGTAGATGTCGCCGACCGGCGCGATGGCCTTCATGGCCTCGAGGACCGAGCCCATCATCTCGTCGAGCTCGAGCCCATTGAGCTCAGCGCCCTTGCGGATGTAGTCGCGGTCGCAGCCCGCGGCGAAGCGCTTATCCTTGAACTTCTTCTTGAGCGACTTGAGCGGCATGTCGCAGACGCTGCCGGAGGGGCGCATGCGGGCGGCGGCCTGGATCAGGCCGGAGAGCTCGTCGCACGCCCAGAGCACCTTCTCCATCTTGAGCGTGGGCTCGGGCAGCTCCTGGTTGAGGTCGCTGTTGTGCGTCTGGATCGACTTGGCGAGCTCGGGGTTGGCGCCGGCCTCCGCGAGGATCTCGGCGGTCTTCACGGTGTGCAGCGAATCGTCCTGCCACTTCTCCCAGTCAAGGTCGTGCAGTAGGCCGACGATGCCCCAGAACTCGACGTTCTCGGGGTCGTGCTTCTCGGCGAAGTGGCGCATGAGGCCCTCGAGGGTCTCGGCGTGGCTCACGTGGAAGGGGTCCTCGTTGTACTTAACGAGAAGGGCATGGGCCTCGTCTCGCGAGATCCCCGCCTCAAGGCGCGTGTCGCGGGTTGCACCCGCAAGCGCGCTCGCGCCGGTCTCGGCGTCCGAGAAGAGCGTGTCGAGGTCGGCCGCGGCGTTGTCGGTCTTGGCGCCGGCAACCTGGGCGGCGATGTCGGCCTTGGTGACGGTCTCGGGCTTCATCTGCGGGAAGAGCAGCACGTCGCGAATGGCGGGCTGGTCGCAGAAGAGCATCACCATGCGGTCGATGCCGTAGCCCACGCCGCCCGCGGGAGGCATGCCGTACTCGAGGGCGCGCACGTAGTCGTAGTCGTAGCCCATGGCCTCGTCGTCGCCGAAGTCCTTGGCCGCGACCTGCTCGGCGAAGCGGCCGGCCTGGTCGACGGGGTCGTTCAGCTCGGAGAACGCGTTGGCGTACTCGTGGCCGCAGATGACGAGCTCGAAGCGGTCGGTCAGGCGCGGGTCGTCGTCCTTGCGCTTCGAGAGCGGGCTGACCTCCTCGGGGTAGTCGCAGACGAAGGTCGGGTTGACCAGCGTGGCCTCACCCAGCTCGTCGTAGATCTCGAACAGGAGCTTGCCGGCGCCCCAGCTCTCCTCCCACTCGATGTCGTGGGCCTCGCAGAGCTCGCGCAGGTGCTCGATGGGCGTGTCCATGTCGATGTGCTCGCCCACGACCTCAGAGGCGACCTCGGACAGCGGCACCGAGCGCCAGGTGCCGCTCATGTCGACCTCCTGGCCCTGGTAGGTGATGACCTCGCGGCCCTCCTCGCAGCCGCAGGCCTCGCGGGCGATCATCTTGAAGAGGCCCTCGGTGAGCTCCTTCATGCCGTCGAGGTCGGAGTAGGCGCAGTAGGCCTCCATCGAGGTGAACTCGGGGTTGTGCGTGAGGTCCATGCCCTCGTTGCGGAACTGGCGGCCGATCTCGAAGACGCGCTCCATGCCGCCGACCATCAGGCGCTTGAGCGGAAGCTCCGTGGCGATGCGCAGGAAGAAGTCGCGGTCGAGCGCGTTGAAGTGCGTGACGAACGGCTTCGCGTTGGCGCCGCCCAGGATGGCGTGCATCATCGGCGTCTCGACCTCGATGTAGCCGTCCGACTCCATGTAGCGGCGGATCAGCGACACGATCTGGCTGCGCTTGCGGAAGACGTCGCGCACCTCGGGGTTCATGATGAGGTCGAGGTAGCGCTGGCGATAGCGCACCTCGCGGTCGGTCAGGCCGTGGAACTTCTCGGGCAGCGGGCGCACCGACTTCGACAGCAGGCTCACCGTGCGGGGCGCGAGCGAGAGCTGGCCGCGCTTCGTGCGCACGACGGGACCCTCCGCCTGGATGATGTCGCCGAGGTCAAGCTGGCCGAGAAGAGCCCAGCTGTCCTCCTCCATGTCGTTCACGCGGCAGAAGAGCTGGAGCTGGCCCGTGACGTCCTCGAGCTGGATGAAGACGAGCTTTCCCTGCTTGCGCAGGGCGCGAACGCGACCGGCGAGCGAGTAGACGTCCTCGGTGTCCTCGCCGTCGGCGAGCCCGGCGTAGCGCTCGTCGATCTCGGCGGCGTGCGCGGTCACCTTGCTCTTGACGGGATAGGGGTTGACGCCCGCGTCGATCAGCGACTGGCGCTTGGCGCGACGCACCTCACGCTCATCGTTGATGTTGACTTCCGATGCCTTGGGCTGGTCGGCCATCGCTCCTCCTTCTTGTGGCTGGGCCGCTCGCGCGGCGGATGCTTGTTTGAAAAGTCACGGGGCTAATCATAGCCCCGCAAACGCAAAAGCGCCCTGTGCCCACGGAAAGACCGTGGACGCAGGGCGCCGCATTGCGAAATCAGGGCAACTAGCGGCTGATGTTGGTGATCTTGTAGGAGCGCTTCTTGCCCATGGGGGTCATGTACTCGACCTTGTCGCCCACCACGTGGCCGATGAGGGCGGAGCCCAGCGGCGACTCGTTGGAGATGCGGTGGTTGATCGAGTCGGTCTCGGTCGTGCCGACGATCGTGAAGGACGTCTTGCCCTTCTTGTCCTCGACCTCGACGGTGGTGCCGATCGAGACGGAGATGTGGGCGTCGTCGGAAGCCTCGACGACCTTGGCGGTCGCGAGGATCTGGCGGATCTCGTTCACGCGAGACTCGTTCTGCGACTGCTCCTCCTTGGCGGCATCATACTCGGCGTTCTCCGAGAGGTCGCCAAAGCCGCGGGCCTCCTTGATGCGCTCGACGATCTCGTCGTGCTTCTCGCCCTCGCGGTACTCGAGCTCCTCGACGAGCTTCTGACGGCCCTCGGGAGTGAGGATGATTTCCTTGTTAGCCATAAGATGCGCTTTCTCTTGGTGGTGAAACGTGGTCGGCTCGGTGCCGAGAAGAGCTACTCGGCGAGCTTGGCGCCGCACTTGGTGCAGAAGTCGGCGTCGGCCTCGTTCTTGGCGCCGCACTTGCTGCAGAAGACGGCCGGGGCCTCGTCGGCGTCGGCGTCAGCGTCGTCCTCGTCGGCGACGGTCTCGACGTCCTCGGCCTCGGCCTCGGGCTCCTTGACGTCCTTCGCCTCGTCGCCCTCCATGCCCTCGCGGACGTTCTTGACGGTCTTGCCAAGGGAGCTGCCGAGCTTCGGGAGGTTCTTCGGCCCGAAGATGAGCAGAACGATGACGAGGATGATGACGATCTCGAGGGGTCCAAGGCCAAGAATCATTGTGAAAGCCTCCAACTGCAAGTCGGTTACTAAGTCTGGTTAGTCCATAACGCCCTATCTTGGACGATGCGGCAACGGTAGTATAGCCGAGACGCCCGATAACTCACAATCTCTACGACCAGCGCCTCGCGCCGCAGCCGCCGGGCCGCCCGACAAAGGACCATCCGCATGCCCACAGCCCTCATCGTCCTCATCGCCATCGCCCTCACGGTCGACCTCTGCCTCCTCGTGGTCGTCCTCGTGCTCCGTGCGCGCGGCGTCATCATCTACCCCAGGACCAAGTTCGGCCCCGCCCTCGTCTTCGACTCGACGGACGACGACGGCACCCCCATCCGCCTGCTGAACGTCAACGGCAAGTTCCAGTCCGTCTGCTACGTCGAGCCCGCGCGCCGCTGGGACCTCGCCTGCATCTACCACCAGTACTTCGCGCAGATCGTCGACATCCAGCGCGACCTCTTCGACGCCGAGGACCCCGCCAAAGACGCCGCCGAGAAGAACACGCCCTCCCCCGCCGCCGCGCGCCAGGCGCTCGTCATCGGCGGTGGCGGCTACTCGTTCCCCAAGTGGCTCGCCGCGAACGCAGCGGATGTCTCGACCACCGTCGTCGAGATCGACCCCAAGGTCACCAAGATCGCGCGCGAGCGCTTCTTCCTCGACGAGGCCCTCGAGCGCTTCGGCGGCCGCCTCGACCTTGCCTGCGACGACGGTTGGGGCTTCCTCGCCTCGAGCGAGAAGCGCTTCGACGTCATCGTGAACGACGCCTTCGGCGGAAAGCGCCCGCTCGGCCCCCTCAAGACCGACGAGGGCGCGGCCGCCGTGGCGGCGCACCTCACCGAGCGCGGCGTCTACCTCGCCAACGTGATCAGCCCCCTCGAGGGGCCGGACACCCAGGTGCTCGACGAGTCCGTGGCAGCCTGCAAGTCGGCCTTCGCCCACGTCTACCTCATCCCGGAGTGCCCGGAGGAGCCCACCACCACGGGCGACAACGTGCTCGTCGCCAGCAACGCGAAACTCGACATCGCGGCAGAGTACGCGCTCGACTAGCCGGCGGGGAGGACGGACGCGCCGCGGGGTGGAGGGGCGCCTCCCGAGGCGCGCGCCCGTGGTGCCGGGCGAGTTCGCGCCACAGGCGCGCTGTCCGAGCCCGGCGCCACGGGCCGCGCCCCAGGCCGTGGCTCCTCTCGCCCGCCCCATGAGACGGGGCTGTAAAATCCTACTTGCAAGGTAGGTTTTGACGTGGCACTCTCTTTACTATGTCAGCGACGGGGCCCGCACGGGGGTGCGGCCGTCGCACCGAGGGAGGAACCATGCACGCATCCAGCAAGATCGAGGACCTCATTGGGTCCACGCCGCTCGTCGACCTGTCCGCGCTCGCGGGAGGCGCCGCCACCATCCTGGGCAAGTGCGAGAGCGCCAACCCCGGCGGCTCGGCCAAGGACCGCATCGCGCGCGCCATGCTCGACGCCGCCGAGCGCAACGGAAGCCTGCGCCCCGGCGGCACCGTGATCGAGCCCACGAGCGGCAACACCGGCGTGGGCCTCGCGATGCTCTGCGCGGCGCGCGGCTACAAGATGACCCTCGTGATGCCCGAGACGATGTCGGTCGAGCGCCGCCGCCTCGCGGCTGCCTACGGCGCGAAGATCGTGCTCACGCCCGGCGACAAGGGCATGTCCGGCGCCGTCGAGCGCGCCGAGGAGCTGTGCCACGAGACGCCCGGCTCGATCGTGGCCGGCCAGTTCACCAACCCCGCCAACCCGCAGGCGCACTACGAGACCACCGGCCCCGAGATCTGGGCCGACACCGACGGCGACGTCGACATCCTGGTCGCGGGCGTCGGCACCGGCGGCACCATCTCGGGCGCGGCGCGCTTCCTCAAGGAGAAGAGCCCGGCCGTTCTCGCCGCGGCCGTCGAGCCCGCGGAGTCTCCCGTGCTCTCGGGAGGGGCGCCCGGGGCCCACGGCATTCAGGGCATCGGAGCCGGCTTCGTGCCGAAGACCTATGACGCCTCGGTCGTCGACGAGGTCATGCCCGTCGAGACCGAGGACGCCTTCCAGATGAAGGACCGCCTCGCGAGCGAGCTCGGCCTGCTCGTGGGCATCTCGTCGGGCGCTGCCGCGAGCGCCGCCGTGGAGCTTGCCGGCCGCGCCGAGAACGCGGGCAAGACCATCGTGTGCATCCTGCCCGACACCGGCGAACGCTACCTCTCGGTGAGGGCATGACGACGCTCGCGGCCGAGCGGCCGCTCGGCAACGCGGCCGACGACGACTTCGACGGAGAGGGAGGCGAGATGACGACGGGCGAGACCAGGCACTCCGGCCTTCGCACGCACGAGGACTCCGGGTCCGCGCCGGAGGGCGGCAGCATGTCGCTCTTCGCGCTCATGCGCGAGGACGCCCAAGCCGCGTTCGAGCGCGACCCCGCGGCGAGCTCCCTGTCGGACATCGTGCTCTTCTCGACCGGCACCCACATCGTGTGGGCGCACCGCCGCCACCACTGGCTATGGACGCACGGCTGGCGCCGCACCGCGCTCTGGCTCGCCAAGCGCATGCGCCGTCGCCTGGGCGCCGACATCCACCCGGCCGCGCAGATCGGCCGGCGCCTCACGATCGACCACGGGTTTGGCGTCGTCATCGGCGGGACGTCCGTCATCGGCGACGACTGCCTCATCTACCAGAACGCGACGCTGGGCATGACCGGCAAGCACGGCGGCAAGCGCCACCCGACGCTCGGCAACGGCGTGATGGTGGGTGCGCACGCGACGCTGCTCGGCGACATCTCCGTCGGCGACCACGCGAAGGTCGCGGCCGGCTCGGTGGTCGTGCATGACGTGCCGAGCGACGTGACCGTGGCCGGCGTGCCCGCCAAGGTCGTGCGCGACCGAAGGTTCTGCGGGTCGTGCCTCGTGCGCTACGGCGTCGACCCGGAGTCGCTCGACAGCGAGGACGTCCGCTGGAGCTGCGGGCTGTAGGCGCGGCTGCGGGCACGCCGCACGGCGGCGCTACTGCCAGCGAACGATCTCGCCTGTGGCGACCTGCACGGCCTCCTCGGGGTCGTCGGTCATGAAGGCGAGGTGGGCGTCCATCTGCGCGACGTTTCCGGCCGCGGCCACGGTGTAGCGCAGCCACTCGAAGAGGCCGGCCCAGTAGTCGCAGCCGAAAAAGGCCACCGGCGTGCGCTTGATCTTGTGGGTCTGGGCCATCGTGAGCAGCTCGAACGCCTCGTCGAGGGTGCCCAGCCCGCCGGGACAGATGATGGCGCCCTGCGAGTACTTGAGGAACATGGTCTTGCGCACGAAGAAGTAGCGGAAGCTCATGCCCAGGTTGACGAAGTCGTTGATGCCCTGCTCGAGCGGGAGCTCGATGCCGAGCCCGACCGAGACGCCACCCTCCTCGGAGGCGCCGCGGTTGGCGGCCTCCATGATGCCGGGGCCGCCGCCGGTGATCGTGGCGACGCCGGCCTTAGCGAGCAGGGAGCCGATGCGCACGCCCTGCTGGTACAGCGGGTCCTCGCGCGACGTGCGCGCCGAACCGAACACGGCCACGGCCGGGCCCAGGCCCGCAAGCGCGTCGAACCCCTCGACGAACTCCGACTGGATGCGCATGGCGCGCCACGGGTCCTGGCTGCGCCAGTTGGCCTGCTCGGGCGCGAACATGCGCTCGCCCGAGGTCTTCTCGGGGACCATCCAGTCGCGGTAGATGACCGAGCCGCGGCGGTACGTCCCGCCGTCGGGCCAGCCGTCGCGCGAGGCCTCGCCGGCGCTCGCGCCGGCGGGCACGCCGGGCTCGCCGGCGAGGTCGGCGCCCTGCCCCGGGCGGGCCTCGGCGGCGGCGCGCGGGCTCTTCTCGTCATGCGTGGTATCAGGCATGGTGACCCCCTTTGCAGAGAGGATTCGTCAAAGACGCGAGGTTGTGCGCCAGGCGGTGCAGCGGGCAGTGCGCTAGGCGGCCTGCTTGGCGGTTCGCCTCTCGATGGCCGAGAAGAGCGCCGGCGCCACGTACATCCCGCCCAGGAACGTGAGGCAGTACCTAACGAAGGTGCCCGCGAAGGGGCCAGGCAGCGCGCCCTGGAGCGCCTTGCCGATGACCACGTGCAGCAAAAGCACGCAGACGACGCCCACGAGGACGCGGACCACGCGCTGGCGCGCGACGAGGCCGTCGGTCGAGAAGCCCACGAAGCGGCGCTCGAGGAACCATCCGACGAGGAAGCCCACGAAGATGCCGCCGGCCTTGTAGCAGTCGACCGTCATCTCGATGGGGTCGACGAGCAGCTTCCCGTCGGCGTAGTCCATGGGATAGGGCTTGACCGTCACGTAGACGAGGAACGCCGCAGCGAAGGCCAGGCCGCAGACGAGCACGATGCGGTCGCGCCCCTCGGCGGCGTCGGCCCAGGAGAGCAGCGCCTGCGAGAGGGCGATCATGAGGCAGCCCTCGACAAGGCCGACGAGGACGTCCTGCGGTGTGTGGCAGCCTAGGAACAGGCGGGAGAATATGACGACCAGCACGAACGTGCCCGTGAGGACGAGGGGCCAGACGAGCTTGCGCCAGGCCCAGCCGAGCGCGCCGATCGCCGTGGTCGCGGTGAGGGTGTGGCCGCTCGGGAAGGAGTAGCCCGTCGCACCCTCGATCGCCTTGCTCGACGCGACGATGCGCGAGTCGCGCACCCAGGGACGATAGGCGCACACGGTGTTCTTCACGAGCTGGTTGACGGTGTTGCCCAGCGCGAACGACGTGATGGCTACCGAGCCCTTCGTCTTGTCGACGCACCAGAAGATCGCGAACGGGATGACGAGGAACAGCGCGTTGACGGCGGCGGCAGAGGCGGTCGCAAAGAAGTTCTCGACGCCGGGGCCGGCGGCCTCGCGCAGGCCCTGCAGCCACAGGAGAATGTTGATGTCCATGTGATACCTCCGGTTGGTAGCACCGCGTGACATGGTGGGGGCCCATGGGCGCCGCGCGCCCTGGCCATGGCTGCATTCTAGCCAAACCCAGGCACCTGACCCGCAGCCTGGGCGCGGAATGCGCGTTCGCGTCGCCGTGCGGAGGGCCGCGAGCATGGCGGGGCCGCGCTCCCCCGAGGCGGCGCCTAGCGCGCGGCGTGCTCGTCTCGCCAGCGGCACATCATCTCGTTGGTGAGACTGAGGTCGTCGCCCTGGCCGGCGATGTCCTCCGGCGCGACCCAGGCCGCGCGGCCGAGCTCCTCGGCGTCCATGTGCAGGGTGGGGTCGCCGTCGACGTCGCACCAGAAGCCGGCCAGGACGTCGCCCGCGACGCCCCAGGGCTGCGACTTGTAGTACTCGATGTTCTTGACGGAGATGCCGAGCTCCTCGCGGACCTCGCGGCGGACGCACTCCTCGAGGGTCTCGCCGATCTCGACGAAGCCCGCGACGAGGGCGTCGATCGGCGCGTAGCGGCCGGCGGCGTAGCGCGTGAGCACGATCCGGTTGCGCTCGGGGTCGCGCACGCACACGATGACGGCGGGGTTGAGCCGCGGGAACACGAGGGCGCCGCAGCTGGGGCACTCCATCGCGCGCAGGGTGTCGTGGCGGCGCAGCGCGGTGCCGCACGTGCCGCAGAAGCGGTTGGACGCGTACCAGCCGGCCAGGTGGACGGCCGTGTAGACGAGGTACATCTGCTCATGGGTGCCGCGGCGCTCGAGGCGAAGCGTCCTGTTGTGGGTGAGCTCGAAGCCGGCCGGGACCTCGGCGCGGCCGCAGTCCGGCGCAAGCCAGACGCGCTCTCCCCCGATCTCGAACAGGTAGGTAAGGTCGGCGAGAAGAGCCTCGCCGACGTCGACGCCCACGCGGGGCAGCTCGAAGGTCGCAGTCGGTGCGTCGCCCACGAGGCGCACGGCGACCTCCTGCCCGCGCACGAAGGCGACGACGTCGCCGAGTTCGGGGGTGGCGTCGGGCAGGTACTCGTTGGCGAGCCTGGCGGGTGCGATGTCCTGGATCATGCGCGGCCTTTCGGGTGGAGGCAAAAGCTATCAGACCAAAGCTTAGCGCTCTGGCCGCGCAAGGGCTGGCGGTGTCGCACGCTAGGCGCCGGCGCCGTACAGGACGAGAATGACGTCCATGTCGGCACCTGCGTCCGTGGCAAGGAAGGACTCGATGGTCTCGGTCGCGACGACAAGGGCCTCGTCCTTGGGGTAACCGTAGATGCCCGCCGAGATGAGGGGAAAGGCTATCGACGCGCAGCCGAGGTCGGCCGCAAGCGCAAGCGACGAGGCATAGCAGCCCGCGAGCAGCTCGCGCTCGCCACGGGAGCCGCCCTGCCAGACGGGACCGACCGCGTGGATCACGTAGCGCGCCGGCAGGTCGAAGGCGGGCGTGGCGACGGCCGACCCCGTGTCGCAGTGGCCTATCTCGTCGCACGCCGCCTGAAGGCGCGCGGCGCCAGCGGCGCGAAAGATGGCGCCGCAGACGCCACCGCCGGCGAGCAGGTGCTCGTTTGCGGCGTTGACGATGGCGTCCGCCTTGGTCCGAACTATGTCGCCGTGCACGATGCGAAGGGGCATGGTTCCTCCAGCAGGTCGTCGCTATCCGAGGGTCTGTCCGTCGGCAGTGTAGTACCAGAACGGGCACATGAAAACAATCAGGTGGAAACCATGACCCCCTCATCAGCTCAGGCCGGCATCCAGGTGGCCGAGGCGAAACGATACGCGGGCGCGAGGGGCCTTGTGACGGATTAGGGTGCTTAAGGTTGCGTTAGCGCGTTGGCGACGGCTCTAATAACAGGTTAATGGTTCTAAAGTTGCGTTAGAGCGTTTTTGAAAGCTCTAATAACAGGTTAGGGGGTCTAAAGTTGCGTTAGAATTGAATTGATTACGCTAATGACAGGTTGAGGCGACTTATCTTGCATTAGCGCTGACGGAGATCGCTCGACCCGAGGAGGGGACATGCGCATAACGGGAACGCGACAGGGAGCCCTGACCACCAACCTGCCCGGGATTGCGGAGTACCAGTCGTTTCGTCCCTCTCGGCTTGACGACGTTCTCCCCCTCTCGCTCGACAGCCAGACCACCGCAACGCTTGCCCTGTGCGCGCGCAGGATCGGCGAGATGGAGGGCATGTCGAGGTTCATTCCCAATGCGGACATGTACCTCACGATGTACGTTCGCAAGGAGGCCCTGCTCTCCTCTCAGATCGAGGGCACGCAATGCACGTTTGACGACGTGCTGGACCCGGCCGCCAAGGATGCGTGGTCGAAGGACGTCGACGAGGTCGTCAATTACGTGCGCGCCGCAGAGCTTGCAGTCAAGGAGATGGACGAGATGCCGCTTTGCGTTCGGCTCTTGCGGATGGTCCATCGCGAGCTGCTTGCGGCCGGCCGCGGCGCAGAGCGACAGCCCGGCGAGATTCGAGATTCGCAGAACTGGATAGGGCCAGCGGGATGCACGATTCAGAACGCGGCGTTTGTTCCGCCGAACGTCGACGACATGAGGGAGGCCCTCGCGGATCTCGAGCGCTTCATACACAGGGAGGACGTCGACCCCGTGATCAAGGCCGCCCTCGTCCACTACCAGTTCGAAACGATCCACCCGTTCCTCGACGGAAACGGGAGGCTTGGCCGCCTTCTCGTCACCCTATCCCTCATGAATGATGGCGTACTCACCCGCCCCATCTTCTATCCGTCCTACCAGCTCAAGCTGAACCGCACCGAGTACTACCGGCGCTTGACGCTCGTCAGGGAGCAGGGCGACTACGAGGGCTGGGTGAAGTTCTTCTGCACCTGCCTGGCGGAGAGCGCGCGTGATGCAGCGCAGTCGCTGCAGGCGCTCGTAGAGCTGCACGCCCACAGTGAGGAGCTCATCGAGAAGAACCTCGTGCGAGGGGCGGCCAATGGACACGCGCTGCTGCGGCTGCTCGAAGCGCATCCCATTGTCACGACGGCCATGGTGCGCGACGAACTCGGCGTAAGCCGAACCACGGCCGCGAGCCTCATCGATGAGTTCAGGAGCCTTGACCTGCTGCGCGAGACCGACGCCCAGAGAAAGCGCTATCGCACGTTCTGCTACGAGCCCTATCTCGAGATCCTCAGGACGGGAAGCGACCCGCTCTGATGCAAGCAGGCAGGGCGCGCGAAAAGGCACACAAACTAAGGTCGCGCCTCAAAAAAAGACAGGCAAAGAGAAAGGCCAGGGGCACGAATCCCCTGGCCTTCTAACAATCGTGGTCGGGTTGACTGGATTTGAACCAGCGACCTCTCGGTCCCGAACCGAGCGCTCTACCAAGCTGAGCCACAACCCGTAGCGTAGACACTTTAGCAGAACTCCGGCCGCGTGCCCCCGACATTGCAAAAAGACAAAAGCCGTTCACGAGAGACGACACCCGCAGCGCGGCGGGGTGCGCGACGGAGGTGCAGGCGGGTGCAGCGCGGCGAGGTGCGCTAGGACTCGGGCACCCAGGAGACGATGAGCTCCATGTCGCCCTCGAGGGTAAGGTCACCGCTTCCCGTCAGCGCGAGGAAGTGGCTGCCGCGGGACAGTTCGCTCTTCTCGGCACGGCAGGCGTCAGAACCCGCGGAGGTGACGGTTCCGCCCTCGCCCTCGATGACGGAGGCGCACATGAAGGGGTGGTCCTGTGCGAGGGTGACGGGCGCGTCGGGACGGACGCGGACGCGCGCGACCTCGAAGTACTTGCAGGTCATGAGCTTGGTGATGCCGTCGACCTCGGGGGCCGTGACCTCGCCGGAGTTCTTGAGCGGAGCGTCGTAGTCGATCACGTCGAGGCATTGCTCCATGTGGAGCTCGCGCAGGGTGCCGTCGGCCTGCGGGCGGTCGAAGTCGTAGACGCGGTAGGTGACGTCGGAGGACTGCTGGGTCTCGAGGATGAGCGCGCCCTTGACGGCGTGGACGGTCCCGGGCTCGATCGCGAAGAAGTCGCCCTTCTTGATCGGGATCTCGTGGAGCAGCTCGCCCCAGCGCTTGTCGGCGACCATCTGCGCGAACTCGTCGCGGTTATGGGCGTGCTGGCCGATCATGACGCGGGCGTCAGGCTCGGCCTCGGCGATGTACCAGCACTCGCTCTTGCCGAGCGAACCGTTCTCGTGGGCGGCGGCGTAGTCGTCGTCGGGGTGGACCTGGACGGAGAGGTAGTCGGCCACGTCGAGGATCTTGATGAGCAGCGGGAAGCGGTCCTGCGCCGGGGCCTCGCCGGCGGTGCCGCCGAAGAGCTGGGGCTCATCGGACCAGAGCTCAGAGAGGGTGCGGCCTGCGAAGTCGCCGCGCGCGACCTTGCAGTCGCCGTTGGGATGGGCGCTGATGGCCCAGCACTCGCCCACGGGGCCGTCGGGGATGGAGTAGCCAAACTCGCGGTCAAGCTTGCGGCCGCCCCATATCTTGGGGACGAAGCAAGGCTCGAAGAAGAGCAGTCCGTCGTGCTGGGTTGCCATGGTCACGTCCTTTCGTCTGCCCGGGTGGCCGGGCGGCTCGTGCTCAAACAGCAACCATGGTAGCGCGGAGCGGCGCGCGCACGCGTCAGGAGATTTCCGCGGGGAGGGAGAAAAGTGAGGGATGTGATGTGGGGCGGCCGAGGCGCGGCCCGAGGGCCGAGCCGAGGGACGGCTCGAGGACGTGCCGGCCTACGCGAGGTCGTGAGCGGAGGCGCCGACCGTGCGCGTGGCGGCGGACCACCAGCCGCGGTCCTTGGCGGCAAGGGCAAGCCCGCTGGCCGTCGACGCGGAGTCGCACAGGGCGAAGACGCAGCTGCCCGAGCCGCAGACCTGGGCGCCGAGCACCCCCGAGGAGGAGGCGAGCCAGGCCATGATCTTCTCGTCGTCGGGAACGAGACGGCAGGCCACGGGACCGAGATTGTTGTAGAGATTGGCGGCGACGGCCTCGACGTCGCGGGCGCGCAGAGCGGCGCACATCGCGTCAGGCGAGGGCGGGGCCGTGGGAGCCTCGTCGAAGGTCGCGTACGCCGTGGCGGTCGAGACGCCGTCGTCGGGACGCACGAGCACGACGGGCACATCGCCCAGCTCGGGGAAGGACTCGCTCAGGACGTCGCCCGCACCGGACAGGTAGGACGGGGTCGGGTCGAGGAAGAACGGGACGTCGGCGCCGACGGAGCGCGCGACGGAGACCACGAGCTCACTGGTGGGGTCGATGCCCCAGCGGCGCGAGAGTGCGATGAGCACGGAGGCCGCATCGGACGACGACCCGCCGAGGCCGCTCTGAGGAAGCACGCCCTTCTCGACAGAGACGACGACGCGGTCCTCGCGACGCAGCGCGGTGCGCAGGCGCGAGGCGGCGAGCCAGGCGGTGTTCTTGCGGAAGGGGATGCCGACGTCCTCGCTCATGCGCAGCTGGACGCCCTCCGCCTCGGCCGGCAGGTCGACGGTGGCGGGCAGGTCGCCCACGCGGACGACGTCGCCGAGGTCGAGTGCGGCCATGACGGAATCGGCCCGGTGGTAGCCGCGGCCATCACGCCCGGGATGGATCCCGAGGTGAAGGTTGACCTTGATCGGCGCCCTGAGCGTCATGGGGTTTGGAATGCGAACGTCAGACATGAGATCCTTGCGAGGAAGCGGCCCGCCGGCGTTCGCGCATGCGCCACGCGACCGGCCGCCTCAACCCTGGCAGCCTACTGCTGCTCCTCCTCGGTGCTGAAGTCGAGAATGCGCTCGCCCGTCTCGGGGTCGTAGATCTCGACGGTGCTCGTGAGGACATCGACGTACTGGTAGGACTGGCGAGCCTTGCGGCCGCGGCGCTCCTCAACCTCGACGACGAACAGGGTGGGATAGGCGCCCATGAGGGTGCCCGTGCGCTCGATGATGCGGGAGCGGCCCATGTTGGCGCGCACCTTGATGCGGCTGCCCTTGAGGGCACCGAGCTCGTCGTGAATCTGGTCTACCCTGTTTGCGGGCGGAACCTCAATCTCCATCTGTACCTCCGGAGTAATTGGCCGAGGGCGCATGGAAACCGCTCAGCCACATGCCATGCAATTTTCCATTATATGCGACACGCCGCGATTTCACGGAAAACTCCTTATACAGGGGCAGGCGCGCGTGCACAGGCAGGCCAGGGGCCGCATACGAAAGCGGGGCCGCAGACAGTCGCCTGCGGCCCCGGCCAGCTTATCGAGCGTGATTCGTTAGGCCTCGGGGCACTGGGAGAGTGCGGCCTCGTCGGCGATCACGACGCAGTTGGTGTGCAGCTGCAGGATCGAGGCGGGGCACTCGGGGTCGACGGGGCCGAAGCACATGCGGCGGACGGCCTCGGCCTTGGCCTCGCCGCTCGCGATCACGAGGATCATGCGCGCGTACATGATGGTCTGCACGCCCATGGTGTAGGCCTGGCGCGGCACGTCCTCCTCGCGGTCGAAGAGGCGGGAGTTGGCCTTGATGGTGCTCTCGGTGAGGTCGACGCAGTGCGTGCCCTTGGAGAAGTACTTGTCGGGCTCGTTGAAGCCGATGTGACCGTTGTTGCCGATGCCGAGGAGCTGCAGGTCGGGGTAGCCGGCGTCATGCACGAGCTTGTCGTAGTCGGCGCAGGCGGCATCGGCGTCGGGGTTGGAGCCGTCGGGCACGTGCGTGCGCGAGAGGTCGATGTTGATGTGGTCGAAGAAGTTCTTGCGCATGAAGTAGTGGTAGCTCTGCGGGTCGTCGTGCGTGAGCCCGCGGTACTCGTCGAGGTTGTAGGTGCTGACCTCGCTGAAGTCGACGTCGCCGCGATCGCACCAGCGAATGAGCTGCTTGTAGGCGGCGAGCGGCGTGGTGCCGGTGGCCAGGCCAAGCACACTGTCGGGCTTGAGGATGACCTGGGCGGAGATGATGTTGGCGGCCTTGCGGCTCATGTCGTCGTAGTCGGTGGTGCGAATGATGCGCATAGCTTCCTCCCTTGTGTCGGGTCGGACCTACGCCAGGCGGCGAAGGATCTCCTTGTCTGTTTGCCCCACATGGTAGCGCCTGGGCCATAGGGGGCAACGACCGTCGGCCGAGGTCACGCTATCCCTACAGCAGCGGCCGCGGACCCTTGGCTAGAGCTTGGAGCGCAGGTCCTCGAGGGCGTGGAAGCGGTGGGAGATCGAGTTCTTCTCGTCGGGCGTGAGCTCGGCCATGGTCTTGCCGGGCGTGTCGTCGGGAAGGAACAGCGGGTCGTAGCCGAAGCCGTTGTCGCCGCGCCGCTCGAAGCCGATGCGCCCCTCGCAGTCGCCGTCGCCGCGAAGCACGCCCTCTCCGTCCTCGTCGCGCTCGACGAGCACGACGGTGGAGTGGAAGCGGGCGCTGCGCTCGGGCTCGGCCACGTCGGCGAGCTCGTGCAGGAGCTTGTCGTTGTTGGCGTCGTCGTTGCCGTGCTCGCCGGCATAGCGCGCCGAGAAGATCCCGGGTGCGCCGTCGAGGGCGTCGACCACGAGGCCCGAGTCGTCCGCGACGGCGAGGGCGAGGCCCGTCTCGTCCAGCGCGGCGCGTGCCTTGATGAGGGCGTTGTCGAAGAAGGTCTCGCCGTCCTCGACGGGGTCGTCGAAGTCGCCGAGCTCGCCGAGGGCGACGAAGCGCACGTCGGAGAGGCTCTTCGAGAGGATCGCCTCGATCTCGGAGAGCTTGTGGGCGTTGCCGGTCGCGACCACGATGGTGCGCGCGGGGTCGAGGGTGTTGATGTCGATGGCCATGGGGCTCCTTTGGTCGGGGTTGGCGTGGGCGGGCGCGAGGCTAGTCGCGGAAGGCGGTCACCTGGTTCTGCAGGTCGCAGAGGCGGGCGATGGCGGCCTGCCCCATGTCGAGCAGGTCGTTCAGCTGGGCGCGGTCGATCGTGGAGCGCTCGCCGGTGCCCTGGACCTCGACGATGCCGCCGGCCTCGGTGCCGACGAGGTTGAGGTCGACCTGGGCGTGGCTGTCCTCGGGGTAGTCGAGGTCGAGCAGGAGCTCGTCGTTGACGAGGCCCATCGAGATGGCCGCGACCTGGCCGGTGAGCGGGTGTCGCTTGATGAGATCACGCTCGAGC
The DNA here is from genome assembly GCF_023276655.1 of Olsenella intestinalis. Lineage (GTDB taxonomy): Bacteria > Actinomycetota > Coriobacteriia > Coriobacteriales > Atopobiaceae > Olsenella_J > Olsenella_J intestinalis. The sequence continues at coordinate 597,537 of NZ_JALGRK010000001.1, read as the reverse complement.
ATCGAGTCGAGGGCGTCGTGCAGGGCGACCCAGGCGCCGGTGATCGAAGCGGTGCGGGTGCCGCCGTCGGCCTGGATCACGTCGCAGTCGCAGGTGATGGTGTACTCGCCGAGCTTGTTGAGGTCGCACACGGCGCGCAGGCTCCGGCCGATGAGGCGCTCGATCTCCATGGAGCGGCCCTTGCGCTTGCCGATCTCGCGCTTGGTGCGGCGGTTGGTGGACGCGGGGAGCATCGCGTACTCGGCGGTCACCCAGCCGGAGCGGCTGCCCTTGCGCCAGGCGGGCACGCCCTCCTCCACGCTGGCCGTGCACAGGACGCGGGTGTTGCCGAACTCGGCCATGCAGGAGCCGTCGGCGTTCATCATGACGTCGCGGGTGAGCTTGACGGGGCGCATCTCGTTGTTGGCGCGGTCGAACGAGCGCGCGGGGGCGATCTTGTCAGCCATCGGACCTCCGATTGTCGGCGCCGGCGGGCGCCTCGCTTGCATCTTTCTTCTACTGGCATGGTAGTCGCATGCGGCGCACGCGCCGAGGACGCGTCCGCGCGTGCGTAAAACCAACAGTACGAGAAGAGCCGCCTGCCACGCGGCAGACGGCTCGGGATTGCTGGTTCGCCTTGGTTGGGCGCGGGGCCTGGCCCCAGGCTCTTCTCGGCTACTTGCGGTGCTCGCGGTAGTAGGCGATGAGCGCCTTGGTGGAGGCGTCCTGCCCGGCGAGGGCCTCGTCGTCGTGGAAGGCGGGCGTGATCTGCTTGGCGAGCTGCTTGCCGAGCTCGACGCCCCACTGGTCGTAGGAGTCGAGGCCCCAGACCGTGCCCTCGACGAAGGTGATGTGCTCGTAGAGGGCGATGAGCTCGCCGAGCGCGTGGGCGTTGAGCTCGTTGCCGAAGATCGAGGTGGTCGGGCGGTTGCCCTCGAAGACGCGGGCGGGGACCATCCACTCGGGCGTGCCCTCGGCGCGGACCTCCTCGGCGGTCTTGCCGAACGCGAGGGCCTTGGTCTGCGCGAGGAAATTGCCGAGGAAGAGCTCGTGGACGTCCTGCTCGCCGTCCTTGGTGGGGTTGGGCGTGTTGGCGAACGCGATAAAGTCGGCAGGGATCATGCGCGTGCCCTGATGGATGAGCTGGTAGAAGGCGTGCTGGCCGTTGGTGCCGGCCTCGCCCCAGAAGATCTCGCCCGTCTCGGAGGTGACCGGCGTGCCGTCCCAGCGGGTCGACTTGCCGTTGGACTCCATGGTCAGCTGCTGCAGGTAGGCCGGGAAGCGGTGCAGGTACTGGTCGTACGGGAGGACGGCGTGGCTCTCGGCCTTGTGGAAGTTGACGTACCAGACGTTGATGAGGCCCATGAGGGCGACGACGTTCTGCTCGAGCGGCTGCTCGCAGAAGAGTCGGTCCATCTCGTGGAAGCCGGCGAGGAAGTCCTTGAACATCTGGGGGCCGAAGGCGATGATCAGCGACAGGCCGACCGCGGCGTCGACGGAGTAGCGGCCGCCGACCCAGCTCCAGAAGCCGAAGGCGTTGTCGGGGTCGATGCCGAACTCGGAGACGAGCTCGAGGTTGGTGGAGACGGCGACGAAGTGCTTCTTGATCGCGTCGGCGACGGAGGCATCGGAGCCGTCGATGGCGCCCTGGGCCTTGAGGGAGTCGAGCAGCCAGGTCTTGGCCTCGCGCGCGTTGGTCATGGTCTCGAGCGTGGTGAAGGTCTTGGAGACGACGACCATGAGGGTGGTCTCGGGGTCGAGGCCGCGGACCTTCTCGGCCATGTCGTTGGGGTCGATGTTGGAGACGTAGCGCACGGAGATGCCGGCGTCGGCGTAGGGCTTGAGGGCCTCGTACACCATGACCGGGCCGAGGTCGGAGCCGCCGATGCCGATGGAGACGACGTCGGTGATCTTCTTGCCGGTCACGCCGGTCCAGGAGCCGGAGCGAACCTGCTCGGCGAAGGCGTACATGCGGTCGAGCACCTCGTGCACGTCGGCGACGGCGTCCTGGCCGTCGACGATGAGCGAGCCGGCCTCGGAGGCGGGGCGGCGCAGCGCGGTGTGAAGGACGGCGCGGTCCTCGGTGGTGTTGATGTGGACGCCGGAGAACATCTGGTCGCGCCTGGCCTCGAGGCCGACGGCCTTGCCGAGGGCGACGAGCAGCTTGATGGTCTCGTCGTTCACCAGGTTCTTCGAGAGGTCGAAGTGGAGGTCGGACGTGTCGAACGAGAGCTTCTTGACGCGCTGCGGGTCGTTCGCGAACCACGACTTGAGCCCGACGCCCGAGCTCTTGATGCGGTCAAAGTGGTCCTGCAGTGCGCGCCACTCAGGGGTCTGGGTCGCGTCAATCGGTGCGGTGACGTCTGCCATGCTTCTCCTCCTGCACGCGCCGGCCAGCCCGGCGCAACGTGTCCGGTCGCGAGTCAACCGGAGCCAAAACAGTCCGTTGGACATTTTACCGCGACATGCGCCCTTGATGGATACCGCTCGCAAAACAGCAGGGCGGATGTCCTAGTACGGCTCGCCCTGGGGCGGGACCTGCTTGAGGCGGGCCCACATGACCTGCTTCTGCTTGGGGTCGGCCAGCGCGGCGGCGAAGTCGCCCAGGTTGAGGAAGCGCATGCCGAGCACGACCGCGACCACGCCCTCGTCGAGCATGGCCTCGCTCAGGTCGCGCACCTCGGTGAGCTCCTCGACGTACGTCTCGCGCAGCGCCTGCGCAGAGGGCTCGTCGCAGGCGATCACGGTCTGCGGGTCGAGTGCGCAGATCGCACGGCGGAGCAGCGCCGGGGCGATGGCCCCTCCCCCGTCCACGACCGTCGAGAGCGCGACCCAGTCCTGCGGCTGGTAGCCCAGGGCCCGAAGCGACGCGCGCAGGGCGTCGCCGTCCGTGCCGGCGAGCAGCCCCTCGTCGCCGGCCGGCGCCTGCGCCTTGAGGAACAGCACGGGCGAGAAGGCGTTGCCGGCCATGGTGAGGCCGTCCCTGGCAAGGTCCTCGAGCTCGGCCTTGCTCTTCTCGACATAGGCCTGGGTCCTCGGCTGCGTCATGCCGAAGCCGTCCGCGCCCATCCCGTCTGCCATGTGAACCTCCCGCGCTGTGAATTTGTCGTGCACGATGATTCTAGCGCGAGGAGACGTCCCAAGTGGGTATAAGCGACACAACGGAAAAGCCGGGCGCATTGCGTCCAGACGAAAGGAAGCAGCCATGGCAGAGGCAATCACCGCGGCGAACTTCGACGACATCATCAACAACAGCGACAAGGCCGTCCTCGTTGACTTCTGGGCCTCCTGGTGCGGCCCGTGCCGCGCGCTTGGCCCCGTGATCGAGCAGGTCGCGGAGGAGCTCTCCGAGAAGGTCGTCCTCTACAAGTGCAACGTCGACGACGAGGCCGAGCTGGCGCAGCGGTTCCAGATCGTCTCCATCCCGACGATGATGCTCTTCAAGGGCGGCAAGCCCGTCCACACGATGGTCGGCAACATGCCCAAGGCCGAGATCGTGGCCGAGCTCGAGGCGAACGCCTAGCGCCCACCCAGGCACACAACGCGCAAAGAATGGCTGGGGCCATGCGGTCCCAGCCTTTTTCTTGCGCGTGCGAGAAGAGCCCAGCCTTTGCCGCCAGACGCTCGGGTCGCCGCCTACTCCTCGTCGAGGCGGATGATCCTGGCCGAGACGATCTTGTTGTCCTCGACCATGATGCGGCCCATGGTGGGGCCGTCGCTGCTGCGCGGGAAGGTCGGGCTGCCGGGGTTCATCACGAGCACGCCCGTGCGGCGGTCGCGCTCGACGAAGGGCCGGTGCGTGTGGCCGCAGATCGCGACCTCGCAGGTCTCGAGGTCGAGCCGCTCGCGGTAGTGGCAGATCTCCCACCTGAGCCCCTCGGAGTAGAAGCGCGAGAGCTTCGTCACGAATGGCCCGTAGGAGTTGGCGAAGTCGTTGTTGCCCAGGCAGGCGTGGACCTCGTCGGCAAGTCCGCAGAGGGTGCGCCAGTCCGATCCCGAGCAGATGTCGCCCGCGTGGACAATGAAATCGGCCCCCTCGAGCGCCCGAAGGAGCTCGGGCGAGAGGTGGCCGTGCGTGTCAGAGATGATGTCGTAGCGCATGAACGTACTTAGAGGCCGAGGGCTCGCTTGAGCGAGACGACGCGGCGGCGGGACACGGGGATCTTCTTGCCCTCGATGCCCTTGAGGCCGAGCTGGAGGATGCCGCTCGAGATAACCTCGACGTCCTCGACGTGGTCGAGGTTCACGATGTAGCCGCGGTGCACGCGGAAGAAGCCGTGCGGCGTGAGCTTGGCCTCGAGCTTGGCCAGCGAGATGGTCGACAGGTAGCGGTCCTGGTCGGTGTAGATGCAGGAGTAGTCGTCCTTGGCCTCGATGTAGCGGATCTTGTCCACGTCGACGAAGACCTTGCGGCCGCCCTTCTCCACCGGGATGCGCTCCACGGTGTTGCGCTGCGCGCTGGGGGCGAGACGAGCCTCCACCTTGTCGAGGGCCTGCTTCAGGCGCTCGGTCTCGACGGGCTTCATCAGGTAGTCGACGGCGTCGACGCTGAACGCCTCGAGGGCGTACTCGCTGTAGGCGGTCACGAAGACGACCGCGGGCGGGTGCTTGAGCTTGTGGAGCGCGTCGGCGAGCTCCATGCCAGACGTCTTGGGCATCGAGATGTCCAAGAAGATGACGTCGGTGCGAGCCTCGGTCCCCTCCTTGCTCCTCAGCAGCGCCTCGACGGCACCGCGAGCGTTCGATGCCTCGGCAATGTTCTCGACACGTCCGGTCTCCTCGAGCAGGAACCTCAGCTCGGAGCGTGCAGGGGCTTCATCATCGACGATGAGTGCGTTCACGTGGATCACCAGCCTTCCGATGCCCTAACGATCGGGGACAGATTCGACGATAGCTATATTACCTTTAGCGGAGGGTCACGTCTAACTCGTCCTCCAAGTCGGACGGCGCCGCGCCCACGAGGCGCAGCGTGACGCTCGTACCCTCCCCCACCTTGCTCATGATCTCGACGCCCGAGCCGACGCCGTAGAAGCGCTCGATGCGCTCGGCGACGTTGCGCAGGGCGATGCCCGTGCCCTTCGCGGCGCCCGAGGCGCTCTGCGACGAGCCGTCGAGCAGGCGCTCGGCGACCGACTCGTCCATGCCGTTGCCGTCGTCGACGACGGCGAGAAGGACGTCGCCTCCGTCGAAGACCGCCTGGACGTCAATGTGCAACGGGCCCTCGTCACGCATGGCGTGGCGCACGGCGTTCTCGACAATGGGCTGCACGATGAAGCCGGGAACCATGACGTCGGCGCACCCCGGCTCGAGGGTCTCGGTCTCGACGATGCGCTCTTCTCCGAAGCGCGCCTTCTCGATCGCGAGGTAGCGCCTGGTCTGCTCGAGCTCCTCGGAGAGCGGGATGAGCGTCTGGCTGCTGCTCTCGAGCGTGCGACGGTAGAAGGAGGAGAACTCCCTCAGGACGTCGCGGGCGCGGGCCGGGTCGGTGCGCGTGAGCGCCGCTATGGTGTTGAGCGTGTTGAAGAGGAAGTGCGGGTTGATCTGCGCCTGCAGGGCCTTGACCTCGGCACGCGCCGTCAGCTCGGCCTGGCGGTCGAGCTCGTAGACGGACAGCTGCGTCGAGACGAGCTCGGCAAAGCCGCGCGCGATCGTGAGCTGCGTGCGGTCGACCTCGTGGCCGTGGCGGTAGTAGAACTTGATCGTGCCGACCGTGCGGTCGGAGACGCGCAGCGGGACGATCACGCCGATGGGATAGAGGCGCTCGGTCTCGTCCTCGAGGTCCGCCACATCGTCGCGGTCGTTGGCCTGGATCGAGAGCTCGTCCTTGTCGAGGGTGTTGAACGTCTGCATGCGGCCGCTCGCGATGACCTCGCGGGTGGGCGCCGAGATGGGCGCACCCGCGCTCGGGGTCGAGACGTCGGTCCCCACGAACGCGAGGGTCTCGGTCACGTTGGTCATCGCGACCGCCGAGGCCGTGGTCTCGGGCAACAGCAGCTGGCAGACCGAGGCGCAGCTCTCGGGCGTGAGACCGTCGACCATGTGCGAGAGCGTGCCCGACGCGACGCGCAGGGTCCGCTCGGTCGCCTGCGAGCGCAGGTCGTCGGGGATCAGCAGGCTCGACCCCGCGATGACGATGTCGATCGCGAGGCCCGCGCCGGCGAGCACCGCGGCGACGAGGTTGCTCGAGATCAGGCCCCACGAGAGGAGCGCGAGCAGAAGGACGGTCGCCACGGCGAGAAACACGTGCACAGCCGACCCGGGAAACGCCGGGGACTTACGACTCACTTGGACCTCACTTCCTCGATGCGGCGCGGCACCCCCGTGAGCAGCACCCTCTGCGCCAGCAGGCGGTTGTCCCACAGGGTCGACATGACGCGCGGCCAGTGGGTGAGAAACGCGAAGTAGCTCGACGAGACGCTGGCGGCCCAGGTGCGGGCGCGGCGGCGCTCCGAGAAGAGAATCCTCAGGTACGTGGATCGCTCGGGACCGACGATGGCGCGGCGCAGCGCGGTGTGGGCGATGCGGCGGTACGCCTCGTCGGTGAGCCAGGGCGCGGGGTACGGAAGCAGCGAGTCGGCCGAGATCTTGCGCAGGCCCACGCGGGCGTTGGCGCACCTGATCTTCTCGATCTCGTAGCTCCAGCGGTAGACGTTCTGCAGGAAGCGGTCCGCGCGGCTCGGCGTGTCGGGCGGCAGGTGCCGCACGCGCCAGGCGTTGTCGAACCAGACGTCGTAGCCGCTCATGCGCAGGTTCAGCAGGTAGTCGAGGTCCTCTCCCCTGCTGATGGTGGGGTCGAATGGCACCTTGGAGTAGGCGTCCGCGGCAACCACGAAGCAGCCGCCGCACAGGATGTTCGAGCGCGACACGCGCGTGCCCGAGAGCGCCCGGTGCATCCACTGGTTGAACTCGATGCGCTTCGACCAATAGCGCTCCGACCACTTGGCCCTCTTCACGTTGGCGTAGGGGCTGTCCTGAGCGTTCAGGTACACGCCGCTCTTGCACGCGATGGGCAGGCCCTGGCGCGTGACCGAGCCCAGCCCGTAGGCCGCGTTCACGAGGAACTCGTCGTCGAGGACCACCTCGTCGTCGTCGAGAAACACGACCACGTCGTGCCCGAGCACGGCCGCCACGGCAAGCCCCATGTTCCTGATGGCGCCGTAGCCGCGCAGCGAGATCGCGTCGGCGTCGAGGCGCGGCGCCGCCCGCTCGACCACGTCGCGCACGAGGCCGGCCTCGTAGGTGCCGATCACCACCGGGTTGAGGCTCGAGTGCATGCGGCAGATCCCGTCGACGCGCGAGCGCGCGGACTCCTCGCAGCCGGGCTCCGCGACCAGAAGCACCACCACGCGCAGCACCCCGCGGACCTTCTCGAGCGATCCAAGGCAGGTCTCCAGCTCGGGCACCGGCTTGGTGATCGGCGTCACGTGGTCGTAGACGCCGGTCTCGCCGGAGCTCATGGGCGCATCGGTCTTGGCCCAATATGAGGGGATGACGATTACGGGGTTCACCTTGGCAGGACCTCTCGTTCACGCATGGGGCCAAGGCGCCGGCAGGCCGCCTCGGCCCGGGGGCTATACTTCGTCGGACAGCCGCTCCTCGAGCGACGCGCCCTTGAGCGCATGGTAGAGCGGCAACCCCAGCACGTACATGACGACGGCCTCGCCCAGCCCCGTGGCCACCAGGCCGAACAGGAACATGGGCAGGTAGGCCCCGTCGAGCGAGATCGACGTGAAGGGGATGGTGTAGAAGCCCATGCCCTGGAGCATGAGCGGCAGGTACGCGGGCACGATCAGCGCGTTGGAGATCACGGGGCCCAGCACCGCGAGCGCGGGCCTGTCGCGGAAGCGCCACGAGAAGAGCGCGCCCAGCAGGGTCGCGAGCGAGCCGAAGCAGACGTCCAGCAGGCCGAGCGTGCCCGTGCCCGACAGCGCGATGTTGGCGACGTTGGCGATCACGCACCCCAGCGTCAGACCGGGGATCGCGTCAGAGGTGAACAGCGCCAGCACGGTCACGGCCTCCGAGATCCTGAACTGGACCGGTCCCCAGGCGAGCCCGCCCAAGAACAGCATCGCCACCAGCGACAGCGCCGCATACAGCGCGGCGATCATGGCGATGCGCGCGACGCGACGGGCGCCGAGCGCGGACTTGCTTGCAGAAGAGGTGGTGCCCTTGCTCACGAAAGACCTCCGGTGAGGGTAGTGCAGACGCATGAGACGACGTGCTTCCTATAAATCAACGTTGCCATTCTACCCCGTTGCAGCGATTTGTGGAGAAGAGCGACGCATCTCGCCCCCGCCGCCACGCGACCCCCACCGTCGATTTCCCATGAGCTCTCCCATCTCGCGCGCACGGGCCCTCGCGCGTGGTACAAATACGGTCGTCAAAGCCGCCGCGCGCCGGACAAGCCGGCCGCATCAGGAAGGAAGCCCATGCCCACGCTCGAGGAGAAGCTGACCGACAGCGAGATAGAGGAGGCGCAGCGCATCGCGCGCCGCCGCGAGACGCCCTCCAGGCGCCGCTTCTTCGTGGTGCTCAACGCGGGCCTCATCCTGAGCGCCCTCGGCATCGTCGTCTTCAAGTCGCCCAACCACTTCGCCATGGGCGGCACCTCGGGCCTCTCAATCATCCTCTCGTCGCTCTTCCCCACCTACCCGGTGAGCACCTTCATGTGGATCATCAACGGCCTGCTCGTCGTGCTCGGCCTCGTCTTCCTCGACAAGAAGACCATGGGCTGGACCGTCTACTCGTCGCTGGCGCTGTCGGCCTACACCATGGTCCTCGAGTGGCTCATCCCCCTCTCGGCGCCCATGACCAACGACACCCTGCTCGAGCTCGCCTTCGCCGTGCTCCTGCCCGCCATCGGCAGCGCCCTCGTCTTCAACATCGGCGCCTCGACCGGCGGCACCGACATCCTCGCGATGATCCTGCGCAAGTACAGCCCCCTCGAGATCGGCAAGGCCCTCCTCGTCGTGGACGCCTCGATCGTGGGCGCCACCTTCGTGCTCTTCGGGCCGCGAACGGGCCTCTACTGCGTGCTCGGCCTCGTCGGAAAGTCGTTCATCGTCGACATCGTGATCGAGAGCGTCAACCAGCGCAAGGTCTGCACCGTCATCAGCGAGGACCCCGAGATGGTCCTCGAGTACCTCGTGAAGGACCTGCACCGCACCGCCACCATCCGCGAGGAGCGCGGCGGCTTCACCGGCCGGCGCGAGACGGTCCTCGTCAGCGTCCTGTCGCGCAACGAGGCCCGCAAGCTCCGCGTCTTCCTGCGCGAGAACGACCCCAACGCCTTCATCACGATCGTGAGCAGCTCCGAGATCGTCGGCCGCGGCTTCCGCGGCGTCTAGCGCACACCCCTCCCGCACATAACGCAGCCGAGAAGAGCCTGCGCCTTACCCCACGGCGTCACCCATATCGGCGCCACTGGCCTCTTCCTACGCCACGCCGTACCAGCCGATGCCCTCAGCGCGCCAGCCCACCGAGACGAGCGCGTCGTTCTCGCCCTTGCTCGACGTGTAGTTGTGGGTGCCCACCGTTGCGTAGGGGTTGTACTGGCGCCAGAGCGGCACGCCGCGCGCGTCGTCCGAATACCAGCCCACGCCCTCGAAGGACCAGCCGACCGCCGAGAGCGCGTCGCGCTCGCCGGCCGACGTCGTGTAGTGGTGGTCGCCGGCGTAAGGATTGTAGAGGCGATAGACCGGGGTGTTCGACTTCGTGGGTGCCTTCCAGCCCACGCCCTCGTAGTTCCAGCCAATGCCGGAGAGCATGTCGCGCTCGGCGGGCGACGCCGTATAGAAGTGCTCGCCCGAATAGGGGTTGTACAAGCGGTACATCCGAGCCGTGGAGACGGGCGCGGGCGTCGGCGCCGGGGTTGGCTTGGGGGCCGGGGGCGGCGTGGGGTCAGTGCCCGGGTCCGGGTCGGGCGCCGAATCGGGGTTCGGGTCGGGGTCTGGGTCCGGATCGGGGTCAGGGTCGGGGTCTGGGTCCGGATCGGGGTCAGGGTCGGGGTCCGGGGCCGGGTCTGCGTCGCGCCAGGCGATGCCGTAGGGGGAGAACTCGCTCGTCGAGAAGGTCAGCGTCGAGCCGGCGACGGTGCTCTCGACCAGGCGCGGCTCGCCGCCGTGCACGCTCGTCACGGCGAAGCTGCGGCCCTCGGCCGCAAGCTCTTCTCCCAACGTTGCTGAGATCGTGACGGGCGTCAGCGTCTCGTCGACGGCGCGTGCCATGCCCTCGCCCACCTGCACGGTCAGGTCGAACTCGACGGCCGCGCCGAGGGTCCACCCCTCGCCCACGGGCTCGAGCAGCTGTGCGGCCAGGGCGTCGTCGGCCGTCGTCGGGTATGCCGCGAGGGAGACCGTCGCGGGAGTTCCGGCGGCCATGGCACGAAGCTCGTCTGCGGAGAACATGTCAGTCGCACGTACCAGCGAGGCGGGTGCCGCGCTCGAGAGGCGTGCGCCGCCCCAGGCAGCCGGCTCGTCGTCGAGCACGAATTCGCCCCAGGCGGGAGACAGCGTCTCGTCGCCCGAGAGCTGGATCCGCTCGCCCGCCGCATGAATCGATCCGTCCGGCTCGACCCATCCCACGAGCGCATGGCTCGTGCTGGGAGGAGCGATTCCGGTCGTGCGCGGCAGCTCGATCTGGCCGGTCGCGTCGGTCGGCAGCACGGCGCTGCCGTCTCCCTCGCCGAAGGTCACATCATAGTGGTCGACGACCGAAAGCGTGCCGGGCACGTAGGAGATCGCGTAGTTTGCCGTGACGTCCGCGCCGGCCGCGTCGACCACGCGCGCGGCCGAGACGGTCACCGTGCCCGCATCCTCCGACGTCATCTCGCTGGCGACGGTTACCTGGTCGACCCCGTGCCCCGGGGCAAGCCCCTCGGCCACGACCGCATCTGTCCCGGTCGCGAAGTCGTCCATGTTCAGAAGCTTCTGGTCACGGGCGCGCAGCGTCAGGGGCCGCTTCTCGACCGACACGACAAACGCGGGCCAGGCGCCCTCGTCATAGGCATTGCTCAGCTCCCCCAGCCCGCGAACGCTGCAGATGTACGTTCCGACGTCCGTGGCTCCCGCCACAGCCTCGTCCGAGAAGAACCCCCTCTTGACCCACGACAGCTCGAAGTCGCGACCCATCACGAGCGTCTCGCCGGCCTTCGAGCGCACGGTGGGATCGGGCACGAAGGGCACGCCATCATACACGTGCCTTCGCCCGTCTGACGCAGGGGCGTCAGCGGTGAACGCGTGCTCGCGCGACCAGGTGCCGGCCATCGTCTCGCCGTTCCACTTTGAGAGCAGGTCCGACGTCGAGAGCACGCTTCCCACAGGATAGTCGCCGGGCACGGCCCCCTCGGCTGCTCGCACGTACGTCCAGTCCCCCGCCGGCAGGGGCAGAAGCGCGTCGCTCGCCATCCTCGGCGAGAAGTTCGCGCCCATCTCGATGGTGTCGATTCTCCTCGTGCCGTCGAACATCTGGTTCGTCGCCGCGCCCGCGGGAAGGCTCAGTCCCCCAAAGCCGACGTGCCGCAGCGAGTCGCATCTGGCAAACATCCTGACCATGACCGACGCTCTCGGGGCCGTAAAGGAGGAGGGCAGCTTGAGGTACTCGAGCGACCAGCACTCGGCAAAATACCAGTTGAGGTCCGTCGCAGCCGCAAGCCCGTAGGACTCCGGCAGCTCGAGGCGCTCGAGCGAGTGGCACTTGGAGAACATGTACTGCTGCATGCGCACGTTCTCGAACGAGAAGCCGTCGGGAAGCTCGAGTCGCCTCAGCGACTCGCAGTCCGCGAACACGTAGTCCGCCCTGGTGACGCTCGCGGTAGAGAACGAGCCGGGAATGACAAGCTCCTCGAGGGCGTCGCAGTGCCTGAACATGGAGCTCATGTCGGTCGCGCGCGACGTGTCCAGGTTCTCCCACCCCTCGAACGAGACGATGGAGACGCCATCCAAGAACCAGGCGGCCGTGCTGCCGGGAGCAAGCCGGCCCCTGCAGGATTCGTCGAACACGACGTGCTGGGCGCCGCCGTCTCCCCCAAAGACGGACGACCAGGCAGGCAGGTTGTTGGTGGCGCTCACATCGGGCACCGCAAACACGTTCTCCCCCGACTGCTCCTGCTCGGACCAGAAGAACGTGAGCGTGCGCGTGTCCTCGTCGTAGCGCGCGTAGCAACCGTCGACGGCGGCATGCGCGCTCGTCGCGCCCGCGAGCACGACCACAAGCGTGACGAGAAGAGCCGCGGCCATGGCGGCGAGTCGCGTGGGAAGGGTGAGGGCGAAGGGGGACGTGGTGGCTCCGGCGTGAGTGCTCATGGGGCTCGCCAATCGTTCGGGCACGCGAAGCGTGCTCCCAGCATGGTCTTGAAAATGCTATCGTCCCGAGCACATAAGGGTCAATCACGTGCTCTTCTCGCCCGGCACAGGCGGACGCATGGCGCATGCCAGCGGCACGTTTGCGCAGGCGGCACACGAGGCGCACACAAAAAGAGAGGGACCCGAAGGCCCCTCCCCGAAGGTTCGCTCTCGGCTCTCGCCGGCCGCGCTTAGGCGGAGTACATCTCCTTGAGCTTGAGGAGGTGCTTGTAGCGGTCCTGGGCGTTCTTCTCGTTACGCTCGAAGAGCTCGGCCGCGCGCTCCGGGAACTCCCTCGTGAGGCGGCTGTAGCGCGCCTCGTTCATCAGGAACTCCTGGTAGCCGCCCTTCGGCTCCTTCGAGTCGAGCGTGAACTGCTTGCCCTCGTCGGCGGCGGGGTTGAAGCGGAAGAGGTTCCAGTAGCCGCACTCGACGGCCTTCTTCATCTCCTCCTGGCAGTGCATCATGCCGCCCTTCTTGATGGAGTGCATCTCGCAGGGGCTGTAGCCGATGATGAGGGACGGGCCGTCGTAGGCCTCGGCCTCGGCGATCGCCTTGAGCGTCTGCGCGGGGTTGGCGCCCATGGCGACCTGCGCGACGTAGACGTAGCCGTAGCTCATCGCGATCTCGGCGAGGGACTTCTTCTTGGTCTCCTTGCCGGCCGCGGCGAACTGCGCCACCTGGCCGATGTTGGAGGCCTTGGAGGCCTGGCCGCCGGTGTTGGAGTAGACCTCGGTGTCGAAGACGAAGACGTTCACGTTGTTGCCGGAGGCAAGCACGTGGTCCAGGCCGCCGAAGCCGATGTCGTAGGCCCAGCCGTCGCCGCCGAAGATCCAGAAGGACTTCTTGCTCAGGAAGGCCTTGTCGGCGAGAAGAGCCTTCGCCTCGGGCGTGCAGGCAGCCTCGAGCTCGGCGATGAACGCGTCCGCTGCGTTCCTGCTGGCGGCCGTGGTGCGGGCCTCGAGCCAGGCGTTGGCGGCAGCCTTGAGCGAGTCGCTCGCGCCGTTGGCGATCAGCGCCTCGACCGCGGCGACGACGCGCTCCTGCTCGGCCTCGTAGCCGAGGGCGAGACCAAGGCCGTGCTCGGCGTTGTCCTCGAACAGCGAGTTGTTCCACGCGGGGCCGTGGCCGCACGCGTTGACCGTGTAGGGCGAGGTGGCCGCGGGGTTGCCCCAGATGGAGGAGCAGCCGGTGGCGTTCGAGATGAACATGCGGTCACCGAAGAGCTGGGTGACGAGACGCGCGTAGGCGGTCTCGGCGCAGCCGGCGCAGGAGCCGGAGAACTCGAGCAGCGGCGTGTGGAACTGGGAGCCCTTGACGTTCTTGTCGTTGGCAAGCTCGCTCTTCTCGCTCACCTTGTTGACGGCGTAGTCCCAGACCTCCTGCTCGGCGAGCTCCTGCTCCTGCGGCACCATCTCGAGCGCGTTGACGGGGCAGACGGCGAGGCAGTTGTAGCAGCCCATGCAGTCGAGCGGGCTGACGGTGATGCCGAACTTGTAGCCGGTGTCCTTGGGAACCTTGAGGTCGACCATGCGCGTGTTGGCGGGGGCGGCGGCGGCCTCCTCCGCGTTCATCGCGAACGGGCGGATCGTGGCGTGCGGGCAGACGTAGGCGCAGTTGTTGCACTGGATGCACTTGGTCTCGTCCCAGTGGGGAACCATGACCGCGGTGCCGCGCTTCTCGTAGGCGGAGGCGCCGAGCTCCCACTGGCCGTCGGGGTTGGCCATGAAGGCGGAGACGGGCAGGGAGTCGCCATCCATCTTGTTGATCGGGGTGAGGAGCTCCTTCACCTGCTTGACGATGGCCTCGCGACCCTCGAGCTTGACCTCCTTCTCCTCGTCCGTGGCGCTCGCCCAGTCGGCGGGAACCTCGAACTTGTGGAAGGCGGTGGCGCCGGCGTCGATGGCCTTCCAGTTGGCCTCGACGATAGCCTGGCCCTTCTTGGCGTAGCTCTTCTCGGCGGCGTCCTTCATGTACTGCAGCGCCTCCTCGGCGGGCAGCACCTTGGCCAGGGCGAAGAAGGCGGACTGGAGCACCGTGTTGGTGCGCTTGCCCATGCCGACCTTCGCGGCGAGGTCGATGGCGTCGATGAGGTAGACGTTGACGTTGTTCTCGGCGATGTAGCGCTTGGCGTTCGCGGGCATGTGCCTGGCGAACTCCTCGTCGCTCCACTGGCAGTTCACGAGGAACGAGCCGCCCGGCTTGACGTCGCGGACCATCTTGAAGCCCTTGATGATGTAGCTGGGGTTGTGGCAGGCGACGAAGTCGGCCTTGGTGACGTAGTACGGCGAGCGGATCGGGGAGTCACCGAAGCGCAGGTGCGAGATCGTGACGCCGCCGGTCTTCTTGGAGTCGTACTGGAAGTAGGCCTGGACGTACTTGTCGGTGTGGTCGCCGATGATCTTGATCGAGTTCTTGTTGGCGCCGACGGTGCCGTCGCCGCCGAGGCCCCAGAACTTGCACTCGATGGTGCCCTCGGCCGCCGTGTTGGGGACGTCCTCGGCCATCGGGAGGGAGAGGTTGGTGACGTCGTCGACGATGCCCAGGGTGAACTCGCGCTTGGGCTCGTCCTTCTTGAGCTCCTCGAAGACGGAGAACGCGGCCGCGGGAGGCTCGTCCTTGGAGCCGAGGCCGTAGCGTCCACCGACGACGGGGATCTCGGTCATGCCCTCCTCGAAGAGGGCGGTGACGACGTCCTGGTAGAGGGGCTCGCCGATGGAGCCGGGCTCCTTGGTGCGATCGAGGACGGCGATCTTCTTCACGCTCTTGGGCAGGGCGGCGACGAAGTCCTTGACCGACCAGGGGCGGTAGAGGCGGACCTTGACGAGGCCGACCTTCTCGCCGTGGGCGTTGAGGTAGTCGATGACCTCCTCGAGGGTGTCGCAGAAGGAGCCCATGCAGACGACCACGCGGTCCGCGTCAGCGGCGCCGTAGTAGTCGAAGAGGTGGTAGCTGGTGCCGAGCTTCTCGTTGATCTTGTCCATGTAGGACTGGACCACGGCAGGAAGGTCGTTGTAGAGGCTGTTGCAGGCCTCGCGGTGCTGGAAGAAGATGTCGCCGTTCTCGTGGGCGCCGCGCGCGTGCGGGTGCTCGGGGTTGAGGGCGTGGTCGCGGAAGGCCTGGACGGCGTCCATGTCGAGCATGTCGGCGAGGTCGGCGAAGTCCCAGGTGGCGACCTTCTGGATCTCGTGAGAGGTGCGGAAGCCGTCGAAGAAGTTCAGGAACGGCACCTTGCCCTCGATGGCCGCGAGGTGGGCGACGGGAGCGAGGTCCATGACCTCCTGCACGTTGCCCTCGGCGAGCATGGCGAAGCCGGTCTGGCGGCAGGCCATGACGTCGGAGTGGTCACCGAAGATGTTGAGCGCGTGGGAGGCGACGGTACGCGCGGAGACGTGGAAGACGCCCGGCAGGCCCTCGCCCGCGATCTTGTACATGTTCGGGATCATGAGGAGCAGGCCCTGCGACGCCGTGTAGGTGGTCGTGAGGGCGCCGGCGCCAAGGGAGCCGTGGACGGTGCCGGAGGCGCCCGCCTCGGACTCCATCTCGACGATCTTGACCGGGGTGCCGAAGACGTTCTTCAGACCCTTGGCCGCCCACTGGTCGACATGGTCGGCCATGGGGCTCGACGGGGTGATCGGGTAGATGCCCGCCACCTCGGTGAAGGCATACGAGACCCACGCGGCGGCCTCGTTGCCATCCATTGACTTGAATTTACGTGCCATATCCTCTCCTAACGCAATTGCCATCGGACGCATGCGCGCGCCCGCTGTTTACGCAGTTGAGTCCGGCATGCGCAGACGCCGGTCGGACTCGCATACACATACGCGTGCATTATCGCTCAAATGTGGTCACCTTGTGATGAGAATACGGCAGCCGAAGTTACTTTTTTCTCGTACGGAAGCCGCGCCCGCGCGGGCGTCGCACTTACTTTGAAGCCATCTTGTCGAGCAGCTTCTGGTAGCCCTCGGCGAAGCGCGCGCCCGCCTCCCCGGCGCAGTCCTCAGGGACGACGACGCCGAACTCGTCGGAGACGAGGAAGGCCTCGTCGATGCGGAGGCGCTTGCTGCGGACGTCGTCGAGAAGGCCCGGGGCGCGACGGACCGTGAAGCCGACGGTGCGGGCGAGGTCCTCGACGAGCGACGCCGACCCGGAGGGGACGCATGCCTCGTCGAGCCCCCACAGGAGGCCCTCGTCGGTCTTCACCCAGAGCGACTCGGGCGCGACGCCGGTCTCGGCGGCCTCGCGCGCCGCGAGGTCGACGCGGCCGAGGAGCGCAGAGAGGCGCGTCGACTCGAGGGGCTCGAAGGGACCCACGGACATGGCGGCCCTGCCGTGGTCATCGACGACGATCATGAGCACGCCGTCGGGGTGGTCGGCCGCGCCGTCGGTGAGCGTCCACTCGATGTGCTGCTTCGCCCAGGCCACGAGCTCGGTTGAGACCATGCCTCGCGGAAGGGTGCGGCCCTTGAGCGCACGGAGGTGACGGTTCTCGAGCGGGAGTGCGCAGGATGACAGCCTCCAGCGGCAGACGAGCTCGGGCGTGCCGAGCGTGAAGTCGGGGTCCGTCTGGTTGGTGCTCTCGTACATGCGACTCTCCTTGCGAAGG
Organism: Olsenella intestinalis; assembly: GCF_023276655.1. GTDB lineage: Bacteria > Actinomycetota > Coriobacteriia > Coriobacteriales > Atopobiaceae > Olsenella_J > Olsenella_J intestinalis. The sequence goes on along the minus strand of NZ_JALGRK010000001.1, from coordinate 580,611 downwards.
CGCCCGTGCGCCTTGTGGTTCAGGCTCTTCTCGCCCAGGCGGTGCCCGAGGCGAGCGTGGTTCCAACTATATATATCCGTTGCGGCCGGCGCGTTGCGCGGCACAAGAAAAAGCCCGCGACGGCGATGCGTCGCAGGCTTGGTTGAGCTTTCGCTCTCGCGTCTGGCGGATCGGGCTGGGCCCGGGTCTGCTAGGCGTGGATGCGGGTGCCGGAGAGGCCGGCCATGGCCTCGGCGGCCTTCTCGAGGGAGCCGATGATGCAGGTGCGGCCCGGGCGGGACTCGGCGAACTTGATGCCGGCCATGACCTTGGGCTCCATGGAGCCCTTGCCGAACTGGCCCTCCTCGACGTAGCGACGAGCCTCCTCGACGGAGACGTCGACGAGGTCCTCCTGGTTGGGCTTGCCGAAGTTGATGGCAACGTGGTCGACAGCGGTGAGGAGGACGAGGGTGTCGGCGTGGCAGTCCTCAGCGAGGAGCTCGCCGCCCATGTCCTTGTCGATGACGGCCGCGACGCCCTTGTAGGTGCCCTTGTCGGAGTAGTCGCGGATGACGGGGATGCCGCCGCCACCGCAGGCGATGACGATGAACTCGTTGTCGAGGAGGTTCAGGATGCTCTCGTACTCGACGATCTTCTTGGGCTGGGGAGAGGCGACGACGCGACGGTAGCCACGGCCGGAGTCCTCGACGAACTGCATGTCGGGGTGGGCGGCCTTCTCAGCGTCAGCCTGCTCCTTGGTGAGGAAGGCGCCGATGGGCTTGGTGGGGTTCTGGAACGCGGGATCCTCGGGGTCGACCTCGATCTGGGTGACGACGGAGGCGACGTGCCAGCGCTTGTACTCCTTGTGCATGGCAGCGCCGATAGCCTGCTGCAGGTGGTAGCCGATGTAGCCCTGGGACATGGCGCCGCACTCGGGGAGGTCCATGCTCGGGATCTTGGAGTCGGTCTGGTTGGCGAAGGTGAAGGCCTTCTGGATCATGCCGACCTGCGGGCCGTTGCCGTGGGTGATGATGATCTCGTTACCCTGCTCGATGACCTTGAGCAGCGTGGGGGCAGCGGCGCGGACGCGCTCGATCTGCTCCTCGGGGGTGTCGCCGAGGGCGTTGCCGCCGAGGGCGATTACGACACGGTTGGGCTTGCCGTAAGACATGTTCTCTCTCCTTCGGGTGAATCAAACCATGCAGGCGGCGCGGGCCGCCCTTCCAACAAGGCTAAAACTATACTCCAGAGATGAAGCAAGTGTCGCGGTTTTATTGGATTCTACGAACGGTCATTTTTATGTTCCCAAAGGTAGATGCCTCGATTATTTCTCTATTCTGCATGAGATTCTGACTTTATCCAATACGGCGCAATTTCCTCCCAGCATACTTTTTTGGGCCTGCGGCGGACGCCGGACGCCACGGGAGAGACGGGCGGAAGCGACGGAGCGCTACCATGTCAGCCATGAGTGAGACCACCCAACAGATCACCGGACGCTTCGCCCCCTCGCCCTCGGGACGCATGCACCTCGGCAACGCCTTCTCGTCTCTCGTGGCGTGGGCGTCTGCCCGCAGCACGGGCGGGCGCATGGTCCTGAGGATCGAGGACCTCGACCCGCGCACGAAGGACCCCGAGCTGGCTCGCCAGATCATCGACGACCTCGCGTGGCTCGGCCTCGACTGGGACGAGGGCCCGATCCGCCAGAGCGACCGAGGCGAGGTCTACCTCGAGGCGCTCGAGCGGCTCAAGGGTCTGGGGCTGACCTACCCCTGCTTCTGCACGCGCGCCGAGCTGCACGCCGCGAGCGCACCGCACGCCTCCGACGGCGTCTATATATATCAGGGGACGTGCCGCGGCCTTGGCGAGGAGCAGATCGCGAAGCGGCTCGAGACCCGGCCCGCCGCGACGCGCCTCAAGGTGCCCGAGCCCGCAGACGCGCTCGGCGCCATCGACTTCGACGACCTCGGATGGGGTCCCCAGCACGAGGTGCTCGCACGCGACTGTGGCGACTTCCTCGTGAGGCGCAGCGACGGCGTGATCGCCTACCAGCTGGCCGTCGTGGTCGACGACTGCCTCATGGGCGTCAACCAGGTGGTGCGCGGGCGCGACCTGCTCTCGTCGTCGGCACGCCAGATATACATCGCGCACCTGCTCGGATTCACTCCCCCAACCTACGGACACGTGCCCCTGCTGGTCGCTCCCGACGGGAGGCGCCTCGCCAAGCGCGACCGCGACTGCGACCTCGGTGCCCTGCGCGAAGCGGGCGAGACGCCCGAGAAGATCATCGGCCGGCTTGCCGAGCCGCTCGGGCTGGCAGAGAGGGGCGAGCCCGTGAGCGCCCAGGAGTTCGTGGAGCGCTTCTCGTGGGACGCGGTCCGCAGCCACCGGGACGACATCGTCATCGCAAGGGCCTGACGCCTGACAGGTGAATTCCACATTCTTTCGTTGATGTTGTGGTACGAGCGACTTGTGATGTATCATTCGTAAGCACACTTTGGAGAGCTGACCGAGAGGCCGAAGGTGCTCGCCTGCTAAGCGAGTATAGTCCCAAAGACTATCTGGGGTTCGAATCCCCAGCTCTCCGCCAGAGCGCACCGTTGGATCCACGCCAAGCGACCGGATGACCAACGTAGAGATAGAGGGGGATCGACTCAGTCGGTCCCCCTCTTTTTGAGCTCGCGTCACCATCGTGGTGGAGACGTCTTTGCGCGAAGTGTGACGGAGGATTGAACTTCAGGCTCCACAATTCACAAAACACCAGCTTGTATGCAGGAGTCTGAAATCGCCTTCACTTTTTTCAATTTCACGCTTGACGCACCTCCCCAAGAGTGGCATTTTAATTACTGCAACGCGGCGTTACCTCAGCTGGATAGAGGGTCTGACTACGAATCAGAACGTCACAGGTTCGAATCCTGTACGCCGCACCACTGAATCTTCGAGCCCCTTCGGGGCTCTTTTTTTATGCAAGAACGCCCTTGCTCAGAAGGGCGTCTCCAAGGCGCGAAACAGATGGACGGGCGCTAGGCGGACGTGGGCCTGAAGGCGATCACGTCACCCATCCGCGAGACGTAGCCAAAGTCCAGGTTCCGCTCGCTCATCCAATCCTCGAAGTCGAGCAGGGTCGCCTCCCCGCCCCCGAAGAACCCCTCGACAAGATCCTCCACGTACTCGCATCCCGCCGCGTCGGCCGCAGCATCCGCCTCGACGGCGTGCAGGCGCACCTCGTGGGCATGCGCATGGGTGCCGAAGACGGCCATCGTCATGGGGCCGCTCGTGCGCTCGCGCACAATGGCAAGCTCGTCGGAGAGAAGCAGGTCGACGCGACGCATCTCTCCCCCATCCTCGGTGCGACAGAGCACCCTGACGTCAAGCGCCTCGTCTTCCATGCCGCCTCCCCTCGCAGTCCTTCGGCTTTCCCTCATCCTACCCCGTCCCTCATACTAATAGAACACGTGTTCGATGTGCGGCACAATGCCTCGGTAAACGAAGGGGCGCGCATGACCTCGTCGCACGCGCCCCGAAAGAGCAACGATCAGGCGGCCACTACGCCTCGGGCTTGATGACCTCGAGGCCACGCATGTAGGGGCGAAGCACCTCGGGCACCGTGATGGAGCCATCGGCGTTCTGGTAGTTCTCCATAATGGCGGCCATGGTGCGGCCCACGGCGAGGCCGGAGCCGTTGAGGGTGTGCACGTAGCGCGAACCCTTGAACTCGGAGGGGTCCTTGTACTTGATGTTGGCGCGGCGCGCCTGGAAGTCCCAGCAGTTGGAGCAGGAGGAGATCTCCTTGTAGGCGTTGTAGCTCGGCAGCCAGACCTCGAGGTCGTAGCACTTGGTGGCCGAGAAGCCAATGTCGCCGGTGCAGAGGGTGACCACGTGGTACGGAAGCCCAAGCAGCTGGAGGCACTTCTCGGCCTCCGCGACCATGGACTCGAGCTGGTTCATGGAGTCCTCGGGCTTGGCGAACTTGACCATCTCGACCTTGTCGAACTGGTGCACGCGGATGATGCCGCGGGTGTCACGGCCGGCAGAGCCCGCCTCCTCGCGGAAGCACGGGGTGAAGGCCGTGTAGAGCAGCGGCAGCTGCGAGGCGTCGAGGGTCTCGTCGCGGTGGATGTTGGTGAGCATGACCTCGGCCGTCGGGATGAGGTACATGCCGCCGGAGACGTGGAAGAGGTCCTCCTCGAACTTGGGGAGCTGGCCCGTGCCGAACAGCGACTCGGGGTTGGTGATGACGGGAGGCATCCACTCCTTGAAGCCGGCCTTGACGTGCTGGTCGATGAAGAAGTTGATGAGCGCGCGCTCCATGAGGGCGCCGTTGCCGCCCAGCAGGTAGAAGCGGCTGCCCGCGAGCTTGACGCCGCGGTCGAAGTCGATCATGCCGGTGGTCGGGCCCAGGTCCCAGTGGGCCTTGGGCTCGAAGTCGAACTGCGTGGGCTCGCCCCACTTGCGCACCTCGGGGTTGTCGGAGTCGTCCTTGCCGTAGGGAACCGACTCGTGCGGGATGTTGGGGATGGCGGCCACGAGGTCGAAGAGCTGCTGCTCGACGTCCGTACGCTTCTCGCCCAGCTCGGCGATGCGCTCCTTGTTGGCGGTCACCTTGGCCTTGGCGGCCTCGGCCTCGTCCTTCTTGCCCTCGCGCATGAGCTGGCCGATCTGCTTCGAGATCGCGTTGCGGTCGGCCTGGAGCTTCTCCACCTCGGCGATGGTCGAGCGGCGCTCCTCGTCGAGCTCGAAGAACCTCTCGCGGTCCCAGTGCGCGTTCTGCCTGGACTCGCAGGACTTGTCCACGGCGTCGGGATTCTCGCGTACGAACTTGATGTCGAGCATCTTGCTTCCCCTCAGTATCGGCTGCGCGGCCTCTGGCCTGCCGCGAATTTGCCCATCAAGTATATACTTGTGCACGGCAAACGCCCCACTCAGACGACAACGCAACAGAAAGGGCATCGCATGGAGGCTGTCTCCTCGTTCTTCTCATGGCTGTTCGGCACCAGGGCTGGCGTGCTCGCCCTCGTGGTGGGAGGCATCGTCCTGTTCCTGGTCATCGCGATCGTCCTCGAGCGTAGGACCCGCATGAAGTACAAGGAGCACGCCAAGGGCGAGGACGACTGGAGCCTCTTCGACGACGATGATGCCGACGAGGACGCCGACTCCGCCAAGAAGGGCTAGCCCGCCGAGAAGAGCCTGCCCCTTCGCAGGCAATCACCCGTGCGCGCAGGCAAAGCGCGACCCAAACAAAAAGCGCCCCCGGTCTCCCGGGGGCGCTCTCATATGCTTGGTGCGGGCGAAAGGACTTGAACCTTCATGAGATTGCTCTCATACGGACCTGAACCGTACGCGTCTGCCAATTCCGCCACGCCCGCGTGAGACAGGATTCTACTACTAACCGCGCGCGCCGCGCAACGCAAATCTTTCCCGCCTCCACAATCCGACCCAACGCGCTCGCGCACCCCAGCCGCCCACCTGCGCCGCAACCGCGTGACCAACGACGCCCCGCGCGTTAGAATGGGGGCGCACGCACGTTCGTGCGAGCCGCGCCCCACGCGCACACACGCAGATGAAACGCACCGGAACAGACGTCAGGGGCCCTCGTGAGCAGACACTCCCCGCATAGCCAGAGCAACACCATGCGCCAGGACGACGCGTGGCAGGATGCGCCCGGCTACACGGCCGGACCCACGCCCCTGCCCGGCTACGGCCGCGGCGCGGCGACCCGCCCGCTCACGCCCCGCGCGAGCGACGACGACCTCCTGCTCGGCCGCTACCGCGTCATGAGCGCCAACGACACCGGGGGCTTCGGCACGGTGCTCACCTGCTGGGACACGCGCCTCCAGCGCCGCGTGGCGATCAAGCGCATGCCGCTTCTCGCCCTCGGCCCCGACGGCGTCGCCCGCGCCGTCCCCTCGACCATGGACGAGGCCCTCGCCGAGGCGCGCACGTCCAGCATGCTCGCGCACCCCAACATCGTCACGATGTTCGACTTCGAGGTCGACCGCACCTCGGCCTACCTCGTGATGGAGTACGTCGACGGCCTCACCCTCTCCGAGTTCCTGGCCCGCGTCGAAGGCGGCACGCTCACCGGCGACGAGTGCGCCTACCTCGTGCAGTCGGTCGGCAAGGCGCTGCAGTTCGCCCACGACAACGGCGTGCTCCACCTCGACATCAAGCCGTCGAACATCATCATCAACCGAGCCGGCACCATCAAGCTCTGCGACTTCGGCATGGCCTCGCTCGCCTCCGCCACCGGATACGGCGGAGCCCGCGGAGGCACCGTGGGCTACATGCCTCCCGAGCAGATAGAGGGCGACATGGTGGACGAGAGGAGCGACGTCTTCTCGCTGGCGGTCGTCGTCTGGCAGGCGCTCACCGGTGCCTCGCCGTTTGCCGCGCGTAGCGCGGAGGAGTCGCTCAAGAAGATCGAGCGCGGCCCCAAGCCCAAGCTCTCCAAGATCGACCCCGACCTCTCCGGCATGTGCGAGGAGGCCATCATGGGCGCGCTCGAGCCCAACCCCGCCATGCGCCTGCCGTCGGTCGACGCCTTCGTGAACGAGGTGACCTTCGACATGGGCGACCCCGAGGAGGGCGCCGCGTCGATACGCTCGCTCGTCTCGCAGGACGTCGACCTCGAGGGCGAGGAGGACGACTGGAGCCCCTCGGACCTGCCCCTCTCCTACCGCTACCCCTGGCTTCCCGCGGCCATCGACCGCACCGTCGCCGCGGCGGCCACCTTCGCCTGCGTCTTCCCGATGACGCCCTACGTGCTCGCGGCCACGGGCCTCGCCGAACGCGCAGGGCTCGCCTCGGGCCTCGCGGGAAACGCCCTTCTCGCCCTCGCGGCCGCGGCCGTCGCCGCATTGGTTCCCGCGGCGGGTTCTGCCGTCGTCATCGCCGCGATCGCCTGCGCCCTCGCGCTCGGCTCCGAGCCCAGCGCGGCCTCGTTCATGATCCCCGTCGTGCTGGTCGCGACCTGGCTCGTCTGGTGGCTGAAGTCCGGCGTGCGCGAGCGCCTCTCGACGCCCGCGGTCCTGCTCGCCCCGGCCGTCGGCAGCCCGCTCGGGGCGCCGGCCTGCTGCGCCTACGTTTTCGGCCCGGTCCACGCGGCCTGGGCGACCCTCACGTCATTCGTCATCGCAACTATATATATGTGTTCGAGCTCCGCGTCCTTCGACCCGCAGCAGACCGCAGCGCTCCTCGCAGCCTCGCTCTCGCACGTGCAGACCTGGATCACGCTTGGGGGATGCGTCCTCGCCGCGCTCGCGGGCTCGCTCGTCACTCGCCTGGCCGACACGACCACCTCGTCGGTCTTCGGTCAGCTCGCCTGTTGTGCGATAGCCTTGATGTTCCGCGCACTGGCACTCGGAGTGGAAAATGGCCGTATATGGCTATCCCCCAGCTGGGAACAAATCGCACTTGCGCTACTCTTGTGTGTGATTCTGTGCATTACGACTGCAATTCGTGGTCCGCAACACGCAGAAAGGGAAGTTGAGGACTCATATGAATCTGCTTAAGACCTTCGAGAGCCGCGTTGGCGACGCCTTCGGCGCATCGCCCCAGGGCTACGCCGCGCCCATCTCGTTCAAGAAGCTCGCCAAGCGCGCTCTGCGCGAGATGGAGCACGAGACCTACAGCATCGACGGCGTGAACACCGCACCGGCGCTGTTCACGGTTCTCGTCGCACCCGCCGACGACGACACGATGCGTCCCCTCTACGACCAGCTCACCGAGGAGATCGTCGCCTTCGCCGAGGCCCACGCCCAGTCGAAGGGCTACGTCTTCGTCGGCAGGCCCCTCGCACGCTTCATGGTCGACCCCTCCCTCAAGAGCGGCAAGTTCTCTGTCTTCGCCGAGAACGTCGACGCCGTGACCCTCGAGCGCCTGCGCGCCGAGGAGCAGGCCTTCCTCTCCGGCTCCGCGGGCCTCGGCGGTGCCGCCGCCGGCGTCGGCCAGGAGAACATGGATCCCTTCGAGGACGCCCAGGCGCGTCCCATGCGCCCCGTCTCCGCTCCCCACCAGGCCCAGGGCATCCAGGAGATGCGTGCCGTGCCGAGCACCGGCGAGCCGATGCCCGTTCCCGTGGTGACGGCCTCCGCCGACGAGTTCGCCCCCGCGCCCGCCTCGGCCGCCGAGTTCGCGCAGGACGACCTCGCGCCCGTGACGCCCGCCCATATGCCCTCCCACGCGCGCCACGCCTCCGAGCCGGCGCCCGCGCCCGCGACCGACAACTCCGCCGGCCTCGGAGTCATCCCGCCCGAAGTCGTCGACGACGCCCTGGCAAGCAGGGACTACGGCTATACCGACGAACCCCGCTACCAGGCACCCTCCGGCTACGAGGACTCGATCATGATGTCGCCCACGCCGGCCCCCACGCCGGCGCCGGTCTCCATCCCCGCGCCGAGCGCGCAGCAGGTTCCCGCCACGCAGCGCCGCAACGTCCCGCTCGTGAACGCGCGCCACGCCAACCCGGCCGCCCAGGGCCAGCCCATCGACGTGCCGACCTGCCTGCTCATCGACCATCAGACCGGCCGCACCTACACCGGAAACGCGCCTGCCACGGTCATCGGCCGCGAGCGCACGCCGCACGGCATCGTCCTGCGCGACCCCAACGTGAGCCGTCACCACGCCGAGCTCACCTTCGACGGCCGCAACTGGACCATCAGCGACCTCGGCTCCACGAACGGAACCATGGTGAACGACGTCGACGTCGACTCCTGCGTCCTGCAGGACGGCGACCTCATCACCATCGGACTCATGAACCTCGAGTTCAGGAGGAACTAGCATGATCGACCTCGTCCTCTTTGCAGGTCGCATCGCGCTTGTCGTCCTGCTCTACGCCTTCCTCTTCGCGGTCATGCGCACCGGCGTCGGACTCGTCCGCGGCCAGCGCAAGGACGCCGCGATCTGGTCTGTCGACGTCGAGAAGGGCTCGCGCGAGCTCCGCGGCCTTCACGTGGACATGCTCGGCCCCGTCGTCGTGGGGCGCTCCCCGTCCTCGGACATCGTGATCGACGAGCCCTTCGTCTCGGCGACCCACGCTCGCTTCACCCTCCAGGGACCGGCCCTCGTCCTCGAGGACCTTCAGTCGACCAACGGCACCCTTGTCAACGGCCACGGCATCTCGCAGCCGGTCACCCTGCGTGACGGCGACGAGGTCCAGATCGGTGACGCCGTAATGCGCGTGAGTCGCCGATGAAGCCGTTCTCCCTCCATAGGCACAACCGCAGCGCCGACGAGCCGGTCAACAGCCCCGGCCACGACACCGTCGCGGTCGAGAATCGCGCCGGCACCGACGCGAAGAACGGCACCAACGAGACCCTCTCGTGGGGCGCCCGCACCGACATCGGCCTCGTGCGCACCCACAACGAGGACTCCTTCCTCGTCCAGCCGCCCGTCTTCGCCGTCTGCGACGGCATGGGAGGCCATGCCGCGGGCGAGGTGGCGAGCTCCATCGCCGTCGAGACCATCGGCAAGAGGGCACCGCTCCACGCCGACGACGTCCTTCTCGGCGCCGCCGTCGAGGCCGCCAACGCCGAGGTGATCGAGGGCGCACGCGCAGGCAAGGGCAAGCCCGGCATGGGCTGCACCGCCAGCTGCGTCCACATCGAGAAGAACAAGATGGCCATCGCCCACGTGGGCGACTCGCGCATCTACCTGCTGCACGCGGGCACGCTCGTGCGCCTCACGCACGACCACTCCTACGTCGAGGAGCTCGTCGACGCCGGCGAGATCACGGCCGACGAGGCCCGCGTCCACCCGTCGCGCTCCATCATCACGCGCGCGCTCGGGTCCGACCCCGACATGTACGCCGACCACTTCACGCTCGAGGTGACCACCGGCGACCGCATCATCATCTGCTCGGACGGCCTCTCCTCGATGGTGGAGGACTCCGAGATCGAGGCCGTCGCCGTCTCCAGCGCGACGCCGCACGCCGCCGCAGACAACCTCGTCGCCGCGGCGCTCGAGGGCGGCGGGCACGACAACGTGACCGTCGTGGTCGTCGACGTGCTCGACGACGGCGTCGTGGAGGCGCACCGCCAGCTGCGCCGGCGCAAGCTCCTCTCGGCGCTCATCCTCGCACTCGTGATCCTGGCCATCATGACCGCGTTCGGCGCGATTTACATCAACAGCTCGTGGTACCTCGGAAACAACAACGGCACCGTGGGAATCTACCAGGGCATCAACGAGCACTTCCTGGGGATTCCGCTCTCGCACCTCGAGGAGGCGACCTCGGTCTCGATCACCGACCTGCCCATGAACACGCAGGAGAGCCTCAAGCGCGGCCTCCCCGCCGCAAGCGAGAACGAGGCGCGCAAGACCGTCGAGAGCTACCGCGACCAGATCAACTCCGACAAGAGCTCCGCCGCAGTCGCGGCCGACCGCTCGACCGCCGGCATCGACGGCTCCCAGGCCACGTCCCAGTCCGACCAGGCGCCCGGCACCCCGGCCGTGCCCGCGCCCTCGCTCGTGCGAGGCGACAACGAGGCGGGTGAGTAGCATGCCGACGCACCAGGCAAACACCAGGCGCAACACCGAGCTCGCCCTCTTCATCGCGGCGGCCGTCCCCGTGTTCGTCCTCTACGTCATGTACCTCATGAACATGTCGGTCGAGCTCAACCTGACGACCCTCGCCGTGCCCATCGGGCTCACCGCGTCGTTCGCCCTCGCCCACGTCGCGACCCGCAAGTTCGCGCCCGGCGCCGACCCGGCGATCCTGCCCATCGTCTTCCTGCTCTCGGGCATCGGCATCGCGTTCGTGACGAGGCTCGCGCCCGACCTCGCGCTCGGCCAGGTGATCTGGCTCTTCGTCTCGGTCGCGGCCATGATACTCACCCTGGCCCTCGTGCCCTCGGTCGACAAGCTCGCCGAGTACAAGTTCACCATGGGCATCGCCGGCGTGATCCTGCTGCTTCTGCCCATGGTCATCGGCACCGAGCACGGCGGCTCCAAGCTCTGGCTCTCGTTCGGGCCCTTCTCCTTCCAGCCCGGCGAGCTCGCCAAGATCCTCATCGTCCTGTTCCTGGCGTCCTACCTCGCCGAGAATCGCGAGCTCCTCTCGGCGTCCACCCGCAGGATCGGCCCGCTCGCCCTGCCGAGGCCCAAGATGCTCGCGCCGCTGCTCGTCATGTGGGGCATCTCGCTTTTGCTCGTCATCTTCGAGCGCGACCTCGGCTCGGCCCTGCTCTTCTTCACCTTCTTCGTGGTGATGATCTACGTCTGCACGGGACGCGTGAGCTACGTGATCTTCTCCGTCGCGCTGCTCGTCATCGGCGGCGTGGCCTGCTACATGCTCTTCTCGCACGTCCAGGTCCGCATCCAGATCTGGCTCGACCCGTTTGCCGACGCGTCCAACAAGGGCCTCCAGATCGTGCAGTCGCTCTTCTCGCTCGCCGACGGCAAGCTCTTCGGAACGGGCATCGGCAAGGGCCTGCCCACCCTCATCCCCGTGGTCGAGTCCGACTTCATCTTCCCGGCCATGGGAGAAGAGCTTGGCCTCCTTGGTGGCTCGGCGATCCTCATCTGCTACATGCTCTTCGCCGTGCGCGGCTTCGTGACCGCGGCGCGCGCGAAGACCGACATCGCGGCCTTCACCGCGGCCGGCCTCACCGTGGCCATCGCGTTCCAGGCCTTCCTCATCGTGGGCGGCACCACGAGGCTGCTGCCCCTCACGGGCGTCACCCTGCCCTTCATGAGCCAGGGCGGCAGCTCGCTTCTCGCGAGCTTCATCATCGTGGGCCTCCTGCTCAAGACCGGCGACGAGGGCACCGGCCACGGCGCCCAGATCGAGAACGCCGCCACGCCCCAGACCGCGACCTACACCCACGCCGCCGGCGGCGGGCGCGGTCGCGCCGTCGTGCAGGGCGCCCACGCCCGCGGGCGCTTCTCGCTCAACACCGCCGAGTCCGGCGTGCTGGGCCGCGTGGCACTCGGCAAGCGACTCGTCGCGCTCGTGACCGTCTTCACGGTCGCCTTCGCGCTCCTGATCGCCAACCTCACCTACATCCAGGTCATCCAGGCCGAGCACTACCAGACCATGCCCAACAACAACCACACGATCGCCAAGTCGGCCAAGGTCCAGCGCGGCGCCATCATCACCTCCGACGGCGCCACCCTCGCCGAGAGCACCCGCGCCGACGACGGCACCTACGTCCGCAACTACCCGCTCGGCAACGTGGCGACCCACACCGTGGGCTACCTGTCCACGCGCTACGGCGCGACGGGCGTCGAGGCCGCCTTCAACGAGACCCTCACGGGCCACTCCGACTACTCCAGCTGGATGAGCGCGCTCAACGCCATGGCCGGCATCGAGTCGCCGGGCGCAAGCGTCGTGCTCACCCTCAACGCACAGATGCAGCGCGCCGTCGAGGACGTGCTCGCAAGCTACACGGGCGCGATCGTCGTGCTCGACCCGACGACGGGCGCCGTGCTTGCCAAGGCCTCCAACCCCACCTTCGACTACGACGACATCGGCGCCTCGATGACCGGCAGCACCGGCAACCTCGTGGACCGCACGACCCAGACCCTCTACACGCCGGGCTCCACCTTCAAGACCGTGACGCTCGCCGCCGCCCTCGACACCAACAAGGCGACGCTCGACACGCCCTACCCCGCGCCCGCGCAGATCCAGGTCGGCGGCGCCCCGGTCACCAACATCGACAACGAGGAGTGGTCGCAGCTCAGCCTCAAGGACGCCCTCGCCGAGTCGGCCAACACCGTCTTCGGCGTCGTCGGCGGCGAGGTCGGGCCCAACGCCCTCGTGAGCTACGCGCGCGCCTTCGGCTACGGCACCAACCTCGGCCAGGACTTCTCCTGCCAGGCGTCGGTCATGCCCAAGCCCGAGGAGATGACCGAGTGGGAGACGGCCTGGGCGGCCTGCGGTCAGCCCGTCGGCCAGCACGCCTCCCCCGCCGGCCCGCAGGCCACGGTCATGCAGAACGCCGTCATGGCGGCTGCGATCGCCAACGGCGGAATCGCCATGAACCCCTACGTCGTGGGCCACGTCCTCTCGCCCGAGGGCGCCACGACCCACACCACGCAGCCCAAGTCGCTCGGCCAGGCCGTCTCGTCGGCCACGGCGCAGAGCGTGAAGGAGGCCATGCTCGCCGTCGTCGAGAGCGGCACGGGCACGGCCGCGGGAGTCCCCGGCGTCAAGGTCGCCGGCAAGACGGGCACGGCCGAGGTCAGCGAGACCGTGTCCAACTCGCTCTTCGTGGGATTCGCCCCCTACGACCAGCCGACCCTCGCCATCTCCATCTGCCTTGAGGGAGAGGACGTGGGCGAGGCCGCATCCGTGGCAGGCAGGGTGCTTTCCGCCTGCCTGAGCGTCCAGGCGATGGGGGCTGCCGCCTAGGGCGAGAAGAGCCCGCATGCCGGGCATGTACGTGTACTGCTCGCGGGAGACCGCGATTGAGATGGGAGAGACGATGTCAGACAGAGTTTTGGGTGGCCGCTACACGGTTCAGGACAAGATCGGAACGGGTGGCATGGCCATCGTCTACCGCGGTCTCGACGAGGTGCTCGGGCGCACCGTCGCGATCAAGACGATGCTGCCGCAGTATGCCGCCGACCCCTCGTTCGCCGCGCGCTTCAAGCAGGAGGCCCAGGCAGCCGCCGCGCTGCAGAGCCCCTACATCGTGGCGGTCTACGACTGGGGCAAGGACGGCGACACCTACTACATCGCCATGGAGTTCCTCCGCGGCACCGACCTCAAGAGCGGCATCCGCAAGCATGGCGCCCTCGACGGCAAGAAGGTCGCGCAGATCGGCTCGCAGATCGCCCAGGCGCTCTCGGTCGCGCATCGCCACGACATCATCCACCGCGACATCAAGCCGCAGAACATCATGGTGCAGCCCGACGGCAACATCAAGGTGATGGACTTCGGCATCGCCCGCGCAAAGAACAGCCACCTCACGCAGGACAACTCCGTCCTGGGCACTGCCCACTACGTCTCCCCCGAGCAGACCCAGGGCAAGGACCTCGGCCCCACCACCGACATCTACTCCCTCGGCATCGTCATGTACGAGGCCGCCACGGGCAAGGTCCCCTTCGACGGCGACGACGCCATCTCGGTCGCTCTCAAGCAGGTCAACGAGCAGCCCGTCCCGCCCAGCCAGGTCAACCCGGCCGTGGACGCGGCGCTCGAGTCGATCATCCTCAAGTGCATGCAGAAGGACCCCGCCGACCGCTTCCAGACGGCCGACGAGCTCTATCACGTGCTGCGCGACTACCTCTCCGGCCGACTCGCCGCAGTGAGCAACGCCACGGCGATGCTCACGCCCGCCGCTGCGCCGGTCACGACCCCGATCACCCCGATCTCCTCCACCCAGAACATGCCCCGCGTCGACGGCACCGGCCGCATCAGACCCCAGACCGCGACCGAGAAGGCGCAGGAGGAGGAAGCCCAGAAGGCCAAGAAGCGCAAGGGTCGCCTCGCCGCGACCATCGTCATCGGCCTCATCGCGATCGCCACGATCGCCTTCGCCGTCTACTCGATGGTGGGCAACTCCGCCACGAAGGCGGTGCCGAACCTCCTCAACCTGACCCAGGAGCAGGCGCTCTCCGAGATCGACAAGAGCGGCTTCTTCCAGAGGGGCTCCGTCAAGGAGGAATACTCCTCGACCGTGGCCAAGGGCCTCGTCATCGACCAGGACCCCGACCCCAACCGCAACGTCTCCAAGGGCACCCAGATCAACCTCGTCATCTCCAAGGGACAGCAGCCCGCGGCCACGGTGACCGTGCCTGACCTCAAGGGCATGACCCCGAGCGAGGCGCAGGCCGCCCTCACCAAGGTGGGCCTCGTCGCGCAGGCCGGTGACTCCGTCTACGACAGCGAGGTCGAGAACGGCAAGATCGCCAAGCAGTCCCCGCGCGCCGGCTCCTCCGCCAAGGCGGGCGACACGATCACCTACCAGCTCTCCAAGGGCGTCGAGAGCGTCGACGTCCCGAACGTGGCGGGCTACGGCGAGCAGGAGGCGCGCTCCGCGCTCGAGGGCGCGGGCTTCGCCGTCAAGGTCAGCTACTCCGAGAGCAACTCGGTCGACAAGGGCTACGTCATCAGCCAGTCCCCCACCGGCAAGGCCGAGAAGGGCTCGACCATCACGCTGACCGTCTCCTCCGGCTCCGCCCAGGTGACCGTCCCCTCCGTCGTCGGCGAGACCGAGTCGAGCGCGAGCGCCGCGCTGCGCAACAGCGGCTTCGGCGTGAGCGTGGGCTACGACTACAGCAGCACCGTCGCCGAGGGCGTCGTCATCAGCCAGTCCGTCACGGGCACGGCCGACAAGGGCACGACCGTGACGATCACCGTCTCGGCCGGCAAGGATCCGTCGAGCGGCGGCGGAACGAGCGGCGGCACCACGCCGTCCAACAACGGGGGCACCCAGAGCTAGCCCCCGCGCCATGCACCACGTCCGGGGGCGCCGCGCTGCGGCGCCCCCTCTTGTACGCGCAGACGCCCGCGCGTGAGATAAGTCTGGCAGGGCGTGACGCGCATGTTTCGAAACGGGTAGCACGCGCCCGCGCGGCGCTACCATCGAAGCCGAAGAGCGGCACCCGAGAACACGAGGAGAGAGATGCTTAACACGTTCTGCAAGACGCCCCTGTGGGAGTGCAACAAGGAGCTCGTTCGCATCGCGCTCGGCCAGAGGCCGGCCGACGTGGTCATCAAGCACGCCAACTACGTGAGCGTCGCCACCGGCGAGATCCTCCCGGACACCGACATCGCCATCGGCTGCGGACGCGTCGCTTTTCTCGGCATCGGGCACCACACGGCCGACCGCTGCATCGGGCCGGACACCAAGGTGATCGACGCGACGGGCCTCTTTGCGTCGCCGGGCCTCATGGACAGCCACATCCACGTAGAGAGCTCGATGATCGGCGTGGGCGAGTACGGCCGCGCCGTCGTGCCGCGCGGCACCACGGCGATCTTCGCGGACCCGCACGAGGTGGGCAACGTCCGCGGGCTCAAGGGCACCCGTTGCATGTTCGACGACAAGAGCTCGCCGCTCAAGGCGATGATGACGCCGCCGTCGTGCGTGCCGGCGGTGCACGACGTGGAGGACACCGGCGCCACCATCGATGCGGCCGACATCGCCGAGTCGATGCAGTGGGACGACGTCGTCGCGCTCGGCGAGATGATGAACTTCCCGGGCGTCTTCGCGGCCGACGAGAACCTGCTCGACGAGATCGGCGAGACCCTCAAGGCCGACCACGTGGTGACCGGCCACCTGCCGCTGGGCAACCACTCCGACAAGCTCTCGGCCTACGTGGCCGCGGGCGTCACCTCGGACCACGAGTGCAACACCTGGAAGGACGTCCAGACCGAGCTGCGCATGGGCGTCTACGTCCAGCTGCGCTTCGGCTCGGCATGGCTCAGCATGCCCGAGTACCTGCCGCAGCTCATCGAGAGCGGCATGGACACCTCGCACTGCCTCCTGTGCACCGACGACTGCCACCCCAACACGCTCGTGAGCGACGGCCACCTCGACCGCGTGCTGCGTGAGGCCGTCGCGCTCGGCCTCGACCCCGTGCGCGCCCTGCAGATGTGCACCATCAACTGCGCGCAGTACTTCGGCCTCGGCCGCGAGATGGGCTCACTCACGCCGGGCCAGTGCGCCGACCTCGTGCTCTTCGACGACCTGCGCGACTTCAACGCGCGCCTCGTCATGATCGACGGCGACGTCGTGGCCAAGGACGGCAAGCCCTGCTTCGACCCCGAGCCCTATGCCTGGCCCGACTGGATGACGCACACGATGAACCTGGGCTTCGAACCCACGCCCGAGACCTTCGAGATCCCCGCGCTGGCCGACGCCCGACTTGGCGTGTCGGTCCCCAACGGCAAGACCTGCGCCGAGGCGCTCGCCGAGAAGGGCGTGGACATCTCGGCGACGCTTCCCGACGGGACCGCCCGCGTGCGCGTGCTTGGCGCCGAGTCGGGCGCGACCGTGACCGACGACCTCGTGCTCGACGTGCCCGTCAAGGACGGCCTGATCGTGGCCGACAAGGAGGGCGACATCCTCAAGATGTGCGTGTTCGACCGTCACCACGGGACGGACGGCGTCCACTCCTTCGGCTTCGTAAAGGGCTTCGGCATCCACGGCGCGTTCGCGCAGACCGTGAGCCACGACGCCCACAACCTGCTGGTCATGGGCGACAACGACGAGGACATGGCGCTCGCTGCGAAGACGCTGCTCGAGTGCGAGGGCGGCGAGGTCGCCGTCGCCGACGGCAAGGTGGTCGCCCTCGTGGAGCTTCCCGTGTGCGGCCTCATGGGCACGGGGCACGTGGACGACGTGGCCGCGCAGGTCGCCAAGGTCGAGCAGGCCTGGCGCGACCTTGGCTGCACGATGCCGTCGCCGTTCATGACGATGGGCATCACGTCGCTCGCCTGCGTGCCGGAGCTGCGCCTCACCAACCGCGGCTACGTGAACTGCGTCAGCTTCGAGATGGAGCCGCTGATCGAGGCCTAGTCCGACGGCGTGCGCAAGGCCTCGTCGGAGGCAACAACGGAAGACCCTGCCACACCCCGGTTCGCGTCATGCGAGGCGGGGTGCTCTTCTCCCGCGGCCTCCCTTGCGGCGCCGCGGCCGTCGAGCAGCTCGCCCAGGACGTCGACGAGCATGGGGACGTCGAGCGGCTTGGGCAGATGGGCGTCCATGCCGGCGTCGAGCGCGACCTGGACGTCCTCCACGAAGACGTTGGCCGTGACGGCCACGATCGGCACGGCCGCACGCACGGGGTCGTCGAGGGCGCGGATGGCGCGGGTCGCCTCGAAGCCGTCCATGACGGGCATCTGCACGTCCATGAGGACCACGTCGAAGTGGCCCGGCTCTGCCGCGGCCATCGCGTCGAGCGCAATGCGTCCGTTCTCGGCGCTCTCGACCTCAAAGCCAAGGTCGCGCAGGATAAGCGTCGCGATGTCGCGGTTGATCTCGTTGTCCTCCACGAGCAGGACGCGCCTGCCGGAGAAGTCCGTGGGCGCGCTCGCGGACGCCTCGGCGGGAGCCATGGCGAGGTCGGGCTCAGGCGCAAGCTCGAGGTCGAGCTCGACGACGAACTCGGTGCCCTTGCCGGGCGCGGTCGTCACGTCGATCGTGCCGCCCATGAGGTCGACGATGCTCTTGGTGATCGCCATGCCGAGGCCCGTGCCCTCGACGCCGCTCACGGTGCTGGTCTGCTCGCGCTCGAAGGGCTCGAAGACGCGGCGGGCGAACTCCTCGCTCATGCCGATGCCCGTGTCGCGCACGCGGACCTCGAAGCGGGCGCGACCCTCGTGGGCGCGGCCGATCTGGGAGAGCGTGACGGTGACCGAGCCGCCCTCGGGCGTGAACTTGTAGGCGTTGCTCACGAGGTTGAGCAGGACGCGGTCGAGGCGGCTCGCGTCGCACAGCACGTGAGGGTCGCGGACGTCGGTGGCGTCGACGACGAAGGCTATGCTCTTCTCGGCCATTTGCTCGCTGAACATGTCGCGGACGTCGCCCATGACGGACGTGAGGTCGCACTCGGAGGCGACGAGCTCCATCTTGCCGCTCTCGACGCGGCTCATCTCGAGGACGTCGTTGATGAGGCTGAGCAGGTGCTTGCTCGAGGAGTCGATCTTGTCGAGGTAGGAGCGGACCTCGGGCAGGGTGAGCGAGTCGCGGCGCGCGATGTTGGTGTAGCCGATGATCGCGTTCATGGGCGTGCGGATGTCGTGCGACATGTTGGAGAGGAAGATGGTCTTGGCGCGCGAGGTCTGCTCGGCGGCGAGGCGGCGCGTGTCGGTCTCGCGCTCGCGGCGGCGCATGAGCGAGTAGATGCTGAACATGATCGCGAGGCTGGCGACGAGGAGGACGACCTGGACGAGGTAGCTGCTGAGGTGCGAGGAGCGGATGGCCTCGGTCTCCTGCTGGAGGAAGAGGGCCTCGTCGGTGAGCTCGCGCTCGGTCAGCTTGAGGCCGTGGTCGCTGTGCTCCTTGCGGTAGAAGGCGTCGACCTCGGCGACGGTCTGCTCGGCGGCGGTGTGCGTGGACTGGCGGACCCACATGGTCGACGAGAAGAAGATGAGCGACAGCATGACCATCCACACGATCGTGGAGTGGCCGAAGCGGCCGCGCCGGTCGCGCTGGAAGATGATGCGGAAGAAGCCGAGGCCGAGGATGCACCAGGCCGCGAGGATGAGGTAGGACTCGGGCGCGAGGACGGAGATGTTCCAGAAGTTGGGGATGAGCGGGTGGATGAAGAACGCGGCCGACAGGACGATGCCGAGGACGGCCATGACGGCCGAGAAGGGCCTGTGCTCTTCTCGGGCGGTGCGCAGCGCGCAGGCCGAGACGTAGGCGTAGGCGATGGAGGCGGCGACGGTGGTGACGTCGACGATCCAGCCGATGGCGGCGCGGCCGACGAAGGGTGCGACGAGCGAGGCGCCCACGACGAAGACGATCGCGTTCTTGGGGACGCCGTCGTCGTCGGTGCGGGCGAGCCAGGGAGGCAGCAGGCCGTCGTCGGCGATGTGGTAGATGAGGCGGCTCGCGGCACGGTTGAGCCCGATGAGGCTCGTGGCGATGGCCGAGAAGACGGTCGCGGCGAGCAGCATGAGGCCGCCCTCGCCCATGGTGACGCGAACGGCGTGGAAGACGGGAAGGCCGACGAGGGCCTGAAGGTTTCCGAGGTCGAGCATGTAGTCGACCCAGGAGCCGTAGACCGCGGGCGTGGCCACGACCGAGATGAGCGAGGTCATGACGTAGATTGCGGCGCCGGCGAGGATGGCGAGCACGAGGGGGCGCAGGAGGCGGCGGGGCGAGAAGGTGATCTCGCCCACGGCATGGGAGACCGACTCGAAGCCGATGAAGGCCCAGGGCGCAATCGCCACGATGCCCACGATGCCGCTGACGGGGTCGTCAAGGGGCGAGAGGCGCGGCTCGAAGGTGAGCGGCGTGGCATGGGAGAGCACGAGCACGCCGACGAAGCAGGCGACGGTGCCGAGGAGCAGGACGAGGGCGAAGATGGTGTTGAGCGTCTTCACGACGCGCTTGCGCTTGGTGGTCAGGTAGCCGAAGAGGACCAGGACGCAGATCGTGACGATGATCTCGCCGAGGTAGACGTCGTAGCCGGCGACCTTGTAGCTGAAGCCGAACTGCAGGACGGGGCCGAGGAGGTAGCGGGCGATGAGGATGAGGGCCGTCGCGTTGGCCCAGATGATCGAGATGTAGGCGAGGACGAGCGACCACGAGCAGAGGAAGGAGTGGTCGTAGCCGAAGACGCGCTTGGTGTAGGTGAAGGCGCCGCCCGAGTCGGGGTAGCGCTTCGCCATGGCCTGGATGTTGAAGGCGACGACGCACATGGCGGCCGCGCCGATGGCGAGGGCGATGACGGTCCCGAGGGGACCCGCCATGGGCAGCAGCTGCACGCCCGGCATGACGAAGGCGCCCCAGCCCACGATGCAGCCGAGCGAGAGCGCCCAGACGTTGAGAGACGAGAGGTAGCGCGTGAGGCCGCCTCGGGGCCCTGTGGCTTGTTCGGTCTGCACGGGACGAGCTCCCCTCTGGCCTAACGGCCCCTCTCGAAGGCGTCGATGGCGTCGATGGCGCGCTCGTATGCGTCGCGAAGCTCGCCGATGCGGGCGTCAACGTCCGTGGCGGCGCGCAGGTCGTCGTTGCCGGGCCGGAGCGCCTCGCAGATGGCGGAGGCCGGCTCGCCGAGCGAGGTGAGCGCGAGGTTCTGGCAGACGCCCTTGGCGGCGTGGGCAGCCTCGAAGGCGGCCTGCTCGTCGCCGCGCGACCAGGCGTTGAGCAGGTTCGGGATCGAGGGGTCCGCGGCGAAGCGCACGACGAAGGTGCCGACGAGCGACTCGGTCCGCAGGCGGCCGATGGCCTCGTCGTACGAGCCGCCGATCTGGTCGTAAAGCTCTCTCAGGTCCATGTGGCCTCCCCTTTGGCGTGCGGGCCGCGCGCGAGGGCGCGGCTCTTCTCGGCTGCGCGGGGCGCCGCTAGCCCCGTGCAAGGTAGCGCTCGAAGGCCTCGCGGCGCAGCGGCTTCGAGAAGTAGTAGCCCTGGACGAGGTCGCAGCCGACCTGCCTGAGGCGGTCGACCTCGCTGGCGGTCTCGACGCCCTCGACGACGGTCGTGAAGCCGAGGGCCTGCGCGAGGCGGATGGTCGAGTCGACGATGCGGAAGTCGTCGAGCTCGCTTGCTTGGCGGATCATGCTCATGTCGAGCTTCATGACGTCGATGGGCAGGACGTTGAGCGACGAGAGCGACGAGAAGCCGGCGCCGAAGTCGTCGAGCTCGACGCCGAAGCCGAGGGCGCGCAGCTCGCGCAGGACGCGGGCGACGGTCTCGGGGCCGTCGGAGTAGATGGTCTCGGTCAGCTCGATGTGGAGCAGGTCGTGCGGGACCTCGTGGCGGTCGGCGATGGCGGCGATCCTGGCGGGCAGCTCGGCGTCGTCGAAGTCGAGGCGCGAGGCGTTGAAGGAGATCGGGACGACCGGCAGGCCCAGATCGCGGCAGCGCCGGACCTCGCGGCAGGCCTCCTCGCAGATGTAGAGGTCGAGCCTCGTGATTATGCCGTTGCTCTCGAAGAGGGGGATGAACTCGGCCGGCGAGATGAAGCCTAGCTCGGGGTGGGTCCAACGCGCGAGCGCCTCGGCGCCGCAGGTGGCGTCTGCGCCGAGGCCGTGCTTGGGCTGGTAGAAGACGACGAACTGGCGCTGGGCCAGGGCCTCGTCGAAGTCCTCGACGATCATGTGCTGGCGGATCTGCTGGACGCGCAGCTCGTCGGTGTAGAAGGCGGCACCGCTGCCGATGGTGCCCTTGAGCTTGTCGAGGGCGATGAGGCCGCGGTCGCACGTGAGCGCGACCGGCAGCTCGGGGCTCACGCGGGGCACGATGCCGAACTTGACGCTCACGCTCGTCGCGAAGATGTCGTCGGCAATGGTCTCGAACATGCCGGTCCAGTCGCCCTCCTGGTGCTCGATGAGGAAGGCGAGGGTGTCGCTGCCCAGGCGGCCGCCGGCCACGCACGCGGGCAGAACGTCGGCGAGGCGCGCGGCGAGGTCGTGCAGGAGGACGTCGCAGGCGGCCTTGCCGTAGCGGTCGCTGAGGGACTTGTACTTCTCGACGTCGCAGCAGACCATGTCGAAGTCCTTGTCGGGATAGGCCCTGAACACGGTCTCGACGCGGCGGTAGAAGAACTCGCGCGTGTAGAGGTCGGTCACGTCATCCCAAGTCAGCTGGTTGACGATGGACGCCGACTCGCGCAGGCGGATGATGTTGTTGATGCGGTTCATCATGATCTCGACGTTGTACGGCTTCACGACGAAGTCGTTCGCGCCAAGCTTGAGGCAGGCGATCTCGTCCTCCGCGGCATCGCTCGCGGTGGCGACGATGACCGGGACGGCGGCGAAGCGCTCGTCGGCGCCCTTGCGGCGCAGGAACTCGAAGCCGTCGCACTCGGGCATGTAGACGTCGAGCAGGACGAGCGAGAGGTCCTCGTAGTTCTGCTCGAGCTGTTCGAGCCCGACGAGGCCGTTCTCGGCCTGGATGATGTCGAAGTCGTCCGAGAGGAAAGCACAGAGCATCTCGCGGTTGAGCTCGTTGTCCTCGACGACGAGTATCGTCCGCTTGACGCCACTGAGGTTGATTGGTCGGCTGTGCATCATAGGCGCGTCATCCCCCGAGGGGCGCGACGGCCGGCGCGGACGGGTGTCCGGCGCGAGGACGGTCGCGCCCGGACACATGCTACGCATGCCCAACAGGCACCAACGTCTTGCTCATCAAATGCTAGCATGTGGCGCCCGAGGTCGGCGCCCTTGCCTCGGCAATCGGCCGCAGGCCACACGCTCGGGTGCAAGGGGCAAAAGGCGCGCGTGGGCGAGGTTGGTGGCCGCGAAGGGGCAGGCTCTTCTCGCAAACAAAAGCAGGCCAGAGACTGACTGCCTCTGGCCTGCGATCTTTCTGGTGACCCCGATTGGATTCGAACCAACGACACCAGGTTTAGGAAACCTGTGCTCTATCCCCTGAGCTACGGGGCCGTGCTCACATATTCTAGCATCACTCCCCCACGGCATGCACCAGAGTTTCGCGTGCATGCGCGGGTGAGTGAGCCGAATTGGCTACTTGTGCTGCTCGTGCCTCTGCGACTTGGAGCCACGGCGGGCGGCCTTGGCCTTGTCCTTCTCGGACTGCTTGCGGGCGGCCTCGTCTGCCTCGTTGCGCAGCACCTGGTTGATCTTCTTGTCGGTGAGGGAGTTGGCCTGGGCGTCGGCGGCCTTGCGCATGGGGCGCACGGTACGCCAGTCGTAGATGAAGGCGGCGATGATCACGACGTAGGCCAGGACCATGAGCGCGATCATGACGATGCCCTCGGGCGAGGTCGGGTTGGAGAGCGCCGTGGGGATGTACTGGCCCATGAGCCAGCTGATGAGGGTGGCGACCAGGCCGATGCCGAGGAGGATCCACCAGACGCGCTGGGTCTTCTTGTAGCCGGGCATCTGGTTGAGGAGGGCGCGCTGCGCGGCTGCGCGGCGGTCCGCGGCGTCACGCTCTTCTCGGCGTGCCGCCTTCTTCTCCTCCTTGGTCATCTCGCTCGCGGGCTTGCCGGACGAGTGGGACCCGGACTTGGCGACGCGGACGCCGGCCGCGGCCTCGCGGGCGGGCTTGGCGCCGGCGGCGGAGCGCTTGTTATTGCGGGGCTTCTTGGCGTCGTCGTTGGCGTCGGCGCCCTTGTCGGTGCGGACGGAGTTGGCCTCCGCCTCCTTCTTCGCACCGTTGATGGTGTCAATGAGCGACATGGTTCTCCTTCTAGTTCGGGCCCGCGTACATGGGCCTTCTTGCAAGCGCTAGCGCGCGCCCATCGGGGCGAACGGCTTGGCGCAGATGATCTCGAACGCCTCCTGGTAGCGCTCGGACGTACCCTTAATGATATCAGCCGGGAGGTGCGGCGGCTCGCCGACCATGTCCCAGTTCGCCTTGAGCCAGTCGCGGACGAACTGCTTGTCGTAGCTCGGCTGGACGTGGCCGGGCGCGTAGCCCTCGGCCGGCCAGAAGCGGCTGGAGTCGGGCGTGAGGCACTCGTCGATGAGCGTGAGCTGGCCGTCGATGAGGCCGAACTCGAACTTGGTGTCGGCGATGATGATGCCACGGGTGGCGGCGTAGTCGGCCGCGGCGGCGTAGATCCTGAGCGACGCGTCGCGGAGCTGCTCGGCCATGTCGCGGCCGACGATGTCGCAGCAGCGTTCGAACGAGATGTTCTCGTCGTGGTCGCCGAGCTCGGCCTTGGTGGACGGGGTGAAGATCGGCTCGGCGATCTTGGAGGCCTCGGTCAGGCCGTCGGGCAGGGTGATGCCGCAGACCGTGCGGTCGACGTCGTAGGTCTTCTTGCCGGAGCCGGTGAGGTAGCCGCGGACGATGCACTCGATGGGCAGCGGCTCGGCCTTCTTGACGAGCATGGAGCGGCCGGCCAGGTAGGTGGCGTAGCGCTGGTACTCCTCCGGGTACTCCGAGACGTCCATGGTGATGAGGTGGTTAGGGATGATGTCGGCGAACTTCTCGAACCAGAAGGCCGACACGCGCGTGAGGACCTCGCCCTTGCTCGGAATCTCGTCAGGCAGGATGTAGTCGAACGCGCTGATGCGGTCGCTTGCGACCATCAGCAGGCTGTCGCCGCAATCGTAGATGTCGCGGACCTTGCCGTGCGAATCGGGCCTGAGCTCCATGGCTCCCATGTTGGTCTCTCCCCTCGTGGATGTAACCGTCGCTCTCGCGAGGCCCGCACTGCCGGGCGGCAGCCAGCCCTCGCGACACAGCAAGGTAGATTGTAGTGTATGAGCACGGCGCCGCAGCTGAGGATACATGCATGTAAAGAAAAGAACGGGAAGCCAAGGGCGTGCGCGCAGGGCAGCCCCGAGGCCCGCTCGGGCTGCAGCTCTAGCCGATGAGCTCCTCGCCGGAGGCGTCGCGGGTCGTCGCGGAGGTGCGCTTGCGGCTCAGGGGGATGCGAAGGGTGAAGGTCGTGCCCTTGCCCAGCTCGCTCTCGACGTTGATCGAACCGTTGTGCTTGTCGACGATTTCCTTGGTGAGGGCGAGGCCGACGCCGAGGCCGCCGGACACGCGCTCGCGGCTGGCGTCGGAGCGCCAGAAGCGCGAGAAGATGCGCGGGATGTCCTCCTTAGCGATGCCGATGCCGGTGTCGCGCACCGAGATGATCATCTCGGTGCGGTTTCGGTCGAGCGTCACGATGACCCAGCCGCCCTCGGGGGTGTAGCGCATGGCGTTCGACATGATGTTCGTGATGGCCTCGCGGATGAGGTCGGGGTTCACGTCGGCGTAGAGCTCGTGCGACGGGATCTTGTCGTCGAAGCGCAGGCGCAGGTCGCGGTCGGCGAAGAGCTGCTCCTGCATGGCGACGAGGCTCTTCACGACGTAGACCATCTCGGTGCGCTCGGTCTTGAAGTCGTTGTTGTTCTCGACGCGCGAGAGGTGCAGCATCGCGTCGACGAGACGGGAGAGGCGCCTGACCTCGCTGGCAACGACCTCGAAGTTCTCGTTGCTCGCCGGCATGACGCCGTCCTGCATGGCCTCGACCGTGGCCTGCATCGCCATGAGCGGCGTGCGCAGCTCGTGCGCGACGTCGGAGGTGAGGCGGTGCTCGAACTTAATGTCGCGCTCGAGCTCGGAGGCCATGGAGTCGAAGGTCTCGCCGAGGCGGCCGATCTCGTCGTCGCCCGTAAGGCCCGTGCGGGCGGTGAGGTTGCCGTTGCGGATGTCGTTGGCCGTCGAGGTCACCTTCGAGAGCGGTCGCGTGAGCGAGCGGGAGGCGGCGAACCCGATGACCGAGGCGAGGCCGATCGCGATGATCGCGGCCAGGCCCATGCCGTAGTAGGAGTTCTTGCGGAAGGCGAGGTCGGCCTTCGTGAAGAGCGTGTCGGCCTCGAACGACCAGAGCCGGACGGTGCCGATCTTGACGCCGCCGGACGAGTAGATCTCGGACGAGACGAGCACCTCCGAGCCCGAGCCCGGGAACTTGCGCTCTCCGTCCTCCTGGTCGTCGGCGATGGTGGCGTTCGGGTCGCGGTAGATGACGTTGCCCGACCCGTCGAGGATCAGCATGCCCATGCCGGGGTAGGGCTCCGTGATGGCACGTCCCGACGAGATGACGCCCTCCGTCCAGCCACCCACGTCACCGTAGGCCGAGGCGAGCGAGATAGACGCCTGCTGGGCGAGGCGCTGCATGTTCTGGCGGGTGTAGCCCTGGAACTCCTGCTCCCAGATGGTGGCAAGCACGAGCGAGAAGACACCCACGCACATGATCGCCGTGAGCGCGAAGTAGAGCGCGGTGCGGCCGGCAAAGGTCTTGGCCGGACGCACCGGCGAGGAGTCGCGGCGCAGCGTGTTGAACGAGGCCTTGCTCGAGTCGCTGCCGCCATGGCCGATCTGCTCGTCATAGGAGCGCATCGCCTCGTCGATGTAGAACGCCACAGGTACCCCCTACTAAGAGGGCGCCGGACCTGGCCCGACGCCCCATCTGGTCTTGCGTTGTGCGAGCGTCGGGCCTACTTGCCCTCGGCCTCGTTCTTGTTGGCCGACTCGAAGCGGTAGCCAACGCCGTGGACGGTGTAGAGCCAGCGCGGGTTGCGCGGGTCGTCGCCGAGCTTGGCGCGCAGGTTCTTGACGTGCGAGTCGATGGTGCGCTCGTAGCCCTCGAAGTCGTAGCCGAGGACCTTCTCGACGAGCTCCATGCGCGTGTAGACGCGGCCCGGGTAGCGCGCGAGGGTGGTGAGCAGCTTGAACTCGGACGCCGTGAGGTCGATCTCGGTGCCCTCGACCGTGACCTTGTGGCCGGAGATGTCGATCACGAGGTCGCCGAAGTCCAGGACCTCGAGCACCGGCTCGCTCTCGGTGTGGGCGCGGCGGAGAAGAGCACGCACGCGGGCCACGAGCTCGCGCGGGCTGAAGGGCTTGATCAGGTAGTCGTCGGCGCCGAGCTCGAGGCCGATGATGCGGTCCTCGACCTCGCCCTTGGCGGTCAGCATGATGATGGGCACGTTCGACGTCTCGCGAACGGCGCGGCAGACGCGCTCGCCGGAGAGCTTGGGGAGCATGAGGTCGAGAATGATCAGGTCGAAGGAGTGCTTCTCGAACTCCTCGAGGGCGCTCTGGCCGTCGCCGACGCCGCGAACGATGTAGCCTTCGCGCTCGAGGTAGGCCGCGACCGCGTCGCGGATCGTCTTCTCGTCCTCAACCAGCAGAATTCGCTTCTCGTCCGATGACATCGGCACTCCCTCCTATCAGCAGTCACACGCAGAAAGCCCCAAGGCGGACGCGTGCGACACGGGACGACCGTCTAGGCGCCGTGTGCCACGCACACGGGCAAACTATCCAAACATACACACTGTAGCGCGATATTTCCATAGTAAGTCCGAAAAAACCACGCACGGTCAGGTCAGGGCCCCGCGCGGGCGAGAAGAGCGTCCCTCGCAGGCGAGAAGAGCGTGCCTACAGGGCGAAGGCGCGGACCGTGACCGACGTCGGCCGTCCCGTCGACTCGTGCTTGACGGTGGAGTACGTCACGAACAGAGAGCCCTCGCCCACCGAGGCGGGGTACTCGCCGTAGTCGACGCTGCGGTTCTGGGCGGCAAGCACCTGGTAGGAGCGCTCCTTCGTGTCGATCACGAAGTAGGACGTCGAGCTCTTGACGAAGTAGAGCCCGTCCTTGCCCGACACGTCGGCAAAGGGCTCGCGCGACAGCGCGACGAACTTGCCGTCGGAGGACCCGATGTAGGTGCCCATCTGCCCGAGCAGGCCGCCGGTGGCGTAGTTGGCCTCGATCGAGAAGGCGAACTTCTCGCCCATGCGCACCGCCGAGAGCGGCTTGACCGTGGCCGGAAGTACGAGCTGGTCGACCTGGTTCGAGAGGTTGTCGAGCGAGAGCGCCGTGATGCCGTAGAAGACGCCCGAGTCGGAGTTGACGCGCGGCACCACCGTGACGGTCGAGCCCGACGGGGCGGGCGAGCCGGCGAAGCGGCCCGGCGAGTCGATCACGGCGTGCGCCTTGTCGTCGCCCACGCGCCACTGGTAGCAGAAGGAGCGCTCGCCGGACTTGCCGCCCGAGGCGCTCGGCATCACGTACCAGATGACGAGCGTGCCCGCGACCGCGAAGCGCGGCGGGTCGTAGTCGGCGCTGGCCTCCCAGAGGGTCGTGGTCGAGCCGGTGATCTCGCCGCCCTCGAAGCGCGCGGCGTACAGGCGCCAGGCGCGCGTCAGCAGGTTGAGCTCGGCCCAGGCGTAGACGCTGTCGGAGCAGCGCACGTCGTAGATGACCACGTTGTCGGCAGGCTCGGTGTGCGGCGTGGCGACCACGTCCACAACGGCGCCCGTCGTGATCGAGAGCGCCGACGCCCTGACCATCGGCATGGCGCTCGAACCGGCGCACGTCATGGGGATCCACGTCGAGTCGCTCGTGGGGTGCAGCACGCTCCCGAGCGCGATGTCCCAGGTGTAGGCCGGCGAGAGGCTGCTCTCCTTGGAGTCGAAGCGGCTCTCGTTGGTGTTGGGGTCGATCACGTAGTCGGCGGCGCTCGAATCGACCATCACGGGCTCGTTGGCGCCCTCGTCGCTCGAGCGGCAGCCCGCCAGCACGCTCGCCACGGCGGCGGTGGCGCCCACGGCCGCCGTCCCCTTGATGAGCCCGCGGCGCGTGACGGTGTGCCGCCCGCCCGCGTTCGCGAGCCTCGCGCCACGTCCTTCTCGCAGGTCGCGAAGGAGCCCCATGCTAGGCCCCCGCCCCCGCGCGCAGCGCCTCCTGCGCCTCGCGAAGGCCCAGCGTCAGCTGGTCGGCGCACGACGTCTTGCGCGGCCCGCAGGTGTTGCCCGCGAGCACCTCGACGACCTCGTCCACGGGACGCCCCTCGATCAGCAGGCCGATCGCCTTGAGGTTGCCGTTGCAGCCGCCGTCAAACGTGACGCCCTCGACGACCTCGCCCGCGTCGTCCAGGTCGATGTGAATCGCGCGCGAGCACACGCCGCGCGGCTTGAAGTCATGGTGGAACATCGTGCCCCTCTCTCGGTTTCCTGCAGACAGTATACCCAGCCAGACATCCGGGCGCCCCCGGCCGCGCGTGCGGTCGAGGGCGCCCACAAGGAGTCCTCATGAGCCGAGAAGAGCCTGCCCCTCTCCCCTAGCGCACCCGGCGCCGCCTGCGCAGCGCCGCCGCAACGAAGGCGACGCCCCCAATCAGCGCCACGAGG
This sequence comes from Olsenella intestinalis, assembly GCF_023276655.1. Lineage (GTDB taxonomy): Bacteria > Actinomycetota > Coriobacteriia > Coriobacteriales > Atopobiaceae > Olsenella_J > Olsenella_J intestinalis. The sequence continues at coordinate 551,419 of NZ_JALGRK010000001.1, read as the reverse complement.
GCGCTCGCCCAGGGCGTCACGTCCCCGGTGCCGGCGAGCGGCGCGCGGCGGGCGGGCTCGGCTCCCGCCGGCAGCTCCTCCCAGACGGCGCGCGCCACGTACGAGGCCGACTCGCTCGCGGCGGGTGCGACCTCGGCCGCACCTCCGGGCGCCACATGGCCCACGCTGCGGTCCACGTCCCAGCCGGCGAGCGAGAAGCCCTCGCGCGTCGGGGCGCCCTCGGGGGTCGCGAGCGAGACGGAGGTCACGGCGCCGGCAGCCGAGAGGAGCTGCTCCGCGGTTGCGGGGCTGGGCGTGCCCTCGGCGCCCTCGCCGCCGTCGAAGGACAGGGTCACGTCGCGGGATTGGATCGCCCAGAACTCGGCCACCTCGGGGACGAACGACTCGCCCGGCGTGGCAACGAGAGCGGAGGCCGGGTCGGGCGAGGACGACCAGCCGAAGGCGGCCCAGCCCTCGCGCGCGGCCACCATGGGCGCGTCGACGGGACCGAGCACGCCGCCGTTGGCGTACTGGGTGAGCACTCCCTCTGCCTGGGGCGCGAGCGCGCCCTCGGACTGCGCGGAGAGGTCGGCCGCCTGCGGAGCACTCGCCTCGGCCGCACCGTGGAAGGCGACCGGGCGCGACCACAGCGCATGCAGCTCGACCGCGGTGCCGGGCCCTGCCACAGGCGGCAGGCCGCCGTCGGGAACGGACGTCTCGAGCGAGTCCGCGGAGGCGGCCCAGCCGGCGAAGGCCCAGCCCTCCCGCGAGAGGCCGAGGTCTGACGCGGCGGGAAGCAGGGCGGGGTCGGACGGGTCGACGCGCATGGCGGCGACCTCGCGATCTGCGTCCATGAGTCGCAGGTCGTAGCGGGTCGGCCTCACCGTGAGCGCCGCGGCCTCGCAGGTCACCTCGTAGTCGGGGCCGGCGTCGGCCGCGCAGAACACGTCCCAGGTGCCCGGCGCGTCGGTGGTGGGCTCGGCCGCCTCCCCTCCCCTGCCGTAGGAGAGCGAGACCTCGACGGAGTCGCCGGGCATGAGTCCGTCGAGCAGGTAGTCGACGCCCTCGGCGGGCGAGTCGGTGGCCGGCACCTCGCCGAGCTCGTCGGCGACGCGGTCGAGGGCGCGGACCACGAGCTGGGCGCGGGAGACCTCGAGGGACGTCGTCGACTCGGCGCCCTCCCAGTCGGCGGTCTCGGCGACCCTGGCGCGGACGACGTAGGAACCGGCGTGGGTGGGCGGGTCGGCCGTGAAGTCGGAGGTGCCCGCCGGGGCGTACTCGACGACGGGCGAGCCGAAGCGGGCGGAGGCGTCGGCCGGGCGCGGGTCCTGGCCGTAGGTCCAGCCCGTCGCGGATACCGCGCACTCGTTGGAGGCACGGCGCACCTCCCAAGCGTGGGTTGCGTCAGCGGGAAGGCGGTAGCTCGCGGCGTCTGCGCCCGCAAGCGACGTGACGACGGCGAGGTAGGACCCCGCACCCACGGCGCGGTTGCCCGCCTGCAGACCGACCGACACGTCGTCGCCAAAGAGCACCGACGCGGAGTCGACGGAGGCACCGGCGTAGGCGAGCTCCTCTCCGCTGTACTCGAGGGAATCATCCGCGGACCACGCGAGCGCGACCTCGCGCGGGCCGACGGAGAGTGTTCCGGGAACGAACGAGACGTCGTAGTCGGCGGCCGCGAGCCCTGCAGGGGTGATGCGGTAGGAGCCGACGAGATCGCCCGGCGCATAGGGGTCGCCGGACGGAGAGGCGAAGGAGTACGAGGCCTCGCCCCAGACCACGCCCTCGCGTGCGCCCGTCGGCGAGGAGGCGTCGACGTCCGGGGCACAGAGCCCCTCGAGGACGTAGCCGGGGTCGGCCGGTGCGCCCTCTCCGTAGGTGGTCGAGCAGTCCCTCGCGCGGGCCGCGAGCGCGGCGCGGGCGACGGCCACCGAGACGGCGCCGCAGACCACGTCGGGCGCGTCCTGCTCGGAGACGACGAGGAAGTGCACGGGATGGTCGCCGGCGCGCGCGAACGTCGGGCTTGTCTCAAAGACGTCGCCGGCGGCAAGGTGGTCGTCGATCGCAGACTCGAGCCTCGCCCAGGCGGCCCTGAACCCATCGGACTCGACGTCCTCGGCCGTTGCGAGCGTGGCCAGGTCCTCGACCGGGAGGAACTCCCCAGAGGAGAAGTCGATCGTCGCGCTGAACAGGACGCGGGCCTTGCCAGCCGGGTACGCCTCGCCCGTAGACTTCGAGAGGGCGACCGATGCCGCCTTGCCGTCGTCCGTCCCGTCGTAGGTGCCGGACCAGCCGGAGGCGGCAACCCTGACGTCTCCGCGGGTCACGGTATAGGTGCCCTCGGAGAAGGTCAGCTCATAGTCGGGATGGGAGGTGACTCCCTCGGCCCAGCCCGCGTACGTAGCGTAGTGCCCAGCCGTCGAGGCGACGGCGTCGGTCCACGTCCGGACGAAGGAGGCGACTTTCTCGGGGCCGTCGCCGGCGGCGAGGCCGTAGGCGTCCCAGCCGACCGCGGCAAGGCCATCGCCCTTCTTCGACTGGGCGTCGCGGGCCGCGACGCGCGCGGGCCTCTTGTTGACCGTGAGCGTGCCCGCCTCGTACGTCACGTCGTAGTCGGCCGCGACGAGGCCGGAGGGCACGGCGTAGTAGATGCGGGCGGCGGTGAAACCGGCCTCGTAGGCCGCGCCCGTGCCGTCGGCGGACTCGTTGAAGGCGATGGTCACCGTCGTCGTGCCGACAGAGGCAGGCGTGTCGCCGGCGACCAGTCCGATGAGGTCGACCCCGGCAGGCACGGCGTTCTCGCCGTAGGTGGTCGAGCAGTCGCGGGCGCGGACCGTGAGCGGGGCGCGCGCGATCCGGAAGGCCCTCGCCGCGCTCGTGGCGCCGTCCCAGTCGGCGCACCCGGGCACGACGGCGCGGACGTAGTGGGTGCCCGCATGGGCCGGCGGCGTCGGCGACCAGGGGCCGTCGGCCGACTCGGCGTACTCGAAGGAGGCCGTCGACGCGCCGAAGCCGGCGACGCAGACGGGGTCGGCCGGCGCCTCGCCGTAGCGCCAGCCGTCGATCGCGACCGTGCAGGAGTTGGCTGCGCGCTCGACCGACCAGGCGTGCGAGAGGCCGGTGGAAGGCAGCCGGTAGTTTCGCGCGGCAGCGCCGGAGAGGCCGGATGCGACGGCGACGTAGGAGCCCGCGTGGGTGGCCGAGGCCGTGCCCGCGACGTCGACCGAGACGTCGTCGCCCGCGAGGGCGTTGGCGACGGAGGGCGCGGCGCAGGCGCGCGGGGAGCCCGTGTAGGGAAGCGCGTCGGGGCCGGGCCACGAGAGCTCGGCGATGCGCCGGCCCACCGTGAGCGTGCCCGGCAGGAACGTGATCGCATAGTCGGGCGAGGAGGCGCCCGAGGGAGTGACGCGGTAGGCCGCGGCGGGGCTGCCCGCGCGGTAGGACTCGCCCGCGGCTGACGCGAAGGAGTAGGACAGGGAACCCGAGAGCGAGGAGGGCCCCTCGCCCGCGACGAAGCCGATCCACGTCACGCCGGGGTCGGCCGGAGCCTCGTCGCCGTAGGTGGCGGAGCAGTCGTTGGCCCTCGCGCTGAGCGGGGCGGGCGCGACGGAGAGCTCGACCGAGCCGGACTGGGACTCGGGGTCGGGGCGGTGCGTCTCGGTGCCCTCGACCCAGTACCAGGCCGTCGTCGAGCCGGCATGCGAGCGCGAGGGCGGCTCGAGGGAGCCCTTCGAGGAGAAGTCGGACCCCGTGAGCGGGCCCTCCGCCGACCACCAGACGCGGGCGCCGGTGCCCGCGGGCGAGAGCGTCGCCGAGGCGGCGTGGGAGGCCCCGTCGTAGGTGCCCGAATAGCCCCGTGCCGTGACGGAGAGCGTCGCCGCGCTCACGCGGTAGGTGCCGTCGACCGTCGTCACCGCGTAGTTGGGGCTGGGCGTGAAGGACACCGTCGTGGGCCAGGTGCCGACCGCCGTGCCGTCGGCCGCCGTCGTGGCGCGCACCTCGCCGAGGTCGCCGGCGGCCACGAGCGAGCCGGAGGAGACCGACCAGGGGACCTGCGCGACCGGCTCGCCCACCCTGCTCGAGCCGCCGCCGGCCGCGAGCGTCACGGCGCGGGGGACCACCTCGTAGGCGAGCGTGACCGGGTCGGAGAGCGCGTAGGCGCCGCGGCCCGAGACGGTGACGCCCTTCTCGCCCGCCGAGGTGGCGTCCTCGCTCCAGGAGAGCTCGTAGTCGCGGCCGCGCTCGAGGGCCGAGCCGTCCCAGCCCGAGACCGTGGGCTCGGGGCGGTGGGGCGCGCCGTCGTAGGCGAAGGAGGCCGAGAGCTCGGCCGAGAGCTGGTTCCTCCCCCAGACCGCGTAGAGGTCGGTGTCGGAGGCCACGGCGACCGACTCGCCGCTGGCGTGGTCGGGCTCGGCGGCGGGGGCGCCGGCGGCCCAGCCCACGACGTGCCAGCCGGGGGCGTCGGCGCCGGCGACCGAGGAGGGCAGCGTCACGGCGGCGTTGGCGCGCTCGGCGCGCAGCGTCACCGGCGAGGCCTCGCCGGCCGAGCCCTCAGGGTAGTTGGGGTGCAGGGTCACGGCCGGGCCCGAGCCCTCGGGGGCGTCGCCAAAGACGGCGAACAGGTCGGTGTCGTGCTCGATCACGAATGACTGGCCCACCAGGCGCGAGGCGTCGTCGCGCACCATAGACCAGCCGAGGAAGTCTGCGGGTGCGGAGGCTGGTGCGGGAGGCACGGCCACGCGCGCGCCGTAGCGGTAGGTGCCGGGGGCCGTCGAGGACGCGTCGCCGTCGTGGTAGGTCACGGAGTACTCCCTGCCCTTGACCCACTTGGCGTAGAGGGTGAGGTCCTTGTTCGTCACCGTGTCCGCGGTGAAGTTCCAGGGCTGGGTGAGCTCTGCGTCCTCGTACCAGCCCACGAACGTGTAGTCCACGCCGCCGACCCTCTTGGTGGGCGTCTCTGGCTCGGCCACGAAAGAACCTGCCTTGAGGCCGGTCTGGGACGCCACCTCGGTGCCGCCGTCGGAGTTGAAGCTGACCGTGAACGTCGGGTCAATCCAGCCCGCATAGAGGACCATGTTGCCGGCATGCATCGTCTTGCCAGCGGGATCGAAGCTCTTCTCGGGGTGGTCGGCCGCATGCTCTGCATCGGCCACACTCTCGAACCAGCCGCCGAAGGTCTGGGTCTCACCGTAGCTTCCGACCTTCGTCATGCCCGTGGTGTCGGGCATGACGTCGATGATGGGATAGGTGAACTTGATGCTTCGCGCGCCGATCGCCTCTCCGCCGCGCGTGTCGAACGAGATGCTGTAGGTCTTGAGCTTGTAGAAGACCTGGACGCCATTCTTCTTGTTGCCGTTGACGTCGTATATGGTGCCAGCGGCCATTCGCTGTGACCCGTTATCGCCGTCTCCGATGTAACGAACACCGCCCTTGTGGTTCATGCGATAGGCATGGTAGCCGGTGTAGTTGTCGAACTGGAGGCTGATGTCTTTTGCCATCGTGGTCGAGCTGTAGAGCTTGACGTTGTATGATCTGCCGGCGCTGTCGGTGACCTGCTTGTCATAGGCGCCGCCCGGGGAGGCCTCGCGATAGAACTCGAGGAGGTTCGCCGTCTCCCACCCGGCGGGAAAGTTGCGATAGTGCGTGCCCGTTCCGTCGTTGCTGTAGGGCATCTCGACGTACTTCGAAATGTGGCCCGAGAGGCCGTACATGAGATCACTTTTTCCGTTCAGGAAGCGGAGGTGCGTGTTGCAGCCCCTGTACCAGTTCCCATACGCCGAGGCATTCATCTCATCGGCGATGTACTGGCCCCACTTGAACTTCCCGACATGGAGATCCGCGCCGCCAGAGCTCGAGCGGAAGTGGATGACCCACCAGCGACGCGAGTAGTAAAGGTTGAGGATGGTTGAGCCGTCGTTCTCGATGACGGCCGAGGCGTCGCTCTTCTCGGGAACGGGATCGTACCTACCGACAGCGTAGTTGCTCGAAGTGCCGCCGTAGGCGACGTTGAAGTTGCTGCCCGAGCGCGTAACCGTCGCCGTGGCGCCGGTGGTTCCCTGGATCGTGGTGGAGTCGAGGAAAGTATAGATGCCCTCGCCGGGGCCGCCCTCGGCGCCCTCGACCCAGCGGACGACCTTGAAGGGCGAGGTGGACTGGACCCACTTGGCGTAGAGCGTGATGTCTGAGGTGAGCGTGAGGTCCTCAGTCACCTGGTCGGAGTAGGTGTAACCAGTCTCTGCGTCGCCCGTGCGCGTGCGAAACCACCCCTCGAGGGCATAGCCGGCGTACGTCGCCTCGGGAAGGTCCGCGACCGGGACCGTGGCGCCCTCGCCCGTATCGACGAAGAACTCGGAGCCGACCCTGGGCGCGTCGCCCGTGTCGAAGTAGACCCAGAAGCCCTCGGCGAGGTGCGGGTAGAAGTCCGTCTCGCCCGAGACCGTGATCTTCTCGTCCACGCCGTAGGACTGCGACGGCTCCGTCGCGCCGTCGCTCCAGAGCTCCCACTTGGTGATCTGCACGCTGGCCGACGCGGAGATGGGCGAGTACGTGACCGTGGAGAGGTCGACGGAATAGCCGCCGTCGCCGTTGCTCTGGGCGAGCATGGAGGACGCGACGACGCCCTGGTGCTCGACGTCGGCGTGGGGGTACTGGTGGAAGCGCACGGTGCGCGCGTCTGAGAAGCTCGCCTCGGCCGTGACCTGAGCGACGTTGTAGCCGTCGAAGGCGGCAGAGCCCGCGGCGGCGATGGCGTGGATGTCGTCGACCGAAAGCGCGCGGCCGAGGTAGCCGGTGAGGTCGAGGCTGCCGACCTGCCAGTGGTCGAAGATCTTGTCGGCGTCAGACGCCGTGGGCGGGATAGGCGCCTCGAGCGTGTCGCCAAGGCGGACCGACTGGGTGGAGACGACGGAGCCGGCCGCGCGGAAGGAGACACAGACGCGCTCGAAAACGTTGACGTTGTCGGCCTCGCCGACGATTGCGTAGACGGAAAAGTCGGTCGCGTCGAAGTCGGCGCGGCTCGCGGTGGCGGAGGCCACGGGTTCGGCGGTGCCGTCGTCGCGAAGGTGGATGGCCGAGAAGGACTCGCCACGAACCGCGGAGATGGGCCTCAGCGAGACGCGCACGGGGATGCCGCCGGCCGGCTCGAGCTCGCGGCCGTCGCGCACGAAGGAGACGTCGACGGCTCGGGCGTCTACGGCGCGTCCGTCGGTGATGCCCGCGGCGTCAGCGGCGGCCATGGCCGTGGGCGTGTCGGCCTCGCGCACGACGAGCGTGGTGCCCTCGGGGAAGGCGCCCTCGGGAGCATGGACCTCGACTACGACGCCGTTGGCGGCGATGAGGGTCTCGTCGATCGCGGGGGCGGCAGGGGTAGCGGGCTCGGTGGCGGAGGAGGGGTCCACGAGGGCCGCCGGCTGCGCCGCGGGGTCAGGGCTCGCGGCCGCGGCGGGCGTGCCGTCAGCAGGCGCTGGCTCGGAAGGCGGCGCGCTCTTCTCGGCGGCGGAAACGTCCGGGGCAGGAGCGGTGGCGTCGGTGGCGTCGGCGGGTTGCGCGTCGTCCGGGGACTGCGCGTCGTCCGTTGTGGTGACGTCCGCGGTGGGGGTAGCCTCGTCGGCAGGGACGGGCTCCGCGGCGGTGGCCTGCTCGGCGGCCGTGGGATCGGGCGAGGCATCGGCGGCGCGCACGGCACCCTGCGGCCAGAGGCTCGCGACCATCGCCACGGCGAGGACCGCAGCGAGGAGCCTTGATGTGGTCGTATCGCGCTTCATGGCACGTACCTCCATGCGTCAGCGTGTGGGATGGGCAGCGTGTTCCCATTCTGACTATATGTTCCCATGGAGGTCACGCATTGGTCGAGAATGCGCAGCGTGGGCGGCATGATAGGGGCAGCTGGCGGAACGGCAATCGGCCAACGCGCGCAGAACGTGACGGGGCGGGGCACCGTGGTGGCACCCCGCCCCGAAGGACGCGCGGATGTCGCGCTCCCCTACTGCTCGCGACGCCTCGCGCGGAGTGCCGCCGCGAGCGCCGCGACGGCGAGGGCGGCGAGCGCCACGGGGACGGCGGGCGCGGTCGCGTCGCCGGTCTTGGCGAGCGGGCGAGCGCCCCTCGCGTCGGGGGAGACGGCGACCTCGAAGATCGAGAAGCGGTCGGAGGAGGCGCGCAGCGCGGCGCCGTCGGACTCGAAGTCGATCGCCTGGACCGTGCCGTCGTGCTCGCGGACCACCGCCGCGACCGCGGATCCGGAGAGGCCGCCAGGGAGCGAGAGCTCGACGGTCAGGGGGCTTGCGAGCTCGTGTACCTCGCGCGCCTCGCCGTCGCCCACGCGGACGCGGACGCGGACGTCGAGGAAGGCGCCGGGCTGGGTCGCCTCGCCTGCGGCCGCGTGGATGCGGGCGGCGTCGGCGGGGGCGATCGATTTGGTCACGTCGGTGACCGAGACGCTCACGTAGGCCGTCGCGCCGGCGCCGACCTGGGCCGCCTCTTCGCGGGTCAGCGGGACCGCGGCCGCGATCGCCTCGTCGCCCTGGCCGATGCGGGCGCCGCCCCAGTTGGAGGGAACCTCCTCCTGCACGACGCGGCCGAGGGAGCGCGGGATCTCGAAGTCGAGGGTGACCGGCTCGGAGAGCTCGTACTGGCCGCCCTTGAGCGGCGTCACCGTGACGCGGGCGGGCCGGCCGGGCTCGGTGGGTGCGGCGTTGCCCTCCCAGGAGAGCGCGTAGTCGACGCCCTCGACAGGGGCGGGGCCGTCGCCCGCGGCGTCGGTCACGGCCGGCCTGGGCTCGGCGGGAAGGACTCCCGGCGCCACCGCGCCCTCGGGCAGTGTCGCGGCGAGCTGGCGCGGCGCCCACTGGGCGTAGAGAATGTTGCCGCTGATGGCGAGCTCGAGCGGCTCGCCCGGGGAGAGGGCGCGGCCGGACCCGTCGGCAGCCGTGTTCCAGCCGGTGAAGCGCCAGGCGCGGCGCACGAAGCCGTTGGCCGCTGCCGGCACGGAGTCGCCCGCTCGGCCGAGGCGCGGCTCGACGGAGCCGGAGTCGGCGCCGTTACCGTCGTAGGCGAGCTCGCCCACGGGGTCCCACTGGGCGTAGAGCACGTCGTCGCCGGCCGTGAGCGTGAAGGGGTCGCCCGGCTGGTACGAGGCGCCGGAGCCGTCGGGTGCGGTGTTCCATCCCTTGAAGCGGTGCTGCGGCCAGGTGAAGTCGCAGCCGGCGGCCGCGACGGCATCGCCGGTCTTGCCCTCGGTCGCGGCAGTGGAGCCCATCGCGATGATCGAGTTGGGAAGGTAGGTGAGGGCGTCGGCTGCGACCGTGAGGGGCGCCTGCCAGTCGAGCCCGAAGTAGTTGGGCGTGCCGTCGACCGCCGCGCGCACGACGTACTCGCCCGGCTCGGTGGGCGGCGTGGCGACGAACTCGTCGGAGCCGGCGGGGGCGTACCAGAAGGAGGCGTTGCCGAACCTGGCCGTGGCCGTGTGCGCGGGACGCTCCTGGCCGGCGACCCAGCCGGGCGCGGTAGGGCCGTCGGTCCAGGCGTTGTCGGCGCGGACGATCTCGCCCTGGACGACGACGACCTCGTCCTCGTGGATGTCGTCTCCCACGAACCAGACGCGCACCGGGTAGGTGCCCACGACGGTCTCCTGCGGAGGCTCGTCCACATAGCCCATGTCGTCATCGCTTCCGACGCCGTATTTGACCTCGACGCACCCCTCGGGCGCCTGGGCGACCTCAACCAGGTGCTGTGGCTCGCCGCTATAGGTGTGATAAAGCGCCTCCGGAGTCGTGACGTCAAGCTTCAGCAGGGGCAGCTCGACCTTGTCTTCGGGGCTCGCGGGAGAGGGATAGGCGTCGTCCGTCTCGGCGAGACGGGTCACGACGTGCTGCTCGGTGCCGGGAGTGAGGCCCTCGAAGACGTGGGTGGCCGCGCCGGCCGCGGGCGTGACCCAGTGGGCACCGGCGTCGACGCTGTACTGCTGGCCGTCCTCGACGCGAACGACGAGGGTGGTCGCGGTCGCGGAGTCGACGATGGGGGCAGGCGGGGCGTCGGGCAGGGACTTGGCCGAAACCACGACCTCTGCGGGCTCGCCGACGTTGCGCGCCCAGGCGGCGTCGGTCGCCTCGGTGGCGGCGTAGCGCACCTGGTAGGTGTCGGCCGAGAGGCCGGCGACGCTCTTCTCGCCCGCGCCCACGCGCGTCCACGCGTCGGGCCAGGTGCCGTCGTCTGCGCGGCGGCGCCACTCCATCGCGTCGGTCACGCCGGTGATGGTGCCGTCGTCGTTGGTGAGCGGCGCACCGGAGCCGTCGGTGAGGACCGCGTCGTTGGCGGGGTCGCGCTGGGCCGTGAGGCGCGTGGCGGCGAGGCCCTCGGGCACGCCCTGGTTCTCGGACCAGTGTGCGTAGAGGGTCTTCCTGGAGGCGAGGCCCTCGACGTCTGCCGCGAGGCGGTCGGTGGCCGTGGGGCTCGCGCTCTCGAACCAACCCTCGAACTCGTGGCCGTCCCACGCGGGACGGGCGGCCTCGACGGCGGTGCGGGCGACGCGCCAGGCGGTGGCGGGCGCGGCCTCGGGGCTGCCGAGGACGTGGTTGGCGACGCCCTCGGGAAGCGCGGCCGCCGGGGTGGCGCCGCCGTCGTTGAGGTCGAGGGCGACCATCGGGACGGCGAGGCCCGAGACGGTGACGCGCATGGGGTCCTGGCCCTGCGTGGAGCCGTCGTCCTTCTCGGCGTCGTAGTAGAGCGGGCTCTCGAGCGAGGAGAGGAAGTCCTGGGCGCAGGGATAGTCGACGCCCCCGACGCGGAAGCCCATGATGCGGGCGCGGTAGCGCGAGGGGAAGCCGTCGGTGTTGAGCTTCCAGACGGGGAGGCTGCCCGTGGCCGCGCGAGCGGCGCCGGAGCCCGACACGGCGCAGTAGGTGCCGAGCGTGGCGTCGTTCTGCTGGCTGACGACCTCGTAGAGGGAGGCGTCCTGCTGCTCCGCCTCGTCCCTCGAGGCCCAGAAGACCTTGACGTAGACGCCCTCGAGGTCGGCGTAGCCGTCGGCCTCGGTCGACTCGACCGAGACGGCCCACTTGCCGTCGAAGTTGCCGACGCCGACGTAGTTGACGTCGAAGTCGTCGCCGCGCTGCGTGGCGGCGTAGGAGCCGGTCTCGATCTGGCTCGTTCCGGCGGAGTTGGCGACCGTGGGCTTGAGCGAGAGGGTGTAGCTGACCCTCTTGGAGAGCCCGTCGAGCGAGTAGGTGCCATAGGCGTGCGTGAGCGTGGCGTCGCGGCCGGGGTCGGTCGCGCCGGTGACGGTGACGGGATAGCCCGTCTGCGCCGCGCCGCCCGCGAGGAGGTAGAGCATGCCCGCGCTCGAGCGCTCCTGCGGCGTGTCGTTCACGACGGCCGAGTGCATGGACGCGCCCTCGACGTAGGCGTAGTTGTAGTCCCACGTGACGTTGCCGCGCACGCCGTAGAGGACCTCGACGACCGTCGGCGCGCTCGCGAAGTGGTTGTCGTCCTCCTTGTAGCGCAGGGAGACGTCGCCTGCGGCGAGGCCGGAGAGCCTGCCGTCGGCAGGCAGGTCCTGCCAGGTCGCGCCCGCGTCGGTCGAGTACTCGACGGGCTTCGCGCCGTCGTAGTCGGTGAGGGCGAGGGTGCCGCTCTTCTCGTCTGTTGGCGCCGACGCCTCGCCGGAGAGCGTGGCGGTCACGATCGACTGGGTGGTGGTCGCCTTGGTCGCGTCGACGGGGTCCCACGTGGCCTTGCCGATGGTGAAGTGGAGCGTGACGTCGGGGGCGAACTGGTAGTCGCCGCCGGCCTTGGCGCAGACGGTCACGGTCGGCGCGGCGGCATCGGTCGCGGCGGCGGCGTTGACGTTGTTGCTGTAGACGAGCTCGTAGTCGACGTCCTTGGTGAGGACGGTCCCGCCCTCGCCCGTGACGCGCGGCTCCGGGGTGTGGGCGCCGCCGTCGTAGGTGAAGGCGCCCTCGATCGGGGCGGCCTGGAAGGTGTTGTCGCCCCAGGTCGCGTACAGGTCGACGGTGGCGTCGTTCTCGGTCGTGAGGTTCTGGACGCTCGCCTTGTCGGCGTACGCGGAGGCCCCGCCGGCCTCGGTCGCCCAGCCGGCGAAGTGGCGGCCCTTGTTGGAGAACGCGTTGGCCGAGAGCGGCGTGGCCGCGGCGTCGTAGGTGAGGTCCTGGGTGGCCATGGTGCCCGACGCGGCGTCGGCGCCCTTGTTGAAGCTCACGTGGTAGGGGTTCGCCTCCCACGTCGCGAAGAGCGTGACCGTGGCACCGTCCGTGGCGGTGAGGTTGGTGACGGGCGCCTTGTCGGCGTAGGCGGCGTCGCCCGCGGCGGTCGTGGCCCAGCCGTCGAAGTGGTAGCCGGCCTTGGAGTAGCCGAGGGGCGAAAGCGGTTTCGCGATGTCGTACTCGAAGTCCTCGGGCGCCATCTCCCCGGTGGCGAGGGCGTCGTTCTTGTCGAAGGCTACCTTGTAGGCGTTTCTGGTCCAGCCGGCAAAGACCCTGTTCTCGCCGGCGGCCGAGGAGGCGTCGACGATGACGTCGCCGAGCCTGCTCGTGCGGGCGGCGTCGGCGTACCAGCCGGAGAAGGCGTAGCCCACGGGCGTGGCGCCCGAGACGTCGGGGTAGCCGACCTCGTCGAGGTCCATGGCCTGGTTGACGTAGACCTCGCGCGTCGCGGAGCCGTCGGCCGTGAGGGAGGCGAGCGAGGTGTTGGGGGACATCGAGCCGTAGTTGTAGTCGTAGGTCAGGCCGGTCCTGCCGGACGCGGCGTCGGCCTCGGTGGAGTAGACCGCCGTGAGCGTGGCGTCGCCGCTCACGGTGTAGCGGCTGCCCGCGTAGTGGGCGTCGCCGGAGGCGTCGCGCCAGTAGAGGAAGGGCCTGCCGTCCTTGCGGAGCGCGGCACCGCTCGGCATGAAGGCCGTCGCGCCCTTGAGGTAGGTGTTGTCGTCGGTCGGTGCGGTGCCCGTCGCGTCCTCGCCGGCAGCGTAGGTGATCTTGTAGGACTTGGTGGTCGCGCCCTCAGGGGCATAGACCGCCTTGAGGGTGACGTCGGAGTGGACCTCGTTGGCGAAGCTCCAGGTGACGTCCTGCCCCGCGCTCTCATAGGTCCAGCCGAGCAGGTCGCCGCTTCCCTCGGGAGGCGTGATCTGCGCGGACGAGAGACTCGTCGCCTGCTCGCCGTACTTGAGCACGTCGGTCGCGCTCTTCTCGCCTGCCGATGCACTGCGGTTCTTGAGTTCGGCATCCTTTGCGAGCGTCCCTCCCGCGAGGTCGTAGGTGACCTTGCAGCGCGCGTCGGTCCAGTCGGCGTAGAGCACGATGTCGCTGTCAGGCATGGTCACGCCGTCGAAGGAGTACGTTTGGTCGACGAGAGTGTTCACCTTATGCCAGCCGTTGAACCAGTGGTCTCCCGTGGCGTCCGTCATGACCGTGGGACGTACGAAGCCCTCCTCGTCGGGGTCCTTGTCGTAGGCGACGTAGGAGCCGCTGCCACCGGCGAGCGGGGCGGCCGTGCCCGTAAGGTTCCTCTGGTACGGAATCGCCGTCAGGTCACTCGCGTCGGGCCCGCCGTTCTCGTTCCACAGGATGTTGTGTTTGTTGCGCGTGTACCAGAGATAGTATTGCTGGCTTCTCTTGCTTCCTTTGAAGGTGCAAACGAGGCGCCTGCCGCCTCCGCTAAAATTGATCCAGCGAACGTTACTGCTCCAACGCAGCAGGGTGAAGCCCTCATAGCCCGGATTACACGCCCACTCGCCATGGTCTCCCCAGAAGATGGGCTGGGGCGACACTGTGTCGTAGTTCGACTGGACGTCCTCGCCGGTGGAGTCGAGCTTTTCCAGGTAGACGTTGCGGTTGTACTTCCATTCGAGATTGGTCGCGTTGACCACGCTAAAGCTAAATGTGGCACCGCAATATAACAAACTGGGATCCTTCGCGCCGTAGCCCGCCATAGATCCGTATATTCCACTGGGCGTGGCGCTCGCAAAGTTTCCGGGATAGTCCATCCACAGAATGGTGTAGCCCGCGCATTGGAACTTCAGGCGTTTCTTGTTGTTGAAGTTGCTGGGCGAAAGGCCCCTGAACACACCCTCCAGGCTCTGGCCCCAGCGCCGCTTGAAGTTCGCGTTGCCCCAGTAGTAGTACATGCGGTCGAGATACACGGTGAACTCTGTCGACCCGTCGGCTGCAACCGTGAGGCCCTTGGCATTCTCGAGCTGAAGCTGGGCATCGTTGACGAAATAGTAGGCAAAACCAGAGACGGTGTAGTGATCCGCGATAGCCTGGACAACGGCGGGGTCATCAGCCGAGAGTGAGAGGGTCTGGCCCGTGGTAGCCGTCACCTCGAAGTGGTAGTTGGCATCGAACGAGTAATCCTCCTCGATCGTGTCCTTCGGCTCGGCTCCCTGCAGGTAGAAGCGCAGGCGGTAGGTCGTCTCCGCCTCAGTCCACGTTGCGCGGAGAGTGGTCGCGGTGGTGATGGGCGTCTTGAAGTCGAAGGCCTCGCCCTTCTCATCCACCCAGCCCGTGAAGGCATAGCCCTTGCGCGTGGGGTCGGAAGGACTCTTGGCCGTCTTGCCCTCGGAGACGAACTGGCTGTCGATGCCCGTGCCGCCGGCCGAGTCGAAGGTGACCCAGTAGCCGCCCTCGATGACCGGGTAGAGGTCCGTGTCGGCGTCGACGGTGAGCTTCGACTCGCCTCCGTAGCCGTAGACGTCGGAGTCCGATGAGGCCGCGCCGTTGCGCGTGGACCAGCCGACGTTCGCGGTGCCGGCCGGCGTGACGAAGAGCGGGGTGCCCGCGCTGACGGCGAGGTTCTCGCCTGCGTTGACCTCGACCACGTGGATGATCGGGAACTTGTCGAAGGTTCCGTCGGCGTCGGAGTCGACCGCGCTGTGGTAGGAGACGTAATGCTTCTTGTCGCGGTACTTGGCGTAGACCCTCGTGACGCTGCCGTCGAAGGAGACCGTGTCGGGATAGCCCGCCCAGGCGTCGCCCCATGCACCGTCGTCGCCCTTCAGATACCAGCCGACGAACTCCGTGGTGTCGTCGCCGGCGAAGACGGCAGGCACGCCCGTCGCCGCCAGGCGCTGCGCCGCCTGGGACTCCTTGTCGGCCCCCTCGTAGTCGGTGGTCTTGACGCTCACGGCAAAGTGGAGCTCGCCCGCGGCGTTGTAGAACTCCCACGACTGGTACTTGATGTCCTCGCCGACGATCGCGTAGACGGAGAAGTCGGTCGCGTCGAAGTCGGCGCGGCTCGCGGTGGCGCCCTTGTCCACGACCTCGGCCTGGCCGTCGTCCCTCACGTGGATTGCTGAGAACGCCTCGCCGCGGACGGCGTTGATTGCCCTCAGCGAGACGCGGACGGGGGCGGTGCCGGCAGGCTCGAGCTCGCGGCCGTCGCGCACGAAGGAGACGTCGACGGCGCGGGCGTCGGTGGCGCGCCCGCGCACGGCGCCGGCGGCCTCGGCGGCGGCCATCGCGTCGCGCGCGTCGGCCTCGCGCACGACGAGCATGGTGCCCTCGGGGAAGGCTCCCTCGGGGGCGTGCACCTCGACGGCGACGCCGTTCTCGGAGATGCGCGTCTCGTCGATCGCGGGCGCAGCGGGGGCGGAGGGCTCGTTGGCGGAGTCGCCGACAGAGGCGGCGTCGGAGGTGCAGCCGGCGGACGGGGTCGCGGTGGACTCGCCTTCCCCGGACGTCGCGTCGGCAGAGGGCGCGCTCTTCTCGGCAGCGCTATCCTGGGGCGCGGGCTCAGTTGCGGCAGGTTCCTCGGGCGAAGGCTCCGTCGGCTCGGCCGAGGGTTCGGCGGCCGCGGGCTCCGCCGGCGAAGATGCCTCTGCGGGGAGCGTGGCGGCATCCGCGGCCGGGGCCGGGTCCGTCTCGGCGGCACCCACCGCGCCCTGCGGCCAAAAGCCGACGACCAGCGCGGCGGCAAGCGTCACGGCAAGGAACTTGCTCGAGGTGGAGTGGCGTTTCATGGCACGTACCTCCCGGCTCGCCCGTCGGGGGCGAGGCGCAGTTCACCCATTGTTGTCTTAATGATGCCATGCGGGTGGCAACTGGGTCTACATAACGGGAGCTAGGCGGCATGTTTCGGCCGATGACGTGCGAGGTGTGGGCGGTATGAAGCGGGGCCCGGCGACTGGATCGCCGGGCCCCGCGCGCCATCGGATTGTTGGTCGCGCCTACTCGAAGCTCAGCTCCTGCAGGCGGTCGAACACGACGCCGTGGTGGCACCCCGCCCCGAAGGACGCGCGGATGTCGCGCTCCCCTACTGCTCGCGACGCCTCGCGCGGAGTGCCGCCGCGAGCGCGGCGAGCGCCAGGGCGGCGAGCGCCACGGGGACGGCGGGCGCGGTCGAGTCGCCGGTCTTGGCGAGCGGGCGAGCGCCCCTCGCGTCGGGGGAGACGGCGACCTCGAAGATCGAGAAGCGGTCGGAGGAGGCGCGCAGCGCGGCGCCGTCGGCCTCGAAGTCGATCGCCTGGACCGTGCCGTCGTGCTCGCGGACCACGGCCGCGACCGTGGAACCGGAGAGTTCGTCGGGGAGCGAGAGGTCGACGGTCAGCGGGCTTGCGAGCTCGTGGACCTCGCGCGCCTCGCCGTCGTCGAGGCGGACGCGGACGCGGACGTCGAGGTAGGCCCCGGGGCTTGCGGTCGCGGGCGCCGCGGCGTGGATGCGCTCGGCGAGGGCGGCGTCGATCGTGTCGGTCACGTCGGCGACCGTGACGCTGACGTAGGCGGTCGCGCCGGCGCCGACGCGCTCCGCCTCGTCGCGGGTCAGGGGGACCGCGGCCGCGATGGCGTCGTCGCCCTGGCCGATGCGGGCGCCGCCCCAGTTGGAGGGGACCTCCTCCTGCACGACGCGGCCGAGCGAGCGCGGGATCTCGAACTCGAGCGTGACGGGGTCGGAGAGGGCGTAGGCTCCGTCGGGCGTGGGCGTCACCGTGACGCGTGCCGGGCGCGCGCCCTCGGTGGGGGCGGCGTTGCCCTCCCAGGAGAGGGTGTAGTCGACGCCCTCCACGGGGGTCGGGCCGTCGCCCGCGGCGTCGCGCACGGTCGGTCTGGGCTCTGCCGGCAGCACCCCTGGGATGACGGCGCCCTCGGGGAGCTCCGCCGCGAGCTGGCGCGTCCCCCACTGGGCGTAGAGGATGTCGCCGCCGATGGCGAGCTCGAAGGGGTCGCCCGGCGCGAGGGCGCGGCCGGAGCCGTCGGCGGCCGTGTTCCAGCCGACGAAGCGCCACGCGCGGCGCGCGAAGCCGTTGGCCGCGACCGTGACGGAGTCGCCCGCGCGGCCCGGCTGCGGCGCGACGGAGCCCGAGTCGGCGCCGTTGCCGTCGTAGGCGAGCTCGCCGACGGGGTCCCACTGGGCGTAGAGCACGTCGTCGCCGGCCGTGAGGGTGAAGTCGGCGCCCGGCGCGAAGGAGTCGCCCGAGCCGTCCGGTGCGGTGTTCCACCCGGCGAAGCGGTGCTGCTTCCACGAGAAGCCGCAGCCGGCGACCTTGGCGACGTCTCCGGTCTTTCCCTCGGTGGGATCGGTCGAGCCCGACGCGAGGATCGAGTTGGGCAGGTAGGTGATGGTGTCTGCCTGGACCTTGAGCGGCGAGGACCAGTCGAGCCCGAAGTAGTTGGGCGTGCCGTCGACCGTGGCGCGCACGGTGTAGTCGCCCGGCTCGGTGGGAGGCGTCGGGGTGAACTCGTCGGAGCCGGCCGGCGCGTACCAGAAGGAGGGGGCGCCGAACCTGGCCGTGGCCGTGGGCGCGGGCTGCTCCTGGCCGGCGACCCAGCCGGGGGCCGTGGGGCCGTCGACCCAGGCGTTGTCGGCGCGGACGATCTCGCCCTGGACGACGACGACCTTGTCCTCGTGGGTCTCGTCGGCCACGAACCAGACGCGCACCGGGTAGTCGCCCACCACGATTGCGGAGGGCGGGTCTGGCATGTAGCCGAGGTCGTCGTCGACCCCGACGCCGTAGCGGACCTCGGTGCAGCCCTCAGGCTTGCTAGCCGTCTCGACTATCTGCTGCTCCTCTCCGCTGTAGGTGCGGCGGTAGCCCTCGGGCTCTGTGACGTCGAGCTTCAGCAGGGGCAGGTCGACCTTGGTGTCGGGGCTCGCGGGAGAGGGATAGGCGTCGTCCGTCTCGGTGAGACGGGTCACGACGCGCTGCTCGGTGCCGGGAGTGAGGCCCTCGAAGACGTGGGTGGCCGCGCCGGCCGCGGGCGTGACCCAGTGGGCACCGGCGTCGACGCTGTACTGCTGGCCGTCCTCGACGCGAACGACGAGGGTGGTCGCGGTCGCGGAGTCGACGATGGGGGCAGGCGGGGCGTCGGGCAGGGACTTGGCCGAGACTACGACCTCTGCGGGCTCGCCGACGTTGCGCGCCCAGGCGGCGTCCGTTGCCGTGGTGGCGGCGTAGCGCACCTGGTAGGTGCCGGCCGAGAGGCCGGAGACGCTCTTCTCGCCCGCGCCCACGCGCGTCCACGCGTCCGGCCAGGTGCCGTCGTCTGCGCGGCGGCGCCACTCCATGGCGTCGGTCACGCCGGTGATGGTGCCGTCGTCGTTGGTGAGCGGCGCGCCGGAGCCGTCGGTGAGGACCGCGTCGTTGGCGGGGTCGCGCTGGGCGGTGAGTCGGGTGGTCGTGAGGCCCTCGGGCGCGCCCTGGTTCTCGGACCAGTGTGCGTAGAGCGTCTTCCTGGAGGCGAGGCCCTCGACGTCTCCGGCGAGGCGGTCGCCTGCCGTGGGGTTCGCGCTCTCGTACCACCCCTCGAACTCGTGGCCCTCCCACGCGGGTCGGATGGCCTCGACGGCCGCCTGCGCGACCCGCCAGCCCGTTGCGGGGGCGGTGGCGGGGCTGCCGAGGACGTGGTTGGCGGTTCCCTCGGGGAGCGCTGCCGCCGGCGTGGCGCCGCCGTCGTTGAGGTCGAGGGCGACCATCGGGACCTGGAGGCCGGAGACGGTGACGCGCATGGGGTCCTGGCCCTGCGTGGAGCCGTCGTCCTTCTCGGCGTCGTAGTAGAGCGGGCTCTCGAGCGAGGAGAGGAAGTACTGCGAGCATGGGTAGTCGACGCCGCCGACGCGGAAGCCCATGACGCGGGCGCGGTAGCGCGAGGGGAAGCCGTCGGTGTTGAGCTTCCAGACGGGGAGGCTGCCCGTGGCCGCGCGAGCGGCGCCGGAGCCCGACACGGCGCAGTAGGTGCCGAGCGTGGCGTCGTTCTGCTGGCTGACGACCTCGTAGAGGGAGGCGTCCTGCTGCTCCGCCTCGTCCCTCGAGGCCCAGAAGACCTTGACGTAGACGCCCTCGAGGTCGGCGTATCCGTCGGCCTCGGTCGACTCGACCGAGACGGACCACTTGCCGTCGAAGTTGCCGACGCCGACGTAGGCGACGTCGAAGTCGTCGCCCCTCTGCGTGGCGGCATACGAGCCGGTCTCGATCTGGGCCGTGCCGGCGGAGTTGGCGACCGTGGGCTTGAGCGAGAGGGTGTAGCTGACCCTCTTGGAGAGCCCGTCGAGCGCGTAGGTGCCGTAGGCGTGCGTGAGCGTGTCGTCGCGGCCGGCGTCGGTCGCGCCGGTGACGGTGATGGGGTAGCCCGCCTGCGCCGCGCCGTTCGCGAGGAGGTAGAGCATGCCCGCGCTCGAGCGTTCCTGCGGCGTGTCGTTCACCACGGCCTCGCGTATGGACGCGCCCTCGACGTAGGCGTAGTTGTAGTCCCACGTGACGTTGCCGCGCACGCCGTAGAGGACCTCGGCGACGATTGGCGCGCTCGCGAAGTGGTTGGCGTCCTCCTTGTAGCGCAGGGAGACGTCGCCGGCGGCGAGGCCGGAGAGCCTGCCGTCGGCAGGCAGGTCCTGCCAGGTCGCGCCCGCGTCGAGGGAGTACTCGACGGGCTTCGCGCTGTCGTAGCCGGCCAGGGCGAGGGTGCCGCTCCTCTCGTCCGTGGACGTGGGGGCGGCGGTGGGAGACTCGCCGGAGAGCGTGGTGGTCACGACGGACTGGGTGGTGGTCGCCTTGGTCGCGTCGACTGCGTCCCACGTGGCCTTGCCGATGGTGAAGTGGAGCGTGACGTCGGGCGCGTACTGGTAGTCGCCGCCGGCCTTGGCGCGCACGGTCACCGTCGGCGCGGCGTCCGCGGTCGCGTCGGCGGCGTTGACGTTGTTGCTGTAGACGAGCTCGTAGTCGACGTCCTTGGTGAGAACGGCCCCGCCCTCGCCCGTGACGCGCGGCTCGGGCGTGTGGGCGCCGCCGTCGTAGGTGAAGCTGCCCTCTATCGGGGCGGCCTGGAAGGTGTTGGCGTCCCAGGTCGCGAACAGTTCGACGGTGCCGTCGTTCTCGCTCGTGAGGTTCTGGACGCTCTCCTCGTCGGCGTACGCGGAGGCCCCGCCGGCCTCGGTCGCCCAGCCGGCGAAGTGGCGGCCCTTGTTGGAGAACTCGTTGGCCGAGAGCGGCGTGGCCGCGGCGTCGTAGGTGAGGTCCTGGGTGGCCATGGTGCCCGACGCGGCGTCGGCGCCCTTGTTGAAGCTCACGTGGTAGGGGTTCGCCTCCCACGTCGCGAAGAGCGTGACCGTGGCACCGTCCGTGGCGGTGAGGTTGGTGACGGGCGCCTTGTCGGCGTAGACGGCGTCGCCCGAGGCGGTCGTGGCCCAGCCGCCGAAGTGGTAGCCGGTCTTGGAGAAGCCGGTCTCGGAGAAGTCGAGAGGCGTGAGGCCGGCCTCGATGTCGTACTGGAAGTCCTCGGGCGGCATCTCCCCGGTGGCGAGGTCGTCGTTCTTGTCGAAGGCCACCTGGTAGGCGTTCCTGGTCCAGCCGGCAAAGACCCTGTTCTCGCCGGCGGCCGAGGATGCGTCGACGATGACGTCGGCGAGCCTGCTCGTGCGGTCGGCGTCGGCGTACCAGCCGGAGAAGGTGTAGCCCACGGGCGTGGCGCCCGAGACGTCGTGGTAGCCGACCTCGTCGAGGTCCATGGCCTGGTTGACGTAGACCTCGCGCGTCGCGGAGCCGTCGGGCGTGAGGGCGGCGAGCGAGGTGTTGGGGGACATCGAGCCGTAGTTGTAGTCGTAGGTCAGGTCGGTCCTGCCGCTCGCTGCGTCGGCCGTGGAAGAGTAGACCGCCGTGAGCGTGGCGTCGCCGCTCACGGTGTAGCGGCTGCCCGCGTAGTGGGCGTCGCCGGAGGCGTCGCGCCAGTAGAGGAAGGGCCTGCCGCCCTGGGAGAGTGCGGCCCCGCTCGGCATGAACGCCGTGGCGCCCTTGAGGTAGGCGTTGCCGTCGGTCGGGGCGACTCCCGCATCGCCCCCGCCGGCGTCGTAGGCGAGGTGGTAGGACGTGGTGGTCGCGCCCTCGGGTGCGTAGACCGCCCTGAGGGTCACGTCGGAGTGGACCTCGTTGGCGAAGCTCCAGGTGACGTCCTGCCCGTCGCGCTCGTAGGTCCAGCCGAGGAGCTCGCCGGAACCCTCGGGAGGCGTGATCTGCGCGGACGAGAGACTCGTCGCCTGCTCGCCGTACTTGAGCACGTCGGTCGCGCTCTTCTCGCCCGCCGAGGCATCGCGGTTGCGCAGTGTGACGTCCTGCGCGAGCGACCCGCCCGCGAGGTCGTAGGTGACCTTGCAACGCGCGTCGGTCCAGGCGGCATAGAGCACGATATCCTTGTCGGGCATGGTCACGCCGTCGAAGGAATATAGGCTATCCACGAGCGTGTTTACTTTATGCCAGCCCTCAAACCAATGCTCACCGGTCGAATCAGTCATCGTCGTAGGTCGCACAAAGCCATCTTGATCTGGATCTTTGTCATACGCTACATAGGTAGTGCCGTCAGCAAGCGTGGCCTGAGTATCCGTTATGTCTGTTCCAAAATAAATGCTCTTGAGGTCTTGCGCCTCTGGCCCGCCATTTTCATTCCAAATCACGTCATGTTTATTGCGGGAATACCAGATGTGATACGGTTCGCTCGTTTTACCGTTAAATTTTTTGGGGACGATACGATTCTTAATTGATGAGTCTGAGTACAGCCCAGTGTTTGTGCTCCTAAGGTAGCTAAACCCCGTGTAGTTTAAAACGACATTTGCATGGTTATGAACGCTCTTATACGGCATGTGCACGACTTCGAAGTCGCTGTCCGCGCCCGTTCCCGTTGTATCAAGCTTTTCGTAGTGATGATAAGCGTCGTATGTCCAGTCAGTAGAGTCAACCTTGCTTTCACCAGTCGTTAGCGTGGTTCCGCACGGAATGCCGGTCGCGGGTGGGTTTGCAGAGTACTGCCTGCAACATTGATAGAGACCAAACGGTGACGATAGCACCGCGCCATTGCGCGCAGCCCTGTATTCTACGTATTGAGCGGTTTTTCCAGCATATTGAAGCATGATCCGCATGTCGTCTGCGCGGGCGCTTTGGTACTTGTGCTGATAGTAGTCATACAGGCTCTGACCCCAGCGCCAGGCATAGCTTTTGTTTCCGCCTTTGCCTCCTGTCTTGAGGTAGTACCAGATGCGGTCAAGATACACCGTGAACACTGTCGAGCCGTCCGAGGCCACGGTAATGTTCTTCGCGTTTTCCGCACTAAGAAGATTTACGTTGACGTAGTAGTCGGGGATGGCACCACCATTCTCCGAATAACTCGCTCTAATGGCGGCGCTAATGTTGGAATCGTTCTGACTCAGCGAGATCACATCGCCCGTTGTTGCGGGGACCTCATAGTAATAGTTGGCGTCGAGGGCATAGTCCTCTTCCACCGTGGCCTTGGGCTCGGCGCCCTGCAGGTAGAAGTGCAGGCGATAGGTGGTCTGGGCCTCCTCCCACGTTGCCGTGAGCGTCGTGGCGGCCGTGACGGGCGTGGCAAAGTCGAACGGCGCGCCCTCGCCGTTCACCCAACCCGTGAAGGCATAGCCCTTGCGCGTGGGGTCGGCGGGACGCCTGGCCGTCTTGCCCTCGGAGACGAACTGGCTGTCGACGCCCGTGCCGCCGGCCGAGTCGAAGGAGACCCAGTAGCCGCCCTCGATGATCGGGTAGAGGTCCGTGTCGGCGTTGACGGCGAGCTGCGACTCGCCTCCGTAGCCGTAGACGTCGGTGTCCGATGAGGCCGCGCCGTTGCGCGTGGACCAACCGACGTTGGCCGTGCCGGCGGGCGTGACGAAGAGCGGGGTGCCCGCGCTGACGGCGAGGTTCTCGCCCGCGTTTACCTCCACCACGTGGATGATCGGGAACGTGTCGAAGGTTCCGTCGGCGTCGGAGTCGACCGCGCTGTGGTAGGAGACGTAGTGCTTCTTGTCGCGGTACTTGGCGTAGACCCTCGTGACGCTGCCGTCGAAGGAGACCGTGTCGGGGTAGCCCGACCAGGCCTCGCCCCAGGATCCGTCGGCGCCCTTCAGGTACCAGCCGACGAACTCCGTGGTGTCGTCGCCGGCGAAGACGGCAGGCACGCCCGTCGCCGCCAGGCGCTGCGCCGCCTGGGACTCCTTGTCGGCCCCCTCGTAGTCGGTGGTCTTGACGCTCACGGCAAAGTGAAGCTCACCCGCGGCGTTGTAGAACTCCCACGACTGGTACTTGATGTTCTCGCCGACGATCGCGTAGACGGAGAAGTCGGTCGCGTCGAAGTCGGCGCGGCTCGCGGTGGCGCCCTTGTCCACGACCTCGGCCTGGCCGTCGTCCCTCACGTGGATCGCGGAGAACGCCTCGCCGCGGACGGCGTTGATTGCCCTCAGCGAGACGCGGACGGGGGCGGTGCCGGCAGGCTCGAGCTCGCGGCCGTCGCGCACGAAGGAGACGTCGACGGCGCGGGCGTCGGTGGCGCGCCCGCGCACGGCGCCGGCGGCCTCGGCGGCGGCCATCGCGTCGCGGGAGTCGGCCTCGCGGACGACGAGGGTGGTGCCCTCGGGGAAGGCGCCGGCCGGGGCGTGGACCTCGACGGCGACGCCGTTCTCGGCGACGCGCGTCTCGTCGATCGCGGGAGACGCCGGCTGGGCGTCGGCGACGGGCGCGGGCTCGGGGGCCGCGGCGGGCTGCGCGAGGTCGGGGGTCGCGGCCGCGGCGGCCTTGTCGTCAGCAGGCGCCTCCTCGGCAGGGGGCGCGCTCTTCTCGGCGGGCGCCTCGTCCGGGGCCGGCGTCGATGCGTCGCCCGCTGTGGGCGCCGCCTGATCCGTTGGCGCGGCGCCATCAGGCGTCGCGGGCGCGGGCAGGGCCACGGCGGCGTCGGCTGGGGGCGCGCCCGCTGGCTCGGCGGCACCCGCGGCGCCCTGGGGCCACAGGCCGCCGACGAGCGCGACGGCGAGCGCGATGGCGAGCAGCTTGCTCGAGGTGGAGTTGCGTTTCATGGCACGTACCTCCCGGCTCGCCCGTCGGGGGCGAGGCGCAGTTCACCCATTGTTGTCTTAATGATGCCATGCGGGTGGCAACTGGGTCTACATAACGGGAGCTAGGCGGCATGTTTCGGCCGATGACGTGCGAGGTGTGGGCGATATGAAGCGGGGCCCGACGACTGGGTCGCCGGGTCTCGCGCGCCATCGGATTGTTGGTCGCGCCTACTCGAATCTCAGCTCCTGCAGGCGGTCGAACACGACGTCGATGCGACCGAGGAAGCTCCAGGGGTCGAAGATGCGGTCGAGCTCGGCCTCGCTCAGGGTGCAGCGCTCGTCGGCCGAGAGCTTCTCGCGGTAGGTCGTGCCCTGCTCGCCCGCCTGGATCTCGTGCCAGGTGGCCATGGCGTTCTCCTGCACGATCTTGTAGGCGTCCTCGCGCGTGATGCCGGTGTCGACGAGGGCGAGCAGCACCTTGGACGAGAAGATCAGGCCGCGGGTCTTGTTGAGGTTCGCGAGCATCTGGGCGGGATAGAGCTGCAGGCCGTCGACGATGCGGATCAGGCACTGGAACATGTGGTCGAGCGCGATGAAGCTGTCGGCCTGGGCGACCCGCTCGGCGGAGCTGTGGCTGATGTCGCGCTCGTGCCAGAGGGCTACGTTGTCGAAGGCGACCTGGGCGTTGGCCTTGACCACGCGAGAGAGGCCGCAGACCTTCTCGACGGTGATGGGGTTGCGCTTGTGCGGCATGGCCGAGCTGCCCTTCTGGCCCTTGCGGAAGGGCTCCTCGGCCTCGAGGGTGTCGGTCTTCTGGAGGTTGCGGATCTCGGTCGCGATGCGCTCGCAGGTGGCCGCCGTCGTGGCGAGCACGCCGGCGAGGTAGGCGTGGTGGTCGCGGGAGATGACCTGCGTGGACAGCGGGTCGTGCGCGAGCCCGAGGTGCTCGCAGACGTAGGACTCGACGCGCGGGTCGATGGAGGAGTAGGTGCCGACGGCGCCCGAGATCGCGCCGCACGCCACGTTGGCGCGGGCGTCGCGCAGGCGGTCGAGGTCGCGCTTGAGCTCCCAGGCCCAGCTGCCGAACTTCATGCCGAAGGTCATGGGCTCGGCGTGGATGCCGTGGGTGCGCCCGACGCAGAGGGTCTCGCGCTCCTCGAAGGCGCGGCGGCGGCAGATCTCGCCGAGCCTCTTGCAGTCCTCGATCAGGATGTCGGTCGCCTGGACGAGCTGGTAGCACAGGGCCGTGTCGCCGAGGTCGGAGCTGGTCATGCCGTAGTGGACCCAGCGGCTCGGCTTGGGCTCTCCCTCGGGCACGTCGGCGTCGATGTAGGAGCCCATGTTCGTCAGGAACGCGATGACGTCGTGGTTGGTGACGGCCTCGATCTCGTCGACCTCGGCGCGGTCGAAGGCGGCGTGCTCGCGGATCCACGCGGCCTCCTCGGCCGTGATGCCGCTCTCGCCGATCTGGGCGTGGGCCTCGCAGGCCAGCACCTCGATCTCCTGCCAGATGGCGTACTTGTTCTCGAGCGAGAAGATGTTGCCCATCTCCGGTCGGGTGTAGCGATCGATCATGGAGCGGTCCTTTCGTGACGCGCGCGCCGGCGGCCGGGCCGCCGCGCCAGTTCATCTGCCACGGAAGATTCTACACGCTCGCCCACGGGCGCCGCCCCACTCGTAAAGCGCAGGCAACGTGCGGGTGCGCCCACGGGCGGCGCACGGCCGAGAGGAGCGCTCTTCTCGGCCGCCAACGTGGCCGTGGGCTGCGGGCGCGCTACGCCTGGCGACGCACGGCCTCGCGCTTGTCGAGGATCGCCTTGGTCTGGCGACGGTCGCGCTTGAGCGACTTGGACGCCTCGCGGATCTGCTCGCGCACGGCGTCGTGGCCGGTCCCGCCGTAGGTCTCGCGGGCGCGCGCGATGCCCTCGGGGTCGAGCTCGCCGACGATGTCCTTGCCAAACAGCGGGCTCGCCTGCTGGAACTCCTCGAGTGTGAGGTCCTCGAGCCCGACCTTGTGCTTCTCGCAGTACAGCACGAGCTCGCCCACGATCTCGTGCGCCTTGCGGAACGGGATGCCGCGCTTGGCAAGGTAGTCGGCCACGTCGGTCGCCGCGGTGAACCCCAGCGACGCCTCCTCGAGCATCCGGCGCGGGTGCACCTCCCAGGTGTCGATCATCCCCTCCATCAGGATCATGCAGTCGCGCAGCGTGTCGGCCGCGTCGATGGCGCCCTCCTTGCACTCCTGCAGGTCCTTGTTGTACGCGAGCGGGAGCCCCTTCATCGTGACGAGCAGCGAGACCAGGTCGCCCACCACGCGCCCGGTCTTGCCGCGCGTGAGCTCCGCGAAGTCGGGGTTCTTCTTCTGCGGCATGATCGACGAGCCGGTCGAGTACGAGTCGCTCAGTGTGATGAAGCCGAACTCCGTGGTCGACCACGTGATGATCTCCTCGCACAGGCGCGAGAGGTGCATCATGCTCACGCTGCACGCGTACTCGAGGTCAAGCAGGTAGTCGCGATCCGACACCGCGTCCATCGAGTTCGGGATCGGGTGGTCGAACCCCAGCAGCTCCGACGTGTAGTGCCGGTCGAGCGGGTAGGTCGTGCCGGCAAGCGCGGCAGAGCCCAGCGGGTTTGCGTCGGCCGCCACGAAGGCGTCGTGCAGCCGCTTGAAGTCGCGCGTGAACATCCAGAAGTACGCGAGCAGGTGGTGCGAGAAGAGCACGGGCTGTGCATGCTGCATGTGCGTGTACCCCGGCATCACCGTGCCGAAGTTCTTGCGCGCGGCGCGCAGCACGACCTTGCGCAGCGAGTAGTTCTCCGTGAGCAGCGACGTGATGAGGTCCTTGGCCAGCAGGCGGATGTCGGTCGCCACCTGGTCGTTGCGCGAGCGCCCCGTGTGCAGGCGGGCGCCGGCCGCGCCGATGTCGTCGATGAGGGACCCCTCCACGGCCATGTGGATGTCCTCGTCGTTCACGTCCCACTTGAAGCGCCCGAGGTCGATCTCGTGCTTGATCTCCAGAAGCCCGACCTCGATGCGCTCGACGTCCGACTCCGAAAGCACGCCCTGCCGCGCGAGCATCTTCGCATGCGCGATCGAGCCCGCGATGTCCTGGCTGTACATCTTCTTGTCGACCTCGAGCGAGGCGCCAAAGCGCTGGGTGAACCTGTCAACGCTCTGTTCGAACCTGCCGGACCAGAGTGCCATCCTGTCGCCTTTCTCGCGCCGCGCGCCCCGTCGGCGTGCGCCCCGCCGTCATCTGAATAGTAGCGAGCGCATCGCCCACCCGCAAAGGCCCGTCGGCCTACGCGGCCGCATGCTCCTTGTCCGCCGCGGCCTCATGGCTTTCGCACGCGTCGCCCTTGCCCTCGCACGCACCGCCCTCGGCGGCCGCCCTGTCCATGTCAGCCACGTCCGCTGGGTCACCCTCCGCGGAGTCGCCGTCATTCGCCTCGCGAGAAGAGCCTACGCCTTCCCCCGCGACGCCGCCGTGCGCCGCCGGCCCCTGCTTGGTCGACCACGTCTTGCTCGGCAGGCTGTGCAGGTCGATGAAGCCCTTCGACGCGGTGCGGTCGAAGGTGTCGCCGTCGCCGTAGGTGGCGAGGCCGTACTCGTAGAGCGAGTAGGCGCTCCTGCGGCCGATCACCGTGAGGCTGCCCTTGTAGAGCTTCGCCTTGACCTCGCCGGTCACGCACTTCTGCGTGTCGGCGCAGAACGCGTCGAGGGCCTCCTTCAGCTGCGAGAACCACAGGCCGTCATAGACGATCTTGGCCCACTGCTGGTCGATGCCGTGCTTGAACTGGAGCGTCGCGGCGTCGAGGCAGAGCGTCTCGAGCGCGTGGTGCATGTTGATGAGCGCGAGCGACGCGGGGCACTCGTAGCACTCATGGCTCTTGATGCCCACCACGCGGTCCTCGATCATGTCGAGGCGGCCGTAGCCGTGCTTGCCGCAGATCTCGTTGAGCTTCACGATGAGCGGCAGCAGGTCCATCGCCTCGCCGTTGAGCGAGACGGGCTTGCCCTGCTCGAAGCCGACCACGATCTCCTCGGGCGCGTCAGGCGCGTCCTCCGGCGACGCCGTCATCGTCCAGATGTCTGCGGGCGGCTCGTTCCAGGGGTTCTCGAGGACGCCGCACTCGATCGCGCGGCCCCAGAGGTTGTCGTCGATCGAGTAGGGCTTGGCCGCCGTCGTCGGGACGGGAACGCCGTGGCGCTTGGCCCAGTCCATCTCCTGCTCGCGCGTGAGGAGGTCCCACTCGCGCACGGGTGCCAGGATCTTGAGGCTGGGGTCGAGCGCGTGGATGCACGACTCGAAGCGGACCTGGTCGTTGCCCTTGCCCGTACAGCCGTGCGCGATGTAGGCGGCGCCGGTCTCGTGCGCGATCTGGACGAGCTTCTCGACGATCATCGGGCGCGACAGCGCCGACAGCAGCGGGTAGGTGTCCTCGTAGAGAGCGTTGGCCGCAATCGCCTTGGTCAGGATCTTCTCGGCGTACTCCTCGCGCATGTCGAGCGCCTTGGAGTAGATGGCCCCCATGTCGAGCGCCTTCTTCTCGACCCACGCGAGGTCCTCGGCGTCCTGTCCCACGTTGCCGCAGATCGCGACGACGTCGAGGTTCTTCTCGGTCTGCAGCCACTTGACCATAACCGAGGTGTCGAGGCCGCCGGAGTAGGCGAGAACGACCTTCTCCCTCTCGGCGGACCCTGCGGACTTCGCGGCTGCCGCCGCGGTCGTGGCGTAGTTCGTCTTGGTGGTTGCGGTCTCTGCCATTTCAATCACTCCCATGTCGTGCGCTTTGCTTGGGTTTGTTCGCTTAGCGGGTTGGTGCGATGGCGGCCTTGCGCGCCGCCGGTCAATCGGGTGCGCTGCCGATGTATGGCAGAGGGGCACCCAGCGATGCCGGGTGCCCCTCGGTCCGTCCTCTGGGCTGTAGCTACCCTGGACCTACGTCAGCACGCGCTGGCATCGCAGCGTGATTCGTCGGTCCTGGCGTCGGAGGGAGAGCATGGAGTCGTACGTGTGAGGTGCGAGCTGCAACATGTCATCCCCCTTCCAAGTCCGCGCCGCTTGGGCGCTGGTGAGCAATCGTGACGCCGGGTGCGCGTCTGTTGGTGAGTACTTTAGCCGATATGCGCTCAGCTGCAAATAATTTCGGTTAGCAGATATTTTCTTGAAACACTACCCTAACAAAGCGCAGCTCTACGCCATGCCTATTCATTCACCTTTCCCCCGTGCGGCACGGCTCGCAACGGGAACGGCATGTCACGCGGCCAAGCCATGTAGTTCATGTGCGCAAACCCCGTCGAAACCACCCCGAACTTCCTGGCCGCACTCGGCGCGCGGGCACAAAAAAGCCGGGGGCACGTGCCCCCGGCTGCATGTTCGGTGGTGAGCCGTGTGGGGGTCGAACCCACGACCTTGGGATTAAAAGTCCCCTGCTCTGCCAACTGAGCTAACGGCCCAACTATGTTGCAAGGCGGCTCCAGGAGCGCCTCACGTGCGCGAATGCATCATACCATGCGCGCTGCGTCAGTGGCGCACCCGCCTACTCGATCTCCCAGGCCCACTGCCCGTTCTCGAACACGGGCACCTCCTCGCCCTCCGCGGTGACGCCCCAGATGTTGAGGTCCTCGGCGCCGATCATGAAGTCGACGTGGGTGTGCGACTGGTTGACGCCATGCGCGACCAGCTCGTCCTTGCTCATCTCCATGCCGTGCTCAAGGCACTCGGGGAAGCCGAGGCCCAGTGCCAGGTGGCAGCTCGCGTTCTCGTCGTACAGGGTGCTGTAGAAGAGCATGCCGCCCTGCCTGATGGGCGTGTTCTTCGAGATGAGCGCGACCTCGCCCAGGCGGCACGAGTTCTCGTCAGCCTCGATGATGCTTCGCAGCACGTCCTTGCCGCGCTTCGCGCCGAAGTCGACCACGCGACCGCCCTCGAACCTCAGCCAGAAGCCGTCGACGATCTGGCCGGAGTACACCAAAGGCATCGCCGAGTACACGATGCCGTCGCAGCGCATGCGGTCCGGCGACGTGAAGACCTCCTCGGTCGGGATGTTGGGGAAGAACATGCGCCCGTCCACGGCCTGCTCGGCGCCGCCGGCCCAGACGTGGCCCTTCGGAAGGCCCACGGTGAGGTCGGTTCCGTTCTTCGCCACGTAGTGCAGGCGGTCGAAGGCAGCCTCGTTCAGCTGGCGCTTGTTCTTCTCGAAGCTCGCGTTGTGCGTCTCCCAGACGCCCTGCGGGTCCTCGCCGTCGGCGCGGGCGGTCGAGAGGATCGCACACCACAGGTGATAGACGGCCTCAAGCTCACCCTCGTGCGGGTAGAGCTTCTTGGCCCACGCGGCCACGGGCGCGCCGGCGATGCACCAGGGGTTGCGACCGAAGTCGAGGCCGTCGCGGAAGGTGCGGCAGTCGGTGTTGCGGGCGAGGCGAGCCGCGGCGGGCTTGGCGGCGTCGATGCCCTCGAGGGCCGACGGGTCGGTCGCCTCCACGAACAGGAAGCTCGCGCCCTCCTCGGCCAGCGAGTTCAGCTGCTCGCGCTTCCAGCTCGGCGTGTGCCTGAAGTACTCGACGTCCACGTTCTCGTAGTCCATGCGCGAGACCGCGTCGTCGAACCAGATGACGGTCACGTGGCCGGCGCCGGCGGCGTAGGCGTGGCGCACGAGGATCCTCGCGAAGTCGGCACGCTCGACGGGCACCTGGATGACGACCTCCTGGCCCTCCTGGACGGCGAGGCCCTTGCGCACGATCAGCTCGGCGTACGCCTCGATCTTGGGCTCGAGGTTGCGGATGGCGCGCACAGCCTCCTCGTTTGACATGGCACTGCTCATTGTCGTTCCTTTCGACTCGAACGCACAAAAAAGCGAGGCCCCGTGGGACCTCGCCGCGTTTCGGATTGGAGCGGGCGATGGGAGTCGAACCCACCTCATCAGCTTGGGAAGCTGAGGTTCTACCGATGAACTACGCCCGCGCGCACGCGTAATGCTAACACAGATGCACGATTCGCGCGAGGCGTGTCCGCGAGCCTCGCGCCCGCGCCGCCGAGGATGCGCACGCGGGCGCGCAAAACTGTGCCTCCGTGGAAAGATTGGCGATCGCGCCGCGCAAAAGTGGGCCTCCGTGGCAAAGTCTCGTCCCCCGATTTACGCGAGCCGCACCATCGGCTTGCATAGCAGACGGTACGCAACTGGACAAACCCCAAAGTCTATGCAGACTTTTCCATGCCTCCCCCGCCGAGGGGCTTAGCGAGTTGTACACAGAGGGGCAGAATCGCGCATCCGAATCGGAAATCTTTCCACGGAGGGGTGCTTTTGCGTACGCGACGCGCTCCCAAGCTGCTCTAAGTTGCTCGCGTGAACTCCACAGGCCCCGCGCCGCCGAGCGCCGCCGCGCATGGCGCGGCCGGCCACATGGGTAGAATGCCCACAAGGCACAGCCAACCACGAGCGGCCGCGGCCGCACAAGGAGGAACCATGGCCACAGCAACCGAGCCCGAGCTCACGCTCTACTACCGACCCACCTGCCCCTACTGCAAGAAGGTCCTCGCCTACATGGAGCAGGACGGCATCGAGCTGCCGCTGCGCGACATCAGCGCCGACGAGGACGCCCGTGCCACCCTCGTCGAGGTCGGCGGCAAGCAGCAGGTCCCCTGCCTCTTCGTCGACGGCACCGCGCTCTACGAGTCCGACGACATCATCGCCTACCTCAAGGAGCACTGCGCCTAGCCACGCACCCGCGGGCACGCCCCGCAGGCGCGCCCGCGCAATCACCACGCACAACCACCCCGCACGAAAGGAGGCTCGCGACGCCATGTCGCGAGCCTCTCTGCATCTATATAAGACGTGCCGAGAAGAGCCTGGCCGTCCTCGCTATGCGCGGCGGATGAGCTCTGCCACCATCTCCGCGACGCGGGTCGGGCGGTCGGGGTCGACATTGACCTCGACGTCGGTGGGCGTGTGCGAGAGCGCGGGCACGCCATTCTCGTCCAGGCCCATGATCGTGGTCGCGCGCATGCGGGCGCGCATGGCCGGCGTCGCCTCGGTGTCGGCCCAGTCGAAGCGCGCGTGGTCGAGGTTGAGGTGCAGGTCCTTGGCGATGTTCAGCAGCAGGCGGCCCATGCGGCGGTCGGCGCGGCGCGGCGCGCCCTCGCCCTCCTGGCTCAGGATGTTGAGCGAGCCGGCTCCGATGCACTCGAGGTTCACGACGAAGGCGCCGCGGACGTCCTTGCGGTGCTCGTCGAGGAAGGTCTTGATGCCGGCGTGGTCGAGGCTCGAGGCGCCGGTTGCGACGAACCAGATGTCATGGGCGAGCAGCTCGTCGTCGCTCATGCCGAGGATGGCCTCGCGGAGGTCGTCGTCGGTGGGCGCCGGGGTGAGCTCGCCGTCGGCCTGGGCCGCGGCCTCCTCGGGCGTGAGGTACTCGGCCTGGGCCGGCTGCTGAGCCGGCTCGGGCTCGGCCGGGGCGGCGTCGATGACCTCGTCGAAGGGTGCGGCCTCGAAGCCCTGCTCGTCATACGGGGCGTCGACGTAGGCGTCCATGTGGGCCTCGTCGAGGGGCGTGCCCTCGGCGATGGGCTCGGCCTCGGCGTCGTCGCGCAGGCCCGAGCGGCGCGCGGCGCCACCCTTCCAGCCGCCGTTGTCGTCGTTCTCGAAGTTCTTCCAGTTGCCGATCTCGCGACCGTTCTTCTTCGCGTCGTAGTCGTCCTCGACGCCGAGCCAGTCGCTCATGGACTCGACCTCGTTGGACTTCTTGCGGCCGAAGAGCGAGCGCAGGCCGTGGCCCTTACCGGGCTGCGGGGCGGCAGGGGTTGCGGGCGCGGGGGCCGCATCGCCGTGGATGACCTCGAGGCCGTCAGGCTGGGGCGCGGCAGGCTCGGGCGCAGGTGCGGGAGCAGGCGTGGGCTCGGGAGCCACGGGCTGCTGCGGCATGGGCGGGACGGAGACGACCCGCCCCTCCGGGGTCGTGGAGTCGGGGTCGGAGAGGAAGGGGTCCGTCGCGTCGCGCGAGGGATCGGGAAGGTCGAAGAGGATGGCGCGGCGGCCGAGGCTCTGCTGGGGAGGGGTGAAGTCGGACCTGCCCCAGGAGGGGTCCTCGATCGCGGCGGGCTTCACGCGCTCCTCGGCGGGGCGCTTGAGGTTGAGCCCGTCGACAGAGAGCGTGTCGAGGCCGGTGACGTCCTTGCTGGCGAGCTCCTCCTCCGGAACGTCCTGCTCGGTGGAGAAGGTCAGTGCGGACATGGCGATCGTCGCATGGGGATCGACGCTCTTCTCGGCGGAGGGGGCGTCGTCTGAGGTGGGGATGGACTCGACCGCGCGCGCGTCGGACGCGAACTGGTCGACGAGGGTCTTGGAGGCGTTGGCGCTCGCGGCCGCCGTCGTTCCGGCGGAGGGGTCGACCTCGATGCCGGCGGCCGGCATGGGGCGGGTCGCGTCGGGCTCGGGCGCGTCGTCGGTCGTCGCGGCGGCATCGGCGGCAGCGGCGGCGGTAGACGAGAAGGGCACGACCTCGCCGGTGCCGTCTGCGTCAGATGCGGGCGCGGCGGTCTCGGGCGCGTCGTCGGTCGCGGGTGCGGCGTCGGCGGGTGCGGCGTCGGCGGGCGCGGCGTCAGCGTCGGCGTCCTGGGCGGCGTTGCCCCTGTTCTTGAAGCCGTCGACCACGCGACCCCAGGCAGCCTTGAGGCCAGCGAGGGGAGAGCCGTCGGCGGGGGCGTCCGTAGTTGCGGCAGCGTCAGTCGAGACGGACTCGTCGGAGCCGTCGAAGGGCTCGACCTCGGCGATGGGGACCTGCTCGTCGTAGGTCACGTAGTGGATGTACCTGCCGTCGTAGCGCTGCTCGGCGAAGTCGTCGTAGTCGTACGGCTCGTCGCCGTGCTCGTCGTACTCGGCGTCGCGCGCGTCGGCGGCGAGGTCGTCGGGCGTGATGGTGTCAAGCGGCGCGTCCTGCGCGGGCGGCTGCATCACGCCGGACTCGCCGTGGGCCATAGCCTCCGGGTCGAACACGGGCATCTCGGGGACCTCGGGGAGGCCGGAGAGGTCGAGCTCGGGGAGCTCGGGCTCGGCGTAGACGATGTCGCAGCCCTCGGGCAGGATCGACAGACCGCGCACGAAGTCGGCGCCGCGGCGGACGTTGCCGCCGAAGGGGTCGCCGTGCTCGGCGGCGGGCGCCGCGGCGGGCGCGAGGGCCTCGGCGGGCTCGGCCGTGACGGCAGGGTCGATCGTGGGAATCTCGGTCAGGCCGGGCATGAGATCGGACTCGGGCTCGGCGGCAGGCTCGGTCGCGATGGGCTCATCGGCGACGGGCGCGGGCGCAGGCTCGGGCTCAGCGGCGGGCGCGGGCTCGGGCGCGAGACCGTCCTCGGCGGCCGGCTGGGACTCGGGGTCGGCGGAAGGCTCGAGGGACTCGCCCTCGGGCTGCACCTCGGCGACGGGGGCGTCCTCCGCGGGCAGCGGCTGGCCCTCATAGGCGGACCCGTCGTCGAGGGCGGGCATGCTCTTCTCGGCGAAGTCGTCCTCGGGGAGGGCGTCCGCGGCGCCGGGCTCGGCGGGAAGGTCGTCGACCGGGGCGTCGGCGGCGAGCGCGTCGGCGTCGTCCGCGGGAGCCTCGTCGTAGCCGGTGGGGACGTAGGAGGCGGGGTCGAGGTCGCGCTCGGGCGCGACGTGCGGGTGGAGCGCGAGGTAGCGCTTGGCCTCGTCGTTGGCAGGACGGACCATGTCCATGACGCCGAGCAGGGCGGCGACGGAGGACTTGTTGTCGTTGGCGCCCTCGGTGCAGGGGGCGAAGCGCGCGTAGATGGCGGCGACGCCGGTCGCGAGGAGAGGCAGGCCGGAGACGAGGCCGATGAGCAGCAGGAAGTGGCGGAAGCCCTCGGGAACGAAGCC
This sequence comes from Olsenella intestinalis, assembly GCF_023276655.1. Taxonomy (GTDB): domain Bacteria; phylum Actinomycetota; class Coriobacteriia; order Coriobacteriales; family Atopobiaceae; genus Olsenella_J; species Olsenella_J intestinalis. The sequence continues at coordinate 516,301 of NZ_JALGRK010000001.1, read as the reverse complement.
GAGGACCTGGAAGAAGGCGCAGACCGCGACGGCCACCGAGCAGGGGAAGCAGAGGCGGTAGACGAGCGGCTGGTACTTGCTGACCTGCGGGCGGTAGAGCAGGCCCTCGTTGGGCGTGTCGTAGTGGGCGACGATGACGACGGGGCGGTTGCCCTTCATCACGAGCGGGCCGCTGGCGCGGTGCACGCCGATGACGTTCTGGCTGCGGGCGCGCGGGCCGAGGTTGGAGAGGTAGTCGCGGCCGTTGCGCTCGAGCATGAGCAGGGCGAAGGCGGCGACGGCGAGCAGCATGCCGATGAGGCCGACGGGCGTGTTGATGAAGCCGGAGAGGAGCATGCCGACGAACATGACGACGTGGAGCCCGTAGTGCGCGAGCTTGCCCGAGGCGGAGGTGTCGAAGTCCTGCATCTGGACCTCGAGCCCATGCTCCTGCATGAGGGAGCCGAGCATCTCAGCTGCCTCGAGCTCCTCCTGGCTGTTTGCGGGTGCGATGTCGACCTTCTCGTTGAGGTAGTCGAGGTAGGTGCGCGTTGTTGGCATGCTGATACGTCCTTTGTCGGGGACCGTAAGGGTGTCTATAAATATACAGCCTCAAAGTATAGCCCTATCGCACGCAAATCCACACATACTGGGCTATTGAGCGGCCAAAGGGCGCGCGCGGCCCGTGCGGGCTCATTCAGGGCGGCTTACTTCAGGCCAAGCTCCTTGCGCTTGCGGACGCGATGGACGACGTGCAGCAGGACCGCCATGAGGACGACGGCGTCGATCAGCGAGACAGCGACGATCACGGCCGAGGTGCCGTGCGTCTTGATGGGACGGTCGAGCGTCGGCAGGCCGGCGGCCTGGGCGGTCTCGTTGTAGGCGAGGTTCTTCGCGCGGGCGTTGAGCCAGATGTAGATGATGTCCTTGGTGGCGCGGCGCAGCTGCAGGTCGAAGTTCTTGCTCGACGTGTCGAAGGCGAAGTTGCCGTCGGCGAAGACCCCGTCCATGAAGATGCTGCCGCCGGCGCGGATCATCTGGTCCGCGTTCATGTACTTGTGGTGGTCTGAGTAGTCGGTGATGACCGAGCCATGGAAGCCCCACTCGCCGCGCAGGACCGTCGTGAGCAGCGCGTGCGAGCCGCCGGACCAGACGGCCCCGAGGCGGTTATAGGAACTCATGATGCCCGAGCAGCCGCCGTGCTCGACGGCGATGCGGAAGGGCTCGAGGTAGAGCTCGCGCAGGGTCTGCTCGGTAAGCCACGTGTAGAGGGAGTCGCGGTAGCTGTCCATCTCGTTGCAGACGAGGTGCTTGAGGTAGCAGAAGGTGCCCGTCTCGTTCGAGCCGGAGATGGTCTCTGCGCCGAAGACGCCCGAGAGGAGCGGGTCCTCGGAGTAGAACTCGTAGTTCCTGCCACCCAGGGGACTGCGGTGCAGGTTGACGCCGGGGGCGTACCAGCCGTCGATGCCGAGCATGGCGCACTCCATGCCGCAGGCGCGGCCGAACTCGTGCGCGAGGGAGCGGTTCCAGGTCTGCGCGATCGTGGTCGGGTTGGGATAGCCGATGCCGCAGACGATCTGGTTGAAGGACGAGACCTGGGCCGGCCCGTCGAGGTCCTTGGTGCGCGGCTTGCCGATCGACTCGATGACCGCGGAGCTCGTGTAGCCGTGCAGGACGATCCTCTTCATCTCGAGTGGCGTGAGGCTGTCGAGCAGGCTGATCCAGCGGACATCGTTGTAGTTGGAACCGAGCGCGCGGCCGAGGGGCGTGATCTTGCCCGCCTGGCAGACCTTCTCCACGTGCATGCCAGAGGAGTCACCGGAGGACGCGTTGCCCTCGGAAGACGTGTCGGAGGAGGAGGCGTCCCTGTCCGTCGCGGCGGGGGGAACCTGGGCGCCGGACGCAAGCGCGCTCGCGCCGAGGGCCACGTCGTGCGCCGGAGCCCCCGCCGTGGCCTGGGCCACGGTCGCGCTCTTATCGGCGGCGGAGTCTGCCGCGGCCGCGAGGTCCGCGTCGTAGATGTTGAGGATCTTGATGGCGTCGTCCATCTCGCGGTCGGCGGCGCGGTTGGACGGGAAGGTGCCCTTGAAGTCGGCGCGCGTGAGGTAGGTGATGCCGGCGCCGGTGGTCCTTCCGTCGATGGAGACGCCGCCCTCGGCCGCCGCGCCCGTGAAGCGGTTCTTGACCTGGCTGCCGGTCACGGGGTCCGTGGCGAAGTGGATGTCCTCGTCGACGCGGAAGGGCGTGACGGCATCGTCGCAGTCGGCGAGGTTGTGGGCGTCGCGTTTGAGCTGGAGCTCGTAGGCGCCAGCCTCGAGCTCCCAGCCGGTGAGGCCGTCATGGTTCGCGTCATAGCAGTCGTAGGAGGCCATCGAGCGCACGGGGACCGACAGCGCGACCTCCTGGCTCTCGCCCGGCTGGAGCAGGTCGGTCTTGGCGAAGTCGGCGAGCACGGTCGAGCTCTTCTCGATGCCGCCCTTGGTGTAGGGAGGCGCGAAGTAGAGCTGGACGACGTCCTTGCCGGCGACCTCGCCGGTGTTGGTCACCTTGACCTTGAGCTCGAGGGTCTCTCCCTCGGCGACCGCGGAGCGGGGGCGGAAGTTGCGCTCGGCGACCTCCCAGTCGAAGCTCGTGTACGAGAGGCCGTAGCCGAAGGGGTACTGCACGACGCCGGCGTAACCCGAGCCGAAGCCGTTGTTGCGGTCGGCCCAGTAGCCCTCCGCGTCGGCCGTCTCGAACCAGCGGTAGCCGACGTAGATGCCCTCGACGTAGTCGACGTAGCGCACGGCGTCGTAGGGGGTGAGGCCGCCCACGTTGGGGTCGATGGTGCCGTCGGCGGGATAGCATCCCGCCCCATCGGTGTAGCTGCCCTCGCCGTCGCGGCCGGAGTTGGCCCAGCTCGCGTCCGTCTCGAACGCGTAGGGGTAGGTGTCGGCCGTACGACCGGAGGGGTTGACCGTGCCCCAGAGCGCGTCGACCACGCCAGTCGCGGCGCTCGTCCCCGTGGTGCCCGCGAGCATGCAGGCGTCGACGCCCTGGATGCGCCGGACGATGCCGAGCTCCATCGGGTTGGTCGAGTTGACGAGCACGATCACCTTGTCGTAGGTGCTCGCGACGTAGCTGATGAGGTCCTCCTCCTCGGGCGTGGGCTCGAGGTAGTGGTGGCCGAGCGTCACCTTGGGCTTGCCGCCGCGCTCGGTTATGCGGTACTGCGCCCGCGGGCAGTCGATGCTCTCGCCGCAGATGCGCGACAGCACGACGATGGCGGTGTCGGAGTAGTCGCGCGCCTGCTGCAGTAGGTTGTCGCTGTAGTAGCGGTCGTCGTCGATGCTCGGCTCGTACAGCTGGCAGAAGTCGGTGTCGAGCGTCTTGAGCGAGCCGGCCGCGAGGAACGGGCGCGAGTCCTGGAAGCCGCGGTACATCTTGGCGAGGTCCTCGTTGTAGGAGATGCCGCGCGCGGCGAGCGCGTCGAGGATGCCCGAGGTGTCGCCGGAGACGCCACCCGAGCCGGAGCCGCCCGTGACCCACTGCGTCGAGCCCCAGCCGAACACGTTGACGCGGTCTACCGCGCCGTCCAGCGGCAGCGTGCGGCCCTTGTTCTCGAGAAGCACGACGCCTTCGCCCTCGATCGTCTCGGCGAGGGCGGTGCTCGCGGCCTTCTGGGTCTCGATGCGCACAGGCGTCGCGTCGACGCGATCCGAGTTGAGGTAGGAGTCGATGGTCTCGCCGAAACGCACGGCGGCAACGTTGGCCACGACGACCACGGCGAGAAGGATCACGGCAAGCGTCCAGCCCACGACCCTGAGAATGCGCGCCCTCTTGTTCACGTGGCACCCCCTCGAACCCGTCGCACCTGCGCGGCGGTGGTGCCGCCGCGGACCACTACGTCATTTCATTCTATGCGGCGAGGGTCGCCCGGTGAACGTCGGGGCAGGAAGGCGCACCAATCCGTCGACAGGCGCGACGATATGGGCGCCGCGCGGCATGGCAGCCGGCGGGCCGGTTGCGCCAGACGCACAAAAAGGCGGGCGCCCACAGGGGACGCCCGCCAAGATCTGTTGGAGCAAAGAGGAGCTGCCGAGAAGAGCGTGCCTAGGCGAGGCGCTCGGCCAGCTTCTGCTGAAGCTCGTCCTTGTCGAGGATGTTGTCGAGGATGACCTTCTGCTCGTCAGGGATGTTGCTGACGAAGTCCCTGAGGTCGCCGGCGACGACGAAGAGGTCGGCAGCCGTGGGGTTGATGTCGGAGATCGTGGTGTGATCGACCTCGATCTCGGGGTGGCCGAGGGCCTTGACGACGTCCTCGGTGTTCATGTGGACGATGAGGCTGGAGCCGAGGCCGGAACCGCAGCAGCAGAGAATCTTGTTGATGGCCACGTTCTTCTCCTTACGTAAGGCCCGTCGCACGTGCGCGGCGGCCGATGGATAACACCTAGTGCAAGTCTACTCGCCAGGGGCTGCGGGCGCCCGCGTTGGTCGCCGAGCGTCTTGTGCCGCGCGCCGCGGGAGGGCAGACCGATGCGGCCGGCCAACCCGCGGCGCAGCAAGGCGAGAGGGGGTCGAGCGGACTACTCCTGCTCGGCGCTCTTCTTGGGAGCGACGAAGTTGTAGACGATCGGCAGGAGGTACACGATGACGCAGATCGCGAGCAGGACGGCGCCGCTGGTGAAGTTCACGACGTTGCCGAAGACGATGCCCATCCAGGAGAAGTCGGCGTCAGAGAAGGTCGTGCCGACGTAGCCGAGGGCCGTGAAGACGGGCATGCAGATCGCGGGCAGGAAGGTGATGAGCAGGCCGTGGGCGAAGGCGCCGGCGATGCAGCCCTTGAGGCCACCCTCGGCGTTGCCGAAGACGCCCGCGGTGGCACCGCAGAAGAAGTGGGGCACGACGCCCGGGAGGATGAGGGCGACGGGGATCGCGGTGTTGACGCCGTTGAGGATGAGCAGGCCGAGGATGCCACCGACGAAGGAGCTCAGGAAGCCGATGATGACGGCGTTGGGAGCGTAGGTGAAGGCGACGGGGCAGTCGAGGGCGGGCTTGGCGCCGGGGACGAGCTTGTCAGCGATGCCCTTGAAGGCGGGGACGATCTCGCCGATGATCAGGCGCACGCCGGAGAGGATGATGTAGACGCCGCCGGCGAAGCTCATGCCAGAGGTGATGGCCCACACGATCCAGTTGGTCTTGGTCTCGGTGCCGATGTTGAGCAGGGTGGCGCAGTTGTCGACGGTCAGGCCGTAGGGCTCGAGGATGGCCTGGGCGGCAACGGGGTCGGTGCCGGCGGGAACGAGGCCGAGCAGGCCCTTGGCGACCGCGACGCCCACGACGATGAGGAAGAAGACCATCATCGTGAGGGAGATGGAGACGGTGGTGTCACGCAGGAAGACGAGGCGCTTGGGGAAGTTGATCTCCTCGGTGCTCTTGCGCTTCGGGTCCTTGGCGAAGAGCTTGCCGACGAGACCGGCGAACCAGTAGCCGATGCCGCCGAAGTGGCCGAGGGCCACGGAATCGCTCTTGGTGACCTTGCGGAAGGTGACCTGGCAGTACGCCGGGGACAGGACCATGATCAGGCCGAGCAGGCAGCCGCCGGCGATGTAGAGCATCCAGCCCTCGAGGTGGCCGGCGCCGCCGAGGATGACGGCGATCATGCACGCCATGTACAGGGTGTGGTGGCCGGTGAGGAAGATGTACGGCATGCGCGAGAAGCGAGCCAGCACGATGTTGAAGACCATGCCGAGGGCCATGATGATGGCCGAGCTGGTGCCGAAGTTCTGGAGGGCGTCGGCGACGACGGCCTCGTTGTTGGGAACGACGCCCTGCATGTTGAAGGCGTAGTTGAAGAGCTCGCCGAAGGCGAGGAGCGAGCCGGACTGCAGGAAGGCCGCGCCGGCGGACAGGACCAGGAAGCCGACGATGGTCTTGATGGTGCCCTTCATGACGTCCTCAACGGGCTTGCCCTGAAGACAAAGGCCGAGTAGCGCCAGAAGGCCGACGAGAATTGCCGGCGTAGACAGGATGTTGACGATGAAGTCGAGTACTGCCATGTTTCCCCCTTAGTTGATTGCTTACCGGTTGTTCTTGTTTGCTTGTCTCTCTACGGACCCCGCCTAGGCGGAGAAGTCGACGAAGAAGCGGTAGATGTCGTCGGCCGACTCGGCGGTCGCGACCTTCTCGATGTTCGAGGGGTCGGCGAACATGGCCGCCAGGACCCTCATGACGTCGATGTGCGAGTTCGAGTCCTCGGCCGCCAGCGTGACCAGCACGCGGCAGGGCTCGCCGGGCTTGAACTCCGTCCCCTCGCGCAGCACCGTGACGGCAAGCTGCCTCTTGATGGCACCCTGCTCGGGGCGGGCGTGAAGAAGGGCCAGATCTGGAACAAGCACGAAATACGGGCCGAGCTCGTGCGCGTTCTCGATGATGCCGTCAATGTAGGCGGGCTTGACGTAACCGCCGTCGACCAGCGGCTGAACGGCCACGTGAACGGCCTCTTCCCAATCGGCGCACGACTGAACGATCTGCACGTTCTCGCGCTTGAGCATGCTCTTGACTGCTCCCATATGCACCTCCATCCTGGAGGGCCTCGGCGCGAGATGGCGTTCTGCCTCGCGTTTCTCGCACATAGTGACCCTGTGATTCAACGAGCGAACCTATCCTATTCCAGTTTTTTCCAGTTTTGCAAGAAGAAATTAGGAAATTTCTTCCAGATTGTTCCAAGAGGTCGATTTTTGGGCACAAACGTCGTATATCCTTTTGGGCAAAGGTTTGAGGGGAGGTGTGACGTTGTTCCGCAGAGAGAGAAGAAAGAGAATCGTCGAGCTCGTAGAGCGAGACGGCCGCGTTGAGGTCGAGGCCCTCGCGACCATGTTCAACGTGGGCGTGGACAGCATCCGCAAGGACCTCCAGGACCTTTCGAAGGAGGGAAAGCTCGTTCGCGTCTATGGCGGAGCCACGCGCATCGAGAAGAGCGAACCCTCGCCCGCCGCCGCCTCGGCAGCCGCCAATCCCATCCCCTCCCTCACGGAGCGCAGGGGCGACCTTCGCACGGCGGACGACCTCGCCGGCGAGTCCGCGCACGACGCCGACTACGCAAGCCGCCTCGCAGTCGCCAAGCGCGCCTACTTCGAGATCAACGACGGCGACTCGATCTTCCTCGACGTCTCAGACACAAACGTGCTGCTTGCCGACCTGATCGCCGAGGGCGACAAGAAGGTCATCGTCACGACCAACATGATCGACGTGATGCGCAGGCTCGGGAACGCGCCCCACGTGACCGTGCTCGGAACGGGCGGATACCTCAACGTTCAGCTCAGCGGGTTCGTGGGCTCGGCGACTGTCAGCCTGCTCGAGCCCCTGCTGTTCGCGAAGGCCTTCGTCGGCACAAGCGGCATCGACCTCAAGAACACGGCCGTCATGTCGGACAACATCGACAGCGGCTCGGTAAAGGAGCGCGTCATCCGCAACGCCTCGTACAAGTTCCTCCTCGCCGACGAGCAGAAGTTCAACAGGCACGACGCGTTCCGCTTCGCCTCGCTGACCGACTTCTCCGGCATCATCACGGACGCCGAGGACCCCGAGATCCTGCGCAGGCTCCAGGAGCTTGCCATACCCACGCTCAGGGCCGCGAGGTAGGGGCAGGTTCTTCTCGGCGTGCCCTACGTGGCCGCCCTTCTTGGCGTGCTTTACTCGGCGTGCCTTTCTTGGCATGCCTTACTTGGCGTGATTGTATTGGTGCGCGACCGCCGCGGTGCGGGCGCCGTGCCTTAGGCGAGCAGGGTGTCGCGGCCGTAGGCCTTCTTCCAGTTTGCGCTGAACTCGTCGACGGCGACCTGGGTGCCGGGGTGGCCGACCATCGCGAGGGCGACGTCGGGCGGCAGGGTGAGCGCCTGCGCGCCGGCGCGGATCAGCTTGTGCGCCTGGTCGACGCTCTTGAACGAGGCCGCGAGCAGCTTGGACGTGGAATGCTGGGCCGCGAGCATGTCGATCAGGTCGATCACGTCCTGCACGCCGTCGCCGTAGTTGCACATGCGGTTCACGTACGTCGCGAGGTAGTCGGCGCCGTTGTGCGCCGCCATGAACGCGGCATCGGAGCTGTAGATGGCCGTCGCGAGCGTGGGAATGCCCTCGGCGCAGCACTGCTTGATCGCGCGCAGGCCCGCGTGGGTCACCGGGATCTTGGGGTAGGTGTTCTCGGGGCGCAGGCTCGCGATGTGGCGCGCCTCGGACATGATGCCGTCGAAGTCGGTGGCCACCACCTGGACGAAGAGCTTCTGGTCGGGGCGCAGGTACGCCACGAGGTCGGCGATCGCCTGCTCGGCGGGCTTGCCCGTGCGCGTGATGATGGTGGGGTTGGTGGTGACCCCCTGCACGTCGAGCACCTCGTCGCACAGCCTGATGCTGTCGAGGTCCGCCGTGTCGATGATGAGCTCGAAGTCGTCCATGGTCGCACTCCCCCTCTGACTGATGCGGATGCGCGGCGCCCGGCTGCGCGCCAGTGCCGACCCTAGGGCACATGATGGCACAGCGCGCGTGCGCTCATGGGGCAAACGCGGCGCATTTGTGCACGTTGCGTAACTGCCGCGCGTCCGAAGTGGTACATTTCCCGTGGCGTGTACAATACACGGGGCGCGCTGAGGGCGCGCCGCCAGAGCGTTATCACGTACTACCTAAGAGAAGGGTCATTGATGAAACCTCGACCTCACAGTCGATGACCCCCGGCGTCTCCTTCGAGCGCGTCGCGGGGTACCCCAAGACGCCCCGCACGCGGGGCCTGTCACAATGCGCTAAGGAGCACCCATGATTTACCTGTCCCAGATGCTGGGCGAACCCGTTTATGACGTTAACGGCGAGAAGATCGGTCGCGTGAACGACCTGGGCATCGCCACCGGCGAGGTCTTCCCCCGCGTGACCGCGCTCGCGGTCGAGGGGCCCGGCAAGACCCCCTTCATGATCTCGTGGCGCAAGTACGTCGGCTCGTTCGACGACTGCGAGGTCCGCCTCAAGGTGGTCGACACCGACATCCGCTTCTCGTACCTGCAGCCCGACGAGGTCCTGATCCGCCGCGACCTCCTCAACAAGCAGATCGTCGACACGCGCGGCATGCGCGTCGTTCGCGTCAACGACCTGAAGCTCTCGGACACAAGCTCTTCTCAGCTGCGCCTGCTTGGTGCCGAGGTGGGCGCGCGAGGCATCCTGCGCTCGCTGTCTCCGCACCTCGAGCGCATCGTGACCAGGTGCGCCCGCGCGCTCGGCAAGCCCATCCCCGAGCGCATCATCGCGTGGAACTACATGGACCTGCTCGACCGCGACCTGTCGAGCGTGAAGCTCTCCGTCACGCACAAGACCCTCGACGAGCTGCACCCCGCCGACATCGCCGACATCCTCGAGCGGCTCGACCCGCGCCTGCGCGGCCAGGTGTTCGCGCAGCTCGAGAGCGAGCAGGCGGCCGAGGCCATGGCCGAGTTCGACGACGACGCGATGGCCGCCGAGATCATGGGCGACATGGAGGAGTCCGAGGCGTCGCGCATGCTGTCCGAGATGGACCCCGACGACGCTGCCGAGCTCGTCTCGGAGCTCGACTACGAGAAGGCCGAGAAGCTCCTGCGCCTCATGGGCGTGAAGGAGCGCAAGGCGATCCGCCAGCTGCTGGGATACCGCGAGAACACCGCGGGCCGCATCATGACGTCCGAGGCGCTCATCATGGACGAGGGCGCCACCGTGGGCGACGCCGTCGAGCGCCTGCGCAACCTCGACGACGACTTCGAGACCGTCCACTACGTCTACCTGAAGGACGACGAGAAGAGACTCTCCGGCATCGTCACCCTCCAGAGGCTCGTCAAGGCCGAGCCCGACGAGCGCCTGAGCGACATCTCGATCGAGGACGAGCTCATCACCGCGAACCCCGACGACGACCAGGAGGACGTGGCCGAGAACATCGCCAAGTACAACCTGCTGGCCATGCCCGTCGTCGACGACAACGGCGTGCTGCTCGGCATCGTCACGGTCGACGACGCGCTTGACGTACTGGAGGAGGAGCACGCCGAGGACCTCCAGATAGCCGGCGGCAGCACCGACGGCGACCAGTCCGGCAACGGCCACGACCTCATGTGGCTGCTGCGCCGCAACGCCTGGTTCTTCATCTGGATGCTCGGCGCCGTCGTGATGGCCATCGTCACGCTGGGCCGCGTTTCCCTCGAGTCGGTCCTGCTCGCGAGCGCCGGCCTGCCCATCGCGCTCATCGTCGCGGACGACTCCATCACCTACGTCACGAACTTCTTCCTCGAGAACGACCCCGACGACGAGGACTCCCCGTCGCTCGCGGGCTTCGCGGTGCGAAGCCTGGGCATCGGCCTCGTGTTTGCTCTTCTCGTCCTGCTCATGCTCATGGTGTTCAACACCATCGTGCGCACGCAGTACGGCATGGGCTCGATCTCGTCGTCGCTCACCTACGGCTTCATCGCGGCGGCCGCCTCGACCCTCGCGTCGTTCGCGACCGCGCCCATCTACCTGCACATCCTGCACAGGCGCGACGAGCAGAACAAGGAGACCTCGGGCTTCTCGCTGTCGCTCGTGGCCATGTTCGTGGCGCTCGCGGTGTTCGCCGTCGTCTGCTACGTCGTCGCGCGGATTGTGATGGTGTAGGCATGGCAGACGTCACCGAGAAGAGCACCCCCACGGCCGCGGCCGAGTCCGGGCAGCAGCAGGGGCGCCGCAGGCTGGACCCCAAGCGCGTGCTCGCGGCGCTCGGCCCCGGCATGGTCGCCGCACTCGCCGGCGCCGATGCGGGTGGCGTGGCAACCTACTCGAACGCCGGCGCCATGTTCGGCTTCGGCCAGCTCTGGACCGTGCCCGTCATGTGCTTCCTGCTGATCGTCGTGCAGGAGACCGCCGCGCGCATGGGCTGCGTCACGGGCAAGGGCTTCGCGTCGCTCATCCGCGAGCGCTTCGGGGTGCGCGGCAGCGCCCTGGCCATGCTCGCGCTGCTGATCTCCAACACCACGGTCACGCTCTCCGAGTTCGCCGGCATCGCCTCGGGCCTCGGCCTCTTCGGCGTGCCCACCTACCTCTCGGTCCCCGTGGCCGCCCTCGCGATCTGGCTGCTCACCATGAGCGGCTCCTACAACCGCATCGAGAAGATCCTGCTCGCGATCAGCTGCGTGTTCGTTACCTACATCGTCGCGGGCTTCATGGTCAAGCCCGACTGGGCGCAGGCCGCCCACGACACCGTCGTGCCCCAGTTCGCCAACGACCCGCGGTTCTTCTCGCTGCTCGTCGCCAACATCGGCACCACCATCGCGCCCTGGATGATCTTCCTGGCCCAGTCCAACGTCGTCGAGAAGAACGCGCGCGAGGAGGACATCCCCTACCAGCGCATCGACACCGTCACGGGCTCCGTCGTCGCGAGCATCATCTCGTGGTTCATCATCCTCGTGACCGGCCACGTCCTCTTCCCGGCCGGCATCGCCGTCAACGGAGCCGAGGACGCGGCCGCGGCGCTCGCCCCGCTCGCCGGCCCCTACGCGCAGGTCCTCTTCGGCGTGGGCCTCGTGGGCGCGTCGTTCCTCGCGGCGTGCGTCCTGCCCGGCATCACCGCGAGCGCTGTCTGCGAGGCCTTCGGATGGGAGCGCGGCGCCGACCGCAGCTGGGCCGAGGCGCCCACCTACCGCGGCATCATCTCGGCGATCCTGTTCGTCTCCGCCGCCGTGGTGCTCATCCCCAACGTGAACCTCTTCGGCATCATGATGCTCGCGCAGGTGGTCAACGGCGTGCTTCTGCCGGTCCTCCTCGTGTGCATGATCGTCATCGCGCGCGACCGCCACATCATGGGCGCGCACGCAAACGGCCGCATCTGGAACGCCCTGACCTGGGTCACGGTCATCGCGGTCACGGTCTTCACCGTAATCATGTTCGTCCTCCAGGCCCTCGGTTTCTAGCAGCCGAGAAGAGCCTCTCCGTGGCGCGGCACCGTGGCGCCAGGCTCGAACGGCGCGCCTGCGGCGCGAACTCGCCTGGCGCCACGGCGGCCCCGCGCATGCCGACGCCTCAGCCCGCACGCCCGACGGCCCGGGCCCGAGACGCGAACCTACTTGCTCGCCTTCTTGTACTCGTCCATGAACGAGCCGAACATGCCGCCCATCTTGGAGACCTGCTTGCCCACGGCGCGCGCCGCGGCGTCGCTCGAGGACGCCTTCTTCTTGGCGGCGGGCTTCTTGGTCGCGGCCGGCTTGCTAGTGGCCTTCTTGGTGGTGGCCTTCGCGCCCGAAGTCTTCTTGGCGGCGGACTTGGCCTGGCCGGGCTTCTTCTCGACCGGCGCGTAGGTCACCTTCTTGGCGGACTTGGTGCCGCTCTTGATCTCGCCGGCCGTGGCCGGGGGCGCGACCTTCACGTCCTGGGCGGCGACCGGCGCGCTCTTCTGGGCAGGCTCGTCGTCCTCGGTGGCGCTTGCAATCGCGCGCTTGGCCTTGCCGAGGGCGCGGCCGAGCGCGAGCGAGCCCTTGTCGACCGCGGAGGCAGCGGCCTCGTCGGCCTTGGCCGCGGCGCGGCGGCCCGTGGCCTTGGCGCGCGCATAGCCCTCGCCGGCTGCTGCGGCGACGCCGCCGGAGAGCGCGAGCGAGGTGGCCTCGTCGTCGACGACCATGAAGCCCTTGTCGTAGCCCTTGAGCATGTCGATGGGGATCTCGATGGCGCCGACCAGCGACTCCGCAACGCCGCCGTCCCCGACGCAGAGGCGAGCGACGTCGCCGCTCTTCTCGTCGAAGACCGCGTCGCTCACGAAGCCAAGGTCCTTGCCCGACTGCGTGCGTGCGTCCATGCCGGCCCACATGATGCAGGCGTCCCAGTCGAGCGCCAGGCGCTCGCGGGCCGCGTCGTCGAAGGCGGCTTCGGGGTTCGCGACGTGGAAGCCGTCGTCGGCGGGCGCGATGGCGTCGAGGGCCACGAAGCGGTCGGGGCGCTTCACCATGCCCGCGATGTCGGGCAGGCTCACCATGAAGCCGACCAGGCGGCGGCCGTCGGGCGAGAAGACCGCCATGTGCAGGCGGCCGATGCGGGAGGCCTTGACCTTGCCCTTGCGGTCGGTCTTCTCCTCGAAGAGGCGCTTGTTGACGAGGTTGGAGATGCGCTGCATCGTGGGTCCCCTCACGCTTGAAGAAGGGGCGCGGTGCCCGAGCACCACGCCCCTTGCCGGAAACTATGTTCGAGTGCTACTCGGCGTCGGCCTCGGCGTCTGCGTCGGCCTCCACGACCTCGACGTGGACGCCCTCGGCGGGAGCCGAGTCAACGTCGGCGGCGTTGTCAGCCGCGGCGGCCACCTTGTCGGCGACGGAGTTGACGGCGTCGGAGACCTGGGTGGAGGTGGTGGTCACCGTGTCGGAGAGGGTCTCGCGAAGCTGGTCCATGCGCTCGCGGGCAAGGTCCACCTTGGCGCGGAGCTCGTCGGTCGTGGCGTCGACGCCGGGACGGACGGAGTCGATCTTGTCGCTCACGACGCGGGCGCCGCGCTCGTAGGAGTCAACCGCGGTGTCCCATGCGTCGTTCATGGCGTCGGCGGCCATGGCGCGGCTCTCGGCGCCAGAACGCGGCGCGAGCATGATGCCAGCGAATGCGCCGGCAGCGGCACCAACGACGGTTCCAACGACAAACCCAACTGCTCCCCTTGCGCTCATTTCAATCCTCCTGTCAGTCTGGCTCATGCCAGCTACTACACGTCACGACGCGACCAGGCCGGTCGCGAATTACACCTATCGTACCCTTCGCGGGCCGGGAATATGCTCGGGCGCCGCGTCGGCACCACTCGCGGAATCGTCGTTGTCGGAAGGCGCGCCCCCTGCAACGGGGAAGAGCGTGTCCATCGGCGTACCAGCCGCGAAGCCATGCTGGTGCTCGGCGGTGGGCTCGGCCTCGGAGACGGACTCGGGCTCGGGCGCAGGCTCCTCGGCAGGAGCGGGCTCGGCAACGGGCTCGGCGACGGGCTCAGTCGCAGGCTCCTCGGCAGGAGCGGGCTCGGCGACGGGCTCGGGCGCCTCGGCGACGACGGGATCGGACCCCGGCTCGACTGCCGGCTCCTCGACAGGCGCCGGCTCAGGCTCGGGCTCGACGACGGGCTCGGGGTCAGCCGCGGGTGCGGGCTGCCCCTCGGTGGGAACGTGCTCGGTCTCGATGGCGGGCGCGTTGACCACGGTCGAGCCGAGGTTCATGGTCGCAGAGATGGTGGCGCCGGGATCGAGGGGCGTGACAACGGTGGAACCGAGGTCGTCCTGCGGGGCGTCGGGCTCTGCGCCCTCGGCAAGGTCGACGGCCTGGTGGGTCTCCTCGATGAGGCGCTCGACCTCGGCCTTGTTGGCAGCCTCGCGGGCGTTGCGCATCTCGGCCTCGGCGCGCAGGCGTGCCTCGTCGGCCTCGCGACGCTCCCGCTCGATGCGGGCGGCCTCGGCGGCCTCGCGCTCGCGCTCCTCGCGGGCGACGATCTGCGCGGCCTGCGCCTCGGCGTTGGCTCGCGCAGTCTCGATCTCGCGGAGGCGAATGCCGATCTCCTGGCGGCGGGCGGCCAGGATCTGGTCGTACTTCTCGGAGAGGGCGGCGTCGATGTCACCCTCGACCTGCTCGACGTAACGCTCCGCGGGCTCGGTGCCCAGGGAGTCGACGAGACGGCAAAGGCCGTCGACGATCGCGGCCACGTCGGGCGCGGGGTCGCCGCCGCCGGTGAAGGCCCAGTCGACGATCCAGACGGCGCTCGCGAGGGCGGCTGCGGTGAGCACGTCGTCCTTGCAGGAGAGCTGGATCTCGAAAACGCGGGGGTCGTCCGCGACGGGATAGGTCTTGCCGGACGTGATGTCGCCGGCGATGTTGGTCTGGGCGAGAAGCTCGACGGTCATGTGCTCGAGCAAGTGGGCAAGCTCGGTCGCGCCCATGCAGTCCTTGAAGGTCTCGCCGGCATCACCCAGACAGACGTGGTCGACGATGTGCGGAAGCAGATTGTACACAAGCGTGGTCGCACGAAGGTCTCCGCTCGTCATGAGCGGCGCGTCATCCGCGACGCGGACGCGTGCGGTTAGGTATTCGGGGCCGACCTCGACCCGCTGAATCTCGATGACCTGAGCCATATAACTGCCTTCCGCCTAAATACAGGTGCTTGCAACATTGTAGACAAACCGCGAGCGCGGGACGCCACTGGGACTGTTAGCGGCGCGGCCTACTCGCCCTCGCCCTTCGCGTCCGCCTCTCCGTCGCCCTCGGCGGCGGGCTCGGGCGCCGTCACGCGCAGAAGCGCGACGCGCCGGCCGCGCATCGACTGAACGCGGAACGTATAGCCCTCGACCTCGAAGGCCTCGCCCGGCTTGGGCAGGCCGTCGGCCGTCTCGAGCACGAAGCCCGCGACGGTCTCGTACTCCTCGCTGTCACGGATGGGCCAGCCGAGCTCGATGGCGTCGTCGAGCGAGAAGCGGCCGTCGACGAGCCACTCGCGCTCGGAGAGCTTGGTGAGGTACTTGTTGTCGGGATCGAACTCATCCTCGATCTCGCCGACGACCTCCTCGACGATGTCCTCGACCGTGATGACGCCAGCCGTCCCGCCGTACTCGTCCACGACGATGACCATCTGCTCGTGGCTTGTCTGCATCTCGGAGAGTAGCGGGATGATGTCCTTGGTGTCGGGGACGAAGCTCGCGGAGTGCATGTAGCGCGAGATGGGCTTGGAGCCGGCGCCGTCATCGATCATGGGGCCGATGAGGTCCTTGATGTGCGCGATGCCGACGATGCGGTCGACGTCCTCGTGGAAGATCGGGATGCGCGAGAAGCCGGTGGCGCGCATGACCTCGAGGACCTCGGAGACGGTCGAGGTGTCCTCGAGGGCGGTCGTGTCGACGCGCGGAATCATGACCTCGCGGGCCTTGGCGTCACCGAGCTCGAAGATCTCGTGGATCATCGACTTCTCCTCCTCGGAGAGCTCGTCAGAGTCGGTGACCATGTAGCGGATCTCGTCCTCGGAGACGTCGAGGCGATCGTCTGCGCCCTTGATGCCGAGCAACGCTGACAGAGCGTCGGCGCTCGCGGAGGTGAGCCAGACCAGCGGGCGCGTGATCTTGGCGAAGGCGCTGACGGGTCCGGCGACCGACTTGGCGATCTTCTCCGCGTCGGCCATTGCGATGCGCTTGGGCACCAGCTCGCCCACGACGATGGAGACGTAGGAGACGATGAGGGTGATGAGCACGGTCGCGAGACCACCAGCGAAGGAGCGCTCGAGCCCGAGACCCGCGAGCCATGCACCGAAGGGCTCGGAGAGGCTCGTCGCCGCGAACGCGGACGAGAAGAATCCGAGCAGGGTGATGGCAACCTGGATGGCCGCAAGGAACGCGGTGGGGTTTTCCATGACGCGGGCAGCCTTGGCCGCGCGCCTGTCGCCCTCGTCGGCCTCGTGGTCGAGGACGACCTTCTTTGCGACGGAGAGCGACATCTCCGACATAGAGAAGTAGCCGTTGGCGATCGTCAGAAGCAGGGTTACGAAGATAGAGAGTGCTATGTCCATGCGCCGGTGCGCGACCTCCTCGGTCAGTGCAGATACGTATGTGCAGATGATAGCAAACCCCGCAGGTAGCCGTCTCATTCAGCCGCTGGGGCGGACAGCGGCGACCCGCCGAGGCGTGGCGCCTCTAAAGCGTCTTGCTCGAGTGGCTGCGCCTCACGCAAAACGCTCCCACCGTGCGAAGAATTCATCCTCCCGATTGAAAAAATGGCCCTCCGTGGCAACTCAAACGCCTCCACCACTTGAGCGAGAGGCCAAGGCACTGCATAAATTCGTGTCTTTGCCCAGTTAGGGCCATTATGTTATGCAGGCAAGCTCCGGCCAAGACCTGCATGGCCAGCGATCGAGTTGCCACAGGGGCTCGTTTTTGCACACCAGGTCTCGGAATCTTTCCACGGAGCACCACTTTTTCATGCGCCGGCGGGCGCAGGCTACGCTCGGCCCTCCTTCAGGCCAACGCCAGACCCAAAGGCGATCTTGTCATGCACGAAGGCGTAGCGGTCCAGCATGCGCTTCGAGGGGCGATGCCGATTGCGACCAAGCTCGCACGCAATCTCCTCCGCCAGCGTAAGGAGATGCCCCGCGTCAAGCAGCTGCTCGTTGGTAATGCGATGCACCGCGTAGCCAGAGGACACAACAGCCTCGCGGCGTCGTGCGTCGCGGTCGATTGCCTTGCTCGTAAGATGCCATTCGTTGCTCTCGTACTCGGCCATGACATCCCTTCGCCCTCCCCTCCCCTTCCAAAGAAAGTCGGCCCGGATGGAGGGGTGCCCCAGAAGCTCGGCGGCACGGCCGGCAAGTTCGACCTCCTTGTTCAGCCGGAAGCCATCAAGTCCCAGGCCCCCGCGCACCCTCGGCAGGGCGAACATAATCGCAAGGTCCGTCTCGCGAGGCGAAGCCGAACCCTCCCGTACGAACGGCAGCAGCCTCAGGGCACGCGCGGCCCCTCGGCTCTCCACAGCGCGGGCCGCCATCACATACCCCGCCAACTCCTCGACGGTCGTGAGGGGCTCGATGCCATAGACACAGGAACGTTCCGACCATGGCGCAAGGCAGTAGCTCCCCGTGATCTCGTAAGCCACGGCAATGAGGTCAAGGTCATCGACCGAGGTCGATGCCAGTTGCACGAAGGTCGGCGCCATCGAACAGACCTCCACCCCGTTCACGCGATCGATCTGCGCCGCTGGCGCGCCTGGCCCGCGCCACACATGGTCACGGAGGAGCTTTCGGCGGTGCCTTTCGCCGGCGGCTGAGGAAACCACATCGAGCGGCGCGTCGATGTGACACGCCCGAAGCGTGCGATCCAGGATCTCATGGCTACCCCAGGCCGCCCGGCCATAGATGTGCGTCTCGCTGAGGTCCAGGTCCCCCGCGCGCACCGCCCTCCAGAACGCGAGCGCCGACTCGAACCCAACCAGCATCTCCGCATTGCGCATATCGGTTCCCCTCTCGTGGTCGCATTGCACCGTTCGTACACGCGAGGGTAGCCACAAATCTCTTGGGATGAAAGACTGTTTTCGCCGAATAAGCCCAGTTCAGAGGGGCAGTTTTCTGCCAGCTAAGGGCCAGCTTCAAAAGGGAGGGCGCCCACCGCAGCTGCGGCGAGCGCCCCCAACACCTCTGTCAAAGCAGCCCTAGCGGTTGCCCGCCGCGCGCCTCTCCTGGTACTGCTCCGCGAGCTTCTGCTGCACGTCGTGAGGCACCTGCTCGTAGCCGCCCAGCTCGAGCTCGAACTCGCCCGTGCCACGGGACAGCGAGCGCAGCCGCGTCGCGTAGTCGGTGACCTCCGCGTAGGGCACGGTCGCCTCGATCTCCGTCATGCCGAGCCCTGCCATGCCCTGGGCCGCGACCATGCCGTCGACGCGCCCGCGACTCGCCGAGACGTCGCCCATGATCGAGCCCGCGTAGCTGTCAGGCACCACGATCTTGAGGTGCGCCATCGGCTCCAAGAGCACCGGCTCCGCTCCCGCGGCCGCCTTCTGGAACGCGATGCGCGCGGCCGTCTTGAACGCCATCTCGTTGGAGTCCACGGGGTGGTGCGAGCCGTCGTACACGGCGACTCGCACGTCAATCATCGGATAGCCCGCAAGCACGCCGTCGGCCATGGTCTCCTGCACGCCCTTGTCGATCGCAGGGATGTAGTTCTTCGGCACGTGCCCGCCCACAACCTCGTCCACGAACTCGTAGCCGCCGCCTGGGTTGGGCTCGAGCCGCAGCCAGCAGTCACCGTACTGCCCGGCGCCGCCCGTCTGCTTCTTGTGACGCCCCTGCGCGCTCGACGTGCGCCGGATCGTCTCGCGATACGGGATGCGCAGCGCCACCGTGTGCGCCGGCGCGCCCACGGCCGCCTCCAGGCGGTCGAGAAGAACCGACACCTGGGCCTCGCCGATCGCGCAGATGACGGTCTGCCCCGTGTCCTCGTCGCGCGTGACCGAGACCGTGGGGTCGGCCGCGGCCGCGCGCTCCAGGAACTCGAACACTTTGCCCTCGCTCCCGCGCTTCTCCGGCTCGACGGCCACGCGATAGAGCGAGTTGGGGAACCTAAACGCCGCGGCCTCCACCTTGCCCGTGACCGAGAGCGTGTCGCCCGTGAGCGCGTCGAGCTTCGGCACCACGCAGATGTCGCCCGCCGCGACGGACTTCAGCTCGCTCGACTCGCGGCCGCACATCCGGTTGAGGTGCCCCAGCCGCTCGCCCTTGCGCGTCCTCGCGCACGTGAGCTCGAGGCCCGGCTCGAGCGTGCCGGCAAGCACCTTCACGAACGAGAGCTTGCCCATCTGCGCGTCCTGCAGCGACTTGAAGACGAACGCCACGGGGCGGTCGTCGTCGGGCGAGATGTCCAGCTCCTCGCCGTTGACCAGCGGCACGCGGCCAAAGTCGGCCATCGTCGGGAACCACTCCGCCACGGCATTCATGAACGAGATGACGCCCTCCTCACGCACGCACGACCCCGCAAACACCGGAACGAACGAGCGCCCACGAATCGCCTCGGACAGCAGCCCCTCAAGCTCGGCCTGCGTCACCTCCTCGCCCTCGAGGTACTTCATCATGAGCTCGTCGTCGCACTCGACCACCAGCTCCACGAGCTGCGAGCGCGCCTGCACGGCGGCGGCCACGAACTCGTCGGGGATATCGCCCTCCACGGGCGACCCGCCCTCGAGGTGCCGCGCACGCATGTGCACGACGTCGATGATCCCCGCAAACTCCGAGCCCGACCCCATCGGCAGCGTCACGGGCACGAGCCGCGACCCATAGCGCTCGCGGGCGGCGGCCAGCGCCGTCTCCCAGTCGGCGTCCGGACGGTCCAGCCTGTTCACGAACAGCGCGCGGGCAAGGCTCAGCTCCTCGGCCGCGTACCACAGCCGCGTCGTGATCGCGCCGGGCCCCGACGCCGCGTCAACCACGAACAGCGCCGTCTCCGCCGCGGCCAGCGCACCGTACGCGTCGCCCACAAAGTCCGGGTAGCACGGCGCATCGAGCACGTTGATCCGAACGCCGCCCCACTCCACGGGCGCCATAGTCGTCGAGATCGAGAACCCGCGCGCACCCTCCTCGCTGTCATAGTCCAGCGTCGGCTTCGTGCCGGCATGCCCGCCCAGGCGCGTCGTGCGCCCGCTCAGGTGCAGCATCGCCTCGGCAAGCATCGTCTTTCCCACGCCACCCTGCCCAACGAGGGCAACGTTCTTGACCGAACCGCAAGCTCCTGCCATGTGACCTCCTCGAGCCGGGCCGAACCACGTCCGGCGAGGCCGGGCATGGCGGCGCATCACACTGTCCGCGCGGTCGAGAAGAGCCTGCCCCTCACCCCGCGCATGCCCCCACCATGACAGTCTCTGCCCGACCGTCGCCCTCGCTTCGGGAAGCGTCACGCCCTCGCCCGCAGACGCATGAACGCGCACGCCCCGCACGTCGCCGCGCACCCCAGGCGCGCACGAGAAATCGGCGCACCACTTCGTTTCACTAGAAAACGCTCCTTTCGGAAGCTTTCTTCCGTGAATTCTTCCGTGCAAGCGCGGGAATCTCTATCGTGCGCGGCATGCTGAGGCTCGGTGTATCGAGCGTGAGTTATGAGTAATGTGATGCAGAAGTATGTACATCTGCGTTATACTCTCTTACGAGGTGATCATCATGCAGAAGTCAGCAACGCTCAGCCTGCGGGTCGACCCCGCGGTAAAGCAGTCGGCCGAGTCCGTCCTGTCGCAGCTCGGCCTCTCCATGTCCACCGCCGTCGACATGTTCCTACGCCAGGTCTCGCTCACGGGCAGCATACCGTTCAGGGTGGCACTTCCCGAGGCACCGCGGTCTCTCGACGTGGACGCGATGACCAACGAACAGCTCCTCGAGGCGTTGTCGCGCGGCCTTGAGGAGGCGGACGAGGGCAGGGGGGTGGAGGCTGCCGCCGCGTTCACCCGCCTGAGGGAGGAGCTCGTCGGTGCGTAGGTACGAGGTCCGCATGACGCCCTCGGCCATGTCCCAGATCTCGGATGCCGTCAGCTTCGTGCGCGACGACCTCGACATGCCACAGGCCGCCGCCAGGCTGCTCGAGGAGTTCGAGGGGGCAGTGATGGGCCTCGCGAGCATGCCCAGCAGGTTCCATACGGTCGACGCCGAGCCGCTCCTCTCGGCGGGGGTCCGCCGCATGAACGTCCGCAGGTACTCGGTCTTCTACCGGGTGGACGAGGCGAGCCTGGTGGTGGACGTGTTCGCTGTGTTCTACGGGACGCCCTCGGACGAGAGGATCAGGAGGGTCTTTGCCGGCAGCGTGAGGGAAGGCCGATAAACAAGATCACGTGCATACGCCTGGGCGTGAGGGACATGGGGCGCTCGGTCGCCTTCTACCGTGACGGGCTGGGCTTTGGCACCGACTACGCGGAGGAGAGCCCGCGCGTGCGCTTCTTCGACATGCCGGGGACCAAGTTCGAGCTCTACCCGCTGGAAAGGCTGGCGGAGGACATCTGCCCAAGCGACCCGCCCGCCATCGGCGAGGGGTTCGGCGGCATCACGCTGACGTTTGCGTTTCGATGAACTTGAAACTCTACGGACCCACCAACCCAAACAGTCGCCCCATCAATTTTCAGCCATAGCCTGCTTTAGTGCGATAGACTATAGGGAATATGTGCGCACAGACGCCGCGGGCGACACGGGCCCCACGACACCCGCGGCATAGGAAGGACCACCCGCCCCATGCTCGACCCCCACTTCATCAGCGTTTACAACGAGCTGAACATCTTCTGCCTGATCATCCTCGCGATCATCGGACTCGGAACCCGCATCGAGAGCTCCGACAACGCCACAGCGCGCAGCCACACACGCGCGATCCTCGCCACCTGCGCCTTCATCGTGACGGACGCCCTCTGGTTCACCATGAACTCGGGCTACCTCCCCGGTTCAGCCTTCTCGCTCATGACGCTCAAGTCGCTCTACTTCCTCTCGACCACGTTCATGTGCTACTGCTGGTTTATCTGCTTCGAGCGCCGCCAGGGCATCACCGACGAGAAGATCGGGAGCAGCAAGCTCTACGTCCCGTCCCTCGTGGCCATCCACCTCGTGCTGCTCGTCGCCAACGCCTTCTTCGGGTTCTTCTTCCGCTACGACGGCCTCACCTACGTCCGCGGGCCCCTCTTCCTCGGCCAGTACATCCTCTCGTACGGCTACGTCCTGCTCTGCAGCGCCATGGCGCTCAAGCGCGCCATCGCCGACGAGCACTTCTCCGAGCGCGAGCGCCACATAGCCCTCGCGCTCTTCCCCGTGCCGCCCGCCATCTGCGGCGTGATCCAGTACTTCGCGCCCTTCCTGCCGTGCGCGTGCTGCGGCATGACCATCTCCGCCCTGGTCATGTACCTGAACTCGCTCACCCAGCTCGTCTCGCGCGACGCCCTCACCGGCCTCAACAACCGCAGGCAGATGGTGCGCGACATCGAGAACGCACTCTCCCCGCGCCTCGAGCCGGGCACGCTCTGGGTCATCATGGGCGACCTCGACCGCTTCAAGCAGATCAACGACAGGCACGGCCACACCGTCGGCGACCGCGCGCTCGAGATCTGCGGTCGCGCCCTCAAGCGCGCCGTGCGCTGCGCCCCCGGTCGCGCCAGCATCTACCGCTACGGCGGCGACGAGTTCGTCATGCTCGTCCCCAACGCCACCGAGTCCGACATCGAGAACCTCTGCACCGCCATCCGCTCCTGCCTCGACGCCGAGTGCGCGCAGGACGACGGCGACCTCGTGCTCGGCATGAGCCTCGGCTACGCGTGCAACACCCCTGCGTCCACGGCCCGCTCGCTGCTCAAGAGCGCCGACGCGGCAATGTACGTCAACAAGCAGTCCCGCCACGCGCAGGCCTAGCGCGGGCGCGGCGCCAGCAGGCACCCCGAAAGGACGCCATGGGATTCAAGACCTACACCTGCCCGATCGCGCGCGACTGCGGCGGTTGCGAGTGGCTCGCCGTCCCCTACCCCATCCAGCTGCGCCGCAAGCGCGAGTACGTCGACGGGCTCTTCGCCGACATGGCGAGAAGAGACAACGCCACGATCGACGACGTCATCGGGATGGACGAGCCCTGCCGCTATCGACACAAGGCGGCGACGCCCTTCGCGCCCGGCAAGCCCTCGCACTCCCGCAACTCCCGTGGCGCCGGCCACGGCCGCGCCACCATCCGCTCCGGCTTCTATGCCCCGCATAGCCACCGCATCGTGCCCGCCGACGCATGCCTCGTCGAGTGCGACGCCGCCCGACCCATCCTGAACGACGTCGCCCGCGTGGCCGAGCGCCTGGGCATCCGTGCCTACCAGGAGGACCGCGGCCGCGGGACCCTGCGCCACGCCGTCGTGCGCGTCGGCCGCGCCACCGGCGAGGTCCTGCTCACCGTCGTCACCAACGGCCAGCAGCTCCCGCGCGAGGCCGACTTCGTCTCCGAGCTCTGCCGCCTTCACCCCGAGATCACGACCATCGTCCAGAACGTCAACCAGCGTCGCACCAACGCCATCCTCGGCCGCGAGTGCCGCACGCTCTTCGGCCCCGGCCACATCACCGACGAGCTCCTGGGCTGCTCCTTCCAGATCGGCCCCACGAGCTTCTACCAGACCAACCCAACCCAGACCGAGGTCCTCTACCGCCTCGCCATCGAGGGCGCGCGCCTCGCCGACGGCTCCCGCGTGCTCGACGCCTACTGCGGCTGCGGCACCATCGGCATCTGCTGCGCCGCCGCCGCGCGCGACAAGGGCCTCTCCATCAGCGTCCTCGGCGTCGAGCAGGTCCCGGGCGCAGTCCACTCCGCACGCAAGAACGCCCAGGCCAACGGCCTCTCCGACGTCTGCCGCTTCGAGGCCGCGGACGCCACCGAATACATGACAACGCGTGGCCGAGAAGAGCACTTCGACGTCGTGATCATGGACCCGCCGCGCGCGGGCTCCACCCCGCAGTTCCTCTCCGGAGTCCTCGCCCTCGCGCCACGCCGCGTCGTCTACGTGAGCTGCAACGCCACCACCCAGGCCCGCGACCTCGAGCAGCTCCGCGACGGCGGCTACCGCCTCGAGCGCCTCACCCCGGTCGACATGTTCCCCCACACGAAGCACGTCGAGACCGTGGCCACGCTCGTGCGCGACTAGCCGCGACCAGGCTGGACGCCCCCCGCCAACTCGAACAAACCCCGTCCGTTACCCAAACGCTCGGGTTAAGGTTTGCCAATGTCAGGAAGTCTATTCATCTGATAATGCGTTACAAATCGTTTATGCGATTCTCGAGCACGTCCATGAACGCAACGATTTCCTCGAAAGCAGTAACGTCGCCGAAGACCATAGGGCGCATGGATTCATAGTCTGCCTCAAGTTCCGCAAGCCTTTCTGGTTGCGGGGAGAGCTTCAACGTGCCTGGCTTCGCATCAGGAAGCTCCGACCACGGTGTGCGGTAGAACTTTTCCTTGAACGCAACCACCTTGGCCAAAAGCTCAGGTTGCGCAATCGCTCTCTCGACGACGTTGGAATGTCCAAGCTTATACATGTCGAAGTAGTGGCGGGCGTAACGTTTGGGCATTGCTTTGCCCTCAGGCCGGTTCGCCTCCTGGTGCAGGATCGTCGCCTTCTCCCAGAACGTGCGCTCCGGCGCTGCGGTTGCGACCACCGTCGATGGAGAGGCGAACAGTTGCGGATGCAGCTCGGCAAGGTACGACATTATCGAAGCTGGTTGCGAAGGCGTCCAGGCGGCGAGGGGGCCTATCTCGAGCTTTACCACATCGAGGGTCGCCTCACTCGAGAAAAGCCTGGGGTAAGCGAACAGCACCGTCTCCTCGGCATCGCCCATGCGCACATCCGCGTCAATGCCAAGTTCTGCGGACAAGCCGGCTTTCAATGATGGGATGAATGCGTTCGCCAGGTAGTCGTTCGTGCGCTCGATAGTCTCGAGCTTGAACTTGTCCTGCTTGGTGTTCGAGCGCTCCTCCCACGGCTCATTCAAGCCGTAGCCGATGAGGCGCCAGTCCAGAATCAAATCGACATCTTCGGAGAAGCGCTCTATGAGTCCGAAAGCCTTGGACAAGCTTGTGCCGCCCTTGAAGATGATGGAGTCCTTGAATTCGCTGCGGTGGAACAGGTAGTCAAGCAGGTAGCACACCCAGAGGTCCTTTTCCAAGATGGCTTCCGACAACCCGGTCTCAGAGACTCCGAGCTCGATGATGGCGGCTCGCTCCGAGCTTTCCTTGGTCACAACGCTTAGCATCTCTTGGCCTCCTTCACCTTCTTTGCAAATCCAAATACCCAGGCCGTAGAATTGCGGGTCTCATCATAGAGCGCCTCGACCTCCTCATCGCTCAAGCGGGCGGCGATTCTTGCGGCGACATTTTCGTCGGCCGCATCCTTGCCGATTGCCTTGAGGGCCTGTATCACCAGGCACGTGATCGGTGAGCAGTCGAGGAGGTCCCTGTTCGCCCGGTGCTTCATGGCTATCGCGAACTTGCCGTACTGGTAGGTCTTGTACGGCCCGCTGCTCACGTACTCGTAGATCGCGGGCACCTGCGTATCGAGCCCGAGACGGTTGAGGGCAGTGTCACCGGAGGGTGCAATTACCCACTTGTTGTTGCGCGCGATGGCATGCGCGATCGCATCGGGCGTGGGCGGCACATCGACATCGAGCTCCTCGACGCGCTTCGGTTTCGCGTACACCCCGCGCATGGCGCGCATGATGTCTCCGCGCTTCGCCATGCGGGACAGCACGGTGTTCGCGTTGTCCACGCTCGCTATATCATGGAAATCTGACGGCACGAATACCGAACCAGGTTCCGCCTCGGTTATCCGATCTTCGATTTCTGTTGCGATGGACATGGCCATTCCCTTCGATTAATGAGTGTCAGAAAAAGTATATACTATATCTGACATTCTGCAACAGACCTGGTGGACCCGTAATGCAAATAGTGGTTGCCGGTGCCGTTGAAGCACCAATCTAGCGTGAAAGCAACAGAAGATCTTTTTCTGGCGAATTGTATCTATTCTCCGCGGCACTCATACGCTCAACCTCCCATGAGCACGCACGGCCGATTTGACCTCGCGCAACGGCATGCCCCGCGCCGTCAGGCCCATATACTTCTGGCAAGTATGCGACCACCGCAACCACGAGGGCGCAGGTTCAACATGAAACGTACCAGTCGCGCATCCAAGGCGCTTTCCGTCTTCTTCTCGTTCGTCCTTGCAGTCGGGCTCCTACCGACCGGCACGACCACGGCCCAGTCCCTCCCAGAGCGCCCCTCGGTCTCCGACGCGACGGACGAACAAGCCGAGGAGTCCGCCGTCCCCGCGCAGCCCGACGATGACGCCGAGGCCTCCGATACCTCGGCCCCGACCTCGGCGCCCGATCCCGAGCAGCCGACCGACACCGAGGCGAACGCCGAAGCCGGGGCCAACGCCACCCCCTCATCGCTCGACGCCGACGTCCCCTCCCTCACTGACGTCCTCGACGAGCCCGGCATCCAGCCCGCGGCTGCCACGGGCGCCCTCGCCTCCGCGCTCGACCCCACAGCGACCCCCGCACCAATCGCCCCACAGGCCCTTGGAGCAACGCCGGCCGAGGCAGACGCCGACCATCCGGAGGACACCGGCGCCCTCAGCGTCCAGGCAACGGCCCCGATCACAGAGGGCGTGACCGTCACGATCTCGCGCGCGGGCACCGACTCCTGGTCGGCAGCCCCTGGCACCCAGAACACCATCATCCTCGCCGACAACGCCATCTATCGCTTCACGGTCATAGGCGGCCGGGGCGGCGGTAGCGCGGCCGGCGCCGTCTCGGGCGGCTTCGGCGGGACGGCCAAGGCCGTCTCCCCCATGAGCCCCCGCACGCTCTATGGCGTCGCCGGCGGCCAGGGCCAGACCGGCACGGGCGGCGACGGCGCGGTCACGCCCACCGTCGGAGGCGCCAACGGAGGCGGTAGCGGCGGCACGGGCAACTGGCGCAGGGGCCGCCTCTGCACCTCGGGCGGCGCCGGTGGCGGCGCAAGCCACCTCGCCGCGGCCGAGGGATCCACCGCAGACCTCACCGACTCCCAGCTCGCGCTCGTCGCGGGCGGCGGTGGCGGCGCCTGCTGGAACTACAGCGGCGGCGCGGGCGGCGGCGCGTCCGGAGGCAACGGCGCCGCAAACAGCGGCACGG
This sequence comes from Olsenella intestinalis, assembly GCF_023276655.1. Classification (GTDB taxonomy): domain Bacteria; phylum Actinomycetota; class Coriobacteriia; order Coriobacteriales; family Atopobiaceae; genus Olsenella_J; species Olsenella_J intestinalis. Next base: position 489,183 of record NZ_JALGRK010000001.1, on the reverse strand, counting down.
CCCCAGCGGGCGGCACCCAGACCTCCGGCTACAAGCGCGGCGTGGGCATGGACGGCATCGCCGGCACCAACGGCGCGACCAATGGCGCCGAGGGCAAGGGCGGGGGCGGGGGCGGCTACTGGGGCGGCTTCGCGCGCGACTGGGGAGGCGGCCACTCCGACGCATCCGCCGGGGCGGGCTCGGGCTTCCTCGGCGAGGGCTTCTTCCAGGGGCAGAAGGCCGACGCCGGCTCCATCGTCCGCGACGGCATCACCGTGGCCACGACCACGGCCGGCGGCGGGACCGGCGAGGGCCAGGTCACGGTCGAGTACCTCGCCAGCATCATCGCCCTCGACGACCAGGGCGCCGACACCCCGGCAGGCAACTCCACCATCTACGCCGCGCCCAAGACCGACCTCTACTACGACGACTACTACTCCGTCGACGGCCTCGGCATGACAATCGACTCCATCGACGTTCCCACCAAGGCCGGCTGGACCTTCACGGGCTACTTCACCGAGCCCAACGGCCGGGGCACGAAGTGCATCGATCGCGACGGCTCCTTCGTCCCTGGCGCCTACCAGGTCGGCACCACCACCCTCTACGCCTCCTGGAAGCTTGCCGTCACCTTCGACGACAACGGTACCGGCGTCGCCATGCCCGAGACGCAGGAGCTCGACTCGGGCGACCTTGCCGCAAGGCCCGCCGACCCCGTCTCCTCCATCGGCGACTTCCTCGGCTGGTCCACCGACCACTACTCCTTCCGGGCCTTCGACTTCTCGACCCCCATCACGGCCGAGACCACCCTCTACGCCTTCTGGGAGCCCAGCGTCACCTTCGCCATGCAGGGCCACGGAGACCCGGTCGCACCCCAGTTCGTGACCCGCGGCACCCCGGCCACGCGCCCCGAGGACCCCTCCGCCACGGGCTATACCTTCGAGGGATGGTTCGTCTCGGACGACCCCGGCGAGACGCGCCAGTTCGACTTCTCGACCCCCATCGACGCCTCGACGCGCGTCTTCGCGCGCTGGGCCGCCAACCGCTACAACGTCAGGTTCCTCAACGGAGACGAGCAGGTCGGCACCCAGGACTTCGTCTACGGCGACCCCGAGACGCCGCTCACCACTGCGGCGGAGCTCTCCCTCGAGCGCCCCGGCTGGCGCTTCGCCGGATGGCGCGCGCACGATTCGCTCCAGGTCGACTACACCGACGGCCAGGCCGTGCGCAACCTCTCCACCGAGACCGGCTTCGTCGACTTCCACGCCGTTTGGGTTCGCGACCTCACGTTCGTCAGCGGAGAAGAGCCTGCCGCCGACCCCCTTGCCGCCTCTCAGGACCAACCCGCTTCCGGCCGCAGCGTTCAGACCGTGCCGCAGCTCTCCGACGTCATCTCATACGCGTCCGTGACCGCCCCCGACCTCGCCCCTGTCGACGGGTGGGCCGCACTCGGCTGGACGCAGGGTGGCGACGCCGCTGCCGCACCCGAGTTCTCCGCCGGTGACGTCATCGCCCCACAGACCGACGTCACCTTCTACGGCCTCTATGACCGCGACGTCACCCTCTCCTTCGACGGCAACGGCGCGGACGATGGCTTCGTCGACGAGCTCGTGGCCACCCAGCACATGAACGCCTACGGCTCTCTCGAATCCGCGTCGTTCGTCCTGCCCGAAAACGGCTTCTCCCGCATAGGCTGGCGCTTTGCGGGCTGGGATCTCGGTCGCCCGGGCGACACCGTGACCCTCGCCCTCAAGCCGTCCGACTCCGCCAGCCTCACCTGCATGGCGCAATGGTCCGGGCCCTACGAGTACGTGATCGCCTACGATGCGAACGGCGGGTCAGGCGCCATGGGCGTGCAGGTTGTCCCCGAGCACGTCCAGACCCAGCTCTCGCCCAACGGCTTCGCGCGCGACGGTTTCGAGTTCGCCGGCTGGAACACAAAGGCAGATGGCACGGGCACCTCCTTCCAGGACGGCGAGCTTCTCGTCGACCTTGCGGACCCCAACGAAACCGTGACGCTCTTCGCGCAGTGGAGCGCACTCCCGCCCCGTGAGGCACCCGCCGGCAACGATCCCTCTGGGGCGTCGACCACGCCCACGCCCGGAACAGGCGACCCGCTTGCTAGGACGGCGGGAGCATGCACCCTCCTGCTTGCCGCCGCCACAGCGACGCTCGCGTTGGCCGATCGTCGCAAGCGGGCGGGGCGCTAGCGACAGGCCAAGCCAACCAGACAAGACAAGTCCCCCACTACAGACCGAGATGGTCCCCCGGCCGCGTGGATGCGGGGGGCAAATACTGGAATTGCTTGCTGAACAGGGCGCCGAGGCGTCTCCTACGACGCAGGAGCGATGGCGACCGTGCCGTCGTCGCGCACGGAGACGCGGCCCTCGGCAAGGAGCTGGATGGTGTCGGGATAGAGCTCGTGCTCGATGGCGTGGATGTGCTCCTCGAGCTCGTCGACGGACCAGGACTCGTCGATCGCGAGCGCGCGCTGGGCGATGATCGGGCCGCAGTCGTACTTGTCGTCGGCGAAGTGCACCGTGACGCCCGTGACCTTGACGCCGTAGTCGTAGGCGTCCTGGATGGCGTGGGCGCCCTTGAAGCTGGGCAGCAGCGCCGGGTGCAGGTTGACCACGCGGTTCTCGAAGGTACGCAGGATGGGCGCGTGGACCATGCGCATGTAGCCGGCCATGATGACGTAGTCGACGTCGGCGGACCTGAGCGTAGAGGCGATGACCTCGTCGGCCGTGATGGGGTCGGCGTAGATGTCCTTGGAGAGCGTCATTGTCTGGATGCCGGCGGCCTCCGCTCGCTTGAGGCCCAGGGCGCTCGGGCGCGAGGAGATGACGATCGCGACCTCGGCGTCGAGGGTGCCGGCGGCGATGCGGTCGATGATGGCCTGGAGGTTGGTGCCGGAGCCGGAGATCAAGACGCCGAGGCGAAGCGGCCTGTGGTCCTGGTGGCCGCCCTGGGCCGCGGCCGCGCTCTGGGCTGCGCTCATCGGTAGACCACCTTGCCCTCGCCCTCGACGCACTCGCCCATGACGAAGGGCGCGAAGCCCTGGTCGGAGAGCTTCTCGCAGACCTCGTCGAGGTCGTCGGGAGCGCAGATGACGCTCATGCCGACGCCCATGTTGAAGGTCTTGTAGGCCTCGTCGGGCGTGAGGTTCGCGGCGCGGACGCAGTAGTCGATGATGGGCGGCACGTCCCAGGCGGGGCCGTCGGCGCCGCCGCGGTCGACCACGGCGTCGACGTTGGCGGGTAGCGCGCGGTTGAGGTTCTCGGTGATGCCGCCGCCGGTGATGTGGGCCATGGCGTGGATGGGGGCGCCGGCCTTGAGTGCGGCGACGAGGCCGCCGGCGTAGATGGTGGTGGGACGAAGCACGGCGTCGGCGATGGACTCGCCGCCGAGCTCCTCGAGCGGCTCGTTGAGCTCTGCGACGGACTTGCCCTCGATGGCGACCTTGCGCACGAGCGAGTAGCCGTTGGAGTGGATGCCGGAGCTGGGCAGGCCGACGATGACGTCGCCGGGGCGGACCTTGTCGGGACCGATCATCTTGGGGCGGTCGACGACGCCCACGACGAAGCCGGCGAGGTCGTAGTCGTCGGGCGCCATCACGCCAGGATGCTCGGCCATCTCGCCGCCCACGAGCGCGCAGCCGCTCTTCTCGCAACCGCGGGCAATGCCGCCCACGACCTCGGCGACATGCTCGGCGCGGAGCTTGCCGATGGCGACGTAGTCGAGGAAGAAGAGGGGCTCGGCGCCCACGGGGACGACGTCGTCGACGCACATGGCGACGAGGTCCTCGCCCACGGTGTCGTGGCGGTCGAGCAGCTGGGCGATCGCGAGCTTGGTGCCCACGCCGTCGGTGCCGGAGACCAGCACGGGGTCCTCCATGTCCTTGAAGGACTTCATGGAGAAGCAGGAGCCGAAGCCGCCCAGGCCGCCGATCACCTCGGGGCGACTCGTGGCCTTGACGGCGCCCTTGATCGCCTCGACGGCGCGGGCGCCCTCGTCCACGTCGACGCCCGCGTCGGCGTAGGTTACGTGCCTGGCTTGGTCCTTCTGCATGTGCTGCTCTCCTTTGGGTTCGCGCGTCTCGTGTCAGCTGGCCGGCGCGTGCCGGCGTAGATGGTGGTCCTTGTGGGGCGGTAGGCTCTTCTCGCTACTGTGCCTCCTGCGCCGAGGCATCCGCGACGACGTCGGCCGCGGCTGCCGCGGCCTCTGCCGGGGCGGCCTGCTGCTGCGTGGCAGCCGTGCCCGCGGCCTCGTCCTTGGGGATGGCGATGAGCTCAGAGCGGCCGTAGCCGTCGTAGTAGTTGCAGGTCGACATCGTGAGGACGTGCTTGGCGTTGTTGATCGCCTGGTCGACGTCGGCGCGCTTGGAGACGGCGTGCGTCAGGCGCTCGCGGAGGTAGTCGTGGAACTCCTCCTCGGAGGTGAACTGGAAGCGGCGGACCTCCTGGTCCTCGGGGTGCGTGAAGTAGGCCATCAGGGGCTCGAGCTCGTACTCGTGCTCCTCTGTCACGTACCAGATGGTCTTCGTGGCGTCGAACACCTCCTGATCCTTGAGGAGGAACAGCGGGTAGAACATCGAGCCGTCCTTGAGGTGGTGCCCGTAGAGGATGGACTGCTGGTCGACCATGCCGGGCTTGGTGTTCTCGCAGTCGAGGAAGATCTGGCCGCCGACGATCCACTCGCCCGTAGCGCTGTGGCGCAGGTACCACTCGTTGTCGCTACCCTGGTAGACGGGGTAGTTGATGACGGTGCCGGGGACGTAGAGCCAGCCGACGATGTCGGGGTTGATCGCCTTGAGCGCGGCCCAGTCGATCTTGGGGGCGCCGTCGCCGAGCGTGGCGTAGGCGGCGAGCTTCTTGTTCTGGACGTCCTGCTCGTGGTAGCGCCACATGGAGAAGCCCCAGATGCCCGCCGCGACGAGCAGCAGGATGACGCCGACGGCGATCAGGATGTTGGAGACGAGGTTGCCCTTCTTGCGCTTCTTCTTCCCGCCGGGGGCGCCGGAGGCGGGGTCGGCGGCGTGCGCCGCGCCGGACGCGGCGGCCGCGGCCGGGTCGAGCGAGGGCGAGTCGGGAGAGATGACGTCGAAGGGAGACGCGTCCGTTCCCGCGGCGCGGGAAGGCTGGCCTGCGGGAGCGCCGGGCGCAGCGGAGTCGTCGCGCATGTGGCGGTGGTTGGAATTCTCAGCCATTAGAACCCCTCCTTACGAAGAGGCGCGCCTAGGCCTCGGCCATGGCGCGCTTGAACTCGACGACCTTCTCTCGATACTCGGGCATGGTGGCGCCGAGGATCTGCGTTGCGTAGATTGCGGCGTTCTTGGAGCCGCCGATGGCCACGCAGGCCACCGGGACGCCGGAGGGCATCTGGACCATGGAGAGCAGCGAGTCCATCCCGCCGAGGTCCGACGTCTTCATGGGAACGCCGACGATGGGCAGCGGCGTGAACGCAGCGACCACGCCACCGAGGTGCGCGGCCTTGCCGGCGGCAGCGATGATGACCTTGATCCCGCGGTCGGCGGCGCTCGACGCCCACTCGTGCACGCGCTCGGGCGCGCGGTGCGCCGAGGCGATGGTGAGCTCGTAGGGAACGCCGAACTCCTCGAGCTGCTTGGTGCACGCCTCCATGGCGGGGAGGTCTGACTTGGACCCCATGATGATTCCTACCAGTGGTGCGTCTGCCATGCTCGCCCTCCATAGAAGTCATGTCACGTGCGGCGAGAGGGGCGTGGGCTCTTCTCGCCCGCTCCCGCAGCGAGACGTGTCGCGGCGGGAAGGTGCGTCCAGTATAACGTGCCTTACCGGCGAGGCGCCCCTTGCACCCAAGACGTAACGAATCGGGGGCGCGCCGTCTGCCGCGCAGGCCGAAAGGCACGCCGCGCACCGCATTTCGCGCGGTCGGGACGGCGGCGATTGATACGCTGGCCTCAACTGCCTCGTGCCTCGGCGCCCAGGGCTCGCCGAGGCGTGCGCCAAGGAGCATGCCATGGCGTTTGAGAGTCGACACAGGGTGAGCCCTCACGCGAGCGGGTGTGGCGGTGCGCTGCGACGTCGCGCGAGGCGCTTGCGTAGGGTCTGCATGGCCGTCGGCGTCGTGTGCGCCGCGGTGCTCACCCTTGGCTGCGGCTCGTCGGGCGAGACCGTCTCGGGTGCCGCGTTCGCCGCGGCGGGGCGCGTGAGCGAGAGCGCCTTCGATGCGGCGTCGGCCGAGGGCGGGCAGGGCGGCTCGATCGACACGTCCCACGTGAGCGAGGGCTACGTCTCGGCGAGCGCGACGAGCCCGGTGCGCCTCAAGTTCCAGGTGATCATGGGCGAGCAGAGCTACAACTACGACCTGCCGTCCGACGGGACACCCATCGCGTGCCCGCTCAACATGGGCGACGGCGCGTACACCTTCCGCGTCATGCGCAACACCGAAGGCACAAGCTACGTCGAGGTGGCGTCGGCGAGCGCCCAAGTCCAGCTGGCGAGCGAGTTCGAGCCGTTCCTGCACCCCAACGTCTTCTGCGACTACACGGAGGACAGCGCGTGCGTGGCGCGGGCGCGGGAGCTCGTGGCGAGCGCGTCCAACCAGGGCGAGGCGGTCAAGAGCATCTGCACCTTCGTGGTCGACAACGTCACCTATGACACCGACAAGGCCGCGCGGCTCAAGGACGCCACGGGCTACGTGCCCGACCCCGACGACACCCTCGCCTCCCGAACGGGCATCTGCTTTGACTATGCTTCTCTCGGCTGCGCCATGCTCCGCAGCGTCGGGATCCCCTGCAGGCTCGCCTGCGGCTACGTGTCGCCGGGCGACATCTACCACTCCTGGATCCTCGTCTACATCGACGGGACCTGGAAGACCGTCAAGTTCACCGTCGACCCCAACACCTGGAGTCGCGTTGACCTCACGTTTGCCGCGGCGGGCGATGCCGAGCAGTACGTGGGAGACGGCAAGACATATACTGTGCGGTACGTGTACTAGGACGACATGGCGTGTTGTGCGGGGGCGGACGTTGACGGATGGCCCCGCGTGGATGGAAGGACGACCACGATGGCAGAGACCTTGCTTGAGAGCAGCGCCATCAGCGCATTCTGCGGAAGCATGGCGAGCATGCTCTCGGCCGGCATCCAGATGGACGAGGCCGTCCACATGCTGTCGGACAACCAGAGCGACTCGCGCTTCAGGAGCGTCTGCGGCGAGCTCTACGCGACGATCGTCGAGGGCAGCGGCCTGGCGGACGCCATGGCCGAAACGAGCGCCTTCCCCGAGTACGCGGTCGAGATGGTCCGCGCCGGCGAGCGCTCGGGCCGCGTCGAGGGCGTGCTGCGCAGCCTCGAGACCTACTACGACGAGGAGGGCTCGGCCTTCGCCAAGCTGCGCGCGGCCGTGAGCTACCCCGCCGCGCTCCTGTGCATCATGGCGGTCATCCTCGCGTTCACGGTGATCATCATCCTGCCGGTCTTCATCAGCGCGTACGAGCGCATCTCCGGGTCGCTCACGAGCAGCTCGTTCGGGGCCGTGGGCGCCTCTATCGCGATCGGCTGGGTCGCGCTCGTCGTGACCATCGTGCTGGCGATTGCGGTCCTCGCGCTCGCCCTCATGTGCGCGTCCGAGTCCGGCCGCCTGCGCGCGATCAGCTTCTTCGAGAACTTCGGGCCCACGCGTGACGCCCTCTACGAGCTGGCGGTCGCGCGCTTCACCTCGGCGCTCTCCACCTACATCTCCTCCGGCCTCGACACCGAGGCGGCGCTCGAGAGCTCCATGGGGCTCGTGACCAACGCCACGCTGCACGAGCGCCTCGAGGGGGTCCTCGCCGACATGCGCAGCGTGCAGGAGCCGCTCAGCCTTGCGCAGGCGATCGCCAAGCACGACATCTTCGAGCCCGTCTACGCGCGCATGCTGCAGGTGGGCTCCACCACCGGCAGCATCGACCAGATCCTGAGCCGTCTCTCGCACCTCTTCTTCGACGACGCGCTCGAGCAGGTCGACGCCCTCATCTCCCGCGTCGAGCCCCTGCTTGCGGCCTTCCTCACGCTGGCCGTCGGAACGACGCTCGTCTCGGTGATGCTGCCCCTCATCGGCATCATGCACTCGATCGCCTAGGAATGTGAGTCGACCATGTACCACGAGCAGACAACACGGCAGATCAGGGCGCGCCGGCGCAGCCGCATCATCGCGGCCGTCGTCGTTGTCGTGCTTGCCGCGGCGGTCTTCGTCGGCTACGGGATCTTCCAGGCGCGCACGCGCGAGCAGGGCGCGATGGCGCTGAGGGCGACGATCATCGAGACCGCCAACCGATGCTGTGCCGTCGAGGGGTCCTACCCCGCCTCGCTCTCCTACCTCGAGAAGAACTACGGCCTCGTGGTGAACCATCGCGACTACGTGGTGGGCTACGAGTCGTTCGCAGGAAACGTCGTTCCGACCGTGACGGTGGTGGCACGATGAGCGACTGGACGCGCATCGCTGACGACGGCCGCGCAGCCGAGCGCGGCAGCAGGGACGAGCAGGTCCTCGAGGCCCTCGCCTCGAGCGCGCGCATGCGCACGCCCCAAAGGGGCGGCTCCATGGGGGTCTTCCTCATGATCCTCTTCGCGGTCTTCGTGGCCATCGAGCTTCTGGCCGTCGGCATGGCCACCATCAGCTATCGCTCCCTGCATGAGATGCAAGAGAAGAGCGAGCGCTCGTCGCTCGAGCTCGGGCCCGTGGTGAGCGCCCTTCGGGCAGGCGACCAGCGCTCCGCGATCGCGCGGGGGACGGGGCCCGAGGGCGAGTCCCTCGTGATCGTCGACGCGCTCGACCACGGGACCTACGAGAACCGCATCTACCTCTACCAGGGAAAGCTCGTCGAGGAGTACTCCGTGCAGGGCACGCCCTACACGCCCTCCAAGGCGACGTCCCTGGGAGCCACCTCGTCCTTCTCGTTCGCCTACGACGAGGGCCTGCTCACCATCAAGACCGATGACTGCGTCGCCAAGGTGGCGCTGCGCAACGCCCTTGGGGGTGCATAGCATGGCCTCGACGAGACGCGGCACGAACCAGCACGGCGTGGCCTTCCTCGTGGAGGCGCTCGTCCTCATCGTCGTCCTCACCTCGACGCTCGCGGTGTTCGCCAAGCTTGTGGCGACCTCGCAGCGCGACGCCCGCACGAGCGCGCGCACGGCGAGCGCGATCGTGCTCGCCACCAACGTGGCCGAGGACTTCTCGGCGCGCCCGTTCGAGGGCACCCACACCGAGTCCGGCCAGGATGTTGTCGCCACGTGCACGGCGACCTCCGAGCCCACCGGCCCCGGCACCATGTTCCGTGCGACCATCACCGTGGCCGACGCCGAGAGCGAAGCGACGCTCTACACGCTCGAGACCGCCCGCTACGTGGGAGGTGAAGCGTGATGTCCAAGCCGTCCGGAACCGGCAACATGCGCATCGGCCTACTCACCATCCTCACGGTGGTCATCGTCATCGTGCTGGCGGTCCTCTCGGTCCTCGAGGTCACCACCGCCGGCGCCATGCGCGCGCTCACCGCGCGCCAGGCCACCATGACCACCGAGGCGTACCGCGCCGAGACCTGCGGGCAGCAGCTCGTCGCGCGCGTCGACGCCCAGCTCGCACAGAGTAAGGCCAGCGGCGCAGACCGCGCGGCGGCGCTTGACGCCCTCTCGGGCAAGCTCTCCGGCATCTCGAGCGTCGTCTCCACGAGCGACGTGACCGCGATCGCGCGCGTGGACGGCAGCAAGGTGGAGGCCACCATCACGACAACCGGCGGGCGCACGCTCACCGTCACCATCAACGTGACCGACGACCTCGCCTGTGACGTCAGCGCATGGAGGCTCGCGGCCGTGTCGGCCGACGAGAAGGACGCGACGACGCTCTGGGGCGGCCCGGGCACAAACTAGTTTGGAGAAGAACATGGAGCTCGAAGCGACTCTGAGGGACATGATCGACCGCAAGGCGTCCGACATCTTCGTCGTCGCCGGCCTGCCGCTCTCCTACAAGGTCGGCGGGAAGCAGATCCGCTGCGACATGGACAGGCTCATGCCCGCCGACACGGAGTCCTTCGTCCGTGAGATCTACCGCCTCGCCGGCCGCGACTTCTCCCATTTCGAGGACAACTACAACCACGACGAGGACTTTTCGTTCTCCATCGCCGGCCTCGGGCGCTTCCGAGCGAACGCCTTCCGCCAGCGCGGCTCCTTCGGCATGGTCATCCGTGTGATCCCCTTCGGCCTTCCCGACCCCAAGGAGTTCGGCATCCCCGAGGAGGTCCTCTCCCTCGTCAACTTCAAGCGCGGCCTCGTGCTCGTCACGGGCACGGCCGGCGCCGGCAAGTCCACCACGCTCGCCTGCATGGTCGACCGCCTCAACAACGAGCGCGACGGCCACATCGTCACGATGGAGGACCCCATCGAGTACGTGCACCAGCACCGCAGGTGCATCGTCACGCAGCGCGAGGTCCCCACCGACGTCGCGACCTACTCCGAGGCTCTGCGCTCTGCCCTGCGCGAGGCGCCGGACGTCGTCCTTCTCGGCGAGATGCGCGACCGCGACACCATGGCGACCGCCGTCACGGCAGCTGAGATGAGCCAGCTCATCCTCTCGACCATGCACACCTCGAGCGCGTCGACCACGGTCGACCGCATCGTCGACACCTTCCCTGCCACGCAGCAGCGCCAGATCCGCCTGCAGCTCTCGATGGTCCTCCAGGCCGTCGTCAGCGAGCAGCTCGTGCCCACCGTCGACGGCAAGATCGTGCCCGCGTTCGAGATCATGGTCTGCAACCCCGCCATCCGCAACCTCATCCGCGAGGAGAAGACCTACCAGATGGACTCCATCATGGCCTCCGCCTCCAGCGTCGGCATGATCACCATGGACCAGAGCCTGTTCGGCCTTGCCAAGGACGGCATCATCTCCCGTGACACGGCCATCCAGCACGCCATCCACCAGGAGGCGCTCGAGAACCGCTTCGCCGCCGCCGGCATGTAGGCCACGTCCCTCGCCTGCAGCGCAACCCCGTCGAGGGCGCGATTTATTGGGCGGGGCCCTAGTCGTCTGGGTGCAAAAACTTGGTCCCGTGCGAAGATTCGCGACCCGGCCGAGCAAAAACGTGCCTCCGTGCACAACTGCCCCTCCCCCGGCCAAGGGTCCTCACGCGAGCATGCTGCATAGAAGCCGACATTCGCGCAGGTAGGCCGTGAAAGTATTCACGACACCACCGTGAGATAACGCGCGAGCGGCGTACAAGCTTGCCACGGAGGAGCAAAACTGCGCACGCACACTTGAAATCTTTCCACGGAGGATGGGTTTTGCATCAGTGAACGCCCTGCAGCGCAAAAGCGGGTTGGAGGCGCGACCGCCAGAGGGCGTACGCACAAGACCCCGCCCTGGGCGCGAGGTCTTGTGCACCTTCCGCATGAGTCGATTGTTTCCAACGTCGCACAATCGCGCGGCGCCGAGCATGTACGGCGCGAAACGGCTACCCTAGTTCGCACGCATCGGTCCATTAGTCCATGTGAAAGGAAGCAACCATGACTCTTGCGAAGGATCTGTACCTCTACCAGAGGCAGGGGACCTACATTCCCCGCATCGCCGCCGTCCATGACCTGTGCGGGTACGGCAAGTGCTCGCTCGGCGTCGCGATCCCCGTCCTCTCTGCCGCCGGCTGCGACGTGTGCCCCGTGCCCACGTCCCTCTTCTCGGCGCACACCCTCTTCGAGACCTTCTACATGCACGACACCACCTCCATGCTCGAGGGCTACCTCGACGCCTGGGACAAGGAGGGCATCGTGCTCGACGCGGTGTACTCTGGCTTCCTGGGCTCGGCCGAGCAGGTCGCGGCCATCAAGCGCATCTACGACACCCATCCGCGCGCGCTGCGCGTCGTCGATCCCGTCATGGGCGACGGCGGCAGCATGTACCCCACCTACACCGAGGAGATGTGCCGCGCGACGGCCGACCTCGTCGACGGCGCCGACGTCCTTCTGCCCAACCTCACCGAGGCGTCCCTGCTGACCGGCATCGACTATCTCGGTCAGGACGTGGACGAGAAGTACGTGCGTCGCATGCTGGACGCCCTCCTGGAGATGGGCGCCAAGACCGTGGTCCTCAAGGGCATCAACCACGGCGACGGCATGATTCGCAACTACGTGGGTGGCCGCGACGTCGAGACCGTCGAGATCTCGGCTGAGGTCCTGCCGTTCATGCTGCACGGCACCGGCGACCTCTACGCCTCCTCCGTGCTCGCCGCCATCATGGCCGGCAAGTCGCTTTACGACAGCGTCGCCTTCGCCGGCGAGCTCGTGCGCCACGCCATGCTGGTCACGCGCGACCAGCCCGACTACGAGGTTCGCGGCGTGAGCTTCGAGAGCGTCCTGGGCGAGGTCACAAGCCTGATCGCCTAGGCTGGAACACGGCGTTCTCGGCGCCATCAAACCATGAGACGGATGCGTGCGGGGTTCTGCAGGAGCAGGACCCCGCGTCTCGTTTCACGTGGCACAATGGTGCGTGGAGTGAAACGCGCGGCGAGTCCGCGCCGACGAGGGCGGAGGCACCATGGCCACGAGCGACGACGGGCTGTTCAAGAGGTCCAGGGACGACGAGCAGGCGCTCCGCCTGGCGGCCCTCGCGATCGGCTTCTCCAACACCGAGGCGCCCCTCAGCTCTCAGGAGGTGCGCCGCCGCTGGTACCCCGACGCCTCGCTCGACACCTTCACCAAATCGTTCAGCCGCGACCGCGCCCGCCTCGAGCAGTGCGGCATCGTGCTTCGCAGCTCCGGCAAGTCTGGCGACTGGCAGCTCTGGGAGGTCGACCGCGCCGCGAGCTTCGCGAGCGCACCGGCCACGGGTACGCCCCAGGCTCCCGGCGAACTCAGCACCGAGGATGCCATGGCCCTCGAGGTGACGCTCGGACCCCTCGCCTCCGACCCCTCCTTCGCGCAGCGCACCGACCTCATCCTCGCGCTCGCAAAGATCAATCGAAGCTTCGAGATGCTCGTCGTCGAGCGCGAGGGTGACGCGCCCCGCAACGCCCGCCTCGAGACCCTCGGCTCCGCCCTCGCCTCTCGCACGCCCGTGCGCACGACCTACCAGACGGCCTCCGGCGACAAGGGAGAGCGCACGCTCGCGCTGCTCGGCCAGTTCGGCCTGCGCGGCCACACCTACTTCGTGGCGGATCACTTCGACGAGAAGAGCCACGCCCTCGCTGGCACCCCGCACACCTACCGCGACGACCGCTTCCTCAAGGTCAAGCCCCTCGCGGGCGCCAAGTCAGCGGGCGCCTACCAGGTGGACGCCGACTTCGACGCGCGCGACTGGCGCGTGCTCCCCTTCCAGATCGGCGACGCTTCCCTCGAGGCCACCTTCGCCGTCCGCGAGCACCCCACCTCCGAGGCAGCCCGCGCCCTCGCGACGCGCGGCGCGCTCTCAGAGGACGGCCGCACCTGGACGGTCACGGTCGCCGACGAGGACGCCGCGGCGCGCTGGGCCGTCGACGTCGACATGGATCCCCTCTCCCCCGCCAGCCTCGTGCGCACCTGGCACCAGGTCCTCGACGCGGCTCGCTCGTGCACGGCCACAGCGCCCACGCGCGACGTCGCGAGCGCCCTCGAGCGCGCCAGCAAGCCCGCCTCCGCAACTCACGTGACGGGCGCCGGGCGTCCCGGCGGCACCACCAAGGCCCGCCGCCTCGTCGCGCTCATCGGCGCCCTCTCCGAGCAGGGTGACCTCGTCGACGCCGAGGTCGTCGCCGCACGCCTCGACTGCTCCCTCGACGAGGCCCGGGAGATGCTCTCCATGCTCTCGGACGCCTCCGACACCGAGGGCGCGCTGCGTCTCCCGCTCGTCGCGGACGACTCCTTCGAGCACGCCCGCCTCGGCTTCGCCACGACCAAGGGCCGCCCCGTCCGCCTCACGCGCGACGAGACCCTCGCCGTCCTCGCCGCGCTCTCACGCGTCGGCGCCACCCCCGATGACGAGATCGTCAGCCGCCTCATCACCACGCTCGCCGCCCCGAGCGTCAGCGCGGACGAGGTCACCGCCGCCCTCGCGGCCTCGCGCACCAAGCCCACGCCCGGGGAGCGCGCGACCCTCGCCACCTGCTCGCAGGCCCTCGCCGATGCGGCGGACCTTCGCTTCGCCTACACGGATGCGCATGGCGAGAAGAGACTGCGCACGATCACCCCCGACCACCTCTACACCGAGGACGGCTACTGGTACCTGCGCGGGTTCGACCACACCCGCGGCGCGGGACGCACCTTCAGGCTCGATCGCATGGGCGCGGCGGAGAGCGTCTCCCCCGAGCTCTGGCCAGCCGACGACCGCACCGACACACAGCCCACGAACGCCACGCCCGCAGACGCCGCGAACGCGGACGCCTGCATCAGGATCGACGACGACGGTCTCCTTGACCTCTTTGCCTGGCCCCAGGCGCACGTCGTACGCACGCGCACGTCGACATACGTGGTCGCGCACGACTTCGGCGGCGTCTGGCTGCCGCGTCGCCTCGCGGCCTGCGCGGGCAAGGTGACGGTCTTCGATGACGCCCTGGCCGCACGCATCCGCGAGCATGCGGAGTCCCACTTCACGATGGACACGGCGCAGACGAACCAGTAACCCAGGCGAGATCGCCGAGAACCAGGGCACTGGACGCGTAGGGCGATCATCGACGCGCGCGGCGCATCACGAGGCAGTGAAGAGCGCAACGGCGAGCGGGGACGCACGTGCCTCGACCCGGCGACGCACCCGTGGCATCAGGCAGGAACGCACGCCCCTCGATAGGGCGACACGCTCGTGGCGTCAGGCGAGTTCGCGGCGTAGCCGCGCTGTTCGAGCCTGGCGTCACGAGCTGGCGCCGACGCGAAGCCGCGCTGTTCGAGCCCTGACGTCACGAGCTGGCGCCGATTTGAAGCCACGAGCGTTCGTCAGCGAGGGATGTGCTCTTCTCGGCTACTCGTGGGTGCGGCGCCACGACTCGATGTAGCGCCCGACGTGCTCGGCCTCGAGGGCGTCGGCGGTCCCGCGCGGGAGCGAGTTGACGAACTGGCGGCCGTAGCGCTTGGTCGCGAGGCGCGAGTCGGCGAGCACGAGTACGCCGGTGTCGGTCGCGCTGCGGATGAGGCGGCCGGCGGCCTGCTTGACCTCGATGACGGCCTCAGGCAGCGAGTAGCGCCACCACGCGCGGTCCTCGCGCAGCTCGCGCTCGCGCACGAGCGGGTCGTGGGGCGAGGCGAACGGCAGCTTGGGGATCACGACGCAGCGCAGCGTCTCGCCGGTCGCGTCGAAGCCCTCCCAGAACGACTTGAGGGCCAGAAGCGACCCTGTCGTGTTCGACAGGAACTGCTGGCGCAGGCGGCGCGGAGAAGAGCCTCGCTCCTGCTGGGCGAGGTCGAGCCCGATGGAGGCCAGGCGCGGCTGCAGCTCCTCGAAGACGCGCTCCATGTCGCGACGGTTGGTGAAGAGCGTGAGGGTGGAGCCGCCCATGGCCTTGTGCACGTCGAACAGCAGGTCGACAAGGGCCGGCAGGTAGCGCGGGTCGTTGGGCTGGGGCAGGTCGCGCACGACGATGCTCGCCATGTTGGCCTCGTAGTCGAAGCTCGAGCTCAGGCGCACGTCCTTGTGCATCGACTCGTCCAGGCGGTCGAGGCCGACGGCGTGGTCGAAGTGGTCGAAGCTCTTCCCCACCGCCATGGTCGCCGACGCGAACGTGACGCTCATCATCTCGGGCAGCCAGCTGGCGCCAAGGTCGGCGCCGATGTCGAGCTTCTCCGCGACGAGGCGCTCGCTCGCGATGTCGCGGGTGCGGCGCGTGAGCTGTGCCGAGTAGACGTAGGTGGTGTCCTCCCCCAGCACGATGAGCTCCAGGTCGTCGTGGAGCCCCTGCAGGAACATGCCAGCCTCGGACAAGTCGGAGGCAACGTTGGGGTCAGCTTGCGCGAGGCTCTCAACGCACGCGCGCTGGTCCTTGGCGGCCTCGTCGAGCCGCTCGAGCGCGACGTGGGCGACCTCCGAGAGCTGCGCCCACTCCGGCGTCTGACGGACCTCCTCGTCGATCCAGAGCGTCACGCTGTCGTACCCGCCGCCCGCGCGGCTCACGCGCGAGAGGTCGTGCAGCGCCACGAACAGGTCGGCCGTCGAGACCGACGCGCGGGCGCAGGCCGCGGCGAGCTTCGTGAGCAGGCGCGTGTGCAGGGTCGCGTCCTCCATGCGGCTCGCGGCCGCCATCGCGACGCGGATCGCGCCCGTCTTGGTGCCGCCCAGAACCTCGAACCCGTCGCGCACGCGCTGGCCCGAGACCTCGCGCGCCCACTGCCGGCGCGCCTCGCTCTCGAAGCCGTGCGCCTCGTCCACCACCCAGTGGCGGATGGGCGGCAGGATCTTGCCGTCGACGGCGATGTTGCGCAGCAGCAGCGAGTGGTTGGTCACCACCACGTCGCTCTGCGCGGCACGGCGGCGCGCCCCGTGGACCAGGCACTCGCCCGGGTAGTAGGGGCACTTGCTGCGCAGACACTCGGCTGGCGTGGTCGTGAGGAGGCTGCGCGGCACGTAGCGCCAGCGGATGCCGAGCGCGTCCAGGTCGCCCTCGGGCGACTGGCAGCAGAACGCGTAGGTGACGGCGAGCGCGGTGAGCACGTCCGCCTCCACGGCGCCCAGCGAGCGCCCCGGAAAGCGCAGCAGCGCCTCGGGAAGCTCGCCGGCGGCCGCGCGGTCCACGCGGTGCAGGCAGGGGTAGTGGTCGTAGCCCTTGAGGCTCGTGAAGCTCACGCCGCCCTCGAGCGCGCCGTCAAGCGCGGGCAGCTCGTGCGAGACGAGCTGGTCGGTCAGGGCGTTCGTCTTCGTGGCGATGCCCACGGTCACGTTGTTGCGCTTCGCGAAGCGAATCATGGGCAGCAGGTACGCCATCGACTTGCCCACGCCCGTGCCCGCCTCGATCGCGCGGTGGGTCGACGTCTCCAGCGCGTCGCGCACCTCGAGCGCCATCTCCACCTGGTCAGGACGGCTCTCGTACTGCTCGTACATCTGGCCCACGAGCCCCTCCGCCGAGAAGAGCTCGCGCGTCTGCTCGCGACCCTCGACCTCGAGCGGCCCCACCTCGGCCGCGTCCGAGCGGGCGTGGCCCGCGGCCTCGTGCGTGAGGTCGTGTCGCACGGCCTTGAGCGAGAAGCCGGCGCCTGCCGAGGCGGCCTCAAGCGGGTCTTCGCTCTTCTCCTCCACCTCCGCGAGGTGCGCGAATATCGGCCTGAACGCCCAGTCGACCTCCTCGTGCATGGCGGCGAGCTGCGCGAGCAGCCCCGCCGGCAGGTCGGTGAGCCCCAGCAGGATGATGCGCCACATGCCGCAGAGCGCGTCGACGTCGTCCATCGCGCGGTGCGTGACGGAGTCGCACCCAAACGCCCGGGCCATGTCGCCCAGGCGGTGCGTGGAGAGCCGCGGCAGCGCGATCCTGGAGAGCGACAGGGTGTCGATCCACGTGTCGCTCACGTCCCGGCCGCCCGGGACCTTCTCGACGAACGTCCTGTCGAACGTGGCGTTGTGCGCGAGTATGGGCATGCCGCCCACGAAGTCGGCGAGAAGAGCCACGGCCTCGGTCGCGTCCGGTGCGTCGGCCACGTCGAGCTCGCTGATGTTCGTGAGCTCCTGGATCTCCTTCGGGATGGGTCGCGTGGGCCTCACGAAGGTCTGGAAGCGCTCGGTCACCTCGCGCCCGGAGATGCGCGCGGCCGCGATCTCGATCAGCTCGCAGTCGCGAAACGAGAGGCCCGTCGTCTCGGTGTCGAGCACGACGACGTCCTCCTCGAGCACGTCGAACGAGCGGGTCTTTGCCCGCTCGGCAAGGGTGAGGTATCGCTCGGCGACGGAGTCGGGCGTGCCGGGCAGCAGCAGGTCTCGCACGTCCGAGGCGTCCATCTAGTCTTCCGCCCTGTAGTTGTCCTCGAGCGCCCACTCGACGAACTTGCGGCAGAGCTCGGGGAACTCGATGCCCTCGTGGCGGGCCGAGTCGGGCAGCAGGCTGTTGGCGGTCATGCCCGGGATCGTGTTGGTCTCCAGGATGACCGGGGTGCCGTCCGCGCGAACGATGAAGTCGCTGCGGGAGGCGCCGCGGCAGCCGAGCGCGTGGTGCGCACGGACCGCGAGCTCCTGCGCGCGGGCGTAGACGTCCTCGGGCAGGCGCGCGGGAATGACGTGGTGCAGCTCGGAGGGCTCGTACTTCACGGTGCTGTCGTAGAAGTCGGCGCCAGTGACGATCTCGATGATCGGGGTCGCGTGGGCGTCGTCGTTGCCGATGACGGGAACGGAAATCTCGGTGCCCTCGACGCACGACTCGACGAGCACGCGGCAGCCGCCCTCGGCGGCCTTCGCGACGGCGGCGGGCAGCTGGTCGGCCGACTCGACGCGCGAGACGCCGTAGCTGGAGCCGTTGGACGCGGGCTTCACGAAGATGGGCAGCCCGAGGCGCTCCACGAGCTCCGCCGCGCTCTTCTCGTCCAGCTCCGCGTCCGGAGCGAGGTCGACGCCGTCGGGCGTCGGGATGCCCGCGGCGCGGTAGATGGTCTTGGCGACCTCCTTCTCGGTGCCGGCCGCGCTGGCGAGCACGCCGGAGAAGGTGTACGGGATGCGCATGAGCTCGAGCATGCCCTGGACGCAGCCGTCCTCGCCGTAGCGGCCGTGCATCGCGACGAACGCGACGTCGTAGTTGCCGCCCGCCATGCGCGCGAAGAAGTCGGGGTCGGCGACGTCGAGGACGTCCACGCGCGCGAAACCGGCCTCCCTGAGGGCCTCCGCACACGACGAGCCCGACTGCAGCGAGATCTCGCGCTCGTCGGACCATCCACCCGCAAGGACGACGACACTATATTGTGTAACGTCGGTCTTCTCCATCACCGCACTCCTTCTGGCACCCCGAGGGGCGTTAGACTTTTCCTCATACACGTTGAGTTTGACGACGCCCTGCGCAGACGGCGAGCTTCGCCGAATAACGAGCATAACGCACGGCGCGACCCACACAGACGAGGAATGCAATCATGCAAGATGCCAACATTAAGACCACCTCATCCGAGGGCGACGACGCCGAGAAGAGCGCGTCCTCGGCCAAGGCCCAGGCAAGACGCGAGCTTCGCGACCTCTCGCACGGCGAGCTCGTCGAAATCCTCGAGCAACTCGGCCAGCCGAAGTTTCGCGCCAAGCAGATCGAGGACTGGATCTGGGTCAAGAACGCCCAGTCCTTCGACGACATGACCAACCTCCCCAAGTCGCTTCGTGCCTCGCTCGCCGAGCGCTGCGTCCTGGGCGGCACCACGGTCGCCGCGCAGCAGGTCTCGACCGACGGCAGCCGCAAGTACCTGCTCCGCTTCGACGACGGCGTCGCGGTGGAGTGCGTCGGCATGCCCAGCGGCAACAGGCTCGCCGTGTGCGCCTCGACCCAGGCCGGCTGCGGCATGAAGTGCGCCTTCTGCGCCACCGGCGCCAGCGGCCTCACGCGCAACCTCACCGCGAGCGAGATCTACGAGCAGGTCATGCACGTGCGCGACGACTTCAACACGCGCGTCACGAGCGTCGTCCTCATGGGCCAGGGCGAGCCGTTCATGAACTACGACGCCACCCTCGAGGCCTTGCGCCGCCTCAACTCCCCCGAGGGCGCGGGCATTGGCGCCCGTCACCTCACGGTCTCCACGAGCGGCGTCATCCCCATGATCAAGCGATTCGCCAACGAACCCGAGCAGTTCACTCTCGCCGTGTCCCTGCACTCCGCCGTCCAGCGCACGCGCGACATGCTCATGCCGGGCGTCAAGAAGTGGTCGCTGCTCCACCTCTACGACATCATGGGCGAGTACGTCGACAAGACCGGCCGCCGCCCGACCTACGAGTACGCCCTCATCAAGGGCGTCAACGACACCGAGGACGAGCTTGCGGCCCTCTGCGACTTCTGTCGCGACAACCTCGCGCACGTCAACATCATCAAGCTCAACGACGTCAAGGGCTCTCGCTTCCAGCCCTCCTCCGACGCGCGTGCCGGCGAGTTCGTCCGCAGGCTCGCCTCCGTCGGCGTCGAGGCAACCATCAGGAACTCGCGCGGCTCCGACATCGATGCCGCCTGCGGTCAGCTCCGCCAGATCGTCGAGAGGAACCTGAAGGAATAATCAACCTTACCCTATGTTACTAAATTAGTATCATTTAATCCCCCTTCGAGTCCTCGGAGGGGGATTTCTTTGTCTCAAGACACGCATCACTTCGATTGTTTCAAGTGCGCACAAACAATATTGCATTATTTCGACTCACCCTGACCTCAGGCTCCATGAGTCTCTGACCCTCACCCCTCCCCTGCCCCAACCGTCAGCAGTGAAGGTCGACCGATAGCAAAGGGGTGGAGAAGAGACTGGCCCTTCTCCACCCCCATGGCGGATGCGATCTATGTCATGGTCTGGATCAGTATCCGATACGAGCCCAGTCAGCCTCGACGTCACGTCTGTTCTGCTCTGCATCCTCGTCGACGTATGTACCGATGTGATCGTCGGCCATGTCCTTGACCTGGTTGATGGTCGAGCCAACACGCTTCGCAGCTGTGCCAAGCGATGCCCTCGCCTCAGGAGTCAGGAGGATTCTATAAGCGGCGAACCCGGCACCGGCCAGCGCCAGGGCGACAACGAGCTTGTTCCTGAGAGACCTCACGCTACTCCCCCAATTCAACGTTCGTGTTGCTCAGCTGCTCCACGAGCCTCACGAGGTCATCCTCATCCTTGAACTCGATCTCGATCTTGTTCTTGTTGCGAACCGTCTTCACCTTGACGTTGGTGTCAAGCGCAAGGCGAAGCTGACGCTGCGCGCGCTTGAAGCTCTGGGGAGCAGGCATGCGCTTTGGCTTGACCTCGGCGTCGCCTCTGTCAGAAAACAGTGGAGCAAGGTTTTCTGTCTGGCGCACGGTCAGATTCTCATCAACGACCTTGCGCGCCAGCCTGATGCGCCCGTCCTCTCCTGCGACAGCCAGGATAGCTCGTGCGTGGCCAGCGGTGAGCTTCCCCTCCGCCATCATCTCTTGGACCTCGTCCGGGAGGTCGAGGAGGCGAAGCGTGTTGGCAATCGCAGAGCGAGACTTCGAGAGGACCTTTCCAAGTTCCTCCTGTGTGAAGTCATTCTCCTTGATCAGCTTTTGATATCCCTGCGCCTCTTCGATTGGGTTGAGGTCAGACCTCTGGAGGTTCTCGATGAGGGCAAGCTTGAACACGTCCTCATCCGAGATCTCCTTGATGTTGACCGGAATCTCCTTCAGGCCAGCAAGCTTTGCTGCCTGATACCTTCGCTCTCCGGCAACGATCTCGTAGCTAGCGCCCTTCTTGCGAACCAGAATAGGCTGTAGGATTCCGTTCTGCTTGATCGAATCGGCAAGCTCGTCAAGAAGGTCCGGGTCGAAGTTCTTGCGGGGCTGGTTCTTATTGACCTTTATCTTCGAGATGGGGAGTGAGGACTCCGGGGTAATCGCACTAACCTCGGCATCAGCGCCGCCCATAAGCGACTCTAGGCCTTTGCCGAGACCTGCCTTCTTAGCCACGACGCACCACTTCCTTCGCTAGTTTGATATACGCAAGCGAACCCTTATTTGTACGCGAATACATCGTAATCGGAAGACCATGGCTCGGCGCCTCCGAAAGCTTCACGCTTCGGGGAATGACAGTTTTGAAGACTGCTTTCCCGAAATATCCCTCGACTTCCTCGACAACCTGCTTGGAAAGAGTCGTCCTGGAATCGTACATGGTCATCAGAACACCGAAGACTTCGAGCTTCGGGTTTAGACGACCCTTGACCATCTTCATGGATTCGAGCAGCTTTGTAACGCCCTCGAGTGCGTAGAACTCGCACTGAATCGGAATTAGCAGCGAGTCAGCTGCGACGAGTGCGTTAATCGTAAGTAGTCCAAGCGAGGGAGGGCAGTCAATAAAGACGTAATCGAACTCATCCTTAACGGAATCGATGATCCCCTTGAGAATGCTTTCGCGAGCCATCGCAGAAACGAGCTCGATTTCCGCACCTGCAAGCTGGATAGTCGCCGGTACGACGAAAACCTTAGGTTCACAAGTCGGAAGAATCAGGTCCTCAATAGGGTAATTGTTGAGAAGAGCATCGTAGATGTCGTTCTCAAGCCCCTCTTTCTCGATTCCGTACCCGCTGGAGCTGTTTCCCTGGGGGTCGAAGTCGATAACGAGCACCTTCTTGTTGCTCTCTCCGAGTGCAGCAGAGAGATTTACCGAGGTCGTCGACTTTCCGACGCCACCTTTCTGATTGATAATCGCGATAACGCGAGTATCTCGATCGGGAAGGCCGCGCTTTACATCCTTATAACTCAATGTTCCTCCCTGAGTTTGGTCTGTTTTAGCATCATTTCGATAGAGATTGATTTGATGATACACATTATCTGAGACCGGCACGACATGAATTGATGAAACGTATCAATCTCATCGACAAACGCAGGTCTATATGTGTGAACGACACTGTTTCACATGAAACAACGTACAAGATTGGTGTGCCTTTGCCAGCACATATCGTCTCAGTAAGACGCTATCCACCGTTTCACGTGAAACATCAAGGCTCTCGTGTTCTCTCGTCGAAGATGAATGATGCTCAAACACGCACACTGTTTCACGTGGAACACTGCCTGCGATCAAAATACTGCTGACACAGGCCAATGAGTCCAATGCATGGTGCATTCCTTACTGTTTCACGTGAAACAGTGTTCACTTTTCTCGTTCAAACGTTCATCCATAAAGGCTTCCTCGCGTCCCAATTTCGCATCAAGCGAGTTCAAAATAAACAGTTTCCCGAGATATATGGCCTACGTTTTGGGAAACTGTTCAAGCAGCATTGCTCTCTGCAATTTGACTATCAGACAAAGAGTTCTTCTGTCTAAGGCAACGCCCACTGTTTCACGTGAAACAGTGAGCGTCTTAAAAAGTAACCTTATGTTACGGAAGTCCTCTTGTTTGATAGAACCCTAAAGCGGCTTATGCTTAGCCATTCCAGTATTTCGTGGCAGCTTGATCGTGGGCTTACGAACTTTCGCGTAGACATATACCTCTCGGTGGCCGTTTTCGCCGGGAAGCTCAAACTCATCCTTTCTGACGAGTTCGAGTCCGCAGATTTTTGCGGCTCGCTTAGACTCGTCACGCTCCTGGTCACTGATCGAGCCCTTGGAAGCAATTAGTAGCCCGTTCTTCGCGAGAAGCGGCGATGCGTATTCAATAAGAACCCGAAGCTCTGAAACAGCTCGAGCAACAACGATATTGAATGCACCGGCGTTATCGCGAGCAAACTCCTCAGCACGAGCAGATACGGCATTGACGTTATTGAGTGAAAGATCATCAATGAACTCAGAGACGGCCTTGATCTTCTTTCCGACAGAATCAAGAAGGGTCGTGTCGAGACCGGTATAGACAGCAAGAGGTATGCCAGGGAACCCTGCACCGGTTCCGATGTCAATTAGCCGCAAAGAATCGACCTCTTGAGAGCCAAAATAAGCAGGGTTTATCATAGTACTTGGGTCTGAAGTCGACTTTGGGGGCACCATGCCCTTAAAACGGCTCTCAGAGCCTCTCACGATGGATGGTAGAAAAAGGAGCGAATCAAGGATGTGCCTGACGATTGCCTCATCATGTGAGACGATTCTCGTGAGATTCAGAACCTTGTTCTTCTCGATGACCAACTCCAGATGCCTCAGCAACGTCTCGGCATAGCTCTCCGGAAGGTCTATTCCATACTCGAGACAATAGTTTCGAAGGACTTCGACATCCTCTTTGGTTGAATGCATGAAATGACTCCTCAACTGGGGTTTGACAAAACCTTGTGTCTCAAAGGTTTTTGTCAACGTAAAGGTAGATGCGCAGTTAACTAATTCGAGTGATACGAGCTCGCATCACCTCTATGACGTTAGCACGAGAGACAATCGCAGTAGATGAAGCTTCCTCCAGAACACCAAAGAAGGCCATGGAAAGCATCATCCTCAGCCATCCCGGTGCTACAGAAGCGTTCGATATCAGAATCCAAGAGAGCACAGGGGGCGTTTCACAGCCACCAGAATGTAGTTGTGAAAGTAGAAATCAGGGTGAGTTGAGAGGTAAGCCAGGGGCCTTCCAACTCTGTAGAAAGAACTCGATCAGCCCTACATAAGAGAAGGCGACCTAGACTTTCTAGGCCGCCTTTTGCGTGAAACAGTATGTGCGGGCGTTGAAACGCCCGAGAAACTAGCTTCGAACGTAGGTAATGACGACGCGACGATCGGGATCCTCGCCCTCGGAGTGAGTGGTCACCTCGACGTCATCGACGAGTGCGAGGTGCACGAGACGACGCTCGTAGGCGTTCATGGGAGCCAGGGAGACCTGACCCTCCTGACGCTTCGCACGGGCGGCAGCAGAACGCGCGATGCCCATGACCTTCTCCTTGCGACGGCTCTTGTAGCCCTCGATGTCGACCACGATCGGATAGTGGAACTTGAGGGTGTTCGACATAAAAGACGAAAGTATCGTCTGGAGAGCCTCGAGGGTACGGCCGTGACGGCCGATAAGAACTGCAAGGTCGCCACCGGAGACGTCGAGGATCAGCTCGCCCTCGTCTCCGTCGTACTCGTCGACCGAGACCTGGTTCTCGCCGAAGCAGGCAAGGATCGCGCGAATGTAGCCGATGGCGGTGTCGGCAATCTTGTCGACCTCGTCGTCGGAGAGCTCGACGCCCTGCTCGAAGTGCTCGCGAATGGCAGCGAACTCGTCAGCGGAAGCCTCTCCCTCGACAATGGGGGAGCTCTTCTCGGCCACGGCCTCGCCGACCTCCTCGCGAATCTCGTCGTCCACCATCTCTACCTCCTAAAAAAGATGCGCGACACAATACGTGCCGCGCAGAAATAGTATCAGAGTTAGCTCTAGCCCTTCTTGTGGGGGCGGGGCTTCTTCTCCTTGCGGACGACGTCGACCTTGACGGGCTGGTTCGCCAGGCTGGCCTCGGTCTCGCGCTTGACCTTGTCCATCACGCGCTGGGTGACGATCTTCTGCTGGATGACCTGCCAGACGGCGGACGTATCGTAGTAGAGCAGGACAGCGCCGGGCACGGACCAGCCGAACCAGAGCATCATGACCGCCATGACCGCGCCCATGGTGAGGGTGGTCTTCCTCTGGTCCTCGGCGGTGTTGTTGAGGTTCATCATCATGGGGATGAACGTGAGGACGCCGAAGAGCAGGTCGAGGAGGATGTAGACCCAGGAGCCGGCGATGCCGTGCTGGGCGAACATGTCGGCCGCGGAGGTCGAGAGCGACGGGAGGATGCCGAGGAAGTGGGCGTCCGCCGGGACCTGCTTGGCGACCGTGAACAGCGCGAAGAAGACCGGCATCTGGATGATGATCGGCAGGCAGCCGCCGAGGGGGTTGAACTTGTTCTCGGCGTAGAACTTGCGAAGCTCCTCGCTCTGGCGCTCGGGATCGTCGGCGTAACGCTCCTGGATCTCCTTCATCTTGGGCTGAAGCGCCTGCATGCGGGCGCTCGAGGCCGTCGACTTGGTCATGAGCGGCATGACCAGCAGTCGAATGATGACGGTCAGGATGATGATGGCCAGACCCCAGTCGCCCGAGAACTGGGCAAGCGACTGGAGAACGGTCCTGAGCAGATCAACAAACCAATCCCACATGGTTCCTCCGAGCTGTGTGTATGTACAGGCAGCACGCGCTGCCCCTTATGGCGCTAGGGTACGGGGTCGAACCCGCCCTTGTGAAAGGGATGACACCGCAGGATGCGACGGAAGGCAAGCCACGAGCCCTTGGCCGCCCCGTACTTCTCCAATGCCTGGAGGGCATATTCGGAGCACGTGGGCTCGTAGATGCACGAGGGAGGGAATAGGGGAGAGAGGTATTTCTTGTAGGCCCTGACCAGGGCTATAAGAAACGCCTTCATGTCCTGCTACCTCAGGCCCGCCCGAGCTGCGATCGACTCGATGGCCGACGACACCTCGGCGGGGGAGCTCTCATGCGTCAAGCGCGTTGCGAACAGGATGATCTTCGTCCCCGGGAGGGGCAGGCCACACGAGCGCGCGGCCTCACGCAGGATCCTCTTGCAACGGTTGCGATAGACCGCGTTGCCCAAACGCTTAGGCGCAACGAAGGCGACGCTTGCGCAGTCGCCTTCGTCATCACTCAAAACTGTTGCGCGCACGAGTCTATGGTTGACTCTCCTGCCGCTGGAGAAGACCTCCTCAAATTCCTTTTTGGATTTGATGGTCTTCATGGCTCTCCTAGACAGTGAGCCTCTTGCGACCCTTTGCACGGCGACGAGCGAGAACGGCACGGCCACCCTTGGTCGCCATGCGGGCACGGAAGCCGTGGGTCTTGGCACGCTTCCTCTTGTTGGGCTGATACGTACGCTTCATGCTTGTTCCTCCATGAATAGTGAGCGTTGAACTAATAGCGTCAAGCTCCAAGATTGTAGAGGGCATCGCGGCGCGATGTCAATTAAATCCTAGCTAGACCCCACAATCCACGTTTCGTTCGCTTTTCGCCAGGCGAGAAGAGCGTGCCTCCGGGGCAGGAATGAAAGCTCTTCTCGGATGGTGAAATCTGAATGCATCGTGAATGAATTTGCGAAAGATTTCTTTCTAGCTGCGGTTTCATGATGCTGTGATGCTAGTATCATTCATCTCGCGATAGATGCGTCACGGCAGTTATCGACAATGTTTAATCCGTTGTTGAAATCTTTCTTTTGCAATTCATTCGTTTTGAAAGGTTTTCTTCATCCGTTGAACGTTTGTCGAAAAGTAGAGAGATTGGAGGTCCCTCATGTCGCATGTCTTCTATCCGTTCGTAGAAAATGAAGGGGCAGAGCCGACCCCAGCTTCTCCACAAGGAGGCCACGCGAAGCCTATGGCAGACATGAGCGACCAGCCACTCGAGGCGCGCTACCCGGCGCGCATTGCCGTGTATGACGACGCGGCCGCAGCCCCGCGCGTGGTCGTCGTCGAGGCGTCGGACGTGAGGTCGTACCTCGAGGAGGTGACGGCGACGGTCGTGCGCCTCGAGAAGGAGCAGGGCGGGAGCATCCCGTTCACGGTCATCCGCGAGGTCGTCGAGAACTACATCCACGCGTACTTCATCGAGCCGACGATCAGCATCCTGGACGGCGGCCAGACGATCCGCTTCTCCGACCAGGGGCCGGGAATTCCCGAGAAGGACCGCGCCCTGGAGTACGGGACCTCTTCGGCAACCGAGGAGATGAAGCGGTACATCCGCGGCGTCGGGTCGGGTCTGCCGTATGCACAGCAGTTCATGGAGGACCACGGCGGCTCACTCACGATCGAGGACAACATCGGCGGCGGGAGCATCATCACGATCTCGATGCTCGCCCCCGAGGACGAGGGCTATGCGGGCGAGGCCATGCAGGCCTTCCCGCAGGGTGCGTACCCGCAGGCGGGCTACGCGCAGCCGCAGATGGGTGCGGTGCAGATGGCTCCGGCGCAGGGATACCCCGCGCCCCTGCCGGGCTACGCCCCGCAGGGATACCCGCAGCAGCCGGCCTGGCCGGGTGCCTGGCAGGGCGCCCCCATGGGTGCGCCCACGATGGGGCAGGGCTACAGCCAGCCGTGGCCGCAGCAGCAGATGGCCCCCGGCATGCCCGCCGGGATGCCCGGCGCTCAGCAGGCGCCGGTGGCGAACCCGGGCGCGCCGTTCGAGATGGCGCTCTCCCAGCGCGGATGGCAGATCCTGACATACCTGATGACCCACGAGTCCGTTGGCGGCGCCGACCTGGCACGCACCTTCGGCAGCTCGCAGCCCACGTGGTCGCGCGAGCTCAAGGCACTGGAGGACAAGGGTCTCGTCAAGAAGCAGGCGGGCGGACAGCGCCGAGAATTGACGGCGTCCGGCAGGTCGTTCATCCAGCAACACCCACAGGGGTAGGGGCCCAGAGGCTTCTACCTCGGCAGGCATCTCTCGAGCCTGAGACTTTAATCGCAGCAGTATGTAGACATGTCGCGCATGGGGCGGAGTTTTCTCCATTCGCGACGAGCGTCGGCCTGTTTTCATCATATAATGGGTCGACTTTTCAACAATTTCGAGGTTATTGGTGATTATGGACCCCACGACGGACTCAGACGCGAGCATCCTCTGGCAGGATGTTCAGACCCTCTTGGCCGAGCGATCCATCCCCGCGGCCAACCTGGCGATGATCAAGAGCTGCAACGCCGTCTCCTTTGACGGTGACGTGCTCACAATCTCGACCAACATGGGATTTGCCCAGAAGAAGATCAAGCAGCAGGCGCCACTCATCGAGGAGTGCCTCGAGCAGGCGGCGTTCCAGCCGGTCAGGCTCGAGGTCGTGCTTGCCCACGACAAGGCCCCGAGTGCCATCGACACCAACACGGAGATGACGCGCGAGGAGATCAGGCGCATCAACCAGGCCGAGCGCGAGCGCGCACACGCCCGAGCCGCCGAGGCGCGCCCTGCCCCGGAGGCACGCTCCTCTCGCCCTGAGGAGAAGAGCTCCTTCGAGAACGAGGAGGTCTCGACCGCCGACTCGAAGCTCACCTTTGACCGCTTTGTCGCCGGCGACGAGAACATGCTGGCCTACGAGGCGGCCAAGCAGGTCGCCAACGGCGAGAACAAAAGCTATAACCCGCTGTTCATCTACGGCAAGAGCGGCCTGGGCAAGACGCACCTGCTGCGCGCCATCCAGAACTACATCGTCGAGAACGACCCGTCGCGCCTGTGCGTCTACCGCACGTCGACCGAATTCATCAACGACTACGTCGAGGCCATGAAGAACGACCAGGCCTCGGCCGGCGCCGTCCTCGCGCGCGACTACCAGAACGTGGACGTCCTGATCATCGACGACATCCAGAACATGAGCCGCGCGGCGCGAACGATCGAGTTCTTCTTCGACACGTTCAACGCGCTCGCGAGCAAGGACAAGCAGATCGTGCTCGCCGCCGACCGCGCCCCGTCGCAGCTCGGCATGGGCGACAGCAAGTTCGACGAGCGCGAGACGAGCCGCATGGACTCGGGCGTCACCGTGAGCGTCCAGGTTCCCGACTACGAGCTCAAGCTCAAGCTCATCAACAACTTCTACGAGCGCATGAAGCTCGACGCAGAGGCCGAGCACATCAAGGGCCTCTCGGCGAACATCTCCGACGAGATGCGCCGCCTCATGGCGGAGCGCGCGGGCACCAACATCCGCGTGATCGAGGGATTCGTCCAGACCTGCCTCATGACCGCGCACGGCAAGGAGAGCTCCGGCGAGGAGCTCTCGCGCGAGGACGTCATCCGCATCTCACAGGCGAAATGGCCCTCTGGGCAGAAGATCATGACGATCGAGCAGATTCAGAAGGCCGTCGAGACCTACTATGACGTGGCGCACAGCGACCTCGTGGGCTCCAAGCGCAACAAGGAGCTCATGGAGCCGCGCCACGTGGGCATCTGGCTCACGCGCGAGCTTACCGACAACACCCTTGCCGACATCGGCAAGAAGTTTGGCGGCCGCAGCCACGCGACGGTCAAGCACAGCATCTATTGGGTTGAGAAGACCATGAAGGAGGACAGAATCTTCCAGGACAAGGTCCAGACGCTCAAGGACAACATCACCGATTCAAGCTAAAGCCGCAGCTAGGAGGCTTGCTCTTCTCGTCATGTCGAAGGCTGTAAGAAAACGTGTAGCAACGTGTCGAAAAAGGCGCCCTTCGTGTTGACGAAACTTTTCAACAGAACGTTCAGTTGAAAAACCACCCTCCCAAAGAAGACGCGAGCCGGTTGCGGTCGGGTAGGGCTACCAGCAACGATGCGATGTTCTCGACATTTCGACAACGCTTATTATCCCTACTACTAAGTATTTAAATTTAAAGAACTAATAATGAGGAGAGAGACATGAAGTTCACCGTAAGCCAGTCGGCACTTTCCGAAGCCCTCGCCGTCGTCTCCAAGGGCATGGCGTCCAACTCCACCCTCGCCGTCCTCACGGGCATCTACATCAAGGCCTCCGAGGGCACCCTCGAGTTCCAGACGACCAACCTCACGATCTCGATCCGCCACAAGATCGCGGCCAACGTCGAGGAGGAGGGCGAGACCGTGGTCTCCGGCAAGATCCTCTCCAACATCGTCAAGACCCTGCCCGACGCCGCCGTCGAGTTCGAGGGTGGCGACCGTGGTGTGTCCATCCTCTGCGACAAGTCGTCGTTCCGCCTGAACACGCTCGACGCGCGCGACTTCCCGGAGTTCCCGCAGTTCGACCTCGAGCAGACCGTCGAGCTCCCGAGCGCGCTGCTGAGCGACATGGTCGACAAGGTCTACAAGGTCACGAGCAAGGACTCCTCGCGTCCTGTGCTCTCCGGCGTCCTGCTGACCGTCGCCGACAATACCATCCGCCTCGTCGCGACCGACTCGTTCCGCATGGCCGTCGCCGACTCCAACGTTGAGACCTCCTCTCTCGAGGGCACGTTCGAGACGATCGTGGGTGGCAACACCTTCCACGACGCGCTGACGCTCCCCTCGATGACCGAGAACGTCCTGATCGGCACCACCGACAGCCAGGTCGTCTTCGTCTTCGGCAACACCACCTACATCTCGCGCAAGATCGACGGCCAGTTCCCCAACTACAAGCAGCTGCTGCCCGACTCCTGCGCGACCACCGTCGAGATCGACCTGCCGCAGTTCGCCGCCGCGCTCAAGCGCGTGTCGGTCATCGCGCTGTCGAACCCGTCGGTCCGCTTCGACATCGACGCCGAGGGCAAGGTCATGCGCCTGTCCGCGTCCTCTCCCGACCAGGGCGAGTCGACCGAGTCGATCCCCGTCGAGGTCACCGGCGACAGCATGTCGATCGCCCTCAACTACCACTACATCTTCGACTGCGTGAACGCCGCCTCGGGCGAGGGAAAGATCTCGCTCGAGCTCCAGAGCACCATGCAGCCGGGTATCTTCAAGTCCTACTCCAAGGTCAACTACCTGTACCTGCTCATGCCGGTCAGGATGTAGCGTGGGCCTGGTCGTCGAGACGCTCTCGATGCGCAACTGGCGCAACTTCGGGGAGAGGAGCATCGACCTCTCCCCGGGCATGACCGTGCTCTGCGGCCACAACGCGGTGGGCAAGACCAACACCGTGGAGGCGTTGCAGATGCTCACGGCCGGCGCGTCGTTCAGGAAGCCCAAGCCGGCGCAGCTCGTGCGCGAGGAGTGCGACCACGCACGCATCGAGGCGCGCCTCACGGGTGACGGGCGCGTGGTGGACGTGGCGTGCGACGTCGAGAACCAGCGCAAACGTTTCACGAGAAACGGAAAGCGCTGCGTGGCGGCCGACCTCTCCGACTCGCTCATGTCCGTCCTCTTCAACCCGGACGACCTCTCGTTCGTGAAGAGGGGTGCGAGCTACCGCCGAGAGGAGCTTGACGACTTCGGCAGGCAGGCGAACCGTGGGTTCGCCAAGGTGCTTGCCGCCTACGGCCGCTCCATCGAGCAGCGAAACCGCCTGCTCAAGTCCGAGCACGTGGACTTCGCCCTGCTCGACGCCTGGGACGCGTCGGTGGCGCTCGGGGGAGCGACGCTGCTCGTAGCGCGCGTGCGGCTCTTCGAGCGCCTGCGCGCGCACATCAGCCGCATCTACGAGGAGATCTCGGAGGGGGAGCGTCTCGACTGCACCTACGAGTCGAGCCTGGGACAGGACCTCTCGGGCATGTCGCGCGACGAGGTGTGCGACCTGTTCGCGGCAAGGCTCGCCGAGGGCCGCGACGACGACCTGCGTCGACAGCAGACGCTCGTGGGCC
The DNA here is from genome assembly GCF_023276655.1 of Olsenella intestinalis. Classification (GTDB taxonomy): domain Bacteria; phylum Actinomycetota; class Coriobacteriia; order Coriobacteriales; family Atopobiaceae; genus Olsenella_J; species Olsenella_J intestinalis. The sequence continues at coordinate 457,460 of NZ_JALGRK010000001.1, read as the reverse complement.
CGCACCGCGACGACCTCACGTTCACGATCGACGGGCGCGACGCCCGCGCCTTCGGCTCGCAGGGCCAGCAGCGCGCGGTCGTGCTCGCCTGGAAGATGGCCGAGGTCGAGCTCGCCCAGGAGATCGTGGGGGAGAGGCCGCTGCTCCTTCTCGACGACGTCATGAGCGAGCTGGACGAGAGACGTCGCTCCGCGATGTGCCGCTTTGTGCAGAACGGGATCCAGACGGTCATCACGACGACCAACCTCGGGTACTTCCCGCAGGAGCTGCTGGACGACGCCAAGGTGGTGGAGATTGATGGGTAGGGCCGGATTCGACGGGCGCTTCTCGCGCCGAGCCCACGACCGTCGCGGCGAGGACCCCATCCAGGAGCTCGAGGGCAACCGCGAGAGGAACCAGGAGTCAATAGGCGAGGTGCTCTCACGCGTCGTCGGCGGCGAGATGCGCGGCCGCATGAGCGCGGCCCAGCGCGCGGCCGCCGCCTGGTACGGCGCGAACGGCGACATCGAGCGCGCCCACACCACGGGCGTCTTCCTCAAGAAGCCCAAGCGCGAGGGCGCGGCGCCAATCCTCGGCGTCTACGTCGACTCGCACGCGCGCCTGACCGACTTCACCGTGAACCGCGAGATCTACCTCGCCCGCCTGCACAACGCCGGGCTCGAGCTCTCGGGCATCGAGTTCCGCCTGACGAGAAGAGACCGCGCCGAGGCCCAGGGCCAGGCGGGGGCTGGCACGGCTGCCGGCACGCGTGTCGGCGGGGGAGAGGGGCGCTCCGCGCTTCCCGAGAGGCCACGCCCGCTCGACCTGCCGCAGCTCGACGAGGGCAAGCGCGCGACGATCGAGGTGGCCGTTGCCGACCTCGAGGAGCCGCTGCGCTCGAAGGTCGCGCACGCCATGGAGATGTCAATGAGGCGCCAGGAGTTCGAAGAGGGCGAAGCCCCGGAGAAGTGACGGCTCAGGCGCCAGGCTCCTCTCGGCAATGACAAAAACCCCTCATTTCAGGAAACGCCGCGAATAGCGACCTCTGAGAGCCTCAGGCAAGATTTGGGCAAGACGTTCGGGGCATTTTTCGTTCAGGACGGGGATGTACGTGGCCGCATGAAGTAGAATGGTTTGGGCTCTTTGATTTTGAGATAGAGAGGAAATCCGAGTGGCTGAAAACGATAGCAACTACGGCGGAAACGACATCAAGGTCCTCAAGGGCCTCGAGGCCGTCCGCATGCGACCGGGCATGTACATCGGTACCACCTCGGCCGCGGGTCTTCACCACCTCGTGTGGGAGATCGTCGACAACTCGGTTGACGAGGCCATGGCCGGCTACTGCACCAAGATCTCCGTCACGGTGCACGCCGACAACTCGATCACCGTCGTCGACAACGGTCGTGGCATCCCCATCGACATCAACAAGACCGAGAAGAAGCCGGCCCTCGAGGTCGTCCTCACCATCCTGCACGCGGGCGGCAAGTTCGACAACAACGCCTACAAGGTGTCCGGCGGCCTGCACGGCGTCGGCATCTCCGTCGTCAACGCACTCTCGAAGAGGCTCGTCGCGCAGGTCAAGCGTGACGGCAAGATCGTCGAGATGGAGTTCGCGCGCGGCAAGACCACCAAGAAGATGACCGAGGTCGGCAAGTCGAAGACCACAGGCACCTCCGTCACCTTCTGGCCGGACGACACCATCTTCGAGACCACGGTCTACAACTTCGACACCCTGCACGACCACCTGCAGGAGACCGCGTTCCTCAACAAGAACCTCAAGATCGTCCTCACCGACGAGCGCGAGCTCACCCCGCGCGTGGAGGAGTTCTGCTACGCCGGCGGCATCAACGACTTCGTCAAGTACCTCAACGCCGAGAAGACCATCCTGCCCGGCCTCTCGCGCCCGATCTACATCGAGGGCAAGACCTCGGACGACACCCCGCTCGAGAAGCGCGGCGAGGTCGAGGTCTCCATCCAGTGGAACAGCGGCTACTCGGAGAGGGTCATGTCGTTCGCCAACGACATCTACACCGAGGAGGGCGGCATGCACCTCGAGGGCTTCCGCACGGCCCTCACCAAGGTGGTCAACGAGTACGCCCGCAGCCACAAGCTGCTGAAGGAGAAGGACTCCAACCTCACGGGAGACGACATCCGCGAGGGCCTGACGGCCGTCATCTCCGTCAAGCTGCCCGACCCGCAGTTCGAGGGCCAGACGAAGGCCAAGCTCGGCAGCTCCTACATGCGCACGCTCACCAACAAGGTCGTGACGCAGGGCCTCTCCGAGTACTTCGAGGAGCACCCCAACCAGGCCAAGGAGGTCTTCAAGAAGGCCTCGCAGGCGGCCAAGGGTCGCCTCGCCGCGCAGAAGGCGCGCCAGGCCACGCGCCGCAAGGGCCTGCTCGAGAGCGCGGCGCTGCCCGGCAAGCTCGCCGACTGCTCGGTGAAGGACGCCGAGATGACCGAGCTCTTCATCGTAGAGGGTGACTCCGCAGGCGGCTCCGCCAAGATGGCACGCGACCGTTCCATCCAGGCGGTCCTTCCGCTTCGCGGAAAGATCCTCAACGTCGAGCGCGTCCAGGAGCACCGCGCGCTGTCCTCCGACACCATCACGTCGCTCATCACCGCGATCGGCACCGGCGTCGGCCCCGAGTTCAACATCGAGAAGGCGCGCTACCACAAGATCGTCATCATGACCGATGCCGACGTCGACGGCGCGCACATCCGCATCCTGCTGCTCACGTTCTTCTACCGCTTCATGCGCCCGATGATCGAGGCGGGCTACATCTACGTTGCGCAGCCGCCCCTGTACCAGCTCAAGCCCAAGGGCAAGAAGCGCGGCAAGTACCTCTACACCGACGAGGAGCTCGCGCTCGAGGCGAAGAAGTACGAGGATCCCTCCCGCTACACCGTCCAGCGCTACAAGGGTCTCGGCGAGATGGACCCCGAGCAGCTCTGGGCCACGACCATGGAGCCGAAGAACCGCATCATGCTGAGGGTCACCATCGAGGACGCGATGAGCGCCGAGCGCGCGGTCGCAGACCTGATGGGCACGCAGGTGGAGAAGCGCAAGGACTTCATCCAGACCCACGCCAAGGACGTCCGCTTCCTGGACATCTAAGGACCAAGGACGAAGCTCTTCTCCACGACTAACGAAAGGCTAGCAAGTGGCAGACGATAACAACTTCAACGACGGGCTCGACGAAGAGAACGACGAGCTCGACCTCACCGGCGACGACGCCGAGGAGACTGAGAACGAGGAGGACGTCGACGACCTCGGTGACGACGGCGACGGCGACGACTTCGACGAGGAGTACGGCGACGAGGACGCACCAGCGATGAACCTTGCCGGCGCCGGCCTCTCGCACACGATCTCCGACGAGGCGGGCACCCGTCTCGACCTGACCGACATCCATGGCGGCGCGCTCAAGCCGACGGACCTCTCGACCGAGATGAAGACCTCGTTCCTCGAGTACTCGATGTCGGTCATCGTGGCCCGAGCGCTCCCTGACGTGCGCGACGGCCTCAAGCCGGTCCACAGGCGCATCCTCTACGCCATGAACGAGGCCCACATCGTCCCGTCCCGTCCGCACAAGAAGAGTGCGTGGACGGTCGGCGAGGTCATGGGCAAGTACCACCCGCACGGTGACTCCGCCATCTACGACTCGATGGTCCGCATGGCGCAGGACTTCTCCATGCGCCTGCCCCTGGTCGACGGCCACGGCAACTTCGGCTCCATCGACGGCGATCCCCCTGCGGCCATGCGTTACACCGAGTCGCGCCTGACCTACGCCGCAATGGCGATGCTGCAGGACCTCGACAAGGAGACGGTCGACCTTCAGCCGAACTACGACGAGTCGCTCCAGGAGCCGGCGGTCCTGCCGTCGCGCTTCCCGAACCTGCTCGTCAACGGTTCGTCGGGCATCGCCGTCGGCATGGCCACCAACGTGCCGCCCCACAACCTCAAGGAGGTCGTGGACGCGGTCTGCCTCATGATCGACAACCCCGACGCGACGACCGACGAGCTCATGGGCGTCCTGCCCGGCCCGGACTTCCCGACCGGCGGCATCATCATGGGCACCTCGGGCATCAAGGAGGCCTACGAGACCGGACGCGGCACCATCACGGTCCGCTCGAAGGTACACGTCGAGAACATCGGCAAGGGCGGCCGCCAGCGCCTGGTCGTCACCGAGATCCCCTACGCGGTCAACAAGGGCACCCTGCAGGAGCGCATCGCGCAGCAGGTCAACGAGAAGCACATCGAGGGCATCTCCGACATGCGCGACGAGTCCAACCGCAAGGGCATGCGCATCGTCATCGACCTCAAGAGCGGTGCCGTCCCCCAGGTCGTTCTCAACAACCTCTACAAGCGCACCCAGCTGCAGAGCAACTTCAACGTGATCGACATCGCGCTCGTCGACGGCGTGCCCCGCACGCTCACCCTGCGCGAGATGCTGCGCTACTACATCGACCACCAGGTCGACGTCGTGACCCGCCGCACCAAGTTCGACCTCGACAAGGCACTCAAGCGCGTCCACATCCTCGAAGGCCTGCTCATCGCCGTCGACAACATCGACGAGATCGTCCACATCATCCGCTCCTCGCGCGACGACGCCGAGGCCAAGGGCCGCATGCACGAGCGCTTTGGCATCGACGACGTCCAGGGCGAGGCAATCCTGCAGATGCGCCTGCGTCGCCTCACCGGCCTGGCCCGCGACGAGCTCGTCGCCCAGATCGCCGACCTGCACGAGAAGATCGCCTACTACCGCGACCTGCTCGAGCACCCGGACAAGATGATGCAGGTCATCAAGGAGGAGCTCCAGCAGATCTCCGAGCGCTTCTCGAACAAGCGTCGCACCACGATCTCCGAGCACGCGGTCGAGAACCTCGACGTCGAGGATCTCATCGCCGAGGAGGACATGGTCGTCACCGTCACGCACTCGGGCTACGTCAAGCGCCTCCCGGTCGCGACGTACCGCTCGCAGAAGCGCGGCGGCAAGGGCATCCAGGGCCTCTCGCTCAAGGACAACGACTTCGTCGAGGACCTCTTCGTCGCGTCCACGCACGACTACGTCATGTTCTTCACGAACAAGGGCCGCGTCTACCGCGTCAAGGTGCACGAGCTGCCCATCGGCAGCCGCCACGCCCGCGGCTCGGCGCTCATCAACGTGCTGCCGCTCGACGAGGGCGAGAAGCCCACGGCCGTCATCACGACGCGCGAGTTCCCGTCTGACGAGTACCTCATGTTCGCGACCAAGCGCGGCATGGTGAAGAAGACCGCCATGAGCGACTACGACAAGAGCCGCCGCGACGGCATCATCGCCATCAACCTCAAGGACGACGACGAGCTCGTCAACGTGCGCCGCGTCAAGGCGTCCGAGAAGGTCATCCTCTGCTCCACCGCGGGCAAGGCGATCCTGTTCGACGAGTCTGAGATCCGCCCGACCGGCCGCGCCACCTCGGGCGTCCGTGGCATCACCCTCAAGAACGACGCCGAGATGCTCGGCATGGAGATCACCAACGGCAACGGCGACCTTCTCGTCATGACCGAGAAGGGCTACGGCAAGCGCACGCCGGTCTCTGAGTATCCGGAGCACAAGCGCGGCGGCCAGGGCGTCGCGACGATCGCGATGACCGCCAAGAAGGGCAACCTCGTGGTCTGCCGCGTCGTCGGCCCGCAGCACGAGCTGATGGTCGTCTCCGAGGAGGGCGTCATGATCCGCGTCAAGACCGCGGACATCTCGCGCCTCGGCCGCTCGACCCAGGGCGTCAAGATCATGAACATCGGCGCCAGCGACAAGGTCAGCGCCGCCGCCCGCATGGTCGCGCACAAGAAGAAGGCCGCCAAGGCCGACCCGATGCAGGCCGCCCTTGACCTCTCCGCCGCCGGCGAGGTCGAGCAGAACGACGAGGAGTCGGTCGACATCGGAGGCGACGAGGCCTTCGACGAGTCCATGATCGAGGACGAGTAGCGCCTCGGCCGCATAGGCTCACAAGCAAGGGCTCCACCCTCGGGTGGAGCCCTTTTGCGTTGCATGGTGTTGCGTGGGGGAGGGGGCTACGCTCTTCTCGCCCGCGAGGGTTTGATGGGCGAGAGGGGCGTTGTCTAGAGGTTGGGCTAGACCTGCGTGAAGTCGTCGGGGGAGAGGGACTCCACGAAGTCGTGGAACTCCTCGATCTTGTGGAGCTTCTCGCTGTCCTCGACCTGGCGGAAGTCGGGCATCGAGGCCGCGTCGAGGACGCTCTCCTCGGCGAAGATGGGCGCGTCGCAGCGAAGCGCGAGGGCGAGCGCGTCGGAGGGGCGCGCGTCGAGCAGGCAGCGGGTGCCGTCGGCGCGCTTGAGCTCGAGGCGCGCGAAGAAGGTCTTCTCCTCCACCGAGACGATGGAGACGGCCGTGACCTCGGCGCCGAGCTGGGTGATGACGTCTGCGAGCAGGTCCTGGGTGATGGGTCGGTCGAGCGTGATGCCCTCGGCGCTCAGCGAGATGCCGTGCGCCTCGACCGAGCCGATGCGGATGGGGAGCTGCACGACCGAGCCGCCCTTGTAGGGTGCCTTGGTCTTGAGGATCACGAGGGACGTCAGCGGACCCCCGCTTACGAGAACGCTCTGTATCGTCATTCTGATCATGTGGCACCTCCCTCATGTGATGGTGACATGGTACCCAAGACGCGCCGTCTCGCGCGAACTTGCGTGGAGATTCTTGCAAAAGCGCAGGTTGGATAGTGTATCGCCAAACGGGCGAGCGGCGGGCCGCACGGACGGAAACGCAAAATGGGGAGAAAATGAGAACGAATTTCAATTCTCGGTTGACCCGAGGGGGTGCGTTGCCTAATATTATTCCTCGCGTTGGGCCCGTAGCTCAGTTGGTCAGAGCGTCCGGCTGATAACCGGGAGGTCACAAGTTCGAACCTTGTCGGGCCCACCACTTCTTTTGCGAATAGTCGCCCCAGCGCTAGCCGAGTCGCCGCTGGGGCGATTATTACTCTGGGGCGGCCTTGCCGCACTTGGGGACGTAGCTCAGCTGGGAGAGCGCGGGCTTTGCAAGCCTGAGGTCGTGGGTTCGATCCCCATCGTCTCCACCATGAACGCACGAGGGCCAGGGGCTGATGTCTCTGGCCCTTTTTTCGTTCTGTATCGAGGGATTGCGGTCGTGCCTTTTGCAAGTTTAGGCATTTTTTGCAAGTTTAGGCAATTTTTGCAAGTTTAGGCACTGCAGGTAGATGGGCAAATCTTGCGAGTGAGCATCTGGCGGCGCGAGAGGACACGCGCTCGAGCCTGGCGTGCGGTCGCGGTATCATCGCAGGAAGAAACCAGCGAAGGAGTGACACATGACATCGGCTACCGACAACCGCAGGGACGGCGTGACGCGCGAGCTCGACGAGCTCTCGAGCACGCTCATGGGCGACGCACTGGACATGCTTGCCGAGGGTGCTGACGTCAATGTGCTTCTCGTGGTGGAGGACGCGTTCGGTACCGTGGCGTCCTTCGAGTTTGCAGACGACGGCCCCGAGGCCTGCCTCGAGGGCGCCCGCGCCCGCGTGCGCTCGCTGCACCGCGACGGGGGAGACGAGAAGAGCGGCCTGGCGGCCCCCGAGCGCTACGCGATCTGCTACGAGGCCGCGGTGGCCGACGAGGACGGTGCCTACCGGGACGCCCTCCTGCTCGAGTTCGGCGAGAGGGGCTACAAGTCCTACTCCGCGTACTCGCTCTTCGAGGGCAAGGGCGCCGGCGACGACTTCGCCTGGAGTGAGCCCGCGCCTGCCGGTGAGCTCGAGAGCCTGCTGTAGAGCGTGCCACTGTAGGGCGTGCCACGACGCAGGCCGACGTTGCGCTCGCGGCCGTGTGGCGGCCGAGGGGCAGGCTCTTCTCGGCGTCGTCACATACAAGCAGTTTACGTGGAAGGTTGCTGCGCTCACGCACGTAGGCGCGCCCCTGGTATACAGTTCTGACGTTTAGCGTGAGACACACGAGGGCCTCGGCCCGCAACGTCATGAAGAGGTTTCCATGCTCCAGGAGCACATCCGCAACATCGCAATCATCGCGCACGTCGACCACGGCAAGACCACGCTGGTCGACCAGATGCTGAAGGCCACCAACGCCTTCCGCGAGAACCAGCAGGTCGAGGAGAGGGTCCTCGACTCCAACGACCAGGAGCGCGAGCGCGGCATCACGATCCTCGCGAAGAACATCTCCATCGAGTACCAGGGCATCAAGATCAACGTTATCGACACCCCGGGCCACGCCGACTTTGGCGGCGAGGTCGAGCGCGTGCTCAAGATGGCCGACGGCGCCGTGCTGCTCGTCGACGCCGCCGAGGGCCCCATGCCCCAGACGCGCTTCGTCCTCTCGCACGCCATCGAGGCGAACCTGCAGATCATGATCTGCATCAACAAGATCGACCGCGAGGGCGCCAACCACGAGAAGGCCCTCAACGACTGCCTCGACCTCATGATGGACCTCGGTGCGGACGACGCGCAGCTCGAGTTCGCCATGGAGCACGTCGTGTACGCCTCGGCGGTCAACGGCTTCGCGCGCCTCGACCCCGAGGACGGCAACGACAACATGCTCCCGCTGATGGACATGATCGTGAACGCCCTGCCCGCCCCCGACGTGGACGTCGACGGCGCCCTCGCCATGCAGTGCGTCACCGTCGACCACTCCGACTACGTCGGTCGCATCGGCATCGGCCGCATCTACTCCGGCACCATCCACGCCGGCGACAAGATCCTCGTCGTCAAGAACGACGGCAGCCGCGCCATGAGCCAGGTCAAGCAGCTCTTCACCTTCGACTACCTCGGCCGCAAGGAGTGCACCGAGGCGCAGGCCGGCGACATCGCGGCCGTCGTGGGCGTCGACTCGACCGACATCGGCGACGTCTACACCGACCCCGAGAACCCCGTCGAGCTCGACCCCATCGAGATCGACCCGCCCACCCTGTCGATCATCTTCGAGCCCTCCACGTCGCCGCTCGTCGGCCGCGAGGGCGACATCGTGGGTGGTCGCCAGCTCAAGGAGCGCCTCATGCAGGAGCGCGAGAACAACGTGACCATGCGCATCGAGGAGCTTCCCGACAAGACCGGCACCGAGGTCTCCGGACGTGGCATCCTGCACCTCTCGGTCCTCATGGAGCAGATGCGCCGCGAGGGCTATGAGTTCCAGGTCGGCCGCCCGCGCGTCCTGTTCAAGAAGGACGAGAACGGCCAGGTTGTCGAGCCGATCGAGCAGGCCGTCGTCGAGTGCCCCAACGACTACTCCGGCAAGGTCATCGAGGTCTTCGGCAACGTCGGCGGCACCATGAGCAACATGAGCTCCGGCGTCCAGCAGACCCACCTCGAGTTCCGCATCCCCACCCGCGGCATCATGGGCCTCAAGACCCGCATCCTCAACGTCACCCATGGCGAGGCTGTCTTCTACCACAACTTCCTGGAGTACGGCCCCTACGCCGGTGACATCACCGGACGCCAGAACGGCGCCATGATCTCGATGTCCACCGAGAAGGCCGTGGCCTACGCCCTTGGCACCCTGCAGGAGCGCGGCCAGCTCTTCGTCGGCCCCGGCGACGAGTGCTACGAGGGCATGCTCGTCGGCGAGCGCTCCAAGCCCGGCGACATGGTCGTCAACATCGCCCGCACCAAGTCCCTCGGCAACCAGCGCAGCTCGACCGCCGACATCTCGGTCCAGCTCACGCCGCCCAGGACCTACACCCTCGAGGAGGCCCTCGAGTACATCATGGACGACGAGCTCGTCGAGATCACGCCGCAGAGCATCCGCATGCGCAAGCGCATCCTCAACGAGACCGAGCGCCGCAAGTGGCGCGTCAAGAACGGCCTCGTCAACAAGTAGGCTCGCCCGCACCCAGCGGACGCAGGCAAGGGGCGCACCGACGATCGTCGATGCGCCCCTTTCCCTTACCGAGACATCGAGATGAGCACTTGGTCCAAGCGGCCGGCAGCTACTCCTTCTTGTCGGGGTCGCGCGGGCCGTCCTCCGTGGAGGGCGTGCTCTTCTCGTCGTCCTCCTTCGGGTGCACCTTCTTTGCGTCGTCGTGCACGAGCACGAGCCGGTGGTCGTGCGTGGGACGCTTGGAGCGGCGCTCGATGGCCTTCGACTGGCGCTTGCCCTGCTCCAGCGCCTGGTTGTACATCTGTTGCGCGCCCTCGACTACCTTGGGCGTGAGGTCCATGTCGGCGGGGGAGAGCACGTTGAACCTGAGGGAGATGCGCCTCAGCAGCACCGTTACGAGCACGCAGAGCGCGACGGCCCACGGCCGGTTGATGCACAGCTTGAAGATCGCCACGTAATAGACGACCGAGCCGGCCACCGCGCAGATCGCGTAGAGGTTGCTCCGCTGGAAGATGCGCGGCGTGTCTCCCAGGAAGATGTCGCGCATCATGCCGCCGCCGACGCCCGTCGCCGTGCCCATGAGCACGGCCGCCCACGGGCTCAGGCTGTAGATGACCGCCTTGTCGGTTCCGGCGGCGACGAACAGCCCGACCGAGATGATGTCGACCCACTCCAAGAGGTTCGGCACCTTGCGGAAGATGCCGGGGAACAGGAATCCCACGAGGCCCGCGAGCACCGTGACGGGAATCGCCATCTCGCTCGAGATCATGTAGACGCCGCCACGCTGCATGATGATGTCGCGGATGAGACCGCCGCCCAGGCCGCCGAGCATCGCCAGGACGATGTGGCCCACCAGGTCGAGCTTTCGGTCCTGCGCAACGAGCAGGCCGGAGGCGGAGCCGACCACCACGGCGGCGAGGTCGAGCCAGACGGGTATGGAGACCGCGGACATGTCAGGTCCGGCGGACGAGAAGAGCTCAGGAATCACGCGTCACTCCCACGGCATCGGATGCATTGCCTTGCACGGGGCCTATCTGCGAATCCCGTACGTAGAAGAAGGATAGCAGCGCCTGCGAGCTACGAAGCCACGATCTTCTCGAAGGACTCGACGTCCATGGGCTTGTAGAAGTGGAAGCCCTGCATGCACGAGCAGCCGTGCTCCTGGAGGAAGAGCGCCTGCTGCTCGGTCTCCACGCCCTCGGCGATCAGGTCCATCCGCAGCGACGCGATCATCTGGATGACGTGGCTCACGATGACGTGACCGCGCTGCATGTCGCCCTCGCCCGAAAGGAACCTCAGGTCGAGCTTGATGCGGTCGACGGGCACCTCCTTGAGCATGTTCAGCGAGGAGTAGCCGCTGCCGAAGTCGTCCATCTCGACGCGGAAGCCCAGCTCGCGCAGCTTCGCGGTGGTGCGGATGAGCTCTTCCGCCTTCTCGACGAAGGCGCTCTCCGTGATCTCGATGTGGAGCTGGTCGACGTCAAGGCCATAGGTATCGATGAGATTCGAGAAGAACGACGGGATGTCGACGCCCTCGCGAACGTCGCTGCGCGAAAGGTTGACCGAGATGGCGCGGCGCTGTCCCTGCTCGTTCCAGCGGCGTAGGTCCTGGCAGGCCCTCTCCCAGACGTGGTAGTCGAGCTTGTGGATGAGGTCGTGCCTCTCGAGCGTGGGGATGAACTCGGCGGGGCTCAGCATGCCGAGGCTGGCGTGCTCCCAGCGGCAGAGCGCCTCGGCGCCGACGATCTGCCCGGTGCTGAAGTCGACCTGCGGCTGGTACCAGACCTTGATCTCCCCGCCCTCGAGCGCGGCCGGCAGGTGGGCGACGATCTCGGCGTTGCGCCTGCCGGCGTTCCACTGCTCGGCGTTGTAGAACTCGTAGCCGTCCGCAAAGGTCTCACGCACGCGCTTCTCGGCAACGCGGGCATAGTCGAGCATCTGGTCGACGTTGGGGTTCTCGTAGTCCTCGGGGGACAGCGCGTAGATGCCGCCCGAGATGCGAACGCGGTACTCCTCTCCCTGCGCGACAAAGTAGTTGCGAACGTGCTCGTGAACCGAGCTGTCGATCTTGTACAGGTCGTCATCGTCCGTGGCGACGCGCAGCACGCTCAGGCGGTCGCCGCCCATTCTGCCCAGTGCCTCCTTGTCCGTGAGGTATGCCGCGGTGCGCGTGAACCAGTAGCGCAGGAGGTCGTCGCCGGCCTTCCTGCCAAGGCTGTCGTTGATGTACTTGAAGTCCTTGATGTTCGCGTACGTGAGGAAGTACTGGGTATCGGGGTTCTCCCGAAGGAGCTCGGCGACGCGCGCCTTGAAGCCCATGCTGCTCAGCGCCCCCGTGAGTGTGTCGTTCTCCATGAGGTCGCGGACCTTCTCCTCCTGCTCCCTGCGCTCCTCCCTGCGCTTCTGGACGCCATATGCGACAAGCGAGGCGAACAGCACGACGCACACGACGACCGCCGGCATGTACTGGTAGAGGTAGTCGAAGAAGTCATACTTATAGAGACGCCTCGTCGTGTGGTCGAGCACGACCGCCTGCCTGTTGGTGTCCTGAAGGGTGGCGATGCCCTTGTTCAGCCGCTCGATGGCCGCCCTGCCCTCGGGGGTGTCCACGGCGCCGGCCTTGAAGTCCATGGACAGCATGTTCTGCGGCACCACCACGAGGTCGGAGTATGCCGGCTTCTGCAGCGTGTAGCTCCACACGTAGGAGTTGTTCAGCAGCGCGTCCACGCCGCCCGCGCGCATCGCCCTCACGCCCTCGTCCGTGGTGCCGAAGAACGTAATCTCAATGCCCGGGTAGATCTGCTTGATCGTCTCGCCTACGCCGGCTTGCGAGGAGAGCATGCCCACGCGCAGGCTGCCGAGTTCGGGCATCGAGGACCTTCTGTCGGTGGTGACGAGGGTAAACGGCGTCTGGATGAGGTTATCGGAGATGACGGTCGGAGTTCCTGCCGCGCTCTTGATGGCGCTGCCGAGGGGCATGACGACGTCGTAGGCGTCGCTGTCGAGGGCTTCCTTGAGCGTGGGCTCGCTCAGCGCCTTGACGTCTACCGAGTAGCCCGCCGCCTCGCCGGCCATGCGAACCAGGTCGACCCCTATGCCGTCGATCTCGCCCGTCTGGTCGTTGCGATAGAACATCGGAGGCCTGTCGACGGGAACGCCCACGGCGAGCGTCTCGCCTTCGGCCCATGCCGGTGCGGGAGCGGAGAGGCAGCACATCGCGAGGCAGACCCCCATGAGAATGGGGCCGATACGCCTCATTGATCGCGCTAAGCCGGCCATGCCGCACCGCCCTCGAAAGCGAAGGGTACCTAGGCCGCTATTATCAGCTATGACGACTGCGGCCATGCCGAGAAGAGCCTGTCTGCTGGGCGAAAGGCATCCGCGTGCCCCCAGCCGCGCGACCCCGCAACGCCGGGGCCCTGCGAGCCTTTGCCCCAGGCTGACGTTCGATCTTAGCGTGAGCCCCTGACCCGATTCGCCGATTCCGCAGCCATCGCTACGCCCCGCGCGCCCTCGGATTGGTCCGCGTGGGCGTTTTCCCTGTTGTAGGCTGTATGGAGAGGCGCCGCGATGGCTCCGGGACGCATGCTCCGCCAGCCCGTCGCGGCTCCATCCCAGACTCAACCTGACATGTTTCGATGGGTGCGGGATGTGTTTCGATGAACTTGAAATTCTAGGCGCCTTTGCCCCACGAAATTGTAGAAATAGTGACTGTCGCACGGAGCGGCCAAGTATTGTATACTGGCGCATGCGCTTTTACGGAGAGTTGTCCGAGTGGCCGAAGGAGCACGATTGGAAATCGTGTATACGCCTAAAGCGTATCCTGGGTTCAAATCCCAGACTCTCCGCCAGAACTTCCAGGTGGCGCCCGGCAGGGCGCCACTTTCTATCACCCTTGGAGGGGTGGCAGAGCGGTTGAATGCGGCGGTCTCGAAAACCGTTTACCCCTTCTGGGGGTACGAGGGTTCGAATCCCTCCCCCTCCGCCATGTGAGATCACGGGTCGTCGAGAGACGGCCCGTTTATTTTGCCCAAGTTCTTGGTCTCCCGCACGACACTGGTCTCTCGTGCCTGCGCCATCTCCGCGGCGTCGCCTTCGTGTTACAAAGGGCGCTCGCCCTCGACAAGTCATCTAAACTGATGTGCGTCATCGTGGAGCGCCGCCCGCCGCGCGCTCAAGGTATCGAGAGGATTTTGGACATGGCATCTAACTCTGAGAAGTACTTCTCGCGCTCCTGGGCGCTGCTCACGCGCGACAAGGGCTGGTTCAAGCCCGTCATCCTGCTGGCCCTCGCGCACCTCGTGCCCATCGTGGGTCCGCTGGGCGTTTATGGCTACATTCTCGAGTGGGCGCGCCTCACGGCCTGGGGCGTCGACTCCGCCCCCAAGCAGAAGGGCGTCAACATCGGCGAGTGCATCTCGAGCGGCTGGCGTGGCTTCGTCGCCGTCCTCGGCTGGGGCATCATCTACTACATCATCGCGGGTATCCTGTCCGCCATCAGCCTCTTCGGCCTGCTGAACCTCGCCGTCTTCGTGGCGGGCATCTTCGTGAACGCCATCCTGTCGGTCTGCGCGCTGCGCGCCACCATCTACCAGAAGATCGGCGCCGGCTACCAGGCCAACCGCATCTTCGAAATGGTCAAGTCCGACTTTGCCGGCATCGCCCGCATCTCGGGCCTCAACGTCGTGATCAACCTGATCATCGGCGCCTTCGTCTGCATCATCTCGATGATCATGATGCTCCCCGCGTTCACGCAGATCGCGGCCCTCGCCGCCACCACGAGCGGCACCACCCGCTCGCTGACCGCCGCGCAGGCGGCGCAGGTCCTCGGGATCATCGGCTCGCTGGCGGTCCCGTTCTGCATCATCTTGATTGTCGTGCTCGTGCTCGCGACGATCTCGAACCTCGTCATCACGACTGCCGTCGGTCTCTGGATGAGGAACTTCGACGTTCCGTCCTGGGGCGACAGCGCCGACGAGGTCCCCGGCGTCTCCGCCGCCGCGGCAACGACTTCGGTCCAGCCGCCTGCCGTGCCCGCCGAGACTGCTGCATCTGAGACCGCCGCTCCCGTGGCCGTGCCCGTTCCCAGCGCAGACGAGAAGAGCGAGCAGACCACGATCGTCGAGGAGGTCTCGCTGACGGAGCCCGCCTCCGAGTCCGAGCCTGCTTCCACATCCGACGCCTCCGTCGAGAACATGCAGGATGTCGAGAATTCTGCGCCAGCCGAGGCCCAGCCCGAGGCTAGTGTCGCCGAGGAGGCCGTAACTCCCGCCGAGTCCGACGAAACTGCAGGTGAGGAGAAGTCCGAGTAGACCAATCGTGTAGGTTCTGAGGTGGCGAATCTCACCTCCGGCAACCTTCTCTCGTGACCACATATATATACCTGCGTCTGAACTCTCCCCGTGCAGCCACGTGCCAGCACGGGGAGAGTTTTATGCAAGTCGACCCTGCTACGCTGCGCTCACGAGATGTGGGAGATGTGTGGGAGAGGTCGGGCCGAACCTGGAAATTGCCGAGACCGCTGGTTGGTGTGCTAGTATGCTAGGTCGACCTTTCCTGCTCCGGATGCAACCTTCACTAACCGGAGCCGTTAGCCCAGAGGAGGTGACCACATGAAGGCTTATGAACTGCTGTACTTTGTCGATCCGCAGGCCACTGAGGAGGCTCGCGCCGGCGCCACCAAGCGCATCGACGTCGCCATCACCGAGAACGGTGGCACGATCGACAACGTCGAGGACTGGGGCAAGCACAAGCTCGCCTTTGAGATCGACAAGCTCACCGAGGGTGACTACACCCTGATCGACTTCCACGCTGATCCCACTCAGATCGCCGAGCTCGACCGCGTTCTCCGCATCAACGATGCCGTGAAGCGCCACATGGTCGTGCGTCGTAGCGACAGGGACTAGTTTTGGAAGAGTGGACGTGCGCGTCCATGGATGAGAGGCTGTGAGCAACGTGAGCATCAACAGGGTGAACATTTCCGGTAACCTCACTCGCGATCCCGAGCTGCGCGCGACGAGCGGCGGCACCCAGGTCCTGACCTTCGGTGTCGCGGTCAACGATCGTCGTCGCAACCAGCAGACCGGCGAGTGGGAGGACGTTCCCAACTTCGTGGACTGCGTGGTTTTTGGTAACCGTGCAGATGCGCTTTCGCGCTTCCTCTCCAAGGGCATGAAGGTTGCCATCGAGGGCAAGCTTCGCTGGAGCCAGTGGGAGAAGGACGGCCAGAAGCGCAGCAAGCTCGAGGTTATCGTTGACGAGGTCGAGTTCTTCTCCCAGAGGGGTGGCTCCGACCAGCAGGGCGGCGGCCGCCAGAGCTACTCTGGGTCTGCCTCCGCTACCGCGCCCGCGCAGCAGTCGTCCCGTCCCCCCGTCCAGGCCCCGCCCCAGGCGGAGACCTACGACGAGGACATCCCGTTCTAGCTTAAAGGCGGCCTCGGCCGCCGGTAGAAAGGCAATAAGACATGGCTAAGCAGAGGAAAGTTGAACAGCGCCAGCCGCGTCGCAAGTACTGCCAGTTCTGCAAGGAGGGTGTCGAGTTCATCGACTACAAGGACACCCAGCTCCTCCGCAAGTACATGACCGACCGCGGCAAGATCAAGCCGCGCCGCGTCACTGGCGCCTGCACGCAGCATCAGCACGACATCGCGATCGCCATCAAGCGCGCTCGCGAGATGGCACTCCTGCCGTACACCGTCGCCGTGGTTTCCAGCCGCGGTGGCCGCAACCGCGGCTAGCGGCGTACGCTTCGAGGACTGAGCGCCGTTGGGTAAGGCAGTCGACAGCAAGCGGCCCGTGGCACCTGAGGGCTTCGAGAGAGGCTCGATCGTCCACGCGCCAGTCGATGGCCAGGCGGACGGACGCGAGACGTGGGAGGGAGAGGTCAAGCGCGGCCTCTTCTGGGCGGCATTTGGCGGCATGATCGCCTTCGCCGCCCCCAACATCGGCTCCGTCATTGCCGCGTATGGCATCTGCCTCGCCTGCTTCGAGCGGGAGGGGAGCCTTCTCTGGAAGGCGCTCCTTGCCTGCCTGGGAGCAGGTGCTCTGACGGCGGCCCTTGTGGACCTGACCCAGGTCCCCCTCGTCATCCTGACGTGCGTGGCGACCATCGCCGTCGCACTTCTCGTGATGAGGAACAAGGCCACGAGCGGCTGCCTGTGCGCGCTTGCGCTCGCACTCGCGGCGGCGACCGGCGGGGTGGAGGCGCTGTACGCCTGGATAGGCGGCACGACGCTTCCGCAGGCAATCACGGACCTTCTCACCGTCTCAGGCGAGATGCTGTCCAAGGGAGCCAACATCTCGGCCCAGGTCGGGGTGGATCGCGCGGTCGCACTGGCAAGGACCTACTGGCCGATGGCGTACCTTTCGGGCGCCGCCGTCCGGGTGGCCCTCGCTCTCTTCGGGGCGCGACTCGCTCTTCGCAAGAGGGGCGTCGTCTTCGAGAAGAGCGCGCTCATGGAGTTCGACGCACCGCTCTGGGTGTGCGCGGCCTTCGTCGTCGGCATGGCGGCGAGCATGTCCGCGCCGCTCTTCCCCGAGTGGTCGTACTGGATCAAGTTCTTCGGCGAGAACGTGCTCACCGCAGCGCGCATCGCCCTCTCGATCCAGGGCATCGCAGTCGGACTCTGGTACGCGCGCCAGCGGGGCGTGGGTCCCTTCATGCGAGGGATGCTCGTCGCGCTCATGGTCTGGATCGAAGTGTCATTTGTCGTTATGAGCGTTTTGGGCCTGGTCGACGCCCTTCTCGCCAACTTCCGCTCGCTCGAGCGGAGGCGGTGGGGCTTCGCGACGAGGTCGCACGAATAAGCAAGGAGTCGGCCCAGCCGACCAACAAAAGGAGTTCCCATGAAAGTCATTCTTCTGGGTGAGCTCAGGGGCAAGGGTGGCGAAGGCGACATCGTAGAGGTCGCCCAGGGCTACGCGGAGAACTTCCTGTTCCCGCAGCGCATCGCCCAGCCCGCTACCCCGGGCAACATCAAGCAGCTCGAGGAGCGTCGTCACGTCATCGCGAAGCGCGAGGAGAAGCGCATCGCCGACGCCAACGCCGCCAAGGAGCAGCTCGATGGCAAGAACGTCAAGATCGAGGCCAAGGTCGGCGAGAACAACCAGCTCTTCGGTTCCGTCACCCCCGCCCAGATCGCTGACGCGATCAAGGAGCAGCTCGGCGTCGAGGTCGATCGCAAGCGCATCGTGCGCGGCAACGCGATCAAGACCGCCGGCACCCACAACATCGAGGTCAACTTCTACCGCGACATCAACGCCGTGGTGAGCGTCCTCGTTGGCTCCGACGAGCAGGAGGCCGAGGAGGCCGAGACCGCCGAGGTTTCCGAGGAGACCGCGGAGGAGACCGCCGAGGTCGCCGAGGCTTCCGAGACCGAGGAGGCCGCCGAGTAGTTTCGTTTGTTTACAAGTGCTCTCTACTGAACTGCGGATATCTACAAAACGCGCAGCTTGGTAGAAACGGGCACGCGTAATCACGAGCAATTGGCACCCGTGCTCCCCCAAACCTTCATCGGTTTGGGGGAGCATTTAAATGACCACTGATGTATGAACATGGCAATTTACCTGCGGTTTTACAAGCAGTGACTGGTAAAGTGCCGAATATATCGCCGCGATGCGGCGGTCGTTAATGCATAAGCCGAGAGACACGGGCGATTGTTGAAAACCTCTCGCCAAAAATCTCAAAAAGTTGTTGAAAACGTCGAAAAGTAGAGAAGTACCCGCTCAGCACAAATAGCTATCAACAATGGCCTGTTGATTGGGGATATGGGCAAAAATCGCCCTTGCATTTTGCGCTACCATTCCCACGCACCGTTTTATCTCGAAAGAACCAGGAGCTTCTTCCCATGTCCGATCGCATCTACGAGAACTATTCGCAGGCGCCCTCCGCAAGCGAGGGGACGATGCCCCAGGACATCCAGGCGGAGAAGTCGATCCTGTCTGCCATGATCTTCTCGCCGGAGGTGCTCGAGGAGTGCGTCGTCGCCCTCGACGAGTCCGACTTCTACCTGTACTCTCACAAGGCGATCTTCAGGGCCATCAACGACCTGTTCGACAAGGGCAAGCCCATCGACCCGATCTCCCTTGCCGACCACCTGCGCAGCGAGGGCAACCTCGACAAGGTCGGCGGACCCTCGTACCTCCTCGACCTCGGCTCGGCGAACTTCTCGCTCGCAAGCTGGCAGAACCACGTCGAGATCCTGCACCGCGACGCGACCCTGCGCGCGATCATCGAGGCCTCCTCGAAGATCTGCGCCCTTGCCTTCGACGCACCCGAGGACACCAAGGAGGTCGTCGACTCCGCCGAGAACCTCCTGCACAAGGTCACCAACCGCGAGATCGGCGACAGCTTCTCCGACCTCTCGACCGTCATGGGCGACCTCTTCACCGAGCTCGGCGAGGCCTGCCAGAACCCCGAGAGCAACCTCGGCGTCGCCACCGGCTACAAGATGATCGACACGAGCCTCCAGGGCATGCGCCCCGGCCAGATGATCGTCATCGGTGCCCGACCCGGCGTCGGCAAGACCTCGTTCGCACTCAACCTCGCGACCAACGCGGCCGCCCACGGCGCGTCCGTCGCGTTCTTCTCGCTCGAGATGTCCAAGACCGAGATCGCCCAGCGACTGCTGTCCGCCCAGGCGAGGATCCCCCTCTCCGCGATCCGTGGCGCCAGCATCAAGGACGACCAGTGGAACACGATCATCGACGCGATCAACGACCTCTCCAACCTCGACATCATGATCGACGACACCCCGGGCACGACGGTGACCGAGATCCGCGCGAAGGCGCGCCGCATGCTGAAGGACAAGGAGAACGCCCTCGTCATGGTCGACTACCTCCAGCTCCTCTCGCCTCCCTCGGGCGGCCACCGCGCCGACAGCCGCGCCACCGAGGTCTCCGAGATGTCCCGTGGCATCAAGATCATGGCGAAGGACCTCGAGTGCCCGGTCATCGCGCTGTCTCAGCTGAACCGTAACGTCACTGACCGCAAGGGCCAGCGCCCGCAGCTCTCCGACCTTCGCGAGTCGGGCTCCATCGAGCAGGACGCCGACGTCGTCATCCTGCTTGACCGCTCGATGACCGAGGAGGAGGCCGACCGCCCGGACCGCCCGGACATGAACGTGACGGACTTCATCATCGCCAAGAACCGTTCCGGCCCGCTGAACATCGTTCCGCTGGTCTTCCTGCCCGGATCGACAAAGTTTGTCGAGATGTCACGGGAGAGTGTCTAGCGGACATTCTGCCTGTGGGGCGTCGTATACTGGTGCGCGTGCGAGTCGCGCCGCCGGGCGCGCTCCAAGAGACAACTTCCTTCGAGAGGGGACGCAATGCCGGCATCAGTGCTTGTTGGTACACAGTGGGGCGACGAGGGAAAGGGCAAGGTCACCGATCTCATCTCCGGCGACTTCGACGTCGTCTGTCGCTACGCGGGCGGAGCTAACGCGGGCCACACGGTCATCGCGAACGGCCACAAGCTCGGACTTCACCAGGTTCCCTCCGGCGTCATGTACGAGGGCACCTACCCCGTGATTGGCAACGGCTGCATCGTCGACCCCGAGATCCTCCTCGGTGAGATCGACATGCTCGAGGAGCAGGGCATCTCATGCGACGCGCTCAAGATCTCGGGCAACGCGCACATCGTCATGCCCTACCACAAGGACCTCGACGGCGCGCACGAGAAGCGCCTCGGCAAGAACCTCATCGGCACGACCAAGCGCGGCGTCGGGCCCACCTACATGGACAAGATGAACCGCACGGGCCTTCGCATCCAGGACATGCTCGACGAGAAGATCTTCCGCGAGAAGCTCGAGAGCGCCCTTGCCTACACCAACCCCATCCTCGAGAAGGTCTACGAGATGGAGACCTACACGGTCGACCAGATCTGCGAGACCTACCTGCCGATGGCCGAGCGCATCCGTCCCTACATCGTCGAGAGCTCGCTGTTCCTCAACGAGCAGCTCGAGCAGGGCAAGAACATCCTGCTCGAGGGCGCCCAGGCGACCATGCTCGACATCGACCACGGCACCTACCCGTTCGTCACCTCCTCCAACTGCACCGCCGGCGGCGCCATCACCGGCTCCGGCGTCGGCCCGACCCACGTCGACCGCGTCCTCGGCATCGCCAAGGCCTACCTCACCCGCGTCGGCTCCGGCCCCTTCCCGACCGAGCTCGACGACGAGATCGGCGACCGCCTCGGCGAGGTCGGCCACGAGTACGGCGTCACCACGGGTCGCAAGCGCCGCTGCGGCTGGTACGACGCCGTCGTCGTGAACTACGCCGCCCGCGTTAACGGCCTGACCGACCTCGCGATCACCAAGCTCGACGTCCTCGGCTGCCTCGACGAGATCAAGGTCTGCGTCGCCTACGAGTGCGACGGCAAGACCTACCGCACGGTCCCCGAGCATCAGAGCGTCTTCTACCACGCCAAGCCGGTCTACGAGACCCTGCCCGGCTGGGGCTGCGACATCTCCGGCATCCGCAACTTCTACCAGCTGCCGCGCGAGGCCAAGGACTACATCGACTTCCTCGAGCAGCTCGCCGGGGTGCGCGTGTCGATCATCACCGTCGGCCCCGACCGCGACCAGACCATCGACCGCTACTGGCACTAGGGACGCGCATGGGACCCGAGCCGCGCCCTAACTTCGCGATCGTCTGCGACAGCGCCTGCGACCTTTCCCTCTCGCTGCTCGAGAGGGCGGGCGTGGCGCTGGTCCCGCTCGTCGTGAGGATCGGCGACCGCGCCTACCGCGACTGCATCGACCTCAACGCCGCCGACTACTTCGTCTCGTACTCGACGGCCAAGGGCCAGATCAACACCTTCTCGCCCACGGAGCAGGACTTCGTCAACGTCTACGAGGCGCTCGTCATGCAGGGCTACACCGAGATCGTCTCGGTGCACGTCTCATCGCAGATGCGCGACGCCTACCAGATCGCGGTCAGCGCCGCGCGCAAGGTGGGCGGAGCGCGCATCCAGGTTATGGACACCAAGGGCACGTCGGCCAAGTGCGCGCTCGTGCTGGCCCGCCTCGTGTGCGACCGCGACTTCGGCCGCGACGTCGACGAGGCCGTCGCGCGCGCGGTCAAGGTCGCCGAGTCGGCCCGCATGCTGCTCGTGCCTGCCCACGACGCGAAGCCCGCCCGCGGGGTGGGCCACAACCGCGGCGGCATCCTGGGCTATGCCGGCCAGCTCCAGCGCCGCGCCCTCGGCGTCCGCAGCGTCCTCGAGGTCGGCGCCGACGGCCGGGCCATCGAGCTCTTCCGCTCGCCCGACCTCTCTCGCCTCGCCGGTGGCATGGCCCGCAAGATGAGCGCCTACGCCCACGAGGTCGGCCCGCTCACCTACGTCGAGATCAACGCGGGCGTCCCGCGCTCGCTCGCCATCGTCGAGAAGCCGCTCGTCACCAACGAGTTCGAGTCCACGCGCGCGGCCATCCTCGACACCAACCCCAGCACGACCAACCAGCTCGGCCTCGGCGCCGTGGGCATCGCCTTCGTGGCGAGCAGCCTGCTCTCGCCCGGCGAGGCCGCGGCACACCTCAAGCTCTAGCAAGGCGCCGGCCCCGTCCTGCGCATGCGGGGCGGGAGGCGCGTCCAAACGCATCGCACGGAGGGAACATGGCAGACAACAAGATCGACATCCTTCTTTTGGGGGCCGGCGGCCGCGAGCACGCCATCCTCTGCAAGCTCGCCGCCTCGCCGCGCGCCGGCCGCCTCTACGTGGCCCCGGGCAACGGCGGCATGCTCGCCCTCGCCGAGCGCGCCGACGCCGACCCCGAGTCTCCCGAGGACGTCGCCCGCTTCGCAGCCGAGAAGAGCATCGGTCTCGTCGTGATCGGTCCGGAGGCCCCGCTCGTCGCGGGCGTCGCAGACGCCGTGCGTGCCGCGGGCATTCCCGTCTTCGGCCCCAGCGGCAAGGCGGCCCAGATGGAGGGCTCCAAGCGCTTCGCCAAGGAGGTCATGTCCCGAGCCGGCGTCCCCACGGCCGCCTACGAGGCCTTCACCGACGAGCAGGCCTGCTGTGACTACGTCCGCAAGTTCGGCGGCCCCGTGGTCGTCAAGGCCGACGGCCTCGCCGCGGGCAAGGGCGTCATCGTCGCCTCCACGACCGTGGAGGCCCTCGCCGGCGTGCACGAGTGCTTCACCGCCTTCGGCGACGCCGGCAGCGTGGTCGTCGTCGAGGAGATGCTCGAGGGCCCCGAGTGCTCCCTTCTCGCCCTGACCGACGGCAAGACCGTCGTGCCGCTGGCCACCTCGCAGGACCACAAGCGCGCCCTCGACGGCGACCGCGGCCCCAACACGGGCGGCATGGGCGTCTACAGCCCCGTGCCCATCCTCCTTCCCGGCGAGCTCGAGCAGATGGTCGAGATCGAGGAGAAGGTCGTGGCGCAGCTGGCCGCGGAGGGCAACCCCTACAGCGGCTGCCTCTACGGCGGCTTCATGCTCACCAAGGACGGCCCCAAGGTCCTCGAGTTCAACGCCCGCTTCGGCGACCCCGAGACCCAGGTCGTGCTGCCCCGCATGAAGGCCGACCTCGTGGAGTGCTTCCTCGCGTGCGACGCCGGAACCCTCGACCCCGCCATGGTCTCCTGGGACGACGACTGGGCCGTCTCGGTCGTGCTCGCGAGCGCCGGCTACCCCGGCCCCTACGAGAAGGGCAAGCGCATCGAGGGCATCGCCGACGCAGAGGCCCTCGACGGCGTCACCGTCTACCACGCCGGCACCCGCCTCGACGACAACGGTGATACGCTCACCAACGGCGGCCGCGTCCTCAACGTGACCGCCGTGGCCGACACCTTCGAGGACGCCCGCAACAAGGCCTACCAGGCCTGCGATTGCATCGCCTTCGAGGGCAAGACCTACCGCCACGACATTGGCATCAAGGCAATCAAGGGGCGCGCGAACCTCTAGCGCGGCGAGTGAGGACTACAAATGAGCGACGCGACTGATACCAACCTCCCGACCGATCCCGCCGCCGAGAAGAGCGAGGCCCTTCTCGCCGGCGCCCTGGACAGCATGCGCGACAGCGCCCGGGCGTTCACCTTCGACGGCGACCGCGCCACGCAGGACCACGTCTCCGGCATGCCCGAGAGGCGCGGCCTCGTGCTGGGCGACGACGACCCGCGAGACGCCGCCCTCGCCGAGCACGTGGCGTCAGAGGACGTCGCCTGGAGCGGCCGCATCTTCAACGTCGACCGCCTGGGCGTGAGGCTGCCCGACGGGCGCGAGGCCGTCCGCGACGTGGTGCGCCACCCCGGCGCCGTGGCGATCGTGGCGCTCACCGACGACGGGCGCATCTGCCTCGTGAGGCAGTACCGCACGGCGCTCGGCCGCGTGACGGTGGAGGTCCCCGCCGGCAAGCTCGACCCCGGCGAGGACCCGCTCGACTGCGCCCGCCGCGAGCTGCTCGAGGAGACGGGCATGCGCGCCGAGCGCATGGCCTTCCTCACCACGATCGCGACCTCGGCCGGGTTTGCCGACGAGCTCATCCACATCTACATGGCCACGGGCCTGACCTTCGACGCGTCGAGCCCCGACGCCGACGAGTTCATCAACGTGGACCTCGTGGACCTCTCCGAGCTCGTCGACGGCGTGCTCGACGGCAAGATCGAGGACGCCAAGACCGTGGTCGGGGCACTCATCTGCGACGCGGTCTCGCACCGGCTCGCGCCGGGGGAGGGCGAGCAGCCAAGGCAGTAGCTCTTCTCGGCCGGGCGCTGCCTCTGCCGCCCGTGGCCGACAGAGCCGCCCGCGAACGCTGGCTATGCAAAAGGCGTGCATATGGGCGCAGATTTCGCCGTGGCGTGACAGCCGCGGCGCGCCTTGCCTATACTGAGGAATGCGAAACTATCGTCGCTTCGCCGCGCAGGCCGGCGGCGTCCCCACCATGAGCCAGTAGGGAAGAGACCATATGGCACAGAGGAAAGAGCGCGCCCGCATCCAGAGGGGCGCCCTTACGGCAGAGGAAGCGGAGAAGCTCTTCGCGACCGTCGACGAGACGGGCCACACCAACGAGGAGACCGCGCGCATGCAGCGCAAGCGGCGCAAGGAGGTCGGCCAGGCCGTCGACGTCGACCCGCTCTCCGACGCCGATCCCTCGGGCTCCAACGTCGAGAAGGTCATCACCAAGACCGCCGTCAGCTTCGTTGTCATCTTCCTGGCGATCGTCGTGGTCTCGCAGGTCTCCTGCGGCTTGGCGCGCCGCGCGAGCACGGCCAACCTCGCCGCCGCCACCAACGTCACCAACGTCGCGTCCGCGCTGCGCGGCGGCGTCGAGTGGGGCAACGGCTTCACGCAGTTCCCCGAGGACTTCACGGTCCAGGAGGCCGACGAGAACACCCACCGCGTCGAGGTCACGGTGACCGACACGTCCTCCAAGGACGCGCTCGAGGCCTTCGCCGGCTCGCAGATCCAGGCGACGGCGCTCGCGGTCAACTCGCTGCTCAACCCCAACATCAACACGGTCATCTACCACGTCAACGTGCACGTCGCCAACGACGGCACCTATGAGAACGCCAAGCTCTTCGGCTTCCTCAAGCCCACGAGCGAGGTCAAGACGATCATGACCTTCATCTGGACCAAGACGACCAGCGACCAGGGCGTGCGCTTCAACTGCACGATCACGGGCGTCGACGAGGACATGCAGGAGCGCCTGCGCGAGAACATCACCTCGTCCTTCACCCCCAACGCGATCCTCTCGGCGCTGAGCGGTGACGAGAAGAGCAAGGACTCCAAGGACGGAGCCGCTGCGGGCAGCACCGCCACCGGCGCCGCGACTGCGACCAACGGGACCACGACCGCGTCCGGCGACGCTGCGGCCACCACCGACGCCAACGCGAACGCGAATGGCGATGCGAACGCGAATGGTTCCAACAACGCGAACGGAGCCTCGGGACAGCAGTAATCCCACCTCGCCCAGAACCGAACCAAGAGACGGAAACCCAGCCTCCCACTGAACGTGGGAGGCTGGGTCTTTTGTGCGACTGGGAAGGCGCGGTGCGGGTGGAGGGGCAGGCCCTTCTCGGCAAGCGACCGGAGGTCCTTTGGATTGAGGTGACCGATTACTTAGATTTCGGAAAAGTCACCGCCGATTACTCAGATTTCGGAAAAGTCACCCGAAATTACTGAGATTTCGGATTTGTCACGGTGCGCCGTGGGGTGCGATTTGCAAACGTGCAGGTGAGCTGCTTGCAGCGCGATTCAGAGGTGCGTCGATTCCGTAATCTCGCGAATCGGCGGTGTCAAAACCGAAATCTGAGTAATTAAATGCGTCCTTTCTGAAATCTGAGTAATTTTCTGCGTCGATTCCGTAATCTCGCGAATCGGCGGCGCCGAACGAGCAGTGCGCTCTTCTCGGCAAGCGACAGAGGGCATTGCAGGGTGCACCCACGGCAGCGTCGTGGGTGCATCTTTTTATGACGCGGGTTGGGACTGCCGTCTGCGAGAAATGCAGGACCGCCGCGCGATGGCTCAGGGGAAGGGCACCGCGGACGTAACATAATTAACTTGTATGTTTAGCTCGTTATGGCAGGAGAACGCTATGTCCGACCCCACGAGAGAGCATGCAGGGCAGAACCACAATCGCAGCCCGAAACACACCCCAAAGCACATCAAGCGACCCATGCACCTGCGCGCCCATGACCCCGCGGAGCCCTTGGGCAGACCAGACATCCGCCCCTGGCACGTTGCGCTGAGCGTCGTGCTGACCGCCTCCCTCGTGGTGGCGGGGCTGCACACCGACGCGATCGCCGACGTGCTGGGCCTCTCCGCCACGGCCGAGCCCGAGCAGGTCACCGAGACCGCGCAGCCCGCTGCCGGCGATGCCGGCGCCGCCGCGTCCGAGGCTGCGCCCGCAGCCGGCTCGAGCGAGGAGCTCGCCTCGGCCGAGCGCGAGACCGAGGAGACGGGACGCGCTGCCGCCGAGGAGATCGAGCGCGAGCAGGACGAGGCCGCGGCCCGCGAGGCCGAGCAGTCCGCCGCTGCCGCAGCCGCCGCAAGCGCGAGCGTCGCCGCGGAGCCCACGACGTCCACCCCTGCCACGGACGCCCAGGCTACCGCCGACGCAGAGGCGAAGGCTCAGGCTGAGCTTGAGGCTCAGGCCAAGGCCGAGGAGCAGGCCAAGCGCGACTCCTTCGAGCTCGCCCCCGAGGGCGTCGACGAGGGCATCGCCGCCGACAAGGACTTCTCGAGCCAGCGACTCCTGATCGCCGGCGTCTCCCGCCAGCAGCTGACTCCCGCCACCCGCGTCCTGTCGGAGCACGCGGGCATGTTCCTCACACAGTTCGACTCCGTCGAGAAGGCCAAGAACGCCTACCTCTTCTACAAGGGGAAGCTGGGCGCGGCGATGGTCGAGCCCGACACCACGATCTCGGCCGCCGAGGGGGAGGGCGCCACTGACGCCGTGGCCCCCGGCCAGATGAGCGAGACCGAGAACCCGCTCGCTGAGCTCAACGCCGAGCTGCCCGGCGCGGCCCCCTCGGCCGCTTACACCGTGGCGCTCATCGACACCGGTTACACGGGCGCAGGCGTCGTCGACTCCGCGACCGTGCTCGGCGCGTCCGCGGCCGACGACAACGGCCACGGCACGGCCATGGCCGAGCGCATCCTGCAGGCGCACCAGGGCGCGCGCATCGTCTCGATCAAGGCGCTCGGCGCCGACGGCCGCGGCACGGTGTCGTCGGTCTACGCCGCCATCGAGTACGCGCGCGCCGCCGGCGCGGACGTTATCAACCTCTCGCTCTCCGCATGGCGTCGCGCCGACAACGAGGTCGTCGCCGACGCCATCGACGAGGCCGTGCGCGCCGGCGTGATAGTGGTCGGCGCCGCCGGCAACTCCGGCACCGACGCCTCCTACACGATCCCCGGCGGGGTCGCGTCCGTGCTCGTTATGGGCGCCTGCGACGACTCCGGCGCGCGCATCGCGAGCTCCAACTTCGGCGCGACGGTCGACGCGTATGCCAAGGCGTCCTCCACCTCCGAGGCTGCCGCGGCAATGACCGGCTGGCTCTCGGCTGGCAACGTCCGCGCGTCCGGCCTCTCGGAGGCGCTCGCCTCCGCCCTCGTCGACGGCAGCTTCTCTGACGGCGAGGCCTTTGCCAAGCCGGGCGAGACGCCCGCGCCCGTGCCCGCGCAGACCGAGCCTGCCGCTCAGCCTCAGGAGCAGAAGAAGGCCGTCGCCCCCAAGACCGTCGGCCACAACGTGATCTTCGACGCCAACGGCGGCGAGGGCCACGCCACCGAGCAGTTCGCCGCTGCGACGGCGACCACAACGGTGGCCATGCCCGCCGCCGGCTTCGCGCGCACGGGCTACATCCTCGCGGGCTGGTCCCGCGTGCCGACGGCCACGGTTCCCACCTGGAAGCCCGGTGAGGCCGCGACCATGTCCGACGTCGCGGGCAACGCCCTCGCCTCGATCGCGGACCCCACGGCCGCGGCCGACACCGCGGACGCGCCCAAGGCCACGGCGGGGGAGAAGAGCCTCGATCCGCTCGCCACCTCTCCGCTTTCCGCAGCGGTGACGGACAAGGACGCGCTCTTCTCGGCTGCGTCCGACACGGGCGGAACCACGGCCTCGGCCGAGGGCGAGGAGGACACGACCCTTTTTGCGGTGTGGACCGCGAGCACGGTTACCGTCACGTTCAAGAACGGCTCGGCCACCTTCGACACCAAGACCGAGACCTACGGCAGCAACTGGGTCCTGCCAAGCGGCACGCCCTCGCGCAGCGGATATACCTTCGCCGGTTGGTACACGCAGGACGAGTCCGGCGGCATCGCGATCACGAGCAACGTCAAGGTCAACCTGACCTCCGACGCCACGATCTACGCGCAGTACTCCAAGAACGACACGTACTACGGCATCCGTGAGGACCGCGACGACAACGGCAGCCTCGAGACCCTGCACATCACCAGAGAGAAGCCCGGCGCCAACACGACGTACTACACCATGAGCACCACGACCGACGGCCCCACCTGGAACGTGGCCGAGGTCAAGTCGCAGACGACCAAGATCGTGATCGACCCCACCATGAACGGCGTCCAGCCGCGCTCGATGAACTCCTACTTTGCGGACTTCTCGGCCGCGAAGAGCATCGAGGGCCTCGAGTACCTCGACACCTCGCGCGCCACCGTCTTTAACTACATGTTCGCGAACTGCAGCTCGCTCCCGAACATCGACGTCAAGAGCATCGACGTCACCTGCGCAACCGTCTGCCAGGACATGTTCAAGGGCTGCACCACGCTCAAGAGCGCCGACCTCTCCACGTGGTACGCGCCGAGCCTCACCTCGATTCGCGCGATGTTCTACAAGTGCTCCAACCTCGAGACCTGCAACATGAGCGGCCTGCAGCTGCCGAACGTGAACGCCACCTGCTACACGTTCAGGGAGTGCCGCAAGCTCAAGACGGTCGACATTTCGGGCATCTCGCTCGCGACGGTTACCTCGTCCGCCACGATGTTCCAGGAGGCCAACGCGCTCACGACCGTCTATTGCGCCGCGGGTGCCACGCTGAACACCTCCAAGAACACTGACAACGCGAACACCTTCGGGAACAACACCGCGCTCGTGGGCAAGGGCGGCGGCAAGTCGTATTCCTGGAACTCCACCAAGGTCAACGACAAGACCAACGCCCGCGCGGCGACCTCGAGCCAGACCGGCTACTTCACGCCGATCGACTCCAGCAACTCGTTCAAGGTCACCTATCACTACAACGTGGGCGACACTGACGTGAGCAAGTCCGTCAGCTATATGAAGCACGCCAACTCCGGCGAGTGGACCTCGCTCAGCCTCGCCCCGTGGAACCGCGAGGGCTACACGCCCCTCAGCTGGAACACGGCCGCGGACGGCTCGGGCACCACCTACGGCCTCGGCCAGGTGCTCAGCTCCGACGCACAGGAGAGCACGCTGAACGGCGTCGATCTCTACCTCCAGTGGAGCCAGAACACGTACAGCGTCGCGTATGACGTCAACGGCGGCACCGGCTCGGTCGCGACGCAGACGGGCATCGGCTTCGACTCCGACGTGACGCTCGACTCGGGCTCCGGCCTCAGCCGCGTGGGCTACACCTTCCAGGGTTGGGCCACCACGTCGTCCGCGACGAGCGCGGCCTACTCCGCGGCCCAGGGCAACCTGACCCAGCGCGGCCTGACCACGATCGACGGCCAGACCATCACGCTCTACGCCGTCTGGAAGGCCAACGCGTATCCGGTAACTTTTGATGCCAACACGGCCCACGGCGGCAAGGTGTACACCGCTGCTCCCTCAGGATTTGTTCTTAACGGCGACGGAACGCTCACCAAGGACCAGACCTACAACGGCACCTGGTCTTTCCCGACCGACCCTGGTGCGGTCAACGGTGCGTTTGCCGGTTGGTACACGGCGCCCGAGGGCGGAAAGCGTGTAAGCAACCTCGTGAACGTCGACGTCACAGGGCCGACGACGCTCTATGCCCAGTATGCCAACAAGACTACCTTCTTCGCGTACATGACCGACACCAACGGCGACGGCAGCTACAACAAGCTCACCTTCACGACCGATGCGGCCGCTGCCAAGGCGTCGCCCAAGTACTACGAGTATGACAACCTCTATGGCTTCAGCGAGTCGAACAAGCCGGGCTGGTACGAGCAGCGCGGAACGGTGACCACCATCGAGTTCGACGCTAGCTTCAAGGACGTCCAGATCAGGACCGCACATTCGTTCTTCCGCGAGTTCACCAAGCTCACGACCTTCATCAACCTCGAGTACTTTGATGTGAGCCGCATCACGTCCTTCGACCAAATGTTCTACAACGACGACGCCCTCACGAGCCTCGACCTCTCGTTCTGGGACACCTCCTGCGCGACTTCGGTTTACCGCACCTTTGGCTACATGGACTCGCTCACCAGTCTGAACATCTCGGGCTGGAACATGAACAACGTCACGTCCTTCTCCTATTTTGTGGGCTACTGCCCTAAGCTTGCCGACCTCAACATGACGGGCTGCGTGTGCATTAAGCCGTGGCGTGCCCAGTACATGTTCGACTCGGACAACTCGCTTCCCTACGTCGACCTCTCGGGATTCAACCTGCATGAGATGGACGGCACCGTGCTCTCGATGTTCGGCTCCTGCCGCTCGCTCAAGACGATCCTCTGCCAGCCGAACGACAACTTCGACAAGGTCAGCGACAGCACCAACATGTTCTACGCGAACAACGCGCTCGTGGGCACCTACTATTCCAACTCGGGCACCAAGTACACCACGACCTTCGCGTCCAAGAACTCCGTCGACAACACCTATGGCCGTGCGCGCATGGCGGGCACCGAGGGTTACCTCACGCCCCTTAACGATAACGCTTCATACACTGTCATCTATCACGATGGCTTTGAGGGCGAGCAGCAGAGCGTGATCACCCCGCTCAAGAGCGTCTCGGGTGCATATCCGTCTTTGGCTTCTGCCCTCTGGCAGCGCGAGGGCTACACGGCCACTCAGTGGGTGGACGGCAGCGGCAAGACCTATCAGTTGGGTGAGAAAATTTCTGCCGAGACCGAGCCCGCGGCGGGTGCCACGCTCGACCTCACGCTCCAGTGGAAGAAGAACAGCTACACCCTCGCCTACGACGCGAATGGCGGAACCGGCGAGATCAACGCCCGCACCCTCTCCTACGATGAGAACATCGACAAGCTCGCCGACGCCGAGAGCGGCATGACGCGCACGGGCTACACCCTCGCCGGCTGGGCCCTCACGCCCACGGCGACCTCCGCCAAGTACGCGCCCGGCCAGGAGAACCTCTCCAAGCTCACCGCGATCGACGGTGACACGGTGACGCTCTACGCCGTCTGGTCGCCCATCTCCTACAAGATCACGTTCGACCCGCGCCCGGCCGACGGCGGCGTCGAGTACGGCAACCCCGGCTCCGGCTTCGAGGTCAAGGACGGTAAGGCGACCGCCACGATGGCGTACGACTCCAACTACAAGCTGCCGAGCAATCCCAGCACGCAGAGCGGCTACACCTTCTGCGGCTGGTACACCCAGCCCACCGACGGCGGCGTGCGCATCAATGACACCGATACGGTAAGCGTGACGAAGGACACCACCTACTACGCCCAGTACGTGAAGCCGCAGACCTACTACGTCATCGCCACGGACGAGGACGGTGACGGCAAGAAGGACATGCTGACCTTCTCGGCGACCAAGCCCGTGACTGGCACGCTGGGAACCGATTACTATGCGCCCAGGACAACGGATGTGTGGCCGACGGAGGCTAACGTCCCTTGGACTTCGATCCGCACGAACATCACGAAGGTGGTGTTTGACCCCACATTCCAGAGCATTCGCCCCACCTGCATGGACAATTGGTTCTGTAACTTCGTGAACCTTGCCTCCTTCGAGGGCCTCGGCTACCTCAACACGAGCCGTGTCACGTCGATGATCAACTCGTTCCGCTTCCTGTATAAGTTGACTGATCTCGATCTCTCGACTTTCGATACGTCGAACCTGGTGACCATCCAGGACACCTTCGCAAACTGCACGGGCCTGAAGAACGTCAGCATCTCCGGCTGGGATTGCTCCCAGGTCGTCTCGTTCCGTGCGATCTTCAATGGCTGCACCAACCTCGAGAAGGCCAACCTCTCGGGCGTCAAGGCGCCCAACGTGAAGTGGATGTACTACTTCTTCCAGAACTGCGGAAAGCTGAAGGTCGCCGACTTCACCGGCTTCGACATGACGAAGGTGACGCTTGGCTGCACGATGTTCAGCAACTGCTCGAGCCTCCAGACCATTCTGGTCCGCGACGGCACCGACACGACCGTCCTGGAGGAGTCCAACGACGGCATCCGCGACACCTTCATGAACTGCACGAGCCTTAAGGGCAAGTACTATGCTGCGGGAAGCACCACGCCCCTCAAGACCTTCTCGTTCCAGGGCAACTCCGCTTCGGGCAGCGTGGCAGACCGGGTGGCTGCATATAAGCGCTATGCGGTGGCCTGCACGCCCAAGACGAACGGATACTACACGCCCGTCACGAAGCACAACTCTTACAGGATTTGCTATCACTACAACGCGCCCGACGGAAGCGACATGACCAACGAGGTGCAGTCCCTTCCGAACGCCCTTCTCGGCAGCTACGGATCGATTGCGAAGGCCCTGTGGAGCTTCCCGGGCTACACGCCCACCGAATGGAACACGCAGGCGGATGGTGGCGGCACGAAGTACGAGCCCAACGGGACGCTCTCGGCGCAGACGGAGCCTGCCATGGGTGAGACCTTGGACCTCTACCTGCAGTGGAAGCCCAACTCGTACAACGTGAAGTTTGATGCCAACGGCGGCAAGGGAGAGATCGCTGATAAGACGAACGTCGGTTACCGCGAGGAGTTTGCGGTTCCGGGCGCATCTGACGGCGTCACTCGTGACGGTTACGATCTCGTGGGCTGGGCCCTCTCGCCCAACGCGACCGCGGCCGATGCCGGCAGCTACTATCAGCTCGGAAGCACCGCGACGCAGCTGACTTCCGTCGACGGTGACTCCGTGACGCTGTACGCCGTCTGGAACGGACCAAAGTCCTACAAGGTCACCTTCGATGCAGGCGAGCACGGCACGTTCGCGACGACTCCTTCTGGATTCACCAAGGAGAGCAATGCCGTCGTGTACTCCAGCCAGGCGTATGGGTCTCAATTCAACGTTCCTGCTGACAACGCAGTAACGTGTGCCAACGGGTATACGTTTGCGGGCTGGTATACGGCGAAGGAAGGTGGCTCGCTCATCTCTGGCGCGGACACCATGACCATCGCAGACGACTCGATGAAGCTGTATGCCCAGTATGCTCACGAGGACACGTTCTATGTCGTGTGGGGTGACACGAGCGGCACGAAGAAGAAGGGCAACCTGTTTACCTTCACGGCCGACCCCGCCGCGGTGGCCGGGCTGAACAAGAGCAACAACGAGTACTGGGAGTGCAAGACCACAACCATCTACTCGGATACGAACATGCCCGAGTGGTACATCAAGAATGTGACGGTGGACGCCACCGATGGAAGGACGTCGTCCTTCAACTCGCCCATCACTACGGTGACGTTTGACGTGAGCTTCAAGGACCTCACCCCTCTGAGCCTCGGCTCGTGGTTCCGTCACTTCAAGAACCTGAGCACTATCAACAACCTCAAATACCTCAAT
Source organism: Olsenella intestinalis (assembly GCF_023276655.1). Lineage (GTDB taxonomy): Bacteria > Actinomycetota > Coriobacteriia > Coriobacteriales > Atopobiaceae > Olsenella_J > Olsenella_J intestinalis. The sequence goes on along the minus strand of NZ_JALGRK010000001.1, from coordinate 423,501 downwards.
ACGTCGTACGTCACGAACATCGACCGCATCTTTAGTGACTGCCACTCGCTTACGTCACTCGACCTGTCCACGTTCAACCTCGCCCGCGCTGTCGAGTCGCGTGACACCTTCTCGCGCATGTATGGCCTGAAGAACCTCAACCTCTCCGGCCTCGACCTCACCAATTGCACGAGGATTCAGGCGCTGTGCTACCAGTGCGAGAACCTGGAAACGTGCAACATGACGGGCCTGCGTACCTACGGCACCACCATGTTCAAAAACAACTTCTTCCAGTGCGGGAAGCTGAAGAGCCTCGACCTGTCGGGCGTTGACTTCAGCCGCGTCGGCGAGATGAGGAACTGCTTTTCGGGCTGCACCTCTCTTCAGACGATCATCGTGTCGGACGGCGTTGACGTGTCGAAGAACACTCCGACCGGCGATGGGTTTAACCCGATGTTCAGTGAGTGTACGAGCCTCGTCGGCAAGCGCTACGGTGCGGCCGGCATCGTCAAGTCGAAGGGCTTCGACAGTAATTTCGTTAATAATCAGCTCGCCCGTGCCTGTGGTGTGACGGAGGAGACGCTCGGTTACTTCACTCCGGCCAACCGTTTCAACGCCTTCACGATCAACTATCACTACAACGTTCCGAGCGAGCCCGACCTCACTGAGAGCATCGATACCACCATCAAGGCGGTAACGGGAACCTACTCATATACTTCCAAGTCGCTGTGGGGCCGCATTGGCTATACCGCGCACGACTGGAACACCAAGCCTGACGGCACGGGTACGAACTATGGTGCCGTAGCGCAGTTCACGGCTGCAAACGAGCCCAAGGCTGGCAGCACGCTTGACCTCTACATGCAGTGGACGCAGAACTCCTACCGCGTGCGCTACGACGCAAATGGCGGCACCGGCGGCATCTACGCCGACGACGTCCCGCGCTACTACGACGACAACTTCAGCCTCCCCGTCGAGGACCAGGCAGGCATTTACCGCGCGGGCTACTCGCTCGTGGGGTGGGCGTATTCGCCCACGGGCAGCAAGGCCTTCGAGCCCGGTGCGACGGCGAGTCAGCTCTCCTCCGTCGACAACGACGTCATCACCCTCTACGCGATGTGGCAGAAGGACAGCTTCAACGTCACGGTCGACGGCAACGGGGGCACGCTCTCCTCGTCCGACTTCAACGCGCAGGGCGACGGGACCTACGTGAGCAAGTCCAAGGTCGAGTACCAGAAGACCCTGGGTATCCCGAACCCCACGCGCGAGGGCTACGACTTCGCGGGCTGGCAGCTCGCCCCGACCGACCCGACGAAGAGCGTGGAGGAGGCGTGCACGATCGCCGCCGACGCGAGCGGCACCTCGAGCACGCTCACGCAGGGCTCCGAGGCCTACACGCTCAAGGCGACCTGGACGGTCAAGGCGCCCGAGGCCGTCAGCGGGCTCGTGTTCACCAACAGCGCGCAGGTCGGCGTCACCACCAACTCGGGCGGCGCCTACGTGCTGTCCGACGTGACGCCCACGGGAGCCACGACGGCGACCGACGGCTACGGCGTCTATGCGGATGGTGCCGACGCGGGCAAGGTCTACGTGACGCACGCGGGCACCTACACCGCCAAGGCGACGCTCGCGCACCCCGAGAACTCCACCTGGGCCGACGGGACGACGGCGCCCAAGCTCGTCACCGTCACCGTGAGCCAGCTCAAGATCGCAGACACCACGATCGAGGTCGCGACCGGCTCGACCTACACCGGGTTTGCGCAGGAGCCCGTCGTCACGGTCAGCTACAGCTCGGGTGGTACCAGCTTCACGCTGCGTCCCAACATCGACTACACCGTGGCGTACAGCAACAACGTCGACGCCGCGACGGCCACGGACGCCAACGCGCCGACGGTGAGCGTGAACGCAGTCGTCACCGGCGACTTCTACGATGACACGACCGGCACGGCCACCAAGACCTTCGACATCGCGAAGCGCGACCTCTCTCAGGTGAGCGTGGCCGACATCGCCGACCAGACCTACACCGCAGAGGAGATCAAGCCCGAGCCGACCGTGACGCTCACCACCGACGCCGGCACCTTCACGCTCGCGTCCGGACGCGACTTCGACGTGGCCTACGCCTCCAACACCAACGTGGCGGCCGCGACCGCGACGAGCGGCGCCCCCACGATGACGCTCACCGCCACCGACAAGAAGAACTTCACGGGCACGAAGGCCAAGACCTTCTCGATCGTGGCGGCCACGCTCGAGAACGCGACGGTGACGCTCGACAGCGCCACGAAGACCTATGACTTCGAGGGCACGAGCGTCACGCCGAGCGTGACCAAGGTCGAGCTCGACACCAACGGCGACTCCGCCCTGGACGTGGTGCCTGTCGACTCCTACATCGTCTCGCTCGCCAGGAAGGTGGGCGACGCGTACGAGCCGGTGAGCTCCTTCGACAACGTTGACGGCCCGTGGTACGTCGTCGTCGCGGCCAAGGCGGGCACGAACTACTCGGGCGTCGCCTACGTGCCCGTGACCCTCTCCAACAAGGTGTACGACGTCTCGTTCGACCCGAACAAGGGCGCCATCGCGGGCTCGGCCGCGCCGGCCGGCGTCAAGGAGACCTACTCCGAGGCGCACGTGCTTCCCACGGCGCCGACGCTCGACGGCTTCGAGTTCGCCGGCTGGTTCACGGCAAACGGCGCGACCGAGGCCGACCCCTACGGCGAGGCCGCGGGCGCCAACTGGGGCACCCAGGTGAGCGCCGCCACCACGGTCGGCGCGCTTGCCGCGAACACCACCTACTACGCACGCTGGACGCGCAAGAGCTACACCGTCACGTTCCAGCCGGCCGACCACGGCTCCCAGATCGCGGGCGGAGGCGTGCTCGACGGCCAGGGCAAGGTGAGCGTCGCCTACGACGCCACGGTGCCCGCCGGCGTCAGCGTCACCCTGAGCGACAACGTCACGCTGCAGGGCTGGTCCTACGCGATGGCGATGCCCGACGGCACGACCGCGACGGGCACGGTGGAGGACTACACCACGGTCAAGATCTGTGGCGACACCACGTTCACGGCTCTTCTCGTCGAGCCGGTCTTCATCGCGGCCGCGGCCACCGACGGCTTCGTGGGCGTCAACGAGGTCGCGTCCGACAAGGCGACGGCCTACCGCGAGAAGCTCACGAGCAACGTGGGCCAGAACGTGGCCTTCAAGCCCAAGAACGAGAACTATGAGATCGACTCCGTCACGGTGAGCGACCTTGCCGAAGTCGAGCAGAGCGCGCACACCGCGACGCTGACCAAGACCGGCACCAGCTTCACGCTGGGCGAGAAGAGCTACGGATACGTGTGGACGGCGGGTGCGGCCGACCCGGACGTGGGCGTGATCGAGATCACGAGCTCCGACGACGACCGGATGTCGCTCACGTTCTCCGTCGCGTACAAGCTGAAGAAGGTCAGCTACAAGGTCGAGACCTACGTCCAGCCCGTCAACGGCTCGACTGACCTCGCCACCTACGAGCTCTTTGGCACGCCTGCGACGGTGAGCGACGTGGAGGCGGGCAGCGCCATCGTGCTCAACCCCGCCACCATCGACGGCTTCACCTATTCGAGCGCCGCCTACGACAGCACCTCGCCCGTGCCGGGCGCCGGTGCGACCGCGGTCGCCGCTAACGGCTCGACCGTCGCCAAGCTCTACTACACGCGCAACCCCTACGCCTACACGGTGCACCACATCGACCAGAAGGGCCGCACCGTGGCAGGCGACACGCAGGCCGAGGCGCTCTTCGGCGCCACGGTGGGCCTGACCGGCACCGACGTCACGCTCACGCCGCCCGAGGTGGCCGGCTACAGCACCGCCTCGTGCACGGCCACGCCGATCACGGTCGCCTCCGACGCGTCCGCCAACCAGATCACCATCAAGTACGGTGCGGCGAGCTACCCGCTGACGGTCAACGCCAACGGCGGCACCTGGTCGCACGCGGGCGCCACCGACAAGGGCGACGGCATCTACGAGATCGCCTCCGTCAACTACGAGGAGAACGTCACCCTCGAGACGCCCACGCGCGAAGGCTACGACTTCGACCGCTGGGTCGTCACCGGCGCGAAGAGCACGGTCTCGGGCAGCACCTTCACGCAGGGCACCGAGCCCGCGACCCTGACCGCCGCCTGGAAGGTGGCCGTGCCAAGCGCCGCCAGGCTGACCTATGACGGCTCGGCCCAGACGCTCGTGGCGGCCGGCACCGGCTACACGCTCGCGATCGCGCCCGACGGCTCGTCCACGGCCAAGGCCGACGGCATGTCCGTCGACGGCGGAAGCGCGAAGGCGACCCACGCGGGTACCTACCTCGTGACCGCCACGCTCGACAGCACCGACAACGTGGCCTGGGCCGACGGCACCACCGCGCCCAAGACCATCCCCGCGACCATCGCGCAGGCGACCAACGTGTGGGAGAGCGACCCGACCGTGCCCGACGTCACCTTCGGCGAGGCGCTCGTGCCCGCCGGCCAGGCGAAGTTCTCGGCCACCGGCGAGCCCACCGTCACGTACGCCACGAGCCCCACGGGCGGCTACGCGGCCACGGCGCCCACCGATGCGGGCACGTACTATGCGCGCTTTGCCGTGGCGGGCACCGACGACTACACCGAGCTCCTCTCGACCTGCTCGTTCTCGATCAGGCAGAAGCTCGTCACCGAGGACATGATCGACGCCATCGCCGACCAGGTCTACACGGGTAGCCCCATCGAGCCGGCAGTCACCGTGCGCAACGGCGACGCGACGCTCGCCAAGGGCACCGACTTTACCCTGGCCTTCGAGTCGAACACCTCCAAGGGCACGGCCTACGCGGTCGTGACCGGCACGGGCAACTACGCGGGCACGGCGCGCAAGGCCTTCACCATCGACTACGCCACCGTCGCCGTGCCGGCCAACATGTCGCTCACCTACAACGGTGGCGCGCAGTACTTCGCCGGCCCGACGGCCGCCTACACCTACGAGGTCACCACGACCGCCGCGGTCGACGGCTACGGCGTGAGCGAGAGCCGCGACACCTACGGCTACGCGTACGCGACCCACGCGGCGACCTACACGGTCAAGGTCACGCTCAACGGCAACTACAAGTGGAAGGACGTCGAGGGCGACGCGGCGCTCGCGCCCAAGACGTTCACGGTCACGGTGAGCCCGCTCTCCGTCGCCGACGCGACCTTCAGTGACATCGCCGACCAGACCTACACCGGAGCGGCCATAGAGCCCGCGTTCTCGGTCAGCCTCGACATCGACGGCGACCTCAAGCCCGATCCGCTCTACGAGACGCGCAACTACACCTACGCCTACGCCGACAACGTCAACGCCGGCCAGGCGCGCGTCACCATCACGGGCGTGGGCGACTTCACGGGCACGGCCACCAAGGCGTTCACCATCAAGCCGGCCGACGTCACCATCAGCGTCGCGGTGGCCTCCGGCGCAACCGACACGATAAACTACGGCGACACCTACAACCGCGACAACTACACCTACACGGTGAGCGGCCTGGGCTCGGGCAGCCTCGGCACCATCGCGATCCAGACCGCCCAGCAGCTCGCCGGCTACGCAGCCTCGGGCGGCCGCATCGTCGCGGGCGAGTACCCCGTGGGCGTCACCTACACGGAGAGCCCCAACTACAACGTCACGGTCAGCCCCGCCAAGCTGCTCGTGAAGCCCAAGGAGCTCGCGGCCACGGTGCAGCCCGCGCAGAAGACCTTCGGCGAGGCCGACCCGACCTTCACGGGCGTCACCTGGACCTCGGGCTCGGTCTACTCGGGCGACGAGCTCGGCCTCACGATCTCGCGCACGGGCACCGACGAGAACGCCGGCACCTACGCGGGCGTGCTGACGGCGACCTATGACAACCCCAACTACGCCGTCACGTTCACGCCGGGCACCTTCACGATCAATGCCCGCACCATCGCCGACGCGACGGTGACCATGCCCACCGAGAAGAGCGACGGCGCCTACGTCTACTCGTTCAACGGGGCCGCACTCACCCCGACCCCGAACTCGGCGACCGTGGCCCTGGCCAACCCGGCCGTCCGCGGCGACCTGTTCCAGGACACGGACTTCACGCTGACGTACCTGAACTCCTCCGGCGCGACCGTCTCCAACCTCGCCGCCTCGGGCATCTACACGATGCGCCTCACGGGCATGGGCAACTATCGCAGCAACACCTACGTGGACGTGCCCATCCGCCTCACTCCCGCCGAGCACGCCGTGACCTTCGCGGCCAACGGCGGCTCCTGGGAGGACACCGCCACGAGCAAGCCGACCACGCAGGGCTATGGCGAGACGTACAAGCTTCCCACCGTCAACATGGGCGGCACGCCCACCGTGGCTGATCCCAAGAGGCCCGGCTACACCTTCCAGGGCTGGTACAGCAAGAGCGGCGACGGCGGCGACTGGGGCGACTGCGTCATCGGCGTCGATGGCTCGGGCAAGAGCCTCACGAATGTGACCTGCGTCCTCACCGCCGACGCGACGCTCTTCGCCAAGTGGCAGATCAACCAGTACACCGCGACCTTCGACGCGGGCACGGGCGGAGATCTCGTTGGCGGCGGCGTGCTCGACGCCAACAACAAGGTCAAGGTCGACTTCGCGACCACGGTCCCGGCGGGCGTGAGCGCCAGCCACGTTGGCCTCACCTTCCAGGGCTGGAGCTACGACTACGTGGCCGCCGACGGAGTCCGCCGCGCGGGCGTCGCGGCCGATTACGCCACCCTGCCCATCGAGGGCGACGTCACGCTGACGGCCACCTACGTCGAGCCTACGTTCTTCTCGGCTGCCGCCCAGAACGGAAAGGTCACCCTGGGCTACGACACCGACCCGGCAGCGGCCGCGACCGTCACCGTAGCGTCCGACGCGACCGGCTCGGCGTCCTACACCCGCATGCAGGACGACATGGCGACCTACCCGCACGGCGTGGTGGGAGCCTCGCTCGCCTACGCGCCTGCCAACGAGAACTTCGGCCTCGTGTCCATTGGCGTGCGCGACCTGGCGGGCGATGCCGCCACGCTCGACGCCTCCGCGATCAGCGACACGGGCGCCGGCACGGTCACGCTCAGCGGCGTCACCTACGGCATCACCTGGGTGCGCACGAACGCCAACGCCGGCACGATCAAGGTCAACTCCGCCGCCGGCGCGGCCTCTTCGCTCGCGTTCTCGCTCGTCTACACCACGATCCAGAGCGGCTACGAGGTCGAGCACTGGAAGCAGTCGCCCGACGGCGCGCCGACCTACAACCTGGCCGAGTCCTACAGCTTCGAGGCCGAGTCCGGCGACCCGATCGACTACGAGGCGAAGAGCTATCCCGGCTACCAGGACCCCGAGGTCCGCATCTACTCGAGCGTGGCCGACCCCGACGCCTCGGGTGCGGTGCGCAACGACCGCTCCACGGTGGTCGAGCTCAAGTACGAGCTCGAGAAGTACGACGCCACGTGGCAGTGGCTCGACGTGGCCGGCACCACGCGCACGGGCAGCGTCTACTTTGGCACGACACCCGCCTACCCCGAGGAGGCCGCGCCCACCAAGGCGACCGACCTCAAGTACAGCTACACCTTCGACCACTGGGAGGACGAGAGCGGCAACCGCCTCACGCCCGACTACAAGGCCTACGACGGCGTCACGATGCACGCCCTCTACACCGAGACCCCGGTGCCCTATGACGTCACGCTGCGCCCCAACGGCGGCACCCAGGCCGACGGCCAGGCCGACCACGTGAGCGTGGGCTACTCCACCACGGCCACGCTCAAGGATCCCACGAGCGACAACGGCTGGACCTTCGCCGGCTGGCACGCCGAGAAGAGCAACTCCGCCGCCCCTGGCGAGGTCGGTAGCGTGGTGCGCAACGCCGACGGCACGAGCACCTACACGGGCGGCACGGCCGCCGCGACCCTGAGCGCCACCTGGCGCGTGCCCGTGCCTGCGGGCGCCGCGGGCCTGGCCTACACCGGCGAGGCCGTGCACGGCATCGCCGCCGCGGCCGGCTTCACGCTCTCCGGCGTCACGCCCAAGGCCGGCACCACGGCCAAGGCCGACGGCGCGGGCGTGTCCCAGGGCGACGCGGTCGCCCTGCACGCGGGCACCTACACCGCGACGGCCACCCTCTCCGACGCGGGCGCGCCGGGCACGGACGTGGCTCTTCTCGCCTGGGCGGACGGCACGACCGACGAGCGCACCGTGGAGTTCGAGATCGCCCGCGCCCAGAACAGCTGGAAGGTCGACCCCGCGATGCCCGAGCTGATCGTCTACGGCAGCCCGTACGAGCCGGCGGCCGGCGAGGCCACCTACCAGGCCGCGAGCGGCGAGCCCGTGTTCACGTACGCGAGCTCGGCCGACGGTCCCTTCGGCGCGACCAAGCCGCAGCAGAAGGGCACCTGGTACATGCGGGCGGCCGTGGCGCAGGCGGACGACTACGAGGCGCTCGTGAGCGCGCCCGTGGCCTTCGAGATCAAGCCCGCCACGCTCGACAACGCGAACGTCACGCTGGGCGAGGCGACCTACACGGGCGCCGCGCAGGAGCCCGCCGCCACGGTCCAGATCGGCAGCCAGGCGCCGCTCAACGAGGGCGTCGACTACGTGCGCGAGTACTACCGCGACGAGTCGTGCTCTGAGGCCTCCAAGGTCGAGGCGAGCGACCTCGTGAACGCGGGCACCTACTACGTGAAGGTCATCGGCAAGGGCAACTACGCCGGCTCCTTCACGACCAAGCCCTACACCATCGAGCACGCGCCGCTCACGCTGCGCGCGGGCAGCATCCAGCTTACGGGCCGCGACTACGACGGCACCACCGTGCTCGACCGGTCGCTCGTCGGCACCTCCGGCGTCCAGTTCGACGGCGCCCAGGCAGGCGAGACGCCCACGATCGACGCGAGCGCCCTTGTGGCGACCCTGGCCTCGGCCGACGCGGCGGACGGCGTCGCGGTGGGCGTCACGGGCATCACGCTCGCCAACGACGCGGCCGGCGCCAACGTGAACCGCAACTACACGATCGCCACCGTGGACGGCGGGGCGCTCGGCCAGGTGCAGTACGCGGGCACGGTCGACGTCGCCAAGAGGCCGCTCACCATCTCCGGCGTGCCCGCGGCCGACAAGGTCTACGACGGCACCACCGCCGCGACGCTCGACGTCTCGACACCGAGCATCGCCAACGCCGCGGCGGGCGAGACGCCGACGATCGACGTGAGCGGCGCCGTCGGCACCTTCGCCGACGCCAACGTGGGCGCCGGCAAGGCCGTGAGCGTCACCGGCATCGCGCTCGGGACCGACGCGGTGAACCGCAACTACGTGATCGCCGAGAAGGACGGCGCGCAGATCTCCGTCACCGCGAGCATCACCAAGCGCCCCGTGACCATCGCGTGCACGGCCGCCGAGAAGACCTACGGCGACGCCGACCCGACGCTCACCGGCACGGTCGAGGGCGTGGTTACGGGCGAGAGCCTGAACGTGACCTACGCGCGCACCACCGGCGACGCGGCCGGGACCTACCAGATCAGCGCGAGCTGGGACACCGCCAACGGCAACTACGAGGTGACGCACACGCCGGCCACCTTCACCATCAAGAAGAAGGCCGCCACGGTCACCTGCGACGCCGCGTCGAAGACCTACGGCGAGGCTGACCCGGTGCTGGGCGGCACGGTCACGGGTCTCGCGAACGGCGACACGGCCGACACGATGACGTACGCGCGCACGGCCGGCGAGGACGCGGGCACCTACCAGATCAGCGCAAACTGGACAGCCGGCGACAACTACGACTGGACGATGACGCCCGCGACGTTCACGATCAACAGGCGCGACCTCGCGGTGCTCGCCGACGCCAAGAGCGCCATCTACGGCAAGCTGCCTGAGCTCTCGACGCTCACCTACACGCTGGGCGCGGGGACCTCGGTTGCTTCCGGTGACTCCCTGGCGGTGGCCTTTGCCTATCAGGGCGTGAGCGACACGAGTGACGTGGGCACCTATGCCGACGCCATCACGGCGAGCGCGACGGTCACGCGCGGCGGCACGGACGTGACGGCCGCGAACTACAACGTGACCTGCACGAGTGCCGACTACACCGTGACCAAGGCGGCCATGACCGTGACCGGCAAGAGCTACAGCGGCACCTACGACGCCGAGGCGCACGGCATCACGGTCGAGGTCGTGCCCGACGTGAAGCCGACGATCTACTACTCCGAGACGCTCTCGACCGAGGACGCCTTCCGCGCGGCCATCGAGTCGCACTCCGCGGAGGCGAGCACGACCGCGCCCACGTACAAGGACGCGGGCGAGTACACGGTCCACTACTACGTGGTCCCGTCCGGCAACTACGAGGCGACCGGGGCGCTTGGCTCGGCCACGGTCAGCGTGGCGAAGGCTCCTCTCGCCATCAAGGCGAACGACGCCACGGTCACCTTTGGCGACGCGCCCGTCGATGCCGGCGCGACCTACGACGGCTTCGTGGGCGGCGAGGGCAACGCGAGCGGCCCCGCGCGCGACGGCGTGCTGACGGGCGAGCTGGCGTTCGCGCACGAGTACGCGCGCTACGGCAACGTGGGCAGCTACGCGATCGAGCCCTCCGGCCTCGACGCGGCCAACTACGCCATCAGCTTCGAGCGCGGCACGCTCACGGTCGGCGCCCGCGCGCTGACGCAGGACATGCTCACGGTCGAGCCGACGACGTTCGGCTACGACAGTTCGGCGCACACGCCGGGCGTCAAGGTCGTGATGGCCGCGGGCACGGGCGAGGGTGCGCGCGAGTACGAGCTCACGAATGGCGTGGACTTCAGCCTGGCCGGCGAGACGACCTCGTCGGGCTTCGGCACGCACTTCATCGTCGTGAACGGCTCCGGCAACTTCTCCGGCACGCTGGCGACGAGCTGGCGCAACCTCGGTGACGTCATCACGATCGACAACTACGACATCGGCAAGGGCTCCGGCACGCTGCAGGTCGTGACCGACCTGGGCGGCGTGGACATCGAGGTCGAGGGCCTCACGCGCGAGCTGCTGCGCAAGCTCATGACGGCCGACGAGCTGGCCGAGGTCACCGACGGCGCCGACGGCTTCCTGTACCTGCAGGTGCAGCGCGTGAACGCCTTCGCGCCGGTGGACGAGGACCCGACGGCCTCGCTCCTTGGCGAGCTGGGTGCCACCGCCGCGCTCAAGATGGAGATCACCCTCTGGAAGCAGGTCGGCAGCCACGCGGCGAGCCAGATCACCGACACCGGCGGGGACCAGGTGGGCCTGACCGTCAGTCTCTCTGACGACATGGTCAACAAGAACCCCGAGCTCGCTCGTAGCTTCTGGGGCATCCGCGCACACGAGGGCGATGCGTCGGTGCTCTCCGGCCCGAGCGGCGACTCGAACGTGATCCTCTCGTCGAGCCTCTTCAGCGGGTTCACCGTGGGCTACCGCGACGACGCGGTGCCCGTGGCAGAGGGCGGCCAGGGCGACGGCGCACTGCCGACGCCTACGGCAGACGAGCCGGCCGCGCCGCGCCCGGCGCCCGGCGCGCCCGCGCGCACGGGCGACCCGACGACGGTCATCCCGGTGCTCGCGATCGCGGTGATCGGTGCCGCGGCCGCGGTCTGGGGCCTGCGCCGCCGCCGCGACGCGGAGATGGAGGAGCCGCGCGACCGCGACCCGCACGAGGGCGCGTAGCGAAAGGCGAATCGCACAGGGCGCGAGGGCCTGCCTCCCGATTCTGGGAGGCAGGCCCTTTGCTGTGCGTGGCGCAGGGGAGGAGGGTGGTCGCGCGCCGGTCGTGCGGCGGTTGCTGGTTTGAGTTGCTCGCACGGGTGCGGATGGGGGAGTGAGCCGCGGCGTAAGACGTGCCTGAGAGGCGCTGAGAGGCCGCAGAAGCGCCCGTTGAGCACTCGTGCGAGCAAGAGCCCGAAGATGCGGTTGGCAGGCGTCTGTGGCGCTCTGAGCCGCCGAGGCGGGCGCTGCGGCGCATGGCTTGGGCGGCGGCGAGGGGTGAGCTCTTCTCGGCGTGAAAAAAGCGCGCCCCCGTGGGAGCGCGCCTTGGGCGATGCGATGCCGCGTGCGACTAGAACTTGACCTGCGGGGCCTGGCGCGCGGCGGCGTCGGTGACCTCGAAGCCCTGGCGCGTGCGGAACTTGGAGCCGGCGACGATGTTGCCGGGGAAGGTCTCGATCGCGTTGTTGTAGTCGAGGACGCAGTCGTTGAAGCTCTGGCGGGCGTAGCTGATCTTGTTCTCGGTGTCGGACAGCTCAGCCTGCAGCTCCTGGAAGTTGGTGTTCGCCTTGAGGTCGGGGTAGGACTCGGCGACGGCGAAGAGGGTCTTGAGCGTGCCGGAGAGCTGGTTGGACGCCTCCATCTTCTCCTCGGGGGTGCCCGCCTGGGTGACGGCGGCGCGGGCCTCGGTCACGGCCTGCAGGGTGCCGGACTCGTGCGCCGCGTAGCCCTTGACGGTCTCGACGAGGTTGGGGATGAGGTCGTTGCGGCGCTGCAGCTGGGCGTCGATGGTCTGCCAGGCGTTGTCGCAGCGGTTGTCGCGCGTGACGATGCCGTTGTAGATGGACACGAACCAGATGCCGATGACGACGACAACGGCGACGATCGCGATGATTACCGGAAGCATGGTTCCCCCTTGCGTGATCTGCGCCAGCGCGGCGGGCGCCAGCGAAAGCTGTTTCGGACCGTGCAAATCGATAGGAACAGTATACCCAGCCATGCAATCGTGTGCTATTCGATGCTGCGGCCGTGTTGCGGCCGGGACCACCGCCAGAAATAACGTCGAAACCAGTCAGTGCATTCGAGTGGGAATAGGACCGCTACAACTATCGCCGACTACGGCATCGACGACGTTGACGAGGGCATCCACTTTCTGTCCGCCCGGGGGAGGACTGGAAGCTCCACCCGTCGAGGTCGTAGACGGGCACTATTTCCTCGAGCGCATGACCAGGACATCTTCAACGCAGTCAAGGCGTGGGGCGAGATGCGCAAGAGGCTTGAGGCGGGCGAGATTCCCGAGCTCGAGAACATCACCTGGCGGGACGGCTATACGGCGAAGAGGTTTGTCGAATAGTCATTCTGTTTGGACTACCTCGACATTCTGAATTTGGGGTACCCCCCGTACACACCCTTGACGTAGTTTGCCAGCAAGTCGGAGTCATGACGTGCCTTGTCCTGCTTGCCGAGGCTGATGATTGCCGAGCCCTCCTTGGCGTCCTTCTGACAGATCCACATCTCGTCCCGGCGAAGGGTGTCCTGCTGCATCAGGGCGAGGTCGTGGGTCGTGAAGATGAGCTGGTGACGGCTCGCTTCGCCGCATGACTCGATGAAGCTCTTTACAAGATCGTTCGTCAGGGCGGTGTGGAAGCTCCTACTCATCTCGTCGATTATGTAGACCCGCTCGGCATCATCGGGAGAGGAGGGTTCTGCAGCAAGGTCGAAGAAGAGGGGAAGGAGCTCGATAAGACGCTGCGTGCCACTAGACTCGCTAGAGAGCTCGAAGGTCTCGAACTGCCCGTCGATTCGCTTGTGAAGAAGGCGCACCTTCTGGAACTGGAGGTCGACGCCTGGAGTCATCTCTGAGATGTAAATCTCAGGTCCGCTTGCTCCGGGGTTATCGATGCGTAGCTGGAAGGTGCCGGGATCTCTCAAGGGGGCGCCTCGGAGCAGTCCGTCGAGCACCTGCGGAGGGATGGGGATGGCGTCCCTGCTCACGGGTGTGAGGGAGAGCTCGTCGGCACCCGTGTTGTAGCGATAGAGCCTTTCATTGATGAACTCCTGGAAGTCTTTCCTGAGCAGCATGCCTGAGTATTGCTCGCCGTGAGCATTGATGCCCTCAATACGGAGGCACTTGTCGAACCAGTCGAAGGCTGGCCTGAACTCGTTGGCATTTTGGGCTACGGCATTGTAGAGGAAGAGTTGGTTGGGCCGTGTTCCTTGGGCGATGAAGTTGAAGCGTTCGTCCGTGTATCCCTTTCCGAAGGTTACGCCCGTGGCGTTGCGGTCGAAGATGACGTCATACGTGCGAGTCCTCCTGACAGAGAGCACCTCCCTCTCGACGAACGCTCCTGAGAGGGTGACATCGTAGCGATAGATGAGGTCGCTGCGCAGGAACTCGACAGTGAAGCGAGATGGTTTCCTGAAGAGGGCGGGGTCGAGGCGGTAGCCCTCGACAGGAATCACTTGGTCAACCTGGAGACCAAAGACAACAAGCCTCTTGAGGAGGCTGAGGGCCTCCATGATGGTTGTCTTGCCGGACGCGTTCGCGCCATAGACCGCTGCAACGGGCAGGACCTTGCGCGAGTTGTACATCGGCGGAAGCTTGGCGAGGGTGCCTGAGTCCTTGCGCTCCTTGGTGCTCATCATGGTGAAGAGCGTTTCGTTCTTAAATGACTTCCAGTTCTGGACCGTAAGCGAGACGAGCATGGTGACCTCCGAATGTTTAAAGGCGGGAGGATGAGTTTTGCTTGGATATCATCATCATCAGATGACAGAGTATCGCAAGTCGATATTTATTGGCAGCAATTTGGAGAAAAGTTCACAGAATCACAAACAGTGACCTTGACTCTGTCTGAATCTCTAGGTATGGTGTTCTACGGCTAATGCTCCTGCCGATAGGGATTGGAGGGTAACTGGTTGGGGCGCGTTAAAAAGAAAGATGGCCGCTTCCTGCTGGCACAGGAAGCGGCCTCGGCCATGGATCCGGCAGGGATCATTTCCGTAGGCCTATTCTATGCGGGAGGGCTTCCTCCCGCAAGGGTCGACCTGCTGGCTCCTGGGCCGAAGGACCCGATTCCCTCGCTGCGAGGGGAGAGAGGAGCCATCATGGCCCCACATATTCTTGAGCCGCCACCAGGGGGGCCTGGGGACGGCAGCGCCGGGATATCCCGGCGACGTAAGTCGATGTCAGGCGTCATTGACGATGGGTTCCATCCGGAGCTCGTAGAGGGTGCCGAGTTTGACGGTGCCCTAAAGATCCCTGTAGTTCCCGCGCCGAAGCGCATCATCGTCCCCACTGGTCTCGTGCCGTGGAGCAAGGTACCTTACGCGAAAGACCCGGGCGACTTCGGCTGTTTCTACGAGAAGGACCTGGAGTTCCGCGAGGTGCTTCTCGACATCGACGGCCAGAGGGAGGTTCTGGACTCGCGTCCTGGATGGATCACGCCTGACGCGTCGCTCTACAGGAACATGCCACCTGTTCTTCAGGCGGTGAACGTGTACATGAACCGCGCGGTGGGTTACCGCATGAGCCGCCTTGGTTACTACGTCGTCGTCAATGTCAGATGGGGCGACGAGAGCACGTACACTGATGCGGTCTTTCCTGAGCCTGTCGCCTTCCTTGGCGCTCCAAAGGATAGCATCGTCTCCATTGGCACCTACGGCTGCTCAAAGACCCGCAGGGACAAGTGTTATCTGCGCGAGGGTCTCGAGGCAATGCTCGACTATCTGACACCACAGGTTGTGCTCGTGTACGGTGCCATGCCTGGCTACGTGTTCGATGGCCTCAGGTCACGGACCGAGTTTGTGGGCTACCCCGATTGGACGAAACGCATGAGGGGGAGGGGGTAGCCATGGGCAGCGGAGACTACGGGCCTCGCTCCTATGACCCACCGCGTTCCTTCAAGCAGAACGAGGAGAGGCTCATCAATGAGTTCAAGGTGAACCGCAGGGGTCTCTTCGGCCATGTGGGGGAGAGCAAGAGGGTGCGCCAGATCGACAGCGCAGATCCTCTTGCGACAGCTGAGAGGTTCGCAGAGATTGCGGGCGACGGTGGGCGTATCATTCATGTATTCGCCAATGGCGGCTATGTCAAGGAACTCGCCGATGGCTCTTACGTGACGTTCCGTCCCACGTCGAGAAGCGTCAGCCCCGCCGTGGACCTGCGAATCGTGGACAGCGTCCACGTCGCCTCTCAAAAGATTCACTTTGAGGAGGAGAAGCGATGACTATCGACAAGTCACTCACGGTCGCAGAGATGTCCGATCTGCGCTCGCTGGTCGGGCAAACCATCATTGCGTTCGAGGCAAGCCCTCTTGGTCGCAATACCTACTACGAGAAGGTCAAGATCGAGGCAAGCGATGGGAGTATCGTAATCTCGAACTCGTTTGACATCACTGACGTCGGCTACGAGCGGGGGCGTGGTGAGGAGGAGGTCGGCACGATGCGCGTGAGCCATGGCGGTGGACCTCTTGTACTCAGCGATGTCGTTGCTGGACCTGAGAACGCCGTCGTCCCTGTCGGTTCGAGGGTTATCGGAGTCGAGGTGGCAAACGATACCATCGAGATGCGGCGAGATGGGGTGGTGACCAATTCCTTCAAGTTCACGCAGGCGGTCATCTTCCATCTGGAGGATTGTGACCTCGTCATCGACCGCAACATCTGGTTCGAGGTCTTCGTTGACGCGTTCCTGACTGCCGATGGACGGCGCTCCCTTCGCGATACTGGGGAGGACTGGAGCATTGGGGACGGTGAGGATGGCTACGATGGCGTGGTCATGAGGGAGTTTATTACTATCTAATAGCCATCGCTACCAGCGCAAACGTAGTTGGATGACGTCACGGGTGCGGGAACTGCGCCCGTGACGTCGCTTTGACGTCCGCAGGGGAGGATTGTCAGAACCACGGTGGAGACAGGGGATGCGATGGAGCGTCTCGAACCAACACAATCTGCCGCATCCACGTCTCTCTCTGATTGAGTGGGAATAATAGAAGCCCAGCAAAATACTCGATTCTCCCAGCGCTCTGGAGGTGGTTCCGGGGCGCTTGCGCTGAAGCAACCCGCCAGCAGCTTCGAACAAAAAAGAGCGAGCCGGTTTTGCCGGCCCGCTCGTCTCGTCCAGGTGGAGGGAGAGAGATTCGAACTCTCGGAACGTTATTCACGCTCGACGGTTTTCAAGACCGCTGCAATCAACCACTCTGCCATCCCTCCGTGAGGAGGATACGTGCCGTCGAGATGGAGATGGATGAAGCCTTGGCAGCATCGTCGGGCGACATGCCCCCCTCAACCCTGATTGCGTACTGTTTTGCGCGAGACCTCATCACCCGTCGTCGGTTCATGTAGTTAGAGTGGCCTCGAGTTTTCCTGATTGTTAGTAGTGGAATTTGTAGCATCGTCAGCCGCTCCCGAATGCTCGCTCGAAGCGAATAGCTCCTGTTGTAGAGCAGTTATACAGCCGTTCATTAAAATGATAATATACTGATAGAATTTGCCAGAAGGAGGTCGCCATGCAGATCATGCCAGTGTCGGAACTGCGCAACCACTACGCCGCGGTGGAGGAGGCCGTCGCCACGGGCGGTCCGGTCTTCCTCACCAAGAACGGGTACGGCTCAATGGTCGTGATGAACATGGAGCAGTACGAGAGCCTTACCGGCAACGTCGAGGCGATGCTCGACGCCGCTGACCGCCAGGCGGCGGCGACCACGATGCGCTACTCTCACGACGATGTGTTCGGCGGACTGAGGGAGGAGCTGCGGCGTGGCGAAGCAGTATAGGCTCCAGTACCTGCCGCTCTTCTGGGACGACCTCGAGCGGGCGGTGTTCTACGTTCGTGACGTGCTCAAGAACCCCGCTGCGGCGAAGCGCCTGCTCGACCGCACCGAGGCGGCGATACTCGAGCATGCGAAGACGCCAACCATGGCTCAAGTGTACAGGACGACGCGCACGCGGCCGCAACCCTACTACTGGTTCGCGGTTGGCAACTACATGGTTTTCTATGTGGTCTTCGAAGACGTCATGGAGGTCCGACGCTTCATATACGGCGCTCGTGACCTCACCAAGATGCTTCCCTGACGCTTCCCGCCGTGGCGGTTCCGGGGCGCTTGCGCTGAAGCAACCCGCCAGCAGCTTCGAACAAAAAAGAGCGGGTCGGCGCTGCCGACCCGCTCGGGCTCTCGGGCGGAGGGAGAGAGATTCGAACTCTCGGAACGTTATTCACGCTCGACGGTTTTCAAGACCGCTGCAATCAACCACTCTGCCATCCCTCCGTGAGTGCGTATATCCTAACGCATATGCCAGCCAAGCGAGTGGAAGAGGAGCCATGGCCGACACCTGCCCGGACGCCGAGGCGGACGAGAAGTACATGCGCGTCGCGCTTGAGGAGGCCGCCTTGGCCGCGAGCGAGGACGAGGTGCCCATCGGCGCCGTCGTGGTGTGCGACGGGCGCATCGTGGCGCGCGCCCACAACCGTCGCGAGCTGGACCGCGACCCGTCCGCGCACGCCGAGTTTCGCGCCATGCTCGACGCGGCGCGCGAGCTCGACCAGTGGCGCCTCTCGGGCTGCACGGTCTACGTGACGCTCGAGCCCTGCCTCATGTGCGCCGGGCTCATGGTCAACGCCCGCGTCGACCGCTGCGTGTTCGGGGCGGCAGACCCCAAGGGCGGGGCGCTCGGGACCCTCTTCGACGTCAGCCACGACCCGCGCCTCAACCACGAGTTCGAGGTCACGTCCGGCGTGCTTGAGGACGAGTGCGCCGACGTCCTCAGGCGCTTCTTCAGGGCCAAGCGGGCCGCGCGAAAGGGCCGGCCGGCGCAGAGCGCCTAACAGCAGGAATACGTCGTTTGACCACAACAATTCATCCCGCATGGGTTACATTAGTCTGAACGAAATTCAGGCTGGTCGGTCGCCGTGGTGCGGAGGGGTGCGAATGAAGAAGTGGTTTGATGCCGAGGACGTCCTGGCGGCGCGCGAGCGCATAGCCGGCCACATTCGCCAGACCCCGCTCGAGGAGTCCATCTACCTGAGCGACGACGACCACAAGTACTTCTTCAAGCTCGAGAGCCAGCAGCTCGGCAAGAGCTTCAAGATCCGCGGCGCCCTCAACACGATCTCGCAGCTCTCCGAGTTCGAGATGCAGAACGGCGTCGGCACGGTCTCCACCGGAAACCACGGCGTCGCCGTCGCCATGGCCGCGCACGCCCTCGGCATCCGCGACTGCGCGGTGGTCGTGCCCATGGGCACGCCGCAGGCCAAGACCGACCGCATCCGCTACTACGGCGCGCGCAGCATGAACCTGGGCGCCGACTACGACGAGGCCCTCACCCTCGGCATCAACTACATCGACTGCGCGGGCATGTTCTACCTCGACCCCTTCGAGCACGACCCCCGCGTCTACGCCGGCCAGGGCACGATCGGCCTCGAGGTGATGGAGCAGCTGCCCGAATGCGACACGATCGTCGTGCCCATCGGCGGCGGCGGCCTCGTGACCGGCATCGCGGTCGCGGCCAAGTCCGTCAACCCCGACGTGCGCATCGTGGGCGTGCAGACCGCGGCCTGCCCCGCCATGGTCGCCTCGCTTCGCGACCACACCTGCTACAGCCGCTACCCGACCAAGGGCGAGACCGTCTGCGAGGCGGTCGTCGGCGGCGTCGGCGAGATTGCCGTCGACATGCTGCCCGACCTCATCGACGACATCATCGTCGTCTCCGAGGAGAGCATCCGCTCGGCCTTCAAGTTCATGATCGAGCGCGAGCAGCTCTCGGTCGAGGCCGGCAGCGCCATGGTCGTCGCGGCCGTGCGCGACTTCCCCGAGCAGGTGGGCGGCAGCAACGTCGCGCTCGTGATCAGCGGCGGCAACCTCGACCGCAACCTCCTCTGCGACATCCTGACCTCCGACGAGGAGTAGCCTCGCGGCAGGCACGCGGAAGCTGTTCAAGACGGCGGCCGAGAAGAGCGATCGCTCTTCTCGGCCGCTTTTTCATGGTGCGAGGTGTTGCCGCGGGTGCGGGTGGCGCAGGCGCGGGCTAGATCACCTGGAAGATGAAGAAGTCCAGGTAGTGGGTTTCGGGCACGCCCCAGAGGATGGGGTGGTCGGGGGCCTGCTGGCGCTCCTCGACCTGGCGGAGCTGGACGTTCGCGTCGTGGGCGGCCTCGGCGATGGCGCGGGCCAGCAGGTCGCGCGTCATGAAGTGGCTGCAGCTGCAGGTCGCGAGGTAGCCGCCGCGGGGCAGCAGGCGCAGGGCGTCGCGGTTGATTTCCTTGTAGCCGCGACTGGCGTTGCGCACGGTCTGGCGGCTCTTGGTGAAGGCCGGCGGGTCGAGCACGATGAAGTCGAAGGGGCCGCCCTCGTCGTGCAGGCGCTGGCGGTCGCGGGAGAGCTCGGGGAGGTAGTCGAGGACGTTCGCGCAGGTGAAGCCCATGCGCGGCGTGCCGTCGGGCGCGGCGTCGAGGGCGTTGGCGCGGGCGTTTTCGCGCGCGAGGTCGATGGCCGTCTGGCTCACGTCGACGCAGCGCACGAAGTCGGCGCCGCCGGCCGCGGCGTTCAGGCCGAAGGGTCCGACGTGGCAGAAGCAGTCGAGCACGCGACGACCCGCGGCGAGGTCGCGGACCGCGCGGCGGTTGTACTTCTGGTCGAGGAAGAAGCCGGTCTTCTGGCTGTTCTCGATGTCGAGGTCGAAGAGGATGCCGTTCTCGCGCACGACGACGCGGGGGTCGGCGCCGTGGCTCTTCTCGACCTGCGCGAGGGCGTCGGCGCCGGCCGGCGCGTGGTCGGCTATCCAGGCGCGGGCGGCGGGGTCGATGGCGCCTGGCGCGGAGAAGTCGTAGAAGCCCTTCTCGAGGGGGAGGCCGTCCTTGGCGCGGGCGGGGGAGTCGTTGCGCTCGTAGATCGCGCGGACGGCCTGGCCGTCGGCGGCGAGGATCGCGAGGAGGAGCGGGTAGACGGTCGGGCGCAGGCGCTGCATGCCGACGGTGCCGACCTGGGCGACGAGCACGTCCTCGTAGCGGTCGACGATGAGGCCGCCGAAGGCGTCGGCCTCGGAGAAGAGCAGGCGGCAGCAGTTGGTGTCGGGCTCGCAGCCGGGCAGGGCGCGCGTGCCCATGCAGGCCTTGCGGTGCGCCCAGGCCCACTCGAGCTTGCGGGCCCAGAAGGCCGCGTCGAAGCGGTCGTTGGCGTTGCGGCTGATGACGCGGACGCGAATCTTGCTCTTCTCGGAGATGAGGCCCGTGCCCTGGTAGGTGCCGTTCTCCTCGAGGACGTCGACGACGTCGCCGTTTGCGGGCATGCGGCCGCCCTCGGGCGCGGGCTCGACGGAGCGGACCTCGCCCTCGAAGACCCAGGGGTGGCCGCCCTTGAGGGCGCGCGCCGCCTTCTTGCTGACGACGACCTGCGGATAGGGGCGAAGCTGCTTCATGTGTGTCTCCCGCGGCGCAGGGCGCCGGATCGTGCTGGTAGTGCCTGATGGGTGCGACGGCGTCGCGCGCCGCTAGTAGTGCCTGCCGTAGCGCCCGCCGCTGATGCCGCGGCCGCGCGAGCGCGAGCCGCTGAAGAGGCTGCGCGTGGGCTTGGTCGTGGAGCGCGTCGGGTTGGGCACGATGCGGCCGGAGTCGTAGTCGAAGCCCTCGAGGTCCCAGACGGGGACGAGCTTCTTGGTGAAGTACTCGATCTCGCGCAGGGGGCTGATCTCGTCGGGGGCGACGAAGGTGTAGGCGTGGCCGGTCTGGCCGGCGCGGCCCGTGCGGCCGATGCGGTGGACGTAGTCCTCGGGGTCCATGGGGACGTCGAAGTTGATGACGGCGTCGATGCCGGAGACGTCAATGCCGCGGCTCATGACGTCGGTCGCCACGAGGACCTGGACCTTGCCGTCGCGGAACTTCTCGAGCGCGCGCTCGCGGGCCTTCTGCGGGCGGTCGGCGTGCATGACGTCGACGGCGATGCCGGCGCCCTTGAGGTAGCGGTCGAGGTCGTCCACGCGGTGCTTGGTGCGGCAGAAGACCAGGACGCGCTCGCCCTTCTCGCCCGCGGCGCCGCCACCGCGCAGCAGCTCCTCGAGAAGCTGCGTCTTCTGGCCCTGGGTGACGGGGCAGAGGTGCTCCTCGACGGTGTCGGCCGTCTCGCCCACGCGGGCGATCTCGACCGAGACCGGGTCGTGGAGCATGGCGTCGACGGTGCCCTTAATCGAGGGCGGGATGGTCGCCGAGAAGAGCAGGGTCTGGCGCTCGCGGGGAAGCTCGGAGACGATGCGGCGGACGCTGGGCCAGAAGCCCATGTCGAGCATGCGGTCGGCCTCGTCGAGGACGAAGACCTTGACGTGCTCGAGGGTCACATGGCCGTGCTCCATGAGGTCGAGCAGGCGGCCGGGCGTGGCGACGAGCAGGTCGCAGCCGTCCTCGAGCTCGCGGATCTGGCGCTCGAGCTTGGTGCCGCCCATGACGACGACGGCCTTCTGGTTGGTCTTCTCGCAGACGGCGGAGACGACGTCCTCGATCTGCTGGGCGAGCTCGCGCGTGGGCGTGACCACGAGCGCGAACGGGCCGAACGGGTTCGCGTTGGGGTTGGGCTTGAGCTCCTCGGCGCGATGTCCGCCGTTGCGGGAGCGACCGCCACGGCCGCGACCGCGACCGCCGCGACCACCGTGACCGCCGCGGGAGCCTCGGCCGGAGCCGGACCTGCCGGAGGGCTTGGGGGCGGAGCCGGAGCGCTCGCCGGAGCCGTCGGCTGCGGGAGCCTTCTTGTGGCGGCGACGCCTGCGGCGCTTGGGGCGGGACGCCCCGTCGCCGGCGTCCTGGGAGACCGAGGCGCTGCCGTCGTCTGCGAGGTCCGCGAGGACGTCGGGGCCGCCTGCAGCCTCGTCGGTCGGCTCGGCATCGGCCTCGGCGCCCGTTGCGGCCTCGGCCTCACGCCGCGCGCTCTTCTCGGCCTGCTCGATGCGGGCTGCGCGGGACTCCTCCTCGATGATCTGGAGGATGGGCAGCGCGAAGGCCGCGGTCTTGCCCGTGCCGGTCTGCGCGGACGCGATCACGTCGCGCCCGGCGAGGACGTGTGGGATGGCCTGCGCCTGGACGGGGGTCGGCGTGGTGAAACCGAGGGCGCGGACGCCCTCGAGGATGTGCTCGTTTAGCCCGAGCTCGGCAAATGTCATATCCATGTGCTCCAGTATGGCCTAACGTGGGGATTTGCAAAACGTCCGCAGCTAATGATAGCCGTCTCTCCATAATGTGGGTATCCGGTCGGCGGGCGTCGCGCCTTGCAGCTCAGGCCGTGCGCGACCCCGCGACCCCAGCGGCCATCCGCGCGCCGGCGCGCCCCGCGGTCGCGGGGTCTCGGGCCATTGCGTGTACAATGGTTCACCCAGCGAGTTCATCGCGGCAGCCGCCTGAGGCCGCCGCTTGCGAGCGGCGCGTCGCGCCGAGAGGGGGAGGGGCATGCGGGTCATGCGCGCCATCAAGCGAATGCGGTAGCGCCGCACCGCCGCGTCTGTCGGTGTGGCAAAGGCCCTGCGTCCCGACGCCGGCCCATCAGGCGCACCCCCGCTCACGTTCGATTTGGAGTCACCATGCCCATCAACATCCCCGACGGCCTGCCAGCCAAGAAGGTCCTGCGACAGGAGCGCATCTTCGCGCTCGAGGAGGAGGTCGCGACCCAGCAGCAGATCCGCCCGCTGAACCTCGCCATCCTCAACCTCATGCCCACCAAGATCGAGACCGAGACCCAGATCCTGCGCCTCATCTCCAAGTCGCCGCTCCAGGTCAACTGCGACTTCATGCGCGTCTCGAGCCACGAGTCGACCCACGTCTCGGCCGACCACCTCGTCAAGTTCTACGAGACCTTCGACACCCTCAAGGCCAACAACTACGACGGCCTCATCATCACCGGCGCGCCCGTCGAGCACCTCGCCTTCGCCGACGTCGACTACTGGGACGAGTTCTGTCGCATCGTCGACTGGAGCCAGGAGCACGTCTTCTCGACCATGTACCTGTGCTGGGGCGCGCTGGCCGGCCTCTACCACCTCTACGGCATCCCCAAGCGCCAGCTCGGCGCCAAGCTCTTCGGCGTCTTCCCGCAGCGCCTCTGCGACGAGTACAACTTCCTCACGAACGGCTTCGACGAGGTCCACAACATGCCGCACTCGCGCCACGCCGCGATCGACACCACCGAGCTCGCCAAGCACCCGGAGCTCCACGTCCTCTCCGAGGGCTTCAACTCCGGCCCCGCCCTCATCGCCACGCGCGACTTCCACGAGATCTACGTCACCGGGCACTTCGAGTACGGCCGCGACACCCTCGCCGACGAGTACTGGCGCGACTTCAAGCGCGGCCTGCCGATCCGCGTGCCCGAGAACTACTTCCCCGACGACGACCCCGAGCGCCAGCCGCTCTTCACCTGGCGCGCCCACGCCAACCTGCTCTACCGCAACTGGCTCAACTGGGTCTACCAGATGACGCCCTACGAGCTCGACCAGATACCGCAGACCATCTCGAGCCTGCGCGCCGACTCCGACGGGCGCGTCGACAAGTTCGAGGCCTAGCCGAGAAGAGCCTACCCGCCGCCGCGACGTTTGGAGGGACCCAGCGTGACCATCGTCGACATGCTCAGGCACAACGCAGCCGCCTACCCCACCGAGATCGCCCTCGTCGAGGACAACCCCGAGGTGCGCGAGAGGCGCCACGTCACCTGGCGCGAGTACGACCTCGTCGAGGACACCGCCGACGAGGCCTACCGCCGCGAGATCTCCTGGGTCGTCTTCGACGAGCAGGCCAACCGCTTCGCCAACCTCCTGCTCTCGCGCGGCGTCCACAAGGGCGACAAGGTCGCCATCCTGCTCTACAACAGCATCGCGTGGCTGCCGCTCTACTTCGGCGCGCTCAAGACCGGCGCCACGGTCGTGCCCCTCAACTTCCGCTACTCCTCAGAGGAGATCGAGTACTGCCTCGACAAGTCCGACGCCAACATCCTCGTCTTCGGCCCCGAGTTCATCGGTCGCGTCGAGGCCATCGTCGGCCGCGTCCGGAAGGGCCGCCTGCTCTTCTACGTCGGCGACGACTGCCCCACCTGGGCCGAGAGCTACCGCGAGCTCGCCATGCTCTGCTCGAGCGCCGACCCCCAGATCCCGCTCTCCGAGCACGACGACGCCGCGATCTACTACAGCTCCGGCACCACCGGCTTCCCCAAGGCCATCCTGCACGACCACGAGAGCCTCACCCAGGCCGCCGAGATGGAGGCCAAACACCACCTGACGACCCACGATGACGTCTTCCTCTGCATCCCGCCGCTCTACCACACCGGCGCGATGATGCACTGGCTCGGCTCGCTCTTCGTCGGCGGCCGCGGCGTGCTGCTGCGCGGCGTCAGCCCCAAGACCATCCTCTCCACGGTCTCGAGCGAGGGCTGCACCATCGTGTGGCTGCTCGTCCCCTGGGCGCAGGACATCCTCACCGCAATCGAGCGCGGCGACGTCTCCCTCGCCGACTACGAGCTCGACCAGTGGCGCCTCATGCACATCGGCGCCCAGCCCGTGCCCAAGAGCCTCGTCCGCCGCTGGCGCGAGACCTTCCCCAACCACGACTACGACACCAACTACGGCCTCTCCGAGTCCACGGGCCCCGGCTGCGTGCACCTCGGCATCGAGAACGTCGACCACGTCGGCGCGATCGGCGTCCCCGGCTATCGCTGGGAGTGCAAGATCGTGGACGAGAAGGGCGACCCCGCCGCCCCCGGCGAGGTAGGGGAGCTCTGCGTCAAGGGCCCGGGCCTCATGACCTGCTACTACAAGGACCCCGAGGCCACGGCCGAGACCCTCGTTGACGGCTGGCTCCACACCGGCGACATGGCCCGCCAGGACGACGAGGGCTTCTACTGGCTCGTCGACCGCAAGAAGGACGTCATCATCAGCGGCGGCGAGAACCTCTACCCGGTGCAGATCGAGGACTTCATCTCCGGCCTCGACGCCGTCCAGGACGTCGCCGTGATTGGCCTGCCCGACGAGCGCCTCGGCGAGATCGCGGCCGCCATCGTCGAGCTCAAGCCCGGCCACGAGTCCACCACGGAGGCCGACGTCATGGACTTCTGCCTCGGCCTGCCGCGCTACAAGCGCCCCCGCAAGGTCATCTTCGCCGACGTCCCGCGCAACCCCACCGGCAAGATCGAGAAGCCGCTCCTGCGCGAGCGCTATGGCGCCACGGCCCTCGTCGACAGGGAGAACCGCTCCTAGCCGCGCACGCCCGCGCCACCACTCTGCCGCGCCACCGCCCCGCCACGCAAAACGGCCGCCCCCGAACCCGTCGGAGGCGGCCGCTCGCTTCGCTATGCCCGCGTCGCTACTTCCTGTCCATGAGCCTCAGGATCAGCAGGAACAGGTTGATGATGTCGACGTAGATGTCGGCCGCCGAGCAGATCGCGTTGTTCGCGGTCTTCGGGAACGCCTGCGCCCGCGCCCAGTCGTATCCGATATACAGCGTGAAAATAACCACGCCGCCCCACGTCAGGAGTCCCAGGCTCGTGTGGAAGATGAACGTCGTCACGGCCATCAGGACGATGTCGGCGAGAAGAGCCACGGCCAGTGCCCCGCCCATCTTCAGGAACGTGGCGGGGAACAGGCTCGAGACGATCATCATCGCCACGGTCACCATGCCCGTGATGAGGACGGCCGTCTGGATGTCCTTGACGCTGTAGGTGATCGTCACGAACGAGAGCATGGCGCCCATCGCGGCCGAGAGCACGAGGAAGCCCACCGCGCTTAGGGCCGGCGTCTTCGACTTCGAGATGACGACGCTCGAGCCGATGATCAGCACCAGCCAGATGATGAAGAGGATGCCCGGGTGCATGTTGATGCTCAGGAGCACCGGCGCCATCGTCGAGGTGAGCACCGCCGTCAGCGCGAGCCCGAGCACGAGGGTTACGCCGAGCGTGAGGTTGTAGGCGTTGGCGCTCAGCTGCGTGCCCTCGGTCGCCTGCATGCGCGCCTCGCGGCGCTCCCGTGCGCTGAAGGGGTCGATGGACTTGGCCTTGGCTTCTGCCATGGTGGCCTCCTTTCGTCCGCGCGGGTCGGCTCCGCGCGCCGCGCTGCTCCCGCCAGATGGGTTTCCGTATGGGTACGGGAAATCATATAGTGCGCCCCCGCCGCCGCCCACCGACGAGTCCGCCGACGGATGGTGGGAGCAAATGAACAGCCACAAGTGGTCAACGCCTACACCAAAATGAATACCAGGTAGTGGTCAACAGCCAAAAAATCGGTAAAAAGGCGAATTTATGACAACAATCTAGGTGGCGGAGCCCCCTCGCGCTAATACAATTGAGCAAGTTGCGCCAAGCCCCATGCCGGCCGGACACGCCGGGCGGCACGGTAAGACAAAGGAGAGAACATGTCCGAAGCCCCAAAGACGAAGGCGGAGGCCACCACGGCGAAGAACGCCAACTCCGCCGCCGCCGACGCGCCCGCGATCATCGTCCACAGTGACGAAGAGCTTTCCGACAAGCTCGTTCAGATGCGCGAGGCCCAGAAGAAGTTCGCGACCTACACCCAGGAGCAGGTCGACAAGATCTTCTACGCGGCCGCACTCGCTGCCAACGCGCAGCGCATCCCCCTTGCCAAGATGGCCGTCGAGGAGACGGGCATGGGCATCATGGAGGACAAGGTCATCAAGAACCACTACGCCGCCGAGTTCGTGTACAACAAGTACAAGGACACCCAGACCTGCGGCGTCCTCGAGCAGGACCTCGCCGGCGGCATGACCAAGGTCGCCGAGCCGATCGGCGTCGTGGCCGCCGTCATCCCGACCACCAACCCCACCTCCACCGCCATCTTCAAGGCGCTGCTCTGCCTCAAGACCCGCAACGCCATGATGATCTCGCCGCACCCGCGCGCGAAGGAGTCCACCACCACCGCGGCCCGCATCGTGCTCGAGGCCGCCGTCGCGGCCGGCGCACCCGAGGGCATCATCGGCTGGATCGAGAACCCCTCGCTCGTCGCCACCCAGACCCTCATGGCCGAGGCTGACATCATCCTCGCCACGGGTGGCCCCGGCATGGTCACCGCCGCCTACAGCTCCGGCACCCCCGCCCTCGGCGTCGGCCCGGGCAACAACCCCGCGATCATCGACGACTCCGCCGACATCGTGAACTCCGTCAACTCGATCATGCACTCCAAGACCTTCGACAACGGCATGATCTGCGCGACCGAGCAGAACGTCATCGTCCTCGACGGCGTCTACGACGCGGTCAAGGCTGAGTTCGAGAAGCGCGGCGCCTTCTTCCTCAAGGGCGACGACATCGACAAGGTCGGCAACACCGTCATCGTCAACGGCGGCGTGAACGCCAAGATGGTCGGACAGCCCGCCCCGAAGATCGCCCAGGCCGCCGGCGTCAAGGTTCCCGCCTGGACCAAGGTCCTCATCGGCGAGACCGAGTCCGTCGAGGTCTCCAACCCCTGGGCCCACGAGAAGCTCACCACCATCCTCGGCATGTACCGCGCCAAGGACTTCGACGACGCCCTCGCCAAGGCGACCAAGCTCGTCGCCGACGGCGGCTACGGCCACACCTCCTCGCTGTTCATCGACACGCGCGAGAGCGAGAAGATGCAGGCGCACCGCGACGCGATGAAGACCTGCCGCATCCTCATCAACACCCCCGCCGCGCAGGGTGGCATCGGTGACATCTACAACTTCCAGCTCGCGCCCTCGCTGACGCTGGGCTGCGGTTCCTGGGGAGGCAACTCCTTCGCAGGCAACCTCGACGTTCACCAGCTCCTCAACGTCAAGTCGGTCGCAGAGAGGCGAGAGAATATGCTGTGGTTCCGCACCCCCGAGAAGGTCTACTTCAAGAAGGGCTGCATGCCCGTCGCCCTCCGCGAGCTCGGCGAGGTCTACGGCTGCAAGCGCGCCTTCATCGTCACCGACTCCTTCCTCTACAAGAACGGCAACACCCAGCCGATCGAGCGTGCCCTCGACGAGATGGGCATCGTCCACAGCTCCTTCTGGAATGTCCAGCCGGACCCCACGATCCAGTCCGCGCGTGAGGGCGTCCAGCAGATCCGCAACTTCGAGCCTGACGTGATCATCGCCATGGGCGGCGGCTCCGCCATGGACGCCGGCAAGATCATGTGGACCATGTACGAGCACCCCGAGGAGAAGTTCGACGACATGGCCGTCGACTTCATGGACATCCGCAAGCGCGTCTACCGCTTCAAGAAGATGGGCGACAAGTGCAAGTTCGTCGCCATCCCGACCTCCTCGGGCACCGGCTCCGAGGTGACGCCGTTCGCGATCATCACCGACGCCGACACGGGCATCAAGTGGCCGATCACCGACTACGAGCTCATGCCGACCATGGCCATCGTCGACACCGACAACATGATGACGCAGCCCAAGGGCCTCACCTCCGCCTCCGGCATCGACGTCCTCACCCACGCCATGGAGGCCTACGTCTCGATCATGGCGTCCGACTACACCGACGGCATCGCCCTGCGCGCCGCCAAGCTGGTCTTCGACTACCTGCCGACGGCCTACGACGAGCCGACCAACGTCGAGGCGCGTGACCACATGGCCAACGCCTCCTGCCTCGCCGGCATGGCCTTCTCCAACGCCTTCCTCGGCGTGAACCACTCCATGGCCCACAAGCTCGGCGCCTACCACCACATCCCGCACGGCTGGGCCAACGCCGTCATCCTGACGCGCGTCGCCCGCTACAACGCGGCCGAGCGCCCGACCAAGATGGGCACCTTCTCGCAGTACCAGTACCCGCACGCCAAGGCGCGCTACGCCGAGATGGGTCGCTTCTGCGGCTTCACCGGCAAGGACGACGACGAGGTGTTCGAGAACTTCATGGCCGGCATCGAGAAGCTCAAGGAGCACATCGGCGTCAAGAAGACCATCGCCGACTACGGTGTCGACGAGAAGTACTTCCTCGAGACGCTCGACGAGATGAGCGAGAACGCCTTCAACGACCAGCGCACCGGTGCCAACCCGCGCTACCCGCTGATCGACGAGATCAAGGAGATCTACAAGGACGCGTTCTACGATCGTCCCGCCTCTTCCTACGAGGCCTAGTTTTGACCGTTGGCCCGGTGCGCGGATTCGCGTGCCGGGCCAACGTTTAGTGTTGCTAGCGAGACAAGGGAATCGGTCACGAGAGATTGGGTTCACCATGGATCTACCTAAGAGCAAGAAGGTCATTCGCGAGCGCAACAACAAGGTCGTCTACGACTGCGGCGACACCGTCGTCAAGGTCTTCAACGGCACCAAGCCCGCGGCGGACATCTTCAACGAGGTGCTGAACCTCGCCCGCGCGGAGCAGGCTGGCATCGACGTCCCCGAGCTGGTCGAGGCCAGCAAGTACGAGGGCTCCTGGGCCATCGCGACCAAGAAGGTCGTCGGCAAGACCATGCGCGAGATCGGCGACGAGGACGCGAGCAAGCGCGGCGAGCTCACCGGGCGCTTCGTCGACCTCCAGCTGGACATCCACAAGCACACCAACCCCCTGATCGTCCACCAGAAGGACAAGTACACGCGCATGATCAACGCGGCAGGGGAGATCCTCGACGAGAACGCCCGCTACGACCTCCTCATGCGCCTCGACGGCATGCCCAACAAGCACGAGATCTGCCACGGCGACTTCGTGCCCTCCAATGTCATCGTGCGCGAGGACGGCACCTGCTGCGTCTGCGACTGGACCCACACCACCCAGGGCGACGGTGTGGCCGACTGCGCGGCGTCCTACCTCCACTTCAAGATGCGTGGCGCCGACGAGTTCGCCGAGAACTACGTCAACACCTACTGCGACAAGGCCGGCATCGCGCGCGAGCGCGTGAACCTGTGGCTCCCGATCATCGCCGCCGCCGAGCTCTCGCGCGGCCGCGCGGTCGAGAAGGACTTCCTCCTGGCCCACGTGGACGTCACGGATATCGATTAGGCGAGAAGAGCCCGCGCCTCGCCCCGCGCGCGCATCGGGGGACGGAGGCGCAGCTCGCATGCCACATATGCACGACGCCGCCGGGCGGGTCGACTTCGGTCGCCCCGCCCGGCCTTTGCATACGCAGATGCCTGACCCGCCGCCTGAGGGTTTGCGCAAGGCATTTCCGCCACGGCCCTCCGTGTCGCAAAACCCTCAACCAACGCGCGTGGGGGAGGGTGAACAATCTGCCAAAAGTGTGCAAACGCGCAGGAAAACACTAACCCTCAAGCTATGGTTGAGGCTCTTCTCGGCGACATCACCGGCTACCTCCGGCGCCATGTCACGTATGCAAAATCGTTGTTCCTTCTGAAACACGCTTCGGTGAAAATTGTGATGTGCCGCGCCGAGAGGGGCTCGCGCGCGGGAGAGGAGTTCACATGACCAAGCAGCTGCTTTCGGGCAACGAGGCCATCGCGCAGGGCGCGTGGGAGGCCGGCGTCGCCGTGGGCACGGGATACCCCGGCACCCCCTCGACCGAGACGCTCGAGAACCTGGTGAAGAAGGACGGCGTCTACTGCGAGTGGTCGCCCAACGAGAAGGTCGCCCTCGAGGTGGCCATCGGCGCCGCCATGGGCGGCGTGCGCACGCTTGCCACGATGAAGCACGTGGGCGTCAACGTCGCGGCCGACGCGCTCATGAGCGTGGCCAACACGGGCGTCAACGCCGGCCTCGTGCTGCTGGCCGCCGACGACCCCTCCTGCTACAGCTCGCAGAACGAGCAGGACTCGCGCAACTACGCGGCCTTCGCGCGCATCCCGTGCCTCGACCCGTCCGACTCGCAGGAGGCCTACGACTTCGCCCGCCGCGCGTTCGAGATCTCGGAGCGCTTCGACACCCCGGTCATGCTGCACGAGACCATGCGCATCGCCCACACCAAGGCGATGGCCGACGTCGCCGGCCAGCGCGCCGACGTGGCCCCGCGCGCCTACGAGACCAACATCGGCAAGTACGTCATGATGCCGGCCAACGCCGTGCGCCGCACCGAGGCGACCAACCAGCGCGAGGACGCCCTCGTCGACTTCGCCGAGAAGAGCGACCTCAACCGGGTCGAGATGCGTGACACCCACGTGGGCGTCATCGTGGCCGGCGCGCTCTACAACCACGTGCGCGAGGCGCTGCCCGAGGCGTCGACCCTCAAGCTGGGGCTCACCTGGCCGCTGCCGCCGGCAAAGATCGCCGACTTCGCCGCCGCCGTGGACAAGCTGTATGTCGTCGAGGAGGCCTGCACCTACTTCGAGACGCGCGTGCGCGCGATGGGCGTCGACGTCGCCGAGCCTCCCGCCGGGCGCCTGCCGCGCTCGGGCGAGGTCATGCCCGCCCACATCCGCGCGGCCTTCGGCCTGGCCGAGCCCGCGCACCTCGACGCCGCGACCGACCTGCCGCCGCGCCCGCCCGCGTTCTGCGCGGGTTGCCCGCACCGCCTGGTCTACTGCGAGCTGCGCCGCATGAAGGCGATCGTGACCGGCGACATCGGCTGCTACACGCTCGGCGCCGTCGCGCCGCTCAGCTCGGTCGACTCCGTGATCGACATGGGCGCTTCGCTCTCGATGGCCCACGGCATGGAGCTCGCCGGCGCCCCCGAGCGCTCAGGCCGCCCCGTGGTCGGCGTCATCGGCGACTCGACCTTCGCGCACTCCGGCATCACGAGCCTGCTCGGGACCGTCTACAACGGCGGCACGGGCACCCTGTGCATCCTGGACAACCGCACGACGGCCATGACCGGCACGCAGGGCAACCCCGTCAACGGCGTGCGCCTGGCCGAGCAGATGGCAGGCGTCAGCCCTCTCGACGCGCCCGCCGGCAAGCAGCTCGACCTCGTGCGCCTCTGCGAGGCGCTCGGCGTCGACGAGGTGGAGCAGGTCGACGCCCAGAACCTCAAGGAGGTGCGCCGCGCCCTCAAGGAGGCGACCTCACACGCCGACAGGCTCTCGGTCATCATCTTCAAGTCGCCGTGCCGCCTGATCGACCGCACGCGCCGCCCGACGCCGACCATCAGCGACTGCCGCGCCTGCGGCACCTGCATCAAGATCGGCTGCCCCGCGCTCGGCAAGGACGCCGACGGCCGCGCCGTGATCGACACCAACCAGTGCATCGGCTGCGACCAGTGCGCGCAGTCCTGCCCGTTCGACTGCATCAAGAGGGAGGCCTAGCCATGGCACACGCAACCGCATCCGAGGCGGCGTCCACCGTCACCACGTCGGGCGCCCAGACGACGGTCGAGGGCACCAAGACCATCCTGCTCGTGGGCGTCGGCGGCCAGGGCACGATCCTGGCCGGCAACATCCTGGCGATGTGCGCCGCCGAGGCGGGCCTCGACGTCAAGGTCTCCGAGATCCACGGCATGTCGCAGCGCGGCGGCTCGGTCTCGACCATCATCCGCGTGGGCGAGAAGGTCGACTCCATGGTCTGCGACCCGGGTTGTGCCGACGTCGTGGTGGCCTTCGAGGCCGTGGAGGCCCTGCGCGCCCAGCAGTACCTGGCCGAGGGCGGCCGCATGTTCGTGAACGACGAGCAGATCGTGCCCGTGTCGGTCCACATCGGCGCCTTCGACATGCCCGCCGACGCGGCCGAGCGCCTCGACGCCATGGGCGCCGTGCGCATCCCCGCGGGCCAGATCGCGCGCGAGGCGGGAAGCCCGCGCTCGACCAACGTCGTGCTCGTCGGCGCGCTCTCGACGGCGCTGCCGTTCTCGGTCGAGCAGTGGCGCGACGCCATCGCGCGCCGCGTTCCGCCCAAGACCGTCGAGGCGAACCTCGAGGCCTTCGAGCGCGGCCGCGCGGCCGCGGAGGCCTAGCGCCATGGCTGCGGAGACGGAGCGGACCATGACCTCGATCGAGGACCAGCCGCTGACCGAGGAGCTGCTCGAGCGCCTGCTGGCAAGCTCTTCTCCCGATCAGTACCTGAGCCAGGAGGAGCCGGGCGACTGCGACCTGTCCGAGATGCTGCTGACGCTCGCGCGCGAGAAGGGAATCTCGCGCACGGAGGCGATCAGGGCGACGGGGCTGAGCGCGCCGTACGGCTACCAGATCTTCGCGGGGACGCGCCACCCCAACCGCGACGCGGCGATCATGATGGCGTTCGGGCTCAGGTGCAACCTGATCGAGTGCCAGCGGCTGCTGAAGGCCGCGGGCGTCTCGGAGCTGTGGGTGAAGCGGCGGCGCGACGCGATCATCATCTTCTGCGTGGACCACGGCTACACGCGCGAGCGCTGCGACGACGAGCTGTTCAGGCTGGGGGAGGAGACCCTCCTCAAGGTCGACGCGGGCGAATAGGCATGGAGGACGAGGAGGTCTTCCGGGCACTCGACGCCGACGACGCGTACGAGGTCGTGCGTGAGCTCGGGCGCGGCGCGGGCGGCGTGACGCAGCTCGTGAGACGCGCGGGTGATGGAGGTGGCGGCGACCGCGAGGGCGCTCTTCTTGTCAGGAAGTACCTCCCGGCCGAGGTCGCGAACCGCGACGTGTGGGAGCGCGTGCGCGAGATCGATGACGCGCGCCTGCCGCGGGTGCGCGAGGTCTACGAGCTGCCCGACCGGCTTGCTGTGGTCTGCGACTACGTGGCCGGCACGACCGTGCGTGAGCGGGTGCGCGAGTCGGGGCCCATGGGCGTAGGCGAGGCCGCCGACGTGGCGGCCGAGGTGTGTGCCGCGGCGGGGCTCCTGCACGAGCGCGGGCTGGTGCACCGGGACATCTCGCCGGGAAACGTCGTGCTGGCGGACGACGGCGTGCACCTGCTGGACCTGGGCATCGCGCGCGAGCGAACCGAGGGTGCCTCGCGCGATACAACGCGGCTGGGGACCTGGGGCTACGCGGCTCCCGAGCAGTTTGGGTTCGCGCAGACGGACGCCCGCTCGGACGTGTACTCGATCGGTCGGCTCCTGGGCTTCATGCTGTGCGGCGTTGAGGCCTCCGAGGACTCCTTCGACGCGGCGGTTCGCGGGCTGGACGATGCGCCGCGGCTCGTGGTCGAGCGGGCATGCGCCTTCGAGCCGAGCGCACGCTACCAGAGCGCCGACGAGCTTGCCCGGGCGCTTGGCGAGCTGGGCGAGGACGGCGGTTCGAAGACGGGGCGCAAGCGTGCGCGACGTGGGGCGTGGCGACGCGTCGTCTGCGGCCTTCTCGCGCTGTTTGGCGCACTTTCGACGCTTCTGTTCGTGTGGGTTGCCTTCAGGCTCTGGACGCGGCCAGAGAGGCCCACAGACCCCTATTCGGCCCTGCTTGGGATCGACCTTGTGGTCTTCATCGACGTGGCGGTCGTGTTGCTGCCGGCGCGCTTCCTGCTGCGCCCCGAGGACGACGCGACGACGGGGCGGACCCTCCTCGCCCGGCAGGGCCTCGTGCTGCTGTTCTGCCTCATGGTGTTCGCCGTACTCGCGGTCGCGGCGACCGTCGAGGTGGGCTGAGGGGCCTCTCGGCGCATCGGCGGCCGGACTATGCTCGGAGCATAGGACTTTTCACATGGCGGTTCCTACCATCGGGGCACCGAGGCCGCGCGGCGTGCGCGGCGAGCACCGTGAGAAAGGGAGTCGCCATGAAACTCGCATCGGTCGTTGTCCCCTCTGTCGTTGCCGGCGCGCTTGTGCTGACGCTCGGCGCCTGCGGATCGAAGGCGGCGAGCAGCTCCGGCGACGCCGGGGCGAACTCCAACCAGAGCGCCACTACCGAGACGAAGAAGGCTGAGCCGGCCTCGGACTCGAAGATCGCCGTCACGATCGACGGCATGTCACAGACGACCGACTACAGCGGCAAGCCGTGCATCGTCATCGACTACACGTTCACCAATGTGTCCGCCGAGGATGCGCAGGCCTTCTCGACGTCGACGCGCAGGGACGTTTACCAGGGTGGCGTTGAGTTGGAGACGGCATTCGTGAGCGGCGTCGATTCGTCGGCAAACCTTAACAAGGTCAAGGCCGGCAGCTCGATCGCCGTGCATGACGCGTATGTCCTGAAGGACAGCTCTGACGTCGAGGTGAACGTGTATCCGCTCATCAGCTTCGACGATAAGAAGCCGCTCGCGCAGCAGACGTTCTCGCTCTCGTAGCGTAGGTAGTTGTATAAGGGCGAGAGGGCGCCGGCCGCGTTGGAGCGACCGGCGCCCTCCTTGCGTGCAAAAACACGCTTCCGTGCGTAGTTTTCGAACCGCCACTTGCAAAACCGTGCCTCCGTGGCAAGCTCCGCGAGGCCCCGGGCGGTAGTTGCAGGATTTATCTGAATAGCAAACAACCTAATCGCACGAAAGCGACTATGCATATTCAATAATTTGAAGGCAAACGATTCCCGAGCTCCGTACCGCTTGCCACGGGACCCTACTTCTGCGCACGGCCATCCGAAACCTTTCCACGGAAGGCCGTTTTTGCTCACGAGTCACCCCGGCGAGCCCGTCCGCGCCGCCGGACGCTAGCTCAGCTTCACGCCCAGCAGGCCGATGAGGTCGGGCGCCTGGTCGATGCCCACCTTGGCGCCCCGCAGCTCGCGGAAGGTGTCCGACACGCGCAGCGCAGCGATCTCGCAGCTGGAGAGGTCCACGCCGGCGAGCTTCGTCCCGAAGAGCTCCGCCCTTGTGAGATCGCATCCCTCGAGCCGCAGGCGCTTCGCCCGCACGTTCGAGAGCGTCGCCTCGTGCATGTCGCAGTCACGCAGCGTGACCTGATCGAGCTTGGCGTCTGTCAGGTTCGCGTAGGGCAGGGCACAGCCCTCAAACGTGCTCTGCCGCATGATCGCCTCATGCAGGTCGCACCCCGTGAGGCGGCAGTCGCTCACGGTGCTCATCCGCCAGAAGCTCGTCGAGAGCGTTGCGTTGCTCAGGTCGCACGCGCGCAGCTCGCAGCCCTCGAAGCTCGCTCGGTCGAGCGTGCACCCCGACAGGTCGCAGTCCTCGAAGGTGCACCCCTCGAAGTCGACGTGCCCGAGCCACTCGCCAGCGACCTCCTCGTCCGCGAACGCAAGCCCGCGAACCTCCCCGTCGCCCGCCTCGATGGCGTCCAGGAGCCGCGCCACTAGCCCAGCCTCCTGTGCTCGAAGCGTCCGTCCTCGTACACGCCGAAGCTCGCGGAGCCGTCCTTCGGGATGCCCACGCTGCCGGGGTTGAACACGGTTACGCCCTCGTGCCCGACGACGGCGTCTTCGCCTTCGAGCAGCACCTTCTTATGCGTGTGCCCGTACACGAGCGCGTCGCCCTCGCCCAGCGCCGGCCATGCGTCGACGCTGTTGTGGATCCCCGGCCCGTATACGTGCCCGTGCGTGAGGAAGATGCTGCGCCCGCGCCCGCCGCGTGCGTCCGCGTCAAGCAGCACGTTGTATGTCGCCATGCACGGGAAGTCGAGCACCATCTGGTCGACCTCCGCCTCGCAGTTTCCGCGCACGGCCACGATGCTCTCGGCGATCGAGTTCAGCATCTGGATGACCCGCTTGGGCGCGTAGTCCGCGGGCAGATCGTTGCGTGGCCCGTGGTAGAGCAGGTCGCCGAGAAGAGCGACCCTGTCGGGCTGGATCTCCTCTATGGCTTCCATCAGCTTGGCGCAGCGGTCCGCGGCGCCGTGGATGTCCGAAGCGATGACGAGCCTCATGGCACTCCTTTCGTCCCGTCCATGGTAGCCGACCGTCCGCGCGCATGCCCGCACGCAAAAGAGGGGACGCCGGCCAAGCCGACGTCCCCTCCCTGAGTCCCTTGCGGGTCTTCGAGTCGCTCGGACTAGTCCTCGGCGATCTCGGTGATGGCGCCCACGGGGCAGGCGTCCTGGCAGGCGCCGCAGCCCACGCAGTCGTCGCCGTTGGCGACGGTGGCGACGTCCTCGACCTCGATGACGTCGGCAGGGCAGGCGGAGGCGCAAGCGCCGCAGGCGACGCAGGCGTCGGTGTCAATCACGGGATGAGACATGGTGATTCCTCTCCTAGTGGTCCGTTACGCGGGCGGCCCCCAGCCGCCCGTACTTCCTATGAAGTAGAGACTACCCAACGCCGCGAAAATGGCAAGCCGAATGCGCCATCAAATTCAAGTAATTGTCCAATGGCGGCTCCTATCGGACGCACGCGCCGGCGCACCTCCCGAGCTGCTATCAAACGGAATAAAAAATCTAATGTGAAGAGACTTAGATAATGTATAGAATCAAAACGCATGGGAACAATCACAGTCGTACAGCGACAAGCAATTGCTCCAGTGGGTCAGTCAGCTCTGTCCTCACGAAGGCAGACAGGAAAGGAAACGCACCATGGGTAAGATTCTTGGCATCGACCTTGGCACCACCAACTCGGCCATGGCCGTCCTCGAGG
Source organism: Olsenella intestinalis (assembly GCF_023276655.1). Lineage (GTDB taxonomy): Bacteria > Actinomycetota > Coriobacteriia > Coriobacteriales > Atopobiaceae > Olsenella_J > Olsenella_J intestinalis. The sequence continues at coordinate 385,631 of NZ_JALGRK010000001.1, read as the reverse complement.
GCGGAGAGCCCACGATCATCGTCAACGCCGAGGGTGACCGCACCACCCCGTCCGTCGTCGGCTTCCGCTCCGACGGCGACCGCATCGTCGGCAAGGCCGCGAAGAACCAGGCGGTCACCAACCCGCAGAACACCGTCTTCTCGATCAAGCGCTTCATGGGCCGTCGCTACGACGAGGTCAGCTCCGAGCTCAAGACCGTCCCCTACACCGTCAAGAGCGGCACCGGATCGCGCGCCGTCGTCGAGATCGAGGGCGAGGACTTCACGCCCGAGCAGGTCTCCGCGATGATCCTCTCCAAGATGAAGGCTGACGCCGAGAAGTACCTCGGCGAGCCCGTCACCGATGCGGTCATCACGGTCCCCGCGTACTTCAACGACGCCCAGCGCCAGGCCACCAAGGACGCCGGCAAGATCGCTGGCCTCAACGTCCAGCGCATCGTCAACGAGCCGACGGCCGCCGCTCTCGCCTACGGCCTCGACAAGAAGGACATCGACCAGAAGGTCCTCGTCTTCGACCTCGGTGGCGGCACCTTCGACGTCTCCCTGCTCGACCTCGCCGACGGCGTCGTCGAGGTCCTTGCGACCAACGGTGACAACCACCTCGGCGGCGACGACTGGGATCAGAAGGTCATCGACTGGCTCGCCGACAAGTTCCAGGCCGACAACGGCATCGACCTCCGCAAGGACCCCATGGCCCTGCAGCGCCTCAAGGAGGCCGCCGAGAACGCCAAGAAGGAGCTCTCCAGCGCCCAGCAGGCCCAGGTCAACCTGCCGTTCATCACGGCTGACGCCACCGGCCCCAAGCACCTCGACTACACGCTGACGCGCGCCGAGTTCGAGAGGATCACGCGTGACCTGCTCGACCGCTGCAAGGAGCCCGTCACCAAGGCCCTGCGCGACGCCAACATCCAGATCTCCGATGTCAACGAGGTCATCCTCGTCGGCGGCTCCTCTCGTATGCCCGCCGTTCAGGAGCTCGTCAAGACCATGACCGGCAAGCAGCCGAACATGTCCGTGAACCCCGACGAGGTCGTTGCCGACGGCGCTGCCGTCCAGGGCGGCGTCCTCACCGGCGACGTCTCCGGCATCCTCCTGCTCGACGTCACGCCCCTCTCGCTCGGCGTCGAGACCATGGGCGGCGTCATGACCAAGATGATCGACCGCAACACCACCATCCCGACGTCCAAGACCGAGATCTACTCCACGGCCGCCGACAACCAGACGTCCGTCGAGATCAACGTCCTCCAGGGCGAGCGCGAGATGGCCGCCAACAACAAGTCGCTCGGCAAGTTCAACCTGACCGGCATCCCCGCCGCCCGCCGCGGCGTGCCCCAGATCGAGGTCACCTTCGACATCGACGCCAACGGCATCGTCAAGGTCACGGCCAAGGACAAGGGCACCGGCAAGCAGCAGCAGATCACCATCTCCGGCTCGACCGCGCTCTCCGACGAGGAAGTCGACCGCATGGTGAAGGACGCCGAGTCCCACGCCGAGGAGGACAAGAAGCAGAAGGACGAGATCGAGATCCGCAACCAGGCCGACTCGCTCTGCTACTCCACCGAGCAGACCCTCAAGGACCTCGGCGACAAGGTTCCCGCGGACATGAAGTCCGAGGTCGAGACCGCCGTTGCCGACGCCAAGAAGGCCCTCGACGGCAACGACATCGAGGCCGTCAAGGCTGCCTCCGACAAGCTCCAGGAGGTCGGCCACAAGCTCGCCGAGATCGTCTACACCGACACGCAGGCGCAGACCGCCGAGGGCGCCCAGCCCACCGGTGACACCGACGACGTGGTCGACGCCGACTATGAGGTCGTCGACGACGACAAGCAGGAGTAGCCGAGGGCGACTCCCGCAACAGACGCGAACCATGAGGGGCGGCCCGCGTGGCCGCCCCGTCAGAATCGAAGGAGGGTGATGTGAAGGTGCCAATCGAAGACGCGGAGAAGAAGGACGCCGCCGCCGAGGTCGAGGACCAGGACGTCGCCATGGACGAGATGGATCCCGAGGAGGAGGCCGCGCGCGTCGAGGCCGCCAAGCGTGCCGGCGAGGCAGCCGCCGAGGAGGACTTCAAGGCCCAGGCCGAGAAGGCCGAGAGCGAGATGGCTGGGCTCGCCGAGCAGGTCGAGGCCGCCCAGCAGGAGGCCGAGGCCGCCAAGAAGCGCGCCGACGAGGCGAGCGAGCGACTCGTGCGCCTGCAGGCCGACTGGGAGAACTACCGCCGCCGCACGGCGCAGGAGCGACTCGACGAGCGCCAGCGTGCCGCCGAGAAGCTTGTGCTCAACCTGCTGCCGGTCCTCGACGACATGGAGCGCGCCGCGGAGCACGCGAGCAAGAACCATGCCGACGACGAGAACGTCATGCAGTTCGTCGACGGCGTCAACGCCGTGCACGACAAGATGCTCTCCGTCCTCGAGAAGGAGGGCGTCGAGGTCATCGACCCGGCCGGCGAGGCCTTTGACCCGCTGAACCACCAGGCCGTCGGTCGCGTCGAGAACAAGGACGTCTTCGACGAGACGGTCGACCAGGTCTACCAGAAGGGCTACTCCATGGGCGGTAAGACGATCCGCGCCGCCATGGTGACGGTCGCCTTCGGCGGACCCAAGCGCCCCGCGCCCGAGGAGGGCGCAGACGCGTCCGACGAGAAGGACGCGCCCGAGGGCGAGCAGGCAGAGTAGCAAACTGCGCCCGGGCATCGACCCGGGCGCATCCATCATCGGAAGGAGGCGTTGGCTTCAATGGCAGACAAGAGGAACTACTACGACATCCTGGGCGTGAAGCGTAACGCCACGGACGACGAGATCAAGCGCTCCTTCCGCAAGCTCGCGGCGAAGTACCATCCCGACGCCGGCGGAGACGAGCAGAAGTTCAAGGAGGTCTCCGAGGCCTACACCGTGCTGTCCGACGCACAGAAGCGCAAGGAGTACGACCAGATGCTCATGTTCGGCGGCATCCCCGGTGCGGACTTCGGCGGCTCGGGCGGGCGCAACCGGACCTACACCTACACCGGTGGATCCGACTGGTCCGAGATCTTTGACAACATCCGCTCGGGCGAGGGTGCCTTCGGCGGCTTCGACTTCTCGTCGATCTTCGGCGGCCAGCCCGGCGGCCGCGGCGGCTCGCGACCCGCAAAGGGAAGCGACCTCACGCTCTCGATCGACATCACGGCCGAGGAGGCCTTCACCGGCGCGCAGCGCAAGGTGAGCTACACGATCCCCTCCACGGGCGAGAAGCAGACCCTCAACGTGAAGGTGCCCGCGGGCGCGGTCGACGGCGGCAAGCTGCGCTACCGCAACCGCGGCGAGTACGGCGCCAACGGCGGTGCCCGCGGCGACCTCGTGGTCACCACCAAGGTGAAGGAGCACCCGCTCTTCAAGCGCGACGGCGCCGACGTCCGCATGGAGCTCCCGATCAGCGTCTTCGAGGCCGCCCTCGGCGCGACGGTCGACGTTCCCACGCCCGACGGGACCGAGGTCCGCCTCAAGGTCCCCGCCGGCACGCAGGACGGCAAGACCTTCCGCTTCCGCGAGCTCGGCGCTCCCGACGTCAAGCACAAGGGCGCGCGCGGCGCACTGTACGTGAGCGTCAAGGTCCAGGTGCCCACGCGCCTCTCCGCAAAGGAGCGCGAGTCGCTCGAGGCCCTGAAGGCAGGCGACAAGCGAAACTATAGGAAGGATGTTGAGCGCTATGGCTCGTAGCGAGGACGACCCCAAGGACAAGCCGCTCTACATGATCAGCGTCGCGGCCGAGCTGACGGGCATGCACCCGCAGACCCTTCGCGTCTACGAGCAGAAGGGCCTCGTCACCCCCGGCCGCTCGCGCGGCAACACGCGCCTCTACTCGCAGGGCGACATCGAGCGCCTCAACCTCGTCAGCAAGCTGACCGACGAGGGCATCAACCTCGCCGGCGTCGTGCGCATCCTCGACATGCGCGAGCGCCAGCTCGAGAAGGACCGCGAGATCGACAAGCTTCGCGAGCGCGTCCGCGAACTCGAGGATGAGGTGCACGAGTTCAAGATGCGCGAGCGCATCACGGCCCTGGCGCGCTACGACGGCGCCGGCCCCGAGCAGGTGATGCGCGGGCTGCTCGCATCCGGCCCCGTCGACGAAGAGAAGTAGCGACCCCACACACCCAAGCAGCCGAGAAGAGCGTGGCGCCATCGCCGCGCTCTTCTCTTATATAGAGAAGCCGCCTCCCTATATAGAGGCCATCTATATATAGGAAGAAGCCTTCTATATAGAGAGCGGCGGAGGGGTGTATGGAGAGGCGGAGGGGACGGCTTCGAGCGCCCTGCCGTAACGCCCACGCGCCTGTATCGACCGCTCGCCGACCGCCGCGCCCTTCACGCCGTGCGTACCTGCGGTGCGTCGTCGTCACGCGAGCGTCTCGCTACGCAAATGGACTGGGTGAGAGTATCATTACAAGACCATTAGTCTGAGTCGCGCTGTCCCCAGCGCGTGTGGGAAGAGGAACTCGAGCATGCGGGCAACCACGAACAACGGTCGCTTCTCGGTGCGCCGCGCGGTCGCACTGGTGCTCGCTACCGTTGTCGCGTGCAACCTCTTCTTCCCCTCGTTCGCGCAGGCCATGGTCCGCGTGGATGACGTCGAGCTCAACCAGGGCGTCAACGAGGTCGGCGGCGGCACCGCCACCCTGACCGACTCCAACCTCGAGATGGAGGGCGTCACCGCCGCGGAGTTCTACACCGACGAGGACCTCACCATTGACTACGCGGGCGGCAACGCCATCGACGAGACAACCGTCGCGGGCGACGCCGAGGTCGAGATGAACTTCTCCGGCGAGAACGACGTCACGAACGTCGCCGTCACGGATGACGCAAGCCTGACCATCAACGCCAACGAGCACAACACCTTCGATGAGGTGCTCGCCACGGACAACTCCAACCTCAACCTCAACGTCGACGGCACGGCCAAGATCGGTTCCGTCGATGCGTCGGGTGCTGCCAACGTGGCCGTGCGCGGGGCGCAGCAGGGCGCGACCATTGACCTTGGTGCGGGGAGGGACATCTCGTTCCTCGACACCGAGAGCGGCAACCTCTCCGTCGAGAACGTCCGCGTCAACCTGAACGCGAAGGAGGCGATCCTCGGCTCCGCCCTCGGCGGCATGGTCACGATCGACTCTTCGTCTCTCGTCGCGGGCGAGGACAACGGATTCGTGTTCCTCGGCACCTGCGGCACGATGCTCATCAAGGACTCCTCCATGGAGTTCGGCGGCATGGTCTACTCGACCGGCCAGATGACGATCGACAACTCCAACATGAGGATCACGAAGCCCACCGCCTTCGGCACGGACTCGTGGCCGCACCGCGTCAGTTCGCGCACGGGCATCGACCTTCGCAACGAGCTGAACGGGATCGTGATGTCGGGCATGCAGGAGGGCAAGCCCATCTTCTTCCTCGACACGAACGAGAACTTCGGCCGCGTGGTCGAGCTCTGGGCTGGCGCCCGTCCCGCGGACCCCACGCCCGCTGCCGACGAGACGCCCGCTCAGTCTGCCCCCATCGCGCACGTCGCATCCAAGGCGCTGCCGCGCACGGCCGACCCCTCGGTCGCACTGCTGCCGCTCCTCGCTGCCGGCGTCCTTCTCGTCATTGGCGCCTTCCTTGCGGGAAGGCTCGAGCTCGCACCCGTTCGCGCGAATGGGTGGGTCGCGCATGCCCATGACTCCCGCCGCGCGCCGCGTCGCGCACAGCGCGTCTTTGATGCGCTCGGCTCCCGACGGCGGAGATGATTCCACAGGCCTCTTTGTTCCCCGATAGAAGGACTCTCGGGTCCGCGTGATGCGGATGCGAGAGGTGTCCGAGGGCGGCCTGCGGGCCGCCCTCGTCGTTTGTGCCAAGGCTCGTCGCGCATGCCGTTGGCCGAGCGCAAGCCGCACGAGCGCGTCGCGGCGCGCATTACACGGTTGAATATGACCATGTGTAATGAGACGTAGCACAACCGTGAGAACCAAAGGAGGAACCATGAAGAAGACGAAGCTGGTCGCACTCGCATGCACCCTTGCCGTCCCGATGGCCCTGTTCCTTGCCGGCTGCGGCGCCAAGCCTGCGCAGAGCACCGACGCCAACGCGAACAAGGAGTCGACGCAGCAGACGCAGACGACCGACAACAAGTCGCAGACCAACACGCAGTCCACCACGCAGACCCAGATGCAGACGCCGGCCCAGACGACGCCTGCCCAGCCGACCTACATCGGCGAGGAGGCCGCCAAGAAGGCCGCCCTCGGCCACGCCGGCTTCGACGAGTCCGCCGTCACCGACCTCAAGGTCGAGCTCGACACCGACGACGGCACGGTCCACTACGACGTCGACTTCAAGCAGGGCGGCATGGAGTACGACTACGACATCAACGCGACGACGGGCGAGATCATGAAGTCCAAGTCCGAAGTGGATGACTAGCGATGCGCGCGCCTAATATCACGTTCGCTAAGCCCCGTCGCATCGGCGCGCTTGCGCTCGCCGCAGCCCTTGCCGGCAACCTCCTCTTCCCCTCGCTCGCGCTCGCGGTCGTCCGCGTGGACGAGACCGAGCTTGCGCAGGGGGCCAACGAGGTCGGCGGTGGCACCGCGACGCTCTCTGGCTCCTCGCTCGAGATGACGGGCGTCACCGCCGGCGACTTCTACACCGACGAGGACCTCGACATCAGCTTCGCCGGAGGCAACGACATATCGACGGCCTACGTCGAGGACGCGACGGTGGGCATGAGCTTCACGGGCGAGAACGACGTGGAGGACATCTATGCCCTCGGCGACGCGAACGTGACCGTCAACGCCGACGGCCACAACGAGTTCGAGGAGATCAACGCCTACGACTCCTCCTCGGTGACGGTCAAGGTCACGGGTGAGAACGACTTCGAGTCCATGTCGGCGTCCGACGACGCGACGATCGCCGTCCGCGGCACCAGCTGCCAGAAGAAGGACATCATCAACCTCGGCGACGGCGAGTCGCTCTCCTACATCGCCAGCGACCGTGGAGACATCACCCTCGACCACGTGACCGTCAACGTCAAGGCCGACGAGGCCATCATCGGCTCGATCGACGGCGGCGCGCTCACGGTCGACACCTCAAAGGTCGCCTGTGACGACGACGGCTATGTCCTTCTCGCCGGCGGCAAGACGTCGCGCATCCGCGAGTCGGTCATCGACATCGCGGGCACGATCGTGGGCTACGGCAAGCTCGTCATCGACCGCTCCGACGTCAAGGTCGTCGAGCCCGCGCCCGAGCACTTCGACGCCTTCGACTACCGCATCATCGGCAAGGATGGCATCGAGCTCCTGAACCAGAAGAACGGCACGGTGCTTGCCGGCTCCTCCGAGGGCGAGGACCTCTTCTTCGTCGACACCGACGGCAACCAGGGTCGCTCGGTCGACCTCAAGGCCGACGGCAAGCCCGCTTATTACAAGTGCGGCGACAAGGACGAGTCTGACGAGAAGAGCACGGACGTGCCCGCGACCAGTCCGGCCGCCAAGGCGCTACCGCGCACGGGCGACGCCACCGCGCCGCTCGCCCCGGTGGCCGCGGCCGCGGTGCTCGTCGGCATCGCCGGCTTCGCCGCTCGCAGGCGCCAGCAGGACTAGCGCCCTCGGCCCGAATCCGCGCGCGAGAGCGCGCGCCCATATGAGTGACGCACCCCGCGTCGTCGGAGCACCCTCTCCGGCGGCGCGGGGTCATCTTGTGGCGCGATGCCGGCGTGATGCCTGCCGAGGGCGTGTGCTCCTCTCGGCGGAAATCTAATATGGACAGACTTAGATTTGTATATGCGGACGCCCGAGCGGGAATAACTACCTCGATACACGACGAGGGCGGCGGTTTGTGGTCGTGACCTGTGGTTTCGACGCGCCTGCCGCGAGGAGAGGTGATTCGCATGAGATTCGACAAGTGGGCAACCACGGCGCAGGAGGCGCTGCAGACGGCCGTCACGATCGCGGCTGACGCGCAGGCCGGGCAGGTTCAGCCGATTCACCTGCTGAAGGCGCTGCTGGAGAGCGGCGAGCAGAACCTGAGCGCGATCATCGAGCGCGTGGGGGCGGACCCGGCGCGCATCGCCGCGCAGGTCGAGGACGCGCTGTCGCGTGCGCCGCGCACGACGGGCGACATGAGCCAGATGGGCGTCTCGAGCGAGCTTACGCGCGTGGGCGACGCCGCCGAGAAGCTCGCCTCGAAGCTGGGCGACAGCTACGTGACGACCGAGCACCTGCTGTGCGCGCTGGCCGACGAGAAGGGCGAGGCCGGAAGCGCGCTGCGCGCGGAGGGCGTCACGGGCAAGCGCGTGCAGGAGGCCTACGCCGACCTGCGCGGGGACGAGCGCGTCACGTCGCAGGAGTCGAAGGCGCAGTTCAAGGCGCTCGAGCAGTACGGTCGCAACGTGACCGACCTCGCGCGCCAGGGCAAGCTCGACCCCGTCATCGGCCGCGTGGAGGAGATCCGCCGCACGATCCAGGTGCTGAGCCGCCGCACCAAGAACAACCCCGTGCTCATCGGCGAGCCCGGCGTGGGCAAGACCGCCATCGTCGAGGGGCTGGCCGAGCGCATCGTGGCCGGCGACGTGCCCTCCACGATCCGCGACAAGGACCTCGTCGAGCTTGACATGAGCGCGCTCGTCGCGGGCGCGAAGTACCGCGGCGAGTTCGAGGAGCGCCTGAAGAGCGTGCTCAAGGAGGTCGAGAAGAGCGACGGCCGGATCATCCTGTTCATCGACGAGCTGCACACCGTGGTGGGCGCCGGCGCGACCGAGGGCTCGATGGACGCGGGCAACATCCTGAAGCCCGCGCTCGCCCGCGGCCAGCTGCACGCCATCGGCGCGACCACGCTCGACGAGTACCGCAAGTACATCGAGAAGGACCAGGCGCTGGCCCGCCGCTTCCAGACGGTGCTCGTCTCGGAGCCGACCGTGGAGGACACCATCTCGATCCTGCGCGGGCTCAAGGAGAAGTACGAGCAGCACCATAGGGTGCGGATCACGGACGCCGCGCTCGTCTCGGCTGCCGACCTGTCGAACCGCTACATCTCGGAGCGCTTCCTGCCCGACAAGGCGATCGACCTCGTGGACGAGGCGGCGAGCCGCCTGCGCATGGAGCTCGACTCGATGCCGGCCGAGATCGACGCCGTCGACCGCCAGCTCACGCAGATGCAGATCGAGGAGCAGGCCCTCATGAAGGAGGAGGACGACGCGAGCCGCGAGCGCCTGGAGGCGCTGCGCAAGGAGATCGCGACCGTCCGCGAGAAGCTCGATGGCATGAAGGCGAGCTGGGAGAACGAGAAGGGCGCGATCGACCGCGTGCAGGACCTCAAGGGCAAGATCGAGGAGACGCGCGGCCAAATCGAGCTGGCGACGCGTGCCGGCGACCTCGCGCGCGCGTCCGAGCTGAGCTACGGCACGATGCCCGAGCTCGAGCGCGAGTTCAAGGAGGCCGAGGCTGCGCTCGCCGCCAAGCAGGACGCGGGCGGCGTGCTCAAGGAGGAGGTCACGACCGAGGAGATCGCCGAGGTCGTGTCCGCGTGGACCGGCGTGCCCGTGAGCAAGATGATGCAGGGCGAGATCGAGAAGCTCAAGAACCTCGAGGGCGAGCTCCACGAGCGCGTGGTGGGGCAGAACGAGGCCGTGAGCGCCGTGGCCGCCGCCGTGCGCCGCAGCCGCGCCGGGCTCTCGGACCCCAACCGCCCGCTGGGCAGCTTCTTCTTCCTGGGGCCCACCGGCGTCGGCAAGACCGAGCTCGCCAAGGCCCTGGCCGTGAGCCTCTTCGACGACGAGCGCGCGCTCGTGCGCATCGACATGAGCGAGTACATGGAGAAGTTCAGCGTACAGCGGCTGATCGGCGCGCCCCCGGGATACGTGGGCTACGACGAGGGCGGCCAGCTGACCGAGGCCGTGCGGCGCCATCCCTACTGCGTGATCCTGCTCGACGAGATGGAGAAGGCACACCCTGACGTCTTTAACATCCTGCTGCAGGTGCTCGACGACGGTCGGCTCACCGACGGACAGGGTCGCGTCGTCAGCTTCAAGAACGCGATCGTGATCATGACGAGCAACGTGGGCAGCCAGTTTATCGCGGGCGCCACGGCCACGAGCGACCCCGACACGGTGCAGCAGCAGGTCAACGACGCCCTGCGCGCGACGTTCAAGCCGGAGTTCCTCAACCGCATCGACGACGTGGTGGTCTTCCACGCGCTGGGTCTCGACGACATCGAGAAGATCGTGGACATCCAGCTGAGGGACGTCCGCGAGCGGCTGGCGCGCGAGCGCATCACGCTCGAGCTCACGCCGGCGGCCATCCAGTCGCTGTCGCTCGACGGGCTCGACCCCGTCTTCGGCGCGCGTCCGCTGAAGCGCCTCATCCAGCGGCAGGTGGTCGACAACGTGGCGACCCTGATCATCGACGGGCAGCTGCACGAGGGCGACACCGTGCGGATCGACGTGGGTGCGGACGACCGCATGGTTGCCGAGCGCGTGGCGTAGCTCTTCTCGGCGGCGTCGTCGTGCAACATATATATAGAGTGCGATACGGGCCTGCGTCCTGCGATTGCGGGGCGCGGGCCCCAGGGCATAATGGGTCCGAGAGAAAGGGGTGTGACGCGATGAAGTCACCAGAGAAATCGGACGCCCGCGCGAAGGGCGCTGCGCGCGAGGACGGACGCTCGCCGGAGCCGGGAGTGGACAGCGCGTTTTTGCGTGCGGAGAACGAGGACGACGACGGCTACGACCCGTACTCGGACCGCCGACCCGAGCCCGAGCCACTCTTCGAGCGAGACCCTTGGTCGTAGGGGGCTGCGGCCGAGAGGTACCTATCGCACAAGAAAGAGGGACGTCCCTGTGGGGGCGTCCCTCTTGCGTTTGCGTTTGCGTGTGGGTCGGGCCTAGCGCGTCATCAGGCTTACGATGAAGATCACGATCAGCGCGAGCACGAGTACGATCGCGCCGAGCGCGAGGATCGACTTGCGCCTGCGGGCGCGCTCGCGCGACTCGAAGAGGGAGCGGCGGCCCTTGGGCACCTCGAGGTACTGGCCGTATTGGCCGCCCTGGATGGTGGACTTGTTGTTGCGCGCCTTGCGGTAGGCGCGACCGCCGGAGAACGCGCCGCCGCTCACGGCGACGTTGGAGTCATGTGCGTAGCGGCCGCCGGCGCCTGCCTCGTTGGCGAGGTCGTCGATCGCCTCGACAGTCTTGCGTGGCGCGCGCTGGCGCACGTAGGGCGGACGGTCGCTGGGGCCGCCGTAGATGCCAGCGTCGGCAACCTCGCCCGAGGGGCGCGTGGCCCACGGCAGGTCTGTGTCAGCGTGCGGAGGAGCGGCCTGGGGCATCGGGGCACCCTGGTCGAGGTCGTTGGGGGAGGGGGTGTGCTGCGGCGCGCCGGCGCCGGCATCAAAGTTTTCGTTACCCGTCATGCGTTCCTCCGCGGTGCACGTTAATCGGTCCTTACAATGATAAAACACTCCGTCGCACGCGCCTGCAAGAAACAGGCGGAGGCTGTGAGAGGCAGCAAATCTGATATCGTCACGCTTAGATTTAATGAGTATGTGAAGCGCAGAAAAAGTTCGTGAGTCGCGAATACATCTCGCCAGCACGGGAATAGATATCACAACCAATCAAGGGCGCCCACAAGCCGGCGTCCGAACGAGGGAGTGATCATCATGACGAGCATCATGCCGTACGGAAACCTTGACAGGGCTCTGCGCAGGACCTGGCCGCTCGACGCGTTCGACGACTTCTTCTCTCCGCTTGCCTCCGTCTCGCCCGAGAACGTCTTCAAGATGGACGTCGAGGACGCAGGCGAGAAGTACGTGATCTCGGCCGAGCTGGCCGGCGTGTCGCGTGACGAGATCGACGTCGAGCTCAACGAGGGTCGCCTCTCCATCTCCGTCAACAAGCAGGAGAGCGAGGAGGACAAGTCGAAGACCTACCTCCACAAGGAGACGAGCTCCTGGAGCGCCACGCGTGGCATCTACCTGAAGGACGCCTCGACCTCCGGCCTCACCGCCAAGCTCGAGGGCGGCATCCTCACCGTCAAGGTCCCCAAGCAGACGGAGAAGGAGAACGTCACCAAGATCCAGATCGACTAGGGTGGCGGCACGCCTGTCTCGGCAAGCCTAGCGTTGAGCCCCGACCGCAGTTCCAAGAGCGGCCGGGGCTCTTCTCGTCTGGCGTACATGACGTGGCTTTTTGATGGTAGTTGCGCCGCAGTTGGCGCGTTTGAGGTCGGTGCGCTAGAGTTAGAGTCCGTAAGTGCGCTCGGTGGGTTCGGGCGACGTCACACCTCGAACCTGGTCAGGGCCGGGAGGCAGCAGCCATAAGGGGTCACTGGCGGGCGCCCGTTCCCACCGAACGCACTTCTCGCCCCGTCCATGCGAAAGCTGGCATGGGGCTTTTTTGTGAGCCGGGCTGTGCCATGGCCCCGAAAAGAATGGATGTGCCGTGCCGTTCATCAACGCCATCGCGGAGCTGCTCCGCGACCCCCGTACCGCCATCGCCGGCTGGATCGCCGCCGGTCCCCTCGTTGCCTACGGGTTCATCTTCCTCATCATCTTCGTGGAGACGGGCGTGGTGTTCTTCCCGTTCCTCCCCGGCGACTCGCTGCTGTTCGCGTCCGGCTTCTTCGCATCGACCGGCGAGTTCAACATCTTCGCCCTTCTCGGCGTGGCGTGGGCCGCTGCCATCCTGGGCGACCAGTGCAACTTCATGATCGGCCACTTCTTTGGCAGCAAGATCATCGCGTCCGGCAAGGTCAAGGCGATGACGCCCGAGCGCATGGCCAAGAGCGAGGCGTTCTTGGACAAGTGGGGCAAGCTGGCGATCTTCCTGGGTCGCTTCTTCCCGTTCATCCGCACCTTCGTCCCGTTCATCGCGGGCATGGGCGGAATGAAGTGGCACCACTTCGTAGCGTTTAACATCTTGGGTGGTATCACCTGGTCCACGATCTTCACGCTGCTGGGCTACTTCTTCGGCGGGATACCCGCCGTGCAGGAGCACTTCGAGCTCGTGATCGTGGGCATCATTCTCGTCTCGGTCATTCCGGCCGCCGTGGGTGCCATCAAGGCCAAGTTCGGCAAGAAGGAGCAGGCGGCCGAGTAGGGAGGGCGCCGTGCGACATGAGGGCATCGTCTCCAAGCTGAGTCTCTGGCAGAAGTGTGCCCTGCTGTCCGGCGGCACCGCGTTCGGCACGAGGGCCGTCGCGTCCGTGGGGCTGCCCGCGCTGCAGTTCGCCGACGGGCCGCACGGCCTGCGCCATCAGGACGAGGGATCCAACCACATGGGGCTGGGCGAGAGTCTGCCCGCCACCTGCTTTCCCACCGCCGTCACCCTTGCTGACACCTGGGACAAGGAGCTCGTGAGGCGCGTGGGCGCAGCCCTTGGGCGCGAGGCCGCCTCGCAGCGCGTGGGGGTCCTGCTGGGGCCCGGGATCAACATCAAGAGGAACCCGCTGTGCGGGCGGAACTTCGAGTACTTCTCGGAGGACCCGTGCCTTGCCGGCGAGATGGCCGCGGCCTACGTTTCCGGCGTGCAGTCGGCGGGCGTGGGCGCGTGCGTGAAGCACTTTGCCGTGAACAGCCAGGAGACGCGCCGACAGGCGTCGGACTCGGAGCTGGACGAGCGGACGCTGCGCGAGATCTACCTTGCCGCGTTTGAGCGCTGCGTGCGAAAGGCGCGGCCCGCGGCGATCATGAGCAGCTACAACCGCGTGAACGGCACCTACGCCAATGAGAACGAGCACCTGCTTGCCGAGATCCTGCGCGGCGAGTGGGGCTTCGAGGGTGCCGTGGTGACCGACTGGGGCGCGTCGAACGACCACGTTGCCGGCGTGCGCGCGGGGTCGACCCTGGAGATGCCCGCGTGCGGGCTGGACTCGGCACGTGAGCTGGAGCGTGCCGTGGAGGCCGGGGTGCTCGACGAGGCCGTGGTTGATGAGCGGGTGGACGAGCTCGTGGAGCTGGTGCTGTCGACGCGCGAGGCCGTGGAGGAGGCGCCCGGTTATGACGAGCTGGAGCACCACCAGCTTGCGCGCGAGGCCGCGGCCGCCGGCATCGTGCTGCTGAAGAACGAGGCGCCCGCCGGCGGCGAGCCGCTGCTGCCGCTTGCGCCAGGCACGAGCGTGGCGCTCGTGGGAGACTTTGCGGCGAACCCGCGCTACCAGGGCGCGGGGTCGTCGCTGGTCAACTGCACGCAGCTCGACACGCTCGAGGGCGCCATCTCGATGTCGGGGCTGCGGCTCGTCGGGTTCGAGCCGGGCTTCGACCGCGCGGGCGCGACGAGCGACGACTCGCTCGCGGCCGCGGAGGTGCTGGCGTCGAGGGCGGACGTGGTGTTGTGCTGCCTCGGGCTCTCGGAGGCCGCGGAGAGCGAGGGGCTCGACCGAGGGAGCCTCGCCCTCGACGAGGGGCAGCTCGCTCTTCTCGCCTGCGTGGCGAAGGCGAATGCGAACGTGGTGGTGCTCTTGAGCTCCGGCGGCGTGGTCGAGTGCGACTGGGAGGACCAGGCGCGCGCGATCCTGTACCAAGGGCTGGGCGGCCAGGCCGGCGCGATGGCCGCGCTCGACGTGCTGCTGGGGCGGACCAACCCCTCGGGGCGCCTGGCGGAGACGTGGCCGCGGCGGCTGGAGGACGTGCCGTGCGCCGACGACTTCCCGGCCGACGGCGCGGTTGCGGCGTATCGCGAGGGCGTCTACGTCGGGTATCGCTACTACCAGACGGCCGGCGTCGAGGTGGCATGGCCGTTTGGGTTCGGGCTCAGCTATACGGAGTTTGACTACGAGGGGCTTGAGGTCGCGTTGGACGCGACGTCGGTGACGCTCACGGTCACTAACGTGGGGCCGCGTGATGGTGCCGAGGTCGTGCAGGTCTACGTGCACAAGGAGGGCGGCGAGGTGTTCGCGCCCGCGCGCGAGCTCAGGGGGTTCGCGAAGGTCGCCCTTGCCGCCGGCGAGTCGCGGCGCGTGACGATTGATTTGGGCGAGCGTCCGCTTGCGTACTACAACGTGCGGGCCGGCGGCTGGGAGGTCGAGGGCGGCGCGTACGAGGTCGGCGTCGGCCCCTCGAGCGCGGAGGTGCTCCTCTCGGCGACGGTCGAGGTCGAGGGGACGGATGCGCCGAACCCGTACGAGGGCCTCGAGATCGAGAGCTACCGCACGGGGCAGGTGCGCCACGTGGGGGACGACGAGTTCGAGCGGCTGCTGGGGCGTTCGCTTCCCGACGGGAGCGTGCGCCTGGACCGCAACCTCTGCCTGCGCGATGCGCGACGTGGGCTGAGCCCGCTGTTCTGGGTCGTGTCTGCCGCGTTGGGGCGCGCGTCGAGGAGGCTCGGCGCGGACGGACGCCCCAGCCTGGGGCCGCTGTTCATCTACAACATGCCGCTCAGGGCGATCGCCAAGAGCGCGGGCGGGCTCGTCTCGATGGGGATGGTGGACGCGCTCGTGCGCGAGGTGCGCGGTTGGGGCCTTGCCGGCGTCGCCGCGGCCGTCGCGGTGTGGCTGGCGATGGGGCGCGCACCGGGGCTTGCCGGCGTGCTCGCGCTCGCGTGGCTTGCGTGGTTCCTGCTGCCGCTTTTGGGCGCGTTCGCGGTCAACGCGGTGCGGAACGCCCGCGGTGAGGCGCGGCTTGCCCGCGATGGCGGGGAGACGCGCTCGGCCTTCGCGCTGTGGTGTGAGCGTCACCAGGGGCTCTGGGAGTTCATCAAGTTCAACGTGCTCAGCAACATCTCGACGGCGACGCGCTTCGTGTGCACGTGGGCGGGCACCGCCGTCTTCGTGGGCGCGCTCGGCATGACGCAGCCGTTCTCGTTCTTGTTCTTCGACTACACGGCCGCGAGCTCCGGTGGGCTCGGGGCCTTCGTCACGTTCCTGATCGCCGAGGTCGCTGCGCAGGTGGTGAACTTCTTCGTGCAGATGAAGTGGGTCTTCAAGTCCACGGCCGACTTCGGTCGTGCGGCGCCGAAGTTCGCCCTGCTCGCCGTGCTGATCGTCGTGGTGAACCTCGTGCTTCCGGGGCACGTCTCCAACTTCTGCCAGACGACCTTCGGCATGGAGGCCGGCCTCTCGAACACGATCGCCTCGGCCGTCAACACGCTGCTCGCCGTCATCGTGAGCTTCCCGGTGCTGAAGTTCTGGATCACGCCCGACACGCCGTCCGATGGCGGCGGTGCGGACACGGGTGGCGACGGCGAGGCGTAGCGCCCCGACGCGCGACCGCACAACGCCCCGAGGCGGCTTTTCGCCGCGCGAATTCCTGGAGTTTACAAGGGGCCGCCGGGCGACGGGGGCTGTTTCCTGCGGGTATGTGCAGTTGATTTCGGCTCGCAAAATATGGTGGAAATAGACGAGCGCGGGCACTACATTTTGTATTACTGTGTCTCTGTGCGTGTCTGCCGCGCCGCCCTCCGAAGGGAAGGCGAAGCGTCCGGCGCGCATCCGCGCTCTTCTCGCAGGGCGGGGCACAAAAAGACAGTGGCGCGTTTCGGCTTCATCGGATGTTGAGGAGTGTGCGGCATGCAACAGGCTTGGGACGGTTTTGTCGGCGGCAACTGGGAGCGCGAGATCGACGTTCGCGACTTCATTCAGCGCAACTACACCCCCTACGAGGGCGACGAGTCGTTCCTCGCTGGCCCGACCGAGGCGACCAACAAGCTGTGGGGCGAGGTGATGGACCTCTTCGCGCAGGAGGCGGCCGCCGGCGGCGTGCTGGACATGGATACCAAGGTCGTCTCGACGATCACGTCGCACGGGGCGGGCTACATCGACAAGCCCCTCGAGAAGATCGTGGGCCTGCAGACCGAGCGCCCCCTCAAGCGCGCGCTGATGCCCAACGGCGGCATCCGCATGGCCGTGCAGGCGTGCCGCGACAACGGCTACGAGGTCGACCCCGAGGTCGTCGACTTCTACACCAACTACCGCAAGACCCACAACGCCGGCGTGTTCGACGCCTACACCGACGAGATGCGCGCCTGCCGCCACTCGCACATCATCACGGGCCTGCCCGACGCCTACGGCCGCGGCCGCATCATCGGCGACTACCGCCGCGTCGCGCTCTACGGCGTCGACCACCTCATCGAGCAGAAGCTCCACGAGAAGGACGACACGCACAAGATCATGGACGAGGCGACGATCCGTCACCGCGAGGAGCTGGCCGAGCAGGCCCGTGCCCTTGCGGAGCTGAGGAAGCTCGGCGAGATCTACGGGCTCGAGCTGAACCGTCCCGCGAGCAACTTCCAGGAGGCCGTGCAGTGGCTCTACATGGGCTACCTGGCCGCCGTGAAGGAGCAGAACGGCGCCGCCATGTCCATCGGGCGCAACACCACGTTCCTCGACATCTATGCCGAGCGCGACCTCGCGCGCGGCACGTTCACCGAGAGCGAGATCCAGGAGATCGTCGACCATCTGGTGATGAAGCTCCGCATGGTGAAGTTCGCGCGCACGCCCGAGTACAACTCGATCTTCGCCGGCGACCCGCAGTGGGTCACCGAGTCGATCGGCGGCATGGGCGTCGACGGCCGCACCATGGTCACCAAGTCGAGCTTCCGCTGGCTGCACACCCTCGAGAACATGGGCACGAGCCCCGAGCCGAACCTGACGGTCCTGTGGTCGACGCGCCTGCCCGAGGCATTCAAGCGCTACTGCGCCAAGATCTCGATCGCCACGAGCTCGATTCAGTACGAGAACGACGACCTCATGCGCGTCTACCACGGCGACGACTACGGCATCGCGTGCTGCGTGAGCTCCATGCGCATCGGTAAGGAGATGCAGTTCTTCGGTGCCCGCGCCAACCTCGCCAAGTGCCTGCTCTACGCCATCAACGGCGGCCGCGACGAGGTCACGGGCGCACAGGTCGCCCCGCGCTTCCGTCCCGTCGAGGGCGAGTACCTCGACTACGACGACGTCATCGTCAAGTACCGCGACATGATGGAGTGGCTCGCCGGCGTCTACGTGAACGCGCTCAACATCATCCACTACATGCACGACAAGTACTGCTACGAGCGCATCGAGATGGCCCTGCACGACGAGCACGTGCACCGCTGGTTCGCCACGGGCATCGCCGGGCTCTCGGTCGTGGCCGACTCGCTCTCCGCCATCAAGTACGCCAAGGTCAAGGTCGTTCGCGACGAGACCGGCCTCGTGACCGACTATGTGGTTGAGGGCGACTTCCCCAAGTACGGAAACGACGACGACCGCGTCGACGCGATCGCCCACGACGTCGTCGAGCGCTTCATGAAGTACGTCCGCGAGGTCCCCACCTACCGCGGTGCGGTCCCCACGACGTCGATCCTGACCATCACCTCCAACGTCGTCTACGGCAAGAAGACCGGCAACACCCCCGACGGCCGCCGCGCCGGCGAGCCCTTCGCCCCGGGCGCGAACCCCATGCACCGTCGCGACACCCACGGCGCCGTGGCGTCGCTCGCCTCGGTCGCGAAGCTTCCGTTCAAGGACGCGCAGGACGGCATCTCCAACACGTTCTCGATCGTGCCCAACGCCCTCGGCAAGGGGGAGGACGTCATGTTCTCCGGCGCCGAGCTCGACCTCGGCTCGGTCGACTTCAAGGTCGCCGACTTCACCCTCGAGAACGCCGTCGACTGCGCGTGCGAGGCCGACGCCTCCGCGCGCGAGGACGCCCTGGACCGTCGATAACGAGCGCCCCGTGGCGCGGAAAGGAACTCACATGACCACAGCAGACGTCGCCCCCTCCCAGGTTGACAACCTCGTGAGCCTCATCGACGGGTACGCCGAGAAGGGCGGCCACCACCTGAACGTCAACGTCTTCACCAAGGAGACGCTCCTCGACGCCCAGGAGCACCCCGAGAAGTACCCGCAGCTCACGATCCGCGTCTCCGGCTACGCGGTCAAGTTCAACTCGCTCACGCGCGAGCAGCAGAACGACGTCATCTCGCGCACCTTCCACGAGTCGATGTAGAAGCGCGCGTGACCGCCGAGAAGAGCATGGCACCTGGCAGCGACCCTCTCGCAATTTGCGGGAGGGTCCATTCCGTCGAGACCTTCGGCACGGTCGACGGCCCCGGCACGCGCCTGGTCGTCTTCCTCCAGGGCTGCCCGATGCGCTGCGCCTTCTGCCACAACCCCGACACGTGGGGGTTCGGGCGTGCGGGCGCCGGCGACGCCGGCGGGCCCGGCCGCGACATGAGCGTGGCCGAGGTGCTCGAGGCCTTCGAGCGTAACCGCCCCTTCTACCGCACGGGCGGCATCACGCTCACGGGCGGTGAGCCGTTGGCCCAGCCCGACTTCGTCGGCGCCCTGTTCGAGGCCGCGCACGCCTCACCCGCGGGCCGCATCCACACCTGCCTCGACACCTCCGGCGCGACCTTCGACCCCGCGCGGCCCGAGCGCTTCGAGCGCGCCCTTGCGAACACGGACCTGGCTCTTCTCGACATCAAGCATTCCGACCCGGCGGGCCACGTCGAGCTCTGCGGCATGGAAGGCGAGCGCACCCTCGCGCTCGCAGTCGAGCTCTGCCGCAGGCGCATTCCCGTGATCGTCCGCCACGTCGTCGTGCCCGGCATCACCGACGCGCGCGAGGAGCTCGAGGGCGTCGGTCGCCTCATTGCGCGCTGGGACAACGTGGTCGGCCTCGACGTGCTGCCGTACCACACGATGGGCGTCGCCAAGTACGAGCGCCTGGGCATCCCGTACCCCCTGGCCGGCGTCGAGCCCATGGACGCCTCCCGCGCCCGCGAGCTCCGTTCGACGATCCTCGCCGCGCGCGAGCGTGCGCGTGCCGCCCGCGGCTAGCCTGCCCTCCCGTGCTCGGTCCGGGCTGCTATATCGCAGGACACGAAGAGCGAAGGTCGCCTGCTGACATGCGGGTGGCCTTCGCTACTCCTGAAAGCATGATGGGGAAATCCGAAAATACTGATGGGGAAATCTGAAATACACGCTGGGAACTTTTGAAAAATGAGGCAAGCTCCGGTTCGGTTGCCTGAATGGCCCTGCCCCCTTTCTCATCACCCAAAAGGGTAAAGCGACGGTATCCCAGTTGTCCTATTCGACTGAATAGTATAGTATTTTCAGTAAATTCGTACCCTAAAGATGCGAGGTGACATGCAAGCCATCATAGACCTGGCCAAGGCAAACGGCGGGCTGGTGACGACTTCCCAGGTGGTCGGCGCCGGCATTCCCCGCGCCCGCATCTCGGACATGGTAAGGGCGGGCGAGCTCGAGCGCGTCCAGCGCGGCGTCTACTGCCTGGCGGACGCCTGGGAGGACGAGTTCCTCGCAACGCAGCTGCGCTTCCCCAAGGGCATCTTCTCAGACGGCACGGCGCTCTTCCTGCACGGCTACACCGACCGCACACCCTTATACCTCACGATGACCTTTCCGCGCTCGTACCGTGCGACCAAGGTACGCGAGAGCGGCGTCGAGGTGAGGACGTGCGCCGACGAGGTGCTCGACCTCGGCCTCGCCACCGTCAGGACGAGCTACGGCAACGAGGTGCGCGCATACGACCTGGAGCGCACCCTCTGCGACGTCGTGCGCGGGCGGCGCGTCGTGGACGTGCAGGTGGTAAACCCGGCCATGCGGCAATACGTCCGCAACAGCGCCCGGGACGTCCAGAAGCTGCTCGGCTACGCACGGGCGCTCGGGGTGGAGAAGAAGATACGCAACTACCTGGAGGTGCTGCTGTGAGGACGAGGAACGCCATGCAGCTCAAGGCCTACATACGCAACCGGGCGAGAGCCGAGGGCGTCCCGCCCCAGCTTTTGATGCAGCATTACCTTATCGAGCGATTGCTGGAGCGCATCTCGCTCTCACGCTGGCGCGACGATGTCGTCGTCAAGGGCGGCATGCTCATCAGCTCGCTGGTAGGCGTGGACAGGCGCAGCACGAAGGACTTGGACACGACCGTACGAGGCTTCCCGCTCACCCACGAGAATGCCGAGCGGGCCTTCCGGGAGATCGCGGCAGTGGAGGCCGACGACGACTTCTCCTTCGAGTTCGTCCGCACCGAGGACATACGCGAGACCGACGACTACCAGGGCATCCGCGTGCACCTGCTCGCCAACTACGAGAAGATGAGCTCTCCCGTCACCGTGGACGTGACCACGGGCGACAGGATCACACCAGAGGCAATCGAATTCCGCTACCCGCTGCTGTTCGACGACCGCACCATCACCATAATGTCGTACCCGCTCGCCACCACGCTGGCGGAGAAGCTGGAGACCGTCATAAGCCGCAGCGTGGCCAACACGCGCCCGCGCGACTACTACGACCTGCGCATGCTGTGGCTCACGAGGGGCGACGAGGTTGACCTGGGAGTACTCAGAGAGGCCCTTACGGCCACCGCCGAGAAGCGTGGGTCGCTCGCTGCGATGGGCAACTACCGCACGGTGATGGTCCAGGTGGCTACCGATGCCGGGATGCTCGGACACTGGGCCGCCTACGTACGCGGGCACCCATACGTCGGAGACATGACGCTTGAGGAGACGTGCGACACGATCGTGGAGATCATGGAAGCCATCGGCTGGTAGGGTGTCTTGCGGCGCGACTGGCGCCTTTTGCCTTGCCGTCCCCGTTAGCCAGCCGTCCTGGCGAGCTCGACCTCGTCGTCGTAGACGGCCCCCGTGACCGCGAACCCCTTCTTCTCGTAGAGGCTCAGCGCAACGGCGTTGTCCTTGTGGCAGGTGAGGGCGACGCGGGGCGAGTCTCCGAACGGCCTGGTCCGTATGTAGGCGATAACCTGGTCGAGGGCATCGCTTCCGTACCCGCGCCCCTGCTCCGCCTCGTCTATCACCATGTGCCAGATGTCATACTCGGGGATGTCCCAGTCGTAGACGACCATGACGTAGCCGACCATCCTCCCGTCGGCGTAGATCCCGAACGGCTGGCACTGGTCTCGGTAGACGTAGGCCTGCGCGAGGCTGCGTATGGGGTGGGAGACCCACTCCTCCTGCCCCGGCGCGAGGTTGAGGTTGAACGCGTCGACGAAGTTGTCCTCGGTTATGGGCTTGAGTTCGACCAATGGGTTCCTCCGCAAGCGTCTTCGACGTCCGATGCTCGACGTCAGGGCCTTCAGGGCTATGCCGCCACAAATGGTGCCACAGACGGTCCCCGAAAAGGAGCGCTGTTTTCTGTGAAAGAGTAGTGTGCCGAAAACCTCGACACACCACTATTTACCTGCGGAGACGATGCGTTTCGAGTCAAATAGTGAGAGACTGTCTTGCCCTTCGTTTTAATCCCACACGATTGTGCATGAGCGATTTACCCAAACGAATTTCACCGAAATCTATTTCGGTGAAATTGATTTAGGTAATCGCAACACCAGCAGACGACCCATGTTGCTGCGAACTGCACCTGTTCGGGCCGTGGCGCCCGCATTCCTCGCGCACCCCGCCGAGCCGCCCTGCGCACCCCCGCCGCCGCGGGTATACTTGTCAGTCATACGACCAGTTACCACGGGGGCAAGATGGAATCGCTTTACAGGAAGTACCGTCCGCAGACGTTTTCCGACGTCGTGGGCCAGCAGCACGTCGTCTCGACGCTCGAGCACGCCGTCCTCGAGGGGCGCACGAGCCACGCCTACCTCTTCTGCGGGCCGCGCGGCACGGGCAAGACCACGATGGCGCGCATCCTCGCGAAGGCGCTCATGTGCGAGAAGGCCCCCGGCCAGCTGCCCGACGGCACGTGCGAGCAGTGCAAGCTGATCGCCGCCGGCGAGCACCCCGACGTCTACGAGCTCGACGCCGCGTCGCGCACCGGCGTCGACAACGTGCGCGAGGAGATCATCAACCGCGTCAGCTACGCCCCCGTGCGCGGCAGCTACAAGTTCTACATCATCGACGAGGTCCACATGCTCACGACGCAGGCGTTCAACGCGCTGCTCAAGACCCTCGAGGAGCCGCCCGAGCACGTCGTCTTCGTCCTCTGCACCACCGACCCGCAGAAGATCCCCGAGACCATCCTCTCGCGCGTCCAGCGCTTCGACTTCCGCGCGATCGGCAACGCCGACATCGAGGCGCACCTCGAGGACGTCTGCATGCAGGAGGGCTTCACCTTCGACAAGGCCGCGCTCGACCTCGTCGTCCGCCACGCCCGCGGCGGCATGCGCGACGCCCTCTCCACCCTCGAGAAGCTCTCCGTCTTCGGCGACGGCACCATCTCGATCGACTCCGCCCAGGACCTCCTCGGCGAGGTCTCCGGCTCCATGCTCGTGAGCGTTGCCTGCGCAATTGCCGAGAGGAACGTGGCCTCGCTTTTCGGCGCAGTCGGGGAGCTCGTCTCCTCTGGCCGCGACCTGCTCCAGTTCACGCACGAGCTCTCGGGTCACCTGCGCGATGTCTACGTCGTGTCTGCCGTGGGCCCCAAGCCCGGCGTCGTGGACGTCTCCGAGGAGGAGCTCCAGAACCTGAAGGACGAGGCGCTCGCCTTCGGCTCCGTTGACCGCATCTCCCGCGCGCTCGCCGTCCTGGGCGACGCCGCCAACGAGATGCGCACGGCCACCAACCAGCGCCTCGTGCTCGAGATCGCGCTCACGCGCCTCGCGCGCCCCAAGAGCGACCTCACGATCGACTCGCTCGCCGACCGCGTGAGCCAGCTCGAGCGCCGCATCTCCGAGCTCGCCGCCAACGGCGTGCCCGCAGCCCCCGCGGCTGCTCCCGCTCCCGCCGCCGCCCCCGCCGCCGCCCCTGCGCCCGCACCGGCCCCGGCTCCCGCGCCTGCTCCCGCTCCCGCTGCGGCACCTGCGCCCGCACCGGCCCCCGCGCCCAAGCCGGCACCCACTCCGGCCCCGGCTCCCGCTCCGGCACCCAAGCCCGCTCCGGCTCCGAAGCCCTCGCCCGCGCCCAAGGCGGCTCCTGCCCCGGAGGCGGCCGCCCCTGCGCCGAGCACCCCTGCCGTGACCGACGGTGGAGAGCTCCAACGCAAGTGGAAGCAGGTCATTGATGGCCTCATGCGCAAGGACCGCGCGCGTGGCGCTCTCATCACGAACTCCACGGCCATGTCTGACGACGGCGAGTCGCTCACCATCAACCTCCCCAACGGGTCGCTCTTCTCCGTTAAGATGCTCGAGCGCGCGGACGTCCGTGCGATCATCGACCCGGTCGTCGCGTCCGTCTTCGGTCGCAGGGGACTGACCTTTGTCGAGTCGAGCCTGCAGGCGGCGAACATCGCACACAGGCCGGCGGCACCTGCCCCGGCTCCGGCACCCGCACCCGCGCCTGCCCCGGCACCTGCGCCGGCTCCCGCGCCCGCGCCTGCCCCTGCGGCCGCGCCGAGCGGCGAGGCCATGCCGTGGGACGACGTGCCTCCCTACGAGGAGGTCCCGTATGACGACGCGGCGGCTGCGCCCTATGCGGAGGAGGAGCCCTCGGCTCCCGCGCCTGAGCCCGCACCTGCCCCTGCTCCCAAGCCGGAGCCCACGCCCGAGCCTGCGCCTGCTCCGGCTCCCAAGCCCGAGGCGGCCCCGGCACCCAAGCCCGAGGCGGCCCCGGCACCCAAGCCCGAGGCGGCCCCGAAGCCCGCGCCCGCTGCGAAGCCGGCCGCGCCGGCCCCGTCGACCCCGGCTCCCGCCGAGGCCCAGGAGATCCTGGACATGCTCTCCAACGTCTTCGGCGGAGAGGTCACCATGAGCGTCGAGCACAAGGGGGACGCAGAGTAGCGAGCCCGTCCGACGGCGCCTTGGCAGGTTTGCTGGTTTGTCGCCGACGGCCGCGATTCGGCACGTAAGAGCCGTATCATGAGATGTTGTACGTGGCCGCCCCGGCGGCCTGGAACGTAAGGAATCACTCCCGTAAGGAGCGCCCGCATGAACATGCAGCAGATGATGAAGCAGGCCCAGAAGATGCAGAAGCAGCTTGCCGAGGCCCAGGACAAGCTCGGCGACATCGAGGTCTCCGCCTCCGCCGGCGGCGGCATGGTCAAGGTCACCGGCACCGCCGACATGAACATCACCTCGATCACCATCGACCCCGAGGCCCTTGACCCCGAGGACGTCGACATCCTCCAGGACACCATCCTCGCGGCCGTCAACGAGTGCCTCTCGAGCGCCCAGGAGGCTGCCAACCAGCAGCTCGGTGCCGTCACCGGCGGCATGAACATCCCGGGCCTCTTCTAGGAAGGGCCATCTCGATGGGGGAGTTCAGGGACGGACGGGCGCTCCAGCGCCTTCTCGACGAGCTGGGCAGGCTTCCGGGCATCGGCCCGAAGTCCGCTCAGCGCATCGCTTACTACCTCCTGGCCGCCGACGTCGAGACGGCGCGTCGCCTCGCCGACGCGATCCTCGACGTCAAGCAGCAGGTTCACTTCTGCCCCATCTGCTTCAACTACGCCACGCGCGAGCACTGCGACGTGTGCGACGACGCATCCCGCGACCGCAGCTCGATCTGCGTCGTGTCGGAGCCGAGGGACGTCACCGCGATCGAGAGGACGGGCTCCTATCACGGCCTGTACCACGTGCTCGGAGGCGTCATTTCTCCGATGGACAAGATCGGCCCCGAGCAGCTCCACGTCAAGGAGCTGCTCGGCAGGCTTTCGGACGATTCCATCAAGGAAGTTATACTTGCAACGAACCCAGACGTGGAGGGCGAGACGACGGCGACGTACCTGTCTCGCACCATCCGCCCCCTGGGCGTCGAGGTGACGAGGCTGGCGAGCGGTTTGCCTGTCGGTGGCGACCTCGAGTATGCTGACGAGGTGACGCTCGGTCGCGCGATAGAGGCGCGACGGGCGCTGTAGCCTAAACGCACCAGCTGCCAGACGAGGAGGTCTGACATGAGTCAGAACACGAGAGGCGACGATCTCACACCGCGTCACGGCCGCCATGCCGCGCACGACGGCAGCCCTCGTGCCCCCAGGCGCGCCGCGGGCGCGCGGCCGGGTTCGCACTTCGCAGGCGCGACCACGTCGAACTACCAGCACTACGCTCGCACCAACACCTTCGAGTCTGACGAGATAGGGGAGCAGGACGCGCCCCGCCCCGTCCTCGACCCGGCAGCCACCGGCTCGTTCCAGCGCATCGAGGCGGGCATGGGCGCGACGGTCGAGAACCGCAGCAACGTCAGCAGGATCTCGCCGAGCTCGACCGCCTCGTGGTCGAACATGGGCGGCGCGGCCGGCAACCGCCTGCAGGGACGAAACCGCCCCCAGGTCGAGAGCAGGGCCCCCAAGGCCAAGACCAACGTCAAGGTGTTCGCCGTCATCGGCGTGGGTGCCGCGATCGTGGTGGCCGTCGTCCTTCTCGTCGCGGGAACCCTCCTGAAGCCGAGTGACAAGTCGCAGGGCTCGACCGTCGTCGAGCAGACCCAGACCGACGCGAGCCAGGCCATCAGCTACCGCGGCATCTCCTACAAGCTCGAGGCGCAGCAGGACGGCAAGTACGCGCTCGTGGGCTACGCCGACGGCGCGAAGGACGGCACCGTCTACTTCACCTTCGAGGGCACGCCG
Source organism: Olsenella intestinalis (assembly GCF_023276655.1). Taxonomy (GTDB): domain Bacteria; phylum Actinomycetota; class Coriobacteriia; order Coriobacteriales; family Atopobiaceae; genus Olsenella_J; species Olsenella_J intestinalis. Next base: position 359,246 of record NZ_JALGRK010000001.1, on the reverse strand, counting down.
GTGCAGCTCGTGCTCTACAACGGCGCGCTGATCATCCCCGAGAACCTGAGCGACTCCTGGGACGTCCTGGGCTACACCATGGGCGCAGGCGCCCTGCCCACGCAGGTCGTCAACGCCGAGGGCGAGGCGATCACGGGCAAGGGCAAGATCGCCCACGTGGAGCTGGCCAGCCCGAACCTCATCATCACCGACGAGGCAGGCGCCAAGGTCACGGTGCCTTTGAGCTAGCTTGTGGGAGAGCGGCCTCGCGCGAAGTTGTGCGCAACTAGTGGAGACGGAAATTCTTCCGATTTCGCTAGACAAGAGAGGCCTCGGGCGTGTATATTAACTCCCGCACTGATGCACGGGGTATTAGCTCAGCTGGTTAGAGCGCCGGCCTGTCACGTCGGAGGTCGCGGGTTCAAGTCCCGCATATCCCGCCATGAATGCTCAGCCACGGCTTCGGCCGTGGCTTTTTTTGTGCCGTGATTCTGCCTTCCAACAGGGTGGTTTCGCGTCTATTACGAAGCGCTAACGCGAGACGCTTAGTCACCTTGATATGTGACCGCTGCTGTATAATTCATCGCGGCCGACCGAGCGGTCGGCGCATCACTTGGAAGTCCCGGATGCGAGTCCGGCGAAGGCGGAAGGGGGCCCATGAACCTGGCTGACGAGTACAGCGAGCAGAATCGCGCTCGCCTTGCCGTGTTCGACTTTGACGGCACCCTCATCTCGGGACAGTCGGGCTTCCTGCTCTTCCGCTACCTGCTCTCCCGCGGCTTCCTGACGGCCACGCAGGCCTCGCGCCTGAGCTGGTGGGGCATCCGCTATGCGACGCACCTGCCCAAGCGCCAGGAGGAGCCGCGCGAGATCATCTTCTCCGCGCTGGCGGGACGCACCCCCGAGGAGGTCGGCCGGATCATGGACGACTTCTACGAGACCGTGCTCAAGGAGCGCTACCGCGCCCTGGGCAAGGCGGAGGTGGAGCGCAGGCGCCGCGAGGGTTGCGTCACGCTGCTCGTCTCGGCGACGTTCGCGGACATCGCGCAGCGCGCGGCGCGCGACATGCACTTCGACGGCGTTGTCGCCACCGACATGCGCCGCGACGAGAGTGGCCTCTACACCGGCGAGGTCGAGGGCGAGGTCGTCGCGGGTCCGCAGAAGCGCGTGGTCGTGGAGAAGTGGGCCGACGAGCACATCGGCGAGGGCAAGTGGACGATCGCGTACGCGTATGGCGATCACTATACGGACCTCGCTCTTCTCGGCAAGGCCGAGAAGCCCTTCGCGGTGAGCCCGGGCCGCACCCTGAGGAGGGCCGCCCGCAGGCTGGACTGGCCTATCGTGGACTGGCGGTAGCTGCTGGCCGCACGACTGTCGTTTGATCGTTTGAGTTTGGAGAAAGGTTTTAGCAGTGGATATCTCGCGCAAGACAGACTACTCGCTGAGGATGCTTTCCGAGCTCGTCAAGAGCGACGGTGGCATCGTTTCCGTTCGCACCGCCGCCGAGAAGAACGGCATTCCCTACTCGTTCGCGCGCTCGATCCAGCATGACCTGGTTCGCGCCGGGATCGTCGAGAGCATGCGCGGCTCGCACGGCGGCATGCGCCTGGCTGTGGACCCCAAGAAGGTCACCATCAAGACGATCATCGAGGCCGTTCAGGGCCCCGTGTACGTGGCGACGTGCTCGGAGTGCGGCGAGGACGGCGGCCCGTGCCCGTTCCGCCCCGAGTGCCACTTCAACCCGATCTGGTGCGAGGCCGAGCGCATCCTCGAGGTGTACTTCAACTCGGCGACCCTGTACGACGTCGTGGTGGACTTCAAGCACCCGGTGCTCGAGCGCGGCAACGAGTTCGTGCTCGTGGGGCCGGAGTCGAAGCGCCCCGACGTGCCGAGCGCCCGCTAGGGGAGCCGTGGCCAAGAACGTGATGTGCCCGCCCGACGGGGCGGACCTGGAGCGCCTGCGTGCGACGGTTCTCGCGCGCGGGCGCGAGCTCTATCGCGACCTGCCGTGGCGGCGAACGCGCGACCCGTACGCGATCTGGGTCTCCGAGGTCATGCTGCAGCAGACGCAGGTGGCGCGCGTGGACGGGCGCTGGCAGCGCTGGCTCGAGCGGTTCCCGACCGTGGACGCGCTGGCCGCGGCCGACGCGGCCGACGTGCTGGAGGAGTGGCAGGGCATGGGCTACAACCGCCGTGCGCTCGCGCTGAGGTCGGCGGCCGAGGCGGTCTCGGCCGCGGGCGGCGTGATGCCGCGTGACGCCGAGGGCCTCGTGGCGCTGCCGGGGATAGGTCCCGCGACGGCCGCGGGCATCCGGGCGTTCGCCTACAACGAGCATGCCGTATACCTCGAGACCAACGTGCGCTCCGTGCTGATCCACGAGCTGTTCCCCGGTGTCGACGGGGTCTCTGACAAGGAGCTCGTGCCCATCGTGGACGCCACCTGCCCCGCAGACGACTCAGACCCCACGGACGACCCGCGAACGTGGTACTACGCTCTTCTCGACTACGGGAGCCACCTGAAGCGGACGGTGGGCAACCCCTCCAGGCGCTCGAAGTCGCACGTGCGGCAGTCGCGCTTCGAGGGGTCGCACCGCCAGAAGCGCGCGGAGCTCGTGAGGATCCTGCTCGACCGGCGGGCGATGGGCGACGCGACCGTGGCAGAGCTGGCGCGCGACCTGAGCGACGTGGAGCGCTCGGCGGGGCGCGACGCGCTTTCCGAGGGCGACGTCGCCGCGATTCTGGAGGAGCTCGAGCGCGAGGGGTTCTGTCGCCGAAATAATGGTGCCTGGCGCGCCTAGGGCGGGTACCATGGTGACATGTATCCGCGCGGCGAGAAGGCGCCGCGCCATGAGAGAGGGGTTAGCATGGCAGTTGACTTTGAGAGCTCCCAGACGAAGAAGAACCTCGAGGCCGCGTTCGCGGGCGAGAGCCAGGCGACCAACAAGTACGCCTACTACGCCAGCAAGGCCAAGAAGGAGGGCTACGTCCAGATCTCCAACATCTTCAGCGAGACCTCGGGCAACGAGCGCGAGCACGCCAAGATGTGGTTCAAGTACCTCCACGACGGCGCCGTGCCCGACACCCTGACCAACCTCAAGGACGCCGCCTCCGGCGAGAACGACGAGTGGACCGACATGTACCCCGGCTTCGCCGCCACCGCCGAGGAGGAGGGCTTCACCGAGATCGCCGCCAAGTTCCGCATGGTCGGCGAGGTCGAGAAGCACCACGAGGAGCGCTACCTCAAGCTCGTCGAGCGCGTCGAGAAGGGCGAGGTCTTCGAGCGCGAGGGCGTCAAGGTCTGGAAGTGCCTGAACTGCGGCCACCTGCACGTCGGCCCCAAGGCGCCGGAGCTGTGCCCGGTCTGCCTGCACCCCAAGTCCTACTTCGAGCAGCAGGCGGTCAACTACTAAGGGCGACCGCGACAGAGATCGCATGTGGGGCGGGTCCGGAGAGTCCGGGCCCGCCCCTCTCATGTCGCGCGCATGCGAACGCTCGCGCACCCGCCGGCCGCACAGACCGAGTGCAACCTAGGCGTCGGCCTTCCTGTTCAGGTTCACGAAGCGGGCGAAGCCCTCGACCGACCAGTCGTTCCAACCCTCGGTGTCGCCCACGTTCTTGAAGATGCAGGTGGGCACCTCGCCGAGGGCAAGGTTCTTGCGGATGCAGCCGTCGCAGCCGAAGCCGGGCTTGTCGGCGTTCTTCGGGTTGTTGGGGTTGTGCGGGCACGCAAGGTCCCCGCAGGTGCAGAAGTGGCTCTTCTCGTCAGCCATGCTCTTCTCCCATTCTCATCGCTTGGCCTTGGGCTTGAACCATCGGTTGGGACGTCCGGCCGACGGGCAGATGTCGGCCAGCGGGCAGGCGTCACACGTGGGCCTCTGCGCGGTGCAGGTCTCGCGGCCGAAGTGGATCCACTCCTCGTTGACGTTCTCCCACAGGTTGCGGTCGATCACGTCCAGCAGGTCGCGCTCGGCGGCGTGCGGCGTGGGCGCGCTCGTGAGGCGCAGCCGCGTCGCGATCCGGTAGACGTGCGTGTCCACGGCGATACCGTCGACGATCCCGAATGCCTTGTTGAGCACGATGTTCGCCGTCTTGCGCCCGACGCCGGGCAGCCTCGTGAGCTCCTCCATCGTGCGCGGGACCTCGCCGCCATAGTCGGCGACGATCATCTGTGCGGTCTCGACGCAGTGCTGGGCCTTGGCGCGCCAGAACCCGATCGTGCGAATGACCTCGCCGACTTCCGCAACGTCGGCCGCGGCCATCGCCTCGGGCGTCGGCCAGCGCCGGAAGAGCTCGGGCGTGACCTTGTTCACCGCGGCGTCGGTCGTCTGCGCCGACAGCAGCACGCAGATCACGAGCGAGAACGCGTCGGTATAGTCCAGCGCGCTCTGGGCGCCGCCGTAGAGCTCGCCCATGCGCCGGCAGACCTCGCGGGCCCGCTCGCGCTTCGCGCGCTTCGACTCCCTGGCCATGGCGACCTCCCTCAGGACGCGGGGGAGAAGAGCCTGCCCCCATGCTCGATGCCGCTAAGGATAGCGCACGCGCCCGCTCGCCCGATGCGTCCGCGACCTTCTGTCGGCGGCCGCGAGGCACGTCCCTCGCGCCTGACGTGTCCGCTTGCGCGTGCACCGCGAGCCGCACGCGCAATTGGTCGAACCTGTAACCAAACATGAGTCTCCACGGCACGACGGATGCAATAGAATGGAGACTACGTGGTGATGCATGCCACAAATTTCATTACCAACGGGCCACAGATGTCGGGGGAAGATCTATGGGCAATCGCATTGCTGATCTGACGCTAACCAATGAAGACCTTTATATGTTCGCGGGCGGCAACTGGTACCGCAGCTACGAGAAGATGGGTGCCCACCCGGCCGTCGATGGTGGCACCAAGGGATACGAGTTCGCGGTCTGGGCTCCCGACGTCAAGAGCGTCCGCGTCATCGGCGAGTTCAACGGCTGGGACTCCGAGGCCAACTACCTCACGTGCACCAAGGACGGTGGCGTCTGGCACGGCTTCATCCCCGGCGTCGTCGAGGGTCAGCTCTACAAGTACCTCATCGAGACCAAGATGGGCGACCTCCTCTACAAGGCCGACCCCTACGCCTTCTACGCGGAGTGCCCGCCGGGCACCGCGTCGCGCACGGCCGACATCTCCGGCTACAAGTGGAGCGACAAGAAGTACATGACGCAGCGCTCCAAGACCGACTTCATGAAGCAGCCGCTCAACATCTTCGAGGTGCACCTCGGCAGCTGGAAGCGCCACGACGACGGCCTGGCCGGCAACGGCGACCCTGACTCCGACGAGCACAGCGGCTCCTACCTCACCTACGACGAGCTCTCCGAGGAGCTCGTGAGCTACGTCAAGCGCATGGGCTACTCCCACATCGAGCTGATGCCCGTCATGGAGCACCCCTTCGACGGCTCCTGGGGCTACCAGGTGACGGGCTACTTCGCCCCCACCTCGCGCTACGGCAACCCCAAGCAGTTCAAGCACTTCGTCGACGCCTGCCACAAGGAGGGCATCGGCGTCATCCTCGACTGGGTCCCCGGCGGCTTCTGCCGTGACGAGCACGGCCTCGTCCACTTCAACGGCGAGAAGCTCTTCGAGAAGGAGGAGCACCCCAACTGGGGCACCTTCAAGTTCGACCTCGGCCGCGGCGAGGTCCAGAGCTTCCTGATCTCCAACCTCCTCTACTGGATTGACGAGTACCACGCAGACGGCATCCGCGTCGACGGCGTCACCTCGATGCTCTACCTCAACTTCGGCATCGATGACCCCCGCCTCAAGAAGTTCAACGAGAAGGGCGGCGAGGAGGACTTCGTCTCGATCAAGTTCGTCCAGCGCTGCAACGAGATCGTCGGCACCTACAACCACGACGTCATGATGATCGCCGAGGAGTCCACGGCATGGCCGCTGGTCACCTATCCCATCGACGACGGCGGCCTCGGCTTCCACTTCAAGTGGGACATGGGCTGGATGAACGACACCCTCCACTACATGCAGACGGACTTCCCGTACCGTCCCGGCAACCACAAGCTGCTGACGTTCTCGACCATGTACCAGTTCAACGAGAACTTCGTGCTGCCGCTCTCGCATGACGAGGTCGTGCACGGCAAGTGCTCGCTCATCACACGCCAGCCGGGCGACTACTGGCGCCAGTTCGCGGGCATGCGCTCGCTCGCGCTCTACCAGATGACCCACGCCGGCGCGAAGCTCAACTTCATGGGCAACGAGATCGCCCAGTTCATCGAGTGGCGCTACTACGAGGGCATCCAGTACTTCCTCGCCAACGACTACGAGAACCACCGCTACCAGCAGGCCTTCGTCGCGGCGCTCAACAAGTTCTACAACGAGAACCCCGCGCTCTGGCAGAGGGCCTACACCTCCGACGGCTTCGAGTGGATCGACGCCGACAACGAGGACCAGTGCATCATCTCGTTCGTCCGTCACGGCGACGATCCCGCCGACGACGTGGCGGTCATCCTCAACTTCGAGGTCAACCCCCACGAGGAGTTCCGCATCGGCCTGCCCAAGGCCGGCCGCTGGGTCGAGGGCTTCAACTCCGACGCCATCGAGTTCGGCGGCTCCGGAGTCACCAACGAGGGCGTCACCTTCGAGACTGAGGACGTGCCCTGGAACATGCGCGACCAGTCCTTCAAGCTGAGGGTCCCGCCCCTTGGCGGCGTCGTCCTGAAGTACGCCGGCCCGCTGCCCAAGAAGGCCGCCAAGAAGACGACCGCCAAGAAGACGACGACCAAGAAGGCCGCCACCAAGAAGACGACCACGAAGAAGGTCGCCGCCAAGACGACCACCAAGGCATCGACCAAGAAGGCGACGACCAAGGCGACGACCAAGGCAGCCGAGAAGAGCACGGCCTCGGCGAAGAAGACGGCCACCAAGAAGACGGCCGCCAAGGCTGCGGCAAAGCCAGCCGCCAAGCCGGCCGCCAAGAAGGCGACCACCAAGGCAGCCGCCAAGCCGGCTGCCAAGAAGACGGCGACCAAGACGACCGCCAAGGCTGCGACCAAGAAGGGCAAGGCATCCCAGAAGTAGCGTCCGCGTAATCTCGGCCGCGGGCCACGCTCGGGCCACTACACGAAGGAACAGCATGCAGAAGAAAGCTCAGCTCTTTACCAGCAAGGAAGACTTCATCAACCAGTACCGCGAGGAGTGCGAGAGCCTTCTCTCCAAGAAGTACGACGAGCTTCAGCCCCAGGAGCGCTACTACGTCCTGGCCAGCCTCATCGCAAGCAAGGCCAAGAACTTCAAGGTCGACGCCAAGAAGGGCGACAAGTCCGTCTACTACTTCTCGCTCGAGTTCCTCATCGGGCCCCTGCTCGACAACTACCTGCTGAACTTCGGCATCCGCGACATCGTCAAGGAGGGCTGCGCGGAGCTGGGCACCACGCTTGACGACCTGATCGCCTGCGAGGCCGACCCTGGCCTCGGCAACGGCGGCCTCGGTCGTCTCGCCGCCTGCTTCCTCGACTCGATGGCGGCTCTCGGCATCAGCGGCCACGGCAACGGCATGCGCTATCGCTACGGCCTCTTCAAGCAGGAGATCGAGGGCGGCCGCCAGGTCGAGAAGATGGACAACTGGCTCGAGCACGGCTTCCCCTGGGAGACGCGCAAGAACGAGAGCTCCGTCCTCGTCACCTTCGGCGGCCAGGTCGTCCGTCACCAGGACGGCGAGCGCTTCTGGTTCACCCAGGAGGGCGGCGAGGTTATCAAGGCCGTCCCCTACGACGTGCCCATCATCGGCTACGAAGGCAAGACCGTGAACAACCTGCGCCTGTGGAGCGCCGAGCCCGCCGAGGAGAACTTCGACCTCGACGCCTTCAACGCCGGCGACTACGCCAAGGCCATGAAGTTCCGCTCCGACGTCGAGGCCATCTCTCAGATCCTCTATCCCAACGACGCCGGCGAGCACGGCAGGATCCTGCGACTCAAGCAGGAGTACCTGTTCGTCTCCGCGGGCCTTCAGACGATCCTGCGCTCGTTCGAGAAGAACTACGGCGAGAAGTACGGCGACAAGCTCTGGGAGCATCTCTCTGACCACGTGTGCATCCACACGAACGACACCCACCCCGCGATGTGCGGCCCCGAGCTCATGCGCATCCTCGTTGACGAGAAGGACGTCGACTTCGACCTCGCATTCAAGATCGCCCGCGCGACCATCTCCTATACGAACCACACCGTCATGCCCGAGGCGCTCGAGAAGTGGCCGATCAACACCTTCCGCGAGCTGCTCCCCCGCCTCTACATGTTCATCGAGGAGATCGACCGCCGCTACCGCGACACCTTCCCGCACGACCGCGACAACTGGCAGGAGGAGCTCTCTCAGACCGCCATCCTCTGGGACGGCCAGGTCCGCATGGCGAACCTCTCGGTCATCTTCTCGCACTCGGTCAACGGCGTCTCCGCGCTGCACACCGGCATCCTCGAGGCGAGCACGCTGCGCAGCTTCTACGAGCTCAGCCCCGAGCTGTTCAACAACAAGACGAACGGCATCTCGCACCGCCGCTTCCTCGGCAACGCGAACCCCAAGTACGCTCGCCTGATCTGCGACACCATTGGCGACGGCTGGCTCTCCGATGCCACGCAGCTCGAGAAGCTCGAGAAGTACGAGGAGGACCCCTCCTTCGTCGAGGAGTTCCACAAGGCCAAGGCCTGGGACAAGCAGCGCCTCGCCGACTACATCAAGGAGACGACCGGCACCGCGCTCGATACCAACATGGTGTTCGACGTCCAGGTCAAGCGCTTCCACGCCTACAAGCGCCAGCTGCTCAACGTCTTCAAGATCCTCGACCTCTACAACAGGATGCTTGCCGACTCCTCCTTCCAGCCCCGTCCCACGGCGTTCATCTTCTCCGGCAAGGCCGCCCAGAGCTATGACTTCGCCAAGGAGGTCATCCGCCTCATCAACTCCGTCGCGGATGTCGTGAACAACGACGCCCGCGTCAACCAGACGCTCCGCGTCGCCTTCGTGCCCAACTTCGCGGTCTCGAGCGCTCAGCTCGTCTACCCCGCGGCCGAGATCTCCGAGCAGATCTCCTGGGCCGGCTCCGAGGCGTCCGGCACCTCCAACATGAAGCTCATGATGAATGGCGCAATCACGCTCGGCACCTACGATGGCGCCAACGTCGAGATCTGCGACCTCGTGGGCGAGGAGAACATCAAGATCTTCGGCCTGCGCACCGAGGAGGTCGACGCCCTCAGGGCCGGCGGCAACTACTGGGCGCGCGACCTCTATGATCGCGACCGCCAGCGCCTGGGCCGCATCGTCGACGAGCTCGTCGACGGTACGCTCGCGCACCTTTCAGGCAACTTCAACAGCATCATGGACGAGCTCCACGTCAACAACGACCACGACCTCGTCCTCAAGGACTTCTACTCCTACGTCGACGCGTGGGAGGAGCTCACTGAGTTCTACGGCGACCGCGACGCATGGGCGAAGGCCGCAATCCATAACACGGCATGTTCGGGTTACTTCTCCAGTGACCGAACCATCCGCGAGTACGCTCGTGATATTTGGCATATTGATGCCTAGGGGATAAGAGAAGCTAAGGGGGATTTTCATGGGCAAGAAAGAATGCATCGCGATGCTTCTTGCCGGCGGCCAGGGCAGCAGGCTCGGCGTTCTGACGAAGAACGTCGCCAAGCCCGCAGTCTCGTTCGGCGGCAAGTACCGCATCATCGACTTTGCGCTTTCCAACTGCGCAAACTCGGGAATCAACACGGTGGGCGTGCTCACCCAGTATCGCCCGTACCTGCTTCACTCGTATCTGGGCACCGGTGGTGCCTGGAACCTCGACGAGACCGATGGCGGCGGCGTCGCCATCCTCCCGCCGTACGCCACGCAGACCGGCGGCGCCTGGTACGCCGGAACGGCTGACGCCGTGACGCAGAACATCGGCTTCATCGAGACGCATGATCCCGACTACGTCCTCATCCTCTCCGGCGACCAGCTCTACAGCATGGACTACCAGAAGATGCTCGAGAGCCACAAGCGCCACAACGCCGACCTCACGGTCGCCGTCATGCCCGTCCCCTGGGAGGAGGCCTCCCGCTTCGGCATCATCACGCAGGACGAGGACGAGCGCATCGTCAAGTTCACCGAGAAGCCGGACAAGCCCGACTCCAACCTCGCCTCGATGGGCATCTACATCTTCAGCACCAAGCTGCTCGTGGAGACCCTCAAGGAGGACGCCATCGACCAGCAGTCGGAGCACGACTTCGGCAACGACATCATCCCGAAGCTCCTCGCCGACGGCAAGCGCCTCTACACCTACGAGTACAACGGCTTCTGGCGTGACGTCGGCACCATCTCCAGCTATCACGAGACGAGCATGGACCTGCTCGGCTCCAACCCTGACTTCGACCTCTACGCGACCGACGACGCCCCCATCATGAGCAACGCCGGCACCAAGCCGCCCGCCTACATCGGCCCCAACGGCGAGATCGACGACTGCCTGGTCGGCAACGGCTCAAGCATCTACGGCCGCGCCACGCACTCCATCATCTCGACCTCGGCCTACATCGGCGAGCGCGCCGTCGTGGAGGACTCCGTCCTTCTGCCCGGCGCCGTCGTCAAGGACGGGGCCCACATCGTCCGCGCCATCCTCGGCGAGCGCTCGGTCATCGAGGAGGACGTCGTCCTCGGCAGCGTCGACGAGACGAAGGACACCGTGGTCATTGGTAATGACGTTGTTGTTGGAAAGGGGGAGGAGTAGGAATGGAGAAGTACCTCGGCTTCATTACGGCAAATTACTCCACCAAGTATCCGAGTGCCATCACCGAGTCGCGTCCGGTCGCTTCCGCGCCGTTCCTCGGCCGCTATCGCGTGGTCGACTTCGCCCTCTCCAACATGGTGAACTGCGGCATTCGCACCGTGGGCATGGTCATGCCCTACAACTACCGCTCGCTCATCGACCACGTCGGGTCCGGTCGTGACTGGGGCCTCAACCTCAAGAAGGGCGGCCTCTTCATCCTGCCCGGCTCCGCGTTCGGCACCTCTCGCACCGGTTCGCGCTTCCTGCTTCGCGACCTCGAGCACAACAAGGTGTTTCTCGAGCGCGGCAACTCAGAGCTCGTGATCCTGTCGTCGGCGAGCTTCGTCTACAACATGGACTACAACGACCTCGCCGACGCGCACCTCGCCTCCGGGGCCGACATCACCGTCCTCACCAAGACGGCCACCAGGAAGGACGCCGACGTCACCGCCTTCAAGCTCGAGGACGGCCGCGTCAAGGGCGTGCACCACGGCGTCGAGCCCGGCGACACCGCCTTCCTCGACTGCTTCGTGATGAGCCGCACGTTCCTGCTGCAGCTCCTCGACTGGTACGAGCAGACCGACTACCTCGACCTCTTCGAGGCCATGGCAGCCGACTTCGAGCGCGTGAACGTCCGCACGTTCGACTTTGCGGGCTACGCCGCGCCGATCTTCAACAAGGACGTCTACTTCAAGGCCAACATGGACCTTCTCGACCCCAAGATCTCGGCGGAGCTCTTCCCCGAGGGTCGCGAGATCAAGACCAAGGCCCACGACAACGCGCCCGCCAAGCTCGAGCTCGGCTCGCACGTGCGCAACTCGCGCATCTCCGGCAGCTGCCGCATCTATGGCACGGTCACCAACTCCATCCTCGGCCGCAACGTCCTGGTCGAGCCTGGCGCCGTGGTGAACAACGCCATCGTCATGCAGTCCTGCATCGTGCGAAGCGGCGCCCACATCGAGTACGCCGTCGTCGACCGCAACAACGAGGTGCCCGCCGACATCGAGGTCAAGGGCACTCCCGAGGCGCTGTTCATCAAGGAGAAGGCCGCAGAGTAGGGAAGAGCTATGGCTAACCAAGGCAGAAAGATCAAGGTACTCTTCGCGTCGTCAGAGGCCGTGCCCTTCGTCAAGACGGGCGGCCTGGCGGACGTCGCCGGATCGCTTCCGCGCGCGCTCAACCAGAAGGGCGCCGAGGTGTCGGTCATCATGCCCAAGTACTCCGCCATCCCCCAGGAGTACCAAGACCAGATGAAGCACATCGCCGAGTTCTACGTCCCCCTGGCGTGGCGCAGCGTCTACTGCGGCATCGAGAAGCTCACCTATCAGGGCGTGAACTTCTACTTCGTCGACAACGAGGCGTACTTCAAGCGCGACGGCATCTACGGCTACTTCGACGACGGCGAGCGCTTCGCCTTCTTCTCGAAGGCCATCTGCGAGGCCATCCAGTACCTGCCCGAGCTGCAGGTCGACGTGCTCCAGTGCAACGACTGGCAGTGCGCCATGGCCTCGGTCTTCCTGCGCGAGTTCTACCAGTCCATCGAGGCCTGCCGCCACGTGAAGACGATCTTCACCGTCCACAACGTGAAGTTCCAGGGCCAGTTCGGCGACGACGTCCTGTCGGACATCCTCGGTCTCGCCGACAACCCCACCGCGGCAGGCCAGCTCTACTGCGACCGCGTGTCGGTCAACTACATGCAGGGCGCGCTCCTCTACTCTGACATGATCACCACGGTCAGTCCGAGCTACGCCAACGAGCTGCAGATGCCCTTCTACGGCGAGGGGATGGACGGCATCTTCCGCCGTCGCTCCGACTCGCTGCGCGGCATCCTCAACGGTATCGACGTCGACCTCTGGAACCCCAAGACCGACAAGATGATCGAGTACAACTACTCGGCCGGCAAGATGGCCAACAAGGCCAAGTGCAAGGCGGCGCTCCAGCGCGAGTTCGGCCTGGCCGAGGACCCCGAGCGCCCGCTCGTGGTCATGATCGGCCGCCTGACCACGCAGAAGGGCCTGGGACTCGTCCGCTACGCCATGAACCGCCTGATGGAGCGTGGCGTCCAGGTGGCCGTGCTCGGCACCGGCGACAAGGACCAGGAGGACGCGTTCAAGTACTTCGACTGGACCTACGGCGACCAGATGTGCGCGCGCATCGCCTTCGACAACGCGCTGTCGCACCGCATGTACGCCGGCGGCGACATCCTGCTCATGCCGTCGGAGTTCGAGCCGTGTGGCCTGTCGCAGATGATCGCCATGCGCTACGGCACGCTTCCCGTCGTGCGCGAGACCGGCGGCCTGCAGGACAGCGTCGTGGCGTACAACAAGTACACCGGCGAGGGCACGGGCTTCCGCTTCGCGAACATGAACGCCGACGAGATGGCCAACACGCTGCTCGAGGCCTGCGAGGTCTTCTGGACCGAGAAGGACGTCTGGAAGCAACTGCGCAAGCAGGCCATGGAGACCGACTTCAGCTGGGGTCGCGCCGCCGACGAGTACCTGGACATCTACTATGGTCTCCACCCGGAGATCGAGCGCTAGACCTAAGGATCGGAGAGGGATTACGTGAGGGCAAAACACGTTACCTCGGACCGTCAGTACAGAGATCCCTTCGGCGCCGTCCCTGTGGGCGGCGTCGTCGTACTGTGCATCGACGTCTGGGACGAGCCCGAGGCCCAGGCCAAGCTTCGCCTGTGGGTCGACGAGGGCGGCGAGAAGATCGTCGACATGGAGCCGGTCGAGGACTTCGACTGGGACGAGACGCAGGGGCCGCGGCCGCTGCGCTTCTCGGCCACCTTCGAGCCGGCCGAGCCCGAGGTCGTCTGGTACAGCTTCCAGGTGATCGCAGCCGACGGCGCCGTGTGGCGCTACGGCGCCGACTCGTCGCACGCCTGCGGCGAGGGAGCCTTCGCCTACGGCGACCCGCCGTCGTTCCAGATCACGGTGTACGAGCAGCGGCGCGAGGTCATGCCCGACTGGTACAAGGAGGGCATCGTCTACCAGATCTTCCCGGACCGCTTCGCGCGCGGCGCGGACTGGAGGGAGCGCACCGAGGCCGCCCTCGCCGAGAAGAGAAACGGCCCCGGCCGCCGCCTCGTCGAGGACTGGGACACCTATCCCCACTACGACCGCACCCCCGAGGGCAGAATCGCCAACTGGGACTTCTACGGCGGCACCCTCGAGGGCATCCGCGAGAAGCTGCCGTACCTCAAGTCGCTCGGCGTGACGGCCATCTACCTCAACCCGATCTTCGAGGCGGCCTCCAACCACCGCTACGACACGGGCGACTACCTCAAGATCGACGCCATGCTCGGTGATGAGAAGAGCTTCCGCGCCCTCTGCGACGACGCGCGCGACCACGGCATCTCGATCATCCTCGACGGCGTCTTCAACCACGTGGGCGTCGACTCCCTCTACTTCAACAAGTACGGCAACTACGGCGAGGGCGGCGCCGCCCGCGACGAGCACTCGCCGTACCGCGGCTGGTTCGGCTTCCGCGACGACGGCACCTACGCAAGCTGGTGGGGCATCGACGACCTCCCCGAGATCGACGACGCCAGCCCCGACTTCCGCGACCTCGTCTGCGGCCACCGCGGCGTCGTGCGCAAGTGGCTCGCCCTGGGCGCGCGCGGCTGGCGCCTCGACGTCGCCGACGAGCTCTCCGACGACTTCATCGCCGACATCAAGAGCGCCGCCCTCGCCGAGCGCGAGGACGCCCTTCTCATTGGCGAGGTCTGGGAGGACGCGTCGAACAAGCGCGCCTACGGCAAGCTCCGCAAGTACTTCTGGGGAGAAGAGCTTGACGCCACGATGAACTATCCCATGCGCCATGCGCTCCAGTTCTACCTGACGGGGCGCATCACGGCGGCCGACCTCGCGGCCGAGCTCGAGTCGCTGCACGAGAACTACCCGCGCGAGAACTTCTACAGCGCGCTCAACCTCCTGGGCAGCCACGACCGCATGCGCCTGTTCACGGTGCTCGGCGGCGCGCCCATGCCTGACGACATGACCGACGAGCAGTGCTACAACTACCGCCTCGACGAGTCGCACCGCGGGCTTGCCATCAGCAGGCTGTGGGTGGCCGCGCTCGTGCAGATGACGCTGCCGGGCGTGCCGTGCATTTACTACGGCGACGAGGTCGGGCTCGAGGGCTACTCCGACCCGTACTGCCGCGGCACCTACCCCTGGGGCCACGAGAGCCGCGACTGCTTCGACACGTACCGCAACGCCATCGCGGTCCGCAAGTCGCTGCCGGTCTTCGTCGACGGCGACTTCGAGCCCTTCGCCGTCAACGACGACGTCTTCGGCTTCTGGCGCCGCAACGACGAGTGCAGCGTCTGCGTGCTCGTGAACGCGAGCCTCGCGAACTCCCACACCGTGCGCATCCCCTGCGAAGGGGCGGCCGTCGACGACATCGTGACCGGCCGCGTGCCGAACGTGGCCGAGCGCGACGACGGCTCGCGCGAGGCCGAGGTCTTCATGTGGCCGCTCGGCACGTCGATCCTCTACTTCCACGAGCAGCAGCGCCTGCAGGCCCCCATGGAGCGCGGCATGGGCGTGCTCGCCCACATCACGTCGCTTCCCAACCTGACGCGCCCCGGCAAGCCCGGCACCCTGGGCGAGCCCTGCCGCCGCTTCATCGACTACCTTCACGACGCCGGCCAGAGCTACTGGCAGGTGCTTCCCGTGAACCCCACCGACGGCTTCGGCTCCCCGTATGCGGGCCTCTCGGCCTTCGCCGGGAACACGAGCCTCATGTGGGGCCTCGACGAGGAGGGCGCGATCCTCTCGGCTGACTTCGAGAGCACCCCTGAGTACCGCCGCTTCGTCGAGAAGAACGAGGACTGGCTGCTGCCGTATGCCACCTTCCGCACGATCAAGACGCGCGTCGACGACGAGCCGTGGCAGGAGTGGCCCGAGAAGTACCGCCGCTACACTCCCGCGCTCGTCCATGCGCGCGAGCTCGCCACGGGCGTCAAGCGCGAGTGCGAGCGCCAGTTCATGTTCATGCAGCAGTGGGAGGCGCTGCTCGACTACGCGCACGAGCGCGGCGTCAAGATCATCGGCGACATGCCCATGTACGTCTCGGCGGACTCGTCCGACGTGTGGGCGAACCCCGAGATGTTCTGCCTGAACGAGGACGGCTACCCGGCCCAGCAGGCGGGCACCCCGCCCGACGCCTTCGCCGTGGACGGCCAGCTCTGGGGCAACCCCACCTACGACTGGGCGCGCATGCGCGCGGACGGCTACGACTGGTGGCTGCGCCGCCTCGAGCGCTCCTTCGAGCTCTACGACTACGTCCGCCTCGACCACTTCCTGGGATTCTCGTCCTACTACACCGTGCCCGAGGGCAAGGGTGCCAAGGACGGCTCCTGGAACTTCGCGCCCGGCCTCGAGCTGTTCTGCCGCGCGTACGAGAAGTTCGGCCCGCTGCCCGTGGTCGCCGAGGACCTCGGCACGGTCACGCCCGCGGTGCGCGCGCTCGTCTCGGCGACGGGGTTCGCCGGCATGGACGTCGTGCAGTTCTATGACGGCGACGTGCGCGAGGGCTACGCGCCCGCGCCCGGCAAGCTGGTCTACACGTCGACGCACGACACGCAGACGCTTTTGGGCTGGACGCGCGAGCGCTTTGGCCTGCGCGCCGATGACGACGACACGTGCGCCCGCGCCGCCCAGCAGGCCGCCGACATCATGGACGCGTGCCTCGCGACCCCGGCCGACGTGGTCATGGTCCCCCTGCAGGACGTGCTCATGCTCGACGACACCGCGCGCATGAACGTGCCGGGCGTCGCCGCGGGCAACTGGACGTGGCAGGCCGAGCACGACCAGGTCGTGGCGTCCGTCGACACGCTCAAGGACCTCGCCGAGAAGAGCGACCGCGCGCGGTAGGGGCCCGTCCGCGCTGCCGGACGCCGTCCGTGTGCTGCGCGTGGTGCGCCCCGCGCCCCGCGCGGCACCGTATGACGTCTGGGTACAATGTGCTCATGTTCATCAACAGGGTCTCAAAGCAGCTCCTCTCCGCCCCGGAGCTGGCGCCTCTGCTCTCGAGCCTGAGGCAGGGCGAGGACGCGACGCTCGGCATCGCCCAGAGCGCTCGTCCGCTCATGGTCGCCGCCCTCTGGGCCGAGGATCCGCGCCCGTGCCTTCTGGTCGTCTCCGGGGAGGAGGCCGCCGACCGCACGGCGCGGGCGCTTTCCGCATGGCTTGGCGCCGACGTCGTCTGCCGCTACCCCGAGCGCCGCGACTGGCCGTGGGCCGCCACCGCGCCGGACGACGCCGTCGTCGGCGCGCGCGTGCGGGCCATCGCGCGGCTCGCGGCCGGCGAGCGCTGCCTCGTCGTCGCGAGCGCCCGGTCGCTCCTGCGCCGCGTGCCGCCCGTGGGGAGCGGCTACTGGGACAGCGCGACCTTCTCGGTGGGCGACGAGGTCGAGTTCGCCGACGTGGGGCGCATCCTCGTGGGCATGGGCTACACCGACCGCGGCGACGTGGGCGAGGTGGACGAGCCCGGCGCCTTCTGCCTGCACGGCGACGCCGTGGACGTCTTCCCCGCACAGGCGACCTCGCCCGTGCGCATCGAGTTCTTCGGCGACGAGGTCGACCGCGTCCGCCGCATGCTGCCCTCGACCGGACAGACCATCGGCGAGCTCGAGAGCGTCACGGTCGCGCCGTGCCGCGAGATCGCCCTGACCGACGAGACCGTCGCCCGCGCGAGCCGCGCCCTCTACAAGCGCGCGCAGGACTCGACCAAGGTCGCCGCCGACCTCGAGCTCATCGAGGCGCGCGCCGCCGACCCCACGCTCGACCGCTACCTCGTCGAGCTCTACGGCTCGAGCGCGAGCCCCATCGAGCACATCAGCCAGGACACGCTCGTCGTCCTGTCCGAGCCGCGCGCCCTCTTCGACGACTGCCTGCGCGCCGGCGACGACATCGCCCAGATGTCGAGAAACGCGGGCGTGCCGAGCGACGGCCTCTTCACGTCGGCGCGCACGCTCGACTTCGGCAGCCAGCAGCGCCTGCAGCTCTCGTCGATCCAGCGTGCGGGCTCGGGCGCGACCTGCCAGCTCGAGGTCCGCCAGCCTGGCATCGCCGGCTCCGACTCGAAGCTGCTCGGCCGCATGCGCCAGCTCACGCGCGACCGCGACGTGGTGCTGTTCGCCGTGCCCGACCGCGCCGCCCGCGAGGCCCTCGAGCTCAACTTCTCCGACGAGAACATCCCCTTCGTCGAGTCGCTCGCCTCCGCCGCCGAGAATAGCGTGCCTGTGTGCCCGCCGGCTGCTGCGGGGACCGCGGCCGCAGGCGGGACCGCGGCCGCGACGAAGGACGTGGCTCCTCTCGCCCGCGGCATGGTGACCTTCTTCGACGCGCCCGTGCCCGCCGGCATCGTGGTGCCCTCGGCGCGCCTCGCGGTCTTCTCGGTGTCCGACCTCACCGCGCGCATGGCGAAGAGCCGCCACCGCGCGCGACGGATCGACCCGACCACGGTGACGTTCCCGTTCAAGCCCGGCGACTACGTGGTCCACGCCACGCACGGCATCGCGCTCTTCTCGCAGATCGTGCGCCAGGAGGTCGGCGGGCGCGAGCGTGACTACTTCCTTCTGGAGTACGCCGGCTCCGACAAGCTGTTCGTGCCGCTCGAGCAGGTCGACCGCCTCACGCGCTACGTGGGTCCGGACGGCTCGAGCCCGCGCCTGACGCGGCTCAACACGGCCGACTGGTCGCGCGCGACGGGCAAGGCCCGCAAGAGCGCCAAGAAGCTCGCGTTCGACCTCGTGGACCTCTACACGAGGCGCTCGGCCGTGCACGGGTTTTCGTTCTCGCCGGACACGCCCGCGCAGCTCGACATGGAGTCGAGCTTCTCGTTCGACCTGACGCCCGACCAGGCGAGCGCCACGCAGGACATCAAGGGCGACATGGAGGCCCCGCGCCCGATGGACCGCCTGCTCTGCGGCGACGTCGGCTTCGGCAAGACCGAGGTCGCCCTGCGCGCGGCCTTCAAGTGCTGCCAGGACGCCAAGCAGGTCATGGTGCTCTGCCCCACGACGATCCTCGCGCAGCAGCACTTCGAGACGTTCTTCGCGCGCTTCGCACCGTTCGACCTGACGGTTCGCGTGCTGTCCCGCTTCGTGACGCCCGCCCAGCAGAGGCGCGCGCTCGAGGGCTTTGCGGCCGGCGACGTGGACGTACTTATCGGCACCCATCGCCTGCTGTCCGCCGACGTCAACCCGCACGACCTCGGGCTCGTGATCATCGACGAGGAGCAGCGCTTCGGCGTGCAGCACAAGGAGCAGCTCAAGAACATGCGCGAGCAGGTCGACGTGCTGACGCTGTCGGCCACGCCCATCCCGCGCACCATGCAGATGGCCATGAGCGGCGTGCGCGACATGAGCCTCATCCTCACGCCGCCGCCCGGGCGCCTGCCGGTCAAGGTCACGGTCTGCGAGTGGGACCCCGACGTGGTGAGCGACGCGATCCGCACGGAGCTCGCGCGCGAGGGTCAGGTCTACTACGTGAGCAACCGCGTGACGACCATCGAGGACGCCGTCGAGCGCGTGCGCGAGGCCGCGCCCGAGGCGCGTGTGGGCATCGCGCACGGCAAGATGACCGCCGCGCAGGTCGAGGATGTCATGCTGCAGTTCCAGGAGGGCGAGATCGACGTGCTCGTGGCGACCACCATCGTCGAGAGCGGCATCGACAACCCGCACTCCAACACGCTGATCATCGAGGACTCGCAGCGCCTCGGCCTGGCCCAGCTCTACCAGCTCAAGGGTCGCGTGGGCCGCGGTCGCCTGCAGGCCTATGCCTACTTCATGTTCCCGCCCGAGCTGCCGCTCACCCAGGAGGCGACCGACCGCCTGACGGCGATCAACGAGTACCAGGACCTCGGCAGCGGCATGCGCATCGCGATGCGCGACCTCGAGATCCGCGGCGCTGGTTCGCTCGTCGGCGCCGAGCAGCACGGCAACCTCTCGGGCGTCGGCTTCGACCTCTTCACGCAGATGCTCGGCCAGGCCGTGGCCGAGGCGCGCGGCGAGGCGGGGGAGACCGAGCCCAGTGAGGTCACCATCAACCTGCCGGCCGACTTCTACCTGGCCGAGGAGTACCTGCCCGACGTGGACCGTCGCGTGCTCGCGTACCGCCGCCTCGCGGTGGCCGCAGAGCTCGCCGACATCGACGCGCTCCAGCGCGAGCTGGAGGACTCCTACGGCGCACTGCCGCTTGCCGGGCGCAACCTCTTCGACCGTGCGCGCATCCGCATCCGCGCGCAGCGCCTGGGCGTGACGTCGGTCTCGCTCGCGAACGGCCGTCTGCACTATGCCAACATCGAGGTCCCGCGCGCCGTCGCCCTCAAGCTCAAGGAGCGCCGCGCGATCGTGTACCCGAAGACTAGGAAGATGAACTACCCGTTCCACACGGGTAAGGAGGAGGTGCTGCCCGCCGCCCTCGGCGTGCTCGAGGAGGTCGGCGGCGACGACGAGGAGGACTAGCGCCCGGACTCGCGGCCGCCGAGCGGCCAAGGACAAGGCTCTTCTCGCTCGGCTATGATTGCACCTACGTCTAGGTGAGGGGTTAACTCATGAGTCAGGACAAGCACAGGCTGCGGGAGATCTTCTCGGCGCGCAACCGCGACGACGGGCACGTGGACATGGCGCCCTACATCCGCGGCGCCGTGAGGCTGGTCCGTCTGAGCGACGGGCTCGTGCAGCCGCAGCGCTTCTACGAGAAGCAGCTCGAGACGCTTGCACAGAAGGGGCGCGGGCGGCGCGCGATGTCGACGGCGGGCGTGGCGATCGACTTCGTCACGACCGGCGACCACATTGCCTTCGACTGCAAGATCACGCGTCACCTCGATGCGGGACACAGGATCTACCGCGCCGTCGTGGAGCGCACGGGCGCGCTCGGCACCGCCGAGGACGGCGTGGTCGACGGCATCGACATCGTGGTGGCGGGGCAGAAGTCGTTCACCACGATGGTTCGCGACGGCCGCATCGAGCATGACTTCCCCAACCCCGACCACGTGCCCCTCGAGGTCATGATCTACCTGCCGACGATCATGAGCGTCGCGGTGGGCAACCTCGAGACCAACGGCACGCTCGCGCCGGCGGACGGCAGGCCATACCTGCTGGCGCTCGGCGACTCGATCACGCAGGGCTTCGTCGTGGGCAGCCCGTCTCTGGCCTGGCCGGCCGTCGTTGCGGCGCGCATGGGCCTCGACGTCGTGAACCAGGGCGTCGCCGGCTACACCTTTGACCGCGCGTCGCTGCGCGGGCTCTCGGCCATGCGCGGGGCGCCCCCGGCGGCGATCACGGTCGCCTACGGCACCAACGACTGGTCGCGCAAGCCCACGGCGCGCGCGATCCGCCAGGACGCCCAGCGCTACCTCGACAAGCTGGCGTGGTACTTCCCGAGCACGCCCATCTACGTGGTGTCGCCGCTGTGGCGCGCCGACGTCGAGTCGGGGGCGCCGAGTGGCGTGGAGCTGACCTGGGTCGGCTCGATGCTGCGCTCGTGCTGCGACGCTCACACCAACATGTACTACGTCGAGGGCTACGACGCCATTCCCGAGAACCCCGTCATGCTCGCCGACGGCTACCTGCACCCCGGCCCCGTTGCGGCCGGCCTCGTTGCCGAGCGCGTGATGTCGGTCGTCTCGCAGACGTTCGTCCCGCTGTCGGCCGCGGCCGCGGGGCTTTTGGGCGACGCGGCTGCCGGCGATGAGGCCGCGCCTGGTGCGGCCGCGGACGGCTCGGCGGACGCGACCGCGCCGATCGCGGGGACGGCGCTCGCGCGGGTCCCGTCGGGCGTGCCGCGATCGGGACGCGCCGTGGCCGAACCTGCCGGCGAGATCGTGCTCGCCTCTGACGACGTGCTCGACGCGGACGAGTCGCCGCTCGAGATCGAGCTCGGGCCCATCGAGCGCGTGGACGACGAGACGCGCGCCCGCGTCGGAGCGCCGCGCACCCACACGGAGTTCGACCGTCTCGTTCGCACGATCTGGAGGCTGCGCCAGCCCGACGGCTGCGCGTGGGACCAGGCGCAGACGCACGAGTCGATCACGCGCAACATGATCGAGGAGGCCTACGAGGCCGTCGACACCATTGCCGAGGGCGACGCCGACCACTTGCGAGAAGAGCTTGGCGACGTGCTCGAGCAGGTCCTGCTGCACTCCCAGATCGCCTCTGACGAGGGCGAGTTCGACGTCGACGACGTGTGCCGCGAGCTCAACGAGAAGCTCGTGCGCCGCCACCCCCACGTGTTCGGCGACCTCTTCGGTGAGGGCGAGTCTTCGGACAAGTCCGCCAAGAGCGAGGGAGACGTGCTTGAGATCTGGGACGAGGTGAAGCGCCGCGAGCGCGCGGGCCGCGAGGCCGCGGGAGCGCAGGAGGGACTTCTCGACTCGGTTCCGCGCTCGCTGCCGGCGCTCCTGCAGTGCCAGAAGATCTCGAAGCGCGCCGCCAAGGCCGGCTTCGAGTGGTCGAGCGTCGACGAGGTCTGGGACCAGGTCGTCTCGGAGCGCAGGGAGTTCGAGGACGAGGAGCGCGGGAGCCAGGAGGCGCTCGAGGAGTTCGGCGACATCCTGTTCGCGCTCGTGAACGTCGCGCGCCACGAGGGGATCGACGCCGAGGAGGCGCTCGCTGCCAGCAACCGCAAGTTCCGCCGGCGCTGGGCGCGCATGGAGGCGCTCGCGCGCGAGATGGACGCGGACCTCTCGAGCCTCGACACGGGTGCCCTCAACGAGCTGTGGGGCTACGTGAAGGACGAGGAGCGAGGCATCCTCGACGAGTCCGACGACTAGCCGCCCGACAAAAGATGTGAAGTGAAGGGCCTGTGCCGAGAGCGGCGCAGGCTCTTCTCGCAAGCCGTCTACCAGCGTAAGCTGTCCGCCCGCGCTTGATTCGTGGATGTCGGGCGCTTCTGGGCGCCGCGCGTGGCGCGCTTTGGTATAAATAAGGAAGCGTTTTATAGCCGGCAAACAAACCTAAATCGAAGCGACGGCATGGGATACGACTACTCCGCACAACCTGGCATTGCCATCGACCCGCGCGCTGCGCGCTGGGGCGAGCGTGAGCGCGCGACGCGTTCGCGCACGGCCACGCGTACCACGGGCAGGCGCCCCTCCGAGGGGAGGGCGGCCGCTCGCTCTGCCGCCGGCCGTCGCGGTGACGTGCGCTCTGCCGATGCGCGCCGTCGCGCCTCGCGTGAGGCCGCCGCGCCCGAGGGCGTCGTCGATCGCGCCCGCGCCGCGGGTGGCGCCGCCGCAGGTGCCGGTCAGTCCGTCGTCGCGTTCTTCGCACGCCATCGCATCCTGACGGCGACCCTCGTTGTGGGCGTGGCCGTCGTCGTCATGCTGTTCGGGCCGATCCGCGACTGCTACGTCGCTACGCGCACCAATGAGGACCTGCGCACGCGCTACGAGGCGCTGCAGGGCCAGAACAGCGAGTTCACCAACGACATCTCCAGGCTGCAGACCCGCGAGGGCATCGAGGACCTGGCGCGCGAGCGCGGGTTCGTCGGCGCGGACGAGACGAGCGTCACCGTGCAGGGTCTGCCTGAGGAGAAGAAGAGCGGCGCGGCGGGCAAGCCGACCTACGTCGACAACCGCGACTTCACGCAGCGCACGCTCGACGGGATCTTCGGCTACGACCCGGCCGAGGCCTACGAGTGACGCGAGCCGCCTGCATAGACATCGGGACGGTCACCGCGCGCCTGGCCGTGGCGGACGTCGCGCAGGGGCGCGTGGAGCGCATGCTCAAGCAATCGACCATCTGCAACCTCGGCGAGGGGCTCGAGGCGACGGGGCGCATCTGCGACGGTGCGCTCGAGCGCGTGACGACGTGCGTCGACGGCTACCTCGCGATGGCGCGGCAGGCCGGCGTGCGCCTTGCGTGCTGCACGCTGACGTCAGCCGCGCGCGACGCCTCCAACTCCGACGAGCTGCTCGCCGCCCTCGCGCGACGCGGGCTTTCCCCCGAGGTCATCTCCGGCGTGACGGAGGGTTCGCTCACGTTCCTCGGCGTGGCCCAGGGCTTCGGCGGCCGCCGCGTCCTCGTGGCGGACAGTGGCGGCGGTTCGACCGAGCTCGCGGTGGGGCGCATCTCCTCTGGCGAGCTCTCGCTCGAGCGCGTGCACTCCGTCGACGTCGGCGCCCGTCGCGCGACCGAGCGCTTTGGCCTCTCGGGGGAGGGCGGGCCCACCGATCCCTCCCGCGTCGCCGACGCCCGCACGTGGGCGCGTGAGCTCATCGGCGAGGCGCTTGCGGCGGAGAGGATCATGGAGCTCGCGCCGGAGCTTCTCGTGGCCTGCGGCGGCACTGTGACGACGCTCGTCGCCATGGAGGCCGAGCTTGATCCCTATGACTCGCGCTTCGTCCACCTGCACGAGCTCTCGCGAGACGCCGTCGAGCGTCAGGTCGAGCGCCTGTGCGCCCTCGACGTGGAGGGGCGTGCCGCCCTCAAGGGGCTGCAGCCCAAGCGCGCCGGCGTGATCCTCGGCGGCGCAGCCGTGATCGCGTCGCTTCTGGAGGCGACAGGGCTCGACTCCCTGACGGTGAGCGAGAGCGATTTGCTCTTCGGCCTTACCATCTGCGCGGGCGCGGCCGCGGACGGAGCCATCGCCCCGTTCGGCTGGAGGCCCCAGCTCGCCGTGATACAGTAGGAACTCCGGCGGCCGTGACCTCGCGACCGACCCTTTGGGGGTATGGCGGAACTGGCAGACGCAGCGGACTTAAAATCCGTCGACTTCGGTCGTGTGGGTTCGAGCCCCACTACCCCTACCATCGACTGCGCGCGACTCGCACCCGACGGGTGCGGGTCGCTTTTGCATGGCGCATCCGAACGCGCGTCCCCGGGGAGCCGTGATGCTCTGGCCGCACGGAGTCAACGCGCGCAAAAGCACCCCTCCGTGCAAAGATTTTCGATGAGCTCATGCAGTTTCACGGAGCGATTCGCGAGATTACGAAACGGACGCAGAAAATTACTCGAATTTCAGAATGGACGCAGAAAATTACTCGGATTACGGATTTGTCACGCCGGATTACTCGAATTACGGAAAAGTCACCTGAAATTACCGAGATTACGGATTTGACACCGGAGCGCCGAGGGCCTTGTCAAGATACGCGCAGCTAGGCGAACTGTCACAAAATCGTACGCGGCGCCGAAGTGCGTCGAATCTGAAATCTGGGTAATTGGCCGTGTCGATTCTGAAATCTCGGTAATTATCTGCGTCCATTCTGAAATCCGAGTAATCGACGACCCTGGCATCCCCGCCCTCTCGCGCAAACGGTGTAGATTGCCTCACTCATGGTCCCGGCGCCCTCGCGTGTCACCTTGCCGCGCTATAGTATCGCCTGTACACAATCTGTCCTGTATGCGAGTTGTACACGTCGAGCGCTTGGTTCGCCTGTGCCGCGTGTGCTCGCCGTCATATCCGATGGGATGAGACATGCCCCCCATACCCCATGAGTTTCCCACGCCGCATGAGCCCGTGGCGTCCCCTGACGAATCGACCCGCAGCGTCTCGCGGCTCTCAGCCGATTCGCCCACGCCGCTGCACGTGCAGCTCGCCGACGCCATGCGCGCCAAGATCTCCACGCTCGAGTGGCGCCGCGGCGGCTACATTCCCTCCGAGGCCGACCTCATGGCCGAGTTCGGCGTGAGTCGCGGCACCGTGCGACGCGCCATTGGCACGCTCGCGAGCGAGGGGTTGCTCGTATCCCGCAAGGGGAGCGGCACCATGGTTGCGTCTGGCGGCATCGTGCGCCCCGACGGCGCGCGCTCGTTCTCGTTCGCGGCGTCGCTGCGCGAGAGCGGCGTGCGCTACGTCACGCGCGTGCTCCAGAAGGAGGTGCTCGAGGCCCCCGAGAGCGTGGCCGCGGCGCTGCACGTCGATGCCGGCTCGCCCGTCCTGTTCATGCGTCGCGTGCGCAGCGTGAGCGACCACCCGGTCGTCTGCCAGGAGAGCTGGTCCAACCTGCGCGCGTGTCCGGGGCTCGACGAGGCCGACTTCGAGCAGGAGTCGCTCTTCGACGCCGTCGAGCGCTGCTCGGGCGGACGCATCGCGCTCTCGCACATGCACTACCTCCCGCGCCTCGCGGGGGAGGAGCACGGCGGCTACCTCGGCTGCTCGCCGAGTGAGCCGGTCATCGTGCTCGAGCAGACCATCGAGCTCGAGGGCGCCACGCCCATCGAGTGGAGCCACACCTGGATCGGCCCCAATCAGTCCATCGTCGGCGTCTCGCGCCAGGCCGACGGCCTGCCCGGCCCGCTCGACCTCGAGGGCTTCGCCGCGCCCGCGGCAGTCGGCGCCCGCGAGGGCGACGCCGAGCGCGCGCTGCGCCGTCGCCTCGAGCTCGCGGCCCTCGACGTCCGCCGCGGCGTGGTCGAGTGGGGCCACCGCTACGAGGGCAGCGCCTTCCACTTCGGCGGCGCGCTCTCCATGGCCGAGATCGTCGCCGTGCTGTTCGGCGAGGTCATGTGCTGCGGCCGCGACGCCGGCCGCGCCGTCAGCTGGGAGGAGCGCGACCGCCTCGTCGTGAGCAAGGCCCACGCGTCGATCGCCCTCTACCCGGCCATGCTCTCCCGCGGCCTCATCTCGCAGGACGACGTCGACCGCGGCCTCTTCGGCCCGGACGCCACGATCTTCAAGCACCCGAGGCGCGACCCTGCGCGCGGCCTCGAGACCGCCGGAGGCAGCCTCGGCATGGGGCTCGGCTACGCGGCCGGCCTCGCGCTCGCGCTGCGCCGCAAGCAGCTGCCGTCGCGCGTCTTCTGCATCGTGGGCGACGGCGAGTGCGACGAGGGCAACGTGTGGGAGAGCGCGGCCTTCGCGGGCCACGCGCGCCTTTCGAACCTGACCGTGATCGTCGACGCCAACGGCATGCAGCTCGACGGCCCCACGTCCGACATCCTCGACAATGGCCCCATCAACCGCAAGTTCGCCGCGTTCGGCTTCGACGTCGTCGAGGTCGACGGCCACGACGTGCTCGCGCTCGCCCGTGCCCTCGCGCGCACCGGCGACCGCCCGCGCGCGGTGGTGGCCCGCACCGTCAAGGGCCGCGGCCTCTCCTTCGCCGAGATGTGCGCCGAGTGGCACGACAAGGCCCTGACCGAGGAGCTCTACCAGCAGGCCGTGCGCGAGCTCGACGCCCGAGAGGAGGCGATCGCCGGTGAGTAGCACCAAGGTGAGCCCCGCACTCGTCTCCGCGGACGAGGCCACGCTCTTCTCCGCCATGAACCACAAGCAGACCTTCGGCCACGTCATGGGCGAGCTGGCCGAGAAGAGCGACGACCTCGCCGTCGTCGTGTCCGACTACGGGCGGCGCCTCTCGCTCGACGGCCTGCGCGCGTCGCGCCCGGAGGCCTACGTGCAGTGCGGCATCGCGGAGCAGAACCAGATCGAGGTCGCATCCGCGCTGGCCAACGAGGGGTTCCATACGTTCGCGCCGTGCTACGCCACGTTCATTACGTCGCGCGTGCTCGACCAGGTGCGCGTCAACCTCGGCATGATGCGCTCGCCGGTGGCGCTCGTGGGCGTGAGCTGCGGCTGCGAGGCCGCCATGCTCGGCGCGAGCCACATGTCGCTCGAGGACCTCGCCATCATGCGCATGATCCCGAACCTCGAGGTCATCGCGCCGGCCGACACCGTGGAGCTCGCGAGCGTCCTGCGCGACCTCGCGGCGCGGCCGCGCCCGGCCTACGTGCGCGCCAACGAGCTCGACGGCGCCTGCCTGCACGCGTCCGGCGCGAGCTACGCGCCCGGCGCGGCGCAGCACCTCTATGTCCCGGCGGGTGTCGCGCCCGAGGTCGCCATCGTCTCCACGGGAACCATCTCGTCGCGCGCCGTCGACGCGGCCCGCATCCTCGGCGAGCGCGGCATCGCGGCCGAGGCGATCGAGCTCGCGAGCGTCAAGCCGCTCGACACCGCCGCGCTCGACGCGCTCTGCGCCGCAGGGGTCCGGCTCGTCGTGACCCTCGAGGAGCACTCGCGCGTGGGCGGCCTTGGCGGCGCCGTGGCCGAGCACCTCGCCGAGCGCGCCTCGACGCCCGACGCGCCCACGCCTCGGCTCCTGCGCCTCGGCATGCCCGACGCCTACCTCGAGGCCGACTCGCAGCAGGCCCTGCTCGAGCGCGCGGGGCTCTCGACCGAGGCCATCGCGCGCGTCGTCGCCGAGCGCCTGTAGCGCCGCCCGGCCCGCGCGCCCGGCCCCGGGCGCCTAGCCCGAGATGTAGACGATGGCTGCCGCCGCGTAGATCGCGGCAATCACGAGGTAGACCTGCAGGATCATGCGCCACTGCGCGACCAGCAGCCCGGCGAACTCGCGCAGGAACGCGTTCGGCCAGAAGTACGCGCGCGTGCGGCTGCCCACGCCCTCGACGCGCATGCCGGCCTCGTGGGCGCAGACGTAGCCGCGGAACACGTGGTAGTTCGTGGTCGAGAAGAGCACGCTCCTCTCCTCCACGCTCACGCCCGCGTGCGCCTCGATGGCCTCGCGCGAGAAGGCCATGTTCTCGCGGGTCGTGGTCGAGCGGCCCTCGAGCACGATGCGTTCGTCGGGGATGCCGTGCTCGCGCAGGTAGGCCGCCATGCTCTCCGCCTCGCTCATGGGCTCGTCGGGGCCCTGGCCGCCGCTCGGCACGAACGTCACGGGCGCGTCGCCGGCCTTTTGGCGCTCGGCGTCGAGGGCCAGTGCCGCGTCGATGCGCCCGGCCAGCAGGGGGCAGGGGGTGCCGTCGGCGCGCAGGCCGCAGCCCAAGATCACGAGGTAGTCGCCGCCGCGCCTGGGCCTGTGCCGCGCGGCGAGCCACGCGCAGACCACGGTCGCGAAGAGCAGGCACTCGCCGTAGGCCACGGCCACGGCCTCGCAGGTGCGGAACACCCAGATGAACTCGAAGGACGCGCGCAGCTCGTACAGGGCGTCATGTGCGAAGGTCAGCACGAGCAGTGTTAGGCCCCAGACCACGCTCACGGCCACGCCCAGCATGTTGACCGGGCGCAGTCCCTCGCGCGCGATCAGCCAGACGTTGCTCAGCGACACGAGCAGCGCCAGCACGGTCACCGGCATGATGGTCGCCGCCACGAACCAGTCGGCCGTCTGCGTGAGCGTCGCCACGAGGTCCGCCAGGCTCGTGATGCCGCCGTCGAACGCGAGGAACACGAAGAACGCGAGCTGGAACGAGAAGAACAGCAGGCCGCCTGCGCACGAGACCATGGTGTAGCCGAACCACGCCTCGCGCCTCAGACGCACGAGCGCCGACAGGAACAGCGCCGCCACGGCCCCCATGAAGACGCAGAGGCTCACGTGCAGCGACTCCCACCCGGCGAACCCGTGGCCCTCGCAGGTGATGACGCCGTCGATGACGCGCACCCGCCGCGGCGCAGGCCCCAGGGTCGTGTCGCCCTCCCGACGCGTCACGTTGACGGTCGCCTCGCCGTCGCCCAGCGCGCGCAGCTCGATGCGCGCGTGGTCCCCGTCAGGCGTGAGCCGCGCCGAGGTCACCTCGATGACCCCCGTGCGGTCGAGCGTCACGTTCGCAGGCGAGAAGGACGCGGCGTCCGTGGTCGACTCGCCCCCGGCAAGATCGGGCAGCGTGCCCCTGATCGAGTAGGTCGACCCGTTCGCGTGCACGTAGACCCAGCATGTGACGGCCAGCGCGACCACGAGGGGCACCAGCAGCAGGAACCGCTTCCAGATGCCCCTGCTCGGGTCGTCCTTGATGCGCGCGGTCCTCGCTGCTGCGGCCATGCTCTTCTCCCCAATGTCGTCAGATGCGCCCGCCCCATCGCGCGACGGGGCGGGCAACGTGTCATATGTCACCACGCGCGCCGCGCAAGCCGCGAGCATGCCGCGCAACGCCGCGCTACGCCTGGCTCCTGATGTTGTTCGCGACCCAGAACATGAGCGCCGACGCGATCATGCCGATCGCCGCCATGAGCAGGTCGCCCTGCTGCGACGCGGTGATGGCCAGGTTGGCGATGCCAAGCACGAGCCCCGCGAACGAGACGGCCCAGACGGGCATGATCCGCGTGGCGTCGCGTGCCGCGCGAAGCCCCAGCGCGCCCTCGACGAGCGCGAACAGCCCGGCGAGAAGAGCCAGCACCCCCAGTATGGAGTACGCCTGTCCTGCGATGCTGACCTCGAGCGCGGCCGCCGCCTCCGTGGCGATGCGTCCCGAGCCGACGCCCAGGAACGTGCCGCCCGAGAGCGCCACGACGCCGGCCACGATGGACAGGACGCCGAGCGCGACGTCAAGCACTGAGAGGACCCTCAGGTACTTCTGGGAGGCGGGACGATCCATGGCGCGACCTGCCAATCCGTCATGAAAACGATGGCTGAATCGTAGCATGGGCAACGTCGCGCGCCGTCGCCGCGTCGACGAGCGGGCGCAGGTCAGCGGCCAGGCCACGCGCCCGTCGGCGTGTCCCGCCCCTAGCCGGCCTGCCGCGTCGCATAGATCTCGTTCATCACCTGCGACAGGTTGTCCAGGTCGTAGAAGCTCGAGTAGTCGTGCAGCTCGGTCTCGACGCGCTTGCCGCCGAACTCCGCCACGCGCCGCTCCTTCCTGGAGCCGGCACGCTCGAGCAGGTCGACGTCGACCGGCACGCCGTCGTCGATCTCCTCTCCCGCGTCGTTCACGAGCCTGGAGATCCACGACGAGTGGCTGTAGACGAGCCCCTCCCCGGTCAGGTCCCTCTGCACGCTGCAGCTGCCGCCGCCAGAGCGCTCGCCGATGATCGGGACGCCGGCGTCTTTCATGAGGCAGGGCAGCTGGTTGCCGCACGAGTAGCTGTAGCCGCTCGTGAGCACCGCGAAGTTGAGGTCGGAGTAGTCCACCGCGTCGTCCGCCTCGTCGAAGCGCCCGTCCAGGTTGCGGTCGACGTCGAAGCGCTCGGTTATGGTCTGCCCCGTGATCGTGTTCTGGAAGCGCTCGCGCTCGCGGCGTGCGACCAGGCTCGTGATGAACATGACGACGTCGTCCGACCCTCCGTCGTTCTTCGAGACGTCGAGCACCACGTTCCTGACCTCGGGGTCTGCCTTCGCCTTGTCGAGGGCGTCGAGAAAGAGCGCGATCGAGTCCACGTTGCCCTTGGAGGTGGATGACTCGTCGGCGATCGGCTCGCTGCCCGATGGGCGCGGCCCCGTGCCCGCAAGGAAGGCCCTCCAGCCCTTGATGTCCACGTCGTCGACCGAGTCGAGCACAATCACGGCCGTGTCGCCCTTCTTGACGTAGGTCTGGTCGCCAAACGCCTTGTGCGCGAGCTCCTTGCACGTCAGCTGGATGGTGTCGATCGGCGCCATCTCCTCGGCATGCGCCTTGATGAGCCTGTTGATCGGGTCACTCTCGTCCCTCCCGAGCTTCTGGTAGCGCTCGTACAGCCCCTTGTGCGCCTCGCTCTCGCTGAGTCCGGAGGTCTGGACGACGTCGATCATCGTGTGCCCGTCCTTGTTGAGCGTGCTGCTCAGCCCGTCGCACCCATGCAGGTACATGGCATAGTCCTTGGCGAGAAGAGCCTCCCTCACGGCCCTGCCTCCCTCGCCCAGGGCGTCGAGGTGCGCCTCGAGCCCCTGCGTCTTGAGCGCCTCGCTCGCGCAGGCGGGCCTGCCGTAGAAGACGTCGAACGCGAGGCGCAGCTGGGCGTAGTCGAAGGCGACCATGTCGTCCGGACGCTCTTCTCCGTAGTAGAAGCCCGTGGCAAAGTCCTCGTCGCGCTCGGTGAGCGGCCGCAGGTCGTTCTCGTCGTTCACGTAGAGCTTCTTCCCGTTGAACAGGACGTAGTCGTAGTGCAGGTTCGTGAAGAAGGTCGACAGCGTGTGCACGGGCATCCACAGGCCGTCGTCGCCGTCGCGCACGGCGATCCCGTAGGTCGAAAGGTCGATCACCGCGGGCGCGGCCTCGCGGTCGTAGTCGGCGCCCGCCACGCGCACGAGCCCCATGCCGTCGAGGTAGAGGTTGTCCATGCCGAGCTGCCTGCGCGACATCGTGTTCGCGAAGGCGGAGAAGTCCGCCGAGAAGAGCGTGCCCCTGGCGGGGTCCACCACGGCCGTCCCGCCAAGCCCGTGCTCCATCGCGGCGTCAGGGCTCGCGCCCGTGTGGGTCTCGACGCGCCAGGTGCCGTCGTCCTGCCTGGTCGCGTCCATCTGGCCCTGCGGCATCAGGAGCCGGTAGTAGTCGCAGACGTTGATGTAGGCGACGTTGGGCATGTCGTCGTAGAACCGAAGCGTCGCGTGCTCGTCGGTGGGCCCCTCGCGGAACACCTCGACCTGCCTGGTCGTGTGGTCGCCCTCGTGCGTGCCGCCTGCCCGCGGGTCGACGGCCTGTGCCGCCCCCGGCGCGGCCGCCTCCTTCGGTGCGGTCGCGCAGCCGCAGCCCAAAAGGCAGGCGAGCACGAGCGCGGCCGTCGCCGCGCGCCAGGGGTGACGTCTCGTCGTGGTGCTCATGCGGTGTCCCTTCGGGCTCGCCGGCACAGTCGCCGCAGTCGCCGCCGGGCGGCCCTCCGCTGCGGTCGGCGCGCCTGCGCGGGCGCGCCCTCGTGATGCCACGTTACTAGGAGCGGCCCGCCTTGTCATGCGTCGGCCGCGGCAAATCCGCGAGTCGCCCTCCCCGCGCACTCGTGTGCCATGCTCTTCTCGCACGAAAATGGGCGGGCCGACGCCGCCTGCGCCAGCCCGCCCGTCATGTCAGTGGTGCCCCCAGCGGGAATCGAACCCGCCTCTGCACCTTGAAAGGGTGCCGTCCTAGCCGATAGACGATGGGGACCTGTGCCGCGCGCCGCCATGTGCGCGCAGACAAGCAGTATATCAGAGGGACCCGCAGCTACGTGTCACTACCAGTCAAAGCCCGATTTCTGCGCAAACGCCTGCGCCGACTCGAGCATGCCCGGCTGGGCCTCGGCCCACGCCGGCAGGTCCGGCGTGTCGACCACGATGGGGTCGGCCTCGTGCACGGCGAGCACGGCCTCCTTGAAGCTATACGGGCTGCACTGCGGGCGGTCGGGGGCGTAGGGCTCCACGAGGACGGGCCTCAGCAGCGCGTACATGCCGCCCTCGCACAGGCTGTCGAACCCCTTCAGCGCGCGCCTCGCCGCGCTCATGCGGTCGAGCTTGAACAGCAGGATCACGCGGGCAAGGTGGCTCCACGAGTCGCCGTGGCGTCCGTGCATCGCGTCGAGCTTGTCGAACCCGGCCTCGTCCTCGAGCCTCGCGAGCGCCAGCGCGCACGTGTGTCGCGCGCCCAGGACGTCGCTCGCCGAGATGGCAAGCAGGCGCTGTCCCGTCGAGCACGCCAGCCCGTAGCGTGCGGTCTCCAGGCAGGTGCGCGCAATCGCGTCCTGGACGCGAAGGTACGGCCTGCTGAACACGTCATCCCACGCGTCGATGGCCTCCGGGCGACCCTCGCTCGCGTAGCCCACGCCCTCGCGCTCGATGTCGTGCCCCAGGTTGATCAGGCGGTCGAGAAGAGCGTCCGGTTCGTCGTCCTTGGCAATCTCAAGCAGGAGTCGTGCATCCTCGCAGGTGGGGTCCTTCGCGAGCGCGGCCGTGCAGTCGCTCGCGAGCTTCGCGAGCCTGCGCGCACGCTCGGCCATGAACTCGTCGTCGCCGAGCATCTCGTCGCCGCGCTGCGACTCCTCGTAGCGGTCGAGCGCCTTGGCGACGCAGAGGAAGGCCTCCTCGTGCTCGTCGTCGACGAACTTCTCGGGGTCCTTGCGCACGGCGAGCACGAGCTCGGCGTAGCCGTTCTTGGAGAGGCCGAGCTTCTTGCTGCGCTTCTCGGCGAGGCGGAGGACGAGCTCCTCATGGGCGTCCATCAGTCGTTCCTCCTTCCGCTGCCGCGGGTGTAGAAGTCCGCGGCGGAGGGGTCGAGCTCGCGCGCGCACCGGATCGCCCAGGCTCCCAGCGAGCCGTGGCCCTCGCGGTCAACGCCCTCCTGGAAGAGGACCGTGCACTCCGAGACCGCCATGATGAGCTCGTCCTCGCTGAACGGCTCGACGTACAGGCGTGCGAACACGCCGTCGGGCAGCTCGTGCATCGCTATGAGCGTCAGCGCCGCGTTCGGGTAGACCTTGATGATGTGCTTGAGGACGGTGCGCGCGGCCGTGAGGTCGCGCTGCTTGTAGGCGATCGCCATGCGGGAGATGAGCACCCATGCGTCGTCCTCGTCGTGGGGTCGGCCGACGCCGAGCGCGCGGGAGTCGCGCGCCAGCTGCTCGAGACCCTCCTCGTCCTCGAGCTTGGAGTAGGCGATGGCCGCCGTGAAGCGGATGTCGCCCTCGTCGAGGGGGTCGAGCTCGAGCGCACGCTTGTACCACTTGATCGCCTCGCGGTTGTGCCCGCAGATGACGGCCTTGCTCGCGAGCGTGGCGAGCAGCCTGACGGCGGGGCGCAGCGCGATCCTGGCAACGAGGTTGCCGATCTCGCCGCCCATCTCCTTGACGGCCGTCTTTGCCTCTGCGAGGCAGGCGTCGCAGGTGGCGTCACAGGCCTGCTTCAGGAGGACGTAGTGCGCCTCGAAGGTGGGCGCCGTGGCGGCGGCCTTCATGCGGCGCGCGTCGAAGCAGTTGGGGTCGAGGGCAAGGGCCTCGTCCAGCAGATTGCTTGCCTGCTTGACGAGCTGGTCGGCCGTGTCGTCGTCGGCGAAGGGCAGCTCGTAGTCGATGATGCTCGTCGCGGTTGCGACGAGGTGGAAGGCGCGCTCCACGTCGGTCTGGGGCAGCGAGTCGCGCTCCTGGGCATATCGCCTGCCGAAGCTCGCGACCTCCTGCTCGATATCGAGGTCGTCGACGTTGCGGTCCCTGAGGTCCTCCATGAATCGGACGACCATCCTGTCGTAGTCCTCGCGGTCGGGGTTGAACGCCATCGCCACACCTCCTTTCGTGGTCGCGTTGGGGTCGTTGCGATTAGCGTGACCTAGTGTCGCACAAATGCGCGCCAGCGGCCGCCCCGACATGACCAGACACCTCTGGTCATTCATTCGAGTCAACTAAAAAGGGCCCATGAATGTGCGAGTGGGAAGATAAATAGGTATGCGGAAAGTGGGGTCCCGAGGCGTCGCCCGAGAGTATGCTTTGCCTTGGTGTGACGCGACATTTACACCTTCTGAGCTGGTAATAGAGGGTCATACCCTCTTGTCATGGCCGCCCGAGCTGGCGGCCCGAAGGGAAGTGTTTTTGCATGGGACGTTTTACCAATCCGCGTGACCTGTACTTCGGAGAGGGCGCTCGCCACGAGGTGAAGAACTTCGAGGGCAAGCGTGCCGTCATCGTCTGTGGCGGCGGCTCCATGAAGCGTGGCGGCTTCCTCCAGGATGTCCAGGCCGACCTCGAGTCCGCCGGCATGGAGGTCAAGCTCATCGAGGGCGTCGAGTCCGACCCCTCCGTCGAGACCGTCATGAAGGGCGCCGCGGTCATGCAGGAGTTCCAGCCTGACTGGATCGTCGCCATCGGCGGCGGCTCGCCCATCGACGCGGCAAAGGCCATGTGGATCAAGTACGAGTACCCCGAGACGACCTTCGAGGACATGTGCAAGGTCTTCGGCCTGCCGAAGCTTCGCACCAAGGCGCACTTCTGCGCCATCTCCTCCACCTCCGGCACCGCGACCGAGGTGACGGCCTTCTCGATCATCACCGACTACTCCAAGGGCATCAAGTTCCCGATCGCCGACTTCGAGATCACCCCGGACGTCGCCATCGTCGACCCCGAGCTGACCTACACCATGCCCGCCAAGCTCTGCGCCCACACCGGCATGGACGCCCTGACCCACGCCATCGAGGCCTACGTCTCCACCGCCGCCTCCATGTACACCGACGCCAACGCCCTCCACGCCATCCGCGAGATCGTCGAGTGGCTGCCCAAGTCCTACAAGGGCGACAAGGAGGCCCGCAAGCACATGCACGACGCCCAGTGCATCGCCGGCATCGCCTTCTCCTCGGGCCTGCTCGGCATCGTGCACTCCATGGCACACAAGACCGGCGCCGCCTTCACCGGCGACCACATCATCCACGGCTGCGCCAACGCCATGTACCTCGGCAAGGTCATCCAGTTCAACGCCAAGGACGCCCGTGCCAAGAGCCGCTACGCCTACATCGCCAAGGAGGTCCTGCACCTCGCCGGCTCCACCGAGGACGAGCTCGTCGAGGCCCTCGTCCAGAAGATCCGCGACATCAACGACGAGATCGACATCCCGCAGGGCATCAAGAACTACGGCGCCAAGGGCGTGAAGGCCGACACCTCGATCATCGACCACGACGAGTTCGAGGCCAAGAAGCACGACGTCGCGGCCAACGCTCTTCTCGACGCCTGCACCGGCTCCAACCCGCGCCAGCCGACGCAGGAGGAGATGGAGAAGCTGCTCGACTGCGTCTACAACGACACGCCGGTCAACTTCTAGTCCGAGCGCATCGCGGAAGCGACGGGGCCTGCCGACTTCGGTCGGCAGGCCCCGTTCTCGCGCGAATTGAGCGGCGCTCGAGGCGCCTCGCGTGCGACTCGGCTACGCCTTGAGCGAGAGCAGCGTGCGCATCGCCTGGCAGAAGCCGTCGGTGGAGTCGGACGCAGAGACGAAGGCGTTACCCGCCCCCGCGAGCGCCGCCTGCGTCTTGGGGTTGTTCGCGCCGTTGCGCATGAGCAGGAAGGTGCCCACGTGCGGCGCCATGGCACAGTCGGCCGGCGAGTCGCCGCAGGCGATGACCTCGTCGGGATTCCAGCCCATGAGCTCGATGTAGCGCTTGGTGGCCGAGCCCTTGTCGAGTCCGCGCGGCGTGATGTGGTAGGTGTGGACGTCGGTGACCTTGCCGTCCTCGAAGGTCGGCAGGATCGTGGGGCCGGTGATGCGACTCACGAAGCCGTTGTCCGCGAGGTAGAGGGGCAGTCCCGTCTCGTCGAGCATGGCCTGGGCCTCGTCCTCGATCACGGCGCCGCGCAGCGCCACCGTGACCTCGCGGTACTGGTAGCCGATGTTGTTGTCGTTGTAGGTCTCGAGGCAGTCGTACCAGCGCTCGAGCAGGCGGTCGACCACGCCCGTCTCCCAGATGACGTCGTGCGGGGTCTTGCCGCACGACTCGTCGAAGGGCATGTCCGCGGTGAAGTAGCGCCAGTCGGAGTCGGCGCCCTCGTGCAGGCACAGCACGCCGCCCATCTCGCCGATCCACCCCGAGAGCCCCAGCAGGCGCACGTCCTCGCGGATCATGGCGCGGTTGCGGCCCGTGCACGGCACGACGTCGACGCCGGCGCGCGTCAGGTCGATGAGTGTCTGGGCGAGCTCGACGGAGGGCGTGCCATCGGTCGAGCAGAGCGCGCGGCCGTGGCTGACCATCGTGTTGTCGGTGTCGGTGATGACGTGCCTGACGCGCGAGAGCCTCTCGGCCATGTCGGCGGGAAGGCGGTCGGCGTCGAGCGGGAAGGTCGGGAGCGAGAGCGCGGGCATGTGGGTCCTTTCGTCGTTGCGCGGGCGATCGCGCCCGCAGGACCGGGGCCGCGTGCGGCTAGCCCCGGGAGACGTCCTTGTCGTAGCGTGCGATCGACGTGGTCAGAAGGTCGATGTCGAGCGGGTAGGGGACGAGCTTGCCGCCCTCGTGCATGAGGCCCTGGGTGGCGCGGCCCACCAGGCAGATGACGCACTCGCCGTCGTGCTCGTAGGCCAGGTCGACGGCGCGGTCGATTGCCTCGACGCGGTCGAGCACGACCTCGGTGGCGCAGCCCTCGGGCGTGGCGGCGACCATGGCGGCGCAGATGTCCTCCGTGCGCTCGAAGCCGGGGTCGTCCTTGGTGAAGATCATCAGGTCCGAGAAGGGCGCGGCCTCCGCGGGAAGCTCTTCTCGGCGCTCGAGGCCCTTGTCGCCCGTGGCTCCGAACACGGAGATGACGTGCGCGCTCGGGAACTCGCGGCGCACCGCGGGGAAGAAGTTCGCGAACGACATCTTGTTGTGTGCGAAGTCGACGATGCCGGTGACCTTGTGGTCTGGCGTCGTGACGAGCTCCATGCGACCCGGCACCGCGGCGCGTGCGAGGCCTGCCGCGACCTGCTCGTGGCCCAGGCCCAGCGCACACGCGACCGCGATCGCGACGAGCGCGTTGTCCACGTTGAAGCGGCCGGGCATCGGCAGCGTGACGGGGCCCTCCCAGTCGGGGGTGCGCACGCGGAAGGTCTGCCTGCCGTGGGCGCTCGCGAGGTCGGTCGCCCACACGTCGGCGCGCTGCTCGTCGGCCGCCTCCGACGAGCACGTGAGCAGGCGCTCGCAGCGCCCGGCTCGAGCGAGGACCTCGTCGAGGTGGTCGCTCCTCAGGTTCACCACGGCGACGCGCGCCTGGTCGAAGATGCGCAGCTTGCTCTCGAAGTAGTCCTCCCACGTGGGGTGCTCGAGCGGCGAGATGTGGTCGGTCCCGATGTTGAGGAAGGCGGCCACGTCGAGGCCGAGCCCCAGCACGCGGTCGTACTTGAGCGCCTGGCTCGAGACCTCCATCACCATGCGCGTAAGGCCGCTTCCGGCTGCGTTGGCGAGGTGACGCCAGAGGTCTGGCGACTCGGGCGTGGTGTTGACGCTCTCCATGCGCTCGACGCCGTCGAACGTCTCGATGGAGCCGAGAAGAGCGGTCTTCGAGGCGGGCAGCGCGCCGCCATCTGCGGCCGCGTCCAGGATCGAGCGCAGCATGTATGCCGTGGACGACTTGCCCTTGGTGCCCGTGAGGCCGATGACCTCGAGTCGCTCGTCGGGGTGGCCCCACGCCGCGGCCGAGACGTACGCCATGGCGCGGCGCACGTCGCTGCAGGCGAGGCACGGCACCTGCGGATGGGCGGGCGCCAGCTCGTCGGCCAGGCTCTTCTCGGCGAGGTACGCCACGCACCCGGCCTCGAGCGCGAGGTCGAGGTAGTCGGCCTTGAACGCGGCGCCCTTGCACACGAAGACGTGGCCGGGCGCGGCCTTGCGCGAGTCGCAGTCGCAGCCGCAGACGGCCGCGTCGCCCGCGCCGTCGAGGCCCGTCGCGCGCACGAGGAGCCCCTCGCCCTCAAGCAGGGCGCAGATCTGGTTCAGTGTGATATCCATGTCGCCCAGTATACAGGTCCCGCACGCCGCCGAGCGCCCGGCGCTGTCCCGCCACGGTACGAACAGGCGCCGTCCAGGTGTCGCGGCGCCGCGCGCGCCCCGCCTCGCGGGTACGATGTGGGGACGGTCAGCCCCATCCCACGGAGGCCCTCATGGCGAGAAGAGCATGGTTTCGCGTCCTGACGCTTGCGGCGGCGCTCGGCGTCGCCTCGCTGGCGCTCTGGGGCTGCACGTCGTTCCCTTGGGCGTCCGGCGCCACGCCGGGGCAGGGGAGTTCGCCCGCGCCCGGCTCCGCCGCGGGCCCGGCCGGCGCCGCGACGTCGACGACGTCTGGCGCGACGACCTCGGCCGACGCCCTCGACTTCTTCGACCCCGCGGGCGACTACCGGCTCGAGCAGGTCGTCGTGCTGAGCCGTCACAACATCCGCGCGCCGCTCTCCACCAACGGCTCGGCGCTCGCCAAGGCCACGCCGCACCGTTGGATCGACTGGACCGCGCAGGGCAGCGAGCTCACCTCGCGCGGCGCCGCCCTCGAGACCATGAGCGGCGCGTACTTCCGCGCGTGGCTCGAGCACGAGGGGCTGGCCGACCACAACTGGCGCCCCGACCCCGGCGCCGTGCGCGTCTACGCCAACGCCAAGGAGCGCACGATCGCCACGGCGCGGGCGTTTGCGGCCGGCGCCCTGCCCGCCGCGCCGGTCGAGGTCGAGACCCACGTCGCGTTCGACACGATGGACCCCACCTTCACGCCCCAGACGACCTACCTCACCGACGCCTACGCCGACGCCGCCCGCACCCAGGTCGCCGACCGCTTCGGCGCCGGCCAGATGTCCGCCGTCGCCTCGGACCTCTCCGACTCCTTTGCGCTCATCGCGGACGTCTGCGACCTCGCGGACTCCGAGGGCTACAAGTCCGGCGAGATCGGCGCCCTCGACACCACCGACACCGGCGTCGCCTACGAGCTCAACAAGGAGCCCGCCATGACCGGCTCGCTCAAGCTCGCCTGCCAGCTCTCCGACGCCCTCGTCCTCCAGTACTACGAGTCCACGGACGAGAGGGGCGCGGCCTTCGGCGAAAGCCTCTCCCAGGAGCAGTGGTCCCTCATCTCCCGGGCGAAGGACCGCTACAATGACGTGCTCTTCTCGGCACCGCTCGTCGCTGTGAACGTGGCGCACCCGCTGCTCGGCGAGATCGGCCGCGAGCTCGACGCCGACGGCCGCCAGTTCAGCTTCCTGTGCGGCCACGACTCCAACATCGTGAGCGTGCTCGGCGCGATGGGCGTGCGCGCCTACGACCTGCCGGGCTCCGTCGAAGCCGGCACGCCCATCGGCTCCAAGCTCGTGTTCGAGCGCTGGTCGAGCGCCGACGGCCGCCAGTTCGGCCGCGTTCGTCTCGTCTACCAGGACGCCTCCCAGCTGCGCTCCGGCAGCATGCTCTCGGGTTACGAGTCGCCGAAGAGCGTCACGCTCGACTTCGACGGTGTCGAGAAGAGCGCCGACGGACTCGTCGACTATGCCCATCTTCGCGAGAGGATTGCCAGCGCGTACGCGGCCTACGACGCGCTGCCCGAAACGTACGGCGAGCAGGGCGAGCCGCTCGCTCCCGCGGCCTAGGCCGAACGCTCTCGAGGCCCACCTGCGCACGCGGCCATCCGTCCTGCGTGCCGCCCGAAACGCGGACGCAAGCGGCTTGGACCCTGCCGTTCATGTGGGCAATTCTTGCTGCCCAGGTGGGCTGTGATACACTCTCTGCGCTCGGGCGGTTGGCGCAGCGGCTAGCGCAGGTGCCTTACAAGCACAAGATCGGGGGTTCGAATCCCTCACCGCCCACCATGAGACTGCAGGCCAGACGCGACGAGCGCCTGGCCTTTT
The DNA here is from genome assembly GCF_023276655.1 of Olsenella intestinalis. Taxonomy (GTDB): domain Bacteria; phylum Actinomycetota; class Coriobacteriia; order Coriobacteriales; family Atopobiaceae; genus Olsenella_J; species Olsenella_J intestinalis. Next base: position 318,593 of record NZ_JALGRK010000001.1, on the reverse strand, counting down.
TTGTGGCGCCGCGCCGCTTGCCCGACGACCTGACCTCCTCGTCCGATACGCGCGCTGAGCAGGCCGGCCCGCCCCCCGGGGCAGCGCGATAATTGGAACCGCGCGCTCAGCGCCCCGCGTCGTCCCCAAGGCAAGGGCTGGTCCCCATATGATGAACCTGCTGGAAGAGGCCGTCGTCTACGCGACCATCATGCACCAGGGAAGGGTCCGCAAGTTCGGCGGCCGTCCGTACATCCTGCACCCGATGGAGGTCGCCCAGATCCTCTCGACCATGACCGACGACATGGAGGTCATCGCGGCGGGCATCCTGCACGACGTCGTGGAGGACACCGACGGCACCCTCGACGAGATCGAGAAGCGCTTCGGTGGGCGCGTCGCGTCCTTGGTCGCCTCGGAGTCCGAGGACGAGTATCCGGGGGAGGACCGCAGCGCCACCTGGCAGCGGCGCAAGGAGGGGTCGCTGCTCGCCCTGAGGAAGACACGCGACGTCGGCGTCAAGATGCTGTGGCTCGCCGACAAGCTCGCGAACCTGCGCTCGCTCTCGCAGACCTACGCCGAGCAGGGCGAGGCCATGTGGGCCGGGCTGAACCAGGAAGACCCCGAGCGCCAGCTCTGGTACTACAAGAGCGTCGCCGAGGCGCTCGAGCTCTCGCTCAACCGGACGGGCGCCTTCAAGGAGCTCGTCAAGCACATCAACTTCATGTGGCCCGGCACCTTCGACTCCGAGAAGGGCGGCTACAAGGAGTATCGACAGCTCTCCGTGGACGGCTGCGAGCTCATCGGCCGCGGCGCCAAGGGCGAGGTCTACCGCTACGACGACGAGCTCGTGGTCAAGGTCTTCAACCAGAACAACCTCTTCCAGGACGTCGAGCGCGAGACCAACCTCGCCCGCCGGGCCTTCGTCCTCGGCGTTCCCACCGCCATCTCGTTCGGCATCGTGGCCGTGGGGGAACGCTATGGCGCGATGTACGAGCTGGTCGACTCCGAGACGCTCTCGACCTACATCGCCCGCGAGCCCGACCGCGTCGACGAGTACGCGGACCTCATGGCGGCGCTCGCGCACGAGATCCACTCGATCGAGGTCGACGAGGACGACGTCTTCCCCGACGCCCTCGAGCGCGTGCAGGAGTACATCCGCGGCGGCGTCGCCTACGAGGACGAGCGCCTCGCGAAGCGCTGCATGGGCCTCGTCGGCGCTCTGCCCGCGCGCTCCACCCTGGTCCACGGCGACTTCCACACCAACAACGTCTTCATGATGCGCGGCGAGCCGCTCCTCATCGACATGGACCGCGTCTCCCGCGGCCACCCCATCATCGAGCTCGCCGACCTCTACTACTTCTACGTCGTCCTGGGCGAGGACCACCCCTCCGTCGTCTCCGACTTCATGGGCTTCTCGTACGAGACGGCCGGCCGCTTCTTCGACCGCTTCCTCAGGTCCTACCTCCAGACGGATGACGAGAAGAGAATCCGCGACGTCGAGGACAAGGCCATGCTCCTGTGCTGCACGCGCCTGATCCGCAAGGTGCGCAGGAGCGGGGCGCGCACGGCGGAGGCGAGGGCGGTCATCGATCGCTGCCTGCAGCGGATCGAAGAGCTCACGGGCCGGCTCGACACGCTCGACTTCTAGGCGTGCCGGCGCGCGTGCTCCGTAAGCACGTGGTTCATAAACGCGCACGCGATCAGGACGTAGCTCACGACGAACAGCCAGAAGAGGAACAGCGCCACCGTCGCGATGCTGCCGTAGAGCGCGTCGAAGTTGCAGAAGTTGTCGACGTAGATGCGAAAGCCAAAGGTGATGGCCGCGCATGCCGCGAAGGCGAGAAGAGCGCCCGGCAGCTGCTGGACGAAGCGCCTGGAGCCCGAGGGCAGGTGCGTGTAGCAGCCGCAGATCGCGACGACGGCGAGCGCCATCGCGATCGCGACGCCAATCGCGTCGAGCATGCCCTCGTGCGGGACGAACCCGGGGAGCACGGCGGTCAGCGTGCGCGTCGCGAGCCCGCCGAACACCAGGTAGACGGCCGCGGCCAAAAGCAGCACGAGCACGGCGGACGCCGCGATCGAGAGCACGAACAGGAGGACGGGGCTTCTCTTCTCGTCCACGCGGTACGCCGCGTTGAGCGCCGCAAGGAGCGCCCGCACCCCCTGCGACGCGGTCATGAGCAGCGTGACGGTCGAGAGCGACAGTGCGACGCCGGACTGGCTGAACGCGTCGTGGATGAGGGGTCGGACGAAGCCGTCGAAGGCACCCGGGACCAGGGCGCACAGGAAGCCGGCCACCTCGCGTTCGCCGAGGCCAAGCATCGTGGTGAGCGAGATGCTCAGGGTGACGAGCGGGATGAGCGACAGGAACATGAAGTAGGCGATGCTCGACGCGTGCGTGCCGGGCGCCAGCCCTCCGAACTCCTCGAAGACGGCTAGCGGCGTCCTCGTCCACTCTGGCAGCCTGATCCTCACCACGGCCTCACCGCATCCGCTCGGTCGACGATTCGTGTGAAGCATTATAGTTCGCTGCCGCCGCCCGTCTGGGTCCGTCGACCCCGCCGTCCGCCTGACGTATCGGTCGACTCGGCCGGTGCGGACCGCGCGCGTCGCGGACGGCCGAACGGCCGGTGCCATACTGAGAAGAGCACGCATCGCCGCAGGTGACGACATCCGCAAGTGCATCTCACCCGCGCGCGACGCCACGGACGCAGGACCGCAAGTGACAAGGAGGACGCATGGAGATTACCGCATTCAACCCGCTCATCCTCAGTCCGAACGCAGGCGAGGTCGTCGAGGTGCTCGAGGCGCTCGGCTTCGAGCGCGCCCACACCAAGACCGGCATCAGCCACAGCGACGTGACCTCGATCGACCTCAAGTACGGTGAGGACTTCCGCGTGGACGTCGCGACGGTCGACAAGTTCCCGCAGGACATGACCGTGATCCGCATGAACGTGCGCGACTTCGACGAGGCGTACGACTTCCTCGTCTCGAAGGGGTTCAAGAACGCTGCGGGCGACGAGGTCACCGAGACGCCCTCGTCCAGAAGCGCGCTGATGGTCTCGCCCTCGGGCTTCGCGATCAGCCTGTCCTACCACATTCGCAAGTAGCGAGCCGAAGGAGTCCCATGAAGTTCACGTCATTCAACCCACTCATCGTCACCAAGGACGCGGCGCCGGTGATCGAGCTCTTCGAGTCGCTCGGCTTCGAGCGCAGGCACACCCTCGAGGCGCAGGTCTCCGACGAGATCGACTCCCTCAATGTCCGCATGAAGAACGCGGAGGGCTTCTACGTCGACGTCTCCCAGGTCGAGAACGTCCCCCGCGACATGACGCTCATCCGCATGAACGTGCCCGACTTCGATGAGGCCTACGACTTCCTCATCTCGAAGGGCTTCACGCACCAGAGCGGCCGCGTCGTCGAGACGGCGACCAACAAGTCGGCGATGCTCGTCTCGCCCACGGGCTTCGCCTTCGACCTCTGCCACCACAAGCGCTCGTAGGGCATCGCCTGCGCAAGGCCACGCACAAGAAGGGGTACGCCATGCAGATCACCACGTTCAACCCGCAGATTGTCACGCAGGACGCCGAGGCGGCCGCGGCCTTCTTCGAGGAGCTCGGCTTCGAGCGTCGCCACGACAGGGAAGAGGTCGGCGAACTCGGCGTCCGCGGCATCCGCATGAAGAACGCGGACGGCTTCTACCTCGACATCTCGCAGCCGCCCGGGCTCGACCTCCCCGACATGGTCGCGATCCGCATCAACGTGCGCGACTTCGACGAGGCCTTCGAGCTGCTGCGCGCACGCGGCTTCGAGAACGTCTACGGCGACGGCCGCGTCGAGACCGAGTCCTCGCGCTCGGCCTTCCTGATCTCGCCGACGGGCTTCGGCGTCAACCTCATCGAGCACATCAGGAGGTAGGCGAGAGGAGCCTCGGCCATGGTCGCCCCCCCTCTGCGTGGCATGGTGACAACGACGCCCCCGGCGCGGTGCCGGGGGCGTCACTCGTCTGGTTCATCTCGCGCCAGCCGCGCCCGTGCTAGCCGCGGGCGCGTCCCCTGGCACCGCGCGAGGCGACAAGTGCGGCGCCGGCCACGGCTGCCAGCAGGGCGCACATGCCGCCAAGGTCCGCGTCGCCGGTCTTGGGGGTGCCCTTCGACGTGGAGGTCGCTGCTGCCTTGGGGGCGCCTTGGGCCGCGGCCTTCGTCCACTGCGCGTAGAGCGTCAGGTCCTCGGCGACCTCCACCTCGGCAAGGTCAGCGTAGACGGTGCCGGTGCCATCGGCCTTGGTGTTCCAGCCGGCAAAGGTGTAGCTGTCGCGCGTGAAGGCGTTGGCGGTGAGCTTCACGGTCTCGCCGACGGTGACGGGAAGCGCATCCATGGTGCCCGTGCCGCCGTTGGCGTCGAAGGTCACCGTCGCCTGGGTGGGGGTCACGGGGTCGTCGGGCGCGTAGGTGTAGGTGAAGGTCGTGTCCGCGCCAATCGGCAGCGTGGTGGTCGGCGTCACGTCCCAGGAGCCCGCGACAAAGCCGGCGTCCGGATTGCCGCCAACCGCCGGAATCTGGTCTGCGGTCAGCCAGAGCATGGTGCTGGTCATTGGCATCAGGTCCGCGGTCGGCTCGAGCACGCCGCCCTCGTGGCCGGTGAGGGTCACGACCTTCTCGTCGCGCGTTCCGTCTGCCCACGTGCCGTTGACGACCCTGAACTTCACGACGTGCGAGAGGAACGAGCGAACCGTCAGCGGCAGGTTCTCGGATGCCAGCACGGTCCCGGCTGGCTTTGTGCGCACCAGGTACGTGCCGGACCCAAGGCCCGTGACCACGCTTCCGTCACCCGAGGTCCAGGCGTCCGCATCGGACGCCTTGTACTGCATGTCGCCGGTCACGCCGATGAGCGCGCCGTCGTCGTTCGCGAGCGTGGTGCAGTCGGCCGCGGAGGGCGTGGTGGGCTTGGCGGCCCGCGTTACGTCGATCCTTTGGATGTCGCTGTCGACGGTGGTCACGCCGTCGCCGCGCTCGATAACCTCGATGGTGCAGGGGGAGAGGCCCGTCAGGTCGATGGCGCCACCGCTCGGGGCGTCGATCCAATCGCCGCCGTCGATGCGGTATTGCTGACCCTCCTTCATGTTGCCCAGCGTTCCCTTGTCATAGTCCGTTGCGGTGAACGTCGCCTCGGGATTCGGCTTCTTCTGGGCCAGGTTCCACTTCGCGTAGATCGTACCCGTCCCGGCCGTCTCCCAGGCGGCGTCCGTGGGCGTTCCGTCGGGGTTCAGGTACTGCGTGCCAGCGCCGTTCGGCTCGCTGAAATAGCCGGCAAACAGGTAGTCGGTCTTGGTTGGCAAGTTGCCCGCGATGCTCGGGAGCGGGCTCTCGTAGGTTGCGGTGACGCTCGTGGCGCCCGGGGTGGTCGCGTCCTGGTTGTCGAGGGTCACGGTGTAGGTGTTCGGCACGGCGTTCGGAATTTCGATGCTTGCGTTGTACGTTGGAGTGCCCGATACCTCGACGGTCGTCTCAGAAGTCCTCGTCGCGGTGATGTCGTTGTTGACAATGTCTGCAAACGTGTCGAAGTGATAGCCGGTTCCCGCGGTGTACGTCACCTTGGTCATGGCGTCCTTGCCGCCAATGAGTCCGTTCTGCGTGGTGTTGCCACCACTGGCGGTCGCGTTGGCACCACCCGTGAGGGCAACCGTGTATGCAGGGCTGTCTTTCAGGGCCTCCTGGATCTCGGTGACGTCCTTGGACACGTCGATTGTGGGTCTGGTGTCTGTGTCAAAGGGTGTAGTGGATAGGGCGTATCCACCTCCGAGCCGCCAAGTGTCACCGATGTAGAGGACCTTGCTATTTTCGGCAACGGCGCAAATCACGCCATACGCAGCATGGTTGCCGTTGACCTTCAGCTCGAAGATGGGGATGTTGTCTGTAGAAGCTAGCCCGTAGTTGTCTTTGACGTACGCGACGATGAACGGCAGCTGGGCGGGGACGGATGCGGGGCGATCGCTGCTCACGTCACTGTGGTCCTTGTACAGTCCAAAGTATGTCAGGCTCCAGGTGCCTGAGTAGTCTTCGGCATGCGTTCCCCAGCTAATCAAGGGTTTATCGAAGCTGAATACGGTGCATGAGCCACCCGTCGTCGGATAGGCTGGATCCCTCTGGCAGTCATACGCATAGTCGAACGAGTACGTCGTCGGCTCGTCTGCCCTGGCGTTCGTCGCCAGGCCCACGAAGAGCCCCAGTGCCAGCACAAGGCTGAGCAGAAAACCAAGTGCCCTTGGCCGTCCCATCATTGGTGTCTCCCTCGGTTCGAAAGCGTACGCACCCCTGTGTGCCACGCGCGGTCCGTTTGATCCTCGTTTTGCTCGAGCCATCCCGACGGGCTCTCGGGCTCGCCAGGACCTTCCCTTATCGGCGCAGATATATGCGACAATTTTACTTTCAAATCAAACGGTCCGCGATATCTCGCCGCGCCCTCGTCGGCAAACGTCACAGAAACCGTCGCATTCGTGGCGCCGCCCGCCCGCAAAGACTGCCCGGGCGCCCCATCGCATGCGTATCACGCGTGTAACCGCATCGCGCCGGCGGATGGCGCACGGCTGCAATACGGCCGGGCGCCCCTCGCCGTACAATGCGGCCATGAGAGCGAACGCAACGAGGGAGGCACCATGGGCATCGAGGCCTGGGACGGTCAGGACGCAGGCGAGAAGAGCGTGGGCATCGTGTTCACGGACGTGGACGGGACGCTCGTCGACGCCGACCACCACCCGATCGCGAGCACGGCTCCCGTGATGGCCGAGGTGGCCGCGCGCGTGCCGGTCTGCCTTGTTTCGGCCCGCTCGCCCGAGGGGCTCTATCCCATCCACGAGGCGCTCGGCTTCACGGGGCCCATCGCCTGCTTCTCCGGAGGGCTCGTCCTTGCCGCAGACGGCTCCGAGATCTTCAGCAGGACCTTCCCGACAGACGTCGCCCGCGACGCCAAGGACCTGATCGGCCGCGAGCTGCCGCAGCTCGCCGTGGGCACCTACGGCTACCACGAGTGGATCGTGGACGACCGCTCCAACCCGCTCGTCGCGCGCGAGGAGTACTTCGTGCAGGCCAGCGCCCGCGAGTCCGGTGACATCGAGGGGACCTTTGGCGAGCGCGGCGTGCACAAGCTGCTCGTCATGGGTGAGCCGGAGCCGATCCTCGCGGCCGAGGCGCTGCTGTCCGAGCGCTACCCGCGGCTTTCCGTCGTGCGCTCGAACGCCAACCTTTGCGAGGTCATGGTGCGCGGCGTGAGCAAGAGCCAGGCCGTGCGTCTCATCTGCGAGCACGAGGGGATCGACGCCGCCGGCGCCGTCGCGTTCGGCGATGCCCCCAACGACCTCGACATGATGGGCGCTGTCGAGCGCTCGTTCGCGATGGCCAACGCCGAGGACGCCGTGAAGGAGGCTGCGTCGGCGGTGCTTCCCTGGTCCAACGTGGAGGGTGGCGTCGCGCGCGCCCTCGAGCGGCTCGTCCTCGGCCGCGCATAGCGAGCGCCCCAGGCGACGCGCCCGGCGAGGCGCCGCGCTTCTCTCGGCGGCGCGTGCATGCGAGGCCGGCGCGGGCCGGGCTAGATCCTGCTCTCCTCGCGCATGCGCCACTCGCGCGGCGTGTAGCCGGTCATCTGCTTGAACACGGTCTGCAGGTGGCTCTGCGACGAGAAGCCCGTCTCGTAGGCGATGTGCGCCACCTCGTGGTCGGTCGTGTCGAGCAGGCGTCGCGCGCGCTCGACACGCAGGCGGCGCACGTAGGAGGCGAAGGTCTCGCCGGTCTCCTTCTTGAAGCGCGTGCAGAGGGTCTTTCGGCTCACGCCGCAGGCCTCGGCCACCGAGTCGCCGTCGAGCGCCTCGCTCAGGTGGCTTCGCGCGTAGGTGATTGCGTGGTGCGAGAGCGGGTGCGCGTAGGCGCGGCCCTCGGTGCCGACGGCCTTGGTGAGCTCGAGCATCATCGGCAGCATGAGGAAGTGCACGAGCTCCTCGTTGATGGAGTCGTTCGCGAGGCGCATGTAGTCCTGCGTGATGCTGAAGCAGCGGGCCACCGGCAGGCCACCGCTGTGCGCCGCGTTCGAGCAGTAGTTCGCGAGGAAGGCGATGGACGCGCGCCCCTGCAGCAGCGGGTCCTCCGAGGTGTGCAGCTCCATGAGGGGCATGTTGGTCCTGATGAAGCCGAGCAGGCCCTCGGCGTCGCCCATCGAGATGAAGGAGGAGAACGCCTCGTACTGCTCCGCGATCTCTCGGGACGTCACGTGGGTGTTCACCGCGACGAAGTACATGTGCTTCGAGTAGGCGACGCCCTGCGAGACGGTGCTGCCGTCGTCGTCACCCTGGTTCACGTAACTGATTGCATCGATGATTTCCTGGGTGGTGAGCAACGTGGACATCTCTGCCTCGCGTGCAACTTCCTCGAGCTCGAAGTCCTCCATAATTCGCTCCCATTCGCTTCACATTTGGAAAAGCAGTTCGCTCAAATGTGTAAACAAATCCCGCCTGTCGCGCGTAAAACGCCTGTTCAGGGGATAGTGCATGTGACGTGTTTTCAGACTGTAACCCAAACTTACTCAGATTTGCAATAAATCGTTACGCAACTGGTATCACGAAAAATGCACCGAATCAATAATACTTACGCGTCATGGGTGACGGGCAGGCAGGGGGCCGAGCTCTTCTCGGCAGTCACGCCAATCTCGTCTCAATGCAGCCTTGATGGAGCCAAGAGAGGTGAAGGGAGGTTAGACCATATGAGGTACGTGCTTTTGGTGAGCCACGGCACGATGGCCCCCGGCGTCCACAGCGTCACGAAGATGCTTCTGGGCGACAGGGAGGACGTGATCAGCTACTCCATGGAGGACGGCGTCTCCGCAGACGCCTATATGGAGGGGCTGCGCGCCGCCATTGAGCCCATTGGGGCAGACGACTCCGTCGTCGTGCTCGGCGACATCGTGGGTGGATCGCCGCTTACCAATGCGCTCAACGTCCTTACCGAGAAGGGGCTCATCGCCAACACGATCGCCCTGGGGGGCCTGAGCCTGCCGATGGCCATCAGTGCGCTGATGGCAGTCGACGACGGCGCGGACGACGCCACGCTCGTTGAGTCCGTTATGAGCGAGGCGCGCGAAGGCGTTCGCCAGGTCGTTCTCGAGCTCGAGGGCGACGAGGACGAAGAACTTTAAAGGGGATTTGGGGAAGTAGGAGGAACAACCATGATTTCGTTTGTGCGTATCGACGACCGCATGATCCACGGCCAGACCGTGACCCGCTGGAGTCTCGAGTATCCCTGCGACGGCATCATCGCCGTCAACGACGTTGCCGCGAGCAACCCCGTGCTCAAGGCCGCGTACAAGGGTGCCGCGTCCGACAAGAAGATCTTCGTCTGGACCATGGATCACTTCAAGGAGAACGCGCAGAAGGTTCTTGACAGCAAGACGCAGTACTTCCTGATCACCAAGAACCCGCTCGACATGCGCGAGATCCTCGTTGACTTTGGCTTCAAGCCGTCCGACGTGGATCGAGTGATCGTCGGGCCGTGCAACGACCGCCCCGACACGGTCAAGCTCGGGAACAACCAGTCCATTACCGCGGAAGAGGCTCAGGCCTTCGAGGACATCACGAAGGCCGGCTACACGGTGGAGTTCGCCCTCATCAAGGAGGCCTCCATCGGCGAGTGGCCCAAGTTCCGCGGACAGTTCGACGTCAAGTAAGGAGGAGCAATGGGAATCAACATTGTTCAGGCAGTCCTTCTCGGACTCTTTGCCTGCCTGGCATCCCTGCCCGGCATGGGCGGCACCACCATCGGTAACTACACGCTCGGTCGACCCCTCGTGGGTGGTCTCGTCGTCGGCCTCATCATGGGCGACATCCAGACCGGCATCATCGTTGGTGCCTCGATCCAGCTCGTCTACATCGCGCTGGTGACCCCCGGCGGAACCGTCTCCGCCGACGTTCGTGCCGTTACCTACATCGGCATCCCTCTCGCCATCCTGGCGATTCGCGCCCAGGGCCTCGACCCCTCTTCCGAGGCGGCCTCCGGCCTCGCGGCCTCCCTCGGTGCCGCCGTCGGCACCCTCGGCACCGTTCTCTTCTATGGCACCGCCACGATGAACCTCGTTTGGCAGGGCATCGGCTGGAAGGCCATGGACGGTGGCAACTGGAAGACGATCAAGAAGACCATTCCCCTGGTCGACTTCGTCCTTCCCTGGATCAGCCACATCGCGTTCTCGTTCATCCCGACCGTCGTCATCTGCCTCGCCGGTGAGTCCATGGTCGGCCTCATGAAGGACTACCTGCCCATGGACGGCGTCGCCATGAAGACGCTCTTCACCGTTGGCTCGCTCCTTCCCGCCGTCGGTGTCGCCATCCTGTGCAAGCAGGTCATCCAGAAGCCGCTTGACTGGGTCACCTTCGGCCTCGGCTTCACCCTCGCGGCCGTCATGGGCTGCAACCTCATCGCCTCCGCCCTCATCGCCGTGTTCTTCGCGCTGATCAACTACAAGGTGGAGCAGCTCAAGACCGCCCGTCCGGCGCTCGCCGCAGACGCTGCCGCAACGCTCGATGACGAGGAAGAGGAGGACATCTAATGGCAGACCTCAAGAAAGTCTCCGCGAAGGCCCGCAAGAGTGCCTTCCGCAACTGGATCTACGGTAACCTCACCTGCTTCTCGCAGGAGCACATGCAGACGTTCGGCTACCTGGCCGCCATGCTGCCCGTCGTGGACGAGCTCTACGACAACGACGAGGACAAGGTGAAGTCCATCTCCACCTACCGCACCTTCTTCAACACCGAGCCCCAGATCGGCACCATGGTCGTGGGCCTCACCGTCGGCCTCGAGGAGGCGCGCGCCAACGGCGAGCCGCTCGACGACGACACCATCAACGGCATCCGCGCCGGCCTCATGGGCCCGCTTGCCGGCCTCGGTGACTCCATCATCGTCGGCACCTTCATCCCCATCCTGCTCGGCATCGCCCTCGGCCTCTCGACCGGCGGCAGCGTGCTCGGCCCCCTGTTCTACGTCCTGGTGTGGAACCTTGCCATGTACTTCGGCATGAAGTTCGCCTTCAACCAGGGCTATGAGCTCGGCGGCTCCGCCGTCGAGGCCCTCGTCGGCCCGCAGTCCGCGGCCCTTCGCTCCTCGATCGTCATGGTCGGCACCATGGTCATCGGCTCCGTCGCCGCGACCTGGATCAACATCACGACGGCCCTCGAGGTGCCCTTCTCCGCTGACAGCTCGCTCGTGCTGCAGGACACCCTCGACTCGATCTTCCCGAAGCTGCTGAACTTCTTCTTCGTGTGGCTTTGCTGGTGGCTCATGACCAAGCGCAAGATGTCCCCGACTCTTGTGATGGGCCTGCTCGTCGTGGTCGCCCTCGTCGGCGTCCTCGTGGGCTTCTTCAACCCGGGCCTCTCCTACTAGTAGGCTGCCCGCGGGCCCGGCGCCAGTCGCCGGGCCCCCTGTCGGCCCCTGTGCCGACGGGACGAATCCTTTTGGTGTCGTCGCAAGGATGATGAGATGTTTGGAATTGACCTTGAGGAGAAGATCCACCGCCGCAAGTGGGCCGAGACCGATAACCCGCTGGTGATCGAGGCTCGCGCCCAGACCCTCGCGCTTCAGAGGCTGCAGGTTTGGCTCAGGCTCGGCTACGCGGTCCTCGCCGCGGGCGTTCTCCTGGCAATCTGGGGCTTCGTCGAGGGCGGCGGTATCGTCGCCGGCGTCGTGGGGGCCGTCCTCAGTGCTCTGACCCTTGCCTTTGTCATCGTCTTGCGAGTCGGCATATCACACGGCAGGCAGAACGTGAACGCGATGCTTGAGGACATCAGCGCGCACGCTGCCTCGAAGTAGTGTGTCCCTGCATCCAGCAGATTCGCCTAAAGTTTGACCTCCTCTTCCTCTTGCCCCGTGCGGTCCCACGCCGTGCGGGGCGATTTTTGTCTCTCGAGCGAGGGTGGAGGTGGGCCTTGGGGCGCGACGGGCTTTGAGGGCAGCCTGGGGTTGCGCTACCAGATCGTGAGGGGCTCGGTCTGGCTGGCGGCGACGATGCTCACGCGTCCGTCCGGGGTGCGCGCCTCGACGCCGGAGCCCATGACCTCGGCGTCGAGCGCCGCGGCAAGCGTGCGGATGCAGACGGAGGGGCGGTTGTTCTTCTCGGAGAGGTGAAGGGCGACCACGGTCTCGGTGTCCGGGCCCACGAGCAGAGGCAGGGCCTCCGCGCACTGGTCGTTGGAGAGGTGACCGTGCTCGCCGGCCACGCGGCGCTTGAGGAAGGCGGGGTAGGGGCCGTGGGCGAGCATCTCGCTGTCGTGGTTGCTCTCGATGCCGAGGATGCGCACGCCGCGCAGGGCGCCCAGCGCCTCGGCCGTGAGGTATCCCGTGTCCGTGCACCAGCCGACGGAGTCGACGACCTCGCCCTCGTCGTCTGCGACCGAGAAGAGCAGGCCGATGGGGTCGGCGACGTCGTGCGAGGTGGGAAATGCGCTCACGACCATGCCCGCGATCTCGAGGGTCTCGTCGTGTGAGATGAGGGAGAAGGGCAGGGCAAGAAGGTCGGAGCGCGCCGAGGCCGTGCCCGTGGTCGCGATGAGCTCGCCGTCGCAGTTGTTGGACAGCACGCGCAGGCCGCTCGTGTGGTCGGCGTGCTCGTGCGTGACGAGGACGGCCTCGAGGTCGTCGACGTTGGCTCCGAGCTCGTCGGCGCGACGCCTCAGCTCGCGCAGGGAGAGTCCGCAGTCGATGAGGACGGAGCCGGCGGGGCCCTCCACTACGGCGGCGTTCCCCTTCGAGCCGCTGGCCAGAACGTGCAGGTGAATCTTGGGCTCCATGGTCCTCCCTCGCCGACGCCGGGCGCTGTTGTGCGTCCTGCGCCCATGTCGTTACACCGCAACTCTAGCAGGTGCGCTGCCGTAGAATGGGGCACGAAACTTTTCGCGGGCCGCCGCGATGCGCAAGAGAAGGAAGGACCCGTCGTGCCAAGCGTCAGTCGCAGATACGCCTCGCCCGAGCAGCGTTTCGCCCATCCGTCGGGCGTCACGTCCGACGAGCTGCGGGCGCCCGTGGTGCTCATGGTGTCGGGCGGCGCCGACTCGACGGCGCTGCTCGTGCTCGCCGCGACCGAGGCGCTCGACGTCGAGGACGGTCGCGGTTGCGCGCGCATCGCCCGCGAGCGCCTGCACGTGCTGCACATCAATCACCAGCTGCGCGGCATCGACGCCGAGGAGGACGAGGAGTTCGTCCGCGAGCTCTCGGCGCGCTTCGGCATCCCCTGTACCATCCGCCGCGTGGACGTGGCGGCGCTTGCGCGCGAGGGCGGGCGCGGCGCGGCCGGGTCGGACTCGAACGTGGAGAACGTGGGGCGCGAGGTGCGCTACGCCGAGGCGTCGAAGCTCGCCAACGAGCTGTCCGCCGAGATGGGCACGCCCCGCTCGGCCGCGCGCATCCTCACGGCGCACACGGCCAACGACCGCAGCGAGACCTTCTTCATGAACGCGATCAGGGGCACGGGCACCGCGGGCCTCTCGTCGATCCCGCGCCGCCGCAACCGCATCGTGCGGCCGCTCCTGGGCCGCACGCACGAGGAGCTCTGCGACATCCTGCGCATGCGCGGCATCGTGTGGCGCGAGGATGACACGAACTCCGACACGCACTACCTGCGCGCCTACGTGCGCCACGAGGTCATGCCCAAGGTGCTGGCGAGAAACCCGCGCGCCATGGCCAGCATCTCGACCTGCTGCGACATCCTCTCGGACGAGGACAGCTACCTCAACCAGGTGGCGTCGCGCACCTACCGCGACCTGACGAGGCGCACCTCCGAGACGATGGTCGCGCTCGACGCGCGCCGCCTCGCCGCCTGCGAGGTGGCGATCGCGAGGCGCGTGGTGCGCAAGGCGATCCTGGACGTCTGCCCCGAGGCCAGGCTCGAGGCGCGCCACGTCGCGCGCGTGCTCGAGCTCGTGGCGCGCGGACGCGGGTCGGCGAGCGTGCCGATGGCCTGCGACGTCCGCGTCGAGTACGGGATGCTCTTCGTCCGCGCGCACGGCGAGGGCGACCAGACGCTGGCGAGCTGGATCGAGGTGCCGGGGAGGCTCGAGCTCGGCGACGGCCGTGCTCTTCTCGCCCGCCTCACCGAGGTCCCGGCGGGGTCTCGGGCGCCCGAGCTGGCGCGTGCGCACGCGCTCGAGTTCGAGGGCATGTCGGTGCTGCTCGACGCGGGGGCCTGCGGGCTCGACCGCGCGCAGGTGGGCAGGCTCTGGGTGGACTGCGCGCAGCCCGGCGACGTGATGTGCCCGCTGGGCATGCACGGGCAGTCGAAGAAGCTGTCTGACCTGCTGAACGAGGCGCAGGTGCCCGCGGCCGACCGCCACCTCGTGCCGGTCGTGAGGACGCGGCCCAGCGGCAGCGTGGTGTGGGTTGCGGGAATTCGTCCCGATGAGCGCGTTCGCTCTACGCCGGACACGAGGCTGCTGCTAGAATTGGTGCTTACGAGCGAGTAGTGCCCCACGCTCAGGGCGCGGGACGCATGAGACGAGGAGAAGAGCATGGCCGAGCTGCATCACGACATCGAGAAGGTTCTCATCAGCGAGGAGGAGATCCAGAGCGTCATCGAGCGGCTCGGCAGCGAGATCTCTCGCGACTACGAGGGCAAGAACCCGCTCGTCGTCGCCGTCCTGCGCGGCGCCTTCGTCTTCACCGCGGACCTCATGCGCTCCATCACGGTGCCGTGCGCGGTGGACTTCATGGCCGTGTCGAGCTACGGCTCCGGCGTGAAGAGCTCCGGCGTCGTGCGCATCGTTAAGGACCTCGACACCCAGATCGAGGGTCGCGACGTGCTGATCGCCGAGGACATCCTCGACTCGGGCCTCACGCTCAGCTACCTGATTGACCTCCTCAAGGGCCGTGGCGCGAAGTCGATCAAGATCTGCGCCTTCGCGGTCAAGGACATCCCGAACCACACCGCGGCCGTCACCCCCGACTACGTCGGCACCCACGTGCCCGACGAGTTCATCGTGGGCTACGGCCTCGACTATGCGGAGCGTTACCGCAACCTGCCCTACGTGGGCGTCCTCAAGCACGAGGTGTACGAGTAGGAATGTGATTCGCGGCCGCCACGGGCGGCCGCGTCGCCATCGCCCCGAGCGCGGCGAAGGCGCCCCTCGTTGCACCATGTGAAGTCGCGTGCGCGTCAGCGCAGCTAGGAGCCATACAAACGTGTCTGAAAAGAACAAGAACGAGCTCGACCCGCGCAACCTTGGCACACCCGGTCCCATGAGGCCGCGTCAGAATCTCATCAGCCTACTCATCCTCGTTGCGACAATCGGCTTCGTGCTCTTCAACTACGTGCTGCCCAACTCGCAGGCGCCCCAGCCCGACGACCTGTCGACCAACGACTTCGTGTCGGCCGTGCGCGAGGACCGCGTCGAGTCGGTCACGTTCAAGACCGAGGACGCGAGCCTGGCGGGCAAGTACTGGCGCGACAGCGCCTCGCGCGGCGACTCGTCGAAGGCGGTCGCGTTCAAGAGCTTCTACGTGGGCACCGACTCGCTGCAGGACCTCATGGGCCAGCACACCGGCACCAAGTTCTCCATCGACACGTCGAGCAACGAGATCTGGGAGACCGTGGCGATCTCGGTCATCCCGACGCTGGTGGTCGTGGCCGCGCTCGTCTACTTCATGGGCCAGATGAACAACGCCAACGGCAAGCAGATGGGATTCGGCCGCGCCAAGGGCGCGCGCACCTCGGAGGAGACGCGTCCCAAGGTCAAGTTCTCCGACGTCGCCGGCATCGACGAGGCCGTCGAGGAGCTGAAGGAGGTCCGCGACTTCCTGAAGGAGCCCGAGCGCTACCTCAAGATGGGCGCCAAGATCCCGCACGGCGTGCTGCTCGTCGGCCCTCCGGGAACCGGCAAGACGCTGCTCGCCAAGGCCGTCGCCGGCGAGGCGGGCGTGCCGTTCTTCTCGATCTCGGGCTCCGACTTCGTCGAGATGTTCGTCGGCGTCGGCGCGAGCCGCGTCCGCGACCTGTTCAAGCAGGCCAAGGAGTCCGCGCCCTCCATCGTGTTCATCGACGAGATCGACGCCGTGGGACGCCAGCGTGGCGCCGGCCTCGGCGGCGGCCACGACGAGCGCGAGCAGACCCTGAACCAGCTGCTCGTCGAGATGGACGGCTTCGCCGACACCTCGGCGGTCATCCTGATCGCGGCGACCAACCGCCCCGACATCCTGGACCCGGCGCTGCTGCGCCCCGGCCGCTTCGACCGCCAGGTCACCGTCGACCGCCCCGACGTGAAGGGCCGCGAGAGGATCCTCTCCGTCCACGCGCAGAACAAGCCGCTCGACGACGAGGTCAGCTTCGACAAGATCGCGAAGCTCACGCCCGGCTTCACGGGCGCCGACCTCTCCAACCTCATGAACGAGAGCGCCCTTCTCGCCGCGCGCCGTCGCCAGGAGCGCATCACGATGGAGGACGTGGAGGAGGCCATGGAGCGCGTCATCGCCGGCCCCGAGAAGAAGGGGAGGGTGATGACGGAGCGCGAGCGCGTGACCATCGCCTACCACGAGAGCGGACACGCGCTGGTGGGCCACGTGCTCGAGAACAGCGACCCCGTGCACAAGATCTCGATCATCAGCCGCGGTCGTGCCCTCGGCTACACCCTGCAACTTCCCGAGGAGGACCACTTCCTCGAGACCCGCGACGGCATGCTCGACCAGATCGCCGTCCTTCTCGGCGGGCGCACCGCGGAGGAGATCTTCTGCGAGGACATCACCACCGGCGCCTCGAACGACCTCGAGCGCGCGACCAAGATCGCCCGCGAGATGGTCACCCGCTTCGGTATGAGCGACGATTTGGGCGCGCAGGTCTTCGGCGAGGCGCAGCACGAGGTCTTCCTCGGCCGAGACTACGCCAACCACAGCGACCTGTCCGCCGAGACCTCCAAGCGCATTGACGACGAGGTCGAGCGCATCATGCGCGAGGCCCATGACCGTGCGCGCAAGGTGCTCTCCGAGCGCCGCGACCAGATGGAGACCATGGCGAAGGTCCTTCTCGCCCGCGAGACCGTCGAGGGCGACATCGTTGACGCGCTGCTCGACGGCCGCTGGGACGCCTACGTGGCCGAGCACCCCGAGGCCGACCCCGCGAACGTGCCCGAGGCTGATGCCGACGCCGCGGCTGACGCCGAGCCCACCGCACCCGAAGCCGACGCCGCCGAGAAGAGCGACACCGTCGCCGACGACGCCTCCGCCGACGACGCGCCCCCCGAGGCTGCGACCGCGGATACCGACGACGGCGAGACCGACTAGCACCGAGCGCGAAAGAGGAGAGCATGTCCATCAACGAGGCCAGCTACGCCTTCGGCGCGGCGAAGTCATCCATCCGAGAGATCGCGGCCTACGGCGCCGCGCGCAAGGCCGAGATCGGGGCCGGCAACGTCTTCGACTTCTCGCTCGGCAACCCCTCGATCCCGGCGCCCGCCGCCGTGCGCGCCTCGATCGAGCGAAACGCCGCCCTGCCGCCGACCGTGCTGCACAGCTACACGCCGGCCGCGGGCCTGCCCGAGGCCCGCGCCGCGGTGAGCTCCTCGCTCAACCGCCGGTTCAACACGTCCTACGAGCCGGGTGACGTCTACCTCACCTGCGGCGCCGCCGCGTCGATCTCGATCACGCTCCACGCGCTCGTCAACCCCGGCGACGAGGTCATCGTGATCGCCCCGTACTTCCCGGAGTACCGCGTCTGGATCGAGACCGCGGGCGCCACCTGCGTCGAGGTCATGGCCGACCCCGAGACCTTCCAGGTCGACGTCGCCGCCGTGGCCGCCGCGACCACTGCCAAGACCAAGGCCGTCATGATCGACTCGCCCAACAACCCCGTGGGCGCCGTCTACTCCGCCGAGAACCTCTCGGCCCTCGCCGACGCCCTGCGCGAGCGCTCCGACGCCTTCGGCCACGAGATCTACCTCATCTCCGACGAGCCCTATCGCGAGATCGCCTACGGCTGCGAGGTGCCCTGGGTGCCCGCCATCTACGAGCGCACCATCGTGTGCTACTCGTACTCCAAGTCGCTCAGCCTGCCCGGCGAGCGCATCGGCTGGGTCCTCGTGCCCAACACGAACCCCGACCACGACGAGCTCGTCTTCGCGATCGCCGGCGCCGGCCGCAAGCTCGGCTTCGTCTGCGCGCCCGCGCTCTTCCAGCGCGTGCTGATCGACTGCGTCGACGAGCCCACGAACATCGAGGCCTACGCCGCCAACCGCGAGGCCCTCACGAGCGGGCTCTCGCGCCTCGGCTACCACTACATCGAGCCGCAGGGCGCCTTCTACCTGTGGGTCAAGTCGCTCGAGCCCGACGCCGAGGCGTTCTTCCAGCGCGCCCGCGACCTCGAGCTCCTCCCGGTTCCGTCCAACAGCTTCGGCTGCGAGGGCTGGGTCCGCCTCGGTTACTGCGTCAGCCGCGAGACCATCGACGGCTCGATGCCCGCCTGGGAGCGCCTCGCCGCCCTCTACGAGTAGCAACCACCGCGCAACCACCGCCAGCGTCGCAAAGGAGATTTGCATGGCACGTCGCCCATGCTGCAAGGACTGCATCTTCATGACCAGCCGCCCCGGCCTCGTCACGACCAAGCTCGTGTGCACGGCGCCGGGACGCAGCGGCAGGCGCGTCCGCGAGGGCGACCCCGCCTGCTCCGAGTTCAAGCGTCCCTTTGCCACGCCGGGCCTCGGCTTGGTCGCCGCGCTCAAGCGCGGTCTCTCCGCCGAGAAGAGCACGCCCGCGCCCGTCGCGCGCTCTCGTGCCGCCCGCGACGCGCGCCCCGCAGACGCGCGTGACCCCCGACCGGTGCCCAACGCCGACCGTGACCTCGACCTCGAGGCGCTCGAGGCCCGCGCCGAGGCCGCCGAGGCCCGAGCTGCCGCGCTCGAGGCGCGTGCCGCCGCGGCAGAGGCCCGTGCGCGCCACGCGCGCCCCCGCCCGCGAGAGGACTAGCCGTGCTGCACATTGCCTGCGACGTACACACGCACACGATCGCCTCGCGTCACGCGTACTCGACGATCGAGGAGAACGTCCGCGCCGCCGCGGAGCAGCGCATCGAGCTCGTTGGCTCGACCGACCACTTCTCGCGCATGGTCGCGACGCCCGTCGACGGTGCGTACGACCTGCGCGACTACCAGCACTTCATCAACTGCGACTGCTGGCCGCGCACGTGGTGCGGCCTGCGCGTCCTGCACGGCTGCGAGGCCGACATAGTCGACCTCGACGGCAACCTCTTCGGCCACGACCAGAAGCTGGTCGAGGCAATCGACGGCACGCCCTACAAGACGCCGCGAACGCTCGCCGACCGCGTGCTGTCATCGTGCGACTACGCCATCGCGAGCGTGCACGCGAGCGAGTTCGCCAATGGCGCCACGCCCGCGCAGGTGAGCCGCATGTACGTACGTGCGCTCGACAACCCGCGCGTGCTCGCACTCGGCCACATCGTGCGCTCGGGGCTCGAGTTCGACCTCGACGAGGTCCTTCTCGCTGCACGCGAGCGCGGCAAGCTCATCGAGATCAACGAGTCGACCCTGCGCGACACGCCGCGCGCCGCCGCCGGCTGCGAGAGGCTCGCGCGCCGCTGCGCCGAGCTGGGCGTCATGGTCTCGACCGGGACCGACGCGCACGTGTCGGCCGCGGTCGGGGCGTTTTCGCGCACGCGCGAGCTGCTCGAGTCGGTGTCGTTCCCGCAGGCGCTCGTCGCGACCGCCGACGCGGACGTCTTCCTCGACGTCATGCGTCGCGCCGTGGGATAGGGGATTAGGAGAAGAGCCCGCCCAGGTCCTTGAGGAGGACTGCTTGGTCGCGTGCCTTCACCTGGCACTCGTCGTCGAAGCCCGACTTCGAGAACAGGGCGAGGCGCGCGGACGCGCCATCCTGCAGTAGGGACGCGCGACGGCGCAGCACGCCGATGACGCTGGCGTCGACCGGCGTGGTGTTCCATTTGCATTCGCCGACGAGCAGGCTTCCGTCGACGTCCTGCACGACGAGGTCGATCTCCTCCTCATGCCGCTCGATGGGGTTGGTTCCCCACCACGTTCCGGCCGTCTGCGGGAGCATGTCGAGCTCGCCCGAAGCCGCCTTGCGCAGCACCCACTGGCGACAGACGTCCTCGAACGTGGCGCCCAGGTACGTGGAAAGCTCTTCTCGGACGATTCGCCGCGCGACGGCGTCGGACATGCCTGCCTCGATGGGCGTCGAGTACTTGATGGCGAAGGTGTGGTGGAAGCGGAAGAGGTTGTCGCAAATCACGTAGCGAACCTGGCGGCGCTTCTTCGAGGTGGCCGGCGTTATGCGCTTGACGATGGACAGCTCCTCGAGGCGTGCGAGGTATTGCTGGACGAGGCCGGCGCTCACCCCGATCGCATCGGCGATCTCCTGGGGCCTCACGCGACCGCGCGCGATGGACGTGAGGACCGCGTTGTACCGTGCCGGCGCGCGCAGCTCCTGCATCATGAAGTTCTCGGGCTCGGCGATGAGGAAGGCTCCCGTCTTGAGGACCCTGTTCGCGATGTTCCACTCGACGCTTTTGCTGGCATCGAGCTGCTCGAGGTAGAGGGGGACGCCCCCGACGATTCCGTACAGTTCGACGGCCTTCTGGGGATCGGGGTCGCCAAGCATCTGCGCGGCCTCGAACACGTCGAAGGGCTGGAGCTTGATTTGGGCGGTGCGTCGTCCGTAGAGGGGGCTCTTCTCGCCCAGCACCTGATGCTCCATGAAGCCCATCGACGAGCCGCAGAGGACGAGCATCAGCCTGCTGTCGGTCTTGTGCTGGTCGATGAGGGTCTGGAGCAGGGAGGAGATCCCCGGCTCGCTTTCGGCCAGGTACGGGTATTCGTCAATCACGAGCACGTGACGCTCGACAGACGCCGACTCGAACGCGTGGGACAGGGCCGCAGAGAAGGTGCGGTACGTCAGGTCGCTGGTTGGGGCGACCGCGCGCGACGCCTCGCCGTTCCGGTCCATCGCGGCCACGGCGTCGCTGAGGCGCTCGAGGTTCTCCTGGGCCACGGTCTGCTGGGCGGTGAGCAGGGCGGCGTGGGGCTTGTCGGATATGAACTTGTTGAGCAGCGCGGTCTTTCCCACGCGGCGTCGGCCGTAGACGACGACCATTTCGAACTTGTCCGAACGGTAGGCCGATTCCAGCAGCTCCAGCTCGCGCTTGCGTCCAATGAACATGGGACTCCTCCTTCGAGCGAAGGTCATGCGGTACGAAGAAGTCATATCGTAACTAAGTATATCGTAACTAAGTATATCGTAACTAAGTATATCGTAACTTAATTAGAAAGTCGCAGCATGACAGCCCTGTCTCCTCGGAAGTGGGGACAGGCAGGCGCCAGACGTTGCGCGCCTGAGGTCTGTTTGGTCGCGGGTGCTCCTATAGCTCGATCTCGAGCCCGACGGGGCAGTGGTCGGAGCCGAACACGTCGGCGTGGATCGTCGCGTCGACCACGCGATCGGCGATGCGGTCGCTCACCAGGAAGTAGTCGATGCGCCAGCCGGCGTTGTTCTTGCGCGCGTTGAAGCGGTAGCTCCACCAGCTGTAGGCGCCCTCGAGCGTGGGGTTGAGTGCGCGGAACGTGTCGGTGAACCCGGCGTCGAGCAGGTTGGAGAAGCCGTCGCGCTCCTGGTCCGAGAAGCCTGCGTTGCCGCGGTTGGGACCGGGGTTCTTGAGGTCGATCTCGTTGTGCGCGACGTTGAAGTCGCCGCAGGTGATGACCGGCTTGTCCTGGTCGAGCTCCTGCAAGAACGCGCGGTAGCGCTCGTCCCACGCCATGCGCTCGTCGATGCGCAGGAGCCCCTGCTTGGCGTTGGGCGTGTAGACGTCGACGAACCAGAAGTCGTCGAACTCGAGGGCGCACACGCGGCCCTCGTCGTCGGCCGCCTCGCAGCCGATCGTGCGCACGACCTGCAGAGGCTCCCAGCGCGAGAACACGGCCGTGCCGGAGTAGCCCTTGCGCTCGGCGTAGCTCCAGGTCTGGTGGTAGCCGGGCGTGTCGAGCTCGACCTGGCCGGCCTGCAGCTTCGTCTCCTGCACGGCGAAGACGTCCGCGTCGAGCGCGGCCATCACGTCGGTGAAGCTCGGGTCCTTCTTGAGCGTGGCGCGAAGCCCGTTGACGTTCCATGAGACGAGCTTGATGCGGCCGTCGCCGCCGCTTTTCTCGGCTGGCTTGCTATCGGCCATCGGTGCCTCCAAACGCGAAGTCGCAGATGCGGTCGATCTCGCGCTCGGCGAGCGCGTGGCCCATCTTGTAGGCCTGCTCGAGCTCGAGCGTGTCGGTCGTCGTGCTCGAGACGGGCATGGGGTCGGGCGCGAGCCAGAGCAGCCGCCCCTCGCGCTCCATACCGGCAAGGCGGTCGAGCTCGGCGTTGTAGCGCTCCGCGCGGGTGAGAAGAGCGTTCCTGAGGTAGGGGTTGCTCGCTCCCAGGCGCATGATCACGTCGCGCTCGTGCTTGGTGGGCGTGGTCTTGCGGTAGCCGCGCGGGCGGGTCCCGACGAAGAGGAAGCGCTCGAAGCCGGCGTCCTCGGCGAGCGTGACGGGGATGCCGGCGCCCCTGCCCAGGCCGCCGTCGAGGTAGACGGTCTCGTCGATGGGCTCGGGCGGCATCATGACCGGCAGCGTTGAGCTCGCGCGCACGCGGGTGAGCAGGTCCCAGACGTCGTTCATGTCGTCCTTGGTGAAGGTGACGCTGAGGCCGGTGTCGCGCTCGAAGGCCTGGATGGCGATGCGCGCGGGGTTGGCGCGAAACGCGTCGAAGTCGAAGGGCAGGCGGCCGTCTCGCACGCAGCCGGCGTAGAGGTAGTCGGCGTTGAAGTAGCCCCGTCCGCGCAGGAAGGTGACGAAGTTGCCGATCTGCGCCGGGTCGGCGCGCGCCATGAAGGCCTCCTTCACGCGCGTGTGGTCGCGGCTCACGTAGTTGACGGTGTGGCTCGCGCCTGCCGAGATCCCGCAGACGAAGTCGAAGTAGACCTCGTGCTCGAGCAGGGCGTTCGCGATGCCTGCCGTGTAGGCGCCGCGAAAGCCCCCGCCCTCGAACACGAGGGCGCAGTCGAAGACGTTGTTCTGCGGGGTCGCGGCCTGCGGGGTCGCAGCCTGGGACGCGGCCTGGGTCTCGGTCTTGGTCGCAGCCTCTGGCGCCATGCTCTTCTCGCCCATGTCGTCTGCCCTTCTGCTGTGTTGACATGCGTGCGCCGCAGGGGCGCCCTTCCTACCCTAGTGGATGCGCGGTGGCTTGCGGCGAGGTGTCGGTAAAGTGTTACCGTGTGTTCGAGAAGAGCGGTTCGCGGTCGGAGTGGCCGCGTGGGCGAGGGAGGTCGGATGGGTCGCATCATCACGGATGCAATCGAGGCGCGCGACGCGCTGAGGGGTGCCGTCGAGGCCGCGGGGAGCGTCGTGTTCTTTGGCGGCGCGGGCGTGTCGACGGCGAGCGGCATTCCCGACTTCCGCAGCGAGAACGGGCTGTACAACCAGAACTTCTCGAGCATCTACTCGCCCGAGGAGCTGCTGAGCCACCACCTGTGGGAGCAGGACCCCGAGGCCTTCTACGACTTCTACCGCACGATGATGTGCGCGCCCGAGGCGCGGCCCAACCGCGCACACCTGAAGCTGGCCGAGCTCGAGGGGCAGGGCAAGCTCGACGCGGTCATCACGCAGAACATTGACGGGCTGCACCAGATGGCGGGCTCGAAGCGGGTGCTCGAGCTGCACGGCTCGACGCATCGCAACCGGTGCGTGCGCTGCGGGAGGAGCTACTCGCAGGAGTGGATGCTCGAGACCGAGGGCGTGCCGACCTGCGAGTGCGGCGGCGTGGTCAAGCCGGACGTCGTGCTCTACGAGGAGTCGCTCGACGAGCGCGTGCTCGAGGAGAGCGTGCGCGCGATCTCGAGCTGCGACATGCTGATCATCGGCGGGACGTCGCTCGTGGTCTACCCGGCGGCGGGGCTCGTCAACTACTTCCAGGGCAGCACGCTCGCGATCGTGAACCTGCAGCCGACGTCGCGTGACGCGGCCGCCGACCTCGTGTGCGCGTGCGACATAGCACAGGCCTTCGACTGGTAGGGCAGGCTCTTCTCGCCTGCACGCTGCCGTAGAAGTCGTAGAGCTTCGCCGCGAGCTTTGGCCGCGTCGCGCTGGACTCGCTACAATCGTGTAGAACACTCGGGGACGCCTGCGAGCAGGTCGGCCGCCATAGGGGCCGAGTGAGCGCCGCCGCCGGGCCCGGTCCCGAGGGCGGCGGGCGTCCCTTCGACCTTGGAGGGCTTCGAGCCATGCTTCGAGAAGACTATTCCGTTTGGCGCTGCGGCAGGCACGAGCTGTCGCTTGCCCGCCCGCGCGTCATGGGCATCCTCAACGTGACGCCCGACTCCTTCTCCGACGGGGGCAACCTCGACGACGGGGAGGGCGTGCTCGACGTGGAGCGCGCCGTGCGTCGCGGCCTCGAGATGCTCGACGAGGGAGCGGACATCATCGACGTCGGGGGAGAGTCCACCCGCCCCGGGGCCACGCCCGTCTCGCCCAAGGTCGAGGCCGAGCGCGTCGTTCCTGTGGTGCGCGGCATCCTGGCAGAGGCGCCGTCGGCGATCATCTCGGTCGACACGCGCCACGCCGAGGTGGCCCGCCTGTGCGCGCGGCTCGGCGTCTCGATCCTCAACGACGTCAGCGGGTTCACTGACCCGGCCATGGTGCAGCTTGCGACCGAGACCGGCCTCGGCTGCCTCGTCATGCACTGGAACCGCCTGAACGGCGCGAGCACGCGACGCTCGGTCACGCTCGACTCCGCGCACCCCGCGCGCAACGTCCCCACGAGCACGAGGCGCTTCACCCTCCCGGAGGAGGCGCCCATCATGCGCGAGATCATGGGCTTTCTGGGCGACCAGGCGCGCGTGCTCATGCGCGCAGGCGTGCCGCACGAGTGCATCTGCGTCGACCCCGGCCCGGGTTTCGACAAGGACGCCGACCAGGACGTGGTCATCCAGCGCGCGACCAAGAAGCTCACCTCGATGGGCTACCCCGTCGCCTGCGCCGTCTCGCGCAAGCGCTTCGTGGGCGCCATCAGCGGCGTCAAGGATGCGGCCGCGCGCGACGCCGCGACCGGTGGCGTGATCCTCTCGGCCGTCGAGTCGGGCGCGCGCGTGCTGCGCGTCCACGACGTCGCGGGCGCCACGCAGGCCCTCAACTCGTACTGGGCCGTCGCGAAGAACGACCCGCGCCAGGGCTTCATTTCCCTCGGCTCCAACGTGGGCGACCGCGTGGGCAACCTCTCGCGCGCCGTCCGCCTCATCAACGAGATTCCGCTCACCTGTGTCGTGCAGGCGAGCCACGCCTACGAGACCGAGCCCGCCTACGGCATCGCGACGCCCGTCGCCAACGCCGTCGTCGAGATCCGCACCGAGCTCCACCCGATCGTGCTCGTGGACGCGCTGATGGACGTCGAGTCCAAGCTCAAGCGCGTGCGCGACCCGAAGCTTGCCGGCCACGGCCCGCGCACGATCGACTGCGACCTCTGCTGGATCGAGGACGAGTGCCACGCGGGCGCCAAGCTCACGCTGCCCCACCCGCACCTCGGCGAGCGCGACTACGTGCTCGTGCCGATGGAGGACCTCATGCACGACCCGGCACGCTTCCTCATGCACGCCGGCGTGCCCGTGTTCGCCCCGCACGACCGCGTGGGTCACGTGGTGTCCGAGCTCGGCGAGCTGGATTGGAAGTAGCATGGCCGAGGACTCCGCCACGGGCCTCACCCGGCGCCTGCGCCCCGAGGTCCCGATGCACCTGCTCACTTGCGTGCCCGCCGTCTGCGCGCTCGGCATCTGCCGGGGCCTGCGCGAGGCCGGCGACGCCGACGCATGCGTGCGCTGGCCGTCCGACGTGGTCCTGGGCGACGGCTCGCTGATCCGCCTGGGCTCGCACGCGGGCTACGAGGAGGGCATGTACGTCGACCTCGCGCTGTCGCTCGAGGGGGAGGGGGCGGACCCAGATCTCCTGGAGCGCGCGGGCGCCTGGGCGCTCGAATCCTGCGACCAGTGGGAGGCGCGCCTTCGTGCGACCGGCACCGTCGCCGGCCCGCTCGCGCCCGTCCTCGAGGACTACTTCGACGCGCTCGAGGGGTCCAACCAGGAGGTCGACGTCGTCTACCCCAACGGCCGCGTCGCCGCGAGTGGCGTTCTCGCAGGCGTCGACGTCTGGGGTCGCGTCACCGTACGCTGCGACGACGGGCGCGAGATGGACCTCGCTCCCGAGATGGGTCGCGTGCGCCCGCGCGCCTAGCGCGACTGACGCAAGCCCTAGATCGAGCGCGAGCCGCGACGCGCGCGCTTCTCGGCGCGATGGCGCCAGATCTGGTAGATGCCGCGCACGGTGAGGTTCGAGTCGAGCGTGTCGAAGACGTCGGTCACGTCGGCCACGATGTCCGAGAAGCCACCCGTTCCCACAACGGTGAGCTGGCCCTCGCCGAGCCCAGTCTCCGTCTCGCCGAGCTCCTCCATGATGCGATGCACGAGGCCCTCGGCCTGCGCCGCCGCGCCGACGACGATGCCCGACTGGACCGCCGACTCCGTCGTGTCGCCCAGGGTGCGCTCGGGCGGCACGAGCGGGACGCTCGAGAGCTTCGCCGCACGCGAGAAGAGCGACTGCGCCGACAGCAGCAGGCCCGGCATGATGGCGCCGCCGCGGAAGTTGCCCGCGCGGTCGACGACGTCGATGTTGGTCGCGGTGCCGAAGTCGACCACGATCACGGGCGCGCCGTAGGTCTCCTTCGCGGCCAGCGCGTTGGCGATGCGGTCCGCACCGACCTGCCGCGGGTCGGGGAGGTCGACGCCGATCCCGCAGTCGCGGGACGCGTCGACGACGAGGATGTCCTCGGCCTTGAGGACCTTCTTCATCATGTGCTGCCACTCCTGCGTGAGGATGGGCACGACGCTCGCGATGGCGGCATCGGTCACGCACGAGAGCTCGAGGTCGAACATCCTGAAGTAGCCGAACAGGCGCGCGTGCAGCTCGTCGGAGGTGTCGCTGGGGTCGGTGGCCATGCGCCACTGCCGCAGCAGCGTCCCGTCCTCGTCGAAGAGGCCAAGCGTGGTCTGGGTGTTGCCTACGTCAACGGTGAGAAGCACGGCATCCTCCTGGTTGCATTCGTCGTCCCGCAGCATGTTCTTAAATCAGTATATATGCCGCTCAATTGCGCACAAACACCCTTTGCGTCCTGGGTGACTTCTTCGCTCAGGGCCGGCGACGCCCGGGGTGGGAGCGGATTTGCGAGATTGCAGAAAGGACGTCGTCGATTACTCAGATTTCAGAATGGACGCACGTAATTCGCGAGATTACGGAAAGGACGCACAGAATTACTCAGATTACGGATTTGACACCGCCGATTACTCAGATTACGGAAAGGACGCAAGTCATCGCGATGCTCAGAGAGGCGACGGCTCGTCTACCTGCAACTCTAGAGAAGATGCTTTCGGAGGGGCGGTGTCAAATCCGTAATCCGGGTAATTTCAGGTGACTTTTCTGAAATCTCAGTAATCGGCGGTGTCAAATCCGTAATCCGGATAATTTCAGGTGACTTTTCTGAAATCTCAGTAATTGGTCAAACCGCCTCCGTCGTCTCTCGAGGGGACCACGCCGCGCTCACCTGCACTTGTTCTTCACATGCGGGAGCGTCACTGGTGCAACGCCTGGGATTTCTGCTAATCTAGCAAAGCTTGTGTCCAGGTCGGAACCTGGGCAATACCATCCCGCCTGGTCGGAAACCAGGCCAAACGAAGGAGTCCTGAAATGAAGCAAGGCATCCATCCTGACTACGTCGAGTGCACCGTTCGCTGCACCTGCGGCAACACGTGGACCACTCGCTCCACCAAGAGCGAGATGACCGTCGACCTCTGCGACAAGTGCCACCCGTTCTACACCGGCACCCAGAAGCTCGTCGACACCGGTGGTCGCGTCCAGCGCTTCTCCAACAAGTTCGGTGGCGCCGCTGCCGCCCAGCTCAAGAAGGCCGAGGAGGCCAAGGCTGCTCGCGCCGCCAAGGCTGCCGAGGAGGCCGCTGCCAAGAAGGCCGCCAAGGAGGCCAAGGCTGCCGAGAAGGCCAAGCGTGCCGCTGAGTTCGAGAAGAAGGCTGCCGCCGAGGCCGCCAAGAAGGCCGAGCAGGAGGCCGTTGAGGCTGAGGCTGCTGCCGAGACCGTCGAGGAGGCCGCCGAGGCCCCCGTCGAGGAGAACGCCGCCGAGTAGGCCCGCACTCCCATAGAGACGCCTGGAGGGGAGGTCGACGAACGTCGGCCTCCCCTCCTTCTTGCGTCGGGATATGTGAAGGGCGCGTAGGCGCCGGCGCGCTAGACGAGGTGAAGACCGGGACCCTCGCCCTCGTCCTCCTCGGCTGCCTCTTTGGCGCTCTGCTCGAAGGCGCTGCGGACCTCGCGGATCTTGGCCATGCGCTCCTTGGCCTCCTCGGTGGTCTCGTGGTGGTAGGTGCAGGACGACTCCGCGACGACGATGCTCGCCGCCTTGGACCTGACGGCCGCCTCGTGGACGTCGTCGAGCTGCCTCGTGGCGCGCGCCCGGTTCAGGAACTCCTGGGCATCCTCGGGGGCGACGCCGAGGTACATCGGGATCTCCTCCTCGCTGACCTGGACCTTGCGCTCGCTGGCAATCGCGCTGAGGGCGGCCTGCTGACGGGCCGTCATGTCCGCCTGCTCCTCGATCATCGCGTCGAACTCCGCCGCCGTCTGGTGCGCCTGCCTCAGGAACTCGTCGCGGGTGACGCCGCCCTGGGCGAAGCGCTGCTCGTAGGTGAGCTCGATGCCGCGCCTGCACTGCTCGCGCATCTCCGGAAGGGGCTGCTGGAGCAGGCGGTCGGCCATCTCGGCGAGGCAGAGCTGCATCTTCTGCTCCTCCGCGATGCGGCTGTTGGTGCCAGTGACGAACTTGTTGACGAGCTCGTAGAGCTCGTCGGGCGTGGAGACCTGGAAGTGCTCCTTCAGCCAGGCGGCGTCGGAGAGCTTGTCGCGCGAGCCGCCCTCGCCCTCGAGGAGCGTGTCGAGCGCGAACTCGAGGTCGTCGCCCGTCACGGTGGCGACCATCACCTCGACCTCAGCGGGCTCGTAGGAGCTGAGCGTGTAGTGGGGCTTGCCGTCGACCATGAGCGGCAGGGGCTTGTCGTTTGCCATCGTTCCTCCCGGATGGGCTCGTTCTAGAAAAGACCAACACAGTTTCTCACAACGTGCCGGCGCCCGGCCCGCCTCGCCCCCAAGTGGCGGGTGTGTCGGCTGGCCGCGCGCTGGCACGTGCCTGGCCCCGTTCCGTCGTTTGGGGAATCTCTTCTCGCATGCGCCTCAAATAAGCGCCCTGTCTGGCCCGCATCTGGCACGTCCCATCATGTGCAGGGCGTGTAAGCTGCGTGTTTGCATGAATGAAGGGCGGGGTGGGGTGGTATCCTCTCTACGCTAAACCAATTGCCGGCGCACGCGCGCCGAGGCACGTTGAGGAGAACACCATGCGCGACAAGCTAGAGAAGCTCATCGACGCGTACGTCGAGCTCGAGAAGAAGATGGTCGACCCGGCCGTCGTCTCGGACCCCAAGGAGTACGCGCGCATCGCCAAGGAGCACGCCAGCCAGTCCGAGCTCGTCGAGAAGGCCCGCGAGTACGTCCAGGCCCTCGACGACATCGAGGCCGCCAAGGAGATGCTCCACGAGGCCGACGCAGACGAGAAGGAAATGCTCCAGGAGGACATCTCCGCCAACGAGGCGAAGCTCCCCGAGCTCGAGGACGAGATCAAGGTCATGCTCATCCCCGGCGACCCCAACGACGAGAAGGACACCATCGTCGAGATCCGCGCGGGCGTCGGCGGCGACGAGGCCGCCATCTTCGCGGGCGACCTCTTCAGCATGTACGAGCGTTTCGCGAGCTCCCGCAAGTGGAAGGTCGAGGTCCTCTCGTCGAGCCCCAGCGAGGCCGGCGGCTTCAAGACCATCGAGTTCAAGGTCTCGGGCGACAAGGTCTACTCCGTCATGAAGTACGAGAGCGGCGTCCACCGCGTCCAGCGCGTCCCCAAGACCGAGAGCCAGGGCCGCATCCAGACCTCCACGGCCACCGTCGCCGTCCTCCCCGAGGCCGACGACATCGACATCCAGATCAACCAGGAGGACCTGCGCATCGACACCTACTGCGCCTCCGGCCCCGGCGGCCAGGGCGTCAACACGACCTACTCGGCCGTGCGCATCACGCACCTCCCGACCAACACCGTGGTCCAGTCGCAGGACCAGCGCTCCCAGATCCAGAACCGCGAGGTCTGCATGCAGATGCTGCGTGCCCGCCTCTACGAGATGGAGCTCGAGCGCCAGCAGGCCGAGCAGGGCGCCGCGCGCCTCTCGCAGATCGGCCACGGCAACCGCTCCGAGAAGATCCGCACCTACAACCAGCCGCAGGACCGCGTGACCGACCACCGCATCGGCTTCAACGGCACCTACAACGGCGTCCTCCTCGGCGACACCCTCGCCTCCGTGATCGACGCCCTCGCGGCCGCCGAGCGCGCGGAGAAGCTCGCGCAGGCGGTGTAGCCGGCGCATCGCACGAACGTCTCGGCGTCGGCCTCGGCCGGCGCCGATTTTGTATGGGACCCCGCGCATGCGGGGAGGCCCGACGGTTCGGGCCCAACGACGGTGGGGGAGGATGACATGGCGGACGAGACGTGGACCGTGGGGCGCGTGCTCGACTGGACGTGCGGCTATCTCGAGCGCAAGGGAGAAGAGCGACCGCGCCACTCGGCGGAGCTCCTCCTCTGCGCGGTCACCGGGCTCTCGCGCGTCGAGATCTACACGAGCTTCGACCGCCCGCTGAGCGCCGACGAGCTCTCCCGCATGCACGACGGCGTCGTGCGTCGCGGCAAGGGCGAGCCGCTGCAGTACGTCTACGGCGAGATGCCCTTCCGCCACATCGTGCTCCGCTGCGAGGAGGGCGTCCTCATCCCCAGGCCTGAGACCGAGATCCTCGTCGACGCGGCCCTCGAGCGCGTCGACGCCGCCCGCGCCTGCGGCCGCGCCGCGCGCGTGCTCGAGGTGGGCTGCGGCACGGGCTGCATCTCGCTCTCCATTGCGTCCGAGCGCCCCGGCACCAAGGTCGTCGCGACCGACGTGTCGAGCGCCGCCGTCTCGCTCGCCGGTCGCAACCGCGATGCCCTCGCGCTCGACGGCGAGGTCGAGATCGTCGAGTGCGACCTCGCCTCCGGCGTCGACGAGGCGCTCATGGGGGCCTTCGACGTGCTCGTCTCGAACCCTCCCTACATTCCCTCCGACGTCGTGCCGACGCTCCCGCTCGAGGTCCGCGGCTTCGAGCCGCACCTCGCGCTCGACGGCGGCCCCGACGGGCTTGACGTCTTCAGGCGTCTGCTCGAGCTCGCGCCCACGGCGCTCAGGCCCGGTGGTGCGCTTGCGGTCGAGCTCGCCGAGACCAATGTCGAGGCCGCGGCCGAGCTCTGCCGCGAGCAGGGCGGCTGGGCCACGGTCGAGGTCCGCAACGACCTCACGCGAAGGCCGCGCGTCCTTCTCGCCGCGCGCGAGGGCGACCTCGCCTCCGACCTCGCCGACGGTCGCGAGCGCGAGCTCGACCTGCGCGAGAAGGTCGTCTCCGTCGACCAGGACCGACCCGATGAGGCGGCCGTCCGCCGCGGCGTGCGCGTGCTCGAGAGGGGAGGGGTCGTCATCGTCCCCACCGACTCGGTCTACGGGATCGGCTGCGCGGCCATGCCCTACAACGCCGGCCTCGGCCGCACGTTCCAGATCAAGCGCCGCGAGCTGTCGCAGACCCTGCCGTGGCTCATCGCCGACGCCTCCGACCTCGACCGCTTCGGCGCCGACGTCCCCGCGTGGGCGCGCCCGCTCGCGGAGCGCCTGTGGCCCGGCGCCCTCACGCTCGTCGTCCGCGCGAGCGAGGCCGTGCCCGCGGAGTACGTGCGCTCGGGCGACCACACGATCGCGCTGCGCCTTCCCGACTCCAACCTCGTGCGCGCGCTCGCGCGCGGCGTGGGCTGCCCGCTCGCCATCACGAGCGCCAACGTCCACGGTCAGGAGGCCGCCACGAGCGCGACCGACCTCGACGGGCGCCTGCTTGCGAGCGCCGACCTCGTCTTCGACGCGGGCGCCGCCCCCATCGCCGTAAACTCCACGATCGTCGACTGCACGGGCGCAGAGCCCCGCATCCTGCGCGAGGGCGCGATCACGTGCGCCGACGTGCTCGACGCCGTCCGAGGCGCATAGGAGAAGAGCCGCCGCCTCGCCCCGCCCGCGGTCGGCGAGCGGCATGGTTCCCTTCGATATGAAGTCCTTCACGTAGCCTGCCCATGCGTGCGGTAGGCTAGGTTCAGTCCATAGCGGGGCGAGGGCCCCGCACCCGAGAGGAAGTGTTGCATGAAGATCGCCATCGCATCCGACCACGCCGGCTTCGACCAGAAGCCCGCCATGATCGAGTACCTGCAGGGCCTCGGCCACGAGGTCGTCGACCTCGGTCCGGCAAGCGCCGACCGCTGCGACTACCCCGACTTCGCCGACAAGGTCGCCCGCACCGTCGCCGCCGGCGAGGCCGAGCGCGGCGTGCTCATCTGCGGCACCGGCATCGGCATGGCGCTCACGGCTGACAAGGTCGCGGGCATCCGCGCGGCGGTCATCCAGACCCCCGAGTTCTCGCACCTCTTCCGCGAGCACAACGACGGCAACGTCGTCTGCATCTCGGGCCGCTTCACGCCGCTCGAGACCAACAAGAAGATCGTCGACGAGTTCCTCACCACCGAGTTCGGCGGCGGCCGCCACGCCGGTCGCGTCGAGAAGATCATGCGCGAGGACGACCCGACCTTCTCCGGCGTCGAGCGCTAGCCACGCCCCAGGCCCGCGTTCGGGGCAGCACCCCGGCGCGGACCGACGCCCCACCTTCATCTGCACGCGAGCCCGGGCGCGCGTCGCCCCGGGCGAGACCGATGGGAGACACATGCGCTTTCAGTACCTGAGGGACGCCGACCCCGAGATCGCATCCATGATCGACGACGAGCTGGCCCGCCAGCGCGACTCCATCGAGCTCATCGCATCCGAGAACTTCGTGTCGCCCGCCGTGCTCGAGGCCGTCGGCTCGCCGCTCACCAACAAGTACGCCGAGGGCCTGCCCGGAAAGCGCTACTACGGCGGCTGCTGGGCGGTCGACCGCGTCGAGGACCTCGCCCGCGAGCGCGCGAAGAGGCTCTTCTCGGCCGCCTTCGCCAACGTCCAGCCCCACTCCGGCGCGCAGGCCAACTACGCCGTCGAGACCGCCTTCGCCCAGCCCGGCGACACCATCGTGGGAATGGACCTCTCCAACGGCGGCCACCTCACGCACGGCGCGGCGGCCAACTACTCCGGCAAGCTCTTCAACGTCGTCTCCTACGGGCTCGACCCCGAGACGGAGCGCATCGACTACGACGACGTCGCCGAGAAGGTCGCGCGCTTCAAGCCCCGCATCGTCATCGCGGGTGCGAGCGCCTACCCGCGCCTGATCGACTTCGAGCGCTTCGCGCGGATCGCGCACGATGGCGGCGCCATCCTGATGGTCGACATGGCCCACATTGCCGGCCTCGTCGCCGCGGGCGTCCACCCCAGCCCCGTGCCCTTCGCCGACGTGGTCACCTCGACCACGCACAAGACCCTGCGCGGCACCCGCGGCGGCCTCATCCTCTGGAACGACGAGGCCTACACCAAGCGCCTCAACTCCGCCGTGTTCCCCGGCGCCCAGGGCGGCCCCCTCGAGCACGCCATCGCCGGCAAGGCGGTCGCCTTCGGCGAGGCGCTCAAGCCCGAGTTCGCGGACTACGCACGCGCCGTCTGCGCGAACGCCACCGCCCTCGGCCGCGGCATGAGCTCCGGCGGCCTGCGCCTCGTCACGGGTGGCACCGACAACCACCTCTTGCTCGTCGACCTCACGGCCGCCGAGAACGTCACGGGCCGCGATGCCGAGCAGGCGCTCGAGCGCGTGGGCATCACGGTCAACAAGAACACGATCCCCGGCGAGAGGCGCTCGCCCTTCGTCACGAGCGGCATTCGCGTCGGCTCGGCGGCCGTCACCACGCGCGGCTTCACCGAGGCCGAGTGCGAGCGCGTGGGCGAGCTCATCGCGACCACGGTCTTCGCGCTCGACGAGGGGCGCGACGAGAAGATCGAGGCCGTATCTGCAGAGGTGAGGGAGATGCTGGCCAAACACCCCCTCTACCCCGAGCTCGACTAGGGCCTGCTGTACAATTGCGCACGAACTTGCGAAGGTTATGCCGCGACGAGCTGTCGTGGCTGGAAACAAATTGAAAGGATCGCCATGGAGTTCGACGAGAAGCGCGTAACCGTCATCGACCATCCCCTCGTTCAGCACAAGCTGCACATTCTGCGCGACAAGCGCACGACCACCAAGGACTTCCGCCAGCTCGTGACCGAGCTCGCCGTCTTCGAGGGCTACGAGGCCATGCGCGACCTTCCCCTGGAGGACGTCGAGGTCGAGACCCCGCTCGAGACGGCGACCTGCAAGCGCATCGCGGGCAAGAAGATCGCCATCATCCCCATCCTTCGTGCGGGCCTCGGCATGGTCGACGGCATCCTCGAGCTCGTCCCCTCCGCGCGCGTCGGTCACGTCGGCATGTACCGCGACCCCGAGACCCACGAGCCCGTGCAGTACTACTGCAAGTTCCCGGCCTCCATCGCGGAGCGCACCTGCCTGATCGTCGACCCCATGCTGGCCACCGGCGGCTCGCTCACCGCGGCCATCCAGTTCCTGCGCGAGGCGGGCGTGAAGGACATCCGCTGCCTCACGCTGGTCTCCGCCCCCGAGGGCGTCAAGGCCGTCCTCGACTTTGACCCCGACGTCAGGCTCTACACGGCCGCCATCGACCGCGAGCTGAGCGAGACGGCCTACATCCTGCCGGGCCTCGGCGACGCCGGCGACAGGATCTACGGCACGAAGTAAGCGCCACTCGGCAGATTAAAATCAAGCGCCCCAAGCCTCTGAGCTGGGGCGCTTTTGCAAATGTGTCGTCATGTATGAAGTTTCGAAACCCGTTGTGGACAATTGAGGGATACACTACTAGAGTTGCTGTGCTTCGCAATTCGGGGCGTTTCAAACCCGTCTTGCGGGCCATCCGGAGGTGCGCTTCTTGAACCTGTCTGTGGCCATAGCCCTCGGCGTCGTCTCGGGACTCGCCGGCGCCATGCCATCGGCGTATCTGTTCGAGGTCGCGCTGAGGGGGGAGCCGAGCCGTGCGGCGAGCGTCGCCCGCGGCCTGGTGAGCACCATGGCCTCGTTCGCGATGCTCTCGCTGGCGATGCTTGCCGTGCACCTGCTCGCCCCCGAGGCCACGCTCGCCTTCGGTTGTGCAACATGTGCAACATTCCTCGCGGTTTGGGGTATTGAATCAGTTCGGGGCCTGCGCGCGATGCGCGCGCACGGCAACGTCGAGGGGAAGGACGAATAGTGGACGCGCTTTCTAAGTTGCCTGAAGAGATGGACCATCTCGTCAACAGCTTCCTTTCACAGGCAATCGTGGGAGACACCACCGTCGGTTTCACCCAGTACATCTTCTGGATGTTCGTGGCGATCGCGCTTCTGTGTGTGGTCATCTTCGTGTTCAAGAAGAAGCAGGCCGCCTCTCTTGCGCCGAAGGGCCTCTTCGTCAACGGTGTCGAGTACGTGATCGAGTTCGCCCGCGACGACATGTGCAAGTCCATCCTGGGCGACACGTGGAAGAAGCACTTCCCCTTCATCGCCTCGCTCTTCTTCTTCATCCTCTTCAACAACATCGTGGGCGTCATCCCCGGCTGCCACCCCGGCACCGGCACCATGGGCGTCACGACCGCCCTCGCGCTCGTCTCGTTCGTCTACTTCATCGTCGTGGGCGTCAAGCGCATGGGCCCGATCGGCTACCTCAAGAGCCTCGCGCCCGAGGGCATCGCGTTCCCCGCGAGCGTCCCCCTGTGGCTCATCGAGCTCTTCTCGACCTTCCTGCGCCTCATCACCCTGGCCGTCCGACTCTTCTGCAACATGTTCGCCGGCCACGTCGTCATGGGCGCCTTCGCGATTCTCGCGTCGCTCTTCGTCGAGCCGCTCCTGCAGAGCTTCACCGTCGCCGCGCTTCCCGGCGCCGCCACGTCGATCTTCTGGATGCTCATCCTGATCGTCATCTACGCGGTCGAGCTCATGGTCGCGGCCATCCAGGCCTACGTCTTCACGCTTCTCTCGGCCGTCTACATCCAGCTCGTCGAGAACGAGTAGAGCGTGCGGTCCCGCTCGGGGCCACCTACTGTGCAACCACGCGGGCATGACTTCTACCCGCTGGCGATAGATACGTTGTCAGAAACTCGCCACGTTACGGCGAATGACAAAGGAGGAATTGTGGGAGTCATCGGTTATGGTCTTGGCGTCATCGGCGCTGGCATTGGCATCGGTCTCGCTGCGTTCGGCGCCACGAGCTCTATGGCGCGTCAGCCTGAAATGCAGAGCCGTCTGTTCACGGTCTTCATCCTCGGCTCCGCTTTCGTCGAGGCACTCGCCCTCATCGGCTTCGTCGTCAGCCTTATCGTCAAGTAGACGCCGGCAACGACACACGCTGAGTTGGAGGAACGTATGAACAGCAACACGAAGGGACTTGCGCGCGCCGCATGCGCCGCCTTGGCAGCCTTCGCCACCCCGGCGATCGCCCTTGCCGAGACGCCGAGCGGTCCGGACATTCTGCTCCCGAAGCCCGCGGAGTTCATCCCCGCCCTCATCGCCTTCCTTGTCATCTGGGTCGTCCTGGCCAAGTTCGCCTGGCCCTCGATCCTCTCGATGATGGAGCAGCGTCAGCAGAAGATCCAGGACGACCTCGACAGCGCCGCCGAGTCCAAGGCTCAGGCCGCCCGCGAGGTCAATGACCTCGAGGCTCGCATCGCCGAGTCTCACAAGGAGGCTGAGGTCATCGTCGCCAAGGCCAAGAGGGAGGCCGAGGAGGAGCGCTCTCGCATCCTCGCCAAGGCCCAGCGCGAGGCGGCCGACATCGTGGCCAAGTCCCGCGGTGCGGTCGAGTCCGAGCGCAAGAAGGCCATGATCGAGCTCTCGAGCTCCGTCGTCGACCTCTCCGTCGAGATCGCCAGCAAGATCATCGGCAACGAGCTGAGCGAGGAGTCCCAGCGCAAGCTCGCCGAGAAGTACCTCGCCGAGGTTGGTGCCTCTGATGAGCGCTAAGCGGGGCGACGAGGAGAAGGTCGAGGCCTACAGCCGGGCCCTCATCGACGCTGCCCGTTCCGAGGGCAGGGCCAACGCCGACCTCGTGCAGTGGCTGCACGCGCGCAAGTTCTCGCCCGAGGTCCTCGAGACCATCGCGGCGATGCGTGATGCCGATGACCTCGACCTCGTCGAGAAGGTTGCAAAGCAGTACAAGGAGATCCTCGATTCCGAGGACGAGACCGTCTCGGTCACGGTGACCACGGCCGTCCCCATGGACGACGACCTTCGCCAGAAAGTCCGCACCAAGGCCGAGAAGTACCTGAACGCACCGATCTACCTCGTTGAGCGCGTCGAGCCCGAGATCCTGGGCGGCATCGTTCTCGAGGCGAAGGGCAATCGCTACGATGCGTCCGTCAAGGCGCAGCTTGCGAACATCAGGAAGACGCTCGCCTCGACCTTCATCGGAAGTGATGAGCAATGACAGATAAGATCAGTTCCGCGAAGATCATGGACACGCTGCGCGAGCAGCTGTCCCAGATCAACGCGACCGTCGACATGCAGGAGGCCTCGGTCGTCACCGAGGTCGGCGATGGTATCGCCCATGTGAGCGGCCTGAAGACGGCCATGGCCGGCGAGCTCCTCCAGTTCACGAGCTCCGCCACCGGCCGCAGCGTCTATGGCCTCGCGCAGAACCTCGACGTCGACGAGGTCGGCGCCGTCCTCTTCGGCGACGTCGACTCCATCAAGGAGGGCGACGAGTGCCGCACCACCGGCCGCGTCATGGACATCCCCGTGGGACGCGCCATGCTCGGCCGCGTCGTGAACCCGCTCGGCCAGCCCATCGACGGCCTGGGCGCCATCGACGCGACCCACCGTCGCCCCATCGAGTTCAAGGCCCCTGGCATCATGGAGCGCCAGCCGGTGTGCGAGCCCGTCCAGACCGGACTTCTCGCCATCGACGCAATGGTGCCCATCGGCCGCGGCCAGCGTGAGCTCATCATCGGCGACCGTAAGACGGGCAAGACGGCCATCGCCATCGACGCCATCGTCAACCAGCGCGAGACCGACATGATCTGCATCTACGTCGCGATCGGCCAGAAGGCCTCCACGGTCGCGGCGATTAGGGAGACGCTCGCCCAGCGCGGCGTCCTCGACAAGACGATCATCGTCGCCGCCACTGCCGCGGACTCCGCGCCGCTGCAGTACATCGCGCCCATGGCCGGCGCCGCCATCGGCGAGTTCTTCATGTACAACGACAAGGACGGCAACCCCGCCGATGCCGAGCACCCCGGCGGTCACGTCCTCGTCGTTTACGACGACCTCTCCAAGCAGGCCGTCGCCTATCGTCAGATGTCGCTTACGCTTCACCGTCCGCCCGGACGCGAGGCCTACCCCGGTGACATCTTCTACCTGCACTCTCGCCTGCTCGAGCGTGCCTGCAAGCTCTCTGACGCCAACGGCGCCGGCTCGCTCACGGCACTCCCGATCATCGAGACGCAGGAGGGCGACGTCTCCGCGTACATCCCGACCAACGTGATCTCGATTACCGACGGCCAGATCTACCTGCAGTCGAACCTGTTCTTCCAGGGACAGCGCCCGGCTGTCGACGTCGGCATCTCCGTCTCGCGCGTCGGTGGCGCGGCCCAGCTCGCCGCCATGAAGCAGGTCGCCGGCACGCTTCGACTCGACCTCGCGAGCTACCGTGAGAAGCAGGCCTTCTCGCAGTTCGGCTCCGACCTCGACGAGGCGACCCAGTACCAGCTCAACCACGGTGCACACATGACCGAGATGCTCAAGCAGCCGCGCTACGCGGCCCTCGACGTCTCCGACCAGGTCATCGCCATCTTCGCCGCCAAGGAGGACTTCCTCGACGACATCGACCTCGACCACGTCACGCTCTTCCGCAACGAGCTTGCCAAGAGCATGGCCGAGCGTCACCCGAAGCTTCGTCAGGAGCTTCGCAACGGCAAGATCGACGACGCCATGTCGGAGCGCCTCAAGCGCCACATCGCCAACTTCAAGGAGCGCTTCCTCAAGGAGCACCCCAACAAGTCCACGATGGTCGACGTCGCCAAGGCTGCCGAGGAGACGGGCACGCTCGATCCCACGAGCGACGATTCGGAGCAGGAGCGCTAGCGCATGGCGAACCTTCGCGAAATTTCGAGGCGCATGAGCTCCATCAAGAGCACCATGCAGATCACGCGAACCATGGAGATGATCTCCACGGCGCGCATCCAGAAGGCGCTTACCCGCGCCCAGGAGGCGCTGCCGTACAAGGACGCGATCACCAACATGCTCGCAAACGTCGCAGGCGCCAGCCTCGACGAGTCGCAGCCCCTGCTCCAGGGGCGCGACGAGGAGAAGCATGTGCTCTTCATCATCGTCGCGTCCGACCGCGGCCTTGCCGGGGGATTCAACATCCTCCAGCAGCGCCAGGTCGAGCGTGAGATCGAGGAGCTCAAGGCGCGCGGCATCGAGGCGTCCGTCATCACCTGCGGGCGCAAGCCGACCGAGTACTTCACGTACCGCAAGATCGAGCCGGTCCTCTCCTTCGTCGGGATCTCCTCCGACCCCAACATGGACGAGGCCGACCGCATCGCGTCCTACGTGATGGACGGCTACGCCAACGGCACGATCGATCGCGTCGAGCTGCTCTACTGGCATGCGAAGAACCGCGTCGACCAGATCCAGGTCACCGAGAAGATCCTGCCCATCTCTCGCGAGGCGCTCATGATGCCCAACCCGCCGCGTGACCCCGAGGCAGTCTCGATGGTCGACCGCAAGGCGTACTCCGACTATTCCTTCGAGCCCTCCGCCTCGGAGGTGCTCGGATACCTCATGCCGGCCTACATCAGGACGGTCATCTATCACGCACTGCTCGACTCGGCGGCTGCCGAGCATGGGGCGCGCCGCCGCGCCATGCAGTCGGCTACCGACAACGCCAGCGAGGTGCTCTCGACGCTCTCGCACACCTATAACCGCGAGCGTCAGGGTGCCATCACCACTGAGCTCAACGAGATCATTGGCGGCGCTTCCGCATTGGAGGACAACTAATGGCAAGCACTACTGAACAGACGCGCACTCCCCTCGAGGAGGCCGCCTACCAACAGATGAACAGGAGCGTCGGCACGGGCACCGTCGTCCGTATCGTCGGCCCTGTCGTGGACGTCAAGTTCGACGGCCAGGTGCCGGGCATCTACACCGCCCTCACCGTCAAGGCCTCTGACGACGCCGAGGAGACGATCCTCGAGGTCGAGTCCCAGCTACCGCATGGCGTCGTCCGCACGGTCGCCATGTCCTCGACCGACGGCCTGCGTCGCGGCCTCACGGTCAAGGACACCGGTCGCCCCATGATGATGCCCGTCGGCCCCTCCATCCTGGGCCGCGTCTGGAACGTCACGGGTCGCCCCGTCGACGGCGGCGAGATCCCCGACGACGTCCAGTACTACCCGATTCATCACCCGGCTCCCTCCTTCGAGGAGCTGACGACCCAGACCGAGATCTTCGAGACCGGCATCAAGGCCATCGACCTTCTCGAGCCCTACGTCCGCGGCGGCAAGACCGGCCTCTTCGGCGGCGCCGGCGTCGGCAAGACGGTCCTCATCCAGGAGCTCATCAACAACCTCGCCCAGGAGCACGGCGGCACCTCCGTGTTCACCGGCGTCGGCGAGCGCACCCGTGAGGGCACCGACCTCTACCTCGAGATGACCGAGTCTGGCGTCATCGAGAAGACCTGCCTGGTCTACGGCCAGATGAACGAGCCGCCCGGAGCCCGTCTTCGCGTCGGCCTCGCCGGCCTGACCACCGCCGAGTACTTCCGCGACCAGGGTCAGGACGTCCTTCTCTTCATCGACAACATCTTCCGCTTCTCGCAGGCCGGCTCCGAGGTCTCCGCTCTTCTCGGCCGCATGCCGTCCGCCGTCGGCTACCAGCCGACGCTGGCAACCGAGATGGGCGACCTCCAGGAGCGCATCACCTCCACCAAGGAGGGCTCGATCACCTCGGTCCAGGCCGTCTACGTCCCCGCAGACGACCTCACCGACCCGGCCCCCGCGACCACGTTCACGCACCTCGACGCCACGACGGTCCTGTCGCGCTCCATCACCGAGCTCGGCATCTACCCGGCCGTCGACCCGCTGGCGAGCTCGAGCTCCGCGCTCGATCCCAGCGTCGTCGGCGAGGAGCACTACCGCGTGGCCATGGCGGTCCAGGAGATCCTCCAGGAGTACTCCGACCTCCAGGACATCATCGCCATCCTCGGTATGGACGAGCTGTCCGAGGAGCAGCAGCTTGTGGTCGCCCGCGCCCGCAAGATCCAGCAGTTCCTCTCCCAGTCGTTCCACGTTGCCGAGAAGTTCACGGGCAACCCCGGCGACTACTGCACGGTCGAGGACACCGTCCGCTCCTTCGCCGCCATCATCGACGGCAAGTGCGACGACATCCCCGAGCAGGCGTTTCGTTACGCCGGTACCATCGATGACGTGCGCGAGCGCGCCAGCAAGATGGCGGAGACCGAGAACGAGTAGGGAAGTTTTCCATGGCTGAGCTTACCTGTCAGTTCGTGCGCCCGGACAGGCTCCTCTACGAGGGGCCTGTCTCGAGCCTCATCCTCGTCTCCCACTCGGGCGAGCTCGGCGTGTGGCCCGGCCACGCCGCCGAGATCTGCTCGCTGGGCGACGGCATCGTTCGACTGCATCAGACGCCCGAGGATGGTGGCGGCGAGAAGCACGTCATCATCTCGGGCGGCTATGCCGAGATCAATCCCGAGGGCGTGATCATCCTCGCGGACCATGCGCGCGACGTCGACGACATCGACCCCGACACCGTGCGTCGCACCCGCCAGAAGGCGTTCGACCTCAGAGACCAGCTTGAGGAGGGCGACCACCGTCGCGCGTACTACGACAACAAGATCAAGTGGTGTAATCTCCTGCTCAAGCAGGCAACGGAGGCCGGAAGCGCCTCGTAGACGGAGGAAATAGTGGAAGTCATTCAGGTCGAAGGCGGACGTCCCTTTGGCGGCGAGGTTACCGTCGAGGGAGCAAAGAACTCCGCCCTCAAGCTCATGGCGGCGACCATCCTCGCGCCGGGCGTCTCCCGCCTCACCAACGTGCCCAACATCTCGGACGTTCACGTCATGGGCAAGGTGCTCAAGTACCTGGGCGCCAAGGTCGAGGTGAAGGGCCTTCACGAGCTCGAGATCGACACCTCCGACATTGACCGCTTCGAGACGCCGTACCACCTCGTCGCCAAGATGCGCGCCTCCACGGCGGTCCTCGGGCCGCTGCTGTCGCGCTTCGGCGAGGCGATCGTCGCCATGCCTGGCGGCTGCAACATCGGCGCCCGCAAGATCGACATGCACATCCTCGGACTCGAGGCGCTCGGCGTCGCGTTCGAGGTCAACCACGGCAACATCCACGCCACGACGCCCAAGGGGCTTACGGGGACGACCGTCACGCTCGACTTCGCGAGCGTCGGCGCGACCGAGAACCTCATGATGGCGTCGGTGCGCGCCAAGGGCACCACCACGATCGACAACGCGGCCCGCGAGCCCGAGATCGTCGATCTGGCGAACTTCCTCAACGAGATGGGCGCCAAGGTCAGCGGCGCCGGCTCGCCGGTCATCGAGATCGAGGGCGTCAGCGAGCTGCACCCCGCCGAGCACAAGGTGGTCGGCGACCGCATCGAGGCGGGCACGTTCCTCGCGATGGCCGGCCTCGGCAAGACGCCGGTCACCGTCAAGGGCTTCGAGCCCCGCCACCTCGGCCTCGTGCTCAAGAAGTACGAGCTGATGGGCCTCAAGGTCGAGCGCGGCAACGGCGAGTGCACCGTGAGCCGAGAGGGCGCCATCCGCCCGGTCGACATCCAGACGCTGCCGTTCCCCGGCTTCCCGACCGACATGCAGGCCCAGACGATGGCTCTTCTCGCCCTGTGCGAGGGCAGCTGCATCGTGACCGAGAACGTGTTCGAGAACCGCTTCATGCTCGCGAGCGAGCTTCAGCGCATGGGCGCCGACATCCGCATCGAGGGGCACCACGCGATCGTCCACGGCGTGGACGGCTACTCGGGCGCCCAGGTGAAGTCGCCCGACCTGCGCGGCGGCGCGGCGCTCGTGATGGCCGGCCTCGTGGCCGACGGCACGACCACCGTCTCGGACATCTACCACATCGACCGCGGCTACGAGTGCTTCGTCGAGAAGCTCCAGGGCCTCGGCGCCGCCGTGAGCCGCGTCGAGGTGCCCGACCAGGACACGCTCTAGGGCGCATCCCGGTTGGCGTATCCTAGGGGTACGTCGCGCGGCAGACGTCGCGCGAGCCCCGCGCCCACGATGGGAGGGACCATGGACTCCACCAACAGCGATCGCGCCAAGGCGAACGCACCCCGCGCCGCCCGCTCCTTTGACGAGGGCAAGCGCCTCTCTATGGCAAACGAGGACTACCTCGAGTCGATCTACCGCATCATGGTCGAGTCGGGTGCGACCGACGGCATCCGCTCCGTCGACGTGGCCGAGCAGCTCGAGGTCTCGAAGGCGAGCGTCAACAAGGCGCTCGCGACCCTGAAGGACGCCGGCTACGTCGAGCAGAACCGCTACGGTCGCGTGCAGCTGACCGCGGCCGGCCGCGAGTACGCCTCGCACGTGTGGCGCTGCCACCGGATGCTGCGCGCCTTCCTCGAGCAGGAGCTGGGCGTCGACCCCGAGACTGCCGACAACGAGGCCTGCCTCATGGAGCACGCGCTGTCGATCGACACGCAGTCGCGCTGGCTTCACCACCTGGAAGAAGAAGGCATCACCCTTGACTGACGAGAAGAGCATGGGCCTTGGCCCCAACGGCGCCCCCGATGAGGGCGACCTCGAGGCCGCGCTCGCGATGGCCGAGCTGAGGCCCTCCGACGACGCGCGTGACATGATCTCGAGCGAGCTCGCGCACGTGCTCTCGCGCGAGTCCGACGTGGCGCTCGTGCTCTCGGGCGACATGTCGCGCGCCCTGGCCGAGCTGCCGTTCGCGGACGGCGTGCCCGAGGCCGCGTGGTGCGTGAGCGACGCGACCGCACTCGCCCAGATCCACCAGCTGTTCCGCCTGGGAGGCGCCGCCGGCGCCGTGACCAACACGGCCGGCTGCACCGACGTCGAGCTCGCGGCCGCGG
This sequence comes from Olsenella intestinalis, assembly GCF_023276655.1. GTDB lineage: Bacteria > Actinomycetota > Coriobacteriia > Coriobacteriales > Atopobiaceae > Olsenella_J > Olsenella_J intestinalis. Next base: position 274,259 of record NZ_JALGRK010000001.1, on the reverse strand, counting down.
GCCTCGCGCACTGCGAGGACGCCGCCGTCGAGGGCGCGACCCGCGCCGCGCTGTCGTGCTCGCCGCGCTACGTGCTTGGCCGCGTGCGCGGCTTCGCGGCCGAGGCCGGCGCTGCGGTCGACGCCGCAACCGACGTGCGTGCGGCGCTTGCGCGCGAGGCCTCCCGCCTCGAGGAGGCGGGCGTCCACGGCTTTGTCGCCGAGGGCGGACGCGCCAAGGACGTGGCCGTGGCGCTGCGTGCGGTCCGCGACGTCAGCGGGCGCCCCGTGGTCGCGACCTTGCCCGTCGCGGGGTCGGACGCCGAGCGGATGAGCGCCCCCGAGGGCGACGCCGAGGTCGAGTCGCGCCTCCGCGCGGCGCTTGCCGAGCTCGTCGATGCCGGGGCCACGGCGCTCGGGGCCGAGGTTGGCCTCTCGCACCTGGCGGAGGTCCTGCCGAGGCTGTCGCTCCTCTCGGAAGGGGAGGGCCTCGCCCTCTGCGTGACCCTCGTGGCGGACGGGTCTGCCGACGCGGACGCCGACGCGGACGCCGATGCCGCCCCTGTGCGCACGGGCTCGCGCCGCGCACGAGCCATGGACCTCGCACGCGCCCGCGAGCTCGAGGCCGCCGCGGCCGCGCTCACGGCGGCCGGCGTGCGCACGGTATCGCTCGGACGCGGCTTCGCCCCGGGCGACACCGCCCGGCTGGTCCAGTCGCTCAGACCCCACTTTGCGACCCTGGGCTGGAGATTCGTCGCTTAGCGATTGTGTTCGATCTGCCGTTTGTAGGCTCGCGACCAAACCCAACCAGCGCAAGCGTTATGCTTTTGCAGATGAGGCGCCCTCGGGCGCGCACCAAAACGAAAGGACTGTTCCCGATGAAGGCAATCATTCCCGCCGCCGGCCTCGGCACGCGCTTCCTCCCCTCCACCAAGGGCACTCCCAAGGAGCTCCTGCCGGTCCTCAACAAGCCGGTCATCCAGTACGTGGTCGAGGAGGCCCTCGAGCCTGCGGGCGTGGACGGCGTCGTGATCGTGAACTCGCGCGAGAAGCCGCAGATCGAGAGCTACTTCCACGTGGACGACGAGTTCGAGTCGATGCTGCGCGGCCGCGGCAAGGCCAAGGAGGCCGACCTCGTGCACGCCGCCGGCGCCATGCCCGTCTCCTTCGTCTACCAGGACGACCCCAAGGGCCTGGGCCACGCCGTGTACTGCGCCGCCGATGCGGTCGACGACGAGCCGTTCTTCGTTCTTCTCGGCGACTACTTCGTGCCCGACCGCCAGATGTGCGTGAAGATGGCCGAGGTCTCCCGCGCCCACAACAACGCGTCGGTCATCGCCGTCGCGCCCGTGCCCGCCGACCAGGTGAGCCGCTACGGCATCATCGCCGGCGAGTGCGTTGGCTCCCTCGACGGCTCCGAGGTCGCCGAGGAGGACGAGGGCGCCGTCTGGAAGGTCACGGGCCTCGTCGAGAAGCCCGCGCCTGAGGAGGCCCCGTCCCACCTGTTCATCGTCGGCCGCTACCTGCTGTCGCCGCGCATCATGGATCTGCTCGCCGACCAGGGCGTCGGCGCCGGCGGCGAGATCCAGCTGACCGACGCCATGGAGCGCCTGCTCTCCGAGGAGGAGATGTACGCCGTGGTCGTCGACCCCGAGGAGGGCTGCGACACCGGCACGCCCGCCGCCTGGGCCGCCACCAACGCGCGCCTCGCGCTCGCCGACGACGCCCAGCGCGCCGCGTTCATGGAGGCGCTCGGGAGCGAGGCTGCAAGCAAGCTCGCGTAGACCACGGCCATGGGCGTCATTCACTTCGGCACATCAGGCTGGCGTGCCCGCACAGACGAGGGCTTTGACGAGAAGAGCGTAGGCAGCGTGGCCTCGGCGCTCGGCCTCGTGTGGGGAGCCGCTGCCGACCCCGGCGCAAACGCCATCTACGTCGGCTACGACACCCGCCGCGACTCCGAGCGCCTGGCGCTACTCGTGGCAGGCACGCTCTCGACCTTCGGACTCGCCGTCCACGTGTCGGACGCACCCTGCCCGACGCCTGCCCTCGGTCGCGCGGTCGCCCTCGACGACTCCGCGATCGGCGCGGTGTCGGTCACGGCGTGCGACCTGCCGGGCGAGTACGGCGGCATCATCGTGCGCGGCGCCGACGGCGGGACGGTCTCGTCCTCGTTCGCCGAGCGCGTCGACGAGTACGCGACCACCACCAACGCCGGCGACATGGGCGCGTTCGACCGCGTCGACCTCGTCGGCCCCTACCTCGACCACCTCGCGTCCATGGTCGACGCCGAGGCCATCGGCCGCGCCGGCCTGCGTGTGGCAGTCGATCCCATGCACGGCTGTGGCCGGGGCATCGTGGCGGCTCTTCTCGGCCGCCTCGGCCTCGACGTGGTCGAGCTGCACGGCGAGTCGTCCGACGACTTCTGCGGCCTGCACCCGCGCCCGGTCGAGCCCTGGGTCGACGACTGCGAGCAGCGCGTGAGCGCCAACAACTGCGACCTCGGCGTCGTGCTCGACGGCGACTGCGCCCGCGCGGCGTTCGTGAGCGAGCGCGGCCGGCTGATCGGCCCGCACAAGACGGCGCCGCTTCTCATGGAGCACCTCGTCGAGCGTCACGGCGCCGACGGCCGCGTCGTCATGACGCTGCCGTGCTCGGCGCGCACGATGCGCCAGGCCGAGCGCCTCGACCTCGAGCTCACGGCCGTGCCCGTCGGCTTCGCGCGCCTGCACAGCGAGGTCCGCGAGGGCGACGTCCTGCTTGCGTGCGACGAGTACGGCGGCATCTGCTTCCCCGACCACCTGCCCGAGCGCGACGGCATCCTCTGCGCGCTCTACATGATCGAGATGGTCGCGCTCGGTGGCCGCTCGCTCAGCGCCGCGGTCGATGACCTCGCCGAGAAGATCGGCCACATGTACTACGCGCACAAGGACGTGCGGCTCGACTCCGCCGCGCTCCAGGCGTTCAGCAACCTCCTGCCCGGGCTCAACCCACGCCAGCTCGCCGGCCGCGTGCCGGTGCAGGTCGGCCACGCCGACGGCATGAAGGTCACCTTCGAGAACGACGCCTGGGTGATGCTGAGGCCCTCGCGCTCGCTTCCCGTCGTGCGCGCCTACGCCGAGGCGGAGTCCGTCGCCGACCGCGACGACCTGCTCGCCGCGGCATGCGATCTCGCGCGCGGCAACGTGAGCGAGTCCGTCGCCACCTAGCGCACGCGTCGCGCCCCCGAGTCGAACCGCTGGCGCCCCCTCTATATAGCCGCGCGAGAAAGGTCCTTCCCCCGTGGGAGGGACCTTTTATTGCATAGCGGCTTTCCTTTAAAGAGAGGGGCTCTGCGGGCGTCCGATACCGCGCAAGCGACGGCGAGATTCATCTATGAACGCTTCCTTCATATAGAGAAGGGGGGCGTAGCACGTTCGCATCGTCTTGAGCCACGAATCCCGTGGACGGATATCCGCAGCTTGTGGGCCTTTAACACATTACCTTTTGAATGAGAAGAGCCAGCACTACCGCTTGCGGGAATAAACGTGCCGCCCGCCGACTGTGTAAGGGTTGTGAAGGCGCCAATTGACACTCCCCAGGGGGCGGGCAAGCGCGTATAGTTCTTTCTCGCGCCGCAGCGGGCCACGCGGTCCGAGAGCGACGCGGCGAACCTTGAAAACCGGATACTGCGATCGAAAGATCGACGAAAGACAGCGAAGCGAAGTGTGAATTAACTAACAAGTCAATTCAAACCAAGCGAATCCAGATCAGCGGATCCAGAGATACGGAACGTCGCTCCGAACACCAAAAGAGAAGCGGACATCGTCCGCTCGCCTTTTTTGAACGGAGAGTTCGATCCTGGCTCAGGATGAACGCTGGCGGCGCGCCTAACACATGCAAGTCGAACGGTTAAAGCACCTTCGGGTGTGTATAAAGTGGCGAACGGCTGAGTAACACGTGGGCAACCTGCCCCTCGCACCGGGATAGCCTCGGGAAACCGTGGTTAATACCGGATACTCCGCGACCCCCGCATGGGGGACGCGGGAAAGCCCAGACGGCGAGGGATGGGCCCGCGGCCTGTTAGCTTGTTGGCGGGGTAGTGGCCCACCAAGGCGATTATGGGTAGCCGGGTTGAGAGACCGACCGGCCAGATTGGGACTGAGACACGGCCCAGACTCCTACGGGAGGCAGCAGTGGGGAATCTTGCACAATGGGCGAAAGCCTGATGCAGCGACGCCGCGTGCGGGACGAAGGCCTTCGGGTTGTAAACCGCTTTCAGCAGGGACGAGGCCGCAAGGTGACGGTACCTGCAGAAGAAGCCCCGGCTAACTACGTGCCAGCAGCCGCGGTAATACGTAGGGGGCAAGCGTTATCCGGATTCATTGGGCGTAAAGCGCGCGTAGGCGGCCTGTTAGGTCGGGAGTTAAATCCGGGGGCTCAACCCCCGCCCGCTCCCGATACCGGCAGGCTTGAGTCTGGTAGGGGAAGGCGGAATTCCAAGTGTAGCGGTGGAATGCGCAGATATTTGGAAGAACACCGGTGGCGAAGGCGGCCTTCTGGGCCACGACTGACGCTGAGGCGCGAAAGCTAGGGGAGCGAACAGGATTAGATACCCTGGTAGTCCTAGCCGTAAACGATGGACACTAGGTGTGGGGGGACGTGCCCTCCGTGCCGCAGCTAACGCATTAAGTGTCCCGCCTGGGGAGTACGGCCGCAAGGCTAAAACTCAAAGGAATTGACGGGGGCCCGCACAAGCAGCGGAGCATGTGGCTTAATTCGAAGCAACGCGAAGAACCTTACCAGGGCTTGACATCTAGGTGAAGCGGCGGAAACGCCGTGGCCGAGAGGAGCCTAGACAGGTGGTGCATGGCTGTCGTCAGCTCGTGTCGTGAGATGTTGGGTTAAGTCCCGCAACGAGCGCAACCCTCGTCGCATGTTGCCAGCGGTTCGGCCGGGCACCCATGCGAGACCGCCGGCGTCAAGCCGGAGGAAGGTGGGGACGACGTCAAGTCATCATGCCCCTTATGTCCTGGGCTGCACACGTGCTACAATGGCCGGCACAATGGGTTGCCACTGCGCGAGCAGGAGCGAATCCCCAAAGCCGGCCCCAGTTCGGATTGGAGGCTGCAACCCGCCTCCATGAAGTTGGAGTTGCTAGTAATCGCGGATCAGCACGCCGCGGTGAATGCGTTCCCGGGCCTTGTACACACCGCCCGTCACACCACCCGAGTCGTCTGCACCCGAAGTCGTCGGCCCAACCCGCAAGGGAGGGAGGCGCCGAAGGTGTGGAGGGTAAGGGGGGTGAAGTCGTAACAAGGTATCCGTACGAGAACGTGCGGATGGATCACCTCCTTTCTAGGGAGAATAACCTCTCGAGAGAGAACAAGAACCTTATCTGAGGGCGGCGTCCCGTCGGATCAGCTGGCAGTCTTTCGCCGCGCGCAAGCGCGCAGTGTCCGGTCTCGAGGGCTCGCCCTCGCCGTACCTTGAGAGCTGCATAGCGTGACAAAGACGAAATTTTCTTTTTCAAGAAGATCGCATCTGACCGCACCCCTCGCTCTGGCGGGGGCGTGCGTATAGTGTATGTACCTGACCATCGAAGAGAAGATGGTAAGGGCACACGGTGGATGCCTTGGCACAGGAAGCCGACGAAGGACGTGACAAGCTGCGATAAGCCACGGTTAGGAGCACATATCCGCTTGACCCGTGGATTTCCGAATGGGCGAACCCGGCGGGGGTCATTCCCCGCCGCCCCATGCTGAACACATAGGCATGGTGGAGGCAACCCGGGGAACTGAAACATCTAAGTACCCGGAGGAAGAGAAATCAAACGAGATTCCCCTAGTAGTGGCGAGCGAACGGGGACCTAGGGCAAACCGGCGGCCGCTTCGGCGCCGCCGGGGTTGTAGGACCACTCATCGTGCAGTTACAAAACCGCGAGGAAGCGGAACGGCCTGGGAAGGCCGGCGAGACAGGGTTAGAGCCCCGTACGCGAATCCGCGCGGACTGCCGAGTGGCACCTGAGTACTGCCGGACACGTGAAACCCGGTGGGAACCTGGGGGGACCACCCTCCAACCCTAAATACTCTCCTGTGACCGATAGTGGACAAGTACCGTGAGGGAAAGGTGAAAAGCACCCCGGGAGGGGAGTGAAATAGTACCTGAAACCGTGTGCCTACAAGCAGTCGGAGCAGTGCTTGCACTGTGACGGCGTGCCTTTTGTAGAATGAGCCAGCGAGTTACGGCGTGTGGCGAGGTTAAGCTAGTAAGCGAGCCGCAGCGACAGCGAGTCTGAACAGGGCGTTCAGTCGCGCGCCGTAGACGCGAAGCCGGGTGAGCTATCCATGGGCAGGCTGAAGCGGGGGTAAGACCCCGTGGAGGGCCGAACCCACCTAGGTTGAAAACTGGGGGGATGACCTGTGGATAGGAGTGAAAGGCCTATCAAACCCGGAGATATCTCGTTCTCCCCGAAATAGCTTTAGGGCTAGCCTCGGACGTTTACCTGCGGAGGTAGAGCACTGAATGATTGCGGGGGCCTCACCGCCTACCAAGATCAATCAAACTCCGAATGCCGTAGGTCCAGAGTCCGGGAGTCAGAACATGTGGGCTAAGCTGTGTGTTCGAAAGGGAAACAGCCCAGACCGCCCGCTAAGGTCCCGAAATCCATGCTAAGTGGCAAAGGATGTGCGTTTGCTCAGACAACCAGGATGTTGGCTTAGAAGCAGCCATTCATTTAAAGAGTGCGTAACAGCTCACTGGTCGAGTGGACATGCGCCGACAATATACGGGGCTAAGCATG
>NZ_JALGRK010000001.1:0-262500 GCF_023276655.1 Olsenella intestinalis | reverse complement strand
AAGCGGGGGTAAGACCCCGTGGAGGGCCGAACCCACCTAGGTTGAAAACTGGGGGGATGACCTGTGGATAGGAGTGAAAGGCCTATCAAACCCGGAGATATCTCGTTCTCCCCGAAATAGCTTTAGGGCTAGCCTCGGACGTTTACCTGCGGAGGTAGAGCACTGAATGATTGCGGGGGCCTCACCGCCTACCAAGATCAATCAAACTCCGAATGCCGTAGGTCCAGAGTCCGGGAGTCAGAACATGTGGGCTAAGCTGTGTGTTCGAAAGGGAAACAGCCCAGACCGCCCGCTAAGGTCCCGAAATCCATGCTAAGTGGCAAAGGATGTGCGTTTGCTCAGACAACCAGGATGTTGGCTTAGAAGCAGCCATTCATTTAAAGAGTGCGTAACAGCTCACTGGTCGAGTGGACATGCGCCGACAATATACGGGGCTAAGCATGGTACCGAAGCGGCGGACCAGACCTAGTCTGGTGGTAGGGGAGCTTTCCGTCTGGGGCGAAGCCGAGGGACGACCCTCGGTGGACCGGCCGGAAGTGAGAATGCTGGCATGAGTAACGAGAGGGGCGTGGAAAACGCCCCCGCCGTAAACCCAAGGTTTCCTGGGCAAGGCTAATCCTCCCAGGGTCAGTCGGGAGCTAAGGCGAGGCCGGAAGGCGTAGCCGATGCACAGCAGGTAGACATTCCTGCACCTCCGACGCGGCGCTATTACCGATGGGGCGACGAAGAAGGGTAGCTCAGCGGGGTTCTGGACGTCCCCGTGATGCCACGTAGGCTGGAAGGTAGTGAAATGCGCCTTCCGCGAAGGCTGAGGTGGCGGACGAAGCGACTGAGTGAAGTGAGTGAGCCCATACTTCCGAGAAAAACCTCTAGGGAGCCGCGAGGAGCCCGTACCGCAAACCGACACAGGTGGGTGGGTAGAACATACCAAGGCGATCGGGAGAACTATGGTTAAGGAACTCGGCAAAATCACCCCGTAACTTCGGGAGAAGGGGTGCCGGCCAGGGTGGAGGGACTCGCTCCCCGAGCCCAGGTCGGCCACAGTAAAGAGGTCCAAACGACTGTTTATCAAAAACACAGGACTCTGCTGAAGTCGTAAGACGACGTATAGGGTCTGACGCCTGCCCGGTGCCGGAAGGTCACGAGGAGCCGTTAGCGCAAGCGAAGCGGCGAATCTAAGCCCCGGTAAACGGCGGCCGTAACTATAACGGTCCTAAGGTAGCGAAATTCCTTGTCGGGTAAGTTCCGACCTGCACGAAAGGCGTAACGATTTGGACGCTGTCTCAACCATAGACCCGGTGAAATTGCACTAGTCGTGAAGATGCGACTTACCCGCGGAAGGACGGAAAGACCCCGTGAACCTTTACTGCAGCTAGACATTGGCTGCCGGTTCGTCGTGTAGAGGATAGGTGGGAGACCGTGAACCAGGGACGCCAGTCTCTGGGGAGTCGCCCTTGGAATACCACCCTCGACGTTCTGGCATCCTAACCCCGCGCCGTGATCCGGGCGGGGGACCGTGTCTGGTGGGTAGTTTGACTGGGGCGGTCGCCTCCTAAAGAGTAACGGAGGCGCACGTAAGGTCTGCTCAGGATGGTCGGCAACCATCCCCCTGAGTGCAAGAGCACAAGCAGGCTTGACTGCGAGACCTACAAGTCGAGCAGGTGGGAAACCAGGTTCTAGTGATCCGGCGGCACAGAGTGGAATGGCCGTCGCTCAACGGATAAAAGGTACTCCGGGGATAACAGGCTGATCTTGCCCAAGAGTCCACATCGACGGCAAGGTTTGGCACCTCGATGTCGGCTCATCGCATCCTGGGGCTGGAGCAGGTCCCAAGGGTATGGCTGTTCGCCATTTAAAGCGGTACGCGAGCTGGGTTCAGAACGTCGTGAGACAGTTCGGTCCCTATCCTCCGTGGGCGTAGGAGAATTGAGGGAGGCTGCCCCTAGTACGAGAGGACCGGGGTGGACGGACCTCCGGTGTACGGGTTGTCAACCTAATGGCACTGCCCGGTAGCTGAGTCCGGTCGGGATAACCGCTGAAAGCATCTAAGCGGGAAGCCCATCCCAAGATGAGTTCTCCTTTCGGTAAGACCCCTTGTAGACCACGAGGCGATAGGCTGCAGGTGTAAGCGCCGCGAGGCGTTCAGCCGAGCAGTACTAATCGGTCGAGCTCTTCCCTTCCATACAATGGCAGGGTCGGGTGCGGTCCCTTGGAGAGGATCGTCCGCGTCGCGCTGTGCGGCCCTGAGGGCACGGCTTGCGTGACCTCACAGTCGAATGCCCCTAGTTGGTCAGCGGCCATGGCAGGGGAGGCACACCCGGTCCCATTCCGAACCCGGAAGTTAAGCCCCCGAGCGCCGATGGTACTGCGGAGTAGTCCGTGGGAGAGCAGGACGCCGCTGACCAACTAGGGGCATTCCCATGTCCCGGGGAGACCCGGGCCCAGGGGGGCGTCCCCGGCACGGTCCGGGGGCGCCCCCTTTTTCTGTTTGCCGATCGACTGCCGATCGGGGCCGTGCTCTTCTCGGCGGCGGGAGGGACGTGCGTGGTGCGGGTGGGGCGTGGCTTGGTCACGTCTGGCCCAAAGTGCGTGTAATTTTGCAAACTGGCCCGTATCTTGGTGAGTTTTTTTGCGAAAAACGCTCATTTTTTATCATATTTGAATACGGATTCCCCAAAAGAAGGTCCAAGGTTTGATGCGTCAAATGAGGGACCTGAGTGTCATTTGGACGTTGGGGGGATCTATGTCTTTCTCGTACCTGTTGGCCAAGCATCCGCTGTCGCTTGACGCCGTCTCGATGGGGGTCGGGGCTGAGTCGCCGCGGCTGTTGAGCGAGAAGGAGCTGGTCGGGCTCTGCCGGGCCGTGCGGGAGTCGCCGGCGCACGTGCTCGTGCTGTGCGCGGAGAGCGGCATGGGGAAGTCGTTCGCGATCAACTGCCTGACCTGCGACGAGCAGGCGCAGGGCGGCGTCGTGTACAACGTGTCGCTCGCGGGGTCGTCGGAGTGCGATGCGCCGGCGCGGCTGACGCGCTTCGCGCGGGACGTGATCGCGCGGGCGGAGGCGCGCGGGCGGCTGGTCGTGACCATCGACGACGTTCCGGCTGGCGACGAGGGCGCCATCGCGCGAGAGGTGCGGGCCATCCGCAAGATCGTGTCGGCGGGGGCCTACGTGGTGATGTCGCTGAGGCCCGAGGCGTCGGCGCTCGCCGAGGCCATCGACGGCGCGACCGTGGTGGGGCCGGCGCGGCTCGCGGCTCGGGCTGGCTCGCCGGACGACGTGGTGACCAAGCTCTCTAACTGCGTACCGCAGCTGGTCGCCGCCATGCGCGAGGACGCCGTGGCGTCGGGGCGGGTGTCGATCTGGGGACGGTCGTACTCGTCGGCGCTGATCCAGGTCATCGGCAGCGCGCTGAGGCCGACGCTTCCGGAGGAGGACCTGCGGCTGAGGCTCGCGATGATCCTGCTGGGGCGCGGGACCCTCGACGACCTGAGGGCCGTGGACCGGCGCATCGACGACGAGATGCTCGCGTGGCTCGAGCGCGAGGCGCCGCTGTTTGGCTGCTCGTGCGCGACGCGCACGTTCTCCGTCGCCGGCGTGGACGACTGCGAGGCGCTGATGGACGTCTACGGGGCGCTCACGGTGCCCTGTGGGCCGCGTCAGACGCTCGTGGCGAGTTGCGCCGAGGTGCTGGCGATGCGCGGCGAATATCGGCGCTCAGGGCTCGTGTGCGGCCTCTGCCCCGACGCGCGCGAGTCGCATGCCCTCGCGCTCGCGTGGGGCACCGAGTACGTGTGCGCGGGGATGCCGAAGGTGGTCTCGAGGGGCATCGAGGCGCGCCACGACATGATCCTGGACGAGGAGATGGGGCTCTTCTCGGATGGGGAGGCAGACGACGGGGCCGATGCGGGCGTCGCGGGCAAGGTTGTCGAGAAGAGCGCGTCCTGGGTCGCGGCCGACGCGCTGAGCGCGTGGGTCCTGGCGGAGCTGTCGGCGAAGGTCGACGAGCTGTCGGACGCGCGCGGGTGTGCGAGGGCGCTGTGCAGCGAGAGTACGGTGCCGACCTGCGCGCTGAGGCGGGCGAAGCTGATCGGGGTGTGTCGGCGGGTGCTCGCGGAGGTGTCCGAGGGCGAGCGGGCGTTCGCGAGCATCGAGGACGACGAGTTCAGCGCGCAGCTCGTGACGCACGCGAGCGTCCTGTGCGAGCTGGCGCGCGGGCGCGTCTCGAGCGCGTTCAAGGAGCTCGTGAACGGCGGGGCGCGAGCCGTGGTGGACGGGCTGCCGTCGGCGTGGCTGAGCGACGACCTCCGCGCGTGCGAGGTGCTCCTGGGCGAGCGCGACCTGCGTCAGGGCGATGCGGACCAGCTGCGCGTGGAGCACGTCTTCAGGACCGTGAGCTCGCGCAGGATCGACCTGTATCGCGCCGCGGAGCACGAGGCGCTCGAGGTGCTCATGGGGCGTCGCGCGACGTTCGGGGCGGGCGAGCGCGCGTCGGGGCGCGCCGCGGAGTACGGCGACGTGCTCGTGGAGGCGGCGCTGCTCTTCGTTGCGGCCATCGCCGACCTGCGAGGCGGCGCGTGCACGAGGGCGTACGTGCGCGCCGAGCGCTCGCGGTCGCGCGCGCTCGCGGCGGGGAGCCCCTTTGTGGCCCAGGCCGCCCTGCTCGTGCAGGTGGGCGCCCGCGCGAGCCTGGGGGAGGACGTGTCGCTCGTGGTCGACGAGATGGAGCGCGGACCCATGCGCGACCTCGCGCGGCTGTTCGAGCGGTCGTTGAGGGCCGACCGGACGCGCCCGGTGCGCCTCGACGCGCTGTCGCGCGGGACGTGCCCGAGGGACGTGCTGTGGGCGCTCAACATGCTCATGTACGACTGCGGCGACGCGTCGCTCGCGTTTCGCGGATCGCTGCCGAGCGCGTGGCGCTCGTTCGCGTGCCACGTGTTCGAGGAGCGGCTGTGCTCGGGCCCCGTGGAGGAGCCGCGCATGCTCGAGGGCGTCGCGGGCGCGGGCGTCGCGGCGTGCGCGGCGGCCGCCGGCGTCGAGGGCGGCGCGCGCTCGACCCGCACGCGGCCGGGGGCAAAGCGCGTGCTCGTCTCGGTGTTGGGGTCCTTCTCGGTGCGGGTGGACGGCGTGCCCGTGGCGTCGAGCGCGCTCACGAAGCGCAAGGCGCGCGACGTGATCACGGCGCTCGCGCTGGCCCGCGGGCACAAGATGGTCAAGCGCGACCTCGTGATGGCGATCTGGGGCGACTGCGACTTCGCGACGGGCTCGCAGCGGCTCTACGAGGCGGTCGCGTCGACGCGCAAGCTGCTGCGCGGCGGCGACACGAAGTCGAACCCCGTGATCAGCAACAGGTACAGCGGGACCGTGGCGCTCGTCTCGGAGGAGATCGCGTTCGACATCGACGAGTTCGAGCGCGCGGCCATGCAGGCGCTCATGAGCGAGGGCGACGACCGCAGGACCGTGCGGTACGCGGTGCAGGCGCACCAGATCTTCGGCGCGGGCGTCGAGGTGGTGCCGGCCGACCTCAACGGCGAGATCGTCTCGCACGTGCAGGAGCTGGCCCTCGCGCACGCCGACGCGTGCCTCGTGGGGTCGCAGGCGGCGCTCAGGGAGGGGAAGGACTACCTGGCCGTGGAGCTCGCGCGTGCCTCGCTCGCCAACGACGAGCTGCGCGAGGACGCCGTGAAGTGCCTGGTGGTCGCCCTCGGCGTGCAGGGCCGCCGCTCCGAGATCGTCGAGCTGTACGAGCGCTACCGCATGCGCCTGCGGGAGCGCTTCGGGCGCGCGCCCGGAAGCGGCCTGGACGACGTGGTGCGCGAGATCCTCAGCGACGGGGAGACGCCGTGGGTGGCGCCGGGAGGGCCCGCCGCGGCGCGCGAGCTGCTGGCCCTCGAGGCGGGCGCCACGGCGTCGAGCCGCGGCCTCTCCGCGCTCGCGTCGGCGGCGGACGACGCGGGCGAGGACGAGGCTCTTCTCGGCGGCGAGGGCGCAGGGGGCGCGGACGCCGCGCAGGAGGGGTCTGGCGCAGGCGAGAAGAGCGCGCGTCCGGCGGCCGGTGCCAGCGGCGGGAAGCGCGTTGGCAAGGGTCGCAAGGCGTCCGCGCCGCGTGCGCGCAAGGCGTCGAAGAGGCACGGGCGCGCGTCAGGCAAGCGCTCGTCCGGCGGGCACGGCCACGGCGGCGGGCGCGTGGCCGGCGGTGCGTCCGCGTGACGCGCCGCTCGGGCTCTCCCGTCTGCCATTTTGGTGGTGTGGGGCCCCATAGGGGTACCTATTGATAAAGTAAGTGCTGCTGAACTGAAAACGTACGCCGCAGCTCAAACGAGTCACGAGACCGGCCGAGGCGGCCGAGCGAATCGCAACTGATGGGGAAACGATATGCCTAACCTGTTTTCACGCCTTCTGTCACGTGGTGCCGACAAGCAGCTCAAGGAGTTCGAGCAGATCACGGCGCAGGTCAACGACCTCGAGCCCAAGTTCCAGGCCATGAGCGACGACGAGCTTCGTGGCCAGACCCAGATCTTCAGGGACCGCTACGCCGCGGGCGAGAGCCTGGACGACCTTCTCCCCGAGGCCTTCGCCGCCATGCGCGAGGCGTCGGTGCGCACCGTGGGCATGCGTCACTTCGACGTCCAGATCATCGGCGCCATCGCGCTGCACCGCGGCATGATCGCCGAGATGAAGACCGGCGAGGGCAAGACGCTCGTCTCGACGCTCGCCGGCTACCTCAACGCGATCGCGGGCGAGGGCGTGCACATCGTCACCGTCAACGACTACCTCGCCAAGCGAGACAGCGAGTGGATGGGCCAGATCTACAAGTTCATGGGCATGAGCGTCGGCCTTCTGCAGAACGGCATGAAGCTCGGCCTCAAGAAGCCCGCCTACGCCGCCGACGTCACGTACGGAACCAACTCCGAGTTCGGCTTCGACTACCTGCGCGACAACATGGTCGGCCGCGCCAACATGCGCGTGCAGCGCGGTCACCACTTCGCCATCGTCGACGAGGTCGACTCGATCCTCATCGACGAGGCCAGGACCCCGCTCATCATCTCCGGTGCGGGCACGAAGTCGGCGAGCACCTACAAGGACTTCGCCCGCGCGGTGCGCGGCCTCACGCCCGAGGTCGACTTCGAGATGGACGAGGCCAAGCACACGATCTCGGCGACCGACAAGGGCCTCAAGAAGATTGAGGCGTCGCTCGGCGTCGACGACATCTACGCCGACATGAGCGGCCAGCTCGTCAACCACCTGCAGCAGGCGCTCAAGGCGCAGTACATGTTCCACCGCGACCAGCAGTACGTCGTGATGGACGGCGAGGTCAAGATCGTCGACGAGTTCACGGGCCGCATCATGGAGGGCAGGCGCTACTCCGAGGGCCTGCACCAGGCGATCGAGGCCAAGGAAGGCGTGTACGTCCGCGAGGAGAACCAGACGCTCGCGACGATCACGCTGCAGAACTACTTCCGCCTCTACGACAAGCTCAGCGGCATGACCGGTACGGCCATGACCGAGGACGCCGAGTTCCGCGAGATCTACAACCTGCCCGTGCAGGCGATCCCGCCCAACAAGCCCGTCATCCGCGTCGACCACGACGACCTCGTGTACCAGTCGATCGAGGCGAAGTTCAACGCCGTCGCCGACGACGTCGCCTCGCGCCACGAGAAGGGCCAGCCGGTCCTGGTGGGCACCGTCTCGATCGAGAGCTCCGACAAGCTGAGCCGCATCCTCGACAAGCGCGGCGTCAAGCACGAGGTCCTGAACGCGAAGTTCCACGAGCGCGAGGCGCAGATCGTCGCGCAGGCGGGCCGCGAGGGCGCCGTCACGATCGCGACCAACATGGCCGGCCGTGGTACGGACATCCTCCTCGGCGGCAACCCCGACGTGCTCGCGACCGACCTCATGCTCGACGACGGGCTCGAGCTCGAGGAGGTCACCGACGAGCAGCGCGCGACGTACCTCGAGCGCGCCAAGGCGATCTGCGAGACCGAGAAGGAGCACGTGCTCGCGGCCGGCGGACTCTGCGTCATCGGCACCGAGCGCCACGAGAGCCGCCGTATCGACAACCAGCTCCGCGGCCGTTCCGGCCGTCAGGGCGACCCCGGCGAGACCCAGTTCTACCTCTCGCTCGACGACGACCTCATGAGGCTCTTCGGCGGCGATCGCATGGACCGCATCGCCCAGATGATGGTCAAGTACGACATGCCCGCCGACATGCCGATCCAGGCGAAGATGGTCACCAAGGCCGTCGAGAACGCCCAGCACAAGGTCGAGGAGATCAACTTCGCGATGCGTAAAAACGTCCTCGACTACGACGACGTCATGAACAAGCAGCGCCAGGTCATCTATGAGGAGAGGAACAAGATCCTCGACGGCAAGGACCTCGTGGACCACATCGAGGGCGTCACGAGCGACACCGTCGCGCGCCGCGTCGACGAGTTCGCGAGCGAGGCCGTCGACGTGGACGACTGGGACCTCAAGGGGCTGCGCAAGTGGGTCGCCGACCTCACGGGCCGCAACGACATGGAGCCCTTCGACGAGGACGCCGACTCCGAGGACATCCGCGAGGCCGTGGACGAGTTCGTCACCCGCTGCTACCGCGAGAAGTCCGAGCGCCTCTCCGACGAGATCATGCACGAGCTCTCCGCCCAGGTCATGCTCCGCGTCATCGACACGCGCTGGATGAGCTACCTGCAGGAGATGGACTACCTCAAGACCGGCATCGGCCTGCGCGGCTTCGGCCAGCGCGACCCGCTCGTCGAGTACAAGACCGAGGCCTACGCCGCGTTCACGGAGCTCGTCAACACCATGTACGAGGACTTCCTCCAGACGATCCTGCGCATCGAGGTGGCCGTCGCGCCGCCCGCGCAGGAGGTAGAGGAGGCCGAGGAGCTTCGCGGCGCCAAGTACTCCGGCCCCGCAGAGGTCGACGGCGACCACGGCCAGAGCGTGACCAGGAGCGCCCGCGCCACGGGTGCGGCGCCGCGCCCGCAGCCCGGCGGCAAGGCCCCCGCCCCCGCCAAGCCGTCCACCTACCGCAAGGCGGACGACCCCGACCCCTACGTCGGCGTCGGCAGGAACGACCCCTGCCCCTGCGGCAGCGGCAAGAAGTTCAAGAACTGTCACGGTAGGAACAGGTAGGATGGCCGAGGTCACGAAGGCCGACATCGAGGCGGCGCGCAGCCGCCTCGATGAGATTGAGGGCTACCTGCACATAGACTCCCGCCGCAAGGAGATCGCCGAGCTGGAGGAGAAGAGCGCGCAGCCCGGGTTCTGGGACGACGCGGAGGCCGCGAGCGCCACGATGGCGCGGCTCACGCGCGCCAAGGAGGACGTCGCCGCCCTCGAGGGCGCGCGCAGCCGCCTGGGCGACGCGGAGGCCGCGCTCGAGCTCGGGCTCGAGATGGAGGACGAGGCTCTTCTCGGCGAGGCTGCCGACGCCCTGGCCGCGCTCGAGCGCGACATGGGCGAGCTCGAGTTGGCCAGCTGGTTCACCGACGAGCTCGACCACGGCGACGCGATCGTCACGATCACGCCCGGCCAGGGCGGGCTCGAGGCGCAGGACTGGTGCGAGATGCTCTTCCACATGTACCAGCGCTACTGCGAGCGCCGCGGCTGGAAGGTCGACGTGAACGACGCGCCGGCCGCCGAGGTCATCGGCATCGACCGCGCGACCTTCACCGTCTCGGGCAAGAACGCCTACGGGATGCTGCGCGCCGAGGCCGGCGTGCACCGCCTCGTGCGCATCTCGCCGACCGACGCGAAGAAGCGCCGCCAGACGACGTTTGCCGGCGTCGAGGTGCTGCCGGTGCTTCCCGACGACATCGAGGTCGAGATCGAGCAGAGCGACCTGCGCATCGACGTCTACCACGCCTCGGGCCCCGGCGGCCAGGGCGTCAACACGACCGACTCGGCCGTGCGCATCACGCATCTGCCCACGGGACTGGTCGTGACCTGCCAGAACGAGCGCAGCCAGCTCCAGAACAAGGCCGCGGCCATGCAGATCCTCAAGAGCCGCCTCTACGAGATGGAGCGCGATCGCCGCGAGAGCGAGCTCGAGGAGCTGCGCGGGCCCAAGCACGAGATCTCGTTCGGCAACCAGATCCGCAACTACGTCCTCTATCCGTTCCAGCTCGTGAAGGACACGCGCACGGGGCTCGAGTGCGGCAACGTCGACTCCGTCCTCAAGGACGGCGACCTCGACGCGTTCGTCATCGCGTACCACCGCTGGAGCTGCGGCGAGGGGGAGTCGTAGGTGAGGGAGACGGGCTTCGAGTGGCGCCGCCTCCTGAAGGAGGCCGCCTACATCCTGGTGGGCTCGCTCGTCTACGCGATCGGCATCGACTGCTTCGAGGCGCCCAACGGCCTGGCAGCCGGCGGCCTGACGGGCCTCGCGACCATCACGTCGGCGATCGCCCAGGCGTCGGGCGTCGTGCTGCCCATCGGTGCGCAGACCATCGCGATGAACGCTCTTCTCCTCGCGTACGTGCTCCTCACCACCCGCGACCGCGACTACGTCGTGCGCAGCATCGCCGGCATCCTCGTGTCGGGCGTCATGTGCGACGTGCTTGCGCCGTTCGTCTCGTCGCCCACCCAGGGCGACCTGCTGCTGTCGGCCATCTGGGGCGGCGTCTTCGTCGGCGTGGGCGTGGGCCTGGTCTTCCGCTCCGGCGGCAACACCGGCGGCGTCGACATCATCGCGCAGCTTCTCGCCAAGGGCACCGGCATGCCGCTCGGCACGCTGAGCGTCATCTGCGACGGCGTCATCGTGCTGCTGTCGATACCGGTCTTCTCGCTGGCCAACGCCCTCTACGCGGGCATCGCGCTCTACATCGGCGGCATCGTGATCGACGCCGTGGTCGACGGCCCGCGCACCGCGCGCGTGGCCTACATCATCTCCGAGCGCCACGCCGAGATCGCCAACGAGATCCTCTACGAGATGGGTCGTGGCTGCACCGAGCTGCAGGCCCGCGGCGTCTGGAGCGGCTCGCCCCGCCCGATGCTCATGTGCGCCCTCGGCCGCACCGAGACCGCGCGCCTCAAGGCGATCGTCGCGCGCGTCGACCCGGACGCGATCATGATCGTCTCCAACGTCCACGAGGCGTTCGGCGAGGGGTTCGGCCAATTCGGCAAAAATGGCCTCTAATCCATAGACAATGTAAACAAATTAGTGCGGTTTTCGTAGTAGTTATGCACCGTTTGCCGACTTCGCATCCGTTATTCTTGTTTCAGAAGCATCCTATAGCTGCGCAATGTATGCGCATAACGTGCGTCCGCGGAAGCTAAACAAGCGCTAAACAGTTCAGGCAGAACTGACCGAGCGCGCGGCCTTCGCGGCGGAGGAGGATGATGGGACACGAGGGGGAGCCGCATGCTGAGCGACCTGCTTGACGAGAAGAGCGTGCGCGTCGGCGTCGCGGCCGACGACTGGCGCTCGGCCGTTCGCGCCTCGCTGCAGCCCCTCGTCGACGACGGCGCCGTCGAGGTCGGCTACGTCGACGACGCGATCGCCGGCGTGGAGGAGCACGGGCCCTACTTCGTCGTGTGCCCGCACGTCGCCCTGCCGCACGCGCGCCCCGAGTCCGGGGCGAGGCGCGCCGCGCTCGGCGTGTGCGTGCTGGCCGAGCCGGTCAGCTTCGGTGCGGGGGAGAACGACCCCGTCAAGTTCCTCTTCCCCCTGAGCGCCACGAGCGCCGACGGTCACCTCGGGGTCCTCGCGGACCTCGTCAACCTGCTGTCCGACGAGCGGTTCCTGCCCGCCCTCGACAGCGCTGAGACGCCAAGTGAAGTTGTGGAGGCAATCCGCACCATCGAAAGGAGCATCTAATGTCCAACACCTACCGCGCCCTCGTCTGCTGCCGCGCCGGCATGGGCTCTTCGGCCATGCTGAAGATCAAGTGCGAGCAGGTCATCAACGAGGAGGGCTACCCCATCAGCTGCGAGCAGGGCAGCCTCGAGGACCTCGCAAAGTTCGACGGCGACCTCGTGATCACCATGAGCGACTTCGCCGAGGAGCTCGCCAAGGAGGGCAAGGTCGCCCACGTCGTCTCGATCCGCAACATCGTGGACAAGAAGGAGATCAAGGGCCAGCTCGACGCCTTCCTCGCCGAGAAGAGCGAGTAGCCGTACCTTGAGCCCGCAGGTGGCTTCGACTTCGGGCGGGCCGGGTGCATGCCACCCGGCCCGCCCTTCTCTTGCAGGGGCAAGCCGCGCGCTTCCCGAGCGCGCGCGGGGCGAGGCCGAAGCTCTTCTCGCCCGCCAGCTGGCCCGTGCGTGACGCCCGCAAATTCGCTCTGTTTTGGCGCGGCGTTTAGGGATAAGGTACGTATGTTGGCGCGCGGCCGAGTCGTCTCGCCGCGCCCGGCGAATGTGCGATCGGATATTCCACAAGAAGGGGAGACGAATGAAGTTCTTTATCGACACCGCCGACCTCGACGAGATTCGCGAGGCTGCGAGCTGGGGCGTCCTCTCGGGCGTCACCACGAACCCGAGCCTCTACGCCAAGACGGGCGGCAAGCTCGCTGACTTCGAGGACCACATGGTCAAGATCTGCGAGATCTGCGAGGGGCTGCCCGTCTCCGCCGAGTCCACCGCCGAGACGACCGAGGAGATGATCGCCGAGGGCAAGAGGCTCGCCGCGCTCGCCCCCAACATCGTCGTCAAGCTGCCGATCTGCGAGGAGAGCCTCCCCGCGTGCCACGCGCTCGCCGCCGAGGGCATCCGCGTCAACATGACGCTCGTCTTCTCCGCGCCCCAGGCCCTGCTCGCCGCCCGCGCCGGCGCCCGCTACATCTCGCCGTTCGTCGGCCGCTTCGATGACATCGGAGACGACGGCCTCGCCCAGCTCGAGACCGTGATCAACGCCGTCCAGAACTTCGACTACGGCTACTGGGACAGCGAGGGCGGCCCCGAGATCATCACCGCCTCCGTCCGCACCCCGAACCACGTCACGCAGGCCGCCCTCATGGGCGCCGACATCGCGACGGTGCCGTTCGCCGCGCTCAAGAAGTGCGTGCACCACCCGCTGACCGACCAGGGCCTCGAGAAGTTCGCGGCCGACTGGAAGAAGGTCGTCGAGGGCTAATGCCCGCCGACAGAATCGCGCGAGGGGGCGTGGCCGGCATCGGTCGCGCCCCCTTTCGTACCACTTGCTCTGGTTTCTTTGCGCACGGTGCGGCGGCGCAGGATGAAGCCGCATGAACGGGGTATGATATAGCAACTGTCAGTTTCGCTATTCGAATGAAGGAGCTCTTGTGGCAAACCACTTTCGCAGCAGCGAGCGGCAGGGGGACGAGGGCCAGGCCTTCCAGCCGGTGCCCCCGCGCCAGGAGGATCCGAACGCGGGCGTGAATGACCCCGCCGCGGGTGCCGACTACGCCGGCGCCTCGCACTTCGCCGCGCCCGAGGCCTACCAGGCCGAGGCTCGCGAGCCGCAGGCCGCGCCCGCACCCGCGCAGCAGTCCTCCATGGTCGTCTCGAACGCGCCCGAGTCCGCCGAGCTCACCGCTCAGCAGGGCTACACGAGCGTGTTCGCCCCCCTGCGGGACGATGGGCAGGCCCCCGTGCCTCACACGGGCAAGCCGACCATCTCGCTCAGAAACGCAACACTCGTCTACCCGGCCCAGCCCAACAAGCCCGCCCTCGAGGACGTCAGCCTCGACATCTACCCGGGCGAGTTCGTCTTCGTCGTCGGCCACTCCGGCTCCGGCAAGTCGACCTTCCTCAAGCTCCTCACGCGCGAGCTTCGCGCCACGAGCGGCCAGGTGATCGTCGCGGGCCAGGAGCTCACCAAGCTCCGCAACCGCAAGGTCCCGTACCTCCGCCGCCAGATCGGCACGGTCTACCAGGACTTCAAGCTGCTCCCGGACAAGACGGTCTACGAGAACGTCGCCTTCGCGCTCGAGTGCATCGGCAAGCCCCGCGCCGTCATCAAGACGCAGGTCCCCGAGACGCTGCGCCTCGTCGGCCTCGCCGAGAAGATGGACAACTACCCCGACCAGCTCTCCGGTGGCGAGCAGCAGCGCGTCTCCGTCGCCCGCGCGATGGTGAACCGCCCGCCCCTGCTCGTCTGCGACGAGCCCACGGGTAACCTCGACCCGGCCATCTCGCTCGGCATCATGAGGCTGCTCGACCGCATTAACCGCACCGGCACGACGGTGGTCATGGCCACCCACGACCGCGAGATGGTCGACTCGATGCGCAAGCGCGTCGTCGCCCTCGAGGCCGGCCACATCGTGCGCGACCAGGAGAGGGGAGGCTACGGTTACTATGGTGCCATCTAACGTCGGTTACTCCCTGCGCGAGGCCGGACGCCACTTCCGCAGGAACTGGTCCACGGTCCTCGGCGCAATCGTCACCATCTTCCTCTCGCTGTTCGTGATCGGCCTGTTCGTCATCGGCTCGGTCATGGTCTCGCGCCTCGTCGGCAACGTCGAGGAGCGCGTCACGATCCAGGCCTTCATCGCCGACGACGCGAAGAAGGAGTCGGTCGACGCCCTGCAGCAGAAGATCCGCGGCTGGAACGCCGTCGAGTCCGTCGACTACAAGAGCAAGGAGCAGGCGCTCAACGAGTACAAGGAGACGATGAGCAACCGCAACGCCGCGGACGCCGTCGCCGCCCTCGATGGCGAGAACCCCGTTCCCGCCTCGCTCGTGGTCAACCTGTCCGACCCGAAGAGCGTCGAGTCCGTCGCCAACCAGCTGATCGGCGACGCAGACTTCGGCAAGATCTGCGACGACCCGTCCAACCCCACCGCCTCGGTCCAGTACGGCCGCGAGACCGTGGAGAGGCTCTTCTCGGTCACCTACATCATCCGCATCGCCGCGCTCGTGCTCGTCGCGCTGCTCGCGTTCATCGCGTTCGTGTTCATCAACAACACGATTCGCCTGGCCATCGCCGCGCGTCGCCGCGAGATCGCGATCATGCGCCTCGTCGGCGCGTCGAACGGCTTCATCCGCGGGCCGTTCGTCACCGAGGGCCTGCTCGAGGCCCTCATCGGCTCGCTGCTTGCCGTGGTGGTGCTCCACCTCGGCATGGTCGTGGCCATCCCCAGGCTGCAGAACAGCCTGCAGTTCCTGTCGTTCGAGCTGCCCGTCCACGTGCTCGTCGGCACCTACGCCGCGCTCGTGGTCATCGGCATGCTCATCGGCCTGTTCGGCTCCATGATCGCCATGAGGCGCTATCTCAAGGTCTAGCGGTCGAGAAGAGCTCATTCGTCGGGGCGGCGTGGCCACGGGTCGCGCCGCCCCTTCTCGTTGAAGGGGTGTTGCATGGGAAGGAAGCGCTCCCGGGGCCGCTCGCGCGGCCCGCGCTCGCACACGCGCAGGCGCCCGCAGACCATGGAGGGGACCATCCGCGTGCTGCGGCCCGGCGTCGCCGAGGTCGCGTGCGCCGAGGGCACCTTCCCGGTCGCGCGCGGCGGCATCCGCGAGGCCATGGACGCCGACCGCGTCCGCGTCTCGCTCGTCTCGCGCTCCGGGACCCAGATGGCCGTCGTCCAGGGCGTCATCGAGCGTGCGACGTCGTCGTTCCTCGGCACCTACCACGACCTCGACCCGCTGGGCGTGGTGGTCGCCCTCGACCGTCGCATGCAGCATGACTTCTTCGTCACGCCCGGCGACACGAGCGTCGAGCGCCTCGGCGTGGGCGAGGGCGACGTCGTGGTCGCGCGCGTGCTGGAGTATCCCACGCGCAAGAGCGCCGGCGTCGTGACCATCGACGCGCGCCGCGGAGCGGCCGACGAGCTCGACCTCGCCGTCGAGTCGATCGTCGCCTCGAGCGGCCTTGCCACCGAGTTTGGCGAGGCGGCGCTGGCCGAGGCCGACGCTCTTCTCGACGACGTCACGGAGACCATCGGGCGCGAGACGGGCCGCCGCGACCTGCGCGGCGCGGTCGCGCTCACCGTCGACCCGACCGACGCGCGCGACTTCGACGACGCCGTGTCGGCGCGGCGCACCGACGACGGCTTCGAGCTCGAGGTCCACATCGCCGACGTCGCCCACTACGTCGCGCCCGGCGGCGCCATCGACAACGAGGCCCGCCGCCGGACCTGCTCGACCTACCTGGTCGACCGCGTGATCCCGATGCTGCCCGAGCGCCTCTCGTGCGACCTGTGCTCGCTGCGCCCCGGCGTCGACCGCCTGACCATGTCCGTCGCGCTCACGCTCGACGAGCGCGGCGAGCTGACGGGCGCCGAGGCCTTCCCGGCCGCGATCCGCTCGCGCGCGCGGCTCGACTACGACACCGTCGACGCGCTCCTCTCGGGCGAGGTCGACGACCTGGCGCTCCCCGTCGCCTGCGACGCCGCGGCCGACCCCGAGGCCGACCCCGACGACGCCGCCGAGGCCGAGAAGAGCCTGGCGCTCGCGGTCGCGGACACCCTGCGGGTGCTCGACGAGGTCGCGCGCCTGAGGGCGAAGGTGCGCGCGGGCCGCGGCGCGATCGACTTCGACACCCGCGAGGCCAAGGTCGTGCTCGACGAGAGCGGCGCGCCCACGGGCGTGCGCGTGCGAGAGAAGACGCGCGCGACGAGCCTGATCGAGGAGGCGATGCTCCTTGCCAACGAGGCCGTGGCCGGCATGCTCGCCGCGGCCGAGGCGCCCGCCGCCTTCCGCGTGCACGAGCGCCCCGCGCCCGACGACCTCGCCGCGACGCTGCCGATCCTGGGCGAGCTCGGCGTCTGCCGCGGGCGCCGCCGCGACGCCATTGTGGCCGGTGACCCCCATGCGATCCGCGCGGCGCTTGCCGACGCCCGGGGCACGGCCGGCGAGTTTCTCGTCAACTCGGTGCTCCTGCGCGCGCAGAAGCGCGCCGTCTACCTGCCGAGAAACGACGGCCACTACGCGCTGGGCGCGAAGGCCTACTGCCACTTCACCTCTCCCATCAGGCGCTACCCCGACCTCATCGTGCACCGCTCGCTCGCGGCGCTCGTCGCCGGGAGGGCGCGCTGCAAGGCGCAGCAGGAGCTCGCGCGCGACCTGCCGCAGCTCTGCCGCACCTGCTCCGAGCAGGAACGCGTGGCCGACCGCGCGGCGCGCGACTCGCAGAAGGTCAAGATGGCCGAGCTCTACCGCGAGCGCATCGGCGAGAGCTTCTCGGGCGTGGTCGTGGGCTGCGAGCGCTTCGGCCTCTTCGTAATGCTCGACGACACCTGCGCCGAGGGGCTCGTCCCCACGCGCGCCCTCGGCGACGAGTGGTTCTACTTCGACGAGAGCCGCCTCATGCTGATAGGGGAGGAGTCCGGCCGCTCGTGGCAGCCGGGCAAGCGCGTCGCCGTGACCGTGACGGGCGCCAACCCCGCGCGCGGTCAGATCGACTTCGCGCTCGCCGACGGCCGCGCCTAGGCGCCGCGCCTGCGCCGGCGCCCGCCGCAGCCGCCCAGCCCATGGGCGTTGCGTGGTGGGCGCATCGCGCGCGCATGGGCGGGGTAGGCTAGACTCTGTTGAAGACGACACCCGCGGCGCCCGCGCGCCGCTTGACACACGACGTGCGCGCCCGGCGCGCTGGAGGACACATGAGCGACACCAACCTGACCGACGAGCTGGCCCACGGCGAGGCCCTTCTCATCGAGGGCATGGCCGACGAGGCCCAGGAGCTCTTCGCCCGCCTTGCGGAGGACGCCGAGGAGTACGTCGACCGCAACTGCCCCACGACCGACGCGGTCCAGTGGTTCAGCTTCCCGACGCTCTTCGAGCGCCTCGCGTACCGCCGCGTCGAGGGCGATCCCCGCGACCTGCGCGACGTGGGCGAGCCGCTCGACCGTCTCTACGGCGACCTTGCGCTCGCGGCCGTCCGCAACGGCGACTACGACGGCGCCATGGCCGCCCTGCGCCAGGCCGTCCGCTGGAACCCCATGGGCTGCGAGTGGCGCCTCAACCTCGCCGACCTCTACCGCATCAAGGGCGACCCCAACGAGTACCTCGCGCTGACCTTCTCGGTCTTCTCCCGCGCGAGCGACGCGCGCCACCTCGTGCGCGCCTTCACCAACTTCTCCGAGTACTTCCTCGTTGCCGAGAAGAGCGCCGCCGCGGCCGCCGCCCTGCGCGTGGCCCGCAGGTTCGGCCTGCCCGACGCCCAGCTCGACGCCGCGCTCGACCTCGCGACCGAGACCGACCATGACCCCGACACGGTCACCGACGACGAGGCGCGCGACCTTCTCGCCGCAGAGGGTCTGCCTGACGGCGCCAACGCCGAGGTCGCGGTCTGCCTTCTGATGTGCGCGACCGACGCCGCGGCCGAGGGCGACCGCAACACGGCCACGAACCTGACCGTGCGCGCCCGCGACCTCGTGGGCGACGAGGCCTGCAAGGCGCTCATCAAGCTCATGCGCGAGAGCGACGCCGAGATGGCCGAGGCCGCCGACGACGCCAGCGAGGGGGACGGCGCCGATGCCTAAGCGCGAGAAGAAGCTCATCGCCAAGAACCGCACCGCCCGCCACGAGTACGAGATCCTCGAGACCTATGAGGCTGGCATCGTGCTCACGGGCACCGAGGTCAAGAGCGTGCGCGAGCGCGCCGCGCAGATCACGGACGCCTTCTGCATCGTACGCGGCGGCGAGGTCTGGCTGCTCAACACGCACATCCACCCGTACTCGCACGGCAGCGTCTGGAACGTCGACCCCGACCGCCGCCGCAAGCTGCTCCTGCACCGTCGCCAGATCGACACGCTCGAGGGCAAGCTCCGCAACAAGGGCCTCTCGCTCGTGGCGCTCGAGATCTACTTCGACGACCACAACCGCGTGAAGGTGCTGCTCGGCCTCGGCCGCGGCAAGAAGCTCTACGACAAGCGCGCCGACCTGAAGAAGCGTCAGGTCGACCGCGACGTCCAGCGCGCCCTCAAGGAGCGCAGCCGCTAGCGCCGCGCCTGGCCCCGCCTGCCACCGACGCTTTCCGCCCGCGTACCGCCCACGGCCCGCACGTGCTCTTCTCGGCATCTATGGTGATGAGAAGAGCGGGCAACCTAGGGAGGCTGTCGTGGACAAGAGCGCACTGTTTACCTTCTCCAGCGGGCTGTATGTCGTGTCCGCGTCTGACGGCGAGCGCCAGAGCGGGTGCGTCGTCAACACCGGCCTGCAGCTCACGAGCGAGCCGCTGCAGGTCATGGTGGCCGTCAACAAGGGCAACTTCACCGAGCAGGTGATCGAGTCGGCCGGCCACTTCGCGCTGACGCCGCTCACGCAGGAGGCCGACATGGTCCACATCGGACGCTTCGGCTTCCGCACCGGCGCCGACTTCGACAAGTACCCCGAGCCCGTGCGCCGCACCTCGCTGGGAGACCCCTATGAGGAGAAGTGCGCCGCGGCCGTGCTCACGTGCTCCGTGCGCCAGACGCTCGACGTCGGCACGCACGTCGTGTTCGTCGGCGAGGTCGTCGACGCCGAGGTCCTCTCGAAGGCGGAGCCGCTGACCTACGCGTACTACCACAGCGTTCTTAAGGGCAAGACGCCCCCGAAGGCATCGTCGTTCGTGGGCTAGGCGGGCGCGCCCGCAGGAGGGCGCGCATCACAAGCGAAAGGGGAGGCACCATGGCCGAGGAGAGCAAGACCTACAAGTTCGTGTGCACCATTTGCGGCCACGAGGTCGAGGTTGACACGCCCGAGCTGCCCGAGGACTTCGTCTGTCCCGTGTGCGGCGTCGGTCCCGAGAACTTCGAGCCCGCGGAGGACTAGCGCCTTCGCCCAGATCCCATCCCGTGGCGCCCGCGTGCGCGCGGCGCGTTACGGTTGTGTGCAGGACGGGCCCAGGTGGCCGTCGCGGCGTACAATTGTCGCGACGGCCAACTTCTTTGGGGGATGAGCGTGGGAATCCGTCGCGCACTTCAGACATCGGAATCGATAGAGCTCGCGGCACTGCTCGCCGTGTCCGGCGGCCTGATGGACGCCTACTCGTTCCTCTTCCGCGGCCGCGTCTTCGCCAACGCGCAGACCGGTAACATCGTCCTCCTCAGCATCCAGCTCGCCGACGGCAACTGGGGCGAGGCCAGCCGCTACGCCCTGCCGTTCCTCTGCTACGTGTGCGGCCTCGTCGTGGCGCACGTGGTCTGCCTGCACTCGCGCAACCTCACCACGCACTGGCGCCAGCTCAGCCTCATGCTCGAGATCTGCATCCTCGCCTCGGTCGCCTTCGTCCCCTCCTCGCACGACTGGCTCGCCAACGCCCTCACGTCGCTCGCCTGCGGCATCCAGGTCCAGAGCTTCCGCAAGGTCCACGGCCGCCCGATCGCCACGACCATGTGCATGGGCAACACCCGCCAGGCCGTGCAGGAGCTCGTCGACTTCGTCCACCGCCGCGAGCCGCGCGCCCTCGAAAGCTCGCTGCTCCACTTCGGCACCGTCTTCGCCTTCGCGACCGGCGCGGTCATCGGCTCGCGCATGGTCGCCCTCTTCGGCCAGCACGCCATCCTCGTAAGCGTCGCCCTGCTCGTCGTCGCGGCCCTCATCCTGTTCTGGGACCGCGAGGAGCACACCGCGGCCGCCGCCGAGAGGAGATACCTCCGCGAGCGCCGCCGCCACAGGTCTTAGCGACCTCCCCCGACCCCGCAAACACCGCCGAGAAGAGCCTGCCCCATGCCCCTGGTCTCACTTTCGCATGTGGGCGCGTCGTGTGCTGACGCCCGGCTGACGAGCGTCGCGTGACATGTGCACGCCAAGACGGGTACACTACCCTTGCCGATGGGCGGGCCAGCCCGCGCTCGGCCGCAACTTGACATTCGCATGGTGGCAGTGGGCCCCACAACCTCATGGGGGCGACTGGTTTCGACAGGGTAGTGCTGAGGTGGGCAGCAAGCCGTGGTCTCCTCGCCACGTAAAACAGGGGTACCGTCAAATTTAATTGACAACAACAACTCTTTTGAGGCTATGCCTCTCGCCGCATAAGATAAGTCGGCGCGTCTAAGCGGGGATTGCTCCCGCACCCGTGGTGACGTCATTTTAGGGAGATGCACCTTCGGACGTGGTTGGTATGCCGAAGGCTAAGCCCGAACCAACTGGGACGCCGAGCGCGTGTCGCAGTGTGCGACGCGTCCGAGATTCAATCTGCGACTGAGCTTGGAGACACCTGCCAGGGTTCTGCTTTGGACCGGAGTTCGATTCTCCGCGCCTCCACCTATGTGATGGACGTCGGGTCCGCCCTCGGGCGGACCCGACTTTTTTTGTGTGGCGTGCCGACGCGCGGCCGTGACGTACCCGAGCGCTACCACGAGCAGCGGAAGGCCACCACGTTGGCGTCTCCGTCGCGCAGATAGCTCAGGTCGTCGGTGCTCTTCTTGACCATGAGGATGCCAAGTCCGCCGATCTTCGCGGAGCCGATGGATTCCGGCGCGGTTGGGTCGCTCTGGTCGAGCGGGTCGAAGGGTGTGCCCCAGTCGGTGACGCTCACCGTTATGGAGTTGGGGTTGGCGTTGAAGACGTAGTCGACCTGTACCTTGCCCGGACCGTCCTGCTCGGCGTAGGCGTGCTTGCAGACGTTCACGAACAGCTCCTCGAGTGCGATGTCGACCTTGTGCTGGACCGTGATGGGGCAGTAGCGCGACGTGAGCTCCCTGCGCACGAGGTCGATCGCGGCGTCCGCGTTGTCCGTAGTGGCGTCGAGCGAGATCGAGCCGGTGGCCTCGGGCTGCGCGCCGTACTCGATCGAGAGCATCGTGATGTCGTCGGACTGCTCGGCGCCCTTGGCCCAGGTGCGCAGCTCTGCGCGCATCGCGTCCACGAGCGCGTGCGGGTGCAGGTCGGCGTGGTCGGCGAGGAACGCCTCGACGCGGTCGTCGCCGTACTGCTCCTCGGTTGCCGAGAAGGCCTCGTTGACGCCGTCCGTGTAGAGGAAGAGCTCGTCTCCCTTCACCAGCGTTACGGTCTCCTCGTGGTACTTTGCCGTCTCGAAGGTCCCGAGGAAGAGGCCGCTGCGTGCCTTGAGCCACTCCCACGAGCCCTTGTGGCGCAAAAGCGGCGGGTTGTGGCCGGCGTTCACGTAGGTGAGCTTGCCGGTCTTGTAGTCGAGGATGGCGGTCCAGACCGTGACGAACATGCCGGCGTCGTTGCCCTGGCACAGATGCCAGTTGGCCGTCTGCATCGCGATGCCCAGGGCCATGCCCGCGCGGATGTTGCTGGCGATCTCGGTCTTGGCGGCCATCATGAACAGCGATGCCGGGATGCCCTTGCCGGAGACGTCTGCGATGAGGAGGCAGACGCGGTCGTCGTCAAGCAGGAAGAAGTCGTAGAAGTCGCCGCCGACCTCGCGCGCCGCGTTCATCGACGCGTAGATGTCGAAGGCGTCGACCTCGGGGAAGGGCGGGAAGGACCTGGGCAGCGCCGACTCCTGGATCGCCTTGGCCGTGGCGAGGTCGCGGTCGTTGCGCGCCGCCTCGGTCGCGATGGCGTCGCGCAGGGTGCCAACGGTCGCGTTGATGCCGTCGGACAGACGTGCGAACTCGACCGTGTCACGCACCTTGACGCTCTGGTCGAGCTCGCCCTCGGTGATGCGGCCAAGCACCTCGTTGGTCTGGTCGATGTCGCGAACGACCACGTTCTTAAGCAAGAGCGACGCCTGTGCGTACACGGCCGCGAACAGCGCGAGGAACACGCCCGAGACGACCAGTACGATCACGGGCCGCCACTGGTACACCTCCGCCTGGGGCAGCGCGACCATGATCTGGTAGGACCCCTGGCGCGAGACGCGCAGGTAGCTCAGCTCCGAGACGCGCAGGTAGCCCAGCTCGCTGCCGCTCATGTACCACGTCGAGGAGCGATTGGCGTCGTAGAGGGACTGGTCGAACCCACGCAGGAACCCTGCACCGACCACGTCGGTGAAGCCCTTGCCGATCATCGACGCGTCGCTGGAGGAGACCACGACGTCGTCCTCGGCGACCGCGCTCACACCGCGCTCGCCCAGGGGCAGGCCGAGCGCGACGCCGCTCACGCTGCTTGCGTGCAGGTCATTCGCCTTCTGCTCGGAGAGGTCGCCGCGCCTCTGCAGGCCGCCGATCAGGTCGTCGCGCTCCTTGAGCTGCCCGGAGAGGTAGTTGATCTGGGACTGCATCTGGGACTCGGCGCCGTTTCGGCACACGATGGAGACGACCGTGTAGGTTCCCGCCGCGCACAGAAGGTACGCCGCGCACATCACGGCGAACAGCCAGCCCTGGAAGCGCCTGCTCAGCGTACGCTCCTCGGCGGAGCTCTCCCTCTTGTACCAGAGCGTCGCAAACGCCATCACGAGTAGCGCCATGAGGCCGAAGTTTGCAACCACCTGCGAGACGAGCTCCTTGTTGCCCGCGAGGTCGCTCATGATGTTGGAGGGGATCTCGATGTTGACGAGCGCGTTGATGATGTTTGCGGAGATCGAGAAGAGCAGGGTGAAGAGGGCGGACCCGATCGCGCACGCGACGACGAGCGCAAGGACGCCCTTCCAGTTCTTGTCGTACTCCCTATTGCAGGCCACTGCGTACATGAGCCCCATGACGAGACCGATGACCGCGAAGAGCAGTACGGAGTTTACCGGCGTCGCGAAGTACTGCTCGTACGCGTCAAGGGGGAGGAGCGTGGCGTGCAGCCACTCGGCGGCGCCCGCAATCGCGCCCACGAGGGCTCCCGCCTTGGGGCCGGCGAGAAGGGCGCACGCCGTGATGGGTGCGAGCACGGCGATGAGGTGCGCGTCGCCCACGACGAAGTAGTTCGTCTGTGTGGCGACCATCGCGGCCGAGAGCAGCGCAAGTATCGCGATGACCGTTTTGCGCACCATCTGGTCGTCGTCTGCCATGAGTCCGCGCCACGAAATGAGTCGCTGCCGTGCGTCCCGTCTCTTCTCCATGGGCCGCCCCTTTTCTTTCAACCGTGATGCCATCTGGCCGGCGTCAGGCGTCCTGACCTCGCAGATTACTCACACAACCTTACATGGAGGACGTGTGCCTGCTCAAGGGCGCGTGGCGTCACGAGGGCGGATTGGGGCGTCAGCGGGCGCGCCGCCTAGACCTCGTCGCGAATCTCGACGTCGGGTCCGCCCTCGGGCGGACCCGACTTTTTGTTCGCCGACGCCGTGCCTGACGCCCGCCGCCAGCCACCAACCCGCCCCCGCCGCCTGCGCCCGCATGCCGCGCGCGCGTCGACGCGCCGCCCCGGAGCCCCTCGCCGGTGCGTATCATGAGGGGCGTATCGTGGCGCGCGCTGGCAGGCGTCGTCTCGCCGCCGGAAGCGCTTGCGGCCACACGCCTCGACGGGGAGGAGGCCGAGCATATGAGGCCCAAGAGAATCCTTCTGCTCATCGTGATCTTCGTCGTCACCGCCATCGCCGCCGCGGCCCAGGCCGGGCTGATGGAGGACGCTCCCCGCACGACGGCCGGGGGCGGCCCCTCGGGTGCAGGCGCCAAGGGAGAGGACGACGTCGCG
Organism: Olsenella intestinalis; assembly: GCF_023276655.1. Taxonomy (GTDB): domain Bacteria; phylum Actinomycetota; class Coriobacteriia; order Coriobacteriales; family Atopobiaceae; genus Olsenella_J; species Olsenella_J intestinalis. The sequence goes on along the minus strand of NZ_JALGRK010000001.1, from coordinate 238,133 downwards.
CTCGAGCCCGAGGTCGAGCCCTGCGCCTAGCCGCTCGGGTCCTCCGTCGTCGACGTGGCCCGCGCGCTCGTGAGCCCCATACCCCTGCGCTGCCGCTCCACGAACTTGTGGTTCTTCCCTAGCGGCTCCTCCGGACTCCACGCGGGCGCCTCGGCCCCGCCGCCGCCTCGCACCGGGTATACAATCCAAGAACGAACCAACGACTCACCGGGAGGCCAACCATGTCGACGTGCGCGCTCGTGCTCGAAGGCGGCGGATTCAGGTCCATGTTCACGGCCGGCGTCGTGGACGTCCTCATGGAGCATGGCATCTACGACTTTGAGAGCGTCTGGGGCGTCTCGGCCGGCGCCATCGCCGCGACGAGCTTCAAGAGCCGCCAGATCGGCCGCACCATGCGCATCATGCTCGCCTTCCGCGACGACCGGCGCTTCATGTCGCTGTGGTCGCTCGCCACGACCGGCGACATTGCGGGCGCCGACTTCATGTACCGCGAGGTCCAGGAGTCGCTCGACCCCTGCGACGTCGAGACCTTCTGCGCCAACCCCCTCAAGATGTACGCCGTCGCGACCGACGTGACCTTTGGCGCGCCGGCGTACCTGCCCGTCCGCAACCTCCCCAACGACGTCGACATGATCCGCGCCTCGGCCTCGATGCCCCTCGTCTCGCGCCTCGTGGACATTGACGGCCGCATCCTGCTCGACGGCGGAACGGCCGACTCGATCCCGGTCGACGCGGCCCTCGGACGCACGGAGAGCCCCATCGACGTCGAGGGCTACGAGCCTGCCGACAAGGCCGTCGTCGTTCTCACGCAGGACGCGTCGTACGAGAAGAGCGGCGCCAACGAGCGCATGGTCCTACGCTCGCACCGCTACGACGCCTACCCCTACTACCTCCACGCCCTCGAGACGCGTCCCGAGCGCTACAACGAGTGCCGCCGCCACGTCCACGAGATGGCGGACGCGGGCGAGATCGTCTGCATCGAGCCGCCCTCCCCGGTCGAGGTCGCCACGAGCGGATCGAGCGGCGAGAAGTGCCTCACGCTCTACCTGCAGGGTCGTGCCGAGGCCGAGCGCCAGCTCGACCAGATCCGCGAGTACCTCGCGCGCTGACGCACGCCCGCGTGGCACTGGCGTTTTTGTGTGGAAACCATGGCCAGCCGCATCTGGCCTGCGGTGCGCTATACTTTTACAGCTTTTCCACTGAGCCCCGTAATCTCACAGGAAAAAGCGTTCTTATTCGTAAGCATTTGGAGGAGTCAAGTGAACAAGTCGACTCATTTCGCCAAGAAGGGTGAGGTCCAGCGCAACTGGGTGCTCATTGACGCCGAGGGCGCCACTCTTGGCCGCCTTGCCACCAAGGCTGCCATGATCCTTCGTGGTAAGAACAAGCCGCAGTACACGCCCAACGTCGACACCGGTGACTTCGTGGTCATCATCAACGCTGATAAGGTCCAGCTTACCGGCGTCAAGGCTGATCACAAGGAGTACTGGCGCTACTCTGGCTGGCTCGGTGGCCTCAAGACCGAGTCCTTCAAGGAGGCCATGCAGAAGCACCCCGAGCGCGTCATCGAGCACGCCGTCAAGGGCATGCTTCCCCACACCACGCTTGGCCGTCAGCAGGGCATGAAGCTCAAGGTCTACGCTGGCCCCGAGCACCCGCACACCGCGCAGAACCCCGTCAAGATCGATCTGGAGGCATAACCGATGGCTGATAACACCGCTGTTTACACCGGCACCGGCCGTCGCAAGGAGGCCACCGCTCGCGTGCGCCTCGTTCCCGGCACCGGTAAGGTCACCATCAATGGCCGCGACGCCCTCGACTACTTTGGTCGTCAGCAGCTCATTGACAACGCTCTCGCTCCCTTCCGCGTCACCGACACGGTCGACCGCTTCGACGTCATCGCCCTCTGCGACGGCGGCGGCATCACCGGCCAGGCTGGCGCCCTCCGCCTCGGCATCTCCCGTGCCCTTCTCGACGCCGGCGACTACCGTCCCGAGCTCAAGAAGGCCGGCTTCCTCACCCGTGACTCTCGTGCCGTCGAGCGCAAGAAGTACGGTCTGAAGAAGGCCCGCAAGCGTCCGCAGTTCTCCAAGCGCTAAGGTCGCTCGCCTCAAAGGCATTCGAGCCCGCCGGTCACCCGGCGGGCTTTTTCTTTGCCCAGGCGCCTGCCGTTCGCCAACGCGGGCGTTCCGCACGCCTAGGCAGACCTGCGGGGACGCCTCCCAAACTGCCACGCATGCCGTATCCTTTCAGGGCGTGTGCGTGAAAGCGATCACGCACGCATGGAGTCCTTTGCGAGGGCGGGCGCACCGGCCCGCCTCTGGAGGGTGCCCGTGGGGGAGCCGAGTACCGACACAGACCGCGAGCGCATGGCCGCCTCGTCTGCCGCAGGCGAGAAGAGCTTCATGACCCCTGCCGAGGTCTGGCGCTGGCTCAGCGTCCCCATTCGCAGCGCCAAGAGCCGCAGGGACAACCACCTCCTCTACTTCTTCGTGGGCCTCGCGGTGCTTGTCGCCTGCGAGATCCTTACGGTCATGAACTACCTCCAGGACCGCGGCGTCGTCACGATCACCACCCTCCTCATGGGCGTCGGCGGCGTGTTCATCGCGCTGGCCGCCTGGCGGCGCAAGTACATGGACCTCGCCCTGCGGGCGACGATGGTCCTGTGCGCCGCCTGCTTCACCTACTACGCGGCGCGCGGCGTGAACGAGGGGTTCGCCATCCTCTGGACGCTCGTCATACCCCTTGCGTTCTGCTACTTCGTCGAGGTGCGCACGGGAATCATCTTCTCCCTCTACTTCCTCGCCCTTCTCGTCGTGCTCTTCTACACGCCGCTGCGCGGCTACGTGGCCGCGAGCTACACCGAGACGTTCATGACGCGCTTCCCGATCCTCTATGCCATCAACGTCGCGCTGTCGTCGCTCGCCATGATCCAGTACCACATAGCGACCCTCAGGAACCGGCGCTACGACGAGACGCTCGAGAGCGAGGTGCGCGCGCAGACGGCCGTCGCCGAGCAGCGCTCGCGCCGCATCGAGACGATGTCGGTCGAGCTCGTCGAGACGCTCGCTGCGGCGGTCGACGCCAAGGACCGCTACACGATCGGCCACGCAAGGCGCGTCGCCGACTACGCCGCACTGATCGGCCGCGAGCTTGGCCTTGCAGATGACGAGGTGGGTGACCTCACGAAGGAGGCTCTTCTCCACGACGTGGGCAAGATCAGCGTGCCCGACGCGGTCCTCAACAAGCCGGGGAGGCTCGACGACGAGGAGTACGAGACCATCAAGTCGCACACGGTGGCCGGATTCTCGATTCTCGGCAAGTCGGAGGCGCTGGTGGGCGCCGCGGCCGTTGCGAGGTGGCACCACGAGCGCTTCGACGGGAGCGGGTACCCCGACGGGCTTGTCGGGGACGAGATCCCGCTGCACGCGCGGATCGTCGCCGTGGCCGACGCGTACGACGCGATGTGCTCCGACCGCGTCTATCGCCCGCGCCTGCCCGAGCAGATCGTCCGCGGCGAGCTGCTCGCGGGGCGAGGGACGCAGTTCGACCCCGAGTGCGTCAACGCGTTCATGCGCGTGGCCGAGACGGGGCTCCTCGACTAGGAGCGCGAGCGGCGTGTGCGCTCCTTGCGTGCGCGCCGTGGGCAAGGCGCGCCGCGCCCGGGCCGCCACCTTCAATGCTGGTAGAATTGATGAGACCTGAGAGGAGCTCATTCATGAAGTACTTCGGCACTGATGGATTCCGCGGCAGGGCCAACGAGGGCCTCAGCGTGGATCACGCCTATAAGATCGGCAGGTTCGTCGGCTGGTACTACGGTGCCCGCCAGGGCAAGAAGGCCCGCATCATCCTTGGCAAGGATACGCGTCGCTCGAGCTACATGTTCGAGAGCGCGCTCATCTCCGGCCTCGTCGCCTCCGGCGCCGACGCCTACATGCTGCACGTCATCCCCACGCCCGGCCTCGCCTACGAGACCGCCGAGGGCGCGTTCGACTGCGGCATCATGATCACCGCGTCGCACAACCCCTACACCGACAACGGCATCAAGCTCGTCAACACCGAGGGCTACAAGATGGACGAGGACGTCCTCGAGAAGATCGAGGACTACATCGACGGCAAGCTCGAGGTGCCGCTTGCCACCGAGGACGCCATCGGCTGCACCGTCGACTACATGCAGGGTCGCAACCGCTACATCGCCCACCTGATCGCCTCCTGCGGCTTCTCGATGCAGGGCGTCAAGGTCGGTCTCGACTGCGCCAACGGCTCGGCCTCCTCGGTCGCCAAGCCGGTCTTCGACGCCATGGGCGCCGAGACGCACGTCATCAACAACGCGCCCAACGGCTTCAACATCAACGTCGACTGCGGCTCGACCCACATTGAGCGCCTGCAGGACCTCGTCGTCCGCAACGGCCTCGACGTGGGCTTCGCCTACGACGGCGACGCCGACCGCTGCCTTGCGGTCGACGAGCGAGGCCACGTGGTCGACGGCGACCTCATCCTCTACGTCTGCGGCATGTACCTCAACAAGCACGGCCGCCTCGCCAAGCAGACCGTCGTCCCCACGGTCATGTCCAACTTCGGCTTCACGCGCGCGCTCGAGGAGGCCGGCCTCAAGTACGAGGCGACCGCCGTGGGCGACAAGAACGTCTACGCCTGCATGCGCGAGAACGACTACAGCCTCGGCGGCGAGCAGTCGGGCCACATCATCTTCGGCGACCTCGAGAAGACCGGCGACGGCATCATGACGAGCCTTCGCGTCATGGAGGTCCTGCGTGCCGAGCGCGAGAAGCTCTCCGAGCTCACGCGTCCGGTCAAGCTCTACCCGCAGCAGCTCGTGAACGTCCGCGTCGCCGACCGCGACGCGGCCATGTCCGACCCCGCGGTCAAGGAGGCCATCGCCGAGGCCGAGAAGTTCCTCGCCGGCAACGGCCGCGTGCTCGTCCGCGCGAGCGGCACCGAGCCCCTCGTCCGCGTGCTGGCCGAGGCTCCCGACGAGTCCCTCTGCGCGAGCGCGAACGAGATCGTCCTCAAGGCGCTCGAGTCCCACAAGGCGTAGGGACGCGGCATATGCGATGCATCTCCGGCGGCCCGTCGAACTCGACGGGCCGTCTCCTTGTGCGGGGCCTGGTTGCGGGCGGCCTGCGGCCTTGGCCCGGCGTGTCTTTTTCCTATCGCGTCAGCGCTGCTAGGCGCCGCTGGTAAAATGTCACGTTGAATGCACCTGCCATGGACATGCGCCATGGTGCCCGCGCCGCGCGTCCCGCCGCGGCTTGCCCCTTTCCTACAGGAGGTTTGTGTATGTGTGGAGTCGTTGGCTATACCGGACGAAAGCAGGCAGTCGACTTTCTCCTCTATGGTCTCGAGACGCTCGAGTACCGCGGGTATGACTCCGCGGGCGTGGCCGTGCTCTCGGCCGGCCAGAACCTGCACCTCGTGAAGGTCGCGGGTCGCGTCGCCGCCCTCAGGGAGCGCGTCGAGGCCGCCAACCTCGTCGGCACCACCGGCATCGGCCACACGCGCTGGGCCACCCACGGCGCCCCCACCGACCGCAACGCCCACCCGCACACGAGCTGCGACGGCAGGATCGCGGTCGTCCACAACGGCATCATCGAGAACTACGAGGCGCTGCGCCGCCAGCTGATGGAGCAGGGCCACACCTTCAAGAGCGACACCGACACCGAGGTCGTCGCCCACCTCATCGAGGACGCGTGGGCGGGACCCGCCAAGGGCGACCTCGCGGCCGCGGTGCGCAACGCCTGCGACCGCCTCGAGGGCGCCTGGGCGCTGGCCGTCACCTGCGCCGACGTCCCCGGTCAGCTCGTGGTGACCCGCAACGGCTCGCCGCTCGTCGTCGCCTCGTGCGAGGACGGCGCCTACGCCGCCTCCGACGTCATGCCGCTGGCCAAGGTCTCCTCGAGCTGCATCCAGCTCGACGACCACGACATCGCCACCCTCCACCAGGACGGCTCCATCGAGATCGAGGACCGCGACGGCCGCCCCGTCGAGCACCCCAAGACCCTCGAGGTCGACTGGGACGCCTCGGCCGCGACCCTGGGCGGCTACTCCGACTTCATGGCGAAGGAGATCGCCGAGCAGCCCGAGGCCATCCGTCGCCTCCTGAAGGACCGCCTCGGCGAGCATGGCGTCTACCTCGACGAGCTCGACATGAGCGGAGAAGAGCTTGCCGTCATCGATCGCATCTACATCGTGGCGTGCGGCACCTCCTACCACGTGAGCCTCATTGCCCGCGAGCTCTTCCAGGACTGGGCCAAGGTCCCCGTCATCTGCGAGTACGCCTCCGAGCTCAACTACAAGGAGCCGCTCGTCACCGAGCACACGCTCTGCGTCATCATCACCCAGTCGGGCGAGACCGCCGACACCCTCACGGCCGCCCGCCGCATGCGCGCGCTCGGCTGCAAGGTCTTCGCGATCACCAACGTGCTCGGCTCCTCGGCTGCGCGCGAGTCCGACGGCACCATGTACATCCAGGCGGGCCCCGAGGTCTGCGTCGCGTCCACCAAGGCCTACACCGCCCAGATGGTCGCCTCGGCCCTTCTCGGCCTGAGGATTGCCGCCGCCCGCGGTGAGATGGACGCGGCCGAGGTCGGCCGCCATTTCGCGAGCCTCGAGCAGGTTCCTGCCCTCATGGAGGAGGTCATCTCCCGTCGCTGGCAGGACAAGCAGGCGGCCGCCGTCTTCCGCAACGCCCGCAGCTCGCTGTTCCTCGGCCGCGGCGTGAACTCCACGACCGCCTACGAGGGCGCCCTCAAGCTCAAGGAGATCAGCTACCTGCACGCGGAGGCCTATCCCGCGGGCGAGATGAAGCACGGCCCCATCGCCCTTCTCGAGCCGGGCTTCCCGGTCGTGGCCATCGTTCCGGCGGACCACGTGCACGACAAGACCGTCTCGAACATCGAGGAGTCCATCGCGCGCGGCGCGACCGTCGTGGCCGTCGCCACCGACGGCGACGAGCGCGTGGCCAAGCTCTGCGAGCACACGCTCTGGATCCCGACGTGCCCCGAGGAGTGGATCGTGCCGCTCGTGGCCATCGTCCACCTGCAGCTGCTTGCGCGCTACGTCGCGCGCTCGCGCGGGTGCGACGTCGACAAGCCGCGCAACCTCGCCAAGTCCGTGACGGTGGAGTAGCCATGGCCAGGGCCGGCGTTGGCGTCGACATCCTCGAGATAAGCCGCATGGAGCGGGCGGCCACGCGCCACCCGTCGTTCCTCTCGCGCGTGTTCACCGAGGAGGAGCGTGCCTACTGCGAGTCATGCGCGCGTCCCCTCGAGCACTACGCGGCGCGCTTCGCGGCGCGCGAGGCGGTGCTCAAGGCGCTGGGCACGGGCTTCTCGGAGGGAATAGGCATCAAGGACGTCTCGGTGGGGAAGGACCAGAGGGGGCGTCCCGTGGCCATTCTCGCCGGGAGGGCCGCCGAGGTCGCGAGCGAGCGGGGCATCCAGGAGGTCGCCCTGTCGCTGTCGCGCACGCACGAGGTGGCCGTGGCGAACGCCGTCGCGATGACGCCGGACGTGAGGCCGAGGCGCGACGAGGGCAATGACGCGCAGCGGGAGATGCAGGCGTCGTTCAGGGAGGCGCGCAGCGTGATCGACGAGCTGGAGCGTCTGCAGGACGGCATAATGGATACACTTGATGGCGAGGGGGACGCTGAGGAGCCCGAGACGGGCGAGCTTCCCCTGGCCGAGTCGATGGGGGAGTGACATGCAACCAGTTCTCAACGTGGAGGACGTCAAGAGGGTCGAGGCCGGGCTGACCGAGGTCGGCGTGAGCATCTCGGAGCTCATGCACCGCGCGGGCACCGCCGCGGCCAACGAGGTCGTGCGCATGGGCGACGCGTCGCACGTCGCCATCTTCTGCGGACTGGGCAACAACGGGGGCGACGGCTGGGTCGCCGCGGAGGCGCTGCATGGCCGCGGCGTCGACGTGTGCGTCGTCACGCCGGTCGCGCCCGACGACATCCAGGGCGACCTCGCCCGCGTGGTCGCCAAGCGCGCGCAGGCCGCAGGCGTGCGCATGCTCGTGGCGCCCCACAAGGACGACGTGGACGCTCTTCTCGGCGAGAGCGACATCGTGCTCGACGCGCTTTTGGGCACGGGCTTCCACGGTGAGCCGCGCGCTCCCTTTGACATCTGGATCGACAGCATCAACGCGTCGGCGGCGCGCGTCATCTCGATCGACGTGCCGAGCGGCCTGTCCGCGCAGACCGGCCTTGCCGCCGGCGGGTGCGTGATCGCCGACATGACCGTGACGATGCTCACGCTCAAGCCGGGCCTGCTGGCCGACATGGGCCGCGACGCCTGCGGCGCGATCATCGTGGCGCCGCTCGCGGAGCAGACCGAGCGCCTCGTGCTCGACGCGGACCCCGTCGCGTGGCGCGCCGACCTGGACGACTACGTGGACGTGCTCGAGCCGCCGTCGAACGCGGTCGACAAGTTCACGCGCGGGTCGGTGCTCGTGGTGGGCGGCTCGCTGCGCTTCCCGGGCGCGCCGATGATGGCGGCCATGGCGGCAGCGCGCTCCGGTGCCGGCTACGTCACGCTCGCCGTGCCCGAGCCCGTCGCGCCGATCATCCAGTCGCAGCTGGCCGAGATCCCCGTCATGGGGCTGCCCGCCGACTCCGACGGCACGTTCTCGTCGGCTGCCGCCGACGCCGTGGCGAAGCTCGCCGCGAAGCGCACGACGACCCTCGTGGGCCCGGGCATGCGCGTGAGCGGCGGCACCGTGGGCGTGGTGTCGCGCCTGATCAACACCGACGCGCCGCTCGTGGTGGACGCCGACGGCCTGAACTGCCTGGCGCGCCTGACCTCGAACAAGCTCGACGAGTTCCCCGAGGTGCTGCGCAGGAAGGCGCCGCTCGTGCTCACGCCGCACCGTCGCGAGCTCGGCCGCCTCACGGGCCTGCAGGACCGCCCGCCCGCGTCGCTCACCGCGGCCATGGACGCCGCGCGCCGCATCGTGTGGAGCGAGGGCGGCAGCGAGATCTGCGTGGTGGCCAAGGGCTCGGCGACCGCCTGCGTCAACGTGGACGCGGCCGTGCTGCCCAAGCCCGGCCCCGCGGCACTGGCGACGGCCGGTTCCGGGGACGTGCTCGCGGGCGTGATCGCGGCTCTTCTCGCCCGCTCGAACGTGGGCAACGAGGACCTGCCGATCCTTGCGGCGCTCGCCTGCGAGGTGCACGGCTACGCGGGGTCGATCGCGGCCGAGCGGTTCGGCTCGCACGGGGTCATGGCCCGCGACATCATTGACGCGCTGGGGCTTGCCGAGGACGCGCTCGAGGAGCAGATCGCCTTCCCCGACTCCGGCGACATGAACTAGCGGACGAGAAGAGCAAGACACAAGAGAAGGAAGAGGGAGATGGCGAGCGTAGTCTATCCCGAGAGGCGATGGGCGTGGGTCGAGGTCGACCTGAACGCCATTCGCAAGAACACGCGCGCGTTCAAGTCGCTGCTGTCGCGCGGGACGAAGATGATGTGCGCGGTGAAGGCCGACGCCTACGGGCACGGCGCCGTGGAGTGCGCCAAGGCCATGGCGACCTCCGGCGCCGACCAGTTCGCGGTCGCGACCGTGGACGAGGGCATCGAGCTGCGCGAGGGAGGCGTCACCCAGCCCATCCTCATGCTCAACGAGTCGCCCGTCGAGAGCGTCGCCGCCCTTCTCGAGTACGACATCATGCCGGCCATCTACACGACCGACTTCGCGTTCGCCTACGGCGAGCAGGCCGTCCGCATGGACAAGGTCGGCAAGTACCACCTGGCCGTCGACACGGGCATGACGCGCATCGGCGTGCTGCCCGAGGAGGCCGTGGAGTTCCGCCACAGCATCGACTTCCACCGCGGGCTCGAGTGCGCAGGCACCTTCACGCACTTCGCGACCGCCGACGTCATCGGCGACTGGGACTTCAAGCAGCAGGCGAAACGCTTCGAGGACACCGTGTGCGCGCTGCGCGACGCGGGCTTCGACCCCGGCCTCGCGCACTGCGACAACACGCCAGGCACCGTGCTGCACCCCGAGTTCCACTATGACATGTGCCGCGTGGGCATCGGCCTCTACGGCCTGCAGCCCGCCGACACCACGGCGCCGCGCATCCAGCTGACGCCCGCGATGAGCGTGCGCGCCCGCGTGACGCGCGTGATCAACCCGGCCGTGGGCGAGGGCGTGGGCTACGGCCTCACCTACCGCGTGCCGAAGCCCAACATCCAGATCGCGACCGTGCCCGTGGGATATGCCGACGGCCTCGCCCGCACGCTCTCGAACAACATGGACGTCATCGTGGGCGGCGTGCGCGCCCGCCAGGTGGGTCGCATCTGCATGGACCAGTTCATGTTCGCGGTCGACGTCAACAACATTCGCGCCTACCACCCCGCCGAGCGCGTCGAGCGCGGCGACGTGGTGACGATCATCGGCCGCGACGGCGACGAGGAGATCACCGCCGACGAGATGGCCGAGCGCCGCGGAACCATCAACTACGAGGTCGTCTGCAACTTCTCGCAGCGCCTCGACCGCGTGTTCGTGTAGGCGTCTCATGGGGCGCCTGCGCATCCCCGGCCACGACCGCCCGCGTCCGCGCGAGGTGGAGCTGGGGGAGATCCGCGACGTGTTGGGCGACTGCGGCCTCTGTCCGCTCGCCCAGTCGCGCGAGCGGATCGTGTTCGGGCGCGGGAGCGCCCATGCGCGCCTGATGCTCATCGGCGAGGCGCCCTCGGCCTCCGACGAGGCGTGCGGCGAGCCCCTCTCGGGCGCGAGCGGCCGCGTGCTCGCCCGTGCGCTCGAGCAGGCCGGCATCGACGAGGCCGACGTGTACGTCACGAACGTGACCAAGTGCCGCGTGCCCTCGAACCGCCCGCCCGCGCCCGGCGAGATCTCGGCCTGCGCGCCGTTTCTTCGCGAGCAGATCCGCAGCGTCTGGCCGGACGTGATCGTGTGCCTGGGCAACGTCGCGGCCCAGTTCGTGCTCAGGTGCGACAATGGCGTCACCAAGCTGCGCGGCCGCATGCACGAGGCGGGCCACTTCCACGTGGTGGCGACCTTCCACCCGGCGGCGACGATCTACAACGAGGACTGGGCCCCGCTTCTCGTCGAGGACCTGCGGATGGCGGCCGCATGGCTGGCCGACCACCCCGCGGGGGACGATGGCGCGAGCCCGGGCGCGTGAGAGGGGACTGACATGAGCGACGTGGAGGAGAAGAGCGTGGCCTGCGAGGTCGTGACCCACTCGACGGAGGAGACCATAGCCTGCGGGCGCACGGTCGGAGGGCTTCTCGAGGAGGGCGACGTGCTCGTGCTGACGGGCGACCTCGGTGCGGGCAAGACCCAGTTCACCAAGGGCATCGCGGCGGCGCTGGGCGTCGTGGACGACGTGTGCAGCCCGACCTTCAACATCCAGATGGTCTACGAGGGCGAGCGCATGCCGCTCTACCACTTCGACCTCTACCGCCTCGACGGCGCCGACGAGCTTGAGGACACCGGGCTCTTCGACGCGCTCGACGGTGACGGCGCCTGCGTGATCGAGTGGGGCGAGCAGTTCCTCGACCAGCTGGGGGACGACCTCGTGCGCGTCACGATCACGAGGCTCGACGACGAGGTCGCGCCCGGCGAGGAGCCGCCCCGCAGGGTCGCGTTCGCGGCCTGTGGCAACCGCGCAGCCCGTCTGGTGCGCACGCTCGCAGATGATATTTCTTAGGTAACTTATTTATGGGATAGACTGAAGTCCGCACAGGTATATGCCGCAACGGACGGAGGCCATCATGCCCCTGCCACGTGTCAAGCTCGCTTGCGTGCTCTTCTCGTCCGCCCTTGTCCTGTCGCCGGTCGCGCTCGCCGGGTGCGACCGCCTTGCCGCGACGGACCCGGCCCAGGCCGCCCAGGTCGCGGCCTCGGCCTCGGCCGAGCTGGGGGTCCTCGCCGAGAAGGGCGCGGACTCCGTGGTCGTGGCCCCCACCGCTGCCGAGACGCCCCAGGCGGCCCCCGGCGAGCAGACGGTGATCCCGCCCGCCGCGAGTGCCGACGTCGCGGCCGAGGCGGCGGCGCTGTCACCCGCGGACTTCACGAACAGCATCCTCTTCGACGCCACGCGCGCCCCCAACGACAAGGTCTTCGAGGTCGACGCCCTCGGCTCGTGGAAGCTGCTCGGCGTGCTCGACGCAAACGGCACCGTCACGACCGCCGCCGAGCGCGGGGCCATGGCCCTCACGTTCAGGGGCAAGGGCGGCACGGTCGAGACCGAGCGCGAGAAGCTGCCGCTCACCTGGAGCCAGGACGACGAGACGCCGCAGCTTGCGCACGGCGACCTTGGCGACGACGTGGCCGACGTCGTGTCGATGGACCTCAACGACGACGGCCGTCTCGTGGTCAGGCAGGGCGCCATGGGGCGCGTGCTCCTGTTCGCCAAGGTGGGGTAGGGCGACGCGCGAGGCGTTCGCACGACGCGCGCAAGGCGCCCGCACTTTGCAGGTATGGTGCCCCATGGACAGGCGGCTCCACGGCGCCTGCCTGCGCGTGTACACTATTTCGCGTGAAAGCACTCCGTGGATTGGACCTACATGAGCCTCGACACCGCGCTCGCCCCCGGCGAGTCCGTCATTCTTGCGATTGACACCTCGACCGACATGCTCGCGTGCTGCGTGGGCGTGGTCGCCGGTGGCCTCTCGGGCGCGGCCGACGCAGGCGCGCGCAGCCGAGAAGTGCGCATCCTCTCGTCGGGGGACCACCTCTGCCGCAGGCACGCCAACGAGTCGCTCACACGTACGGCCCTCGCCTGCCTGGACGAGGCGAGCCTCACGATGGCCGACGTCGACGAGGTGCTCGTCGGCCGCGGTCCCGGCTCGTTCACGGGCGTGCGCATCGGCATCGCCACGGCCAAGGGCCTCTCGTGCGGCCTGGCCAGGCCGCTCCTCGGCGCGTCGACCCTCGACGCCGTCGCGTGGAGCGCCTGGGGCGCGGGCGTCCGCGGCCGCCTCGCCGTCATCGGAGACGCCATGCGCCGCGAGGTCTACCCCGGCATCTACGAGCTCGACGAGGCCGGGGCGCATCGCGCCTTCGACGTCGAGCGCGTCGTGAAGGCCGACGCGTGCGTGGCCGAGCTCGCCGCGCGCTCCGACGCCGGCGAGCTCATCCTCACCGGCGACGGCCTCAAGAAGTACCGCGAGTCCTTCTCCGCGGCCGGCTTCGCGCGCTTCGTCGACGAGTCGTCGTGGTACCCCACCGGCGAGGGGCTCCTGCGCGCCGCCGCATCCGCCGACGCGCCCGGGCTCGGCAGCGGCGACCCGGCCCTCGTGCTGCCCATCTACACGCGCCTCTCCGACGCGGAGGAGGCCGAGCGCCAGCGCCTCGGCATGAGGGAGCCCGCGAGCGTGCGCACCACCGGCGTCGACGACCTGCTCGCCGGCGTCCACTCGCAGCTGCGCCCCATGACCGTAAACGACCTCGACGCCGTCGCCGAGCTCGAGGCCGAGGTCTACGCCGACGCCGCGCACACCGCGTGGTCTCGCCGCCTCTTCGAGGAGGACCTCGCCGGAAGCGGCCGCTCCTGGTGGGTCGCGCACGACCGCGGCCGCGTGATCGGCTTCGCGGGAGGCCGCGTCTGCGGCGACGACTTCGAGGTCGCCGACGTCGTGGTCGCCCCCGAGCGCCGCCGCGAGGGCCTGGCCGCGCGCCTCTTCGCGCGCATCGCCTACGACGCACAGACCCTCGGCGCCAAGACCGCATCGCTCGAGGTCGAGCGCGACAACGCCGGCGCCCGCGCCCTCTACGAGGGCCTCGGCCTCACCCAGGCCGGCGAGCGCCCCAACTACTACGGACCGGGCGCCGACGCCCTGATCATGACCGTCGACCTGCCCCTCGACGCCGCGCGCCTCAAGACCTCGCGCGTCGAGCCCGCCGCGTCGCTTCGCCCCTGGCCCATTCACGCGGGCGAGAGGAGCGCATCCACGCTCGAGGCCCTCGCGGCTGCCGGCGACCTCGTCCTCTCCGTCGAGTCGTCGTGCGACGAGACGGCCATGGCGATCATCGACTCGCACGGCGTCGTCTGCGCCAACGTGGTCGCCACCTCGATCGACTTCCACGCCCGCTTCGGCGGCGTCGTCCCCGAGATCGCCTCGCGCAAGCACGTCGAGGCCATCGTCGGCGTGTTCGAGGAGGTCCTCGCCCAGGCCGGCGAGCACTTCGGCTGCGACACGCTGACGCCCGCCGACCTCGCCTGCGTCGGCGTGACGGCCGGCCCCGGCCTCGTCGGCGCCCTCGTCGTCGGCGTCGCCTTCGCCAAGGGCGTCTGCGCCGCGACGGGCCTGCCCCTCACGGCCGTCAACCACCTCGAGGGCCACCTGCTCGCCAACCTCTTCGAGACGCCCGACCTCGAGCCGCCCTTCGTCGCGAGCCTCGTCTCGGGCGGCAACACCATGCTCGTCCACGTGCGCGACTGGGGCGACTACGAGGTGCTCGGCGCCACGATCGACGACGCCGTGGGCGAGGCCTTCGACAAGGTGGCCAAGGCCCTCGGCCTCGGCTACCCCGGCGGCCCGATCATCTCCAAGCTCGCCGCACGCGGCAACAAGAAGGCGATTCACTTCCCGCGCGCCATGATGCACAGCCACGACTTCCGCTTCTCGCTCTCTGGCCTCAAGACCGCGGTCATCACCTACATCGAGGGCGAGAACCGCGCCGGGCGCCCCATCGACCTGCCCGACCTCGCGGCCTCCTTCGAGGCGGCCGTCATCGACGTCCAGGTGGCCAAGGCCGCCGAGGCCGTCGACCAGACCGGCGTCTCCGACTTCTGCGTGGGCGGCGGCGTGGCCGCCAACCCCGAGCTGCGCGCGGCCTACCGCAAGCGCTTCTCGCGCATGGGCGTGCGCGTCACGGTCCCGCCGATGGTCGTCTGCGGCGACAACGGCGCCATGATCGCCGTCGCCGCTCTGCGCAACCACCACGCGAACGTCCACATGGACCTGACCCTCGACGCAAACCCCAACGCCAAGCTCGGCTGCTGGTCGAGCGACCAGGCCCCCGTCGTGGGAGAGGGCTGGCCCGAGCGCGCCTAGCCCCGATCACGGTGCTGCCGAGAGGAGCGTACGGCCATGGCCGCGCGCTCCTCTCGCCTTCGTTTCCTCCCGCCCGTCGCCGGTTGCGTGCTTGTTACCAACAACGACGGTGGCAGGGCGCCCTCGTTGCCGTACCCTATGTTGGGTACGTGCACGTAACTTTCTCGCATTAGGTTGCAAGGGGGAGGGGAATGGGTCCCCTCCGGTTGCGGGGCACGAAAGGGGAACACGAAGAGCACTGCCTGAAAGAGGGAACCAGATGACCACGCACGACTACAGCCCTAGCCATAGCCCTATCACGCGCATACCGCACGGTACGCCTCCCGTGAGCTCCCTCTCGCGCCGCTCGTTTATCAAGCTCTCCGCCACGGCCGCCCTCGGTGTCTGCGCCACGAGCGCGCTTGCGGCCTGCGGCCCGGCCGCCCCGGGCGTCACGCCCGTCGCCGGCTCCGGCTCCTCGTCGTCCGCGGGCGGCTCCGTCCTCGGCGACGGCAAGACCCTGCGCGTCGGCATGGAGGCCGCCTATGCGCCCTTCAACTGGCAGGCCACCGAGGCGAGCGACACCACGATCCCCATCCAGAACGTGGCCGGCGCCTACGCGGACGGCTACGACGTCCAGTTCGCGAAGGTCATCGCCAAGGCCCTCGGCATGGAGCCCGTCGCCGTCAAGATGAGCTTCTCGGGCCTGATCGACTCGCTCAACAACGGCCAGATCGACATCATCCTCGCGGGCATGTCCGCCACCGACGAGCGTCGCCAGGCCATCGATTTCTCCGACCCCTACTTCATCGGCCACTTCGGCCTGCTCGTGAAGAAGGGCTCGCGCTTCGAGGGCGCAACGGAGCTCTCCGACTTCGCGGGGTCGGCGGTCCTCGGCCAGAAGGACACCCTGCTCGACTCCGTCATCGACGAGATCCCCAACGTGACGCACCTCACGCCGGTCGACTCCGTGCCCTCGCAGATCTCGCAGCTCACGCAGGGCACCTGTGACGCCATCACCTACAACACCGAGAACACCGACGGCTTCCTCAAGGCCAACCCCGGCCTCGTCGCCATCCAGTTCGAGGACGGCAGGGGCTTCTCCCAGGTGGTCCCCGTCAACGCCGGCCTCGCGAAGGGCAAGCCGGAGGTCCTCAAGCGCGTCAACGACGCGATCGCGGCCGTGCCCGAGGAGGAGCGCACCTCGATGTTCGACGCCGTCATCGCACGGCAGCCTGCCTAAGCTGGGCCTTCTCACAATTGTCACCCCCGTGCCCCGATTTGCGCTATGGTTTTAGCGTTGCGGGCACGTCCCGTTCCATTTGCCGCGCCGTCGTGGCGCACCGAAATCTCTTAGGGAGGATGCGCATGGGCATCGCTCAAGGGGACCCCGCTGGGTCTTCCCGCTCTGGCAACAGGCTCACCCGCTTCGTTGCCGCTGACCACCGCTACGTCTTTCTCGGCACGAGCGCGATCGCGCTCGTCGGCATGTGGCTCTCGTCACAGCCGCGCACCGAGATGAGCTTCCTCGCCGGCGTCTACGCCCTCGAGGTCGTCATGTATTACCTGCTGTTCGCCTGGGTCGTCGTCTCCGGCGTGGCCCTCCTGAACAAGCTGATCAAGTGGCGCGACTACGCCAGCACGTCGCCCTTCGTGCGCCCGGGCGCGCGCAAGGCCGAGAGGATCGCGTCGTACGTGGTCGTGGGCATCACGGCGGTGCTCTTCGTCGACCGCGTCGTCATGGGGTTCATCGCCGTGGCCCAGGCGGCCGCCCTCTCCGAGACGAACCCGCAGGGGTTCCTTCCCGGCATGGTCTACATGCTCTTCGCCGGCAAGGACATCTTCATCAAGGGCATCGCGACCACGGTGCAGCTCGCCGTCTTCGGCACCGTCATCGCCTTCTTCCTCGCGCTGCTCCTCGTCTTCCTGCGCCTTCAGCAGATTGACCGCCCCGACAACGACCTCGTCCGCTTCCTCAAGGTCGTCGGCTGCGGCTTCGCCAAGTTCTACTCCGCGGTCGTGCGCGGCACGCCGATGATGGTTCAGTCCCTCCTCATCTACTTCGCGGGGTTCGCCGCCCTGCGCGGCACGGGCATGTCGACGACCGAGATCTCCGGCATCTGGTCCACGTTCGTCGCGGGCCTCGTGACCATCTCGCTCAACTCGACGGCCTACATGATGGAGGTGCTGCGCGGCGGCATCGAGGCCGTCGACGGCGGCCAGGCCGAGGCCGCGCGCTCGCTCGGCCTCTCGCAGTGGCAGGCCATGACCAAGGTCGTCTTCCCGCAGGGCATCAAGAACGCCGTGCCCGCCCTCTCCAACGAGCTCGTCGTCAACATCAAGGACTCCTCGGTCCTCTCGGTCATCGGCGTCTTCGACCTCATGTTCTCGACGACCACGGTCGCGGGCATCTACTACCGCCAGCTCGAGGTCTACGTCATCGCGACGATCTGCTACCTCATCCTCACGATGATCGCCTCCAAGCTGCTCTCGATGCTCGCCAAGCGACTGGACGCCCCTGCCAAGGGCCCCGTGCTCTCGACCTCCGACGTCGCGGTCACCATGGGCGTCACCGACTCGGTGCGCCCGGCCGGCGCCAACGCAAGCCACAACAACAAGCAGGAACGGTAGGTGTGAGCCATGGCTGAGAGTGCTCAAGAGCCCGTCATCAGGATCGAGGGCCTGCGCAAGAGCTTCGGCTCGCACGAGGTCCTCAAGAACATCGACTTCGAGATCATGCCCGGCGAGGTCGTCACCATCATCGGCGCATCGGGGTCGGGCAAGTCGACCCTGCTGCGCTGCCTGAACCTCCTCGAGACCCCCGACGCGGGCCACGTGTGGTTCCGCGGCGAGGACCTTGCCGCGCAGCACGTGAACGTGAACCGCCTGCGCGAGAAGATCGGCATGGTCTTCCAGGGATTCAACCTCTTCAACAACATGAACGTGCTCGACAACTGCACGCTCGCCCCCGTCACGCTCAAGAAGGCGAGCAAGGCCGAGGCCGAGGCTGAGGCCATGCGTCACCTCGAGGCCGTCGGCCTCGCGGAGTTCGCGAAGGCGAGCGTCACCTCGCTCTCCGGCGGCCAGAAGCAGCGCGTCGCCATCGCCCGCGCGCTCTGCATGAAGCCCGACCTCATGCTCTTCGACGAGCCGACCAGCGCCCTCGACCCCGAGATCGTCGGCGAGGTCCTCTCCGTCATGCGCAACCTCGCCGACGAGGGAATGACGATGGCGGTCGTCACGCACGAGATGGACTTTGCCAAGAACGTCTCCGACAAGGTCGTCTTCATGGACCAGGGCGTCATCGCCGAGATGGGCGAGCCCAACCGCCTCTTCACCAACCCGGAGCACCCGCGCACCCGCGAGTTCCTCTCTCGCTACCTCGAAGACACCCAGGGCGCAAGCGCGACTGCCTAGCCGCCGCGCCGCCCGCCCGCGCCAACCCCGCACGTCCCGCGGCCGCCGACGACAGTCGAGCGGCCGCTTCCCTTGAGGAGAACCCATGGCCCCGCTCAGCGTCATCACGTCGAACCACGTCTATCTCGACCGCGCCCACCCGGACGTCCGCGCGGCCGTCGTCATCGAGGGCACGCGCGTCCGTGCGGTCTGCGCGCCGGAGGACGTCTCGCGCGTCGCCGGCGACGACGCCCGCGTGCGCGACTTTGGCGACGCCTTCGTCTGTCCCGGCTTCCATGACGCCCACCAGCATGTCTTTCACACGGCGCTCGTCGACTCCGACCTCGCGCTGACCTGCCCGGGCACGAGCGAGGCCGACTGCGTCGAGCAGATGCGCGCCTTCGCCGGGCGCTCGCGCGCCGGTCGCTGGCTCATCGGCCAGGGCTGGCGCCAGGACCTGTGGGACCCGGCCGTCGCGCCCACGCGCGCGTCGCTCGACGCGGCCTTCCCCGACCGACCCGTGGCCATGTACTCCGGCGACCTGCACACGCTCTGGGTCAACACGCGCGGCCTCGAGGAACTCGACATCACGGCAGACACCGTCCCGCCCGCGGGCGGCTCCTTCGAGCGCGACGCCGATGGGCGACTCACGGGAGTCCTGCGTGAGGCGGCGGGCATGGTCTACGTTGCGAAGGTGTTCCAGACCCTGCCGCGCGACGGCGTGATGCGCGCCTACCGAGACTACTTCGAGAGGAGCCTCGGCCAGGGCATCACGAGCGTCTGTGACATGGCGCTCTCCGCGATCCCCGGCGCCGACTACGTCAACGAGGACGTATACGAGGCTCTTCTCGCCCAGGGCGCCCTTCCCGTGCGCGCCCACCTGTTCCCGCAGAACGTGGGACGCTACGAGCGCATCGAGGCGCTGCAGGCGCGCCTGACGGGCGAGCTGCTGCGCGCTCCCGGCACCAAGCAGTTCTTCGACGGCGTCTCGAGCGCGCACACGGCGTGGATGCTCGACGAGTACGCCAACGCGCGCTTCGCCGGCGACTGCGGACGCCCCACGGTCGCGCCCGAGCTCATGCGCTCGTACGTGATGGCCGCCGCCGAACGCGGCATCGCCACGCGTATCCACACGATCGGCGACCGCTCGATCCGCACCGCAATCGACATCTTCCGCGAGGCCCGCGAGCGCTTTGGCGCGCCGCGGCAGGGCGCCAACACGATCGAGCACGTGGAGGGGCTCTGGCCCGAGGACGTGCGCGCGATGGCAGAGATCGGGCTCGTGGCGTCGGTGCAGCCGCAGCACGCAGTGATCGATGTGACCCAGCCGGAGCGCGACCTGGGCGCCGAGCGAGCGGCCTTCATGTGGCCGTTCGCGAGCTTCGCCCGAGCGGGCGTGACGATGGCGTTCGGGACCGACTCGCCGTGCGTGCCCAACCGCTCGATGCAGGTGCTGAGCTGCGCCGTGACGCGCGAGGTGCCCGAGACGTGCGAGCCCAGGGGCGGGTGGCTGCCCGCCGAGCGAATCGGCATGGCCGAGGCGATCGACGCCTACACGCGCGGCAGCGCCGTGGCCTGCGGGCGCGAGGGCGAGCTCGGGACGCTCTCGGCGGGGAGGCTCGCCGACATCGCCGTTCTCGACACGAACCTCATGGAGGCCGACCCCGAGCAGATCCAGGGCGTCCGCACGCTCGCCGCGTACGTGGGAGGCAGCCTCGCCTGGGAGGCCTAGAATCAAGGGTGCAACGGTCTGGTCCTTGGCGCGGCCGTCTGGAGGCGGTCGTGCATGCGCGGGAGGGGGATATCCATGTGCACGGGGATTCGATTTGATGACGGCCTTGGCCACATGTACTTCGGCCGCAATCTCGACTGGAGCTGCGGCTACGGCGAGCGCGTGACCATCACTCCCACCGGATGGAAGCCGAACTCGCCCTTCGGCGCGATCGGCGCGATGGGGCACCCGGTCTATGGCATGGGCATCGTCTGCGAGGGCACGCCGCTCTACTTCGACTGCGCCAACGACGCCGGCCTCGCCGTGGCGGGGCTCAACTTCCCGGGATACGCGAGCTACGAGCCCGCGCCCGTGCAAGGCAAGGTGAACGTGTGCGCATGGGAGTTCCCCTTGTGGGTCGCCGCGCTCTTCTCGTCCGTGGACGAGGTGGAGGAGGCGCTCGCGAACGTGGCGATCGTCGACCGTCCCGTGAGCGAGAAGTACGCATGCTCGCTGCTGCACTGGATCATCGGCGACGCGACGCGCAGCATCGTGGTGGAGCACATGGCCGACGGGCTGCACGTCTACCACGACGGCTTTGACGTCCTGGCGAACCAGCCGACCTTCGCGTACCACGAGGAGAACGTGCGCAA
Source organism: Olsenella intestinalis (assembly GCF_023276655.1). Classification (GTDB taxonomy): domain Bacteria; phylum Actinomycetota; class Coriobacteriia; order Coriobacteriales; family Atopobiaceae; genus Olsenella_J; species Olsenella_J intestinalis. The sequence goes on along the minus strand of NZ_JALGRK010000001.1, from coordinate 217,344 downwards.
CTACCTTGCGTGCACGCCCGAGGTCGCCGGCCCCGTCTCGTGGCGGGGCAGCGAGATGAGCGCGTTCGGCTCCGGCAGCAGCATGCGCGGGATCCCCGGCGACTGCTACTCGCCGTCGCGCTTCGTGCGCGCCGCCTACCACAACGCGCACTACCCGCAGAAGGACAGCGAGGCCGAGAACGTGAGCCGGCTGTTCCACACGCTCGGGGCCGTGTCGATGGTCGACGGGGCGGCCAGGATGGGCGACGGAGCGTTCGAGGTCACGGTCTACACCGGCGGCGTCTCGACGCGCACGAACACCTACTACTACAACACCTACGACGACCCCGCGATCAGAAGCGTCGCGCTCGCGGACTTCGACGCGGCTGGGACCGAGGTCATCCAGGCGAGCTAGGGGAGGCTCTTCTCGGCGGCGATGGCGATGCGAGTTGCGTGCGATGGGTGCGCCATCGGCGCAATTCGGATAGCATCGAGGGAAATGGACGGCGAGGAGGAGGACCCATGCAGGACGGATTCGTAGGCGTTGCGGCGAGGAGCCCGCAGGTGCGCGTGGCGGACGTCGACTTCAACGTGGATGCGTGCCTGCACGAGGCGACCGACGCCGCGAAGTTCGACGGCGCGCGCGTGGTGGTGCTGCCGGAGCTCTGCGTGACGGGCTACACCTGCGCGGACCTGTTCTGGCAGGACGCGCTTCTGGACGCCGCGGAGGCGGGCGTCGCGCGGCTCGCCGAGGGCCTTGCGGACCTGGACGCGATCGTGCTCGTGGGCGCGCCCGTGCGCGTGGGCGCCAAGCTCTACAACTGCGCGGTCGCCCTTGCCGGCGGCGAGGTGCTGGGCATCGTGCCCAAGACGCACATCCCCAACTACAACGAGTTCTACGAGGCGCGCCACTTCTGCGCGGGCCCCGAGGAGATCTCCTACGTCGACTTCGCGGGCGCGCGGGGCGTGCCGTTCGGCACGAGGCAGCTCTTCTCGTGCGAGGAGATGCCCAACCTCGTGGTGGCCGCCGAGATCTGCGAGGACCTGTGGGTCGCCGCGCCGCCCTCGATCGACCACGCCCGCGCGGGCGCGACCGTGGTGTGCAACCTCTCGGCGTCGAACGCCGTGGTGGGGAAGGCTGCCTATCGCCGCGACCTCGTGCGCGGGCAGAGCGCGCGCCTCGTGTGCGGCTACGTGTACGCGAGCGCGGGGTGGGGCGAGTCGAGCCAGGACGTGGTCTTCTCGGCGCACGACATGGTCGCCGAGAACGGGAGCCTGCTGGCCGAGGGCGCGCCCTTCGGCGACGCGCGCGCGGCGAGCGAGATCGACGTCGACATGCTTGCGGCCGAGAGGCGCAGGCTGTCGACCTTCGAGGTCGCGCCGTCCGCAGAGAACCTGGGCTACGAGGTCACGCCCTTCTCGCTGGCGGTGCGCGAGACGCGCCTGACGCGCCGCGTGAACGCGCACCCCTTCGTCCCGGCGAGCGTCTCGAGGCGCAACGAGCGCTGCGAGGACGTGCTTGCGATCCAGGCGCACGGCCTTGCGAAGAGGCTCGCGCACACGCACTCGCAGACGGCCGTCATCGGCGTGTCGGGCGGGCTTGACTCGACGCTCGCGCTGCTCGTCTGCGCGCGGGCCTTCGACATCCTGGGGCTCGACCGCTCCGGCATCATCGCGGTGACCATGCCCGGCTTCGGCACGACCGACCGCACGCACGGCAACGCGACGGTCATGGCCGACGCGCTGGGCGCGACGCTGCGCGAGGTGAGCATCGTGGACGCGGTGCGCCAGCACTTCGCCGACATCGGGCACGACGAGCGCACCCACGACGTGACCTACGAGAACGCGCAGGCGCGCGAGCGCACGCAGATCCTGATGGACGTCGCAAACCAGGAGGGCGGCCTCGTGGTGGGCACCGGCGACCTCTCCGAGCTCGCGCTGGGGTGGGCCACCTATAACGCCGACCACATGAGCATGTACGGCGTGAACGCCTCGGTGCCCAAGACGCTCGTGCGCCACCTGGTGCGCTACGTCGCCGACACCACCGACTCCGACGAGCTCTCCGACGTCCTTGTGGACGTGCTCGAGACGCCGGTCTCGCCCGAGCTTCTGCCCGCCGAGGACGACGGAACGATCGCACAGAGGACCGAGGACCTGGTCGGCCCCTACGAGTTGCACGACTTCGTGCTGTACCAGGTGCTGCGCCGCGGCTTCGCGCCGCGCAAGGTGCTGCGCCTCGCGCGCTACGCCCTCGGCGACACCTACGACGACGAGACGATCCTCAAGTGGATCCGCGTCTTCTACCGTCGCTTCTTCTCGCAGCAGTTCAAGCGCAGCTGCCTGCCAGACGGCCCCAAGGTGGGCTCGGTCGCGGTGTCGCCCCGCGGCGACCTGCGCATGCCCTCCGACGCGTGCGCCACGACGTGGCTGCGTGAGCTCGAGGGGCTCAGGTAGGCGGCTTTCGCCTCGGGCCGGAGCCCCGCATGTGACTGTGGACCCCAATGGGCGCGCCTGCCCATTGGGGTTGCATGCTCTTGGGGCGGTAGGCGCGCGCCGTGCCCGTGCGTGCTGCAGGGGAGTGCCAGGCTCTTCTCGCCTGCGTGCGCCCTCTACTAGCACTTCATTTCGATGCCTCAGAAAATCTAAGCGTCCGTTGTAAGATTTTTTCAATTGCGTTGTATAAGCCTGAGGTTCTGGGTATCATTCACAACGTTGGAACAACGGGGCGGCCCGCCGCCTCGCACACGTCGTGCACGCTGTTGCATGCTACTAGGAGGTTCACTATGACTCTCAAGCCTTTGGGCGACCGCGTCCTCGTCAAGCCTGCTCCCAAGGAGGAGAAGACCGCTTCCGGCCTCTACATCTCCTCTGGCGCGCAGGAGAAGCCGCAGCGCGGCGAGGTCGTCGCCGTGGGCGCCGGCAAGATGAACGACAAGGGCGAGCGCATCGCCATCGACGTCAAGGTGGGCGACCAGGTCTACTACGGCAAGTTCGGCGGCAACGAGGTCAAGGTCGACGGCGAGGACTTCCTGCTCCTCCGCGCCGATGACATCTACGCCATCATCACCGACTAGCTTCGACTCGCTTCGCGGCGCCGAGCGCCGCGTGAGAACCAACCAATTGGAGGATCAGAACAATGGCTAAGGATATTGCTTTCGGCACCGACGCCCGCGCCAAGCTCGCCAAGGGCGTGAACACGCTGGCCGACGCCGTCACCACCACCATGGGCCCCAAGGGCCGCTACGTCGCCCTCGAGCGCTCGTTCGGCGCCCCCACGATCACCAACGACGGCGTCTCCGTCGCCAAGGAGATCGAGCTCAAGGACCCCGTCGAGAACATGGGTGCCCAGCTCGTGAAGGAGGTCGCCACCAAGACCAACGACACCGTCGGTGACGGCACCACCACCGCGACCCTGCTCGCCCAGGTCATCGTCAACGAGGGCCTCCGCAACGTCGCCGCTGGCGCCAACCCCATCGCCATTCGTCGTGGCGTCGACAAGGCCGTCAACGCCGCCGTCGAGCAGATGAAGGCCGCCTCCCGCGAGGTCTCCACCTCCGAGCAGATTGCCTCCGTCGGCACCATCTCCGCCGGCGAGCAGGCCATCGGCCAGAAGATCTCCGAGGCCATGGAGGTCGTCGGCAAGGACGGCGTCATTACCGTCGAGGACTCCCAGACCTTCGGCATCGATATCGAGACCGTCGAGGGCATGCAGTTCGACAAGGGCTACATCTCCCCGTACTTCGCCACCAACAACGAGAACATGACGGCCGAGCTCCAGAACCCCTACATTCTGATGACCGATCAGAAGATCTCGAACATCCAGGACATCCTCCCCGTCCTCGAGGCCATCCAGAAGAGCGGCTCCCCGCTGCTCCTCATCGCCGAGGACGTTGACGGCGAGGCCCTCGCGACCCTGATCCTCAACAAGCTCCGCGGCACCCTCAACATCGCCGCGGTCAAGGCCCCCGGCTACGGCGACCGCCGCAAGCGCATGCTCGAGGACATCGCCGTCCTCACCGGCGGCCAGCCCGCGATGAAGGAGCTCGGCATCGAGCTCACCGACATCACCGCCGAGATGCTCGGCCGTGCCAAGTCGGTCAAGATCACCAAGGACAACACCACGATCGTCGACGGCGCCGGCTCCAAGGAGGCCATCGAGGACCGCATCAACCAGATCAACAACGAGATCGAGGTCACCGACTCGGACTTCGACCGCGAGAAGCTTCAGGAGCGCAAGGCGAAGCTCGCTGGCGGCGTTGCCGTCATCAAGGTCGGCGCTGCCACCGAGGTCGAGCTCAAGGAGGTCAAGCACCGCATCGAGGACGCGCTGCAGGCCACCCGCGCCGCCGTCGAGGAGGGCATCGTCGCCGGTGGCGGCGTCGCCTTCCTGGAGGCCTCCAAGGCCCTCGACTCCGTCGAGTGCGCTGACGCCGACGAGAAGATCGGCGTGGAGATCATCCGCAAGGCCCTCGCCGCTCCCGTGAGGACCATCGCCCAGAACGCCGGCTTCGAGGGCTCCGTCGTGGTCGAGAAGATCAAGAGCCTCCCCGAGGGCGAGGGTCTCAACTCCGCCAACGGCGAGTGGGGCGACATGATCGGCATGGGCGTCCTCGACCCCGTCAAGGTCACCCGCACCACGCTCCAGAACGCCGCCTCCGTCGCGTCACTGATCCTCATCACCGAGGCCACCGTCTCCGACGAGCCCAAGAACACCAGCATCGAGGAGGCCATCTCCGCTGCTGCTGCACAGGGCGGCCAGGGCGGCATGTACTAAGGCCTGCACCACGTGCGACCATAGCGGATTGACGTAATCCGTCCTTTTCGGGACCCGGGCGTTTTTACGAGCGCCCGGGTCCCCTTCATCTACAATGGACGTTGGCTGCAACGAGGCAAGGGGGAACCGTGGCCAAGAAGCGTGACATGATCGACGACATCATCGACATCCAGCGAGACTGGCAGGCGGTCTCCAACCCGCTTGGCAACATCGCCGGCACTCTTGCCCAGGACCCCAACGAGGTCAAGGTTTTCAACCCCGCCGACTACAAGAGCCGCCCTCGTTCGAACTCCATCTTCTGCGCGCGCGTCTCGTCCGAGAATCATGACGTGTGCAGCAAGTGCCTCGACGTCTGTCCCGTCGACGCCATCACGATCGAGGGCGCCTCGGTCAAGGTCTCCGACGACTGCCGCAAGTGCGGTCTGTGCACGGCCGTCTGCCCGACCGAGGTGTTCCTGGTCCAGAAGATCATGGCCAACAGCCTCTACGACCAGATCGGCCGCATCGCGAATGCCTACGAGCAGTGCTACGTCACCTGCACCCGCGCCATGGGCAGGCTCCACCGTATGCCTAAGGAGAACGAGGTCGTGCTTCCCTGTGTGGGCGCCATCTCGCGCGAGCTCTGGTTCTCGCTCCTGGCTGACTTCGGCAACGTGAGCGTCTACCTGCCGTTGGGCATCTGCGACAAGTGCCGCACCACCACGGGCGAGGAGTTCCTCTCCGAGCAGATCGCCCAGGCCGAGGAGTGGGCTGAGCGAGGTGCGGGCCTCGAGGTCGAGGAGTCCGAGCTTGACCACGAGCTCTCGCGCGCGTTCAAGCGCAGCCAGTTCATGGGCAGCGTCGCGCGTGCGGGCCAGACGCTGGTCGCCGCATCGAACCCCGCCCTCGGCGGAGCTGCGGCCATCGCGAAGAAGCTCCAGGAGCACTCCGAGCGCGTCTTCGACATGCAGCGCGCGCTCGAGCAGACCGCGGGCGAGAAGACCACGGCCAACCGCCGACGCATCCTCACGCAGGACCGCAAGGCCCTGCTCGCGACGCTCCAGCAGCGCCCCGAGCTCGCCCAGAACTTCAAGCTCGAGGTGCCCACCTGTGACACCTCGCGTTGCACCATGTGCGGCAAGTGCCTCGACGCCTGCCCGCAGCATGCCTGCGACCTCGACCGCGGCGGGCGCTTCTCGGTCGAGGCGGCCTACTGCGTCAACTGCGGCGCGTGCGCCGTCGCCTGCCCCGAGAACGCGCTCGAGATGCGCCCGTGCGACCCTGCCGAGCTCGTGATCGTGGACGAGGAGGCCGAGCGCAAGAAGCGCGCCGCGGAGAAGCAGCGCGCGAAGCTGCGCGAGGGCAAGGCCGAGGCGAAGAAGCAACTCAAGAGGGGCCTCGATGCGATCGAGCGCCTCGCTGACGAATAGGAACAGACGACCAACCGAGATCAGGAGATGAGGACGTGTCGCTTTCGATCGGAATCGTAGGACTGCCCAACGTCGGCAAGTCCACGCTGTTTACGGCCCTTACCAAGAAGGGCGGCCTCGCCGCGAACTACCCCTTCGCGACCATCGACCCCAACGTGGGCATCGTCGACGTGCCTGACGAGCGCATCAACAAGCTCGCCGAGATGGTCAATCCCGCCAAGGTCGTGCCCGCAGCCGTCGAGTTCGTCGACATCGCAGGCCTGGTGAAGGGTGCCAACGAGGGCGAGGGCCTGGGCAACCAGTTCCTGGCGAACATCCGCAACTGCGACGCGATCTGCGAGGTCGTGCGCTTCTTCCAGGACCCCGACGTCGTGCACGTCGACGGTCGCGTCGACCCGGCTGCCGACGCCGACACGATCCAGACCGAGCTCATCCTCGCCGACCTCGGCTCCCTCGAGCGCTCCATCCCCAAGCTCGAGAAGGAGGCCAAGCGCGACAAGAGCATGCAGCCGCGCCTTGACATCGCGCGTCGCCTGCAGGCCCACCTCAACGAGGGCAACCGCGCCGCGACGCTCGAGATGACCGACGACGAGCGTGCCGCCGCCCACGACCTCTTTCTGCTCACGATGAAGCCGATGCTCTACGTCGCCAACTGCGACGAGGACCAGCTCCACGACGAGCACGAGATCGACGGCGAGAAGACCATCGCCATCTGCGCCAAGGTCGAGGCAGAGCTCTCCGAGCTCGACGCCGACGAGGCGGCCGAGTACCTCGAGTCGCTCGGCCTCGAGCGCTCGGGCCTCGAGACGCTCGCGCAGGCCGCCTATCACCTGCTCGGGCTGCAGTCCTTCTTCACCGCCGGTCCCAAGGAGGTCCGTGCGTGGACGGTGCGCATCGGCGCCAAGGCGCCCGAGGCCGCCGGCGTCATCCACTCCGACTTCGAGCGCGGCTTCATCAAGGCCGAGACCATCTCCTACGACGACTACGTCACGCTCGGGGGAGAGCAGGGCGCGCGCGAGGCCGGCCGCCTGCGCATGGAGGGCAAGGACTACGTCGTCCAGGACGGCGACGTCATGGTCTTCCGCTTCAACGTCTAGACCGCCGCGAACATACCGCTGACGAGAAGAGCGCCCCCTCCAATCGGAGAGGGCGCTCCTGCGTTTTGCAAAGCCTTCGGGCGGAACAACTGAACAGGGTCGGACAGGATTATGGGATAATTAGCACCGAATCATGGTACGGTGGCGACAATGAAATCGAAAGGAGCTGCCATGCAGATGGTCCCGGTAAAGGAGCTGAAGGATGCGTCCAGGATCTCAAGGCTATGCCATGAGTCCGGCGAGCCCGTTCATGTAACAAAGAACGGATGCGCCGACATGGTCATCATGAGCACCGAAGTCTATGAGGCCATGGAAAAGCAGGCGAGAGTGGGTCGCACGGTTGCCCTCGTCCAGGAGGGGATTGACGCCGTTGAACGCGGCGAATGCAGGGATGCATTTGAGGCGGTCGCGCAACTGAGGGAAAAGTATGCCCTATAAGGTCCAGATCGCCGCTTCGGCCGAGCGCGCACGTCATCCTAGACCGCCGCGAACATACTGCTGACGAGAAGAGCGCCCCCTCCGATCGGAGAGGGCGCTCCTGCGTTCGCTCTGTCTCTTCTCGTTAGCTCGCCTTGTAGTCCGAGCCGAGGACGACCACGACGTCGACCACGGAGTTGTAGCTGCCGTCGTTTGCGGCCGGGGTCACGTTGAGGCCGAGCTTCTCGGCCACGCCCGCGGCCTTCGCCGCACCGTCGCCGTTGTAGACGATGACCGTCGTCGGGGTCGAGGCGGGCGCGTTGTCGGCGGCCGCGGTGAAGCCGGAGCCGTTGAGCTTGTTCGCGACGTTGGATGCGACGCCTGACTCGCCCGTGCCGTTGAGCACCGACACGTTGCCCGAGTAGACGGGCGTGATGGTGCCGTCGGCGCCCTTGGTGGACTGGCCCACCGAGCCCGCGACGCCTGCGGTGAAGTCCTGTGCGCCGTCGGCGTAGGGCGGCTCGCCCGCGTTCACGCGCTGCATGATGGACTGCCAGGCGGTGGTATCGCAGATCTCGTACCAGGTGTTGTTGACGTACTGCGAGATCGTGGGGCACTGGCCCGAGTAGATGTCGTTGTTGACGTCGATGCCGGCGAACTGGCTCGCGAGCGAGACGATGGTTCCCACGTCGAGGTCGGTGGTGACGTAGCCGGCCAGGGTGGAGATGGTGCTGGCGATGGTCACGGCGTTGGAGCCCATGACCTTGTCGACGACCGAGCCGATCAGCATGCGCTGGTTCGCCTCGCGGTAGAAGTCGCCTCCGCCGTACTCGTCGTAGCCGTGGCGGCAGCGGCCAAGCAGGCCGGCCGTCGTGCCGTCGAGGTGCTGCTTGCCCGCGGGCAGGTCGAGGCCCGTGTAGTCGGGGTCGACGACAGGCACCGGCAGGTCGACGTCGACGCCGCCGATGGCATCCACGATCGCGGCGAAGCCGTCCATGTCGATCTCGGCGTAGTGGCTGATCTTGACGCCGGCAAACTCCTCTACGACCTGCGTGGCGTAGGCCGCGCCGCCCAGCGAGTACGCGCCGTTGATCTTCTGCTCGCCGTTCGAGCCCATGCTGACCATGACGTCACGCGGGATCGAGACGAGCGTGACCTTCTTCTTGGTGGGGTCGACGCGCGCCAGGATGATCGTGTCGGTGCGGAAGCCCGAGTAGTCGGTGCTGCCGGCCTCGGCCGCGCGGTCCTCGTCGCGGTCGATGCCCAGCAGCAGCATGTAGAACGGCTCGGTAACCTTGGTCTCGGTCAGCACGCTGCGCAGGTTGCTGTCGACGTTCTTGGTGATCTTGCTGTTGATGTTTGCGATGTAGGCCGCGGCCGCGACGCCGCCCCCGACCACGAGGGCGAGAAGAGCGATCAGTACCGTGCGGATGACCCTGGACTTCCTGCGCGCCTTCTTGCGCTTGGAGACGTAGTGGGAGAGGCCACCCGACCTCGAGTAGCGAGACGCCTCGTCCTCCTGTGCAAAGCGGCTGTTGGAAGAGTAGGCGGCAGCCGAGCGAGCCCTCTGCTCGGCCTTCGACATCGCCGCGTGCTTGCTGTGGGAACCCAAGATACCTCCCAGCGGTTCGGGCGCCAGGGCGCCTCACCGTAGAAAAATCGTCGTGCACGGGCGCTGGGGTGCGACGCGCCGTGCCTCTGAGTCACGCAGGTTGTGACACGTGCAAATGGCGTTTACAACCCATACATTGTAGTTTGTTCGCGCCCGCGCCGCATGAAGTCCATAAACTGCCTCGATTTGCTTGTGCGACCAGTGCGAATGCTCCCCCAAGCGGCACGTTCGGACCCGTCTCGTGCGCACGTCCGCCCACGTTTATCGCACGTGCTTTGTACTTATTTGGCGACGCTTGCGCACGAGGCGGCACGCGCGGTCGTGAGCAGGTAGAATTTTCCAAACTTTGGCTCGAAACACCCGCGGAGGAACAGATGCAGAATTCCAGGCCCCAGCAGTTCGTCGCCGTGCTCGACTTCGGCGCGCAGTACGGTCAGCTCATCGCGCGTCGCGTGCGTGACCTCAACGTCTACTCCGAGATCGTCCCCTGCGACATCCCGGCCGACGAGCTCGCCGCCATGGGCCCCTCCGCGATCATCCTCTCCGGCGGCCCCGCGTCCGTCTACGCCGACGACGCCCCCGACATGGACGAGAAGATCTTCTCCCTCGGCCTGCCGGTCCTCGGCTTCTGCTACGGCCAGCAGATCATGGCGGTCAAGCTGGGCGGCAAGGTCGGCCACACCGAGAAGGGCGAGTATGGTCCCGCGCAGCTCACGCGCAAGGGCGAGAGCCGCCTGCTCGACGGCACGCCCGACGCGCAGACCGTCTGGATGAGCCACCGCGACGCCGTCAGCGAGGTACCCGAGGGCTTCTCGATCACCTCGGTCACCGAGACCTGCCCCGTCGCCTCCATGGAGGACGCGAGCCGCAACCTCTACGCGACGCAGTTCCATCCCGAGGTGCGCCACTCCGTCCACGGCAACGAGATGCTGAGCAACTTCCTCTTCAACGTCTGCGGCCTGGACAAGACCTGGACCATGGAGGGCATCATCGACGAGAAGGTCGCAGAGATCCGCGCCGAGGTCGGCTCGCGCAAGGTCATCCTCGCGCTCTCCGGCGGCGTCGACTCCTCGGTCGTGGCCGCCCTCGTGCACCGCGCCATCGGTGACCAGCTGACCTGCGTCTTCGTGAACCACGGGATGCTGCGCAAGGGCGAGCCCGAGATGGTCGAGGAGGTCTTCCGCGACCAGTTCAACGTGCCCCTGGTCCACGTCCACGCCGAGGAGCGATACGCCAAGCTCCTCTCGGGCGTCACCGACCCCGAGCAGAAGCGCCGCCTGATCGGCAGCGAGTTCTGGAAGGTCTTCTTCGACGAGGCCCAGAAGATCGGCGGCGTCGAGATGCTCGCCCAGGGCACCATCTACCCCGACATCATCGAGTCCGGCGCGCGCAAGACCGGCGGCAAGGCCTCGACCATCAAGAGCCACCACAACCTGATCCCGTTCCCCGACGGCGTCCACTTCGACCTCATCGAGCCGCTCGACCACTTCTTCAAGGACGAGGTCCGCGAGCTCGGCATCGCGCTCGGCCTGCCCGCCAAGATGGTCTGGCGCCAGCCGTTCCCGGGTCCCGGTCTGGCCATCCGCATCATCGGCGACGTCACGCCCGAGAAGCTCGAGATTCTGAAGAACGCCGATGCCATCGTGCGCGAGGAGCTCGACGCCTACAACCAGGACCTCTTCGAGAAGACCGGCGATCGCAACTCCGAGCACAGCTGCTGGCAGTACTTCGCCGTCCTTCCCGACATCAAGTCCGTTGGCGTCATGGGAGACGAGCGTACCTACCAGCGTCCGGTGATCGTCCGTGCCGTCGAGTCCTCCGACGCCATGACCGCCGACTGGGCGAAGCTGCCCTATGAGGTGCTCGGCAGGATCTCGAGCCGCATTGTCGACGAGGTCGAGGGCATCAACCGCGTCGTCTACGACGTCACGCCCAAGCCTCCTGCGACCATCGAGTGGGAGTAAAATTCGGGACAAAACGGTATTTCATACTCCACCCCGAAACACAACAAAACCGCAGGTCAGAAGTGGTGCGTTTGAGAAATCGGCGCACCACTTTTCTACACTAGAAAACGCTTCTTTCCAGATTATTTGTAGCGGAATAGGTAGCGCCCCAGGATTGCCCAAGGGCGACTCGTGCACTCGTGGGTTATGTGCGTCCTCCCCGTCAGGACGACGTGGCTGTTCTTGTGGTACAGCGGCACTTGGCGCCAAACACGCTTCCCTTGTCTGTCGAATTACTCGATAGTATGATTAGTATAACTAGTTATACCGTGGAGGAGGATACCATGGAGATGCCTGAGGGCAGGGGAGCTTGGACGGCGACGGTTGGTGCCAAGGGGCAGATCGTCATTCCCAAAGAGGCGCGCGACATGTTCGGCATCAAGCCGGGTGATACGCTCGTTATCCTAGGCGATGCCGAGCGCGGCCTCGCCATCCCACCCAAGGAAAAGTTCGGCGAGTGGATCAGCGCGGTGTTCGACGGAGGTGCGCGATGAGGGCGCTCTGGTTCTGCATCCCGGCATACGGCCACACCAACCCCACCATCGAGGTCGTGCGCGAGCTCACAAGGCGTGGCCATGAGGTTCGCTATTACTCGTTCGAGGAGTTTCGCGAGAGAATCGAGGACGCAGGAGCCCAGTTCGTCGCCTGCGACTCCTTCTTGCCGCCTATTGACAAGAAAGCCGAGAAGCGGCTCCGCAGTGTGTCCACCACCGAGATGAGCGTGCAGTCGTTTCGCACGGTCGCGAACCTCGACCCGGTCGTGTCCGAAGATGTCGCGTCCTGGCGCCCCGACGTGGTGGTGACCGACTCGGCGTGCTTCTGGGGCAAGCTGGCCGCGGCCAAGCATGGCCTGCCCTGGGTATGCTCCACAACCACGTTCGCGTTCAACGAGCACTCTTCCAAGTACATGAGCCACAGCGCCACCGAGCTGGCCGACCTGATCCTGGGCCTGCCGCGCCTCAACCGCGAAATCCGCAGACTACGTCCTCTGGGCTACCACGTGAAAAGCGCTCTCGACATCGTGAGAAACAAGCCTGACGACGACACCATCGTCTACACCTCACGGACGTTCCAGCCGTGCTCCGAGACGTTCGACGAGGGGCACTACCGGTTCGTGGGTCCCTCGGTGCGCGACGTGGCCCCCAAGGAGAAGGCCGGCCGACCGTTCGTGTACGCCTCGCTCGGCACGGTGATCAACGACCACCCGGGTTTCTATCGCACGCTCATCGAAGCGCTGCGCGACACCGACGTGGACCTTCTTATCTCATGCGGGAAGGCGTTTGACCCGGCGCGGCTGGGAGAGCTGCCTGGCAACGTGCGCGTGGAGCAATACGTTGACCAGATGGAGGTGCTCTCGCGAGCGAGCCTGTTCGTTACCCACTGCGGCATGAATAGCGCTTCGGAGGGCATGTGGATGGGCGTGCCCGAGCTGCTCTTCCCGCTGACTGGCGAGCAACGTGCCGTGGCGAGACGTGTCGCGGAGGTTGGTGCAGGCACGATGCTCGAGGAAGAGGCGGCACGGAATGGCGCTGCGCTACGCCATGCAGTGCTCGCCGCCTTGGAGGACGAGCGGCTCATTGAGGGCTCTACGCGAATGCGCGACGACTTGCGCTCATGCGTAGGCCCAGCTGGCGCTGCGGACTTCATCGAGCAGGTGGCACGTCGTCATGTGGGGGCTTAAGACCATGCGGCACATCAAAGTGGTGCGTCGATTATTTCGGCGCACCACTTTGCATCACTGGAAAACGTTCCTTTCGGGATAATTCTTCCATGAATTCTTCCATGCGCCGACAGAGCACGCCGAGGGCTCGGCGGGGGAGGAGCCGTAGGCGCGACCGTTCGTGAGCCATGGGGCCGACGCCCGCCGCGGGCGAATTCCGCGAGCGTCGGCGCCGGAGCTCCCCCGCGGTGCGAATTAGCCAAGCTTCAATTCGTGGGCGACGGAGACCCGATCTAACGCGAGTTCGAGCCGCTGCTGTAGTCTCGAGCCCAAGCAATACGAAGGAGGCCGTCTATCGAGTTGATAGGCGGCCTTTTAGCTGTTGCGGGCAATTTGGAAAAGCCACTTGACCCTCACGTTACGTCATAGCTTAGAGTAGCCTTCGTACGGAAGGAAGGAGGCCACGATGAAAACCGTGCACGAGGTGAGCGAGCTGGCGCACGTGAGCGTTCGCACACTGCACCATTACGACCAGATCGGGCTGCTGCAACCAAGCGCCCGAAGCGAGGCGGGATACAGGCTCTACAGCGACGAGGACCTTGCACGCCTGCAGCAGATCATGCTGTTCCGCGAGCTGGAGTTCCCGCTGGCGGACATCCGGGCCATCTTGGACAGCCTGGACTACGACCAGGGCCGCGCGCTCGAGCAGCAGATCGAGCTGCTCGAGCTGCGCCGCGAGCACATAGACAACCTGATAGACATGGCGAAGACCATGAAGACAATGGGGGCGAGGGCATTGAGCTTCAAGCCGTTCGACACGAGCAAGTTGGATGAGTACATGGCAGCCGCGCGGGAGGCGTGGGGCAAGACGCCGCAGTGGGCAGAGTACGAGCAGAAATGGGCCGGCAAGACAAAGGAGGACGAGGCGGTCATGGGAGAGCGTCTGATGAGGTTGTTCGTGCCGTTCGGGAAGCTGGCGGCCGAGGGTGCCGATCCCGCCTGCGAGGAGGCCTGGGCGCAGGTCGCCGCCATCCAGGCGTTCATCACCGAGAACGCCTACAACTGCACGAACGAGATTCTGGCGGGCCTGGGCCGCGCATACGGCAGCGGTGGCGACTTCACGCGCAACATCAATGAGGCCGCAGGTCCCGGTGCCGCCGAGTTCGCCGCCGCCGCGATTGAGGCGTACTGCGCAGGAGCGTGACGAACCGCATGGCATGAAGGGAGGCCGCTCGTCAAAGCTGACAAGCGGCCTTCCGCGTTACTTGTCCTCCAAGGCCCTGCGGATGTCGTCGTAGAGTGGGAATAACGATCGGCACAAATAGAGTCTGTTTAAGGGGCATATTCTCTCATTTTTCTAAAACTACCCCGATAACATGCGTTACACGCCCCAATTGTGACTGTCGCACGGATCGTAGGGACGCCCATTGCTATTGCCCCATCCGCCTGAAATGCCCTCGAGCTCAGAGTCGGAGAGCTCGTAACCCTCCTCCTGGGCGAGGGTGCGTATTTCCTCGGGTGTCTCGCAGCCCTTGAGCTTCGCCTTTACCGCCGGATCCAGTTTCTCGATGTCCATGTTGTCTCCTATTGTGGCGAGCACTCGGACTCTCGCTTCGCCATTTCGTGGCGCGTGGTCGTTCCCTGGTCATCCTGCCGGGTTTCGTACGTCCCAGGCCGTTGGTGGTCGTGGGTGCGCTCGACTACGACCAGGCGAGGTGAGCTTTCCCTTTCTTTCTGCGTCTTGGCTCGCTGCGACCTCAGGAGTCCAGATTGGCAGGACACGAGGGCGTCGACGTCAGTCGCCGCTGCTCAGCGAGGCTCAGCCAGTCAGGCGAGACGTGGCCGCTCGGACCTCGTACGTCCCTTATCGTGGGTTACATTAGGGAGACGGTGCCCGCATCAAGCAATTCACGCCCGTCCGAAGCCAAGCCGTGAGGACCGACATGTTTGAGCTAAGCGACAGCCAGCTGTTCATGCATGCCCTGCAGAAGGCTGGGCTTGCGCAGGAGATCACGCTGTGCGGGAGCGTCCTCATCCCCGAGAGGGTGGACGACGAGAGGCTCCAGGCGGCGGCGAATAAGGTGCTTGAGGCGAACGACGTGCTGCGCTCGTACTTCATCGAGAAGGACGGCAAGACCTACCAGGACTTCGAGCCATATGAGGAGCGGGTCTTCGAGGTCATGCGCTTCGAGAGTGCCGAGGACATGGAGGCGTGGGCCGCGCTCTACGCCACGGTGCCCCTCGACTACCGCGTCGTGCGCGAGGGTGCGGGCCAGTCGTTCGAGGGCGTCGGAAGGCCCGGGCCCAGGCTGGCGTTCAACGTCTGGCGGCAGCAGAGGAAGGTTGCCAGTCGCAGGAGGGAGCTTGGACTCGAGGGCAGGAAGCAAACGTGCTTCGAGCTCACGCTCGTGCAGCTTCCCGAGGCATCAGGTGCCGTTATCAAGATGAGCCACATCATCTCCGACGGCTGGTCGATGGTCCTCGTGGGCAACCAGTTCCTGCATGCGCTGAGGGGCGAGTCGTTCAGGGCATACGGGTACCAGGACTTCCTCGAGGGCGACAAGGCGTACAAGCAGAGCGAGCGCGCGCGGGCCGACAGGGAGTTCTTCAGGGGCGAATGGCTCAGGCACCCAGAGCCGAGCATCTGCTTCCCCGGCAAGCTCTTCTCGTTCGAGGGAAAGAGGAACAGCCTCGACCTCGATGCGGGGCTGTCCGAGAGGGTCCACGCGTATTGCGAGGAGCGGCGCGTGTCGGGGATGAACGTCTTCCTGGCCGCCATCGGGGTCTGCGTGGGCGAGAGGCTTGGCGGCGACCGCTTCCACCTGGGGTCGCTCTCGATCAACCGGACGGGCGTGGCGGAGAAGAACACGGTCGGGCTCTTCGTGAGCACGCTGCCGATGCTCATGGAGGTGCCGGCGGACGTCAGCTTCGGGCGGCTCGTGCTCGACACGAGGGAGCGGGCGTTCTCCGCGATCAGGCACGCCAGGGGCTACGCCAACCCGACCGAGGTGTACGGGAACTACTTCGACCTGTTCGTGAGCTATCGCAGGGAGGTCCTCGATGCCGACCCCAGGGCCGAGATCCGGGAGTACTTCCCGGGGGCGTTCGCGGACTTCGTCGAGCTGTCCATCGTGGAGCACTCGAGCGAGGGCGCGCTCACGATGTACCTTGACCATAACTGCAAGGTGAGCGATGGCGAGGCCATGGGCCTCTTGCGCGACGTCGAGTCCGTCGTGGAGCGGGGCATCGCGAACGACGGCCTGCCTGCGCGACCTCCGTCGAGGGGAGAGTCATGTTTGAGAGCGTGAAGGGCATACTCGAGAAGTACACGGAGAGCGAGGTGCGCGAGGACTCGTCGCTTATGGGCGACCTGGGCCTGACGTCGTTCGACCTCGCGGTCATCGTGAGCGAGTTCGAGGAGAAGTTCTCCATCTCGGTCGAGGATCGCGACGTGGTGGGCCTCGTCACCGTGAAGGACGTCGTCGAGTATCTGGAGAAGAAGGTCGGCTGACCGAGCGGCGATGCGCCCCGGGCGCATTGCTGCTGCGTAAGGATGCGTGAGGTCTGGGCGTGCTGACGACCGAGCAATGGCAGAGGCTCTACCGGCAGATCGACTCGGTCGATCTGAGGTCGATGCTCGAGGTGCGGGTCAAGGGTGACCCCGAGGGCATCGCCTTCGTCTATGGCGTCGGCGACGATCGTACCGAGAAGAGCTGCAGCCAGTTCTTGGGCGACGTCCTGGCGCTCGCCTCGCATCTGCATGACAGGTACCAGCACGAGAAGATCGCTCTTATCGGCGAGAACAGCTACGAGTGGATCGTCGGCTTCTTCGCGACGATCATCTCGGATAACGTCGTCGTCCCGCTTGACAAGGACCTGCCCGTCACGGACCTGGACGAGCTCGTCGAGCGCTGTGGCTGCGCTCTTCTCGTCCACTCGCGTACCTACGCCGACGTGGCCGAGGCGCTTGGCGAGGGTCGCGCGCTCGAGACGCTGTCGATGGCGGACGTCGCCGAGATGCTTGCCGGCCGCGGCGAGGTCGAGTTCGCGCATCGGCGGGATCCCGACGACGTGTGCGCGATCTTCTTCACGTCGGGCACGACCGGCAGCCCCAAGGGCGTCATGCTCTCCGAGAGGAACATCAGCCACGACAGCTACTACTCCATCTTCGACCTGTGGCTGGAGGGCGACTCGGTCCTGACGCTGCCGCTGCACCACACCTTCAGCCTCGCCGTCGGCGTCATCGGCGCGTACGTCTGCGGCCACGCCATCTACATCTCGCGGGGTCTGCGCCACTTTGCCGCGGACCTCGTGCGACACCGGCCCGCCAGCCTCTGCGTCGTCCCCCTCTACCTGGAGACGCTCCACAAGCGCATATGGCAACAGGCCAAGGCCGACGGGCGCGAGGGCAGGCTGAGGCGGGCCCTGCGCCTCAGCAGGGTCCTGAGGAGGCTCGGCATCGACGTGCGCCGGCGGCTCTTCGGGCAGATCCACGAGGGGCTTGGTGGCCGGCTGACCGACGTCATCTGCGGCGGCGCGTACCTCGACCAGGACTATGTCGACTTCTTTGGCGACATCGGCATCAACATCTACAACGGCTACGGGATCACCGAGTGCTCGCCGATCGTGTCGGTGAACAGGGCCGAGAAGAGCGTGGCGCACTCGGTCGGCAGGCCGGTCTCGTGCCTCGAGGTCGCCACGCTCGGCGGGGAGATCTGCGTGCGGGGCGACGCCGTCATGCTTGGCTACTATGACGACGCCGCCGCGACCCGCGAGGCCCTTGCGGACGGGTGGTTCCACACCGGGGACCTGGGATACGTGAGCGACGACGGCTACGTTTTCATGACCGGGCGGAAGAAGAACCTCATCATCCTCTCCAACGGGAAGAACGTCTCGCCCGAGGAGCTCGAGGGGCGCCTCGCGCGCATCGACGGCGTGAGCGAGGTCGTCGTGACGGGCGAGGGCGACCGCATCGTGGCGGAGGTCTACTCCAAGGAGGGGCGCACCGTCGACGCCGACGTCGAGGATCTCAACCGCAGGCTTCCGCCGTACAAGCGCATCGCCGAGGTGCGTTACCGCGACACCGAGTTCCCGAAGACGACGACGCAGAAGATCAAGAGGTAGCGCGCCTGCGGCGCACGCCTGCTGGCTTCGCGATGGGCCATGTCTGTCCGACGAAACATTACCGCCAATGGCGGTATAGATGTGGCGGTATTGGTACGAGTGGTGGGAGGTCACGGGGTAAGGCTAGAAGCTATTCTCGGCGAGCCAACGCTCGGCGCGTGCGACGAGATCGGTCTCGTCGGTGCCATCCGCGAGGATCACGCGCTCGGCGGGCAGGTCGCCGAAGAGGTCGAGGTGGGCGTTCTCGGCGACGGTGTTCTTGAGGTAGTTGTGGTCGGCGCAGAACGTGGGGTCGGGCATGAGGCGGCAGATGTTGTAGGCCTCGAGGATCGTCGTGACCGGCGCGCCGTGGTAGGTGAGCCCCGCGAAGCGCGAGAGGTCGGCGCCGATCTCGCCGGCGTCGCGGTAGGCGCGGGCGACGTCGTGCAGGAAGGCGAAGTCGTCTGCTTCGAGGGGCTCGAGCGTCTGGGTGGAGCGGACGTTCTCGCGGACCTGCTCGATGGTCGACATGCCCGAGAGCGTTGCCATGACGCCGTCGAAGCTGCCGGCGTAGCGCAGCGCCCACTCGGCGGGCGTGGCCTGGGGGTCGCGCGCGCGGAGCATGGCCGCGACCTGGGGCGGGACCTGCGAGAGGCCGCCGCCCTTGACGGGCTGCATGATGACGACGCGCCGGCCGTGGCGGCGGACGGTGTCGTAGACGGCGCGTCCCTGGATGAGCTCGCTGTCGGCGTCGATGTAGTTGAGGGCGATCTGGACGAACTCGATCTCGGGGTGCTCGGTGAGGATGCGGTCGAGCAGCGCGGCCGAGCTGTGGAACGAGATGCCGAGGTGGCGCACCTTGCCCTGCTCGAGCCAGCGCCGCGCGTGGTCGAAGAGCCGGTAGCGCCTGACCGTGCCGCCGCGCCCGTCGATCCCGTCGTAGTTGATGGTGTGCACGTTGTGCAGGAGGTAGTAGTCGACGTAGTCGACACCGAGGTTCTCGAGCTGGCTTGCGAAGACGGGTTCGATCTCGGCCTCGCCCGACATGTGGAAGGTCGGGTACTTGGTGGCCACGGTGAAGCTGTCGCGCGCGTGGCGCTCGACGACGGCCTTGCGGGTGGCCTCCTCGCTTCTGCCCTCGTGGTAGATGTGGCTCGTGTCGAAGTACGTGAAGCCGGCCGCCATGAACTCGTCGACCATCTGGCAGATCTGCTCGTAGTCGAAGTCGGTGGGGTCGCCGCCCCTCACGGGCAGGCGCATCATCCCGAACCCGAGGGGGCCCTTGAGCGCCACGCGCTCCTCCTTTCGGCAGCCGTGACGCGCGCGGCCGCAGGGGATACCTGTCAGGCTTGATGCTAGCAGGACGCCTGCGGCTGCGAGTGGCAAATGGACGACGTGCGCCCCTGCGTCGGCGCGCGTAGAGTTTCAAGTTCATCGAGAAACACATCCCGCACCCATCGAAACATGTCCGGCTGAGTGCTGGGCCAGGCGCCGCAACCCCCAATCTGTTGCCGAGGGCCGGAGAGGCCGTACTCGAGGCTGGCGAGGCACGAGCGCAACTCCATCGAGAGGATGCTCGACCGGGGCACCTCGTGCCGCGAGATCGCGCGCGAGCCGGGCAGGGCGCCGTCGACGGTGGCGGGCCAGGTGGCGCGGCACCGCTTCGCCACGGCGCCGAGGGCCCGCCACGGGGAGCCCGCGCCCGGGAGGCTGCGCCCGCTCGAGGCGGTCGTGCATGCGGGCGGGAGGCAGCCCCGCCCCTCGTGCGCTCCGCGATGATTGCGGTATTGCATATTCTTCGCGGTTACGTGCTGCGATGCCGATGTCTATGCATCCTGATTGCGCGTGTCCCTCCGAGGGCGTCCGTGAGGGGCGTCCGGTGCGCAAAAACAATGCTCCGTGGCAATCTGGTGCACGCATATGCCAGGCGGTTGCCAGGCGTATGTGCATAGTTTCTCTCTTGTATATGGGAGTTCGTGGTTCTTTATGCAACGCCTGTCGGCGCGGGCGGTATGCAGTCGCTATAACCTTGCCACGGGGCGCCCGAATTGCATGGCCACCCTTCGAATCTTTCCACGGAGGCATGCTTTTGCACCGTTCGCGCGACCCCCGAAGTCCCGTATCATGCGACTAACGCCTCCATGCATTTGTTCTTGGCTTTAGACCGGCAAATAGAAGCATTCCCATAGAACGAGCGAGGGCAGGCACTACAGGTCGATGTCGGAGTCCACCTGCACGTAGATGTCGTGGCCGGGATAGAGCTCGCCGAGCTCGCCCTTGATAGCGGAGACGACCGCCTCGCCTAGGACAGCGCGGCGTAGTCGGCGTCGGCGACCGGTTCGAGCCAGACGTTCACGGTGTTCTCGCCCGGGACCTCGATGGCGAGGTGGGAGAACCACGAGTCGGGCGCGGCGCCGTGCCAGTGCTTGACGCCGGTGGGGATGTTGACGACCGAGCCGGGCGTGAGCTCGACGGCCGGCTTGCCCTCCTCCTGGTAGTAGCCGCGTCCGGCAACGCAGACCAGGATCTGGCCGCCGCCGGAGGTCGCGTTGTGGACGTGCCAGTTGTTGCGGCAGCCCGGCTCGAAGGTCACGTTGTAGACGCCGACCTGCTCGGTCGAGACGGGCGCGAGGTAGCTCTGGCCCACGAAGTACTGCGCGAAGGCGTCGTTGGGCTCGCCGATGGGGAAGACCATCTGGGCGGCGTGGGCGCGCATCGCGGCGTCGGCGCCGTCGGCGTCGGCCGTGTCGTCGTCGGCCCATACCTCCTTGGCGAGGTTGAAGGTTGCCCAGGCCTTGGGCCAGCCGGCGTAGAAGGCGGCGTGCGTGACGATGGCGGCGATCTCCTCGCGGGTGACGCCGTGGGCCTTCGCGTTCTGCAGGTGGTAGGCGAGCGACGAGTCGGTCATGCCCTGCGCCATGAGCGCGACGACGGTGACGATGCAACGCTCTTTGGTGTCGATGCCGGCGGCGTTCCAGTTCTCGCCGAAGAGGACGTCGTCGTTGAAGTGGGCGAAGTCGGGGGCGAAGGCGCCAAGCTGGTCGCGGCCCGCGGTCTGGGTGATCCTGTCTGCCATGCGGTGCTTCCTTTTCGATGTGGGCGTAAGCGGTGGCGTGGGCTCTTCTCGGCTAGCGCAGTCCCTTCTCGAAGAAGTCCTGGAGCCTGTCGAAGGGGATGGCGTCGAAGTTGTCGTAGAGGTCGACGTGGTTGGCGCCCGGTATGATCATGAGCTCCTTGTTGTCGCCCGTGAGCTGCTCGAAGGCTCCTTCGCTAAAGTAGCGCGAGTGGGCCTTTTCGCCGTGGACGAGAAGGACGGGGCTGGCGATCTCGGGCGCCATCGCCAGGAGCGGCTGGTTCAGGAAGGACATCGTGCCCGTCGCGTTCCAGCCGTCGGTCGAGTTGCCCGAGCGCTCGTGGTAGCCGCGCTCGGTCTTGTAGTAGTCGTGGTAGTCGCGGACGAACTGGGGCGCGTCGTCGGGCAGGGGGTCGACGACGCCGCCGGCGCGCACGGGCTCGCCGCTTGCGAAGTCGGCCGTGCGCTGGGCGGCCCAGGCCGCGCGCTGGCGGTCGCGGGCCTCGCGGGTGTCGTCGGCGCCGAAGTAGCCCTCGCGCGCGATGCGGCTCATGTCGTACATGGTCATCGCGGCGGTCGCCTTGATGCGCGGGTCGAGCGCCGCGGCGTTGATCGCCATGCCGCCCCAGCCGCAGATGCCGATGATGCCGATGCGCTCGGCGGCGACGTCGTCGCGGCAGGAGAGGTAGTCCACGGCGGCGCAGAAGTCCTCGGTGTTGATGTCGGGGGAGGCCACGCGGCGCGGCTCGCCCGCGCTCTCGCCGGTGAACGACGGGTCGAAGGCAACGGTCAGAAACCCGCGCGCGGCCATCTCCTGCGCGTAGAGGCCGCTGGACTGCTCCTTCACGGCGCCGAACGGGCCGCTCACGGCAAGGGCGGGCAGGGGCTCCGCCGCGCCACGGGGCTTGTAGAGGTCGGCTGCCAGCGTGATGCCGTAGCGGTTGGCGAAGGTCACCTTGCAGTGGTCGACGCGCTCGTCGCGCGGGAACACCTTGTCCCACTCGCTCGTGAGGTTGAGGTTCTTGGTAGGGTTCATGCTCTTCTCCTCTGCATTCGTGTCGTCTGTGGTACGGTATGCGTCGGACGATAGAACCTAAACCTAACTTTAGGTCAAGAGATTCACAGGAGCATCATCATGTACACCATCGGCCAGGTATCCGAGATGTTCGACATCCCCGTCTCGACGCTGCGCTACTACGACAAGGAGGGGCTGTTCCCCTCGATGGAGCGCAAGAACGGCATCCGCCGCTTTGGCGAGGCGGAGGTGGAGGCGCTGCACGTGATCGAGTGCCTGAAGGCGTCGGGCCTCGAGATTCGCGACATCAAGCAGTTCATGCAGTGGTGCTCCGAGGGGCCGGCGACCTACGGCGTGCGCCGTGAGCTCTTCGAGCGTCGGCGCGAGGCCGTGCTCGAGGAGATGGCGCGCCTGCGCCGGACGCTTGCGATGCTCGAGTTCAAGTGCTGGTACTACGACACGGCGATCGCCGACGGGGGAGAGGAGCGCATCGCCTCGCTGATGCCCGACCGGCTGCCGGCAAAGGTGCAGGGGCTCTATGACTATGCCCATGGGCTCGAGTCGCGCGAGGCCGAGCCGACGCCGGCATAGCGGGGCCATAACGCGGCGACGGCCATCCGCCGCGCCTGCCGCGCCCGATTCGCCCACGACCGCCGATTGGTGCCCCATGCGGCCGCGGCCCCACGTGCGCGCTCATATAGACTCTGCCTTGAATGCCAGTTGAGCGGGGTGTCGTCGGCACCTCGCCCGGGGGTCGCCGCGCGCGGCCGGACGGGTGTCCTATGGACGACAAGGCAAGGGCCACGGCTCAATCCGAGGCACGGCAGCGCCTCAGGCGAACCGGCGGGCGAGGGCGCCGTCGGTCGCGTCGTTCGGTGCGCGAGCAGGCGCTCTTCCTCTTCTTTCTCCTCCTGTTCGCCGTCGCCTCCATGTGGCTCGACCGTGGCTCGGAGGCGCGCTACGCGGGGCTGGTCGAGCCTGTCGGCTCTGGCTGGACCGCGACGGATGGCTCGACCGTCGACCTTGCGGCCCTGCCGACCGGCTCGCATGACCTGGCGAAGGACATCACCAGGCTCGTCTCGACCGACCGGTCGCTCTGCTTCAAGAGCGTCGACACCGTCTTCGACGTCTACGCCGACGATCGGCTCATCTACAGCTACCGTCCCGAACTCGTCAGGCGGCTCGGTGCGTCGTACGGCATGTACGTGCACACCATCGCGATACCCGAGGGGACGCACACGCTGAGCCTGCGCGTCGATCCCGTCTTCCCCACTACGCCCGCGGCCCTCGACGACGTCTCGATCGAGGACGGCGGCCAGTACATGACGACTCTGTTCAGAAGCAACTTGCCCGCCTTCGGCTACTCGACGCTCATCGTGATCGTGGGCCTGGTGTTCCTCTCGGTCGCCATCTTCTGGCGCCCGGTCGCAAACAGCTTCGAGCTCGACTTCCTCTCGCTCGGAATGCTGTTCATCCTCATTGGCATCGTCGGGCTCAACGACACGCTGCTCCTGCAGGTCCTGACGAGGCATCCCGCCTTCGTGCGCGTCATCTCCTACGTGTGCCTGATGCTTTTGCCCTACCCGGCGATTGCGTTCTTTGCGAGCGCGACGGGCAGGGGGTACTCTCGGCTCGCCACGGCCTCCCTCGTGGTCTGCCTCGCCAACTTCGGCTTCCAGGTCTTCATGACGCATCGCGGGATATCGGACTACTTTTACCTCGTCAGCGTGAGCCACGTGATCATCCTGCTGTCGTTCGTCGTCTGCGCCTACATGCTGGTCCGTGCGATCCGCGAGAAGGCGATCAGCGAGGAGCTCATCCGCTGCCTGCTCATCGGCCTTTCGGCGGTCGCGGTGGGCGGCG
The DNA here is from genome assembly GCF_023276655.1 of Olsenella intestinalis. Lineage (GTDB taxonomy): Bacteria > Actinomycetota > Coriobacteriia > Coriobacteriales > Atopobiaceae > Olsenella_J > Olsenella_J intestinalis. The sequence goes on along the minus strand of NZ_JALGRK010000001.1, from coordinate 193,339 downwards.
TGGTGGACGTGCTGCTCTACCACTCGTCGCAGAGCTTTGGCTCGACCAGCTGCTCTCGCATCGGCGTGATGATCTTCGCGGTCCTGATCTCCCTCTTCCTCGTGCGCGAGCAGAACCGCTCGATCAAGCTCAAGCAGCAGGAGGACTCCGTGTTCGTCAGCGAGCTCACTACCGCCTTCGCGCGCCTGATCGACATGAAGGACCGCTACACCAACGGCCACTCCTTCCGCGTCGCCCAGTACACCGCCATGCTCGCGCGCGAGCTCGGCTGCGACGACGACACGGTCGAGAAGTACTACCGTATCGCGCTCCTGCACGACGTCGGCAAGATCGCCATCCCGCGCGAGGTGCTCAACAAGCCCGGCGCGCTCACCGACGAGGAGTTCGAGCAAATCAAGTCGCACACGACCAAGGGCTACGACGCCCTCAAGGACATCAGCGTCATGCCCGAGCTCGCCACCGGCGCCCAGTCTCACCACGAGCGCCCCGACGGCAGGGGCTATCCCAGCCACCTCAAGGGGTCCGAGATCCCGCGCGTCGCGCAGATCATCGCCGTCGCCGACGCCTTCGACGCCATGTACTCCAACCGTCCCTACCGCAGTCGCATGAACTTCGAGGTCGTCGTCTCGATCATTCGCGGCGCATCCGGCACCCAGCTCACCCCCGACGTCGTGGACGCCTTCCTTCGCCTGGTCGAGAAGGGCGAGTTCCGTGCTCGCGACGACGACGGGGGTGGTTGTACCACGGAGATCGACAACGCCGGACGCTAGCGTCGCCAGTCCCCCTTGACCAAGGTCGGCCCCTTGCAGCGGAGGTGGCAAGGGGCCGACAAGTCCACTCGATTCGAAGGTGCTAGGCCGCGTACCAGGCAACGCCCTCGTCATGCCAGCCAAGGCCGACGAGCGCGCCGTGCTCGGCCGCCGAGGTGGTGAAGTTGTGCGCGCCCGTCGCGGCGTAGGGGTTGTACTCGCGAAGGACGGGGGTGCCGGTGGCGTCGGCGCTGTGCCAGCCCACGCCCTCGCTCTGCCAGCCGGCCGCCACGAGGCAGTCGCGCTCGAAAGCGCTTACGGTGTAGTGGTGGTCTCCGGCGCAGGGGTTGTACAGGCGGTAGACCGGCTCGCCCGTGACGGGCGCCGACCACCCCACGCCCTCGGACATCCAGCCGAGGGCCGCGAGCGCGTCACGCTCGTAGGCGCTCTCGGTGTAGAAGTGCTCCCCGGAGTAGGGGTTGTACAGGCGATACATCGGCACCGTGTTCATGGGCGCGATCGTGAACGGCACCTCGGCCGAGAGGCCCTCGTAGGTGTCGCTCGCCTCGACGGTCGCGCGCATGACGTAGGAGCCCTCGCGCGTCGGCTGCTCGGCAGACCATGCGTCGGCGGAGCCGGCCTTGCGATACGAGAAGAGCGTGGCCCCGTGGGCGGCGCGGGCAACGGGCGCCGCGCTCCTCTCGCCCTCGCTCCAGCTGTCGATCGAGGGGCCCTCGAGCCACTCGTTGCCCATCTTCTGGACGGTGAGGTGCACGGTCTTGGGCAGGGCGTAGGCGAAGTCGCCGTCCGCGTGCGGCGTCACGGTCGCGGTGTAGGTGCCGGGCGCCACAAGCTCACCCGCGGGCTTGCCAGCGGCGTCGGTCCAGGCGACGTCGACCTCGCTGGCGGCGACTGCGGTGCCGTCCCATGCGGTGAGCGCGAGCGTGGGGGTGTGGTCGGTCCCGTCGAAGGTGACCGGCGGCGGCTCGGCGACCGTGAAGTCGTTCGCGTCGTAGGTCGCGAAGAGCGTCATGCTCTCCTGGGGCGCGACGTGCGCGCCCAGGGCGTAGGTCGGCTCGACGTGCGCCATGCCCGGTTCGATGACGGTCGGGGCGCCGTCCTCGGTCCAGCCCGTCTGGTGGACGCCGCGCGCGTGCGTGAAGCCGCGACCGTCGCTCAGGTCGATCGCGTGCTGGTGCATGCTGGTGCCGGCCCACTCGGTGAGCGCGAGGGTCTCGCCCGTGCCGTCGTACACGTCGAGGTCGACGACGATGTCGTCGTCGGTCGCCTCGTGGGCGACCCAGGTGCCGGCCGTGGCGTCGCTGTCCCAGAGCGCCACCAGTTCGCTCGCCCCCAGGACGCTGCCGACGGGGTAGGTCAGGGTCGTTCCCTCGGCCTCGCCCTCGGGCGCGATGCGGCTGGCAAAGCGCCAGCGCGCGGGCGCCTCCGGCAGCGCGACGCGCGTCTCGCCCGCGCCTGAGAGCGACGAGTTCGCCCCGAGCCTGAGCTCGCGAAGGCCCTCGACGCCCGCGAACACATCATCCGCGTTCGTGCACGATGCGGGCGCGAGGCTCGCCAGGTCGACGCGCTCGAGGCTCGAGCACCCCGAGAAGAGCCCCCCGATGGTCGTCGCGCTTCCGGCGGTGAACCCCGCGGGGAAGCTGACGCCCGTCAGGCCCGTGCAGCCCGAGAAGAGCCCGTCCAGCGCCGTGGCCTTGTCGAGGGTGAAGGCGCTCGGGAGCGCGAGGGTGCCCGAAAGCGACGTGCATCCGGCGAACATCTCGCTCGCCGAGGTCAGGCTCGCGGAGCTGAAGCTTCCGCCCATCGTGACCGACGTCAGGCCGGTCGCGCCGGCGAACATGCGGTCCATGGAGGTGGCGGCGGACGTGTCCCAGACACTCAGGTCGAGCGCGAGCCTGGCAGGTACGTCCTGCGGCTCTCCTCCCTTCTCCACGTGGATCGTGCCCGTCGCCACGCCCGCGAAGGTTTCGGAGAAGTCGGTGACGTGCGACGTGTCAAGGCGGTTCGCGTCGTAGAGCGCCGTGAGGTCGGTCGCGCCCGCGAACCAGTCCCTCATGCTGAGCGGTGCCATTCTCTCGCCAGGGACGGACACCCCGAACTTGACGGACCTGACCCCGCCAGGCGCCAGGACCTCCTTCCACGGCACCTCGTCGGCCGAGGCGATGGAGCTCGGGACCTTCCAGCTCTGCGGGGCGTCCTCCCAGGTGGACGAGTCGGTCCCCTCAAAGCGAGGAACGCCTCCCGGCGAGTAGACGAAGAACAGCTGGTGGTCCTGCATGAACGTGATGTGCGACGCGTCGTCCGTCCCGGGGCTCGACTGCCCGTGGACCATTCCGGTGACCTCGCTGTAGACGGCGTAGAAGGCGCCCGTCCCCGCATCCTGCGTCCCGGCGTCGTCCGCCCATGCCGGCCGTGCCGCTGCCGAGAAGAGCGCCGCCGCGACCGCAAGGGTGATCGCGAGGGCGCGGCGTGTCCTGGGTCGCCGCGCTGGCCCCGTGTGCCGGAGAGTCATAAATGTCCCCCTTCGGTATCAATTCACGTTGGCACGATAGTCTAGCAGCGCAGACGCCCCATATCGTTCGCAGCGCACCGCAGGTGGCGGACGGCGTGATCGTGTCGCCCGTCGGTTCTGCGCCCGTGACCTGCACACTTATGCTTCCCTGCGGGACGCTGGGGGCTCACGGCGGCAATCCCAAGAGTTCAGGCGATGGAAACAGGCCTGTAAACAGCGGCGCGACCCGCCGACGTCCGTCGGGCGGGCCGCGCGAGGGGAGGGGGGGTGCGGCTGCTGCGGCCGCGCGGGAGGTGCTGGCAAGGCCGGGCTCCGGTGGGCGCGGCGCCCCAGGCGCCAGGCGAGTTCGCGGGGTCCCGCGCTGTTCGAGCCTGGCGCCTGGGGGTCGTGCCGGCGAGGGCACGCTCTTCTCGGCTACTCGCTGCGGCGGGGCCTGAGCGAGGCGAGCACGATTCCCCTCGAGAGCTGGTAGGTCGCGACGAGGTAGAGGGCGTAGACGCCTGCGATGGAGCCTGCCGCGATCGCGATGAGGCCGCTGGGGTTGGTGCCGAGGGGCTCGAAGAGCGAGCCCGAGAGGACGAGCACGGCGCAGGCGGTGTGGCAGGCCGCGAGCACGAGCGGCGCGCAGAAGTAGATGACGGTCTGCGTGCGCAGCGAGCGGGCGATGGTGCGCGGCTCGCAGCCGAGGTCGAACAGGCGGCGGTAGCGCTCGAGGCTGTCGGACGTCTCGGAGAGCTGCTGGATCGCGAGGACCGCGGCCGTCGCGACGAGCATGATGAAGCCGATGTAGAGCGCGACGTAGACGATGACCATCCTGAGGCCGGTTGCCTGGTCGCGCATCTGGTTGGCCGTGGCTGCTGACGTGACGGGCCAGGGCGCGGGCTCGAACTGGTCCTCGATCGCGTCGCTTGCGGGCGTGGCGCCGTCCGCGAGCGGCAGGGCCTGGGAGAGGAGCTGGGCGAGGCGCCTGTCGCCGGCCTCGCGGTCCGAGGCGTAGGCCAGGTTGAGGTGGCTCGAGGCGACGGCGTCCCCCCTCAGGCGGATCCCCGCCGCGACGTCGTCTCCGATGACGACGACGAGGGGCGTGTCGGGTATGGCCGAGGTGTCGAGCGAGACGTGGCGGGCGCCCCGGGCGGCGTGGAGGTCGTGTCCCGCGACGCTGATCCGGACGGCGGGGTCGGCCAGGGCGTCGGCGAGGGCGTTGGTGCTCGCGAACGTGTTGTCGACGGCGAACTCGTCGGGGGCGAGGTCGAGGCTCTTCTCGCCGATGAGGGCGACCGAGGCGTTGTACTGGGACTGGGAGACGAACCACACCTGCGAGCGCTTGACGCGATCGAGCACGGAGGCGTCCATCAGGCGCGAGGCGTCCCTCACCTGGTCGGTGAGGGTCTGGTAGGTGAGGTCGCAGGCGAGGTAGTCCACCTGCGCGGAGGCGCGAACGAGGTCGCCGAAGCCCGCGGCCCGGCCCGACAGGTAGGCGGCGATGTCGCCTCGCGCGGCCTCGAGCTCGCCCTGTGCGGGGTCGCCCTCGGCAAAGGAGCAGCTTGCGGTCAGCGTCGCATCGTAGCGGGTGGCCTCGCGGATGTTGCCCGAGAAGAGCTCGAGCAGGCCCATGCCGACCGACGCCGTGGTGAGCGCGAAGAACAGCATCACGCAGACCACGCCCATGCTGGCGAAGGCCGTGTTGATCTTGCTCGAGAGCTGGCGCACCGTGAAGGCGCGGATGCCCCTGAGGTAGGCCGAGCGCGAGCGGCTCAGCACGAGGACGGCAAAGCCCGCGGCCGACCAGAAGAAGAGGAAGGTGCCGACGAGCATGAGCGCGGTGGCCGCCCAGAAGTGGGGGTCAGCCTCCTGCAGGCCGTTGACCTTGAGCTGCCAGTAGGCGCAGGCGAGAAGGGCGAGCGACGCGACGAAGGCGGCCGCGCGCACGCCGACGTGCCGGATGCCGGCGCGCTCGCTCGCCTGGTGGGGCGAGCAGAGGTCGACGAGCCTGCAGCGGCGGATGTAGATGACGTCGACGAGGCTCGAGACGGCGAAGATCGCGAGCAGGCAGACGGTCGTGAAGGCGATGGCGTCGGTCGAGACCACGAAGCGGTAGCGCGTCATGGTGGTGCCCATGAGGGCGGCCGTCGCGAACGAGAGCCCCTGCGAGATGGCGATGCCGAGGACGAGTCCCGCCGCCAGCGACGCAAGCCCCACGAGGGCGGTCTCGATGAGCAGGACGCGGCTGACGCGGCCCGCGCTCATGCCCAGGAGCAGGTAGGTCCCGAACTCGCGGCGCCTCCTCCTGATGAGGAAGCGGTTCGCGTAGACCACGAGGAACCCCAGGACGCAGGCGACGACGACCGAGAAGAGCTTCACGAACATGTCGAGGAGCTCGACCATGCGCGCGGCGTCCGCCGAGAGCGCGTCGAGCAGGGCGGCCTGGCCACGGACGGCGTTGAACGCGTAGAACATGGCGATGCCGAGCGCCACCGTGATGAAGTAGATGGCGTAGTCGCGCCCGGCGCGCCGGACGTTGCGCAGGGCGAGCCTAGCGAGCATCGAGATCGCCTCCCAGGAACGCCATGACCTCCATGATGCGCTGGTAGTAGTCGTTCACGGTCGACTCGCCGCGGCGGAGCTCGTTGAAGAGGCGCCCGTCGCGCACGAAGACCGTGCGCGTGGAGTGCGCCGCGGCGTAGGCGTCGTGGGTGACCATGAGGATGGTCGCGCCCATGTCGCGGTTCATCTGGTCGAGCACGTCGAGGAGGACGGCCGTGTTCTTGGAGTCGAGCGCGCCCGTGGGCTCGTCTGCGAGGATCAGCTTCGGCGAGCCGACGATGGCGCGGCACGCGGCGACGCGCTGGCGCTGGCCGCCGGACATCTGGCCGGGGAACTTGTCGAGCACGCCCTCGACCTCGAGGCGGCTTGCGCAGGCGCGCACGCGCTCGTCGACCTCGTGCGGGGCCACGCCGCGCAGGGTGAGCGCGAGCGCGATGTTCTCGAAGCCGGTCAGGGTGTCCAGGAGGTTCGAGTCCTGGAACACGAAGCCAAGCTCTTCTCGGCGGAACTGGGCGAGGTCGGCGCGGCGCAGGCGCGTGACGTCGCGGCCGTCGAGCTCGATGGTGCCCGACGTGGGCGTGTCGATCGTGGCGACGCAGTTGAGCAGCGTCGACTTGCCGGAGCCCGAGGGCCCCATGATGGCGACGAACTCGCCGGTGCGAACGGCGAGCGAGACGTCGTCGAGCGCGCAGGTGAGCGCACCCTTGGACCCGTACACCTTGCCGACGTGCGTGAGTTCGAGAAGAGCGTTCGACGCGGTCGCGACAGAGGCGCTGGCCTTCGTTCTGGTCATGGTTGTCTCCTTGTCCTTCTGCCCCGTGGGGCGTGTGTTCTGGGGTGTCTTCGAGACGGTGACCATGCTAGGAGGGCGTCTGCGCGCCTGCCATCGATTGGGCTTACGTGTGCCTTACAACCCTGTCACGTTCGGCGTCGAGGCGGCGGCGGTCGAGGGGGAAGGTGAGGGTCGCGCGGCAGCCGTCACCCTCGTCGCTCTCGATCTCGAGCTCGAGGCCGAGCTGGTCGCAGAGGCGCGCGGCCAGGAAGAGCCCCATGCCCGTGGACGCCGCGTGCTCGCGGCCGCGCGTGCCGGTGAATCCGCGCTCGAAGACGCGGCCGACCTCGGCGGCGGGGATCCCCAGGCCATCGTCCTCGACGACGAGCGACACGCTGCCGGCGGCCTCGTCCCCTCGCGCGTCCGCGAAGATGCGCAGGTGGCTCGCGCCGTACTTCGCGGCGTTCTCGACCAGCTGCGAGACGATGAAGACGGCCTGCTTGCGGTCGGTGAGGACCGTGAGGCCGCCTGCGACGTCGATCTGGGGCACGCAGCCGTGCTCGATGAGGAAGCGGGCGTTGTCGCGGCAGGCCGCGCGGGGGATGGACGCGAGCGCCACCTCGCGGATGGCGTAGTCGCGTCCGGCGCAGTCGGCGCGCGCGTACCAGAGGGCGCTGGCGACCTTGCGGTCGATGCGGTCGAGCTCCCGCTCGAGCTGGCTGCGCTCGGGCTCCGCGACGCGCTTGGCGACGAGCTCGCACGAGGCGAGGGGCGCCTTCACGTCGTGCACCCAGCCCTCCACGAACGAGCGGTGATCGTCGGCGCGCTGCTTGGCCAGGGCCACCTCGCGTGCCGAGGCGCGCCCCATGGCACGCAGGGCGTCGAGCACGATCTCCTGGTCGGCGCCGGCGGGCTCGCCCATGAGGGAGTGGAGCTGCCAGGGCTGCTCGAGCGTCTGGGCGAGGTCGTCGAGCTCGTGGAGGAAGCGCCTCGAGCGCAGGTAGTCCGTCGTGAGCGCAAGGGCGCCGGCGAGCGCGAGGGTTGCCGCCATGAGCCAGACCGCGTCTGGGGCGCAGCCGCAGACCGAGGCTATGGTGCAGGCGAATGCGCACCCGATTGTGCCAAGCGTCACGGGCGCGCGCCGTGTCGCAAGGTAGTCGAGGGCGCTCACAGCGAGTATCCCTGGCCGCGGTGGGTCTTGAGGGCGCCCTTGGGTGCGCCGAGCGACTCGAGCGTCCGGCGCAGGCGGTTCACGTTGACCGTGAGGGTGTTGTCGTCGAGGAACTCGTCGGTCTGCCAGAGCGCGACCATGAGGTCCTGTCGCGAGACGATCTTCCCGCGGGCGCGGACGAGCTCCGCGAGGATGCAGGTCTCGTTGCGGGTGAGTTCGACGGTGCGCTCTCCGAAGGAGGCGGTCGAGCGGCCCGCGTCGAGGCTGATGCCCGCGTACTCGATGGTGGGGGAGCTGCCCTGGCCGGCTCGCTCGACGAGGCGGGCGACGTGCGCGAGCAGCACCGCGGGGCGGTAGGGCTTCGCCACGTAGTCGTCGGCGCCGAGTCGCATGCTCATGACCTCGTCGAACTCGTCGTCCGAGGAGGTGAGCACGAGGATGGGGACCTCGCTCTCCCGGCGGATGGCACGGCAGATCGCAAGGCCGCTCGCCTGTGGCAGGCGCAGGTCGAGGACCACGAGGTCGGCCTCGGCGGCGAGAGCCTCCACGTCCGCGTGCTCGAAGTCGGAGCAGCTGGCGCTCTCGTACCCGTCGAGCTCGAGCAGGCTCGAGAGCTCCCTCAGGAGCGCCCTGTCGTCCTCGATGATGAACACCTTGCTCACGGGTCCTCCTCTCTCGGGTGCGCCTTGTGCGCGTTGCCTCGCAACAGTATATGGGTGTGTCGCCCGCGTGGTCGCGTGATGGCGTGCGGCCGCGCGGGCGCCCCGTCCTTTTGCCGAACGCCTCGGTAGAATGAGGGGCAGCAAAAAGGAGGACACATGCTCTTGTACACCGTGCACGCCGCCGAGCCCCTGCCCGGACTGGGTTCGGTAGCCGACTCGTCGGGGCTCTCGCAACGTCTGGGTTACCGTCCCCTGTTCTGCACGCTGCTCGACCCTGGCTCGCTTGCCGACGCCTGGTTTCGCGTCTATGCCGCCTCGCCGAGCTACGTCCAGGTGATCGACGTATACGAGGTCGACGACGCTGTCGCGGTCCCCATGGACGTCGTCACGTGGTGCGACGAGTGCCTGGGGAGGACCGCTCCCGACGACGATGCTCTGACGCGTGCGCTGAGCCCGAGCGACGCGGCGTACACGGACTATCTCCTGGACCCTGGCGCGACGGTGCGGCGCACGTGGCGCTTCGACGTGCTCGACATCCTCAACGGGAGGCTGGACGGCCTCGCCCTCGGCGAGCGCGAGCGCGCCCTGGTCGCGCGCTCCATGGCGGCCGTGCGCGCCCTCCCGCAGCGGCCGGACGTCTCGATCGGCTCGTCGCTCGGGGGAGGGTACGACTCGATCACCCTCGAGGTGTGGTACCGCCTCATGCTGACGGCGTCCCTCATGCCCCTCGTGTGGTCGCGCGTCACGGGGGTGGCTCTTCTCGGCGAGCTTCTTGCCCTCAAGCCCGACGTGCTCGCGACGACGCCCGGCTTTGTGGAGGCGCAGGCGCACGTGAGTGCGTGGGACCGCTCCGTCGGTTGCGGCGAGCCCTTTGGCCACGAGCGGTTCGGCGTCATGCGCGCGAGCTTCGTGAGGGGGCTTGACCAGATGGCTGCGCAGGTCGCGGGCGAGCGCGCGCGAGCGGAGGGCGTGGGGCGCAACGACGCGTGCTTTTGCGGTAGCGGTCGCAAGTTCAAACGTTGCTGTTCGCGAAAAAGTCTCGATCAGCTGGCGCTCGGGCTGGCATACTGACGGCGACTGTCTAAATTGCATCGCCTGAGCTGGGAGGAACCATGAGCACTCTCAACCCCAAGACGAGAAGGACCGTTGCGGCCGGGCTCGTGGTCGCCCTTGGTCTGATGGCGCCCGTGGGCGCCGCCGTCGCCGACGACACCGTCGCGCCGCCGCCCGTGCTGGAGCCCCAGGCCGCAAGCCACGTCTACGTTGACGTCGCTGGCACCGGCGCGCCCGACACCTACGCCACGATCCAGGAAGCACTCCAGAACGTGAGCGAGGACGGCATCATCGAGCTTGCCTCTGACGTTGAGATGAGCCAGGGGCTGTACGTCGAGAAGGACGTCTCGCTCGACCTCGCCGGCCACTCCGTCGTGGGACCGACGAACGCCGCCTACTCCCACGCCGCGATTCAGGTCAGCGAGGGGCACTCGCTCACCATTGACGGCGGCGGACGCGTCACGGGCAGGCACGAGCACGCGATCATCGCGATCGGCTCGGTCATGCTGGGTGACTGCACGATCGATCGAGAGGCCGAGGGCACCTATCCCTCGATCATGGTCACGGGAACTGCCGGCTCGGCCGTTATTGATGGGGCGACCATCGTGAACACGAACGGCCCCGCCGTGAAGCTCATAACGGATGGCTCCACGCTTGGGGTGACTGGCGGATATCTTGAGGGGTCTTCCGAATTTGGTGACGTGATCGCGCCCGAGGGAGCGAGCGTCAGCGTCTCCGGGGGCATCTTCAGCCAGCCGGTGCGCGCCGACTGGTGCGCGCCTGGCTACCTGCCGCGCATGGTGACCTACGACGTCGCTGACGACGGCTACACCGTGGGTGCTGCCATCGCCCGCCCGACGGCGGTGAGGCGCACCTTCGACGGCACGGCCCAGTTCGGCGTCGAAGAGAGCGAGGGCTACGCCCTGTCGGGTTCCGCCCGGGATGCGGGCACGCACACGACCACGGTCACGCTTGCGGACGGCTACGCATGGGAGGGGCTCCTCGAGGGCGAGTCGGACGCTCTTCTCGTCCAGCTACGCGGGGGCGACGCGGAGTCGCGCGAGAACACGGCCCCGGTCGAGCTGACGTGGACCATGGACCCGCGGGCGCTCGACCCCTCGATGGCCACGGCGCCCGACCAGACCTTCACCGGCTCGGCGCTCACGCCGCTGTCGCTCACGATTGGCGACGCGGAGCTTGTCGAGGGCACGGACTATGAGGTCAGCTACGCCGACAACGTGGCGGCCGGCCAGGCGAGCTGGAAGGCCACGGGCAAGGGGAACTGCACGGGCACGATCGAGGGGACGTTCCAGGTCGCGCCCGCCGACATTGCCGATGTGACGTTCGGCGACATTGCCGACCAGGCGTTCACCGGCTCGGCGATCGAGCCCGCGCCCACGGCGACCCTTGATGGCTACGGGCTTGAGCTCGGTCGCGACTACACGGTCTCCTACAAGAACAACGTCCAGGTGGGCGAGGCGACCGTCGTCGTCTCCGGCATCGGCTCGTTTACCGGGACGCGCGAGCTGACCTTCAAGATCGTCGCGTCCGAGGCGGCGCCTTCGGCGGCGCGCAGCTCCGGGACGCCGAAGACGGCCGACCCGACCTCGACGCAGGGCCTGGCGCAGCTTGCGCTGGCGGGCCTCTCTGCGCTGGGCCTCGGCGTGCGTCGCCGTCGCTAGCACCGGCTCAAGCTGCCCTGCACGAGGAACTGCGGGACGAGTCCACCGTGTGGCTCCCGTGTGAGCCCCAGCGCAAGAGGGGGTGCACCACGTCGTCGGTGCACCCCCTCCAATGAGCCAGCCGAGAAGAGCCTACCCCGTCCCCGCTACGCGCTCCTGAGGCTCCAGAGCTCGCCGGCGCGCTGCAGCTCCCGCATGCGAGCGAAGGCGCCGTTCTCTCGTTTGAGAAGCTCGGATGGCGCGCCCTCCTCTACGATGCGCCCGCCGTCGAGGACCACGATCTTGTCGGCGGCCTCGACCGTGCGCATGCGGTGCGCGATCACGAGCACCGTCTTGCCGGCAAGCAATCGCGAGAGCGCCGCCTGGACCTCGGTCTCGTTCTCGACGTCGAGCGAGGCCGTGGCCTCGTCGAGCACGACGATTGGCGCGTCCTTCAAGAGCGCCCGGGCGATCGAGATGCGCTGGCGCTCGCCGCCGGAGAGGCGTGCACCGTTCTCGCCGATGGGCGTCTCGAGGCCCTGCGGCAGCCGCTCGACGAACTCGTCGCAGTTGGCCGCCGTCGCCGCCGCGCGGACCTCGTCGTCGGTGGCCCCGCTCCTGCCGAGGCGGATGTTCTCCATCACGGTGTCGTCGAAGAGGGTCACGTCCTGGAAGACCACCGCGTAGTCGCCGAGCAGCACCTCGGGGTCGACGGTCGAGACGTCGACGCCGCCCACCGAGACCGTGCCCTCGTCGGCGTCCCAGAGCCGCGCGGCCAGGCGCGCCACCGTGCTCTTGCCGCTGCCCGAGGCGCCGACCAGCGCCGTGACCTCGCCCTCGCGCGCGGTGAATGTCACGTCGTCGAGCACCCGCTCGTCCTGGTAGGCGAAGCCGACGCCCTCGAAGCGGACGTCGTGGCCCTGCGGCTCGAAGCGCGCCTCGCCGGTCGCGGTCGGGGTCTCGTAGACCTCCATGAGGCGCTCGACCGAGATCTTGGTCATGAAGACCTCGGCGATGAGCGCGAGGCTCTGGTCGAACGGCGCGTAGATACGCGTGATCGCCAGCAGGAACATGAAGAGCAGCATGAAGTCGATCTCGCCCGCAAGGATGAGGCTCGCGCCCGTGAGCACCGTGGTCGCCACGCCGAGGCGCATGATCACGCTCGCGGCGTTCACGAAGATGCCGCACGCGAGCTCGCCGGAGCGCATGACGCGCTCGTGCTCGTCGATCTTGGCGTCGAGCTCGGCCAGGTAGCGCCCCTCCTGGTTCGTCGCGTGGATCTCGCGCACGCACTCGATGGTCTCCTGTATGCCGTCGGCGACCACGAGCGCGGCGGCCCGGGTGCGCTCGGCCTTGCGCTCGGAGAGGCGTCGGCTGCCAAAGAGCAGCGCGAACGCGACGGGCACGCCCCAGAGGCAGGCGATGGCCATGCGCCAGTCGCAGGCGAGAAGAGCCACGGCCACGATCGCGGTCGAGATCGCGGAGCCGTAGAGGTAGCCGAGGACGTGGGACCAGACGTGCTCCATGCGGTTGACGTCGCTCATGATCGTGTCCGTCAGGTCGGCGAGGTCGCGTCCGGCGAAGAAGCTGAGGGGCAGCCTGCGCAGGTGCTCGGCGAGCCCGATGCGCATGGTGCGCACCTCGTCGTACACGAGGCCGTAGGTGCAGGCGTACTGCCGGACGTGGGTGGCGAGCGATAGGATGACGAAGCCCGCGAGGATCGCGACGTAGATGGCAAGGCCCGGCAGCGGCGCGCCGTGCACGAGGGTGTCCATGAGCTGGCTCATCGCGAGGCAGAGGATGCCCACCGAGCCCATGACCACGAGGTTCACGACGACCGTCCACGCCGTGCCCCGCTTGATGCCGGCCACGCCCTGGTCGCTGAGGGCGTAACGGCGCTTGAATGATTCGTCGAACAGCATTACTGCCTCCTCTCGCCGGCGGCCGCGCAGGCTCGCTCGGCCGTGGCGTGCGTGGTGGTGTCGGTCGGTGCGCCCTCGGCGCCGCGCCCGTCGGGCACCCGCGCCCCGTCGTGCGCGTGGTCGGCGGAGCCGGAGATGCGCCAGGCGACCGACTGGTTGTAGTCGGCCCACATGCGCGCGTAGAGCCCGCCGGCGCCGGCAAGCTCGTCGTGCGTGCCCTGCTCGACGACGCGACCCTCGTCGAGAACGACGATCCGGTCGGCGCCGACGACGGTCGAGAGCCGGTGGGCGATCAAGACCGTGGTGCGCCCCTCGGTGAGCCGGGTGAGCGCCCGCTGGATGAGCACCTCGTTCTCGGGGTCGGCGAAGGCCGTCGCCTCGTCGAGCACGACGATGGGCGCGTCCTTCAGGATCGCGCGCGCCAGCGCCACGCGCTGCTGCTCGCCGCCGGAGAGGTACGTGCCACCCGCGCCGATCATGGTGTCGACGCCCTCGGGCAGCTTCTCGACGATGTCGTCGCACTGGGCCGCCGAGAGGGCCGCCATCACCTCCTCGCGGGACGCCTCGGGGCGCGCGGCCCGCACGTTCTCGAGGACCGACGCCTTGAACAGGCGGCTGTCCTGGAACACGAAGGCGACCTGCTCCATGAGGACGTGGGGGTCGACGTCGCGCACGTCGGCGCCGCCGACGGTCACGCGGCCGGCGTCCACGTCCCAGAAGCGGGGGATGAGGCTCGCGGCCGTGGTCTTGCCGCCGCCCGAGGGCCCCACGAGGGCGACGGTCTGTCCGGGCTCGATCGCGAAGGTCACGTCGTCGAGCGCGGGTCGCGACGCGCCGGGGTAGGAGAACGTGACGTCCTCGAAGGCGATGCGGTTGTCGCCGGGACGCACGCTCTTCTCGGCGACGGCGAGCGTGGGCGCCTCGGTCACGCCCTTGATGCGCGCCACGGCGTTGCTCGCCATCATCGCGCCGCTCGCGGCGAACATGACGCGGGCGAGCGCCGTCGACATGATTGCCGAGAAGATCAGGTAGAACGCGAAGTTGGTGAGGAAGCCGGCGAAGTCGCCCGCGGCGAGCGCCCCGGGCGCGATCACGATGGCAACCGGCACGAGGAAGACGAACGCGCCCTCGGTGAAGGTGAGGTTGATCGACTGCGGCATGCGGCAGATGTCGCCGGTGTAGAGGTGCGCCTTGTCGCTGTAGTCGTCGATCGCGCGCTTGAACGCCTTGAACGAGTCGACGGTCTGCTGGAAGACCTTGACCACGGGGATGCCGCGGACGTACTCGACGCCGGCCTTGCTCATGGCGTCCTGCGCGGCCTGGTACTCTGCCATGATCTTCGCGTTCTTTCCGCCCATCATGGCGAACATCGTCGCGACGGAGATCGCGCCGCACAGGAGGCACGAGAGGCCCATGCGCCAGTCGAAGGCGAACATGATGGCGACCATCGAGACGAACATGACGACGGCGCCGGTGATGTCGGCCAGGTTGTGGGCGAGCAGGGTCTCGGTCTCTGCGGCGGCGCCGTCGAGCCTGTTGCGCAGGAGGCCCGACGCGTTGGCGTCGAAGAACCCGATGGGTGCCTCCATCAGGTGGGCCATGCCCTGCTTGCGGATGTTGGACGCCGTGCGGAACGCCGCCAGGTGCGTGCACATGAGGGCCGCGAAGTACACGAGGATGCTTGCCACGCCGAGGCCGAAGGCCGCCCAGCCGTAGCCGATGATGCCCGTCGCCCGCGTCCAGTCGGGCGCGACCGCAATCAGGTCGCGCACCGCCAGCCAGATGCAGACGTAGGGCAGCATGCCCAGGACCATGGCCACGCCCGAGAGCGCGCACCCCACGACCGTGAGCCACTTGTAGCTTCCGGCGAAGTCAAGCAGGTAGCCGACGTCGCCCTTCTTTCTTGCTTCCATATTGCTCCTCCTCGGGGAATCGCTGCTGACTGGGCGGCAGTGTAGTACATATGTTAGACATGGCTAACACCCGAGAAGAGCTACGGCTCCGATTGGACGTCTTCGTGGGGTTCGCAGGCGCACTCGCGCCGCGGCGGGTACCCGATGCCGTTCGCGGGCGATTTGTTTCCCTCTGGTGAACTGTGGCGCAGGGCGCGTGCGCGTCATGGCATACTTCCGCGCAAGCCCGACCCCAAGCGGGTCCCACGTGGACCGCAATCGGAGGTTTGCCCCATGACCAGGAGCCAGATGACAGAGCTCGCAAGCGCGGCGCTCGTGCGCTGCGTTGGTCGATGGTGGCGCGGCGTGGCCTGATTCGGGGTATCTGAGGTCGTCGCCATCGCGCGCGTGGAGGCTCTCGGTATCCCGGGGGCTTTTTTCATGCCGCGAGGGCGGGTCGCCGGAAGGCGGGACCATACCCACAGCCAAGGAGCAAGCTCTTCTCCGCTATCCCTTACTCGCACCGCGGCATGTCTCGTGTAGAGCGCGCAGTCGTGTGCCGGCTCGAGGACGTGCCGGTTCGAGAAGAAGGGAAGCACCATGATGGAGAAGCAGCCGTATCGCACCTACCTGTCCGAGTCCGAGATCCCGACCTCCTGGTACAACCTTCGCGCCGACATGGCCGTGAAGCCCGGGCGCATGCTCCTGCCGAACGGCGTGGAGGCGCGCGTGGAGGACGTGGCGCCGGTGTTCGCCGAGGAGCTGTGCCGCCAGGAGCTTGACGACGACACGCCCGAGTTCGAGATTCCCGCGGGCGTGCGCGAGATGTACAAGGTCTACCGACCGAGCCCCCTGTGTCGCGCCTACAACCTGGAGCGGGCGCTGGGGACGCCCGCGCGCATCTACTACAAGTTCGAGGGCAACAACACGAGCGGCTCGCACAAGCTGAACTCGGCGCTCGCGCAGGCGTACTACGCGCACGAGCAGGGGCTCTCGACGATCACGACCGAGACCGGCGCCGGCCAGTGGGGCACCGCGCTCTCGGAGGCGGCCGCGCACTTCGGACTCGACTGCGACGTGTTCATGGTGCGCGCGAGCTACGAGCAGAAGCCGTTCAGGCGCTCGGTCATGCAGACCTTCGGCGCCAACGTGACGCCATCGCCGAGCGACACCACCGAGATCGGCCGCAAGATGCTCGAGAACCCGGCGAACTACACGGGCTCGCTCGGGACCGCGATCTCGGAGGCCGTGGAGCGCGCGCTGCACGTGCCCGAGAACCGCGGCCGCTACCAGCTGGGCTCGGTCCTCAACCAGGTCGTGCTGCACCAGTCGATCATCGGCCTGGAGAGCATGGCGGCGCTCGAGAAGCTCGGGGAGTACCCCGACGTGGTCGTCGGCTGCGCCGGCGGCGGCTCGAACTTGGGCGGCCTGATCGCGCCGTTCATGCGCGACAAGCTGCGCGGCGTGAGGCCGGACACGCGCTTCGTGGCGGTCGAGCCGGCGAGCTGCCCGTCGCTCACGCGCGGCCGCTTCGCCTACGACTTCGCCGACACCGGCCGCACCTGCCCGCTCTGCAAGATGTACACGCTGGGCAACGGATTCATCCCGAGCCCCGACCACGCCGGCGGACTTCGCTACCACGGCATGAGCCCCGTGATCAGCCAGCTCAAGCATGACGGGTACCTCGAGGCGGTGGCCGTGCGCCAGACGGACGTCTTCGCGGCGGCCGAGGAGTTCGCGCGGCTCGAGACGATCCTGCCGGCGCCCGAGAGCGCGCACGCGATCTTCCAGGCGATGGAGGAGGCGCGCCGCTGCGCCGAGACGGGCGAGGAGAAGGTCATCCTCTTCGGGCTCACGGGCACGGGCTACTTCGACATGACCGCGTACGAGTCGTTCAACCGCGGCGACATGGTCGACCACATCCCGACCGACGAGGAGCTCGAGGCAGGCTTCGCGACGATCCCGGCGGTGCCGGGCATCCAGGGCGAGGGCGGGCTCGCGCTCGGCGAGGGCGCCGTGCGCGCGAGCGCGTAGGCGGGGCCTCGGTCCCAGGCATGGCTTGGAGCATGGCGGCGCGCCCCGCGGGGCGCGCCGCGCTCTTCTCGGCGGTTGCCGTCGCGTGGGGGAGGGGCGATGCGCGATACTGGAGGGCGTCGTCCGGACGTGGTGAGAGTGAGGTCGCATGAGAAGGATTCGCCTGTTCCTGGTCGTGCTGCGCCGCAACGGCGGGCTGCCGCTGCTGGGCGGCCTGGTGGTGCTGACGCTGGTGGCGGCGCTTGTGGTGCTCGCGTTCGAGCCCGGCGTGACGAACCTGGGCGACGCGCTCTGGTACTGCTGGGAGGTTGCGACAACGATCGGGCTTGGCGACGTGTTCGCGGTGTCGCCGGTGGGGCGCATCGCGAGCGTGGTGCTGTCGCTCTACGCCATCGTGGTGACCGCGATCGTGACCGGCGTCATCGTCACGTTCTACCAGGAGCGTCGCGACGCGCAGCTCAAGCAGTCCGTCGCCGAGCTGCTCGACAAGCTCGAGCGGCTGCCGGAGCTCGACGAGGAGGAGCTGCGCCAGATCTCGGAGTCGGTGCGGCGCTATCGCGTGTAGCGCCTGGGCCCGCGCGCCCGCGTCGCGCATGAGACGGGTGCGCGCATCGGTCGCGCCCTCGGGGCGGTTTGCGCGCAGATGAGGCCGTGGGGAGCAGGCGGGAGACCCTTGCCCGATTAGGTGGATGTCTTGGGCGTCGGCACGTTTGTTTGGGGTATCATCACAGGCGTTAGTTTCATGTGCCATGGCGCCGCCGTGGTCGACGGACCTGGATGAGAGATCTTGCGCATGCCAGATCGGGTCGCACGACGCGCGCATGTATTCCGCTTGGAGGATGAACATGGAAGTCAAGGTTGACGTTACTGACACGAAGGCCACCGTCACGGTGGACGGCAAGCTGACCGTCCAGACGGCCCCGGACCTCGAGACCGCAATCAACGAGATCGACCCCCAGGTCACCAACCTCGACATCGACCTCGCCAACGTCGACTACATCTCGTCCGCAGGCCTGCGCGTGCTCGTCGCCGCCCAGAAGAAGGTCACCGCCGCCGCCGGCAACATGCGCCTTCTCTCGCCCAACGACGAGGTCTTCGAGGTCTTCGAGATGACCGGCCTCTCCGACATCTTCACCGTCGAGCGCTAGTCGCGGCTCGCAGGGAGCCGCGCCCGCTCGCGGCACATCGCACGCAACGCAATCGCCCCGCCACGTTCGTGACGGGGCGATTTTCCTTGCGCGTCTGGGGTGCGGCGAAGGGGCTTACTTCTCGTCCGCCGGGAAGCGCACGCCGGCGGACAGGCGCGCCTCGGTCTGAACGCGGCTCACGAGCAGCGACTGGTCGAGCAGCTCGTAGCAGTGGTCGGTCGAGCCGGACTCGAGGTCGGCCTTGAAGCTTGCGAACTCCGCGTCCCACACCTTCTCGAACTCGGTGAAGCCGTTCTCGTCGAAGGTCTCCTCGGTGCCGTCGTTGAGGTGCAGCGTGATGGCGCCGCAGGCGTTGGGCGCGCTGTCCTGGCGCAGGTAGCCCTTCTCGCCCTGGATGAGGCAGAAGGTGGGCGCGCCGCAGTCCTTGGCGGCGACGCTGACGGCCTTGAAGTCTCCGTAGTCGAGGGTGACGACGCCCGAGGTGTCGATGCCGCGCTTGACGTTGGCCTGGTAGCCGACGGCCTGGGGCTCGCCGAAGAGGCCGAGGATGTAGTGCAGGTTGTAGAGGCCCAGGTCCATGAGGGCGCCGCCGGACTTGGTGGGGTCGAACGCCGGCTGGACGACGCCCTCGCGGAAGGCGTCGAAGCGGCTCGAGTACTGGCTGAAGTTGACGTGCACGATGCGCACGTTGCCCACGCGGGGCAGAAGCTCGTGCAGCTTCGCGAAGTTGGGCAGGTAGATGGTCGAGACGGCCTCCCAGAGGAAGAGGTTGCGGCTGCGCGCGAGGTCGGCCATGGCCTTGGCCTCGGCGTAGTTGCTCGCGACGGGCTTCTCGCAGATGACGTGCTTGCCCGCCTCGAGCGCGGCGGTGCACGCCTCGAGGTGCAGCGCGTTGGGGATGCCGACGTAGACCGTGTCGATGTCGGCCTCGGCGATCATCTTGCGGTAGTCGGTGTAGCGCTTGGGCACGCCGTTGGCCTCTGCCAGGGCCTCGACCTTCTCGGCGGAGCGGGGCGTGCCGGCAAGGGCGCCGACCTCGATGCCGCGGCCGCGCATCTGCGGCAGCTGTCGTTGGACGATCCAACCGGTTCCAATGAGTCCGAGCTTCATGGGGTCTCCTTCGACGGGGTCGTGTCTCGCGCATATGATAGCCGATAAGGGATAGCATGAGCTGGATGCAAAGGCCAACCGACGGAAGGATTCCCATGGCAGTGAACCTCGTACTCGTGCGCCACGGACAGGCCGCCGCGAAGCAGCTCGGCCAGACCGATGCCGAGCGACCGCTGACGCCCGAGGGCCTTGCGGCCATTCGCGCGGCGTTCCCCAAGACTATGTCGCTCGTGGAGGTGAGCGAGAAGACCGAGCTTTGGGTGAGCCCCGCGCTGCGCGCCCGCCAGACGGCCGAGGTCGCCAACGAGACGCTCGGCATCCCCGCGGAGCGCCAGCAGGAGTGCATCGAGCTCTACGCGCAGGAGGAGGACGAGTTCCTGTCGCTCGCGTGCGCAAGCGACGCCGACACGATCGTGTGCGTGGGCCACGTGCCGTTCATGAACCGCATGGTCGAGTACCTGTCCGGGCAGCCGGTGCAGTTCGACACCGCCGGCGTCGCGGCGCTGAGGATCGACCACGACGTGCACGACATGTGCCGCCTGCCGGCGCGCCTGCTCTGGTTCGTGCAGGGGCCGGAGGTCTAGGGCGCAGTAGCGCCGGGCGGTGCGGCGCAGAAGGACGCGTAATAAGGAAGGCGACCCTCCAGGAGGGCCGCCTTCTCGTTTGCCGAAGCTGTGTCTGCCGTGGGGGCACGCTCTACTCGGCGTCCTCCCACTCGGTCAGGCAGGAGTCGAAGCCGGCCTCGATCTGGGCGCGGTCGATCTGGCGCCCGATGATGCAGAGCTTGGTCATGCGGTCGCCGCAGACGGGGTCCCAGTCGTTCATGATCTCGGGGTTGTCGGCGATGATGCGCTCGCGCTCGTCGTCGGGCGCCGAGCCGACGAAGAGGCCGTTCTCGGAGATGTGCAGCTGGTGGCCGGCCTGCTCGAGCACGTAGCACATGTCGGGGTCCTGGGCGATCCAGACCATGCCCTTGGTGCGGATGACGCCGTCGGGCCAGTTCTGCGCGAACTCGGAGAGGGCGTCGAGGTCGAAGGGCTTGCGGCGCTGGTAGACGAAGGTCTGGATGCCGTACTCGAGGACCTCGGCCTCCTCGTGCTCCTCGGGGTGCTCCATCGCGTCCATCCACGCGGCCGAGTTGTAGGCGGCGTCGAAGTCGAAGCGCCCGGTGTCGAGCAGCTCGGACATCGGCACGTTGGCGCCCTCGGCCTCGACGATGACGGCGTCCTTCTGCAGGCTGCGGACGATGGCCTTGAGCTCGGCGATCTGCTCGGGGTTCACGAGGTCGCACTTGTTGAGCACGAGCGTCGAGCAGAACTCGATCTGCTGGATGAGCAGCGACTCGAGGTCGTCCTCGTCGATGTTGTCCTCGAGCAGGGCCTTGCCGCCGGCGAACTCGTCGAACATGCGGGCGCAGTCGACGACGGCGACGATGTTGTCGAGCGCGAGCGGCGCCTTGCCGCCGGCCTTCTTCTGGTCGCAGAACGCCGAGATGGTGTAGGCGATGGGGATGGGCTCGCAGATGCCGGAGGCCTCGATGATGATGTAGTCGAAGTTGCCGCTCTTGGCGATGTCGTCGAGCTGGCGCGCGAGGTCGTCGGAGAGCGTGCAGCAGATGCAGCCGTTGGTGAGCGGGATCAGGCTGTCGGTCTCGGACAGGCCGCCGTCTGCGATCAGGTCGGCGTCGACGTTGACCTCGCCGATGTCGTTGACGATCACGGCGGCGCGGACGCCCTCGTCGTTGGCGAGGATGTGGTTGAGAAGGGTGGTCTTGCCGGCACCGAGGTAGCCGGTGAGCATGATGATCTTGACCTGCTTGTCGCTGGTCTCGCTGGTGGTGGGCATGGTTGCTCCTTAGCTGGTTGGGGCGCGGGCGGCGGGTGCCGTCCGAGCGCACAGTATACAGAAGACCCTCGCAGGCTCCGTGGAGGTGGCTGTGTGCGCACACGGCAGAATCGCCGCACCGGCTCGGTCAGCAGCATTCTTTACTCTGTGGTTTCTGCCTCGTCGGATGCCGTCGATGTGCGCGATACTTCTGTCGGAAGACGACGCCGCAAAGCCCGCCCCTCCGACGGGGTGCCGCCCCTTGCGCAGAAAGGGAACGACATGAGCGAGAGCACCAGGCCCGAAGCCCAGGGCAAGGCCACGTCCGACGCCGCCGCGGTGGCCGACGATGCCCTCGACCGCGCTGAGTGGGCCATCGACAGCTCCTTCTCCACCGGCCGTGCCGACCGCGCGTCCATCACGCGAGCCGCGCGCGCCAGCGCAAAGGAGGCCGTGCGCATGGTCGACCTCGCTATGGGGGCCGACGAGCTTGCCGACGACGCGCGTCGTCTCACCCACATCGCCGAGAAGAGCGGCAACCGCGACAACATCCGCGCCGCGCGAAGGCGGGAGCGTGCCGCCCGCAAGAAGGCCAACTCCGAGCACGACGCGGCGACCAGGTCCGCGCGCAGCGCCCTCAACGCGATCAAGTTCAGCGCGCCCAACCGCCTGGGCATGATGCGCGTCGTCCAGGTCATCTTCGCGCTGCACATCGCATCCGTGCTCATCGCCCTGCTCCTGACCTCGCGCGACACGATCGTCTACAACTACGTCACCGTGGTCGACTGGGTGTCGGTCATCCTCGAGGCCGTGGCGTTCTGGTTCTTCGTCAACCGCTACCGGGTGGCCCGGCCGCTCGTGCTCGCCATCGCGGCCTTCAACCTCGTCGTCCCCATGGCGGCCGGCGCGATTGCGGGCAACCTCGCGCTGCCCGGCTCGATCGCCAACACGGTCTACAACGTCGCGCTCATCCTCTACTTCGCCACGTCAGCGCGCGTCAAGGCGACGCTGGTCAACGACTTCTCGCTCGAGCGCAACGCCTACCGGCCCGAGGAGGTGCGGATCGCCCGCCGCGGCTGGCCCTTCGTGCGCAACCTCATCATCTACTTCATCGTGTTCTCGCTGCTGGGCCACTGGATGGAGGCCGGCATGTGCCAGTTCATCCGGCTCGGCCTGGTGCAGGGCAAGTACGACCCCACTAACACGATGCTCTGGCGCGACTGGCTCTACCCCTACCCGATGGAGGGCGCGGCCGTCGTCGTCATCGCGCTTCTGCTTTACCCGCTGTGGCGGTGGCTGCTCGCCCACCTCAAGAGCCGCGTCGCCGCCTACGCGCTGAGCTTCGTCGCCAATGCCCTGACCTGCACCGTGATCGAGTTCTCCATGGGCCTCGTGGTCAACGCCAACCTGCAGCTCTGGGACTATCGCAGCAACTTCGGCAACATCATGGGGCAGGTCTGCCTTCAGAACACCATCGCCTTCGGCGTGGCCGCCTCGCTCATCGCCTGGTTCGTCTACCCGCTGCTCGAGCGCTGGCTCGCGCGCGTGCCCGAGGACATCATGAACATCGCCTTCGTGGCCATCGCGGTCGTCGGCGGAATCCTCTGGTCGCTCTACCTGGTCGAGCCGCCCCAGACCACCGAGGTCCAGCAGGTGATCGGCGCCACGTCGACCCAGGGCGGCGAGTCGCTCGGCCGCATGCGCGCGGACATCGAGGCGGAGCAGATCGTCAACGAGACCCTCTCGTCGCGCATCGAGGCGATCGACGACTCCGCCCTCAGCCCCGAGGACAAGGCGAAGGCCAAGGAGCACGTCCGCCAGGTCGACGAGCACCTGCGGTCTCTCGAGAAGATCGTGGATCCCACGTCCTAGCTGCCTCGGCTCCGCCTAGCGCCCGCGCCCGAAGAGGTCCCCGCCGCGGCGCGCGCTCTTCTCGTCCTGGCGGCGCGCCTCGTCGACGGCTCGCCTCAGCAGGCTCGGCGTGACCATGAGCCGCTTGAAGTCGAGCCTCTGCGCATGACGCAGGATGCGGCGCTGCCCGGTCGGGAGGCTCCCGACGAAGGCGCGCAGGCTCTCCTGGCGCTCGGAGACCGTCTCGCCCGCGCGGCCGAGCGCCTCGGCGCCGCTCTCGCGCAGGCGCCCCGGCGTCTCGCGGATGGTCGAGGCCGCCGACGAGATGGTCTCGCTCGTCGTCGAGTAGGCGCGCCCCATGGCCTCGTTGATGCTCGCGTCGTACTCCTGCACGCGCTTGAGCAGGTCGGACAGGGTCGACACCGTGAGCGTGGCGTCGACGGTCTCGACGATGGCGAGGAGAAGCGCGAGCGCCTCGAAGGCGACGGCGGGTACGGCCGCGTTCACGGCGCGGACCGGCGGCAGCACGAGGTAGGTGACCACGAGGCCCATCACGCCGAAGAGCAGGCTCGCCGGCAGGCAGATGCGTCCGTTGAGGTTGAGCGGCATGTTGGAGTAGTCCCACCACACGGCGCCGAAGGCGCGCTCGAGCGCAAAGGATGTGACGTACTCGATGACGGCGCTGCCGGCCGCGCAGACGAGAAACACCGCCCAGGGCGGGAAGGCGCCGCTTGAGATGGCCGCGTTGTCGAACAGCAGGAGCGCGAGCGTCGCGCTGATGCCGTAGATCGGGCAGATGGGGCCGAAGAGGAAGCCGCGGCGCTCCCACTCGCCGTTCGTCACGGCGCAGTAGGTCGACTCGAACACCCAGCCCAGAAACGACAGGGCGCTCGCCCACACGACAACCTGGCTTATCGACACGTGACCTCCTTCTGGGGGACTTCCATGGCTGCGGGCCCGCCGGCTTGGGTAGAGTGGGGGCAGCACGATCGCTGCGGCACGGACGCCGCAGTACGAACGATTCTAGCAGTGAGTTCGAGCGCGCCGCGTAAAGGCGGGCGGAGCGAGGGCGGGGGATTGCATGGACTCCTCGATCAAGTCGCAGCAGGAGACGCGCGAGCAGGCCGTGGTGCGCGTCAGCGCCATCGGCATCGCGGCCAACGTGGCGCTCGTCGCGTTCAAGATGTTCGTCGGTGCCGTCACCGGCTCGATCGCGGTCATCCTCGACGCGGTCAACAACCTGACCGACGCCCTCTCGTCGGTCGTCACCATCGTGGGCGCCAAGCTCGCGGCCAAGGCGCCCGACAAGAAGCATCCCCTCGGCTACGGCCGCATCGAGTACGTGAGCGCCATGATCGTCGCGGCCATCGTCCTGTACGCCGGCATCACGTCACTGGTCGAGTCCGTCAAGGGCATCATCTGGCCCGAACCCGCCTCCTACGACACGGTCTCGCTCGTCATCATCGCGGCGGCCGTCGTGGTCAAGCTCGTGCTCGGCCGCTACGTCAAGGCGCAGGGCGAGAAGCACAAGTCCGGCGCGCTCGTGGCCTCCGGCGCCGACGCGCTCTTCGACGCCGTGCTGTCGGCCTCGGTGCTCGCGGCCGCGATCGTCTTCATGCTCACGGGCCTCTCGCTCGAGAGCTACATCGGCGTCGTCATCTCCGTCGTCATAGTCAAATCCGGCGTCGAGATGCTCCTCGAGACGCTCGACGAGATCCTGGGGCACCGCGTCGACAGCGAGCTCGTGGAGCAGGTGAAGGAGACCCTGCGCTCCGACGACGCGGTCATCGACGCCTACGACCTCGTCCTTCACAGCTACGGTCCCGAGAAGTACATAGGCTCCGTCCACATAGAGATTCCCGACACCATGACGATCCCCGAGCTCGACGCCCTCGAGCGCAAGCTCGCGGGCCTCGTCTTTCAGGAGCACGGCGTGGCGCTTGGCGGCATCGGCATCTACTCGGTCAACACGAGGGACTCCGAGGCGATGGGGGTTCGCAAGCGCGTGTACGACTGCACCGCCTCGCACCCCGAGGTCCTCCAGACGCATGGCTTCTACCTCGACAAGCAGGCCAGGCAGATCCGCTTCGACGTCATCCTCGAGTTCGGCTGCGACACCGCGGAGGTCGTCTCCGCCATCAAGGGCGAGCTCGGCGAGCTCTATCCCGGCCACGACGTCTACGTGCAGGTGGACTCCGACATCGACCTGTAGTGCCTGCCCCCGCTCGTTCTGTGGGAATGCTTCTATTTGCCGGTCTAAAGCCAAGAACAAATGCATGGAGGCGTTAGTCGCATGATGCGGGGCTTCGGGGGTCGCGCGAACGGTGCAAAAGCATGCCTCCGTGGAAAGATTCGAAGGGTGGCCATGCAATTCGGGCGCCCCGTGGCAAGGTTATAGCGACTGCATACCGCCCGCGCCGACAGGCGTTGCATAAAGAACCACGAACTCCCATATACAAGAGAGAAACTATGCACATACGCCTGGCAACCGCCTGGCATATGCGTGCACCAGATTGCCACGGAGCATTGTTTTTGCGCACCGGACGCCCCTCACGGACGCCCTCGGAGGGACACGCGCAATCAGGATGCATAGACATCGGCATCGCAGCACGTAACCGCGAAGAATATGCAATACCGCAATCATCGCGGAGCGCACGAGGGGCGGGGCTGCCTCCCGCCCGCATGCACGACCGCCTCGAGAGGGCGCAGCCTCCCGGCCACCGTCGACGGCGCCCTGCCCTCCCCGCGCGATTTGTGCGCACCTTGCGAAGATGGTTGAACGCTCGCTCAACAGTCCTATAGTTGAGCGTCGGTTCAACAATTGGTGCGCGGGGGCATCTCCCGCGCGGCAGGGGAGGAGGTCCCGATGCCTGCAGGCACGCCATACGAGGACGCGATCCATCCGGACCTGGTGGCCAGCGTCGCCGCGCGCATGCCCGGCGAGTGCGAGCTCGACGGCCTCGGCCAGCTCTTCGAGGTCCTCGGAGACCGCACGCGCATGCGGATACTGCTCGCCGTCTCAGAGTCCGACATGTGCGTCCAGGACCTCGCGTCCCTTCTCGGCATGACCAAGTCGGCGGTGTCGCACCAGCTCGCGAGCCTCAAGGCGAACCGCCTCGTCTCCAGCCGCCGCGAGGGCCGCGTCGTCTACTACGCCTGCGCCGACGAGCACGTCTCGCAGTTCATGGCCCTCGGCCTCGAGCACGCCGCGGGATCCTGCCGCGCACCCCACGCGCACCACCACGAAGACATAACGGAGGAATAACCCATGGCTCTTCTCGTCACCTTCCTTGCGGGCGTCTCGATGGCGCTCGGCGCCCTCGTGGTCAAGCTCGACCGCCACCCCGACCTCATCGGCAACCTCTCGGTCGCGCTCGCCCTCGGCTCGATGGGCGCCCTCGTCGCGCTCGACCTCGGTCCCGAGGCGGTCGAGGCCGCCGAGGAGTTCGGCGCCACGCCCGCGATCCTCGCGGTTGCCGCCGGCGCGGCGCTCCTTCTCGCGCTCGACCGCTTCATCCCCGACCACGACGACGAGCACACCCACGAGCTGCACCGCAGCGCCGACGACATCGCCGTCCACATCGGCCTCATGACGGTGCTCGCGCTCGTGATCCACAACATCGTCGAGGGCATGACCATTTACGCGCTGTCCGCGGCCGACCTGCGCCAGGGCGCCATCTACGCGCTCGGCGTCGGCCTGCACAACATCCCGATGGGCATGCTCGTCTACTCCACCCTTCGTCACGAGAAGAGCACGGTCAAGCTCGTCGCCTTCGGCGGGGCCCTGCTCTCCACCGTGCTGGGCGGCCTGGTCATGATGGTGCTCAGCCCCGTCGTGACCGACCAGGTCATGGGGATGCTCACTTGCGTCGCGCTTGGCATGATCCTCTACATCGCCATCGCCGAGCTGCTGCCGCACTCGCTGAAGGTGCGTCCCGCGTGGGTGCCCGTGAGCGGCACCATCGTCGGCGTCGCCGTCGTGTGGCTCGCCACGATGCTCGGCTAGCGCCCTCGCGCCCAGCACCCTCGCTCCCATCGCCGGTCGCGCGGCCGCGACGTGCCGCTGCGCCGCGAGATTGGCTCGCTGCCCCCATTACCTGCCGTGCCAGGCGGCGCGCCCCCTGGCGCGTCGCCTATACTGCGGCTAATGACCGCTATCGCAGAGGGGGCGCCTGCCATGAAGGACGAGAGGGAGACCACCATCAGCTGGAAGACGTGCATGCGCGTCGCGTTGACGATCATCGTGCTGCTCCTTCTCGCGCGCTACTGGGAGGGGGTCGAGGGGTTCGTCGGTGCGCTCTTCGGCGGCCTCGCGGCCATGTTCGTCGGCTTCGTCGTTGCCTACGTCGTCAACATCCCCCTGCGCTTCTTCGAGGGCCTGTTTCCCGGCGAGCATGGCGACGGCACCATGAACCGCACGCTCTCGCTCCTGGTCACGGTCCTGTGCATGATCGTGATTGCGGTCTTCGTCGGCGTGCTCGTCATCCCGCAGCTCGTCAACGCCATCATGACCCTCATCCGCATCGCGCCCGAGGCGACCAAGCAGCTGCTCAACATCCCCTTCGTGCGCAACATCATCCCGCCCGACTTCCTGGCCGGCGAGTCCTCGATCGACTGGGCGCAGATCGGCGACAGCGTCATGAACTGGGCCAAGAGCGGCCTGTTTGGCTCCATCGCCCAGGTGACCTCGCTCTTCGGCGCCATCGGCGCGGTCTTCATGGGCTTCGTCTTCGGCTTCTGGTTCATCTCCGAGAAGGACGGCCTCTCCAGCCGCTGCCACCGCGTCGTCCGCACCTACGTCAGCCCCGCGGCCGACGACTTCATCACCCGCACGGCTCACATCGCCGACGAGTCCTTCAGTGGCTACATCGTCGGCCAGTGCACCGAGGCCCTCATCTTCGGCACGCTCGTCGCGATCATCAGCTTCGTCTGTGGCGTCGAGAACCCGCTCATGCTCGGCGCCCTCGTCGGCGTCATGTCACTCATCCCCATGGTCGGCGCGCTCATCGGCGCCATCCTCGGCGCGTTCATCATCATGGTCAGCTCCTGGCAGCAGGCGATCATCTTCCTCGTGGTCTTCTTCGTCGTCCAGCAGATCGAGGCCAACTTCCTCTACATCCGCGTCGTCGGCAAGAGGGTCGGCCTCACCGGCATGTGGCCCATCGTCGGCCTGACGCTCGGCGGCGCCATCTTCGGCTTCGCCGGCGCCTTCGTGGGCGTTCCGCTCATCTCGTTCCTCAACCGCGTCCTCGAGTCCGACCTGTCGCGCCGTGAGAGCGACCCCGAGGTGACCTCGACCCCGCTAGAGAAGCTCAAGGACACCATCAAGAATTAGCGCCCGCGCACCTCGCGCATCCCGTGCACTCCGCGCACTTCGCGCATCCCGCGCACCGCACGCGCGACGCACGCGCACCGCGCGCCAGTCGCAACCGCGAGACGACGGCGGCCTCGTCCCCACACTCGGGAACGAGGCCGCTCTTCTCGGCGTATTCGTGCTTCTCGCCCTGGTGGGCGAGAAGAGCCTGCCTTAGTGGTGGAAGAGTCGCATGCCGGTGAAGGCCATCGCGATGCCGTACTTGTCGGCGGTCTCGATGACGTTGTCGTCGCGGATGGAGCCGCCGGGCTCGGCGATGTAGCGCACGCCGGACTTGTGGGCGCGCTCGACGTTGTCGCCGAAGGGGAAGAACGCGTCGGAGCCCACGGTCACGCCGTCGAGCTTGGCGATCCAGGCGCGCTTCTCCTCCATCGTGAGCACCTCGGGCTTGGTCGCGAACCACTTCTGCCACTCGCCGTCGGCCAGGACGTCGTCGTGCTCCTCGGAGATGTAGACGTCGATCGCGTTGTCGCGGTTGGCGCGGCGGATGCCCTCGACGAACTGGAGGCCGAGCACCTTGGGGTGCTGGCGCAGCCACCAGGTGTCGGCCTTGTTGCCTGCCAGGCGCGTGCAGTGGACGCGGCTCTGCTGGCCCGCGCCGACGCCGATGGCCTGGCCGTCCTTCACGTAGCAGACCGAGTTGGACTGCGTGTACTTGAGGGTGATGAGGCTCACGATCATGTCGATCTGGGCGTCCTCGGGGACCTCCTTGTTCTTGGTCACCACGTTGGAGATGAGGTCGCGGTCGATCTTGAAGAAGTTGTGCCCCTGCTCGAAGGTCACGCCGAAGACGTCCTTGGTCTCGATGGCGGCGGGCTCGTAGGTGGGGTCGATCTGGACGACGTTGTACTTGCCGCCCTTCTTGGCGCGCAGGATCTCGAGGGCCTCGTCGGTGTAGGCCGGAGCGATCACGCCGTCGGAGACCTCGTGCTTGAGGTAGAGCGCGGTACGCGCGTCGCAGGTGTCGGAGAGCGCGGCCCAGTCGCCGTAGGAGCTCATGCGGTCGGCGCCGCGCGCGCGGATGTAGGCGCAGGCGATGGGGGACAGCTCGCCCTCGTCGTCGACGAAGTAGATGCTCTTCTCGACGTCGGAGAGGGGCTTGCCCACGGCCGCGCCGGCGGGGCTCACGTGCTTGAACGACGCCGCCGCGGGAAGGCCGGTGGCCTCCTTCAGCTCGCGGACGAGCTGCCACGAGTTGAGCGCGTCCAGGAAGTTGATGTAGCCGGGCTTGCCGGAGAGGACCGTGACCGGCAGGTCGGAGCCGTCCTTCATGTAGATGCGCGACGGCTTCTGGTTGGGGTTGCATCCGTACTTGAGCTCGAGCTCACTCATGCGAATCTCCTTGTCGTGTGGTCTTCGGGTTGCGGGTCGCGGGGCGCGGCTAGTCGCCGAGGTGCTTGTTGTAGAGGGTGACCTCGCCGTTCACGTTGGCGTAGAGCGAGACCTTGTTGTCGGCGTCGAGCGCGGCCCAGACCTCGTCGGGCTCGCACATCGCGACCTCGACGGGCTCGCCGGAGAAGGTCGGCAGCGGGTTGCCGTCGCCCTCGTAGGTGCTGATGAAGAAGCCCTGGCCCTCGTCGGCGCCCTCGTAGCAGAAGAACTCGCGCAGGCAGCGGCCGCTGGCCTGGTGCTTGAGGATCGAGAGGTCGAACGAGCCGTCGGGGTGCACGATCGCGGAGATGCGCGGCGTGAAGTTGGGGTCGTCGGGCTCGAACTCGCGCGCCATGCAGCCCGCGAAGAAGTCGTTCGCCTCGACGATCGTGTCGGTCTGGTCGCCGTTGGTGACCACGAGGTCGTCGCCCATGGTGCGCACGGGGTGGTAGATGATCAGGCTCGGGTCCTCGAGCAGCGCCGGGTCGTGCGCCTCGGTGCGGATGCCGTCCTCGCACGCCGTGAACACGCGGTTGCGGCTGTTGGAGCTGCGTCCCATGATCCAGTAGTAGACGCGCCCGCGTCCCACCACGATCCCGCGGCCGGGGTAGGGGTTGCCCCTCAGAAGCTCTGCCAGATCTTGCATCTATCATCCTTTCGCGACGGGCCGGAAGACCGGCGTCCCTACCACGCATGGGATGGGGCCAAAAGGAACCAAAAAAGGGCAGGCCCCTCCCCAAAGAGTGGCATGCCCAGACGGTCGGCAGTATGGTCTCGCGCCGCTCCCCCGTGGTGACCCACGACAATCCGTCAGTGACGGCGCGCTGTGTACGAGATGAAGTGTAGCACGACGCCCGCGCCCGGGCGCCCGCTTCCGCGCTAGGCGTCCATCCCCGGGAAGCCGTTCTGGCGCAGCGCCTCGTACAGCACGATCGACGCGGCGTTGGCGAGGTTGAGCGCGCTGATGCGCCAGTCGTCGGGGTCGACGAAGTTCCCGCAGATGTCGCGCTGCATGAGCGCCGTGTGCTCGAGGGTCGACGCCCCGCCGCCCAGCTCGTCGGCGCGCGCCGCCCACTCCTCGCGGTTGTCGAGCGCGCTTGCGTCGGGCAGCATCGGGATGCGCTCGCAGCGCTCGGCGAGCTCGGCCAGAAGCTCCTCGGGAAGTCCTGCGCTCTCCTTCCCGAACACGAGGTAGTCCTCGTCCGCATAGCTCGCCTGCGCGTAGGTGAGACGAGCCTTCTTCGTGAGCAGGTGCAGCCTCGCGGCCCCGGCCTCGCTCACGCGCCCGGACTCGTCGGCGAGCCCGCAGCGCTCGAGGAAGTCCGCCCAGTCGCGGTAGACGGTCACGTCGAGGCTCTCCCAGTAGGCGAGGCCCGCGCGCTTGAGCTTGTGGTCGTCGATGTCGAAGCCGAGCGGCCCCACCAGGTGCAGGCGCGCGCCGGCCACCACGCAGGTGCGGCCGATGGCTCCGGTGTTGGAGGGGATCTCGGGCTCGAAGAGGACGACGTTGAACACGGTGCTGCCTTTCTGTAGTCTGCGTATCGCACGACAGTATCGCACGACGGACGGAAAGGGAGGACGCGATGGCAGGGCCGAACGTGATGGAGGGAACCATCGCGCCCGAGGACGTGCTTTCCCCCGAGGCGCTGCGCACCCCCGGCGCCGAGCTCTTCTCGGGCACGCACTGGCGCGTCGCGGGCGAGATCGACTCGGGCCTGCCGCCCCTGCTCTGCCTGCACGGCGGCCCCGGCTCGACCTGCGCCTACTTCGAGCTCCTCGATGACCTCGCCGCAGGCGGCCGCGCCGTCGTCACCTACGACCAGATCGGCTGCGGCGGCTCCTTTCTCGACGGCGTCCCCTCGCTCTGGCGCGCCGAGACCTGGCTCGCCGAGCTCGAGGCCGTCGTCTCCCACCTCGGCCTCGACGACTTCCACCTCCTCGGCCAGTCGTGGGGCGGCATGCTCGCGATCACCTACCTCGCCGAGCGCCGCCCGCCCCAGGTTCGCTCCGTGATCCTCTCGTCGACGCTCTCCTCCTCCGCGCTCTGGGGACGCGAGCAGCGCCGCATGGCGCGCCAGCTGCCCGAGGCCGACCAGGCCGCGCTTGCCGCCGCCGAGAAGAGCGCCACCTTCGCCGGAGCCGCCTACCAGCGTGCGATCGACCGCTACATGGACCTCCACTGCGCCGACGTCACGCCTGCCGCTGACGCGCCCGACTGCCTCAGGCGACCCAAGAGAAGCGGCCGCGAGTCCTACGTCTGCGCCTGGGGCCCCGACGAGCTCACGCCCCGCGGCACCCTGCGCGACTGGGACTACACCGACCGCCTGCCCGGCATCGACGTGCCCGCCCTCGTCGTCAGCGGCACCGACGACCTCTGCACGCCGCTCGTGGCCAAGACCATGGCCGACGCCCTGCCGCGCTCGCGCTGGGAGCTCCTCGAGGGCTGCCGCCACCTCTGCTTCGCCGACGACCGCCCGCGCTATCTGGAACTTCTGCGCTCATGGCTCGCCGACGTGGAAACGGGCGCCATCTAGCAGATAATGGGCACGCGAAACGACACGTGCCCGCGACGACTACGCCGGAAGGCCAGGCCCCGCGCCCGCCCCGGTGCGAAAGGAAGACACATGATCAAGGAGCTCGTTAAGGACGAGGCCGTCCTCTCCAAGAAGTGCACCCGTGCCACCGCCGAGGACGAGAAGATCGCCCGGGACCTCATCGACACCATGAAGTCGATCGAGGACTGCGCCTGCCTCGCCGCCAACCAGATCGGCGAGACCGTCGCCATGGGCGCCTACCTCGACGACAACGAGGACGCCCACGTCCTCTACAACCCGCGCATCATGATGGGCCTCGGCGCCCAGAAGCTGACCGAGGGCTGCCTCACGCGCGAGGAGCCGTCCAAGGTCACCCGCTACGCCAAGGTCAAGGTCTCCTTCGACGAGCTGGTCGACGGCGAGCTCAAGCCTCGCAAGCGCGACTTCATGGGCTGGACCGGCCAGATGATTCAGCACATCTGCGACCACTGCCAGGGCAAGCTCGTCTAGGCGTCGCCGCGCCCAAACAACCCACGCAGAGGACCCGTCGGACGTCACTGTCCGGCGGGTCCTTTCATGTCACGCAACCTCATGTACCCCGATGCGCTTGTGTGAACTACTTCTCGCGTTATACAAATACTCGCATACATGAAGGTCAGATACCCTATCGCGCGGGTACTTGAAACCTCCACAGTTACATCTTTGTTGACTTGTCACAAGCAGCCCGTTTTGTAGATGTGGACGGAATGCCTAGCTGGCGTGTAGACGGTGTGAATCACGTGACAGAAAATTCACCATGCGCAAGAATATCCGAGGCCTAACGGCCGTAATCACCGATAGCAAGGCGCTCCATCTGCACGGCGGGGCGCATGTGGTAGGAGGATTAGCGTGTCTTTTGGTATGAACTCTCTTCTCAGGCCGCCCACGAGCTCGTTCACCAAGCGTGACCTGTGGTGCCAGAGCAACGGCGAGCGCCTGTACAGCGTGCTCGTCGAGCCGCGCGACGCCCGTGGCGCCCGTCCCGCGATCGTTTGCGCCCACGCCTTCGGCGGCAGCTTCCGTGACACCCTGGACTTCGCCGAGTCGATGGCTCGTGCCGGCTACGTCGCCACTGCGATCGACTTCCGTGGCGGCTCTTCCCGCTCCCAGAGCGAGGGCGAGGTTGAGAATTCCTCCGTGGCGACCATGACCCGCGACATCGAGAGCGTCGTCGCCGAGGTCCGCTCGCTGCGTTCCGTCGACTCTAACAACGTCTTCGTCATGGGCCAGGGCGAGGGTGCCTCTGCGGCCATGCGCGTGGCCGCCTCCCAGGGTGACGCCATTCGCGGCCTCATCCTGTGCTACCCCACGTTTGGCCTGCACGACCGCATGGTCAAGCAGTTCGGTCACACCGACAACGTCCCGACCACGATCAACCTCTGGCAGATCGCCGGCCGCGACTTCGGCGTCGACGCCGTCGAGTTCGACCCCTTCGAGCACATGGTGGCCTACCAGGGTCCCGCCCTCGTCTTCCATGGCGACGCCGACAAGATGGCCCCCATGCGCTACTCCGAGAAGGCCGTCGACGTGCTGCCCAACGCGCGCCTCGAGGTCTTCCCCGGCGCCTGCCACGGCTTCAACGGCGTCAACGAGCGCCGCGTCGTCGAGGGTGCCCTCGACCTCATCAAGCAGGCCGTCACCAAGGACGCCTACGTCGCGGCCTAGCGCCTCGCGCGAACGTCCCCAAGAGTTCCCCCTTGGCCGGGCACCCCATCGGGCGCCCGGCCTTCTTCATGTCGGCGGCCTTCCGCGCCCGAGGCTCGGCTGCTCGGCTAATGTCACCGCGCGCCTGTGGATTCTGCGTGTTTGGGCATGTCGCCCGATGGCGGCGGGCGTTGCAGAATAATGTTCCCAATCAAAAATTCGGGGTCGGCCCTGCTCGACGCGCGAGCCGACCGTGTGTTGCGTGCGTGCCGGTGGCCTGTGGGCGCCGAGCTTTGCGTGGGGAGATGAGTCGTATGGAGAAAGCCCTGGAGAAGTTCTTCCATCTCGAGGAGCGCGGGACCAACGTCAGGACCGAGCTGATCGCCGGGGCCACGACCTTCGTCACGGCCGCCTACATCCTCGCGGTCAACCCCTCCATCCTCTCCGAGACCGGCATGCCCCAGGGCGCCGTCTTCACCGCGACGGTCCTCATTTCGTTCATCGGCACGCTGCTGATGGCCGCCCTCACCAACTACCCGTTCATCCTCTGCCCCGGCATGGGCATCAACGCCTACTTCACCTACACCGTCTGCCTCTCGATGGGCTACTCCTGGCAGACCGCGCTCACGGCGATCTTCGTCGAGGGCATCATCTTCGTCATCCTCTCGCTCACCAACGTGCGCGAGGCCATCTTCAACGCCATACCCATGAACCTCAAGCTCGCCATCACGTCGGGCGTGGGCCTGTTCATCACGATCATCGGCCTCAAGGGCTCCGGCCTCGTGGTGCCGAGCCCCTCCACGCTCGTGACGATCTTCTCGGTCCACTCCTCCATCGCCAACGGCACCTTCGCCACGGCCGGCATCACGGCGATCCTCGCCCTCGTCGGCATCATCGTGACGGCGATCCTCGTCTGCAGGAACGTTCGCGGCAACATCCTGCTCGGCATCCTCATCACCTGGTCCCTCGGCATCGTCTGCCAGTTCGCCGGCCTCTACGTCCCCAACCCCGACGCGGGCTTCATGAGCCTGCTGCCCGACTTCTCGCACGGCATCGCCATCCCCTCGATCGAGCCGATCGCCTTCAAGCTCGACTTCTCCAACATCGCTAGCGTCGGGTTCCTCTCGGTGGTGCTCGCCTTCCTCTTCACCAACCTCTTCGACACCATCGGCACGCTCATCGGCTCGGCCTCCAAGGCCGACCTGCTGGACGAGAAGGGCAAGCTTCCCAACGTGAGGGGCGCCCTCCTCGCCGAGTCGCTCGCGACGACCTTCGCGGGCCTCATCGGCACCTCGTCGACGGCGACCGCGGTCGAGTGCACCGCCGGCATCGCCCAGGGCGGCCGCACCGGCCTCACGGGCGTGACCTGCGCCATCCTCTTCCTGCTCTCGCTCTTCCTGTCGCCGATCTTCCTGGCGATACCGTCGTTCGCGACCTCTCCCGCCCTCGTCGTCGTCGGCTTCATGATGTTCGGTGCCGTCACCAAGATCGAGTGGGGCACCCCGACCGAGGCGATCCCCGCCTTCATCGCGATCGTCGCCATGCCGTTCATGTACTCGATCGCCGAGGGCATCTCGCTCGGCATCATCTCCTACGTGGCGATCAACGCCACGACCGGCGCCGACAACCGCAAGAAGATCTCGGCCGTCATGTGGGTGCTGTTCGCGCTCTTCTGCGTGAAGTACTTCTTCATCTAGCCGCGCGCCCCGCACGCGCTCGTCCCCACGCCCGCCCGTCGCCTGCCGCGGCGCATGGCGGGGCGGGCGCCTGCGTTGCTATCATGGGGGAGGCTCTTCTCGGCGGCATCGCGCGCGCGTGGCACGCGCATGGCGCAGGGCGAGAAGAGCGTACGTTTCCAACGGAAGGCTGGTTCGTGGAGCTCGCGGCACAACTTCTCACCGTGCTCGGCATCGCCCTGATGACCTACAACGTCATCAGGGTCGGCCTCTACGTGCGCCTGCAGAACGACCTGCTGGTGGGCGCCAGCTCGGCGTGGCTCGCGCGGGTCGTGTTCGGCTCGATCGTCGTGTTCGACGTCGCGTACGTCGTGATCCTCCTGCAGAACCTGGGCCGCCTCAGCGTGGGGCTCATCCTCGCGTCCGGCGCGGCCTTCGTGACCGTGGTCATCTACTGGCTGATCTCGCTCGACGCGTCGATGCGCCAGGACACGACGCGCCTGGTCGAGACCCTCGTGGCCGTCATCGAGGCGCGCGACCCGAGCCTGCGCGGCCACAGCCGCCAGGTGCGCGACGTCTCGCTCATGATCTACGACGTGCTGCCGCGCCCGCAGCGCCGCAAGGTGAACCGCGAGCAGCTGGGCTATGCGGCGCTTTTGCACGACTTGGGCAAGATCGGCATCCCCGAGGCGATCCTCAACAAGCCCGGGCCGCTCACGAGCGAGGAGCGTGCGATCGTCAAGGCGCACCCGCAGATCGGCGTCGACATCGTGCGACCCATCGGCCTGCTCGACGACGCGACCGACTGGATCCTCTACCACCACGAGTACGTCGACGGCACCGGTTACTTCGGCATCGCCGGCGACGCCATCCCCCTCGGCGCACGCATCATCTCGGTGGCCGACGTGTTCTCGGCGCTGTACATGAACCGCCCCTACGCCGGCAGCATCGGCTACGACGAGTGCGTCCGCACCATGCGCGACGAGGCCGGCACGCACCTCGACCCCCAGATCGTCGAGGCGTTCTGCTCGATCCCGCGCGAGGACGTCCTGGCGACCGCGCCCGACGCCACGCCCGCCGCCGCGCCTGCCGCCGCATCCGCCCCCGCATCCGCCCCGCAAGCCGACTAGGAGCAAGCAGATGAGAAGAGCAGACCGCGAGCTGACCGACGTTGCCGACATCAAGCGGATCGTGGCCGAGGCCAAGGTGCTCCACCTGGGACTCGTCGACGACGGTCGCCCCTACGTGGTGCCCCTGCACTACGGCTTCGACCTCACCGACGACGCGCTGACCTTCTACATGCACGGCGCCCGCGAGGGCCGCAAGCTCGACGTGATCCGCGCGAACCCCACGGCCTTCGTCGAGCTGGACTGCGACGTCGAGCAGGTGAGCGGGGGCGACGTGCCCTGCCGCTATGGCTCGCTCTATGCGAGCGTGATGGGGGAGGGCGAGGCCTGCGTCCTCGAGGACGCAGACGAGAAGGTCCGCGGCATCGAGCTTTTGATGCAGAACCAGACCGGGCGCGACTTTGCGGTGACGCCCCAGATGGCCGCGGCCGTCTCGGTGATCCGCGTGCGCGTGCCCATGGGCGCCGTCACGGCGAAGAGCAGGGCGAAGCGCTAGGTCCCGCGCCAGGCGACGCTCCCTCGCTAGAGGTCGATCCAGTAGCGGCGCTCCAGGCCGCCGTCCTCTGAGGGCACCTTGTTCTCGAGCACGCCGCCATTCTTCTCGATGGTGCGCGCGGAGGCGACGTTCGTGTCGTCACAGGTCATGAGCACGCGCGTGATGCCGAGTCTCCTGCACTCGTCGAGGGCGAGCGCGACGAGGCGCGTGCCGAGGCCGCGCCCGCGCTCGCTGGGACGGATCCCGTCGCCGATGTGGCCTCCGTGGGCGAGGAGGACGTCGTTGAGCTCGTGGCGTATGTCGGCGGCGCCGAGCAGCCGGCCGCGCTCGTCGTCAAGCAGGAAGAAGACGGAGTTGGCCACGAGGCCCTCGGGCACGGGGTCGGGCTCGAGGCTGGCGACGTAGGCGTCGAAGTCGCTCGGGTCGGCCCTGAAGATGGCGGAGGGGGAGCCGTTGGTGTGCCTCGTCTCGATGTCCAGGCTCCACTCGTCGAGCATGCTGCGCAGCTCGTCCTCGTACGCGCGTGTCAGCTTGATAAGCCTGAGGCCCACGGCTCTCTCCCTCGTCGCGTGGCAGGTCCCGCGGCCTGCACCCGGTTCGTTGGGACGATTGTAGGAGGGCGGCTGGATGGGCAGGGGCGCGGCGCGCGGTCGTTTCGACGCCCGTAACACGGCTCCCTCGTGGCGGGCGTGGTACCGTTCAAGTTGAGAATTCGGCCGATTAGCTGCTGTGGTTCAAATTAACGTTGGCTTCGTCACATAAATTGAACATTAGAGTGCTAACGTGACACGAAATTGAACTTCAAATGAAGCTCAGTGAACCTAAATTGAACTTTTGGAGCTAGATGGTGGAAGAGACGTTTGCGGCCCGGCTCGAGGCCGCCATGGAGCAGGGCGGGCTCAAGCAGGTCGACCTCGTGCGCGGCGCGCAGGCCCGCGGGCGCAAGCTCGGCAAGAGCCAAGTCAGCCAGTACCTCAGTGGCAAGACCGTGCCGCGACCCTCGATCATGGCTCTTCTCGCCGAGCTGCTGGGCGTCGACGCTAAGTGGCTGGCAGGAGGGTCGCCTCCCGGCGTGGAGGGCGACGAGGGCAAGCGGCCCGTCGAGACCATCACCGAGGCACCATCTGCGAGGCAGACCAGCACGTCAACCGAGACGAAAGGCATCAAGATGCGCAAGTTCACGAAGTCACACAAGCTCGAGAACGTCCTGTACGACGTGCGCGGTCCCGTGGTCGAGGAGGCCAACCGCATGGAGGAGAGCGGCACGCACGTGCTGAAGCTCAACATCGGCAACCCCGCGCCGTTCGGCTTCCGCACGCCCGACGAGGTCATCTATGACATGCGGCGCCAGCTCACGGACAGCGAGGGCTACTCGGCCTCGCGCGGGCTCTTCTCGGCACGCAAGGCGATCATGCAGTACGACCAGATCAAGGGCATCCCCAACGTCGAGATGAACGACATCTACACCGGCAACGGCGTCTCGGAGCTCATCCAGCTGTCGCTGAACGCGCTGCTCGACAACGACGACGAGGTGCTGATCCCGAGCCCCGACTACCCGCTGTGGACCGCGTGCACCACGCTCGCCGGCGGCCATCCCGTCCACTACGTCTGCGACGAGCAGGCGCACTGGTACCCCGACATGGACGACATCCGCGCCAAGGTCACCCCGC
Organism: Olsenella intestinalis; assembly: GCF_023276655.1. Lineage (GTDB taxonomy): Bacteria > Actinomycetota > Coriobacteriia > Coriobacteriales > Atopobiaceae > Olsenella_J > Olsenella_J intestinalis. The sequence continues at coordinate 154,482 of NZ_JALGRK010000001.1, read as the reverse complement.
GCACCAAGGCCATCGTCATCATCAACCCCAACAACCCCACGGGCTCGCTCTACCCGCAGGAGGTGCTGCAGGAGATCGTCGACATCGCCCGCGAGCACCAGCTCATCATCTTCTCCGACGAGATCTACGACCGCCTGGTGATGGACGGCAAGAAGCACGTCTCGATCGCGAGCCTCGCGCCCGACCTGTTCTGCGTGACGTTCAACGGCCTGTCCAAGAGCCACATGATCGCCGGCTTCCGCATCGGCTGGATGTCCATCTCGGGCAACAAGGAGCTGGGTCGCGACTACATCGAGGGCATCAACATGCTCTCCAACATGCGCCTATGCTCCAACGTGCCCGCGCAGTCCATCGTGCAGACCGCGCTCGGCGGGCACCAGTCGGTCGAGAGCTACATCGTGCCGGGCGGCCGCGTGTACGACCAGCGCGAGTACGTCTACGAGCGACTCTGCAACATGCCGGGCGTCACGGTTGAGAAGCCCGACGCCGCGTTCTACATCTTCCCCAAGCTCGACGTCGAGCGCTTCAACATCACCGACGACGTGCAGTTCGCCGTCGACCTTCTCAAGCAGCAGAAGGTGCTGGTCGTCCAGGGCACGGGCTTCAACTGGAAGGACCCCGACCACTTCCGCATCGTCTACCTGCCGCGCATGCAGGTGCTCGAGGACGCCATGGACAAGCTCGAGCGCTTCCTGGAGACCTACCACCAGGGCTAGTCGGGCCGCGCACGCGTCTGCGGCTGGGTGTCCGTCTGCGAGCTCAGCGCAAAACACCGTCGAGGGCGTGAGTGCGAAGGCCTTCAGCGCAAAAGGGCCTCGAGGGCGCGAATATTATGTAAAGTACAGCGCAAAACCGCCTCGAGGGCGCGATTTTTCGGGGCCTTGCAGCGCAAAACCATGTTGAGGGCGCGACCGTCAGCGCAGAATGGCCTCGAGGGCGCGACTGACCTCACGCCCTCGAGGCGGTTTTGAGCTGCAGCTCACGCCCTCAACATGGTTTTGCGCTGACCCCTCTCGCCCTCGAGGCTACTTTGCGCTCAGATTCACGCCCTCGAGGACATTCTGCGCTTACGGGTTCCCGCGGCTGGCGAGGGGAGTCCTTTGTTCGCGCGAGACGGTGACGTATCATCGACAGGGTCGCTACCTGCGGATGCAACCGCAGGGCGCGCGCAAGTTGCCATAAATGCAGCCGCAGGTTGGTGGAGACGCGGGCCTCGCAACCGCACCATGGATGCTGCAGTTGTTGATGCCAGCGAGAAAGAAGGTCGAGATGAGCTTTCGCGACAACCTCCAGCACCTACGCGCCACGCGCAACATGACCCAAGAGCAGCTTGCCATGATGGTCGGCGTCTCGCGCCAGTCCGTCACCAAGTGGGAGGCCGAGCGCGCCTACCCCGAGATGGACAAGCTCCTCAAGATATGCCAGATATTCGACTGCACGCTCGACGAGCTCGTGCAGGGCGACCTCACCGACCGCGAGGCCGAGCCGGAGAAGAGCGTGCCCGCCGACGCCGGCGCCCGCGACACCATCGGCTACGTCGACCGGTTCAAGACACGCGCCCGTCGCCTGGCAGTCGGCGTCATGTGCTTCATCATCGGAGTCGGCCTTGGCCTCATGGCCTCCGGCCTTGTGAGCGGCTCCATGGCCGACGGCTCCCTCATTGCCGTGTTCATCCTGCTCTTCGTCATCGCGGGCCTGGCGATCGTGATCCCCGAGGCCAACCGCCACGTCCTTTTCATGAAGGAGCACCCCTTCGTGATCGACTTCTTCAGCGCCGAGGAGCGCGCCGAGCAGAGCGCGTCGAGCTCGCGCGGCCTCGTCGTCGGCATCGGCCTCATCATCTGCGGCGTCATCCTGGTGCTGGTCTTCGGCGGCAGCGCCACGACCGACGCCGCGGGGTCGGTCCTCTGCGGGACCATGATGGTCCTGATCGCCGTGGGCGTGGCGTTCATCGTCCACGCAGGCGTCCTTCTGGACATGCTCGACGTCGAGAAGTACAACTACGACGCCATCTGCGAGCTCTCCGACTCCGAGGCCGACGCCCTCCTCGACACCTTCGACGCCGAGAAGCGCGAGCACTACCTGCGCAACCGCCGCGTCAACAGCATGGTCGGCACCGCCTGCGGCATCATCATGCTCGTCGCCACCGTCGTCGGCCTGCTCCTGCTCTTCGTCGCCCGCGCCGAGATGTTCTGGGTCCCCTGGCCCATCGGCGGCGTCTGCTGCGGCATCGCCGGCATCGTGGGCGGCTTCTTCAAGAACCGCAAGTAGCCGACGCCCCGCCGCTCGACGCCCCTCCCATGCGGCGCCCCGCCGCCCGAGCCCGACCGGCCCGGGAGACGGGGCGCCCTCTCGTTGCGAGGTCTTCGCCCAAGGCGCGTCTACAGTGCGTACCAGGCGATACCCTCGTCCGACCAACCCAGCGACACGAGGTGCTCGTGCTCCGCCGCGCTCGTCGTGTAGTTGTGGGTGCCGACGGTGGCGTTGGGGTTGTACTCGCGGTAGAGCGGCGTGGCCTGCGCGTCGTCGCTGTACCAGCCGATGCCCTCGTAGGACCAGCCCGCCGCCATGAGGCTGTCACGCTCGACCGAGCTCGTCGTGTAGTGGTGGTCGCCGGCATACGGGTTGTAGAGGCGATACACCGGCGTGCCGCTCGACGCGGGCGCGATCCAGCCGACGCCCTCGTACTGCCACCCGACGCTCACGAGCTGGTTTCGCTCGTAGGAGCTGGCGGTGTAGAAGTGCTCGCCGCTGTAGGGGTTGTACAGTCGGTACATGGCACCCTCCTGCTCCTGCTCGGTGCCGTCCTGTCCGCTCTGGCTGGGCGGCATGCCCTGTCCCGGCTGCGTGCCCTGGCCCGGCTGCCCGGGCTGCGTGCCCTGGCCCGGCTGCGTGCCCTGCGAGGCGCCCGAGCCCGTGGTGGCGCTCGTGCTGGTCGACCCGCTGGCAAGCGTCAGCGTATCGTTGCCCGACAGTCCGTCGGTCGAGAAGAGCGCATACGATCCGCTCGAGGCCGCGGTGGTGGTGAAGAGCGTCGTCGAGCCCGAGGACACGGTCGTCTTCTGTCCCGCCGAGACGATGCCGCTCGCCTGCGTGGTCAGCTCGTCTACGCTGGTCTCACCTTCGCCGGAGTCGTCCATGGGCCTCATGCCGCCCTGGCCGGGCCCTCCGCCCATGCCGCCGGGCCCGCCGCCCATGCCACCTTGCGCGCCGAAGAGCGCGTAGGTGCCGCTCGAGGGCGTGATGCACATGTCGGATCCCACCGCGAAGATCGTGCCGCCGGTGATCGAGAAGGTCCCGCGCACCTCGCCCTCGGCGCCCTCGCCGATGTCGAGGGCACCGTTGCCCGAGCCGGTGCAATAGACCTCGGTCGTGCCGCCCGAGATCGCAAGGTCGCCGTTGGAGTCGATTCCGTCGCCGCCTGCAACGATCCTCCAGCTGCCGCCGGAGACGTTGATCGCGTACTGCCAGCCGTACGTGGCGAGGTCGGCGTTGGCCGCGTTGACGCCGTCGTCGGCCGTCGTGATGTCACCGGTGCCGGAGAGGAGGTTCACCGTCGCGCCCTCCAGGCCCTCCTGGGCGCCCGCGACGTTGATGGTCGGCCCCGCCGTGCCCGCGGCGCCGATGGTCAGCGTGTTGTCCGCGTGCATCGCGTCGTCCGTGACGTCGATGTCGAACGTGCCCGAGAGGACCGTCAGGTCGCCCTCGCAGTTGATGGCGTCGCAGCCCTCGGTCTCGCCGTCCACGACCTCCGAGTAGCTCGAGCTCAGGCTCAGCGAGCCGGTGCCCGAGATGGTCAGGTCGCCGCCCTCGGTCGTGCCGTCGGACGCGTAGGCCACCTCGCCCGCGTCGTCGGTGGCGGCGTTCGCCTTGATGACCGCCTTGTCACCCGAGGTCGAGAGCGCGTTGGTCCCCTCGACCACGATGGCGCCCGACGACCCCGCCTTGAACTTGATCGCCTTGTCGTTCGCCTTCGAGAGCGTGAGGTCGCTCAGCACGATGGTCACGCCGCTCACGCCCTTCTTGACCTCGATCGAGCCGTCCGCGCAGGAGCCGCTGACAACGTAGGTTCCTGCCTGGGTGATGGTGAGCGTCGTGCCCTCGATCTTGTAGCCCTCGCCGGCGCTCGTCTCGGCGATGCCGGAATCCGAGAACGTCAGCCGCGCGCTGACGTCGGCCTGGCTCGAAAGCGTCCCGACGGACTCGGCCGCGGTCGACGCCTCTGTGCCGTCGGTGTTCGCGAGCGCCGTAAGGGGCGCCCCTCCAAGGGCCAGCGCCAGCGAGAGTCCCGCGGCGATGGCGGCGTGCGTCGTCTTCCTCATGGTGGTCACCTCTCTGATGTCGCCCATCATTGGATGACCCGATACTACGCAGGAAAACGCCAGTATGGCGCGGCATCGCGCCGCTTCTACAACCCTCGCTCAATGCTGATGGAAAGCCAAAGTTGGCTGAGCGAAGCCTGAACCTCGCCCCGCCTGGGCACCCGACCGGGCACCCGCCCTGGCGGGCGCGCCAGTGCCTGAGCTACCTGCGCGTGAACAGCGGCAGTCGCTCGACCCTGCGCTCGCCGAGCGGCCTCTCGCGCGCGGCCAGCCCCCGCTCGTTCGCCGACTCGCTCATGAACGCCGGCATCACGTCCGCGCCGGTCGCCTCGGCCTCGCGCGCCGCGCGGGCGATGTCGAGAAGAGCGTCCGCCACGGCGTCGTCGGCCGAGGCGCCAATGTGCCAGCGCGCCGCGGCCGCGACCTCCTCGGTGGCGTTCGCGACGGCCACGGAGTTGGGGAAGGCGCGCATGATGTCGAGGTCGTTCTCGGCGTCGCCGAACACGGCCACCTCGTCGCGGGAGAGCCCCAGGGCCTCGCAGAGGATGTCGGCGCCCACGTCCTTGCCCCACGCGGCCGGCGCGATGTCGAGCAGCGGCACGCTGTCTCCGGGCGAGACGAACGTGATCTTCTCGGACAGCGCCTCCATGCGGGCGCGCACCTCGGCCATGCGCTCGACGTTCTTGAGCACGTGGACGTTCGCCTTGATGATCGGCGCGTCGGGAAGGTCCGGCCGGCACTCCACGGTCACGCCGTCGGTCGTGTGGATCTTGGCCTCTACGGAGGGGTCGTCGCACACGATGACGCGGTGCGAGCGGGGCGCCTCGGCGCCAAGCACGACGTTGAGCACGTAGCCAGGCTCTTCTCGCAGAAGGTCGGCCACGAGGGCCAGGGCGTCGTGGTCCAGGTACTCGGCGTGGGCGAGCTCGCCGTCGACGAGCACGATCTGGCCGTTGGAGAGCGCCGCGGTCCTGCAGCAGGACTCGCGACCGTCGAAGGCGTCAAGCAGCCCGTCCATGATGCGTCCCGTCACGGCGGCCACGTGCACGCCGGCCGCCTGCGCCTCCTCGATCGCGGCAAGCGCGTGGTCGGTCGCGCGGCTCAGGCCAAAGTGGATGAGGGTCTCGTCGAGGTCCGTGAGTGCGAGCTTGATCATCTTGGGGCCTTCCGTTCGTGCGTCTCGCGTGTCGTCTGCCGTCTATTATGCGCCTGCCCTGCGCAGCTCGCCCGTGCGGGTTACTATAGTAAACAGTGCATTTTCGATGCGCGTGCCGCGACGCCGGATGATTCATTCGCGAGAGAGGATGAGACGCCCATGAAGACCGAGAGGTTCTCCCTTGAGTGCAAGGACCTGCAGAAGAGCTTCGACATCGTTCGCTACGGCGAGGCGGGCAGGCCCGTGGTGGTCTTCCCCGAGGGCAACTCCTCGTTCGTGAGCTGGCACGACGCCGGCATGATCGACGGGCTCTCCAGCCTGATCGACTCCGGCGAGGTGCAGCTCTTCTGCGTCGACTCCGCCGACGACCTTGGCTGGTACGCGCGCCACGCGTTTCTCGACTACCGCCTCGAGAACATCGAGGCCTACCTCGCGTTCGTGACCAAGCAGCTCGTTCCCTTCGTCACCAAGACGGCTGCCGCTGAGGCGCCCGTCGCGCTCGGCGCCGGCATGGGCGCGCTCAACGCGACGCTCGCGGTCCTGCGCGACCCCGGCAGCTTCAGCGGCCTGCTCGCGCTCTCGGGCACCTACGACGCCCGCCGCTTTACCGACTGCGACCTCGACGACGCATGGAAGCTCGTCTCGCCCGTCGACATGGCCGGCGCGATCAAGCCCCGCTCCGCGGCGGCCACCGCGCTGCGCGCCCTGCCCATGGCCTTTGTCTGCGGCCAGGAGCCCAGCGAGGCCGGCATCGACACCCAGCGCGCGCTGGACGGCGCACTTGCCGAGAAGGGCATCAACGCGACGTTCGAGTACTGGGGCTACGACGTGTCTCACGCATGGCACTGGTGGCTCGAGGAGACCCGCCAGATGCTGCCGGCCGTGCTCAAGGTCGGCGGCCTCGAGGAGCGCAAGCTGACGGCCGACCTCTCGTACGCGAAGGTCGAGGCGGAGCATGCCCGCGAGGTGCTCGCCGACGAGAAGGAGGGGCTCGCCTCTGCCCGCGACGCCCTCAAGGTCGCCGTGGCCGACGTGGCCACCACGGCCGAGCGCGTCGAGAAGGAGCTGAGCGTCGTCGAGAAGTGCCGCCTCGTCGAGAAGGACATGTGCGAGAAGGCCGCCGAGCTCTGGGCCGAGCGCGACCGCGTGGCCGGGCTGCTCGCCGAGGCCGAGGCCAAGGCCCGCGAGGCGCAGGACCGCGCCGACGCCGCGTCTCGTGCGCGCGCCGACGCCGAGTGGGTCGCCGGCGAGGCCAAGGCCGCGGCCGAGCACGCGGTCCAGAACAAGGCCGCAGCCGAGGGCGCCGTCGCCGACCACGAGGCTGCCGTCGAGGCCGCCAAGGACGTGAGGGAGACGGCCGCCACCGCGCTCGACGCCGTGAAGGCCGCCGTCGAGGCCGAGCGCGCCGCGGCCGAGAAGGCCATTGCCGAGGCCAAGAGGGTCGCCAAGCCCGTCGTCAAGAAGGCGGCGAAGAAGGCGGCCAAGAAGGCCGTCAAGGCTGGCGCCAAGGCGGCCGTCGCGACCAAGGCGGCGAAGGCCGGCACCAAGGCGGCCAAGGCGGCGGCGAAGCCTGCCGCCAAGAAGGCCGCGAAGCCGGCGGCGAAGAAGGCGGGCGCCAAGGCGGCTGCCGGCGCGAAGACCGCTGCCAAGGCCGTCGTCGCGACCAAGGCCGCGACGACCGTCGCCAAGAAGGCCGCCAAGCCTGCCGCCAAGCAGGCGGCCAAGAAGGCCGGCGCGTCTGCCCCCAAGCGCAAGAAGTAAGGGGCGGGCGCACCTCGGATGGAGCTCACGCATGAGGAAGTCGGGCTCTTCTCGCCTTGGAAGCGGGAGGTGAGGGGGCTCTACGAGCGGGCGTTTCCCGACGTGGAGCGCCTGCCCTTTGGCATGCTGCTCGTGAACGCGCTTAGGGGCTGCGTGCGCCTGGAGGTGCACGTGCTGGGCGGCTCTCTTGCGGCGATCACGTATTCCGTCGAGTCAGACGAGGGTCTCTACCTGCTGTACCTTGCCGTGAGCGACGAGATGCGCGGACGGGGCGTGGGCTCAGCGGTGCTTGCCGAGATGCGCCGTCGCGCGGGCTCGCGTCCGCTGGCGCTCGACGTGGAGCCGCCGTACGCGGACGCGCCCAACGCCGAGCAGCGCAGGCGCCGGATGGCGTTCTACCGCAGGGCGGGCGTGACGTCGACGGGGCGGTGCCTGATTGACGACGAGGGCACGTACCTGGTGCTCTCGACGCAGCAGGACATCTCGAGCGAGCGGCTGCGCCAGATCGTGGGCAACCTGGCGCCGATGTCGTACCGGCCGCGGATAGTAGACGCGGCCGAGGTGGGCGTGCCCGAGGGCGGCGAGGCCCGCTAGGGCGCGACGGGAAGCTGCGTTACCTGGCCGAGCGCGATGAGGCCGGTCGCGAAGGCGACGAGGACCAGCGCCGCGACGGCGTCCTCGCGGCCGAGGCGCAGTGGGTGCCAGTGCGTGCGGGGCGCGCCTGCCGCGAAGCAGCGCGCGTCGAGCGTGCGCGAGAGGCCGTTGGCATGGTGCAGGGCGCTCGCGAGCAGCGCCACGATCACGGGAACGAGCGAGCGGAGGCGTCGGGCGGGCGAGCCCTGCGAGAGCGAGGCGCCGCGGGAGCGCTGCGCGTCGAGGATGGCCGAGAGCTCGTCGGCGAGCGTGGGGATGAAGCGCAGCATGAGCGAGAAGACCATGGCGAGCTCGTGGGCCGGAAGGCCGAGGCGCGCGAGCGGCGAGAGGATCGCCTCGAAGGCGTCGGTGAGCTCGGTGGGCGTGGTCGCGAGCAGGAGCAGCAGGCCCGCGCAGATCGCGATGGCGACGCGCAGCGAGTAGAGCACGGCCGCCCAGGCGCCGGCCGAGGTGATGGTCACGGGTCCGAGCGAGACGAGGGTCTCGCCGCCGCGGACGAGCAGCAAGTTGAAGAGGCTCAGCAGGACGACCATGACGAGAAGGGGGCGCGCCGCCTCGAGCAGTCGCGCCGCACTGACGCGGGAGGTCGCCGTGAGGGCTGCCGCGAAGGCGAGCGCGAGGGCGAGCTGGGCCGGCGTGCGGACGAAGAACGTGAGCAGCATGAGCGCGAGGGCGCCGATGACCTTGGTGCGCGCGTCGAGCCGGTGGATGGGGGAGTCGGCCGCGTAGTACTGACCGAAGGCGATGCGAAGGGCCATGCTAGCGCACCTCCCTGGGACCGACGGGTTCACCCGGGGCGGCGGGCGCGCCCGGTGCGGCGGGGGCGGCGAGCGCGAGGCGGGAGGCGATCGCAGTCGCGAGCGCGTCGAGCGTGAGGGGCGCGCCGAGGTCGGGTGCGCCGGCGTCGCGCAGGGCGAGCGCCCAGGAGAGGGCGGTGGGAAGCCCGAGGCCGGCGTCTGCGAGGGATGCCGCGCTCTTCTCGGCGAAGACGGAGGCAGGCGTGCCGTCGGCCATGACGTGCGAGCGGTCGAGGACGATGACCTGCTGCGCGAGGGCTGCGTCGTCCATGGAGTGGGTCACGACCGCGACGGTGACGCCGCGCGCGTGGACGTCGGCGAGGATGCGCGCGAGCTGGGTACGGCCGCGCGGGTCGAGGCCGGCCGTGGGCTCGTCGAGGACGAGCGTGCGCGGGCGCATGGCCAGCACGCCGGCGATCGCGCAGAGGCGCTGCTGGCCGCCGGAGAGCTCGAAGGGGGAGGCGTCGGCCTTGTCGGCGAGGCCGACGATCGCGAGGGCGCGCCGGCTGCGGCGGGCGACCTCCTCGGCGGAGAGGCCCAGGTTGGTGGGGCCGAAGGCGACGTCCTTCAGGACGGTCTCGGCGAAGAGCTGGCGCTCGGGGTGCTGCATGACGTAGCCGATGCGCCCGTGGAGCAGGCGGCGGTTGCGGCGCGTGGCGGTGTCGATGCCGCCGACGACCATGCGGCCGGCGTCGGGCGTCTCGAGGGCGCAGGCGATGCGGGCGAGCGTCGACTTGCCCGAGCCGGTCTGGCCGACGATGGCGACCGAGGCGCCGGGGGCGACGCTGAGGCTCACGTGGTCGAGGGCGTGGGCGTGATCGGCGGATCCGTAGGCGAAGGAGACGTCGTCGGCGAGGATGGCGGGCTCGTCGCCAGGGGTTGCCGGCGACGGCTCGGCCGGGGACGGGACGGGAGCCGGTGCCGGCGCGGCCGGGGCGGCGGCGAGGAGCGAGGCGAGCCTTCGGGTGAGGGCGTCGTCGTCGACGGTCCAGTCGACGCCGACGCCGAGGGCCTGCAGCCGGGAGGCGAGGCGCGCGCAGAAGGGCTCCTCGAGCCCGAGGGCCGCGATCTTCTCGGCGTGGGAGAAGACCTGCTCGGGCGTGCCGGAGAGCGCGACCTTGCCCTCGCTCAGGACGATGACGCGGTCGGCCGCGAGGGCCTCCTCCATGAAGTGCGTGACGTGCACGATCGTGGTGCCGGCCGCGCGCAGGCGGCCCATGACGCGCATGATGGCGCGGCGTCCGCGCACGTCGAGCAGGGCGCCGGGCTCGTCGAGGACGAGCAGGCGCGGCTCCATGGCGAGCGCGCCGGCGATGGCGACGCGCTGCTTCTGGCCGCCGGAGAGGCGCGTGGGGTCGGCCTTGGCGAAGGCGCCCATGGCGACGCGGTCGAGCTCGCGGCGGACGCGGCGCTCGATCTGGGCGGGCTCGACGCAGAGGTTCTCGGGGCCGAAGGCGACGTCGTCCTCCACGACCGTGGTGACGATCTGGTCGTCGGGGTTCTGGAACACGAGGCCGAGGCCCCGGCGCGCGCGGCCGTACGCCGCGAAGTCGACGTGGCCGCCGGCGAGGACCTGCTCGCCCAGGAGCGTCACGTCGCCGGCGTCCGGGGCGAGGAGCCCTGCCAGCACGAGGGCGAGCGTGGACTTGCCCGAGCCGTTGGCACCCAGGACGCAGACGTGCTCGCCGGCGCGGACGTCGAGCGAGACGTCGTCGAGGGCGAGCGCGCCGCGCTCGTAGCGGAGGGTGACGTGGGAGAGCGAGGCCACGCTCTTCTCGGCGGCGGCCGGCATGGCTAGTTGTCGAGCGCGCGCACGATGGGCTTGTAGACCAGCACGCACATCGCGCAGTTGATGCCGATCTTGAGCAGGTTGAACGGCAGGAGCGCGGGAACGATCAGGTCGATGACGGCCTGGGTCGACATGCCGGTGTAGAGCGGCGTCACGACGATGTTGCCCGCGATGCAGGCGACGAGGGCGCAGACGGCGCCGAGTGCGAGGCCGACGATCGCGCCGCGCATGGTGGGCGTGCGGCGGTAGACGAGCGACGCGGGGAGCACGAGCGCGATGGTGGCGAGCATGGCCATCAGCATGCCGTAGATGCCCGACTGCGTGGCGAGGTGCACGAGGTAGGGGATCGTGGAGACGATGGCCCCGGTCGCGGGGCCGAAGGCGAAGCCGGCCACGAGCGCGACGATGCCCGACGGGTCGTACTTGAGCCAGGTCACGCCCGGCAGGATGGGGAACTCGACCATGAGCGTGCAGATGGCGGCAACCGAGCAGAACAGCGCCGTGATCGCGATCCGCTTGGTGGTCCAGGTGCCCTGCTCGCTGGTGGAGTGGTTGTCGTGGCGCGACATCGCGCCCTTGGGACGGCTGTCGCCGTGCGTTGACTGTGCCATTGCGGCCTCCGTTTCTTCCATCCGGACTGTCACCGTTGGTCCTGGAGTCGCACCAGGTCAGCCGCTTTCGCGGGTCGCGGACTTCGGCCTCGCCGTCACCGCCAGTGGGGAATTGCACCCCGCCCTGAAACTGTAGGCAGGATACAACAATGCCCTTGCCCGTGCATCCCAGGGCGGCCTCGCGCCGTGGCCCCTATGCGCAAAACCTCCTCGAGTCGCCATCCGGGCACGGCCTGACCGGGCCCCGCGGCCCTGCGCGCGGCCCTGCGCGTTCGTGGTGCATGTGTGGGCTATTCGGTGGCAAACGCAGGTGTTATATAATTCAGCAGTTGCGTCGTGGCGCACGGTCGCCAACGACGCCTTTGTAAGCGCACCCAAGGAGGATGAGAAGGGCATGTCCGACAGTTCCGACCATTTGGATTCACTGGCCTGGAAGCTTCGATCCGTCGTGGGGGAGGACAACGTCCTCGTCCGCGAGCCCATGAGCGAGCACACCACGTTCGCAATCGGCGGTCCCGCCGACCTGTACGTCATTCCCGACACCGTTGACGACGTCCGAGAGGTCGTCGCAATCTGCCGCGAGGCCGAGGTCCCCCACTTCGTGCTGGGCAAGGGCTCTGACCTGCTCGTCTCCGACGACGGCTACCGCGGCGTCATCATCGCGATCGCCGACGGCCTGGTGAACGTCTCCGTCGACGGCAGCGAGATGTGCTGCCAGGCGGGCGTCCCCCTGCGCGAGGCCTCCGAGATGGCCTGCGAGCTCGGCCTCACCGGCCTCGAGTTCGCCTGCGGGATCCCCGGCTCGGTCGGCGGCGCCTGCTTCATGAACGCCGGCGCCTACGACGGCTGCATGGCCGACGTCCTCAGCTCGGTCACCTGCCTCATGCCCGACGGCTCGGTGCGCGACATCGCCGCCTCTGACCTCAACCTCGGCTACCGCCAGAGCCGCATCCGTGACGAGGGCCTCGTGGTCCTCTCCGCCACGATGTCGCTGCGCCCCGGTAAGCGCGGCGAGATTCGCGCGAAGATCGAGGACCTCACCGAGCGCCGCGAGAGCAAGCAGCCGCTCGAGCTGCCCAGCGCCGGCTCGACCTTCAAGCGCCCCGAGGGCTACTTCGCCGGCAAGCTCATCACCGACGCAGGCCTCAAGGGCTACCAGTCCGGCGGCGCCGCCGTCTCGACCAAGCACGCCGGCTTCGTCGTCAACGTTGACCACGCCACGGCCGCCGACGTGCGCGCCGTCATCTCCCACGTGCAGGACGAGGTCGAGCGCCAGTTCGGCGTCCGCCTCGAGCCCGAGGTCCGCTTCCTCGGCTAGCCTGGCACGCCACCGCCCCCATAACCGACGCAGACGAGAAGAGCCTGGACCATCGTCCAGGCTCTTCTCCTTAGCTCTGCCCTGTCTTTGCTGCGGCAGCGCGTCCTCTAGTTCTTGAGGGAGTTCAGGGGCGCCGGGAAGCGGCCACCGCGGCGGGCGAACGTCGTGCCCGCGAACTTGTTCACGCTCATGATCGGCGCCGAGCCGAAGAGGCCGCCGAACTCGAGGACGTCGCCCTCGCTCTTGCCGATCGCGGGGATGAGGCGCACCGCGGTGGTCTTTGCGTTGATCACGCCGATGGCCATCTCGTCCGCGATGATGCCGGCGATCGTCTCGACGGAGGTGTCGCCGGGGATGGCGATCATGTCGAGGCCGACCGAGCAGACGCAGGTCATGGCCTCGAGCTTCTCGAGCGACAGCGCGCCGTCGGTGGCCGCGCGGATCATGCCGGCGTCCTCGGACACGGGGATGAACGCGCCCGAGAGGCCGCCGACGCTCGAGCTCGCCATCACGCCGCCCTTCTTGACGCAGTCGTTCAGGAGGGCCAGCGCGCAGGTCGTGCCCGGGCCACCGCACTCGCCGACGCCGATGATCTCCAGGATCTTCGCGACCGAGTCGCCTGCGGCCGGCGTGGGCGCCAGCGACAGGTCGACGATGCCCTTCTCGACGCCCAGGCGGCTCGCGGCCTCGCGGCTCATCAGCTCGCCGGCGCGCGTGATCTTGAACGCGGTCTGCTTGATCTTCTCGGCGACCTCCATGAGGTCCGCGTCGGTCGGCAGCTCCTCGAGTGCCGCGGCCATCACGCCCGGGCCGGAGACGCCCACGTTGATGACGGCGTCGGCCTCGCCCGAGCCGTGGACGGCGCCCGCCATGAACGGCGAGTCCTCCACCATGTTGGCGAACACCACGAGCTTGGCGGCGCCGTAGCAGTCGATGTCCTGCGTGAGCTCGGCCGCCTCGACGATCTTCTCGGCCATGAGCAGCACGGCGTCCATGTTGATGCCCGCGCGCAGGCTCGCGACGTTGACCGACGAGCAGACGCGCTCGGTCGTGGCGAGCGCGCCGGGGATCGAGTTGATCAGGCGGCGGTCCGTGGAGCCCATGCCCTTCTGGACCAGCGTCGAGAAGCCGCCCATGAAGTCGATGCCCAGGCTCTCGGCCGCGCGGTTCATGGCGTGCGCGATGGGGGAGAGGTCCTGGTCGGGGCAGGCGGCGGCGATCTGCGCGACCGGCGTCACCGACACGCGCTTGTTGGCGATGGGGATGCCGTACTCGCGCTCGAGCGCCTCGGCGGTCGGCACCAGGCGCTCGGCCGTCTTGGTGATGCGGTCGTAGACCTTGGTGCACATGCGGGAGAGGTCCTCGTCGGCGCAGCCATAAAGCGAGATGCCCATGGTGATGGTCCTGAGGTCGAGGTTCTGCTGCGAGACCATGCTCCGGGTCTCGGCCACCTCTTCGGGGGTGATTGGCATTGGTTCCTACTTTCGCGCGGCCCGCGGCCGCAAGCTCAGGGGCGCATCGCGCGCCCGCGTCCAAACCATCAAAAGCTTCGCGCATGAGAAGAGCCTACGCCTCGCCGCTCGCCGAGTCGTGACAGCAAGTTTACGTCCGACCCCGCCTAAACGCACCCTGGCAGGCAACATTTATGCCTGTACGTTTATGAAGCTTCAAACGATGTTGACCTGCTGAAAGTCCAATATTGATGTAAACGGAGCATGTGAACAATAGTTGAAACGTTTACAAAAACACTCAAATCGGCACGTCATTTCTAAGCCATCTACCTGCGTAAAATCCGTTCATAACTGTTTTTCAACCGTTCACAGTCAAGACGGTTCTCACGACGGCATTCAATAGTAGAAATGAATACGACAGATGGGCGTCGCGTGGAGCGTCGCCCTCCGGTCGTCTCGTTGGACGGCCATTCGTACAAGTTTCGTTAGGGGTTTGAAGGGAGTTTTTGGAATGGGCAATCTTTCTAGGCGCGATTTCCTCAAGCTTTCGGGCGTCACCGGCGCTGGCCTGGGTGCTTCCGCACTCCTCGCCGCGTGCAACAACGGTGGCGGCGCTTCTGCTGGGGGGTCTGCCAGCGCGGGCGATAAGGTGAAGATCGGCATCTCCATCTGGAGCTCGACCGACGCCCTTGGCTCGCTGTCCGTCGACATCTGCAAGAAGGCCGCCAAGGTCCTCGGCGCTGACACCACCGTCGTCGACCAGGGCCACGTCTCCGAGCAGGTCACTGCTTCCGCCGAGACCCTCGCTGCCGCCGGCTGCAACGGCATCATCATCTGCAACTCCGCGGATTCCGAGATGACCTCCGTCATCAACACCTGCAACCAGAACGAGATGTTCGTCACGCAGTTCTACCGCATCATCTCCGAGACCGCTTCCCCCGACGTCTATGACGTCGCCAAGAAGTCCAAGTACTACGTGGGCGCCGTCCACGAGGACGAGGTCCTCAACGGCAAGACGCTCATGGGTCTCCTCCTGCAGAAGGGTGGCCCCAACAAGACCGGCGCCCGTCACATCTGCCTCGAGGGCTGGACGGTCGGCGACGCCACGTTCCAGCTCCGCTGGGAGGGCTACAAGGCCGGCCTGAAGGAGTGGAACGACGCTCACCCCGACGACCAGGCCGAGATGACCGACCCCGTCTACGCGAACACCTCCTCCGCTGAGGGCGCCAAGGTCACCGAGCAGTTCGTCAACACCCACCCCAACATGGACGCCCTCATCGTCGCCGGTGGCGGCGGTGACCCGCTGGTGGGCTCCATCGGCCAGCTCAAGAACATGGGCAAGACCGGCCAGATCTCCGTCGTCTCGACGGACTTCCTCCCCGACCTCGCCGAGCAGCTCTCCACGGGCGGCATGTTCGCCGAGTCCGGCGGCCACTTCTGCGACCCGCTGTACGCCTTCATCCTCACCTACCAGGCCTGCACCGGCAAGCTCCAGGTCAAGGACGGCGAGTTCGGCTACGAGATCAAGTTCCCGTACGTCTACGTCTCCAGCTCCGAGGAGTACGCCGAGTACGAGAAGTACTTCGTCAACGACGCGCCGTACAACGACGACGAGATCAAGGCGCTCGCCGAGGACGACTTCAGCAAGCTCAACAGCGCCGCTGAGGCCCTCTCGATCGAGGACGTCAAGAAGCGTCACGCGTAAGAAAGCAGCAGCTCAGCTGCTGAGGTAAGTGCTTTGCAAAAGCGGAGGGGGAGCCTACGACTCTCGGCCCCCCTCCTCTTTTTGTAGAGCGGAACGAAACGGAAGGAGCGATGCATGCAATCGTTTCTCAAGAAGGCTAGGCAGAGCCAGTGGTATGGCGTGGGCCTTCTTCTCGTCATCTCCGTCGTGATCTGGGCGGTCTTCAAGATCGGTGCGCCTGCCACCTTCGGTGCGCCCGACAAGCTTCTGTCCTACATGCAGACCGCGCTCATCTACGCCATCGGCGGATGCGGACTGTACTTCATCTGCGTCATGGGCCTGTTCGACTTCTCCATCGGCTCGATGCTGATTGCAGCAGAGCTCTCGACCATCGCACTCATCCCGCAGGCCGGCTGGGTCGCGGTCATCGTGGTCCCCATCCTCGTCGGCGTCGTCCTGGGGCTCTGCAACGGCATCGCCTACATCAAGATGCACATCCCCTCGATCATCGTCACGACCGGCCTCTCGCTGATCTATGAGAGCTTCTCGGTCTACATCGCTGACGTGAACGGCACGCGTCTCGACAACGCGTTCAAGCTCTTCGGCGCCTACCCCTGGAACCTCATCGTGGCGCTCATCGCCTTCGGCCTGTGCTACTTCATCCTGAACTACACCAAGATCGGCACCTACACCAACGCCATCGGCGCCAACGAGCTCGTCGCCAAGAACATGGGCGTCAACGTCGACAAGTACAAGGCGATCGCCTTCACGCTCTGCGGCACCTTCGTGGGCATCATGTCGATCCTCTACCTCGGCTATGGCACCGCTCAGACCCCGCAGACCGGCATGCTCTCCCAGGCGCTGAACTTCCAGCCCCTGATGGGCACCTTCTTCGGCCTGGCCTTCAAGAAGTACGGCCACCCCGTCGTCTCGATCCTGATCGGTGAGTACATCGTCGCCATGATCTTCGCGGGCTTCGTCGCCCTCGGCATGCCGACCACCGTCAACAACATCGTCACCGGCGCGACTCTGCTCGCCATCGTCACGCTGACCACCAAGCGTCGCAACGGCGCCGTCGTCAAGTAAGGGAGGGAGAGAATAATGGCAAAGGAAATCATGCTTCACGCCGTGGGCATCGACAAGCAGTTCGGACCCACGCACGCCGTCGACCACGTCTCCCTTGACTTCTACAAGGGCGAGATCCACGCGCTCATCGGCGAGAACGGCTCCGGCAAGTCCACGTTCACCAACATGCTCACGGGCATCATCTCCATCGGTGAGGGCACCTTCGAGCTTGATGGCGAGCAGATCGCCCCCAAGAACCAGGTTGACGCCAACCACCACGGCGCCGCCGTCATCGTCCAGGAGCAGGGCACCCTCGACGGCCTCACCGTCGCCGAGAACATGTTCCTCGGTGACGAGAACCAGTTCATCACTGGCGGCATCAAGAACACCGGCGCGATGATCAAGAAGGCCCAGGAGCTGCTCG
Source organism: Olsenella intestinalis (assembly GCF_023276655.1). Lineage (GTDB taxonomy): Bacteria > Actinomycetota > Coriobacteriia > Coriobacteriales > Atopobiaceae > Olsenella_J > Olsenella_J intestinalis. The sequence goes on along the minus strand of NZ_JALGRK010000001.1, from coordinate 137,450 downwards.
ACAGCTACGGACTCGACTACATCAAGGCGGTCGACCCCATCGACAACTACAACTTCGAGGACCGCAAGCTCGTCGAGATCGTCAAGTCGACGTGGTTCGCCCCGAAGGTCCTGGTCGTCGACGAGACCACTACGGCTCTCTCGCAGAACGGCCGCGCCGAGCTCTTCAACGTCATGAACAAGGTCCGCGAGGACGGCCGCACGGTCATCTTCATCAGCCACGACATGGCCGAGGTCCTCTCGATGTCCGACACGATCTCGATCCTGCGTGACGGCGAGTACATCACCACCGTCTCCGCCGACGAGGTCGATGAGGAGCAGCTCAAGACCCTCATGGTCGGTCGCGAGATGTCCGACCACTACTACCGCGAGGACTATGATGGCTCGCTTGCCGGCGACGTCGCCATTTCGATGAAGGACGTCTCGGTTCCTGGCGAGCTCGAGGAGGTCTCCCTCGACCTGCACAAGGGCGAGATCCTCGGCATCGGCGGCCTGTCCGAGTGCGGCATGCACGAGGTTGGCAAGGCCCTCTTCGGCGCCTCCTACGAGCGCACCGGCGAGGTCGAGCTCGGTGACGGCACCGCCATCAACGACATCAACACGGCCATCAACCACTCGATTGCCTACGCGTCCAAGGACCGTGACAACGAGTCGCTGCTGATCGCCGACACCATCCAGGACAACATCACGCTGCCTTCTCTTCGCAAGATGGGCCTGCCCCTCTCCAAGAGCAAGCAGAAGAAGTTCGCCAACGAGTACGCAGAGCTGATGTCGGTCAAGATGGTCAACACCGACCAGTTCGTCTCCGCTCTCTCCGGCGGCAACAAGCAGAAGGTCGTCCTCGCGCGCTGGGTCGGCGCCGAGTCCGAGATCCTCCTGCTCGACTCTCCGACCCGCGGCATCGACATCAAGGTCAAGGCCGACATCTATGCGCTCATGGACGAGATGCGCAAGCAGGGCAAGGCCATTCTCGTCATCTCCGAGGAGATCATGGAGCTCATCGGCATGTGCGACCGAATCCTTGTCATGAAGGACCACAAGATCAACGGTGAGCTTCAGCGCTCCAAGGAGCTTACTGAGCAAGACCTCATCGCTCTGATGGTTTAGGAGGCGACACGAATGACTGAAAACGACACCATCACTGAGTCGGAGGAGCTTGCCAAGGATAAGGGCATTCTGAGCAAGATCAACATCCGCTCCGTCCTACCCGTCATCGGCTTCGTCCTGATTCTCGCGTTCTTCGCATTCGCGACGGGCGGCAGGATCGTTCAGCCGAAGAACATCAACCTGATTCTGAACTCGACCTACGTGCTCATGATCTCCTCGATCGGCGTCTTCATGATCATGTCCATGGGCTCGCTCGACTTCTCCCAGGGCTCGATGATCGGCCTCTGCTGCATCGTGGTGTGCTACCTGTCGCACATCAACCCGGCCCTCGCCGTCGTCGGCGGCATCCTCACCGGCGCGGTCATCGGCGCAATCAACGCGTTCTTCCACGTCCGCAGGCAGATCGCCTCGTTCATCGTCACGATCTGCATGATGTTCCTGCTTCGCGGCGTCGTCGCCTTCCTGACGACTGACTCGCCTGCCAAGGGCGCCGGCTACCTCCAGTCCGACCTCAACAACCCGACGCTGCTCCTGATCATCACGATCGTCTGCCTCGTCGTGTTCTACCTGGTCTTCACCTTCACGCCGCTGGGAAGCAACCTCAAGGCTATCGGCGCGGGCCAGACCGCTGCTCGCTTCGCGGGCATCAAGGTCCAGAAGACCAAGACGCTCGTCTACATCGCCGCGGGTGCCATCACCGGCTTCGCCGCCTTCGTGCTCGCCATCCGCAACGGCTCGGTCACCGCGACCGGCGGCAACATGATGGAGACCCAGATCATGCTCGCCCTCGTCCTCGGCGGCCTGCCCATCTCCGGTGGCGCCAAGGTTCGCTTCTCCAACATCGTCGTGGGCGTCCTGACCTACTGCATCCTCGACCGCGGCCTGTCGATGATGGGCTTCGAGGCCGCGCCCAAGCAGCTCGTCATGGGCGTCGTCTTCCTGATCTTCCTCGCCATCTTCTCTGACCGCGAGGGCAACCAGGTCATCAAGTAGCACTCTCTCCGGGGCCGCCTCCGGGCGGCCCCGTCTTTTCCGCCCCATTTAGGAGGAACCACAATGCTAGACATCAAGCAGTACAAGTTCTGGCTCTGCCCCTGCACCCAGGATCTCTACGGTGACGAGGTGCTCGAGCACGTCCATCAGCACGCCCTCGAGGTCGCCGAGGCCCTCAACGCCTCCGACAGCATCCCCTTCGAGGTCGTCGTCAAGCCCAACCTTCTCACGAGCGACGTCATCCAGGAGACCTTCAACGCCGCCAACATGGACCCCGAGTGCGCCGGCATCATCACCTGGGCCCACACCTTCTCGCCCTCCAAGTCCTACATCCTGGGCCTGCAGGACCTCCGGAAGCCCTTGTGCCAGTTCGCGACGCAGTACAACGAGGAGATCCCCTACGACACCATCGACATGGACTTCATGAACGAGAACCAGGCCGCCCACGGCGAGCGCGAGCTCGGGCACATTTTCGCCCGCATGCGCTGGAACCACAAGGTCGTCTTCGGCTTCTGGAAGGACGCTGAGGCCCAGAAGGAGCTCGGCGACTGGATGCGCGTCGCCGTCGGCGTCAACGAGAGCCGCAACATCCGCGTCTGCCGCTTCGCCGACACCATGCGTAACGTCGCCGTGACCGACGGCGACAAGGTCGAGGCCCACGTCAAGTTCGGCTGGACCGTCGACGCCTGGCCCGTCAACGACCTCGTGCCCTACGTCGACGCCGTCACCGACGCCGAGGCCAAGGCACTCGCCGACGAGTACTACGACACCTACGAGCTCGTCCTCGACGGCCGCGACCCCGAGGAGTTCCGTCGCCACGTCGAGGTGCAGGCCGCCCAGGAGATCGGCATCGAGCGCTTCCTCGAGGAGCACAACTACAACGCCTTCTCCGACCACTTCGGCGACCTCGGCGGCCTCAAGCAGCTGCCGTCCCTCGCGATCCAGCGCCTCATGCAGAAGGGCTACGGCTTCGGCCCCGAGGGCGACTGGAAGACCCCGGCCATGGTTCGCCTCATGAAGGTCATGACCGCCGGCATGAAGGACGCCAAGGGCTCCGCCCTCATGGAGGACTACACCTACAACCTCGTCAAGGGCAAGGAGGGCATCCTCGAGTCCCACATGAGCGAGGTCGACCCCTCCGTCGCCGACGGCCGCATCGCCATCCGCGCCACGCCGCTGTCCATGGGCGACCGCGAGGACCCCGCGCGCCTCATCTTCACCGGCAAGACCGGCCCCGCCATCGCCACCTCCCTCGTGGACCTCGGCAACCGCTTCCGCCTGATCATCCAGGACGTCGACTGCAAGCCCGTCGAGAAGCCCATGCCGATGCTGCCCACCGGCACCGTCTTCTGGGAGCCGCGTCCCAACCTCAAGGTCGGCACCGCGGCCTGGATCTACGCCGGCGGCGCGCACCACACGGCCTTCTCCTATGACCTCACTGCCGACCAGATGGTCGACTGGGCCGAGGCCATGGGCATCGAGCCCGTCGTGATCGACGCCAACACCAACCTGCGCGACTTCCAGCGCGACCTCAAGCTCGGCGAGGTCTACTACCGCTAGTCGCAAGCGCGTTCGGCAAGGCACGTCATACCGGCCGCGCTCCGATCGGGGCGCGGCCTTCTTTCTAGGAGCGAAACCACAATGGCTAAGACCAAAGAGCAGATCATCCAGGACATCGAGTCCGGCGCGACCACGCTCGGCATCGAGTACGGCTCGACGCGCATCAAGGCCGTCCTCGACGACGCCGACAACAACCCGATCGCCATCGGCACCTTCGACTGGGAGAACACCTTCGACGGCACCTACTGGACCTACGCCGAGGAGGAGCTCATCTCCGGCATCCAGGCCGCCTACGCCTCCCTCAAGGCCGACGTCGCCGAGAAGTACGGCGTGACCCTCACGAAGGTCGGCGCCATGGGCATCTCCGCCATGATGCACGGCTACCTGCCGCTCGACGCGGCCGGCAACCTCCTCGTGTCGTTCCGCACCTGGCGCAACACCACCACGACCAGGGCTGCCTCCGAGCTCTCCGAGCTCTTCAAGTTCCACATCCCCGAGCGCTGGAGCGTCTCCCACATCTACCAGGCCGTCCTCGACGGCGAGGCCCACGTGCCCAGCATCGACTTCTTCACCACGCTGGCGGGCTACGCCCACTGGAAGCTGACGGGCGAGAAGGTCCTCTCCGTGGGCGACGCCTCGGGCATGTTCCCGATCGACTCCACCACCAAGGACTACGACGCCTCCATGCTCGCCGCCTTCGACGAGCTCGTCGCCTCCAAGGGCGTCTCCTGGAAGGTCGAGGACCTGCTGCCCAAGGTGCTCGTGGCGGGCGAGGTCGCCGGCCACCTCACTGCCGAGGGCGCGGCTCTTCTCGACCCCGCGGGCGACCTCGAGCCGGGATGCCCGCTCTGCCCGCCCGAGGGCGACGCCGGCACCGGCATGATCGCCACCAACTCGGTCGCGCAGCGCACCGGCAACGTCTCGGCTGGCACCTCGGTCTTCTCGATGGTCGTGCTCGAGCACGCCCTCAAGGACTCCACGAGCCCCGAGATCGACCTCGTCACCACGCCGGTCGGCGACCCCGTCGCGATGGTCCACTGCAACAACTGCACCTCCGACATCAACGACTGGGTCGACCTCCTCGCCGACTACTCCCGCGTGATGGGGCAGCCCGTCGACAAGGGCGACATCTACGTCAAGCTCTTCAACGAGGCGCTCACCGGCGACAAGGACGCCGGCGGCCTGGTGTCGCTGCCGTTCATCTCCGGCGAGACCGTCATGGGCGTCCAGACCGGCTACCCGCTCTTCGTCCGCAGGCAGAACGCCAAGTTCACGATCGCGAACTTCATGCGCATGAACATCATGGCGGCCTTCGGCGCGCTTGCCGCGGGTAACGAGGCCCTGCGCGCGCAGGACGTCAAGATCGACAAGCTCTACGGCCACGGCGGCATCTTCAAGACCCCGAAGGTCGCCCAGAGCCTGCTCGCCGCGGCGCTCGACGCGCCCGTGACCGTCATGGCCACGGCCGGCGAGGGCGGCGCATGGGGCCAGGCCGTCGCCGCGTCCTACATGCTCAACAAGGCCGACGGCGAGACCCTCGCCGACTTCCTGAACGACCGCGTCTTCGCCGGCATGGAGGGCACGACGCTCGCGCCCGACGCCGACGACGTGGCGGGCTACAAGGCCTTCCTCTCCTCCTTCAAGCAGGCCAACGAGGCCGAGAAGGCAGCCGAGAAGAGCTTCGCCTAGGTCGCGACCATCTTCGGTACCACGGCGTCTCGGGCCGCGCACACCCGAGGCGCCTGGACAGAGACCTTCCTGGCGGACAGGGACGCGCCCCCTTCCGCCAAGCCCATGGGCGGGGACCGCATCGCGGTCCCCGCCCTTTCTTTGGTGCCAACGGGCCTCGCTCGCCTGCAGTCGCCGCGCCGCCGGCATACATCGCTCGCATGCCCCCTCGCTCGCTGTCATATGGCAACTCTCGCCGAAATGCAATGGCTAGCAGGGCATTTACCTGCCACAAACGGGTTACCATCCTGGTACTTCCTTATGTCGAGCAAAGGCTAGGGTACAGTACATGAGACGTTCCACCAGACATGATGGGGTCCGCGCGACGCTGCTGGCCCTCGTTCTCGTAGCGGGACTCCTCCCGCAGCCCGGCGTCGCGGCCGCGGCCGACGCCATTGCGCCGCAGCCCACGGCCGACGCCGCGAGCGCTGCGGACGAGCCGGCCGACCCCGTCCCCGCAGACGCCGTCCCGACCGACGACGCCTCCGTCACGACAGGCGCGCCGGACGCGCCGACAGACGATCCGCAGGGCGAGAAGGGCGACGCCCTCGGGCAGCCGGCCGTCCCGGCTGACGCCGGCGACCCTGTCGCCCCCGGCCAGGCTCCCGACGACACTGCCGACCCGGGCCCCGACGCCACTGGTCCCGACGCCCCCTCCTCCGATCTCGCGGACCTCGCCGACCAGATGGCGCCCGCCGCCGCGGGCATCGCGACCGAGCTCGGCGCCCAGGCCGACCGGGCCGCCGACACCGACCCGGACGCAATCGTTGATCCCGACCCCGATCCCGACGCGCCCGCGGCCGACGACTGCGCCCTCGAGCCCCAGGTCGACGTCGACCTCGCGCCCCAGGCCGTAACGGAGGGCGAGTCCGTCACGCTCTCCCGCGCCGACGCGACCTCCTGGTCCTCCGCGGCGGGCGGCACGCAGAACAGCATCACCCTCGCCGACGACGCCCTCTACGCCATCAGCATCACCGGCGGGAAGGGCGGCAACGTCCGCAACGGCAATATCACCGCCAACGGCGGGCAGGGCGGCACCACGAGCGCCGTCATCCGCCTCGAGCCCACGACCATCTTTGCCTGCCTCGCCGGCGAGGGAGGCGAGGGCAACGCCAGCAGGCGCGGTGCCGGCGGCGCCAACGGCGGCGGCACCGGCGGCGCGCGCCACGGCGAGTACACGCACGGCGCGGGCGGCGGTGGCGCCACCCACGTCGCCAAAGTCAGAGCCGAGCTCGCCAACATCCCCTCCGACGACGACCTCTACCTCGTCGCCGGCGGTGGCGGAGGCTCCCGCAACGACTACAACGAGCGCGTCCCGGGCGGCGGCCTGTCCGGCGGCAACGCCTGGGGCGTCAGCAACGGCGGCACGCAGACCTTCGGCTACGCACGCGGCCTCGGCCAGACGGGCGTCAACGGCGTCAACGCCTCCGGCAACCACGCCGGCGGAGGAGGCGGTGGCGGCGGCTACTTCGGCGGCTACAACTCCATTCGCCCCGACCCCAAGCGCCACCGCGGCACGGGCGGGGGCGGCTCGGGCTTCATCAACGCCGCGCTCATGGGCGGCACGCTCGTCGACAACGGCGGCGGCGCGGGCTCGGTCGTGGTGGACGGCGTGGTCGTCGCCACCACCTCGCGCGGTGGCGGCGCCGGCGCGGGCACGGCGTCCGTCACCTACCTCGCGAGCGTCGTCACGCTCGACGCGGGCCCCGCGGACGCCCCCGGCACGCCGACCCTCTATGCCGCCCCGCAGTCCGAGGCCTACTATGCCTCCTACTCCGTCTCCGGCCTCGCCGACGCCCTGACCTCGATCGACGTCCCCACGCGCGCCGGATACCGCTTCATGGGGTACTTCACGGCCGCCGAGGGCGGCGACCTCGCGATCGCCGACGACGGCACCATCGAGGCCGGGCTCTTCTCGCGCGGCACCTGCACCCTCCACGCGCAGTGGCGCCCGCTCGTCACGTTCGATTCGAACGGCGTCGACGCCACGGGCATGCCCGACGAGCAGGCTGTCGTCTCGGGCGAGAAGAGCACGCGTCCGGCCGACCCCTCTGCGGGCGGCAAGTCGTTCAAGGGCTGGTCCACGTCGGCGGGCACCTACGTCCCCTATGACTTCGACTCGCCCGTGACCGCGCCCGTCGAGCTGTTCGCCTTCTGGTCTCCCTACGTCGCCTTCGACCTGCAGGGCCACGGCCAGGCCATCGAGCCGCAGTGGCTCGTGCTCGGCGAGAGCGGTCAGACGGCCACGCGCCCGCCCGACCCCGTGGAGACCGGCTACACCTTCGGCGGCTGGTACACGGACCCCGAGTGCGAGGATGGCCAGGAGTTCGACTTCGCGACCGAGATCGTGAGCGACACCACGGTCTTTGCCAAGTGGTCCGCCAACGTCTACCGCATCAGCCTCAAGGACGGCGACGCCGAGAAGGGCGTGCAGTCCTTCGTCTACAACGATGCGCCCAAGCGGCTCATGACGGCCGCCGAGCTCGGTCTCGAGCGCGAGGGCTGGCGCTTCGCCGGCTGGCGCGAGGACGACGAGCTCGCGGTCGAGTTCGAGGACGGCGCGCAGATCCAGAACCTCTCGACCGGCACGGGCACGATCGACTTCCACGCGCTCTGGGTGCGCGACATCACGTTCGTCTCGGGCTCGTCCGCCCTCTCGGGCCAGGCCGACGACGCCTCCGCCACGAGCGTGCCCCAGCTCTCCGACCGCGCGAGCGACCAGGCCATCGCGGCGCCGCGCCTCGTCGACGTCGACGGCTGGCGCTCCATCGGCTGGCTCGGCAGCAGGGTCGCCGCGAGCGCGGCCGACGTCGGCGCGGGCACCACGTTCACCCCGCAGTCGGTCACGACGTTCTTCGGCCTGTACAACCGCGACGTCACGCTCTCCTTCGACGGGGCCGGCGCGACCGCGGGCGAGGTCGAGCCCCAGGCCGACGTCCAGCGCATGAACGCCTCGGGCGCGCTCACGCCCCTCACGTTCGTGCTGCCGGCCAACGCCTTCGAGCGCGACGGCTGGCGCTTCGCCGGCTGGAGCATGGGCCGCCCCGGCGACGCCGTCACGCTCAGGCCCGCCGCCTCCGACGCGCCCGACTTCGTGGCGAGCGCCCTGTGGGCCGGCCCCTACCAGTACTTCATCGCGTTCGACGCGAACGGCGGCGCGGGTGCCATGGGCGTCCAGCTCGCGCCCGAGCACGCGCCCACGCCCCTCGACGCCTGCGCCTTCGCGCGCGACGGCTACGCGTTCGCGGGCTGGAACACGGCGCCCGACGGCACGGGAGCGTCCTTCGCGCCCGGCCAGTCGGTTACGGACCTCGCCGAGCCGGGCTACCAGGTCGTGCTCTACGCCCAGTGGCACAAGCTCCCGGACGATCCCGCCGCCGAGACGAGCGTGGCATCCGGCTCGTCGGCGCCTGCGGGGCGCGAGTCGCCTCGGGCTGCGGCCCTGCCCGAGACGGGCGACCCGCTCGGGTGGCTGTTCGCGTGGCTGCCGCTTGCGTAGACGCGACCTGCGATCGAGGCGATCGCGAGACACAAGGCCGACATGGGGGAGGGGCGCGCCGAATCCGGCGCGCCTCCTGGTTGTCGCTCTTCTCGGCCGCGTGGGCAGGGTGCTGCGCGGATGCTTGCGGCGTGGCTAGGCCTCGACCCTGAACGCGAAGACCGTGGTGAACCTGAAGGCGTGGCCCTTGTCGTAGACGGGCTGCGGGAAGTTCTTGTGGTGGATCGCGTCGGGGAAGAACTGGGTCTCGAGGGCGACGCCGTCGAAGTTGCCGTAGTGGACGCCGTCGCGGCCGAGGCAGTCGAGGCCGCCGGCGGTGTAGACCTGCAGGCCCGGCGAGTCGGTGAGTACGTCGAGGGCGATGCCCGTGCGGTTGCCGACGAGCGTGCAGGCGCGCTCGAGGCGCTCGCCGTTCTTGAGGACGAAGTTGGTGTCGTAGCCGCCGGGGACCTCGGCGATGTCGTCGCCGAGGCGCTTGGGCGTGCGGAAGTCGTACGACGTGCCCTCGACCGGCGCGATCTCGCCGGTGGGGATGAGGTCGTCGCGCGTGGGGGTGTAGGCGTCGGCCTCGAGCTGGAAGGTGTGGTCGAGGACGGAGCCCGACGCGTGGCCGTTGAGGTTCCAGTACGCGTGGCAGGTCAGGTTGATGATCGTCTTGTCGTCGGGGGTGGCCTCGTAGGAGACGCGGAGCTGGTTGTCGGCGGTGAGCGTGTAGGTCACGTTGACGTCGACGGCGCCGGGGAAGCCCTGGTCGCCCCGGCGGCTCACGAGGTTGAAGGTGACGGAGTCGTCGGTGGTGCGGCTGGCCGTCCAGAGTCGCTCGAAGTACATGTGGGGCCCGGAGTGAAGGCTGTTGCCCTTCTCGACGGCGGCGAGGCGGCAGGTCGTGCCGCCGAGCTCAAAGGAGGCGCCGGCGATGCGGTTCGCGTTGCGGCCGACGAGCGCGCCGAAGCAGGCGCCGTTGTGCTCGTAGTCGGCGAGTCCGTCGTAGCCGAGGCAGACGTCGGGGCGACCGCCGTGCGCGTCGGGGACGCGGACGCTGACGACGCAGGCCCCCATGTCGGTGAGGGTGACGCTCATGCCCGCCTCGTTCTCGAGGGTGTAGAGGTGCGCCTCCCTACCGGTTTCCGTCGTGCCGAACGAGGTGATGGAACATGCCATGCTCTCCTCCAAACGTGCCGTGGTGCGCCGTGCGGCGCAATTCTGTTCGCCTTCTAACGATAGCCAAGCCGCGTGCGTGGGGAGCGGCTATTCGGCGACGTGGTCGCCGCGGGTGGCGTCAGGCGGTAGCGCGGGACTTCGGGACGGGTCGTGACGTGGGCGTAAACAGGGTCAAAACGGAATCAGCGTAAATCCAAGGCAAAATCGGTGAAAGGTGTTTTAACTCGTACACAAATGTCTATACAAATGAGGTCATTTAAGCCGTTAAGCTGCGGTTTAAAAAATAAATTTGCTAAACGGCCATATAAACATGTCCACTGGCGGAGTAAACACCCGTTTGCGCAGTTTATTCGCATATTGTTGTGCTAGAGGAAAGTGCGACGTACCCACGTCGTGTTAGGTAAACGTTTTTGGTAAGGGAGTTCAGATGACTGAGGATTTGGGTACCCCATGGAAGAAGCTCGACTTCCCCGTCTCGGAGGAGGAGGTCGCCTGGGTCGACAAGTACTGGCGTGCTGCTAACTACATGTCCGTCGGCCAGATCTACCTGCGCAGCAACCCGCTGATGCGCTCCGACTTCAAGGACGCCAGCGGTAACGTCCGCGACTTCGGCCGCGAGGACGTCAAGCACCGTCTCGTCGGCCACTGGGGCACCACCCCGGGCCTGAACTTCCTGATGGGCCACGTCAACCGCTTCATCCACGACCACGGCCAGAGCGTCGTGTTCTTCATGGGACCGGGCCACGGCGGACCTGCGGGCACCTCGCAGTCGCTGCTTGACGGCACCTATCGCGAGATCCGTCCCGACATCACCGATGACGAGGCCGGCCTCCAGAAGTTCTTCCGCCAGTTCTCCTACCCCGGCGGCATCCCCAGCCACTTCGCGCCCGAGACCCCCGGCTCCATCCACGAGGGCGGCGAGCTCGGCTACACGCTCTCCCACGCCTACGGCGCGGTTCTCAACAACCCGAGCCTCCTCGCGTTCGCGGTCGTCGGCGACGGCGAGGCCGAGACCGGCCCGCTTGCCACGTCCTGGCAGACCAACAAGCTGCTGAACCCGCTCACCGACGGCATCGTCCTGCCGGTGTTGCACCTCAACGGCTACAAGATCGCCAACCCGACGATCCTCGCGCGCATCTCCGACGAGGAGCGCAACGAGTTCTTCCGCGGCATGGGCTACCACCCCTACACCTTCACGGCCGGCTTCGACGACGAGAGCGTCATCTCGATCCACCGTCGCTTCGCCGCCCTGCTCGAGCAGGTCTTCAACGAGATCTGCGACATCAAGTGGCGCGCGCTTGCCGGCGAGACCGCCCGTCCCGAGTACCCGATGATCGTCTTCAAGACCCCCAAGGGCTGGACCTGCCCGAAGTTCATCGACGGCAAGAAGACCGAGGACTCCTGGCGTGCGCACCAGGTGCCCCTGGTGAGCGCCAAGGACACCCACGAGCACTTCCGCGTGCTCCGCGGCTGGCTGCGCTCCTACAAGCCCGAGGAGCTCTGGGACGAGAACGGCACGCTTCGCCCCGAGGTCACCGAGTTCATGCCTGAGGGCGACCTGCGCCTGGGCGCCAACCCCAACGCCAACGGCGGCATCCAGCGCACCGACCTCGAGCTGCCCGACATCCACGACTACGAGATCGACGTCAAGGGCCACGGCCACGGCTACGGCATGACCGAGGCCTCGCGCGTCTTCGGCCAGTACACCGCCGACGTCATGAAGCTCAACTTCACGAACTTCCGCGTCTTCGGTCCCGACGAGACCGCCTCGAACCGTCTCCAGGCCGCCTACCGCCTGACCGACAAGCAGTGGAACGCCGGCTTCAACGGCGACGAGGAGAACGACTCCTTCCTCTCCAGCTCGGGCTCCGTCATCGAGCAGCTCTCCGAGCACCAGTGCGAGGGCCTTCTCGAGGGCTTCCTGCTCACCGGCCGCCACGGCGTGTGGAGTACCTATGAGTCCTTCGTGCACGTCGTCGACTCCATGGTCAACCAGCACGCCAAGTGGCTCGAGGCGACCGTGCGCCACATCCCCTGGCGCAAGCCCATCGCCAGCCTCAACATCCTGCTCACCAGCCACGTCTGGCGCCAGGACCACAACGGCTTCTCGCACCAGGACCCCGGCTTCGTCGACCTGCTGCTGAACAAGAACTTCCACAACGACCACGTCGTCGAGATCTACTACCCGGCCGACGCCAACATGCTGCTCGCGGTCGGCGAGGAGGCCTACAAGTCCACGAACAAGATCAACGCGATCTTCGCGGGCAAGCAGCCTGCCCCCACCTTCCAGACCATCGACGACGCCAAGAAGGAGCTCGCCGAGGGTGTCGCCGAGTGGACCTGGGCCGGCAACTGCGCCTCGGGCGAGAAGCCTGACATCGTGCTCGCCACCTGCGGTGACGTGCCGACGCTCGAGATGCTCGCCGCCTCCGACGCTCTGCAGGACATGGGCCTCAAGGTGAAGTTCGTCAACGTCGTCAAGCTCCTCGCGATCCAGAACGCCGACGAGAACGACGCCGCCATCAGCGACGCCCGCTTCACCAAGCTCTTCGGCAAGGACGTGCCGGTGCTCTTCGCCTTCCACGCCTACGCCCACACGATCCACGGCCTCATCTACAACCGTCCGGGCCACGACAACTTCCACGTCCACGGCTACATGGAGGAGGGCTCCACCACCACGCCCTTCGACATGCTTCGCCTCAACGAGATGGACCGCTGGGCGCTCGCGTCCCACGCCCTCGAGCTCGTGGACGCCAAGAAGTACGCCGAGAAGATCGCCGAGTGGCGCGCCTTCCGCGACGAGGCCTTCACGTTCGCGGTCGAGAACGGCTACGACCACCCGCGCTTCACCGAGTGGTGCTGGCGTGACGTCGCCGGCACGCAGGACAACAGCGCTGCTGCCATGTCCTCCACGGGCGGCGACAACGACGAGTAGTCTCACTCGCCTATAGCGTGCACCCAAGTTCCTCGCACGCATGTTCCTTGCAGGGAGGGGAGGGGCCAGACGGTCCCTCCCCTCCCATTTTTTCGGGCTCGCTACACGTTGCCGCCCGCGTCCCGGACAGTCCCCGCGCACGCAAAGGCGGCGCCGACTCTCGTCGACGCCGCCCAGGGGAGGGAGCTATGTGTTTGCGCCTATCGCTCGCAGACGCTGTCTCGCTCGATGAAGGTCGTCGAGATGTGCGTGGTGCACGTGTAGGGCTGGGGGTGCTTGACCTGCTCGATGAGCTTGCGCACCGCCATCTTGCCGATGTCGTGCTTGGGTACGTGGATGGTCGTGAGCGCGGGGAGCATGACCGTGGCGACGGGCAGGTCGTCGAAGCCGATGAACGAGACGTCCTCGGGCACGCGGTAGCCCGCCTCGATGAGGGCGCGCATGGCGCCGCAGGCGAGCACGTCGTTCTCGGCGAAGAACGCCGTCGGGAGCTTGGGCTTGGTGCTGATCCACTCCTTGGCGTCCGCGTAGGCGGTGCGGACGGTCGTGCCCAGGGTGACGCGGAACTCCTCGTCGAAGGTGAGCCCGGCCTCGTCGAGCGCCAGGCGGCACCCGCGCTCGCGCAGGGGGAAGTTGCGGATCTGCGACTTGCCCTGGATGTAGCCGATCTTGCGGTGGCCCTTCTTGATGAGGTAGTGCATGGCGTTGTAGGCGGAGTTCTCGTTGGAGATCACGATCGACTCCATGAAGCTGTGCTTGCACCAGCCGTCGACCACGACGAGGGGCGCGGCGGAGTCGTAGAAGGCCTTGTAGTCCTCCTCGTCCATCTCGGTGCCGAGAAGGACGATGCCTCCGGTCGGGTCGCGGCACATGTCCCGCATGCGCCTCATGGCAGCGGGGTCGGAGAGGTCGATGGTGATGTAGGTGGTCGGCAGCCCGTGCTTCTCGGCCTCCCGCTCGACGCCGTCGACGACGGCGGGGTGGAAGTCGCTCTCGTCGAGGACCTTGCCGCTCTTGCGGGCGACGACGAACTGGATGCGGTTGAGGCGCGAGGGGCGCTGGTAGCCAAGCTCCTGCGCGGCCTGCAGGATGATCTCTGCAGTCTGCTTGCTGACGCCGCGCTTGCGGTTGAGCGCGTTGGAGACCGTGGCGGGCGAGAACCCCGTCTTGCGGCTGATGTCTCGAACTCCGACCTTCAAAATCTGTCTCCTCTGTTTACGAAATTCTAGGGGTACGTGTTTACATGAGTTTTAAACCAAGAATCATGAAGCAGCAGGATGTGCGCGAGATTTTTGTGTGAACGGTCACTCATTATCGGGGGATGGTAGTACGCATTGCTCGGCTGTTTCTAAACGGTTTAGGCGCCTCGTGAACTCCCGCCAAAACCCCTGCGCCACTCGTCTATCGCATCGCCCCTCGCGCCGCCGCCGGGGATACCATGGGGAGTTGATGGCCGCGTCGGCGCATCCGTGCAAGACGCGGAACCTGCCATGCCTTGCGAGAGAGGTGACCCATGCTCTTCATCGGACTGGACATCGGGACGTCAGCCACGAAGTGCCTTCTCATGGACGCCGAGGGGAGGGTCCTCAAGGTCACGAGCAGGTCGCAGCGGACGGCTTATCCCGAGCCCGGTTGGAGCGAGCAGGATCCCGCCATGTGGTGGGAGAGCGTCCGCTCGGGCGTGCGAGAGCTGCTCGAGGGCGTCGACGCGGGCGAGGTCTGCGCCATCGGCGCCTGCGGGCAGATGCACGGCCTGGTGGTCCTCGACGAGAAGGACGAGGTGATTCGTCCCGCGATCCTCTGGAACGACAGCCGCACGCGCTACCAGGTGAGCTACCTCGAGCGCGAGGTGGGCGAGGCTTTCATCTCCGAGCAGACGGGCAACCGTCCCTATACCGGCTTCACGGCACCCAAGCTCCTGTGGATGCGCGAGGAGGAGCCGGTCAACTTCGCCCGCATCCGCAAGGTGATGCTGCCGAAGGACTACGTCAACTTCCGCCTCACGGGCGTCCATTCCACCGACTACTCCGACGCCTCGGGAACGCTCCTGCTCGACGTCGAGCACAAGTGCTGGAGCAAGCCCATGCTCAGCATCTGCGGCCTGCGCGAGGCCTACATGCCCCAGCTCTTCGAGAGTTGGGAGACCATCGGCGAGATCCTCCCCGAGGTAGCCTCCGAGCTCGGCCTGCCGCCTACCGTCAAGGTCTGCGCGGGCGCCGGCGACAACGCGTCGGCCGCCGTCGGCACCGGCACGGTCGGCCCGGGCCGCTGCAACATCGTCCTCGGCACCGCCGGCACGATGCTCGTGACCACCGACGGCTACTTCACCGACAGGCGCAACGCCCTGCACAGCTTCTGCTCCGCCGATGGCGGCTTCAACCTCATGGGCTGCATCCTCACGGCGGCCGGATGCAACTCCTGGTGGATGGACGACATCCTCGGCGCGACCGACTACGAGGCCGAGCAGGCCCGCGTCCAGGGCGGCCACCTCGGCCACAACGACGTCTACTTCCTGCCCTACCTCATGGGCGAGCGCACGCCGCACAACGACCCCCGCGCCCGTGCGGCCTTCCTCGGCATGCGCATTGACACGAGCCGCGCCGACATGACCCAGGCTGTCCTCGAGGGCGTCGCCTACGCGCTCAACGACTGCCTCAACGTCGTCCGCTCCGAGGAGATCCAGGTCCTCGAGACCTCAATCTGCGGCGGCGGCGCCAACAGCCCGCTCTGGCGCGCCATCATGGCGGACGTCCTCGGCATCCCGCTGCAGGTCCCCACGACCGAGCAGTCGCCCGCCCTCGGCGCCGCAATCCTCGCGAGCGTCACCTCGGGCCTCTTCCCGGACGTCGCCAGCGCGGCTGACGCGCTCGTGCGCATGGAGGACGACCTCGTCATGCCCAACCGCCAGATCATCACGCTCTATCAGGGGCGCTACAATGTGTGGCATAGCCTCTACCCGGCAATAAAGGACTTCTACCAGCAGATCCTCTAAGGGGTCACCATGTTCAACCGGCATGCCTCGACGCCCGTCATGCGCGAAATGCTCGCGGACCCCAGCCCGCGCACGCGCGTCATGCTCACGGGCATGTTCCTCGAGCGCGACATCGCCGCCGTCAACGCCGCCCACCCCGACCTCTGCGGGTTCACGGTCAACCTCTCCTACTCGCGCCGCAACGTCGAGCGCGACCGCTTGGCCGCGCTCGTCCGCGAGCTCGACCCCGCCATCCCGGCCGTCGGCCTCTTCTTCGACCAGCCTCTCGGCATGGTCGCCGAGCTCGCCGACACGGTGCTCGACCTCGTCGAGCTCGGCGGCAGCGAGGACAACTCCTACATCTCGCTCATGCGCAACCTCGTCGACGTCCCCATCTGCCAGCGCATCCGCCTCGACGGCCCCGCCGCCGTCGAGCGCGCCAACCAGAGCGCCGCCGACATCGTCCTGCTCAAGGGCTCCTGGTACCTCCTCAACCGCCGCGACCTCGCGCTCATCCGCCAGGTCAGGCGCCCCTTCATCCTCTCGGGCGGCCTCACGCCCAACAACCTCGCGCGCACCGTTCAGATGATCCGCCCCTGGGGCGTCGACCTCGACACGGGCATCGAGCATAACGGGTTCAAGTCCGCCGAGAAGATCGCGGCCGCGGTCGAGGCCGCCGGCGGGTCGCCCGTCGCCCGCGCCGGAGACGAGACCCACTAGACCCGCACGACCGTGCGGATGTCGCGAGCGCCGCGCCGCAAGCGCGTCCGCGCGTGACGAACGCGCACCCTGCTCGTGGGGCTCAGCTGGCAGGACGAGGGCATCGGCTGGTACGGGCTGTAGCCCCGGCTGACAGACGAGTGAGGATGGGGCCGCTCGGCGCAAGCCGGGCGGCTCTTCTCGTCGGCGGTGCGTGCGGCGGGGCGGCTCGTCGGACCGCCTGCGAGTTGGTGGGTGCGGGCGACGCGGGGCGCCCCGTAAGCTGGAAGGGTGGGCACGACCGATGGGCCCGCGCCATGGAAGCTCCGAGTTGGAGGTGGTTCGCGTGAGACGAACGAGGCCCGGAGGATTGCCGTCGAGGATCGCGCTTGCGGCGGCTCTGGTCGTGGGGCTCTGCCCGACGCCCGCGGTGGCCGCGCCGGCGGAGGGCATGCCGGCGGGCGTGCCGGCGGACGAGTTGGCAGGCGTAGGTGGCGACGTGCGTCTGGAGTCGCAGGCCGACCCCGTGCTGTACCTTGGAGCCAATGACAGCGAGGAGACGTGCTCCGAGTACACCGTCGTCGAGGACAGCGTCGATCGCGTGGCGTGGAGCGGCGGGTGGTTCGTCGTGCCCGCGGGACAGACCGTCACGCTCAGCGCTGGCCTGGCGGTCACGGGAGACGTGAGCCTGATCCTGTGCGATGGTGCCACGCTGGTTATTGGGGGTGACATCCAGGGCGAGGTCGCGACCCCGGGATCGGACGACTATTCGCTCGCCGTGTACGCGCAAAGCCACGGCGACTTTGCGGGCAAGATGGTCGTGGGCTCGGGCCAGGAGTGGGACCGCGGCATCAGGATGGACCACCTGAGCATCTACGGCGGCGACGTGACCTCCGTGGCCGGCTGGCACCACCATGGCATCCAGGCGGGGATCCTGACCGTGGACGGGGGCGACGTCACGGCGTCGTCGACGGGCGAGGAACATGCCGGGATCTACGCCGCCAACAGCATGTACCTCGTGCGCGGAAGCGTGAAGGGCACGAACGAGAACCATACGGGCATCGCCAGCGCGGGGCACCTGATCGTCAACGGTGCCGACGTCGAGGCGACGGGCGGGACGTATGGCATGCACGCGGCGTCTGCCGACTACAGCCTCGACGTCCTCTCGGGAAGCGTCACGTGCCAGGGCGGCACGGCGGCCATCGCGACCGCGGGCGACCTGCACGTCAACGAGGGGATGATGGCGTACGCAGGCGCGGACGAGAAGAGCGCCGCGTACGTGGAGGACACTTCCACGTGGGGGCACACGGAGAAGTGGGCCCACATCGGGCCGCACGAGCACGACGGGAGGATCTTCCAGGCATGGGGCTGGACGGACAGCCTGCCCGTGGAGTCGGGCAACTATGTCCTGATGGACGACGTGACGCTTGACGGGGCCTGGGAGATCCCGGCGGGCGCGGACGTCTGCCTCTGCCTGAACGGCAAGACCATCGCGCTGGCAGGCGCGGACGGGCGCGTGGTGTGCGGCGGCTCGGCGGGCGACGGCGCGAGGAGCCTGACGGTCGTCGACCACACGGGCGAGGGCGTCATTTCGTGCGACCCCGGCGTGCGGCGGATGGAGCCGGCCGTGGCGGTTGGCGCTGGCGGCACGTTCACGCTGGAGGACGGGCGGATGAGCGGCTCGACCGGCGGTGCCGTCAACGTGGGCGCGGGCGGCACGTTCGCGATGCGGGGCGGCGAGATCAGCCGGAACGCGTCGACCTACCAGGGGGCCATTTGGGTCGACCAGGGCGGCGTCTGCGACATGAGCGGCGGCGTAATCTCCGAAAACGAGGGCCCCAAGGGCATCGGCTGCGGCGTGACCGTAATCGGCAAGGGGCCAGACGACCCTGCCGGCGTGCTGCGCGTCTCCGGGAGCGCGAAGATCTGGGGCAACCGGGAGTCGAAGACTGGCCGGGATTCGAACGTCCTGGTGGACGCTGGCTCCGACGGGCATGGCGGGAGCAAGGCCGAGAACAACGCGAGGATCGAGGTTGTCGGCGAGCTTACCGACGGTGCGCGCGTGGGCGTGTGGATGACGGTGCCCGATGTGTTCACGAGCGGCTGGGGCGAGCACATGGCGGGCCTCGAGCCTGGCGACTACTTTGCGAGCGACGACGACGCGTATTCCATCGAGACGGTCGGCGAGGAGCTAGCCCTGGTGGGCAAGCCTGCGCCCGTGGGCAGCCACGAGATGTATCGCCTGTACAACCCGTATAGCGGCGAGCACTTCTATACCGCAAGCGCCTACGAGCGTGACGTGCTCGTGGGGCTCGGCTGGCATGGCGAGGGCGTGGGCTGGATTGCGCCGGATGTGAGCGAGGTGCCGGTGTATCGCCTGTACAACCAATACGCTGGCGACCACCACTACACGACGAGCGCCGTGGAGCGCGACCACCTCGTCGAGCTTGGCTGGACGGACGAGGGCGTTGGCTGGCACTCCGCCGGCGAGAACGGTGTACCGGTCTATCGCCAGTACAACCCCTACGCCAGCGCGGGAACGCACAACTATACGACGAGCACCTTCGAGGCGCAGTACCTCGTGGGCGTCGGCTGGCGTGCCGAGGGCATCGGCTGGTACGGGCTGTAGTTCTCCGAGCGAGACGCGAGAGAGGCTGTGGGCCGCCCGGCATGTGCCGGGCGGCTCTTCTCGGCGGCGGTGGCGTGGTGTGACGATGCGCCGTCTGCCGTTGCGTTCGTGCGGCGTGGGCGTTCGCACATACAATTGTTAAGGACTTGCTACCAAGGTGCGGAAGATGGTCGACGGGCGTCTGGCCTGTGCCATAGTGCGTGGCACCGACCAGAGAAGTCGGCTGTTAGGAGAGGGATATGACCAGGTTCATGGTTGCAGACGTTAAGGATGTAGAGCGCGCGGTCTCGCGTGCCCTTGGCGTACGTGAGCCCGAGGTTCTAGTAGAGGTACTAGGCGGCCCGCTCCTGTAGCGCTTCGCGCGACCCGCGAAGTCGAGCGGGCAGGGCAGCGCCCCAGGCGCGCGGACGTCCGCCCAGGTCAGAGGACCAAAGAGACTCCCTTCGCACTTCCCCAAAGCATTTCAGCACGTGAGCGCGCCGCAAGGCGTCGCTCGAACCTACCACACCGTGGGACGGGTAGCAGACGTGCCGCGCGCGAGGTCGCGCGCCGGCCGAGAGGAGAGCCGCATGAGTCGCAAGATCGCCGTACTGGACACCACGCTGCGCGACGGGGAGCAGACCCCCGGCGCCTCCATGAACACGCAGGAGAAGCTCATCGTGGCGCAGCAGCTCCTTCGCATGGGCGTCGACGTCATCGAGGCCGGCTTTCCCGCCTCGTCGCCGAGCGACTTCAAGAGCGTGCAGGACGTGGCCCGGCTCGCGGGTGACCGCGCGGTGGTGTGCGCCCTGGCGCGCGCCGTCGACGAGGACATTGACCGTGCGGCCGAGGCGCTCGCGCAGGCCAAGCGCCCGCGCATCCAGACCGGCATCGGCGTCTCGGGCGTGCACCTCAGGGAGAAGCTCGGCCTGAGCGAGGACGAGGCCATCGAGTGCGCCGTGGCCGCCGTCAAGCGCGCCCGCAGCCACGTGGACGACGTCCAGTTCTTCTGCGAGGACTCGGGCCGTGCCGACCAGGCCTTCCTCGAGCGCGTCGTGCAGGCGGTCGTCGACGCGGGTGCCACGGTCGTGAACATCGCCGACACCACCGGCTACTGCCTGCCCGACGACTACGGCGCACGCATCGCCGGCATCATGGAGCACGTCTCGGGCATCGAGAAGGTCACGGTCGCGGCCCACACCCACAACGACCTGGGCATGGCGACGGCCTGCGCGATCGCGGGCATCCGCGCCGGCGCGACGCAGGTCGAGTGCTGCGTCAACGGCATCGGCGAGCGCGCGGGCAACGCGTCGCTCGAGGAGGTCGTGATGGCGCTCGCGCTGCACGGCGACGCGGTCGACGCCCACTGCGACGTGGCGACCTCCGAGCTCACGCGCACCTCGCGCCTCGTGGAGAGAATCACCGGCCTCACGGTGCAGGCCAACAAGGCCGTCGTGGGCGCCAACGCCTTCGCGCACTCGTCGGGCATCCACCAGGACGGCGTGCTCAAGTGCCGCGCGACCTACGAGATCCTCGACCCCGCCGCGGTCGGCGCCGCCGGAAGCGAGATCATCCTGACGGGGCGCTCGGGCCACGCGGCCCTCAAGCACCGCCTCGCCGAGCTGGGCTACACCTTCCCCGACGACGAGTTCGAGGACGTCTATCGTCGCTTCCTCGAGATCGCCGACCAGAAGAAGGAGGTCTTCGACGAGGACCTCGAGTCGATGGTGCAGGAGCGCCAGCGCGAGATCCAGGCCATCTACACCCTCGAGGCGCTGCAGGTGTCCTGCGGAGACCCCCTGGTCCCCACCGCGACGGCCACGGTCATCGACGAGGCCGGCGAGAGGCACGTGGTCTGCTCCACCGGCACCGGCCCGGTCGACGCGGCCTACCGCGCCATCGACCAGGTCGTGAGCGTCCACGGCGAGCTGCAGGAGTTCGCCGTCAAGGCCATCACGCGCCGCACGGACGCCATCGGCGAGGTGTCGGTGCGCATCACCGGCGCCGACGGCAGGCTCTTTTCCGGCCGCGGCTCCGACAACGACATCATCGTGTCGTCGGCCAAGGCCTACATCGACGCGATCAACCGCATGATCATCACCGACCGCACGAGGCAGGGCTTCTAGCACACAGGATTCCCATCGAGAGGGGGCGATCCGCGCATGACAGGCAGAAACGGTGCACAGGTCCTGGTCCAGACGCTCATCGACCAGGGGATCGACACGGTCTTCGGCTACCCCGGGGGCACGGTGCTCGACATCTACGACGCGCTGTACGACCGCGCGGACGAGATTCACCACATCGAGACGACCCACGAGCAGCACGCGTGCCACGCGGCCGACGGCTACTCGCGAGCCACGGGCAAGACCGGCGTCGTCATCGCCACGTCGGGGCCCGGCGCCACGAACCTCGTCACGGGCATCGCGACGGCCTACCTCGACTCGATCCCGCTCGTGGCGATCACGGGCAACGTCAGCAACGCCATGATCGGCACCGACGCCTTCCAGGAGCTCGACATCACGGGCGTCACGCTGCCCATCACCAAGCACAACTACTTCGTGCGCGACGGCAGCCGCCTGCAGGAGATCGTGCGCGAGGCCTTCGAGCTCGCGAACTCTGGCCGCAAGGGCCCCGTCCTCGTCGACATCCCCAAGGACGTCCAGGCCTCGCCGTGCCCCTACGAGAAGCTGCCCGCCGTGGGCGAGCCGAGCCGCGCGCCGGCGAGCGACGATGAGCTCGAGCGCGCCGCGGCGGCCATCAACGCCTCCAAGCGCCCGTTCATCTACTTCGGCGGCGGCACCGTCTCGTCCGACGCGGGCGCCGAGGTCGTGGCGCTCGCCGAGAAGATCGGCGCCCCGCTCGGCTGCTCGCTCATGGGCGTCTCGGCCATCCCGACCGACACGCCGGGCTTCCTTGGCATGCAGGGCATGCACGGCCACTACGCCGCGACCAAGGCCATGAACCGCACCGACTGCCTCATCGCGCTCGGCTGCCGCTTCAACGACCGCTCGACGGGCAACCGCCTGACCTTCCCCGCGAACGGCACGGTCGTCCACGTCGACATCGACTCCTCCGAGCTCTCTAAGACCCTCGACGACCAGGTCGAGGTCCACGGCGACATCAAGGCCTCCCTCGCCCGCCTCATCGACATGGTCGAGAAGAGCGAGCGTCCTCAGTGGAGGGCCAAGGTGGAGGAGCTTGTCGCCACGGAGCGGGAGCTGGCGGACAGGCGCGAGGGCATCCTCACGCCGCGCACCGTGATGGAGACCATCAACCGGCTGCGCGAGCCGGAGATGCGCGTCGTGACCGACGTAGGCCAGCACCAGATGTGGGCGGCGCAGTACCTCTCCTTCTCGAGGCCGCGCACCTTCGTCACCTCCGGCGGCCTCGGCACGATGGGCTTCGGCATGGGTGCCTCGGTCGGCTCGGCGCTGTCGACGGGCGAGCAGACGATCCTCATCACGGGCGACGGCTCGTTCGCGATGGACATGGCCGAGCTCGTGACCGCCGCCGACCACGAGCTGCCCATCACGGTCGTGCTGCTCAACAACGGCGTGCTCGGCATGGTGCGCCAGATGCAGTCGCTGTTCATGGACAAGCGCTACTCGCAGACGACGCTCGACCGCAAGGTCGACTACGTGCGCGTGGCCCAGGCCATGGGAGCCGAGGGGCGTCGCGTGGAGACTCCGGAGGAGTTCGAGGCCGCGCTTGCCGAGGCGCTCGCGACGAAGGGCCCGGCTCTTATCGAATGCCCGATCGACGCGGACGAGCTCGTGCTGCCGGCCCTGCAGATCGGGGCGTCGATGGACGAGCTCATCGTCGACCAGGAAGACATCAAGGCGAGAATGGGGGAGTAGCCATGAGGTCCTACAGCATCGCCATCATGGTGCGCAACGAGTACGGCGTGCTCAACCGCGTGACGAGCATGTTCCGTCGCCGCCAGTTCAACATCACGGGGCTCACGGTCTCGGAGACCGAGACCGAGGAGCTGTCGCGCATCACCGTGCAGTTCATGGGCGAGGATCGCGCCGAGCACCAGCTCGTGGCCCAGCTTGCGAAGCTGCCCGACGTGATCAGCTTCAAGGAGTTCGACCCGGACGACTCGATCTCGTGCGAGCTTCTGCTCATCAAGGTCGCGAACCATGAGGAGACGCGCTCGCAGGTGCTCGACGCCGCGGCCGCGTTCCACGCGAAGGTCGTCGACTACACGCGCGACTCGATCGTGTTCCGCCTCGCGGGGCAGAGCAGGCGCGTCGACAACTTCATCGACCTCATGCGCGACTTCGAGATCCTCGAGGTCTGCCGCACGGGCATCATCTCGCTCGAGCGCGGCAAGACCGTCATGCGCCGGAACGTCGCCACGGTCCAGTAGGCACGCTCTTCTCGGCGTCTTTAGGGTACTTGCGGACACGCGGCCGCCAGCCGCGACCGTTCCAATCGAAAGGGGTTCCACCATGGCATTCAGGATGTTCCACGAGCAGGACTGCGACGTCTCGCGCCTCGACGGCAAGCGCGTCGCCATCATCGGCTACGGCTCGCAGGGCCACGCGCACGCGCTCAACCTCAAGGACTCCGGCGTCGACGTGAAGGTCGGCCTGTACGAGGGGTCGAAGTCGCGCGCGAAGGCGGAGGCGCAGGGCCTCGAGGTCGTGAGCAACGCCGAGGCAGCGGCGTGGGCCGACATCATCATGATCCTCATCAACGACGAGCTGCAGGCCAAGATGTACGCCCAGGACATCGCGCCGAACCTCACGGCCGGCAAGACGCTCGCCTTCGCCCACGGCTTCAACATCCACTACGGCTGCATCGTTCCGCCGGCGGACGTGAACGTCATCATGGTCGCGCCGAAGGCCCCGGGCCACACCGTGCGCTCGGAGTACCTGGCCGGCAAGGGCACGCCGTGCCTGGTCTGCGCGCACCAGGACGCCACCGGCGACGCCTTCGACCTGGCGCTCGCCTACGGCGCGGCGATCGGCGGCGCGAGGGCGGCGCTGCTCGAGACCGACTTCCGCACCGAGACCGAGACCGACCTCTTCGGCGAGCAGAACGTCATCTGCGGCGGCGTGACCGACCTCATGAAGGCCGGCTTCGAGACGCTCGTGGAGGCTGGCTACGACCCGCGCAACGCCTACTTCGAGTGCGTGCACGAGATGAAGCTCATCGTCGACCTCATCTACGAGTCGGGCTTCGCCGGCATGCGCTACTCGATCTCGAACACCGCCGAGTACGGCGACTACACGAGCGGCCCGCGCGTCATCACCGAGGCCGCCCGCGAGGGCATGCGCGAGAACCTGAGGCGCATCCAGGACGGGTCGTTCGCCAAGGAGTTCCTGCTCGACATGAGCGGCGAGTCGCGCCAGGTGCACTTCAAGATGATGCGCCAGCTCGAGGCCGAGCAGCAGCTCGAGAAGGTCGGCGCCGAGATCCGCGAGATGTACTCGTGGAACGATAGCGATAAGCTAGTCAACAACTAGCCGAGCCGCGGCGCGACGGCGCCCACGCGACAAGCGAGCAACGTGGCGGCCGGGGCGACCCGGCCGCTTCTGGAAGGGAGCACCATGAAGTCTGACGCGATCAAGCGCGGCCCCGAGAACGCCTCGCACCGCCTGCTCTACCACGCCCTGGGTTGGACCGACGAGGAGATCGAGCGTCCTCTGGTGGGAATCGTGAGTTCCTTCAACGAGGTCGTGCCCGGCCACATGAACATTGACAAGGTGGTCGAGGCCGTCAAGATGGGCGTCGCCATGGCGGGCGGCATGCCTGTGGTCTTTCCCGCGATCGCCGTCTGCGACGGCATCGCGATGGGCCACGTGGGCATGAAGTACTCGCTCGTGACGCGCGATTTGATCTGCGACTCGACCGAGGCCATGGCGATGGCCCACGGCTTCGACGCGCTCGTGATGGTGCCCAACTGCGACAAGAACGTGCCGGGCCTGCTTATGGCAGCGGCGCGGCTCGACCTGCCGTGCACCTTCGTGTCGGGCGGACCCATGCTCGCCGGGCGCATCGACGGGCACAAGACGTCGCTCTCCTCCATGTTCGAGGCGCAGGGCGCCTACATGGCAGGCAAGATCGACGAGGAGCGCCTGCACGAGTGGGAGTGCAAGGCGTGTCCCACGTGCGGCTCGTGCTCGGGCATGTACACGGCGAACTCGATGAACTGCCTCTGCGAGGCCATCGGCATGGCGCTTCCCGGAAACGGCACGATCCCGGCCGTGTACTCGAGGCGCCTCGAGCTCGCCAAGCACGCGGGCATGGCCGTCATGGAGATGCTCAGGCGCGGCATCACCGCGCGCCAGATCATGAGCGAGGACGCGCTCATGAACGCGATGTGCGTCGACATGGCGCTCGGGTGCTCGACGAACACCATGCTGCACCTGCCCGCGATCGCGAGGGAGTGCGGCGTTGAGCTCGACCTCTCGGTCGCGAACGAAGTCTCTTCTCGCACGCCCAACCTCTGCCACCTGGCGCCGGCGGGGCCGACGTACATGGAGGACCTGGACGAGGCCGGCGGCGTGAGGGCCGTGATGGCCGAGCTTGACAAGCTGGGTCTGCTCAGGCGCGACTGCATGACCGTGACCGGGCACACCGTGGGCGAGAACCTGGCCGGGGCGAAGAACCTGGACGAGGACGTGATCCGGCCCACGGAGAAGCCCTTCTCGAAGACCGGCGGCATCGCCGTGCTCACGGGCAACCTCGCGCCCGAGGGGTCGGTCGTGAAGCGGTCGGCCGTGGCCGAGAACATGCTGGTCCACGAGGGTCCGGCGCGCGTGTTCGAGTGCGAGGAGGACGCGCAGGCGGCCATCAACGCGGGCGAGATTCGCCCCGGTGACGTGATCGTGATCCGCTACGAGGGGCCGAAGGGCGGCCCCGGCATGCGCGAGATGCTGAACCCGACCTCGGCCATCCAGGGCATGGGGTTAGGCGAGAGCGTGGCGCTCGTGACCGACGGGCGCTTCTCGGGCGCGACGCGCGGCGCGTGCGTGGGGCACGTGAGCCCCGAGGCCGCGGCGGGCGGACCCATCGGCGTGGTCGAGGAGGGCGACACCATCAGGATCGACATCCCCAACCACAGGATCGACCTGCTGGTTGACGACGAGGAGCTCGAGCGGCGCATGGCCGCGTTCGAGCCGAAGAAGAAGGAGCTTTCGGGCTACCTCGCGCGCTACGCGAGGCTCGTGGGCTCGGGTGCCTCGGGCGCCACGCTGGGGTAGCGCCATGGACGCGAGGACGCTGAGTGACATCCACTTCCGCCTGAGCACGCTGGCGGTGTTTCGCGCGCTGCTTGCCGACGAGGTGATCGGGGCGCTGAACGAGGCGCTGGCGCGCGCGGCCGTGCTGGCCGCGGGCGAGGAGACCGGCGACGACGCGATGGCGCACGCCGACGCTTACGAGCTGTCGATGGCCTACGCCGAGTTCGTCTCGCGGCTGTACGCGGCGGGCGCGGCGACGCTTGCCGACTACGTGCGCGACGCGGTGCTCGAGGACGAGAACGCCTACCTCTTGGCCGTGGCCGAGGGGCGAGATGCGGGCGAGGCCGTGGAGGCGGCGGCGCGCGGCGAGCTCGCAGGCCTGCAGCGCGTGTGCGACCTGACGGCGGCGGACCTCACGGGCGGGCTTCCCGCGCAGATGCGCGAGGCGCTGCCCGGCTTTGGCGCGGGGTCGGTCGACCTCGCGGCGACCTATCGCGAGCGGCTTGCGCGCATCGGCGTCGAGGGCTTTGGCATCTACGCCCGCTACCACGTGTTTCGCGTGGAGGGGGGCGAGATCGTGCCGGTGCGCCACCCCGACGCGCAGCGCCTGTGCGAGCTCGTGGGCTACGAGCGCGAGAAGGGCGTCATCCTCGAGAACACCCGCGCGCTGCTCGCGGGGCTTCCGGCTGCGAACATCCTGCTCACGGGGGACGCGGGCACGGGGAAGAGCTCCACGATCAAGGCGGTTGCCAACGAGCTGGCGGGCGAGGGCCTGCGCATTCTCGAGGTCCGCAAGGAGCAGCTGCGCGAGATTCCGGCTCTTCTCGACGAGCTGACGAGAAACCCGCTGAAGTTCGTGATCTTCATCGACGACCTGTCGTTCTCGGCGCAGGACGACAACTTCGCCGCGCTCAAGGCGATCCTGGAGGGGTCGGTGTCGGCGAAGTCGGACAACGTCGTGATCTATGCGACGAGCAACCGGCGCCACCTGGTGCGCGAGCGGTTCAGTGACCGGGAGGGCGACGACGTGCACCGGAGCGACACGATCCAGGAGATCATCTCGCTGTCGGACCGCTTTGGGATCCGCGTGACGTTCCTGCGGCCGGACAAGGAGGCGTACCTCGAGATCGTGCGGCGCCTGGCCGCGGACGAGGGGCTCGACGTGGACGAGGAGGAGCTCGCGCTCGAGGCGGAGCGCTTCGCGACGAGGCGCGGCGGGCGGAGCGCCCGCGGGGCCAGGCAGTTCGTGGACCGGCTCGTGCGCGAGCGCGAGGCGGGCGTGGGCGGCGCCGCGGGTGCGGAGGTGCGCTTGTGAGGCGCGAGTTCGCCGTCGTACTGCGCGACAGCGAGGGGGCGTTCCTGGAGGCGGACCGCGTCTTCGGGGAGCTCGGCCTCGACATCATGCGTGTGAGCTACAACAAGATCGTCGACGTGCACACCTGCTTCGTGGAGGTGGAGGGCACGGCGGAGGCGCTTGTGGCGGCCGAGCGGCGCCTGATGGAGCTCGGGCTGTTCCCGACGCAGAGCCGCGTGGGGACCGTGCGACTCGTCGAGTTCGAGATGGCCAACGCGCCTGGGGCGCTTCGCCCCGCGCTCGAGCTGATCGACGAGTACGCGCTCAACATCACCTACGTCAACGCGCGGGTCGAGGGCGAGGGCACGCCCGGCGAGGTCCAGCACGTTGAGATGGGCCTCTACGTCGAGGATGAGGCTCTTCTCGGCGGCTTCATCGAGGACGCGCAGAGGATCTGCCCGACGCATCTCGTGCCCTACGACAAGACGACGCGCATCCTGGACAACAACCTGTTCTACGTGGCGTTCGCGCGCGAGATGAGCCGGCGCTTCGACCTCACCGAGGCCGACGAGCACGGGCTCATGGTCAGCGCGAACCGCATCGTGCAGAACCTCGAGCAGACCGGGGCGAGCCCGTTTCTGCCCTTCGACTACCTGCGGCGCTTTGCGATCATGATAGACGAGAACCGCGGGGAGCGCTTTGCGGAGCGCGTGCGCGTGGGCTCGTTCGTGACGGCCGGGGGTGCGCGCGGCTGGTCGGTCGAGCCGCCGTGCGGGTGCACGGTCTGGGTGTTCGAGTGCGATGAGTGCCTGCTGGTCGTGGACTCGGGCTACCGGCTCTTCCGCGAGGAGCTCGCAGGCGTGCTGCGCGGGCTCGTGCCGGGGTGGGACGAGCGCCGTCGCGTGATGGTGCTCACGCACGGCGACCTGGACCACGCGGGCTGCTGCGACCTGTTCGATGAGGTGTGGGCCACCGAGCGCACGCGCGAGACGTTTAGGATGCAGCGCGCGGGCCTGCCCGACTGGCGCGCCCGGAACCCCCTGCACGACCCCTACCTCAGGATCACGAACCGCGCGACGCTCTACGAGGCGCCGGACCCGGGCCCCATGCGGAGCCTGGGCGGTCGCCCAGCCGGGGGCGACGCCGCGCTCTCGCGCGCGCTCGACGAGGCCGGACGTCCCGTCACGCTCGAGGTGCCGCCCTTTGCCTTCGAGGTGTGGGAGGGCGCGGGCGGCCACGTCGTCGGCGAGACCGTGCTCGTGGACCGGAGGCAGCACGTGTGCGTGTCGGGCGACGTCTTCGTCAACGTGCACGGCGAGACCAAGGTGCAGAAGGCCTTCAACGACCTGGCGCCGTTCCTCATGACGTCGGTTGACTCGGTGCCGGCGCTGGCGCGAGCCGAGCGTGAGGAGCTCTTCCGGATGCTCGGCGCCGGGCACTGGCAGGTGCTGGGCGGCCACGGCGGTCTGCTCGAGTACGACGGGGTCGGCTAGCGCGGGGGAGGCGCGACTCGCGCGCAAAACCACCCGCTCGTGGCAAGATTTGGATTGCGGCTTTGCGATTCTGCCCCTCCGTGGCAATCCGTGGCGGGCGAAACGCGCCGCCGGTCGATCATGCCTGCATACGCGACGGCGTATTCCCTGATGGCCTCTGCGGTTTATGCAACCTTGCGAGCCGCCAGCGGCTCCCGGGGCGTCCGTGCTTGCCACGGGAGTGCGAAACTGCGCATCGCCTTTCGAGAAATTACCACGGAGGGGTGCTTTTGCGTACGGCCGGAGGCACGGAGAGGCCCCGAGTCGCACCGCATTCATGAAAGGGGCCCGCATGACGGTCTGAACCGCCGTGCGGGCCCCCTGCAATCGCTTGTGGGCGCGTTAGCTAGCCCATGAGTCCCGTGCAAAGCGAGACAAGGGCGATCACGACGCCGGCGATGGACTCGCCGCCGAGCACGCCGGAGGCCACCACGAGCCCGGCGTTCTCGTCGCGCTCGGTCTTCTCCGCGCGCTCCGACTCGGAGAGCCCTGCGCGCCTGCCTGCCTGGACCTTGTCGTAGACGAACTTGACGAGCGCGCCGAGGAAGCTCGAGAACGACATGTAGAACGGCAGGTAGACGCCAAGTCCCACGAGCATGGCGGGAAGCTTGGCCCAGTAGAGGGCGATGCCGGCCACGATGCCGATCACGAACGCCGGGACGCTCGGGATGCCGGAGACCATGGTCGCGACCACGGACGCCTGCGCCGACACGAACGCCTTGCCCGGCCCGAACGCGTCGGGTCCGTAGGCGCTCACGAGCGCGACCATGACGCCTGCCGCAACCAGGGCGCCCAGCACGCCGCCGAGCGCCTGGCCCAGCCACTGGGCGCGCGCGTCGGTGCCCAGCATGTGGCCCGCCTTGAAGTCGTTCATGACGTCACCGGCAAGGCCGCAGGCCACGGCCACGATGCCGGCCACGAAGAACAGCTGCACCTGCGTCGACTGGCCAAGCGCCGCCACGACCAGAAGCACGATCAGGCCGAAGATCTCCATCGGGTCGATGCCCGTCTGGCCGCACGACTGCGCGCTCATGATCGTCGTCACGAACGTCAGGAGCACGACGATCACCGCGGGCACGGGACCGAGTCCGAGCACGAACCCAACAAGCACCGCCACCACGGCGGCCGCGAGCGCGAACAGGCCCGCGTCGGTCTTGAGGCTGCCGGTCACGATGCTCGCCTGGGCGGCCCCGTCCCCGTCGGCGCCGGCGCTGTCGCGCAGGCCGCGCGCGATGCCGCCCACCTTGGGCAGGATGTCCTTGGCCACGGTCGCGAGGCCCGAGCCCATCATGAGGCCCATGCCCAGGCTGCTCACGATGCCGCGCGCCACGTCGACGCTCCAGATCCCGGCGGCGCTTCCGCCCCAGATCAGGCCGAAGTTCGCGAACACCGCGCCGCCGAACCAGAACAGCAGCGGCACCATGCCGACCAGGAAGCCCACCGACAGCATCATCGGCGAGTTGTAGATGCCGAACGCAACGCCCGGGATCGGCAGCTGCAGAAGCATCGCCGGCATCACGCCAAGGGCGTCCCTCAGCGTCGCCCACAGCGCCGCGACGCCCATGGACGAGAAGAGCTGCACGCCGGTCTTGCCGCCCGTCTCGGCCGCGCGCAGCGTCTCGGCCGCGGCGGTTCCGGTCGGGAACTCGAGCTCGTTGTCGACGATGAAGTGACGGTGGATGATGGCCGTGCACACGAGCCCCAGCACGGTGCCGGCAAGCGCGACCAGGAAGATCTCCACCCAGCCAAACTGCGCGCCCAGCCCCAGCATCCACGCGCCGGGAATGGTGAACGCCAGACCGCCGGCGACCATGGCGCCTGCCGACATGATGGTGTGGGTCACGTTCGCCTCGTTGAGCGACGCGTTGCCCAGAAGCTTGAGGAAGAAGAGGGAGATCACGGCCGCGAACACGATGGGCCAGGGAAGCGCGCCCAGCTTGAGCGCCGTGTAGGCCGACGATGCCGTGATGATGACGCAGCCAATGCTGCCGATCGCCACGCCGCGAAGCGTGAGCTGCCCGCGCCACGAGGCGCGACCACGTTGCGTGTCCATATGTTCTCCTTTGCGTATATCCGCTCCCCCTTGGCGGCCGCGCGTCGCGCATGCGCCGGGAAGTCGGGTTACCAGACGCCCCCGCGCCGGACGAGCGCGGAAGACTTGGTACAGTATAGACGCCTCACCAAGGCATCCCCAGGCGAGAAGAGCTTAGAAACGGAGTCGTGACCCATGACCAGACCACTGTGCTGCCTTGCCCTCGACGTGGGGAACACGACGACGCGCTTCGCCCTGTTCGCCTCCGACTCGACTGCGTCCGACGAGCCGCTCGGCACCTGGGAGCTCACCACACCCGAGACCATCACGCCCGACGAGGCGCGCATGCACATCGCGCAGGTGCTCGGCGTCCTCGCGCAGGACGTCGCCAAGGAGCGCGAGCTCACCGCCGAGCGCGCGGCCTCCTTCGCCCAGCCTCCCCTCGCGGCAATCCTCTCCTGCGTCGTGCCCTCGCTCTCAGACGCCTGGGCCGCGGCGCTTGCCACGGCCTGCCAGACCCGTCCCCTCACGGTGGGTCCCGGCCTCAAGACCGGCCTCAAGATGCGCTACAACGACCCGTCCGAGCTCGGCAGCGACCGCATCGCCGACGTCATCGCCCTGCGCGAGCGCTATGGTGCGCCCGCCATCGCCATCGACCTGGGCACGACGCTCAACATAGAGGTGCTCGACGCCGAGGGCGCCTTCGCTGGCGGCATCATCGCGCCGGGCCTCGCGCTCGGCGCCCGCGCCATGGCCGGTGCGGCCGCCCGTCTCCCGCAGATCGAGCTGCGCGCGCCGGCGTCGGTCGTCGGCCGCTCCACCCGCGAGGCAATCCAGTCCGGCGTCGTGCTCGGCGAGGCCGCCCGTGTCGACGGCCTGCTCGCACGCGTCGAGCGCGAGTGCGGTCATGCGGCCCCGGTCGTCGTGACAGGCACGGGTGCCGCAGAGCTTGCCGCCCTGCTCGAGCATGAGGTTCAGGTGGACGACACGCTCACCCTGCGCGGCCTGCACCAGCTCTACCTCCACAACGTCAGGCACGGCTCCCGTTATCTCTTGTCGTCACGCAAGTGACATTACGTTTTAGGCTCTGACAGGAGTTGTTAACCTCTCTTTTTGTAAGGCACGGCCACGACCTCTTTGAATAGTGAATCGCTGGGCTGTTTCTGTCATGCCGCTTTCTGAAATGTTGCGGAGGCCAAGGGGAGTGCGTCATCGGGACTCGATTGTTTGATCATAAGCTGAATAGTGGGAACTCCATTGACGATGGACAGTGTTCCGCTGCCCCACACCACTGAAGATTTGTTATCCTCGCCGACTGCCCTGAAGTGTGCGTTGATTGAGGAGCTATCAAGCACCTCGTTAATCTCACAGTAAAAGGTCCCCTCAACGGATTCTGTTGGGTTCATCTCCTTGTCGTTTTTCTGAGTGACGTAGTTTATAACGAAGGAACCCGCCTTCGGATCGAATGATGAGATGGTGAGCGAAGGCCAGGTTGTTTTTCCTGCTACGTAGCTTTCAACCTGCTCCGTATAATTTCCTTCGAATGTGACTAGGTCATTCGGTGAGATAGCTTTTTTGGTCATGCGCTCACGAATCAGTGGCAAGATGCTCAACGCCGTAAATGTGATAATGCCGATTAGGAATAACACGCCTAAGAAAAGTAAGCAGCCGGGCGTTTTCTTTTTGTTCTCTTCCATCAGTATCACTCCGATTGTTGCATGGTCTCTTTACTGCGTTTTCGACGCGGATACGCTGACCTTTTCCTGAGTTGCTACGTCGTGGAAAGTGGTATCAACAGTAAGTTTTCCGTTGATAAGAGGCGTATCTCCTTCGATGGTGACGCTACCTTCGAACTTTGCGGATGCGTTCTCGTAGGCGCTGGAAGTACCGTCGCCAGTGATCACGAGTTCTTTGCCGTGCGAGGTTGCCTTATCGCTTGGTGCGCAGTTTATGGTTCCAGAGAACGATGCGCCGTTTATGCCAGAGACTGTGGATTCGGTAGCGACGTAATCGAAGCTGATTCTTCCAGTGGATGCGTCAGCTGATGTCACATTTAAGGAAGTTAGACAGAGTCCAGTGGAATTACTAAAGGAAGATTGTTGGTACGTTCCAGGGAGGTTGGAGATGGAGTCTGCGCCAATGTCTTGCTGTCTGAAGAAGCGGATGGCGCTGCAACCAATTGTTAAGATGCCTTCTACGAACAAGAGCAGCACGACGATTGTGGCTACTGCGGCAAGGACGCGTTTGATGCATCCTGGACGCGGTTGCTCCTCTTGAGCTTGCGGAGCTTCATGTTCATAGTCGCCGGCGTCTGCCTCGTCACCTTCTGGTTCAGCGGCCTCGCCATTATCAACTGTGTTCGATTCGGCTGAATCTTTTTCGAACGTGTCCTCTTCGGCAGGATTTTCATACAAACCCTCGGGGATGAATCTCTCCTCCCCAGAATCCTGAAACAGTTTATTAAGGTAATCAAGCGCGGCGTTTACTTCTTTAGCGATATCCTCCGCTTCGGTTCCGGCACGATCGGGATGAACGGACTTCAGTTGCTCGTTGCGGGCACGTTTCGCAATTGCGAGGGTATATCCCTTGCGGTATGTCGCAGCGCTCAATCCTAGAATCTGTTAGCGTCGGCTTAAATCAACCCTTAATCGTCGGACTTAATCAACCAATCCGAGTCAAACATAATCAACCAGACCCCTCCATCGAAGGCAGGCCATCGAACCTGCCCGCGTCTCCTATGCTGGTGCTGCATCACGCCGGCGTTAGGAGGACAGATGAATGGATAGCAAGTTCGATGGCCTACAGGAGATTATAGATAAGGCCCTCGCCTCCATGGAGGCCGAGTCGACCGGAGACTTCGACCCGCAGGAGTGCAACCTAGCGGAGTTCTGCCGCAGGACCGGGCTCACGAGGCAGAGGGCCAGGACCATCAAGGCCAACGGCTTCAGGGTGAAGCCCCACGGCCGACTTGGGATGAAGGCCGGCAGCACCGTGCTCAGCGGCCACACCGGTTTTGTCGACGACCAGCTTCGCAAGGGCGTCACCAACTCGCAAGTCGTCTACGAGCGACTGCTGGAGCAGGGGTACGAGGGCGGCCTCACCACCGTCAAGGTCTACATGGCAGACCACGCCGACCTCGTTCCCGCCAAGCGGCGGGCGACCGGCCCCCAGCGAGGGAGCGGCCAGCGGTTTCGGTCCGGACCGGCCGAATCCTACCCGATGGACTGGGGGTTCGCGAACGTCGAGGACTGGGCGGGCCGCAGGTACAGGGTCGCGTGCTTCGCAATGGTGTGCCACCACTGCGGGACGCCCTACGTCGAGTTCTTCCCCAACGCGCGCCAGGAGAACCTGTTCATCGGCATGCTCCACGCGTTCGGGCGCCTCGGGGTGCCCGACGGGGTCCTGACCGACAACATGAAGAGCGTCGTGAGCCGCAGGGACGCGGAGGGCAGGCCGGTGTGGAACGGCGAGTACGAGGCGTTCATGGACAGCGTCGGCTTCACGACCAGGCTATGCAAGCCAAGGCACCCGTTCACCAAGGGCAAGGTCGAAAGGCTCGTGCGCTTCGTGAAGGAGAGCTTCCTCGCGGGCAGGACGTTTGAGGACCTCGAATCGCTCAACAGGGACGCCCTGGATTGGTGCGACGCGCAGGCCGGCAGGTACCGAAGGTCGGCCGGCCATGTCCCGGCCGAGGTTCACAGCCGCCTCTGCTCCGCCCACGCCCGCGAGGTGAGGGATCCCGCGGCCGCGGAGCGGTACCTCTGCCCGTTGAGGAGGATCTCGTTCGACGGCTTCGTCAGCTTCGAGGGCGGAAGGTACGGCGTCCCGTACTGGTACTCCGGCAGCACGTGCCGGGTGAGCCGCGAGGGCGGCACCCTCCACATCTACTCGGAGGACCTCTCCCGCGAGCTGGTCTGCCACGAGGTCGACAGGTCCCGAGCCGACTCGTGGTGCGATGGCCAGTGGCCCGACTCGCAGCCGGAGGAGTCCCCGAGCCAAGAGGTCACGACGACGGTGACGAGGGCCAAGCCGAGGGCGGACACCGCGTTCGCCAAGTTCGACTTCTCCAGGGAGGTGATGTAGCGGTGGCGGCACGGGCATCGGAAGGCTCAACCCCGTTCGAGCGCGCGTGCGCCGCCGCCGGGGAGCTGAGGATCAGGATCGGGCCGGAGGAGCTGGCCAGCCTGGCGTCGGACAACGACATGCGAGAAAGGGAGGTCGAGGCCATCGCGACGGTGTTCGGCTACCTCGCCGAGAAGCGGAGGCGCTCCACGGTCGAGACCCTCCTGCGGCTGAGCAGGCTGCCGAGCAAGGAGCCCAAAACCTTCGACAACTTCGACTTCGGGCGCATTCAGGGCCGCGACGCGTGCGCGCTCGCGGAGCTGTCGGCCCTCTCGGACCTCTACGCGGGTCGCAACATAGCGTTCATCGGACCTGGGGGAATCGGGAAGACGCACCTTGCCCAGGCCTACGGGCGCGAGTGCTGCCTCAGGGGCCTCAAGACCTACTACGTCAAGGCCAGCGAGCTCGCGGACAAGATCTCGTCGGCCATAAAGAGGAGCAACGCGTCGCGCATGGTGAACACACTGGTGAAGCCGTCGTGCCTGATCATAGACGAGGTCGGCAGGAGGAAGTTCGACCGAGAGTGCACGGACCTGCTCTTTGACGTCATCGACCGGCGCTACGAGAAGGAGGGGCCCAACACCATGATTCTCACCAGCAACGCCGTCGCCAGCGACTGGCACGAGTTCTTCGAGGGCGACGACACGCTCCTGTGCGCCCTGGACCGCGTGTTCGACAAGGCCTCGGTGTTCATGATGCGAGGCCCGAGCTACCGCGGGCGTGAGCTCGACACGTTTTCCGTCGAGGCCGTGCCGTCGGCCACGAAGCAAAGAGGCATGCGAGACGCGACTGCGTAGTCCACAGTAAACACGATGCGATCGCCGGCGTGATGCAAACTAGATACGACGACGCGAGGAGAGCTGGGATGTGGTTGGTTGATTTCGCCCGACTCAATTTGGTTGGAAACGCCCGACGCTAGTTGGTTGATTTAAGCCGACGTCAACAAATCTGTTCTGCTCTAGCTTTATCCATATGGTTTGCCATGCGAATCCCTTGCCTTCATTCCTTGAGGATGTCAATTGAATTGTCGGAGTGGATTACCGGTGCTCTGAAGAACGGTTATGGCCTAGGCCTACGTGGGGTCGGGGCTCCTCAGCTTTCTCTATCGTGACGGCCTGCGCGCGATCGTCACGTAACAAAAATTACGTGAGATACTATTCGTTTTGCCGTATTCGGTCGTTTGAGAATTCTTGGTTTGTCAAGCCTGCCATTTGCACGTTGTCTTTGATTGTCTACACAGTGTACTAGGCCTGCTTGACTCATTTCTGCTCCGTATGACAGAAAGATTGAATTTGTTATCGTCCTCGGCGAGGCCGCCCGTGTCGACGGCCTGCTCGCACGCGTCGAGCGCGAGTGCGGCCATGCGGTCCCGGTCGTCGTGACGGGCACGGGTGCCGCAGAGCTTGCCGCGCTGCTCGAGCATGAGGCTCAGGTGGACGACACGCTCACCCTGCGCGGCCTGCACCAGCTCTACCTTCTC
This sequence comes from Olsenella intestinalis, assembly GCF_023276655.1. Classification (GTDB taxonomy): domain Bacteria; phylum Actinomycetota; class Coriobacteriia; order Coriobacteriales; family Atopobiaceae; genus Olsenella_J; species Olsenella_J intestinalis. Next base: position 100,537 of record NZ_JALGRK010000001.1, on the reverse strand, counting down.
AATGCTGGACGGAACAAGCACTAGGGCATGTGCCGATTGACTTGCGCCCCCGTAGGTGCGATTATTGAGTCGACGGCGGCCTACGACGGTGGTTAGGCGACGCCGTTACTTTCTAGAGCCTCGGATGTTCCCGCATCAGAGGCTCGTATCAAGTAAGGTGTCTGGGCCTACGTGCCTCGGAATGGCACTCCTCCCTCCTGCTTCTCGCGGTCTCGAGCTCGACGAGCGCTCTTAGGAGCCTGACGAGCCCGATGATCGTTTCTAACACGATGGTGAGAATGCTCATAGGCAACACCTCCCTTCGAAGGCGTCGCCCTGCACGTGAGGCCGACCGTCGACCTATGCGCGAGTATAGGTCGACGGCACCTTCCGGGCATGCGTCATCTAGAACTTTTTGCAGGTCAGGCTATATATTTCTGGGCCAGATAAGGGCCAGACAGGACAATCGCACCAATTCGAGCCTGATGGGGGAGGGTATGACAGGATAAGGCCAGTTAAATCACTCTCAGACACACCCTCCGCTCGCCGCCTCCCCGACGCGTCTCGTTAGCGCCTTTCGCGGCGCGGTGGGCGTCGCGAAGTTGATTGCGTCGCCGGAAGGTGCGACCATGAAGCCGGCGGCAGCCTACGTCTACGCCTAGGCGGCGCCACCTTTTTCAGAGCCTCGGGTGTCGACGCACCTCGGGGCTCCTACTTTGTCAGACGACTGTGCCTACGTGCTTCGCCACGTGCTTCGTGCTTCGCCACCCAGCCCCTCCGCCACCCCCGCGCGTGCATTCCCGCGCCGGCACTGGTACGATATCCCGTGATTGGAGCCGACCAGCACTGTGAATGTGATAATCCGGATCCTCGTGACCCGGCCTAACTCACGGCTTTCATAAGAGGCGGCTCCAATCGACTTCAGCCATCCCGCGCGAGGGGCGCCCGCCCGCGCCGCGCATGCGATCCGCGCCGCCCCCGCGTCTCGACCAGAATCGAGTCCGCATGCCGCAATGGAACGCCGGTCACAAGGTCAAGGCGGCCTTCTTCGACGCCGACGGCACCCTCCTCTCGTTCACCAGCCACCGCATCCCCGACTCCGCGCAGATCGCCCTCTCGGAGCTCAAGCGCAACGGGGTCAAGTGCTTCCTCGCCACGGGCCGCCCGCCCTACCAGGTCGACGAGATCCCCATCGACAACCTCGAGGCCTTCATCCTCTTCAACGGCCAGTTCATCCTCAGCCGCGACGACATCCTCTTCCGCGAGGCCATGGACCACGCCGACATCGCGCGCGTGGTCGAGCAGGTCAAGGCCGGCCTCTACGAGTGCCTCTTCATGGAGGCCGGGCGCTGCTACATCAGCGGCCACAACGACCGCGTCCGCCGCATCGAGCAGTCGGTCGGCCTCGAGTTTCCCGAGGGCGACATCGAGGAGGCCCTCCACAACGAGATCTTCCAGCTCAACGCCTACCTCGCGCCCGGCGAGACCGACGTTCTTGCCAACGCCTGCTCCAACATCAAGATGACCCGCTGGAGCCCCGACTTCGTCGACGTCTTCCCGCGCGCCGGCGGCAAGGCCCGCGCCGTCCGCCGCGTCCTCGACATGTACGGCATCTCGCCCGAGGAGGCCATCGCGTTCGGCGACGGCGGAAACGACATCGGCATGCTCGACGCCGTGGGCACCTCGATCGCGCTCGGCAACGCGAACCCCGAGGTGAAGGAGATGGCCAGCTTCGTCACCGACGACGTCGACCACGACGGCATCTACAACGCCTGCGTCCGCCTGGGCCTCATCGACGTCTAGCCCACACGCCGCACGCACATCTCGCGCACCACACACCACGCGCACTGCGCAGCTGAGAAGAGCCGCGGCCTTGGCCGCAGGCAGGGGAAGGGACGACCACATGACCGAGCAGGAACTCTACGACCTCCTCGACGAGCGAGGCATCCCGTACGAGACCTTCCACCACGAGGCCGTCTTCACGGTGGCCGAGGGCGACGCCGCCGGCGTGCCCGACCTCGGCGCCCACACCAAGAACCTCTTCCTGCGCGACGACAAGAAGCGCAACTTCTACGTCGTCACGGCAGACGAGAACCAGCAGATCGACCTCAAGGCTCTCGCCGGCCGCATCCCCAGCCGCCGCCTCTCCTTCGCCCGCGAGGAGCAGCTGCAGGAGAAGCTCGGCCTCACGGCGGGCGCCGTCACGCCCCTTGGCATCCTCAACGACGACTCGCGCTCGGTCACCATGGTCTTTGACGAGGGCCTGCGCGGCAAGCGCATCGACGCGCACCCGCTCGTGAACACCGCGACCATGTACATCGAGATGGACGACCTCGTGTCGCTTCTGACGGAGCACGGCAACCCCGTCGTCTTCTGTGACCTCGGTCCCGCCGACGTCTCCGAGGCAGGTCCCCGCGCCTAGCAGATTCCGACCACAAACAATGAGGTGCCGCTTGCCTGACGCATGCCGGCCTCAATCGCCGATGCAGGTCAGAAGGTGATACAGTCCTGTTGTACAACGTACAACAGAGGAGGAGCCATGCCAGATGCAATGGTTACCGCACGCATGAGCGTCGCAAAGAAGGAGGCGGGCGTACGCGCTCTGCGCTCTTTGGGCATGACCGCGTCTGAGGCGATCAACGCCATGTTTGACTACCTTCTTTCCAACGGAAGCCTTCCCTTTTCCGCTCCCGAGTCTCAGCCATCTCGCGAGGAGCGAGTGGCCCAATCGATCCGACGCGTCGATGCGATTCCAAGGGTCAAGCTGGATCCTACGATGCGTGAGATGACGCTCAAGGAGGCTCGCCTCGCTCGCTTCCGCGACCGTGGCCTCATCGACGGCGCGACCACGAGCCAGGGCCGAGGTGACGAGTCGTGATTCAGGTCATGGTGGACTCCAACATACTGGTTGACTACCTTGCGGAAAGGGAGCCGTTCTGCGATGCGGCGCGGAAGCTGCTGGTCTTCGCCGACATGGGTGACTATCGCCTCTGGGCCAGCTCGTCGCAGATCACTGGCGTCTACAACATTCTCTCGAACGGGGGAGCGGCGTCGCACGCGCCCGCGGCTCGCAGGTCCCTTGCGTCCCTAAGGGGAATCGTGCGCATCTGTCCCGTAGGCGAAGATGAGGTGGAATGGGCGCTCGACTCCAGGTGGTCCGACTTCGAGGACGCCCTCGTCTACCAGGCCGCGACGAGCGTCGGCGCACGTTGCATCGTGACGCGCAACGAGTGCGACTTCGCCCTCAGCTCGATTCCGGTCTTCGACTGCGACGGCTTCTTCAAGTGGATGGAGGAGAAGAGCCACCTCTCGTACGAGCTCGTCGACCTCTAGCCCCGGTCTCCCAGGCGCTCCACGGCAGACCCCGCGACCGCATGGCCCGAGACCGCCTCGAAGTGGTACTCCACGATGCCCAGGTCGACCTTGGAGAGCGGGCCGCCGGTCGTCTCGGCGGTCACGACCTCCTGGGCCTTGTCGAGCGTGAAGATGAAGTGCTGCTGGTTGAGGGCCGTCGGCGCGAGCGCCGCGGCCTGCATGCCGTGCTGGAACCAGTCGGGCATGACCATGCCGTGCGTGTTGGCCAGCTCGCTGATCTGCTTCGAGCGGCTCGGCCGCCCCGCGTCCACGCCGTGGCCGAGGGCCACCACACCCACGAGCTTCTCGCCGTCGGCGATCTCGCAGCGCGTCTTGCGGCGGCTGAACGTGCCGCCGACCCAGCAGGAGTTGAGGCCGAGCTGCTGCGCGAGAAGCACGACCTTCTCGCCGAAGTAGCCGCACAGCTCGTCGAGGTCGGCGCCCTTGGGCCCCACGAGCGCCAGGTAGTTCCTCACGTTGCGGAAGCGCCCGTAGTGGGCGAGAAGAGACGAGAACGCGCCCTCGTCACCGCAGACCAGCTGCAGGTGCAGGCCGGACGCAGCATTCGCCTCGGCGACCGCCTCCTCCAGCTCCTCCACCACGGCCGCCGCGATGGGCTCGTCGGTGTAGGCGCGCACCGAGTGGCGCTCCTCGATGGCGCGGATGAGGTCCTTCTGGCTGTTCATGGGCGTCTCCCTCTCGTGTGGGCCGTCGCGGCGCGGGCAGCGGCGCGGTGTCGGCGCGCGGTCGCGTCGCGGTGTCGGCGCGCGGTCGCGGCGCGGGCGGCGGTGCGTGTCATGTCGCCCATTGTACCCGCCGACACCGCCGCGAAACCCACCGTCGCCCTGGCCGTAACCGGGCCTCCCCACGGGCGTAACGCGCCGTCCGCCCGGGCGAAACCATGGCCTGCGACACTCATCCCAACACCGTGCGCGCATCGCGCGTGCGCCTTCGAGAGGGGAGCGGCCATGGCTGACGGCGTCGACTCGAGAATGTACGACTTCGGTGCGGGCAAGTCCGCGATCAGGACCGTCTTCGAGCAGACCTGCGAGCTGCGCCAGCAGGGCGTGCACGACTTCTGGGACTTCTCGATCGGCAACCCCGACGTGCCGGCCCCGCCTGAGGTGGACGACGCGATCCGCGAGGTGCTCGCCGAGCTCGACCCCATCGACGTCCACGGCTACCCGCCCAACAACGGCTGGCTCACCACGCGACAGGCCGTGGCCGCGAACCTCAACCGGCGCTTCGGCGCCCGCGCCCGAGCGAGCGAGATCGCCATGACCGGCGGCTGCGCGGGTGCCATCACCGCGACCATCGCGGCGGTCACCTCCGCGGGAGAAGACGTGATCGTGCCGGTGCCGTACTTCGCCGAGTACCGCATGTACATCCAGGCCTGGAACTGCCGCTGCGTCGAGGTGCCCACGCTGCCGCGCACCTTCCAGCTCGACCTCGACGCGATCGAGCGCGCCATCGGCCCCACCACGCGCATGGTCATCGTCAACACGCCCAACAACCCCACGGGCGCCATCTACACGGACGAGTCCCTGCGCGAGCTGGGCGCTCTTCTCCGCCGCAAGTCGCGCGAGCTCGGCCAGACCATCTACCTGCTCTCCGACGAGCCCTACCGCGAGATCGTCTACGACGGCCGCCAGAGCTCGTGGGTGGCGGACCACTACGAGAACACGATCGTCTGCTACAGCTGGTCGAAGTCCCTCTCGCTTGCCGGCGAGCGCGTGGGCTACGTGTGGGTGCCGAGCACCGTGCGCCACGCGCGGCGCGTCTACGATGCCATCCTCGGCGCGCAGCGCGTCGTCAACTCGATCTGCAACGGGCTCTTCTGCCGCGTGATCGAGCGCTGCGTCGACCTCCCCGCGCCCGTCGCCGCCTACGAGCGCAAGCGCGACGCGCTCTACGCCGGCCTCACGCGCATCGGCTACGACGTCGTCCACCCCGACGGCGCCTTCTACCTCTGGGTCCGCGCCCTCGAGCGCGACGACGACGCCTTCCAGGAGCGCGCCGCCAACGAGGAGCGCCTCTTCGTGGTTGGCTCCGAGGACTTCGCCGCCCGCGGCTACTTCCGCCTGAGCTACTGCGTCTCGGATGACGCCATCGAGAAGAGCCTGCCTGCGTTCGAGCGACTCTTCCGCTCCTACGGGGGCTACCAGTGGCAGGCCGACGAGCCGATGCTCCCGCGCCTGCGCTGCGCCTCGTGAGCGCGCGTCGTCTGGAGAGGGGAGGGGGCCTCATCCAACCTGTGCTCGAGCAGCTTGCTTCGCAAGAACTCGCACAGGCCGGATGAGGCCCCCGCTCCCGGCCGGACGGTCGCTCGCTACGCCAGGTCGTGCGACGCGAACAGCGGGTCGTCCTCCCAGAGCACGACCTCGTTTCCGGTAAGCTCGCCGGCCGCGTGTGCCTCGATGGTCGACGGCACGTCGATGATGCGCTGGTTCGACGAGCCACGGAACCTGAGTGAGATGTCGTAGTTCTCCTCCTGCCACGGCCCGTCCACGAGCACGTCCACGCAGGCCAGGATCCGGTCGGTCACATCGAGGTGCCACTCGCCCTCGGTCAGCTGCTCCCACGTGTGGCCGGAGTACATCCAGATGCTCTTGTCGGGAAGCTCCGCGCGCACGCGCTCGACCAGGCCGACAAGCCCCTCCTGGTTCTCGGGCTCGAACGGCTCGCCGCCCAGGATGGACAGACCGTCCATGTAGCTCGGGCGCAGGCTCTCGACGATTGCGTCGGCCACCTCGTCAGTGAACGGCTTGCCCGCATTGAAGTCCCAGGCCTCGTAGTTGAAGCAGCCCTTGCACCTCAGGCGGCACCCCGACACGAAGAGCGTCGTGCGCACGCCCGAGCCGTTCGCGATGTCGCAGTGCTTGATGTTTGCGTAGTTCATGCTGCCTCCGGGCAGGTGTCGTCACTCATGTGCTGTTAGAAAGCTTAGCGCGAAGCGCGCCTCACGCCAAAGGGCGGCGAGGAAAAGGCGGGGAACTGCGTCGTCAACTGTCACTGCGGCCGCGTCCTCGTGCCGCCTCGGTATAGGAAAGGGGGCCACATCCGGCCTGTGCGAGTTCTTGCGAGGCAAGCTGTTCGAGCACAGGGTGGATGTGGCCCCCAACCATTCAGAGACGCGTCCTACAGGTGAAGCACGCGGTCCTTGATCTCCTGCGTGCGGCCCTGGTTCCAGTATTGGGTGCCGATGTAGCCGCAGGTGCGACGAGCCACGTTCATCTTGGACTGGTCGCGGTTGTGGCAGCTCGGGCACTCCCACACGAGCTTGCCGTCGTCCTCCACGACCTGGATCTCGCCGTCGTAGCCGCACACCTGGCAGTAGTCGCTCTTGGTGTTGAGCTCGGCGTACATGATGTTGTCGTAGATGAACTGCATGACCTTGATGACGGCCTCGAGGTTGTCCTGCATGTTGGGCACCTCGACGTAGGAGATGGCGCCGCCGGGGGAGAGGCGCTGGAAGCGGCTCTCGAAGGCGAGCTTGGTGAAGGCGTCGATCTCCTCGGTCACGTGGACGTGGTAGCTGTTGGTGATGTAGCCCTTGTCCGTGATGCCCTTGATGATGCCGAAGCGGCGCTGCAGGCACTTGGCGAACTTGTAGGTCGTCGACTCGAGCGGCGTGCCGTAGAGCGAGTAGTCGATGTTCTCGGCGGCCTTCCACTCGGCGCACTTGTCGTTCATGTGCTGCATGACGGAGAGCGCGAAGTCGGTGGCCTCGGGGTCGGTGTGGCTGTGGCCGGTCATGGCCTTGACGCACTCGTAGAGGCCGGCGTAGCCGAGGCTGATCGTGGAGTAGCCGCCGTAGAGCAGCTTGTCGATCTTCTCGCCCTTCTTGAGGCGGGCCAGGGCGCCGTACTGCCACAGGATCGGCGCCGCGTCGGAGGTGGTGCCCACGAGGCGGTCGTGGCGGCAGCGCAGGGCGCGGTGGCAGAGCTCGAGGCGCTCGTCGAAGATCTTCCAGAACTCGTCCATGTCGCCCTGGGCGGAGAGCGCCACGTCAGGCAGGTTGATGGTCACGACGCCCTGGTTGAAGCGACCGTAGTACTTCGGCTTGCCCGGCTCCCAGTTGCCGGCGTTGGCCACGTTGTCGTAGCCGTTGCCGGAGCGGTCGGGGGTGAGGAAGGAGCGGCAGCCCATGCAGGTGTACACGTCACCGTTGCCCTCGGTCTCGCCCTTGGACAGCTTGTACTCGCGCATCTTCTTCTCGGAGATGTAGTCGGGCACCATGCGCTTGGCGGTGCACTTGGCGGCGAGCTTGGTGAGGTAGAAGTACTTCGAGTCCTCGGTGACGTTGTCGTCCTCGAGCACGTAGATCAGCTTCGGGAAGGCGGGCGTGATCCAGACGCCGGCCTCGTTCTTGACGCCCTGGTAGCGCTGCTTGAGCATCTCCTCGATCACGAGGGCGAGGTCGGCCTTCTCCTGCTCGTCCTTCGCCTCGTTGAGGTACATGAAGACGGTGATGAAGGGCGCCTGGCCGTTGGTGGTCATGAGGGTGACGACCTGGTACTGGATGGTCTGGACGCCGCGCGCGACCTCGTTGCGCAGGCGCTTCTCGACGATGGCGTTGATCTTCTCCTCGCCGGGGTGCGCGTCGATGGCCTCCATCTCGGCGTAGACGGCGCGGCGGATCTTCTTGCGGCTCACGTCGACGAAGGGCGCGAGGTGCGCGAGCGAGATGGACTGGCCGCCGTACTGGCAGGAGGCCACCTGGGCGATGATCTGCGTGGCGATGTTGCACGCGGTCGAGAAGGAGTGCGGCTTCTCGATCATGGTGCCGGAGATGACGGTGCCGTTCTGCAGCATGTCCTCGAGGTTCACGAGGTCGCAGTTGTGCATGTGCTGCGCGTAGTAGTCGGCGTCGTGGAAGTGGATGATGCCCTCGTTGTGGGCGTCGACGACCTCCTCGGGAAGGAGCTCGCGCATGGCCAGGTCCTTGGAGACCTCGCCGGCCATGTAGTCGCGCTGCACCGAGACGACGGTCGGGTTCTTGTTGGAGTTCTCCTGCTTGACCTCCTCGTTGTTGCTCTCGATGAGCGAGAGGATCTTGTCGTCGGTGGTGTTCTTCTGACGACGCTGGTTCTGCAGGTAGCGGTAGATGATGTACTTGCGGGCCACGGTGAAGCGGTCGAGCGCCATGAGCTGGTCCTCGACGAGGTCCTGGACCTCCTCGACGGTCACGGTGTGGCCGGCGACCTTGCAGGCGTCCTCGACGTTGAGCGAGGCGAACATGACCTCGCGCTCGGTCAGCTGCTCCTCGGTGGGGACCTCCGCGTTGGCCGCCTTGATCGCGTTGACGATCTTGTCGAGGTCAAAGGTGACCTCCGAGCCATTTCGCTTGATGATCTTCATGATCTTCTCGTTCTCCCTCCGTGGTCGTGCGACCCCTGTGGTGCAGTTCCCATCTGCGTGCGACTGCAGGCCCCTTCCCCATCGCAAAAAAAAGACGCGCCACACGGCACGCCAGCGTGGGACCTGTCAGCTGCGTTTAGTGTGCTGGAAGTACTATGCCACAATTCCTAGTGTGTTGCTTGCGGCGTTACCACTATATCTTGTCAACGCGACCTCGGGCTATCCAAAGAAGCCCGCACCTCGCGCGCCGCGCTTTTGCCACCTTCCGCCCTTCGCGCAGGTAGGGAATTCGCACCGACACGCTCACTTTTGTGACTAATTAATATTTGGCGGCGAATATTCGCTCAACTTTGCCGCGAGTCATGAAGCGGGCGTGAATGCCCAGCGCGCGCACTTGGGCGGCGAGCGGTAGGCAGTCCCCGCAACGCTTCGCAACATCCAGCATCGCCGCAGGTAGACCACCACAAACCGCCTACCGCCGCAACACTGCCGCTCGCCCCCTTACGCGCCCCGCGCGGCCGAGAAGAGCCTGCCTCTCGCTCGCGCCCTCGCCCCACAAGAGAGGGGGCCGCGCCTGCGACCCCCTCTGCGGGCCCGCAGGCCCGACCATATATGTAGTGGCGCCGTCCGCCGGCGCGTCAAGTGCGCCCTACGCCTCGAGCACCTTGTTCAGGAAGCTCTTGCAACGCTCGCTCTTCGGGTGGTCGAACACCTCGTCCGGCGTGCCCTCCTCGGCGATCACGCCGCCGTCCACGAAGATCACGCGGTCGGCCACCTGGCGCGCAAAGCCCATCTCGTGCGTGACGACGACCATCGTCATGCCCTCCTCGGCGAGGCTCCGCATGACGTCCAGGACCTCGCCGACCATCTCGGGGTCGAGCGCGCTCGTCGGCTCGTCGAACAGCATCAGGCTCGGGCGCATCGCAAGCGCGCGGGCAATGGCCACGCGCTGCTTCTGGCCGCCGGAGAGGCTGCGCGGCATGGCGTCGGCCTTGTCGGCCAGGCCCACGCGCTCCAGGAGCTGCATCGCGAGCTCCTTGGCCTCGGCCTCGCTCGCCTTCTTGCGCAGCGTCGGCGCGATCGTGATGTTCTCGAGCACGCTCAGGTGCGGGAACAGGTTGAAGTGCTGGAACACCATGCCCACCTGCTCGCGCAGCTCGTCGATGTCGGGCGCGTCCTCGTGCATCACGTGGCCGTCCACGCGCACGGTGCCGGCCGTCGGCTCCTCCAGCGAGTTGATGCAGCGCAGGAACGTGGACTTGCCCGAGCCCGAAGGCCCGATCAGGCACACGACTTCGCCGGTCTCGATGTCGCAGTCAATGCCGCGCAGGACCTCGTTCTCGCCGAAGCTCTTGTGGAGGTCGCGGATCTCTACCTTAGCCAAGGGACACCTTCCTCTCGACGTAGCGTGCAGCAAGCGTGAGCAGCCAGATGACGGCGAAGTACATCACGCCGACGATGATCCAGACCTGGAACGACTGGTACGTGCGCGCGATGATCTGCTGGCCCATCTTGGTCAGCTCCGCCAGGCCGATGACGCTGATGATCGACGTGTCCTTGATCGTGATGCACCACTGGTTCACGACCGAGGGGATGCAGATGCGGATCGCCTGCGGGATGATGATGCGCCACGTGGTCTGGCGCGCCGAGAGGCCCAGCGAGCGCGCGGCCTCGCGCTGCCCGGGGTCGACCGCCTGGATGCCGCCGCGGAAGATCTCCGAGAGGTAGCCGCCCGCGTTCAGCGACAGCGCGATCGTGCCCGCCGCGAACGCGCTGATGCGCACGCCCAGCACGCCGGTCAGGCCGAAGTAGATGAAGAAGCCCTGCACCAGAAGCGGCGTGCCGCGGATGATCGACACGTACACCGCGTTGATCGCGCGCAGCGGCGCATGCTTCGACATGCCCAGAAGCGACGCGCCGATGCCCAGCACCATCGCGATGGCCAGCGACAGCGCCGACAGCTGCAGCGTGAGCACGAGGCCCTGCCCAAGCAGCGGCAGCGATTCCTTCAGGAGGGAGAAAAAGTCCATGTTGTTCCTTTCTAACGAGGTCCGACCGACCACCATACGGTCGGACCAGGCCGCGCGGGCGAGAAAAGCCTGCGCCATGGCCGCACGCAGACGTCCTGTCCCCAGGGCGCCTCCGTGCGGCCTCCGGGAGGCCCCGGAGGCCGGCAAACCTACTTCACGGTCTGGACGTACTTGCTGACGATCTTGTCGTAGGTGCCGTCCGCCTTGATGGCGGCCAGGCCCTCGTTGAACTTCTGCAGCAGCTCGGCGTTGGCGCCCCTGTTCACGGCAAAGCCGTACGGCGTCGCGAACTCGCTCGAGGCGTCGCACTCGGCCACGATCTTGAGGCCCATGCCCACCTTGTCGATGGCGTAGCTCATGACCGGCGTGTCCTCGAAGCAGGCGACGGAGTTGCCCGCCAGCACGTCCTGGTACATGACGTCAGACGTGTCGAACGTCGTCGTGGTGAAGCCGTACTGGCCCTTGATCGACTCGGCCCAGTTCGCGCTCATCGTGCCGTTCTTCACGGCCACGTTCTTGCCGCGCAGCTCCTCGAGGCTGGCCACGCCGCCGTCGGCCTTGGTCGCGCAGCACACGGTCGAGTTGTAGTACGGCTCCGAGAAGTCGAACACCTGCTTGCGCGTGTCCGTGATGCTCATGCCGGCGATCACGCCGTCGGCCTGGTTGGACTGCACGTTCTGCAGGGCGGCGTCAAAGCCCACGGGGTCGATCTTGTACTCGAACCCCTCCTTCTTGGCGATGGCGTCGAGAAGCTCCATGTCGATGCCCACGTACGTGCCGTCGGACTCGGCGTACTCGAACGGCGCGAAGGCGGTGTCGGTCGCGATCTTGTAGGTCTTGCTGCCATTGGCGCCCGTGTCCGCGCCCTGGGCCCCGCCGCCGGCACATCCTGCCAGGCACACGGCGAGCGCGACGCCCGCCACGGCGCCACAGATCTGACGTAGCTTCATGTTCTCCTCCTTTGTCGCATGGAAACTCTAGGGCATGGTACCTGCAACAAGCCTCTACTTTACTAGGCGGCAGTGCGCCTTAACAGTAGTTTTACGCACGCCGAGAGGAGCCTGCCCCTCGCTCCACGCCGTTGACCAGCGCCAACGCGCCCCATGCACCACAATCTGTGTATCTGGTGTCGAAGCATCTCGCACTCGCCACCCACATCCGGGCGAGGGTCGCCTGCGGACGCGGCCGGCCGTGACGCCAGGCTCGAGCAACGCGCCTGCGGACGCGGCCGGCCGTGACGCCAGGCTCGAACAGCGCGCCTGCGGCGCGAACTCGCCTGACGCCACGGCCGACCGCGCTTGAACGTGTGCCTCGCGCACAGGCGCCCCGGCCGGCTCGGCCCCCACGTGCATCTCGCGCCCAAGCGGCCCGCGTTGGGCTAGTGTGCTGTGTCGACACCATTCGCACCGCTCGCGCCATCGGCGCCAGTCGCGCTGGCCCATTGCCTGCGCTCCATGACCAAGGGAGTCCCATGCTTTTCAACTGCCTCGCCGTCGGCTGCGGCGGCTTCATAGGTTCCGTCCTGCGCTACCTTGCCGGCTCCGTCGTGCCTCACGACGCCTTCCCCTGGCACACGCTCGCCATCAACGTCCTCGGCTCTTTCGTGCTCGCCCTCGTCTCCGGACTCGTCCTTCGCGGCGCCCCGCTCGACGAGCGGCTCTCGCTGCTCCTGCGCGTCGGGCTCTGCGGCGGCTTCACTACCATGTCCACGTTCAGCCTCGAGGCGGTCCAGCTCGCCTCATCGACCTCCGCGCTCGCGGCCGTGGGCTACGTCGTCCTCACCGGTGCGCTCTGCATCGGCGCGTCCGCCCTCGGCTACGTCCTCTGATCGGGACCATGCGATATTGTCGGACCCCGTGTCCGGCGGGCGCTGTACGATTTCCCCAAACGAGACCCTCACGCCTGAGCGCGGTCTGCCCTGTGCGCGCAGAGCCTAACCACTCGTAGGAGGAGGCACTCATGCAGAAGCCCACAAGGCAGCAGGTCATAATCGGTTGCGTCGCGGGGGTTGCGGTTGCGGCTCTCGGAACACTCGGCGTGTTCGCGGCCCTCACCGGAGGCTTCACCCACGCCGCGGGACAGGCGCCCGCCCAGCAGTCCCAGCAGCAGTCGACCCAGCAGTCGCAGCAGACCACCCAGAAGAAGGACGACTCCCAGGCGCAGTCCGACCAGAAGAAGGATGGCTCCGGCCAGGTGTCCGGCCAGTCTTCGACCCAGTCCACCGGCCAGTCCCAGTCAACCACCACGGGCGCCGGCCAGGACGCGGCTCCTACCCAGCCCCAGCCCGACGAGGACGCCGCCATTGCCCAGGCCATCGCACGTGGCAAGATGGTCGCCACGGGCACCATCGCCTGCCCCACGGTTGCCGAGCGCGCCGCCCAGGTCGACTACAGCGTCCCCGAGTTCGCGAGCGACAACTCTGCCCTCACCCTGCTCATGCTCGACAGCCCCATGACGGTCACGGCCTACTTCGGCGGCCAGGACGGCCACACGGGCCAGGTGACCTCGATCGGCTTGCCCAACGACGAGATGTACCGCCGCCTTAACGGCCAGCGCGTCACCATCGCGGTCGATAACTGGGGCGCCTTCCCGTCGGACATCGCGTCCAAGCTCTACGACATCATCCTCGGGCCCCGCACCGGCCTCGAGCTCGTCTATCCCGCGTAGCGCACCGCCTCGCAGAACCACCGCGTGATGCTCGTCGGGTGCGTAATCGCCGTACCCACCACCACGGCCCACGCCCCGGCCTCGATCGCCGCGACCGCGTCGGCGGGCGTGTGCACGTGTCCCTCGCACACCACGGGAACGCAGGTAAGCTCGCGCACCGCCTCCCGCACGAGCGCCAGGTCCGGTTCTTCGTCCATGGTCGTGTCGATGGCCGCCTTGTTGAAGCTCAGCGTGGTCGAGACGAGCTCGCATCCGCACTCCGCGGCGCGCCTCATGTCCTCAATCGTCATGCAGTCCGCCATCACGGCCACGTCGCGCGCTTCCCTCAGCTCGCGTACCGTCTCCTCGAAGCTGCGCCCGTCGGGCCGCGCCCGCCCGGTCGCGTCGAGCGCCACGATGTCTGCGCCCGCGTCTGCGCACGCCACGGCGCTCTCGAGCGTCGGCGTGATGTAGACGCCCTCGTGCCCGATCTTCCAGAGCCCTATCACCGGCACGTCCACGCGCCGGCGGATCTCGCGGATGTCGTCCGGCCCCTGGCAGCGGATGCCCGCCGCGCCGCCCAGCGCGCACGCCTCGGCCACGCGCGCCATGGTCTCGCTGTGCCGCATCGGCTCGCCCTCGTAGGCCTGCACGCTCACCACAAGGCCGCCGCGCAGCGCCTCGACCACATCACCGGCCATCACGGCCTCCTCTCCAGCACCGGCGCCAACGCCCCGCGCCCTACAGCGCGTCCTTCGGGCACGCCCTCACGCACTCCATGCACAGGATGCACTCGGTCCCGTTCTCGCGCCTGCGCGAGTCGTCCAGCATGTCCACGTCCATCGGGCACGCGCGACGGCATGCCCCGCACCCCACGCACTTGTCATGGTCGCACGTGATGCGTACGCGCGAGAAGTAGCTCGCAGGCTTCAAAAACACCGTGACCGGGCACACGTACTTGCAGAACGCCCGGTTGTCGCGCAGCACCAGCGCCAGCACGATGCCCATGGCGTAATACGCCACGTTGCCCACCACGAACGCCCAGAACATGATCTGCTCCATGCCGCCCACGCCGGCTAGCATGAGCCCGCCCACAAACGCGAGCGACGCGACGAACACCGCATAGCGGATCCAGCCGATGCCCCTCACGCGCGGCCTGGCGGGAACCTTATGCGGCAGCAGGTCGAGCACCATGGCCGTCCAGCATGCGTAGCCGCACCACCCTCGGCCGAACAGCAGCGGGCCGAAGATCTTCGCCACGGCGTAGTGGATGGTCGCCGCCTCGAACGTCCCGCTAAAGAGGTAGTACCAGAACCCCTCGATCTGCATGTTCTCCCGGCAGACCAGTCCCAGGTACACCAGCATGTAGAGGCCCACCAGAAGCTGCGTGACCCGCCGAGCGTGCGGGCTCCCGTGCATGAACAGCCCCACGCCCAGCGCCACGGACGCGCCAATGTAGCTGAAGTTCGCAAGGTAGAACACGTTCCCCTTCGCGAGCCACAGGCACACGGCCACGACCTCGAACGCGCAGAACATGCCCAGCGGCAAAAGCTTCTTCCTCACGCCTCGCTCCAATTCACGCCTCTCCAACAGTCGCGTTCCGATTCTACGCGCCCCATGCTGCCGACACGTTAACGATGCCACCCAACATGTCCGGCCGAGAAGAGCCTGCCCTCTTCTTTGGGCCCAGCGAATCCCTAGGCCGTGGGGCCAATCGTCCGTGTCCGTATGAGGTGTCCCTCCTGCATGGCGGCGAATGTCGCGACCGCACACGCGACGACGGCAGGCACGGCGACTCCGAGCATGGGGATGGCGAAGGGGACGAGGAACACCACGAGTCCTGCGGCCTTGTTCGCAATGGTGTGCGGTAGGACGAGGCGTCTCTCGATCACGAGGCCGCTTATCACGTTGACGACCTTTACGAGGACGATCAACGCTACCCATACCCATAGCCACGCGGGCACGTCGATGGCAGGAAGGATTTTCACCATGCAGGTAATCGTCAGCACGAAGTCGGCGATGCTGTCGAGCCTGGCTCCGAGTCCGCTTTCCGTGCCGGTCGTTCTCGCCACGAGCCCATCGAGCATGTCGGTCAGGCTTGCGAGTGCGTAGATCAGGAAGAATGGGAGCGAGAAGGCGTCGGGCAGTAACAGAGCGACGCTGAGCACGATCCTGCATATGGTTAGTGCGTTTGCCAAGGGCTTCTGCTTCCTGTCATCGCATTGGATCTTCAGACGACCTAGAGTGGTGGTGTTGGGGGTCCTCTGTCACGAGGGTTTCGCTCGTCTTAGCATCCGTAGGTCGCTCTTTGTTAGCATTATTAATAGTCACTCAGTCTCAGGAGAGCATCGTGTCAGAAGCGCCTGTTGTTATAGATGTGCCCTACCATGACGACCAGGCCATGGTCGCAGATTGCATTGCGTCGACAACGCATGATATCTCGAATCATGCGCTCACGCCTGCCGACAGACATCACCTCACCGACTACCCTACGGTGTACATCATTCGATCCAAGTCGAATGATGTCGAAGATTACATCGTTTATGTTGGTGAGACCAATTCCATTGTCCGCAGAACGGGCGAGCACTACGGCGACGAGAGCGTCTATCACTCGAGTGAGGGCAAGCAACTCTGGCATGAGATCAACAGCGACTCGCCTGCGTTCATGTACGTCGTGGCGCATAGCCACTTCAACAAGTCGCTCACGCTTGACCTTGAGAACACCTTCATGAGCTACGTTCTTGCATCGGGCAACAAGAACGTGCGTCTTGTCAATTCGCGCGGCAATCCTCAGAACGACTACTACACTCACAACGAGCTTCCGCGTCTGGTGTCGCAGGCATGGCGCAAACTCAGTCGCCACGAACCAGAGGTCTTTCCTGCAGAGTCGGCCATCAGGGACTCTGCCATCTTCAAGGCATCTCCCTTTCATCGGCTAGGTGACGAGCAGCGTGTTGCCGAGGAGGCCATCATCGCTAAGATCCATGTTGCTCTCGACGTAGAGGAAGGCACCCGCACCCTCATTCTCGTGGAGGGCGCTGCCGGCACGGGCAAGACCGTCCTCATCAGCCACCTTTTCTACCAGATTGCCAATGAGTTCGGCATGAGCGATGGCGCGACGGACCAGTGCCATGAAGCCAACCTCATCATCAACCATGACGAGCAGGCCACGGTATACGATGCCATCATGATGCGACTCGGTCTCCAGAAGAAGCCTGGCGTCATCGTCAAGAAGCCCACGCAGTTTATCAATCAGCACAGTGAGGGCGGGCATGGTTCGGGCCTGGACCACCAGGACTTCCCGGCCAATCCCATAGACGTCGCGCTCATCGACGAGGCACACCTTCTGCTTAACCAGGGCAACCAGGGCTATCGCGGTTCGCGCAACATGCTCGTGGACGTCCTCAAGCGCGCCCGGGTGGTCGTTGCCGTCTACGACCCCAACCAGGTTCTGCGTAGTTCGCAGGAGGCCGATCCCGCCGTCTTGCAGGAGCTGTTCCCGGAGGATCGTCTCTCAAAGGGCCAGACTGTTGGCGCATCGCGTGATATCGAACTTGGCGGAGAGCCCTGTGCTGTCACAAATATTCACCTCACCCACCAGTTCCGTATTGACGCCAGCGACGCGGTCGTGGAGTGGATTGAGGAGTTCGCTTCTGGCAAGCGTATCGGGCCTATTCCCAAGGACGAGAAGAGCGAGGGCCATATTCCATACGAGATTCGTGTCTTCGACTCGCCCTTTGACCTCAAGATGGCTATCGAGGAGCGGGCCATTACCTTCGATAAGAACGGTCGCATGGTAGACGACGATGCTCATGGTCTCTCGCGTGTTCTTGCGACATATGATTGGCGCTACTCAAGTAAATCGACTCCCAAGAACGGAGACGATGTTTGGGAGGTCAAGCTTTATAAGGATGGGGCTGAGTGGGTGCCTGTTCCGGATGACGACGCCTTTCCCGCTAGACGGTCGCTTGAGGCGAAGGGGCAGTTCTTCCACATGCCTTGGAACTATCAGGCTGAGCTAGAGGAAGGTGAGAGCGTTCGCAACCGCGCATGGGCTGAGCAGTCCCACACACTGGGTGAGTGCGGCTCCATCTACACTATCCAGGGCTTTGATCTGAACGTTGCGGGTGTGATCATTGGCCCTTCGGTCAAGTACCGCGATGGTCGCGTTGTTTTCGACGTGGGCTCTAGCTGTAACCGACAGGCTGTTGCGGGCAGTGATGACCCACAGGAGAACCTCAAGCACGAACTCAACGTGTTGCTAAAACGTGGTGTGCATGGACTCTATCTTTTTGCCGTGGACACTCAGCTTCGTGACCACTTGCGTCAGATGGCGCTTGCCAGTTAGCGCGACGAGAGGGGATCTGATGACGTTCGAGGAGGCGCAACGTCTCGCGGTAGCCTTTAGAGACGAACGAGACTGGGCACAGTTTCACAATCCAAAGGACCTTGCCATTTCCATCTCTTTGGAGGCGGCAGAGCTTCTGGAAGTGTTCCAATGGTCAGGTAACGATCTCGAGTGCGGTGGAAAGTGCGATCGTATTAAGGAGGAGCTTGCCGACGTGCTGATTTACTGCTCGCTTCTCGCAGACCGACTAGGTCTCGACCCCGCTCAGATTATGGCCGACAAGATCAAGGTCAATGCAACGAAGTACCCTGCGGAAAAGTCTCGCTCATCATCAGCTAAGTACACGGAGCTTTAGATGAATTGAGGCTTACGACTTCATTTCAGCGCCGGGTTTAAGTGCCATAGTTGAGAGCCTCCACCGGCTCTAAAGACGTTTTTCATGATTTGAATGCTCGTGGGAGGCGTGTGGAGAGAGGGCGATGTTGGCATCGGTTTAGAACATTCGCATGGGGTGACTGTTCAGAATCAGTGTAAATCGCATCAATTGCATGGAGCGCAAGAGTTCTGCCCGACTTACGAAACGAAAACCAGGCAGGAACAATGCCGGTGAGACAAATGGTGGCGGAGACCCTAGAGCAATCATTCAAGCGACACGGTATATGTGGGAGTTAGATTGGCACAGTAAAGTTTTCGAATCAGCCTAGAAAGACGTGTTCGTGGTGCCAGTCTAGGTACTCTTTGGATGGCTGAAGCTCTTTTCTATTGGGAGTGACAGTCAGACGCCTTCCGTGATACGGGTAGTAGTCTTTGCCGTTCCCGAAGTCATCATGAAGTCGGTTCGATATCACCACTCGCGAATCTGAGTTGGAGTCGTATTCGATGGTGAGATAACCGGCATCGAAGAGCGCGTGCATGTCTGACCTTAGAAGGATGCCGTTGTTGACGGTATTTGGTCCGTCCGAGGAAAAGGACTTGATGTGTGCGGCTTGAAGGACGGGTACCGTGCGCTCGCCCGTTATTGCGCATCTACGTTGGTAAGCGTCCGCGACGAGCGTCCTGAATGCACCTTGGCCAATGCGGCGCTTGACCGTTGTGAGGGTGACGCCTGAGGGCGCCTCTGTTATTTGACCTCTGATGCCGCCCTCGGTGGATGGTTGCCTTCCCCTTAGCCTGAGTTCAACTTCGCCGACGAGTGCGTTTGCGTCTTGGCCGCGGAAAGTCTTTCCCGACACGATGGAGGGGCTCCATCTGTCTGATATGTCGAACCAGTCTCGCTCGTCGAGATAGAACGCGTCGGTCAATATGATGCAAGTGAGCATCGCGTTGGGATCGCGTTTGTCGCCGCTGTTCTTGTAGTGCCAGATTTTGTTGCTTAGTTCGGCTAACCCCGTGGTTCCGTTCTCGGTGCCGAAAGCTCGCCATGCCCAGTCGATGGAGGTTATGGTAGAGCTCACGAAAAAGCCGCCTCCGGCAATGCGGCCCCCATGTGCTGCCTTGAGCTTAAATAGGAACATGTCGCCCTCTGACAGTGCCTTGAAGGGCTGCCCACTGGGCTTCCAGAAGTTTACTTCCGACATGTTGTGGCGACGCAGGTGGTTAAACCAGTCCCAGTCTGTTAGTCCGACGTATGCGTTCATACCAAGACCCCTTGACCTTGAGGTGACGGCATCAATTTTAGTTTTCTTCGTGCAGAGCAGCATGCGTATTCTGGGCTAGCGGAGTTGGCTGAATCAGTTGGTCATTTGGATCTTTGCGGCTAGGGGTGTTTTGGGAGGTAGCCGGTTAGACGGTCTCAAGAATCAGGTCGATCAAAAAAGCATAAAGCAGATGTACGACTTCCTCACAAGTGATGACGAGGGAGTAAGAGAGAAATGGGCCGTTCCAATAGAGGAAGCCTTGGATAATTTAGATCTCTCTTACATGCACTGGCGCTACGCATTTGAAGGGAGAGAAGAAGGGCTAACCGTGAGTTACAGCGTTCTTTCGCTGTTGCTCAGGGCGATACGGGGGCGAGCTGCTGAGGTCACGGGCTACGCCTGTTCGTAGCGTGTATGCCGGAGTGTTGAGATAAGGAGGCTCATTGGCGATTACTTCGAGATGGTGTGACGTTTGATTGCACCGACCACTTAGCTGAGAGCAGAGGAATGGCGTCCTTCGGCGGCCTATGATTGGAGTCACTGGTCCTGGCGAAGGCGGTGATGCTCGGCGTGCAGGTTGGATGGATAGACTTCTCACCTGAGGAACGGAGTCGAACCCTCACGGCTTTGAGGGCGCTTTCTGCGCCTGGGTCCGTCGATGAGCTGGGCATTGGAATCGTGCGCGATGCCGTTGCCGATGTTTTGTTTCCGGGTGCGTCGGCGCTTCCCGCCAATGTGCTTGCGGTGGCATTCCGCCAAAGCACTTCGATTCACGACATGCTGAAGTCACGCCTTTCGACAGCGGCGAGTGTGCACGTGTGTCTCGGGGGGCAGTCATTCGACACTGGCAAGATAACCCAATTCATTCAATGTGGTGGTTCTCGATATACAAGGGTTTGCTGGTGAGGGCGGACGGTGAGGAATATGGGAATGCCTACATTTAGCTGGATTTCGGCATATGAGGGAATTGCGACGGCGCTTCTTGATTATGAGGATCACCAAGATGAGCTCTGCGATATCGTGAACGAAGTTCTCGGCGAGCCGTACGACATTATGGATCCGCTCACGTTCTTCGCGGTGTTTAACGGTAAGAGAAGAAGCTTCGAGACGCGAAAAGAAGTCGTAAGGGTGATTCTCGATCGGCTGCGCGTCAACGCGACTGCCCCTGTCGAGTTTCATGGCATACCTGTTAGAAACCCCCTTCGCTGGCGCTACTGGGATGGCGGGGACGACACGATACGGCATAACTGGCAGGTTTTTCGTTGCGCGTTGAGCTATGCCGACGGAAACCATGAAGCTCGCGCTGAGTTCACGCGACTCTTCGACGTGGTCCGTGCGCAAGGCAACGTGGGCGATGCCAGCCTGACTATGGCCTTGTATTGGGCAAGGCCCAAGGTCTTTCTCCCCGTCGACAGCAATACCCGAACCTATTTGCTGAACCGCTATGACATCGGTGTTCCCGATTCGCTTTCTGGCGAGGAGTACCTTGCGTTGCTTGATGAGGTCCGGAAGAAGTCAACTGATGCCTATCCGACTCTGTCATATCGCGCGTGGGAGATAGGCGGATGGGTGCCGGCGCCCAGTGAGTATGACCCCAGCATTCCTGCGGACAAATGGGGCGAGTTGTTGCGTGATTCGAGTATGACGTCGACCACCATGCTCACCGCGCTGCACTGCCTTGCTAAACATCCCAAGGGGGCGACGTGTGCCGAACTTGATGACGACTATGGACGCGGCTCAAGCTTCTACAGCAGTAATGTCTCGGCTTTCGGCAGGAGAGCCTGCGAGAGATTCGGCGTGAGCCCCTGCGACGTAGGGGGTGCTGATGGTAAGTGGTGGCCTGTGGTCTGCGTGTGCAACCATGCAAGGAAATCAGGGCATGGAGCGTTTGAATGGCGGCTCCGCCCGGAGCTTGCGACGGCCATCTCCGGGCTTGGGGAGGGCGACCTGCTCCTTGAGGATCCAGCGGCGGGAAAACGGTTTTCTTTCAATGGAAAGCGCCTCGACAGGCTTGTCTCTCTCTACAAGAAGGACTTTCCAAGATTCCGTGTGGCGAGCAACGGAGGAGAAGACCGTGAATCCTACAAGTGGGATTACGCCCGAGCGTATCGCGACAACTGGGATATTGACGCCAAAGGCGAAAGGTTTGTCGAGTGCCTTCGTGCGGCGCTGAAGCTGTCTGCGACTGGCCAGGGCTCTCTTCTCGACAATCGACATTCCCATCCATTTGATCGCCTTTATAAGCTCACAGAATTTGATCCTGAGGGCATACGTGATGCGTTCAGAGTGTTGTATGAACCCGATCGTTCGCTGCGTGATGCTTATACGGGCTTCGTGGATGGTGTTGAGGCAGTGCGTCGCGAATATGACGAGGTTTCGGAGAGGCCTTTTGGGGATAGTCACCAAACGCCTTCTGCTGTGAGTCTCTATCTCGCATTTGAGAGGCCTGATCGGTATCACTTCTTCAAGCCCAGCGTGGGCATGGACTTTGCTGAATGCATTGACGTGAGGCTACCAAGTGGCTCTGTTCCGAAGATGCTTGCCTACGAAAGGCTCGCGGATGCCGTGCTGCCAAAGTTGCTGGAAGACTCCGAGCTTGTCGAGTTGAATGACGACGCGCTTACTAAGGAGCAGCGTGCTGTCGATCCTGATCACCACCTAATGCTTCAGGACATTGCCCACTATGCATCGCGTTACATGAAGGCGTGGCATTCCAATTGGAGGGGACTTCTTGCTGGAGATGGCTTGTCGGATGGGGAGGGCGAGGAGGAGCGCATGGAGGAAGCGTACTCGAAAAACATGATTCTGTATGGCCCTCCTGGCACGGGCAAGACATATCAGACGCGTGCGTACGCCGTGGCAATCTGCGATGGGCTTCAGGTCGAGAATGTGCTTGATTCGATGGCGGATCGTGATGGCTACGAAGAGGTGCTCGGTCGCTATAACGAACTCGTTGGCGAAGGACGTATTGGTTTCGTCACCTTCCACCAGTCGTATGGCTACGAGGACTTCATAGAGGGATTTCGCCCGGAATGCGACGAGGAGACGGGTGACGTTACCTATCAGCTGAAGAAGGGCGCATTTCGCGAGTTCTGCGAAACGGCCGAGGACGTGGTTGCTGTCGCGTCCGTCGAGAGCGGCATACCCAGGTTTTCTGACAATCCCCGTCCGCGCGTTTGGAAGATGGGATTAAAGACAGGCAGCGTGGCTGATCTGCTTGAGAAATGTCGCGCTGAGGGCAGCCTTCGCATGGGCTGGGATGAGGTGAGCCCTGACGACGTAGATGGGTCAACGAGCCTCAGTGAAATGAACAAGCGTGCAATCAACGCCTTTCAAGAGGAGATGCGGCAAGGTGATTTCGTCGTGATCCCTGGCGCCTCGAGCGCCCAGTATGATGTCGCGGTTGTGACAAGTGACTTTGCATGGGACGAGGGGGCGACGGCCGCCAAGCGCAAGAGGAAGGCTCAGTGGATCGGCTCTATTCCCAAGAGCGATTTCCTGCCGATCAATGGCGGCAAGGTGCTTACGCTACAGACAGTCTATGAGCTTTCACGCGTGAGCGCCTCGAGACTCTTAGGGGCCATGGGCATGGGCGAAACCAGCGCAACTACGTCAAAGCCCGCGAAGCCCTATGTCTTCATTATCGACGAGATAAACAGGGGCAACGTATCCAAGGTATTTGGAGAGCTCATCACGTTGCTAGAGCCGAGCAAGCGCAAGGGCGCAGCGGAGGAGACGAGTGTTGAGCTCCCGTATTCCGGCGATCCGTTCAGCGTGCCAAGCAATGTGTACGTGCTGGGAACGATGAACACGGCAGACCGCTCGATTGCACTGATGGACACTGCGCTGCGGAGACGCTTCGAATTCGTTGAGGTGATGCCCGAGCCCCGTCTTCTCGAGGAAATCGACATCGAGGGGGTGAATGTCGCGCGTTTGCTTGCCGTGATGAACGAGCGTATCGAGCTGCTGTACGACCGCGAGCACACGTTGGGCCACGCTTATCTGATGGACCTGAAGGGCGATCCGTCAATCGAGCGTCTGGCTAGGGTCTTCGAGACTAGGCTGATACCCCTTCTTCAGGAGTACTTCTTTGACGACTACGGAAAGATTCGTTCCGTGCTTGGTGCTGCGGCGGACGAGTTTATCAAGGAGAGCGATGGCACAAACGTGTTCTGGGGAGATGACGTGGCTGAGTATGATCGGCTCAGGGCGTATCGAGTGAAGAGGGCACCACGAGACCCGGGTGCATACACACTCATCTACCAGACAGGTCAAGAGGGCTAGGCCATGTCCAAAGCGCCTGTGGTTGTGCGAGAGTACGAGTATCTCGTCCCTGAGGATAAGGGCAGGGCAGGCTGTCATTGCGTTGGGGCGGAAAGCTTTGCCATGCTTCGCGAATTCTCTCTGGCGAATCGCGAGGGAGACAGCCCGCTTGAGCTCATGCGACTGTGTTCGCCCCGTGGCATTGGAGAGGCTATTCAACTGCAGAACTACGTAGGCGTGGTTGAGCTTCGTAACGGCATGCAGGTCGAGATGCTTCCCAAGATCGATATCGCGGGTGGATCTCACTTTACGGACCGCGAGATTTTCGCGCGTATGCTCGAAGAGCTAGGGACCGACGTTACGTTTCGCTCTTTCGACAGAACAGGTCTAACCACTGGCAATACGCCGCTGTTCGAGGTCTTCGTCTCCATGTTTATGGAAGAGGTTGCCAGTCTCGTGAGGCATGGCATCCGGTCGTCCTACGTGACAGTTGAGTCAGAGGAGAGCTTTATTCGAGGCAAGATCGACTTCTCCAGAGAGTTCAGAAAGGGCGCCGCGAGGGCTCACGTGACGAATCTCATTCATGACGAGCTGCTGCCGGACCGGCCTGAAAACAGGCTTGTTAAAGCGACGCTGATTTATCTTCGAAGGAGCTCGAGAGACAACCACAATGTGAGGCGGGCCACCCGGCTTCTTCCCGCGTTCGAGGAAGTCGGTCGGTGCGCAAACGTTGATGCTGACCTTGCAAGATGCGTCGTTGATCGTACGACGAGGGCTTACGACACCCTGATTGCCTGGTGCCGCGTCTTTCTGCGCGGAGAGAGCTTCTCGATGTTCAAGGGCGAGAGCGTGGCCACGGCGTTGCTGTTCCCCATGGAGAGGGTCTTCGAGGATTTCGTTGGCAGGTTGCTCAAGCGCAAGGCCGTGTGCGATGCGCGCGTCAATCGCGTTGAGCTGCAGGCCAGGGGACAGTGGCTCTTTGAGGGAAGGCGAGTGGCTCTTCGCCCGGACATTCTCTGCTCGTGTGCAAGCGGACGCAATGTCGTGCTCGATACCAAGTGGAAGCGTGTTGCTGGTCCTAGGGATCTGTCTGTTGTGGACATGCATCAGATGTATGCATACGGGCAGCGCTATCGTGCCGAAGGGGAGGAGTGCCAGCACGTTGTCCTCCTGTATCCATGGCATAAGGGGGTGTCGGCGGGCTTGATGCCTAGGGGTAGGCATGTGAGTGCCGACGGCGTACAAGTCGACATGTTCTTCTTTGATTTGTCTGATGCGACCAAGAGTGCGGAAGAGCTCTTGTCAACTATCGAGAGTCTTGCGGGGTAACGAGGTGGATGACATGGAAGAACCTGCATGCGGTCGAAATCTGGCAGATATTATCCGTCGGCTTTATGACATTGTGGGGGAACTGGAACGAGACTATGGCGAACATGGTCGCCACTTCACTGTTGATGGACATCTGATTGGAAGTATTGGTGAGGTGTATGCGGCAGAGAGGTACGGCATCAAGCTCTTTACCTCGTCCAAGCCCGTGCATGATGGAAAGGCTTCTGATGGGCGACTTGTTCAGGTTAAGGTTACCCAACGCGATAGCGTTGCTTTGAGTGATAACCCCGACTACCTGATCGTTCTGAAAATCGATGGCGCAGGCAGGTTCATTGAGATATATAACGGCCCTGGCAAGCCTGTATGGGACTTGTTTAGGAATAGGGTCAGGCCGAAGAACGGTCAGTATCAAGTCTCGCTCTCAAGGCTTAAAGTAATGGCCGGGGATGTCGAGATGTGCGATCGGATACGAGCCTGACGAGGAGAAACGCTGAGGACAACATGTCGTTGCGCGTTTAGGTGACGCGGTTATCAATATGCCGACATGCACGCGATCCGCTTGTTGATGCCGACGGAGAGCACTCCTGTTCAGTTGTAAACTGATTCGAGGAGTTATGAGGTGATGTGCTTCATGAACGTTCCCGAAGACGACGGGCAGTTACAGCATATTCCGATAAAGTCTCTCGCAATTGGTGCCGCACTGCGCAGGCAGCTGATCGCCGCTGGCTTCAAAGAACTTGGCGAAGTGTTTGAATCAGGCGATGCGGAATTGGACGAGCGAATCGGCGTGGACTCGGCTGATCAAGTGAGCCGTCTCAAGGATTCGTTTCGCAAGAACCCCGATGCGTTCGCCGAGCGTTATTGTCGGCAGGAAATGGGCGATCGCGCGTCTGTGGTAAATGCTCGTGGAACACGGAATGCGGATTCAGTCATTGCTAGCGTCCCCAGGTCGTCAAGAACGACGGTACGACGAGACGGACAGAGAATGGGTGAGGTCAGCTCCGGGCGACTACCTCTTTGCGATGAATCTGACGAGTTGAGGCGTTTCGAGAAGAAGGCTTTGCGGGCCATCAACATCGTCGCCGATCATGCCGAAGATGCCTTCGTTGCAGAGGCTCTCGACTTGATCGCAACCGATATCTTCGATTTGAGAAAAGACGTCAGCGGCGTCTTTGCCGCTGCGCAGAGGAGGTCGTCCGCTCGCTCGTCTATCGAGGCGACCAAAGGTCTAACAACCGAGACCCCAAACGCATTTCTTCTCTACATGCTTGATTCGGTGCAGAGAAACTTTACTGGCGACTCGGTCTGGCATGCGTCATTTGACGAGTTAGGTATTAAGGACCAAACGAGCAGGGTTGCCATTCCTCACTTTGTATACGACAG
Organism: Olsenella intestinalis; assembly: GCF_023276655.1. Taxonomy (GTDB): domain Bacteria; phylum Actinomycetota; class Coriobacteriia; order Coriobacteriales; family Atopobiaceae; genus Olsenella_J; species Olsenella_J intestinalis. Next base: position 74,207 of record NZ_JALGRK010000001.1, on the reverse strand, counting down.
GATCAAGTACAAGGGATTCAACGTCTACAACGAGGAAGAGACACAGTACCAGTATTTCTACACTGCACTGCTGCATGCCGGCCTCGCCGAGTCTGACTGGGTATCCATCTGGTCGCGTCTCATCATTCCCCTTGTGAGAGGGATGCAGAAGGGCAGGCTACCCGATGGGGCATATCCTACCGCCGCTGACCTCATTCGGTTGGCAAACGACAAACACAGCGGTTTCTATCTCGCGAATCGGTCCGCGCAGAACCTGATTCACAAGGTGCCTGAGGTGACGGGGCCGATGCTCGTGAGCGCCCTTTCCGTTGCGGAGACGGCGCTGTCGAGCGCGACGGGTTCGGGCGATACGATCATGGCCTCGAGCGGAGCGCTTCCGACTGCGGCCATGAATGCGCTCAAGGCGGTCCTTGACTCAAAGGCCGCGGGCGGTTCGTCCAAGTCGCGCTTTTCTCGTCTGGTCTACTTCCCGAACGCGGAGCTTCGGCTTTCGCCAGAAGACGAAGAGGAGCCCATTTGCATCCACTGGGAACGCGCGCGGTTCCCACGGCGGTTCGCGGGCAGGATGGTTACCTACAGGGTCAATGGTGAGGTTGTCGCGAGCGCAGAGGTACTCAATGGCGTGGAGTCTGCGGTTCTCGAGGAGGTTAACGTCAGGCTTGCGCCGTCCCGTGCGTATGACGTCGAGGTCGAGCTGTCGGGTGGGGACGAGTCGACTCTTGGGAGGCTTTTTGCAACGCAGTCCTTCCGCGCAAACCACCCTGGCGTCTACGAGTTCGTGTCTGTGGGCGATGGTGTTCTGCGCCAAAAGAGGCGTCCTTTGCGCCGGAAGAGGACCGTATATTGCCTTGTGGCGCCGGGCTTTGAGATTCGTCCTGGCAGCGGGATGGTTCGCTTAAACCGAAACGAACTGAGTATCGGCCATTCCATTGAGACCTTCGAGATGGACGACATGGGCTGCGGCGAGGTTTGCGATTCCAAAGGCGCGCAGGTCTCTGCCTGGTGCGAGGGATTTCGCGTGACCGTGGACCGCAGCCGCGTAATTGGCGAGGGCATGGGTCGGTCCGACCTCTATCCAAGCTATCGCGTTGATGATGGGAGCGGGAAGGAAGGATTCAACGACGCGCTGCCCTCGGTAACGATTGAGGGCCGTGTTGATGGCTTCGATTACCAACAGCTTGATGTCGAGCTTCTCTGCGATGGTCAGAAGACTTCTGTCAAACGCAAGAATAAGGAACAGCTGGGGGAACATGACGTAGGAATTGTTAGCCTCAGGCTCGACCAGAGCATGATCCCCAATTTGGTTGCCGATGGAAGGCTAAGGGTTGTCCATCGCAAAACCGGTGCACTGGTTCTCAACTACAGGTTTTCCGTCGTTCCGATACGTCGCATTGCGCTCGAAAGCGCGCGGGTGGATGGGAGTGACACTGTCGTCGCGCGCTACGGGATCGATGTCAAGAAGGACTGCGCGATTCGTAGTGGAGCCTCGTCCAATCTGCCTTGGACCAAAGGGTCAGTCCATGTCGAGACTCCTTTATCGGACGAGTGGCTAGCAGTCGAGGTCGCCAAGAAGGTTGGTGCGGAAATCGCGAAGGTTAGGGCCAGCATCTTCCTTGCGGGCATCGACATCGTCGGACCAGCCGTGACAAGAGATTCCTGTGGCGTGGCTCCAGATGCGTACGATCTTCAGGAGGCGCCTGCCGATAGCAAGGACGTGACAATTCGCTGCCAAGGGAGAAGGGCTTCGCGAGGGGCATATCTTTCGCTGGGGCAGATTCCGTGCTTCTATAAGATGCTTCCCGTTGCGTCTCGGTATCGGGTGTCGCCGTTTTCTGATTTGCGTTCGGGCATGGTGGGGGATGGTCGCGCGATTAAACTGCAACTTGTTCTCAACTATGAGTGTGGGCAACATCTTGCCAAACAGCCTCCTTGCGTGCTTGATCTAGGTTCAGTTGTGTCGGGCTTCAACTTTGGCGAGTGCTCCCTTAGGACGGGCGTGCGGGGCTGTTCGCTCGAGCTCTCGCGCGGCGTCGACTATGATCTGGTTGCCCGTTTCTCAAAGGTTCGAGGCGACCGCGAGATTGTCTTGTGTGATGACGTTGCGATTCCGGCTGGGGCCCGTGAATTCGAGCTGCCTAGGCAGGCCGAGGAGGCCCTGGTCTCAAGAGGTCTGCTGAGAGTCACTTTTGCATGCGTTGATGTCTTTGGTGACGCGGACTTCTCGACGTGCCAACGCATCACTATCAAGAGATAGGAGTGCAGATGTCAGGTGCCGCATTCGATCCCGTGATGGCCTCGCGTCACATAGCGCGCTCATATGGCGATTACCTTTCCACCACGATTCGCTTCGGTGACCCGAGGCTTCAAGCCCAGCTCGAGGAGATTCTCTCGCAGCCGGGGTTCCTCTCGAAGGGCCCGTTCCTCGAGGCGACGCCTCCCTATACAAAGGGGCGCAGCACCCGAGAGCTCGTTGCAGAGGGGACCTTCTGCGAGGGAATGCTCACGCTGGGAGGTGGGGATCCGAGACTGTTCGATCCGGATCTGGTTCTCTACGAGCATCAGATAAACGCAATTCGGATGGCCCACTTGGGGAAGAATTACATCGTCACTACGGGAACGGGTTCCGGCAAGACCGAGTGCTTCGTGCTGCCCATCCTCGACGACCTCCTTCGCGAGCAGGAGGAGAAGGGGTTCACGCCAGGCGTCAAGGCAATGATCCTCTATCCCATGAACGCGCTTGCGAATGATCAGCTCAAGAGGCTTCGCGAGCTGTTGAAGGGCACGGAGATAACGTTCGGCCGCTACGTTGGTGACACCAAAGAAGGCCGGAAAGACGCACTGAACAAGTGGCGTGGCGAGCATCCGGGCGAGGAACCGCTTCCCAACGAGCTTCTCTCGCGTGAGGAGATGCGCAAGACGCCGCCGAACATCCTGCTCACGAACTATTCGATGCTCGAATACCTTCTGCTGCGACCCAAGGACGCCTCGTTCTTCTCATCTGCGTTTGGCTCGGGGTGGCGCCACATCGCCATTGACGAAGCCCACGTCTATTCGGGCACGCTTGGGACCGAAATCGCGTATCTCCTCAGGCGGCTCAAGTCTCGCGTAAAGCAGGCCACGGGCAAGGACATGAGCCTGCATTGTTACGCGACGAGCGCGACCATGGGCACCAAGGACGACGGCCCGCAGATTGCCAAGTTTGCCGAGGACCTCTTTGGCGAGCCGTTTGACCATGGCGATAACCCTGCGGTCATCGGGAGCAATAGGGACGACCCGATGGGCTATTTCCGGAGTGTCTCATGGGGCGCGCTCTCGCCGGAATGCTGGGAGGATCTGCGCGATGCAATCTCGAGTGGCGACCCCACGCGAGAGGCGCTCCTGAATGCATTGGGTGACCACATTCCAGAAGGCGAGCGTGCGAGGCTTGACGGTGCGACTCCAAGGCAGTGGCTCTCGACGCTTCTGCTTGGTGACGAGAACTCCAGGAAGATCGTGTCTCGCGTGAGTGCCTCAGAGACGGACCTGCTCGATCTGACGGACCTCTCTCGCATTGATGACCTTGGAATCGCTGGGCTCCTGGGTGACGCGCAAGGTGCGGCCCGGCTTTCTGCCATGGTCGAGGTGCTTGCGTTCGCAGAGGTCACAGAGGGGGTTCCCATTCTTGCGAGTCGTTATCACACGTTCTTCAGGGCGCCCGAGGGCCTGTTCATCTCGCTTGACGACATGAGGCTTTCTGCAAGCAAGGCCGCAGAGAGAATCTCTGAGGACGGGAGCATCGTTCCTGTCTACGAGGTGTCCGTCTGCAGGCATTGCGGCGAGGCCTATGTGCTTGGAAAGGAAACGCCGGCGGCAAAATGCGCGTGGCTTGATCCAAAGCGGCCCGATGTTGATGCGGATGACGATGCCGTCCGAACGTACTACCGGATCCTTGGGAGCGCAGATGACGTCGATGACGTCGAGACCCTTAGGTGGCTTTGCCCCAAGTGCGGATCGCTTCATTCTGACGATGAGGGCGGGGCACATCGCTACGAGCACAAGGCGTGCGAGCGGATCCCGTTGGCAAAGGGACAGGCCGACGAGGACGTGTCGCGATGCGGTCACTGCGGCTATCAGAACAGGTACGCCATTCAGCCAATGAGGGTGTCTCCCGAGGCTGCGGGCAGCGTCGTCTGCTACGACTTGGTGAGGGACGTTCCGCCCTTCGACAGACATGAGGCAGAGGGTGAGTTCGACGAGCTCTTTGGCGTTGGCAGTGCCGAGACGGTCAGGGGCGGCAGCGTTGTCTGCTTCTCCGACAGGCGGCAAGACGCCGCCTTCTTTGCGCCCGCAATGTCCAGAACGTACAACAACATCACGCGCCGCCAGATCATCCGCGAGGCCGTCGATACCCTGTGCCGCGAAGGGAAGGGCTGCAAAGCAAGCGACATCGCAGACTGGATTGCCGGACAGCTGAGGAAGACGTATCGGAACGTAGGGAATCTGGACACGGACATCAAGAGGAGAAACGCTGCCGATGCCTGGGTGTACGACGAGCTCATGGCAGAGGACAGCCGAAACAGCCTCGAGGGGCTCGGCGTCATTGGCGTCGCGCCTGAGCCGCTCCTCTCCCTGGCAAAGGAGAAACCAGCTGCGTTCGAGAAGCTTGCGCAACGCTCGGGGCAGAGTTGGATGACCGGCGAGGACTACCTCGTGATCATGCGCGTATGCCTAGAGACCTTGCGTGAACAGGGTGCGCTCATGAGGCCCGAGGGCGCTCAGAATCACATGCACATTCGCTTGAGGCAGAGCTCCGTCATCAAAGGTGGAAGCGACGACGCGCCTGCCGGAACCATCCGCTTCGTGCCATCGCCTCGGAGTAAGGGCAACAAGCGCAGCAACTTCGTGAGTGCCTATGCACGGGAGAAGCACGGCGCTGATGTCTCGCGGACGGAGGTTGATGCTCTTCTCGCAAACTTCTATGAGGACCTGAGAAAGATTCTTGCGACGCTGGGGAGGAGTGAGGGGACCACGTTTGTCTTCGACGATCGAACGACGGGCGGGTTCCTCATGTCGGGTGACTTCTGGACTGTCCGGCCCGGTGACAACCTCGCGCTCTTCCTTTGTGATACGTGCGGATGCATGCTCCAGTACGACACGGGCGGGATCTGCCTGACGCGAGGGTGCCACGGTCGACCGAGGCGCGTCGACCAAAACGACTATGGCAAGGACCGCTTCTACAAGGAGACGTATCGAGAGGATCCCCTGCCCATACGTGTAGAGGAGCACACGGCCCAGCTCTCGAGTGACAAGGCGGCAAAGGTCCAGCAGGATTTCGTTGCCGGTGACGTGAACGTGCTCTCGTGCACGACCACGTTCGAGCTTGGTGTCGACGTGGGTGACCTACGCGCCACGTTCATGAGAAACGTTCCGCCGTCGCCTGCCAACTATGCGCAGCGCGCGGGACGTGTGGGAAGGCGCGCCGGAAAGCCTGGCTTTGCCGTCACGTTCGCGCGGTTGCGGCCGCACGACATCGAGTACTATCGCGCACCCGAGCGAATCATCGCGGGGGCGACGAGGGCACCCTTCTGCTACCTGTCGAATCCGGCCATTGCGATCAGACACATCTACGCGGTGATCCTTTCGGAGTACTTCAGGAGCAGTGAGGAGCGCGAGGCTTGCTCGGGTCGCTATGACGACTTCATGGGCATTGCGGAGGAGCGGCCGGCCGGGTTGGACGAGCTTGCCGACTTCATTTCGAGCAACAGGGAGAGACTCACCGAACTTCTAGCGGGAATCCTTCCGGCCGAGGTGAGGGATGCACCTGGAATTGCGCTGAGCGAAGGAGAATGGATCGAGGGGCTCATTGGAGATGGCGGGCGCCTCATGCAGGCGCACTCGCTCGTGCACGATGACTGGGACAGGCTCGAGCGCTCGGCTAACGAGGCGCGCGCGGTGCGGAAGCTTGATCGCGCGAGCGTAAACACGAAGTTGCAGGGAGCCCTTCTGAAAAAGACGACCATCGGCGTGCTTGCTGAGTCTGGCGTCCTTCCCAAGTATGGTTTTCCGACCGACCTCGTTTCTCTCTCGCTGGCGGAGCAGGAGGGGGCGCCGGCAGAGGAGCGGCTCGATCTCTCGAGGGGCCTCAGACAGGCAATCAGGGAGTTTGCGCCGGGGTCGCAGCTGGTTGCCGGCGGACGCGTTTGGGAGTCAAGCGGCATCACGAAGCCGCGTCAGCGTCCCTATGAGCTCAGGCGATTTGGCATCTGTCCCAACAAGGACTGCCGAGCCTTTGTCGTGCCCATCGATACGGGCGAAAGCGAAATGGAGTGCCCGCTCTGCAAGGAGACGATAAAGGTAAGGAGCAGGATTCTGATTCCGTCGAGCGGGTTCAGGGGCCATGAGATCTCTCGAACCGCGTCGACATACCGGAGGCCCAGGAACTATGGGACCGTTGACGTGAAGTTCGTGCAGTCCTGGAGCAAGGGTGGCGTGCTTGACTGGCATGTAATGCCCGGAGGAAGGCTGGGCGTGAGGCATGCCAGCAACGGACATCTGTATGCGATTAACAGGGGCCCGGGAGCCGCTGGCTATCAGGTTTGCTCGTACTGTGGTGCCGCCGCCCCGAGAAACGGGAAGGTAGAGCACGAGCGCTGGTGCGTCGCAAAGGAAACCCGAAACTATGCGGGCCTTGGGACCGACTTTACAACAGATGTTCTTGAGCTGACCTTTGATTTGCGTGATCGCGTTACGCGCGAACACGCTGACTGGCGCTCGCTCATGTGGGCGATCGTACAGGCGACCGTCTCTCTCATGAACATCCCCGAGGGCGAGGTCGGGGCGACGACCTATAGGAACTTCGACACGGGCGACGAGTCCATTCTCCTGTATGACAATGTCCCCGGTGGCGCAGGCAGGGCATTCCAGTTGAGCACAGACGTCGAGTCGCTGCTCAATAGGGCGTACGAGATCGTCTCGACATGCGATTGCGGCGAGGACAGCTGCTGCTATGGATGTCTGTGCAACTACTTCAACCAGAACGAGCAAGACCGTCTCTCAAGAGGTGCGGCGAAGGACATTCTTGAATCGCTTCTTCAGGGGGGTGTGGCGGATTCGACGCGCGTGTGATCTGACCATGCCCTTGCCGGCAAAGCAGGAAGAACGGGAGAGTGGCGCTTTCTGCCTAGAGTTTGGCGCGTTCAAGGTGCGGGGCGCTCGCCTGATGGGCATGCGTGGATATGATTGCCATTGATGCAGCGTTGAGAAGGGCGTGGTCGATCGGATGAGTTTCTGATTTGTCTCATGCCTTGCAAGATTGTGAAGGCTGATGTGGGTGCGAGCGTGAATGACGATTGCCAGGGGTCGGGATGAAGCGATTCTCGTCGTCATATGTCTTTCGGAAGAGTGCGTACGCTCTTCTCGGCTGCGAACAGTTCGGTGAGGTGAAGACGCTGAAATTAGTGCGCCTGGCTCTAAAGGCTAGGTTCAATCAACTCCTGCTAATGCCATGTGGGAAGCCATTAACCGATTATCTTGGCTTCAGCAATACCTGCACTATAGACTCTCAATATGGCGACTGGGTTTTGCACATGTTTCAAGGACCGGGCACGATTTCAGCCTGAATCAATCCGACCTCGATCTCATATTGGGCTAGGGCTTTTTCGAGTCAGAAATCTAGCGCTCTGCAAATGGTGCTGCATATTTCATTGCTGCTCACGTTGACGCCTCGTGAAAGGAGCGAGCATATGGGAGCTATGGAAAGTCTCATCATTCTGATCCCTACTATTTGCTATTTAGCCGCCTGGGTTTTCACGATGCAAATTGTTGACAGTGCAGCAAAAGAAAAGGGATACGGGGATCTGAGCGGCAAGCTTTGGTTCATAGGCTTCTTCGGGTTCATATTCACGCCTGCAATCATCGTCGCCTCGCTTCCAGACAAAAAGCCACGGCGGGCCCAGGTGGAAAACATAACGAACGTCGATGACGAGCTCCCTAGCCTCTAGGGAGCGGCGCATAATGGCAGACTACAAAGTAATATTCCGTGCTGACGAAACGACTCGTGACGAGCATAGGACGCTTTGGGAACCAGGGTGCCCGGCGTTTGCAACTGTTGTGCAAGTGTCACGCAACACTGAAACTGCCTCCGCTTATCTGCAGATAAAAATACGAAACATTTCAGACGGTGTCATCAAGTCGGTGGCAGGCGTTGCGGAGATAACATACCTCGATGATACTTCGGAAGAATTCGTGTTCGAGGATCTCGATGTTGACCTTGGCCCTGCCAACCAGAAACCGTTAAAAGCCCAACCGCTTCCCAAAGGCGACGTTGCGAGCGTGGAGGTTGCGTTTACAAGCGTTCTGACCGAAAGCGGAAGGTGGAAGAGCAGCGGAGAGCCTAGCGACATTCCGAACAACCATCCGCTAGAACTCAGCGAGAGGGCCATGGCCGAGAGAAGGCGAAGGCTCCAATCCGCTGGCATTGACGCACGGGCTTTGGACAATAGCGTCGAGGACCATGACGGTTGGTGGGCATGTGCATGCGGCCAGGTCAATGTGAACCGTGATACTTGCTGCGAATGTGGTGCGAGTAAACATACATTGCTTGCAAACGAGGAGGAGGAGAGCCTCGTATCCTCTGCCGACGAATGGTCGGAAGGAATGTACCAAAAAGCGGTGAAGCTCGCTTCCGATAGCGAAAACATTGACTCCGTGACCACTGCTGCGGCCCTATTTCAACAGATTCGGGGATGGAAAGATTCCGATGAGCGGTTCGCCGCGTGCAATGCTGCCATTGAAGACCGGAAGGCGAAATCAGCGCACAAAACAAAACGGATTGCAATAGTGATCGGTGCTATCGTGGCCGTGTCAGCAGCTGCCATTCTTTTTGTTGTCAACGTGGTAATCCCTGATGGTAAATATAACGACGCCGTAGGGCTCGCGAATGCTGGTCAGTATGATGAAGCGGTCGCAGCTTTTCAGAAACTCGGAAACTTTAAAGACAGTAACGTTCAGATTGTTGCAACGTACGCCAAACAATGCACCGCGCAATTAGATGCTGGTGACAATGATGCGGCTATGTCTACAAATAAAAAAATGAAATCAGCTGCGGCAGAACTACAGATTAGTCCTGATATTTCCAGAGATGCCGCAAGCAAGGCGATGGATGAGAAGAACTACGTTATAGCTGCATTCTGGTATGACCTCTTGGGTGATAAGGAAAGGGTTAAAGAAGCTGAGTATGCTTACGCTAGCTTGCACCAAGATAGGAATGATGAGCTAACGTATGAATATCTAGCCGATTTGAAAGAGTCTGGATATAAAGACTCGGCAGACCTATATTCTGCTCTATTCGATTGGCGATTTGAATTTGCGATTGCTACATATGACGCATTTCATGACAAAAACTGGGTCGATATGACCACATATGACAAGAAGGACCGCGGCTTCACAATGATTGAATTGCTCGTGCGTGCAAAAAGCGGTCCGCCAAAGCAAACGAAAACACTCCACATGGAAGAATGGCGCATTAAAGCAAAAAACATGATTGGTTATACGGGCGATTGGATTCGTACAACAAGCTCAGACTGGGGAAATTGGACCGACAAAGTTGACGTAACCTCTGATGGAGAAATCTGCACAGGCTATATGGGCGATGATTATCACACTGAAGCATTTAGAGTTAAAGTTACTGATCCTGGCACACGAGAAGTGCTTTACGAAGGTGAAATACACAGGAATGAATAGATAGATAATTTGGCGATCGCTCATCGCTTAGCCTGAGAAACACGATGTGACCTTGTGGCACCCAAGACAATGCCCGTACCGGTAATGGTGCGGGCATTGTTTGTTTATGCCCGCACCGCGAGGCGAAAGGGGATACGGCATGGATGGCGGCGCCAATGGCGGCTAGGAAGCCATTTGGGGCGCGTTGGAACCAGGCGCAACAGCAGTGAAATCCACAGCAGAGCCCTCCGACTACGAGAAACAGTCCGCTGTGTGTGACCAGAAGATCGCATCCTGGAAGCGCGCGACACCGAGTCTGCGAGAAAACAGCGATGGTTAGTGGAACGATCTACTGGATGCGTAGTGGGCGGAGCGGGCTATTCGTCCATCTCTTCAGCCGTGGGATTCTTGATGTCGCCATTCGCGCTGTCGTCAACCGAATTCTGAGGTATGGGCTCGGCGTCTGCGTCATCGGTCTCGACGTCTGCAACAACGGCACCGTCGTCTGCGATCCCTACGAGATTCATTACTCGGCTTTCTTTCTCAACAAGGAAACGCTTTTGGTAGAAGATGTTGGCGTACGTTAGGACCTTGTTCATTTGCGCAGTATCGATGAAGGCACCAATTCCGGCAGAAATGACTGGGACGGCGCGTTGGACTGTCTTGAGCGTCAGGCGTTTGCCGAGCTGCTCGAAGAGCTCCCTGAAAATGCTGTTTTCGAGGCTCTTCTTGCCCGCATTTTCAAGAGCTTTTTTCGCTGACGCATGAGCTAGGGCGCGTATCTGTGCGAGAAGTAGCCCCGCGGCACCCTCCTCGATCATCGCGGCCCACGACTTACCAGCAGCTTGCTTGATGCCCTCGGCGGCGCTTATCGCCATGAACTTTGCGACGTTGTCTGAAACACCGTTGGAGCCTTTGGATGATGGGCTCATCGCATTGGCGAATACGTCCGAGGCGATGATGAGCTCGTCGGGGTTGTTCTTTACGTCGTAACCGTATGACATGGCGATGGATTGAACCGCACGATAGAACAGGAACGTGCTAAGCACCATGTTGGCAGGAATTCCGGCAAAGCCCGCCGCCCCCGTGCCGCCGCCTTCAACGACCGCTGCGGCAATGTGCTGGCCATACTGCTTGTTAGCGGCTTTGGCGACATCGTATGAGCGAACCGTGCAAACCTCTTCGAGGGTTTCAATGTTTGCCTCTTGCGATACATCGTTAATTGCCTTAACGACACTTTGTTCGTTTACCGTGACTTTGGCGGCCTCTCTCTCGAGCACCTTGAATCCCTCGGTGATAAGTTTGAGCGCTTGTGCGTAAATCTCCTGCTCGGAGATGGTTTTTCCCAATTGTGCGGCGGCGTCCTTGACGTTCTCGGGAATGATTTCCGCGGCTTTTTTTGCCGCGCTCGCGAGCGCCTTCGGCTTCATCATGTCCTCGTAGCGCTGCGTCGTACTTTGCAGATCGGCCAACTCGCGATCGTCAAGCATCGGATCGGGTATGGCCAGTGAGCTGCTCCTGCCTGCGCGATCGTTCATTCGACTCTCCCCGTTGTGGTTGCGTCCGGTTTTTGCGGGCTAATCTGCGGTTGTTTGAACACGAGTGCCGCTCTTCTGACATGCCAAAGTTTGGCGGCGCAGTAGAGCAGAGTTGGCCCATAGCCTCATGGCTGACTGCGTCGTGACACTCAACTGTCATGTGAAAGCATACTTTGATGTGGTCGAGCAGGACAATGCGAATGCCGCGAGACGTTGTAATAATGATGCGAACGTGGCCGGGTCAAATGGATCGTTGGCATCAAATGGATTCGTGACTTGTATTGTTGGCGTTAATCAAGGCAGGCGCCTGTTGTGTTGTTGTCTCATCTTCTGCCCGCATTGCTTCGGGCACGGGCTTATGCCTGTGGAGCGTCCTTCGCTTGTCAAAGCGGCCTGGAATTTGGTGCGCCCCTTTCATCCACCTCCCGGGCCTTGAGCCCGGCGCCGGGATGGGGTGAGCATGATTGTTGCTCCAAGTGCGCCGTGCCGTGTGTCTGGGTTGGCGGGAGGTCCTCGACTTAGCGCGCGTTCCTATGTTGACGGGAGCGTGGCCGGGTCGTACGCATAGGGCTGGACGATCCCTGCGGTGCGAGGTCGGGCGCGGGGCGAGGGGCAGGCTCTTCTCGGCGGGGAGCGTGAGCGTGGGCGCGGAGAGGCGGGGCACTAAGCGATGAGGCGGTCGATGGAGACTTTTGCGCACCAGTCGAATAGCGAACGGGGCACGGGGCCGATCTCCCGGCGATAGCAATTGAATTGCGCAATCCATCGGGAGGTCAGGACGGCGTCGCAGGGCAGCTGTCGAGTACGTTGCTTTTCTGGCTTGCAAGGCAAAAAAGGAGTTCGGCGCAGTTAATGCTTCGCCAGAAAAGGGCTTCGTGGTGACTGAGACCACATTATCAGAGCTGATGCTCGCCAAGAACTGGCAAAATGATCAAAGTGCATTGCGTTGTTAGGCGAGTCGGTCGGCATAGGCCCTTTTTATTGCCCGCTCGCTCTTCCGTGGTAGGAGGGTCTTCCATTGCGGTGAGCTGGCAAGCAGCTTGTGCCGATGGTCTCTGAATACCGCCTTTTCGCCCTTCGTCCACTTTTTGTCGTCGGGCTTGTCCAGACCCAAGGCGTGAACTTGGGAATAGAGGAACTGCCTGGTCCTGCCAGGGATGATCATGTTGTCCCAACCCCTCCAAGAGGGGTTGCCTCCACGTATGCGGTAGTTATTGTCAAACGTCCTCTTCTCTTTGGCAGATAGGGGACCGGTTGTAATCGGCCTCTTTTGTTTCTTCGAGCCAGACGCCTTGGGTGAGGACTGTGTTGCTAAGCCGCCTTGGCCTTTGGCTTTGCGCTTCTTCTTGTTCTGCTTCCCCTTCCTTTTCTTTTTCTCTTTCTGCGTTGGCTTGCTGTCCTTGTACTCGTCGTCATAGGCAATGGTTTCGTAGTCGGCGCCGACTTTGTAGCTCGCCGTGGCTTTGTGGCGTGACGAGCTGGTGCCAGAGAATCTGCTTTTATCTGTCTGAGGCGGCTGCCAAATGGCATGGCGTTGATCCTCGGGCTTCTCGTCTTCTATGGGCGTGTGAGTGTACGTGCTCTTTGTCTTGATGCCGCTGGACTTCATGCCTCCGAGCATCGTGGGGGCAGGCTTATCGTCCTTGCAGAGCTCGTGGAGTTCGCGAAGGTGACGCATCCACGCACTGCGCTGCTTGGCCTTTTGGGCGCGTGCAAGCTGGGCATTTCTTTTCCGCTCCGAGTTCTTCGTCGTGCCCTGCGACGCCTTTTGCTTTGATTTCTGCTTAGTCTTCTGCTTTGCCTTTTGTTGCTTCTTGTTCCCGTGATCGGAATCATCCCCAGTGGAGGCGGTGCGCTTCTTTGGAGCGGGCATCCAGATGCCGTGTGTTCTCTTCTGCGTTTTCATGTGGCCTCAGATGAAGAATGTGATCGGCTATTCAGCGAAATCAAAGCTATCCCAATGACAAACGGGAGACACGGGCGATTCTCCCAGCGGTAACAATTGATTTGCGCAAACCATCCGAAGGTCAGGAAGGCATCGTCGTGACCGGAGCTTGTTTAAGCGGGGCAGCTCACTACGTTCCGGTTGGACGCTAGCGTGGTAGACGTTCGGGGCAATGCGGTCTGGGCTTTATGAGATGGATGCTTGATCGGAGTACAGCATAATTCTGTGGGACTTCGCCACCTCCCGTTTGCCGATGAGATTTGATATGTCGCTTGTTGTCTGAGCACAGAGGTATTTCCATAGAAGCGGTTAAGAGAATGTTGTGACCCATGAGTGGGCGTCCGTCTTTTGGCCGGGTTAAACCTGAGGAGTGGCTCGTGGTCATGGAACGACAAACCTCAGATGCGTTGTTTCCCGAGGTCACTGTCCGCGACGACTCGGTTGGCGTCCGGCTTCCGGAGTGGGTTAACGAGCTCGTGTTCGATCGATTTGGGGCGTCGCATAGACCTGCTGGCAGAAGCCTTGCGTTCAACATGAATTTGGACGCGGACGAGGAAAAGATTCTCAACTATTTGGGAACGTACTTTCCGCGCAGCGTTGCGGAAACGTTCGTGATTTTTGACAGCTTGCTGTCAGACAAAACCATGGCGGGCTCTCTTGCGAGCGAAGATTGTGTAAGGGTCTGCTCTGTTGGAACTGGAACTGGGGGCGATCTTCTCGGCCTGCTCTTGGCAATCGCGAAGAGGGTTCCGTCAGTCAAGGCGATAGACGTCGCCTCCATTGAGGGCAATGCTGATGCGCACAGCGTGATGCGTGAAATCATCTTTGAGGCGGCAAAAGTCGTGGGCGTGGAGCTTAGCGTGTCGCTTGTGAACCATGTCTTCGAAGCGCCACGCCCCTTTGCGAATCTCAACGACTTTCTTCCCCGGTCACCCGACCGTTTCGATTTTGTTATCTGCTCCAAGATGCTGAACGAACTGGATGGTACGGGTATATCTGAGCGTCCTTATTACGAGTTTTGCTCGAGCTTCTCGCAGCTGCTAAGGCCGATGGGCACACTCATGGTCTTGGACGTTACATCGCCCAATGGGGCTGGCGGTCGATGGACGCCAGAAGTCCTTAACAAGCAGGTAAATGACTTTCTTTCCGAACGCCAGCAGTTCAAGAGCATCCTTCCGCCTATCTGCAACCGTCTTGAGTTGGATTGTGGGAGCTGTTATTCGCAGAACGTGATTCATGTGAGTCATCGTGAGGCCGTGAACGAGTGCTCCAAGATCTGCTATCGCGTGATTGGCTCTAATGTCCTTTCCGATCAGTTGCTTGACTCGATCGAGCTTTGGAGCTGTCCGATAAGAGAACACAACTTGAGTAAATGCAACATGCGTAAGCATTAGTTGGTTGTGCGGGGAGGATTGCAATAGTGGATAGGATGAGCTTCTATCTAAATGAATCAGAGCTAGATGACAGCCAGAGAAAGATTTTGAATCTCAGGGCCGAGAAATCCCTCATCGTTCGCGGATGTGCCGGGAGCGGCAAATCAGTCCTCGCGTTTTGGCTCCTCCATGAGATTGTGCGCAACAATAAGGGCACAGCTAGAATCATTGTCTTTACAAATACGCTGAAGCAGTACTTTGAAGAGGGCTGTCGAGGCCAAGGGATAGACCCTGATCTGATTGCCCTTCGAGACAATTGGTGCAGATATCCTCAAGAGTCGGACTATATCATCGTGGACGAGGCGCAGGATTTTTCTTCAGATGACATTGAGTTGCTTAAGCAGAACGCGAGGAAGACGCTTCTATTATTTGGTGATTCAGCTCAGCAGATTTTTGGCTTTCGTACGGGAAGCGATGCTCCAGTGAGCATGGAGGCGATACGGGACATCACGCGTTTTCCAATGGAAAAGCTTGCTTTTAACTATCGTCTGCCTAAGCCGATTGCTTGCGTCGCGGAATACTTGAGGGTTGATAGTGATCTTGTTGGCAGATGTAGGGGCGAGGGCAACGAGAAGCCCTTCATTCTGGAATATGATTCGAGGGAAGAACAGCTAAACGGAATCATGCGAATCATATCTGAGTGGGGATTGGATGACGTTGGCATCATATTCCCCAGGAATGAACAGGTTCGGGATGCCTACTTATACTTTCGTGAGGCCGGATGGGGCGTTGAGGCAAAGTATAGCTGTGGCCGCGATTGGCTTAACACTCTGAATTTTGCGACTACAAACCCAAAGCTGATGACGTATCACTGTGCAAAGGGCCTACAGTTTGGTGCTGTTTTTCTTCCAGAGTGTGAGAGCGTCGATGGGTTTGTTGGTCCGCTTTACGTGGCAATGACTCGCGCGTATAGGTCGCTTTTCATCATGTACTCTGGATCGTTGCCAGCTCCTCTGCGCGGAGTGCCAGAGGATTTGTATGAGGCGGACATTGAGGCTAGGGAGACTGAGGTCTTGTGAGCTATTTCATTCAAACCTTGGCCACTAACTTGAGCAATATTCTCTCGACTGAGTCGATTGCTCCAAGGTCACTCTACGAGGGACGAAACTACGGTTTTAGGTTTTTTGACTCTGCGGACCCAGGGGCTAATCCGCGATTCATTCGTTTGTACCGTTCGTCTCCTGCAAAACCGAACGAAAAAGATGGCCAACAGTACATCTATATGGTCCTTCAGCTTGACGAGGAGCTCGTGCGGCACCCCTTCGGCAATGAGGATGACGGGTTCTGGACCACTGAAACGATTCGCTTTAGCCCAAGGAGCTGCAAGTTCGTTTTCTATTCCGATGAGGATCTAGACTTCGCCTTCAACAACGCTCAGAGGAGCATCGAGGCGAAGTTTGCCGACCGATATCGGGCTTCCGCAGTCGTGGTCCCCGCGTCGCCAAACATGGTTTTGTTTGACGTGCAGCAGGGAGTTGAGCCCAAGGATGCCGATTTGTGGCATGAGGATATCGCTCAGTTCGAGATGCTCGACAGGCTAAAGGGTGCGCTCTTTGGCTATTACCTTGGATTTCATTATTCGCCACCCAAGGCCGACGATGTTCGAGATGATTACGTGGTGTTCTTCAGAACCGTTGATGACATGGTCAACGCAGTGACTCAGAAGGATTCTGAGGGTCTGGAGGGGTATCGCCACACGCTTGAGTACATACTTCACAGGTTCGTGCTCAACGGCATGGCAAGAGGGACGAAGGCAGCTCAAAAAGCAGAGACCTCAAAGGTGAGCTCCTTTTGCCTGGAAGACGAGATTGAGAAGTTTCGCAGGCTTTCTTCCGTGGAGTTGCCTATGCGTTTACGTGATGACACCGTTGGCTTAAGCATGTATAGATCTGATCTCGAAGATCGCATCCGTGCGGCAATGGATGCCTGGAAGAGCCCAACTCGCGTCGGCAAGAATAGCAAGCCCTCGGTGGAGTTCATCGAAAACATCCCTGCGTTTCGGTTGCCTGAGGGCGGCAGTGGCTTGGCTGAGTGTCTCATCAACCATTTAATCCAGGTCGACGTGCTTGCGGGGACGAAGCGGAGTCTGGGCTATTCGTTTGCCCTCGAGTGCGGAAAGATGGTTAGGGGCTATGTTGGCGATCGGTGGGAGTCATCGGGAGAGCGTGAGTACGTCAACCGGCTCCTGCCGCATCTGAACAACATGAAGGAGTTCGACCCCAATGACAATCCGGGCATCGAGGACGAGGGCTCGTTCGAGACATTGAGGACTCTTGCTCAGCTATGCGAGAAGCAGGACAATCGTGAGCTCGATAGTTTCTATAGGTACCTTCTTGTGAGGTGTGGCGTTGCAGACCTGCGCGTCCCGTTCGCGATGTGGGGTGCGGCGTTTGGCTTCTCGGCGATGCCGAAGACGCTGTGCGATGGCATGTCGGAGAAGGCCGAGGACGTCGCCAGGGACTGCTTTGATAGGGTGGTTGCGAAGATAGGCCAGGCGGAGGTCGGCTAGGGGGTGGCACGATGATCATCAGCGCGAGCAGGCGGACGGATATACCCGCGTTCTACTCCAGGTGGTTCTACCGGCGCCTGGAGGAGGGCTTCGTCGTGGTGCGGAACCCCTTCAACGCGAACCAGCTGACCAAGATCCGCCTCGACGCCGACGTGGTGGACGCGATCGTGCTGTGGACCAAGAACCCTGCCCCGATGCTCGACCGGCTGGACGAGCTCGACGCGCGCGGCATCCCGTACTACTTCCAGTTCACGATCACGCCGTACGGGCGCGACCTCGAGCCGAGGCTGCCGGCCGACAAGACGACCCTCGTCGAGACCTTCCACAAGCTCGCGCGGCGGCTGGGGCCCGAGCGCGTCATCTGGCGCTACGACCCCATCCTCTTCAGCGCGAAGTACTCCATGGCGTTCCACGAGCGCGCGTTCGCCCGGTGCGCGGACCTGCTTCGCGGCGCGACCGAGCGCGTGGTAATCAGCTTCCTCGACATGGACTACAACAACACCAAGAACATCCAGCGCCTGGGCATCAGCGACGGTTCGGCGGACGTGAAGAGCGCGCTTGCCGGGCGCATCGCCGAGATCGCCGGCGAGGCGGGCATGCGGGTCGAGACGTGCGCCGAGGGGATCGACCTCGACGCCTGTGGCATCGCGCACGGGCACTGCATCGACGCCGACCTGATCGAGCGCATCTCGGGCAGGAGGCTCACGCCCCGCGGGCGCGCCAAGGACAAGGGGCAGCGGGCGCTCTGCGGCTGCATCGGCAGCACCGACATCGGCGCCTACAACACATGCCGGCACGGCTGCGCGTACTGCTACGCCAACTTCTCGCAGGGGTCCATCCAGACCAACTGCGCCCGGCACGACCCCGACTCCCCGGTGCTTATCGGCGAGTGCGACGCCGACGCGCTGCCGTTCAAGAAGGATCAGAGGAGCCTCTTCGCGGGTCCCGCCGGCCCCGAGCAGATGACGCTGCTGTAGCGAACGTGCGGCCAGCAAGACGCAGGCTCTTCTCGGCAGGCTTTGCGGCTGCCGAGGGCGCTAGGCGTTGAGGCGGTCGATGGAGACCTCGGCGCACCAGTCCTTCGTGTGGCAGTGGGTGCAGGTCACGCGGCGCGTGGTGGGCGTGTGGCGCGCGAAGAACCACTCGGCGGCGCGCGGGACGAAGGCGCGGCGGCAGTGCGGGCAGAGGTAGGCGGTGTGGGCGCGGTAGGCGCGCACGAGCAGGGCCGCGGCGGCGAGGGCGAGGGGCATGACGATCGCGAAGGGGCGCCAGTCGCCGGTGGTGACCCACCAGACGATGGCGGCGACCTGGACGACGTCGATGGCGATGCCGACGACGAGCATGGTCTTGTAGAAGGGCGCGAGCTCGCTCTTCCACATGCTGGGGCGCTCGGGCGCGGGCTGCGGCGTGGTGTTGGTCGTGGGCGTGGCGGTGTTCTGCATGATGGCTTCCATGTCGGGGATGGTCTGTGCGGGGAGCTCGCCGGTGGTGTCGAGCGAGGCGATCATGGTCGCGATGCGCTGGCGGGCGAGCGAGCGCTCCTGGAGCTCGCGCGCGAGGCGGGCGTCCTGGGCCTCGAGGATGTCGCGCAGGACCGTGGTCGATACGTCGCTCGCGAGGACGGAGCGGATGTCGGCGAGCCTGAGGCCGAGCGACTTCAGGAGAAGGATGCGGCGCAGGCGCGCGGCGTCGGCCTCGGAGTAGAGGCGCCGGCCGCCCTCGGTGTGTGCGGAGGGGGAGAGCAGGCTCTTCTCGTCGTAGTACTGGACGGTGCGAACGGTGACGCCGCATGCCTGGGCGAGCTCGCCGGTGGAGTAGGTCGCGTGCGCGGCCGTGGGGAGCGGTGCGTTGGTGGTCGTGGGATCCGACATGGAATCACCTCCTTTCGAGGGCATCATGCAACGTCACGTCGCGTGACGAGCAAGGGTTTTCGCGAAATTGGGCGCGGTATTTTTCGTTACGTAGGGTGATTTTAGCGGTGTGAAGCGAGCGGGGCGGGCGGCGTCGGCGGCCTGGGTGCTGCAGTTGTTGGCTGCATTACATGCCTATGGCTGTTTATCGGGGATGGCGCTCCGTTTCATGACATGGCTGGTGCGGTGAAGGTTGCGCGGGGCGCGTGGACGATGATATAAATCTTGCTAACGGTACCCCGCACGCGCGCGATAACGCAGCGAACCAGGCGGGGTCTTTTTTATGCCTCTACCCAAGGCGTGCTCCTTTGAGCAGCAGCTTGAAAAGATGAAGGGGCGTGGCGTCATTGTTTATGACGAAGACGCCGCCATCAGGAGACTACAATCGTCCTACGACAATCAAGCGACGATTGCTTCGGCGAGATTGTGCGTACGCGTCAGGCAAGCAGTTCCCGACCTTTCTTATCGCTAGCGTCTATACGAGCGGTCGTGGCCTGAGGAGTGGGGTCGCATGGAATTCGTGCCCGAGATCATACTGAGCGACGTTCGCGACAGGCAGGCGTTTCGCGCCTGGCTGGAGGCCAACCACGCCTCGGCGCCGGAGTGCTGGCTCGACGTGCGGCGCGGGCGGCCCGTGTACGAGGGCGAGGGCGCGGGCGTGTTCTGGTACCTCGACGCCGTGGAGGAGGCCTTGTGCTTCGGCTGGGTCGACAGCGTGCACAAGGAGGTCGACGGGGTGAGGCTGCAGCGCTTCTCTCCGCGAAAGCCAAAGAGCCCGTGGACCGAGCTGAACAAGGAGCGCGTGAGGCGGCTCGAGCGGCTGGGGCTGATGACCGACGCCGGGCGCGCGGTGCTGCCGAAGATGGGGCCGAGGAGCTTCAGGGTGGACGCCGACCTGGAGCGGGCGCTCAAGGATGCGCGGTGCTGGTCGAAGTTCCGGTCGTTTCCGGCGCTGTACCAGCGGGTGCGCGCGTACAACGTGACGTTCTACAAGACGCGCGACGAGGGTGCGTACGCGCGCGGCGTGGAGAACCTGATCGCGCACACGAGGCGCGGCGAGATGTACGGCGAGTGGAACGACTACGGGCGGCTGCTGGGGGAGTGAGCGGCTGGCGGCCCTCCCGTCCCGGCGCTGCCGGCCCTGGGTCTCCGTGCGCAATTCCACCCTTCCGTGGAAAGATTTCGAATCGCGCGATGCAAAAGTGGCCTTCCGTGGCAAGATTCGTGGCCGCCTTTCCCTGCCCTATCGGTTGGTTATGACATAGAAAGCGACGAAGGCGCACGTCGGGCCTCGAGGCTATGCATGCTTCGGGGGCGCGTTGTCGTTGAGTGGTCGGTTGGGCTTGCCACGGGGCATGGTTTTTGCGAAGCGAGGACTGAAAACTTTCCACGGGGACCTGGAATCGCGCAGAATCAGGACTTGAGCGCGTCAACGGAAGGACCCGGCCGAGCGGGTGCTCGGCCGGGTCCTTGGGGTTCGTCCGCGCGATGCGCGGGGCGAGTGGGGGAGTGGCTAGAACTCCAGGTTGGTTCCCGTCTCTTTGTCGAAGAGGTGGATGGCGTTGCCGGTGAAGGCGTACTCGACGCGCTCGCCCACGTTGTGGCGGTCGGCGAAGGTCGGGTCGGTCGCGTCCATGGTGTTGACGACGGCGATGACGTCCTGGCCGAGCGATGTCATGTGCAGGTGCACGGAGGAGCCCATCATCTCGGAGACGTCGACGGTGCCCTCGAGACAGGAGGTCTCGCCGGGGGCGAGGGTGATGTGCTCGGGGCGCACGCCCAGGGTGATCTTCTGGGACTTGATGCCGTGGGCCCTGAGGTTGGCCTGCTTCTCCTCGCTGGGCGCGACCTCGAAGCCGCCGAGGCGCACGACGTAGGAGTCGCCCGTGCGGACGAGGTCGGCGTCGAAGAAGTTCATCTGCGGGACGCCGATGAAGCCGGCGACGAAGATGTTGGCGGGGTTGTCGAAGACCTGGTGCGGGGTGCCGATCTGCTGGGCGATGCCGTCCTTCATGATGACGATGCGGTCGCCGAGGGTCATGGCCTCGGTCTGGTCGTGCGTGACGTAGATGAAGGTGGTGTCGATCTTCTGGCGCAGCTTGATGATCTCGGCGCGCATCTGGTTGCGCAGCTTCGCGTCGAGGTTGGAGAGGGGCTCGTCCATGAGGAGCACCTTGGGCTCGCGCACGATGGCGCGGCCGATGGCGACGCGCTGACGCTGGCCGCCGGAGAGTGCCTTGGGCTTGCGGTCGAGGTACTCGGTGATGCCGAGGGTCTCGGCTGCCTCGCGGACCTTTGCGTCGATCTGGTCCTTGGGGAGCTTGCGGAGCTTGAGGGGGAAGGCCATGTTCTCGTAGACCGTCATGTGCGGGTAGAGGGCATAGCTCTGGAAGACCATGGCGATGTCGCGGTCCTTGGGGGCGACGTCGTTGACGACCGTGCCGTCGATGGTGATCTCGCCGTCGGTGATGTCCTCGAGGCCGGCGATCATGCGCAGCGTGGTGGACTTGCCGCAGCCGGAGGGGCCGACGAGGACGATGAACTCGCGGTCGGCGATGTCGAGGTTGAAGTCGCGGACGACGAGGACCCCCTCGTCGGTCACGTTGGCGGGCGTGCTCTTCTCGGCGTCGCCCCTCTTCTTGCGGGACTTCTTCTCGTTGTTGGGGTAGACCTTCTTGACGTGCTTGAAGCTCACTTCTGCCATGGTTAGCTCGCTCTCCTTCCGTACAGTCGAGTCATCGAGGCGATGCGCTCGCTGAGCTCGGTTGTGGTCTGATTCGGCAGCATCCTCCACTGCCAGTTGCCCCCGAGGGTGCCCGGGGTGTTGGTTCGGGCCTCGGCGCCCAGGCCGAGGTAGTCCTGCATCTGTGCGGCGAAGAGCTTCGAGACGCTCGACATGCCGCCGCGAATGAAGCCCCAGGTGAAGCCCTCCTCGTCGTTGAGGCCGAAGTAGGCGCGCGCAAGGGCAACGTCAGCGGGGTCGGCCTCGGCGGCCCAGCCCATGAGGGTCTGGTTGTCGTGGGTGCCGACGTAGCAGGTGCTGTTGGGCACGAAGCCGTGGGGCAGGAACGGCGACGCGTCGCGGGAGTCGAAGGCGAACTCGAGGACCTTCATGCCCGGGAAGCCGGAGTCGTCGAGAAGGCGCTCGACCTCGGGGGTGTGGTAGCCGAGGTCCTCGGCGATGAACTCGAGCGTGGGGAAGGCGCGCTCGAGCGTGCCGACGAGGTCCATGCCGGGGCCCTTGACCCAGCGGCCGTGGCGGGCCGTCTTCTCGCCGTAGGGGACGGACCAGAAGGACTCGAAGCCGCGGAAGTGGTCGATGCGGATGACGTCGTAGAGCTTGGCGGCGCCGGCGATGCGCCTCTTCCACCAGCCGTAGCCGTCGGCGGCCATGGCATCGTAGTCGTAGAGGGGATTGCCCCAGAGCTGGCCGTCGGCGCTGAAGCAGTCGGGCGGGACGCCCGCGACCGAGGTGGGGACGTGCCTCTCGTCGAGCTCGAACCACTGGGGCTCGGCCCAGACGTCGGCGGAGTCGAGGGCGACGTAGATGGGAAGGTCGCCGATGATGCCGATGTGCTTCGAGCGGGCGTAGGCGCGCAGGCGCTCCCACTGCCCGAAGAAGAGGTACTGGACGTAGACGTTGAAGTCGACCTGGTCGGCGAGGGCCTCGCGGTAGGAGTCGAGGGCGCCGGGCTCGCGCATGCGGATGGCGGGGTCGTCCCACTCGATCCACGACCTCATGCCGAAGTGGCGCTTGATGGCCATGAACAGGGCGTAGTCCTCGATCCACGAGGCGTTCTGGGCGCGGAAGCGCGCGACCTTCTCGGCGTCGCGGGCGAAGCCCCGCTCGAAGGCGAGGCGTAGGACTTTGGCGCGGCTCGCGTAGAGCTTGGCGTAGTCGACGCGGGCGGGGTCGTCGCCCCAGTCGGGGGAGTCGACCTCGTCCTGGGTGAGTAGGCTGTCGGCCACGAGCTCGTCGAGGTCGATCAGGTAGGGGTTGCCCGCGAAGGCCGAGGGGCTCTGGTAGGGGGAGTCGCCGAAGCTCGTGGGACCCACGGGCAGGAGCTGCCACCACGACTGGCCGGCGTCGGCGAGGAAGTCCACGAAGTCGTGGGCGGCCTTGCCCATGGTGCCGATGCCGTGGGGAGACGGCAGCGCGTAGAGCGGCATGATGATTGCGCTGGACCTCTTCATCACTACCCCTTAACGGCGCCGGCCGCGACACCCTTGATGATGTGCTTCTGGCAGGCCAGGTAGAAGATGATGACCGGGACGATGCTCATGAGGATGAGCGCCATGGTCGCGCCGAGGTCGACGGTGCCGTAGGAGCCCTTGAGGTACTGGATGTGGATGGGAATCGTGCGGTACTCGTTGATGTCGAGCACGAGGTAGGGCAGGAGGTAGTCGTTCCAGACCCACATGAGCTCGAGGATGCCGACGGAGATGAGCGTGGGCTTGAGCATGGGGAGCACCACGCAGAAGAAGGTGCGGATGGGGCCGCAGCCGTCGATGGCGGCCGCCTCTTCGATCTCGAGGGGGATCGACTTCACGAAGCCGACGAACATGAAGATCGCGAGGCCGGCTCCGAAGCCGAGGTAGACCACCGGGATCGTCCAGGGCGTGTTGAGGTTGAGGGTGTCGGCGGTCTTCGAGAGGGTGAACATCACCATCTGGAAGGGGACGACCATCGAGAACACGCAGAGGATGTAGACGAGCTTGCAGAACTTGGAGTTGACGCGGGCGATGTACCAGGCGGCCATCGAGCAGCAGATCAGGATCAGGGCGGTGGAGGCCACGGTGATCAGGACGCTGAAGAAGGCGGCGCGCCAGAACGGGTAGTTGCCGAAGGTCATGCCCGTGATGAAGTTGGAGAGGCCTGCGAAGCTCTCGGAGTTGGGCAGGGCAAAGGTGTCGGTCTTGACGTAGGTGTTGAGCTTGAAGGAGTTCACCACCACGGCGACGACCGGCAGGCAGTAGATGACGCAGATGATCGCGAGGACGACGGACAGGATGTTCTTGCGACGCCTCTCGGACGCGAGCGTGTCGTGAGCGTTGGACATTACTGCTGCACCTCCCTCTTGCGGGTGTAGGCGAGTTGGGCGAGGCCGAGGCCTGCGACGAGGACGAAGAACAGGACGGCCTTGGCCTGGGCGACGCCGCGGGTGGCCGCGCCCGACGTGTAGAACGTGTTGTAGATGTTCAGGGCCAGCATCTCGGTGGTGTTGATGGTGCCGCCGTCGGGCTGGATGATGAAGGGCAGGCCGCCGGTGAGGGCGAGGTTCTGGTCGAAGAGCTTGAAGCCGTTGGTCAGCGACAGGAAGGTGCAGATCGTGATCGAGGGCATCACGTTGGGGATGATCACCTTGAAGAGGGTCTGCAGCTTGGTGGCGCCGTCGATCTTGGCCGCCTCGATCATGTCCTCGGGCACGGCCTGGAGGCCGGCGATGTAGATGATCATCATGTAGCCGATCTGCTGCCAGCACATGAGGATGATCAGGCCCCAGAAGCCGAGGGTGGAGTCGAGCAGGATGGACGTGCTGTAGGCCTGGAGGATGCCGTCGAAGATCATCGACCAGATGTAGCCGAGCACGATGCCGCCGATCAGGTTCGGCATGAAGAAGATCGTGCGGAAGATATTAGAGCCCTTGAGGTTCTGGGTGAGGGCGTAGGCGACGGCGAAGGCGATCACGTTGATGAGGACAAGGCTGACGATGGCCGTGGCCGCCGTGTACCAGAACGAGTGGGCGAAGCTTGCGTCTGCGAGGGCCTGGACGTAGTTGTCGAGCCCGACGAACGTGGCCTTGGAAACGAGCTTGAAGTTGCAGAACGAGAGGTAGATTCCCTGGATGAAGGGCCAGACGAAGCCGATGCAGAAGGCCACGAAGACTGGGCAGATGAAGAGCGGTGCCCACCTGCGGATCGAGCTTTGCCGGATGCTCCCTCCCTTTGCTTTCTTGGTCATAGTTGCCCCTTACGAGCTGTCGAGAGGAGGCCGGGAGGGCGTTGCCCACCCGGCCTCTCTGCGTGCGAAGAACTGCAAATCGTGCAAGGTAGTACGTGGTATGTGTCAGGGACGTGCGTCCCTCGGCACCGTGGCCTCGGACAGAGGTCCTAGGCGCTGGTCTTGCCGTAGTTGTTGGCCCAGCCGTCGACGAAGGCGGTCTTGAAGGCGCCCCAGTTGGCCTCGGACTGGTCACCGGTGTAGGAGTTGAGCGCGGAGACGAGCGCGGCGCGGTAGGTGTCGACGTTGGGCTGGAAGTTCGTGGCCCAGTCCATCGTGTAGTTGCCCTTGGAGGCGAGGTCCGCGGCGTTGTTGAGGTAGGGGTTGGTGCCCTCGGGGGCGCCGGTGAAGGGCAGGACGCCCAGGGCGTCGACCATGTCCTTGGCGGCCTCGCCATCGGTCACGAGCCAGAGCGCGAAGTCGAGCGTGGCCTTCTTGTCCTCCTCGGAGGCGTTGTCGTTGACGGCCCAGCAGTTCTCGGTGCCGCAGTTGAGGCCCGCCTTCTCCTCGCCCTGAACGCCGCAGTAGTAGGGGATGCAGGAGGTCTTCTTGACGGTGTCCTTGATGTCGGCGTAGCCGAAGGAGCCGGAGAAGATGAAGGCCGCCTTGCCCTGGGCGAACTCGGTCTCGGGGTCGTGGCCGCCGGTCGCGAGGGTCTCGGGCGCGACGGTGGAGTTGTTGATCGCGAGGTCGAAGAGGTTCTTGTAGTTCGGGAGGTACTCGCCGGTGATCGTCTTGGGGCACTCGGTCCAGGTGCTGCCGGCCTTCTTCTCCTCGTAGAAGTACTCGAGGTTGGCGAGGTGGCCGGTGACGCGCCAGGCGGAGGCGCCGTCGAGGTCGGTGGCTGCGAAGGCGTCGAAGCCGAGCTCGGAGGCACGGGAGTGGATGTCCTCGACGACCTTCTTGAGGGAGGCGAAGTCCTTGATGTCGTCCTTGGAGTGGCCGGCCTTCTCGAGGAGCTCGTCGTTCACGCAGATGCCGTAGCACTCGTAGCAGTAGCCCGCAGCGACGACCTTGTTGCCGTCCTTGAGGTTGTACTCATCGGTGTTCTGGGCCTTGACGAGCTCGGTGTCCTTGAGGTCCATGGCGTAGCTGCCCCACTCCTTGAGGGCGGCGCGGTTGCCGATGACGAACAGCGTCGGCGCGTCGTCCTTGTCCATCTCGGAGGTGAGCGTCTGCTCGTAGGTACCGGAGGCGGCGGTGACGACCTTCACCTTGACGTCGGGGTACTTCTCCATGTACTTCTTGGCGAGCGACTGTGCGGTGGTGTCGAGCTCGGGCTTGAAGTTGAGCCAGTACACCTTGCCCTTGCGGGCGCCGTCAGACGCGGCCTTGGAGCCAGAGCCGTTGCTGCAGGCAGCGAGTCCGGCGACCGTTGCGGCACTGGCCACGCCAGCGAGGAAAGACCTACGCGTAATTGCCTTCATAAACATATACCTCTTCTCTCTCTTGTAACCCGACTAACAGATGCTATCGACTACCTACGGTCCCGCCGGGACGCAGGGTAGTTTCGATCCTGAGGTGCTCGTTGTGGGCACCCTCGTTGATGACCCCCAGAATCACCTTCACGGCGTCGCGGCCGAGGTCCTGCTGCGGCTGGCAGAGGGTGGTGAGCGTGGGGACGGTGTAGAGCGAGGACTCGATGCCGTCGATGGCGATGACCGAGACGTCCTCGGGGACGCGATGGCCCAGGTCGGAGAGGGCCTTCATCGCGGCGATGGCCATGGAGTCGGAGATGGAGAAGATCGCGGTCACGTCGGGGTGGCTCCTCATGAGCTCGAGGGTCCCGTCGTAGGCGGCCGCCATCGAGAAGTCGCCGGTCTGGACGGCGAGCTCGAGCTCGGTGGGAATGCCGTGGTCCTTCAGGGCGGCGCAGTAGCCCCTGAAGCGGAGGGTGCCGATGGAGTTGGAGTCGACGGAGTCGAGCAGGATCGCGACCTTGCTGTGGCCATGGTCGAGCAGGTACTCGGTCGCCTTGTAGGCCTCGGCGGTGTCGTCGAGGGAGACGGAGGAGTACTCGGACTCGTCGAGGTTGCCGAAGCGATTGTCGAAGGAGCAGCAGACGAAGGGGACGCCGAGGGTGGCGACCTCGTTCTGCGTGTAGTCGAAGCGGCCGCCGAGGAAGACGATGCCCTTCAGGCGCTTGGAGCGCACGAGCTCGGCGGCCGCGGCGATCTCGTCGTCGGAGGGGGAGATGAGCTCGGAGATGAGCGTGTAGCCCTTCTTGTCGGCCTCCTCGTCCATCGCGTTGATGACGGGGGTGAAGAAGGGGTTGCCCGAGCCGCGGACGACGACGCCGATGGCGTCGATGGTGGAGGACACGAGGTCGCGTGCGCTGTTGTTGGGCACGTAGTGCAGCTCGGCGATGGCCTGCTGGACCTTGGCGCGGACCTCCTTGCTGACGTCCGGGTGGTTGTTGAGGACGCGGGAGACGGTGCTGACGGAAACGCCGCAGTGGGCGGCTACGTCCTTGATGGTCATGTCGCGTCCCTTCGCTTCGCAGGTGATGTGAACGGGCGCCCCGGGTGTTTCTGAAAACGTTACTGGAAACGTTTCCGAGGGCCGCCGGGAACGGTTATAGACCCTCGTGGCGGCGGCTGGAAACGTTTCCGAAAGAAATTGCCGTGAGCGTAGCGAATTGCACGGTGAACGGTTTTGCGCTCTTCTCGGCTTGACAAACGTCGCATAATGGTTCGCTAAATTTGCCATGAGCCCTTGCCCCCGCGCGGGGCGAGGGCTTTGCATAGAGAGGAAGAACATGCCGTCTACCTGCACAAACCCTGCCCAGAACCAGGTGATCTACTCCGTCTTCGTGCGAAATCACACCGAGGAGGGGACCTTCGCGGCGCTCGAGGCCGACCTTGCGCGCATCCGCTCGCTCGGCGTCGACTGGGTCTGGCTCATGCCGATCCACCCCATTGGCGAGCGGAATCGCAAGGGGAGCCTTGGCTGCCCCTACGCGATTCGCGACTACCGCGCCGTGAACCCCGAGTACGGCGACCGCGCGAGCCTGGGGCACCTGGTCGATGCGATCCACGCGGCGGGCATGCGCTGCATGATCGACGTGGTCTACAACCACACGAGCCCGGACTCGGTCCTGCTCGAGCAGCATCCCGAGTTCTTCTGGCGCACGCCCGAGGGGACCGTGGGCAACCGCGTGGGGGACTGGACCGACATCGTCGACCTGGACTACGGGGTCGAGGGCCTCTGGGACTACCAGATCGAGACGCTCTGCCAGTGGGCGAAGGTCGTGGACGGCTTTCGCTGCGACGTGGCGTCGTTCGTGCCCGTCGAGTTCTGGCAGCGCGCGCGGGCCGAGGTCGAGCGCGTGCACCCCGGCTTCGTGTGGCTCGCCGAGACCGTGCACCGGTCGTTCGCGAGGGCGAGCCGCGCCCGCGGGATGTACTGCGCGCGGGACGGCGAGCTCTTCTCGGCGTTTGACGCGGAGTACGACTACGACGTACAGGAGACCTTCGCCGACTACCTTGCCGGCAGGGCGAGCCTCGGGCACCTGCTGGACCTGCTTGACTACCAGGAGTCCGCGTACCCCGCGAGCACGTGCAAGATGCGCTTCCTCGAGAACCATGACCTGCCGCGCATCGCGTCGGTCTTGGACGGCCACTCGCTCGAGAACCTGACCGCGCTCGTGTTCATGCTGCGCGGCGCGACCCTTTTGTACGCGGGCGAGGAGCGCTGCCTCACGCACCAGCCGAGCCTGTTCGACCGCGACACGATCGACTGGTCGGCGGGGGAGGACCTGTCGGGCCTGCTCGCGCGGCTCGCGAAGATCAAGCACGAGCAGCTGGGCGGTCTCGACGTGCAGGCGCTCTCGTGCGAGGGCGACATCGCCGTGGTGAGCCGCGGACGCGTGGGCGGGGAGCACCCGTCCGTGGTGGGCGTGCTGTCGCTTGCGGGCGAGGCCGGCGAGGTCGGCGTGGACCTGCCGGACGGGACGTACGCGGAGCTTGTGGGCGGCGGCGAGGTCGTCGTGTCCGGCGGCCGCGTGCGCACCGAGGGGGCGCCCCTGGTGCTCAAGGCGTAGGCGCAGGCGCGTCGATAGATTGGCTTTTGGCCCCGTGGCGCTGGCGCGTCGCGGGGTCCTTACGTATGGCTCTGGCTTTGGTCGGCGGGGGCGCCTGGGCGCTCGGACCAGGTCCTGCGGTAGCTTGCCGGCGAGAGGCCGTAGGCCGCCTTGAAGCTGCGCGTGAAGTAGGGGACGTTGTCGAAGCCGCAGTTGGCGGCCACGCGCGAGACGGGCTCCGACGTGCGGCGAAGCATCGCCTCCGCCTCGGAGAGGCGGAAGGAGCGCAGGTAGCTCACGAAGGTCTGGCCGGTCTCGCGCTTGAACACGCGCATGAAGTGGGCTGCGCTGTAGCCCGCGAGGCCCGCGGCCTCCTCTACGCTGATGGGCTTGTCGAAATGGGTCTTCACCTCGCGCAGCACCGGCTTGAGCCTCTCGGCTACGGCGTTGGGGGTGGGTGCCTGAGTGCGCGTCGCATGGGCGTAGAGCGCCCGGAAGAAGAGGTAGATGCTGCCCTTGATTGCAAGCGTGTAGCCGGGCCCGCGCTCGGCCGAGGCGGCGTCCGCGGCGTCGAGGGCGCGGGCTGCCTCGTCGTGCAGGGCGCTTCCGGGCTCGAGCACGCAGTCGAAGGAGAGCGTGCCCTCGCGCAGGGGCGTGAGGACGTTGTCGCGGCACCAGTCGTCGGGCATGCGCGAGTCGAACGCCTCGAGCGAGAAGATGATGTTCTCGTACTCCATGCGCTCGCCGCGCAGGCCCTCGATCGCGTGGACGCGGCCGGGCCGCACCACGACGATCGTGTTCGCCGTGACCTCGTAGCGCTCGAAGTCGAGGGACACGACGCCGCGGCCGCCCTTGACGTAGATGACCTCCATCTGGTCGTGCCAATGCTCGGGCACGCGGTCGAAGTCAAGCGGGATCGTGCAGGGGTAGGTGACGTAGGCGAAGCCGGGGCGCTCGTGGAGCTTGCGCTCGCGGTAGCGCTCGTAGTCGCCGGCGGGGGCAGGCGCGCCCGGCGCGGCGACGGGCGCGGCGGCGGTCTTCGTCTCGGGGCGGTCCATGGGCGGTAGCCTTTCTCGCCGTGAGCGGCGCCCGGCCGCGGGGCGAGGCGGCACGCTCTTCTCGGCGGCGTTGGTCGTGAGCTGGCAGATGCTAGCTTAGTGCAATTCCTTGCGGGTATGGGGCATGATTTTGGGGGTTGCGCGCAACTATAGTGCCACTCAGTCAGACGAACCGCAGACCGACCGAAGGGAATGACGATGGCTGTGGCAGCTAACACGTGCCAGGGCGCGACCGGCGCCGACATCGCGCGCATCGCGGGCAAGCCGCTCGCGGAGTGCACGAACCTCGAGATCTTCAACGCGCTGCTCTCCCTCGTGCGCGACGCCGCCGAGACGCGCGGCACCAACGAGGGAAAGAAGCGGCTGTACTACGTCTCCGCCGAGTTCCTCATCGGCAAGCTCCTGAGCAACAACCTCATCAACCTGGGGCTCTTTGACCAGGTGAGCGCCGAGCTCGCGGCCGCGGGCAAGAGCCTCGCCGAGATCGAGGAGATCGAGTGCGAGCCTTCGCTGGGCAACGGTGGCCTGGGGCGCCTCGCCGCGTGCTTCCTCGACTCGTGCGCGACGCTGGGCCTGCCGGCCGACGGCATCGGCCTGGCCTACCACTGCGGCCTGTTCCGCCAGAGCTTCGCCGGCAACAAGCAGCGCGAGACGCCCGACGCGTGGCTTCGCTGGGGGCAGGAGGGCTGGATGCGACGCGCCGCACTGCACCAGACCGTGCGCTTCGGCGGCTTCGACGTCACGAGCACCCTCTACGACATCGACGTGACCGGCTACGGCAGCAAGTGCGCGCGCCTGCGGCTCTTCGACGTCGACAGCGTGGACGAGCGCATCATCAAGGACGGCATCTCCTTCGACAAGGGGCAGGTCGAGCGCGGCCTCACGCTCTTCCTCTACCCGGACGACTCCGACGACCAGGGCCGCCTGCTTCGCGTCTACCAGGAGTACTTCATGTGCTCCAACGCCGCGCAGCTGATCCTGGCCGAGTGCGAGGAGCGCGGCTCCAACCTGCGCGACCTGGCCGACTACGCCGCCGTGCAGATCAACGACACGCACCCCTCGATGATCATCCCCGAGCTGGTGCGCCTGCTCTGCGAGAAGGGCCTGACCTTCGACGAGGCCGTCTCGCAGGTGCGCGCCGTGTGCGCCTACACCAACCACACGATCCTGGCGGAGGCCCTCGAGTGCTGGCCGAAGGCCTACCTCGAGCAGGTCGCGCCCCAGATCGTGCCCGTGATCGAGAGGCTTGACGCCCGCGTGCGCGCCGCCTGCGACGATCCCTTCGTGCAGGTGATCGACGACGAGGGCCTCGTGCACATGGCCAACATGGACATCCACTTCTCGCACTCCACCAACGGCGTGGCGGCCCTGCACACCCAGATCCTGAAGGACGTGGAGCTCGCGCCCTTCCACCGGCTCTATCCCGAGCGCTTCAACAACAAGACCAACGGCATCACCTTCCGCCGCTGGTGCATCGCCTGCAACCCGGAGCTCGCGAGCCTGATCGACGGCGCCATTGGCGACGGCTGGAGACACGACGCGGCCGCGCTCGAGGGGCTGCTCGCGGCAGAGGACGAGGCTCTTCTCGGCGAGCTCGCCCGCGTCAAGCGCCACAACAAGGAGCGCTTCTGCGCGTGGCTCGAGGCGCACCAGGGCACCGTGCTCGACCCCGACTCCGTCTTCGACGTGCAGTCCAAGCGCCTGCACGAGTACAAGCGCCAGCAGCTGAACCTGCTGTGGGCCATCAACGCCTACCTCGACGTCAGGGCCGGCCGCCTGCCGAAGCGCAAGGTCAGCGTGATCTTCGGCGCCAAGGCCGCGCCCGCCTACACCATCGCCAAGGACGTGATCCACGCGATCCTGTGCCTGGGCCAGGTCGTGGCCGCGGACCCCGTGGCCAGCGAGTGGCTGCAGGTCACCATGGTCGAGAACTACAACGTGAGCGCCGCCGAGCGCCTCATCCCCGCGGCCGACATCTCCGAGCAGATCTCGCTCGCGTCGAAGGAGGCCTCGGGCACGGGCAACATGAAGTTCATGCTTAACGGCGCGCTCACGCTCGGCACCATGGACGGCGCCAACGTCGAGATCGCGAACCTCGTGGGCGCGGGCAACATCTACACCTTCGGCGAGAGCTCCGACGAGGTCATCGCCCGCTACCGCCGCGGCGACTACGACCCGATGTCCTACTACGAGTCCGACCCCCGCATCAAGCGCGCCGTCGACTTCCTGCTCTCGCCCGAGATGCTCGCCGCCGGCGACGGCCACAGCCTCGAGCGCCTCGCGCACGAGCTGCTGCACAAGGACTGGTTCATGACGTTCCCGGACTTCGACGCCTACCTCGCCGAGAAGAGCCGCATGCTCGAGGACTTCGAGGACGAGCGCACCTGGCAGGCCAAGTGCCTCGCCAACATCGCAAGGGCCGGGTTCTTCTCGTCCGACCGCACCATCGCCGAGTACAACCGCGACATCTGGCACCTCACGCCCGACGAGCGCGGCTAGCGCCCGCACCATGACTTCCCCTGCCGGCCAGAGCGAGCCGATCCAACCCCTTCGAACACCCTAGCCGGCCTCCACTTCCGGCGGCGCCGCCCATCCCTCCCGTCGGGTGGCGCCGCCATCCCCTATGCCAGCCGCGTCCTGTCAGCGCGGCGCACAAGATCGGGGCCCCACGCGTATGCGCGGGGCCCCGACGTGCGTTTGGGTTCTGTCGCGTGCGTCCGGTCGCGTGCGTATGCGCGCGTGCGTGGGTGCGCCGGCCGTCGCTCCCTGTGGGTGCTACTTGGCGAGCCTGATGCACTGGCTCAGCGCCGTGGCCTCGCCCTCGGTGTTGGCGAGGGAGACGACCTCGGCGTAGTCGGAGCCCTTCTGGAAGTAGGCGGTCAGCTCGCAGGTGGTGTCGCTGCCCTTGTGCGTGATGAAGAGGTCGGCCGGCACCTGCTGGTTGTTGATGGTGAGCTGGACGTCCTTCACCTCGTAGCTGTCGAGCTCGCCCTTGTCGACGCGGGCCTTGGCCGCCTCCTCGAGCGCGGCGCGGCGGCTCTTGGCGTAGTCGGCGACGGGCACGGCCTCGGCGTCGGCCACCTTGACCACGAGCACCTGCATCGCGCGGGTGCTGTCGGCCGCGCGCCAGACGATGGCGCGCTCTCCGTCGGCGAGCTTGTTCGCGTCGGTCTTGAGGTCGGACGTGGAGGCGAAGTCCTTGAGCTCGCTCTCGCTCAGGGAGCTCATGCCCTGGGGGATGTCGATCCCGAAGCCGAAGTAGTCGTTGTCGTAGGTGCCCGCCGACGTGGTGTCCGTTCCCGAGGAGGTGGAGAAGCTGACCTCGGTCGAGCCGTCGGACGAGGTGGTCTGGGTGGTCGTGGTGCTGCAGGCGCCGAGCGCTCCCGCGAGGACGAGTGCGGAGGCGCAGGCTACGATGGTCTGCCTCTTCATGGGTGCTCCCTTCGACGTGGCGGCGCGCGTCGCGCGTAGTTGCTCAGTAGCATACCGAACGGCGGGGCGCGGCACGTCGCTTGGGCGGCGAGGGGTCCGTTCGTCGGTGGCGGGCGGTCCGCCGTTGACCCGCCCGGTCACGCGTGCGAAGATGTAGCTGGCGACGTCCTACGGTTGTGGGTAGGCGGCGCCGGTCTTCAGGTCCCGCGATGTTCCAGCATCACGGGACCCTACTCATGACTTAGGTGCCGAGCACTACGTGCGTCGGCCTGGCCCTCCTTCCGAGCCCTCATGGTCGCGCAAGGCGCCATAGAGCTCAATCGCGGCCTTCAGCAGCCCGAACAGGGCCGTCAGAAACGCCATGACCAAGAAGAATAGCTCCATAGGCAACACCTCCTTTCGAGAGGCGCCGCCCCGCACGTAGGTCCGTCGACCAGCGTGAGTGGAGCATAGCGCGAGACCTTACGAGTTTTTGTGAGAATTCCCAGCTAATCG
This sequence comes from Olsenella intestinalis, assembly GCF_023276655.1. Taxonomy (GTDB): domain Bacteria; phylum Actinomycetota; class Coriobacteriia; order Coriobacteriales; family Atopobiaceae; genus Olsenella_J; species Olsenella_J intestinalis. The sequence goes on along the minus strand of NZ_JALGRK010000001.1, from coordinate 40,166 downwards.
GCCAAATTTGGTTGTGATTTTCTGGCCCTTGTCTGGCGTGATCGGGTCGATTTTGAACGGGGTTGTATCGCGGGGGCGACGACCCGTTAGATGACCTGCGCGCCGAAGGGCATGAGGGAGAGCTTCGCCATCTTGAACGCCTGGAGCGCGACCGGGATCCCGACGATGGTGCAGCACAGCATCACGCCGACCATGCAGTAGCCGAATGCCATGGGCACGCCCGCGAAGGCGAGCCAGATGATGTTGGCCACCAGGCTTGGCATGCCGCCGCCCCAGACCACGGTGCGCCCGAAGGGCGCGAGCGTGAGCGAGGCCATCTTCATGGCCTGCCTGCCCAGCGGGATCCCGATGATGGTGAGGTAGAAGATGCCACCGATGATCACCCACGCGCAGGCCGCGATCAGCCCGCCGAAGACGATCCAGAGTATGTTGGCGATCGTGCGCATGATGCCTTCCTTCTCGGGCGCCGCCGTGCGGCGACCCGTCTGTCGCCCTCAGTATAGGAGCGCGACCGGACAACAATTCCGGCTCTTCTTGGCCGCCATCTTTGACGGCTCGCGCGCGAGGCGTTGCTAGGAGACGTCGTTCGGGTGGTCGTGTGTGCGGGCGCCGCGCATAAAGAGGGCGGCCATGACGGCCACGAGGGCGGACGCCGAGAAGAGCACGGCTTGGACCCCGAAGAGGTTCGCCAGGAAGGGCGAGATCGCGAGCGGCAGGATGCCCGAGCTGTTGAGGCCCACGCGCATCACGCCGTTGACGCGGCCGAGCTGGCCGAGCTCGCAGCACTCCTGGGTCAGCATGTGCTGCGTGGGCATGAGCAGGCCGAAGCCGAAGCCCGTGAGCGCCTGGCCGATGGCCGCGACGGCAAGGAGGTCGGTGCCGACGTAGACCATGGATCCCACGCCCGCGAGCATGAGTGAGGTGGCGACCAGGCGGAAGTCGACGCGGCTCGCGGGGATGCGCAGCAGCGCGGCCGAGCCCACGACCGAGCCGATGCCCGAGATGGTCGAGAGCCAGCCCATCCACTCGACTCCCACGCGCAGGACGTCGCGGTAGAAGAGCGACTCGAGCGCGTCGAAGGCGCCGTACGCGAGGAAGCCGAAGAAGCCGACGAGAAAGAGGAAGCGCAGGTCGGCGCTTGCGAACGTGGTACGCAGGCCTTCGGTGAACTCGGCGAGGGCCCCGCAGGGCGCGCTCTTCTCGGCGCCGGGCTCGTCACCCTTGTCGAAGCGCTCGCGAAGTCCGATCGACGTGGCGGCCGCGGCGAGCATGCAGGCGGACGAGAACGCGAGCACGGCCTGCGGCGAGCGGACGGACGCGATCATGGCGCCGACGGCCGGGCCGAAGACGATCGCGAGGGAGAAGGCCGTGTCGACGAGGCTGTTGGCGTTCTTGAGGCTCTCGCGCTCGCGCGTGAGGTAGGGCGGGAACGACGTCATGGTCGTCGCGATGCAGCCCGCGATGAAGGTCATCGCGCCGGACGCCACGACGAGCACGCGGTATCCCAGGGGCAGCAGGCAGGCGGCTCCGGCGATGGCGGCGTAGGCGACCTCGAAGGTGACGAGCACGCGCCTCGGCCCGAGGCGGTCGATGAAGATGCCCGACGTCGCTGACCCGATGACGAAGGAGAGGTTCACGACCGCGAGCAGGACGGCGATGCCGAAGGCGTCCGAGCCGAGGAGGTAGGTGGCCGTGCCGATGATGCCGACGAAGTAGGCCGCCTGGTGCCCGGACTGGACGGCGAGGTTGGCGAGCGTGAGGCGCTGTACGAGCGCGTCGGCGTTGCGGGCGGACGAGAAGAGCGACATTGCGGGCTTCCTTCTGGCGGTGCGTGCGGGTGGTGCGGTGTGGACGGCGCGTTGCGGGCAGCGGGTGGTGCGCCGCAGGCGGCGCAGTGGTGAGCGCGATTGTACGTGAGGCGCGGGTGCGTGCGCGCGTGCTCAACAAAGGCGAAACAATGCCCGCGCGAGCCTCCCGTCGAGGCGGCGGCGCCTGCGTCGCGAGGGCCTGCTACGCTGCTGTGTGACGGCGCCGCCCGACGAGGGGCGGTGCGTGGGGAAGGGAGACGAGTGCCATGCCGCGCTTTCTTATGGCGTCTGACTCGCTGAAGGGCTCGATCTCGTCGGCGCGCGCCGCCGAGCTTCTGGGGGAGGCCGCGCTCGCGCGGTTCCCCGGCTGCGAGGTGTGCGAGCTTGCCGTTGCCGACGGCGGCGAGGGCACGGTCGAGGCTGTGGTGGCGGCCACGGGCGGCGAGCTGCGGCATGCCGTGGTGCGCGGCCCCCTTGGCGATGCGACCGACGCCGCCTTCGCGCTGCTGCCGGGCGGCCGCGCCCTGATCGAGATGGCCGCGGCGTCGGGGCTTCCGCTTCTGCCCGTGGGCGAGCGCGACCCGCGGCGCACGAGCACCTACGGCACCGGCGAGCTGATCCGCGCGGCGCTCGACGCCGGCGCGCGCGACGTCACGCTGGCCGTGGGCGGCTCGGCCACCAACGACGGCGGCATGGGCTGCATGCGTGCGCTGGGCGTGCGCTTTCTGGACGAGGGCGGCTGCGAGCTTGCCGGCACGGGCGCCGACCTTGGCCGCGTGGCTGCGATCGACGCGGCCGCGCTTGACGCGCGCGTGGGCGAGACGAGCTTCTCCGTGATGTGCGACGTGGACAACCCGCTTCTGGGCGAGCGTGGCTGCGCGCGGGTGTTCGCGCCGCAGAAGGGCGCCTCGCCTGCGGTGGTCGAGGAGCTCGAGCGGGGCATGACGAGCTTCGCGGCCGTGCTCGCGGCCGCGGTGCGCGGCTTCGAGCCGCAGCGGGAGGGGATGGGCGCCGCCGGCGGGCTGGCTGCCGCGGCATGCGCGCTCCTCTCGGCGGAGATGGTGAGCGGGGTCGAGCGGGTGCTGGACCTCGTGGGATTCGACGAGCTTTTGGCCGACTGCGACGTGTGCGTGACCGGCGAGGGGCATGCCGACGCGCAGTCGGCGCACGGCAAGGTCGTGAGCGGGGTCGCCGCTCGCTGCCGGCGCGCGGGCGTGCCGTGCGTGGCCGTGGTCGGCGGGATGGACGCGGACGCCACCGAGCTTCTGGACGTGGGCGTCGACGCGATCGTGCCCAGCGTGATCGACGCGTGCGACGTGGCCGAGGCCATGGAGCGTGCCGAGGCGAACTATCGGCTGGCGGCGGAGCGGACGTTTGCCCTGCTTGCGCTTGGGCGCGGGCTGTCGTAGCGGGGCCGCGTGGTGAAAACGGTCGCAGGCGACGGGTTGAAACTGGCGAAAACGGTCGCAAAGTAGGTTCTGAAAGTGGTGAAAACGGTCGCAAACGGTGGTTGAAAACCGCTGAAAACGGTCGCAACACCTGTCGTATGAGAGCTTCGTCGCGCAGGAGCTCGTCGCGCGCGGGTTCGTCCTGCGCCACTTCGACAAGTCGCGCTACGGCGAGGTCGACTTCGTGCTGCCCTCCTGCGACGCGTCCCTCCCCGTCGAGGTCAAGTCGGGAGCCGGCTTTCGCCGGCACAAGGCGCTCGACAACGTGCTCGCCGTGGGGGAGTGGGGCATCGACCGTTCCATCGTGCTGTGCCCGTCCTTCGCGTGGGGCGCAGGAAGCGCTGCGAGTAGCGGAAGGGGAGGGGGACGCCCAGGCGCGGGTCGGGTTTCGAGAATGGCTTGATGACTGTGCTCGGTGCCGGACTCCCCATCGCGCCGTCTAACCGGTGGTCTGTTGGTTTCGGATGCGAAAGAGTTTTAAGATGTTGATGAGCCACTAAAAACTCTTTCGTAATCGAAAGGCCAGCATGGACATCAATCTCATCCCCACTGCAGAGGCTGCAAGGCTGCTTGGCGTTTCACCGCAGAGAGTCACCCAGCTCATCAGGGGCGGCCAGCTTGAGGGCACGATGGTCGGCGGCAGGTGGCTGGTCGATCGTGCCTCGGTACAGGCTCGCCGCATGAGCGCCCCGTCGCGTGGGGGCCGGCCGAGGGCGGGCAGGGGTCGTGACGAGTTCGTGTTTACGCTCATGAACCGTGGCCATGAGATCCGTGAGGTGGTTTACAACGGCAGGCGAAAGGAGTTCACCCATGTGGGGGAGCTCCTGGACGGCGATCGTGCCCCTCTCGGCGTGTTCGGGCAGGACGGCATCTCCGATGTCGTCGCGTTCGACATGTGGTGGAAGGGGCGTGGCATACCTGCAACGCGCAGGGGCCTCCAGAGGGTTCTCGATGAGGCGGGCGTCTTCGTTTCCGAGGAGCTTGCCATGAGAAACCTGGGGCTATCGCTTTCCGATCAGTATTGGATCCAGCCTCGCGGATCTGATCTTGCATGGGATGACATCAACTTCTTCAACAATGACTTTGAGAGGGTCTCTGACAGGACTGATTCCTACTCGCCCGTTTCCACCTCTATCGGGGCGCATCCCGACAACACATCCGACGGCAATCTGGGTAAGCGCTGGATGATTCGAGACGGAAGGCGAATGCTTCTCAAGGAGGGCGGAACGCTCAATCAGGAGCCTTATAACGAGGCGGTGGCAACGGTTCTCCATCGGAGGTTGTTGAGTGAGGGCGACTTTGTTGCCTATCAGCTCGTTGAGGATGGGGGCGCCACGTTGTGCGCATGCGAGGACTTTCTGACCGACGAGGAGGAGTTCGTACCTGCAATTTACGTAGACCGGCTTCTCCCCGAGCGTGGCGATTGGGACGCGTACCAACACTACGTAAGGTGCTGCGAGTCGCTTGGCGCAAAGGATGTCGAGCTTGCCCTATGGAAGATGATCGTTTGCGACGACATCATCGCGAACTCCGACAGGCACTACCGCAACTTTGGCATCGTGAGAAACGTGGAGACGTTGGAGTGTCGACCGGCACCCATATTCGATTCGGGGACGTCGCTCTGGGCTGGTTGCTCGCTTGACGACCTCAGGGGCGGGGAGTTCAGCTTCCAGAGCAGGCAGTTTGACCCAAGTCCCGCGCGGCAGTTGCTGTTGGTCGAGGATATGAGTTGGTTCGATCCCCATGACCTCGACGGTTTTGGAGACGAGGCGCTCGAGATTCTCTCTCGGAACTCGCTGCTGTCGGAGCGCCTTCCCTACATCGAAAAGTCGCTTGAGCGTCGCGTGGCGCGAATCGTGGACCTTCGCGAGTGGAGCTGAGAGGAGCCGTCCGATAGGCGCGCGCGGGGTCGGCCAGGCGCACATGCCCGAGGTGATTCTCGCCGTGGAGGAAGTGTGAAGGTAAAATACAATTTTAGGAATAAAACTTTGCCTTAACACAATAATCCGTATTTGCATCGGTTAGGTGCGAGCGCACGTAGATAGGGCGCTGCCAAGAGTATGGCCACGTGCAGCCCTGAATAAATCTTCGGGTGCGTGCCAATACTATTCAAATGTGGCATCAGAGTGTTTCCTATATCTTGTGATCATCGAGAAGCCACTCCTACACCGGTCGTGGAGCAGCGGCGAGAGACAGGCGGGTGTCGGGCAACGCGTGCCCGCCCCGTGCTGCGCCGGGCCTCTTCCAAGGTACGCATGCATGGCAGGCGCGCCGCGGGGCGCTGCCACCTGGCGTCGGCGCGAGCCGTCGCGCGGAGCCATGCCGAGGTGAGGAGGGCCCAATGGACCACATCAGGATTCTGAACGAGGGGGAGGTCCGGTCGCTCGTGACCGTCCCCATGGCGCTCGAGGCAGTCGAGGCCGCGTACGCGCAGAAGCACGCGGGGCAGGCCTCCGTCTGGCCGCTGCTCTTCCACGAGTTCGTGGACGGCGTGCGTGACATGGACCTCAAGAGCGGAAACCTCGACGGCGACGGCGTCTGGGGTCTGAAGGCCATCAGCTGCTATCAGGACAACCCCGAGCAGGGCCGTCCCGTCTACCATGGCACGTCGCTCGTGTTCGACTTCGAGACCGGAGCGCCCAAGGCCGTGCTCAACGCCATGCCGATCACGCGCTTCAGGACGGGTGCCGCCGGCGCCGTCGGTGCCAAGTGGCTCGCCCGCGCGGACGCCGCGACGCTCGTCGTGTGCGGCGACGGCGGCCTGTGCCCCTATCTGATCGTCGCGAACCTGCTTGCGCTGCCCCAGCTCGAGCGGGTCGTCGTGACCAACCCGCTCCACGGCGAGACGGACGCCGGGCGCCTCGACGCGATCTCTGCCGAGGTGGCAGCTCTTCTCGGCGAGGCGGGCACGAACGTGGTGGCGCCCCACATCGAGACGGCGGGCCTTGCCGAGGCCGTCTGCCAGGCGGACGTGATCATGTGCGCCACACCCGCGCGCACTCCCTACCTCAGGGCGGAGTGGGTGCGTCCCGGCACGCACGTCTCCTGCGTGGGCGCCGACAAGCCCGGCAAGCAGGAGGCCGAGTCCGCGCTGCTGGCAGGCGCGCGCGTGGTCGTCGACGACGTGCGCCAGTGCCTCACGGTGGGGGGAGTGCGAGATTCCGCATGTCGAGGGCGCCCTTTCCGCCGAGCTCGACGAGATCGGCGCCGTCATTGCTGGCGACGCGCCCGGCCGCACGTCCGACGACGAGATTACCGTCTTCGACTCGACGGGGCTGTCGCTGCAGGACCTAGCGACGATCGCGCGCATCGTCTCCCGCGCCGAGGCGGAGGGCGTGGGCACCCAGGTGGAGCTCTAGCCAGGCGGCTCGCCAAGTCGCGAGGCACCCAACCCGCAAACCAGAAACTCGCAACCCAGAGAGGAACCCAACATGAACATCGAGAAGTTCGAGCTCGAGTGGTGGCTCAACCCCTACGACGCGATCGCGACCCACAACATGGGCTCCAGCTGCTGCAAGCCCATGAACATGCAGGAGCTCTTCGAGCTCGACGGCGTCTCGCGCGACGAGGTGATGGACGAGATCGCCAACATGAGTCTGCACTACGGCTACTTCGAGGGGATGCCCCGCCTGAAGGACGCCGTCGCCGGCCTTTTCGAGACGCCGCAGGTCAGCGCCCAGAACGTCATGGTCGTCCACGGCGCCACGAGCGCCAACGCGCTCACGTGCTACGCGCTCTGCGAGAAGGGCGACAACGTCATCGTGGTGGTCCCGTCCTACCAGCAGTTCGTCTCCATCCCGGCGGCCCTGGGCTGCGAGGTGCGCCAGTACGTGAGCGGCCCCGAGGACGGCTTCGGCATCAACTTCCGCAGGCTCGCCGACATGGTCGACGGCCACACCAAGGCGATCTTCCTCACCAGTCCCTCCAACCCCACCGGCTACGGCATGAGCCGAGAAGAGCTCGAGCAGCTTGCCGCGATCGCGCGCCCCGTGGGAGCCTACGTGGTCTGCGACGAGATCTACCGCGGGCTCACCGAGGGCTACGCCGCGTCCATCGTCGACGTCTACGAGCGCGGTATCTCCACGGGCGGCACGAGCAAGGTCTTCTCGTCCGCCGGACTGCGCATCGGCTGGATTGTCACGCGCGACCTCGGCCTCACGCACGTGATCAAGAACCTGCGCTCCTTCAACACCATCTGCGAGAGTCCCATAACCGAGCTGCTCGCAGCCATCGTCCTCGAGCACAAGGAGGAGATCTTCGCCCGCAACCGCAAGATCTGCGCCGAGGGCCGCGCGGCCCTGAACGAGTGGCTCAAGGGCCAGCCGCACCTCCACCTGGCCTGCGAGTCGCAGGGCTCCACGAGCTTCCTCACCTACGACTGGGACATCCCGACCAAGGAGTTTTGCGAGGGCCTCTTCGACAAGACCGGCGCGCTCGTGTGCCACGGCATGTGCTTCAACATGGAGCATGGCTTCCGCATCGGCTACGGCTACGGCGACGTCGAGTACTTCAAGGCGGGACTCGCCAAGCTCGCCGAGTACACCCAGGGCCTGAGCGACGACCTTCTTATCGGGTAGAGAACCGCGCGCAGTGGAGACCTGCGCGCAGTAGGGAGCCGCACGCGTTATCGATTGACGCATACGGCTGACGAGGGGCCGACGGGACGCACGTCTCGCCGGCCCCTGCTCATGCGCTTGACGTCACGGCAGCTCCGAGAGGCGTGCGGCGTGCGGCGCGACTTTCCCGTGCGGGTCGTCCGTGCTTCTAGATGGGCCCGAATGGGCTGGTCGGAGTGCGTGTATCCTGGGATACGGTTTTTCTGACGCCATGACGATACCTTCGGAACCGTAGGAGAACGAGCGAAGGGATGAGAAATGCGCCGGAGAATCGCGTAAGCTTATCTCTTGAGTGGCGTTCCACCAGTAATTCCGGGGGCGGCTCGCCCAACGTGGACAAGAGGGACGCCGGGGCGGTTCAGAGGGAGTATGACCGACGCGTGGTCGGCACGGGCCTGGCGGAGGTCGACGAGGACCTCGGCGACCTCGAGAGCGTCATCGACTCCACCTCCACGCTCGACAAGGAGAGGCTCAAGGCCAACGTCTCCGAGCTGCGCACCAAGGTCAGGTCGACCCTCAACGAGGACGTGGGGCTCTCGGATTTCCCCAGCAACCGTGACCGGGCGCTCTTCACCCTCGGCAACAAGGGGTGACGAGCGAGCGCTCCCCCATCGCTTCTGAGGCGCGGCGGTCGCCCACCGCCGGCCGTCGTCAGCCCTGTTTCTCGTTCTCGGCGCGTCGGCGCTCGTAGGTGGCCACGGCAGCGCCGAGCGCGGCGAGGCCGGCACCGGCGAGGCCAAGTCCACCGGGTGCGGCCTCGTCTCCCGTGTCGGGAAGGGCGGAGCGCCTCGAAGAGAGAGGCGGCTCGCCGGGTTCACCTATCGTCACGGGTGCCGGCTGGAAGGGCTCGCCGCCCGCAACGTCCGGGTCCACGCCTATGGTGTCCATGTGGCGCTGGTCCGGGTCCTGGTCGGCCTGGGTGCGTACCTGCACCACCTTGTACTCGCCCGGTTCGATGTGGAACTCAACGGCCTCGGCATCGAGCTCGTCGCCCTCTGCCTGGGCGTAGAGGTCGCTCACCACCTGCCCGTCTCGTGCCACGAAGAGCACCTTCTTGTCTCCGCTGGGCCAGTCCTTGGGCACGCTCACCGTCACGGCGTACACGCTCGTCTTGCCGGGCGCGAGCGCATAGTCCTCCTCGATGCCGCTCAGGCCGCCGGAGCCGTCGCCTCTGTTGTAGGTGGACTCCTGGATCGTGTCCTTTCCGAAGGCGACCACCGCCCGCGCACCCTCCACGCGCTCGTAGGTGTTCGTCTTCTCGTCCAGCGCGCAGAGCTCGAGCGTGCAGCCGGAGAGGTATGTGTTGCCGTCGTTTCTCACCGCGACGTGGAAGTCGATCCTGCCTCCCGGGTTCACGAAGGGGTAGGGCGCCTCGCAGGCCGTGGCCGTGACGCACCGCACGGCGGGCACCGCGGTGTAGTAGATGTCTGCCGCGTGGTAGAGGGGAGCGCCCTGGGCATTGCGCTCGCCCGTGTCCACGTGCACGGTGCGCAGTGCCTCCATCACTGCAGTGCTGTTAGCGCTCACGACGGAGAGCATGTCGGTGTCGTTGGGCAGGTCCGCCACGACGAAGGGGTCGGAGAAGCGCCCGCCGCGTATGCGGCAGGCCATGATCTGATAGACCGCATCGCGCTCCCGCACGTCCTCCCCGCCGTCGACGCGCCATACGCGGTCGTCGTCGGTGTCACGTGCCTGGGGCCAGAAGATGAAGCTGCCTCGCACGGCGAAGTTCACCACGTTGAAGCCTGTGGGTCCGATGGGCTCGACCCGCAGCTTGGGCGCGGCGTCGTTTGACCAGGTGGCCTTGTGCAGCGTCCATTTGGAATAGTCCCGCTTGCCTTGGGGGAGCTCGAGCTGTGCGGGGTCGGTGGGGTACGACGTGAGGAATCCGTCTACGGCCGGGCACCACACCAGGCGAATGCTGGGGTCGTAGTCCCCGCACCCCACGGGCCTCATGAACACGTATGAGCCCGTTGGGTTGTAGTTCGAGAGCACGGTCCTGACGTAGTGTACCCTCTTCGCCCCGCGTAGCATGAGGTACCAGGGAACGCCAAAGAGCGGACTGGCCACATACGATCCCGGGCAGAACTCCGCCTCGTAGACCGTGGGGTCTATGTCTCCCACGCTCGCGTGCCACCAGTCTGCCGGGTACTTCTCTATCGTGTAGGCGTCCGGCTGCCCCTCGCCGTACATGCGCCTCACTATGAGCGCCCCGACGCGCACGTGTGCCTTTTCGCCAAGCACCTCCTCCGCCGTGTCCGCGAAGCGGTCGAGAAAGAGTATGGCCGTGAGGTCATATGCGTAGTCCTGCTTCGGGCAGTTTGCGATTTTCAGGTTGGAGATGCAGTGGAGCTTGCTCGGTTCCACGTTGGCGATGTCGCTCGCCTTCATCGAGAAGCAGCCGAGGCCGCCCGCCTTCAGCACCTCGGAGGTGCCCACGAAGTCCGCGGAGGACAGGCACAGGTGGGTGATGACGAGTTCCGTCGACGCGCTCGCAAGCTTCACGTTGCCGCCGTTGTCCCTCCTGCCGGAAAGGATGACGAGGCACACGGCGCTCCTGTTCTCGCCGTGGCCGTAATGCTCCTGCCTGACCATGACGTCGAAGTCGTAGTCATAGAGGTCGCCGTGGGGCATCCCACTCACCAAGGTGTCGAACTCTATGACCCTGGTCGCGCCATTCGGGTCGCCGTCTATGCAGTTCGCGACTATGCGCGTGCGCGGTCGGCCGTCCACCTCCACCGAGGCGACGCGGAAGCACCAGACCCCGTGCTCCCGCGTCTTGCCGATGGGGGCACCTATGTCGAGCACCTGCGCGTGCGCGGCGCTCAGGACGTGCTGTCCGTCGGACCCGAAGAGGCGCACGTCGGACGAGGGGCGCACACCGCCCTGTGCGCCCAGGGACGCAACGCCCGGGCTGGGCAGGGAATCGTCTGCGGCGGTCTGCAGCCAGCTGACGTCAAGGGGCGCTCCGGCCTCAGCCTGCGTCTCCAAGGCGTCGCCTTGGTCTGGAGTCGCCGGGTGGGTGCCCCCTCCTGCGACCTCCTGCGTCGTGGTGCCTCCCAGCTCGTACGTCACGAGGGTCATGGTCGTGCCGTCCTCGAGCTCCACGACCTCCTCCCTGGCCAGCTCGTCCCAGTCGATGCAGACGGCCTCCGCCTCGTCCGCCGCCTGGGTGTGCACGCCCGACGCCAAGATCGCCTCGCTCGTCTGCTCGAGCATCGCGTCGTTGATGGGCGTCAGCTCGTCGAGCAGCTCGTCGAGCGACTTGTTGGCCATGGCGCCCAGCGCTGCCTCCTCTGCCTGCGACGCGAGGTTCTTACCGTTCCAGTTGTCGTAGAAGTTCGCGAAGGGCTTTGAGTAGAGCGAGAAGCTCTGGGTGAACAGGAACAGCTCGATGACGAGCGATATCTGCGCAGACCAGCCGGCCGAGAAATGAGGGCTCGGCAGCTCCTTGGGCTGGGTGCCCATGGGCACGCCGAAGAAGAGCGTGAGGGTGATGGCGCCCTTGACCGAGATGGAGGCGATGCCGCGGATGCCCACGCCCACCGAGAGTGCCGGCGTGATGTTGAGGGTCATGGTGAACCCGGTGTTCTCGTAGTCGAACCGCCAGCGACCGAAGTCGCAGATGGCGTCGATCATCTTCTCGTCGTCCCTCTCCTTCGTGGCGTAGGCCGCCGCGGACAGCGCGAAGACGAGGCTTGCGTCGAGCGAGAACGTGATGAGCACGGGTATGGGGCCGGCAAAGAAGTTCTCGGTGATGGTGAAGTTCATGGCCGCGAGGATCTGGCCCGCGACCTCGCCCTGGAAGAGGCCCTTGCCCGCGTTCCACTGCGCGAGGGCGAGCAGGTGGAAGTTGATGTCGACGGAGAAGGACTTGAAGAGGTCGATCTGCTGCACCGCCCCCGGCTTGGAGACGAGGGCGGCGGTCTTGTCCTGCATCTTCTTGAGCGTATTGACCTTCTTGTTCCACTGCTCCTCGACCGTCTTGCGCGGGTAGCGCCCCCAGCCGCTTGGCTCGTCGTCGCCCTTGTCGTTGCGGTAGCCCCAGATGGGGATGGTGAGGGTCAGCTGTGCCAGGCCAAAGGGGTTCACGTACACGTTGATGGGCAGCTCGGGAGCCCAGAACTTGAGTTCCCCGCCGCCGATGATGGGCACGTTGCTCGACCACGTGGCGCCTACGCCCGTGGCTCCGCCCTTGGTGGTGTTGATGAGGCCAAGCGTCTGGCCGTCCTTGCCCGCCGGCTCGTCGACGATTCCCTCCGCGAACTCGATGGCGAGCGGAATGGTGTAGGTGGCGCTGCCCTGCCGTGCAACGATCTTGAGCCGTGCTCCCACGGGAATCTGCTCCGTGTCGCCCTCCTTGAGGAAGTGTGCCTCGAAGGCGGCGGTGGCCGGGGCGCCGTAGACGTCCTCGTAGCCGTCGGGCGCGAACTCACCGGGAACGGAGTGCCTCTTGGCCCTCGTTCCGATCTTCTCGAGCTTGCCCATGGTCGCCGTTACGCTCGCACGGGGCTTGCCCTCGCCGTCCACCCACAGCTCGACCGTGGTGCCTTCGTCGCTGGGGAGGTTCCATATCTCGGCCCTGATGGTGTGCTTGTCCGAGTTCTGGGGCGTTACGAGGAACTCATTTCGCCAGTAGAGGGCGTCCCACTCGTCGAAGGAGACGAGCCGGGGGTAGGGCGTGCCAAGCTCGTCGGCGGGATGGGCGGGCACCTGCATGCCGGTGCCGCCCTCTATCGCCAGAAGCGCGGTCTCGAACTTGCGGTAGCCGAGGTCGGGGACGGTGGATGACGCTTGGGGCCCTCGCTCGATGGTGACGCTGCCGTTGAAGGCGTACGACGTGAGGCGGTTTACGTCCTCGCCGTCCTCGTGCACCGCGAGCTCGCGGACGTCGATGTTGGCGATGCCGCTCGCGTTGGTGGTGCCCTTGGCCACCTTGCCGTTGAAGCGCGAGGTCACGGTGACTTCGGCGCCGGAGACCGGTGGGTAGCTCATGAGGCCGCCGTCCTCCTGGACGCCCTTGGTGATGTCCACCACCATGAAGCCCACCTGCCACGGCTCCACGACGTCGATGACCACGTACTTGGACTCCCTGCCCGCTATCTGGTCGGCAAGGGTGTAGTCGTCCTCGGCGTAGGCCGGACGCGGCGCGAGGATGCGGCCCCCGGCGAGCACGGGCAGGCTGGTGATCATTCCGGCGGCAAGCTCCACGAACGAGCGGCGCGATACGTTGGGCATGGTCGCTCCTTGCTCGAGGGGATTTCGGACTCTGCACTATTGTATATGGTGAGACAGGGCTGGACCTTCCGCCTCGTTAAGCGGTGGAAACGGTACGCCGCTCGCATGTGGATGGCGATGTGCGAGACGTGCCGTTGCGATCGCGACGGTCGCCGCATCGAGCGGCGCGAATGGCAACTGGCGGGGGTCACGGTCTTATCGGTACGGATACGGTGCCATTTTCAAGAGGTGCAATGCGCCATGGATGCAACTCTTCACGACCGCCGGACTGCTTCGCAAGTGTTTTTTCAAAAGCTTGCGGTGGCCCATCTGCGCTTGGCGGTGGCTGACGCGCGAGCCTACTCCCCCTCAAGGAACGCGCCGCTCTGGCGGTCCCAGAGTCCCTCGTAGACGCCGCCGGCCTGGCTGAGCTCGGCGTGCGTGCCGTCCTCCACGATCTCGCCGCCGTCGAGCACGACGATGCGGTCGAGCGACGCGACGGTCGAGAGGCGGTGCGCGACCACGATCGCGGTGCGCCCGCGCATGAGGTTCTCGAGCGCGCCCTGGACCGCGGCCTCGCTCTCGCTGTCGAGGGCGCTCGTGGCCTCGTCGAGCACGAGGATCGGCGCGTCGGCCAGGATCGCGCGGGCGATCGCGATGCGCTGCCGCTGTCCGCCCGAGAGCTTGACGCCCCTCTCGCCGACCATGGTCTCGAGCCCGTTGGGCAGGCGGTCGATGAACTCGAGGGCGTTGGCCTGCGCCGCCGCGTCGCGGATCTCCTCCACGGTCGCGTCGGGCTTGCCGTAGGCGATGTTCTCGCCGATGGAGCGGTGGAAGAGAAGAGCCTCCTGCGGGACGTAGGCGATCTGGCGGCGCAGCGACTGCTGGGTGCAGCGGCTGATGTCCTGCCCGTCGACGAGTACGCGGCCCTCCTGCACGTCGGAGAGGCGAAGCAGCAGCTTGGTGAGGGTGGTCTTGCCCGAGCCCGAGCGGCCGACGAGGCCGATGCGCTGGCCGGCCGGCACGTGGAGGTCGAGGTCGGAGAAGACGTAGTCGCCCTCGGCGGCGTCGAGGTAGCGGAAGGAGAGGTGCTCGAAGTCGATGGCGCCCTCGCTGACGGCGAGCTCGGCGGCGTCGGGGGCGTCCTCCACGAGGCGCGGCTCGTCGAGGATGCGGGTCATCTCGGCGGCGTCGCCCACGGCGCGGTTCATGCGCGCGAGCATGGAGTTGAAGTAGTTGAAGCGCATGGTGAGCTGGTAGGTGTAGGTGAACATCATCACGAGGGTGCCTGCGCTGATACCGAACCAGGCGTTGCCGCCGGCCACGAAGATCGACGTGACGAACATGATGACGGTGATGAGCGTCGAGGTCATGGCGCCGCGGCGCATCATGGCGTTCATGGAGACGCGCTCGGTCTCCATCGCCTCGGTGTTGGCGGCGTCGAAGAAGCCGCGCTCAAAGTCCTCGCGGCCGTAGGTCTTGACGGCGAGGATGTTGGTCACGGCGTCGGAGAGCACGCCGGAGAGCTTGTTCTGCGCTTTGGCCGTGGCGGCCGTGAGCGGCAGGATCTTGTTGTACATGAAGTAGGCGGCCGCGACGTAGACCGTGAGCAGCACGAAGAGGATGAGCACGAAGAGGGGCGCCACCGGCACGAGGGTCACGAGCGTGCAGACGACGGCGGCGACGGTGGGGATCAGCGAGTAGACCACGACGTCGACCAGTGCCGTGTAGCCGCCCATGAAGCGGCTCGTCTGCGAGACGAGCGAGCCCCCAAAGCGGCTCGTGTGGAAGGTCATGGACTGGTTGGAGAGGGTGTCGAAGCACAGGCGCGCGAGGTGGTAGTTGCCGTTCATCTCGAGCTTGTAGACGGTGTAGTCCTGCAGCTTGGAGAAGGCCTGGCCCACGGCGTTGACGAGCAGCAGCGCGAGCACGTAGGGGCCGAAGACGGCGGCGACCTGGTCGGGCGCGACCGGTCCCGCCTGGACGCGGTCCACGATGAGACCCATGACGTAGGTGTTTGCGTAGGTGAGAAGGGCCGTGTAGCCGGCGCTCGTGATGACGGAGAGCGCGGTGATGCCGGGCTGCATCCTCGTGACGGCCCAGAAGCGCTGGAGGGTGCGCTTGACGGTGGAGCGCTTGAGGGGCGCTGTGGATCTCTGGGACATGGCGGTCCTTTCTAGTTGGAGCGTGCTCTTCTCGCCCGCGCCTTGTGAAGGCGGAGGGAGAAGCCGTGGAGGGTCTCGCGCGTGGCCACGATCTTGTCGGCGAGGCAGAGGATGGCGCCTTCGCGGCAGGTGGGCGGCGTGGGCGTGAGCGGGAACATGTGGTGGCGGACCATGGAGCGCTCGGTCGGCGTGAGGCCGAAGTCGCGCTCGGCGTTGGCGCAGGCGACGCCGGGGTGCGTGAAGCCGTGGAGGCGGTGGCTGGGGTCGTCGACGTGCCAGTCGTAGAGGAAGTAGTCGTGGAGGAGCGAGCCGCGGACGAGGGCGCGCTCGTCGACCGGGACGCGCAGGGTGCGCGCGATGACGACGCACCAGGCGCTGACGGCGGCGGAGTGGGCGAGGACCGAGGTGTCGCCGTGCTGGATGCAGGTCGCCTCGACGCGCATGCCGGGCGACGCGAGGATGTCAGCGGCGTGGCGGGAGATGAGCTGCTCGGGTGTGGCGTCGGCGGCGATGGGGCGGCGGGCGGGGCGCGGCTCGCGTGCGGCCTGGTCGGCGGGGGAGGGGGCGGCGTCGGGGGTTGCGTGGGTCACGCTAGGCCTCCTTGAACGCGGCGAGCAGGTCCTCGAGCAGGCCCTTGAGCTCAACGAGCTTTGCCGGCTCGAGGCCGACGCGGCCCGCGATGCAGCTGGGCACGTCGAGCGCCTGGCGGCGAAGGTCGCGGCCCTTCTCGGTGAGGGTGATGATGACGACGCGCTCGTCCTTGGGGGAGCGCGTGCGGCTGAGGTAGCCGTGCGACTCGAGGCGCTTGAGCAGCGGCGTGAGGGTCGCCGAGTCGAGGTAGAGGCGATCGCCGAGCTCGCCGACGGTCACGCCGTCGCGCTCCCAGAGGGCCATCATGGTGACGTACTGGGTGTAGGTGAGGCCGAGCGGATCGAGGAACGGCTTGTACCTGCGGGTGAGCTCCTTGGACGCCGCGTAGAGCGGGAAGCAGAGCTGGTTGTCGAGGCAGAGGGGGTTGAAGTCCTCCGGGATGGCGTCGGGGGCCGTGGTGGTGCTGGGCGTCATGCGTACCTTCTGTTCCTGCGGCCGGTGGCCGCAAATTGTATTGGGCAGAGATATATCGCCTGCAATTGTTTTGTGTGAGATAGTCTACCCGCAGGGCGCGAACTGATGCCTGCCGAGCCCGTGCGTGCACGTAAAGTGCATGTTTGATGGGTTGGGTCCGAGGCGGCTGCGTAATCGGGGAGTAGCCCTATGACCAAAGGCCCTTGCATGAGATTGCATAGAGCGGCACGTTCCTCATCCAGTCCTGCTCTCGGTAGCCTGAGAGACTGAAGCGTAGGGCCTTTGTCTCGGGGTGTGCCTTCTTGAAGGAACGCAGACTCTTGGCGCGGAGGTTCTCGTCTGCCTTTACTTCGATAGCGAAGACGTCGGTGCCGCTCTGGACGAGGAAGTCGATCTCTCCCGTCGAGCTTTTGGCTGACCAATAGTAGGGAGAGAGAGCGTTCTCTGATACGAGCTGCTGACAGACATACTGCTCGGTAAGCGCACCCTTGAACTCTTCGAAGATGTCGCTGCCCGAGATGACGGCGTTCTTGTCGAGCTGAACCATGGCACCCAGCAGGCCGATGTCGGCGAGGAATAACTTGAAGATCGAGGGGTCTTCGTATGAGCGAAGTGGGATGTCCGGCTTGGAGATCCTGGGGACCCTGAGTGCGATTCCTGCTTGCGTCAGCCAGGTGATGCCTGATCTGAAGTCCCTTGCGCGGGCGCCCTCGGCGATGTGGCCGAACACAAATCGTTTGTTTTCTCTCCCGAGGTGAGACGGCACGGAGTTCCATGCGGCGATCGTGTATTCGGTCTCTGTCCTAGAAAGGTGTTTGGAGATGTCGAACTCGTAGTCAAGAATAATCTGGCGCTGTACCGCACGGGCGTCCTCGAGGAGTCCGCGCTCCAGGAAGGCCATGACTGCCTCGGGCATCCCGCCGACGTAATAGTACTGGCGCAGCAGCGGTATGAATTTGGACGAGAAGGAACTTATGAGGGCGGCGTCGTTGCTGTCGAGCAGGTCTACGAGGCTGACGTTGCCTGATGCGGAAAGAAATTCACGAAAGCTCAGGGGGTATAGGTCGAGCGTGTTCACCTTACCGACGGGGTAGCCTGTTCCTTCGTGCACCGTTATGCCGAGAAGCGATCCCGCTGCGGCAACGGCAAGGCCCGGACGTTTTTCGCAGAAGTATTTGAGTGAGGTAAGAGCCTTGGGGCACTCCTGTATCTCGTCGAGGATGACGAGCGTGCTTCCCTCGCTGACGATTTGGCCAGTCTCGAACTGGATGGCGGAGACAATCCTGTCGATGTCGTAACCGAGCTCGAATTGCTCCCTCATCGTCGGGCTGTCGTCGAGGTTGACGTAGGCGACGCTTTCGAAGTGCGTTCGGCCGAATTCCTTGAGCAGCCAGGTCTTTCCGACCTGGCGTGCGCCGTTGAGGATGAGCGGTTTACGACGTGGGGCGTCTTTCCACTCGACGAGCTTTTTCATGAGGGCTCTCTGCATGGACAACCTCCTCCTTGCTGTTTGCGACCTATTATCGCCAAAATTGGCGAAAATTAGGCCTAACTTTCGCCAAAAATGGCGATTTTTAGTCGCTAAGCGGTATGGGAGGGCTTGGCCGGGTCACCGTCGAGGCACGGCCGAGTCCACCCGTGCGACCGCGGTGCGGGGACGCTATCATGCAGGGGACAGAGACGTCGGCCGCCTTGCTGCGCATGACTGCGCGCCGGGGCAGGCCTGCAGACAGGAGGGACGCATGAACTTCTCGGCGATTCATCACGTTGCGATCATCGTGTCCGACTACGAGGTCTCGCGCGAGTTCTACGTGGAGCGCCTGGGCTTTGAGGTCGTGCGCGAGAACTGGCGGCCCGAGAAGCGCGACTGGAAGCTCGACCTGCGCGTGAACCCCACGACCGAGCTCGAGATCTTCGCGCCGGAGAATCCGCCCGCGCGGCCGTCGTACCCCGAGGCGTGCGGCCTGCGCCACCTCGCGTTTCGCGTGAGCGACATCGAGGCGGCCGTGGCCCAGCTCGCCGAGCGCGGCATCGAGTGCGAGCCGGTGCGCACCGACGACTTCACCGGCGAGCGAATGACGTTCTTCTCCGACCCCGACGGGCTCCCGCTCGAGCTGCACGAGTAGCCGCGGCGCGACCCGGCTTCCGCACGCCACGTCGCCGCCGCGTTCGCGCGGGCGAGAAGAGCGTGGCCTACCAGCCCGGACGTAGGCTCTTCTCGGCAGGGCTCCTGATTATTGCGATTCGGAATCGCGATGGGGCAATCGTCGGGGGATGGCGTGCGCGCCCCGTATACTCATGTGCGTAGCGGGTCGCCCCGCGGGCGGCCGAACACTGTCTGGGCGGAGGTCTCATGGGTGCTTTCTTTGGTGCGGTGTCTCACCGTGACGTGGTGCTGGACGTCTTCTTTGGCGTCGACTATCACTCACACCTAGGCACGCGTCGCGCGGGCATGGTCTCGTGCCTGCCGGATGGCGGGTTCAAGAAGGAGATCCACTCGATCGAGAACACGCCGTTCCGCACCCGGTTCGACCACGACCTGCCCGAGTTCGAGGGCATGTGCGCCATGGGCTGCATCTCCGACTCCGACCCGCAGCCGCTTCTGGTGCGCTCGAAGCTCGGCGTGTACGCGATCTCGACGGTGGGCAACATCACCAACCAGGCCGACCTCGTCGAGAAGATGGAGGAGCGCGGCGCGCAGTTCATGTCGCTCAGCAACGGCGACGTGAACGCGACCGAGCTCGTCGCGACCATGATCAACACGCAGGACGACCTCGTCGAGGGCATCAAGTACGCGCAGGGCCAGATCGAGGGCTCGCTCACGCTGCTCATCATGCTCGAGTCCGGCGAGCTCGTGGCCGCGCGCGACAAGATGGGCCGCCTGCCGGTCCTCATCGGCCGCGACGACGACGGCTACTGCGTGTCGTTCGAGTCGTTCGCCTACGAGAAGCTGGGCTACGCCTCCGAGCACGAGCTTGGCTCCGCCGAGATCGTGCGGGTGCGCGCCGACGGCTACGAGGTTCTCTCCGAGCCCGTCGACGAGATGCGCATCTGCTCGTTCCTCTGGGTCTACTACGGCTACCCCAACTCCGTCTACGAGGGCCAGAACGTCGAGACCATGCGCTACGCCAACGGCCGCATCATGGCGCGCGACGAGCGCGAGGCCGGCACCCTGCCCGACGTGGACTACGTCGCCGGCGTGCCCGACTCCGGCCTTCCCCACGGCATCGGCTACGCCATGGAGTCCGGCAAGACCTTCGCGCGCCCGTTCGTGAAGTACACCCCCACGTGGCCGCGCTCGTTCATGCCGACCAACCAGGAGATCCGCAACCGCGTCGCCAAGATGAAGCAGATCCCGGTCTCCGAGCTGATCGACGGCAAGAAGCTCCTGCTCGTCGACGACTCGATCGTCCGCGGCACGCAGCTGCGCGAGACCGTCGACTTCCTCTACAACACCGGCGCCAAGGAAGTCCACATGCGCTCGGCCTGCCCGCCGATCATGTACGGCTGCAAGTACCTCTCGTTCTCGCGCAGCAACTCCGAGTACGAGCTCATCGCCCGCCGCAAGATCAAGGAGCTCGAGCCTGAGGGCGGAGAAGAGCACATCGCCGAGTACGCGGACGGCAAGACCAAGCGCGGCAAGTGCCTGCTCAAGTCGATCTGCGAGGAGATGGGCTTCGACTCGCTGTCGTTCCAGAGCCTGGACGGCCTGCTCGAGGCCATCGGCCTCCCGCGCGAGAAGGTCTGCACCTACTGCTGGGACGGTCGCGAGTAGCGAGCACCCGACCAGGTCCACCTGACATGAAGACGCCGGCCGCAGGGCTTCCTGCGACCGGCGTCGTTCGTTTGGTGCTGTCTGTCGAGTGCGGGGGCAGGCTCTTCTCGGCTGCCCGCGCCCGTGCTCGCGCCTATGCCTGCGCTAGGCCAGCGCGTCGAGGGTCTCGCGCACCGCGAGGATGAACTCGCGCGTGCCGAGCGTGGTCACGTCCTCAAGCGACGTGATGCGCGCGAGGTCGCCGGTCATCTTGCCGGCCTCGATCGTCTGGATGGTCGCGCGCTCCAGGCGGTCTGCGAACTCCACGAGCTCCGGCGTGGCGTCCAGCTCGCCGCGCTTGCGCAGGGCGCCGGTCCACGCGAAGATCGTCGCCACCGAGTTGGTCGACGTCGGCTCGCCCTTGAGGTGCTTGTAGTAGTGGCGCTGCACGGTGCCGTGCGCGGCCTCGTACTCGAAGTAGCCGTGCGGCGAGACGAGCACCGACGTCATCATCGCGAGCGAGCCGAACGCAGACGACAGCATGTCGCTCATGACGTCGCCGTCGTAGTTCTTGCACGCCCAGATGAAGCCGCCCTCCGACTTCATGACGCGCGCCACGGCGTCGTCGATCAGCGTGTAGAAGTACTCGATGCCGGCCGCCTCGAAGCGCGTGCGGTAGTCTGCCTCGAACACCTCGGCGAACACGTCCTTGAAGCGGTGGTCGTAGGTCTTCGAGATGGTGTCCTTCGTCGCGAACCACAGGTCCTGCCCCGTGGCGAGCGCGTACTCGAAGCAGCTGCGCGCGAAGCTCTCGATCGAGGCGTCGAGGTTGTGCGTGCCCTGGATCACGCCCGCGCCCTCGAACTCGTGGATCTTCTCGCGCGTTACGGTGCCGTCGGCCGCGGTGAAGACGAGCTCCGCCGTGCCCGCGCCCGGCACGCGGATCTCGGTGTTCTTGTACACGTCGCCGTACGCGTGACGCGCGATGGTGATCGGCTTCTTCCACGTGCGCACCACCGGGTCGATCCCCTTGACCACGATCGGCGCGCGGAACACGGTGCCGTCGAGCAGCGCGCGGATCGTGCCGTTGGGGCTCTTCCACATCTGCTTGAGGTCGTACTCCTCCATGCGCGCCGCGTTCGGCGTGATGGTCGCGCACTTCACGGCGACGCCCAGGCGCTTGGTCGCCTCCGCCGAGTCGATCGTCACCTGGTCGTCGGTCGCGTTGCGCATCTCGAGCCCCAGGTCGAAGTACTCGCTCTTCAGCTCCACGTACGGGCAGATCAGCTCGTCCTTGATCATCTGCCAGATGATGCGGGTCATCTCGTCGCCGTCCATCTCGACGAGCGCGGTCTTCATCTCGATCTTAGCCATAGAGCCTCCGAAGCCCCAAGGGGCGCCTGCGGCCACCCCGTGCCAACCAGTCTTCGTGCGCCGACCACGCATCCCGCGCGTCCGCGCACGAAAAAGAGTGTAGCCGAGAAGATCTCGGCCACACTCGTTAGGTGCATCTTGTATTCGAATCTAAACGTTGCCGCGAGGCGACGTCCGTCAGTCGCGCGGGTGCTCGTCCATGAAGCTCGTCCACTCCATCGGCTCGACCTCGGGCAGGCCCAGCTGCTCCTTGCCCAGGGCGATCGCCTTCACCATGAACGCCATGTTGCGCCCGAGCATGCGCATGGTCTGCATGCCCTCCACGTCGCGACGGACGTCCTCGGGCGCGTGCCCGTGCACGCTGTTCCAGTAGCGGCTCGAGACCACGGGCATCTGCGAGATCGTAAAGTACTTGTTGAGCTGGTCAAACGTCGCCGACGCACCGCCGCGCCTGCAGCTGACCACGGCCGCGCCGCACTTGAAGCGCTTGTCGAAGCTCGACGCGTAGAACAGCCGGTCGAGCACGCTCGTGATCGAGCCGGTCGCCGACGCGTAGTGCACGGCCGTGCCCACGACCAGGCCGTCGGCCGCCTCGAACTTCTCCAGCAGGTCGTTCACGATGTCGTTCTGCACGCAGCGGCCGTTCTTCGCGCAGAAGCCGCAGCCCATGCACCCGCCCTTCACGGCGTTGCCGACCCACACGGTCTCGCACGCGACGCCCGCGCGCTCGAGCTCACGGGCGACCTCCGCCAGCGCCGTCGCGGTGCACCCCGCCCTGTGCGGGCTGCCGTTTATGATGAGCACGCGCGGCGCGCCCTTGCCCTCTCCGGCCATGCAACCTCCCTCTCCGCCGGTCGCCCGGCATCTCCGACCGTCAGTCGCGACGATGCGCGACGCTAGTCCCTTTCCGCCGTCGCCGCTGCCGTCGCCGCCACCGTCGCCTCGCGCGGCGCGAGCCAGCGCGGCAGCTCGCTCGAGACCACGCGCGCGCAGACCCGTGCGCGGGCGAGAGGAGCGAGCGCCACCGCCCGGTAGCGTGCCTGGGGCCAGGCCAGCACGTCGTTGGCACGCTCCTCGTCGTCGAGCTCGAGCACGAGCGCGGCCTCGGCGCGCACCGAGCCCTCCTCGCAGAGCGGCAGCAGCAGGTGGACCATTCCCGAGGCGCCGTCGAAGGCCGGCGCCGCCAGGCGCACGTCTGCCCGCGCGCGGCGGGTGGCCCGCTCGATCGCGGCCGCGAGCGCCTCTGCGTCCCGAGCGAGCGCGGGCAGGGACGCCTCGCTCCTCTCGGCGGCGGCATCGCGGACGCACTGGCGCGCGAGCCTGCGCGCGTCTGCGTCCACCTGCCCGGCCGGCGCGAAGGCGGCCAGGCGCGCGTCGTCGGCAAAGGTCGCGCGCGCGGGCTGCGTGGCGAAGCGCTCGGCAACGCCCGCGCCCAGCATGCCGGCGCCCTCGGCGAGAAAGCCCTCGAGGCGCCAGGGGGTCTCGCCGTCGGTCGCCGAGAGCAGCGCCAGCACGCGCTCGCCGCGCGGTGCGAAGAGGCCGGTATCGAAGGCCGCGAGCGTGCCGTCCTGCGCGAGCACGAGCCTGTCCTGGTCGATCACGCGGCGGAAGGTCGAGGCGAGGTACGCGCGCAGCAGGCCGTGCGCGTCGGTGCCGGTCGCATCCGCCTCGTCCGCCGTGCCCGGCAGCGCCCACGGCTCGGGCGCGCTCACGTCGGCGAGCGCCGCGAGCGCGGTCTCCCAGCTGCCCAGGTGCACGGTACGCGCAAGCTCGCGCTCGGGGTCGGCCGCCTGCCCGCGCTGGCTCACGAGCACGCCTGCGCCCACGCGGGCCCACGGCGCCTCGGCCGGGTCGACCCAGTCGCCGCCCTCGCCCTCGCGCATGCCGCAGATCGAGGCGAGCTCCCAGTGCTTGCCGCTTGCGGTGCGCGCGACGTGCGCGATCGTGACCTCGACGGGCGTGCCGTCCGCGCTCACGTAGCGCAGCGGGAACGTCACGCTCGCGCGCGTGCCCGCGATCCGCGACGTCGAGCGCGCCACGAGCCACCCCTCGTCGAGCGCCGCCATGGGGTCGACGTCGGGCGGAAGCACCTGGTAGAGCAGGCCGAGCATGGCGTCCTTGCAGCTCACGTCCGCCGAGATGGTCTTGGGCAGGCCGCCCTGGTCGGCGATCTGGGCCTCGGGCGACTCGGGAATCCCGATGGTCGAGAGGAGCGAGGGCTCGTCCTCGTCTTCCTCCTCGACATCTGCCGCGCCCTCGGTCTCGAAGGAGAAGGAGCCCTTGGCGGGCAGTTCGTCTTCGCTGACGTAGAGGTGCGCCTGGGACTCGTCCTTGCGCGGGTCGTAGGTGATCGTGAGGTTGATGCCCGTGGCGGGCGCGGGCGCGGGCTCAGTCGCGGGCTCAGGCTCTGCCGCGGGCGCGGGCTCGGGCTCGGCTGCAGGCTCGGGCTCTGCCTCGGGCTCGGGCTCAGCCTCGGCCTCGGGATCGGCCTCGGCCACCGCAACGGCCTCCGTCTCCGCAGCCTCGGTCGCAACCTCGGGCGCAGCCGAAACCTCGGCCTCAGCCACGGCCTCCGTCGCGTCCACGGTCTCGGTCGCAGCTTCGGGAGCTGCGCTCTTCTCGGCGGCCTTCTGCTTCTTGTGGCGGGGCTTGGCGGGCTTCACGATCTTGCCGGCGCGCTTGCGCTTCCACGACTTGCCCGCGCGGACGTCCTTGTCGTCGCTGGGCTGCTTGGCCTTGGCGAGCATATCGTCGAGCTCGGGGGTCTGCTGGAGCGTCGCGAAGACGCGGCCCTTCTTGAAGGTCGTGATCTTGAGGAACTCGCCGAGCTCGCCGAGCAGCTCCTCGGCGGTCTCGCAGCCGCAGTCTGCGGGCGCGATGTCGTCGGCGGCGAGCGCGTCGGCGAAGACCCCGATGCGGACCTGGTTGCCAAAGCCGATCTCGCGCTGGAACAGCTGGTAGAAGTACAGGCGATTTCCCGGTGTGATCTTTGGCATGGTGTGCTCCTGCGTCTGCCCGCGAGGCGGGCGTGTTTCGTTTATGCGAGAGTGCGAAGGGTGCGGACCCTGAGGCACGCACCCTTCGGCAGCTAGGTTGGGTTGTGTGCGCTAGGCGAGGGGCTCGGCGCAGACGATCTGCGCGATCTGCTCGATCGCGTCCTTTGCCTCGGGGATGGGGTAGAGGGGCCAGACGTGGTTCATGCCCTGGCCGACGACGAGGTCGCAGCGGACCTTGGCGTCCTTCAGCTTGTCGGCGAACTTCACGCAGTCGGGGTAGAACAGCTCGCGCGTGCCGGCGAAGATCGTGACGTTGCGCAGGCCGCTGACGTCGCCGTAGATGGGCGAGAGGCGCGGGTCGCAGATGTCGTCGCCGTCGGCCCAGAGGTCGCCGACCTGGGCCAGGCCCCACGGCGCGTTCATCGGGTCGCGGTCGAAGAAGTCGTGCACGTCGGGGTTGCGCATCGACAGGTCGACGACCGGCGAGATGAGCACGAGGTTGGCCGGCTGGTCGAGGTTGTAGTGGTCGAAGGTCTCGGCGAGGCCGGCCGCGAGGCCGCCGCCGGTGGAGTCGCCCATGATGGTGATCGAGTCGGCCCCGTAGCGGTCGCACATGCCCTCGTAGAGGTCGGTGAGAAGAGAATAGGCCTCGTCGTAGTCGTGTGCGGGGGCGAGCGGGTAGATCGGGACCACGATCTCTGCGCCGGTGAGCTCGCAGAGGCGGTCGATGAACTGCCAGTGGAAGGGCGAGATCTGGTGGATGTGGGCCACGCCGTGCAGGTAGAGGACCGCGCGGTCGTTCTTGCCGGTGGTGCCGACGTGGAAGGTCTTCATGCCGTCGCGCGTCTCCTCGAAGACGACCGACTTCATGCCCATCCAGCCGGGAAGGTGGTATTCCTTCTCGTTGTTCTCGCGTTGCTTCTGGATGTAGTCGTCGTAGCGGCCCAGGTCGCGGCCGAGCATGTTGGAGCGCAGGCCGGACAGGCGGAGGACGCCCTCGGCCACGGTCGCGATGCCGGAGCGGCCGAAGCGGGCGCGCGACCAGGTCTCGAGCGAGGCGCACGCGGCCGCGGTGCCTGCGGCGACGGTGGTGATGGCAAGCAGTGCCTTGGTGGACTTCTTCACGTTTGCTCCTATCTCCCAATGCGTCACGTTCAAAAGTGTACCCAAGTCGTGCCCCAAAAGCGCGCTCGGCCCGCTCGCCGAAGGTCGGCGCCTGCGCTCTCCCTAGAGGTGCCGGTTGTGTATGCCCTTGCGCTCGAGGTTGCGGAGGTTGGTCACCGTGCCCTGCATGCCGTGGGGGACGTAGGTCATGGTCGAGAGGTCCTCGGGCAGGTAGTCGATGAGGCTGAGCGACGCGGTCTGCTCGACGGTGCCGTCGGCTGCGCGCTTCGGCTCGCGCGCGGGCGTGGCCTCGATCGCGTAGACGGTCGCGCCCTGCGCCGAGAGGCGCTCCTCGTACCAGCTCACGGGGTCGTCCGGGCGCTCGGCGCGGGCGTCGTCGGACTCCCAGACGATGTCGTAGCCCGCCAGCTCGAACTGCGTGCGTGAGAAGCCCCACAGCGGATAGCTGTCGGTCTTGAGCAGCACGGTGGCGCCCGGCGCGAGGATCTTGCGGTAGCGCAGGAGGTTGTCGAGGTGCGTCAAGCGCTGGGCCGCCTCCTTCTTGCGCGGGAACGGCGTGGGGAAGTTGAGGTAGATGCGCGAGAGCTCGCCCTCGGCGAAGTAGGTGGTCACCTTGTCCGCCACGCCGGGGGAGAAGATGACGTTGTCGAGCCCCGACTCCTCGGCCTTCTGCGCGGCATAGGCGATGCAGATGGGCTCGAAGTCGATGCCCACGAACAGCACGCTCTTCTCGGCCGCTGCCGCCTCCACGGTGAAGGCGCCCTTGCCGCAGCCCATGTCGAGGCGGACCTCGTCGAAGGACGTGCGCTCTGATCCGAGCGGGTGGCAGGCCTCGGCCCACTGTCCGGCCCAGCGCTCGGGGCTGGCCTCGATGGAGTCGGCGTAGCGCTCGAGGCGCTCCTCGAGGACGAAGTTCTTGGGCAGGCGTGCGTGCAGGGCGTGCATGTGGTCTCCTTGGACGGTTTCCCCAGTTGGGCGGGGTGCAGAGCACGCGACAGTATACAACCGTGAGTATCGCGGGCATTTGTTGTGGGCAAAGCTGCCACAAGGCTCCATGCTGGTAGACTGAAGTCGTTGGCCCGGCCGACGCAGACTACGTATGCCAATGACCGCATGGCGCTTCGGCGCCGCGAGCGAAAGGTGCGCACGAATGATCTTCACCGTTACCCTGAACCCTGCACTCGACAAGACCGCGCAGGCTCCCAACTTCAAGCTCGATGCGGTGACCAGGATCACGGAGCTCCGCCAGGACCCCGGCGGGAAGGGCATCAACGTCTCGAAGGTCATCAAGCAGCTCGGCGGCGAGTCCGTCGCATGGGCCGTGCTCGGCGGCAACACCGGCCGCGGCATCAAGGCCTCCCTCGAAGACATGGGCATCAGCTGCCGCGCCTTCGAGGTCGAGGGCGAGACCCGCACCAACCTCAAGGTGGTCGACCCCGTCGACGACACGCACACGGACATCAACGAGCCGGGTCCCGTCGTGACCGATGCGATGCTCGACGACATGCTCGCGCAGCTCGTGGCCGAGATCTCCGAGGGCGACATCGTCGTGCTCGCGGGCTCGATCGCGCGCGGCGCCTCCGACGACACCTACGAGAAGTGGGTCAAGGCCTGCCGCGAGGCCGGCGCCAAGGTCTTCCTCGACGCCGACGGCGACAAGCTCGTGGCCGGCATCAAGGGCAATCCCTTCCTCATCAAGCCCAACGAGATCGAGCTCGGCAACATGCTGGGCCGCACCCTCGACACCGACGAGAAGGTCGCCGAGGCCGCACGCGAGCTCATTGCCCAGGGCCTCGACAACGTGGTCGTCTCCATGGGCGGCGCCGGCGCCATGTTCGTGAGCGCCGACCGCGTCGTCAAGGGCGGTTCGGTCAAGGTCCCCGTGGGCTCCACCGTGGGCGCTGGCGACTCCGTGGTCGCCGCCCTCGCCTTCGCGGAGGAGAAGGGGATGTCGCTCGAGGACAAGGTCAAGCTCTCGATGGCCACCGGTGCCGCCAACGTCATGCAGTCCGGCACCCAGGCCGCCCCGCGCGACCTGGTCGACTCCCTGATCGAGAAGGTCACCGTCACCGAGATGTAGGCTCGGGCCCCATAGCGCACGACTCGGCGCCGGCTGCGATGGTTCGCGGCCGGCGTCCTTCCATTCACGAGGCCCAAGACCGGCCTGCCACGCGCAAAACATGCCCTCCGTGGCAAGATTTCGATTTCGCGTGCGCGATTTTGGGTCTCCGTGGCAAGCCGATGCGGCCACTCGCGCGACGCACGTCTTCGAGCATGCATACGTTCGCATTCCGACGTGCGCCTTCGCGAGTTCCTATGCAATAGAAATCATGCTAGGGCCTAAAGGCGCGGCCAGAGTTTGCCACGGAGGCCATAAATCGCTCATCGAGTTCGCGAAACTTACCACAAGAGGGCAAAACCGCGCATGAACCGGCTCCCGGCCGCCCAGACGTCGCCCTACAGCAGCTGGTCGAGCGTCTTCCCGTACGACGGCACGAACTCCGCCACGAAGTCGGCGACCTCGGGCAGCTCGGCGGCCATCTCGTCGACCTTGGCGCGTACCGACACGGCGGCGGTTTCGAACTCGGCGTTTCCCGCCTGCTGCTCCTCGATGCACTTGATGAGCGCCGAGATCTTGTCGGCGGCCTTCACGAGCCGGCGCAGGTACGCCTCGTCCTCGTCGTCCGAGCCAAAGTAGATGCCCTCGTAGGCGCCGCGCAGGTCCTCGGGCAGCTCCTCGATCAGCTGCCTGCACGCGCCGTCCTCGACGTCCTTGTAGGCGTCGCGGATCAGCGGGTTCGCGTACTTCACCGGCGTCGGCATGTCGCCCGTGATGATCTCGGACGTGTCGTGGAACAGCCCGATGAGGGCCGCCTTCTCGGCGTCAAGCGACCTGCCGTGCCGGACGTTTGCCAGCGTGGCCAGCGCGTGCGCGATGATCGCCACGTCGAGCGAGTGCTCCGCGAGGTTCTCCGGACGCGTGCTGCGCATGAGCGCCCAGCGCTCGATGTAGCGCATCCTTGACACGATCGCGAAGAAACTCGACCCTTCGGCAGATCCCTGCTCACTCACCTGCGTCATACTGACCTCCAACGGTAGCGTGCGGCGCGCCCGCGGCGCACCCCACATACTACGACAGCGCGAGCGCCGCGCGCCGCGTCACTGGTTGATGTGCACGTGCGGCCTGTCCCCGTACTCGTGGAAGTCGCCCATGTAGACGAAGTAGTCGGCCACCTCGTCGGCGAGCGACTGGTCGTGCGTCGCGATCACGAGCGTCTTGCCCGCGTCCTTGAGCTGGTGCAGAAAGCCCAAGAGCCACGCCCGCGTCCTTGCGTCCAGCCCGTTCAGCGGCTCGTCGAAGCAGTACACGTCCGGGTTCATCGACAGGATGCAGCCAATGGCGACCTTCTTCTTCTCGCCGCCCGACAGCGCCCACGGCGCCCGCCCGCGCAGCTCGTCGATGCCGATCATCCGGCATACGTCGTCCACGCGGCGGCGCACCTCCTCCTCGCCTAGCCCCATCTGCCTGGGCCCGAACGCGATCTCGTCCTCGACGCTCGCGCAGAACAGCTGCGCGTCGGAGTCCTGGAAGATGAACCCAACGCGCTGGTGCAGCCGCTTGGCGAACGACGCGTCGCGCATCGAGGCCTCGCTGACCTCCTCGCCGTCGAAGCGATAGCTGCCCCGCTGCGCGAACACCAGGCCGCTCATGGCCTTGAGCAGCGTCGACTTCCCCGATCCGTTGTCGCCCATCAGCACCACCGAGTCGCCCGCATACACGTCCAGGCTCACGTGGCGCAGCGTCGGCCGCTCCTCGTAGGCGAAGCAGAAGTCGTCGAAGCTCATGAGCACGCGGTCGCGCTCCGGCAGCCCGCACCCCTCGTGCGGGTGGTGGAACGCCTTCGGATGCGTCGCGTCGTGTGCCATGGGATCCCCTCTGCGCCTGCGTCACCATCCTGCGACGCCCAACGCCAGTTATACCAGAGACTGCAGGTAGCCAAAGGCGCAGGCGAGAAGAGCCAGCCCCACCGCCCACGCCGCGTCTTGCGCGCGCAGCCCGCCGCGCGCCGGTGCCGCCATGCGCCCGTCGAAGCCGCGGCAGCGCATCGCGGCCGCCACGTCCTCGGCCGCCTCGCGCGACTTGAGGAACAGCATGCCGCCCACGCCCCCGACGGAGGCGCGCTTGTCGTCGTTTCGTCCCACGCTTCGCAGCCTGAGCGCCTCGAGCATCTCGAGCGCCACCGTGCCCAGCACCACGATGTACTTGAGCGTGAGCCCCAGCGTGAGCGTGACCACCTCGCTCACGCGGAAGGTCGAGAGCGCCCGCATCATCTCGTGCGCGGGCGTCGTGAGCGCCACCTCGAGCGCGATGGCGGTCGTTGTCAGCACCTTGGTCCCCAGAAGCAGCGGCGCGTGACCCTGCCCCAGAAGGATCGCCGGAAGCATGACCAGCAGCGACACGCCCGCCGCCCCCGCCGACACGCCCGCAACGCGCCGCAGCGCCGACGACGGCAGCGCGCACGCGCGCACCAGCACGAGCGCGAGCATCAGCAGCACGAAGACGAAGTTCTGCGCCAGCGACGTCATGAGGATGCACGCTAGGCCAAGCACCAGCTTGAACGCCGGCGACGGCGAGAAGGGCGCCTCGCGCCCGTCGTCCACGCGCAGCCGCGTCAGCACCCCCGCCACGGACAGCATGCTCTTGCCGATGAACGCGTCGCGGTCGCGCGCGGGCTCGTAGCCCTCCGGCTCCGCGAGCCACGAGGGAAGGGGGCCGCCCGCACCGGTCGCACCCGGCTCGCGCGCGGCCCCCCGCTCGTCCGATATGTCGCGTCCGCTAGGCGCGCGCACGGTCAAAGTCGACGCTCGGCCTCATCGCGGCGGCCGCGAGCCTGAAGATCACGACCAGCAGCGCCACGCCGATCACGGCGCACAGGATGTAGCCGAACCACTCGGGCAGCTCGCCGATCGCGTAGTCGGGCATCAGCGAGCCCCACTCCCACGCGCCGTCCATGCCGGCGGGCGTGTAGCCCACAAGGCCGGCCAGGTCCTCGACGCCCCACTCGCCCCACGCGTCGCCGGTGGCCAGAAGCCCGAGCGGCGTCGCCAGGATGAGGCAGACGAGAAGAGCCACCACGGCGCCGCGAGAGCGCGCGGAGGCCTTATCGTCCGCGGTCGCGGCGCTCGAGCTCAGGCCGAAGTCGGGTGCGACGGCGTGCAGGAACGCGAGGATGCCGCAGGTGAAGACCACCTCGGCCGCGCCCCAGATCGTCAGGTGCCCCACGAGCATCGCCGGGACGGAGACGGCCAGCGGGTAGGGGCAGTACAGCGCCTCGCCCGCGGCGTTGGTGAACAGCAGCGGCTGGATGCCGAACTCGACCGCGGCACACAGCGCGGCACAGTTGATCGCCACGTAGGAGCCGACGGCGGCGCCCAAAAGCTCGCCCTTCTCGCCCTCGACGCGCTCCTTGATCAGCGAGTAGATGGCGTGGCCCACCATGGGGAGGACGAACGCCATGTTGAAGCAGTTGGCGCCCAGCGCGAGCACGCCGCCGTCGCCGAAGAGGACGGCCTGGATCACCAGGGCGATCGTCACCGCGATGCATGCGGCCCAGGGGCCGAAGAGGATCGCGATCAGCGTGCCGCAGACCGCGTGGCCGGTGGTGCCGCCCGGGATGGGGATGTTGAACATCATCGAGAGGAAGCAGAAGGCCGCGGCGATGCCGAGCAGCGGCATCTTCTCGCGCGGCATGGTCTCGCGCACGCGGCGGACGGCGGTCGCCCACACGGGGACCATCGCGACGCCCAGGACGCCGCAGGTGGACGGGCTCAGGTAGTTCTCGGGAATGTGCATCGGGCCTTCTCTTTCTCTCGGCACTCGGGCGTCTTGGCGCAGGGCGGCCTCAGGCGCCCCGCGCAGATGCGGCCATGCACGGCCGCAGCCGGCGTCACTCGCTGGTGGCCTGCGCGTGGTGGGCCGCCTTGTCATTGTAGAGCTTGGCGTCGGCGTGTTCGATCATGTCGCGCAGGTCGTCAGGGGCGACGGGCGTGCCACAGCTCATGCCCGCGCTGCAGACGATCTTGCGGCTCACGCCCTCGAGCGAGATGCCGAGCAGCTCCCGCTGCCACTCTTCGACCTTGCGTCTCACGTCCTCGTCGGCCTCGTCGACGAGGATGACGAGAAACTCGTCGCCTCCGAAGCGGTAGGCGCATCCCTCGCCGAAGACGTCCGTGATGGCGTCGGCGACGGCGACCAGCACGCGGTCGCCCGCAATGTGGCCGAAGGCGTCGTTGAACTTCTTGAAGTGGTCGACGTCGAGTATCAGCACGTGCAGGTCGTGACCGAGGTAGGACTCGAAGCGGTCGCGCAGGGCCATGCGGTTGAGCAGTCCCGTCAGCTCGTCGTGGGTGGACGTGTGGCGCAGCTCCTCGTTGAGCTCGTCGATCTGGCGGCGCCTGGCGAAGACGTCGATCATCGTCTGGTAGCGCACGGTCGCGCCCAGGATCGCGATGACCGCGAACAGGACGTAGTTGGTGACGTTGAGCGACGGCGCCCCGTCGAAGGCGACGCACATCGCGTAGAAGGTGCCGAACGCGCCGCCGTACATGATGACGGACTGCAGGGGCTTCGTGAGCAGGAAGCAGATGAAGCAGAGCTGCACGACGTAGAAGGTGACGATCTGCTCGCCTACAACGTAGTGTCGGTATGACGCGAAGATGCCCCATGCGGTCGCAAGCACGAAGATCGCGACCAGAAGCGCGTCGGCGGCGAGCACGCTGGTCTTCTCGCCACGCTTCAGCACGTGGGCGATCCCGATGGAGACGATGCAGAGCAGGAGGATCAGGCCAACGCTCATCGCGCTCGCGGTGCGCGACTGGATCTGGCCCTCGGGCACCAGGAGGACGTAGGCCAAGGTGATCGTCTCGAGCGCGATCACGAACGACCCCATGAGCCTGATGCTGGCCAGGTTGCTGTTCGCAACGTCCATGCGGGCCTCGCTCGTCGGGGCCCTGCGCGTGAACCACCGGAACCAATCTGTAAGCGTCTTGCCCATGGGCCTCCAACGTCCTTGGCGTTTCCCCTAGTGTAGCCCCTTTGCGGAAAGCTTTTATCCCAGTCGCCTTACAATGCGGCGGACGCAAGAGGGCGGCCGCCACGTGGCAGCCGCCCTCGGTCTTGGTGCATGTTGTTGCGCGCGGGTGAGACGCGCCGGAGCCTAGTCCTCGGTCTCCATCTCCTGCAGGGTCGCCATCAGGGGCGGGATGACCTGCTTCTTGCGGCTGACGACGCCAGGCAGCACGGCGATGCCGTCCTTCGGCGTGACGTCGAAGGTGCGCGCCACGATCTGCTCGGTGTCGGCGCCCCAGTAGAGCATCTCGGTAGTCTGGCTCTTCACGTCGGTGAACATGTAGAAGACCATCGGGATCTCGTTGGCCGCGGCCGCGTCCTTGAGGTAGGGGCCGACGAGGGCCTCGGCGGCCTTGCGGCTGTTCTCGGTCATGAAGCTGCCCTGGCCGACGCCGAAGCGGACGTGGCCGCGCGAGAAGACCTTGAAGTCGGAGTTGAAGACGTCCTCGGCGGTGCGGCCCGTGAGGTCGGCGCCCGCGTCGAACATGGCGTCGGCGTACTCGTCGATGTCGACGCCGCAGATCTTGGCGAGCTCCCTGCCGGCGTGCTCGTCCTTGGGCGTGCAGGTGGGGGAGCGGAACGCCAGCGTGTCGGAGAGGATGGCCGACAGCATGATGCCGGCGATGTTGGCCGGGATCTCGACGCCGTTCTCCTGGAAGATGTCGAAGATGATCGTGGAGGTGCAGCCCACGGGCATGTTGCGGAAGAGCGCGGGCGCGGCCGTCTCGATCGAGCCGATGCGGTGGTGGTCGATGATCTCCATGATCTCGGCGCGCTCGAGGCCGCTGACCGCCTGGCTGCGCTCGTTGTGGTCGACGAGCACGACGTGCTTCTTGTTGACGTTGATCATGCTGGAGGAGCTGACGACGCCGCAGTAGTGGCCGCCCTCGTCGAGCACGGGGAAGAAGCGGTGCTGCGAGCTCGCCATGACCTTCTGCGCGTCGTCGATCGAGGTGTTGACCGAGAAGCGCAGGATCGACTCCTCGGGGAGCATCTTGGCGCGCACGGGGATCGACATGCAGATGAGGCGCGCGGCGGCGTAGGTGTCGTACGGGGTGGTGATGACCGTGCAGCCGTGGCGCTTGGCGGCCTCGATCACGATGCTGGAGACGCCGGCGTCGTTGCAGATGATGAGCGTGCTCGCGCCCGCCTCGACGGCGAAGCGCTGGGTCTCGTAGCGGTTGGTGACGAGGACGATGTCGCCCTTCTCGACGTTGCCCTCCATCATCTCGGGGGTGGTGCCTACGCGGACCTTGCCCTCGGTGATGAAGCCGTTGGGGTCGCCTGCGACCATCTCGCCCTGGAGGGTCTCGACGACGTTGGAGTAGACGGTCTTCGACTCGGCGAGCACCGCGTTGTCGAAGATGTCCATGTTGGCGTTCGCGATGTCCTTGACCGCGATGAGGCCGAGCAGGTCGTTGTTGTCGTCGGTGACGCAGAGCGTGGCGGTCTTCATGTCACGCATGAGGTTCCAGGCGGAGAAGAGGCTCTTCTCGGCGTCGATGCCCTTGATGGGCAAGATCTCGATGTCCTTGATCTGAGGGGCGACCGAGGTGATGAGCTCGGGCTCGTCGAAGCCGAACTGCTTGAGGGCGAAGGCCGTCTCGCGGTTGATGGCGCCGGCGCGGCGCGGCTCGTACTCGACGTCGCCGAGCTGGTTCTTGAGGTAGGCGTAGGCGATCGCGGAGCAGATGCTGTCCGTGTCGGGGTGCAGGTGGCCGATGACGTTTACCTTGCGGATGGCCTCAGACATGGGTTCTCCCTCTGGTCGTGTTCGGGCGTTGTTTGCGTGGTGTGTTGCTCGGGCGCCTCGCGCGCGCGATGCGGCGCGTGCGCACCATCGGTAGAATTGCACAAGAATGCGGCGAGTACCATAGAAAACACAGTGTTCGCATACGCGCCCGGCTCGGCGAGGGGGCGACCCCGGGCGCGCGTGTGCCCAAAACCAGTCGAGGGCGCCGCGGCCCGGTCCGCTAGCGCGGGTTGCGGTCGTGGTTCACGGTGCGGTAGAAGAGCTCGCGCACGACCTCGGGGTCCTTGGACTGCCCGAGCGCCCACATGGTCTTGGCGACCAGCGCCTCGGTCGTCATGTCGTCGCCCTTCAGGATGTCGGCGTTCTCGGCGTAGGCGCGCCCGACCTCGTAGACGCCCAGGTCAAGCCCCTCCTCCGACACCTGCGTCGTGAGCGCGAGGGTGTGCCCGGACTCGACCCAGTCAAAGATCGCCCGCTCGAACGACGCGCGCTCGTACTCGGGGATGCCGCCGATGCCAAAGGTCTCGAGCACGATCGCGTCGAAGTCGCCGGCGAGAAGGTCGAACACCCTCGGGCTGAGGCCGGGCGTCAGGCGCAGGACGATGACGCGCTCGTTGAGCCGGTCGTAGACGAGCGGGCCCGCCGAGGACGCGACGTCGCCGGCGCCGTCGGGCCAGATGTCGCCGAGCGCCATGCCGACGCCGCCGTCACGCACGATGCGCCCGGCCCTGATGATGGCCGGCAGCGGGAAGTTGACGCTGTTGAACGCGTTGAAGCTCATGGTGCGCTGCTTGTGGGCGCGCGTCCCCACGATGACCTGCCCGCCGAAGACGATGGTCACGTCGCGCGACAGGTCGTCGGTCGCGTACAGCACCGACTGGTAGAGGTTGAGCCGCGCGTCGGTGAAGGGGTTGGCCATGGGCTGCTGCGAGCCGGTGAGCACGATGGGCTTGGGGCTCCCCTGGATGAGGTAGCTGAGCGCGGCCGCGGTGTAGGCCATGGTGTCGGTGCCGTGCAGCACGACGAAGCCGTCAAAGTCCTCGTACGCCCCCATGATCGTGCGCGATATGGCGACCCAGTCGGCCGGGCGCATGTTGGTGCTGTCGATGTTCATGGGCTGCACGACTTCGACCTGGGCGATGTCCGCGAGCTCGGGAACGTAGGCGGCGAGCTCCTCGCCGGTGAGGCCGGGCGCGAGGCCGTCCCCGCCGGGGGTCGAGGCGATCGTGCCGCCCGTCGCGATGATGAGGATCTTCTTCATGCTGCTGGTGCTCCTTCTGATTCGGCGTACCGATTGTCGCACACGGCGCCCCCGCGCGCGACATGGGCCCCGCCGCGCCGCTTGGGCGCCCGCGCGCCTTTCCGCCGCGTCCCCAAGCGCCCGAGAAGAGCGTGCCTCGCGACCCCCTACATGTGCGGAAAGG
Source organism: Olsenella intestinalis (assembly GCF_023276655.1). GTDB lineage: Bacteria > Actinomycetota > Coriobacteriia > Coriobacteriales > Atopobiaceae > Olsenella_J > Olsenella_J intestinalis. Next base: position 4,292 of record NZ_JALGRK010000001.1, on the reverse strand, counting down.
CGCGAATCGCCTCCTCTGGCACGAACGGCATGTTCGTGGCACGAACGGTCATTCCCGAGGCGAAATGTTGTCGTTCCAGCAGCCAATAATAAATGTGACTAGTTTTCGAACGTATGCGTGTCCTAGGAGGCAATTCAGGTGAGGTAGTCGTTCTGTCGCAGGGTGTTTGGAAGACGCCCCTGCATGAGTTAGGAAGGTGTTGGCGATGAAGCGGACCAAGACCAGGGTCGGGACCGATCCAAAGAAGCCCATCGTATCCACCAAGAGGCGCGCACGCGTCTGGGCAAACAAGGCCCTCTCAGTGCTGTGCGCCGTGACCCTCGTGTGCGGGCTCGTGCCAAACGTCGCCCTCGGCACCAATACGGCTGCCGAGCAGGAGGCTGCTGCGGCCGCCGCCACGGCTCAGGTCATCGAGACCAAGGCCACCGAGGTCGCGACCGCCGATGCCCAGGCCGGCGCCCAGGCAGACGCCCAAGCAGACGCCCAGGCCGTCCAGACCAAGGTGACCGAGCCCGCGAAGTCGGACGCCCAGACCGCGGCCTCTGCCACGGACGCTGCTCCCGCAGCCGAGAAGAGCGTGGCATACCCCGCCGTCACGTTCCCGACACAGCGCGCCAACGGCGTGACCGTCGACGTCTCCGCCCCCGAGGGCGCCCTTCCCGAGGGCGTCAGCATCAAGGTGACGGGCGTCTCGTCCGAGGACGTGCGCGGCACCGTCGCGGACGCCGTCTCCGAGGACGTCTCCGCCAGCGAGATCGCTGCGGTCGACATCTCCTTCACCTACACCGACCCCAAGACCGGCCAGGAGGGCGAGGTCGAGCCCAAGAGCGACATCTCCGTCAGGCTCGCCGCCGACTCCATCCGCGACGCGCGCTCCAACGCCGAGTCCAAGGTCGACGTCGTCCACATCGCCGACACCGGCGCCGCCGAGGTCGTCCCGTCTTCCGTCACCGCAGACGACCAGGTCCAGATCGCCGCCAAGAGCTTCTCCGTCTACGCCATCGTCACCCAGGTCACCCCGCGCCTCACCGTCAGGTTCGAGAACGGTGCCGCCGAGGCGCCCTCGATGATCGTCAAGGCCGACGACTCCGCCGAGGAGGTCGCCCAGATCATCCACGACCCCGGCGTCGAGGGCCTCGCCTCCAACGAGGTCTTCACGGGCTGGACCACCGACCCCAACTACACCGCCGAGACGCAGCTGCTCACCATCGAGCAGGTTCGCGAGGCCGCCATGGCCAAGGCCGACCAGATCACCTCCGACGAGTCGGTCACCTATTATGCGGCGACCGCGCTTCGCTACAAGGTCAACTACGTCGACGAGGCCGGCGTCTCCCAGGGCACCGAGACCGTCGAGGCCCCGGGCAACTCCGCCACCGGTGAGGCCGCCTACACCGTCAACATGGGCTACACCCCCGACAGCTCCGAGCGCGCCTTCGAGGGCTGGCTCGTCGCCGAGGGCAAGTCCAACGTCGTCGGCTACGAGGAGGGCCACCTCTACAAGAACGGCGACTCCGTCACCATCAAGGGCGACGTCGAGTTCCGCGTCTGCGAGCCCTACGGCCGCTGGCTCGTCTTCGAGGAGAACGGCAAGGGCGCGACCTACAACGCCCCGCAGTTCGTCAAGTCCGGCGACACCACCTCCAAGCCGTGCGACGACTCCGCGATGACCCGCTTCGGCTACACCTTCGGCGGCTGGTACACTGACGCCGCCTGCACGCCCGGCCACGAGTTCACCTTCGGGAACACCCTCGACGAGACCACTACCATCTATGCCAAGTGGACGGCTAGCGCGACCGCTGAGTACACCGTCATCATCTGGAAGCAGAACCTCGCGGGCGACGGCTACGACTTCGAGGAGGCCATCAACCTCTCCGGCCGCGTCGGCACCACCGTCAACACGGTCTCGCGGCAGGGCAACGGCAATAACGCCTACGCTCGCGTCAACGGCACGAACAAGCAGTACACGGGCTTCCACCTCAACAACTTCGACCAGAACGTCACAATCGCGACCGAGGGCAACTCCGTCGTGAACGTGTACTACGATCGCACCCAGTACACCCTCACGTTCAAGGGCACTGGTCTCTGGGCCAGGACCTACAAGACCATCACCGCACTGTACGGCCAGTACATCGGCGACAACTTCCCTATCACCGACAACGGTGCTGAAGAGGATTGGCGTTGGAAGCCTCAGAGCAGCAGCACGTTCAAGCAGGTCCTCGTCTACATCGACGTGATGCCTGCCGAGGACGTCACGTTTGTCCGTGACGAGGCAAATCACGGCACGAAGTACATGGAGTTCTACGTTGAGGCCCTCCCCGGCCAGACGGCCGAGAGGACCTGGAACGGAAAGGGCTTCGTCAAGTACGGCAACACGATTCCCGCGAACTACGCGTTCTTCACCGAGGCCGAGGACTTCGTCGAGCTCACGGGTTACGACAAGTTCGGCTCCGACCCCGCCTTCAACAGCAGCGGAAGGGCCGACGTCGCCAGTGGCGGCACCCTCAGTCTCTACTACACGCGTCAGGCATTCGCCATCAACTACATGGATGGCCTGTGCGTCGACGGCAACAACAACACCCTCGACGAGGTTAACCTCGGCCAGATCGACGAGGTCGACGGCATCTCCTACGGCGCGGACATCACGTCTCGCAACAAGGGCGGAGCCGACTACTTCCAGCCGACGCGCGATGGCTTCGTGTTCGAGGGATGGTTCTCCGATCCCGAGTGCAGGCAGCCCTACGACTTCACCACCATGCCCGATGGCGGCATCACCGTCTACGCCAAGTGGCGCCAGGTGCAGTACCGTGTCTTCCTGCACCCCAACGCCGGCACGCAGGAGAGCGACCCCAGCCTCGACTGGGGCTCCGATAGCCAGGCCATGAACTTCCGCATTAGCCACGGCGGAACCATCTCTCTGCCCAACACGGCGCTTCGTGACGGCTATGACTTCGTTGGTTGGTACTCCGACGCGGCCTGCACCAGGGTGTTCAACGAGGACACCAGGCTGACCGACGCCATGGCGACGCCGTACAACAAGGCGACCGACTTCACCGACGTCATGGACCAGTGGGGCAACATCGTCAATGCCGACACCGCGTACAACAGCGACGCGACCGGGTTCAACGGCGGCGACCGCTTCTGGATCACCAAGCGCGTCGACGTCTACGCCAAGTGGCGTCATGTCCTGGTGGGCGCCGACGGCATCAACGTCATTTATGACGAGAACGTCGCCGAGGGCGGCAAGGAGGGCACCAAGCCCACTGATACCTCCTTCTACGCCGACTCTGCGATGGTGCCCGCGGGCGCGGCGGCCCAGCCTGCCGACTCGAGCGCCAAGTACTTCAAGCACTGGGTCGTCCAGCACTGGAACAATGACACACAGTCCTACGAGGACACGGCCACCACGGTCCAGCCTGGCGCGACCTTCGAGATCAGCCAGAGCGACGCGCGTGTGGTCGAGCGTGAGGGCAGCACGCCCGAGAACCCGCTCAACACCTACACCGTCCGCCTGAAGGCGGTCTGGGGCGACGTCGAGCAGAGGACCCCGACGCACATCGACTGGTACGCCAACTATGGTACCGAGAACGACGGCAAGGGCGCCCTGTACCGCTCCGACCAGGACGTCAAGATCAACGAGGGCGTCGACATCGTCGCCGCCCCGAGCCGCGAGGGCTACACCTTCATCGGCTGGACCAAGACCAAGGGCGGCGCCACCGCCGACTTCCTCTCCTGGGACGGCGAGAAGTACACCACCACCGTGAATGGCGAGACCCACGTGGTCACGCAGGTCGCGGCTGACGAGAAGCAGCCCTACGACGATCTGTACGCCGTCTGGCGCGCCAACCTGACCGTCAGGATCGTGGGCAACACCAGCACCGTCACCTACAACGCGCAGGAGCAGTCGGTCTCCGGCTACACCGTCACCTATCAGGTCGCGGACCAGCCCTCGACGACCACCGCGCCCTCGGGCGTCAGCGTCTCCCTCAAGCAGGGCAAGGAGGCCGTCGCCAAGGGCACGAACGCCGCTACATATATGATGGGGCTCACCCTCGATGACTTCGAGATCGCGGCTCCCGACTATAACTTCAACGCGGCCGACGCTGCCAACTCCTACACTGACGGCTGGCTCAAGATCACCAAGAAGGCCGTCACCATCAAGGCCGAGGACAAGACCAAGACCTTCGGCGAGGCCGACCCCGCGCTCACCGCCCAGGTCGAGGGCGCCGCCGCCTCCGAGATCGACTTCGCGCTCAGCCGCCAGGCGGGCGAGGACGTCGGCGAGTACGCCATCA